>NZ_CP185394.1:0-212850 GCF_049177125.1 Paraburkholderia sp. DD10 | reverse complement strand
TTTAATACGTTCTACGCCGAAGCATCGGCGAGCGGCCATTTGAGGGAGCGCGGTTCCAGCGGCGAAACACCGCCTTTCGGACTGACGATCTGCTGCTCGTATCCCATTTTGCCGAAAACGTGCCAGGCGTGGGTTAGCTCCGATAGCCACAAACCAGTAGGCTCGGTCTGATCGGCATAATTGCCGACGTTAGTGACGACCTGCAGTATGCGTTTTGTCATGTTCAAACGTCCTTTCACTATTCCTGGGCGCACATTGCGGACGCATTGCGGCGTTGCTGCAGTCAGATACACCGGCGCCCACGATACGCTCGACTGGCTGAACGATAACCTTGAAGTAAAGTTCAAGGTCACGGTTGCCGGAGGTTGCTCACAGCCCCAAGCGGTACACCTTGTTCACTGTGCCTCGAAAGAGGGTCTCTCGTTCAGTCGGACTTGCGTTAGCTGTCAAACGCTTGAAGGCATTCCAGCCGTTGCTATACGGGTAGGAGCCTTTGTCCACAGGGAAGTTGCTTTCGAACATGCAGCGATCTGCACCGAACATTTCAATGCACGATTCCATCCACGGCTTCCACGTTTCGGCGAGTTCGACCGACGACGGCGGTCGAGCTTCCTTTTCAAAGTCAAAGCCATTGATGCGCATGCCTAGTCCGCCGACTTTGACGTAGATATTAGGCAGTTGCGATAGCTCGCGCATCGAGCGAGACCAAGTTTCGAAGACTTCCTTTCGACGATCTTGATAGGAAGCAATACGCAGCACCCCGCCGCAGTGATTGATGATGATCGGCGTGTTGGGGAATGCTTTTGCCAGATCGAGAAGCTCCGGCAGTTGCGGGAAGAACAGCCACGCATCGTAGGACAGGCCTAGCGGCGCCAATTGAGCCACTCCCTCCCGATAGCTCCGGTCGAGTAGCAGCCCGCGAGGAGCCGCAGTCAGTGGATTCGCCAGCGTCGTATCGGCATCCCAAGTCACCAGGTGCCGCACGCCACGAAAGCGTCCGTCTCCAGCTTTGAGCTCAGCTTCGAGGACTTCCCGCACCTCGGCCCCTCGACGAAGATCTACGTATCCGACCATACCACTCGCCACCTTCGGTTTGGCCTTCTGCAGTGATGCGGTAACGGTCGTCACGTAGTCGATTTCGCCTATCGGACGCATGAATTCAGGACCATCCATACGGTACCGTGTGAGCGCCTGCATATACACCGATGCAATGACGTTATGCCCCGACCGGGCGTCTTCGAGGTATTGGTCCAGCATGTATATCCAGCCGGGTCGCTCGTAGAAATGGTGATGCGCGTCGATGATAGGCATGTCGGGCTCGAGTGCCGCCTCGGTGTTGGAGGCAAGCCATTCCGCCCGAACCGGAAGATAGTTGCTGGTTGTACTCATGCTGTGGACTTCCTCTTTTGCAAATACCTTGTGTTGAGCAAGGGCAGGAATCACGATCGATGCTGCGGTCGCACTAAGAAGCTGTCGGCGCCGGGGTGAATGTCTTGATTTCAACTTTTATTTTCCCTTGTTAAAAGCGTAAAGAGACAAAGTCAGCAAGGTTGTGATGGCGAGTACCACCGACAATCCGAGCATTCCGGCCGTGTAGGTACCGAAGCTGTCCTTCAGATAGCCGACGAGGTACGGACCCGCGAAGCCGCCCAACGCACCGATCGAGTTGATGAGCGCGAGGCCACCGGCAGCTGCTTGTCCGGAAAGGAACCGAGCCGGCAATGTGAAAAAGATGGTGCGGCCCGCGATGGTGCCGATCAACGCCAGCGTGATGCCGACCATGGCCGGAACCAATTGGTTGAAGTAGGTCGACACGCCCAGTGCGATCGCACCTATGAACATACATGCGGCCAAGTTCGCAATGTGACCGCCGCGGCGATCAACCCGCTTAGCCCACCAAAGCAGAGCGATGGTGGCGAAGAAGTAAGGTATTGCGGACACCCATCCGGTCTGACTGACGGTCATCCCGTGGCTCTTCAGGATCTGCGGCAGCCAGATTCCGATACCGTAGGAGCCCATCGTGAAGCCGAAGGAAATCATCGCGAGGACGTACACACGCACGTCTTTCAATGCAGCGGCGAAGTCTTTCTTCTTGCCACTCGCTGCACCTTCACGATCAAAGGCGCTTTGCAACGCTTGTCGCTCCTCCGGCGAAAGCCACTTAGCATCGGCAGGCCTGTCAGCAAGAAGCTTCAGTACGAGGACGCCGAGCACGCATGCCGGCAGACCTTCGACGATGAACATCCATTTCCAGCCCGCGAGGCTGAGGAACCCGTCCATCTTGAGCAGCCACGTCGAAAGCGGTCCACCGATAAGCGAGGAGAGCGGCGTCGAAACGGTGAACCATGCGAGCACTCGCGTGCGATAGTTCGCAGGAAACCAGATCGCGAGGAAGAAAATTACGCCGGGAAAGAAGCCGGCTTCGCCTATGCCGAGCAGCAAGCGAATTACATAGAAGCTGGTCGGTCCAACAGCGAGCGCCGTGGCGGCGGCGAAAAAGCCCCAAGTGATCATGATGCGCGCGAGCCAACGCCGTGCGCCGAAGCGATACAGCGCCAGGTTGCTCGGAACTTCGCACAAGCAGTATCCAGCGAACATGATGCCTGCCCCCCAGCCAAACTGAGTCGCAGTCAGTCCAAGGTCGCGGTTCATGGTCAGCGCTGCAAATCCGACGCTGGTCCGATCAAGGTAGTTGAAAAAGTACGCGAGCGCGAGAAGTGGGATGAAGCGCCACGCGGCTTTCCTAACCGCCTGCTGTTCAAGCGTCGAATCGACGGACTTCTCGCCCGCCAGATTGGAGGATATGGATGTCATGGTTTGTCGTCTCCTTCGAATCACTGGCCGAACTGAGCCGTGCAGGCTCGCCCGGCACTGCAATCCGTTAGTGCTCTTGAGATTAGGCACTCGCCAGTTCGTTGGCCGAGGCGCTTGTCGCGCCCCCTGTCTGTGAGGCTTGGCACCGGACTACGCCTGCCTCGGTCAACTGTCGGAGGTCTTCATGCGAATAACCGAGCTGCATGAGCAGGGATTGCGTGTCTTGACCCAGTGAAGGCGGTGCGGCGCGCAATCGCAGGCGTTCTCCGCCGAGTGTCAGCGGCAGCAGCGCTGTCTTGGTGGTCACTGGCTGGCCGGCCCCACTCGCGTCGGGCGGCAAAGTGACGTCTGCGAGGCCGCCGGTGGAAAGCAGATGCGGGTCGTCGAACAGATCGTGGGGTTTCGTAATAGGCGCGTACGGAAGCCCGCAGCGCTCGAAGACCGCGCTGATTTCGGCCGCAGTGAAGGCTTCCAAGTGAGCGCGAAGCTGCGGCAGCAACCAGTCCCGTGCCTGCACGCGTTGATTGTTGGTGGCGATGCGCTCGTCGCTCTTCAGTTCCGATAATCCGAAGGCGTCACAGAAGAGCGCCCATTGAGTATCGGAGACAACCGCCAGAAATATCTGCTCGCCATCCTTGAGCGAGAATACGTCGTAGACAGCCCACGCCGAGATACGACCCGGCATCGGGGCCGCAGGCTTCCCCGTCACGGCGAACTGCATCATGTGCTGCGCGACGAGGAAAATGTTGTTCTCGAACAAGGCGCTCTGAACCTCCTGCCCGCGTCCAGTGCGTTCACGTTGGGCGAGCGCGGCCATTGCACCAATGGCACCGAACATACCGCCCATAATGTCGTTGACGCTCGTCCCGGCTCGTAAGGGACGGCCTTCAGGGCCGGTCATGTAAGCGAGGCCGCCCATCATCTGTACAACCTCGTCGAGCGCGGTGCGATGATCGTAAGGACCAGGCAAGAAGCCCTTGTGCGAGACGTAGACCAGACGGGGGTTGAACCTCGACAGCGTGGCGTAGCTCAGCCCCAGCTTGTCTACCGTCCCGCTCTTGAAGTTTTCACTGAACACGTCGGCGCCGGCGACCAGCTTGTGCACGATCTCGCAGCCGCGCGGGTCTTTCACATCGACGGCGATGCTCTTTTTGTTGCGATTGAATGTGCTGAAAAAGCCCGCTCCTGAGCCTCGCAGCGATCGTGTGCTGTCACCCGCGATGGGCTCGACCTTGATGACTTCAGCGCCCAGGTCCGCCAACACCATCCCACACGTCGGTCCCATCACCATGTGCGTCATCTCGACGACACGCACGCCGCTGTACGGCAGGGTTTGATTCGCTTGAACTTCGCTCATTGCGCAACTCCCAACAAACAGCCTTCCGGTTGAGGCGCGCTTGGCGCGCGCCCATCTGCATATGTGAAACCTATGGGCAATCCGGCGTCCTGTACATGCCCGTACAGCGCCTCGCCCGGCAGCGCTTCAGTCAGAATCGCCCGAGCCGCAACGAGCTTGTCGATATCCACGCCCGTGTCGTAGCCCATTGCTTCGAGCAAAAAGGCGAGGTCTTCGGTAACGATGTTGCCCGTCGCTCCAGGTGCGTACGGGCAGCCGCCGAGGCCTGCCTGGCTCGCATCGATTGTTGTCACGCCGGCGTCGAGTGCGGCGACCACGTTCGCCAGTCCTTGACCGCGCGTGTTGTGAAAATGGGCACCGCCCGCTTTTTGGCCCACTTCCGATTGCAAGCGACGAAACAGCCGACGAACCTGCGCCGGATTGGCGTAGCCGCTCGTATCAGACAGGCCAACCTCGTCTACGCCGCACTCAGTCATTGCCAAGCACATACGCATGGTCTGGTCATCGGTCACCGTGCCCGCGATCGTGCAACCGAATGCGACTGACACTCCTGCTTCGATCTGCACGTTCGGAAAGCGCTCGTTGCGCAGCCCGACCACGTTGCGAACTTCTTCGATCATCTGCGCCGTGGTTTTACGGATGTTGGCGGTGGAATGTTCGTCGGTGACCGAGACCGGCAACGTGACCTTGTGGACGCCCGCTTCGAATGCACCTTGACAGCCACGCAAGTTAGGTGCGAGGACCGCAACGTGAAGGCCGGGGATCGAGAGAGCGTGAGCCACGACCTCGCGTATGTCAGCCATTTGCGGCAGGAGCTTGGGCGGCACGAAGGAGCCGACTTCAATCTCCTTCAAGCCCGCAGCAGCCAGCGCGGAAATCCAACGCAGCTTGGCCTCGGTAGGCATGACGCTCTTGATGCTTTGCAGGCCGTCACGCGGGCCGACCTCGCTAATCAAAATTCTGGGTGTACTCACGATCGCTCCTTCGGTAAGTTCTGTTACACAGACCTGTGTTCTACTAGAAAGAACTATAGAGCAACCGACGGTCACCGTTAAGAGGGGTTAACCCACGATTTTAGAACTTGAGTTCTGTTGCGCAGAACTGTACAGTGGAGGCATATCATTTGGAGGACTAGCGTGCCTACGCAAAAAGCCGCAGCGGCCGAGCCGCCTGTTGACGCGCCTGAGTCATCTAGCGGCGTCGCCGTATTGGACCGAGCCTTCTCGATTCTCAACGCCTTCGGACCGACCGACGATCGCCTGACGCTGACCGAGTTGTCGCGGCGGACCGGCTTGTATAAGAGCACGGTACTACGCTTGCTCGGGGCTTTGGAACACGGCGGCTTTATACGTAAGCTAAGCGACGGTCAGTACGCTATCGGTCATCAACCGTTGCGCCTCGCGAGCCTCTATCAGCGATCGTTCCCGGTTGGTCCGGTTGTCGAGCCAATACTGCAGCAACTCAGCCGGGACCTCGGCGAAACTGCGTCCTTCTACGTGAGGCACGGGGATCGACGACTAGTCCTGTTTCGCGTGGAGCCGTCGAGGAGCGTACGCGTATCGATACGAGTCGGCGAGGAGTTCGATATTGGAAAGGGAGCGTCAGGTAAAGTTTTGCTCGCCTTCACCGAACCGCTGGACGAGCGTTGGAGAGAGGTGCGTAACCAACTTTGGGCAGTCTCCTACGGCGAACGCGATCCTGAAACGGCTTCAGCGTCGGTGCCGGTATTCGACGCAGTCGGTGACTTTGTAGGAGCGCTCACTCTGTCCGGACCTAAAGGAAGAATCGATGCTCCGTCCGCGATGGACGTTGCAGTTAAGGCTTTGCTGGATGGAGCCAAACAGGCAACGGCAGGGCTAGGCGGAAGAGGCGCCAGGTACGATGCAAGCATTGCCTCGTTTTCTGAGACGTCCACGGTGAGCCATATCAGAAAGGTGGGCGTATTAGCTGAGTGAGAGTCGAATGGCCGCTTCGCCATGTCGAACCGACATGTGTGCACGATCAGGAGCAAGTTCATGAATGACTGCAACTGGCCGGCCGGCTGCGGCCGCATAACACTGGTCGGGACTGGGCCACCCCATGGTCTCGATCAGTGGGCGGCGCCGTTCAACCCTCGCCAAAACCATCGTCCGGATGTAGCGCTTCGAGCGGCTCGAGGATCGTCCTCACCCGCGTGAGCTCCATGACATATTCGTCGATCAGATCGAGCGCGTCCAGCACCCGCTCGGGCAAGGTGCCTTCGCGTCGCGACGGCACCGACGGTGCACTGTTCAACACGGCGTGCGCCATGCTATGGATCTCCAGCAGATCGTCGCGTAATCCCTCGGGATCATGAAGTTGGGTGCGGATGCGATCGACGATATCGACTGCAGCCAGCAGGCGGGTTGTGTCGTAGCTCGATTCGAGCCGCTCGAGTGCGGCGGTGTCGACGTCGCCGAAATAGGTCGTCGTGATGGCCGGGCGTGCAGTCATGGGCGGGAGGCGTAAGTACGGGCAGCATGGCCGAACAGCGGGTCCCTGATCCAGGCTTCCGGCCGACGATCCAGGTGCAGTTTATAGTGACCGAAGCGTCGGATGTTGTGGGTCGGGTACGGGCTCAGAAACTCGATGTCTTCGGCGCGCACTTTCTCGCCGTTTGCCGCCATCTCGCGCAGCGCCTGCATCATGTCCACCGTGTTCTGCAGGATCACGGCCGACGCGACCAGGTCGTTGTAGCGTAGCCGCTTCTGCTGCTCCTCGGGCTCGTTCTCGGCGATCACGTCGCCACCGAACGACAGCCATTTGGAGAAACCATTGTACGACTCGATCTTGTTCGTGTTCGCGGTGACCTCCTGCCGCAATTCGAGGCTGCCGATCCACTCGAGCAGGAACACCGTGCGCACGACGTTGCCGAGTTCGCGCGCGGCCAGGTACAGCCGGTTCTTGCGGCTTTCGGAGCCGAGCCGGCGCAACAGCAGCGGCGACGAGATCGTGCCGGCCTGAATCGACAGCGCGACCTGCATTAGCTCCTGCCAGTGCTGCTCGATCAGCACCCAGTCGATGGTCGCCGTGAACAGCCTGTCGATGTGCCTGTATTTGGCCTTGCTGTCCGGCCGGTACAGGACGAGGTCCTTCCAGTTGCGAATCCGCGGCATCAGGTTGATGCCGAGCAGGTACGTGAACGCGAAAACGGCGGCCGACTGTCCCTGCGTGTCGGCATGGACGGTGTCGGCCTTGACCGACAGGCCCGCTTTCAGCAGCCCCTCGATCACATAGATCGCTTCCCAGACGCCCGGCGGAATGAAGTGCTGGAACACCGCGATATAGTTATCGGCGACGTGCCGGTACGCGACCGCGCCCATTTTCCGGTAGCGGAAGTGATAGCCAGCCAGCAGATTGTTGTCGTAGAAGTCGTACTGCGTGCCGTCGGCCGCCACCGTCTTGCCATCGCCCCAGTGTTTGGGCAGGTCCAGCCGCAGGTACAGTTCAATCAGTTCACGCTGCGCGGCCTCAAGCCTGTCCAGGCTCATATGCCGGCGGTTGACGAACGAGAGCATGTGCGCGGTGACATCCGAGTCGAGATGGCGGGCCGCCTGGGTTGGGCCGAGATTGCAGCCCATTGCGAAAATGGTCAGCAGGTAGCGCTCGGCGGCCTTGCGAATCTGGGGATCGCTCCCAGACAGCGGCCCGAAGTGCCGCGTGAAATGCGTCCAGTGTTCGATGTTCGCGAGGATGTCCAGCATGTTCCGCGTTGGCAGGCGGGCGTTCAGCCGCTCCTGCAATGCGATCGCGCTTGCCGGGATCTCTTTCGCGACGGTTTTGCGCAGGATCGGCTCGCCGTGACGGTCGATCACGACGTGCTCGCGCTTGCGCGGTAATTCAGCGTCGAGCTTGCGGGAAGCGTCTGTCAGCCATTGACGGAGATGGCGCACGAAGTCACTGCCGGTCGTTGGCATGCCGAGCTTGTCGCAATAGTCCGGCAACTGCTGCTCGCATTGCCGCCATGGCAACAGGTGGTCCCGATAACCACAAATGGAACCCGAGCGGATGCGCGCCGATGTGAACAACGCCAGGACAACTTTTGTCCACGCCGCACGCGCCGGTCTGAACGAGCGCTCGATTTTTCACGAACCGTGGTGGCTGGATATCGCGACCGGGGGCAACTGGAAGCTGGCGTCGGTTCATGAGCGCGGTCAACTGATCGCTGAAATGCCGTACACCGTGACGCGCAAGGGCATCTGGCGCCTCTCGACCTTGCCCCCGCTAACGCGCACGCTCGGTCCCGTGATTCCGGCAGCAAAAGGCAAGAGCGACGATGACTGGCGTCATTGCTTCGGTGCAACGCAAGCCCTGGTCGAGCAGTTGCCGGAGTGCGCGCTGTTTCACCAGCGGTTCGACCCGCACGTCTCGGATGCCATGGGATTTGCGTTGCTGGGCTTCGAGGTCGCCGTAAGCTATACGATGCGGATCGAGCCCGGCAGGGCCGAACCGGAGGTGTGGGCCGGACTTCGGCCGAATACCCGCAATCTGATTCGCCGTGCCGGCGAACAGCACACCGTTCGTCAGATAACGGACGCGAACCTGTTCGTCAGTTTCTACGATGCCAATTTGACGCGCCGGAATCGGGACAACGTGTACGGCACTCACGTCATGAAGCAACTCGTCGATGCCTTCATCTCGAGGGGATCCGGCATGGTGCTTGGCGCCTACCAGGCGGACGGCAGCTTGTGCTCCGCCATCGCGGTGATATGGGATCAGCACACGATGTATTACCTGCTGTCGTCGAGAAAAGAAGATGCCCATGGCGGTGTCATCGGCCTGTTGTTATGGAACGCCATGCGCAATGCCAGGGAAAAAAATCTCACTTTCGATTTCGATGGGATTTCCAATGTCGGCATTCTCAAGTTCGTCAGTGGCTTTGGGGGAACCCTGGTTCCGCGGCTTGAAGTTAAGCGGGCGAGAGCGGACTATGCCGCGATGCGAAGCATCGTGCATCTGGGGCGATCCGCATCACGGGCGGTACGCCAGCGCGTACGGCGACAGGAGCGTGGCGAGTGATGACGATTGCGACAACGCGAACACCTTCCTGAACATCGGAGCGGGAAAGCGATTGTCGTACAGCCGAGGACCTCGAGTTGTACCGGCGCAAAACGCGACGGAAACATCCGCATCGCCAGGACGGCAATTCAGGCACGTTCGGCGGCGATCAGATCGATCATCCGCAAGTTGCACGTGTGTCGAACAAACGTGGCAGCAGCGTTTGACGATGTTCCTGAACAACCCGCTTATCCCATCGTATCGCTGCCGTGGGTGATCGTAATGGACAAATCGTGTTTGAGGTAGATCGACGCTGGGATGGTCGCGCAACTGACGAAGCACGGAAAGGCATTGGCGACTGTCTGCGTCGGTACAAGCCTTGGCGGGAAGACCAGCGTACAGTCGCTGGCAAGGAAAGAGCGCGGTTGCGTGATGCCCAACTGCAGATAGTCCCACTGTACCGCTGAAGCACCGTCTTTTATCCACCCAATATCGTCATTGTCAGTTTCCAGGAAACAGGCATGCTCAGCTCACAGGGTTTCGCAATCAGGCTCGTGGAGCAGGCACCGCGTCTGGTAGGCATGAACCGCGCTGGCCTGGACGCCCTGTTTGAGCGCCAGCTTGTCGTGTTGGAAAGCCGACGTCCGGGCACGAGCACCTTTAATCTGACGGCCCGGGCTCATTCAGTTCTCGGTGCAGTGACTCGAACCAGTAGCTTCACACATCAGGCCGGATACCCGACACATTAGCCAAACGACAAGTCCGCCCGTCTCGCAAACGGCGCTCGCCGGGATCCGACAGTTGCGTGTTACGAGGATATTCACTCCATGCTGGCGTCGTTTACAACGACCACAGTTTGGCTGTTGATGTAAAGCACCGGACGCACGCCGGGCGTGACACCGCGCATGCTCCCGAAGAGCGCATCCACAGCCTGGATAAAGCTGCCCGTAAACCTGTCAGTCCGGATCGGGTAGCTGTATTCCGAGTTCCACAACAGAGTCCAGCCGGCATCCTCGCACCATTGAAGGAGAACGTCCTGGAGGCTGGCGTGATCGGGAACCATCCAGACGCGAGACGGGTCACTGCGATCTGACAAACTCGTCGCCTCCCTTCTTGCTGTTGGCTTTCATTAGCACCGCTACCTGGATACCTCAGACGGAACAAGCATAGCAGAAGGGTGAATGCGGGGGAAAGGTCGCACTTTCCCGGTGCCATTCGCATACGGCACTGGCAGCGCGTTGAGATTATTGGCAGGCGCGCTCATAGATCCGGGTCGTATCCGAGGGTCTCCTCCGGCCGATCCCAGCCTCCAGATTAAACGATCACTTACCCTATTTATTAGTTCTGGGTTTCTACGTTCGTCTATAGAATTGCTTCTAAAAATAGACCGTTTGTTGGGGTCGGGGGTTTCGATGAAAAGATTGATGTGGTACGAAGTCGAGGGTTTCGTGCGCAGGCAGTTGCGCGAACCGGCGCAGAAAATCATCACGCCCGAGACGCGGCTGGAAGATCTCCATATACGGAGCGATGACGCCGACCATTTCGTTGATCTTTTCTTTCTGAGGTTCGGAATTGAGCCGGGGGACTATGACAGGAGCCGCTACTTTCCGGTAAAGGGCCCCTGGCCTGTCCGGCTGGTGAGGAAGTTCACATCGGAGCGGCGGAACGGAAGCGTGCGCGTCCCGCTCACCCTGAGGATGCTCACGACCGCGGCCAGGCTCGGCGAATGGCGTACAGAAAGCGTTGAGCGCGCGGAAAGACGATAGCTGCCGCCACCGCTTGCCAGCGATGCCGCAAATTCCTGAAGGCGCCCGGTCCGGTTCCGAGTAGCCCGCCTAGCGAGGGGCATTGCGCGGGCGCCGGGTAGCGACCGGGCGTCGGCCCTCATTTATGCGGTACGGCTGTCCCGCCAGGCGCACCGGGCCACACCGCACGTCGGCGAAGTGCAAAGAGGTCACGGTACACATGGCAGGAGGTTCAGCCGCTGAACAATGGCCGCTACCTCCGAGGGGTGATACCCGACCTTAATGGACATGCTAATAGCGACTCTTGCGTTGAGTCGGGCCACGTCGATTTTCATCAGATAAGAATCCATACGGTGCTCCGCAGCGGCCTGGACATAGGGCGACGGCGTTTCGCGAGCGGCGTTCTGCGTGAGGAACGCCGCGACGAGCAGCACCAGGCCCACGGCTGTGGGCACAGCGCCGCTGCGCTTGCGGACATTGATATGCGCCGAAGCTGACAGCAGCAGATGATAGAACGTGCCGGCATAGGCGAGGTCGCTGAGGGCCACGCCGACGCGAGAGAGGATCGCGGCCACAGCCAGGATCTTCACCACGACGAGGATCGGTACGACATACCCGGGGTCGCCAAGGTCGGCGAGGGCCTGACGAACCGAGTCCCGTTTGCCGGTCTGACTCTTCCCATGGGGAGGTACGCGACGCGGATGGAGGCATGGACCACGCGAGAACCGCCCCGAGGCTGCGAACCAAGCGCGCGCGAAGAATGCAACTGGCGCCAGTGGCCGGAGGCGGTGAGCTGGATCAGATCGCGCTTTCGGACTTCATGCGCTGGCCAACAGCGCTGCGGTCCAGCGGCTGCTCTGTTTCCAGATATCGTGTGATCTCGGCGTTAGTCACGAAGCTCGCTGCAGAAGAGGCCGCGAGAATGTTCGCGGCCTGCTGCGGTTTCGCGATCGCGAAACCCTGCACGTAGTCGACACCCAGTTCCTTGAGCGCGCGTAAGGTCTCGAAGTCTTCGACCCATTCGGCGATGCTGCGCATGCCAAGATTGCGTGCGAGGTTGATGATCGCCTCGACGATCACGATGTCGGCCGGATGGTTACACATCGTGCGCACAAATTCGCCATCGATCTTCAGTGCATCGGCCGGCAGCTTCTTCAGGTAACGCAACGATGTGTGACCCGCACCGAAATCATCGATTGCGATCTTTGCGCCCATGTCATGCACGCGCGTGATGAAGCGCTCGGTATGCTCGAGATCGTGCAGCGCGACGCTCTCGGTGATTTCGATGCACAGGTAATGGACGACGTCCTCGTGGCGCGAGAACAGCACGAACAGCTCGTCGAGGAAGCGTTCGTCATTAAGTGACCCGCCGCTCAGGTTCACGCACACGAAGCGGGTGGTGGAGAGCGATGCGCGGTTCTCGCTGAGCCATGCTAGCGCCGTCGAAAGCACCCAGCGGTCGATCTCGACGATGGTGCCGGAGTCCTCAGCGGCGGCGATCAGCTTCGCGGCCGTCGTCACCGAGCCGTCCGGCGTGCGCAGACGCAGCAGTACCTCAAAGTCGAGCGCTTCTGCTGGCGTGCGCATCGACATGATCGGTTGCATCACGAGGAACAGCCCCTCGGGTAGTCGGCTCTGTCCCAGCGCTTCTATCAGATCGATCTCCGCGGCGCGTTCCTCGAACGCCGGCGCGCCCTTGCGCAATGCGACGAGTCGCGCATTGCCGCCGCGTTTCGCAGCGCGACATGCGCGGTCGGCATAGGCGAGGGCGTCCAGCACCCGTTCACCTTGTGAGCACTCGACTATGCCGATCGATCCCCTGACCTGGAACGCGCGCGTGTCGACATGAAACGGTGCGGAGTTCAACGCGGTCACCAGCTCACTGCAGCACGCGATGGCATCGTCGATCGCCATGCCAGCAAACACACACACGAACTCGTCACCGCCGATGCGCCCGATCGGTACGTGGGAGCCGAGACGTTCGACGAGCCGCGCGGCGACATGCCGCAGGATTTCGTCGCCCGTTCCGTGGCCGAACAGGTCGTTGAACACCTTGAACCGGTCGAGGTCGAGATAGGCAAGCGCCCATGGGCCGCTTTCGCAGCATTGCCGGCCGATTGCATGCTCGACGCCGCGCCGGTTCAGAAGGCCGGTGAGCGGATCATGCTCCGCCAGATAGTGCAGCCGCTCTACCGCTTTCGAACGGTCCGTCACGTCCTCGAGCGAGCCTTCGATGAAGCCGTTCGCGCGAATCGCCCGCAGCGAGTAGCGGCGCGCGTCGGTCCTGGTACCGGCTGCGCCATCGATTTCAATCGACGCCGAGTTGTCACGCTCCAGCAGGCCGGAAAGGACGCGCTCGGCGCCCGGCGCGAAATAGTCGGCCCAGCGATGCGTGGCATAGCCGTGATTAGACAGGCCCAGCATCGTGTGCAGCGCCGGATTGGCGCGGACGAAGCAGTTGTCCCCGTTCAGCGTGAAGAGGCCGATCGGCGTGACGTCATACGTGTTGCGCAGTTCGGTCTGCATTTGCCGGCGGCGCTCGCGCTCTTCGCGCACGCGTTCGGCGATGGCGAACGCGCACAGCATACTCGACGAGAGTGCCGTCACGACAGGGCTATGTGTACCTGCGAGCGCTTTCACACCAAGCGCGGCGGCGAGCACCTCCGACAGCGTCGCGAACAGCACGATAGCCATCGACGCGACGTACCAGAGCACGGTGCGTGAGCGCGCCTTGATAAACAACTGCACAAGGAAGTAGGTCAGCACGAGTATGCAGAAGGTGGCGCTCGCCCACAGCACGGGAATGAAGTGTGCGTAATCCATCGTGAATGCGGCGACCATCAGCACGCAGCCGCCGTATCGCACGGCGTGCAGGCTCCAGCGCAGGCCGATTGCTTTCAGCTCGCGACGAAACAGTTCCACGAAAAGCGTCGTGGTCAGCACGTAATAGGCAGCGAACGTGAATTGCCGCACAAGCGCGATATGATCGGGCGGGATGAGCCGGCCCAGCCATTCGGTGTCGAAGCCCAATGCGTTGGCCGTCAGCCGGAGGTTGCCGACGAGCCATGCGGCGAAGATTACATAAGTCCATTCGCGATTGATGATCGCCGTAACGAACACGAAGATCGCGAGCGTCAGCAGGCCACCGGTGATCAGCGAGGCACTCTGGTGGAAATCGAGGGTGGTGACCTCGAGCTTGTCGCCGCTCAATGCGGAAGCGGTGATATACGCGGGTCCGGAGAAGGTGCCGCGGCACACGATCTGCGCAGGGAGGGCGCGCCCGTCGAGCCTGAGGACGAAGCCGGCCTTGTTGGAGCGGATCCCGCCGCTCGTGCCGTGGCGGTCCCCCATGCCGAGCAGCGTCAAGGCGGGGCCCGCCCGCCAGCAGGATAGCGTCTGCGCATGCCGCGATGGCAGGTCGATGAATGTGGCGCTTTCACTGCCCGGCACAGGCGCGGTGAACATGAACCAGAAGGGCGTTTCCGCCAGATGGGTGCCGAAACGTGCCGTGGGCGCGGTATTGCGCAGGCGGGCGATGGCATCGGCGGGTGAGAATGTCGCCGACGGATCGGCAATTGCAGGGAAGCTGAGCTGGACCGTCCCCGTCGTATCGAACTGGCGTGGCGCCCAGAGCATGACGGCGAGGCTGCCAAGCACAATCACAAAGGGCGCGACGTACACGGAGAACCGCTGGAAAGCCCAGCCGGTCAACCGGTCCCGAAACGCCCACTTATTCCTTGTCATTTGCTGCCCTTCTCCGATGGCGTCCGGTTTCATTGCCATGCTGCGATAGTCGCAAAGTCAGACAGCCAGCAGCGCAGATACGTCTGCACTGATCGCCACCGGCCTGGCTGTCCGCCCGGATCCCCCGGGCGGACAGCCTGCCTTACGCTTCGCTCAACGACTGCGCATGGAGTGAATCGCTTCCCTGCGGATTGTCGCATCCAATGCCGTGGCCGGCTTCGTACTTAGTCGATGCAACGCTGATGTCGATGTCGACGTGATCTGTTTCAAAAAAGAATCCGAAGAACGGATGGTTGACCCTCGCCCAGCGCTGACGGACCCAGTCAACCGGTTTCGCCATCACCCGATGCGGCAACCCGCCAACGTGCGTCATCGACAGGAATTCGTTCTGGCCATATACGTCTTCGAACAGCATCGCTTCGTATTCCCGATCGAGCGGTGAACGGGCGGTAATCAACATCCAGTCGACCCCGTTCTCGGCGCAGTACATGAAAAACGCCTTGCACAGCGCCACCTTCACCATCCGGCCGATCGCCCCGCGCGCGACGCCGAGCCGCGTCGCTTCGGCGAGTCGCGCCTGGCGCAGCCATTCCGGCAGGCGGACCGACTGTTCGACGGCCAGCGGACCGAATGCGTTCGTCTGCACCCGCATGGTGCCGAGCGGGCCGCCATCCAGGCGCGACTGCGCGAGCAGCACGATCGTACCGGGCGCGGCATCCAGCGCTTCGACGCCCATGGTCCCGGCGAATTCCGGCAGGTGGCGCCCATAGGCGGCGCGGCGCATTTCGACGGCTCTGTCGAGTTCCGCCAGACTGCCTGCCACTTTTACCGTAAACGGCAATCTTTCCGTTTTCTTTACGATGCTCCTGTTAAGGCGTTCTCCGAGCGGTGTATAACCCGTATTTTGAGTCAGAACGACTGAATCGATGCGGTCCATTTCAAATCCCGTAGGTGAAGGAAAAAAGATGTCGCGCTCAAGGCGGCAGAGACGCCTCGATGCGACAAACAAGATTCTCATGAACGCAAATGCGGTGTCAGGTATGGCCGGGAAAATCTGGAGAGCGGGTTTGAAGAGGTGCGTTATGGAACGGAAAATGTTACTCGAGAGAATCTGAATCGCCTTTCTGATTGTGGCGGCGAACACCAACGTGAATTGGGAAGCACTGGGTCGATACAGGGCGGGCACCGAACCGCCCGGTTTGACCGACTGAAAGCCTGCGATTCCGAACCATGTACCCGTGGGTATTCCCTGGCTCGAAAGGCCGGCGCAATTCAACCGGACACTCCGGATACTTCTCACAATGCGTCGGTGATGTCCGCAACACGAGCGGCCAGGGTTATGCCTACCCGGAGGCGCATGAAAGCCGGTATTAGCGAGAGACCGTCAAGGCCTTGTTCGCCGGTATATTCTGGCAGCTTGGGCATGGTTAATTCTTCAGGGCACGGCCCAAACGCCCCCGGTCGAAGGGCCAGACGATACACGGGTCCGTACGCCAATGAACCAACGCAAGATGTCAGCTTGTGCATGTCGACGTAGCCTGATTAAACACCAACGGCGTGCGCCCCTGGGAGTCAATAAGGCACAAGCCGGCGTGATACGAAAGTCTTCAATTGCCGGGCAATAACGCCTCTGTTCAACCGATCGGAAATACGGTGCGCACGGTACGATGGAGTCTTCTCTGTTTCGGACAAGCCTAACGAAGGTCCGAACTTCAGCCGGCGCGACGCGCCGGTTTTTTTATTGTGCGCCAGGCATGCGCAACACCTTGGGCATGCAGGTTCCTGCCCGGATCAGAGCGTCCGGCGTCAAGCGGCACCAGGCGTGCATCGGTCCAGTCGGTGATAAAGACGTGGGTTGCGGGCGAAATTTGAAGGTGGAACGTTCGAAGCCTTTCCGTCGCCTGGGGAACGCTGCGACTGTGGCGACCAGCGCGCCTGTGTGGCCAACGACATATTGGGTCTCCGTCGTCATGGAAAGATCCACTGGCGCCGCAATCGGCTGCATACAATGGCGTCGCCGATGTGTTATCCATGATTGCGCGCGCGTCCAGTGCGCAATCGCCGGCGATCGCCCTCACATCCTGCGGGGCCAACAAATAGGCACGGGCGATGCCAACGGGCATGTCCATCCAGCTTTCGAAACTGCTGCAGCGGCCTACCCGGAGGCCAGGTCTCGCTGACGGCACGGGGCCAGCAAGGCGGTCCAGAAGTCCCGAGATAGCGGCAAGCAGCGTCATAATTTCCAGGCGTTTTTGCAGAAAGTGATCGCGCATCGCTGTCGCGTCACGGCGAGGATGATCGACACAGGGGCAAGCGTGGCGTCTTCGCGAAAAGCCCGACAGAGCGCGGGACCGTCCATGCCCGGCATATGCCAGTCAGTGATGAGCAGATCGGGGAGAGCGGCGTCGCCGCTTGGTGCCCACACAACTCCGCGATCGTTCATCTGCAATACGGTGGGCCATGCGTGCGCAATCTCTGCATGAATCTTTCCGGACGAACGTCGCGCGCGGATCGGGCCGCTGAACATCACGTACGGACTGCGACCGGTTAACCGGGAATCATTCCCGGCCTGGCGGGCGCTGGTACCACATGCGACACCGGCAAAGCGAAACCAGGTTTGCCTTAACAGGAAGAAGACGACTTCGAGGAGATCACCATCACCCGGTGATGATGTTTCAAGCGCAAGGCAGGGCGCCGCCGCAGGGGCGGAAGCTATCGATCTTCGCACCTGTACGGGCACTTCAGTCTCGTTCGTCTACAGGGGCCCTCGTAGTGGCTTATTGGGTACGAAGGCGTGAGGCCTGGTCCGAGAGCCCAGCTGGCAACAAGTGCGCGACCCCTGCGACCCGCCGGGTTGTCCACGCCGGTATTGCATGGCCGGGCCAGCCCGTCCTTGATCCATGTCAATCACTCTTCGATAGAAAGAATATTCAAGTACATGATATCGCTCAAGAAAACAGACCGATTGCCGATCAGACACTGGTAAGGCGGTAGAATCGCTGGCGCTGTCAGCCGTCGCATCTGGCTCGCGTGAGTCCGGCGGTACGTCGGCGCCGGCGCGTGGGATGGACTTGCGGCCGGATGTATTGCCGGAATTTTTGGGGGTAGGGTGGAGACCGCAACGAAAACGAACCGGCGGCTTGCGTCCATGGCCGTCCGCCTGTGGCACAGCCGGGTGGCGCCGCACGCGATCATCGGCGGGGGGACTTTCATCGCGCTGGTGATGATTGGTTTATGCGCGACGGTGTTGTACCAGGGACGCCTCGACGCGATGGAGCGCGCCCGCGAGACTTCCCGCAACCTTGCGTTGATCGCCGAACGGGACATTGAGCGGAATTTCGAGCTGTACGCGCTGTCGCTGCAGGCTGCCGGCGACGGCATGAACGATCCCCAGGTGCTGGCGCTGCCGCCCGAACTGCGCCGGCAGGTGCTGTTCGATCGCGCGGCCACCGCGAAAGACCTCGGCTCTATGCTGGTGCTCGATGCGGGGGGCAATATCGTGGTCGATTCCGGCAGCGACGTGCCGCGCCAGGGCAATTTCGCCGACCGCCGGTACTTCACGGTCCAGCGGGATGATCCGAACGCCGGCCTCTATATCAGCGATCCCTACCGGTCGCGGCTGCGCAATGGATTACCCAGCATTGCGCTGAGCCGACGGCTTTCCAATCCGGATGGCTCGTTCGCCGGCATTGTAATGATCGCCGTGAACCTCGAGTATTTCTGCAGGCTGTTCGCGGGACTGTCCCTCGGGCCGCACGGCGCCGTGTCCCTGATCGGCCGCAACGGGATCATGATCATGCGCCAGCCGTACGATGTGCGCACCATCGGACGCGATATCAGCCACGCCAGCACGTTCCGCCAGTTCAGTGCGGCGCCCGAAGGCAGTTTTTCCGACACCGCGTCGATCGACGGCGTGCGCCGCCTGTACCTGTTCAGGAATTTCCCGGACCTGCCGCTGATCATCATGGTGGCTGAAGCCGAGCAGGACATCTACGCGGCCTGGCGGCAGCGCGCGCTGACGATCGGCTCGTTGATGGTCGTCTTTGCACTGGGATTCATCGGGCTGGCGTTTCTGCTCGGCGCGCAGTTGCGGCGCCGGGTCCGCGCGGAATCGGAACTGGAGCTGCTCGCGCGCACAGACGGCCTGACCGGGCTGCACAACCGCCGCACGCTGGGCGAGATCCTCGACCAGGAGTGGCGCCGGGCCCGCCGCACGCGCACCATGTTCTCGCTGCTGTTTGTCGATATCGACCGCTTCAAGGCCTACAACGATGCGTATGGCCATCAGGCGGGCGATGACGCGCTGGCGGCCGTCGCGCACTGTATTGGCCGGAACATCCGGCGGCCCGCGGACAGCGCGGCACGCTATGGCGGAGAGGAGTTTGTCGTCGTACTGCCCGATACTGCGCCGGCGGGTGCCGTGAAGATCGCCGAGCAGATCCGCGCAGCGATCAGCGAACTGGCGATCGAGCACGCGGGCAGCGAATACGGGCGTGTCACCGCCAGCATCGGCACCGCGAGCTGGATGCCGGAGCGGGACGGCGACGTAAGCGCGGTCATCAAGGCCGCTGACGAGGCGCTGTATACCGCCAAGGCCACTGGCCGGAACAGGGTGTCGCCGTTCTTTCCCGGATAATCGCGTCAGCCGGCGTGCTGTTGTCGCCGCCAACGCCGCTGGGCACGTGTGAAGACACGGCAGAATCGGCAAGTGAAAACGGATCATGGCCAGCGGATGTCGGAGACGCTTTCCGATGAATCCGGCAGCCGGCGGCGGCCCACGCGTGCGTGACTGCCGGTTGGGCCCATGACCGGTGAGGACAATTGAAGTATCGGATCAAGATGATAAAAATGCTGCCGGATATCCAGCTTCTGCACGCCGGGCGGCCCAGCTGACGCAATTATGTCGGTTGGCTCAACGGTTACAACAACGGGTGGCGCGTCTGCCGGCCCGGCCGGGGAATCGCTGTGTAGACTCTTCTGGGTCGTGAGCGGGCTGTCGTCACTGTCGTGGGGCGGGCTCGCGCTCATGGCGCAGCTCGAACAGCACTTTGTCGAGCGGCGCGGACTTCTGACGCAGCCCGAGTACGCCGACCTGGTCGCGCTCGCGTGGATGACACCCGGTCCGGTGGGCTGTAACGTGGCCGTGCAGCTTGGCTACGCATTACGCGGCCGGTGCGGCGCATGGGTAGCGGGCGCTGCATGCGTACTGCCTTTCTTCGTCGTGGTGACATTTTTCGCGATCTTCTACCGGTCGCTGTGGATTCGCACGATCGCCTCGCCCGCTCTGCTTGGCCATTTCAACGTCGTTCTCGCGACGTTGATCGGCGTGACCTGGTTCAGGCAGACGCGCATGCTGGCGCGCGGCCGTCTTGAACAGAGCGCAGCCATCGCCGCCACCGCCGTACTCGCGCTCTTGCACCATCCGGCGGTCTATGTCGCGCTGCCTGCCTTCGCCTTCCTTCTCGGCTGGTGTAAAGGCGGTGCCCGCGCCGACCGTTTAAGGTTTGAGGCAGATCGGGCGCAGTGGCCGCTTGCGGCGCTCGTGGCGACGATCGGCCTTTTCGCGCTGCAGATTCCGGGTCCCTGGGAGAAGGCACTGCTATGGCCGCGCCTGGCTGGGGCTGGAATGACCCTGTTCGGCGGCGGATTCTCTGCCTTACCGGTATTGAAGAGCCTGTTCGTCACACCGGCTGTCGGGCTCACCGAAAGCGACTACCACGTCGCGTTCGCGCTGTCCCCGATCTCGCCCGGCCCGCTGCTGAACGTCGTGCCATTCCTCGGCTACCTGATTCAGGGCTGGCCGGGCGCGATCGCGGCAACTTGCGCTCTCTTCGTGCCGTCAGGTTGCCTCGTCGTGCTGGCGCAACGGCATCTGCGACGCGTGAAAACGCACGCACGCTTCGAACGGGGCATGCGCGTGCTGCGCGCAGTGACAACGGCGTTTCTCGCGGTCGCGGTGCTCCATATCGCCACGCGCGTCCCGCTGCAACCGGCCTGTGTGTTCACCGCAGGCTTCGCGCTGGTGGCGTTAGGCCGGCTGAAGCTGCCGGTCTATCTTGTCTACGGTATCGTGCTCGCTGCGTGCGTCGGCGTATCCGCCCTGCCAGGGTAGTGCCAGCAGGTCAGCTTCGGGTTCGCGAAAGAGCCGGCTCCCAACCCGGATGAAGCAACGGTCCGTGAGGTCGACGTGATACCTGCTGTTTGCAGAGCCGCGGATTGCCACAGTGGCCGGCTGTCGCCTGGACCACGTCGGCTTGCTGCGTGAAGAAACGCCTCGTCAGGCGTCAGAGGCGTGCATCGACAGTGCCATCGTAGGCAGGGCAGCCGATCAGCGGCGTGTCCCGGTCTCAGCACTCCGGCTTGACCGGGAGCTTTCGCTGGAGCGGGTCGTTGTAGCGACTTGCGTATGAAACCGACGGGGCTGGATTCGACGCGGTTTCCTGCTCGAAGTATCTGCGACTGGCGGCGCTGTCATGGCGGTCTCAAGCCGCATTTTTTCGCGGTGTCATAGCGCGGCGTTATTGCGTGGAAAGAATCGAAACGACTGACGGGGGATGGCCCCTTGTTGAAGGGCAGGGGTAAGGAGTGCGGCGACTGGGGCCGGGCACTTCGCGTCGCTTCGAGGGTGACGGCGGTTTGCGTCGAAGGCAGTTCACAGCAGTTCCGTCAGCCAACCTTGTCGCTCTCATGCAGCGATGGAGCATATGAAATCCCGATAATCGCTCCCTCGGGCGTTTGTATTCTTGCGATAGTCTGCCCCCAAGGCTCCGTGCGGACGTCATGCAGCAGCGCGTATCCGCTGGACTGCAGTTCTTTTGCGGCGGACACAACGCTTCCTTTGTCAGCGACCTCAAACTCGAAACTGGCATGTGGGACCGGTCGGTCAGAGGGCCATTCCCGTGTGCCAAAGCAAGCTTCGGCGGCTTGAGAGAGCGGCCAGACGCCAAAATGCCTGCTGCCCGGGATGTCCGCGCTGAAATAATAATCGTCGCCTTCGGGATGTTTGAGTGGCAACCCCAAGGTATCGACAAATAACCTGCGGCCCTCTGCGGGATCCGGCGTGATAACCGCTACGCTTGTGACGAACAGAATCTTCATCGGAGTCTTTTTCCAACAGCAAGTACTGGGTGGAAACAATTGAGAAGGCCGCGTACGTGATTTCCGCGCCCACCCCTTGCCAAGTGTAGTAACTGGGCCGTCGTAGTAAACCTCGGGCAAGCGGTGCAAGATCCAGGTGCTTTCAGTCATCGTCCACAATCGGGAGGATTCCCGGAACGGCGGCTGGTAGCCCGACTCGATCGCCGACGATACATGGGAAATAACCCGCCGATGCCTGCTGCATACTCGCCAGCACATCTGCCCTCGATGAAAAACAGAATGACCTCTTCATAAATTTTCGCGCGGATCTGCCGATAACACGGGGAACCGCCTTTGTCCGGGAATTGGGAGAGGCCGGCTATTTAATTTCGACCATAACAAAGAGGATGACCCCCATGCCTGTTCTGCGAAGGATCCTCCTTCTCGTCCCCATTGCCACGCTCGCCGCGTGCTCGGTCACTGCGTCGCCCTACGCCGCTTCAGTCGACAACATCCAGGTGCTCAGGAACGCGTCTCCAGTGGCGGTGCATGTCGGCACCTTCACCAACGATGAAGCCGACGGCGATCACACATCCGTGCAGCTGCGCGCGAACCGGATGCGCTCACCCGTCGGCGATTCTTTCGCCCGGTATCTGTTGAGCGCCGTCCAGCAGGAATTCGGGATCGCGGGTGTGTTGTCGCCGGACGCAAAAGTGGTACTAAGCGGAGTGCTGCTGAAGAACAACGTTGACGCCGGCATCGGTACGGCCACGGGCACGATTTCCGCGCGCTTCATCGTAAAACGGGGCGCCGACGTGCGATACGACAGCGTGAAAAGCGCGACGACGCATTGGGAGTCGTCGTTCGCCGCCGCAATTGCGATCCCGAAGGCAACGCAGGAGTACCCGCTCGTGGTGCAGAAGCTGCTCGCTTCGCTCTACGCGGATCCCGCATTCATGAAAGCCATCCAGTAGTTTCCTTCCATTACAAAGACCAAAAATCATCATGAAGCCGATACACCTTATCCGCGCGATCGTCGTCACTGGCGCACTTGCGTCACTTGCGGGCTGCGCCCACGACATCACGATCTCCGGCGACCCGACAGCATTTACCGCAACCTCGACGGCCAGCGCGGCGCCGATCAACAAGACGATCGGGCTCATCATTACCGATGAACTGCGTACGAAGGAAGTCATCACGCCTGGTGGCGGCGGCGATAAGGTGACGTATAAGCCTTACCGCGATCTCGAGCTTCCAATCTACGTGGAACTCAGCCACGTGTTCACCAACGTTGTGAAGTTGAATACAGCGCCTGATCAGGCAACCTTCCGGTCAAAGAGCCTGAACTACGTTGTAATACCGACGATCTCGACGACTTCCTCATCGCCGAGCCTGCTGACGTGGCCGCCGACCGACTTCTCGGTAACGCTCATCTGCACCGTGACCGACCCAGACGGCAAGCTCGTGACGAAGCACGAAGTGACCGGTAACGGCCATGCGGAGTTCGGCGAATTCAAGCGCAACTTCGGTCTCGCGGCGCAGCGCGCGACGCTTGACGCCGTGCAGAAGTTACAGGCAGCAATGCAGGATGCCCCGGAATTGCGCCAATAAAAGCAGGCAACAATGTTCAGCGTCCGCAGTATTTCGCGGGCGCGCCTGTCAACCGCAGACCGCCGTAATCCTGTTCCGGAACCGTTCCCTGAAAATATGCTGGCAGCTCAAAGAACTGCCGCCTCATCGGTGCGTGCAACGACGGCTACCTGGGTGGCCCGATTCCGTACTGCGCCGAATGAGGTAGACGGTGTAAACAGGAAGAGCAATCAATAAATTTAGAGAAGCGCGGCCCGCTCGGAGTGGTAATCGTACAAGTAAAAGAAAGAGCTGGAATTCCTACCGGCGTTATAGGCAGTCTGGGCGGATTCGCCCCAATGATTCGGGGCCAAATAAAGGTCAGACAGATACGGACGTTAATCCGGTAAGGCGCGGTTAAAAAAAAGCGCCCGCCGTCTCGCGGGAGTGTCCCGACAACGACGGCCGAGAGATTCCGACTTCGCTTTACCGGGAGGGGCCCGCCATGCCGTGGTTCATGAACCTTCGTCTCGCGACGAAGCTGATCGCCAGTTTTACGCTCACCGCGCTGGTCGCGGTCGTCATCGGTCTGGTCGCCGTCGGCCAGATCCATTCGCTGGGCGCCATGTCCGAAAGCGTGTATGCGGACAACCTGACGCCGGTGCGGGCGTTCGGCGCCGCCTCGACGGCCACCGCAGACCACTACCGGCGGATCTACAACCTGACGGTCGAAAGCGATCCCGCCCGCCGGCGTGAAATCGGGCAGAAAAATGCCGCGTCCGCGCAGGTGGTGCTGGATGCCGTCCGTGCCCACCGGCAAACCCGACTCACCGCCGCCGCGCGGGAGCTGCTCGACCAGTTCGATGCCCGCTGGCCCGACTACATGGCCGCCGTCGGGCGGACGACGGACGTGCTCGATGCTCGCGGCCGTGACGAAGCCATCCGGCTGCTGCTGCGCGACGTGCTGCCGGCCTACAACGAGCTCAGGCATCTCCTCGACGCGATCGGTGCGGAAAACGCCGCGACCGCGAACGCGGCCAACCAGCGCGTCCAGCAACTGGCCACGCACATCTCGCATCTGATCATCGTGCTGGCCGCGGGCGGATGCCTGCTCGCCGTCGCACTGGGGCTGGCGGTGACGCGCATGGTCGTACGCCAGATCGGGGGTGAGCCGGCCTATGCGGTCGGCGTGGCCGGCCGGGTCGCCAGTGGCGACCTCGGTATCGACGTGCGACTCAGGCCTGACGATCACGGCAGCCTGCTGCATGCGATGCGATCGATGAAAGAGCGGCTCGCCAGCATCGTGCAGGGCATCCAGTCGTCGAGCGAAACCATCTCGGTGGCCGCAGGCCAGATCGCCCAGGGCAACCTTGCGCTGTCGGAGCGCACCGGGGAGCAGGCCGCCTCGCTGGAAGAGACCGCGTCGATCATGGCGCAGCTGACTTCGACGGTCACGCAGAATGCCGGGCATGCGCGCGAAGCCGGGCAACTCGCCGGTCATGCCTGCGCGGTTGCGATGCGCGGCGGCGACATCGTCGGTCAGGTCGTGACCACCATGCACGGGATGGCTGGCGGTGCCGGACAGATCCGGAGCATCACCGGTGCGATCGACGGCATCGCGTCGCAGACCAGTATCCTGGCACTGAACGCTGCGGTCGAAGCCGCGCGTGCCGGGGACGCCGGGCGGGGCTTCGCGGTCGTGGCGGCCGAGGTGCGCGCACTCGCGCAACGCAGCGCCGCGGCGGCGAGAGAAATCAGGACGCTGATTGAAACGTCGGTCCGCCAGCTGGACGACGGCGCGCAGCTCGCCGGGCAGGCCGGCCAGACGATGGCCCAGGTCGTGCAGGCCGTCCGGCAGGTGACCGACACGATGGGCGAAATCGTGGCGGCCTCCGCCGAACAGAGCCACGGCATCGGGCAGGTGAACCGCGCGGTCGCGCAGATGGACGACGTCACGCAGCAGAACGCGGCGCTGATCGAGCAGGCGGCAGCGGCGGCTGGCTCGCTCGAGGAGCAGACGCACGGCCTGAAGGAGGCGGTGTCGGTGTTCCGGCTCGCGATACCGGCGGGCACGACGCCGACGGACACGGTGGCCCCGCGATCACGACGCACAGTTGCGTGCAATGAACCTGCACAGCTACTATCGCCGGATGCCGTCGGCAGCGAGCCGCCCCTCACGCATGCGCTGCCAGCGCGCGGCTCATGATGCGCCGCCCGGCCAGCCGTCAGGAGCACCAAACCATGCGATTCAGGATCAGTATCCGGGTCCGGCTGATGGCGATGGTCATCGCGGTCTTCCTGCTGACCGCCGCCGTCGCGGCGGTGGGCGTGGTCGAGCTGCGCAGGGCGGCGCAGACCTCTGCCGAGCAGCTGGCCAGACGTGTGGCGATGACGCTCGCCGAACTGATGAGTTACCAGGGCACGGTGGCGGGCGGTGACCGGGAATCAGCCCGGGAGTCAGGCCGGGCCGACAGTCCGCTGGCGCCTCGCCATCGCGCCGCACTGCAGGACATCGTCGACTACGTCCACCGGATCGACCAGCGCGACCTCGAAATTATTGACAGGGACCGGGTAATTGTCGCCGATGCCAAGCACGCGGATGTCGGCATCGCGCTGAAGCTGGCGCCGGACGATCCGGTCGAGCAGACGCTGCGCGATGGACAGCCGCGCACCTTTGTCGAACTGAACGAGCGGCATCCGAGCGGCCTGATGCAGGTGGTCGTGCCGGTGCACGATGCCGGTGACGCGGTTGCCGGCGCACTCGTGTTCGAGTACACGCCGCTGGCCGCGGAGATGAGCGCCCTCGCGCTGGGTTCGCTCAGGAAGGTTGGGGCGGCGGCCCTCGCTGGCTGGCTGGTCGCGGCGCTCATTGCGCTGGCCATCTGGCGATCGGTGTCGCGTCCGCTGCGCGACCTGCAGCGCGCGGCGCTGGAGATCGCGGCGGGGAGGACGGCCGCGCCGGTCTCCGTGACCTCACGCGACGAGGCCGGCCAGCTCGCCGAAGCGTTCAATACCATGACGCAGCGACTCACGCAGGCCAACGCCGAACTCAACGCGAGCAACCAGCACCTGCAAAGCGAACTCGCGGTGCGCCGCCGCGTGGAGCAGGAACTGGAACAGCTCGCGCGTTTCGATGTGCTGACGGGCCTGCCCAACCGCAAGCGCTTCCTCGACCGTCTGGAGGAGGCGACCCGGCATGCCGATCGCGCCGGCCACCAGGTCGCGCTGATGTTTCTCGATCTTGACCGGTTCAAGGAAATCAACGACACGCTGGGGCACGGCGTTGGCGACGAGGTGCTGCAGCAGGTGGCCACGCGGCTGCAGGCGACGCTGCGGCATAACGATACGGTGTCGCGCCTGGGCGGCGACGAATTCACCGTGCTGCTCGAGCAGGTGAGTGGCACTGACCACGTTTCAGAGGTCGCCCGGAAAATCCTCGAGGCCGTACGCGCGCCGGTCATCGCCGGTGGCTGCGAACTGGTGATCAGCGCGAGCATCGGCATCACGCTGTATCCGGCCGACAATCATGGCACCGACGAGCTGCTCAGGCACGCCGATCTGGCGCTGTACCAGGCGAAAGCCGCGGGTCGTAACACCTATCATTTCCATACCGAAGCGCTGAGCACCGCCGCCGCCAGGCGCCTGAAGCTCGAACGGCACCTGCGGCACGCGATCGCGCGCAATGAACTCACGCTGCACTACCAGACCCGCACCGACGCGCGTCATGGTCGGGTGACCGGCGTCGAGGCCCTGCTGCGCTGGCATAGTCCGGAACTCGGCGACATCGGTCCGGCGGAATTCATTCCGGTCGCCGAGGACAGCGGACTGATCCTGCCGGTCGGCGAATGGGTGCTGCAGCAGGCCTGCCGGCAGCAGGTGGCGTGGCAGGTGGACGGTCTCGAGCCGGTCGTGATGGCTGTGAACCTGTCCGCGCGGCAGTTCTGGCAGAACGATCTGGCCGAGACCGTCGAACGGGTGATCAGGCAGACCGGGATCGATCCCGTGTACCTCGAACTGGAGCTCACCGAGGGCATGCTGATGCACGATTCGGCCCACGTGCTGGCGATCATGGAACGGCTGCACGGACTCGGTCTGCGCCTGTCGATCGACGATTTCGGGACCGGTTACTCGAGCCTGAGCTACCTGAAGCGCTTCCCGCTGCACCGCCTGAAGATCGACCGCTCATTCGTGAAGGAGGTCGACTCCGATGCGAACGACACGGCGATCGTGGCGGCCATCCTGGCGCTCGCGAAAGGGCTCAATCTGCAGGTCACCGCGGAAGGGGTGGAGACGCCCGGGCAGGTGAGCCAGCTCGACGGGATGGGCTGCGATGAATACCAGGGTTTCTATTTCAGCCAGCCGGCCGCGCCCGAGGAGGTGCTCGCGATGCTGCGCGCGAGCCGCACGGGCCAGCAGGCGGTTGAGAAAGCGCGGTCAGCGCCGGGCTGACCGGCGCGCCTGCCGTACATGATGTTCCATTTGTGAAGCCACGCTGGATGAGCCATGCAAAAATCACTTCCGGCCGCCGGAATCAGCGGCAGTGCTGAAGCGGGGGCCGCGCTGCAGGGCAATGTCCGGCGGCCCCTGATCTATCTTGCGCGCTCGGCGGACGAGGCGCTGGTCGCGCATCTGCGCGCTGGCGGCTGGAATGTCACAGTGGCACAGACGGTCGCGAGCGCCGCAGCTGCGATCCGGAGCACTGGCCCCGCCGCCGGTCTGGTCAGTTTCGACAGTTTTCCACCGCGCGAGCATGTCGCGCTCGAAGCCTGCCTGGGCCAGCCGGCCGTTGGCTGGGTGGCGCTGACCGCCACGCATCAGGTGATGGGGCCCGCCGTACGTCGCCTGATTCGCGACTACTGTCTCGATTACGTGACGCAGCCCGTACCGCATGAGCGCATCACCCAGATCCTCGGCCATGCGCTCGGCATGGCGGCGCTTGACGGTACGGACGGCCCGGCGGCACCCGGAGCCGCCGTGGCAGGTGACGGCATGCTCGGCACCTGCGACGCAATACAGCGGCTTTTCCGCATGGTCAGCAGGGTCGCGAAGACCGACGCCAGCGTATTCATTTCAGGCGAGACGGGCACCGGCAAGGAGCTGACCGCGCTCGCCATCCATCAGCGCTCGGCGCGTCGCCACGCACCGTTTGTCGCAATCAACTGCGGCGCAATTCCGCCGCATCTGCTGCAGTCGGAGCTGTTCGGGTATGAACGGGGCGCCTTCACGGGCGCGAATGCACGCAAGACCGGCCGGGTAGAGGCCGCGAATGGCGGCACGCTGTTTCTTGACGAGATCGGGGACATGCCGTCCGAGGCCCAGGCGGGCCTGCTGCGTTTCCTGCAGGAAGGCCAGATCGAACGGCTTGGCGCACAGGTTCCGGTTTCGGTCGACGTGCGGGTGATTTCGGCCACCCACGTGAATCTCGAAGACGCGATGGGTGAGGGCAGCTTTCGTGCGGATCTGTTTCACCGTCTGTGCGTGCTGCGTATTAATGAACCACCGTTGCGCGAACGCGGCAACGACATCGAACTGCTCGCCCATCACTTCCTGCACCGGTTCGGCACCGATAGCCCGCACAGAATCCGCGGTTTTACGCCGGCGGCCATCGGGGCGATGCTCAGCTACAGCTGGCCCGGAAACGTGCGCGAGCTGATTAACCGGGTGCGGCGGGGCATTGTGATGGCCGAAGGCAGGCGGCTTACGCCCGCGGATCTCGAACTCGAGGCGCCGCCCGCCGGGCATGGGGCAACGCTGGCCGAGGTGCGGGAAGCGGCCGGACGCGACGCGATCGAAGCCGCCCTGCTGCGCCACCGTGGCCGGCTCAGGGAGGCCGCCGATGAACTTGGCATTTCGCGGGTAACGCTCTACCGCATCATGACCTCTTATGGCATGCGCGGTGTGGTATCCGCGGCCGACGAATCCGGCGGCACCTGCGGCGCCCACCTGGACGGGCCGCTGGAATAACTCCGCCAACGCGGCTCGCTTAGCCCGCCACTCCGGGCATCCGGTTGGCAAGGCTCGCCGGGATGTTGCCATTCCGGCGAGCCCTGACGGACTGACCAGCCATGCCGCCGTCACGCCGGACTGGCAGTCTGAGTCGACGGCGGAAGCTGCGAGACCCGGCATCGAAAGATGGACCGCTTCTCTCCCCGCAGATCATCGGGCCTGGCTAGCTGAAATGCTCGCTCTGTTCAACACGCATCGCGATCCGCACCAGCGTGAAACGTGAACGGACGCCGCATCGATTGCACGATGGAAACGTCATTCCGTTGACGCAGACCACCTCATGCGCCGGTACGTGTTCGTCGTCATGCATTGCAAGGTAAATGCCCGATTGCCTGACCTTCTCGCCAGGCGTGAAAATGTCACCGAATGCTGCTGTCACCTCTGATCTCCTGCAAAGAAACACATCCGCGCGGTGCGACCGGCGCCTGCCTGTCTTACTAACGGCAAACGACGGCAGATGCTGAAGGTCAGGCGCGGATGCGCTGAGCGCCAGTTCACGGCGGGCCGCTGGAACCGTACAGGCAGCCTTTTCCCGGATAGACTTCGAAAAAACTTCCACCGGAATCATCATGCAGCTTTCGGAATTCACGATCAGAGCACTGGGCGGGATGATCGCTGGCGACACCGACGGCTGGCCCTACCGCTCAGGGCCCAAGCTGGTGGCATTCTTCAACCGGTTCGGCGCCCGTGACGTGTATGCGCAGGGATTCGGCCCGCGGCGCATCTTCGCGGCAGACAAGCTGCGGGGGATGAACGGACAGGCCGTGCTGCGGGACATCATCCGGGCCGCGCTTGATCCGGGTGAATGGCTGGATCGCACTGACGGAGCGACAGTGCACGACGCGGCCGCGCAACTGGGGAGGATGCTGCACCACGACGGCTTCGGGGTTGTGCTGGACGGCAACTGGTACCGGGTCCGGGATCTGGCAGACCCGGTTGTGTCCATCGGGACACCGTTTGCCCAGGCGTCGGCGATGGGCGAACTGGTCATCGAGGAGCAGTTCGGAAAATGTCGCGAGAAGATCGACGCCGGGGACTATCCGGGCGCGGTCACGCAGGCCCATGCACTGGTCCTGGCGGTTCTGCTGGATGTCGAGGCGGCGCTTGATCCTGCGCCGCCGCCGCACGATGGCGACATCATCCGGCTATGTAACCGGGTGCGAAAGCTTCTCAACCTGGACGCGGCGCGCCAGGACATTGCGGACCCGCTGAAGCAGGTCCTCACGGGCCTGTCGTCGATTGTGGCCGGGCTGGCCGGCATGCATGACAGGTTGTCCGACGCGCGTACCGTGACGTGCAGGCCCTCACGTCACCATGCGAAGCTCGCAGTGAACGCAGCCAAGGCACTGGCCGACTTCCTGTTTGAGGCGAGGACGTCTCAGGCCCAGCGGAAGCCGGCTGTGCCCACCGCGTCAGCCGGATAGTGGGCGCACGTGCGCCTGGATCATTGGATCGCTGCGGGATCACTGACGCATCCTGGATGCGCCAGCGATCGGGCATGCCCGTGATTTCCATAACGGCGGGGGTTCTGCCAGATCGAGCGACGGCTTCGTCAATGACACGGCAACGGCTTGGAGGAGCGACAGGTGGTGTTGACGCAGGAGCGCCATGAGCGAAACGCATGTCAATCGGGACGCTTCGTTCCATCGGCAGTAGCACACCACATGGATGTGCTGTCACGAAGAGCGCCTGAGCCCGGGATTCGGCTCACCCGAGGCAGCCGCTAGGCCGGCGCTCCAGCGCGGCGTGGATTTCGCCCGTTCGCTGCCCGACACCCGATCGGCCTGCGGACGCTCTACGCGTCGGGGGCCAGCAGCCTCCGCTAACGGCCGGCACGTAGTGCGGTCGGCTCAGCCTTCAATCTGGATGACGCCAGGCGCGTGTCCAGCGTGGCGATTTTCATCGACGCGCTTCACATCGCTGGATGTCCGCGATGATACCTGCCCTCGGATTCGCCTGTCGCACCACGATCAAGATTCCATACCGTATTCCGCATTAAATAGAAATCATTTGTGAAGGTCCGGTTGCGGCCTGAATCCGAAAAGAGATGTTCCGTGAAGGAGCAGACGCTGGTCTGGTGGCGGACCCGAGCCGGATGTGCCTGAAAACTGAAAACCAGAAAATTTCATCTGGCATATTGCATTCGCGAAAACGCAGAAGCTATCATAATCCTAACAACCCATTGCGGAATTCTGATGGTAATTCAGAAAAAATTGCTGACGGTCTATCCTGTCCCGGCAATTAATTCTTTTGCAGAATTTGCGCCGCTCCGTAAACGACAATGCCAGTTCCCCCTGAAATCGGCCCTCATGTCGATCGGCAGATCGCCCCGGGCAGATCAGTTTCAATGGCATGCACACGCGATTAACTGCGCGGATTGCCTTGAGCGCCGCTCACCAGGAAAGATGCATCCGGCTGGTTTTGCCGTCCGGTGGCCAGGGGCGGTTCGACGATGTCATTGCGCGGTCCGTCCATCCGGGGATCGCGTGTGTTCAAAGAAACGCATCCAGAGTCTGCTGTCACGTCCGGCATGCGTATGTGGGACAACAATTTTGATTGCGCAATATCTGAGGTTGGATCAACCAGTAATGTGATTCGCAGTACGTATCAAGTCGATTCGGATATCGGAGGGCTGGGCGTCCGTGCATCTGGGTCCCGCCAGCTATCACGGTTCGCACGAGGCGACGCGACCCTGAGCATGTGTCGCGCCGGATCCCGTTTTTCTCCTTTAGGAGCTGTACCATGGCGCTAGACAATAGCGAGCATTTTCTGGCCGCACAGAAGGCCAACGTCGACGCATTCTTTGCCTTGAACGGCAGGATTCTTGAAGGCGTCGAAAAGCTGGTCAACCTGAACCTGCAGATCCTCGGCTCGTCGCTGGCCGCGACGCAGGAAAACGCCCGGAAGGCGCTGGACGCACGCGACCCGCCGCAGTGGCTTGCGCTGCAGGCGGGTGCCGTCGGACCCTTCGCCGACAGATGGCAGGCATACGGGCGGGAATTCATCAACATCGCCTCGTCGACCCAGGCCGGGGTCGCACAGGTTGCGCAGGAACAGTATGACCTGCATAGCCGGCGCGTGCAGACGCTCATCGGGGAGATGGCGAGAGGTGCTCCGGCTGGCTGCGAAGCGGCGATCTCGGCATGGAAGTCCGCGATCGGCGCGACCTCCGCCTGGTACGACAGCGTGCAGAAAACAGGACGGCAGGCCCTGCTGGTCGCCGAGGATACCCAGCAGGCAGTCGCCGCGACCGGGCAACGAAGCGCACGGACTGCCGACGGGAGGGCATCCGCGGAGGCTGGCGGCAGGCGGTAATACGAGGGCCGGGCGGCCATGCCAGCGTGGGAGATCCGGTTTACCGCCACAGCCAGATGGACAGCGGCTCCGCTTCGGATGCGTCTGCGGCCCGCTTTATGCTCGGACAAAGACAATACGAACAGAAACGGCCAGCGATGGCAGATGACCAGGAACAACAGGAGCTGCGACATATCCGGCAGATGGTGACCCAGCTCGAGCGGCTGGTACAGAATCGCGAACTGCTCGAGGGCAGCCTCGCCGTTACGCAACCCGGCTACTGGCGCAACCGGATCAGCCGGCTGCTGGCGCGGCCGGCGGTGTCCAGAGATACCGCGGCACAGGCTTCCGCTTTGATGGCGAGACTGGATGGGATCGCGGAGGCGCTGAGGCAGCGTGAATGACCGGCAGCCGTGAGAAGGGCGTCCTTAAACAGATTTCTGCCTGAGGTGTCGGGCTGGAGGAAATTCATCGTGAGTGGATCCTGGATGGGCGTTATCGTCGGGTCGTTCGTACTTGCCATTGCCGCGATCCTGGTCATTGGCCATTACCGTCGCGAACATCTGCGCGAGCGGCTGCTCAGACAGATGGACCATCATCTGCACGCGGATCTGCGGCGGAGACGACAGTGAACCGCGCGCGGCCAGCCGCTGAACTCGCACTCACGGCGTCCCCGTCCGAGAACCAGCCGGGGGCCACGTCGCTGAGCCTCACCGTGCGAGCCGCGACCGGGGAGCTCAGGATCGTGGCGGTCTGGCAGGCGCTCGGCGAGCATGCGGCGCAGGCAAGACAGTCCCGCGTTCACTGCCATGCGAAGCAGAACGTCGACGAAATGACAGTCACTTTCGCGTCCATATCGCCTTCGGAGCTGGCCGGTATTGCCCAGCGTCTGAACGCCCTGCCATGGGTTGTCGTCGCCTCCTCTCATCTCGCCGATGTGCGGTGGCCCGGTGTACGCAGCGCAGCAATCACATAGCGGAAATGATGGCCGACAGCCGCCCGGCCGCCGGGCGGCACGCAGGCGGTCCTGCACCGGGATCGGCGGGGACGCGATTTTTACAGGCACCGTGAAATCGCAGGAGTCTCGCTGGCACACCGCAAACGCATGAAGCAGGGGGAGGGTCAGGGCGACCAGTTCACCCCTGTCGATGATCGCGAGCAGGTGACCCGGCTCTACCGCACATCCGCAAATGCTCAGTTTCGCTCAGGTTGTCGATACGACGCTCGGCCCACTGAAGAGCGCAATAGGTCGCCGACTGCCTGTCCTTAAACAGTACCCGGAGCGGAGCCTCCCTGATCCGTGAAGGGTTTTCGGAATCGCCCCGGCTAATTTCTAATGTCGCGCGGTAGCCGCGATATTCCTCTTTAGCAACCGTGCAGTCGACGACATACCCACGGTAATAACACTTCGTAGTGGTCTCGTACATGGAGCGCTTGCGAGGAGATGATGGGCCATCAGCATAGCAAATCCGGTGGATGCCAAACACGTATCGTTGATGATCCAGGCGGGGGCGCGTTGATGCAGGTCAAGGAACAGTTGATCCGCGGGAAAACCTGGATCGCGCTTGATGATACTGCCCGATGGTTGTACGGCTGCCATCGAAAGGCCGCACCGTAACGAAGTTCGATCATATCGAACACCGCTGTCTGGATCAATCCAATGAACCTGCACCACGTTCTTCCCGATATCCAGACCTGCGATCGCATGTATTGACACTAAGCTTTGCCGGAAAGATAGCGAAGAACGACAAAGCGCCAAACCTCGAACGCTCCATTCTCGTTAAATCAAAAAAAGTCTGGCGATTCTGTTTATCGCTGCGAAAACGTTTGCGAAATCCTATTTCGTCTAAACGGCGGTCCGATTGATTCGGATTCGAGCGGTTTTAACGATTCGCGCCCGGGTTTTTGGGGAAATGGTCGTGCGCGCATAAACAGGAACAACTAGAATGCACGTCGCCAAATGATTCTGGAGTTTCCGATGGCAACGCGGAACTATTGCTCTGACGGAGCGTTGTGGATACGGAGATGCCACCGCGAAAGCAATAAGTCTGAAGACGGAATCATACGCCACGCGTTGTTAGTCTGGTGTTGCTGCGAGCGCACCCCCGATGCATCCATCCGGAGCGCGATCGAGCGCTTCGATAACATGATCATCATGGCTTTCCGCACGGGGACATCTGCAGACGCCAGGAAGTTGTGAAAATCGACGTCGTGATATCACGAGTGGGTGCCTGCTCGTCCAGTCGTCAGAATACGCCGGAGCGGGGACCTGATTCCCCCAAAGGTACGAAGTCAATGACAGGCCGACGTGTCTATCCGCCGGCTCTTTATTCAAAACATAAACAGAACAATGACACAGACCAACCACGAACCAGGCGACGAGTTGCGGGTTGTGCTTCAAAGACATATCGGGGCTACTTATCTTGGAGAGAACCACGACTATCCCGCGTTGCGCGTAGTGGGTGCCGGGCTCACTGGGGCGCGCATGGTCGACGCCTTGTTCCGGACAGGCGTTCAGGGCGACGTGCAATTCTTTCGCGCAATCTGGTCCGCAAACGGCATTAATAATCCCCCGAATCCGCGATACGCGCTCGAGGCGGTCGCAGCGGAAGTATTTGACACTGCGGATATCGTAATAATCCTGGTTGAACCGTGCGAAAACGGCGCTCTCGCTGTGGTCCGGTCCATTATGTCGATGGAAAATCGCCCAGACGCATTGGTTGTCGTGCTTTTCTTCGCGCACCCGACTTTTGGACCCGCTAAGATGCTGGCGGCGCTACCCCCAAATGCCGGTGTAACGGTGATCCCGCTGCCCCGTTCGAATTCCTCAGCGTGTGGTAGTGGACTCGATTTGCGTATTGCGGCGATTGTGGATGGATTATCGGAAGGATTCAATGCATCTGCGCCTGGTGCTGCGGACCTGCGCACCATGCTGGAAGTTTTTTCTGGCGTCGGCAAAGCGCACATAGGTGTAGGTGTTGCACAAGGCGAAAACCGCGCGGCATGCGCCGTAGAGCGTGCCGTCAATCAACTGGCTATCCCGAACAGCCAGTTGGCCCCCGGCATCCTGTTGCTGGTCGCGGGTAGCCGCGAGTTGGGAATCTGCGAGATCTCTGCAATCGTCGAAGCTGTGTCCGCTTCCTTTCCCAGCTTTGCCGGCTGCTCACTAGGCGTGAATTATGACGAGCGCATGGGCGATCTGCTACGGGTCACCGTCATTGTTAGCGAGCCTCCACCGCGGCGATTGACCGTCGCTCAACTGGCCAGCAATTCAACAGCAGCATCGGAGGGGAGCCCGAATTACGAAGCGGCGATGACTACGGTGATTGGCAAGTGATGGTGCCCTGAGTGGTTCGTGCCCGATTGCCAGAGCGGATGCGCGGACGCTTCCTGAGATTGAAGAACCCGCGCCGCGCACTCGCGGCTTTACACGGATGATCGAAGTCATCGACCTGGCCATCTGCTGTTGCAGACGGTCGAACTCGCTGAAAAGGTCGGTCCCGAAGTAGAGATCGCTCATGGTCATTTCCTCCTTCAAACCAGCAGGAAGACGAACCGGCCTACGCGCTCCAGTCCATCTGCCATGCTGCGGGCAAACAAATCGAAACACGCAGCGCGCCGGACTGCTGGCGCGACTGCCTGAGCGGAATTCAAGATAGGATCCCGAGCGGAAATTTCAAGGGGGTACTGCGACTTTCTGCTCTTGAATTCGGGTGGCCACATCCTATCTTCACGACGCCCCCGACGGACCATGCGAGGACACCATGGAATTCGAATACGATTGGCTGACCCTTGGCTGGCACCGTATCCGGTTGCGCTCAACAAAGGGTTTCCCGACCGAGACGATGCGCACGGCGGTCGAGGTCATCCGGCTGGCGATCGACAACAGCATGAGCGCGCGTGCTCGGCTAATTGACGTGGCATTTCGGCAGGAATCCGCTTACGAAAGTGCTGTCGGCACCACGTTCGCCGACCACCGGCTATGCGCGTCGCAACTGGAAGCGGCGATCGCGACGGTCCTGGGCCTGCAGCCCGCGCAGATCAACATTTTCGTGACCGTGGTCATGCAGGAGAGGTCGATCTGCATTTCGGTGTATACGAGAGGATGCTGGCCGAAGAGCTCGGCGTGGTGCCGCCGATCCAGTGATCGCGTCGCTACAGCTAGGCGAGCCACTAGAACCATCACGCGGGCCCGCCTTTCCCGGCCGCTCGCAGACGCTGAATCTGCTCCAGCACAACGCGGTGGTCGTAGGGTTTTGATAGTGCGGGGCCGTCCTCGCACAGTCTCGCGGCTCTTCCGACAGACCCGCCGATGCTTCCCGCCAGGAACACCCGAATGTCGGGAAACTGCTCACGTATCCACTTCGCCAGGGAGAATCCGCTGCGATCCTCGCCTCCAACGTCCGCAAGCACGATATCGACGGCCGAAGGCTTGTTGGTGAGTAGGGCTTGTGCCTCTACGCAGTCGACCGCCTCGATGACCAGGTATCCGCACTCGCGAAGATATTGCGCAAGCGGAGTGCGAACGAGTATGTCTGCATCAACAATGAGGATATGAGGTGCATTCACGAATCGCCCTCCGGTGGTCGCAGGCCCAGCACTGAAAAAAATAACGTCATCATGTGCGCGATGTCGTACGGTTTGCGGACGAACAGCGCCATCGGCACGCTCGCGCCAGGCTGAGTGTCGCCGGACGTGAGGATGACGGGAATTCCAGGGTGGTCGCTGGCGATCAACCCGGCCAGTTGTTGACCGTCAAGCACGCCGGACATCTGTATATCGGAAAATAGAAGATCAACCTTTCCTCCGGCGCGGATATAGGCCAGCGCATCGTCGGCGCTACCCGCCTCAATCACGGCAAAACCTGCCGCACGCAGTACTTCGACCAGGGCCAGACGGACAAGAACATCATCCTCTGCGATCAGAATGTGAGCCACGCCTGGCTGCGGCTGCGTTAGTGGCACCATCAATCTCCCGAGCGAAGCACAATCGAATCGCACGTTCGCCGCAATTTTCGTTCCCCCCATTGCAGCTGTTCAGGCGCGCGTCCGGTTGCTGCTGTCGGGCGGCGTGGAGACCACTCGAGTTCGCCTGCCGACGTGCGTTGCGATGGGTTCGGTGTTCGACGCCCATCTTGTCAGACCGAGCTATACCCTGTCCTGATGTCAGGAAGCCCTGTCAGAAACGCCAGGAGAGGGCCACATTATCGATTGTTTGACGCTCGATTCGGAAAGTCATAGATTTCAATCTGACATCTTTATCGCAAGTCCGTCATGAACGGCCAGCGTGTCGGATATGTGCGGGTCAGCACCTTCGAGCAGAACGCCGTGCGCCAGCTCGACGGAATCGGGCTTGACCGGACCTTCACTGAGAAGGCATCGGGAAAGGACACGAAGCGGCCGCAGCTCGACGCATTGCCGACCTTCGTGCGCAACTGCGACACGGTGGTCGTGCATAGCATGGACCGGCTTGCTCGCAATCTGGACGACCTTCGCCATATCGTCCAGGTACTGACCAAACGCGGGGTGCGCATTGAGTTCGCGAAAGAATGTTTGACGTTCACGGGCGAGGACTCGCCAATGGCGAATTTGATGCTGTCGGTGATGGGGGCCTTCGCGGAATTCGAGCGCGCGCTCATTCGTGAGCGCCAGCGCGAGGGCATCGCCCCTGGCAAAGCAACGCGGCGCCTATCGGAGTCGTAAGCCGGCGTTGTCCGACGCCCAGTCGCCGATCTCCGCCGTCGGGTAGACGACGGTGAACGCAAAGCTCAGATCGCTTGCGAGTTCGGAATCAGCCGCGAAACCCTGTACCAGTATTTGCGCTCGACGAGGTGAATCTTGCCCCGCCGAGAACTGCTCACTCCTGACCAGCGATTCCAGCTACTCGCGTTCCCCGAGGATGAAAGTGGGTTGATCCGCATGGCCACGTTGTCAACGGAGGACTTTGCGTTTGTTCGACAGCATCGAGGTGGCCACAACTGCCTCGGCATCGCGGTGTTGGGATGGTCTACCTGCGCTATCCAGGCCGGGTGCTGGGACCTGCCGAGAAGAAAGCCGCGTGCGCCGATCATTGGAATCGTCGCGGCGCAATTGGGTGTTACGCCAGCGGTGTGGGACGTGTACGCTGCGCGTGACGAAACGCGCCGGGAACACCTGCAAGAGCTCCTGGCCCGGCTGGGTCTGGTGCAATTCAGTCGGCAACACTATCGCGAGCTGGTCGATCTGTTATTACCGCTCGCGATGCAGGCCACGCAGGGCATCGTGCTTGCACAGGCCGCCGTTGACGAACTCCGGCGTCGGCATGTGCTGTTGCCGCCGGTACCTGCGCTCGAGAAGGGCGCCCCTATCTGACTCTGAAACACACCGCGTCACCGTTGGACGATGCGATAACTCGGCAGCGGACGGGCTGATTCGGCATATGTTCCTTCGATCGGATGCAGAGACCGGAAACTCGTAAGCCCATTCCCATTCGTTGTGGAAGGCGGAGCGGACTGTCGCGATAAACCGGAGGGGGCGCGCAAGCCATGACGGCGATGACTGTGCAAAGATGCCATCAGTAGTCCTTATATTTACATAATGCAAATTATCACCGACAAACAATGTAGTGGCTATTCGGTAATGTCCGCTTCTAGCCACGTTCAAATGTCCGCTTTTCCGCAGCGTATGCTTTCCGCCCGCCACTTGTGCGACGCCGGAGGCATTGATGGCTGCGACAGAACGGATAACGATGACGATGCGCGCGCTCGACAGGTAAGGTCATCAGGATGTCGTCGACGGCAGGCTCAAGCCGTGGCGAGCCGCGGAACGGCTTCAGTTGACCACGAGGCAGATTCGGCGACCGGTTGCGCGACTTCGCGAACAGGGTCCGCGTGGCCCGGCATCGTGCCGGTGCGCGAAGCCTGCAAAAACCGTCTGGATCCAGTGAAAGCCGAGGGGCGCTCTCGATCATCTGTGAGCGCTATGCCGATTTTGTGCCAACGCTGGCGTGCGAGAAGCTGTACGAATGTCACGGTATCCGGCTTGCCAGCGAGACGGTCAAGCGTCTGATGACGGATGCAGGTCTATGGGTGCCCCGTCGGCAGCGGCCGCTGAAGGTTGTACCAGCCGCGGGCCGACGGTCGTGTGCCTGGGTGAACTGATCCAGATCGATGGCGGCGATTGCCGGTGGTTCGAGGAACGGGCTCCAGCCTGCACGCTGCTTGTGTACGTCGACGATGCGACCAGTCGGCTGATAGCGCTGCATTTCACGGCCATAGAATCGACCTTCAGCTACTTTGAACCGACGCGTGCGTACATCGAACAGCACCGCAAACCCGGCGCGTTGTACAGGGACAAGTACAGCGTGTTTCGCAAGACTGGCGCGAACGCCGATTTGGGCAATCAGTTCACGGGCGGCGCGTTCACTCATCGAGACCGTGCTGGGCCGGGGCATCCGGCTGTCGATGGACGGCAAGAGAAGCTGGCGCGACAACGTGTTCGTCGAGCGGGTGTGTCGCAGCATCAAGTACAAGGAGGTCGATGCTGAAAGCGTAAGAGTCGGTCAGCCATGCCCGGCATTCCGTCGGTGAAACATCGAGCGGTACAAGCGGAAACGGCCACATTCGAGTATGGCCGATCAGACGCCGGATGAGGCATACTTCGTGACGCTGCCTGCAATTAAATCGGCCACACGATTGCTCGAGACGTTCCACTTTAAAATCTCCGACGAGTGTTCGAACGAGCGAGGTCACCTCTGTGAATTGTCGTTTTCGCGAAACAGCCCCTAATCGTCCGCGCGTCACCGATCGTCCAGTAACATAAAATTATCCGGGAAAGGAAGCGAGCACGCAGCTATCATCCTGTCCTCCGGTTCCGCCGGTTTGTATCCGAGTGGGCAGATCTTGTCGAGGCAACTGGGAAATGCCAGAGAAGGAAAATGTGAACCCCAATAACGACGTCACTTCGGCGTTACGTGCCTTGATCGACGGATTCATTCATGAGCGCCTCCAGATCAAGCTGGACAAGCTAGGGGATGGCGAGGACGACAAACGCCAACGGTTACTGGAAGAGCACCGGCGCGAGGCATGGATCGCGGATGCGGCGCGGCGGGTGCGGCAGATTCAACTCGCCAGCCACACTCTCAAGCCGATCCACCCCGACGCGCGCGGGACGAATGTGTACATGCGCGAAAGCCTCTGCACAGAGCGGGCGCTAGTGGGAACCCATTCGCTGACCGATGGCCGTACCGATGACGTGGTGGGAAACGCTGCAGCACTCGACGTTTATAAATTCCTCAAGTTGTCGCACGACGGCAAGACGCTATCTGATCGCACATTGGATAACGACCCGGCACTGATTGCTGCTTTATCTGACGAGCCGGGTCAGGCCAGGTCTTGGGCCAAAGCCTTTGCCGGAATCGCCGAAAGCAAGGTTGCTTCAGCGTCGCACACACTGGCAAAGCAGCTCTATTTTCCAATGCCGGATGGTGGATACCATTTATTGGCCCCCCTCTTCCCAACAACACTGGTGCATCGTCTGCACGCAACGCTTGAGGCCGACCGCTTTTCCGACGCGGCCCGCGAAGCACGCAAGGCACGGCAGGAAGGCAAGTCGTGGCCCAACGGCTATCGGGAATATCCCAATCTGGCGGTGCAGAACTTCGGCGGAAGCAAACCGCAAAACATCAGCCAACTAAACAGTGAGCGCGGTGGCCTCAATCATTTGCTACCTTCGCTGCCTCCAATGTGGAGAAGTGGGTCGGTCAAACCGCCGCTGCGACACCAGTCCGTGTTTGAGAACGACGGTGCAATCGGCGTCCTGCATGAAGTTCAGGATCTCAGAAAACGGCTGGCGCGAAATGAGTCCAACATCCACGGGCGATCAGTGGACACGGTGGAGGATATCGTTGCCAATGTGCTCGATCTAGTCGCCCAGATTCGAGCGCTTCCTGCCGGCTGGAGTACAGCGGACGAGTGCAGTCTGGACGCGGTCGAACGACGGTGGCTGGATCCCGGAGCGGTGGCGGAGCCCGGTGACGCGGTCTCCGCTGACTCCAATGGCGCGCCGCGGACGCCGCCGGATTGGCGCGACGAGATCGCCCGTCGTTTCGCCAACTGGCTGAATGCGATTGTCGGCACCGATCGCACATCAATAGGCAACCGGAAGCAGGGCGAATGGAACAAGCTACTTGAGGGGGCTGTTCAACGACTTCGCGAGGATCTTGCCGACGACAAGCCTGAGGATTGTGGGGCTGTGGTCGTGCTGCCGCGCTTGCGGGTACAAAATGCGAACGCCGTTTCCAGTCCATTCACCTGGGGCTTTCCCGCGCCCAGCGCCTTCACCGGCTTCGTCCATGCCCTGCAACGGCGTCTGAACACGAGCGGGCGCGACCTTTGCCTTGAAGGGGTGGCGATCATCTGCCACGACTTCGAGCCGCAGGTGACTCGAACATCAAGCCGCCGGGCACAAGTGTTTCGCCTGGCTCGTCACCCGCTGGACAAGGACGGCTGCACATCGGCCATCGTCGAGGAGGGTCGCGTGCACCTCGAAGTCAGCCTTGTTATCAAGGTCTCGGGCGACGGCTGTCCGTTGAATGAGACGGACGGCAAGGCGCTGTCTGTGGAGATCCTGTCGATTGCGGAAGGGCTACGGCTAGCCGGCGGCAGTATCCTACCTCATCCCGAACGCGGCAGGCATCCACCGGAGTGGGTTGGCTGGCCAGGCGATCATGAAACCCGCCTCAGGCAATTCCGGATGCTGCGCCGGCGCCTTCTGCCCGGCTTCGCACTGGTTAGCCGGGAACCACTGCTGGCCCATCATCTGGATATTTTGCACCAGTCCAGCCCGCACGCCACGCCACTCGATGCGTTGCTGGACCTGTGTCGCCTGAACATCGAGCCGGAGATGCTTGAGGGCAGCGACGGCAAAGTCGCCTGGAGCGTGCGTCGCCCGTACCGTGGCTGGCTGGTGCCGTTGCCGGTGGGCTATGCCGCCATCTCGCAACTCTACGCCCCAGGCGAAGTGAAAGACACGCGCGACAGCAACGTGCCCTTCCGTTTCGTTGAAAGTGTGCTCTCACTTGGCGAGTGGATCAGTCTGCATCGTGTCTCCCAACTCGAACAGCTCTTTTGGCATCACCACGCACAGCCCGACGCAGGCCTTTACCGGCTGCACAACCCCTATTTCGCACCGGAACCTAGCGACCCGATCGCGTGAGAGAAATTCAACATGGCTAAAGAAGATCAGATCGCGCTGAAGACCGCCTCCGTCCTCGCATTCGAACGGAAATTGGACCCATCCGACGCCCTGTTCTACGCAGGCAGATGGGAAGCCCGCGAACACAGCGATGCCTGGCCGCCGGTTGGCGTACGCGAAAAATCCGTGCGTGGCACCGTCTCCCATCGCCTCAGAACGAAGGACAAAGACATAGACCCTGCGGGACTCAACGCCGAAATCGATAAACCCAACCTGCAACGCGTCGATGTGGCCACCCTCCCACCCGATGCAGACACACTGAAAGTCCATTTCACGCTGCGCATACTCGGTGGAGCTGGCATCCCGTCGGCCTGCAACAGTGTCGAGTACCAGAAGAAGCTGCAGGCTCTGGTGCAAGGCTACACAAGCCGAGGTGGTTATCAGGAGCTTGGCCGCCGCTATGCCCTAAATCTCGCCAATGGCCGCTTCCTCTGGCGCAACCGCATGGGCGCTGAAACCGTGGAAGTCCATATCTCTCATCTGCAGGACGGTACACGCACTAAACGATGGATATTCAGTGCGCAGGCCTTTTCGCTGCGAGACTTTAATACCCCGTCCAGCTACGCCAATACAATCGGCGAACTCGTCACCGTCATCGAAGGTGGTCTGGCGGGCAAGGGTTATGCACTGCTGGAGATTGTCGCCTTTGCCAGAATGGGTGAAGGACAGGAGGTGTTTCCCTCACAGGAACTGATTCTCGACAAGGGTACCGAGCGCGCCTGGCAGAAAGGCCGAACGCTCTACACCATCACGGGAGTTGCCGCCCTCCACTCGCAGAAACTGGGCAATGCGATCCGAACCATTGACACCTGGTACCCAGACGAAGACGGACTCGGCCCCATTGCCATCGAACCCTATGGCTCTGTCACCGCCCGGGGCAAAGCTTATCGTCATCCTCGCCAGAAGCTCGATTTCTATTCGCTGCTCGATGCCTGGATGATCAGAGATCAAGCCCCCAACGATGATCAGCAACACTACGTGATGGCCAACTTCATTCGCGGCGGCGTCTTCGGCGAATCCAGTAAGGACTGAGCGATGGATCATTATCTCGACATTGGACTGGTGCCCGATCCGGAATTTAGTCCGCAGCACCTCATGAGTGAGCTCTTCAGCAAACTGCACCGTGCCCTGGTGAAACTGAGCAGCCAGGATGTCGGTATCAGTTTTCCAGGAGTTCGACCGGAGCGGCCGGCGCTTGGCGACCGTTTACGGCTGCATGGCAGGCGGTCGACATTGCAGCAACTGATGGCGGCGAACTGGCTTGGCGGCATGCAGGACTACGTCAAGCAGGGAGAGATTCTCCTGGTACCCGCCGAAGTGACTTATCGCGTCGTCTTCCGGGTGCAGGCGAAGAGCAGTGCGGAGCGCCTGCGCCGCCGGCTGATGCGACGCCATGACCTCGATGAAGCTGAGGCCCGCCAGCGCATTCCGGGAACCGTGGAGAAAAGACTTGAGTTGCCCTACGTGTCCATTCGCAGCCAAAGTACCGGTCAGTCTTTTTTTCTCTTCATCGAACACGGTCCGATAGTGCACGAACCGCAGGGAGGGCTTTTCACCGCCTATGGGCTCAGTGCTGGTGCGACCATACCCTGGTTTTGACCTCCTTTGAGAGATCAGAAAAGAACCTTAATAACAACGAGTACGTAAAACGTATTGAAAACTTTTTACACTTTTAGAAAATCCTTTTGGAACGATGGAACTAACAACATTAAGTGGTATTTCACTGCCGTGTAGGCAGTTTAGAAACATCGCTTTCCGACGCACCACGAAGATTGGGCTTCACTGCCGCGTAGGCAGCTTAGAAATGGAGATTGCAAAGGAGATTGGCTCCAAAGTGATCCTCGCGCCTCTTCACTGCCGCGTAGGCAGCTCAAAGTTCAGGGACCGGACCGGAACCGTCGCTTTTCGGTTTTGGTCCGGATCCTTCCGGGCACGCAAGGGAGCAGCATCGGCAGGTTGTGATTGGCGGAAAAATCGATTTCCTGTCGACCCACGAGGCCAGATGAAACAACGCTTGGCGCGATTGCACGCCGCGCTGATACCAACATCCTTCGCAAAACGTCGTTCGGCCAGCAATGGAACAACACACTGCTTAGCTCATCCATGCGGGCCGGCGTGATGCGCTCAAACCGGTGCGCGCCCTGCGCATCGGTGAACCGTCGGGCACCTCAGATTTCGTCGCGGCACCGTCCTTGCCTGGGACCTGAAGCGGCCGGCAGCGAAAGCGGAGCCTTCGACCACGGCGGCGTCATAAAGTACTTTATGCTCGCGGACAATACCCGTTATAAACGTAACGACAACGGTGAGAAAGTCTCGCCGAGGTGGCGCCGGATGAGCGTTAGTGCAGCGTATCGTCGAATGCTTTCGATCTTGGGCTGTCGATACGAGGCCGGCGTATAACCGGGGCTTCAGATGCGCGTAATCCCCGCACTTGTTGGCAATAACGCTGCCCCTGGCCAGCGTTTCGAGCGTACGGCGCCTTTCGTTGGGGTACGCGGGTCGGGGATAGGCTCGGTTGCCGGGCGTTTGCGGAAGGCGATGGGAAAATCAAGAGTCTCACAAATGCAACGAGTTCGACGCGGAAAAACAAACGAATTTCTAGATAAATCCGTCATCCAAAGCTCTAGGTGAAACCCCTCGTTCCTCGCTGTCTCCAAGGCCTGAGGCGGGTGCTGCCCGATTTCGCCGGTCAGAGCTATATGCGTAACCAGATGTGTCACATCTGCAACAAAATCATAGCATTTCCGTGTCAGCCGATTCCTTTGAGACGACCAATCGGCCCGGCACCCGCATGATGCCTGGTATTTGGGGAACCTGGCCCACTCCTTGCCTTTATGTTCACACAGCCGGCGACATGGCGAGCGACCAAAGCCATGCCGACGGGGGTTCTTCTCCCGCATGCGTTCGACAAAGAGCGGCGAGTAGAGCAACCGGCTGCGAAAGAAGAAGATCGGAGAAGTAAACAATGTGGCCATTCATTCGAATTCGGACGAGATCGCGTTGCGCAATGCGCATCGCATCCGACTTCCCTACACCGCTCTTCGCGGTAATTCGCAACACGTCGCTCATGAACACGGTCTCTCGCTGGCCGCTGTTGCGGGCCCCCTTGCAGCACCCTCCCCTCACATGACTAGAAGTGAGCCACTCTCGGCTCCTGTTCGGCCGCTCTATCACACCGCGTCCGAACCGTCTTTCCTGTAGCACGGGCAACACTTGTAGCACCCGGCAGTAAAGCAGCACGCTGTACCAATGTAGTTATCCGATGTCATCTACGTTAGTAGTCCAAAAGGAGATTCAATCATGCAATCGATCATCAATAGCACCAAGGCATTCATTCGCGACGAAGACGGAGTGACCGCCATCGAGTATGGCCTGATGGCCGCCCTGATCGCAACGGCAATCCTCGCGGGGTACTCAGCCCTCGCCAATGCAGTCAGCGCCAAGTTCACCTCTATCGCTGGGCATGTGACGTCGGGATCCTGAGAGAGGCGGCGGACGAACCGCGCCTGCCGATTCGTCTGTCGCACCACCGCTTTTTGCAACGCGCTGCCACGGCGGATAAGCCGTGGCAAGTTCAAGTGGAGAGTTAATCATGCAGTCGTTTATCAACAGCACCAAGGCATTCATTCGCGACGAAGACGGCGTGACCGCCATCGAGTATGGCCTGATGGCCGCCCTGATCGCAACGGCGATCCTCGCGGGGTACTCGGGCCTCGCCACTGCAGTCAGCAACAAGTTCACGGCAATCGCGGCGAGCATGGCGTCATCCTGAGAGAGGCGATGGACGAATCGCGCCTGCCGATTCGTCCATCGCACCACCGCTTTTCACCGCCCGCTGCCCACACCGACGAGGTCTTGTCATGCTCATTACCGCATCTGCACCACTACCGCCGATCATACCGTGCGTCATTGCACTGGTGATCGCTGCAGCAAGCACGGACATCCAGTGCCGGCGCATTCCCAACATGCTGGTCGGCGTCGGTCTGCTGGGCGCGCTGCTTGTGCAGTGCTGGCTGCGGGGATTTTTGGGCGGTGTTGGGGCTTGGCTGGCGGGCGCTGTCGTCGGACTGGTTCTGTTCCTGCCGTTATATATGCTGCATGGGATGGCTGCGGGAGACGTCAAGCTGCTCGCGATGGTAGGCGCATGGATCGGGCCGCTGCTGGTTTTTCAGACCGCACTGGCGACATGTGTGATTGGTGGTGTGTGGTTGCTGGCACTGACCGCCCGACGCCGGCAGTTGAAGAAGGTGGTGAGGAACATTTTGAGCTTGGTCCATCCGGCGTTGCGCGGCGGCGCCGCCGCTTCGATCGAGTCTGTTGGATCCGTGCCATACGGTGTCGCGATTGCGACAGGAACTGTAGTCGTGCTGCTCGCGACAGCGGCATAGTTGTAGAACGAAAGTAAGCCGACAACATACGATCCGGCTATCCGAATCACATACCGTGCCGCACCGCAATCGGTGGCGCCGCACCCGGGGAGCAACAGATGGACGAGCACAGCACAAAGCAGTGCAACGCAGCAAGCACCACGTGTCTCGACACGATTGCCGCGACGGGCGCCCACCGGGCACAAACGCCAGTGCTTGTGCTGCGTGCGCCGCGTAATATCGCGGACACTGGCTTGCCTCCGCTCTTCATCGCGCATCTGGTCCTCAAGTCGATCTTGCAGAATGGCAAATCGTCGCTAGGCGATCTTGTTGCGCGACACTGTCTCACCGCTGCAGTGCTTGATGAAACGATCGGTTTCCTCGTGCGCGAACACCTCGCTGAGATCGCGCATCGTGGCGCGACCGATGTCGACGTCCATCTGCGCCTCACTGATGCCGGTCGCGAACTCGCAGCCCACGAGGCGAGCCGCTCCACTTACTGCGGCCCCGCGCCTGTCTCGCTCGAGGCCTATGTGAGCGTGGTCAGTGCGTATTCCGTGAAGCGCATCCATGTTGCACAGTCCGATGTGCGCACGACCTTCGCGGACTTCATCGCCGATATGCCATTGCTGGACTCGGCAGTGGCCGCGTTGAATGCCGGACGGCCTGTCATGTTCTATGGCCCGGCAGGCAGCGGCAAGACGTATCTCGCCGAACGCCTCGGCAAGCTGCTGCAAGGTGCGGTGCCAATCCCGTACTCGCTTTACGTAGCCGGCGACGTCATCCAGTTGCACGACCCGCTGATTCACCGGGACGCTTGCGCCGACGCGCTGCCCAATGTCTCGGACCGTCGCTGGCGCGCCTGCGAACGGCCGGTGGTGATGTCCGGCGGCGAGTTGACGGTGGCGATGCTCGATCTTCAGTACAACGCCAATAGCGGCTTTTATCAGGCACCGCCGCATATGAAGGCAAACATGGGTATGTATGTCGTCGACGACCTCGGCCGTCAGCGCGTCGCGCCCGCCGAGCTGCTCAATCGCTGGATCACGCCGCTCGATCGCAGCGTCGATCAGTTCTCGCTGCAATCGGGCGCGCGCTTCGTGAGTCCGTTCGACGTGTGGCCGGTGTTCTCGACCAACCTCACGCCGGCGGAACTGAATGACAGCGCATTCCTGCGCCGGCTCGGCTCAAAGCTCCATGTCGGCGCGCTTGACGTCGAAGACTATCGTCGCCTGTTCGACGCTCAATGCGCGGCGCTGAACATCGAAATAGAGTCCGGCGCGTTCGAGTATCTGCTGCACCAGTTGCATCTGCCCAGCCGCACACCGTTTCTCGCCTGCTATCCCGCCGATCTGCTCGCCGTGTTGCGCTCCTTCGCGCTCTATCACGGCGACGTGCCGGTCGTCACCGAATACCGCCTGACTCATGCATGGCACAGCTACTTCGGCAGCGCGCCGGGACATGAGCAGGCGATTCCATCCAACACCGCGCAAGCCGACAAACGGTATGCCGGCGCTTGACCAGCACGTGTGCCATAGCCACTCATGAAAGGAGTAACACCATGAAAACCAGTCGCGCAGTTGTGATGTTAGGGATGGCCCTGCTGGCGGGTATTGCCGCCGTGGGTTTCGCATCGCGATGGCTGTTGCAGACGTCGTCGTCGGCCGTGACGCCGGTTGCGGTGGCCACTGCCGAAGTCGGCCTCGGTCAGCCGCTGAATCCGAACATGATCCGCACGGTGAACTGGCCCACGGCAAGCGTGCCGCCCGGCGCGTTCAGGGATCCGAAGGCACTTGACGGCCGTGTCGTGCGCACAAGCCTCGAACCCGGCGAGCCGGTGATTGAGTCCAAGCTCGCACCGCAAGGCACAAAGGGCGGACTGTCGGCGGTGATAGGTGAAGGCAAGCGAGCCATCACGGTCCGTGTGAACGACGTCGTTGGCGTGGCGGGCTTTGCACTGCCCGGCAACTATGTCGACGTTATCGTCAACACTCAGGAACCGGAAGTAAAGGCCAACGATCCGCAGCAGAGCATTTCCAAGATCGTCCTCGAAAAGATTCTTGTGCTCGCCGTCGCCCAGCAGGTTAGCCGCGACGACACGCAGCCGAAGGTCGTCAATGCGGTGACGCTCGAAGTCACGCCGGACCAGGCGGAGAAGCTCGATCTCGCACGCAGCGTCGGCAGCCTGTCGCTGGTGTTGCGCAATCAGATCGACGACCGCGCATTGCCCACTGGCGGCGCAACCAAGGTCACGTTGCTGGGCAGGGCCGTGGCTGTATCCGCGCCCGTTGTGGCGGCCGCGCCGACGCGCGTCAAATATACGGCCCGCCCCATGCCGAAGCGCGACTGTGTCGGCGTGCTGTCGGGAGCGCAAGGCAGTCAGGAATGCTTTTAATCACAAATGCGGTCACGCGATAACGCGGCGTCTGACACACGACAGATCGCTCGCAGCGGGCTACGGGGAGATAACGAGATGAAATCGAGTCAACGGAAAGTCATGAAGGGCAGCGCGATACGCACCGCCTTCCTAACCACGACGGTATGCGCGTCGTTGATCGGCGCGCACGGTGTGCACGCCCAGGAGGCAGTTGAAAACGCCCATGCCGCCGCCGCGCCAATGCCGCACGGGCCGGTGCAAATGACCATCAGCATGAATCCTGCACCCGCACAGCCTTCAGGCGCGATGCAAAGCGCCGCCGCGCGCGGTCCGGCCTGCACCCGCACGCAGAACGAACAGAGCACGATCGTGGTGCCGGTAGGCAAGTCCACGCTGATGCACACCGCCGAACCGGTGCGCAATCGCACGCTCGGCAATCCGCAGGTCGCGCAGGCGACGATGGTGTCGCCGCAAACGCTCTATGTGGTCGGCATGGCTGTGGGCACCACGAACATGATCGTGCAGGGCAAGAGCGGCGCATGCGAAGTGATCAACGTGGTGGTCAACGCCGATTCAGGCGGCCTGCAAACTTCGTTATCGCAACTGATGCCCGATGAACCGAACATCCGCGTCGCCACGGTCGCGGGCGACCTCGTGCTCGCGGGCCGCGTATCCAGCGCGCAGGCCGCAACCCAGGCCCAGGAAATCGCCAAGGCGTATGCGCGCAGTTCGCTGCCCGCGAACGGCAACGGCGGAGGCGCAGGCAACGGCAATGGCGGCAGCAAGGCCGCGACGGTGCTGAACATGATGAGCGTCGACTCGCCGCAACAGGTGATGCTCGAAGTGAAGGTCGCCGAAGTCTCGAAGACGGTGCTCAATCAGTTGGGCGCGGCGATGAACATCCAGGGCGGCTTCGGCTCCTGGAGCGGCGCGCTCCTTAGCAGTCTGCTCGCGGGCGTGTCGAGCATCGTCGATGTGAACAAGGCGAATAACCGGCCGTTCAATGTCGCGATCGACGCGCAGCACGGCGACAACCTCGTGAAGATCCTGGCCGAGCCGAATCTCGTCACGCTGAGCGGACAGGAAGCGACGTTCCTCGCGGGCGGCAAGGTCTTCATTCCGATTCCGCAGAGCAACAACAACGGTGTCGCGACCATCATCCTTCAGGAAGAGGAATTCGGTGTAGGTCTGAAGTTCACGCCCACCGTGCTCGCGGGCGGCCGCATCAACCTGAAGGTCGCTCCCGAGGTCTCGGAGCTGTCGTCTACCGGCGTCACGGTCGGCGCGACGAATACGAACAACCTCACGGTTCTGCCGCTGATCACCACGCGCCGCGCTTCCACCACGGTGCAGATGAACGACGGCGAGACCTTCGCGATCGGCGGGCTGATCAAGAGCAACGCAGCAGGCACGCTGAAGGCGATACCCGGCGTCGGCGAAGTGCCGGTGCTCGGCGCGCTCTTCAGAAGCACGTCGTATCAGCAGGACCTGACCGAACTGGTGTTCATCATCACGCCGCATCTGGTCAAGCCGCTGCAACTGGCGTCGAGCCTGCCGCTGCCCACCGACCATCTGAAGACGCCCAATCAGGCCGACGTCTATCTGATGGGCAACATGGAAGGCCGCGAGCCGGTCGGCAACAGGAAGCCCGCCCCGCCGATACCGGCCCCGGCAACGTCACCCGCACTGGCTCCCGCGCCGTCGCAACAACAGGCTCCCGCCGCCCCGCCCGCAAGCGAACCGGTATCTGCGATGGTACCGACGCCCGCCGCGGTCGTCACGCCGCTGCCGGAGCCGCAGGCCGGCACGTCAGCCCATGATATCGGGCCGGCCAATCCAGCCGGTCTCTCCGACGAACCCGCCACGCAGGCCGAAGCCTTTACCGAGCAGATCGCCGCACATCAGACGCCGCCAGACGGCAAGTCGCGCTCGTCGTCCGCTCACGCTCACAACTAAATGCAACGTCAGGAGAAGATCATGACCAACCGCACTACTTCCATCTCGCGCTGGATTGCGTTACTCGTGCCGGCCTGCGTCGCACTGAACGGCTGCCTGTCGACCACGCCCAATTTCGACCGACACTTCGGCGAATCAGTGAGGAGCTTCAGCGAGGCCCAGATCATCGATCCGGATGCCGCGTCGAAGCATCCGTCGACGGTCGGTGTCGACGGCAAGGCTGCCGTCGCGGCGATGTCGAATTACAACGCGTCATTGAAGGCGCCGTCGCCGTCCACCAACGCGTTCGTGATCGGCGTGGGCGGCAACGCCGCCGGCGGTTCGGGCGCGCCCATGGCCCCGCCGACTAATGGCGAATAGGCGATGTGAGCCGGGCAGCGGCGCGAGCCGCAGCGTGACCAGCCAAGCAACGATTCCGCGGATGACAACATCATGATCAATATCCTCATCAACTCCGAGCACACGGGCCGGATGTCCGAGATCGTTCGCCTCGTCGCGGACTGCGGCAATTGCACGACGACACGCATGCACGGCGCGCCCTCCACGTTGCTGGAACGTGGCGACAGTCTCGACGCGTTCGACGTGCTGATCATCGACGCGTCGTCGCCCGAGCGGGCCGAGCTGGATTCGGTCAACGTGCTGGTACACCGCTATCCTCGCCTCACTTGCCTGCTGCTGTTGCCGCAGACGTCGCCCGAGACGTTGATCGCCGCGATGCGCGCCGGCATCCGCGACGTGCTGAGCTGGCCGCTCGACGCGCGCTCGCTCGGCGATGCGGTTGGACGCGCCATCGCGCCGCACGCAGGGGCAGCACGCCACGAAACGCATATGGTGTCGTTCATTTCGTGTAAGGGTGGCGCGGGCACGAGCCTCATCGCGGCCAATGTCGGTCACGCGATCGCCACATTGCACGGCAAGCGTGTGCTGCTCGTTGATATGAACCAGATGTTCGCCGATGCCGCGTTTCTCGTAAGCGACCAGGAGCCGCCGTCGACATTGCCGCAGATGTGCGCTCAGATCGACCGCATGGACGCAGCATTTCTCGATGCGTCGCTCACGCACGTGACCGCCAGCTTTCATGTACTCGCCGGCGCGGGCGATCCGCTGAAGGCACTGGAGATCCACGAAGAACAGTTCGAATGGATACTAGGCGTCGCCGCACCGCGTTACGACGTCGTGCTGTTCGATCTTGGCCAGAGCATCAATGCGCTTTCCATCGTCGCGCTGGATCGCAGCGCCGAGATTCATATGGTGGTTCAGGCAAGCATGCCGTATGTGCGGGCGGCCCGCCGCCTTCAGGAAATCCTCGTGTCGCTTGCCTACTCGCCCGACCGGCTGCGTCTGCTCGTGAACCGGCACCGCCGCCACGACGAACGAGCCGCTAGCGCGCTCGAACAGGTACTTGGCAGGCACCCGTCGCATCTGATCGCCGACGACCCGCAGGCGGCCAACGAGTCCGTCAACCTCGGCGAGCCCGTATTGAAGACGGCGCGCAACAGCGCGCTCGCGCGCGGCGTGCAGGCGCTGGCGCAAAGCATCGTCAACCAGTCCTCGGGCATCGTCCCGCAGAAGAAACGCGGTGAACCGCTGCTGGCCCGACTATTTGGCCGCTCCACAACGCAACGCCAGTCAACGGTCTCATAACGTCAGCCAGGAGATTCTCATGTCACTACGCGAACAGATGTCGGCGCAGATGGTCCACACGCTGCCCGAACGCCACGCAGGCATTCGTGCGCCCCTAGGCCTCGCGCGCGCTGCATATCAGACACTCAAACGCAAGGTTCACGAGGCGGTGCTCGATCGCGTCGAACTCGAACGGCTCGCGCGGTTGCCGTCGGAACAGGTCCGCCAGGAAATCGGCGGACTGATCGCGCGCATCCTCGAAGAGGACAAGGCGCCGGTCAACGACCTCGAACGCAGGCAGTTGACGATCGACATTCACGACGAAATGTTCGGCTTCGGTCCACTCGAAGCGCTGCTGCGCGACTCGACCGTCTCGGACATTCTCGTCAACACTTACCGCACGACCTACGTCGAACGCAGGGGCCGTCTGGAACTGACGGATGTCACGTTTTACGACGACGTGCATCTGATGAAGGTAATCGAGAAGATCGTCTCGCGTGTCGGGCGGCGCATCGACGAATCGAGCCCGATGGTCGACGCGCGTCTGCCCGACGGTTCACGCGTCAACGCGATCATTCCGCCCTCGGCGGTGGATGGACCGCTAGTGTCGATCCGGCGTTTCGCGGTCAATCCGCTGCAAATGTCCGATCTGATCGCATCGCAAAGCCTTACGCCACCGATGGCCGAGCTGCTCGAAGCACTCACGCGCGCCAAGGTCAACGTGCTGGTATCGGGCGGCACGGGCGGCGGCAAGACGACGCTGCTGAACATCCTGTCGGGTTTCATTCCCGAAGACGAGCGCGTCGTGACCATCGAAGACGCGGCCGAACTGCAACTGCGCCAGCCACACGTACTACGCCTCGAAACACGACCGCCGAATGTCGAAGGACGCGGCGAAGTTACGCAACGCACGCTCGTGCGCAACGCGCTGCGGATGCGGCCGGATCGCATCATCCTCGGCGAAGTACGCGGCGCCGAAGCGCTCGACATGCTCAATGCGATGAACACCGGCCACGAAGGATCGCTCGCGACGATTCACGCGAACACGCCGCGCGATGCGCTGACCCGCCTTGAAAACATGATCAGCCTGGCCGGCCTTGCGTTGCCGCCGAAGAACCTGCGTCAGCAGATTTCGTCGGCGATCTCGGTGGTGGTTCAGGTGGCCCGTTTGACCGACGGCCGGCGCAAGGTCGTTAGCATTCAGGAATTGACGGGCATGGAAGGCGAGATCGTCAACATGCAGGAAATCTTCACTTTCAAGCGAACGGGCGTCGATCAGAGCGGCGCGGTGCGCGGCCATTTCTGCGCGACCGGCGTGAGGCCGAAGTTTACCGAGCGGCTACAGGCGTTCGGCATCGCGCTGCCTGACCAGCTCTACGATCCGAACCGGCACTTCGATACCGTTTGACGGATAGCGCCGGCGGCATGCGGCGCACACGGCTCATTTTTGTGAGACATCCATGAATCCGATCTTCTACGCCTTCGCTTTCCTGCTGTTCATCGCCGTGGTCCTCGGGATAGAGGGGCTGTATCAGTGGTGGAACAGCCACCATGGTCCCGCCGCGCACCGCCTCGACCAGCGTATCCGTGCGCTGTCCGCAGGCGCGAATGTGCAGGGCGAACGCCTCTCCATTCTCAAGGAGCGCGTGCTGAGCGGCTCCGCGCCGATCCATGCGCTGATGATGCGGGTACCACGCATCCAGATGATCGACCGGATCATCCTTCAGTCCGGATTGAGTCTCACCGTGGGACGCCTCGTGACGCACAGTCTGATGGCGGTCACGGTCGTCCTGCTGGCGGCCAGTTTTGCGCTGGTGCATGTGCCACCTGTCGTGACGGCGCTCGCCGCCGTCGCGGCCCTCGCCTTTCCAACACTGCGCGTATTGCGCTGTCGCCGCAAGCGCCTGCGCGTTCTCGAGCGACAGTTGCCCGAGGCCGCCGACATGATCAGCCGCGCGTTGCGAGCGGGGCATTCGTTCTCGAGCGCCATCGGCATGCTCGGCAATGAGTTCGCGGAGCCGACGGCCGGCGAGTTCCGCATCGTCTTCGATGAAATCAATTACGGCGTCACGCTGAACGAAGCGTTGATGAACCTTGCGACGCGTGTGCCGGTGCGCGACTTGCGCTACTTCGTGATCGCCGTGCTGATCCAGCGCGAAACCGGCGGCAATCTCGCCGAGATTCTCGACAGCATCGCGTCGCTGGTTCGCGCACGTCTGCAGTTGTTCGACAAGGTTCGGGTCCTGTCCGCCGAGGGACGTCTGTCCGGGTGGATCCTGGCGCTGTTGCCGTTCGTCTCCGCTGGCGCAATGCAGGTGGTGAACCCGACTTTTTTTGCGGTGCTGTGGGAGGACCCGGCCGGGCTTCAGGTCGTCGAAATGATGCTTGTCTCAATGGTATTGGGAATCCTGTGGATGCGGCGCATCGTGCAGATCCGCGTGTGAACGCGGGCCCGCCGCGCACCAAAAGAACTGGAGAACCGTAATGGAAACGCTCGATTCAACAAATGTGCTGTTGCTTGTCGGCCTGTTTGCAGCGGTATTCTGCGCCGTCGTGGCGTTCATGTGGCGATTGATGCCACGCGATATGCAACGCCGCATCGAACAAGCGGGTGGGGTATCCGTCTCGACCGAACAATCGTGGTCGGCTGGCGCTGGGTGGGCCGAGAAAATCGCGGAAATCTCGCGTCCGATTTCGCAGCTCTCCATTCCGAAGGAAGGCTGGGAAGATTCGCCCTTGCGGTTGCACCTGATGAACGCCGGTTGGCGCACCCCGTCGGCGGCCGCGCTTTATTTCGCAGCCAAGACCGCGCTGGCGCTGTTGCTGCCGTTGCTGGGTCTCGTCGGACTGATGCGTACGCCGCTCATCAACGGACAGTACGCCGTGTGCGCGACGATTCTCGCCCTGCTCGCGGCCATTGGCTACTACGCGCCGAACATCGTGTTGACGCGTTGCCGCGCACGACGCCAGCGCGCGATCGTCGAGGGCTTTCCGGATGCGCTCGATCTGCTGACCGTGTGCGTCGAAGCGGGCCTCGGCATGGACGCCGCGCTGATGCGCGTGGCCAACGAGATGACGCTCGCCAGTCCTGAAGTCGCAAACGAACTGCAATTGATGCTGCTCGAACTGCGCTCGGGCTTCACCAAGGAGAAGGCGCTGCGCAACTTCGCCTTGCGCACGGGCGCCGAGGATATCGATACGTTCGCCTCGATGCTGGTTCAGGCGGAACGCTTCGGCACCAGCATCGGCGCTTCGCTGCGGGTCATGTCGGACACGCTGCGCACCCGCCGCAGAATGCGCGCCGAGGAACGCGCCGCGAAGATCGCATTGAAGCTGTTGTTTCCGCTGATCTTTTGCATCTTCCCGGCACTGATGACCGTGCTGATGGGGCCCGCCTTCATTCATATCTACCGCGTGCTGTTGCCGACGCTGGGAAGCTGATGCTCAACGGTGTCCCTTTCTGGCTAGCCGGACAGACAAAAGCGCTCAAGGCCAGCCATAAGGTATCAGCGTCAAGCAGCATCATGAAGCAGGTGAGCAAAGGATGCTCAGGGCAGCACAAAGACAGTTTGGGCAAGTATCGGAGGCGGCGCTCACCAATCGGATAACCCGAACGAGTAGCGCTCACAGGGGAATAGAAATGAGCCACAAAACGAGACAGTTCACCTGGCATGCCGGATCGAAGAATTCGGGGTGCCGGCAAAAGAGTCTGGCTGCACACCATGCGCCTGCGTTGCTCGCATCACGCCGGCGCGGATCACGTCGTCAGGCTGGTGTGGCCGCAGTGGAGTTCGCGTTTATCCTGCCGCTGCTGTTGCTAATCGTGTTCGGAACCGTGGAGTTTGGTATTGCCCTTTACGACAAGGCGGTGATTACCAATGCCAGTCGGGAAGGAGCCCGTGCAGGAATTGTGCTCAAGAGCCCGAAGCCCACCAGCACGGACATTCAAAATGTCGTGCAGAACTACACTTCGTCCTATCTGGTCACATTCGGAACGCCCAGCACGCCGACGGTCACGCCGACAGGTCAGGGCGGCGCCTTTGGTACCCCACTCTCGGTGACGGTTTCCTATCAGTATGCCGGGTTGGGACTGGGCACGATGCTGTCCGCGCTGACGGGACCGATCACGCTGTCCGCTACCACTGTCATGAACAACGAATAAGGGGGGTTGCCATGCGCACGGGAGAAAGCAGAAAGAAACAGGAAGGGGCAGTGGCCGTTACTGTCGCACTTTGCATGATATTCCTGTTGGGGATTGCAGCTCTTGCCATTGACATCGGCAATCTGTTGGTCGCACGCAGCCAGCTTCAGAACGCGGCTGACGCCGCGGCAATGGCGGGCGCTGGATGCCTGATGCGGCGTACCGAATGCGGCAACACCACCGCCACCCAGCCGGACTGGACGACGGCAGCAGCAAAAGCGTCGGCGTTCTCGACGTCCACCGCGACAAACCAGGTACAAGCTGCCTACGTAAACGCCAGCACGGTAGCGACCGGGTACTGGAACGCCACGGGGACGCCATACGGTCTGGAGTCGCTGCCGTTCACACCCGGAGCGTCCGATTTGCCGGCGGTCCAGGTGACCATCCACAAAGATGGGTCGAACGCGAACGGGGCGGTCCCAGTGTTTCTGGGTGGTGTGCTTGGCGCCCAGATCCTGAAAGCCAGTGCGGTGGCGACGGCGGTGCTTTCCACGCCCAGTAATGTGGGTCCAGGCGGGTTATTTCCGTTGGCAATGTCCAAATGCTTATATGACAACTACTGGAACCCGACCACCAGCTCCCCGAAGTTGTCACCGGATAATAGTACGTTGCCTGGGACAACCGTTTCACAACAACAGGGTCAACCATACTTTTTCCAGATCGGATCGAGTTACCATTACGGCTCCTGCACTTCGGGACAATGGACGACGTTCAATGTCGATAACAACAGTGCCAGCTATGCCAGGGGCTTGCTTACGAGTGGTAACAGTACGACCTTCTCCATTGGGGCTTCACCGGGTACGTGGATCCAGACCGGTACGGAAAACACACTCTTTAATGGTGCGGCCGCTTGTAGTGCCGCGGGCAATGGGCAATGTGCGTGGGTGACCGTGGCGGTGGTGAACGATCCGGCGACTAGCGGGTTTCAGCCCGTCGTGGCGTTCGCCTGCCTGCACATCCTGGATGCGAAGAATGGCTCCAAACCGTACGTTCTCGTGCAGATGTCCAACGACATGAGTCGTTGCCACACACCCAACTCGGGAGGAGTGGGACCGAATTACGGTGCCTATACTCCCCCAAGGTTGGTACAGTAGGTATGAGAAAGATGTAGATGGTCGGCCAGGATCCGTGAATATTTGAAGCTTCGGGCATTAACCGATAGGCACAGTTCCGGATTGTTTGCAACGCGGCCGCCGACGGTCCATGGCCCTGGGGGCTGGCGGGGAAGCAGTCGTTATCGGAGGAAGGCAAGCACGCTGTCAGCAGGCTTGAACCGAAGTGGACTTGCCTCTGCCATCACGACGCCTGCATTTTCCGCGGTGGCAGATACGAGGAAACCGGCGGTCATCGGTTCAAGGAAACGGACGCTCCGCTCGGAACCATCGCCACCTCGCCAGCGCCCTTCACCGCCGCCGATGGCGGCGTCGAGCCAGGCGACGAAGCGCTCCACGGTGTTGATCGTGGCTGCGAGCGAGGCTGGCTGACGTGCACGGTGGGCGGCGCCAGCCCTGACGCCGCCGTCAACCAGTGGAGGTGATGATTGCGCGAAAGCTCTTCGATCAGGTAGGGTGGCGGCATCACCACAGCGACAACCAGGAGTTTCAGGATGAACAGGCACGAGTTGGTGGACGCTGTCGCTGCGGCGACGGGAGAAAGCAAGGTCGCGACGGGCGAAACGATTGACGCGGTGATTGCGACAATCACTGGCGCGGTGACAAAGGGAAAAACGGTGCAACTGATTGGCTTCGGCTCATTTTCGACGGGCGCGCGTGCCGCGCGGGCGGGACGCAATCCGGCGACCGGCGCCGCAATTGAGATTCCAGCCGCGAAGACCGTGAAGTTCACGGCGGGTAAGGCGTTCAAGGATGCCGTGAACGGCGCCTGATAGCCGGCAAATGCCCGCGTCCCGGAGATACCGGCGGGTCTGCTTTTGCCATCGGGGCGCCGGACAGCGAAGGTATATTCGCCGCAAAGTCTTCATCGCCCGGTGGCACGACGCCGACTACTGCCAACTGCCTACTGTGGCTTGGCACCTGCTCGCATTTCCACCGCTCAACAGCACTGGAGTTGTCATGTTCATGATCGAACCGGCGATCTGCTGTTTCATTTCGGGCGAAGCGCAACGTTCACCGGAGGGAAGTGGTCCCTCAGCCTTGATTTTCCGGCGAAGGTCTGCCCGCGACTCGGTTGCGATAGCCTGCATTCTGGTTCGAAATGCGTCAGCCGATTTTGGGTCGTTGTAATCCAACCAGTTCGCCACGTCTACGGAGCAGACGTCTAACGCGTGAAGCAGCTGCTCACAAGCCGGAGGAATGGTCTGCGTTTGAACGCTGTTGCAAGGGCCGAAGCCAGGCCTATGGCGGACAGAACGGCCAAAAGTTTGGATTTCATGGTTTATTCGGGAGACTGGATTACGGGGATATCGGCACCCAGGCGCAAGACTTGAACGACACTACGCGTAGCTCCGCTAATGATGAGTTCAAGCGGCCGCTTGGTCCGCGGCCTCGTCAGCCACGCGCGCGATGGACGTGAACCGGTACGGCGCACAGGCTTTGACCATCGCCGCAGACAGGCGTGGGCGGGAATAAAGTCCATTCCCGATCCAGGACGTGGTTCGCGTGGCGGCCCCCGCGGTGGCCACCATCTCATCGTGCGGCATCAGATACCAGTCGCCCGCCAGCGGAAAGGCAATCCAGATATCCCGACCAACGTATTTCCGGTCGATCGTCCAGCGCCCCTTGAGCTGGACCTTGCGCAACTCGCGGTCGCTTTCCCGATAGAGGATGAAATCGACCCCACCATCATAGACCGGCAGGAACGCATTGAAGCCCTGCTCCAGGGCGAGGCTCACGACCGTGTTCCGGTTGATGACTTCGCTGATCTGGCTGCGATGTCGCTCCATGCGCGTTACCTCCCTTCTCCATGCGATAAGTACGTTATCCAAATACTATTGAACCCTGCACGCCCGATGGTATTCGCCCAGGTCCTGCTGTTCGGCTTCGGCTGCGATGTGAAGCAAGGCTGCGGCCAGCGAGCGGAGCGTTGCGGGCGTGACTTCCTGCCCGTTGCCCAGCGACGAATCAAGCGTCACCAGTGGCGCGTTGTCGTGCGTGCGGCACAGGGTGTATTCAAGTTTCCGTTTCATGGTCTCCCGTTTCTCGCCAGCATTGCCAGACGGCGCAGTTGCATCAGCGACGAGTCGTAGTGCTGTAGCGATCCTGTAAGAGTTCGTGTAATGGGCTGCGTGGCCACCGTCGACTGTACGCTGCCGCGCTGGGCATCCTTCGATGCCTCACGACCCGGCGGGTACATCAGCCGCTCGAAGCGCAAAATGCGGCCGATGTGGCTGTTCATGCGCACCATGCCATCCTCAACCAGCATGCACAGCATGTCGTTGACCTGAGCCGTCGACGCGTCGAGGCCGGCCGCGAGCTCGTCTGCCTGATAGGTTTTCCCAGGCTCCATGAGCCGGAGCAGGCTCCGGGAAGTGAGCTTCATCGAAGTTTCCTCCGCATCACTGCGCAGTGTACCGCGCGTATCCCTATTCTGCGGGTTTCGCCGCGCCCCCCAGCGCCGCGTGACGCGTCATTGCGTCTTCGGGTGTGGCGAAGCTGCCGAACTGGCTGCCGCCGCATGAAAGCACCCATCGTGACCTGCCACTAACCATGCGGTTCGCGATCGTCCAGCCCCCGGGATGAGTGTGTTCATACGGAGCGCTTCGCGTCCAGCCCGCTGGTGGCTCCTTCACTGACGGGTATTTTTTTGAGGGCATGACTGTGATTCCTGGGCCTGTTGTATCCGAAAAGTGATGTGCATACGTCACGGGTCGAAAAAAATACGCTGGCGGCCGCCGTCGCCGCAGCGGGTAAAACCCGGGTGCCCTGAGGCAATTCACCGGGACTGAGAGGCTGGTTTCACGGACCGTTCTCAACGCTGCCGTATTTCGAGTTGACGGAACCCTTCTGGTTACTGCCAACCGATCGACACTGGTTCAGGTAATCACCACGCGCGTTCGAAGTGCCACTCAGATCGAAGTGTCCGTGGTGATAGCGCACAATCGAAAAGTAGTTGGCCTCGTACTCGCTGCATTTCTGGCCGCCATTACCACCGTTCATCAATCCTGCCAGACAGAGAACAGCGCCGCACGCGTCTTCGTTGTCGTCATCGGCGTGCGCGGGTGTCATGGCCACTACGCCTGCGAGAAGGAAGCCGGCCATGGCCAGCGCGTTTAGCGATCGTTTCATTTCAGTATCTCCCGTAGTTGCCGAGAAGATGCAGCGCGGCGACAGCGCCGACGGACAGGAGTGCCGAGCCGAGCGCCGTGCAGACCGACCAGATGGCAAGCTCGATACGACCGATGCCGCCACCGCCGCGGTGCCGCTCCTCGCGCAGAACATCACGAAGCAGATCACGACTGCGGCCGTTGGCTTCGTCGTACTGCCTGAGTGAGATCTCGCCAAGCAGTTGATCACGGGCCTCCGAAAACCGTCCCGCTTCGGCCAGCACATCGGTGCTCGATGCTGCGAACTGGTTGAGGAACTGTTCATAACGCGACGTGAATCGCAGCAGCGTCAGCTCGCCGTCGTCCTTGAACTGCTTGCCGCTCGCCTCGAGGAGTTGCGACAGGTCCTTCACGTCGCGGCGCAAAAGCGAGAGTTCGCCCAGCACCGCGCCGATCAGTTCCTCACGGATCGAATCTTCCGGCGCGCCCATCAGCGCACCAGAAGCCGGAACGCGTCGTCATGCTCGCGCTTTACGCGCGTGGCCAGTCGTTTGACGGCGACCATCTGACGGATATGGGCTCGCTGCGGCTCCGGCGTATCGTCCTCCATTGACCGCGCGTTCCACGCAACATAATCAGTTGTGTCGCTGTTGACGTCAGTAATAGTCTTGCCGATCGTCTTGATCTTTTCGTAGATGGGATTTTCATAAATGACTGCGGATGGATCGAGAACAAAGCCACCCACCGCCGCATGACGCGTAAACAGGCGACCGAAAACCTTGTCCACATTGCTCTTCGGATCAACGCAATTGAACAGCAATCTGATCCGGTCGGACGCTATGCCCAGGGCGTTCAACTGATCGAGCGTGGCTATCGTATCGAGCTGTTGCTTCAGAGGCGGCACGGTCGGAACAATGAACATGTCGAAGTCCTCGTGTGACCCGTCGTAGCTTTGCATCAAGGCGACAAAGTCTTCGACGTTGGATGCCCCCACATCGACGACAACGTGCCGCATGGTCATCATCCGGTCCTGCAATTCATCGAACTGTTTGCCGCGCAGGGCGGCCCTCTCTGTACCATCCGAGTTGATCGACTCGATCGATATAACCTCAGCGCCTTCCAGCCGAGGCGCCAGAAGGTGATGAGCAATGGTAGTTTTGCCGACGTTGCCCGAGAAATTGATGACGGCGATTTTCATGGTGCGTCTCTCCGGTTGTTGTGTGAATTGAGTCGCGACCGCGCGTGCAGCGTCGGTCACGTGTTCGTTACGGGTCGATTTCGAGCGTTGGCGCGTCATGGCCAGCCTCCTGGGTTTGCGCTGCGGGCTGTGCCTGTTCACGCGACGGTTGCTGCCCATCTCTGCCCTGCCCGGCGCGCTCGAGCTCGATCTGCTCGCGCACAGCCTCGATCGTCGCCTCGCTGACCTGTGGCATCGGCACGTCCAGTGGCCGGTTAGCTGCACGCGCCTCGGCCACGGCGCTTTCGAACTCCCCCATCAGCTTCTCCCGCTGCCGCTCCGGCAGGCCTTTGATCTCGTCGCGCAGCACCTCGCGTGCGGCGTGAGCCTTGATCCGTTCGCGTGCCTCCTCGAGCGTCTTCTGCTGCTCCTTTGAGTACTTCCAGTCCCCGTTCAGGAACCGCTCCCGCGCCTCCTCGATCCGACGGCGCTCATCAACTTCGCGGCGCACGCTGGCCAGCGCTTCGCGCTGCTCGCGCGTGGGCAGGCCCGGCACATCCGGGGAGAACACCAGCCATTCGTTGCGCCGGCTCCCGACTGACTTCGGGGCAAGTTCGGTACCTTTCTCGTCGAACTGGCGCTGCAGCGCTGTTACAGTCTTGCTGCCGCCCTTTTCCAGCTCGACCCGCTGTCCGGGCTGCACACCGCTTTCGCCGATCGCACGCTCAAGATCCAGCCCCCACACGGTGCGCTCGCCATTCTGTGTTCGCACGGTCGCGTAATAGCTCGGGTTCTGCTTTTCGTCGTGGTTGAACGGCGCCGCGCCGTGCGCAACCAGGACACCAGCGGTGACCCCCGCCGGCGACTGTTCCAGCGACGGCGAGGCCGGTTGTGGGCCTGCCGCGGGTTGGTCGACCTGCCGCGTTTGCTGTCCGGTCTTCGAGACCGTAGGCGAAGGGCCGCGGCTCGTGGCCTGCGATGCCGGAACCGGCCCGGTGAATGCACCTGCCGCCGGATCCTGCACGGGACTGACCGGGCCCGGCGCGTCCTGTTTCTGGCCCGCTGTCGTTTCCAGCGAGTTCGTACGGGCCGCCTCACCGTTGTTTGTCCTGTCACCCGCGCCGATACGCATCGCCTCGCGGGCGGCAGTCAGTGCGGCGCGATCCTGCGCGGCAGGTTTGAAGCCACGCGTCGGCACGCCGGCGAGCTCGGCCGCGATCCACGCCTGCCGGCGGAATTCTTCGCTGCCCTTAAGCTGCAGCTCACCCCAGTTCTTCGCCTTCGCGACTTCGACCATGTGGGCGATCACCTCCCGGTCCTCGCTGGCTGTTGATAGCGAGCGGCCCTTGTCCTCGAAGTGCACCGTCTCGCTTTTGCGATCGAGAAACTTGCCCTCATGCGCCACATACTGGTTACTGACGGACTTCGGCACGTCATAGCCGGTCTTCTCGAAAACCGGTTTCGGGCGAATGATGTTCTCAGGCTCGTCGCCTTTCTTCGCGAGCGGCTTGCCGGTGCCGGCGGCCGGCTTCACCGCTTCGTCGGTGGCTGTGCTGGTCGCTGCGTTGGTTGATGGGTCGCGTCTGAGAAGCTGCTCTACCCTCTCCCGGTCGGCCGCGCGGATCTTCTTCAGGCGCTCTCCGGCGGCGTCATCGACCGGCGTTTCCGAACTGCCGGGCACGGCGCCCGCGTCCGGCTCGTTCGCCGGCGGCGTGACGCGCGCGCGGATGGTCGACGCATCGCCGGCATTGGCCGCGTCGCGTTCGCGGTAGTCGATCCGGTCGGCGGGAAATTCGATTTCGTTCATACCGTCACTATATGAACGCGTCCCGTTTGCGACAGTTTTTCGTGTGTGCTGATAGACAGGATGGGCTGCAGTTCTATATCCGGCCTTGTTGCAGCCGGTATTGCCGCTGCGGGCCTCTATGAAATACGCTGACTCGCACCTCATTCTCCTGGCGAGCTCGAAGCTCATGACGGTATTCAGGTTTAGCGAGTCCAGGTCCTACCTGGCTTGTCATCACATTCGATTGCTGCGCAACCTTTCGACGTTCATCCTGTGTTAAAAGTTGATCTTGCGCGTGAAGCGCGCCGGTCAGGTTGGCTTAACGCTCACATGGTCTTTCTGGTATGGCACGCCATGAGCCAATACCGCCCAGATCATGCGTGCCATCTTGTTCGCCAGGGCCACCACAACTACATTCGTTGGCCGGCGCTTCTTTATCTGCTCGACCCACGGACCAGGCTCCTTCATATTTGTCAATACGGATCGCGCCCCATGAATCAACAACGTGCGCAGATAGGTATCGCCACGCTTGCTGATGCCATGCAGATTCACCTTTCCCCCGGAGCCCGTTTGCTTCGGCACGAGACCTGCCCACGCGGCGAACTCCCTTCCCGAACTGAATGCCTTTGGATCGCCCATCATCGCGACCGCTGCCGTTGCGGTAAGCAGTCCTACGCCGGGAATTGCGCTGATCGCCTTCACCGCCCGGTCTGCCTTTTTCCACTCACGCATCCGGCGCTCGATCTCGCCAATCTGCGCATCCAGTCTTGCCAGCCCATTCCATTGCTCGCGCAACGTATCGATCAGCGCAGCCGGCAGGCGATCTGCGATTCGGCCGAGTACGCCGGGAATGTCCCTATCCAATGCAGCTCTGCCCTTGCTCATCACTTCGCCATATTCCGTCAGTAGCCCGCGCAGTCCGTTGACCTGCATCGTGCGAAATGCCACCAGTTGTTCGCGCATTCGGTGCAGCGCCAGCATCGCTTGCTGCATCTCGGTCTTCACTGCGACCGGCTTGCCGGGTTGCTGCACGGCCATCCAGATTGCCCGTGCGTCCGCAGCGTCGTTCTTATTGCGAATGTTGAACGCCTTTACGAACTCTGCAGGCATCAGTCTTACCTCGTGACCCATCCTCGTCAGTTGCCTTGCCCAATGATGCGCGCCACCGCAGGCTTCCATCCCGACGAGGCACGGAGCACGGTTTGCGAAGTGCTCCAGGAATTTCGCGCGCTTTATCTGTTTGTTCACCATCTCTCCGGTTTCCTGATCAATGTAATGGACTTGAAACACATGTTTGGCGATATCAACGCCCACTGACAGACGATTCATCTGGATTCTCCGGTTTTGGCTAGGAAACTCGTATTGTCCACAGGGGAACTCCGAGCGCATAAAACCGTGAGAATCGACTTACTTCTGTTCTCACGCTTACGGATGGGACGCGTTCATATCATTCTCCTTGCGGTTCAGGTTGTGATTGAGGGGTTGCGGTCTGCCCCGACACGGCGGCCGCCGCCGCTGCTGTTTCGGGCAGGACTTCGCGCAGATAGGGCATCAGCTGGAATAGCGATGCGCGGATGCTGTTGCGGTTGGCGAGATGCACAGGCGCGAGAACGCCGATCTCGTGCTCCCTGACATCGCGAACCTCGCGCGCCTGACCGGCCGACTGTCTGGCAGGGTCCGCGGCCGCTTCAGCCACTAATGCCTGCTGCGCGCGGCGGGCCGCGTTCTGCGTCTGCCACCACTGCTCGACATCGATCTTTGGCACGGGGGCGCATAGCTCGCGCGCGACAAACGCAGCGTGTTTCATCTGCGTTTCGTCCGGAAGCTTCGGACCGAATCCGAACCAGGCGCGACGGCGGTTGGTCTTTTCCAGCTTCGCCATCACCCCCTGCAGGTAGGGGCTCTGCCGCACGAGCCGGTCGACGAGCTCAGCGTCTTCATAGAAAAACGCCTTTTCGCACAGGATCGGCTCACACCCTTCGATCGTGATGATCTGTTTGTTGTGCTTCAGTGCCCGCAGCTCCTGCGGCAACATCAGTGGCCTGCCGTGCTCCGACTCGTTGGTGCTGGTCGACGAACTGCGGCCGCGACTGCGGCTCTTCGAGCGCGCCATATGCGTGAAAGTCCCCAGCATCTTTGAATATTCTTCCGACTCCTTCACCGTGCGCGGCGCATACAGGCTGCGCATCTTGCAGTTGATCGCCAGCGTTTCGGCGCCATGCCTGCCGTACAGTTTCGGATCCTCGATCTGGGACATGCCCTGGAAGATCAGCATCAGCCTGAGGTTGTAGCCGGCAATGAACGCGTTGGCCGTATCGATGATGTCGATCTTGCCGGGCGCTGCAAACTCGTCCATGAGCATCCCGCACTGGTATTTCAGCGCAGGATTCCCGGCGGGCAGCTCGCGCGTGTTCAGGTCGATCAGCTGCGAGAAAAAGAGATTGACCAGCAGCGCGCCCGCCTTCAGGTCGCCCGGCTTGATGCCCACATAGATCGACATGCGCTTTTTGCGCACGTCGGCCAGATCAAAGTCCGAGCGGCTGGTTGCCGCGTCGACCACTGGATTGCTGAAGACGTTCAGCGGCGCGGTCATCGTCGATACGATGTTCGCGAAGGCTTCCTTCGACTGCGACAGGAAGCGGTTCAGCGCATCGAGGCATTCGAAGCTGAGCGCCGGCAGCCCGTCAGTCGCGTGCGCTGCATCGGCGCGCGTGCTGACGATCGACGAGATGTGCTCACGGATCGCCCTGCCCTTGCCCGAAGCCTGGCGCAGCACCTCGCCGAACGTGCATGGCAGCGAGGGCGTTTCCAGCAGATACAGCACGATCCCGATGAAAAGGTTGCGCGCGTTGTCGTTCCAGTACTTCAGGCGTGCATCGACGTTGGACGGATACAGGTGTTCGCCGATCGTCATCACGTCACCCACCCGCGTGTAGGGGGCACGGCGCTGGATATATTCCAGAGGGTTGTACGCGTGCGAGCGGCCGTCTTCCGAGAACGGCGCCCACAGCCAGGTTTCGTGACCGCACGCGCGCCGGTAGCCGGACGTATACAGGTAGTTCTCTTCCTTGATGTCCTCGACCACCACCGAATCGGGATAGGTGAGAAGATTCGGGATCACGAGCGACGTGCCCTTGCCGGAGCGGGTGCCGGCCGCCGCCATCAGGAAATCCTGGCCGTAATACTTCAGGTATTCACCCTTGTATTTGCCGACAATGAACGGCGGATACAGCTGTTGCGAAGTGCTCATGGCTGTTTCCTCTCCAGCAGGCCCGCTTTCACGATGTCGTGACGGGTGGCGAACCGGGCCTCGCCAAACTGCGCGAGGCGCTTGCGGCCCGACACCAACGCCATCGTGATCACGACCACGGGCAGGCCGGTGATGACCACCGACAGCAGCGTGCACACCCTGAGTGCGCGCACCACCGCCGGCACGTCACCGTACGCATGCCAGTAGTCGTATAGCGTGAACACGCCCGCGCTGCCCTCCGGCAGCTTCTGCATCTTCGCGAAAAGCTGGCCGCCAGCGAACTGGCCGAGGAACGCGAAGCCGCACAGGATCAGCAGGAAGACCACGGCGGGGATCAGGATTCGAAGCGGTTTCGGCATGGTCTGTCCTCAGTGAGTGGACGCGTCGCTATTGATCACAAATTCAGCCGCGTCAAATCCGACGATCGGCCTGGCGGGCAACCCGCCGGTCTGATCGGCGGCCGCGATCAGCACATACAGGCCCGCTGCAGTTTCGTCGTCGCAGTGTTCGAGCACGCTTTGTGCGGCGCGCAGGATCGGCATACGCGCGCGCAGACGTTCGAATTTCGCGTAGGCGTTGCGCGCAAAGTTCAATGGGCGGTCGCCCGTGATGCGTTCGGTCATGCGCGCGTGACCGTCACCGAAATGCAACGGCAACGGTTGCCCGGCACAGCCCACTGTTTGGCTGTTCAGCCACGTGGTTTCCGGTGTCATGCGGTCCGCAAGCTCGAGCATTGACAGGGCGATTCCCAGCAACTCCCGCCGCGGCACCGACACGTTCGCGTCGATCTGGCTGCCCGGCTTGCCGTTCGCCTTGACGTCGCGCACCGCAAACGTCACGTGATCCGGGTGGTCCGGCGCATAGCCGTTGCCGCCCTCGACACAGATCCACTTCCCGCCGATACGGAATTTCAGATGTGTTCTCATGCAGCCATCTCCGGTTGTTGCGGATGCGCGGTCAGCTCGCGCTGCAGGCGCATCGCGTCGCGCACGTTATCGAAAGGTCCATGAAACTGGTTGCTGCGGGTCGCCGTACAGCGATCGACCGGCTCCCACAGCAGGTAGTGCCACTCGTCATGAACCGAGTACCGCGCGATCGTCCAGCCCGACGGATGGACCAGTGCAAAGTCGCCGGACGCTCGCCATTTGCACTGGCCGTCAGCGTTCGCGTGCGCGGCATCGGCGATCGTTGCATCCGCGGGAACCGGAAGATCTGCCTTCATTGCGGGAGCGCTCCGGGTGGATGGGTGGACAGGATCCGCAGGGCGTCGCGCTGCGCGTCGTCCAGTTCGGCGTCGGTGCTACCCTCGCAGCCGTGCACGATCACCGCGCCGTAGAGCCGCGCCAGCGCGCGGGCCTCTGCACTCGCGGCAAAGGCTTCGTCTGACGGCGAACGCATGCGCCATCCCCTGATCGCCGCCTCGATATCGCTGATCGCGAAGTTCATACACGGTCCTCCCTGCGAACGAGCCAGTGCGCCTTGAAGCCCCGCGCCCACGACACCGCGTAGACGACGCACAGCGCGAGCACGCCGTACTGACGGGCCCAGCCACGCCATGTCGAACCAGAAGGGCTGTGCGGCCAGTCCGAAGATGCAGGCCCAGCGCCGCCATCTGTCACGGCGGTCCTGCGACAGGAACACGGCGAGCGCACCGCACAGGCTGATCACGCCCTGTTCGATCAGCTGCGCTGCGGCATCGGCGCTCATGAGACACACCCCAGCAGCTGCGCCTTGCCGATCGGGTCGTACCAGATCTCGGTGAGCCGCTTGTTGCGCATGAAAAGAACCAGATCCACCGTGACGCGCACCTGTTCCATGATGAATTGCCAGTCGAGCGTCTGGCCGACCGCGCTCTGCTTGACCAGCGTCGCGATGCGCGAATGTGCTGAACGCGCATCGTTGCAATGCACCGTCGTGATGCCGCCGGGCGTGCCCGTATTGAGCAGCGTCATGTAGTCCCACGTCTCGTCGCCGCGCAGCTCGGCGAGGAACACGCGGTCAAACTTCATGCGCAGCGTGGAGCGCACCAGTTCCTTCGCCGGCAGCGTGTCACTGAAGAACATGTGGACGCGGTTCGGGTGGTTCGGCAGTGACAGCTCCGGTGTGTCCTCGATCGTGCCGATCCGTTCATCGGACGGCACGAGGTCCGAGAGCGCCTTGTTCAGCGTGGTCTTGCCGGAGCCGGTGCCGCCGGCGAGCACAATGTTCAGCCGGTTGGCAACGGCAAGCTCGAGCATGCGCGTGACGTTGCGCTGACCTTTCGCCTCGAGCATCTCGAGCTCGAACGGCTGCAGCCAGTCAGTGCCAGACGCATCCCGTCGCGGCGACACGTCGCGATAGCCCTCGAACCAGCCATTGCGCTCATATTCGACGACCCGGAAACGCACATCGGAGGGGATGCGGATCGTGATGGAGATCGTGTCCTGCTCGCAGGCCGGTTGCATCAGCACGTGCCCGCGCTGGCCTTCGGGCAGCACCACCGGATGAATCGGCTCCTTCGTCGAGAATTTGCCGCCCTTCATCACCGTCAGCGCGTTGGCGAGCTTGAAGCACGCATCGAGCGAGCAGGCCGGTGCATCGTGCCGTCGCCATCCGGCACTGCCCTGTGTCCAGATTTCACCGGGACGGTTAATCGCCACCTCGGTGAGGCTACCGTCGAAGAAGTTCGAGATGCCCATCTGTTTGAGGAAGCTGCGGGCGATCGTGCCTTTCTCGATCACATCGATTACGACTGCGCTCATTGGTATTCCTCCACGGTTCAGGTCTCCATTCATCAGCGATCGGCCTGCGGCTCGATTTCCACTGACACGCGATATGGGCGGCGGTCATCCGGCACGCTGCTGGCGAGTTCGCGAAGGGTTTGCGCCGGCGACGTGGAAACCACGGTTGCGCTCAGAGGCGCGGCCGGCCGGGTCCATTTCCATGCCGCACCGCCAATCGCCACTGCGCAGAGCGACGCTGCAAGCAGGATGTGTGGTGTGCGTGAGGGAAGTCGTTCGTGAATCGGCGCCGGTTCGGCCGGCTGACGTTTAGTTGTGTGTGATTTCGTTGCGTTACCGACCGCATGATTGGCTGGCTCATCGAGTGACGGCAACGCGCTGTCGCCCCACTCCGAAATCGTCAACCCGATACGCGCCCCGACACTGCGCAGCAGGTTGCGCCGCAGCGGCGCTGACATGTCGTCGATCAGGCATCCGTCGAGGGTCATGCAATCCTCGAACGCGTGCTCGTTGGCGATCTGGCGCAGGGGCAGGGTATCGGGGACCACACGAGAGCGGCGTGCATCGACCCGTTCGGCCAGCTGGCGAACCGTGTTGCCGTAGAAACAGAAACGCAGGGCGTTGCGTAATCTGGTCTCGAACATGTCGCGATCGAGGCCTTGTAACGGGAAATCGTCCGGGTAGGTGATGTTCAGGTTCATGGGTCGCCTCCTCATTGCTGCCCGTTCTGGCCAACGGGGTTGCCCTGCGCGTCGACGTTTTCATACACGCCGCTCAGATCGACGTCGCGCGCCACAAAGATATTGATGACCGAGCCCTGGTTCGAATAAGCCGTCGGCGGGATGTTGATGGTGTTACGCAGCGTCTCGGCAGCCACGTCCTGCGTGGCGTTCGAACTGTTCGAGAACGTGATCTGCTGCCCGGAGCCGGTCGCCTTGTTCGCCAGCGCCTGGCCGAAGTCGCCAATCAGGCTCACCATCAGCGCGCCCTTGAACCGCTGCCAGAAATGCTCATCGACGTAGGCCGGGATGCCGGCGGCGCCGAGCGGATCGGTCGCGGGCGAGTTCAGTGGAATACGCACGTCGCCGTCGTCGATCTCGTCCCAGATCGCGCCGATCACGCCCTGCCCCTGGATCACCGCATCGCGCTGCTCGCCCTTCGCCATCGCACCCTTGCGAACGAGCAGCGTCGTGCCATCGTCGGACCACACGTCCTGCGCGATCGGGCACCCGATCAGGCCCGGCCGGTCGGTACGGATCGCCGTCGCCTGGCCGCACCGGATCATCGTGTTGCGACTGAGCAGGTAGTGCCGGTTCGGCCGGAACGAGGCCTGCATCGGCTGCAGCTTTGACGGCTGCAACGACTGGTCGATCGGCGAACCCCTGGTGTCGCCCGCGTCCGTCCTGCTGGTCGAGCCCGACGCACCGCCCGCATTGCCGCCGCGCAGCGCTGACATGCCCATCGACCTGGCCATGGCGGCCAGACCGCCGGCGTCGCGGCCACCGGTTCCGGAATTGCTGTTATCTGCGGTTTCATTCGCTGCCACGGGACCATCGTCGCTGCGGCCGGAATCGTTGTTCCCGTCATTGGCCCTGCCTGAGACGAGCACGCTGCCCTGCAGGCGCCGCTCGGCTGGCGTCAGTGGCCGCGGCTGGTTGCTGGCGGCCGCGGCCTGCCCGCCTGCCGCACCACCCGACGATGCCGCGCCGGCCGGCGTCGCGAGGCGGGAATTCGCCGCAGCGGCGGCTGCGGCCTCCGACGCTGCACGGGCGCGATCTTCCGCACTTTTGATCCGGTCCTTCTGCGTTTCCAGATCCCCACTGGCGTCACTCGCGCCGCTGTCTTTCGGCCTGTTCAGCGCCGCCTGCTTCGCGTCCTGATGCTGCTCGAACAGGCGCTGCAGATAGATGGTGACGCCCGATGCACCCAGTGCAATTACGGCTAGTGCGACCAGTACCAGACGCAGCTTGCCGACGCGCGTCTTGCGGCGGCCCGGCAGATCAAGCGTTGGCTGCGGACCGGCATCGGTCGCCGACGCAGGTTCCATTTCGTTGCGTTCAGTCATGCCCTGTGCGCTCCCTGGTCAGTTCGTCGACGCATCGGTGTCAGTGCGCCCGATGCGCCCGATGCGAGCGCTGCCCGGCACCGACGAGCCCGCACGGTTGTAGTAGCCATCAGGCGAATAGCCGTCGTTGCGGATACCCAGCACCGACTGGCCGTAGCGGATGACAAACGAGCCCGACACCTCATGCACCACAACGGTGTCGCCTTCCATATGGAAGTTCGCCGTCGCCTCGCTGCCGTCGGGCAGTTTCGTGAAGATTGCCGGCAGGTCGCGCGCGGTTGAGTACTTGAAATACGTGAACCGGCCGTCGTCCCACAGCGCCGTGGGCGCGAGTGCGCGATCGCCGCGCATCATGTATTGGGTATTGGCCGCGGGAACCGACGCCACCGGCGTTCCCCTCGCGACTCCAGTGCTTTTTGCGATCGATGCGGGAACGGCCGGCCCGTTGCCTTGCTGATTGACCGTCTGACCGCCCAGCGCTGCGCTGACCGCTTCCCGCCGGCGCTGCTGTGCGCTCGCTGCTCTCGCGCGTGTGTCTGGATAGTCGAATCGCAGGATCCATGTCGCCGGCTGCGCGGCCGAGACATCGACAAGCGACAGCGAATAGGTGCGCCGGTTGGTGACGAGCACAAGATTGGTTTCCGGTTGCAGCGCCCCCGGTTTGAGCAACGCACCGCTCTCATTGATGGCGACATGCCACGCCCTGGCGTCTCCAATGCCCTCGCCGCTGTTGATCACGTGTTCACCCGGCTCGAACTGGATCATCACCACGCGCCCCGGCATCGTCGCCACGCGATAGGCCTGGTCCGGATCGTAGGTCGCGCACTGGATATGCCGGTCCGGGCCGCAGCTGTGTGGTGTTTCGAGGGCACGAGCGGATACCGGCAGCAACGCGACGCTCGCCGCGACCGCCGCTGCGCTCGCGGATCTGCGGAACGTTTTTACCCTCATGCCGGACCTCCGGATGCGGCAGGGGTGGACGCCGGCCCCGACGCCCCCCCGGCATCGGCGGGCGCGCGGGTCCAGTCGCGCGTGACCTCGTAGCTCGTGCAGCGAAAGCCGTCCGGGTTGATATCCTGCTGATCCTTCTTTTCCGGAACGTCCACGCGTGTGAACGCGACCGTCGCAATCCAGTACGTCGGATCCGGACGCCTGACGGCCGCATTGAGCCAGAGCAGCTGGCGGGAGAAGAACACCTGCGCCGTCGATCCGACGAACGTGATCGAGCCGACGTGTGCAACGACCCGCGCCTGATCCTTCAGCAGTTTCAGCGGCCCCGCCGGGCCGCGCACGAGCCCGTCATAGGCTTCCTTCTCGTGATCGTCACTCATGAACATCACCGCAGCGTGCGTATCCGAGATCGTCTCCCAGTCGTAGCTCTCGCGCAGTTCGACGTAGCGGTGCAGATCCGCGCGATCGGTCTTCTCCGAAAAGGTGACGTGTCCGTTCGCTGTCGTCGGCAGCACATCCACCTTGCCTGTCCTGTCGTTCACACGCAGCACGGCGGGCGGGTTGGGCCGCTTTAGTAGTCCTAAAGCCCCCATGCCAGAAACAGCGGCGAGCGCGACAACGCCCGAGAGCACCGAGCGCCGGTCGGCGATACGGGCCTTCTCCTGCGCGGCTTCGACCTTCGACTTTTCGAAGGCCTGCGCCTGTTTCAGATACCAGCTGACCGCATCGCGCTCACCCGACTCAGCTCCGTTCGCCGGCACGTCGGGGCCCGCGGTAGACCCGCCGGGGCTTCCCTTGCGGTTGCGCGCGTTCGCTCCCGACGCAAACCATTGCCTGATAGTCGACGCCATCCTGTTCCTCACTTCGGTGCCGCAGGACCCGACTGCTGGGCCAACGGTTGATTGACGGGTACCCACTGACCAGTCGGCTCGGGTGGCTTTGGCGCCGAACTGCACGCCTGCAGCGCCAGGGCCATCAGAAAAATTGCGACGGGAGGTTTCATGGTCTGCGCTTCTCCTTTGGATTGAGCGAATAGCGCGTACTCTGTGGCATTTAGTAAAACAGCCTGATCGATACCATCGCGCCGATCGTTGCCACCACCGCCGCGATCAGCCACCAACGTGCGACCGTTTTGAATAACCTGATCATTTTTTACGCCTCACTCAAGCTACCGCCGGTCTTCGGCGATCCGCCGCCGCCCAGTTTTCCAAGCGAGCCGGCAAACCTCGCGACGCTGCCCAGCCTGCCCACCATCGTCGAAATACCGACGCCGCCCGCAAGAGACGAAGCCATGCCCGGCAGGTTGAGCGAGATAACCCAGAAGGACAGCCCCATGATGTCCAGCTCGATGACTTGCGCAATGGATGGGGAGCCGTTTAGCGGCACCACGCCCATCGCGAAATTGACCTCCAGCGCGCAGGCGGCTGCGAACAGCGCGACCAGCAGCGTGTAGTTCATGCATTGGCCGATCCAGTTCCAGAAGAACTGTCGCGATGGCGGGAAGAGCGCTGCTGAGATAAACAGCGGACCGAGTGCGAGCAGCAGCCCAAGCGCAAACTTCGCCAGAATGATGTACGCAACGGCTATCGCCATGAACGGGCCGCCGAAAATGATCATCAGCGCGATCGTCCAGATTGCCGCAATAACTTTCAGGCCGGACGCCTGTGCATAGATTGCCTGCGCCGCGTTGATGTACGCATTGAGCAGGTTATCGAGGCCGGATACCGGGTTGCTGCCGTTGGTCAGTGCGCCGGCCAGTTGCTCGCCGAGACCATTGAAGAATGGAACGACGTATTCACTGTAGAACTGGATGTTCATCCCGCAGGTCAGGATGACCGCCCACGTCGCCATGCGCATCAGAAAATCGTTGATCGGCTCGTCGTTGCGCCCCTGCCAGTATGTCCAGAGGATCAGCAAGACATAGATGCTGAAGCAGGTGGCCATCAATGGCGAGATCAGCGAAATGATGCGGGTCGAACCGCTCGAGATCGTGTTCAGCACGTTCTGATCAAACGAACTGGTCATTGAGGTGAAAAGCTGAACGTCTGCCACGGATATCCCCCGCTTCGGTCAGTGATTGAACTACCTACTAGCCGGATTACTTCAACCCGGCCGCGCTGGCTTCTGCATCGTCGCTTGCAGCGTTGATACCCTTCGCCTTACGCTCAGCGGAAAGCTTCTCCGGCGTCGTGCCGAGAAACGCCGCATCGAACTTCAGATCCCGCTGCTGCTGTTGCTCTTCCTGCACGTTGTGCTGATGACGATCCCACGCGAGATATCCGAGGTAGCCCGCGATGGCGACCAGCAAAGCGATGATTGAGCCGAGAAGTGTCTTATTGACCATTGGTTTTCCCCAGAAATGCGTTGTCGAATTCACGATCGCGCTGCTCTTCAGCAAGTTTGAGCTCAGCTTTCTGCAGTTCCGCTGCGAGCTGCATCCGCGTCTGCTCATTCGTGACCATCGCCTCTTCGGCGGCCATCCGGTTCTGCAGATCCGCTTTCTGCGCCGGATCCTGCGTCAGGTTTGACTGCCGCATCAGCGCCTGGATGTTGTTCATGCGTGCCATCGTTGCGCTGTACGCCTGCTCGTTCATCGCCTTGTTGGTCGCGAGTGTGTCGTAATAGCGCTGCTGACCCGGCGTGCCCGCACCAGTCATGCCTTCCTGCTGCTCGATCGAGCGCATCGACGAGCTGATGCCCGAAAGACCGCCGCCCTTCGCCTGGTCGTAAATGTTCTGCCACTGTTCCGGAAGGTAGTTGCGCAGCGATGCATCGTTCATGATGTTGCCGAAACTGCTGTTGCCGGTCAGCGCCTGATACTGGGCCTCCTGATTCTGGATCTGCTGGAACAGCTGCTGGACCTGCACCATCTGTTGCGCGAGCTCGGCCGGCGAAATCGTCGGGACGCCCTGCGCGTGAGCCAGCGAGAACACGCAGGCGCACAGCAGCGTGACCAGCGTGCGGCGAGGCCAGAGCGTCATTCCCGGCACATGGGCGAGGCTCATGCCCGCGCGTGTGGATCGGGCCCGGAGCCCCTCGCGAAGATTCCGTATCGCTGGGTCAACCGGCCGGCGCGCGGCCGGATAGACATGGGTGCTGTTCATGGCTACCTCCTCGGGTTGCAGCACGTTAGGCAAAAACTTCGTCGTCCACCGGCTGATGCAGCGGCGGATAGATCTGCGCAAGCTCGGCCCGCTTGCGTTCGAGGCCACGCTGCAGCTCGGCGGACCACAGACGCTCGTCGGCGCCGTGTTTCGCCGCGAGCCGTGTGCGCAGCTTGCGTTCGAACACGCGATACAGGTAGACGGGCAACCAGACGTCCGGATCGTCGCCAACCTCAGCACGGACCGCGTCGCAGATCAGCACGTTCTCGCGGTCACCCGAGAACACCGCAATCGCGTCCTCAAGCCCGGACAGGTCGAAACTGGCAAACGCCGACTGGTTGCCCTGCTTGATGAGGAAGCGGCGCGACTGTGGCGTGAGCTTTTTGAACTCCCGGAATTCCTTGCGGGTCATGCCATCGCGCAGATACGCTTCTTCTTCAGCGGCCGGGTCGGCGAGCCAGAGCTTCGTCGCGACCAGACTGCGCAGCGCGGGAAACAGGTCCGCTGCACGCTGCGCCTGTTCAGGCTGTTGCGTGATCAGGCCCATGAACTCCCCTTCCTTGCGCCCGCTCGCAAGCGTCTCCTCGATCTGCTCGCGGATCGTGCGAAAGCGCAGCGGCAGCCAGTACTCCTCGATCACGGTCTGCATCAGCGTGCCCTCGCGACGCATCAGCTTCCTGAGATGGAACAGCCAGGCAAACGCCGGCTCCGACGGCTCGTAGTTCTCGACAAGAAATGCCTCAACATCGAACCCGATCCAGCGTTGCTCGCTCATGTTCAGGGAGAGATTGGGCGGGTTATCGAACACCCACCAGAACCGGCCGCCCTCCGACTTGCACCAGATCGACAGACGGGCGCGCAGGCCGTCATCGCCCTCGTCCGGAATGCTGTCCAGTAGCAGGCTGAAGCGGCGCAGCCGAACGTCATCGACCCCCATTACCGCGTCGACGGCGTTGCGGCTGTGAATCTTCTCGCCGGCAGTCAGGTCAATCCTGATTGGCTTACCCTGATGGTCGACGCCGTTCTTCCGGCCGCACAGTTCGACGAGTCCATACAGGAATTCGCGATTGTCTGGCGTGTCGGCGAGTTCGAACGGCGCCCAGCCGGTCGGCTTGCCCTTCTCCAGATGGACATAGGCGCCGCCCATCGCCCGGATGAACACTTCCCAGCCCCGCCCCTTGTCCAGCACGTACAGCATCGGGTCGAACCGGGACAGCATGCCGGTCACCGCGACGGCGACCGTAGACTTGCCGCTGCCCGTCGTGCCTTTCCCTTCAAAATGGCCGGCCATCTTCTCCGACACATTGATGTCCCCCAGCCGACTCGCGTGCGAACTGTAGTTGTAGACGCCCGAATCCGAGCGGAACGGGATGACGGCCGACCCGTCTCCGATAGGGTTACCCTCCGCCTTGCCTGACGAGTAGTCATGGCACGTGTACATCGCCGCAAAATTGCGCGAAGACTGCACTTTCGGGCGCGGTTTGACCCGTGCGCCCGGGACTTGTGAAAAGTACGTAAACGGAGCCGACCCCGTCGCGGGCGCCCATTCAACGCCACACTCGTTGCGCGAACGGGACGCAAACCTGTCGGCGTTCTCCAGCGCCTCTTTCGCTGTTTCGCCGTAGATCACCGCCGCGCCGTGATACTCGCCGAACGACAGCTCACCCGTGTTCACGTAACCCTGAGCGTCGCGCAGTTCCCTGACCTGATGCTTCGCCTTGTCACCGGCCGACTCCAGCTTGTTGATTGCCGAATCGATGGTCCGGTTGGACTCGAAGCCCGTCATGCAGTTGAACGTATGCGTAATCGTGAATTCCATGCTCAACGTGATCAACGGATCGAGCTGGCCCCAGCCCGGCTTCTCCGGGCAACTGCGAAGGTCGAGGCAGGTTGCAACGCGCCGGTACGCCGGCACGTCGCTCGCCCCGATCTCGAGCGTGTTGTACCCAAAGTGCAGATGGCTCGACGGGATGACATCGGTGCCGGGTTCCGCCGCGACCGGCAGATCGCCGGTTTTCCCGTTGACGAGATAACTGACGAGCCCATACAAAGGCGAGAACAGCATCTTCGTGCCGTTCATGTGCTTGCGCTCGTACACCTCAAGTAGCTCGGCTTCATACTCGCCGAACTGCAGCAGCGCCTGTTGCGCGAGAGACCCGATTTCCTTGAGCCCGTCGTCGAACTCCTCGTATTTCAGGATCAGCGACAGGTAGTAGCGGTTCTCGAAGAACTTTTCGGATCCAAAACGTCGACCGATGTACTCGCGTACGAACCACTGCATGAAGCGCTGTTTGAACCGGTACACGCGATCAAAACTCACGCGCTGCCGCACAAACGTTGCGTGGAAGCCCAGGCGGCCACCCAGGTCGCGACCCAGCTTGCTGTACGCTTCCGTATCACGATCGAACATGCGCTCCATCACGACGTTTTCATGCACCTCGAAAGGCACGCCGCGCATGGCCAGCGTCACCATGAACCGGTTGCCCTCAAGGTGCTGCACGTGTTTCGTGACCGGATGTCCGTACTTCGGCATCCAGTCTTCAACGGCGCCGATCGCGCCGAGGATGTCGCTGGTGACGGCGGGGCTGTTTTGCATCAGGCCTCCGGATCGGGCTCGCGCAGCCGGCGCTCACCCGTGGATAACGGTTTGAGGAAATCGCGGTAGACGCGGCGTTGCCGTCCGTAGCGCAACGGCGCGAGCGTCGCGGTGTTGCCAAAGCGCGGAGCGGCTCGCCCGGCATCTAGCAGCGCACGGACCCGCAGCTGCCAGAAGTAGAAGCGGCAGCGCAGTTCCAGCCACATGATCCGCAGGCCCTGGTCGTCGGTTTCGCAGATGTGCTTGAAATACAGCAGCACCGGAAAGCCCAGGAAGACGAACAGCAGGCCACCCGGTCCGACGAAGAAGGAAACCAGCACGCCGACAAACATCGACGCGACAACGACAACCAGCATCGCCATGTAGGGAACACCCCAGATGGCCGCCGTGCGGCCAAGGCCGTTGAATCCAGGGTAGCGGGTTTTTTCGTCCGGCATGGCGTGCTCAGCTGAACATGTTCCACAGATACGGGGCGAGCACGCCCACCACCGAGCCCACCGCCGCGACCTTGCCGCACATGGTGATGAACTCGCTCCAGTGGGCGCGATCGGCCCAGCATTCCGCGCCCTTCCACATCAGCACACAGGCCGCGCAGACTCCCAGGAACGAATAGAGCCAGATCTTGAAAGTCATCGCGCCCTGCGTCGCCGAATCGAGCCCGCCACCCGCGAATGCGAGTTCCGGACCGATAGCAATACCCAGCGTTATCGCCTGGAACAGACAGGTTACGATCCGGTGCATCAATATGCGAAATGGGTATTCGTTCAGTCGTACTAACCTCATAGTCGAAAGCTTCCTGTGGCAATACATGTGTCTTCTCCTTTCAGTAGTCGAGATCCGCCCGCGCCGGCGCGGCTCGGATCATTTGCAATCGTCGTTGCAGGCGGAATCGCCGAACGCGTCCCATGACGGATGCGGTGCGTCCGGTCGTTGTCTGGAGTTGCCGCGCTGCGCGGAAGATGTTCTGGCATCGGGCGCCGCAGCGCGCGGTGGCCTGCGCGACGGACTGTCCATCACAACAGGAATCGCAGGAACTACACTGGTTGAACCTGCCACCGTCTGGGCGTTGGCCACCACGCGCTGTACGTAACTGGAGCCACCAGCTTCGACTGTCTCCCCGCGCGTGAAATTGCCGCTGTAGTAACAGCTGATCGCGGCACGCAACGCCTGTGCGCCCCGTCCCATCGCCGCGGCCGCCCGCTGATAGCAGTCGTGCAGGATGGCACTGCCCGCGCGCAGGTTTTCGCACGGATCGAAGGCTGTTTCGTAGGTCAGGCCGTAGCGTGCGAGATTGATCCTGTTGACCTGTCCAAGCCCCATGCTGAAATTGATGCCTTGCGCTTCGAGCGCCTTCGCCGTCGCTACGGCTTCAGCACGGTCGCGCGGCTGGCGAACAAGGCGGCCACCAACGACGCCGATCGCGTACGGATTGAAGCCGGACTCGGTCTTCACGACCGCCTGAAGCGTCGTGGGGTGGACGTTCGGCGCGCATTGCTGGGCTAACGAGATGAAATCAGGCATGACTCCCCCCTTCGCCCACGTTATGTCGCCGGCTGTGCCCGCACGATATAATGGCTTTAGCCATTGTCGACCTCTCAGGTTCCAACACTGGTCAGGTCGGCGCCAATGCTCGCTACATCGACGCTGACCGCTTCACTACCCGTACCTCCACGCCCGCCCTTCCCTGTCTGGCGTCACCTCGCCAAGATTCGGCCCGGGCGATGCGAACCAATTTAATCTCCTTCTGACACCTCCTCCTGTCGCGATGTTGGCGACGCGAGGGGCGCATCCGACGCGCACTCCTTGCAGACCGCCTCATCCTCCAGTTCGGCCCGACGAGTACGAAGCTCAACAATCAGCTGCGCATTTTTTGACCGTGCCTCCTGCTTTGCACGATCGATGAGCCACTCATTTAGCTCTCGGGGGAGTCGACACTGCGAGCGAACGATGGCACCCATTCTCTCTCCTCTGGTGCTTTATAGTCACTACGATGTAGTGACACAGTGTCACTATATTCCAGCGCCAACGTAGTGTCAAATGTCACTATGAAAGACAGCTACCGCTCACAATTCCGGCTACCGTGGCCCCTTTACCACCAGTTGAACGAATCCGCCACGAAGAATCAGCGCTCACTCAACGCTGAGCTGGTAGCGCGTTTGGAGTCGACCTATCCCCAGCTCAGTGTCCGCGACGATACCGACGTCGACGAATTACGCGAAACCGTCACTACGATGTCTCTCGCCGAGCTCATGACCCCAGACGAGATAACGATGTTCGCCGAACGCATGCTCGCTCTTGCCACACGCAAGCGCACTACCAAGACAACACCGTAGTGACACTTTCCAATAGATGATGTGACGAATTCAATAGGCCCACTTAGCCTTGCGGCCGCCATTGTTTTATGCTAGTCGCTTGTCTTTGGTAGCCTATGGTTCATGACCGAGAACCAGAGCGGTGGAATTAACGCCAGGCCAAACATGTGCAGATAGCCGCCAGGAAGCGCTCTCCCGGCGTGAACCAGGCGATCATAGGCCTGCGTTTGCTCAAGATGATGGTGGGTGTGAAGTCCGTTATTTACGAATAGGCGATTGGACAACCAGAAATTAACGTCCCACGCAATCTGATTGCCCAGGTCGTCAGGACTACCACACAGGCCATAGTGCTGTAGGTAGCCAACCGCCTCTACGACGAAGACAGAGACTATGCCTTGCCCCGCGTAGAAGACCGCCCCACGCCACCCACCAAACCACGCGAAAAGACCCACGACGGCTACGCTGACCGGGACGATCTGCAGGAGTCGGCGTCCCCTCCAACTGCGGGCCTGGCTTAGCTCGTAAGCAATAGCGGATCTCAGCGCCGAAAAGAAGGAGCGTCCGACGTGACACCAAACCGACAGGCCAACATGGGCCGTTGAGCCAAATCGCGGATCGCCGACATGCCCGTGGTGGAGTTGATGTACGACTCGGTAGTGAGGGTATCCAGCGACTGCTAGCGCTACGTCGGAGATCAACCTGGATACACGCCCGCCCCGGTGCATCACCTCGTGAATGTGCGCCATCGCGAAAGCACTCACCAACCCGGAGGCAATAACGAGCCCGGCAAACTCCAGCGGCCGCGCGGTCATCGCTCTTTCGAGGGCAACAAGCACCGCGACGCCCCACATGCAGATGTAAGTGACCGGAACCGCAGGTCCGATTGGCGTTTGGTTCGCCTTCTGGTTTGTGCTCCCTACGTCCTGCCCGATAAGCGCGTCAGCGGCTGGAACCACAACAACCAGAAGCAGCAAAAATAGCCAGGGATACCGGTAAAAGAACAATGCCGCCGCAGTCGCGGGTAATAGCGTCGACAGCCAGAACCCGCCGTTACTGCTGCGCAAAGATGTCATTTTCTTCCGCAAACCGCACCGCGGCGGTAATGTGCGAAACGCCAACCTTTTCGTTGATCCGCTGGAACTGCCTGTAGACAGTCGTCGAAGACACATTGAGCTCGTCGGCGATTGCACCTGCATTGAAGCCAGATCTCACGAAGCCAATCAACTGCACATCCTGCTGCGAAAGGCCGCACTTTCTGATCGCATCTTCTCGCACGGCTCGCGATGACCAATCGAGAAGCTCCAGTGCCAAGGCCCGGAAAAATGCTCTCCCCTCCCTGAGTTTCCGTTCACCTTCCTCGCGCTTCGTGCTCGAGCCAAGATAAAGAGCGCCAATCCGCCCTTTCTCGCTCGCGTGCGCAGGAATGAGAAAGGTGCTGAGAAACCCGTGTTCCGCGGCCACCTCAAGCATCCGCTTTTGCCCAGCAGTCCGGACTGGCAACTCCGAGCCCAATACTGGCGCAGTGTTCGATCGTGCGTAATCGAGACAAGGGTCCGTCAGATACCATCGGTTCGCGTTGTACAGTTGGCACCATTCAGGGCGACAACCGATCAGGAATCGATGGGTGGAGCGACTGGCTGAATGATCAGTAGGATGCAACGAAACGAACACAAACCATTCCGCTCCCTTCGATCGAATTGCGTCGCTAACAAGCGGTATCAACTCCAATTCATCCGCTGCATTTATAACGGCATCAAAGCTCAGTTCCATTACGGTCGATCCATCTAGATTACTTCACCAACCCCATACGCCCAGACAATGTTTCGCACTTCCATATAAATTGCCCGCATCACCGAATGATATGGGTCCGAAAGTACGAACTTTTCAAACTCGCCTTTTGATGAAATTGGCATAATCTGAACCAGCATAAGTTCGTCACCCTGAATCAGATACCTTTCCGCAATGAAACCGCCTGGCACCTGATAGAGACGAATGCCCACCTGCTCGACATCGGCACTAACGGCTCGTTCATAGACAAGGTTCTTCATAATCCTCGCCTTCGATCTCGGCGCGATGTCCGCACGCACGACACGTCCGATTCTTGACTTCATGCTCAGACAGAGACGAAATCACGTTTTCTGCCACGCATCTTTCGCACTCGAAGATCGATATGAAAAATTCCGCGCGGCAGACTTCGCACTTCATTTGATGGACTTCGTTTTCCTGCAAGACTTCCCATCCATCATCACCGTGATCGGCCCCACAAGAAGGGCACACAATGCTGATACAGTCGCTCATAGTTTCCAATCCAACAAATCATCAACAGTCCGGCGAATCGCCGGGCCACCTCATGCACCCGAGTACTACGCCAGCCTTCTGCCCATCCGCGCTGAATACTTATCGCGTGGTCGACTCGAACGCTGGCTTTGCACGTAATTAACGAACTGTTCTATCTCGGAGTCGGCCATCCCGAGCCATGCGAATCGTATGGTTCCGGGCTCCAACGGGAAAATTAACTCGCGGTCGATGCCGTGATGGTCGAGATACTGAAAGAACACGAACAGGTCATCGTCCTGCAACTGCTCCAGCCATGTTCGCAGGCGCTTCAACTCCTCGTCTGTCAGATTCGCCGGCGATGTGTTTAGAACGCTCAATGCGAAACGCGTTGGGCAGGGCGCTCGCGGGACGTAGTAAAGATCGTAGTGGTCCTGGTGCGATGTACGGGGGTCGACGCCCAGTATAGGAAACGAAAACCCTTGCTCCTTTGCTTCCTTCGCACGCTGCACCCGCGGCCGATCGTCAGGGGATGTTGGCCAGATGCGTTTCAGGTCATCAGCCCGGTACTTCTCGCGGGATTCCCAGATCTCATGCAGCTCGCAGTACTCCCTTGATTGAGAAATCCGGTAAGCCGCATCGACAAGCGGGCTGTCGTGCCAGTGAGCGAGCGGCCTGGTGCGTTCCGCTGCATACATGCGCTGAAGGTCATCTTGCAGATTGACGCCCGACTCCTCGAACAGGCGCCGAAATAGAACCAGTGATTTGCGGAAATACTGGGATGCGCCATCTGACTGCGCATACAGGCGCTCCGGAAATGTTTGCGCGTTATCCGGTGCAACATGGCCATTGGCCGCGTCTGTAATGCCCGTGACAAGCCAGAAAGCATAGTGCGGGAAAAGACGTGCCAGCGCCTCAATCATGTCTGGCGTGGGTCGTTGTCGACGATGAAACATCTTACGCCAGCGCTGAATGGAAATACGGGTGTATTCCGTCAGCCGCTCTAGGTAACCCCGGCCAGGCTCGGGCCTCGGAAGCGGAGTACCGAAGGCCCTGCGAAGTGCGCCCTTTGGCCTTTCGTCTTCACTTGGCGCGAGGCGTGCCTGCTCATTCAGGAGCAAGATCATGCGGTCTTCGATCGTCGTGGTCATGTTTGAAGCAATCCCAATCAGTCAATCTGTCCCGATTAGATCAATTCATAAGATATGACCATACCCGTCCTCCCTTCCCCTCCACCAATTCAGTTACAAACGGAAACACGAAGAAAGGTACCCACTGCTACAAGGCGGAAATTTTCTCTGCGTGCATATGTTTCTTGCATAGACGACATGGCAAATATGCCTATCCCACCCATACCGCGGGGGCCATTGGCAATGACACGGTTTTAGTGAGATTGAGATAAGAGCCGTTTAGCCGAAGCGCTGAATGAGCGCAAGCGCCACAGCGCGGAGACTGTTTGGCGACAGTTCCTGCAAGTCAACGACTGGTGCATCTGCAAGTGCGGGATAATTGCGCCGTGCCGAACGTGCATAGGCGGGATCGTAGTGCGCGACCATGACCCGCTCGAACAACTCGGGTATTTGCCGTGATCTGGCCATTTCCTGCCACACCTCGAACTCTTTGCCTCCGATATGGCTCCGCAGAGAGGCGAGTTTCGATACGAAGGCGTCGGGATCTTGCTCGAAATGGTGATAGTCCTCTCGCCACAATATGACTCGCTGGGCTATCGGCGCATTCACGCAGACAAGCTTGCCCTTCATATGCATCGTTTCGAGCAGCGCTGGCGGTAACTGCACGTTGCCAATCTTCTTGCTCTCTGCTTCCACCCACACCGGGCGGCCGGGCGAGAAAGTACTAAGCTTTTGTTGCAGCAGGCTATCAAAGTATTTCTGCGTCGGCTGCGGCGTATCAGGTATCGCACCAATAACCGAGCCCCGGTGAGACGCAAGCGCCTCCAGATTCAAGACCTGCGCACCGACGGCTTCGAGTTGATCGAGCAATCGAGTCTTTCCACAACCAGTCGAGCCTGACAGGACCACATACGAGAACTCGCGCGGTAGCTTTGTCAGTTGCTCGTTGACCCAACGTCGATAGCCCTTCCAGCCACCAGGTAGACGGTCCACCTTATAGCCGATCGTGTCGAGAGCATCAAACCAAAGTCGACTGCGCTTTCCGCCGCGAAAGCAATACACAAGCACCCTGCCATGACGTGGGTGGGCCGCAATTACGGTGTCAAGGTGACGCGAAATGTTTTTTAGCGAATAGGACACGCCGATCAGATATGCCCGCATTTTGTCGGTCCGATGCAAGGTGCCGACCTCGGCGTATTCGTCATTGCTGACCACGGGAAGGTTGATTGCCCCAGGGATGTGATCCACGGCGTATTCGCGTTCGCTGCGCGCGTCGATGATGAGGTCGTAATCTTCGAATCGGTACATGCCCACCTGCCTTGTATTTTTGGCGTACAACGAATTTTCTCTACGCCATCCGGACAACCGGTCGAGTGCAGGCATGGTACGAAGCCCTTACCTCTCTGGCAAGCCCTACCACCCGGCACGTCCGTCACCGGTCACATCGAACTACATCGTTTTAAGCGGACTACGATAGCTTCCCGACTGATTGGCGATAATTTGGCAAACTTCGCGAAACACCGACACACGGAGCGCGCTGATGTCCATCGATGTAAGCGGCACGGAAGGCTACGCGGAGAATGCACGATCCCTCATCGAGCAATGGCAAGACATATCATTTGCGGAACACCATGAACCCATCTTGCATCTCGTTCCGACGCCCACATCCTGCATTCTCGACGTTGGAGCCGGTATCGGAACCGACGCTGCTGCGTTCGCGGCACTGGGGCATACAGTCGTAGCAGTCGAACCGGTGGATGCGTTGCGCATTGCCGGAATCAGGCAGCATCCGTCTCCTCGGATTGAATGGCTGGACGATAGCCTGCCAGATCTTGCGATCCTGCAGTCGAGGCGAAAAGAATTCGACTTCGTCATGCTGTCGGCCGTTTGGATGCACCTTGACGAACACGAACGTCGTCGGGCGATGCCGAACGTCAGCGCTCTCCTGCGCGACGGCGCCATGCTGGTTTTGTCCTTGCGTCACGGCCCGGTTCCGAAAGGACGACGGATGTTCGACGTTTCGGCGGGAGAGACAATTCAACTCGCAAATGCTCATGGTTTGCGAACTGCGCTGAACGTCCAGACGCAATCCGTCCAGCGCGGCAATCGATGCATGGGCGTGACGTGGAGCCGGCTGGCTTTTAGCAAAGACGGCGCACGAAGCTAGATCCGGGCGACTCTCGGGACAAGTAGGCTTCGAGCGTGACCGCGTACGGATCGATGAGCGTTCGTTCTCGGAGAATGCTCCGGCCATCGCATCAGGCGGCAGTCGGCCACTTCCCGACACTCACGCGCGTACGCGCGCGGACACTCCAACGGCTGCTATACCTCGCCAAACGGCCTTCAAACACCGAGCAGAATGAACCGGCTGCGGCTGACGGGATTTTCGCTACACTCGCGGCGCTCACGTTGGACATAAGCAGCCGACAAGCCCGTCTCGACGGATGGCCCTGCGGGTCGGCAGTCGCGTGAACACGTTCTTCAGATAGCTGCCCATTGGACTTTGCTGAGCGTAACAGGCTCATGATGGCTGCAGCACGTCGGCCTACTCGTAGCGAGCTGGCGATGGTGTACAGGCGTCATCAGCGAGTAGCTGGCGACGAAAAATGCCCGGGCTTGAGCCCACATCATGGCCGGCCGTGGGAGAGGAATTACGGGAAATTCCAGATTGCCGCTCACAGCGAGAGGCCCCGTTGTCGCGTGCGAAGCCGAACCTTTATGACGCGTTGCCGCCTCGCGTAGCCGTCGGGTTGCCCGCCCGGCGCCGCCGACGCCCTATGCGGGCGGAGCCCCACAGTGTGTCAGTTGATCAGGTGGAGATTCCCCGATGCATCATCAGAAGTTGGTCTTGCGTTGCCCCCGGCTGCTGATAATGGACAATCCCAGGCCGTTTAGCGGATTTAACGCCGGAGATCGGCACATCTGTCCAATTCGAACCGTCGAACGTACACACATAGATCGTTTCATCATTGCCATTGCTACGGTGAGCAACGAGCATCTTCCCTTCAAATACCGCCATGAACGGCCCATCCGTAGAACTCACGCCGCCGGGGACTTGGGAACTATTGCCAAACCTCCAGCTTTGGTCGTCGAGAATGGCGTACCAGTAATTGCCGTGGCCTCCGCGATATACGCAATATAACCGGTCGTTGTACACACAAAGTGCCGTGCTCTCCCCATACCCAGCCCACGTACCGTCCAGCCGGGCGGATTCTCCCCAACCCGACGATGGATTGTAACCTATGGAATAAAGTGCATTGTCCGCGCCCACGTACACACAGACCAAAATTCCTCGATAAACAGCGACCGCCGGAGCCCCGTTAGTTTGGACATTCGGAATCGGAGCAGCATTAACAGTCCAACCCGACTTATTCAGATCATTGGGATCATAATCATTGAAATTAAATGTTGCCACGTAAATTGGTGCAGTGCTAGAGCCCGCACCTTGGTACACACACCACAGCTGGCCGTTATAAGAAGCCAAACCGGGTGATTGCTGCGATTGTGCACCTTGATTTAGATTATTGATTTGGCGTATTGGCGCATATGAGGTCCAAGTTCCACTGGTGCCATGGGTTTGTCCGTCGACCACGTCCGGTATGTCGTAATACATCCAATAAAGTGTTTCATCACCAATTGCCCCTCGAGCCACACAGAAGAGCTTTTCATCGTGAACTGCCAACGATGGGCCATCTTCTGTGTAGTCGTTGTTCATTTTCACCTCATCGGACCAACCAGACCCATCACTGTAAACAGACCATCGAAGCTGGCCGTCATCGAAATGCGCGTCATTTGGAAATGGAATTAACAGGGTCGGCGCAATCCACGGAGAAACGAGCTTAATGCCGCTTCCATTGTCTTCCAATTTAATGACGGCCGTGCGAAGTTTTATATAAGCGACTACGAGCTCTGCCACCCCCTCAGTGAGCTCGTCGCCTATCGATTCAATTATTTGTCCGGCAATTTTATCGAAATCGTTTAGCAATTGCGTGGCAGCTTCGCTTAGGCTAATAGTGAACCCCCACCAATGTGCAGCGAAGGTGACAGGGGGAGCATCTTTTCGAGCCAACTTGATTTGAGAGTCGCTACGCATCATTATGCTCCGGAAACGGACTGTTGGAGGAACAGCTGCATTAGATGGGAATCTTCTGGAACGCGATCGCAAACGCAATTTATCAACTGCGCGATCGGCAATCCAAAATTTTCCCGTTGGCGGGTCTGTCGCTGTTCATTTTCTTTGGTTTTTTACCCGGGAACTTCGATAAAAATTTCTCCCGACGGAGAAAATAGCCAAAGCATTTGGTAAATTATATAAACAACCGCAAATTAGAAATAACCTATCAATATTGGCAGGTATGAAATGTCTGCCGGGGGACGTATTGTCATCTGTTAATGTAGCCTGCCCGGCTCGATCCGCCGGTTTCGCTGCAGTCTTACAGGGGCGGCCCTCTATGAATACCTACGGGCGCATCGTTGTGTTCGGGAGGGTGGGACGCGGCGGCGGCAGGAAATAGAGCCGAGGCGGAATTTGAACTCGCACGCCTCATCCTGACGTAGCCGGGACGGTCGCTGTTCCTAGGAAAGGGCCGTGAATAAATCACTGAGGCCAGTCGTCCGTTGACCAAGTGGTGTTGCCCGTCAACGCGGCCACATGACCAATGGCCGGCCTGGATCCCTGAACGGCCAACGTCGCGTGACACGCTGGGAACACGAAGCTCTTCTTGATGAGATGCAGGCGCGACTTGATCATGCGCCTGAGATGATGCGCATCCGGCGACAGGCAGTCGAGCATCCATACGGCACGATCAAGGCATGGATGCTGGAAATTCTTGAGCCTGATGTCGAATCCAGGAGACTGGAAAGACAGAATTGATGAGACTGCCGAGGACTGTCATCCCGCGAGGCCGGGGCAGGTCGACGGTACCTACCAACATCGACAGGTTGTTCCGATGTACTAGCCGCGCCATCATTCGTATGATTATTGTGGAACTACCTCTACTTGCGGAAGAAGCGCCGTGGTCAACCGATAAACATTTGCAATAACTCCAAAGTGTGCCTTTTGAGCTTAAACCACCAAGAAGCCGTTTCGTTGAATCGGAGACTCTTCCGTTTCAATCAATACACTAGCTAGGTGAGGAACGAAATGATTTTGAAAGAAGGCTACGCGACTATACTTAGTCACGACAAGACGCTGCAATTCGCAATAGATCAACAAATAGTGGGCCAGCAAACGAAAACATCGCCATTAATATCGTATCCCATAAGCAACGGAAATCCTGCTGAATTATTCCATATAGTTCCGGATCCAGAAAACGGTGCTATTCATAATATTTTAGCTGATGGTAATGCATACCTCGGAATCGTGGGCGATCTTTGGCCTATTAACGGAAATAATATGGGCGGGATCTTAATCGCTTGTGGCGTTAGTTTTGCAGAGAGAGCATACTTTATGCTGCTAGATGACAATACGTTATCGATTACACCAGGACCAGGTCGACAACTTGCTGCCGCGGCCTGGACCGATTTTGTCACTATCACAGGCGTGCATAACGCGGGAGATACAATTGAATTTAACTTCAATTACACAAATTGACTAGCGGAAATCTAGTCATGCGAGCCTGACACCAGCGGAATGCCTCCAAATATTCGCAGCTAGTTTTTTCGGAGAATGTAACTGTGACGACAAGAGCTATTGGTTACTACTTTGTGACTTACACCGGTGGAATGGATGGATCGAATGGAACGGGGATAGGCTACTGGAGGGGTAGTGACTGGTGCTTTTTTATGGGTGGCAGTAATGGTTTTGAAGAAGTCGGTCACGTAAACGACGACGAGCTTACTTGGGTTTCTCCACAAATCCCGACTTTCGAACCCCCGCCCACATTCTACCGGTGGGTGAAACCGCCCTCTGGAGACTGGCTCATCGGTGCGACGCATGACGGTGGTGCCACATTCGACGTTCCGGATCTGAGCGGGGCTTCTCCCGGGGGTTCGTATTCAAAGCAGGATTTAGAGATAGGGGCATGGGTTCCTGTGCAAACAGGAATTTAGTAGCAAATTCGTACGAACTTTAGTTCGTTTGACAGCTCCGGCGGCTGCATCTGGCTGCGCAGGCCTCGGACACCTTCCTGTTCCTGTTTCGCCCGCTCGCGGCCGCCCAGGCGACGTCGCCGGCGCCGCTGCGGCTCGCATTGCGCGCGGCCAGGGGCGGGATTGAAGTGACCTTCGTCAAGCGCCGCGGACCGCAGCGCGACGAACCCGTTTTCGTTCCCCTCACGCCTTCACCGGCCCTGTTGAGCCGATATGCAACTCTGGATCGGCGTACATCTGCCGCACCTCGCCCTCGAGTCGTTTCTTCCGCGCTGGTCGATGCCACGTCATGAGGCCGGGTTTGTCGTGCTGGAGAAGGACCGCGTTGTCGCGCTCGACCGCGCGGCGCATTCCGCCGGGATCGTGGCCGGCATCGCCGCGGTGGCGTGCTGACGCTCGCGCCCGACGCGGTCATCCGGGAACGCGATCTTACCCGTGAAGCGGAGCTGGTTCGTGGCGTGGCGTTCGCCCTGCTGCATTTCACCCCCCATGTGGTGCTGGCTGAAGAAGCCGTCGTACTTGCCGACGTCTCGGCGAGCCTGCGGCTCTTTGGCGGTATTCGCCCGCTGCGTCGACTCGCGCGCGAAACGGTGATCGCGTTCGGCGTAACGGCAACGCTTGCTGTTGCACCAACAGGGGAGGCCGCGTGGCTCTTCGCCCAGTCCTCGGGTGGCATTGCGCTCTCGCTGCGATCCGTCGACCGCGCACTGAGTCGCGTGCCGTTACCTGCCCTGCCGCCGGCGCGCCCTACGCCGAATGGTTCGACGGCCTGGGATGCGAAACGGTGGACGACGTCCGGCGCCTGCCCCGCGCAGGCCTCAAAAAAAACGCTGCGGCACGGCGCTGCTGGATGCGCTCGATCGCGCGACGGGCGCGGCACCGGAAGTCTATGAATGGCTCGAGATGCCTCCCGCCTTCAGTGCGCGGCTCGAGCTGCCCGACCGGATCGAGCACGCAGAGGCCGTGCTGTTCGCGGCGCGGTGCCTGATCCTGCAGATGACCGGCTGGCTGTCGGCCCGACAGCTTGCGATCGCGCGGTTTGTGCTTGAGCTCGAGCATGAGCGCGGCCGCGCGGCGGTGCCGCCGACGGCAATCGACGTTGCCCTCGCGGAACCGCCGCGCGGCCACCTTCTCCTAACTTCGGCGCACATCAGTCACCACGAGAGTTGCGTTCACGGGAACGTCTATCGAATCGCCTCAGATCCAACACCCTGACGCTTTTGCTGTATCCCCCACCAAAGACCATCGCTATCACTAGCGCAAATAGTCCGATTACAAAAAAAAATGTCGATGTTGGAGACTTGCGCACCATGAGCACACAGTAGAAGACAACAGCCAGTGCCGAATAGGAGACCCGACGGTAAACCGTTCGCTCAAATGGCGTTAAATCGTCCTTCCACTTTTTGTTGTCCATGGTGTCGCGTATTGAACCGTTACTATTGATTGTGCTACGGAGCGATGTAAGGTTGCGCCGCAGCCGTGCCCAACGTGAACAGAGTTTGAACCATAGGTCCCTGCGGAAGTAACGCACCGCCAATCGTGCTCATCATGACGTATAAGACCGACGCACGACTCGGCGGACTATAAAGATAGTTTAGTGACTGCAGTCCCGCTGAGCCAACGAGCGCGGCAACATCAAACGGAGGCGGAAGCCATGGAGATGCAAGTGCCAATGCAGTCGAGCCCTTGTCCGTGAGAGCAGCGGGCGGGGGCATCGATACTGATTGATATGCAATCCCGCAGTTCCCATTCGGGCATATCGAACCCGCAGATGATCCCATTGAAACGCCTTGTGGCGCAAGGTTAGACTGTGCGCCGGATGGCGACGCGGTGTAACTCTGCGCGAGCGGCACGTCCGCGCCGTTCGTGTTCTGCAGAATGAACGTCTGCAATGTCGGATTGGCCGACCCCGGCACCTGCGCCCAGATCGTCTGTCCGGTGTTTGCATTAACACCAGCTGGCAACCAGGTCGAGCCGTCGTTGGGATACGCCCCCGTCACTGTCGCTGCCGCTCCACTTTCCGTGACACCGTTCTGACGATAGCCCATCTGCGCGAGCTGATTTGAAACGTCGGCCGCCGTGACAGGCGATCCGTCCGGTTTCGTAATACCCTTCGCGTTCGCTGCAGCGGCAAGCTGCTGTGCAAGCGGTTGCTCTTGGGGATGCAGCACACGATTGTTCAGCGTCTCATTTTCAGCTGCCATCGCTCCGGCCACGGCGTTCTGTCCAAGCAGACCTGCTGCTGTACCACCCAGCAGCATCGAAGCCGCCGTCAGTGCCGCCACCTGCTGCGGGGACCAGGATGTCGGATTGCCATTGCTATCGGTCGGATCAGGAATCTGTGAAGTAAAGACCGCGCTCGTAGCCCCGCCAATGGCCCCTCCTGCGCAGCCCGTTCCACCCGCTGCGCCTGCGGCACATCCAAGCGCGGCGTGCTCGAACGCGTAAAGCGGGTTACTTGTTGTCCAGAATCCCTGCTGCGCGTTGAACGCATTGCCGATCGCGAATGCGCCTGCCGCTGCGGCGTCGTTCACGAGGCTGTTCTTGAGGCTGTCCAGGAAGCTTCCACCGCCAATTACCGTCTGCAAACCCGCCTGTATCGTGGCGCTCGAGGCAATAGCGGCAATCTCGGTCGGCAGCGACCCCGCTGCTGTACCAGCCTGCGGAACGAGGGTGTTACCTACATTCTGGATTCCAGCCAGATTAGCGAGACTCGGCGCCGTAACACCTTCAACGGATGCGTTGACGTTAAATCCCACTGAGCCACTGCCCGTGTCGAAGGTAATTCCGTTCGTCAGTCCGGCCGTCGCTGCGCCGATCAGTCCGTTACGCAAAGCCGCCCCGATATTGATGCTGCCGGTAGTGATCACCTGGCTCAACGCACTGGATGCGAAGCTGCTCAGTCCAACTGCGATCATCGTGTTGGCCAGTCCTCCGACAGCCAGCGTTCCGCCCGCGGCACTTGCCGCGGCAGTGATCGCTGCACCTGTTAGTCCCTCCTGGGCCGCCGCGAAAGCCGCCGTCGCTGCCGCGTCAGCAGCCCCGCTCATCGACGCAATTGCCGCAGATATTTCCGGTTGCATCAGGATGGCAGCAACCACCGCGACGACGATTGCACCGATCTGTGTCACCCCGAAGGAACCGCCCTCCTTCACAAAGTCCTGATGGAGGTTGTCACTGACTGACGTCTGGACGAAGGCCGCGCCAAGTTGTTGCTGAAGGGTCGCCAGCAATTGCTGCGTTCCGGCCGAATCGAGCGAGCCATCCGCGTTGAGCTTCTGCAGCGCGCCACCGATCTGGCTCAGCGTCTGCACATTCAGGTCCATGTTGGCCGCACTCATGAACCCGCCAGGCTGGACCTCGGTGCCAGTCGTCTTCGAGTAACCGGCATCCTTTACGTACTGCCAGATTTCCCCGACGTTGACCTGATTCGCCTGATTCGTCAGCGTGCCGGTATTCACGGTCAGCGTGTTGGAAGCCGTGATGCTTCCAGTATTCAGGATGCTGCCGCCGTCCCTATTGAAATTGAGTGTGACATCCGTGCCCGTGATGTTGCCGCCGGCGGACATCGCACTCGTATCGCTTGGCAGATAAACCTGCGGCATCAGCGCTGTGATTGTCGGGCAGGTCGCCGTGCCCGTTGCCGCGCAAGACGGGTCCGGCACGGTCTGCTCCACATACCACAGCATCGGCTTGTCGAGCGCGTTGATCTGCGTCTGCGTCAGCGCAGTGCCGAGTTGCAGGTTGTTCGCCGTCGCGTAGTCGAGCGCGTTCTGATACAGATACTGCTTTTCCTGCTCGGTAACCGACATGGCCCTCGTGCTGTCATACGTCAGCCCGTCGATGAAGCTCGCCTTGCCCGTTTGCTGCAATGCCGCCTGCTGCAGCATCAGGTCTTCTTCCTGCGGGTTGTAGTAGAACAGCGTCGAACCCGGCTGCAAGCTTGTCGGCAGAGCATTGAGCAGATCCTGCGGGCCCAGATTGCTGAGCGCCGATGTACCCAGCGAATTGTCGACATACGACGCCTTGCCCGCGACCGGCGTCGGAAGCGCACCGCCCACCGCGCGCGGCACCGAGAGGTTTAGTCCCGGCAGACTTACCGGGCTTAGCGAAATCACCTGCGACGGCGCATTCACGCGAGGCGTATAAGTATTCGCCGTCGTGATACCGTTGATGAGTTTCTGCCCCGTCAACGTCACTGACGTGCCAATCACATTGCCGACGTTCTGGATCTGGCCGCCCGCGGTGATCGACAGATTCGGCGCCTGGATGGTCGCAGCGATATTCCCGACAGGCTGCGGTGGATCAATCGTGCCGCCTGCACTTGTGTAAGCGCTGCCGTAAAGAGCCGTGCACTCGGCGACGGACCCGCAGGCCCATACATCGTGGCGCCTGTCAGCACTGAAATCCCCGGTTTGTTGCACCCAGTGCGAGTGCCAGTAAGCGTTCAGCGTCTGCGCTTCATTGACGACCGGGCCCGCGACCGCGATCGTCGCCGTGTTGCCCGCCGCAATCAGGCTGCCGATGTTGGTCAGGCTGCCCGCGTTGATCTGCAGGTTGTTGCCGGCGCTGATGACAGACGAACTTCCCGACTGTTGATCGACGTAGCCTTCGCAGTAGCTTTCCTTGTAGCCGCCTGCGGTCATGCAGCCCGAGTACTGCTCGTTCATGCCGTAGTTCTCGTGCACTGGCACAGGCGGCGGCAAATTGTTCGTGATCGCGCCAGAGACGTTGAGCGTGATGTTATTGCCCGCGACGATGTTGCCCGAGGTGTTGTTGAGGTTCCCCGCCGGCGTCGTCGAACTTGCGGTCGTACCGACACCACCGATCACGATGTCGTGCCCGGCAAGCAGGTTGCCGAACGTGTTGTTAATCTGCCCTGCGGCGATGACGAGATCGTTGCCGGCGTAGATCGTTGCATCGTTCTGGTTGTAGCCGAACGTGGTCGTGGTCGGGTTTGCGCCACGAGCGTTACCTGCAGTTCCGCACGCCGTGCTCGGCACACCTGCCGCACAGCCGGTCTGTGTCGAATAGCTCTGCTGGTTGCCACCCTGATTGGTCAGGCTGGCCGCGCCGACCTGAACGTTGTTACCCGCGTACAGCAGGCCTTCATTGACGAGACTGCCGCCGTTAATGACCATGTTGTAGCCTGCGGCTATCATCCCCGTCGGGGTGGACGAAATCAGCGTACCTGTTGCCGTTGGCGCCGCCGATCCCGTGGCAATCTGAAAAGTGTTTGGCGGCAGTTGGCTGCCGATCCCGCAACCCTGTGAATTGCATCCGTCGCTGTTGTACTGGCTTGCAATCGATACTCCCACGATGCCCAGTGCCGCAATCTGGGCGAGAAATGAAGAATATTGCCCCTGGTCTACCACCTCGGTCGATTGGTAAGCGAGTGTAGGCGCCACAGCACCATTCGCTAACGACTGAACGTTGAGTGAAATATTCCCTTGCGCGGCAATCTGCCCGCCTCGATTCGACAATGAGCCCGCGGACAGCACAATCGAGTTACCAGCAGAGATGACACCGGAGGTGCCCGCCTGCTGCGTCTGGGCGGTCTGATAGACCGTCGGCAACGTAAACGTGCGAGAGGCTTGCGCGGACGGATCTGGAGCCGCCCCCACCGACCAGACGCCCAGGTACTCGTTAAACGTAACGGTCCCGGAAGCGCCGTATGGCTGGGACGCGGCAATGCCGCAGTTCGCCTGGCAAAACCCTATTCCCCGTCCTATATAAACGGGCGTCGTCGACCCTGTCGGAGAAAGCAGATCGCCAAGGGTCGCACCCACAGTCATGCTTTGGGTGCCTTCGTAACCGTTTTGTCCGCCGTACTTGTACTGATACGTGTAGTCTTCCGTGCCGACCGATGCTGACCATAAAAGCGATGGATCGCTGATCGTCGACGTGACAGTCTGTTGTCCGCCCGGCGCCGTCTGATCGTTAACCACCGCTCCAGCACTAATACTGATGTTATTCCCCGCAAATATCGACCCGCCGGTATTGAGCAGCGTCCCACCCAGATTGAAGTTCGCGTCTCCCTTCGACTGCGTCGTGGCGCCCTGGTTATCGTAGTCACCTCCCGTCACCGACAGCAGACCACTAGCCTCGACCGTCCCGCGATTCGTCGTATTCCCATTCAGCGCCAGCGTGCCGTCCGCATGCATCACCGCCCCGACCACGTTGTTCAACGTGCCGTTGAACGTCACATCGCTACCGGTCACCTGCCCGAAATTCGTCAACGTCCCGTTAGTGGAAAGCGTCAACGGCGCCGTCCCCGTCATCGTCCCGTAGTTGTTGATGCCGTAGATACCGGTCAACGTCACACCCTGCCCACCGTAGTTCCACGTCCCGGTGTTACTGATCGACGCCGCGGTAATCGAAAGCTGCCCGCCCTGGCTGATGGTCCCCAGCGACGGATCGAATGCCATGTTCACCGCGCTCACGCCCATATTGCGCTGCGCGAGCAGCTGGCCACCGCCGTTATAGAACGAACCGTCGCCGCCATTGATCGTCAGTGAAACGTCGCCGGTCGTCGGTCCATTCGGCGTATTCGGATTCCCCGCAAAGATGATCCCGTTCTGGTTGTTCAGCGTTCCGGTATTGATAACGAGGCTATTGACCGCCATCAACGAGCCGCCGCTGTTGTTCAACCCGCCCGCCACCGTCACATTGGTGGTCGCGCCGTTCACGAGCCCCGCATTGGTGAAGTTCGTCGCGTTGATCGTCGTCGTGGTGGTCGACGCCAGCGACGCATTGGCTGCATTGGTCACATTCGGCGCCGACACGTAAAGCGTCCCGCCCGAAAGCACCTGGCTCGCGTTATAAAAGCCATTGCCCGACGTCAGCGTCGCGGCGCCCACCGCATCCACCGCGGCCCCAACCAGCGACAGCTGATTCGACGCCGTTGCCGTCAACGCCCCACCGACAATCACCGTCCCCAACGTCACATTGGTCCCGCTGAACTGCATGTTCTGCGTCGACACCATGGACGCCTGGCTCGCATCGAGCGTCCCTTGCGCGCTCACGCTCACGTTCTTCGAGCCACCCTGCGACCCGCTCAGCATGACATTACCGCCGCTCAGCGTGAACTGCCCCGCCACCGTGCTCGTGCCGCCCAGCGTGAGCGTCTGCCCGGCGCTCATCGTCGTATCACCGTTCGACGACACACCCGCCACGCTCACATTGCCCTGTGCGCCGCTGACATTCACCGTGCCCATCGACGACACCGCGCCCGCCACCGTCGCATTGCGCGCGGCCTGAACCGTCACGTTGCCGCCGGACTGCACGGCGCCGCCGAAGCTCACGCTGCCGCCCGTCGACTTCGCACTCACATTGCCGACCGCCGTCGTGGCACCGAACGACATGTCACCGCCCGAGGTCGCCGTCAACAGCCCCGCACCCTGAATCGCGCCGAGCGCAATACCGCCACCCGCACCGATCGTGATGTCCTTGCCGAACGTCAGCGAGCCGCCGCCGTTCACCGAACTGCCCGAGTTGATCGTCGCGAGACCGAGGCCGAGGAAGGCTCCGGTGAGCGTCGCGCTACCGCCCGCATTCAGCGTCGTATCGCCATTGACGAGTTCGCCGTTCAGCGCGAGCGCGCCACCGGAATTCGCCCTGAGATTGCCCTGGCTGGTGATCGCCCCGCCGACGGCGAGATTGCCACCCGTCGCGCTCAGCGTGACATCGCCGTTCGCGCCGACCGTGCCGTTTGCCGTGAGGTTGCGGCCCGCCGCCACGGTCAGCTGGCTGGTAGCGGAAGCATTGCCGACGATCGTCGCATCGCGCGCGGCGGTAACCGTCGCGGCTGCGCCCGAAGCGAACGCGCCGTTCACCTTCACGTCGCCTGCGCCGTTATGCCCCTGCGCCTGCAACGCGATTGCGCCGCCTGCCTGCGCGGACCCCATCGACAGATCGTTGCCCGCGGTCGCATTCAATGCGCCATTGGTCGCGACCGCACCGGTCACACCGATGCTGCCGCCCGCATTCAGCGTGGCCTGCTGCCCGAACGCGACGGACGCCGCGCCAATCGAGCCGCCGGCCGTCAGGGTCCCTGCGTTCTGCGCGCCGATTCCACCCGTCAGCGTCATGTCACCGCCCGACGTGAGCTGCGCACTGCCGCCAACGGTCGTCGCGCCGGAAACGCTCAGCGCTTCGCCCGCGGTCGCGACGAGATTGCCCTGCGTCATGACGTTCGCCGCGCTCGCATTGCCGCTGGTCGCGGCGATGGTCAGGTCGCCCGCCGAATTGACACCGGCGAGCGCGATGTTGCGCGCGGCATCGATCGTCGTCGCGCTGCCCGTGTTGACCGCGCCGCTCACACTGACGTCGTGCGCCGCCTGCAGCGCGAGCGTGCCGAGTGCGGTCGCCGTGCCGCCGAGCGTCACGTCGCCGCCGCCGGCGTTGCCGTTCGCCGTCACCGCAAGGTTGCCAGTCACGGCCTGCACGCTGCCCAGACCCGCGTTGTTGCCGCCCGTCACCGAAACGCTCGCGCCTTGCAATGCGCCGGTTAATGCCAGGTCATGCGCGGCATTCAGCGTCGCGGCTTGCGCAAACGCAGCCGTTCCCGCGCCGTTGATGTCGTGCGCAGCCGTCAGCGTGCCGTCGAGCTGACCGGCGAGCGCGCCGCTCAGCGTGATATCGCGGCCCGCCTGCACCGTGACGCCCCCGGCCGCGTTGATCTGGCCGCCGAGTTGCGTATCGAGCGCGGAGGTCAGGCTCAACGCGCCAGACGTGGTGGTGGTCCCCGTCAGCGCGATGCTGCCGGTGGCCGCCGTCGCCGTCAGATCGCCGGCCGTGGTTTGCAGCGTGCCGCTCGCCGACACATTGCGCTGCGCGGCAAGCGTCAGCGTGTCGCCCGTCGTCAGTGAGCCGCTAACCGATACGTCGCGTGCCGCGCTTAACGTGACCGCGCCAGGGGCGCTCGCCGTGCCCGTGATTCCGGCATCGCCTCCACCGGCATTGCCATTCGCAGTAAGCGTCAGGGTGGTTGCCGAACTGACATCGTGCAGCGAAGCATTGTTGCCGCCCGTCGCATCGATAACGTTCGCCTGCACGTCGCCCGTCAGCGCGATGTCACGTTGCGCCGCATAGCTCGCGGCCTGCGCAAACGCCTGCGTACCCGCACCGCTGATATCGCGCCCCGCCGTCACGAAGCCGTTCGCTTCGCCGATCAGCAGGCCGTTCAGCAGCGCATCGCGCCCGGCGTTCAACGTCGCGTCGCCAACGGCGCTCGTGCTCGCACCGAGCGACAGGTCGAGGCCGGTCGTAACGTTCAGCCTGCCGCCGCTGTTGATGCCGCCCGTCGCGTTCAGGCTGCCCTGCTGCGCGGTGAGCACCGCATCGCCGACCGATTCGAGCGCACCAGCAACGTTGATATCGTGCTGCGCGGTGATGCCAATCGTCGTCCCGCTGGCGATCTTGCCTGTCGCGGTCACGGACACATCGTTCCGGGCGCTTGCCGTCACGGCGCCTGCCGCCGCGGCCGAACCGTTCACCGTCAGATTGCCCGGACCGTTAGCCGTGTTCGTGCCATTGGCACCCAACGCAATCGTGCTTGCCGACTCGACGTTGTTCACGCCGATGTTGCCCGCCGCCGTCACCTGCACGGATTGACCCTGGATCAGGCCGCCTTGCGCGACGTCGCGCCCCGCGTTCAGCGTGGCCGCCTGCGTGAAGGTCATCGTGCCGGCGCCGCCAATATCGCGGCCCGCCGTCACGCTGCCCTGCCCCTGGCCCGCGAGCATGCCGGTCACGTTGACGTCGCGCGTGGCGTTCAGCGTCGTGTCGAGTGCGGCGGTCGTCGTGCCGCCGAGGTTGATGTCCGAGCCCGCCTGCACGTTGAACGCGCCATTGCTGCCGATGGTGCCGCTCGAACTCACGCTGCCGTTCTGCGCGATCAGCGCGGTGTCGCTAGCCGACTGGATCGACCCGCTGATGCCGATGTTCTGCCCGGCGTTGAGCGTGACGCCTGCGCCGCCCGTCACGGCGCCCGTGATGTTCAGATCCTGCGTGGCTGCCAGTGACAGGCTCGATGCGGCCTGCACGTCATGCAGCGATGCAGAGCCGCCCGCATTGGTCTGCACCGTGCCGCCGCGCAGCGAACCCGTGAGGTTCGTATCGCCGCCCGAGCTGACGTTCGCCGCGAGACCGAACGCGCTGGCCGCGGCGCCGGCAACCGTGCCGCCCGCCGTCAGCGTGCCGTTGCCTTGCGCGACCACCGAACCGTTCATCGTCAGGTTCTGGCCGGCCCTCGCCGTCAGATCGGCGAGCGCGGAGGTGCCCTGCGTGCCGAGATCGACCGACTGCGCCGCGTCGATCAGCAGGTTATTGCCGGACTGGATGTTGCCGGTGCTCGTCAACGAACCCGCCGCGTTTCTGAGCGTGACGTCGCCATTGGAGGCGACGCTGCCCGCAATCGACGTGTTGCCGCCGCTCGCGACGCTCAGCGCGTTCGCGCTCTGCAACGCACCGTTGATCAACGTATCACCGCCCGAATTCAGCGAAGCGGTCGAAAGCGATGCGACGAGTCCGTTGACCGCGAGCGTGCCGCCGTTCGCCGCGACCTGCAGCGCGTTGTTCGCCTGCACGTTGTTCAGCGCGACCGACTGGCCCGCCGTCAGCGAAACGCCCAAGCCCTGCAAGGTGCCCGTCACGGACAGATCATTCGCCGCCGTGACGTTCGTGTCCTTCACGAAGCCACTGCTGCCGCCCGCGATCACATCGTGGCCCGCGCTAAGCGTCGCCGCGCCCTGGCCCGCAAGCGTTCCGCCAATGGTCAGGTTGTGCCCTGCCGTGAGCGTCGTATCGCCGGCCACGCCCGTTGCGCCGGTCAGCGCGACGTCCTGTGCGCCGATAACCGACAGGTTCGCCGCGCCATTGAGCGTACCGCTCGAATTCACGCTGCCGCTCACCGCCGCGACCGCGAGATCGCCCACAGCCTGCACGGTGCCGCCCGAAACCACGGTGACGTTGCGTTGCGCCGTCACCGCGAGCTGTGAACCGCCCGCCAGCGTGCCGTTCACGAATACATCGCGCGCGGCCTGCACGTTCGTCGCGCCAACCGCTGCGGCGTTGCCGTTGAAGCTCACGTCACCGCCGCCTGCCGGGTTGCTGGTGAACCCGTTCGCCGCGATGTTGAACGTGCCGCCCGCCTGCACGTCGGCGACGCTCGCGTTGTTGCCCGCCGTCACCTGCAGACCGTTGGCGAGCAGCTTGCCGGTGAACGCCACGTTCTGACCCGTGGTCAGCGTGCCGTTCTGCCCGAATGCAACCGAGCCGCTGCCCGTGAGGTTGTTCTGCGCGCTGAACGCGCCGTCCTGCTGCACGATGACGACGCCGGGCACATCCACATTGCGCCCCGCATTCACCTGCGCGTTGGTGCCGACGAGCAGCGAGCCCGCCACGGAAACGTCACGTGCAACGTTCGCCGCGAGCGTCGTGCCGCTCGCCAGCGATCCGCTCACCGTCAGGTCCTGGCCCGCTGTTACTGTCACTGCATTCTGCGCGGTGGCCTGCCCGGTCACGTTCGTGTTCTGGCCGGAACCCAGCGCGAGGTTGCTGCCACTCTTCACCGTGGCGCCGGCGTTCACGCTGCCTTGGGTCGCACTCAACGCAAGATCGCCCGACGTCTGTAGCGCTGCGTTTACGTTGACATTGCGTTGCGCGGTCGCCTGCAGCGTGCTGCCACTGGTCTGCCCGTTCACATTGATGTCGCGCGCGGCCAGGAGGTTCGTCGCGCCGCTCACGACCGAGGTGCCGTTCAGGTTGATGTCGCCCGCACCGTCATTGCCTTGCGCGCTGACCGAGAGTGCGCCGCCCGTCTGCACGTCGCCGAGCGTGACGTTCGCACCGCCTGTGACCGCCGTGTCGCCGTTCGATTGCGCGTTCGCCACGTTGACGTTGCCGCCCGCGGTCACCGCGAGCTTGCCCGAGGTCTGTATGGTGCCGCTCGACGTCACGTCGCCGTTCGCATTGATCGAGTAGCCGCTGATCCCGACATGGGCGCCGGTCATTGACAGATTGCCGCTCGCCTGCAGCGTCGCCTGCTGTTGCGCGGCCGAGCCGTTCACGGTCAGATCGCCATTCGACGACAGCAGCAGATCGCCGGTGTTCGCCGCCATCTGCGCATCGGTGCGCACGCCCATGCCGGCCGCCGTGCCGATCACCTGGATCTGGCCGGCGGTCATCGCGCCGAACGCGGTGGCGTCGATCGCGAGGCCGTTGTTGGCGTGGCCGTTCGCGTTGTTGATCGCGCTCGCCGTGTTGTCCGCGCCGTTCGACGAGGTGGCGTACGTGGTGCCGCTGCCCGTCACCGCCGTGGGCAGCACGAACTGGCGCCCGGCAATCGCGTTGATCCGCTGCCCTGCATACAGCGGCGCGTTGATGCCGATAGTTTCGCCGATCAGATCGATCGTGCCGACCGTGCCCTCGATGCCCGCGCCGGGCCGATTCACGCCCGCGTTGCCTTCGATCTGGATGTGGCCGCCGGTCACGCTATAGCCGATCGCCTGCGCGTTGCTGAAGTCGGTGACGGTGCCCTTGAGGTCGCTGAGAAACTGCGGGGTACCCGTCGACAACGTGACGCCGATCGTGTTCGTGAAGCCGGTGCCGTTCGTCGTGATGCCGTTCGGATTCGCGATGATGACCGTGGCCGGTGCGCCGAACACCTCGAGCGGACCGTTGAGCAGGCTCGCAAACGCGGCGCCCGTCGACGTGACCTGGTTGACGATCACGCTTGCCGTGCGGCCGGCGAGATTCGGATTCGCCTGCAGGTCGCCGCCCGTGAGCGACGTGCCGGCCATCAGGCTGTTGTTCAGGATCAGCCCGACCGGATCGATGTTGAAGCTCTGGTACTGGTTGAGCGAGATCCCCGCCGCGTTCGGCGCGGTGATGTTCACGACAGGGACGCCGCCGCCCGCGCCGGTGGTCTGCGTGATCTTCGGTTGAAACGAGATCGGCGCGGTCGGGTCGACGATCGGCGCGGCCTGCGCCGTCTGCATCATGAAACGCACGCGCAACCGCGCGAGATCCTGGATCTGCTGCCACGCTTCATCGTCAAGACGCTTGCTGCCGGCCGCGAGCACGCCGGCCGCGTCGCGGCTTTGCTCGAACGTGATCGACAGCGGTCCGGCGAACAGCGTCATGGCAACCAGCGCAGAGACAGCGCGCTGCCATACCCGGTAAGCCCGCGCAGGCGTCGGCATCGACCAGCGCTTCCGCGCGGACTGCATGCCGCACTCGTGCCGTTCGTCGTGGGCGTGACGGTTCTGTTCGAGTTGTCGTAAAGCGTGGCGCGTGGACGCGTTCATGGTGCTCCCGTCTTTTTCTGGCTTTTTAGCTGCGGCACTTTTTCGTCGCCGCTCCAGACGAGCACGCCTGGAGCAGCGTTGCAGCGGTTTCTAACCCGTGCGCTGCGCCCCTCGGGAAGCGGGGGCTCCTGAAACCGGGGCTCTTACTGCTGCTGAATCCGCGCGTTCTTCATCAGATCCACCACCACTTGGGCCGTGGCCTTCTGCAGCGCAAGCTGTTCGAGCTGCTTGCGCAGCGCGTCCCTGATCTGGTCGTATTGCGGAATCTGCGTCGCGCGCTTTTCGTCGACGCGCAGAATCCAGAACGCGTCGCCGATCTGCACCGGCGCGCTCGACACACCGCCCTGCGGCAGCTTGACGAGCGCTTCGGCGAGCGGCTGCGGCCAGTTCTGCGTGGTGCCCGGCTGGATCGGCGTCTTGAACGAAATCCAGTTGAGCGCGCCACCTTGCGCCGCGCCCGGGCCCTGGCTGTACTGCTTCGCGAGTTGCGCGAAGTCAGTGCCCTTCTTCAGTTGGGTCAGCACCGTTTGCGCGGTGTCCGCGTCCTTCACGGCGATCGCGCTCGGCTTGTATTCGAACTCGCCGAGGGTGGCGACGATCGCGTCGTACTTCGCTTTCACGTCCGCCTCGGTCACTGGCGCGGGCTTCACCTGATCGCGCAGATAGGCGGCGGTCATCGCTACCGTTCTCGCCTGCTCAACGGCAGCCACGACCTGAGGGCGCGATTCGTAGTGCTGCTTCTCCGCAGCCTGACGGAACAGTTCGCGTGCGATCAGCTGGTTCTTCACCGACGCGCGTAGCGCCGGCGTATCCGGTGCGTTCGACGCGCGCACCGCGTCATCCAGCTGAGCCTGCGTGATGACCACGTTGTTCACGCGTGCGACTGCATTCGCGGGCAGCGGACCCGTCGCCGCTTCCACGGTCTTCTCCGCCGGGGGCTTCGAGGGCGGCTTGTTGGCCGCATGCGCGAGGGGCATGCCGCTCACCAGACCGGCTGCGGCAAGCATGGCGATCAGGGTGGCGCGGATCGTAAGCGCGATCGGACGATGTTTCATATAGACCTCTTCAGAGTGACCAGTTGAGCGTGGCGAGCAGCACGGTGGCTTTCTTGCCGAGTGCGGCCGGTTGAAGCAAGGCCTGCCCGAGCAGCACCTCGCTGGTGACGGTTTGCGTTTTATGGCGCCATTGCGCGCGTGCGCCGACGCCGGTGCCGATCAGGGTCGGCCAGCCGCCTTGCGCGACCAGATGCGATTTGCCGCCGTCGAGAAACACATACGGCTCGAGACGCGCGTCGTGCCACGCCGGCACGTTCTGCCAGGCGGCTTCGTTGCGCAGATAGAAACCGCTGTCGCCGGCAATGCCGCCTTCAGTGAAGCCGCGCACGGAATCCATGCCGCCCAGGAAAATCTGCTCGTTACCGAACAGCGCGACGCGGCTGTACTGGCCGCGCAACGTGCCGCGATAGGTCCATTGGGTGCCCGCCAGCGTGCCGAGCGCGACCTGCAGCGTGGCGGTCGCGTCGAGCCGCGTGAACTGGCTGTGCGCCTCGACTTCGTCGATGCCGGCAGTGTCGCGGCTCGCCGAGAGCCACGGCAGGCCTCGCGACACGCCGACGTCCCATGTGGCGGCCGCCGCCTGATCGTGCGCGACGAAACGGCGCAAACCGTTCAGGCCGACACGCAACACCGTGAGATCCTGCGGCGAGAGTTCAATGCCGTTCAGCGTGCGTTCGGTACGCATTTTCGTGAGCGTCACATCGACGCTGGTGCGCCCGGCACGCGAGCGGGTCAGCACGTCGTTCCAGCCAAGAATCTGGCTGAACGTGCGGCCTTGCAGCAAGGCGACGTCGCTGATGGTCTGCTGGTATTCGGAGAGCGAGGTCGTATAGCTGAAGGTCTGGTACCCGTAGGGCGCCGCCGCGGAAAACACCACCGCATTGCTGTCCTGCGTGCCGACGTAGTTGAACGACAGCGACTCCTGCAGGCCGATCAGGTTGTCCGCTTCGACACCGGCGCGATAGCGCAGCGTGCCGGTTTGCGAACTGCCGTAGTTGTCGATGCCGATGTCGTAGAAGACGCGGTCGCCATAGTGGTTGGTGATCGCCACGACCGAATCGCCCGGCGTCTCGCCCGGCATGATCTGGATTTCAGCCTGGTTGCGGCGCAGCCGGTTGATCTGGTCGACGCCCTGTTCCAGATCGGGCAGGCGAAGCACGTCGCCGGGGCTGTCGCCGAACGCCCATGCGGTGCCCGCGTCGGTGACGAGGCCGCCACCGTGCGTCGTGTACCACGGCTCGTCCGGATCGCGCGGACGCAGCGGTTTGCCGTTCAGCGTGAAGGCCGACACCTTGCCGTCGACGATGTTGACCTTCAGCGTGCCCGACGCGAGATTCTGCGCGCCGAGATAGGCGCGCGTCGTGATGTAGCCGCGCGCGATGAACGCTTCGGTGACGCGGCGCAGCAGCAGGTTGATGCGGTTGCGGCCGAGCTGCCTGCCGATGAACGGCGCGGCAATCGCATCCAGTTCGCTCCTGCCGAGCAGCGTGTCGCCGATGAACTCGATGCGATCGATCCTGAACAGCGGCTCCACGTCGGGCAGCGTGTCGACGTCCGCGCCTTCGGGCAGATTGACGACGGTCGGCTGCGGCACTTCGATCTGCGCGGGCGCCTGCTGGATTTCCTCGCGACGCTGACGCTCACGCTGTTCCTGCAGCAGCCGCTGCGCCGGGTCCTGCTCGGCGCGCATCGGCACCCCGAAGGGAGCGCCGCCCAGGGCGGCAGCGTTCGGCAAACCCGGCGGCCCGGGCGGCGTTTGCGCGAAACCGCGCGCGGTCACCGCTGCCGCGAGGATCGCGAGCGCGCAGCGCGCAAGGCGCGGCGTGCGGCGCTTTGTCGCCCGCTTTATCGGCCGCTTCATGGCCCGCTTCACGGGCTGCCTCATGCCCCACCTCATAGCCCGAACCATGACACGAGCCCAAGGCGGTTGTGATTGCCGATCGTTACCGGCGCGCGGTACGGCGCGCGAATCGTGCTGACGCCGCCTGCGGCCCTGATGCCGCCAGGCGCGTTGAACGATCCACCGTCTATGTCGGCCTCCCCCGTCAGCTCGACCTGGCCGGTGCCGCCGGTAAAGACACCGCCCGTGTCCGCCGCGAAGATCGCCGACCACGAATTGCCGAACCACGCCTTCAGATCGTGCGTGCGGTTGATCGCGCTGTAGCCGAGCACGGCCTGCGCGAGCGTTTTCGGCGCGTCGAGCGTCAGCGCGTTGAGCGCGAGTACCGTGCCGCCCGTGTTGGTGATCTGCGTGCCGGCTTTCAGCGTGATGTCCTGAGCCGCCTCGATCACACCGCCGAATGCCTGGACCGTGCTCGATGAAGTGGAACTGCAGAAGAAAAAGCATGTCTGCCGATACGAGGCCTGACCGGTGAACACGCCCTGTGTGAGCAAGCGCTCGCGCGCGGTGATGACAATCGAGCCGCCATTCGCGAGAATCGAGCCGCCGACATTCGTGACGTTCGCACCGGAAATGGCGAGCTTGCCGTCGTCGGCGGTGATGTAGGAGAGCTTCGACGGATCGGCGATAGCGCCGTAATCGACGTTAAAGCCGCTCTCACGATGCTCGACGAAGACGAGCCGCCAGCTGCGGTCCGAATAGCCGACCGGCGCGCCACCGTTCGTCCCGGTGGAATGATCGACGATGTTGTTCACGTCGCCGCCCGCGGTGATCGTCAGCGCCTTGTTCGACAGGATGCGGGCGTTCTGGTTGGTCACCGAGCCGCCGGCGGTTACCGATACGTCGCCGTTCACGCCGAACAGAACGGCGAGCTTGCTGTCCGCGGTCGAGTGATTGAACACATTGCCGGTCGCGTTCAGCGTCAGTGCGCCAAGCGACGCGCTGTCCTGCGTGTTGGTCTGCTGGCCCTGGATCAGCGAGCCGAAGTTGGTGATGTCGCCGGTGCTGGTGAGCACCACACCGCTTTTCGCGGAAGCGATCACGGATTGCGCCGTGGCGTCCTGCGTCAACCCAATGCCCGCGCCGCTGATATGGATGCCCGTCGCGGCGAGCAGGCTGCTGCCCGTGAGCGTCACGGCGCCGCTGGCGGTCAGCGTCGCGAAGCCGCTGTCCGTCGTGAACTTCGTGTCGCTCAACGCGATACTGTCCTGCACCTGCAGGTCGAGATTGTTCTGCGCACTCAATGTGGTGCTGGCGAACTGCACGGAACCATTGGACGACAGCGTGAAGTCGCCGAGCGTCGCGTTCATCGGTCCGGCGCTGCGCACGCCGGGACCTTTGTCGGTGACGATCAGCTGGATACGGCCGCTCGTCACGCTGCCGGCCGCGGTGATGTCGATGGCAAACGAGCCTGCGGTGGCGGGCGTCGTGGATGGGCTCAGCGTCAGCCAGTCGTTGTCGTTGTCGGTCGGCGAAACCGCTGTGTTGAGCGTGACATTGCTGCTGCCGGCCACCGCGCGAACACTGGCGGTCTGCGACGAGAAACTGTTGGTCACCGGCCCGTTGATCTGCAGGTTCTTCGCGATCAGGTCGAGGCCGATCAGCGCACCCGTCAGTCCCTGCGGGCCAACCACGATCGTCCCAGTGCTCGTGTCGAGCACGATGTCCCGCTCGGGTAGTCCGGCCACGGGCACCGTGTCCCTGAAGCTGACATGTCCGGTCGTGAGTGCCAGGCGGCCGGTATTAAAGAATGAACCGCCGTTCACCGTAATACCGTTGGGATTGGCCAGGATGACGTTGGCGCGCGAGCCGAGTACATCGATACGGCCGCTGATTACGCTGGGATTGGTGCTGGTGACCTGATTGACAATCGTTCGCGCGTTAATGCCGACGTTGTTCAGGGATGCACCGGCTGCATCGACGCTGAAACTGCTATAGGTGTTATTCGAAACGCCGGCAAAGGCGGGAGCAAGATTGACCGTCTGATGGCCATTTGCGGCAGTGGAGACCGTTGTCGCGGTTCCACCATCGGTCGCGATGCCTTTTGCATGAATGCCGCAGGGCGCGGCGGCCAGCAAGGCAAAAAGCAGCCTGATTCTGAACCGATGCGAACGCGGGCTCCCGTAGGCCGCGCAGGTTCCCCGTGCACTCCGTGACATCTGTTTTCACGCAACTTCCGTTGCGGGCTCTCTCGAATCGGTCTGGTCTTTATTGCGCAGGCTTTTGTCCAGCTAACTGCGCCTTTCGTATGACCAATAACGGCTTCGTTTGAGCGTTCTTTAGGAAGATCTGGAAAGTTTTTAATTACGTTTTGCTTTCCGTCACGAAGACCCGGCAGACATTTCCGGGGCGGGTGCAGGTGGTCCACTTCTGGCATGCATGACAGCAGTCACCGCGAGCAGACTGGGGCTATACGGATCTGGCCACACGTCGGGGTTCGGGTCCAGGTTTCAGGCGCCTCGCGCCTCACCGAACGGTTGCGCGTCAGCTCGCCGACCAGCTGGGGACTCCGTTCGACGCCCGAGCCACGCCTTGCGCTTTTCTTCAGCGTTCGCGATGAAGTCGGACAGTTCGCGCTCAATCGCTGAATCCCTGGCACCCGGCTTCCACGTTGCGGCTCCGTGCCGCCGGCGCGTGGTCCGTGCAAGTGCCAATGCTGCCATCGCAGCCTTTGCACATTCGTATTCAACCTGGCCACACAGGCCGTTCGGCTCACCGAATTCGCGGCAGGCTTCCACATATTCCCGGGCGGCGTACACCGTTGCCGGGTACTCGCGGAGTTCCGAGATAGCCTTGCGGCTCAGGACGTGCCACTGAAGCTTGTCCGGATAGGCAAAGACAGGGACGGACACGCCCTGGCTGGCGTCGCGGCTCATCGGACCGACCGGCTCCGATGCCGCCCAGGCGGCCTTATGCATCATGGTCCGGCAGGTCCGGGCGTAGCTTTCCAGCGATAACGCAAGCTCCAGTGCAGCGTCGCGTCGCTGACGGCTGCGCTTCCTGGCATCCCTTGCCGAGATCCACGCGAGCGTGATGACAGAGCCGACTGCCCCTGACGCCAGCGCCAGAATCATCGGAGTGTTCCAGTCAAGTCGCTGGAAATATTCAAGCCATTCCTGCCGCATACGATGCGCCCCGGAGAAAGAGGTGCACCGAGTATAAGCAATCGTTGCGAAGTATTCGGAGCAAAAAACGCGGTGTGTGTTTTTTCGACAAACGCTTCGATGGGGCGATGCGCATCTTGACGGACTGCGCCGAACCAGGGCACTCGTCGCCCAGCACCAGGAGAGGGCGTCAAAAGATTGAGACCGGTCCGCTTCCGGAGCGGACGGGTAGCAACGTTGGTCCGAACGGATGCAATGTGTCCGCGTGCTGCCGATCCTGGCAAGCACCGTTCGATGCTAGACGATCGGCAAAGTTCGGCCGACACCCGCAGTTCGTAGTGGGCCGCCGACCTGCCAACTTTTTTCGCGGGTAGTCCGATGTCGTCGAGTATCCGATCAGTCTCGTCAAAGGTTAATGTCACTTCGCCACCGTTCGTCGCCCGCCGAGACTTCACCCATGATGAAAACCGGCGTCCAGGCCACGGATTGAGCCGGTCACCTCGTGGAGGCCCTCCCTGGCTGGCTCGCTATTTACAGCAAGGACACCTATGCTCGGACTACAGGGGCAGAATGTAGTTAGGTCCGGGCTGGGGAAAGCCCGGGCGCTGCGTTTCACGTGAGATGGATTATCTGAGCGGAGACCGGCGGCCGTGGATTATCTTGGACTGTTCTGCCTAGGCGCATTCGTCGGATCGTTCGCGGCAGCGGCGTTTCGGAGTTTTAGTGCCGACGGCGACTGGCTGAAAGTGCTGGCTTCGGTTTTGCCGGCTATTTTCGCTGCAACAGTGTTGCTGGTGGTCGACAAATTTAATAATTCTCCGGCGTTCGGCTGTTATCCGCTCGGACTTTTGGTGGCTTTGCTTTGGCTATATTCGGACAGGGCGATAGCCCGTATGAGCGGAGGTGACTCACGGGCGGCAATGCTAGGCGTGGCCCATCTGTTGGTAGCCCTACTTCTCAGCATCGTGGCTTGCATCTTTGTTTCTGTTCCAGCATATCGGCAGCTGTATACTCAATCGCCCAGTGGTGCCCTTGCCCAGCAGGCTGCCGCCGTACAGTCCGCGGGCAACGCCGCCACTGCTAGCGGCAATAGCATCGCTGGGGGATGCTCGTGTCCGGCCAGCGGTAGCAGCCCTCCGGGATGTACTTGTTACTAGTCGTATCTGACTGCGCCACCGGGCCGACCGCCTGCGAGATCTCAGACACGATTTTCGTCGACCGGGCGATCGGCCCACGGCGGTCGAGGGTTTAAACGCAGCATATCAATGTTCACGCCGCGCGAAATGCCGGCTTCTGGAGTTCACTTGGTAAGTCCAGAAACTGCTGCAACCAGGAATAGGCCGATTATCCATCCCGCGAGCTTGTGGATATAAAAATAGTATCTGGCCTTGCCTGACGCTTCAATTTTGGAGTGCCTCTCGCGCAGCTTAATGAACGGGATAAACGTTTCGAAACTGTAGGCAAGTCCGTACGGCATTGAATTTTGGTATGCCGCTTCCGTTTTCCTGAATACCATCGCGCCAGCAATAACGAAAAAAATGGTCCAGCCGACCGAGAGCCAAAGTCGATAACCGTATCCGATCGTCGCCCAGGACATCCACAGAAGGACGCAATCGACGACTTTATGGTTCGCGCATTGCTGGTTGCGCAGCTGGTCCTTTTCCTTGATTCCGACCGCGGTAGCGGCGTCCAGTTCGCCGGAAGCCGTAAGATAAGCTCGGACCGCCTCGTATGGCTGAGGGCTGAAAGGTCTGGCCGGTGCAAGAGAAAGCCAGTATGGATACCATTCGACGGGAGGTAACTCGCCTGGCAACGACTCGCCTGGGTCCGACCAGAGTGCGCCTTCCTTCGATACGAACGCCTTGAAACTCAGGTTCCGTATCTCTATTTGCTTGGGCCACAGCGCTTTCACCCGGGGACCGTAGAACGTCCCGATCTTCGCGTTATCGAGAAACAGCGTTGCATCCGGTCCCCATCTAACGGCGGCACCGCTGCGACCTTTGGTCCCCTCCCTTGCCAAAATCAGCTGGTTTGCTATCTCGGAACCGCCGAGATCCAAGACAGAATAAAACGTTGACCCAGTGATTTCCAGGCTCCCGCCGATCAGTGCGCTGCCCAGACCAACGTAACCACCGAGATCGTGGCGGCGAGCCGAGTCGGCATCGGAAAACTCATCATTGATGAGCTTCAGTGTCGAGGCGAAGTGCGCGCCTTCGAAATTGACGTTAGCCAGCTTTAACGCATCCGTCACTTCGGTGTCATCACACGACGCTTTGCCCTGCACGCCTAAGTGTGAGCCGGTCAACGTGACTGCACTACTGAACTGTCCGTTTCGAAAATCGAGTAGATACGCCGACAGGCCGTCTACGTAAGCACTTCCTGCGACCCTCGCATCTTGCAAGCTTACTTTGCAAGCAACGACGCCGAAGACATGGAGGTTACCGTTGATTTTGGAGCCAGTGGCATCGAGCACGCCGTTATAAACGGGCATCATACGACCGGCGCCTGTAAACATCGTAAGAACAATGCGCACATTGTCCACGGTAAGGCCCTCCATATAGAGACTTTTCACTCGTACATTGTCCAGCTCAAGGGATCCGTTTATTACAGAGTCGGCCATCGTCACCATCGGCAGAGTAACGTCTTTGAACGAAAGCCCGGGCAGCGACAGTCGATCTAGACGAATCTCCGAATAGCTCGCGACGTCAACCGAATCAACTTCCAGCTTGTGGTTTGGAATAGCGTTTTTGTAGCGAGGACTGGCCAGGATATCGCGGATAAACTGCGGGCTCACCGAGACTAGCCGTCGAAGGGAGTAGGAAGAATAATCAGGAGCAACAGGAAGAAAAGGAAGCGCAGAAAGGTACGGATAAGACCTTGTTTTTTCAGACTTCGCGTTGGCTTGGGCCTGGCTACTCCAGGCGTCGAGGAGAGGAGGGCGGCGGAAGGGAAGAGGAAGACGGGAGAGAGCGGATGATGCGGGATCGTAGAAATCCGCAGACTTGCCAGAGCATATCTCGTTCCATAAAGAAACCTCACGAGCCGTCCAATATGCTTCGTGTTCGGCGCACACCTTGTCGTAGTCCGGCGAGGCCGTCGCGCACGTGCCGAGTGAAGGAGCCAGTAGTATCGCCAGGGCAAGTAATACCCCAAGGCGCCGTCGTGCAGTTGCCATGTGCAACCTCGCCAAGGACGGTTGATGGCTGTCGCTTCGCATGCTTCGTGCACCCTCACCTGCGAATGGGAGTTTGTTCAGTAAGCGTGAGACGAAACGCAAGCAGCGTCGAATGAGTATCGGACTCGAAGCAAAGACATAAGTGTAGCCGCAATGTGTGCTCGCGCAGTAAGCGCTTCGGCCTCCTGGATCTCGCGGAACCTGGCGTTGATAACGCTCGACGGGAACAAGCGAACGCAGATGCATGGAGATCGACAGGCCGCGGAAAAGAACCCGGGGCGCCCGCGATTCTGCGCGATGTCGTTTCGGTCGGCGCATGCTCCTGGCTCTACCCGGCCCACGTCGACTTCCATGCCATTGGCCAGCGCGTGCGAGCCGAACGTGTGTCGCATCCAATGCATGCTGGCGCGTAGCAAGGTGGCACGCGTGCGCTCATCCGGCGCCGACTCGGCTGCGCGCCGGGAAAACCCTTCAGCTCAGGCTCGGCGGCAAGGAAGAGCAGTCCGCGCGCCGGCAGCTGCGCAACCTGCGGCTGCCCCGGCGCCAGTTCCGGATTATCGCGCGCCTGCAGCGCATCGTCGGATGAAGAAAAACGACTCATAAGTCACCAGGAAGAGTGTAGGTAGGCGGTTCAGCAGGAGATCAAGGCGGCGAGCGAAAAGCGAGAGCCGTTATTTCTCGTTCTTCTTTTGGTTCTGCGTTGCAGAGTAAGCAAGAACCGCAACGGGACCGAAGGCTGCTCGCACCACGGCCTTTATTTCCTCAGCGCGTTCCTCGCTAGTCCAGATGATGTCCTTGAGGAGAAGAACGCTTCCTATGCTAGCAGTGCCCGCCGGCGGCGCCGCTTTTGCGCCGCTCACCGGAGGCTCTATTTTGCCGCTCGCGCTTGCCCCACTTCTCTCAAGAGCGATGTAATCGATGAGGGGATAGGCAACGCTTACGCTGCGATTTAAGTCGGCTAGCTCCGTCTGTACCTGAGCGAAGCCGCTTTTCATAGCCGACAGCGCATCAGTGGCTATCGAGTGCGACAGATTGCCCAGCCGCTCGGCAATGCCGCCATCAGTTTCGGTAGTCGCAGACGCGGTCTTATTCCCTGCGTTCTTAGTGAAGTCGGCCTTGGTTTTCTCCTTAAAGTGCGAGAAGTCAAACCACTTGAGCACCGCCGCGACCGCCGCGCCGATCCCCGCCACGCCGACTCCCGGTGCGACTGCATCTGCCGCAGGTTTCTGCCCGATCAGTAATACCAACACCGCGACGACGACCATAACGGCAAGGATCGCCAGCGGCCAGAAGAACCCCCTCGCCGCAGAAAAGACCGATTCAATCGCCTCACCTGCCTCCTTGGCAATATCCTCCGCCGCCTTTTCCGCACGGCGGAAAGCCTGAGACATGTCCGCAGCAAGGCCGCCCTGAATCTCTTCCCACACCTCGTTCACCAATTTCTGGGCGACGCTCTCAGTGGAGAACGCTTTCATCGACTGCTGGCCGCAAATCAGCGTTCGCCATAGGTTGACCTGCTTTGTCAGTGCTAGCCGCATCCCCGCTGACCACTCGTAGCGCTTACCGTACTCAGCGACATAGGCTGGGAACTCCGTCGTGGCGCTCTTCTTCGCATCCGGCACAGCGTCCAGTGTGTTAACAACCGCGCGCCGCCAGAACTCGAGCCCCTGCTTGATCGCACGGATCGATACGCTCGGCAGCTCGGGGTCTGTAGCGCCAGGTTGCGCCGCCCCGACGCCGGTCGGCTTTTCCGCCAGATATGCTTCGTCGAGCTTTGAACTAAGCGCCACGACATCGTGTTGAAGACGAATGATGAAATCTTGCCTGAACGTGTTTTCCCACACCCGCCTCACGTCATCATCGCGCGCGGTGTCTTCGGCAGCCCTCTTGCGCGCGACGGGAAGACCTTCATTGCCTTGCGGAACAGGCATGTGCCCGCGCAGCTGCGGCAGCGAGCGCTCCCAGTCCAACGTTTCGTTAGTGATTGTCCATGAAAGGGACGCCATCGAGCGACCCGCCTCGTAGGCAATCGACTCGAGTTCATCGTTGGGCAGTATTCCCCCGGCATAGTAGTGCTCGCGGAGAAACCCGTCCCATGCGTCAAGAAATTTCCTAACGAGGACGGTAAGCTCATCTTTCGGATCAGCGCCTGGCGCTTCTTGAGCGACCGCGCTAACGAGCGCGCTCTGTAGATGTCTGATCCGATCACTGTCCAAGCTGTCATTCGGGTCGACGTAGAGCAGCGCGAGACAGTTGATTGCCCGCCGAGTAACGTCGTAGAGCTTAAAGCTCGCGAGCTTCACGTTGTCGTCCCGCGCGTCCAAAAGGCTGAACTGCGTGTAGTCAGGGTCGTCCGCGTCTGGAAACAGGTACTTTGGGAGCGCTTCTTGCGGCGCGTAGAAGGTCCTGTCGGTACCTATCAGTGGGAATACCTGGGAATGCATCAACGCTATCTTGGATAGCGAAACACGCCAGAGGCTCGCGACGCGCATTCCCCGCTGCTCGACCTCCCAGCGCTCCGCCTTGATGCGGCCTTTCAGCTCGACAAGGTTCCAACCGAGCGCGAACGCCCGCCGCACCGCAGCAAAGATTAGGGAGCCGTCGCCGTCTCTATCGGTCGCCGGAGAAGCAGCCGGCTGACGATCGCTAGCTGCTGACCCCGGGGACGCGGGACTTTCAGCAACGCCTGCAGTGGCCTCATGAAGCTCGTTCGCCGCCGAATTCGAAGCCTGAGACTCCGCACTGTCAACTTCAGCCATGCCGCCTCCCGCTCATCGGGGCAAAAGGTCGAACGACGCTCGGGCACGAGCCCTTCACCGAAGTCGCCCGAAATCCTTGGATGAAATTTAGGTTGGCTAACAACGAAGTCAAGTTCGGCTCTGATGCCGTTGGCCAAATCGGTTCGCTAGCCCACACTTCACTGTCGAAACTAACTTCTAAACGCGGTCGGCGACCTACCATTCAGTCCGTTCGGCGCCTTAGCGGCGGGCGTTCGTCCGTGTGTTGAAAATCGGAGGCAGGATCGTCTTTCGGCCACGTGCCAGGCGGGGCTTTCCTCAATGCCGCTCTTACCCGTAAGAAGCCACTTTTGGCTTACCCACTGCTCAGAAGCGAGGCAGACATGTTGAATGGATACAACGCCGTCGTCGACATTTCTCATCACAACGATCCCGTCAACTTCGAGGGACTCAAAGCGGCAGGCATCGTTGGTGTAATTCACAAGGCCACCCAAGGGCTCATTTCAAGGGACCAGACCTATGAGGACCATCGTGACGCCGCGCAGAAGGCCGGTTTGCTCTGGGGCGCGTATCATTTCGGTACTGACTGCGACGGTGTGCAGCAGGCCGTCCACTTCATCGAAACCGTCGGCGATACGAAGGAAACGATGCTGGCGCTCGATTTCGAGTCAAACCCAACCGGGCCCAGTATGAGCCTGGAAGAGGCGCGGGCTTTCGTCACTCACGTACATGTGGTCACGGGCCGTTATCCCGGCTTCTACTCTGGGCACACCATCAAACAGCAGTTGGGCACCAAGAACGATCCAGTGCTCGCCAATTGCTGGTTCTGGCTTGCGCAATACGGGCCCACGCCCGTTGTGCCACCTAATTGGACCAAGTGGACGCTATGGCAATACACCGATGGATCGCTCGGGCCGGAACCCACGAAGATCCCAAACGTCGGTCGCTTCGACAGGAATCTCTTCAACGGATCGGAGGCAGAGCTGAGAGCCTTCTGGAAAAAATAGGCGGCCGGCACGTCGCCAGCGGCTCGCTCCGCGCCTCCTTGCCAGACCGGCTGGCTGTCGGCCCGACAGCTTGCGATCGCCGATTTGTGCTTGAGCTCGAGCATGAGCGCGGCCGCGCGGCGGTGCCGCCGACGGCAATCGAAGTTGCCCTCGCGGAACCGACGTCGCGCGAGGACCACCTCGTGCGTCTTCTGAAAGGACGGCTGGGCCGCGTCGAGCTGGCCGCGCCGGTCATCGCCGTTCGTCTCGACGCGAAGGAGGTGCGCGAAGCGGACGCGCCGAGCGAATCGCTGTTCCCGGAGCCTGGCGGTTCGCCACAGGATCATGCGCGCTTGATGGAACTGCTCGTCGCCCGGCTCGGCGCCCAGAATGTCACCCGGGCGGCGCCCGTTGCCGACCACCGCCCCGAGGTCGCCGCGCGCTGGCTACCCGTCGGCGAGACCGTCAGGTCCATGCCGCCACCGTCCGGCCTTCCGCGGCCGACCTGGCTGCTCGACAGTCCGGTGCAGCTCATCATGCGCGGCCACCGTCCGTTCTACGGCACCCCGCTGCGCATGGTGTCGCCGGCCGAACGTATCGAGGGCGGCTGGCAGGACGGACACCTGGTGACGCGGGATTACTTTGTCGCCGAATCCGGCGATGCGGTGCACTACTGGGTGTTCCGTGAACGCACGGGCGCGCGCGATGATCGCGAGCCGCGCTGGTTCCTCCACGGCCTGTTCGGGTGATCGTCCATGGCGCCAACTTACGGCGCACTGCCCGACTATGCGGAGCTTCAGTGCGCGTCAAACTTCTCCTTTCTGCACGGCGCATCCCACGCCGAAGACCTCACTGCACGTGCTGCGCAGCTGGGCTATGCTGCACTGGCCATCACGGATGAATGTTCGCTGGCCGGCGTTGTTCGTGCCCACGTCGAGGCGAAGAAGGCCGGTCTGCCGTTCATCGTCGGGTCACACTTCCATCTGACCAACGCCGACGGCACGCCTGCCCTGTCATTCACCGCGCTGGCGATGACACGCGAAGGCTACGGCAACCTGTCCGAGCTGATCACGCTCGGCCGCATGCGCGCGCACAAGGGCAGCTACCGGATTGCCCCCCTGGATCTCGCGCACCCCGAGAAGCCCTTTGGGCACCTGCGGGGACTGCCGGACTGCGTCGCGATCCTGTCACCGGACTACCCAGCCGACAAAGAGAGGCTGGATACGCAGGTCGAGTGGTTCGCCCAGACCTTCGGCGATCGCGCGTGGATCGCGCTCACGCTGCATGCCCGGGCAATGGATGACATCCACCGAGGTACCGTCGAACACGTCGCTGCGCGCCACGGCATTCCCGTCGTGGCGACCGGCGCACCTGTCATGCACGTGCGTTCGCGCAAACCACTGCAGGACGTGCTGACGGCGATCCGGGTCGGCAGACCGGTCGCCGAGTGCGGCTATGATCTCGCGTCCAACGCAGAGCAGCATCTGCGATCGCGTCTGCGACTCGCCCACCAACCTGTACCCGCAGCGGATGCTTGAGGAGACGCTGCGGATCGCGCACCTGTGCACGTTTTCGCTCGACGAGCTGCGCTATGAATATCCCGACGAGCTGGTGCCGGCCGGCCATACACCCACAAGCTACCTTCGTCAAGAAACCTACATTGGTGCGCATCGCCGCTGGCCGGGAGGCGTCCCCCATCAGGTGCAACTGCAGATCGAACACGAACTCGCGCTGATTGGGGATCTGCGCTACGAGCCGTACTTCCTCACGGTCTACGACATTGTCCGGTTCGCGCGCAGCGAGGGCATCCTTTGCCAGGGGCGCGGGTCGGCGGCCAACTCGGCCGTCTGCTTCGCCCTGGGTGTGACCGAAGTGGATCCCGCACGCTCCTCGATGCTGTTCGAGCGGTTCATCTCGAAAGAGCGCGGCGAGCCGCCTGATATCGATGTGGACTTCGAGCACCAGCGCCGCGAGGAAGTCGTCCAGTACATCTACCGCAAGTACGGGCGCGATCGCGCCGCGCTGACGGCTGCGGTGACAACATACCGCCCGCGCAGCGCGCTGCGCGAATCGGGCAAGGCACTCGGCGTGGATCCGGCGATCGTTGATCGCGTGGCGAAGGCCCACCAGTGGTTCGATTCGAGCGGCGATCTGCTGAACCGCTTCGCCGAAGCTGGGCTCGATCCCGGGTCGCCGCTGATCGCGCAGTGGGCGAATTTCGCGGCGCTGCTGCTGGGCTTTCCACGACATCTGTCGCAGCACAGTGGTGGCTTCGTCATCAGCCGCGGCAAGCTGTCGAGGCTGGTGCCGATCGAGAACGCCGCGATGGCCGACCGCTCGATCATCCAGTGGGACAAGGACGATATCGAGGCGCTTGGCCTGCTGAAGATCGACGTGCTCGCACTCGGCATGCTGTCCGCCATCCGCCGCGCGCTCGACATCATTTCAGAAAAGCGTGGCGAACCGTTCGAACTGCAGGACATTCCTGCCGAAGATCCCGACACCTACGGGATGATCCATCTTTGCGCAGATCCAGGGCTTCGGCGAATATGGCTTTCCGGAGAGTCACGCAGCGAGCTTCGCGCTGCTCGTCTACGCGAGCGCGTGGCTGAAGTGTCATGAGCCGGTCGCGTTTCTCGTCGCCATGCTCAACAGCCAGCCAATGGGTTTCTATTCGCCCTCGCAGCTCGTGCAGGATGCCAGGCGCCACGGCGTGAAGGTGCTGCCGGTCGACGTGACGCTCAGCAACTGGGACTCGGCAGTCGAGGGCAGATCGACTCGCGCGCCGGTACGCCTCGGCATGTCGCTGGTGCGTGGCCTGAAGGAGGAGGCCGCCGCGCGCATCGAGCTCGCGCGGGCTGTTCGGCCCTTTGCCGATGTCTCCGATCTGGCACGACGCGCGCAACTCGAAAGCAAGGACCTGCAGGCGCTCGCGGCAGCCGACGCGTTACGCTCGCTCGCCGGCGACCGGCGCGCAGCTCTGTGGCATGCGGTGGCTGCGGTACCGGACCGGGATCTGCTGCGCGGCGCGACTGATGACGACGCGACGCCGGTCCTCGCGCCGATGACGGAAGGCCAGCAGATCGCCAGCGATTACCGGACCCTCGGTCTGACACTCGGCCGGCATCCGCTGGAACTGCTGCGCCCTCGCCTGCTCGACCAGCGCCTGCTGCCGGCGTCGACGCTGGGTAAGCGTCGCGTGAGGGCCGTTGAGAATTCTCTGGACAAGCGTCGAAGAACGCGGCGGGCGCATCGTGCCGCTGCCAGAAGGGATCAAAGCGAGGCAGGTGTAGATGGGCGGAGATGCTTTGCGACGTTCCAGGGCAATAGTTCGTCGATGCGATTGGCCTGGTGATCCGCAATGTGCGTGAGCACGAATTCCAGGTAGGCGCGTGGATTGATGTTGTTCAATTTGCACGAGCCGATCAGGCTATACATTGCGGCGGCTCGCTCACCACCGCTGTCGGAGCCCGCGAACATAAAATTGCGCCGACCAAGGGCCACACAGCGCAAGGCATTTTCGGCGAGCACGTTGCTGATCTCGACGCGGCCGTCGTCACAGAACAGCGTGAGTCCATCCCAGCGGTTCAGAGAGTAGTTAATCGCTTCGACCAACGGTGCCTTCGGCCAAAGCGTCGCGAGTTTCTCCCTCATCGACATCTCGAGGACCCCGAGCAACGGGTTGCTCTTTTCTTGCCTGACGCGTCGCCGCTCATCGGGTGGTTTGCCGCGGATAGCAGCCTCGATTTCGTAGAGATCGCCGATCATGTCGAGCCATTGCTTCGTGGTTTCCGACGGGGCGGTCTCATGGACGTTGAAGACGTATCGGCGCGCGTGATCCCAGCAAGATGCCAGGCGAACCTTGCCCCTTTCGATCAGCTCGTTGAAGCCGGCATAGCCGTCCGCCTGAAGGACGCCTTCGAATCCGGCAAGATGGGTCTGGGGGTGCACGCCTTTGCGGTCCGGCGAGTACGCGAACCAGACAGCAGCGGGTTCGCTCGAGCCAGAGCGTCGATCATCGCGCACGTAGACCCACAACCGACCGGTTTTGGTTTTCTTGTTGCCGGGCGCGAGCACGGGGATCGGCGTGTCATCCGCGTGGAGCTTCGCAGCCGACATCGTGTAGCGACGCAGCGCTTCAGTCAGCAACCGGCAGAGTTCTTCGCATTGCCCGACCCAGCGCGCCATGGTGGCCCGATCGAGACGGACGCCGTCGCGCGCCGCGATCTCGGATTGCCGATACAGCGGCGTATGGTTCGCATATTTCGAAACGATGATCTCGGCCAGCAAGCTCGGATGCGCGATGCTGCGCTCGATTGGCAGCCCCGGCATGGGACGTTGCCCTATATGGCCGCAACTGGAGCAGATCCGTTTGCGGCGGATCGTGCGGATGACCTTGAACATTGCTGTGACGCGCGCGAGTTGCTCGGATACATCCTCGCCGAGCAAGTCCATGGCGTTGTCGCATTTCGGGCAGATGGAGTCGGGCTCGAGCACGCGGTCTTCGCGTGGCAGATGGGGCGGCAGGGCTTGCTTTGCGGATGCCGCAGACGCGCCTGAACTTGATGCACGAGCGCGCGCACGGCGAACATCGGCAACGCCGCTGCCCGCTGCCAGATCCTCAAGTTGGGTTTCGAGCCGATCGATCTGCCGGTCTACCTGCTCGGATTTACGACCGAAGTGCATGCGCCTGAGCTTGTCGATCTGTGCCTTCAGGCGCTCAAGTTCCTGGTCCCGCTCAACAATCTCCCGGTCGCGTTCGGCGATCTCCTGGCGCATCTTTGCCATCGATGCCTGCTGCTCGAGCACCAAGGCGTGGAGCTCGGCAACGGTTTGCGGAAGCGGCGCATGGTCAGGCATGCGCTGCAGTTTACGAGCCTTCGATGCGGTTTACAACATCGACAATGCGGCCGTACGACGGGGTTGTCTCCAATCGATGCCTTCCAGCAACATCGACAACTGCGCAGACGTCAGATAGATCTTGCCTCCATCAGCCTGTGGCCAGATAAACCGTCCGCGCGAAAGCCGCTTCGCAAGAAGCCATAGGCCGTCATCGGTTGCCCACAGAATTTTTACGAGATCGCCGCGACGCCCTCGAAAAATGAACACATCGCCGCCGAGCGGATTCTCTTGGAGTGCCGTTTGCACCTTCGCGGCAAGGGCAGGAAAGCCGCTACGCATGTCGGTTACGCCCGCCGCGATCCACACGCGCGTACCCGTTGGCAGGCCGATCACGATCGCACACTCTTGAGCACCGTACGCAGCGTTTCGGCGTCAACCACACCATCGACCTTGATCACCGCCCGGCCAATTCGAACTTCAATCGTGCCGATGGTCCGGGTTGGCTTCACCGTCTCCGGTTCGACCGAAGATGTAGGCGTGATGGCGACCGGCGCGTCGCTCACGACCGTCACCGGAACAAGTTCGGTCGTCCCGGCAGCTTGCTCCGCACGGTAACGCCGCCGCCACTTGAACAACATGTTCGCGTTGATGCCATGTTCCCGGGCGAGTTTCGAAACAGAGACGCCTGGTTCACATGCAGCCGCGGCCAGGCGACGTCGAAGCTCTGGGCTATGGTTCGGTCTGCCTTTACGTGTTCCCGACGTTGGCTTCTCTTCTGATCCCAAAATGGTTCCCGCTACTCGAAATGGTGGGAACCACTTTGGCGTCTCCGATTGCACAGATCAAGACGGCCGCGCCGCGACGCTTACGACGCTGGCCGGCTTCCGGAACGGGCAACTCGCGCGCGCCTGCGGCATCGTGACAGTCCGGCAGCGGCCGGGCACGGCCAAGGGTGTGATGTTCGTCACGCTGGAGGATGAGACCGGGCAGGTCAACGTCATCATCTGGCCGTCCCTGCTGGAAAAGCAGCGGAGGGGAGGCGCTCGGCTCGTCACTGCTTGCCGTGTACGGCGTCTGGCAGCGGGAGGGCGAAGTGCGCCACCTCGTCGCACACCGGCTGGTCGACGTGTCCCCGCTGCTCGGCTCGCTCGTCACGTCGACACGAAGCTTCCATTAAGAACCGGCGTACCATATTCGCGCACCTTCTTTCAAGGAGAGCCACCATGTGCTATTCAGCCCAGATCCAGGCGGACTACCGCAAGTACGTCAGGATGTTTGGCGCGCACATGAGCATCCGGGAATTCGCGCAGCTGTACTGGGAACGCGCCGAGGGCAGCAACATCAAGATTCCGAAGGCGATGGACGCTGCGTTCTCGGTGCCCCAAACCGACGAGGAACGTCGGATCAGGGAGGCGATCGACCGGTTCAACGGCGAGCAGGCAACCAGGCTGGAGCAGGACCTGTTCAAGCAGCGCGCGCGACTCGCCGACGCGGATCGCGCCCTGCAAAGCAAGACGACGAAGGCGGCCACCGAAAGCAAACGGATCGCAACCAGCAAGATCGAGTCGGCGCTGCGCGGGCTCGACGATCTCCGGCGCACCGAACTGAAAGACCGCGATTCGCGAATTTTCCCCGGCAACTATGCTCCGGTCATGATCATGGAAGACGGTAAGCGCGTCATCAAGCCGATGCGATACCACTGTCGCCCGGCTGGCAAGCCTGCGTTCTACGACAAGAAATATCCCGGACTCTACAATGCCAGGCTTGACAACCTCGAAGGCTTCTGGAAGGGCGTTTTTGGGTATTCGCACGGTCTTATCGTCGCGAATGCGTTCTATGAAAACGTGAAACGACATCGCCTGGAAGGGCGCGAGCTCGCCGAAGGAGAAATAGAGGAAAACGTGGTCCTGGAGTTCAAGCCGCAGCCCGCTCAGGACATGCTCGTCGCCTGCCTGTGGTCGCACTGGCAAAGCCCAGGCGAGCCTGATCTGTTTTCTTTCGCGGCCGTTACTGATGAGCCGCCCCCTGAAGTTGCCGCAGCCGGCCACAATCGCTGCATCATTCCCATCAAGCCGGAGCATATCGACGCGTGGCTCAGTCCCGATCCACGCAATCTTGCGGCGCAGTACGCGATTCTCGATGATCGGGAGCGACCGTTCTACGAGCATCGAATGGCCGCCTGAGCTCACCTGATCAGTGCAGAGGCCCTGACGTCGCTACAGGCCGGTCCATCACGCATAGCCTTGCTAATCCGGGCGTGTCGTGTCGACGCCCCACGGAGCGACACCAATAACGATCTTCTGGCCCAAGAAAGTATCGTTGAGGTTCTTCTCGCGCGATTCAGCCTGTCTCTTGATCGATGATCGATTGATCAGGGCATGTGCGATCTTTTTGTCGCGTAACTCACCACGATCTTCCGACGCTGTTACGTCGCGGCGAAGCCAAACCGATGACCGTCGATCGCACGTCTGCAGGAAGAGAACCCACGCGGCGTATGCATGTTCACTGCTTTGCGCAGCGAGAAACGTGCGCCACCAGTGGCGGGCCGCCGCTTCGTCCTGACGACGCCGCGCCGCGCTTCGCTTCATCTCCTCGACCGAGCTTCGAGCTGGCCCGACCGGCCAGTCATCCATCGCTCTTGAGTCGTCACCGGTGAGAAAACCGCTGAGGAAAATTGCCCGCTTCTGACGCCAGACATGCGGTGATGTGCGGTCGATCTCAATCTGAGTCTCAAGCCAGCGGTGGCGGCCATTGAAGACCGCGGCGAAGGCCAGTTCACCCAGCGCCTTGTCGGTCGAGCACCTGTGAAGGTCGATCAGCGATGTCCGTAACGTGTCGGTAGCTGACGAATCCGTGGCTCGAAAAGCGATGTGAATGAGTTCGTCCGCCCCACCTTCCCCGATGTGTTGCACGGCCATGAGTTGCCTTAGCGTGTGCCAAAGCTGGACTCCACGGCTCGGGTCATGGTTCAAGAGGGTTTCGCAAATGGCCAGGAAGGTTGTTTCGGCTACGCGGACGCGCCGCTTGAAGTCCATGGTGAGCCGATCAAAGCCCTCAATCCAATGGTCGAAGATCTCCGGCGCGTGTGTCCATACTGGCGTGAGGTCGTCAACGTTGATGTTGGCAAGATAGAGGCTTGCACCGGCTGCCCGGGCGTCGTCGATACGCTGACGCGCTGTCTCGGTCGCACGCTTCCAGGCGCGCCGTTGAGCCTCCAGATCCTGAGCCTCTCGGAGCGCCGCGAACTGATCATCGCTTGTGTTCTCGCCCTTTCGTAGCTGCAGGGTATAAAACGAAGGGTATTCGCTCCACATGGAAAGCTCGATCGTGAGGTCGGATCCTGGATCTGGTTCAGGCACCGCACCCGCGGTCAGTACGTCTCCAAAGAACGCAACTGCGAGGCGAATGTCGACCGGGTCGCCGCCTCGCATCCGGGCTGCCTCAAGTAGGCGCCATGGCGCGATGCGAGGTGCGAGTTGCTCGAACGGTACGGATGGCGCGCCGGAAATAAGTGCGCCAGAGCCGTAGTGGTTGACCCAGAAGTGCTCTTCGCCCTTCCATGTCCAATCCCACTGGATCAGAAGTCGGCCAAAGCGCTCGCCGTCGGCACGTTCGAGCGTTCGGAATGCGATTCCCCGGTCCACCTGGTCATCGCCCCGGGCCTTTGTTTCCAGCCAGCTCCATATGCGATCGCTCAAAGCTGATCTGTAAAAGGACAGGACGCAGAGTAGGTCGTGCTGCTGCTTTTGCGTTCCCTGTCCGAAACGATCGAGCAGGGCATCCGCGGCCTCCGGAGTTGGCACCGAAATAACATGAGCGAAGTCGGTTAGGACTGTCTTGAGACCGGCTTCAATCATGCGTGTCGCCTGGGTCAGCCCATCCTCGCCTTGGACTTCAACGATCAGCAGCTGGCTTGCCGCATAGAGTTCGTTCCCCTCGTCGCTCTCGGCGAATTTTGTCCGTAGAGCGCTCGCTGAATCGCGAGACGCTCCATCTGAAATTATCAGCTGATGCGGCGCGTGAATGGCCCGCCAGTATCTTTGTTCACGCGTTGCGTCCTGTAGCGCCAGCAGCTTACGCCGGCCTATGTCCGCCAAAAGATCGGGGGCACAGCGAGCGAGGACAGGTTCAATCTTCTCGAAAGCGTGATCCTCAAAAGTGCTGCCTCCCGCGCTGTCAAGCTTGGATGCATCGATGGAGCTTGCGCCACTGCGAACTTCTGCGACCACGCGCGCGGGCGGGTTAAAATTTGGATTCAGCCAAAATGGTTTCGCTCGCTGAAGGCGCGCGTGGAGAGGCCTTGTCCCGTCTGAGAGGACATCGTCTACATGCCGGTGTTCAAGCGGGAACAAGCTCGTGGCGGGACACTCGACATAGTCGTTTTCGTAGGACCAGCTTCCATCGAGTGTGGAGTCGATGTCCCGAGCTGCGATCTCGTCAACTTCGTATCCGGTGAGGAAAAGCAGGCGTTTGGCGATCCGCGCTGGCAGACCTGGATTGATTCCGGGTTCAGGACTGCGCCCTTGCATCGCTGTCGTGAGTCGCCGAAGCTCCTCGGCTGTCGCCTCTGGATCGGCTTCGTTGAGAACGAGTAGCCATCGAAGGCCGTCAGAACCGGCGTTCCATTGCCCAACTGTTGCATTGATTGTCGCCACTTCAATCAATGGGGCTGCCGGTGCTAATGGGAACCCGTCGAGAATTGATGGAACAGTTGCATGAAGAATACCTTCGTCGAGGTCGACGAAAATCATCTCTTGACCCAAGATTGTCAAAGGACCGGATTGATCGACGCCGACGCGGTCGATCAATTGCTGGGCCCGATGTTCTTCGAAATCCTTGGTGTTTCCGACTCCGCTGTCGCGAACGCCTCGCGAAATCATCCGTAGCCATGACGTGGTCCGCTTTACGATGGCCGTCCGGGCCGGGATGTCAGTGCGAGGAATGGCCCGCAACGCACTGACGGCCCAGAGCCGTGCCGACGCCTGAGCATGCGATGCGGAGTGTTCGATAGCATCGAGTAGCGGACTGATGAGGTTCGCCGATAAGGCCGCAAGCTCGCGACGATGGTGATCCGTGAGGTTCTGGGTTTGGAGCCAAGAAGTGACCAACGCGCCGGCGATGGGCGTTTCCGTCGGGTCACCCCGCTCGATCAGGATCGCCACTGCGGCACGCAGTATCTCAGCACGCTGATCGAGCCCGGCGATCGGGTCGAGCCACTGGGCCAGTGCTGCGTCAATCACGTCGTAGGACTCGCCGTTACGCGTCGCGAGCCCGGTTAGCAAAGCGGCAGCTAGCGAATGGGCGACAACCTCAGGCATGAATTCAATTTTCCCCATTGGCCCTACGCGAGTAAACCGGCCATCGACAATGTCACTCAGGCGCGCATAGACCTCACCAGGAGTGAGATCCGGCCGACTCACGGCTTCGCCAAGCGCCTTCAATGTGAAGGCGTTGACGCCGCTTCTGAGTTCGAGTGCAATATCCTGCAGATATTGCTGCCATTCGTTGTCGCTAAAGGATTTGCCTGCGCGTTCGCCGAAGCTGTCTCGTCCATATTCCCAAAGCAGCCGGTGGACCGTAACCTTGTCAGCGTCAATCAGCCGGTCTCGTAACCGAATGACGAGTTTGAATAGCCGTGGGGTGCGTGCCAGATCGACCAGATCCGGATGCAGGCTGGGGCGCGTCAATCCTTCCAGCGCCAGCATCTGATCCAGTTCCCCGCCGGGTTCGATTCCGTAGACATCGACGGTCGCCTTGACGGCCGGCTCGACCAGGCCTTTCAAACCGGCGAGTCTGTCGTTCAGGAAATGAGGCCGGGTGCTGACAATGGACCGTACGCGGCCGGCGAACGTCGGTCCCTGGAGCACCTTGAGGACCTGAATCCATGGCACAGAAGGTTCTTGATTAATGCCGTCGAAGATAGCAGTGAGCACGGGGCCTTCATCCGCCGGACGTGCAAGGAGCCGATCGAGCCGTCGAATCCAGTGATCAACGGTTCGCTGCCCGGTCAGCTCGCAGCAGCGCTCGGCGAAGAAGCGCTTTACAGCCGTCTCGGACGCTGATTTCAAGGTAGCAGCGGCCGACGACGGCACGACGAAGATGATGGGGTGCTCCGAGATGTGGTCGACGATCCAATCGAGCGTAGACCATGTCTTCCCGACGCCGTCGGCTCCGACGACGACCATTGTTGCGTCGTTCTGAGCGGGACCTATCCACCAGGCGTCGAGCGCTTGACTGACGGCGATCCGCTTAATCCTTTTGGACTGTGCGCCGACGGCCGCATCCTGGCCGAGCTCAGCGTTTGAAACCCTCGGCGATCTCCATATCTCGTCGAGCTTACGGTGTGACTTCAGCCTCAGCGTCTCAAAGCCGAGGCTCCACGATTGGAGATCACGTTTGATCTCCTCGATTGCGTCGCGGGCGACGGGCGCTAGTTTGCGAGTGAGTTCGCCGGCGTCGGCGGAGAAATTTTCGCCAACAATATCCGGATCGGATGCGCATAGGGCTGCAAGCGTGGAGAGTCTCTCGTCAACCCAACTGAGAATGATCACGGGCACGCCCAGACGCTCGCCATGCTGCTCCAAGTCCTGTCGGAGTTGCTCGGGAACACTCCTGGTCGCGACCAGAATCCACCCCTCGATCGCCTCATCCCGAGCGACGGCCTGATCGATTTCCCCTAGAAGCTCTCGATCTTTGTTAGATGTGGTCTCGCGATATTTCTTGCATTCGATGCGAAATCGTCGACCTTGCCGGCCTGCAGGACCGGCATCCGCGCCATGTTGGAATCCGGATTTCGCGGTGGCGACTTCGATTCCGAGCAGCCGGCCAATGAGCGCCGCCGCTAAGTTCTCCAACTGTTTCGCGCGTGGCTCTTCATTCAGCGCGGCCTGAAGGCGACGCTGAACTTCTCTATCCTGATCCGAAAAGGAGGCCGTCATTTGAGTCTGCCTTTGGAGCGCGTTGGGTGCCTGGCACTATACGGGCACGTTAAGAAAATCTGCTTTTCGGCACGTGTGCCATTGGAAGCGTAGCCCGGGAGCGTCGGCTGAACCGAAGCAAGATGCGGAAGGAAGCCCAGCATGTTGAACATTTTCTGTGAATCGTCGAATACGATCAATATCATCGTTGCGTATCAATAGAGTCCTAACTACCGAGTTCAATCGCTCGTGAACAGTCATTTCGATTCCTGCTAATCGGGCATTTCGTCGATCCATAGCCAGCGAATCGGGATAGGACCGACCGCAGCACGGTGCCGGGGACAGCTTCAGCAACGCAATTTCCATCGTAGGGGCAAGTCACGTGCGATTCAGTTCGACCAGGAGCGGGCGCTGCCCCAGCGTGGCCGACGTTGCGATAGTGAGTTCGCCCATGTCCTACGCCAGAGGAGGAGACAGGGCTCGCCGATGTCCATCAGCAGGTATTTGCGCATCGCGGCGTCCGGTTTCTGGGCGAAAATCCGGTATTCGGCGCGCTGAATCGGTGCGATTCGAGCCATGTAGTGATTCGTCGTCTGCTGGGTGAAATCCTGTTTCAGGTAGTCGGGGAGGACGTGCGGATTGACGTAGCGTTCCTCGAACTGGACCGGCAAGTCTCCTTCGTAATGCACGACGCGAGTGAAAAGCCGGACCGCTCTTCAGTCCGAGCGCGCCGAGCGCACAGGGATCGTCGCTGGGCTTGAACGTCAGCATCCGCGCGCTGTGGCGATGTCCGCGCGCTGCGATTTCGTCTGAAATGCTGCGGATCTCAACTAGCGTCGCTCCGTATTTCTGCGCGGCGACGAAGGTGCCGGAGCCCTGGACGCGCGTCAGGACCTGTTCGGCAGTCAACTCGCGCAGTGCGCGCGAGAAGGTCATCCTGCACACGCCAAACAGTTTGACGAGTTCCCGTTCTGACGGAATCAGGTCACCTTGCTTCCATGTGCTGTCTGCGACGCACGTCAGCACATCGCGCTTGATCTGCTCATAGGCCGGCGTGGGCTTGGTTCGCTTAACTGTCAACTGAGCATCCTAGGTCATGCGTTAGCCGGGAGCATGGTCGGTGCTTCACCGATCAGCCGAGTCGCGGCCGAGATGTCGCCGGCAAGATCCGTCTCGTCGTCGCCACCTGCGGATGCTAAAGTCATTGCAGCCGCCGGCTTTCAACGAAAAGAAGGGGACCGGACCGTCATGCCAAACAGAACCTGCCTGCTCCAGCGCGCGGCAGCCGCCGCTGCTTTCTTTGTGCTGATCGCGAGCCATGTGGCCCGCGCCGAAGATAGCGTCGCGCCGGTTCATCCGGCCGCTCGCGATATTGCCCAGGAAGAGCGCAACCGCGCGCTAGTCGTGAACTTCTACGATGCGGTGTTCAACCGGCACGATCTCAGGGCTGCTAGCACCGTGCTCGCACCGAATTACATTCAGCACAATCCGCATGTGCCCACTGGGTCCGCGCCGTTCATCAGCTTCTTTACGGAATACTTCAAGCATGCCCCCGATACCCGTTCGGCCATCGTGCGCAGTGCGACCGACGGCGATCTCGTCTTTCTGCATGTTCACTCGACCAGCAACCCGCAAGACCGCGGCAACGCCATCGTGGATATCTTCCGCGTCGAGCACGGCAAGATCGCCGAGCACTGGGATGTGATTCAACCCGTGCCCGAGCAGTCGGCCAACGACAACACGATGTTCTAGTCGATCCGGCGAAACACGCTGTCTGCCGCGAGTTCGTCCGCTTGGTCGACAGTCGTCTCCGGTTGCAAGTCGATGACCAAATGACGATCACCGAAGGTCGGGTTACTGTCCAAGTCCTCGAGGTAGATTGCAAATCCATACCCCGTAGCCGTACCTGCGTTGGCGGGCTCCTTGACCGTCGCCCGAAACTTCCGCTGTGACATAGTCTCTTCCTCCAGTGAAGCCAGCAACCTGTCGGCGCGGTCCCATCTTCACCGAGTTGTCTAGTTGCGAGTGATGTACTGACCGTTCGGGCGCTGCGCAAGCGTTTCAGTCAGGCCGTCACGTTCACTGTTCGACTCTAGCTAGAGCCTGAACAGTACCCGCCGACGGTGAGACTTTACGGGAATGGCCTGATCGACGAAGCCTGTTGTCGTGTGGGCCAGCTGTGGCGGACGTGGCTGCCTGTTCAGAATGGAACCGAGTCGTCCATCTCTTCAAAACCGCCGGGCTTTCCGCCAGACCCGTTTCCCTGGAAGTGGTGTTCGTTCTTCATCAGCACGTCGATGCCACTCTCGGTGATGAGATATACGTAAAAAACGTCACCATCGCGATCTTCTTCGACCGCCTGTTCAACGAGTCCGAGCCTGGCCAGCTTGATTGCGCTGAGACGCAGAGCAATAGCGTTATTGTTGAGACTAGACACCACATATTGATAGGATAGCCCGCGAGGTTGGGACGTGCGACTTACGGCACATTCCCCCAGAAAGCTCAGATCGACCTGGTTCAATTCGTAGTTAGGCGGGTTGGCGACGTGCCGCTGATTATTTGCAACCGTCGGCGGCAACTCTCTTGAGATGGCGCCGTGCCGCGCAATCTCGTCCTTGATGAGCTTGCAGGCGGCATTCAGGGCAGAGGCCAGATCGCCATCGGGCCGATCGGCCGCGTAGTCCGCCGTGGTCACCCCGATGAGGTCGGACGGCAGATGCATGTCGACGCCGCGAGGCCGGACCACATAGCATCGTTCCTTGCCGAGCGAGCCGATGAACAGGCCCAGTTCGAACAGCACGTTGTCGCGTACTACCTGTGTCGCTTCGGTCCGGATAGTTGCCACATCATCGGGCGTGAACACGAACACCGCGAAGTCAACGGCCGACGACTTTTCCACGAGATCGTCAAGCGCATTGGATCCAAGCTTAAACGTTCCGGTCCGCCATAAGGTGGGAAACGTGTCGTGATCGAGGTTCGCGTTAATGGCGTCCGCAACGGGCAGGCCCTCGACCGAAGACGCGATGAAAACCTGGGGTTTGGGAGTAGCCATCAAATTGAGCTCCTGGACCGCGATAAGAAAAACGAAGAAAGCACCGGGTAAGCCATTGGGCCATAAACAGCGCTGCAATATTACAGCCGAATCCGTTCCACCTCTTCCAGGCTGATGTCGTCGTGGCGCCGGTCGTACAGCTGCGTGGTCTGCGTCGACGCGTGGTTGGCCATCGCCGCGGCGTTCTCGAGCGTGCCACCGTTTTTCAGATAGGCGGTGATGCCGGTGGCGCGGAACGTGTGATTACCGATCGCCGTGCCGATGCCTACGGCGAGTGCACGCCGGCGCACCATCGCATACGCGTTGGCCTGCGGCAGCGGCGTAGTGCTGAGCTGGCCCGTGCCGCGCCGGATCGTGCGGAACAGCGGGCCTTTCGGATCGTCGCTGATACCCGTGCCGTCCAGGTACGCGTGCAGGTACGCCTCGAGCGTGTGGTGACACGGCATCTCGTGACGCCTGTCACCCTTTTCACGCAGGCGCACCCACAGCCGCCGCTGCTGCACATAGACATCCTCCACGCGCATCGCGAGCGCGGCGCCCACCCGTGCGAACGAAAACACCATCAGCGCGATCAGCGCGCGGTCACGCAGCCCGATCGGCGTGGTCACATCGATGCTGTCGAGCAGCTGCCGCGCCTCGGCCGCATCGAGCACCGGCGTCTTGCCCTTTTTCGCGGTGTGGCTGGGTCCGCGCACCGACGCGGCCGGGTTGTGCGGGACGATCTGGCCGGTCACGAGCCAGTCGAACAGGTGACGGATCGCCGCCAGGCGCTGCTTGACGGTCGGCGCGGCGTGGGCCTGCGTCTGCCGTTCGATCCACGCGGCCACATGCAGCGGCTGCACTTCAGTCACCGACCGCACGCCGGCGCTGGCGCACCAGCTCAGAAAATCCCCGGCCGCCCGCGCGTACGCACGCCGCGTGTGCGGGTTGCGGATCGCCGACGCGAAGAACTCCAGAAACCGCACGCCGGCGCGATCGCCGGCGGCCGTAATGACCGCTGGCATCGGGATGCCGTTGAGTGTGGTGAGCTGGTTCATGATGCCGCCTTGATCGCGTCGACACGCGCGTCGACAACGTGCAGCAGGTGGCTTGCGAGCAGGATGATCTCGACGGCTTCGCGCGGACTTTCGATCGGCTCGTGCCGGTGCGAGTGCGGATTCTTGTATGACCCGATGGCGCCGGCGAACAGGTCACGCATCGCTTCGCGTTCCGCTGGGTCAATCGTTTGATCGGTTAGCGGACCAGTGGCGGGATTGAAGGCCTGCTTCATCATCGGCATGCCATGCGCCGAGCCGCCAAAGCCGGCCGCTTCGCGCACCGCGATCTCAACCTCCCGCATCGCCTCGAACGCCGCCGTCTCATAGGCGCCGCGCATGAACGACAGCCACACGGTCATGGCGATCGTCGGGTGTAGCAGATCTCTCGGCAGCAGACGCGCGGTCCGGTAGTCCGCAAATTCAGACTCATTCTCGAAGCGCTGCGCACGACGGCTCAGATGGCGCCAGCCGTTGGAGCCATTGAGGCTTTCCGCTGGAACAATCAAGCCCTGAGCCTCCAGCCAGGCGATGGCTTCGGCCCACGCCAGATCAACGTCCTTCAAACGCTCAACCGGATACTGCCTGGACGCGGCAATGCCCAGCCCCACTCTTAAGTTAGTCACGTTGAACATGGCGGTTCCGGACTCGGAGCGAAGCAGGAACACGATCTTGGCTGCCAGTTCTTCCGGTTCCAGGGCAAGGAACACCTCCACATCGGGGATGGCGGTCAGCAGTTGTTGCACATTTACCCCGCGCGTTTATATGTGATAAAAGACATTATCACATATAAGGCCGGCGCGTCAGACCGCGATATATCGTTCGGTAACGGCAGGCAGCAGTACGCAAATTCACCTATAATATTCCTTAGGAGACATATGCCTCGCAGGGAAACATGACTCAAACCATCCAACCGAAATCAAGAGCAGAGCGTATGCGCCTGTTCTGCGAACTGCTCGAAACCCTGCCTGCCGCGGCGGACGAGGCGGAGGCCTATTCCTGCTTAGCCATGGCACTGAAGCGGATCGAAGACGAACATACCAACATACCGTACAACCCGAGCAATTGGAGTTGGGACGGTCGTATGTACCCGCCTGCACCGGACCATCGACACACGACGTCCGATCCAGATCTCTTTCGCTACCGCAGTCGGAAACACAACACTTTCATCAGGTCCAACGGAGCGCTAAAGATCGTCGACATTAAGACCAGCGAAGTCCTCATTGATAAGGCGGGTCAAGACGAAAGGAAGGTAGATCAATCATGAACCGGTTAAGCGAATTCCTCACTGCATTAAAGACCTTTCTTCCAAGTCTCATCGTGGAAGTTGATCGCCATGAAGGTGATGAGGACAAGGCCGCATGGATTGACCTGTCCGACGGCAGGCGCTCCGTCACAATTGAGTACAGGCCGGAACTAGGATTCGGTCTGTACATCAACGACGAAAGTGAAGAAGATGACTTTGGTTCCGGTCCAGCAGAGCTGTATCGGGACGTTCACGCATTGATAAATCGTGTGAGAAAGTTATTCGGCGGAAGTGGAAATACAACGATCACCCGATTACGAGAAATTCGGGAAGTACTTGGCGTCTCTCAAAAACAGCTAAGTACAATATTTAATCAAGAGCAAAGCTCCATATCCAAGATGGAGAGCAGGGACAAGATATTCTTAAGCACCCTCGTCTCTTACATTCACAATCTTGGCGGAACACTTGAGATGAAAATTCATTTCAAAGAGTGCGACTTACCATTGGCCATCGATAAATTCATTGATTTCGATAGTGATGATGACACGGAGGTCAGTAAAGGCCGAGTAACGTCCTCACATAAGGATGGGTAGCCGCACAGTGCATCTGTCGTCCCTCAGGAGAACCATGATGAGCAATGTGTATTCTGATCTTACTGGCGAATACAAGCATCCAGTCACGGGAGACATTCTTTACGGCACCGCGCCTATGCTAGCCCGAATCCATGCCATGGGAGGTCTACGGAAGATACAGGAAGAAGCCTACATGGATGGTTTCCGCGACGGCGGCAAGGATGGCTTCGAGTCCGGTTACCAGGTAGGACGTGCCGAAAACTTGAAGGATGAGTTGAGGAAGTGTGTTGTTGAAATACTGAGTGAGATGGAAATTCACTCTCCCAAAGACTAGTACCAGGAAAAGCCCGCTTCAGGCGGGCTTTTCCACTTCCTCCCGCTATAACTCGGACCAAACCTGACTAGGTCAGTGAGCTTTGCAGCAGCAGTTTTTCTCCACATCTCTACTAGTAGGAGAGCCGAAGGAAAATTCGGAAAGCCACTTCACTGCACTCCTACGGCGTCATAGCCTATTCTCAGTCGTCCCCCCTTCGCTTTTATCGACTTGATAGTTGATACCGCTATCTCTGACAGATTGGCGACATGTACTCCGCCACAGGGAATACTTGGATAATCTCCAATCTTGATGGCGCGATTTCTGGCCGGGTCTCCTTCAATAACGACATGCAGAAGGCTCCCCGCGTCGGGCTGTCCAGCGGAAGCTCGCCGCGTAGGCAGCCGAACGCTCGCGATATCGATGCTCCCGAGGGTCATTCTGGGCGTTTTTGGCCGACGCAATCGGTCAGCGCGAGCCACGAGCCACAGCTGTCAATCGAACTAAACATGTAACCCCCTGACGGGCTGAAAAGCTGCGCCAGTCAAGGAACGATCGGTTCCAGGTTGCATCTTTGTGTCAATTCAGATTGACTTAAACTTGCAACTTTTCGCGAAATTGAACTAATGTTGGAACATTGCTTTCGGCCCGAACGTATTCATCACCGCCCGCCACGTGGTCGATGGCAACGAAATTCTTGAAGTAGCGACCACGGTCTATATCGCCCGTACCGGCCGGCCCGGCCCGGTGCTGATCGACATTCCGAAAGACGTGTCGAGCGGATCGTCAGATACATCGGAGAGCAGGGGTTCAAGCCTGTCTACTTTTTGCCCCAGTTGTTCCACGCCATGCGCCTTCGCATCCTTGCAACCGTACTTGCCTTCGGCCCGTTGCGTGCGCTTCTTCGCTTCTTAGCCAACCAAGCCGTCATCGCCTAGACGCGGGCTCCAGTTGTTGCAGTTCGCATACTGCTATGCACAACAGCAGTTTCCGTGGATTGGAAAGCGCCACGTTACGTGGCCGCGGCGACGCACGTCCAGGGTATTTAACGACTTCCATCAACAGCGGCTGGGCGGCGACGTTTACGTGCGACCGGCGATGACGGTCAGCTCAGACGGACCACAAAGAGACGGGTCTGAAATGACCACGCCTGTGGGAATTTGACTGACAGACCAGACAAAGGAAGCGATGCCTTGCCAATAAGCACCTACCATTGCCACTTCCGGAATTTTTCAAAGCATTTGGTGATCTCGGGGGGCGCATTGGGCGCAACAATGTGACCTTCGTAGCTATACTCAACCTTTGCAGGTTCCGTCGCGAAATTATTCGCCGTGAACGGCTTGATCTTCAGCTCGTCGCTAATCTTGCTGTACGGAGTGTTGATGGTCTTCAGCCATGAGAACAAGCGCGCTTGTCCGCCTGCCGCCTCAATAAAAACTCGGGCAGCTTCACCACTTCGTCCAGATGTACAGAAGTCGTCCACTACCAACACCTTCGCACCCTTCAACGAAAGCACACCCTTGTTCGGTGCCTGATTGATGTTCTTATGTGGGTGACGGCAAATCCTGATCGTGTTCAGCTGATTCCGAAAAGTTCGGTCGCTCGCCCTGATATGCTGATTCTTCGTGGCGTCTTCATGACGCTCAATAAGATCGTGATAGTACGAGATGTTGAAGCATTTTCCTAGACGGGCGAGCACGTCCGCCATACCGTACTTGTTCACATCAGAATCGGTCCCGTGACCAGGGTAGCTACATATATATTTAACACCGTCCAGCATGCCCGAAAAGTACAGAGAAGACACTGCAAAGTTCGCCCAAAACTCCGGGTTGCCCAACCCGCCTTTGGCAAACGCTCGCGCATCCTCGCCGAACATACGATAGGCCTCTCGGTATGTCGAGAACGGCCCAGCGGCGCTGACGTCAAGCGTCCTGTCTTGTACGCTCCAAAAAATGGGATGCTGACGCAGGCCAAACACGAAACAAAACCGCGCGAGGTCGCTGACGGTAGGCAGCGAGAATCCATAATCCATATGTTGGCCGTACCAGTCTGGTCTCAGCATCAGAAGACCGTTCAGTACACCCGCTATCATGTCCTCTTGCACCCCGCCCACCAAGGCAGTCTCGTGCCGTAGAGCACCATAACGTTGCATGATGGGAACCGCAGAGTCCTTTCCTTTGCGTGCTGGCGAGCCGTCTGCGGATACACCATGCAGCTCGACCCGCGTGTCGGAAATTTCAGAGAACCAGTCTGCAATCGGTCGACCGTCCGCCTTCCATCCCCGATTTGACCAGAGGGCGGTTTTCACCCCTCTTTGCGCAAGTTCGCGGACAAGTCTTCCAAGGTCTTTGGCAAAATCTCTGTTGTACTTTCCGTCGTGCGCAATGGTCCCTGAGACGCTGAGCAGAAGAAGCTTTAAGGCCATATTCTTTGTCAGAAGAGCGATTGTTGTAAGTTCAAGACGCTCGCTTCGGTATGCCGATCGACTCGCCGAAGCGCAGCCAAGAACGCACTGTGTTCGCGCGGCACCTCGAACGTCTCTTCTGCAACACCGTGGTCTCCTGCAGGTTCCATACCGTTTAGGGAAAGATTGATGCTGGTGCGGGAAAACCGCTTGGCAAATCTGATGGTATGGGCGGTACCCGAAGAGCGCTTCCACTCAGGAGCGACTACACATTTGGCGAGCGCTGCCTGCAGGCGATTGCGCCAGACGAAATTCTCACCGGTAGGGGCCGCGTCCGGCATATATTCGGAGATAAGCAATCCGCCAGCATCCACGATACGGCGAGACAACTCAGCATTACGTGGAGGGTAAGATTTTAGGAGGCCAGTACCGAGAATCGAAATGTTCGGCAATCTGCAACTCAGCGCCCATTCGTGCGCGATCTCATCTACGCCCTTCGCCAGCCCACTCACGACCGTCGCATCGACCTCTTGAAGAGTAGATACCGCATACCGAGTGAGAAATTCGCCTTGCACAGACGGTGAACGAGTACCGACTACCGCGACGGCCTCGGTAGCCAGAAGGTCCAGATTGCCACGATAGAAGAACCAGAGCGGCCTGATTTTGTCGTCAAGCTCAGTAAATTGCATCGGGAAACCACGCTCACCAACGCGAACAAGATGGATTTCCTCTTTCTTCAGTATCTCTGCGATCGAACTGCCGAGTTCAATCAGAACGTCGATACTTACGTCCGTTGTCGCGCCTTTAGTGATGACTGGAATGAAGTCGGAGCCGAAATCCCGGACGGTTTTCTCAACGCCGTCGACACCCCCGAGCTCACGGAGCGTCTTATAACCGATCCCCTTGAGCCGGCCGAGCCCTAAGAAAAGAATCGCAGCTTTGTCGAAGTTGGACATCCCCATTCGGATCGGCTCAATTTTATTTACTTGATTATACCCGAGTCGACAACCCGAACTCCACTGATCGTCTCGCTATAGCGCGCCCAACGCGACCCGCTTTTCCTCCATAAGCCCTGCTGCCGCCTCGTAGTCTTCTCGTGACCGCAACGGTGTGGCCCCACGCTTGTTGATGAGAATGAGTGGGCCCTTTGACACTAACTTCAGCGCTTCTGCCTTTTCCGGCAAGACAGCAAATAGCTGGCGCCGATTTCGCAAGCAGAACTCTGCTTGAGTCATGGTTCCACTCCGCTCCTCGCCCTCGACGATAATCGATCCCGCTGAGAGGCCGATCTGGATTCGATTTCGAAGTACAAAGTACTCTGGCCTCGCGTGCACTCCGATCGGATGCTCAGAAATCCACGCACCGTTACTAGCCAATATCTCGTCTCCAAGGAGAGCATTTGCCTTAGGCGATGCACTTTGAAGGCCATGCGCCAGCACCGCGACCGTTGTTCCACCAGCCTGTAGTGCGCCTCTGTGCGCGGCCGCGTCGATCCCCAACGCGAGGCCGCTCACGATCGTCCAGTCGCGCGCAGCAAAGTGACCGGCGATCCGCTCAGCAATGGTGATGCCAGCGGACGATGCTTTTCGGGTTCCGACCACGGACACCCCAGGAGGCCTCTTGAGCACCCCGAGGTTACCCTTTACAAAGATCACCGGAGGTGGATCTTCGATAGCGGCCAAGTACCGTGGATAACACAAGGAATTAATAGAGACGACGGTGATGCCTGCGTCTACATTTTTTGCGATCACCGCTTGCGCTGACCGAAAGTCATCGAGCGTCAGTTCCTGACTGCCTGTCATGTGCGCCGAATACCAGTCGAGAAAATCCTCTGGAGTCGCCATACTCGTAATCGACGTATGTCGAAGCATCTTTGACGCGATGCCCGCTGACAATCGCGCCCGCTGAGTGAGAACGATTGCAACAGCACATGTGAAATACTCGATCTCAGTCATACAGTCTTTCCGAGCGCTAACGGCACGACCTGAGCGACTCCAGCATGCGTTCGCAAAATCCCCGCGCAAGCCATCAGCGAATTTCCCGTCGTCGTAATGTCGTCCAAGAGAAGGATCGTTTTCCGCGGCAATCGCCCCATCGGATCGTCAAGGCCAATCGACTGCTCATGCGTCCAGACGCTCCGATCGCCACCACGTGCCAATTTATCGATAGTCTTGATCCGGGGTAACGCGCGCATTGAATCGACAAAATTCCGATTTGATTTAATGAGATTCTCACCGATTCTCAGTACTCCCGGAGACCAGCGACCCGCTGCGGACGAAGGCACAGCCACGATATGGACCTGCAGGCCCTTCGGCGGCAGGCTGATTCCGGTCAGATGTTCGAGCGCGATTCGGCTGAAGTACGCGACTGCGGCTGGAAAACCTCGCTCATCTGCGCTTTTCAAGTTCAACAAATGCTTGCAGTCCGAATTCCATTTCGGGTTCAGAATCCGTCTGCCATCCTCGCCATCAATGCGGTAAGCATGATACTGGACCAGATGCTCAACGGCGTAGATCACGCCCAAGCTCGATGTAAACATTTTTGTCCCCGCGCGGCCTCTCAACCGCTCCACCGCTCCACCGCTCATGACGAGCATTGTGGTGTCATGATTCTTCTTCGAATAAAGAAATGCGTGTCGGCGTTGCTCACCGCCCCGAAATTCCATGCGCAGCTTTGGTCGGCAGCTGGTTCGAACTACGTCTCCTTTCTGAGCCGGATTTTGATGCCGGCCCTTTCCAATCTGCTGATAATTTACCGCAAATGAAGTCCTGACTTTCATCGCGATTCGTCAACGGACTCCCGGTGTGGAGTGTGCAGAAGTCGCTCCGCCGTCACACACTGTCAGCAAACGGGTTTGGTAGGGCCCGTCTTGCGATGAAGCTGCCGTACACTGGGGCGTCCGCGAACGCTTCGCGCAACTTTCGCGATACAGCCGCGTAGTGCGAGCCCGCTGTAACGACGTCGTCGAAAACAATGATGCTGCGTGGCGGCTGGTTTGGACGCCCGGCGGCGGGGTCAAACGTTAGATCCTCATATAGCTCTTCTGGAGAAGGCCGGGCGCTGTTGAGGTGACTGGCGCCGTAACGCCCGCTGAATGAAAGGCAGTCCCGTATGTCGAGCGGCAAGCCAGTGTGTTGCGCAATGCATTCGAGCGTCTGGCGCATACGCGAGTCATACATTGGATCCGTACGCGCTTTTGAAGGTGGGATCGGAACGAGCGCGACCCCGTGATTTTCATGCATCTCGCGCCACGTGAAGAATCGGGCGAACGCCCGCGCCACCTGCTCGATAGCCTCGCCCTTGTAATGCCAGTCCTGTCGCCCCTGCCGGTCCAATTTTTTCTTGAAATTTGCCATTAACCGGTTGGTGGGCGAGTAGTTCCAGTTTTGCCCGCCAGTGTGTTCGTAAGGTGTGTACTCGCCCCAAAACCAGCAATGCGCGTCGGCCGGCAAATGGAAATGATCCGGTCGCTCGTTCGGTCCGAGCACCGTGAGACGATCAGGCATCATGCCTCGAGCACCCTCCGAATGTCATCGACTTCGCGTACCCGGACGGCCCCCTGCCGCTCATACTTGGCCGGCCACGTAAGTTTGGGATTTTGGAAATTACTCTCAAGAATGAAGAGTTTGCGCCCTTGCTGCAGCGCCGCGCGTGCCTGTATCAAGGTACCAGACGTCTCGCCCGCCTCAACGATGATCGTCGCCTCAGTAAGCGCTGACATCGTCTTGTTCCGCTCGGGAAAGAACAGCTTGTTCCAATGCGGCGTCTGGCTCTTGTAGCGAAGCACGGGCACTTGGCTCACAAGCAGATACTTCTCCGCAATACATCGTTGCAGATCGGCGTTCTCCCTTGGATAAACTTCGGAGATTGGCGTGCCGATCACTGCTATCGTGCGGCCCCCGCTCTCGATCGCCGTCGTATGGGCGATGGTATCGACGCCCTGTGCCAGACCCGAAACGATCGTGTAATCATGTTCGACGAGGCCTTGAACAAGCCGGCGTGTCCGTGCAGCACCCTCTTCGGAGACGTTGCGCGTGCCCACGACCGCCACACGTCGCGGTGCTTCAGCTAATTCCCACGAGCCAAGATAATAGAGTACCTCTATCGGCTCACGTGCGTCACGCAACCGTGCGGGATAGTCCCGTGCGCCGTTAATGCGGACGCCAAATCGCCTGATGCCGCGGTTGTGCAACTGTTCCACTACTTCGTTGCCGGTTCGCTCTGCCACGTCTTCCTCCACCAAGTCGGACGGGAGGCTGCCAGGGTTCTGCTCGAACAGTTCGGCCAAGGACTTTGTCGTCGCACTTGGCTGCTGCCAGAGATACTCGTACGCACCGATCTCGGTTCGGGTCTGGATTGCTTTGTTTGCCAGAAATTGTGGCAATGCATTCATATCTTCCTCGCTGGAGCGTCAATTTACTGGCGACGCGGCGCCTTGTTACCAGTTAACGCACGCACAGAGCAGTATTGTACTGTTCAACAGCGCCATTTCCATAATCAATACTGTATGTATACACAGTATTCCGAGCGAGCGCGTTTTGCAAGTCCCCAGTTGCAACGAATAACGTCATATCAAGCAGCGCTCGCGCCGGCTCGGTGCATGCGCGGCAGAACTGGGCGGGCACCAGCTATTTCGGAACGGCTGCCAGCATCGCGAGCAGATCCTCGCGGCGTGATCGCTGGCGTGCCATCTCGCGTTCCACTGCTCGACGGCTTCTCCACGCCCTGCTTCCACAGCACCGTTCTGCGGTGGGTGCGTCAAAAATCTCCGGGAACTCATCTGACCTGCCAACGCGTGGCTGTCCGTTTTTGGTTATTGCTGACGACCCTAATCTCAGGCGCGCGGCGATGCGTGAGATAGCGCCGCGCTCCCCTGCCCTCCGGGCGCCCAACGTCGCCCGCTGGCGGCGGATAACTCGCGGGCTTATGCCTTGTAAACCGAATCAACACATCTGCTAAGAAACGCGAATCAAGCGGCAGAGGGTTGAACAGAGTATCCATGGGCGGTCAGTCGCTTAACGAGCCGCAGGATTGTCTGGCCTGCGTCACGTTGGCTGAAGTAAGCGGCGCCGAGGTCGGCATATTCGACACCATCGCGCAACATGTGCCAGGCAGAGGTGAGGATGGACGCGGCAACGGCGAGGATAGCCTTTTTGGCACCCCGCCGGGCCTTGATGCGCAGGAAACGCGCGTGCAGGTAGCTATGAGCGACGCGGACGGCCACCCAGGCAGCCGTCACCAGGGCAGTTTTTAGCCATGGCGCGCCTTTGCGCACTCGCGTGCTGCGCCGCTTGCCGGCACTTTCGTCATTGCGTGGACACATCCCGGCCCATGACACTAGGTGACCGGCATCGATGAAACGTGTCATGTCCGTACCAATCTCCGCAAGGATTACCTGGGCAGTCAGCTCGCTCACGCCGGGAATTGTGGTCAGCAGGCTGACGTGCTGCCGGATCGGGGCGAGGGCTTCTCCCACAGCAACGTCCAGGTCTGCCCGGGTGCGTTCCAGCGCCGCGATCAGATTCAGATGCAATCTGAGCAGGGTGCGGTGATGCGCGGTGACATGTCCGCGAAGCGCTTCGCGCAATTCCGAAGTTTTTTTGCGGGCGCTTCCCTGGGCGAGTGCCGCGAGGTGCTCTGGATCATCTTCGCCTGCCACAAGGGCCGCCAGAATTGCCCGTCCGCTACAACCAAGTACATTTGACAGCACGCTAGCGAGCTTGAGGTTGGCGTCCTCGAGTATCTTCTGGATTCGCAGGCTGTGCTGGGAGATTTCCCGTACGAGCTGCTTACGAGTCCGGGTCAGGTCACGCAGCTCCTGCGTCGCAGTCGGAGGCACAAAACTGGACCGGATCAGGCCGTGCGCGACGAGGTCTGCAATCCAGGTCGCGTCGTTCACGTCGGTCTTGCGCCCAGGCACATTGCGGATGTGCTGGGCGTTGGCCAGCACCAGCTCGAAGTGGTCCTCAAGAACATGCCACACCGGCTTCCAGTACACGCCAGTTGCCTCCATCGCAACGTGCGTACAGGAATGCCCGGCGAGCCAGTCGGACAACGCAAGCAGTCCAGTGGTGGTACTGGCAAAGCTGCGTACTTCATGATGTTTCGGCGCCGAGACGCATCGCACGCAGGCCACGATGATGTCTTTGTGCACGTCGAGTCCTGCGCAACGGGGATAGAGAATCTGCATAGGGCCTCCTGCCGGATGAATGGCAGCGGCAGCAACCCTCCTATTCGAAATCTGCTAAACGTGCTTCACGGCAACTACCGGCCAGCGATCACAATTTGGGGTACGCGTCGGGTTGCGGGTCCAACTGATAAACGGGCTCAGGGCACCATGATGATGCCGACCTCGATCACCGCTGCCCTGCCTATCCTACGCCCCCTCTACCCCGCGCCCGTTTCATCATTCGGGGTCGGGCAAGCGCCCGATAAACAACTGATAACTGGAGTAATCGGGAGCCGCAATGCCAACGGCGGCCGCGCTCAGCGACTCCCGAGCGATCGGGTCGCAAGGTGCGGCGGTACTGATCCACTTCCAGCAGCAGATGGTCAATCCGCTCGCGCAGCTGGCCATTCTGCGCGCGCAGCGCGTCCGCCTCCCCACTCGCCTGCAGCTGCACCGCATTGTTCTGCATCTTGAGAAACCGTTCGGTGCCGGCCAGCTGCGCGGCCGCCTTGGCAAGTGTCGTCGCGACGACGCCGGCGCGTTCAATCGACGCGGACAGGTCACCGAGCAGCCGGTTCACATGCTCGCCGGCCAGATCTCGTGCCGCATGCGCTTCGCCGAGTTCGCGGTGCAGCTGTGCGTTTGCCTGCTCAAGACGCCGGATCCGCGCATGGACATCTTCCAGCGCCGCCTGCAGCAGGGCAGGCTGGCGAGTCTCGCCCATTCCGCCGGCATCGTGCGCAGTGACCGTCCCGTGGTCGACGGCCCGCTCGCGTTGCGATGCGTCGCATATAGTGGCGCGAACGCCTCGCGCACCACGTGGGCCAGCGCCTGTCGTATCAGCTCGATATCGGCCGGGCGGTTGCCAGCGCTGTCCTGCTGCGCTGCGACATCGACGCGAGCGCCTGCTGGACAGTGTCGGTGCACTCGCATGGCACTGGACGCCGGCCTGCGGGCGCGACATCGCGCAGCAGCCGGCTGTAGGTAGTCGCGCCAAATACGCGGCCGGTAATGGCGCGGGGCTTCCGCGATCAGTCCATCCAGAAAACGCGCGTTGTCGAGCGGGAAATCCCGGTTGATCGCCGCGATGCCATTCATGATCGCGCGCAGCTGCGCATCGCTCCATTCAACACGGGGTCAGCCCATTTTCAGATCCTCATGGTCCGTCAGAAAAGATTGCCGTGCCGCGGATCGCGCACAGGCGGTGGCCGCGCCGCAGGGCGCGACAAGCCGGACCGACATGCCCTCGACCGTCGTCGTCGTTGGCGGGAGGCGGCCATTCGATCTGATGAGCCAGAGATCGGACATTCGTAAATGGCCGTGACATTGGATGAAGCAGTTACTTCGTAACATCCGCTTCCTTGCGGCATAAACCCACCCGGCGCCGATCACTCCGCGTTGACCAGCTTGCGAACCGTATCCGGGCTCGTCCTTTGAACCGGCGGTGAGCACGTCGCCGAATGACCGATTTCGACTGCCTCGTTATCGGACAAGAGTTCGGAAACCGTGACTTCACCGCAGCCGTAGTTGTTCTCGTAGAACATCATGGAATGGCCGATCAGCGGCGCCACGGCATCGTTCAGATAGAGATACAGCATTCCACCGGACTTCGCGGTGAACTGGGCAGTAAGCGTGTCGCGTTCAACCGGCGTTGGATCGCCGGCATCGATACACGCGGCCTCCGAGGCAGACAGCTGATCCAGAGGACCACCGGTCAGCGTGCACGAACCGGCGGTCGGCTGGTGCGCATCTTTATGAAGGTTGTTTCTGTAGCGCTTGAGCGCGTATGGCGCGAGCGGTTCGAGCACGTATTCGTCGTGTCCGAAGCGCCCTATTCTCGCGATGGGCTTCAACCAGTCCTCATACCACCAGCGCCTCATGAGCGCCGCACCGTAATACACTCTTCCTGCCGTGGGAAAACCGCCTACATCCGCGCGCACGCTGCGATCGAGCCAGTCGCCGTTGGTCCGTATGTCAATCTGATAACGCGCGCCCTCTTTCAGTTCGATGTTCGAATTCCAGCACGGATCGGAGGTCATGAAGGCAGACGCGGGATTGGCCGCCGATGTGCAAATGGTCCCGATCGCGTTCATTCCGTCGAACACGCCGCGATTGAGGCACGCGACACCGAATAGGATACAGGCCAGGAGGAAGATGCCGGGCAGAACGACACGTTCCACGCCAAGACATGCCCCGCGAAAGCGCGGGCTCTGACGCATGCCACGCGCGCATCTGAGCGCAAAGGTTCCCTGCAATCTTTTAGCAAGGATCGTCTTCAACCGGTTGATGCGCAAGATGCGCCAGATGCTCACGAGAACGAGGATGACAGCTAAAACCGAAAGCTCGACGGTCGTCGCGCGAGGCATCTGCAGATTCGCGCCCTTCAGCACCGGGTCATGCCACCGCGACAGACTGGCGAGCACAATCACGACCGCCGTCGACGCGAGCGTCATGTTACGGCTGCCCTTCTCCGAACGAACGCGCCACGTCAGATAGGCCTTCGCGTGACTCGCGTGCCAGGCGATCTCCGCTCGATCGTGGACACGCCTTCGTAGCGAACTGCTCACCAGCAGCGCGATGATCAATGCCGCGGCCAGCGTGCCAAAGAGGTTCGAGTGATTCGCGAACGCATCCGTCCATGCCGTGCTGTAGGTCGGCAGAAAGCCTTTGGCCACATTCAGCGCGTTGTTGAACGCATCGTCGGCGATCATGCTTCCGTCTGTCTTGCTGACATGCAGCCCTGTGCGCTTGCCAACCACGTCGAGCGCGGGCCAGATTTGCGGAAAGAGCAGCAGCAGGATGGTGATGACGAGTGTGGACAGATACGCGACACGCCGCCAGAACACGGTGTCCCAGGCCAGTTGCATGGCTGCGTCGGAACGATTCGGCATCGCCGATTGCAGTGTCGCTCGAAGCTTTGCGTTTTTCGAAGCCGTCACCTTCAACAACGGCGCACACACCACGGGCGGCCGGATGAGCGCGGGCACGATCGGTCTTACATCGGGCGGCACCGCAAGCAGTCCGCCGTGCGCGTCGACCACATGGAATCCGTCACGCAAGGCAATGGGCGCATAGTGATCCGTTCCAAACTTGATCCTCAACAGCACGCTCGAATGCACGAGCGGCCAATACGGATTTTGGTTCGCATTCGTGCACGGCAAAGCCAGACGCGGCAGATACGGATACCAGCCCGCGAAACCGGAGCGCGAATCGTAAATGCGCGCATAGGGCGATTGTTCGGCGATCACGCGATCGACCGCCGATGGCAGCAGTACCAGTCCGACGCTGACCGCCTCGCTCATCATCCAGTGCAGCGAGACAAGCGATAGCCGGTCCTCCGGATAACCGCCGCCCACGTTGCAGTGCACGCCCGGAAACCAGATCTGCGTGATGCGTCCCGCATCGACGTGTCCGCTGGCGGCAAGCCCTTCTTCGTCGGACTCGTCCCAGAGAAGCGGGTGAAACGTGGAACGCTCGTCGTCGAGGGACAGCGCGTGGCACGCACGCCTGACGTGCCGATGCAACTTCAGGTCTCCGAACACCATGGGCCAGATAGTAGCGTCGATGGCGCGCTTCAACGGGAGAATGGGCACGCCATACGCTGATACGGTGTCCCATAAGCCAAGAAAGCGAATCTTCACATTCGTCCGCTTCTTGATCTGCGCGTAATTCGGCAGTCCGCTCAGCCGGTTCGCGGCCCGCAGGCATCCGTCGCGGAAGTGGCGCAGCAGCCACACGAGCGGACTGTGAGAAGGAAACCGCTTCGACCGGTAATGCCGGTAGGCCGCGCGTGCGTTTCGGTGCAACTCTTCCTCCGAGCCGTACGCCACGAGACCTTCCCAAAGAATCAGCCCGACCAGCACGCGAATGGTGAACGCACCGCGACTGAAGCCAAATCCGCTTATTTCGGCGGTGGGCTCGTAGTTGCGGCACACGAACTTGTACAGCTCAATCACGTTGCGCTTGAGTCCCCAGCCGAATACGCCGCCGAGCAGCGCGAGATACTTGTTGCTCGACGTGCCGACGCCATCGTCGTAAAAAGCGATCTGATCGCTGCCCGACTGATCGAGCGCCTGAAACATGCGCCATACGTTGGTCTTTTGGGCCTTCGCGGAACTGTTGCCGGTCCCATCGGATAGCACAACGATTCTCTTGACCATGCTCGCCTCCTGCATCGATCCGACTGGCCACTGCGGGCCAGGCTCATTCGCTCACCGTGTTGCGCGTCGCCAAGTTCTCCAGCAGAAACGCGGCGACTCCCTGGAGTGCGATGCGCGTTGAATTGCCACGTCCTTTGGCACATCGTCGTATTGGTAGCTCAGCAAGGCTTGAGGATGGGTCTTGGGCCCCGGATCGTCATACTCGTGAAGCACGGCATTGTCGGCGAACGTCTCGGCGATCCTGAGCACGCGTCCATGCGTGCTGATGCGATCGGTTTTGAAACGCTGTATGAGAATCGGCACGTGGTCGCGAGCGCAACGTTGCGCGGCGGCCTGGAGGTCGGCGTCGGAGATATTCATGTCACTCATCCACTGACCTTGTCCGGAACCCGTCAGAACGTAACGCGCGGCGACTGGAATCGCGGGCTGCGAAATGACACCAGCGCGCACGCCCGGTTCGAGCACCATGGGAATGACGAACGCGCCGGTCAGACACATGCCGATCACGCCGACACGCGCGTTCGACCGGCTGGCGCTGACTGATCGGGCCAGCGTGCGTAGCCAGTGGCAAATGGGCGCCGAGCGATTCGACTTCAAATGGCCGAATTCCTTGCTGATACAAAGCCGCGCATAGTTCAGGGTGCTGTCCCGTTTCATCGGCGTGCCGAACAGATGAGGCGCGTGAACGCGAAAACCCGCGCCCCGCGAGTTTGTCGAGGAATTGGACGGTGTGCTCCTCTAAGCCGGGCGACTCGTGCATGACGATCACATTCGGGCCATCGTCCTTGACATAGACGATGTGCCGATACGCGCCGTCGTCGAACTCATAGGCACTGAAGCCTTGCTTCTGCATCGTCTGATCAGGCCGCATGGTCTCCGCCGTTGCCGACGCTTCTCCGTCATGCCTGCCACAACAAGCGCGGTCGCGGCGACGCGTTTGAGGAAGACTCTTCGTTTTTGCTCGCTCATGACTGAAGACTCCAAGACGTCAAGCCATTCGTTGCCAGACCCAGGCATCGGCCCGCGAAGCACAGGCGTAGAAGATAGGTTAGCGAGCCGCGTACAAACCGGGGATTCCGTTGAAGCCCGTTCGTTCGGTAACGAACACATCAGCCCACCATCGTCTTCCTACTCCGACGACGGACCGGGACGGATCGTCGAACCATTTCGCCTCTTCCGTCACACCGTTTTTTTTAGCCAAACTCAACGCTTCGTCCGCCACTCAGCTGGCGCACCCGAAGACATCGATTTAAATGAAGCGATGCGCAGGCGTTCTTACGCAATAAGAAGTTCATGCAGGTGGCCCCGTGCATGGCGACCCATCCGGTGATTGTGTGCTCCGCCGTGCCGACGTACAAAGCATGTAACTCGCGAGGTCATTCAAACATGACTGCCGGCAAAACGATGCGCGCATTCGCGGCATATTTCGTTCTTGTCGCCTCCGCGACCTTGAGTGGCTGCGCTTCTCACGACGCCTATCGGACCCAGGTCGTCAATCGCCGGCTCGACAGCACGCAGTGCCCGGCCAACAGCGCCGGCGAAACGCCGCTCGCCTGCGCGCACCGGACACCGGAAGTGGTCGATGGCAAGTACGAACTGCATTTCGTCGAGTTCGACGACCAAGGATGGGTGCATCCTCGCACGAACGCCGGTCCCGACGCCGCCCCCGATCAGTCAGCCATGCAGATCGATGCGCTGATAGACGATCTCAAGCAGAACCTGCGCGCCCGGAAAGATCTCAAGGTGATCATGTTCATCCACGGCTGGAAGCACGATGCCAGCGCCGACGACGACAACGTCAAGAAGTTCCGCCGCTTGCTGGAACGCGCGGCATCCGACGAGTTGTATCAGCAAAGCAAGCGTCAGGTCATCGGCATCTACGTCGGATGGCGTGGCAAGCCCTGGCTCGTGCCCGATCCCGTGCTGGATCTGTCGTTCTGGAGCCGCAAGGAGACGGCGTCGCGCGTGTCGACGGGTTCCGTGCGCGAACTGTTCGCGCGGCTGCGCAGCCTGCAACGTTATTTCAATTTGGAGGCGCTGAAAGATGGTCGGCGCCCCGCGATGCGCACGCTCATGATCGGCCACAGTTTCGGCGGTCTGATTTTGTACTCTGCCACGTCGGGTCCGCTGATCGAGACACTCACGGAAGAAACCGATCTCGCCGACCTGCCGCCCTTGCACACGAACGCATCGAACGAGCGCACGGCCGAAGCCGAGCGCGTCGCGGACATGATCGTGCTCGTGAATCCGGCCTTCGAGGCGTCGCGATTCGAGGCGCTTTATCGCGTGGCAAACCGGCAGACGCATCGGTGCTACGTGCCGCCGATGTTCATGTCCATCACCTCCGTCTCCGACGACGCCACCGGCATCGCGTTTCCTGCCGGCCGCTTCGTCAACACGATCTTCGAGCGTCCCACGTCATCCGCTGCGCAGGTGAAAGCCATCAAGCAGACACCTGGACATGACGATGCCTACATCACGCATCTGCTGCACGGCCCCGACGGGAACAGCGCCGTCTGCAAGGGCTGGACGCCGGGTGACGAATTGCTCAAGCTGACCGACGACACGCTCGCACAGAAGGTTAAGACCAACAAACAGCTCGAAGTCGCGCAATCGCAAGCCTTCATCGCTCAACTGAACGCGCACGGGACGGCTCCCTCCACGTGGCAGCGCACGTTTTGCGGCGGCGCCACGCTCGAAGTCAAGCCGATGGATGGCATGGACCACGCGGGGACACTGGTCTGGAACATCAAAGCGGACGCAAGCATTATCAACGGGCACGGCGATGTGATGAACCATGCGTTGCTCGACTTCGTGCGCCAGATGTTCGGAGATACCGATCTCCCCAAGGACGTGAACCACACACACAGCGCGTGTGCAGACTGACGTGCGATGACAGGAGATCAGCGATGAGCGCTCGCCATGGGAAGAGAGAGGGATTTGCTTCGGGCATCGGCGGTATCGGCCGCGAGAAAGCATGTTTCGCCGCGTGGCGGTTTCGCCATGGGGCGTTTGCGAGGCGCCGCGGTTCGCGCGTGATCGTCGTCGCCGGCATCGCGCTCTGGCTCGGCGGCTGCGGCACGATTCCGTCCGCCAATCTCGTCGCCACGCCCTCGCCGCGCGCGGACCCATCCTGCCGCGTCCAACTGCCCGCGGTCGTCGCGACCGGCACGGACGGGCCCAGCCCGGCTCGACGCATCACTGAAGCGTGTCCGACAGGAGACGACGTTTCCGCGATCGCTTGCATCGAAGGCAACCTTCGCGGGTCTGAATGACGAGGCAGTCGCGCTCGTTCAGGTGGCGCAGGCGCGCCGGGCGGCCAAGCAAGCCGCGCTCAAAGGACAGAAGGTCGTCGCGCCTCAGGCGGACGGCACGACCGACGCCCTCCTCTCGCTGCTGCCCTGGGCCGGCACCGTGGACACCGTGCCGGTAAACCTCGACAAGCTCGCCGCACTCGCGTCGACGCTCATTTCGAGCGCGGCAGATCGCGTTCAGACGATGAACACGTTGCTGCCTCCCGACGCCAAGCTGGATCAGCAGTCTGAAACCGCGCCCTCCGGGCTGAACAAGTCGCTGATGAGTTTCACGCTGGCCGGCCAGTCGCAGACCCTTCGCAATATCAACACGCTCGCCGCCTTCCGGGCGTTTCACTTGCTGGCGCTCCTGAGCGCAGCGCATCTGCACACCATGCTGACGATGCAGCCGCCCGCCACCGATGGACAACTCGACACGGAAACGCGCATCTTCAACGTCGCGCGATTTCTGTCCGCCTACTTCGATGCCTACTTCCGTGGCGGGCAGTTTTTGCAGGTGACGTTCAATCAGCAGGAATTCCTGTCGACGCTCGCCACACGTGTTCAGCACCAGCTTCCGGCGCGGGGCAAGACGTCATCCAGCACGCAGGACATCATCAAGGTGATCAAGCCGGCCTTCGACTCGGCGGACAAGAACGACTTCGTGACGCGCTTGGCCAACAGCTTTCCTGCCCAACTGTCTTCGGGGGACGTCGGCTCGTTGAGCAACGATCAGATCAAGGACTTCCTCCAGCCCGTGTTCGACAAGGTGTGCGCCGAACAGGGCGCGTCGGACGCGTCGTGCGCAATCTCGACGCTCGGCAAGTCGGCGTTCGTCACGCGCGCCGGTCTGAGCGTGCAGTTCTCGGGCGTGAGCTTCGAGATCGGCGGCAAGGACAGCATCGGCATCACGCACACCTATCCGCAACTGGCGCTATTCGGCCCGCAACTGGTTCGCGTGTTTGTCGAGGCGTTGTTCGACGCCAATGGCCAGCACTTGCCAGGCGTGCCCAATTCGACGGCATGCGATCCCACCAATCACCTGTTCGGTGCAGGCGAATGCATGAAACCCGGCGACGCCGCGAACGAGCGTGCTCTCAGGATCGACATGCTCTCCGCGTCGGCCGAAGCCATATCCGCGACGGGAACGGGCGTCATTTTGCGGGGCATCGGACCCGCTGGCCTGAACAACGAACTCGTCGCGTCCATGCTGGAGACGCTCGTCGGCGTGTGAATGCGAGAAAGATCACGGAGAAGGTGCTTTACACGGCGAGCAATCGCGCGCAGTGCCCATTGACGCCGGTTGCGTTACGCGTACAGGCGCATGTGGAATCGGATGACGCGGAGTGAGGCGGGAGCTTTTTGTGCGGCGCAAGCCGGATTGCGCGAAACCTACCGACATCTTCTTCGCCAGTCACGGACGGAAAGGTGACATGCCTGCGGCGATCGAACAATACGACCGCTGGTTCGGCGTCATGGCGGCGATGCCGCAGGATATCGCAGAAATACGAATCGGCCTGACTTCCTGCCACTCATTGTCGGACTGCGTTGGTCGGAGTCTGCCGCGGGGGCGACGAAACGCCTACCGACGCGAAGCCGGCGGGCAAGAAGGCGCTGCTCGGTGCCTCGCAACCCGGCATCGAAGCAAGTGCTCGCGATGCCGCCGATATGAAAACCTTCGCCGAGAAGATCGCCGACACCAGCGCGGCGCGCGGCGCCATCCGCACGATCCTCGCTTACGCGCGCCAGGCCGACAAGCCCGTGCTGACACAGGCCGTGCGCGATTCTTATTCGAGGTTGTTCTCGGAGTCGGGCCTGCGCGCGGGTTCCGTCGAGGGAAACTCAGTCGTAGGTTCCGGGCAAACGATCTGTGTGCTGGCGACTGCATAGAATGCACGTGCGAACGCTGAAAGTTCCTGCGTCGAGTTGAAGTTGCGTGAGGCCGTGTTGAATCGTCATCGCGGACGGGAAAGAATAGTAGCGGCCGTCGCCTTCTTGGGCGCGCCGCTGGCGCTGCAGTGTTTCTCAATCAGGACGATTTTCGTTCCGCGTTGGTTAGGTACACCTTCGCGGCCCTTTATGGTAGGCGTGTTTCAGGCGCTCGCAGGAAATATTCAGTCGCCGTCTTGCCGTGGCCGCTCGCAAATCGCTCGTGAACGGCGTCGGCGGTGCGCTGGTTGTCGGCGATCATCATTTCATCCGGGCCTGACGCGGCGATGACAAGATAAATGTGGTCCGCTCCGGGCGGCGATGTATTGTCGAAGCACACACCGACATCGCCGGCGCGCTGACTTCCGACGCCGACCTTCGACCATCCGCGATCGGCGAGAACGTGCGCCAGCTTGCCCGCGCCCCATGTCATCGGAATGTCTATGCCGGCCTGTTCCAGCAGCGCGCTCAAATGTGCGGCGCAGCCGTTGTGCGGATAACCGGGCAACGACGCTTTCGCCGTTTCGCGTGCGGTTCTGAGCCCGTCTTCCGTGCTGCCCTGCCGGATGAGCTCAGGAACATGAATGGCATCGGCGCTAACATAATGTGAAGCCGGTGTCGCTTCGGCTTGGCCTGCTGCGCTCGAGGGTGCCTTGTCGGTGAGATAGGCGCCGCTCACAAAGCCGTCCGCGACGTCGTCGCCCTGAAGATCCACCGACATCCACGAGCCGACCGACTTCAACGGATGAACTGCCATGCCGAGCGCCAATAGCCGCGTGACATTGAATTCCACGCCCGGTCCCGAGCGGAGATGCAACCCGCCGCGCGCGTTCACGAACATTGGCATCAGTGCGGCGCGATTCGCCGCCGCGTGCGCGCCGAGCGGTGCCGGCGCTTGCGCAAGCAGGAAATCACCGATCGATATATCGTCGCCGGCGGTATCCGGATCGCAGGCGACGCCGGCGATCGTTGAAGGCATCAACTGGTTAAGCGCCCAGCGATGCGAATTGAGGAACGCCGCGTGGCCGGACCATCCGGTGGATTGCGCCAACCACGCCAAACGCGCGAGCCCGGCGTTCAGCACGGCATCGCAGGTCGCGCCGCTTCCGTATACACCGACGAGATATTGCGGCTCGCCCGTCTGCACCGCAAAGGCGTCCGCCACGCCCTGAAAATATGGAATGATGCGTGTGCGAATTTCATCGCGGGATGCATCGAAATCTATGCCGAAGTAAATGGCCGCTCGACCGGGCTGGCCGATTTCCGCTGCGCCGTAGGTGCGAGCGTACCGACCGTCCTCCACGCCGCATGAGCGGTCGAAGTTGCTGGCCTTGTCGCCGAATCTGCGCATTGACTCAGGTTTTTTGTTACCGAGCCAGGGTCGTTGCCTCATGTAATTTGCTACCCGTCAGAATGCTGGCGGGAGCGACTTATGGCGAGGCAGCTCAGCATGACAACACGACGGGAATTGACCGAGGCAGTCGGTGAGCGGTACCGCCGTTCGGACCGGAATGAGAAGCGCGAGATACTGGACGAGTTTGTTCAGGTAACCGGCTATCACCGCAAGCACGCGATCCGCGTTCTGTGCCGGGAGCCTCAACCTCCGAGCGCGAGGCCCGGCCCGCAACGGCGGTATGACGATGAGGTGCGGGATGCCCTGATCACGCTATGGGAAGCCGCCGACCGGATCTGCGGCAAGCGCCTGAAGGCGCTCATCCCTACGCTGATCGACTCGATGACCCGGCATGGTCACCTGACCCTATCGAAGCAACTGCGCCAACGCATGGACCAGATCAGCGCCGCGACCATTGACCGGCTGCTGCGTGACGTCCGCGAACAGGCCTTCGCCGGTCAGCGCCGGCGCGCTGGTGGAGTCGGCAACGCAATTCGCCGCGCGGTGCCGATCCGCACGTTCGCCGACTGGAGAGATCCGCTACCCGGCTATCTCGAGGTGGATTTCGTCGAGCATTGCGGTGGCACCAAGATCGACGGCGACTTCGTGCACAGCTTCGTGATGACAGACATCGCGACCGGATGGACCGAGTGCCTGGCCATGCCCTATCGCAGCGGTGCATTCGTTCTTGAGCACATCGAGCGCGTTAGCCGTGCCTTGCCGTTTCCGCTGCGCGGTATCGATTGCGATAACGATAGCGCCTTCATGAACGAGGCCATATTCGATTTCTGCAAAGCGACGGGTATCGAACTGACCCGCTCGCGACCCTACAAGAAGAACGACCAGGCCTGGGTTGAGCAGAAGAATGGCTCAATCGTGCGCCGCCTCGTGGGGTATGGCCAGTTGCGTGGACTTGATGCTACCGAAACCCTCGCTTCCCTCTATGAGGTGTCGCGGCTGTACATCAACTTCTTCCAGCCGTCATTCAAGCTGAAATCGAAAACACGCCATGGTGCACGGGTGACCAAGCGCTACGAAGCGCCTCTGACTCCCCTTGAGCGGGTCTTGCGATCGGCGTCGATACCCGAGTCAACCAAGCGCAGGTTGCGTACGCGGTTTCGGGCGCTAGATCCATTGGACTTATTGCGCCGCATGCGCGAAGCACAGCAGCGCGTCGCACGATGCAGCGCATCGGGTACGGCGCCGATGGAAACACAAACGGCCGATCAAATCCCCCTCGCTAACTTCCTGGCGAGTCTTGGAACAGCATGGCACGAAGGAGAGGTTCGAGCGACGCATCGCCGAAAGGCGCACGTCGCACACACCTGGCGCAGCCGTGAAGATCCGTTCGAGCATACGTGGCCGACCATACAGCAATGGCTTGAGAGCGAGCCCGGGATTACGGCCAAGAAGCTGCATGAACGCCTCGTCGCGATGGCTCCGGCGATGTATTCCAGTGCCCAGCTTCGGACCCTGCAGCGCCGTGTGAAGGCATGGCGATCGAACCGTGCGAGAGAACTGGTCACAAGGATACTTGGTCATGCGGATGCGGTGAAGGCTGGCGCCGCTACGCAGCGCCAGCCTTCACCGCAAAACAACGGGTCCGTGACAACTACCCGGGAGTAACATCATCCCGTGAGGCAACACGATCTGCCTTCGTGAACGACGCAAAGACGTAATCCCGCCGCTCCCATCTGTTCCGCTTCGGTGCGGGTCAAGCGTTTCGAAGGACGAACAGTGTCGCGCGAGTAATAGCGAATTATCGTTTTGACGCCCGCCGCAGCGAGAGCAGATGCGCGACTATCGCACCTGCTCGACACGTCGATGATGTTTGCCACGTCCGATCACCTCTCGATCCAGTAGCGAAACCACTCCGATTGTCCCACAACAACGAAACGCATTCCTTGCGACGCCGCGCAGCCATCCCTTTTCACAGATACTTAGTGACACTAGTTATTTCGGCTGGTCACTGTATGTTGGGTAGAGCACGCAGACCGACACTTTCGCATCGGTGTATTACCGGTATGTTGTGCGCTTCCCCTTCGCGCATGCAACTGCTCGCCGCTTTTATATCGGTCAAGCTTGCTTAACTGTCGGCGACACATCGAAAAACAGCGTCACGGAGAGATCTAATGGAGCAGCCTCTCTACAAGATTCACAGCAACGACCGGCGCGGTCGCCTTGTGGCGGTTGCGCGTTACAGAAGCGTCAATGGGCCACCGCGCCTCCGCGCGAAAATCTTTCCGCCGTTGCTCCGAAAGCTTTACGGAGAATTTACGTGTCGCGACGCTACGGCCTGTACTGGCCATATTGGGGAACCTTTCGGAGCCAAGTGTGCGGGTGCTTTTTTGTAAGACCAGCACCCTAGCAAAAGTCCGCGCGCCAAATGGATCCATGCTGTTAGCCGAATATCTGACCCCGAAGCTCATCACGTCATAACAGGCCGGTATGCGCGGGGTTGTTATTTTACGGCGCGACCGTGGCGCTGTTACTCCGTGGGAGATTGCCATTCGTGGTTGGTTCTTGTTTCCAGTGGCACTGATGTTGACGTCTAGCCTGCAGGCGGTCCATCCCCTCGACCGGACCGCCTGCCAAAAGAGGAAGAGCGACCGGCCGCAGCCTCCATTGAGGGATTACATGTAGAGAAAAAAATGACCGCGAATATGCGGTGGCGCACAGAACTCTCGACAGCGCCCTACATCATCGTAGCGATACGGTGAACTCGGAACTCCGTCCAGACCCAACGACGTAGGCGAGTCGACGACATGCAAAGGAAATGGTCTATGTCGAATCATCAACCAATGCTTGCTTGCCCTAGATCCATGCGCTTTGGGATTACCTGAAATGCAGCGAGAACTATCCCGGCATTGACGAGAGATATTGCCGTAGCAGCTCAATTCCAAGCTTCACCGCTTAGGATTGGCAGCTGTCGCATACCTATGTACGCGTGGTGCTTCGGTATGAGGCAGGGCAAGAGTGGGTCATCAATAGCCGGTTGGATGACGACTGGAAAAAGATCGTTTCGTTGGGCGCCTTGCCTCGTCCATAAGTTCAGGAACAGGCAAATTTAGATCAACCAGCAGGAGTGCGCTATGAGCAAACCGTTGAATCGAACGACCCAAATATTGGCTGCGGTTTCACAGAGGCTGTTCTTGGCGTTAGTGACATTTCTAGCCATTCTGTTGGCCATTGCGTGGTTCCAACAAGACAGTGAGGCCGTTGTCCCTGCTCTAGTCATTGCAAGTGGTGTTATCGGCGGTTTCGTAACCATACAGCGGCGCCTCAAGGATCTAACAATCGATGATCTCGAACTTCTAGAGTCGTCGTGGCTTCAGATTTGCCTGTCGCCATTGGTCGGCGGCATTCTTGCTCTCTTGCTCTATATAATTTTTCTCGGCGGGTTGCTAACGGGTTCCATGTTTCCGACTTTCGTTCAAGACGGCCCTAAGGATGCAGCAAGATTCGCCTCCATCTTCGCTCAACACGCCTCGACGTATCAGGACTACGCGAAGCTGTTCGTCTGGTCATTTCTCGCGGGATACTCCGAACACTTCGTGACTGACGTGCTGGGTCGGTTTGAAGGCGAGTCTGTCAGCAAAAGTTCGGCTCGGCAGGAGAACAACTCGGAGGGACAAATCCATCAAGAGACTAGCGAAATCATAGAGATGCGGCCCGGCGCATCGCCTGTCGACGCCTCAGAGAAGGGCGTGGGATGAGGCCGGTTGGTCTTTGACGGCGAGGTCCTATTGGCGCAGGTAGATTTGCGCCGCAAAGGCGCCCACTGGCACATGAGTCGGGCGCTCGAACTGCGCAAACCGCTAACGAACAGATTGCCCTTGCCCGTGTTCTTGAGGTCGTCGGCCGTAGACCGCATTAAATCTATGGTCCCTCCCATTTTTGCAACCACGATTTCCGATGTCATTGCAGGCTCGCTTAAATCTATCCGGCGTCGATAGTGGGGATCACGCCCCGCGCCACGATGAGGTCCGCGCCTGAGGGTCCTTAAAACTGTCTCGGCTTCGAGAAGCCTATTTAATACCCAGGTTGTCCTTCAGGCCGATGTGCCGTTCATGTCATCAAATTTCAGTCGTCGCAAAACCAGTTGGGTGATTCGGTAGAAGTTGAGCCGCTCAGTCAGTCCGAAGCGACAGTCGATCCCGCACAATACGCGGTGCCATGCGCTGCCATTGACCACGCAGTTCGCGCCAGCTTATTAGCCAGCGCGCACGCAACAACGTTTGAATGTCGTCGGGTGAGCATGGCACGAACCCAGTCCGCGAGATGGCCTGTCCGTCCCTCGAGCCGCAGCATGTAGGCTCGAGCGCACGTGACAAGCAGCCGTCGGATATTCTTGTCGCCGCGCCGACTGATTCCAAGCAACGTCGCCTTCCCACCGGTACTGTACTGCCTGGGAACGAGACCAACCGACGCTGCAAAATCGCGGCCACACCTGTACTGCTTGCCGTCCCCCATTTCTGCGGCCAGAACACTGGCGGTGACGGGCCCGATGCCTGGGATCGTCAACAGACGCTGGCCGAACTCGTCGTCCACGAGCTGGGCATTAATCTCTTTCTCGATATGACTAACTTCGCTATCGAGGTACTTGTAGTGATTGTGCAGACGCTGAAGGATCGCGATCAGGCGTGGTGGCAATGAATGCTCGGTGAGGAAGGCTGGAAGACGCGCAACCGAAGCTTTTCCAACTGGCAAACTAACGCCGAATTCCAGTAACAGGCCATGCATCTGGTTCACGGTTCGGGTGCGGTCTCGCACGAATGACTCTCGCAAGTGATGTAGTGCGGAAAGCGTCTGCTGTGATTCCGTTTTCGCGGTGACAAACCGCATGGTGGGTCGGGAGGCAGCTTCACAGATAGCCTCGGCGTCTACAAAGTCATTCTTGTTGCTCTTCACGAACGGACGCACAAACTGCGGCGAGATCAGTTTGACCTGATGCCCGAACGTCGTCAGCAGGCGAGCCATGTGATGGGCGCCGGCACAAGCCTCCATTACAACAGTGCATGCATGAAATGTCGCGAAGAACTCGACTACCTGCCTGCGCCCCAGTTTCTTGCGGAACACTGCCTTGCCCCTTCTATCCTGGCCGTGGAGGTGAAAGGTATTCTTTCCCAAATCGATGCCAACCATCGTGACGTCTTGCATGACAGTCTCCAATCCGGAATTGACGCCGCAAGCGTAACGCACTCGGCGAGGGCGGGAGGGACCATCTCATTACTGTCATCCATTGAACGGCCAAGGTCAAGAGACAAACACCCACCTCTCAGGCCTGTCCCTGCTTGTCTGAAGCAATTTCAGCCACGTCTTCACGTTGAAGCGCATGAGTGCGCATCCGATTTTTCTATCATCTGGTTGCAGCGCTGGTCTGCACCGGTCATCCATCGGGATCAAGGCGAAGGCCGGTACTCTGCGTTCGCCGCTTTCCTGCGGCGCCGTCGCGACGCCGTGATACGCGCCTGGCGCGATGGGTGGCCGATGCGAAGCCGATGACCACCGCCGTCCCGCCTGCGCGGGCTGGCCGGCACGGACCCGGCGCGCGCGGCATCCGTCCCGGGCGCGGCCAGTGCCCGGGCTGCCGGCATTACCCCGGTCCGTCATCCGCCGCGTAATACTGTGCGGCCGCCTCCAGCATGCGCTGCTGCTCGGCGCGCACATAGATCGACGTCGTCTGCAGCGACGCGTGGCCGAGAATCGCCTGCACCACGTCGACCGGCATGTCGCGCGCGACCGCGCGTGTGCCGAAGGTGTGCCGGAACGCGTGCGCGGAGGTGTTCGCGAGCTGGACCAGGTGTTCTTTCGGGACGTCCGCCCGCGCGGCAAACCCGACGGTCAGACGCTGGATGGCCTGACGGACCAGATGCCCGAAGGCATCGGCCGTATACGGCGCCTCGACGGCGCCGCCGTGTTTCTTCCGCGCCGTGCCGGTCGCCGGAATCACCAGCGGCACGATCAGCGGCGCGGAGTCGAGCGGCGCATCGAAATCGCGCCCGCGATCGGCCCAGTGTTCGCGCAGCGCGCGCACCGTGGCGGCGCTGACCGGGACCGTGCGCTGTCTGCGGCGCTTGCCGGTCACCGTCAGCGCCCAGACCGCCGCCGCCTCCGGATCCTGCGGCGACCGGAGCGGGTCACCCCGCAGGTCCTCCCGCCGGGCGTGCGCCGCCTCGTCACGCCGCAGCCCGGAGTCGCCCATCAGCAGGATCGCCGCGCGCGCGGTGCGCCACTGCCGGGCGTCGGCCTCCTCCGCCCCCGCCCCGTTCACCGGCGATGCGCAGCGTGCGTCGAGCGCGTCGCGCAGCTGCGCCCACAGCCCGGCCGGCAGCGCGCGCCCGACCTGCACCGGGACTTCGCGGGTGACGGTCACCGGATCGTGCACCGCGCTCCACGGATTGCCCGCCAGATAGCGGACCTCGGTGAGCCACGCAAAGGCCGCACGCAGCACGCGCACCGCATAGCCCTGGCTGTCAGGCGACAGGCCCCCGGGGGCAAACGGCCGCCAGCGGCCGCTCACGCGTGACTGTTTCGGACCCACGAAGGCAGGCGCCGGGGCCGCGAGGAAATCCTTGTACGCCTCGCAGTCCTCGACCGTCATTGACGACACCGCGGTGCCGCGCACGATCACCGCCCACAGCACCAGCCGCTCGAGCTCGCGGGTGTACGCGCGACAGGTCGCCGGCCGGTCGCGGTAACGGTGCAGGTACGCGTGGATCGCTGCGAGGTCGTGCGGCGCGCGGATGAACGCAAACGCGCTCGCCCGGTTGGTGCCGCGCTTTCCGGCTCCATGCGCCCCCTCGCCGCCGTCGCCACCCGATAGCGCCGCCGGCACCGCGAGCCGTTCGAAAGGGGCCAGACGGGGCGCGAGCGGAGTGCCGCCAATGACCACCAGCCCGTCGGTCCCGCCCTGCCCGTCCGACGGTACCCACGCGCCCGCATGGGTACCTGCATCGGACCCGGCATCGACGTCGGCAGCCACGCGCATGCCGAGTGCCGCTTCATGGCGGCGCAGCCACGCGACGAGCGTGCGCGCGCGCAGCGCGCCGATGCGCGGCACCGAGCGCCACCAGCTGCCACCGCGCGCATTGCACCAGTCGACCAGCGCCCCGAGCGTCGCGATCCCCTCGCCGGCCAGCCGGCGCGCGATGAGCGGCCGGAACCACAGGTGCACCGGGTGGGCGGCGGCCGGGACCGCAGCCGCCAGCGTCGACGCCTGTTCGACCATGCGCAGCGTGACGGCGGTCAGTTTCGCGCTGCCGTGCTGCCGGATGGACGCCTTCAGGTGCTGCGCGAGCACCGTCGAGCCGTGCAGCAGCGCCAGCTGCACAAGGTCATCGCGCATCGTGCGCAGGTAGCGCTCCATCGCCTCGGACGTCGCCGCGTGCGGCGCGAGGTCGGGGTCGTAGTAGAGCCGCGCGATGGTCGCCGCGGGTACGCGCTGCACGAATGCGCGCAGCGCGGTGAAGTCGGTGCGCGTGTAGCGGCGCGGCGGCGGAAGGGTCAGCGATTGGGTCTGGTTGGCCATGGGCAGAAATCCAGCGTGGCTGAAGAGGTGAGCAATTCAGGAGCGCTCATCCCGGTATGGAGAAGAGCCGCCGGTCCCACACGACCGGCTGTGGTACGGAGACCGCCAGACGCGCCGCAGCCGGGTGCGCCGGGTTGACCAGCACGTTGGACTCGGCCCGCGCGACCACCGACGGCACGACCAGCACCGCGGATCGGCCCTCGCCGAGCCAGCGGTCACCAAAGTGGCGCGCGACCTGCAGGTCGGGGCTGTCCCAGCCGGCGGGCAGGTCGTCAGCCCCGACCCGCTCGACCCGCACGTCGTCGGGGATGTCCGTCTGCACCCACACGTGATGCCGTGGCACCTTGCCGATGCGGGCGTGCACCAGCACCTCGAGCATCGCGCCGGCAAAGCTCAGCGCCCCGTAGATGACCGGCCGCCCGGGACTGTTGAAGCGCCCGCCGACCAGCATCGCGCCGGTGCCGCTCCACACCGGGTGGCGGCTGTCCGCGATCCGGAACACCCGCATCAGGCCGGCACCCCGTAGAACAGTTTCCACAGCAGTTCCTCGACGCGGCGCGCGCCGAGTTCGGTCAGCGCGACCTCGAGCGGCGTGCGGCCCCCGAGCAGCGGGTGCGCGGTGGCGAGGAATGCGCGCGCGTCGTCCTCGCTGTCCCACACGTAGTTCGCCGTGGCAAAGATGCGCGCGAGCCGTTCGGTCTTCTCCGACTCGTCGGGGCTCAGCCGGTCGCGGCGGCGCTTGAAGGTCGCCTCCGGGACGATGCGCGCGAGCAGCGCGCGGCGCTCCTCGGCGCTGCGCGTCGCGTGTCCGACGCCCTCCTTCAGCGCCGATTTGGGCAGCCCGCCGCGGACGAGGTCGTCGAGTTCGGCGACCGAATGCGGCAGCGGCGTGAGCGCCATCACGGCGGCAATCTGTTCGGGGGAAACGAGGATCATGGCAGGTACTCCGGTAGACCACATGATCTATCATCATAGATCAAATGATACCAGAATGGGAGTGGCGGTGACGCGTAACGGGCATTCCTCGTATTTTACCCATTAAACGCAGGGCTGCTAATAAGAATTAGCAGACAAGGTGGGCCGCAAAAAAATCGGGCCGCCCATTCCCATGTCGGCGGCCCGCATCCAACCCAACTACTGCGGCGGCCAACCGCCGCGCATAGGCGCTGCCGAGTCGACCAGCAAGGCCGATTTCAGAGCGTGACGAGCCGCCTCTCTCCGCCCCGATGCTGGACTCGAGCCAGGTGCCGGCGCGGGTTTCAATGTCGCTCTGCATCAATGTGGCGACGGGCGTCGCCACCGGCGCAACGTCTGATGCGGGGAGATATCAGATGTGCGATTTTTACTCCCCTGCCCTGCGGATCGACCGGCGCTGGCCATGAAAAAACCCGGCCGGAGCCGGGTGTTGAGGTACGTGACCGTGGGTCCGGGCTCATTCGCAGGGCCGCTCAGCGGCGGGAGCGGCAGCGCGGTGCCAGCCGCCACCCGGTCGGCGCCGCTCGCCGCGGTCTGCTTCACGCCCGCAGCAAGGGCGAGCGCCTGGCGCGGCCGTCAGAAGGCCCGCCCGCCCTCAGGCGGGCGGCCACGGCGACAGCACGCTGTCCCAGTACTCGAACGCCGTTTTGCCAACGAAGTTGTCGCCTATGCCATCCAACGAATCATTGGCGACCAAGCTGAGCACGCCTTGGTCGGTGCCGTCGTCGTCGACCACCCAGCGCCAGTTTTTATCCAGCGTATAGAGCCCTACCTGGGTGCCCTGGCCGAGCGCGGACTTCGTGAACCCGAAGCGCGCGTGATTGAGGGTATTGTCATCCGGCGGCTGACGGCCTTCATATGGGACCAATTGCGTCGGATCGTCCAGGCTTTGCATGATCCAGTTGCCCTCCACATCGCTAAATACCCCCATCATCGGACTCATGGAAAACATGCAGAACGCATCCGGTGTGTCTTTGCATGCAACGTAACAATCTCGGCCGAAGAAGCTGGTAACCAGCGATAGCCACTTTTTGTTGTACACCGACAGGAACGCAATGCCCTGCAGAGCTGAACCCATGGTTGCCCCTCCTCGTAGTGATCCGTGATCGGCAGCACGCTTCGCCGTGGACGTGGACGCTTTGCCAACGCGCGCGTCGTGAAGATTCGGCCCTCGATTGCCGAACGTTCAATATAGAGGATTCGGCGCAAATTCGTATGACAAAACCGTGTCATGCGCCTGCTGGGTCGGGTTGCGTGAGGGGCAGTTACCGCTCGCGCCGAGCGCATCGCAGCGACGCACTTTCGCGCTCATGAGCTTGTCTCGTTGAACGCCTATTCGATCTAGGTTGAACACTTCGCCGTGGCATGTCCGGTGTGCAATGCGGTGAGCGCGACGTGATCAGCGCGAGCGGCATATTCAGGTGTTTTGACCCATGAATCGCAATGCCGCTAAGCGGAGTTAGCGGCATTGAAGCGGGACAAAAAACAGCCCGCCGGGGTGAACGGGCGGACCGCCTTCGTGATGCATGGCGGAGCCGCGGCGGGCGGCCAGGTTGCCCGCGCCGCTGCTCCGTTGTGGCCACGTGCCGTGAGGCACCGGCCACGTTTACATGATAGTCGCTGTTCCGCCGCCCTGCCGGGCCTGTCTGCCAGTCACATGCAGACAAGGCGACCGGCGGTAAACCGGCGCATCGGGGCCGGAAACGCGCACACAACTCAAGTGGTGGTCAGATTTCAACCGATGGGGTGCTCATCCGCCGTCGACCGCGCGTGCGCCACCGTTGATGTCAGTGTCCGGCGCAATGGCGGTGACCGGCTCATCCGGGTCCCCTAATCACGGATTGGCGGCCATCGGCGCGCGGTGTGAACCAGTGCCAGCACCCAGACTGTTTCGCCTTCGACCTCATACACCAGGCGATAGCTTTCGTGCAGGATCAGCTCACGCGTGCCGGCGATTTTTCCGGCCCGGCCCATCAGGGGGAAACCGGCCAGCTGCGCGACCACCTCGCTGAACAGCCCGTCCATCCGGGCCGCGGCGGCCACGTTGTCGGTCGCGATGTAGTCCCACACGTCATCGCGGTCCTGTTCCGCTTCTGGCGTCCAGACGACCCTCACGCCTTGCCTGCCGCACTGGCGCGCCGCGCGGCGAACCTCGCTTCAACCTCCTCATCCGGACGGCCGCGGCCGGCACGCATCGAGGCGCGGCCGGCTTCGACCTTGCCGCGCAGGAACTCCTCATAGTCGCGTGCCTCGCGCTGGCGCTGCACGAAATCGCGCATCAGCTCGCGCAGCACCTGCGACGCCGGCCGGTGCGCGGCTTCGGCTTCGGCCATGAACTCGGCGCGCAGCTCCGGTTCGAGCTTCATGGTGAATACGGCTTCTTTCGACATGGCACCATCTCCAGCAGTAAATACTAACCAAGTATATACGTTTTAATTACCAGCTCATTCGCGGCCCGGCAGGCGGTTTGACGGATGGGCGGGTTGGCCCATGCGGATAGCCATGCTGGATAGTCAAAAATTGCCGGGCCACTTCAGATTGCTATTCAAGGATTTTGGCCACCTCTGTCAGGCGTGGTCAGATTGGCTATACCCCAAAGAGCCGCCGCACGGCGTGGCTATGCCACGGCTGCAGGGAGCCGCTGTCGGCGGCCCTGGTACGTCAGGGGCCTACCCGTGCACCGACGCGTGCCGTGCGACGAGATTGCGCTGTCGCTGCAGTCGTACCGGATCGCGTTTGGCCTGCCACCAGTACCGCTGCCGGACGCAGACCAGCCGCTGCTGCTGTCGGTGCGGCGCTCCCGCTGGGGTGAACTCAGGGGCATCCGCAGCCACACGGCCGTCTGGAAGCTTATCACCGGGCTGTGCAACGAGGCGCTCGCCTACGCCCGCGCCCACGCACTGGCTGCGCCACACCTACGCGAAAGGGCTCCCGCAGGCGGAGCAAGATGGACTGGATGCCAGTGCGGCACTCGAGATCATGGGACACAGCGATCTGCGGACCTTCTGCCAGTACTTCGACGACGAACCGCTGAAGCGCGCACTGGCAACGCATCTGGCCCGCGCACGTGCGGCCCGGTAACCGTCAGCGTCCCACGATTACCGGGTGCCGCCAAACCAACAGGGTCTTCCCATTGCCATCACCGGCGCGGAGGCATAGCCGGCACGCAGGGCGTTCACCAAAGGCTCCAGTCATGGACCGTCATTGACGCGGTGTCCCTCGCCGAACACGATGTGGCGCTCACTGCTTCCATCGAAGAAACCGTCGCCCGCGCAACTGGCTGGCCAGTGCGTTGTCAACCCGGAGGCCTCGCGCTGCTGGCGCCCGACCGGTCGGGCAGCCGACTGACCGGCCCGTACCTGATGACTAAATCGGCGGTGCTTCGAGAGAAGGTGATCGGCGTATGGGCCGGTCTGAGGTGCTGTCAGGTAGCGTTGACGGCGGGAGGAAGTAGGGAAGCTCCAGCGCGACGCCACCTGAGCACGCAGAGATATAAGCACGTCGCCACACGGTCATGGCAATTGCGCCTGCGTTGTCCACGGGGCCAGGAAACAATTGTAAGAGGAAATACCATGACCCGGAACAACATCAAAAATGGTGGCACGTACAGTCGAGATCCTAGTCACATTGCCGACCACTGCAGTCTGGTTCGTCGCAATCTTGGGGCTTACCGCGGGACCAACTTTTTCCTTCAGAGGGTACAAGAGCAATGCACCGGGATATCGCAGTGGATGTCGGCAGTCGGACAACTTCTCGAATCCGAAGCCCCGTGCGAGAGCTGGTCTTGCTCAATAATCAGCGATCGTCAGGACGAAGGTATGGTGAACAGGAACGCTTACTCGCCGCCGAGATGAATGCTTATCGCAGGTTTTGGGTCTCACACGAAGATCTTCTGGGATCCCACGCCTTTCGCATTCAACTTTGATCAGGCTACTGCGCCGGCGCTGACTTGCTGACTCACGTGCCCAGCTCCTCTATAACAGGATGGCTCCTGCCGATCTGTTTCCATTAGAGGCGTGTCTAGAGTCTAGACACGCTCGCGCCTCGTCCGCCACCATCGACGCTTCCGGGAGCCGTGAACTGCTGACATATCCCGATAGCGCTGCTCGGAGCCGACGGCTACCCTCGTGCGCGTCTAGACTGTAGACACGCCAAGGTGACCGCAGCCATTCATTGCTCCTCGCGTGACCGCCTGATGCCCGCTAACCGCTGCCTAATCTTGTGTCTAGAGTCTAGATACGCGTGCTCTAGGTCGGACAGCGACGCGGCGGACAGTGTGTCTAGACTCTAGACACCCAAGAACGCATAGACGAAAAAAAGCCCGCGCATGCGGGCTCAGTGAAGGATGAAGCCTGCCTCAACTCGCTTTCGGCTGAGCGTGGAACATCTGGCTAATAAGCGCCCGAATCTGCGTCTCCTGCGCGTCGGTGAGGACGCCGGCCTTGATTTTCACCGTGATACCGCTGATGTCCTTGGTAATGGATCCCGCGTGTTCCTTGCCAGAAAAGAACTTGTCGATGCTCCGCTCGCTTGCGGAATTCGTCGTGGTCGTTCGACGAGTTGCCAACGCCTTAATCGCCGCGGCCACCTTCCCCTGGTCCATGTCTCCCTTCACAACGAGCGGCCAGACTTCCATTGCTGCGTTCACACCGTCTTCGCCGTGTTTCTTGATGGCCGCAACAATCGCTTGGGCAGCAGTCCCGCCAAGCAGCCGCGGCTGGATATCGAGGTCCTTCCTGATGAAGTCCGGCAGATTTTCAAACGAGAGGAACTGGTAGAGCCCGCTGCGGGACATACCCAGTGCCTCGGCCATCCGCTTACGGTCAGGGAACTCCTTCTCCGTCTGCCTCATGGACATGGCGACTTCATAGTCGGACAAGTCGTCACGACTAACATTTTCCACGAGGGCTAGCACAGCCATGTCTTCGTCGGAGCACTCCACAACGACAGCCTTGATGGCATCGAGTCCCACCATCTTGTGTGCGCGCCACCGACGTTCGCCAGCCACAATCTGATAGATATCCTCGGCGCGGCGGACCACGATGGGCTGCATAAGTCCGACTTCACGAATGGACTCGGCCAATTCCGACAGCTTCGCCTCGATGAATACCCTTCGCGGCTGCCAAGGATTCGGCACGATGTCGGACACCGATAATTGCGATGCGGCGCCGGTGGACTCCAGCTCTTGCACACGGAGTTGCGCTACCGCAAGCGCACCCGCGAGGCCAGGCGCCGTCTGCGTTCGGTTGCTACGCTTGACCTCATCTTCCTTGATAGATGAGGTCGTCCGGATGCCGGACGTCTTCGCCAACAGTTGCTCTCGCATGTTGCTCATTGCGCGTTCCTCCATTTTTCTGCATAGATTTCGTCCACCCATCGGCAGTAATCGACAAGGGGCTGTCGTACACGCTGCAACGACTTAGCCGCGCTATGGGTACTGCTTACGTCGAATACCGTTGAAAATGCCAACGCTCCTGTGCTCATCACAGAACTGGCCGGCACTTCAATCGAATGCAGCCAGCTCTCATATGCGCTTTGTGCCCATGCGCGCACGATAGGTGCGGAGGAGGTGCGCCCGTAATCGACCCTCGAAAGCATCAGCGAGATAAAGTCGTATTTCTTGTCCTGCTCATACTTGATGAAACTCTTGGATACATCTGAAAACAGTCGCCAGAACGACAGCGAGCTGATGAAGTCCAGATTTTCGGGAACCATCGGCATGACCATGGCATCCGCCGCCAGCAATGCATTCAGGTTGAGATACGACAGCGAAGGCGACGTGTCCATGAGGATGTAGTCGTAGCGCTTGCGTAGTGGCTCGAGACCTTGCCGAAGCACCGTCCAGAACCGGAAGCCCGGCCTCATCTTCTGCATCGCCGGCAGATGGAACTCCGCACCAATCAATTCGGTGTGAGCAGGAATCACGTCAAGCCCATCCCAGTAAGTCGACTGAACCCTTGTTTCCAGGCCACCCTCGACGTCCTGGTCGTAGATATATGGCAACACGGTGTCGTCCGGCGTCACATCCTTTTCCGCGTACAAGCCGCACAGTTCGGAAAGCGAGGCCTGAGGGTCGAGGTCGATGACAAGCACCTTGCGCCCGCGCAACGTCAGCCCTTGTGCGAGACACATGGTTGTGGTTGTCTTTGCCGAACCGCCCTTCAACTGGGCCGTTATGACGATTTTGCCTTCCGGTTCACGTGTTCCCGTAACGAGCGGAGTCTGATAGATGTCGGAGACTTTCTGGACCCAGAGGCGTGCTTCCTCCAGAGTGAATGTACGGGTCCGGCCGGTACCGGCAGCGGTGCCTGGCGGCAACTCTCCGTCGCTCTTGGTTGCGAGGTATTGGACCTGAGAATGAGAGATGTTGCACATCTCAGCAATTTCCCCTGTTTTGAAAACGGGAGCAGCTTTTCGCGGTCGGGGTGCAAGAATGGTGTTACGCAGCTCATCTGTGAAAATTGAGACCTTTTCAGCGAACTGGCTAATCTGCTCAAGAGGAACCGTTCGGTCTACAGCAGGAAGTTGGCTCGTTTTCACCATTCTGAGGTTTATCCATAAATTTCGATGAACCTCAGAATACAGGAAACACATGAAAATTGCTCTATAAACGACTGTTTTTTATGAAGACTTTCTGAAAAACCACCCATCATTGCGCGTTTCCGGCTGACTGGAGTGCGGCCGACAAGCGTAGAAGAGACACTTCCTGCTCTTCCAGACCGCTGCCATTCGGCAGAATTGTCGCCGATAGAGCACTGTAGTTGGCCGACCGGTCACCAGATCGTCGTTCAAGGTGAGGTCGCTTGTGCTAATTCTGAAAGCAGTATCGTCACGCAAATCGACCTTTGCACAAAAGTACGGCACATGGTGAGGTTCATTGTGCTGCGAACACATCGGCGCGCTTCGAGTTGTATCACCCAGCACAATTGACCTCACCTTCCTCTCCGATTTTCATTGCCTCGCATGCGCGGGGGTATTTATACAGGTGCCTGTGCACACGCCTGCACAATGAACCTCACCTTCACTTGGGTGCTTTACCGATCGAAAACGTTGTTTCTGTGGAAACGGAACAGGGGCTGGACCGAAACCGCTGTTCGGCACAATCAAGCTCACCATCAGGGGCGCTCGGCAAGTTGCTTCTTGGTAACGGGTTGGTTTGTTTTTTTAAAAATCAAACAATCCAACAAACCAACAGAGGGGCGTGCCTTTGTTTATTTTCAACGACTTAAGCTCAAAAAGGTGAGGTCCGTTGTGTTAAAGGTGAGGTCAGATGTGCACGAAGGTGAGTTTCGTTGTGTGGGCAAGGTGAGGCCGGTTCCACACGAAGGTGAGGTCAGATGTGCGGGATTCGCTGGCTCGCACCAAGGTGAGATTGGCTGCGCATAGCGGCGCAGGAGCTAATTCCAATCACTCGGGATAAGGGTTTGACGGGAGATGCGGGTTCATCGTGGTGAGGTTGATTGTGCTGAGGTGAGGTTCATTGTGCATGGCGGATGAGCGTAGGCGGCAGACAGCCAGTGCGGCCGGCTGATGGTGAGGTTGTATGTGTTGACAGCTCACCCACGAATGCTACATTGCCGAAAGCGAAAATGAGGAGCGGATGAGAATATGGCGGCGGAGGACAATCCGGAAGAAGGCAAGTCGAAAGTGACACCGCGACAGATGGCGCTCGCGTTGTTCGAGGATATGTTCGATTTGGGTTTGCCCATCAGCGAAGCCAATCGTGAAATCGGATACCAGCGCAACAACTTCTTCACCCAAGTCGTCAACATGGGGCTGCCGGCGCGGCGCTTTCTTGACGCCGCGTATTTCATTGTCGCCCAGGAGCAGGAAGCACGAGACCAGTACGACGTTGAGCTGAACTACTTCAAGTGGTTGATGCGCTATGACAGCCGCAATCTCAAGCACTTGCGCACTATCGCGGAAGAAGCTCAGGACGCGAAAATCCAGGTCACCGATACACCGCTCGATCGGGACCCCAACGAAAACGATCTGTGGGTATCAGTCCAGCTGATGGGCATGGTCGGCTTCCACAGGGGGCGCATTCGATTCGACGTGCACCCTCGCCTGGTTCCGCAAATCCGTGACCCCAAAAAATCCCACTGGTTGAGCCTGCGTATATCGACGGCTTTTACACGCAGCCTGGCGCGCGCGATCTATGACCAGGTCCTTCCCAGTGTCCCAAATGGCCGAACGGAATGGATACCGCTTGAAGACATGCGAAACTGGCCCGGCAGAATGGGAGCGAACGCCGCCATCTTCAAATACTTCAAGCGCGACTGGCTAGAACCGGCTGTGCGTGAAATCAATGAGGTGTCTGACATCGAGCTGTCCTATGAGACCAGGACCGAGTCCAGCACGTCGAAGAAAATCGACCGCATAAGGTTCCTGCTTAAGCGCAAGGATACCGCCGACGCTGCGCTGGCCAGCTTGGCTGACGCGAGTCACCTGTACAAAATTCTCAAAGAAGAATTCAACCTGTCTACCAAGCAGTTCAGCGAGATTTCCGAGAACCGCGAAGTCTGGACCGATGCGCACATCCAGCAGGCTGTCGAATACACACGATTCAAGCTCAATCGTGGACAGATAAAAAGAAGTCCCGCCGGCTACCTGATGCGAGCCCTGCGCGATAACTGGAAGATGTCTGAAGCCGAGCGGAAGATGGTCGAGGTTCAGGCGAAGCTACTTACCGAAGAGACTGAAGCGGATGTCGTAAAAAGCGAAACCCAGAGTTCGGTCGCACGCAGCATCGCTTCACGCGAAGAAGAAGTCCGTGCACGCATGAACGAGGAGTCGCGTAAGGGCCGCGAACACTTCAACGCGGCCGACGCCAAAACCCGCAAGGAACTGGTCCGCGCATGGGTTGCGTCGAGGGAGGGCAAGCTCATGCTGCGTCGTATGAAGCTCGAGGCCGCAACTGTAGTGGAGGAGGACATCGTCGCGAATACGGAACTGGTTTGGTACCTGGGGCAATTCGTATTCGGGCGCATGAATTCGTCTCGCGCATCGGCGTGAGTGTCAGCATGAGCACCTGCGCGTTTCCAAGCGGTTCGCTGTCGCTACCTTTTTGAATCACCGGCGGCCCTGGGAATATCTGGAGTTAAAGGATGCGGTCCTGTTTGCGCGGATGCGCCGCCGTGCTGTAGGGTGGTGTTACCGGCGGCCGCGGTCCGCGGGAACGGTCTCATGAACGCCCGATAGGGAGAAACGATGAATAAGCAGGAACTGGTTGATACGGTCGTCGCCGCGAAAAGTGAAAGCAAGACGGCGATCGACTCGCTTATCGACTCGGTGACCACTGCGGTGGCAGGCCGCGGAATCGTGCAACTGATCGCTTTCGGTTCGTTCTCGAGTGATGAGCGCGCCCCACGCGTGGGGCGTAGCCCGGCAAGCGGCAAAGCAATCCAGATTCCAGTTGTGAAGACGGCCAAGTTCACGGCCGGCAAGGTGTTCAGGGAGGCGGTGAACGCGTCATGACGAAGTCCGACATTGCGGCAGCCGTTTATGCCGGCCTGCAACGCGAAATTGCTGACGTGGTGGAGTCCACGCGTGAAGCGACAGCCCGCAGTATCAACGCGTTGATGACGGCAACCTATTGGGAGATTGGCCGGCGCATCGTGGAATTCGAGCAGGGCGGTGAGGGCCGGGCCGCTTACGGCGAAGCGCTGATCAAGCGACTCGGCACCGATCTGTCCCAGCGGTTCGGGCGAGGCTTCGGCTGGCGCAACCTTTCGCAGATGCGGGCGTTTTATCTCAGCAGACCGGCGGAGCAGATTTTGCAGACGCTGTCTGCAAAATCCCCGTCCCCGAAAATTGTCCCGACACCGTCTGCAATTTCTGCCGGACGACATCTTTCCGGATCACCTGCGCAGAACTCTCCTGGCCTGACCGCTGTGGCACAGGCGTTTCCCTTGCCCTGGTCGGCCTACGTGCGCCTGCTGTCGCTCAGGAATCCCGCGGCCCGCAGCTTCTACGAAGCTGAAGCGCTGCGCTGCGGCTGGTCTGTGCGGCAGCTTGACCGGCAGATCAGCAGCCAGTTCTACGAGCGCGTAGCCCTCTCGCACAACAAGGCGGCGATGCTCCGAAAGGCAGGGCAGCCTGGGTCTGACGACGCACCTACGCCTGAACAGGCGATTCGGGATCCGTTCGTGCTGGAGTTTCTGGACCTGAAGGACGAGTATTCCGAATCCGACCTCGAAGACGGCCTGATCCGTCACCTGACTGATTTCCTGCTGGAGCTTGGCGACGACTTCGCTTTTCTCGGCCGGCAGCGACGGTTGCGGGTCGACGACGCGTGGTTCAGGGTGGACCTGCTGTTTTTTCACCGGCGACTCAGGTGTCTCGTGGTGATCGACCTGAAGGTGGGCCGGTTCAGCTATGCCGACGCCGGACAGATGCATCTCTATCTGAACTACGCGCGCGAACACTGGATGAAGCCTGGTGAAAACCCACCAGTAGGTCTGATTCTGTGTGCGGAGAAGGGCGCTGCCGAAGCGCACTATGCACTCGATAATCTGCCGAACAAAATTCTCGCAGCGGAATACCAGACCGTGCTGCCGGACGAGAAACTGATTGCGCATGAACTGGAGCGTACGCGGGCCGAACTGGACAGGCGTAGCGTCGAATCCGGACGATCTTCTCAAGTCGACTGACCCCGCGCGACGACGCCGTAAACGTAGATCAAGTTGATTCTTTCAACACGGATTCTCGGTGGCGGACTGCACTTTGCGATTAAGACAGACCCACCTTTTGTTTAAGCCGACGAGGGTGCCCTAAAGGATTCTTGAAGCCATGCGATATGCGCGACGGGTCTCAGTACACGCACATCATCACGGGCGCTCAATTGTTCGACGTATTGAGTCTTAACAAAACGGCGTAAAGAACACGCATTGCACTCCAACACTCAGACGGCAGGTGCGCATGTACCGATTCGAAGATTACGACCTTATCATCGACGCGCGCAGCGAACGCGAATATGCCGTGGATCACATTCCTGGAGCAATCAACCTACCCGTGGTCAGCAATGAAGAATACGCCGAGGTCGGCACCCTGCATCGGACCGACAAAATGCGGGCCTATCTGATCGGGGTTTCCTATTCGCTGAAAAACATTTCACGTCACCTTGACACCGTAATTGCGGCCCGCCCACGTCATGGCAGGGTGCTTGTGTATTGCTTTCGCGGCGGAAAGCGCAGTCGCCTTTGGTTTGATGCTCGTAGAGCGCAATAAATCTGTCACCGCCCGTACCGCACCGCGATGCGACAAAGCGACGTCGCGGTGACAGTTTTGCTTCCACTCCGAACGCAATGAAAGTGTCAATTCGCCTCAGTCCGAATTAAATCTTTCACTTCGCATCGCGAGTCCAAGACTTCGGCTCCATCATATTGATTCGGCAAAAGAAATCGCGGCACGGATGCGGTCACTTTGTCGGCACTGTCAAGGTGTGCGCGGTGCAAATTGGATAGGTGCAGTTACGCCAGGAAAAGCAGCTGTTGTAATAAGAAGAGTTATCGCAATAGCGGCCCTCCGACGCTCACTGGTCGACATGCGCGTCGTCGGCACGCGGCATGTCCGGCCGTCGCCAGAGGCGCTTGACGACCCTGAACGGCCGGTCGCGAGCACAAGACGTCGATGGCTGCTTCTGAAGTGCTTCGGACGCCCGTTGAGGCGCCAACCGCCAAGCTCAATTCAATAAGTCAACCCTGTTCCAACTGGGATTTCAAACCGATAACTGGTTGGCAGCAATAGCACTTCCAGCATGCTTTAAGGCTCTTGGAGGCCGCAGAACGTCTAGGCCCGAGCCATAGAACCGGCAGCGAGCCGCTTGCGCCAGGCAATCCAGCCGACAACAATCGATAGTGTTGTCACGACAAGTGGCGCCACCCCATGTCCGTATTCGCCGTGAACTGTGACGGTTGCCAGCGCAGCCAACATCACGGTGCAGCCGAGCGCCGAGCCCCACAGCCGCGTCCGGGCTTGCGCCAGCAGAACGGCGGTCATGAGTTCCAGCGAACCGGTCACGAAATGGAACCAGTGCGGATATCCCCACTTCAGGTATTCCTCAAAGATGGATCGCGGGGCGACGATGTTGCTGAGCGATCCCACGACGAAAAAAGCCGCGAGAACCAAAGGTAATACCTGGCGCCAGGAAATCTTGGACATTCGTACCTTCTCCGATGAGGGCGCTGCCGACGACCAGTGTGGCCGCCTGGTCGACGAGCCGACACGATCTCCGCTGTTCATGCCGTAGTGGCCTTGTAGGCCGCCGCAAAGACATCGCGAGGGGACGTCGTGCCGGCGACGTGCTCCGTACCCGCGACGCCGAGGTCCATCCAGCCCGCGTTGACCGCATCGAACATCGCTTCGGCCGGTCCGGTTTGGCCCTTCGGGATGCCGAACTGTTCAAACGCTGCTGGCCACCCGGCCCGCGGGATGGCAAAGGCCTTGGCGTCGCGCTGCAAGACTTCGCCCAGCTGGGCCGCGACTTCATCCGCGCTGACCATCGAGCCAAGCTCGACGACGCGATGCCCGGACCACGCCGGCCCGGTCAGCAGCGTCGCCACCTCGGCGCCGATATTGTCGGTCGCGACCATGGTCGAGCTCCGGCTCGTCGGGTTGTAGTAGACGGGTAGCGTGCCGCCCTGGGCGACGTGCAAGCCGTAAAGGAAGTTTTCGAAAAACCCGCCGGCTCGCACATAGGCGGTCGGCAACGTCAGGTGGCGCAGTCCTTGTTCCAGAAGCGACAGGGCGGTGACCATTCCCAGCCCGCTGGTTCTGTTCGCACCCATCGACGACAGCGCAACCACCCGCGGCGGTGCTGCCCTCGTCAGCGCCTCGACATAGTTCGCGATTACGCTTTTTGCTTCCCTGAAATCAGGCGAGGGTGCCCAGACAGCCGGCAGCATGACAAATGCACCTTCGACCCCTTCGAGCGCCCTCTCTACGGCGACCGCATCGTTCCAGTCGCCGTCGACCAGTTCCACACCTTGATCCGCCCAATTCGCAGCTTTTTCCCGATTGCGGACCAGCGCCCGTACTTTCTCACCTTGCGCCAACAGACGTTGGGCCGTTGCGCCGCCTACGCGTCCTGTGATTCCCATTACCAAAAACATGTGTTTCTCCTGAAATTAGGGTTACCTTTAAACGCCAACGTTTCTGCGGCTGCGACTGGATGCGGTGGTATTGGTATCTTCGGCTTCCAGCTACGACTCCTTCACGCGCCGGCCGAGACGCCCGCCGGAGATCTGGAACACAAGACGGGCACAAACAGGGTTTGACAGCAGAGTTCCCTGAGGAGCGGTCTTTGTTTGAGGACAGGTCTATCATAGAGACCTATACCTCGCGCCGGAAGGAGGCAGTTTTTTGTTACCTGACGAGTTAAAGGGAACCCGAATGAGCACCGCCCAGAATGCGATCGAGAGATTCAGCCGATATCAACGTCAACTGGGCGACGCCCAGCCCGCACATTGCGCGGTTCGCGACGTGCTCGATCGCATCGGCGACAAATGGAGCATGCTCATGATCATGGAGCTCGCGACGCGATCGCAGCGCTTCAGTGAGCTTCACCGGGCCATCCCGGACATTTCCAAGCGCATGCTTACCCAGACACTCCGCGATCTGGAGCGCGACGGACTCATCACCCGCCATGTTTTTTCAACCAGGCCGCCGACCGTCGAATATCGTCTGGCCCCACTAGGCCAATCCCTGTTGGACCCGATGGCCGCCCTCATCGATTGGGCCGATCGTCGTTATCCTGAGATCCATGCCGCGCGCGTCCGCTTTGACGGCGCATCCGGTGATGTCCCGCGCTGATGCTCAGCCGGGTGTGACGGTGATGGCGAAAGCCGGAAGCGTCCAGTTTATGTCCTGCTTTGAAGATAACGCGGAAGGACGTATCACGCGTCTCATGCTTGTCGCCTCCGCGGAAGGAGGACGAACTTGCCAATCAAAAAAAGACTGCCGTGAAGTCTTAAATTGCTAGGCGGCCGGAGCCGCGGCTGTAGACGCGCCGGCGTTATGTCGCCCGATTAATGTCCGTTGTCGACGGATCTCCGGGCATCCGACGGTTAATGAACAGCAGTCGACGAAGGTCCGATTGTGGCCGAGCTCGGAAGTCCGGCGGCCGGGGCGGCGGGGCGTGAGACAAGCCGATTGCCTTCGATGTGGAGTGGCGCGTACCGGGCAGTCGCTTCTTCACATCTGCGCCTGCAGTTGACACTTTTATTTCGCTCCATCGAATTCGTATGCAGCAAGGCTTTTCAGGCGATGACGCGCCGCACGACCGCAGATTGACAAATTTATTGTCGCAACGGTGACAGTTTCAGGCGATGACGCGCCGCACGACCGCAGATTGACAAATTTATTGTCGCAACGGTGACAGTAATGAGATGGTCCCTCCCGCCCTCGCCGAGTGCGTTACGCTTGCGGCGTCAATTCCGGATTGGAGACTGTCATGCAAGACGTCACGATGGTTGGCATCGATTTGGGAAAGAATACCTTTCACCTCCACGGCCAGGATAGAAGGGGCAAGGCAGTGTTCCGCAAGAAACTGGGGCGCAGGCAGGTAGTCGAGTTCTTCGCGACATTTCATGCATGCACTGTTGTAATGGAGGCTTGTGCCGGCGCCCATCACATGGCTCGCCTGCTGACGACGTTCGGGCATCAGGTCAAACTGATCTCGCCGCAGTTTGTGCGTCCGTTCGTGAAGAGCAACAAGAATGACTTTGTAGACGCCGAGGCTATCTGTGAAGCTGCCTCCCGACCCACCATGCGGTTTGTCACCGCGAAAACGGAATCACAGCAGACGCTTTCCGCACTACATCACTTGCGAGAGTCATTCGTGCGAGACCGCACCCGAACCGTGAACCAGATGCATGGCCTGTTACTGGAATTCGGCGTTAGTTTGCCAGTTGGAAAAGCTTCGGTTGCGCGTCTTCCAGCCTTCCTCACCGAGCATTCATTGCCACCACGCCTGATCGCGATCCTTCAGCGTCTGCACAATCACTACAAGTACCTCGATAGCGAAGTTAGTCATATCGAGAAAGAGATTAATGCCCAGCTCGTGGACGACGAGTTCGGCCAGCGTCTGTTGACGATCCCAGGCATCGGGCCCGTCACCGCCAGTGTTCTGGCCGCAGAAATGGGGGACGGCAAGCAGTACAGGTGTGGCCGCGATTTTGCAGCGTCGGTTGGTCTCGTTCCCAGGCAGTACAGTACCGGTGGGAAGGCGACGTTGCTTGGAATCAGTCGGCGCGGCGACAAGAATATCCGACGGCTGCTTGTCACGTGCGCTCGAGCCTACATGCTGCGGCTCGAGGGACGGACAGGCCATCTCGCGGACTGGGTTCGTGCCATGCTCACCCGACGACATTCAAACGTTGTTGCGTGCGCGCTGGCTAATAAGCTGGCGCGAACTGCGTGGTCAATGGCAGCGCATGGCACCGCGTATTGTGCGGGATCGACTGTCGCTTCGGACTGACTGAGCGGCTCAACTTCTACCGAATCACCCAACTGGTTTTGCGACGACTGAAATTTGATGACATGAACGGCACATCGGCCTGAAGGACAACCTGGGTATTAAATAGGCTTCTCGAAGCCGAGACAGTTTTAAGGACCCTCAGGCGCGGACCTCATCGTGGCGCGGGGCGTGATCCCCACTATCGACGCCGGATAGATTTAAGCGAGCCTGCAATGACATCGGAAATCGTGGTTGCAAAAATGGGAGGGACCATAGAAATTAATACGGTCTACGTTTGATTAACTTCTTCTTTACCGCAGCCTGGTGGACCAGCACCGTGATCGGTGCGATTGTGCTCAACCTCTTCGCCGCTTATGCGAAAGACATCCTTGACCGGGCTCTCCGTGCGATGTCGAGAAAGTGGGCGACCAGGTCGCGGCGATCGCGCGAGGAATTCCAGCGGACTGTCCGAGAGCTGGCGGCCAGCTCGGCAAAGCGGGAGAGGTTTCACAGGGAAGAAAGGCGGTGGCGGTCCAACGCAATCTTCTATCTCTTACTTACTGTGGCGCTAGCCGCGCTTCTTGTGCTCGGGATCGAACTTGACCTTCAACAGATCCTCGAACCCTCCTCATTTTCCGCTTCTTTGGCGCCCCACATGTTCGGAAAACGCGGTGTTGGTAATGTCGGGGTATGGTTTCTTGGCCTCGGCATCATGATGGCCTTTGGGTCTTTTGCCCAGGCGAATGCTATCAACGACAAACTTGCCGCGTCAGATCGCCTGCGCGAAGAGGGCGGCACTTGTTGAGGTTCGTTAATTCCGCTCCTGGGTACGCTAATTCTGCAAACCTCAACAGTTGGTCCCGACGCCATTTTTGTCGATATGGATGACCTTCACTTCATGTATCGGGCTCGCTTTGAGGGAAGGGCGCTAGCTTGCCGACGGCGAGCAGGACCAGAAGAACGTTGTGCTCGAGTTCAGGGTCCGAGTCGGGAGAGGATATGCTTGTTGCCTGCCTCTGGTCGCGCTAGAAGGGTAAGGGCGAGCCGGATCTTTTGTCGTTCGCAGCCGTAACGGACGAGCCGCCGGCGGAGATCGCTGCAGCCGGTCACGATCGCTGCATCATCCCGATCCGTCCGGAGCACGTCGACGCGTGGCTTAATCCTGAACCCGGCAACCTGTCAGCGCTGTACGCCATCCTCGACGACAGGGCACGGCCGTACTACCTGCATCGACTTGCCGCCTGACCGATTGCTGCAGCCCGTCCGTCACGTCAGCGCGACTTTTTGCATCGTGCGCATTCGTAGGCGTGGATTCCGCTGTCGTTCAGGATGGAATAGTAGTGCGGATGCTTTCGCCATTGGTGTAGCCCAAGGCGACAGACCAGCCATCCAGCGAGAGAACGTAGCATCGCTTTTTCTCCTAAACCGTGCCGTACGCCTTGACAGAAATTTCGGGAACCGGCATCTGAAGGTTGGTGATCAAAACCCGTATGGATTGTCGCCCCATTGCCGCAGGACACGGTAATCGTGTTCGGGTAGCACGATCAGCCCGTCCTCGGCCGCCTCGAGCACCCGCTCCATCTGGCCGCTCTTCACGAGGTTGCCGTGCAGGCCATAGAAGTACCACGCGAACGGCGTGCCGATCCGCTCGTCGAACTGGGTCAGCTTGCCATACAGGCTGTACACATCGAGCTTGTGTGTGTTCTTCAGCGCCGCGATCTTGCGCGTGTGCGTCCAACCAGGCACGAAATCCAGATACCGGCGACCCTGCGGGTCAGTGTAGTCGGACGTGTTGAATGCCCAGCGCGTGCAGATCCGTTCACCTGCACGACCGGCGCTCGAGGCGCTCCAGTCGTCGAAGAACCGGCGGCCGCGCCACCGCTGCCGATCGTAGCCGGGCGTGAGTTCGCGTACGCTGACGATGCGGGTCTCGCCGGTATCCGTGTCGGTTTCGATCAGTCGTCGATCGCCATCTGCCCGCTGGCGATCGGCAAATACCGCCCCGGCGAGCGCGGCGAAGCGCTGCATGTCGATCGCCTCGTTGAGGCGGTAGCTCGGCGTGCCGAGTGTGCGTCGCGCCACCTGTTCGACCAGGGCTCCACCGGTCGACCCGCGGCGTAGCTCGTCTGCATCCGGCAAGCCCCAGCGGTCGTCACGCGGAAACACTTCGCGCTCGACGAACGCCTGTTCTTCCCATACTGCGAACTGGGTGAAATTGTCCTGGTCACCATCGCGGTCGTGCACGAAGTAATGCAGCACCGGCTGGATCTCGACCAGCAGATAGCCGGCATCCTTGTGCGCACGCCACACCTCGCGCGCGGAGCCGCCGTGTGCGGCCAGCTGCGCGTCAATCCAGGCGTGATAGTCGGCGGCAACCGCGCTACCGTCGGCGCCGAGGATCCGCGCCGGCTGCTCGCCGAACTCGTCGCGGGTCTTCACATAGCGAGTTCCGCGGTAGTCCGTGCGGGTCGCGAATGCCGCCAGTAGCTGCGCGTGAGATTTCGTGACCGGCGTCGTCGCGACGATCGTCGACAGCACGTCAGTTTGCAGATCGTATTCCTTGCGCATCGTGTTCGCCTCAGTTGTCCATGCTTTCATTGCTGTCCGGCTGCGGCTGGTTCTCGTATCCAGGACCGCGCCGACGCGACTTGCGCATCTCCTCGATACTGATTTCCCAGATCGCGCCATACCCTGCCGCATAGCAAAGGAGTGCCCACGACGCGTACGGAATTGGCGCGTCTTCACTGATCCACTTGCGGATCTGGCGACCGCTTTTTTCGGCAAGGTCGAGATAGTCGGCGGCAAGCCGCCCGGTGAACCCCGCCTGCCGGAGCACTTCCTGTACTTCGGCTCCGGTCGGCCTCGCCCAGTAAAGTGCTGGTTGCAGGCATTCGCGGCGGATCGTCACAAACGGTTCGTTACTCATCGGTCTTTCCAGTTGTTATCCAGCCCCCACGGCTTCGCCGCGAGGGATTCACGCTCCCTTCGGTCGCTTGACGACCCCGAGCCGGTGGTCTGCCCGCGCCCGAGCCGGATCGTCACGCCGCGATCCGCGGCGCGCCGGCGCGCTCCCCACGCGTCCCGCGCGGGTCCCCGGGCGCCTCGATCCGGGCGCGCGGCGCGCACGACGCAACCGTGATTATCCGATGTCTGGCTTGCAGGAGGGAGAGTCGGCAAGGCAGCAGCGCGCTGGCCAGCATCCGGGGGGCCGATGGCGGCCGACGGCGGCCCCCGGGCGCCGCCTGACCTCACAGCGGCAGTTCGCGCTGATACAACGCCACCCGAAGCGCGTCCAGTTGATCATCGTTCAGCTTCGCCGCCTCGACAGTGTTGGCGTGTTCGAAGATCATCAGCCCGTATACGTCAGCCAGCGGACGAGCCTTTGCGCAAAGTGCGCCATCCTCGCCGGGAGCCTGCCGGGCGCACCAGTAATTGATCGCCTGCTCGATCTCGGCGATTGAAAATCCGGATTGGTTCATGAAAGCCTCGCAGGCCCGCGCAACCCTCGCGCGGGCGTTGATTGTCAGTCGGCGCTATTGCAGTTGGCCCCGATGCTCGATGACCGTCGCAACGGGTGCGGAAGGCGGTACGCGATCGAAGCCAGCCAGGGCGGAGCGGGCGATTGCGCGCAATTCCTCGCGATGCATGTCGATCGCGTGGCCGTCACGGTCCAGCATGTCGGCGATGCGCCTGAGCGCGTCAGCGGACTGTGCCGCCGCATCAGCCGACAGGGCCATGCGGTACAGTTCGCCGCGAACCTGGCTTCTGTCGCCGTACTGCCAGATTGCCAGCAGCGGCAGCAACGTAGCCAGCCATGTCGGTCGGGTGTTGAGCGTGTCCATGTGGTGTCCTCAGTGTCAGAAAATGCCCTGACCCGCAGGGCAGGGCGAGCCGGTTAGCCGCGCAGGCGGCGCAGTTCGTCAGCAAGTACCCACAGGGCACGGTTCAGGCGGATATTCTGGTCAATACCCCGTCACGGCGCGCGTGGTGGTCGCACGGCCAGCCGCATTGCGACCCTGCAGCCCGCCACGAGTCATGTTCTCCTGCACACGATTGAAAGTGGTCCACAGGTCGGATCCACGGTCCTCGATACGGCGCGGCGCAAGAAGCTGTGCTTCCGTGACGGGCGCGGGCTTGTCATCGTCGTAACGCAAGGCAAGCGCCGCGCGTGCAAAGGCGTTCTGTTCGCCCTCATCGAGCACGGCTTGGGCCATGCCTTCGCGCTGTTCCGTCTGCCCTTCGAAACCGTCAAGCACCCTGAACGCCCCTTCAATCACCTGGCCGATGACGTCCCCTTTGTGCGGCACGCGGATATCGCTCAACGCATTGCCGCACACGATCCCGTTCTGACAGGCGAAGCGGATCATTCCCGAGATCATCTGATAGCTGGACTGGCCGTTGTGGCTGTTCAGGAGGATGACTTCGTTGGCCTCGCGACCGCTGATCTGGTCAGCGTGGCGCAGACGAAGCATGTGTTTCGTGTAGTCGCGCATCCCGCTATCCCGCACGCGGGTCTGGCAGACCATGAAGGGTTGAAAACCTTCCTTGCGCAACGCGTCGAGCACATCGACGGTCGGAATGTAGCTGTAGCGCGGCGAACGGCTTTCGTGCGGAGCGTTGGCAAGGATGGAAGGCGCAACCTTCGCGATTTCATCATTCGACAGTGGATGACCGGAGCGCAGGGCGACGGCGTTGCGGCTGAAACTGCTGGCAAGCATGTTCATTTGCTGTTCCTCAATCAGGGGAGCAGCCCCGACCCGAAAGCCGGGGCCGGTCGATTAATCGATGGCGCGGAGGATGTTTGCGGCTTCCACGTGCTGCGAGGCGAACTCGCGCAACTGGTGATAGCGCTCGATGATGGTGTCGTCGTGCGTCTTCTCTGCGAGGTGGCAGAGGGCGTACAGCGTGACGGTAATGCCGAAGGCTTCCGCGCCCATCATGTCGCTGTAACCATTCATGTGCCAGCGGACGTGCACGCGACCCATGTTCGAAGGTGCCATATAGAAGCCGTTGTTAGACAGCGTGAAGAAATTCCAGTGACCGCCTTCATAGTTGCGGTACAGACGCGCGGCCCAGTCGTACACCAGCGACTCACCTTCCATGTAATGACGACCGAGGAAGCGGGGCAGCACGTTCAGGCGCAGTTCGTCTGGAACAACAGATGAGGCGATCTTGCATTCAGTAGTACTCACTTGAGTTCTCCGGGTTGAGCCACAGCGGGATTGCCGGGCAACACATCTATTATAGGCCTTAAAGGCCTTTACAACAAGAAATTAATCTATTTAATGCGCGGCGGATTGTTTTTATTCGTCTTGCAATATAGGTCTCTAAAACCTATAATGATTCTGTTGCCCGGCAATCCCGCTGTGGCTCAACCCGGAGAAGTGACCTATGTTGCAAGTCGAAACGAACTCCACCCTCACCGCTGCAGATGCAGCGCGTATCCAGTACGTCCCGTATTTCCGGCTCTGTCCGTCCCCGTTCAATGTGCGAAAGAGGGAGCCGACAGGGATCGAACCCCTGGCCGAGACAATTGACGGTCGGGGCTTGATGCAGAACCTCGTTGTGCACACCATGAAGGGCCGTGGCAAGCAGCCGAAGCTGGGCGTATGCGCCGGACAGCGGCGGCTCGCCGCGCTGGACCTGCTGTTTTCGCAGGGCCGTATTACGAAGGACTACCAGGTGCCGGTGCTGATCGTCAGCGAAGGCGAAGCGATTGCCGCGTCGCTGATCGAAAACCGCGAGCGGGAGCCGATGCATATCGCCGACGAGTGCGTTGCTTTCGGGCTGCTATCGCAGGAGGGTAAGCCGGTGTCCCATATCGCGGCGCTGTTCAAGGTGTCGGAAATGGTGGTGCGTCGTGCACTGAAAATCGCCAACCTCGCGCCGTCGCTACTCGACCTGCTGCGCGAGGACAAGCTCGACTACGAGCAGGCGAAGGTGCTGGCATTGGCTGACGATCATGCGACACAGCAACGCATCTGGAATGACGCGCCGAATGCCTGGCACCGTCGCCCGTCCGAACTGCGTGCGGCGCTAACCAAGGCAGAACTGGACGCCAGCGAAAACCCGCTTGCGCGATTCGTCGGGCTGGACGCCTACGAGGCCGCAGGCGGTTTCGTGCGCCGGGATCTGTTCAGTGACGACAGGAATGCCGGATACATCGCGGACGCGGAGCTGCTGCACCGCCTCGCGACCGAGCGGCTGATCGAACTGTCCCAGACCATAGCCGCCGAGGGCTGGTCGTTCGTTGAGACGAGAACCCGCGTTGACCGGGCCGAACTGATCCGGTACGACCGGATCGTGTCGACCTCGCGCAAGCCGACGAAGGCGGAAAAGACGGAGCTTGCAGCGCTTGTCGCCGTGCGCGACGAAGCGAAGGCCGCACTGGATGCCTACTACGCCGACCAGGACAGCGAGGAAGACGAGGTGCTGTGGGAGCGACTGGACAACGCGCTCGCCGACGCCACGGCAGCCGTTGATGCTTACGGCGAACGGTTCGAAACATTTGACGCCGACGACATGAAGCAGGCCGGTGCGTTCGTCGCCATCGATGAGGCTGGCAAGGCGCAGGTCACGCGTGGCCTACGCCGTCCGGAAGAACGCGCCGCTGACTCGAACCAGGTGGCGCAGCTTACCCACGCGCAGCGAAGCCGTGATCTACCGCCGAAGGCGAAACCGGTGCACGGCGAGAAGCTGTGCAAACGCCTGACCGCGCACCGCACGGCAGCGATACAGATCGAGCTTGCACAGCAGCCGGGCGTTGCGCTGGCCGTGCTGATGTACCGGATGATTCCAGTTGTGTTCGATGACGTGTACGGTCAATCGTACATCGACCATGCCGTGCGGATCGACGTGCATACGTCGCGCGATGCGCTGGTGTCGAATGCCGATGACATGGGCGACAGCGCAGCGTGGAAAGGACTGGAAGAACAGCGGGCGAAATGGACGCGGATGCTGCCGAAGCGCACCGATGAACTGCTGGCCTGGCTGCTGCAACAGGATTCGGACGTCATGTCGAACCTGTTTGCATTCTGCGTGGCCGCGACGGTGGACGGCATCAGCCCGGTTGACCGCGCACATGCCATCAACGAAGTCGCGAACACGATGGAAGTGGATTTCACGCGCTACTGGAAGCCCACGCGCGCCGGGTATTTCGAGCACGTTTCGAAAGACCGCATCGTGTCGGTTGTCGGCGAGGCAGTCGCGCCGCATGCGGCAGGCGAACTGCGCGGCATGAAAAAGGGCGATGCTGCCGCTGCCGCCGAGCTTCGGATGACGGAATCGGGCTGGTTGCCGGAGGTGCTGCGTAACCGTGAGGTGCCGAAACACGTCACGTACGGGCATTGGGACGACGAGGACAGCGAGGCAGACGATACGCAGGATGAAGGCAACGACGGGGATGCGGAGGAAGCCGAAGCCGCCTGAACCATGACGCACTTCTCGTAAGAGCGGGTTGTCACAACGGCCGTCCAGGTGAAAGCCTGGGCGGTTTTTTTATGACTAACGCATAAAAACCAGTCGGTACGTAGACCGGCGGTCGGAGGCGACTACTGCGTGCCCCGGAGACCGGAGACCTTGAGGACAGCGGCCCGCCAGTTATCGCGACGAACGCGCCTGACTGCCTCCATTTTGCGAAACAGGATGTTACGGAACAGTTGCGAAACGATGCGGATGTGCGCGCGCCGCGCGCCCGGATCGAGGGCCACGGGGACCCATGCAGGATGCATGGGGAGAGGCCCGCCCCGACGCAGCGCGGCGGGGCGATGCGGCTCAGCGCTTGAGCAGAGGGGGATTGTATTTGCGTTTCATTTCTTCGAGATCCTCTGAGGTGATGACGGGATCGGCGTACTGCTGGGCAACCAGTTTGCTGATCTGAACGCTCGACAAGGTCGGGTTTTCGCGTTGCAGTTCTTCACGTGTCTTGACGGTTTTGCCATGACTGGCGCTATTCGTCATGGCAGACGCTGCGTTGGGCGCAGGCGCGTGAGTGACTGGCGATGCGGGTCGAGGTTGAGGTGTCGGCGTGGCTGGTTGCGCAATGGCCTGGTCGGGGTTGCGCGAACCTCGGCGGGGGGCTGGCCTACCCAGGCGTTTGCGAATCCGCTGCAAGGCCTTGATGAAAGCCGGGAGTGTCATGGTGAATCCGCCTTCGTGGAGGCGTGACAGGACGACGGCGCGTGGGACGCCTCTCGCAATGGCCGCGTCAATGTGCTCGATCAGATCGACCAGCAAAGCCGATTCGCGGCGATCGGAAGGGGCGTCATGGTCGGGTGCGAGCGACTGCGTAATGGCATCAATGTCAATCTTGGGCATTGGTGTCTGCTGGGAGGGTACTGGACGGGATGATGATGGCACATGACGGGTGCGTTGTGTCCACTTGGTGTCTATTGATGTCTACCTGAAAGGTGCATTTCGGGTATGGTTCGGGGTGTAGGCGGGTATTGTGAGGTCGTGTGGATATATTTGAGGGCGAGGCGAGGCACGTCGGATATGTTTACGCGATGCTACGCATCCCGTAAAATATCTCGTGCCAAAGGGGCGAGCCCCTTTGAAACCCCGACGCGGGCTACTGCCGCGTCAGCGTGTCGGCAACTCCGTTACCGACACTAAGCACTGCCATGTATGCGGAATGCATATGTAGCGAATACGGAGGTCAGGCGATGATTCCGAGCAGCGAATGGGTGATCCAGCTTGTCGTGGGGCCGCGTGCCGACGAGCGCGGCAGCGAGCCGCGTTATCTGCCGTGGGCGGGTTACACGTGGTCAATGACGGGTGACCAGGCGATGCGCGCGCTGCGCGAATGCGAGTTGCGGTGGCCGGAATACGAGTTTCGCGCGCATCCGATCGATGACGACGGCGGGCCGTTCGTGATGGTCGGCGCTGACATCGACCGCGGTCGCTCGACGGGGCTCTGGTGATGCCAAAGCAGAAGAGCAACGGCGGAGCAGGGCTGGGCAAGCCAATCGCGTTCCGTCTGTCGGATGCGGATCGCGCGGCGTACCTTGCCAAGGTGGCGCAGAGCGGAATGACCCAATCGGAATTCTTCCGGCAGGCGGTGCTGACCAACCGCACGCAGGTGATCGCACGGCCGGTGGCGAGCGGGGACCGCAAGCGGTTGCTGTACATCTTCAACAAGACGAGCAACAACCTGAACCAGATCGCGCACCGTGCGAACTCCGAGCACGTGCGCGGCAAGCTGTCAGAGGCGACGTATGCGCAGCTGCTTGACCAGCTGCAGATGATCTCGCGGTATCTGAAAGCGACGCTGGGCAAGGTCGATTGAGGCGGAGACCTGAGATGGAGATGGCATGAGCGAGGTACAGCAGGCGATCGCGCCCGTGGTCGAGCTCGAAGCGCGGCTGCACGGTGAACTCACCGGTGCCGGGCAGGGCACCGCGGAGGGTACATCAAGCCGCACGCATTGCGACGCAGCGCGAGCGCAGGTTATCGCCGCGCGGCATCTGCTGTACCCGAACGCGTATTTCGAGCTCGAGCGGCGCATTGCGCAGGTCGAGTTGTGGCTCGAGGCGCGCGGTCATACGCACCCCCACCCGGAGGGCGACTGATGCTGATCCGCGTGCGTGGCCACCATGACGGGATCAAGGCATATCTGGAGAAAGGCCAGAAGCAGGATCGCGAGTTCGAGCGCGACGAGATGGACGAGCGCGTCATTCTCGCGGGCGACCTGGACCTGACGAACGAGATCATCCAGTCGATGGACACCGCTGCCGAGCGGTATCTGACGATCACGCTTTCGTTCAAGGAAGACGAGGTGTCGCGCGAGACTCTGGAAGCGATTACGCGCGACTTCGAGGCGTTCACGTTTTCCGCGTACCGCAAGGACGAGTACGCGTTCTATGCCGAGGCGCACGTGCCGCGGCTCAAAAGCTACGCCGATCGCAAGAGCGGCGAGCCGATCGAGCGCAAGGTGCATATCCATTTCGTGGTGCCGGCGGTCAATCTGCTGACCGGGCGGCGGCTGGAACCGTTCGGCAAGGTCGACCAGCAGACGCGCTTTCTCGAAGCGTTCCAGGAGCACACGAACGCGAAATATGGCCTCGCGAGTCCGAAGGACAACCGGCGCGTCGCGTTCACCGATGCGTCGGAGATGATCAGCCGGTACAAGGGCGATGCGTTCGCCGGCGCGAACCGGGACCTGAAGGCGTCGATCCTCGAGGCGATTCTTGCGCGAAACATCACGCGCCATGACGACTTCAGGGCGCTGCTCGCCGAGTACGGCGAGACGCGCACGCGCAATGCCGGGCGTGACGTCGAGTATGAGAACGTCAGGCCGCACGACGCGGCGAAGGGCGTCAATCTGAAGGAATACGTGTTCTCGCGCGAGTTCATCGAGTTTGATGGGGATGCCAAGCGCGCGGCGCTCGCATCGGGCATTCACACGCAGTACATCGAAGCCGGCGTGCCACGCGAGACGCCGGCAGCGTATCTCGAATTGCTGGACGAGTGGCACGCAGTGCGGGCGCGGGAAATCAAGTATCTGAACAGCGGCAGCAGTTTTTACGAAACCTACCGGAACGCAACGCCCGACGAGCAGCGGCGCCTGCTCGCCCACCGTGAGACGCGTTTCTATCAACGCACTGGAGGACTGAATGAACGCGGAATCGAAGAACGTAGCGAACGACGCAGCAGCCGTGGACCCGGAGACTGGCGAGATTGGCGGGGGCTGGGAAGAACTCGCGACCACGAGCGAACACGAGAGCCAGGCCGAGGAGGGCCGGAGGGCGGGCAAACCAGCTGGGAAGCGCTCGAACGCGAACACGAAGAAATCACCCGCCGGTGGCGAGCCGGAGCGGATCGTGACCTTGACGCTCGCTTCGATCGATCCGGCCCGGCGCCCCAATCCTTCGACCGTGTGCGAGGTGTGCCCGGCAGCGGTCTGGATGGCGACGCCGCGCGACGTCAAATGCTTCTGCCGCCTGATGCATTACTGGAGCTGGGAAACCAGCAAGCCGAACGAGTTGACGCATTGCGATGGTCTGGCGATCGCGAGCGAAAAGGAGGACTGACAGGGGAGCGCGATGCGCCCAGCTGGCGGTCCATCGCGGCGCGGATGTACTCGGCTTACCAACTGGCCGATCCGGCTGAGCGGGCCAGACTTGCGGCGACCAGCGCGGAGAAGTTCGAGCGCAAGACCTTCGGAATGAACCGTGCGCTCGGCGGTGGCAGGATGCCGCGAGAGTTCCAACAGGACCAGGCGCCCCGCAGTATGGCGGATATCCAGTCGTTCGACGCGATCGCGTCGATGCCGTTCGAGTCCGTGCCGTTGGCCGAGGCAGGTAGTGAGCCGATCACATTGCCTGGCATCGACGCGTTTGAGCGGCCACCGTATCCATTCGACGCCGGCGACGGGCTGTCCGATACCTATGGACAACCGCCCGGAACGATGGAGGCGCCGCGCAACTGGCCAGATGCTGGCAGGTCTGCGGGGCAGTCGCTCAATTCCCGCGCGAGAGCATCGACCGGACGCGAAGCCGATACGGTGCTCGACCAGTTCGCGCGTGATCTGGTCGAAACGAGATCCGTTCGGGCGGACCGCGAGCGGGCCGAGTTTGCGGAAATCCGCGCGACGCTCGATGCGAGCCGGCTGCTGGCAGCCCTTGCTCACTCACACGGTTTGATAGTCGGGAAATACCAGGTCGGCAAGGGCCGCGACGGGGCTGACCGGATCAAGGCGGGCTCGCGCAACCTCAATGTATCGGACTTCCTGACGAAGGAAATGAGTCTGTCGTGGACCGAGGCGGCGCAGCTGCTGCGCGATACCTATCACGCGCAAACCGGACGGGATCCGGCGCATGCTCCGCGGCGCACGCCGGAGCGTGATCTGTGGGCGGAGTTTCAGGCGTGGCGCGCGGCGTACCGCGAGGCATTGCGCAGCGAATGGACCAGGCAGGGGCTGCTCGGGAAGGAGCGGCGGACGGCCATCAGGTCAGTGTTCTACGGGAAACGCAGCGCGATCGCCGACAGGACAGATCTGTCGGCGGCGCAGCGCAAGGACGCGCTCTCTGCTGCACGCGTCGGACGGCTCGAAGCCGAAGCGGCGTTGCGGGAGCAGGTCATCCGCGAGCGCGATGCGTTGAAGGGCGCCGCCCGGCGGCCATTGACTGACCAGTATCGCGACTTCCTGCAGGAACGCGCTCAGGCGGGAGACCAACGCGCGTTGCACGAGTTGCGGCGGATGCAGCGGCTGCGGTCGGAACTCGCGAGGGCAGCCGACGAGACAGGCGCGGTTGCGTTCCGCCCGGCAGGTGCCGGCGAGCCGAACGAAATCCTCTATCGTGGACCGTCGATCACTTATGAAGTGCTCGTGAACGGCGATGTGGACTACCGCAAGGACGGTGCCGCGCTGTTCGTCGACGAGGGGCGAACGCTGCGCCTGTGGGATCAGGAGCGTGACGCACTCGAAATCGCGCTGCGGTTCGCGCAGCAAAAGTTTGGCCCGTCGCTGGCGCTCACCGGTCCGGAAGCGTTTCAGGCGGGCGCCGCGCGCGTGGCTGCCGAAACCCGGATGCACGTCGAGTTTGCCGATCCGGAGCTCGAACGTATCCGGCAGATCCGGCGCGCCGAACTCGATGCCGTGGCGGCTGACCGTCGGGCGGCGCAGCGTGATGCCGATCGCGAGCGTGACGCTCACGAGCGTGAACGGCTGCGCGATATACTGCGCGCGCCGGAACCAGAACCGGGCGATGTGGACAGCGGATCAGCGGCTCCCGATCGCGAGGACCCTGAGGGACGAGACGGTCCGGATGCTCCGGAACACGGGCCTGACATCGACAGATAAGGAGGAAACAAATCATGGCACGGTATGGCACCATCGCTCGGGCAGAGATCGCGCGGGAAGTCATCTTCAGCGGGACACCGTCACAGGTCGTGAACCTGCCGACGTTCATCAGGTGGCTCGTCGTGGCCGCGCTGATTATTGCGGGCTACGTGTTCGCGCTGACCCGCTGGCCGGTTCCGTGGTTCACACCGGCGCTCGCGCTGCTGCTCGTCGGTCTTGGCGTGCTGCTGGCGTACCTGCAAACGGCCTTTACGGAGATCATCATCGACACCGAACGCATCACGTGCCGGCAAGGCATCCTGAACCGCCGTGTGTCGAGCATCGAACTGTTCCGGATACAGGATGTCACGTCCGTGCATCCGTGGTGGCAACGACTGTTCGGTATCGGCGCAGCGGTCGTGATGACCAGCGACTCGAATAATCCGGTGTGGCTGATGCCGGGCATGCAGCACGCCGAGCAGTTGCGCGATGAGCTCAACCGTGCCGCGATCGCGCTACGCGATGTCAAGGGTGTTCGCGAAGTCAACATGGGACGCGTGTAAGAACGATTGCAACCTGGCGCCGGCAGGCCGCCAGTACCATCTGGAGGATGGATGCTACCGTCATTGGAACAGCATGAAGGGCCGAGAAAAAAGCCGCGTGTGCTCGTGCTCGAGGTCCAGGATCGCCAAAAGCCGGATGGACCGGTCATCGCGCAACTTCTGATCGAGCGGCAAGAGTCATTCAAGTACTATGCTGACGGGCCACTCGAGGAAGCGGGGTTCGAGCTTTCCTATCGTATGGTTGGCGCCGACGTATTTCCAGGAAACGGGCGCGGGGAGTTCCGGGCCGGCTTTTCCACGTTCGACAATCGTGTTTCCGTGACGCAGCATGGTGTCTGGGGACACGGATTCGTGACTCTCGATCTTCCCGGGCTTGAGGGGCAACGGATCGGCACCTATCTCATGAACGAGATTGTCTGCTGGGCACGCCAATGGCCCGATGCCGACGTCAATAACATCGAACTCCTTGCGGCCCAGGCCCGGGACCGCAATACCGCCCGGCGCAACCGCTTCTATGAGCGGTTCGGCTTCGTGTTCGACTATGCCGATTCACGGCATCGGGCCGGTATGTCTCGCCCCCTGAAAGTTCGCGATCTCAAGCCTGTGGAAAGCTGGAAAGAGAATATCACCGAGCACCTTATGTTCGACTTCCTGGCCCGTCAGCAACAGTTCGAACTCCGTGCCCGAGCCGAGGCCGCGACGCTCTCGCGTTCGGTGCGCGAACTGGCGCTCGAACAAAGACGCGCCGAAGCGCATCCGGTCTGGTGGGCCGTAAAGGAAGTCTATGAGCAGCGCTCAAGCTGGATAGTAGCGGGGGTCCTGCTGGCGACCGTGGCCGTGGCACTGCATTTTTCCCGCTGAAGGTCGGGCGTTTTCTGTTGCGCCATTTGTTGCATCGTCTCGGGTGACGGCAAGCTGGCAAGTATCCGGTGCAGGCGCTCGCTTCCCGCATAACGGCATCCATTTTTAACGTCCAACGCGAGCCCTGAACTGAGAGCTATTTGACGAGTGGTAGTTGCAGGCGCGCGAGCATGGTGATCTGCAATGCAGGCACGCCTGCCTTCAGATGCAAGGACCTGCAAGTAGCGCCCCACCTGTCGTACTGATTCCCGTGCATGGTGCAGGGTATCTTCACTTGCGCGCGATTACGCTGATGGGTTCCGGTCTTTAAGCTGCTTGCGCAGACGCCTGTTATCGAGAACAAGAACGCCCAGCACGACGACTAACAGGATATCGGTTGCATAGGTGCCGGCCGCCGCAGAGAACAGCCATGCGAGCGCTGCGCAGGCAATCGCCGCCGCGATCAGCGCGGCCCGGTCTTTCCACCATTCTTTCGATCCGACTTTCATCGCACCGCCGCCACTTGTGCCTGTGTTGCCGGAATGCTGGCCTTCTTCACAAACATCGAGCGACCAGGCGGGTCGGCCGCGAAAATTTCGGGGTTCGTCTGCAAGACGAACAGCACGCCTGCCGGAATGCGGATACCTGTGTTAAACGTGAATTTGCGAACCCCCAGCATCGTGGCGCTCGCCGACTTCCCGCATGCGGTATATTCGGACGCCGCGACCATAAGGCTACCGACCGCCGCACCAAGCCAGAACGATGCGTACATCGCACCGAACACAAGCAGCTTTTCTCCGGTCCTGGTTGCGCCGATAAGCTCGGCGACGCTCGCCGTCTTACCCAGCTTCTCGGCTGCGGCGACCATCGCCGCGACGCGCGCAATGACATTAGCCGGTGCGGTGGAAACGCTGGCCGGTACGTCCAGCCCCAACGCATCCATGTTCGCCTTGAACGCCCTGTAAAAGTCTGCGCCAGTACATGCATTAGCCATCGTTGCTACCCTCTGTATCATCACACAGCGCTTATGCGGCACGCATAGGTGGCCGGTTTTGAACAACGCCACTTTACCAAAATACTGTTTCGCTCAGAACAATGCTTATCCAGACCTTCACTGGCGCGCTCTCAGTTGTAGACGGGCTCGCCAGAAAGACGGTGATGGCGGCAAGCAACGTAACAGTTCCACTTGGTTTTTGCTGAAAGTGATCATGCAGTACCGTCGCGCCAGGCGGCAGTTCCAGCGACGAGACGAGGGGGATCGGTAAAGAGGCAAGCGTCGCGTCGTCACGAAAGGCCCGGCAGAGCGCGGGACCCTCCATGCCGGACATGTTCCAGTCGGTGATGAGCAGGTCGGGGCGCGCAAGCCCTGCCAGAGCGGCGTCCCCGCTCGGTGCCCGTATCACTTCCCAGCCGTTCCATCCGCAACACGGTGGACCATGCGTGAGCATCGTCTTCATGATCCTCCGCGCAGAGAACGGTCGGACGGCGTTCGGGGTTACTCCATTACACGTTCCGGCATCAAGCAATTCACTCCTGACGCAGCAAACGTGCCAGAACAACAGACAAGGAGCGAAGGAGCAACTATCTCGTCGACGTCGCGCTTCGTGTAATAGTGAATCCGGGTACGTGCCGGCGCGAGGCCGGTTACCATATACCGCATGCGCAGAGTTGGGCCTGCATTCTCAAACGCCGCGATCTGCTTGGCGACGAGAGAGAGCCGCTCGAACTAACGCTCGGTTTCGGTCCTTAAACCGGGCGGGAGCTGCGGCACGCTCGGCCCACCAGCGCGCACGTGCGCCCACCAACCTGTTCGGTGCGAAGGTTGTGGAGCACCGAGCACCGAGCAGCGAGCGGATTCAGTTGCTGTGAGCAGTGCGCTCCTGCCGCAGTCGGACCAGAGTTCCCCGAATGGCCAAATACACCCGGACACCCCGTTTATCCGGAATCGGGGCAACATGATACGTACCGCGAATCAATCGCGTGATGATCCAGTACCGAGGTGCGACCGCCGCAATGGTTGCCTCGCCGAATAGGCTGGAAGTGCGTGCCGTTTCAGAATGTGTTTCTGATCAGGTCGCCAGAGAGCGCACGGCGATGAAACCCGCCTCGTGGGGCATTGGGTCACCCGCCCTCAGGGAGTTGCGAATGCGAAGACGAGGATTGGCGGAATGTGCGCCATCGAACGGATCGATGCGAGCATAAGGTGTGAAGTGGGGCTCGCCCGCATCTGATAGTTATCTGCATTTGCTCTCAAGCACACGTCGCCCGAATGGCACCTTTCGACGCGCGCGCGACACAGGATCCCCAGGAAACCCCTAACGATGAACATGCCAACGCGTCTGTCCAACCATGTTTCAACACTTCTGTCCGCGAGCGGCAAGCGGTTCCCATCCCCGCTAACATCTGCACTGAACCTTCGCGGTTGGAAAAAACAATGCAGTAATGCTGGAAACATCCATCTTCTCCAGCAGACTACCGTACTTCCCAATGCAGTCGATCCTGGAGAACTCGTCCGTTTGCAGGCCATGTCCACCGCTGCGGTGAGTGACCGTACCACGCCCAATCAGCTGTACGATTATCTGGAAGCGACGCTCGCGCTCCATGGCGTTCAGCGAGGCGAGCAACGTCCCACTTATGGCCCGATGTGCGACGGCGACATCCGGCATTCACAGGCCAGCGTCGGGAAGGCTGAACGGCTGCCCGGCTACGCAGACGCTATTCCACTCGCGCAGGGGTTTGCCGCGGCAATGCCGTGGTATGTGCGCTTCGTTGCTCAGCGCAACGGCCAGGGGTTAACAAGGTAAGCGCAATTTCCTATCATAAGCCCTGAAGTTATGAAAATTCATGAACTTATGCAGGCTTCGATATAGACGGCCTACCGCTTAGAATCTCGTGCGGCAAACGCCTGATCGAACTGCTGGGCGCGCTGCACTTCGTCGCTGTGCAGATAGGTCGACGTCGTCGAGATCGACGAATGGCGCAGATTGTCGCGCACCATGATCAGCTCGGCGCCCCGGGCCAGCGCGTGTGACGCGTGCGTGTGTCTCATCCAGTGCGGGCTTGCGCGGCGCAGCTTGTCCGCCGTCGCGGGCCGCTCGTCCTGGATCGCATCTGCGACCAGCACAAAGAACCGCCGCAACACGCGCCAGAGTCGCGCGCTTTCGATGCCTGCGCCATCCTCCTCAAGACTCGCGACGAGCGGCGTCGCTGGGTTCCAGCGAGCGGGCGTGACCGGCAGGCCCCGCTGCACCAGGTACTGATCAAGTGCCGTCCGCGCAAGCGGTGGCAATGCCACCTTGCCGCGCTTGCCACCCTTGCCGAGCACGTGCAGCCAGTGATCGCCGTGCTCGTCCCGGCGTATGTCGGCGAGGGTCGCGCCGACCAGTTCGCTCGCGCGCAGGCCGGTTGCATAGTCAAAGTCCAGCAGAAACCGCAAGCGCTGGGCGGCCAGCACGCTCCAGCCATAAGACCATTCGAGGCCGTCGGCCAGCGTGCGGATCAGCAACCACTCGCCCTCGGAGAAGCCCCGCGACACGTCCAGGCCCGCGTGCGGCGCCTGGCTCTTGACCTTGACGCCGGCGAACGGATTCGCAAGGACGTAGCGCTGCTCGACCAGCCAGCGGAACAGTGCCGACAGGACGTTCAGTGCGTACGCCGCCGATCGGGCAGAGAGCGCGCCGGTGAACGGCCGCCATTCGACACTGTGCCGCGGCCGCGATGGCCCGATCCAACGCTCGCGCGGCGTGGGCCGGCGCAGGAATGCCCGGTACGCGATCGCGTCGTCGGTGGTGAGCGACGACAATGCGCGGCCGCGCTCGACGATCGCCCACAGGATCAGGCGCTCGGCTTCCTTGCGGTAGGCGCGCTGCGTGGCGGCCGATTCATGCAGCGACAGCCAGGACTGGATCGCCTCGTAGTCGTTGGACGCATTCAGCAGGCAGGCGGCTCGCGGTGCGCGGAACTGTCCATGCGAGCCGTCGACTTTGTGCGGCACGCGCAACTGCTCCCACGGCACGATGTCCCCGGCGGGCGTCGCGGCGATCAACGCCCGCGCCCGCTCGGTCAGCGCCGGGTACATGGCAAAAAACACCTCTATGCGGCGTGCGCCGGCGACGCCGAGTCCGGCGATCGCTGTCCACCAGCGGCGCCGGCGCGGAATCCGCACGGTCAGATCGGCCAGCGTCCGGATGCCATGCGCCCGCAGGGCGGCCACCGCGCGCGGCGGCAACCACCGGTCGATGTCATCGGCAATGTGCGGCACCGGTGCTGGCAGGCTGCGCAACGTTTCGATCGCGTGTGCAACGCTGTCGGCCGACATGGGGTCCCTTTCGCCGAATACCACCGCCAGATCGTCCCGATGGCGGCTTGCCGCGTATGCGACCAGGGCACGCCGGATGCGGCCGAGCTCGCCGCGCGCGGATGCCCCTGGCGCCTTGCGGTCGCCCAGATAGCGCGCCACGGTCGCGCGAGCGCCGAGCCCGGCATACCAGGCGCGCAGCGCGGCGAGTTCGGCATCGTCGGGAAAGGCAACGGTTTCGGTCTGGCGCGTTTTCATGATTCCCAGTTTAGATGAAATTTGATGATGGACTGATAATGATATTTATCACGCTACCAGCAGTTTGCACTGCAACGGCCGCCGCCGCAGGCGCCTGTGAATGACAATCATTGGTTGCGTGGGAGGTTCAGAACGCCCCCTCAACCGCCACTGGAATCGGTGCCGGTCAACGGCCGCTTCGAAGTCCGACGGCCATCCGCAAGTCTGCAGCGGTCCGGCAGGCTCTCGTAAATTACCTGCCGTTGGCGCCGTTGGGAGAAGCATCCGACTTCTTAAAGGATACCCGGCAGCAGTGAAGCGAAACTGACCGACCGAAGGAAGCGCTTGGATGCGGGCACTGCCTGCTCGGAGGACCGCCTAACGACAGGCCCCAGTTGAGAACGAACCGCTTAACCTTTTCGTACGCGCCTGGTTGTCTGGGACCGATGCGTCAATCGTCCCGCCGCTTAATACCGTCGGTCGTCAACGAGATCGCAGTATCAAGTAGATCGTTGATGTGGTCGACGTCCAATCGTAGGTTGTCAGGGCGCCACATCAGGCTGATGACGCCGTTCATCATCGCCCACAGCGCCGTCGAGGCACGTTCTGGTTGGATGTCGGCACGCACCCATCCTTCGTCGATGCCTCGGCTGATCAATGCGGCTAATTTGGCGTTTTGCTGTCTGATCAGGGCAGCAATGCGGGTGAGCGCCTCCGGTTCGTCGGGTGGTTCGACAAGGATACGAAACTGGTACGGGCGCTCCCTGGCAAACCTTGCATAAGCAGCTGCCACACAACGGAGCTTCTTCTCCACATCGCCATCGGATGCATAGGCGGCGTCCATGTAATGGCGGTTCTCTTCCAGCGCGCGCTCCGCCACCGCAATGAGCAACGCGGAACGGCCACCTACACGGTTGTAGAGCGTCTGCACGGCAACATCCGCACGGCTCGCAACCGCTTCAGGCGTGACTGCGGCCAGCCCGCCCTCCGTCAGCAAAGCCTCCGCGGCTTGCAGGATCGTCAGCCGGGTCACGGCTGTCCGGCGCTGGGTTCTCGATTCCATGCGGGGTTTCCCCTCATAAACTGGATCGCATTCCAATTATAGAATGCATTACAGGATTAGATGGTAATCCATTCTCTCACACCTGGAGGAACACATGGCCGAGCGGACAGGGGTAGAGTTTGCGGCTGGCGGGCGCGGAGAGCGTTGCCATGGCTGGCTGTACGAGCCTTATGGGACGGGTCCGTTTCCTGTCATCGTGATGGCGCATGGCTTGGGCGGGACCAAGGAGATGCGGCTCGACGCCTATGCGCAACGTTTTTGCGCGAGCGGCTACGCGTGCCTCGTGTTCGACTATCGGCATTTCGGCGCGAGCGACGGTTCTCCGCGTCAATTGCTCGATATCGACCGTCAGTTAGAAGACTGGTCGAGTGCGATCGCTTTTGCACGCGAGCACGGCAATCTGCGTCCGGATCAGGTCGTCTTGTGGGGAACATCTTTCGGTGGCGGTCATGTAATGTTCTCCGCCGCACGCGACCGGCTTGTCGCCGCTGCCATCGCGCAGTGTCCGTTTACCGATGGTGTCGCGTCCTTGTTCGCATTGAACCCGCTTAGCGCGGTCAAGGTGACGGTGCTCGCTCTATGCGATGTCATGCGATCTCTCATCGGCATGGCGCCCGTGATGCTGGCGACGGCGGGTCCGCCCGGTTCTGCCGCGTTGATGACCGCGCGGGATGCGCTGGACGGTTATCTCGCGCTTGTACCTGACGGTGCCGCTTTCCGCAATCAGGTTGCGGCACGCTTCGGCCTGAAAATTATTCGCTACAGGCCCGGCCGCAAAGCAGGTGACATTTCCTGTCCGATTCTGTTTTGCGTTTGCGAAACGGACTCCGTCGCTCCGGCGGGCCCGACCAAGCGGTACGCCAGGCGCGCCCCCAAGGGGGAATTGCGCCTGTATCAGGCCGGGCACTTCGACATCTACGTGGGCGACGACTTTGAACAGGTGGTCGCCGATCAGCTGGAATTTCTCCGACGTCACCTTCCAAAGAAACAAAGAGGCGCGCATGTCGACTTATAAGCTGGCGAACAAGGTGGTGGCCATTACCGGTTCTACGGGAGGCCTGGGATCGGCGTTGGCGGAAGCGCTGCACGCAAGGGGCGCGCGCCTCGCACTTTTCGATCTGCAGGCAGACAGGCTCGCAGCGCAGGTTGGCGCCTTTGGCGGTCCCTCTCACGCGCTCGGCTGGACTGCCGATGTCCGGGATCTGGAAAGCCTCGAGGCTGCAATGGCCAATGCGGTGAGTCATTTTGGCCAGATTGACGTGGTCATCGCAAACGCGGGCATCGACACGATGGCCCCGATGGCCACCATCGATCCGGCCGCGTTCGATCGAGTCATCGACATCAATCTCAACGGCGTGTGGCGAACGTTCCGGGCCGGTCTGCCGCATGTCCAGAAACAGCGCGGGTACCTGCTGGCGATATCGTCGATGGCCGCGTTCGTGCATTCGCCGCTGCAGGCGTCCTATACGGCCAGCAAGGCAGGTGTCTGGGCGATGTGCGACAGCATCCGTCTGGAGCTTCGCCATCTGGGCGTCGGAGTCGGCAGCGCGCATCCGACGTTCTTCCCGACACCGCTGATGGACGATGTCGTCGCCGATCCGGCCGGCCGCGCGTTGTGGGGAGGCAACGATCGGGGCTTCTGGAAGATGATTCCGCGCGAGCAGGTCGTACGGGACATCGTGGCAGGCATCGAGCGGCGCGCGGACATGATCGTCGTTCCCAAGACCAACGCCATCGTGGCCAAGGCACCTGGCTTCTTCAGACGCTTCGTCGAACGGGCCGCCTTTCGCAGCGGTGAGGTCGAACGTGCCATCGGCCTGGCGTCCGCGACAGGCTGGAACAAATCGGCTAGACACGCCCCGGCAAAATGAATGGCGATCCGGTGGTCTCTGGAACCGAACTGCTTCGCATGGTGAACAAAAACCAATGGCCCGACAGCCGTCGCCCTTGTTTGCACGGCAGAGGAGCGGTACAAAGTGGCTTCCGATCTTCGGGAAAAAGTCGTGCTTATCACGGTGCCGCAGGCGGCATTGGCGCTGCGACCGCGCGTGAGTTGCATGCATGCGGAGCACGACTCGAACTGACCGATGTGACAGAGGCTTCAGCGGACCGCCTCGCTGCGGAGTTTGATCATGACCGGAACATAGGTTGCCGGGGAAAATTCTCGCATCGCGGTCTTTCAGTTCGGTGCGCCAGATTTCGTCGAGCCCGCGCAGCTCCGCCTCGATCTTGCTGGTCGCGATTCGTTTGCTTTCGGTGGCCGCCTTCGTCACTTTTCCCTGAAGCGTGCGATCCGCGTCGGCAAGTCACGCGCGCTGTTTGAACAATTCCTGTTTGAACCTGGTTGCCTGCTCGACGTTGAACCGGTCGATCGCTTCCTTAATCCGCCGTTCCTTGTCGTTCAGGGGGGCGAGAATGCAGCGTCCCTCGCCTTCGGAATCCTGACATTGCTGCCCTTGGCGCGCTCCCCGTACGAGCGGAGACCCACGCCCTGCCCGGCAAGAGCCGACGACAGCGATCCCTAGACTGTTTGTGGGGACCGCAAGCATGCAATCGCGGAAAGGCGATTGCCCGTGGTCGGAACGTCAGACCCACAGTGATTTCGACTGCGCTCGTCGTCGAGACGACTGCGCTCAGGCGCCGGCTTGCAGCCGTGCTGCCGCATGCCGCAACGCTGTCCTCAAGCCTTCCTCGACGACCGGATGATAGAACGGCATCCCGAGCATGTCGTCTACCGTGGCCTGCATCTGCAAGCTCCACGCGAGCAGATGACCGATGTGTTCCGCAGCCGGGCCGAACCATTCCGCGCCGATGAAGCGCCGCGTCACGCGATCGATGTACACCCTCGCCAGTCCGCGGTTCTTCAGCATGACGCGGCTGCGCCCCTGATCCTCGAAGCTCACTTCGCCGGCGACGAAGCTACCCGGTGCGAGATCGCGGTACCGTGCCCCGACCACGGCGATCTGAGGATCCGAGAAAACGATGGCGAGCGGCGCACGCCTCACGAGCGGCACGACACCGGGATAGCGCGCGGCGTTACGGCCGGCGGCGCGGCCTTCGTCGGCGGCTTCGTGCAGCAGCGGCAAGATCCCATTCGCGTCGCCGGCAATGAAGACCGGATGCGCGCCCGCCTGCAGCGTGTCGCGATCGAAGCGCGGCACGCCGTGACCGTCCAGTTCGAGCGATGTGTTTTCAAGGCCGAGGTCCGCAACGTTCGGCCGTCGCCCGGCCGCCGCCAGCACGTACTCGTAGGCGCGTTCGAAATAGCTGCCGTCGGCGCGCGCATAGCGAATCTGCACGCCGCGCTCAACTGCCGTCGCGGCCTCGAGCGTGCCCTGCGGCTCGAAGTGGAACGCTTGCGCGAACGTCGAGCGCGCCTGCTCCACGATCAACGGGTCCGTCAGCGGGCCGACGCCGCCGCGTGCGCCAAACACGCTCACTTCCACACCAAGGCGCGCGAGTGCCTGGCCGAGCTCCAATCCGATCACGCCCGGGCCAATCACCGCCACGCTGCGCGGCAGCGTCTGCCAGGCGAATACGTCGTCGTTCACGATGACGCGCTCGCCGACGTCACGCAGAACGTCGGGGATCACAGGGGTCGAGCCGGTCGCGATCACCACGCTCTTCGCCTGCACGAGCGTATCGCCGCCGACCTGCAGCAGCCGGTCGTCGATAAAGCGTACGTGGCCAATCAGCCGGTCCGCTTCCGGCAACGCGTGGACACCGTCCACGACGAAGCCGACGAAACGGTCGCGCTCGCTGCGCACGCGATCCATGACCGCCTGGCCGTCTACCCGCACCCCCTCCACGCGGACGCCAAACGCATCGGCGTGGCTCGCGGCATGCGCGGCTTCCGCCGCCGCGATCAGCAGCTTCGACGGCATGCAGCCCACTCTTGCACACGTCGTGCCGTATGCACCGCCTTCTATGATCACGGCCGTGCGGCCCTCGGCTTTGGCGCTGCGGTAGGCCGAGAGCCCGGCCGTGCCTGCGCCGATAATGGCGACGTCTGTACGAATGGTGCACATGGCAATCTCTCCTGTCGTGGGCTGAGTGCTGGCGCTACGGCTTGCGATGCAGCGGCACCATGGGTAGCCAGGTGTCTGCTCAATGCAATGGCAAATCAGGTCTTTGAGCCGGCCGGCCAGAACGACGGCAGGCCGGGGCATCTGCTGACCGGCGTCAGTTGCGTACCGCCATGACTCCGGCGTCCACATCCCAGATTGCGCCGGTCACCCACGACGTCTTGTCAGATAGAAGGAACACGATGGTGTTTGCAACGTCCTCGGGCCTGCCGACGCGCCCGAGCGGATGGAACGATTCGAGCGCCTTCATCGCGTCGGGGATGGCCTCTTTCGCCATGAAGCCTTCGTAGATCGACGTCTGTACGATCGCCGGGGACACAGCGTTGACGCGAATCCCTGAGTCCGCCAGTTCGATAGCGAGGTTACGCGTGAAGGCGTGAAGACCGGCTTTCGCCATGGAATACGCGGATGCGGCGGAACCGCCTAGCGCCGCTTGCGCACCGATCGATCCAACGTTGACAATGGCGCCGGGGCGCCCGGCGGCCAGCATATTCCTGACCACGTCCTGTGTGATAAAGAAAGTGGCGCGGTTGAGCGACAGGTACATGTCGTAATCGGATTCTTCATGGTCAATGAAGGATTTGGGCGCAAAGATTCCCGCCGAATTCACCATCAACGCAATGTCCCGGTGGTTCGTGTTGATCTCTTCGCGGATGGCGTTCATGCCATCCTGTGTCGTGAGATCTGCCGCAATCACCGCGACGGGGCCGAGCTGGCTGAGCTCGATGCGCACCGCTTCGGCTTTGTCCTTTCTGCTACCCGTCAATACGACGCTGCCGCCGCTTTTCAGGACCTGTCTGGCCGTTTCCAGCCCGATACCGCTCGTACCACCGACGACAAGAAGTTTCCTGCCCGTGAATTCATTCATTTGATGCTCCGAATTTAATGTCAGGACCGATCCGCCCGACGGGCGATGGCGAACTGATGAGCGGGTATGGCCGCTGCCATCGCTTTTCCGCCGTGTTCCGGCCACTGACCGGCCCCGCCACAGGTGCGGGGCAGCAGTCATGGAAACCGCTAAAGCATGTCGCGGCTAGCCCTCGCGAACTTCCAGCGTGGAAACCATGCGGATGGCCTTCGAGAAATTGGCGAGGTTGACCGACGTTCTGGTCACGACCTTGTGAAGCTCCTCGACCCGTTCGCGGGAAGCGTCGGTGTGCAGGCGAACGACATAGCTCACTTCGTCATAACCCGGGTTCACGCTCTCATCGAGACCCAGGAAGCCGCGCAGATCCAGTTCGCCGTCGGTCTCAATTTCCAGGCTGTGTACCGTGATGCCCATCGCCGCAGCGTTGACGACGTAGCCCACCGTCAGGCAGGCATTGAGCGCGGCCATGAGCAGTTCCTGGGGGTTAGGTGCGCTGTTCGCGCCCAACAGCTCGGCCGGTTCGTCCGCTGCGATTTCGAAATGCCGCTGGTGCGTCACCCCGCCCAGCGAGTAGTGACTGACCGTCGCCACGGAGCGGGTCTGGTGCGCCCATGTTGTCTTCACGTTGAATCGCGCGTTGCGTTTTGAGACATCGCCGGCCACTGCTTGCGCGAACTGCTGCAAAGCCGGTACATCGATTCCGTTCGGGTGGGTTGTCATCTGCTGATTCCTCTTAGAAGCGCATTCGCGCAATGTTCAGGTACGCTCTTACTCTACCATCTAGTAGGTAGTGTGCCAAGTGATATTCCGGAAGCTGATGCCGATCTCCCTGGTTCTGCGCCGGCGAGCTGCGGGCCGCATGTCGCGCGGATCAGGACGTCAGCGCACCCGGTATTCCGCTGCATCCAATCCCCGATGGTACGGATGCGTTTGACAATAAACCAACTAGTAGGTAGACTGCTGTTTCAGTGAGGGAAAAATGGCAGATGTGCCGGGGGATGCATGGCAGCAGGAACACGCGACGCGTTGGTAGAGGCAGCGGAACAGCTGATGCGGACCAGGGGTTACGCAGCGTTCAGCTACGCCGACCTGGCGGAAACCGTCGGTATACGGAAGGCGAGTATTCACCATCATTTCCCCACAAAGGAGGAACTGGGGATCGCCATCGTCGAAGCGTACATTGCCCGGGTTGTTGCTGAATTTGAACGCATCGAGCGGCAGAATGCAGATCTGTGGGGACGTTTGGACGGGTTCTTCGCGACCTTCCGCGCCAGTAGTGACGGAAGCCTGCTGCCCCTGTGCGGAGCGCTCGCTGCCGAAATGGCCGCCTTGCCGCTGGGATTGCAAAGGCTCACCCACCGGTTCTTCGATCTGCAGCTGAGATGGCTGACCACGGTCATCGACCACGGCATAGCGGATGGCGAGATTCCGGCTGGCGCCGGCGCCAGGCAGAAGGCGTATCAGGTGCTGAGCGTCCTTGAAGGGGCGAGTTTTGTCGGTTGGGCCATGAAAGACGGCGAGACGCTTGACTGCAATATTGTCCGGCTCATCGTCGCCGCGGCGTGAGAGGAGGCACCGGCTGCCATCGGCGTGCTCCGGCTGGGCCCTGAATTCCCGGAACCATCTTCAGTTTGGACATGGTTCTTTTATTTGCACCTTAACACTACCAACTAGTTGGTTGTTATTTATGGAGAAATCATGCTGAACTGGACTGAGACTATCGGCGTCGTCACCGGCCGGCTGGGTGAACTGGCCCGGCATACCCCCGACACCCTTAAAGGCGTCGCCATGCTCGGCGGCGCTGGCGCCAAGACGAATCACCTGGATGCGAAGACGCGCGAGCTCATTTCGCTGGCGGTAGCTGTCACCACCCGGTGCGATGGCTGCATCGCATTTCATGCCGCAGAAGCTCAGAAGCTGGGCATCACGACCGAAGAAGTCGCCGAAGCGCTCGGCGTTGCCATCAATCTCAACGCCGGTGCCGCGGTTGTCTATAGCACCCACGTTCTCGACGCAATGGACCACCTCAGTCGTCAATAGATTTCACGTACAGCGCTCCGTCTTTGGCGGAGCGCTGGACAGCGCAACTTTCTAGCCGGGGAACAGTACATGAAGCGGGTCAATGTAGAAGTATGGTCGGACTTTGTCTGTCCGTGGTGCTGGATCGCCAAACGGCGCCTGGAAAAAGCGGCGGTGGCCGTGACACATCAGGTCGAAGTTGTTGTGACGCCCCGATCGTACCGTCTCGCACGGGGCATGGCCCCGGCCAGTTTTACCGACGCGCTTTATGCGAAGTTTGGCAACCGGGCAGCAGCCGAAATGATGATGGACGCGGTGGCCGCAGCCGGTGCCCAGGAGGGCCTGACCTACCGGTTCGAGACCATGCGCTTTGGCGATACCACCGACGCGCACCTTCTGGTCAAGAGCATCCGAACGCCCGAAGACCGCCAACGGATGATCGAACGGATCTACCAGGCAGTTACCACCGAAGGCATAGACATTTTTGACAGAACCGCACTTCTTGAGCTTGCGAAAGGCATCGGCTTTCCGGGTGCATCGTTCAGTTTCGATGATCGTGAAATCGCATCCGGGATCGCGCGAGATGAAACGGAGGCGAACCGGGTCGCCAACGGTGTGCCCCTGTTTGTCTTCAACAAGCGTTCTTATCTTTCGGGTGCCCGTGAAGTAGGCGTGTTCGAGAAGGCGCTGCTCGACGCGGCCGGTAACGTGCCGGACGGGACAGACGACAGTCAGGGCGTGATCTGCAGCATTGATGGTTGCGCAGGCTAGACAGGCAATGCGCCCGTGACTGCAGTGAATCGTCTGGCCGTCCCCTTTCTGGGCTGCAACTGAAAGAGACTGGAGGTCCATTGTCATCCAGTCCATTTTCCAATTAACCCGAGATTCAACCAGCGCCCTGGCGCACTTTCATTTTGAGCGACATGATGAGCAAATTGTTTACGCCCTACGATCTCTCCGGGACGCCGCTAGCCAACCGCGTTGTCATGGCGCCGATGACGCGAACGCGTACGCCCGATAACATTCCCACCGACCTCACTGCACTCTACTACGCGCAGCGTGCTTCGGCCGGGCTGATCATCACCGAAGGTCTGCCGGTCTCCGAGGAGGGTCGCGGCTATCTGTATACACCAGGCCTGTACACCGACGAGCAGACCGAAGGATGGCGGAAGGTGACCGACGCCGTGCATGAAAAAGGCGGCAAGATCTTCGCCCAGCTCTGGCACGTCGGCCGTCTGTCCCACGTTTCCATCCAGCCGGGCAATGTGGCACCGGTGTCGTCAGGCGAAGTGCCGGCGACCACGACCATGGTCTACGCATGGGCCGAACCGGGTAAGGAAGGCCCGGTCCTGCCGAGCACGCCGCGTGCGTTGACTACGGTCGAAGTGCAGCGCGTCATTCAAGACTTCGTTGCATCCGCGCGCCGTGCGATGGATGCAGGTTTTGACGGCGTGGAACTAATGGCGGCCAACGCCTTCCTGTTCGATCAGTTTCTGAGCAGTGCGCTGAACACCCGCACTGACCAGTATGGCGGTTCCATCGCCAATCGCCAGCGCTTTTTGCTGGAGACGATCGACGCCCTGGCGGACGCAATTGGCGGAGAAAAGGTAGGGGTGCGGGTCTCGCCGTTCGGTCGCATCTACGACATGCAACCCTTCGAAGGTGAGGCGAATACGTGGGCGAGCATGGCCTCGGCCCTGAACGAAAGAAAGCTGGCGTTCGTGCATCTGAACTATCAGACGACCATTTCGGCTGCAGGCACACCGGATGGCTTTGGTGCCGCCTTCCGCAAGGCCTACCAGGGCACGCTGATCGGCGCTGGCGGCTTCACGCAGGATCTGGCAAAAGCCGAACTGGCGAAGGGAGAACTGGACCTGATCGCGTTCGGCACGGCTTACATTTCCAACCCCGATCTGGTGGAACGGATGAAAAACGGCTGGCCGCTCACAGACCCCGATCGGTCGACCTTCTATGGCGTTATTGGCGCAAAAGGCTACACCGACTATCCGGTTTTCGAGCACGAAGCCGCCTAATCGGGCGGAAATGTCGGGGTATGAGTCCGGTCCCCGCTGTCGATACGGCGAGGACCCGACAGCCTTCAGGGAAAGTTTTCGAATCAACTTCTCATGGTCGTTCGAAGTGCGTCCTCCAGGCGATCAGAGCCGTCGATAAAACCGGCGAAACTCGCTGGCCTGCACTGATCAATTAGGTCCGCTCCACGCGTCGCCGGTTGACTGGATGCCACACCCAAACGCCACAATCGACGTCAATGCGAACCTTCGAACCTGTTGCGCTTCAGGGGACGAAAGGTCAAGCGGACACGCCATCGCACGCGGGTGCTAGAGATCGACAGCTGCATCGCGCGAGGCTCGTCGAATGCCTGACTCGTACATGGAGAATTCAGTATGGGCTATAACTTTGATCGCTCGATCTCCCGCCGCGACACAAACGCTCTCGCGGAAGAAGGCTTCTCGAATTATCTGTTTGGAGCCGATGCGTCCGCACCTGCGCTCGATGTGCCAAAAGAAGATCTGATCTCGATGTGGGTGGCTGACATGCAGTTTGCCGCGCCGGATGCGGCGATCGACGCCATCACCGAGCGTCTCAAGCATCCCATCTTCGGCTACACGGCCGACCTCGACGAGGAGCTATATCAGGCCTTCCATTCGTGGTGCGCACAACGGTATGGCTGGCAGTTCGCTCGCGAGGAAATGCAGGTCTCGCTCGGTGTCATACCAGCACTCTTCGCGCTCGTAGAATATGTGTGCCGCCCCGGCGACAAAGTGCTTTGTCTGACGCCGGCCTATGGATACTTCAAACACGCGGCGATTCAGCGCGACCGCGAATTCGTGACGTCGCGCATGCTCGTATCCGACGACGGCGAGTACACGATCGACTTCGACGACTTCGAAGCGAAAGTGAGCGATCCGGCAGTGAAGCTCTTTTTCCTCTGCCATCCTCACAATCCAACCGGCCGCATCTGGACAAACGACGAACTGCGCCGGATGGGTGAACTCTGTTTCGCAAACGGTGTGAAGATCGTTTCCGACGAGATTCATTGCGATCTTGTCAGAACCGGTAAAACGCACACGCCGATGGCGAAGCTGTTCACAGGCAGCCCGAACATCATCACCTGCATGGCCGTGAGCAAAACATTCAATCTGGCTGGAATGATGATCGCGACCGTCGTCATCCCGGATCCGGAATTGCGCTCGGAATGGAAACGGCGCCACTACCCGTTCGTGAACCCCCTCAGTCTTGCTGCCGCCATTGGCGCGTATCGTAATGGCGCTTCGTGGCTGGACGCGCTGCGACTCTATCTGGACGAGAACTTTGCACTGACCCAGCGCTTTCTGAGCGATCACTTGCCGAAGGCAAAGTTTCGCGTTCCGGAGGCGACCTATCTGGCATGGATAGACCTGCGGGCCTATTTCGACAGTCCGGTCAACCTCACGCGATTTTTTTTTGAAAGGGCAGGCGTCATCCTCGAAGGCGGAGAAATGTTTGTTGAGAACGGCGATGGCAGAGTGCGACTCAATCTCGCGTGCCGTCGTGTACAGGTCGGGCTGTCTCTCGAAAAGATACGCGATGCGATTGTCAGGCAACACGGCTGAATTGAACCGCAACGATGGGCTGGTTGCCTGAAGACCAATCAGCCACTGGCTGGCGTCCAGCCCGTTGAGATAGACACGAACGTGCCGGCGCACGCTCATCCGACCCATGCGAAAGGGCCGATGACGCGGCGGGAGAGATGTAAGCGCGACACCAGCCTTGCAATTACCCACTTCGATTCAGGGCGAGTTCATAACCTAGTTGAATATCGGTGAGGCGCCGCATGCCACGCCACACGACGGTATTACCTGGTGGCGCATCACTGGCTCGACCCAGATAGCCTCCAAGCCGGGCGACCTTGATAAGGTTTCGCAGGAGCGGTGGTGCCTGCGCGGTAAGCGGCAAGTCAGGGACTATGCACTCGAGCAATTCTATTTCCGTTGAGGTGAAGGCTGCCTCAGCTGGAGCTTGCGGCGCACATCGGCCGATCATTGTCAGCCAGAATATGCGCCAGCTCAGGATGCAGAATACGGAGATAAGGTTCGCAAGTCGATCGGCGGTGCGTAGCTTCGAGTCCTCGGCCTTGCATCCGGATTTGAGAATCTTGTGGAACGTTTCGATCTTCCAGCGCATGGCGTACCAGTCGAGCTTCTCGATTGCTTCTGCACGCGATTGGACCGGGAGATTGGTCAGCAGCTTCCACTCGATGCCAGGACGCCCGGGCGGCACATCGCGCTCTTTCGCGTGGATCACCGTGAGTTGCAGCGCCGGGTAGCGGCTTTGCTTGCCGATGGGCGGCAACACCGTCATGCGCTGGTAGCGAAGCTCAAGGGTTACAGTCATCGGATGTCCCTTCGCATCACGAATCTCGACACGATGCAGTCCTTTGACCTTGACCTGCTCCATCTCGTCTGCGATGGTGTGATGGCCATCGTCGGCGAGTCGGTCAACGCAGGTCCGCACGAGAAAGTAGGTGCTCAGATCGTACGCTGTACAAAACAGTTCGTAGATGTCACTTTCCCGATCGCCAACGTGAATGCAACGCACCGGGTCGCCGAGCAGCGCCGTTGACTGGCGCATGTTCTCCAGCCAGCGGTAACTCTCCTTCTCTTCAATTGGTACGCGTGTAGGATTGACGTGCCGCTTCAGCGCGGTAGTACCCTTGAACCTGCTTCGGGTCCAGAATTTTACGGCGGCCAGACCCAGCGGCAATCCCTCAGCAGTAACAACCAGACTCGAATGCATCAGGATGCCGCATTGTGTCAGCGGCCTTAGCGAGCCATTTTTTCCACGCTTGATGGCCATCTTGCCTGTATAGCCGATCAGCTCCGGGCGCTCCCGCTGATACGAGAATGTCGTCGTATCCTGAAGGATAAGAATGGGGCCCTGCGTCGACCTGAAGCGCTCTGCACTCGCATGGAAGTGACCGCTCAAGATCTCCTGCTCGCTGACCCGCTCATTAGACAGGAATCGGTAAGCGGCCTTCGTTGAAGACCAATCCTGACATGCAAACGGGATCGTCTGGCCTATGCCGGACCACAACCGTTCCAGCACCATGCCAAAACGCTTGCGCAATCTGGCATCCTGAAACCTACTCGCCTCGATCTCCGTCTCGAACCAGGCTCGCTCGTCTGCCCGCTCTTTTTTAGCCATCTCGCTCGCGCAATGACTATAACGCGTGCCAGGTTACCAGGTTTCGTGGCTGAAATGTGGGTAATCACAAGGACACCAGCAGCTCAAGCAACGCGCGTACGGAGAGCTTGCATTTCCGCGCGTGCGCACGCACGCAGCCCTAATGGCGCACGGCCTTCGCGCCGCGGCGGCTCATCACATTGCTCCGCCAACATGACACCATCGGCGTGACCGCCATTAGAAGCGATGCCTTTGCAGACAGTATATGAAATTTGGCATGCAGAGGGCGCCCTCGAGCCGTGCCCGGCTCCTATAGGCGATTCATGCTGCACCGACTCCGCTATACGATCGTATGCCCTGCTGCGAGCAACAGTTTCGTCGCGGCGTCAAAGTCCTCATGCTTGAGCAACAGGCAATCTCCGTCAAAGGTGGACACAAGAAAGATTCCCAAACCATTTTCAGAGAGCGGTTTGATGACCGAAAGCACAATACCGGTCTCGCCGAAAGCAAACGGGCCCAAAAATTTCAGACATACCCAGTCGGCGTCGGTTTTAACGCCAGACGGCACACGCTCCTGCAAACTCACGATCGAAAGCTCGTCGCCATTGCGCGAGATCGATACGAATCCATCGCCATCGGCCCAGACGGGAATCGCCGCGTCGCCGCTGAGCCGCGAAATGGAATAGGCTCCGTCAAGAACCTGTAGTTTGATGTTTTTACCCATGGCTTTCTTCCAGAAAAAAGGACGGCTCGCGCCGTCACATTGCTATTCTTTTGGTGGGCTTCAGGGCCGGACTGGGACCTTTCTGCCCTAACAGACCAGCAGTAGCCGGCTTCGCCGGTGACACATTTATTTTGCACCCTTGGGAGCCTTGTCGCGCAAGGTTGAGCCGGCATCCAAGTTGGTCCAGGCCGCGAGTTGACAGTTTTATTGTCGCAACGGTGACAGTAATGAGATGGTCCCTCCCGCCCTCGCCGAGTGCGTTACGCTTGCGGCGTCAATTCCGGATTGGAGACTGTCATGCAAGACGTCACGATGGTTGGCATCGATTTGGGAAAGAATACCTTTCACCTCCACGGCCAGGATAGAAGGGGCAAGGCAGTGTTCCGCAAGAAACTGGGGCGCAGGCAGGTAGTCGAGTTCTTCGCGACATTTCATGCATGCACTGTTGTAATGGAGGCTTGTGCCGGCGCCCATCACATGGCTCGCCTGCTGACGACGTTCGGGCATCAGGTCAAACTGATCTCGCCGCAGTTTGTGCGTCCGTTCGTGAAGAGCAACAAGAATGACTTTGTAGACGCCGAGGCTATCTGTGAAGCTGCCTCCCGACCCACCATGCGGTTTGTCACCGCGAAAACGGAATCACAGCAGACGCTTTCCGCACTACATCACTTGCGAGAGTCATTCGTGCGAGACCGCACCCGAACCGTGAACCAGATGCATGGCCTGTTACTGGAATTCGGCGTTAGTTTGCCAGTTGGAAAAGCTTCGGTTGCGCGTCTTCCAGCCTTCCTCACCGAGCATTCATTGCCACCACGCCTGATCGCGATCCTTCAGCGTCTGCACAATCACTACAAGTACCTCGATAGCGAAGTTAGTCATATCGAGAAAGAGATTAATGCCCAGCTCGTGGACGACGAGTTCGGCCAGCGTCTGTTGACGATCCCAGGCATCGGGCCCGTCACCGCCAGTGTTCTGGCCGCAGAAATGGGGGACGGCAAGCAGTACAGGTGTGGCCGCGATTTTGCAGCGTCGGTTGGTCTCGTTCCCAGGCAGTACAGTACCGGTGGGAAGGCGACGTTGCTTGGAATCAGTCGGCGCGGCGACAAGAATATCCGACGGCTGCTTGTCACGTGCGCTCGAGCCTACATGCTGCGGCTCGAGGGACGGACAGGCCATCTCGCGGACTGGGTTCGTGCCATGCTCACCCGACGACATTCAAACGTTGTTGCGTGCGCGCTGGCTAATAAGCTGGCGCGAACTGCGTGGTCAATGGCAGCGCATGGCACCGCGTATTGTGCGGGATCGACTGTCGCTTCGGACTGACTGAGCGGCTCAACTTCTACCGAATCACCCAACTGGTTTTGCGACGACTGAAATTTGATGACATGAACGGCACATCGGCCTGAAGGACAACCTGGGTATTAAATAGGCTTCTCGAAGCCGAGACAGTTATAAGGACCCTCAGGCGCGGACCTCATCGTGGCGCGGGGCGTGATCCCCACTATCGACGCCGGATAGATTTAAGCGAGCCTGCAATGACATCGGAAATCGTGGTTGCAAAAATGGGAGGGACCATAGA
>NZ_CP185392.1:0-3394556 GCF_049177125.1 Paraburkholderia sp. DD10 | reverse complement strand
TTATTTATGACGGCAAGCAGCGGGTCGACTCGATCGGCCAGTGGCCGGTGGATCGCACATCAGGGCAAGTGGCAGTTTTGGTTCGCGTGAATTACGACGATAAAGACCGCATCGTCATGCTAGTCGATCCTCACGGCTTCCCCACCGACTATGCTTACGACGGCAAAGGCAACCTGGTCTCGGTCACCCGTCCATACGGCTACGTCCGTCAATATCTGTATGAGGACGCCCGCTTTCCCAACGCGTTGACAGGTGTAAAGGACGAATCCGGCTCGCGGGTTGCAACATGGACCTACGACTCCAGTGGACGTGCAATCTCGGTCACTCATCCTGACACGAAACGCAATGTTTCACTGAGCTATGGTTCGAGGACCACCACGGTCAGCGGCGTGGCTGGCAACAGTACGTATTCCTTCAGCGTTGGAGACACGTCACGTCCTGCCTCAATTGTCACGCCTGGGGGCACGGTGTCACGCACGTGGAGTGCGTCGGGGAACTTGATGCAAAGAGTTACCCCGGAGGGGAATACACAGTACACGTGGGACGGCGCCAACCGGCCAACGAAGGCAACGGCGACCGTTGCCGGGAAGAAAACGGTAACGACGATTGAATACAACGATGCCAGTTCGTTGCGTCCGAAGCTGGTCGCTACGCCGGGCAAGATCCGTGCGTTCGTCTATGACGCACACGGCAACGTGACGGGCTACGCGGAGCGGCAGACGACGGACCTGACAGGCGAACAGGGGATGCAGGCCGTTGGGACGGCTAGTGAAATGACGGTCGGCGCACGTTACGACGGAGTGGGTCGTCTTATGTCCGCCACCGTTGTCCAGGATGGCCAGAAACTGGAAGACTGGACTTATGCCTATGACTTGCGCGGCAACATCGCAACGACACAAGATGCCGTGTCGGGTTGGTCGATGCGAACACTCGAACGTAATGCCTCGAACCGTGCGACACAGATTGCAGGCAATAGCGGTCAGGCAAGCATCGATTACGACCAGCGCGGTCGCGTATCTTTTTTCCAGTACAAGGAGCCAGCGAGTGCGGCCAATGGGGGGCTCACGCGCGAACTGTTGGTCGACTACCGATATGGACCGGACGGCAGCGTGTCGTCACATTCAGCGAACGTCTCAACGAATGGCTGGTGGCATCCGATCAGCGATGCTGAACTGGGTGTATGGCTCACCAACTGGGAACTGGGTAACGACCCGATTGCGCCACCCCCCAATCTCACAGGGCTTCAGTCAGATGCCGAGGCTTTCGTTCCAGATATCTGCGTTGAGTGCTACATGACGTGGAAGGCCACGTTCACAAGGAAGCTTTTCGATAGTGAGCTGGGCGATATGCTTCCCGAGTGGGGCGAGACAACCGAACTGATGCTGAGCGATCAGTCGCAGGTGCCGTATCCCGCCTTGGTTCCAGACCTGAAGGACTCTTCGAAAAGGTCAACGCTGTACAGTACTCTTTTCGGAGCCGGAGACGGCGGCGGAATGATTAAATGTGGGAGCAGCGGCGACCGGGAGCACCTTGAAGGCGACTGTTTTGCGAAATATAAGTATGACATGCTGCTTTGCTCTTCACTCGCCCCAGTAATGGGCGGAAAACGAGGCCGTGCGCTGTGTCAACAGCGATCATTTCAGCACTATCAAGAATGTCGAGGCTACTAATGGAAAATTATCCCGTGTGTTCGGTGGTTGTAACTTACGACGCAGATCGTCAACAATTGATTTTGCAGCTAGTTGAGCCAGCTAAGCTGGCTCCGCTGTTGGCTAAGTCTTTGGAAATTCCAGTTCTGCTAGACGAATTCGATTTCAGGCTCGACGACGAATTCGCGCGCCGGTTCGGTGGAGGCGTGCTCAATCTGATTGCAGTGGGTCAGCCCGACATCAAGCAATACATGTCCTTTACTCAGCATCCAATCGACAGACCGTCAGAAGAGTAGTTGATAAGAGGTTCGGCCATCGCAACCTTATGTTTGGATAGTTGCGGTGACCGTAATAACTGCGCGTGAGATCCGAGGATGGAGTTTTTTCAGGTGCCGGCAGCAAATATCTTGAACGCTCAACGGTGGAGGGTATTGATGGCTATTGATCCACCCCGTTCCGTAGTTCTGAACTACGACGAAGACAGTCAGCGCTTGAATGTGCAGCTAGCTGAGCCTGCCAGGCTGGCCCCGATTCTGGCTGGAAAATTCACAGTGCCGATCCTGTTAGACGACTTCGATTTCAGGCTTGACGACGAGTTCGCGCGTCGGCTTGGAGTCGCAATACTCAATGCGATCGCGCTGGGTCAGCCTGAAATCAAGCAATACATGACCGTCACGCAAGAGCCGATCGACAGACCGCCAGAAGAGTAGTTGATAAGCGGTTCGGTCATCGCAACCTTATGTTTGGATGGTTACGGTGACCGTAATAACTGCGTGTGAGATCCGAGGATGGAGTTTTTTCAGGTACCGGCAGCAGAGGCCCGCGAAACTACGCTCTGTTAAAGAGAACGCGTTGACAGATATCAACAGTGCAGGAATCTTGATGGTTAATCACTCGCCGTATTCGGTGGTTCTGACCTATACCGATGATCCGCGGCAATTGACAATACAGGCCGTGGATTCGTGCATAGTGACCCCGCTCGTCGCCGGAAAAATGGCGGTGCCGTTTTTTGTGGATGAAGAGGAATTCAGATTTGACGACGAATTGGCTCGGCAGCTTGGGGTCGCGATGCTCAATTTGATTGCGGCAGGCAGGGCTGACGTAAAAAAATGCCTCGCTCTCACGCAACGCCCAATCGACAGACCGTCAGAAAAGTAGTTGATAAGAGGGAGCCAGCCCGATATCAAGCAATACATGACCGTTACACAGCAGCCGATCGACACACCGTCAGAACCGTAGGTTGCTAATGTTAACTGCCATGACTGGCCGATTTCGGTCATGGCACCGGTACGCCCTGAGAAGGCGCTTCGATGAGCGGTGCCGCACAACCTTCCACACCCCGCAGCGATCTTCCGGGAAGACATGGCTAGCGACGAGCCATGCCTACTCATGAACCGCCAGGCGATACCGCTGCCGCATCAATCACTTGGCCGGCCTATCCGAAGGTTGTCCACAGGCTTGCCAACATTTTAGGTGGACAACTTTTCGCCCCGGAACGCGCCGTTTTCTAAGCCTTCAACCCACCCCCCGCCGCCTCTTCCTGCGACTGCACCTGCAAAACCGCATCCCGCTTGTCGAGCAAATGCTGCCGAAGAATCGCGCTCAACTTCTTGCCATCTCGCGCCTCGAGCGCCTTCAACATCTCGTCGTGATCGTGAATCGCGCGATCCCACTTGGGAATCTGGAAATTCGACCGGAATCTCAGCGCCTGCAAGCGCCGATTCACCGCGATATACGTTTGCCGCAACGCCGAATTCCTGGCCGCTTCATTGATCTTGTCGTGAATCGCCTGGTTGCGGCTGTAGTACCCAGGCAGATCGTTCTGCGTGCGGCAAGCGAGCATCGCGTAATGCAGCGCCTTGATCTCGGCCAGCTCCGCCGCCGTCATCCGCTCGGCCGCCAGCTCGCCGGAAAACGCTTCGAGTCCGCTCATCAATTCGAAGGTCTCGCGCAACTCCGCTTCCGACATCTTCGACACCGACGCGCCGCGGTTCGGCGAAATCTCGATCAGCCCTTCGGCGGCCAACACCTTCAGCGCCTCACGCAGCGGCGTGCGTGAAATCCCGAGCGTTTCGCACAGTTCGCGCTCGTTCAGTTTCTTGCCCGGCTCGAGTACGCCTTCGACGATAAAGCGCCGAATATGCTCCACCACCGTGTCGTGCAAGCGTTGCCGCTCGACCTTCGGCATGAGCTGCGAAGCCGTCACACCGGCATCAAAATCCGAATTTTGCATACAAAAATCCTCAACATCGCACTGCATGCAATTTTATCGGAAGCACGCGGAATAGGTAAGCACGCGGGTAAACACCGGTGCCGGCAAGCGAATTTCGCCTTGGGATTGTCAAAGTTCGTCTGATATAGTTTTTTGAATGCAAAATTCAATCGGAGGAGCCCAATGCTCAAACTAGACTTTCATCCCGCTGGCCGCCACTTCCTGCAGATTCCGGGGCCGAGCCCGGTGCCGGATCGCATCCTCCGCGCGATGAGCTATCCCACCATCGACCACCGCGGCCCGGAGTTCGGCGAACTCGGCCTGGAAGTGCTCGAAGGCATCAAGAAAATCTTCAAGACGCAGCAACCGGTGGTGATCTACCCGGCTTCGGGCACGGGTGCATGGGAAGCGGCGCTGTCCAACACGCTGAGCCCCGGCGATCACGTATTGATGTTCGAGACCGGCCACTTCGCCACGCTGTGGAAAAAGATGGCGGAAAGCCTTGGCCTCAAGCCTGAATTCCTCGGCCTGCCGGGCATCGAAGGCTGGCGGCGCGGAGTGCAGCCGCAGATGATCGAGGAACGCCTGCGCGCCGACACCCAACACGCGATCAAGGCGGTGTGCGTCGTCCACAATGAAACCTCCACGGGCGTCACCTCCGACATCGCCGCCGTGCGTCGCGCAATCGACGCCGCCGGTCACCCGGCGCTGTTCCTCGTCGACACGATCTCGGGTCTCGCCTGCGTCGACTATCGCCACGACGAATGGGGCGTGGACGTCACGGTGTCGGGCTCGCAAAAAGGTTTGATGCTGCCGCCCGGCATCAGCTTCAACGCGATCTCGCCGAAAGCCCTTGCCGCCGGCAAGCAGGCGAAACTGCCGCGCAGCTTCTGGGACTGGACGGAAATCGTCGAGATGAACAAGACCGGCTACTGGCCGTACACGCCGAACACGAACCTGCTTTACGGGCTCCACGAAGCGCTCGAGATGATTCTCGGCGAAGGGCTCGACAACGTGTTCGCCCGTCACGAGCGTCTCGCCGAGGCGACCCGCCGCGCGGTGCGCGCGTGGGGTCTGGAAATTCAATGCGCCGATCCGGCCGTGTACAGCCCGGTGCTCACCGGCGTGATGATGCCCGACGGCGTCGATGCGGACAGCGTGCGCAAGCTCATCTACGAACGCTTCGACATGTCGCTCGGCACGGGGCTCGGCAAGATGAAAGGCCGCATGTTCCGCATCGGTCATCTGGGCGATTGCAACGACCTGACGCTGCTCGCCACGCTCGCCGGTTGCGAAATGGGTCTGCGGCTCGCGGGCGTATCGCTCAAGGAAAGCGGTTTGCCTGCCGCTATGGAGTGGTTGAGCGAGCCGACGCACGCGTCGGGTCTGAAAGCCGCGGCCTGATCACCACACGCATCGACGCTCGAAAAAGCAATCAGCGACAGCGTTAAGCAACAAGCAGCAAGCAATAAGCAGCAGCCAACAAACAGCAGGCAGCAGGCGATTCGCAGCAAGGGAAGGCGGGGGGCACTTCCCTCACGAAAGCCGCGCACAGAACGCGGCTCGAACAACAAACATGCGATGTGCCCGCGGCGCGTGCCGCCGATGGGCGACGACGCAGCGCGCCATTCCGGGCGTGCCGTCGACAGACTGCAACGGAGAGAGACGATGAAGCGGTTTCGTGTGACCAGTGCGACCAGTATCGTTCTAGTGATGCTATGCATCATGTACTTCATCACCTACCTCGACCGCGTCAACGTCAGTACCGCGGCCGCGGGTTTCGGCAAGGAATTTCATCTCTCGCATACGGAAGTGGGCCTGGTGTTCTCGGCGTTCGCGTATCCGTATCTGCTGTTTCAGATCATCGGCGGCTGGGTGAGCGACCGCTTCGGCGCGAGGCGCACGCTGCTCTTCTGCGGCGCGGTGTGGGGCGTTGCAACCTTGCTGACCGGTTTCGCCGGCGGCCTGATCTCGTTGCTGGCCGCGCGCGTGTTGCTCGGCTTCGGTGAGGGCGCCACGTTTCCCGCCGCCACGTCCGCGATGGCGCGCTGGGTCGCGAAGGAGAAGCGCGGCTTCGCGCAGGGCATCACCCATGCGGCGTCACGTATCGGCAACGCGGTTGCGCCGGGCCTGATCGTGCTCGTGATGGCGACGTGGGGCTGGCGTGAGTCGTTCTATATCTGCGGCGTCTTCAGCTTGCTGTGGGTCGTCGTGTGGGCGTTCACCTTCACCGAACATCCGAAAGATCATCCGCGTATCACGAGCGAGGAACTCGCGGTGTTGCCGACGCCGAAGCCCAAAGCGGCCGGCGTGCCGTGGGGAAAACTGTTTCGCCGCATGGCGCCGGTCACGGTCGTCTACTTTTGCTATGGCTGGACCCTGTGGCTGTTCCTGAGCTGGATTCCGCAGTACTTCCTGCACAGCTATCACCTGGATCTGAAGAAGTCGGCGATCTTCGCGTCGGTGGTGTTCCTCGCCGGCGTGATCGGCGACACGCTCGGCGGCATCGTGACCGACTGGATCTTCACGCGCACCGGCAGCCTTAAGCGCGCGCGTAGCTGGATGGTGTCGGTCTGCATGCTGTTCTGCCTGCTCTCGCTCATTCCGCTGATGTTCACGCACAGCGTGTATCTGTCGATGGCGTGCCTCGCATCCGGCTTCTTCTTCGCCGAAATGACGATCGGCCCGATGTGGGCGATTCCGATGGACATCGCACCGGAATGCTCCGGCACCGCGAGCGGCATGATGAATACCGGCTCGGCCCTGGCCGCGATCATCTCGCCTGTGGTCGGCGGTTTCCTGATCGACTATTTCGGCAGTTGGGAATTGCCGTTCGTCGGCAGCATGCTGTTGATGGCGATCGGCGTGGTGCTCGCGTTCCGCATGCAGCCGGAAAGCCGGTTCGCGCTCGGCGCGGCGGACACGACACATGCGACCACGAGCGTGGGTGCGTAAGCGCCATGCGTGGTTTTACTCTCGCCCTTAAAGACATGACCACATCACTGAGCCGGCGTCTCGCCGATGCCCGCCGCGATCATACGACGCTCGACGCGTTGACGCCGGCGCAAATACCCGCCAGCGCCGACGCGGCCTATGCGATCCAGCACGAAATCCTCAACCTGTTCGGCGCGCGCATCGGCGGCTGGAAAATCGGCGCGAAGTCCGACAGCGGACCGGTTCAGGGCGCGCCCTTGCCTCACGTCGATTTGCATGCCGACGGCGCGCGGCTGCGGCGCAAAGCCTTCGCGCCGTTGGGGCTCGAACTGGAGATTGCGTTTCGCTTCGGGCGCCGCTTCGATCCTTCGGCCACGCCTTATAGCGAAGCCGAAGTGCGCGCGGGCATCGGCTCGATCGGCGCGGCCATCGAAATCGTCGCGAGCCGTTATGCCGCATGGCCCGACGTCGACAAGCTCGCGCAACTCGCGGACTTGCAGAACCACGGCGCGCTGATCGTCGGCGAATTCACGCCGTATCGCGAGGACTTTCCGTTCGTCGCGCCGTCGCTGCGTTTCAGTTTCGACGGGCACGACGTGCTGGAAATGGCGCCCGCCAATCCGGCCGGCGATCCGCGGCGCTTGCTGACATGGCTCGTCAATCACGCCGCCTCGCGCGGCATTGCGGTGACGCCGGAGATGATCGTCACGACCGGTTCCTACACCGGCATGTTCTTTCCGCGCAGCGCGGGCACCGCGAGCGGGCGCATCGAAGGGCTCGCGCCCGTCAGCGTCACGCTGTACTAGCCGGTTTTCGATAGGCCGACGATATGACGAATCCCACTTCCGCCTTGCTCGTCAAGCCGATCCATCTGGTTCCCAGCGCCGCGCGTCCGTCGAGTCCGCTCGCGCAACATCTGCGCAAATCGTTGCGCGGCGACGTGCTGTTCGATGCGGCGAGCCGCGGTCGCTACGCCACCGATGCGTCGATCTATCAGATCACGCCGATCGGCGTGGTCGTGCCGCGCGATCAGGACGATCTGCGCATCGCGCTCGACATTGCCCGCAGCGAGAAAGTGCCGCTGCTCGCGCGCGGCGCGGGCACGAGCCAATGCGGTCAGACGGTCGGCGAAGCGCTGGTGATCGACACGAGCAAGTGGCTGAACAACGTCGTCGCGTTCGATGCGGAGGCGCGCACGGTGACGGTCGAGCCCGGCGTCGTGCTGGATCATCTGAACGCATGGCTCAAGCCGCACGGACTATGGTTTCCAGTCGACGTCTCGACGGCCGCGCAATGCACGATCGGCGGCATGGCCGGCAACAACTCGTGCGGCTCGCGTTCGATCGAATACGGCAACATGGTGCACAACGTCGAGGCGATTGACGCGATTCTCGCCGATGGCGGCGAAGCGCGTTTCGCGTCGTTGCGCGAGCCGCCGCAAGGCGCGCGTTTGCAGCAGATACTCGCCGGCGTGACGCACATCGCACAACGCGAGCGCGATGAAATCGTCGCGCGCGTGCCGAAGGTTTTGCGCCGCGTGGCGGGCTACAACATCGACCTGTTCGATTGCCAGAATCCGCGCGCCTATACCGATGACGGTTTCGCGAATCTCGCGCATCTGCTGGTCGGCTCGGAAGGCACGCTCGCGTTCAGCCGGCAATTGACGCTCAAGCTCGCGCCGCTGCCCGCGCATAAAACGCTCGGCGTGGTCAACTTTCCGACCTTCTGGCAGGCGATGGATCTGACGCAGCACATCGTCAGGCTGAAACCCGTGGCGGTGGAACTGGTCGATCGCACGATGATCGATCTGGCGATGAGCAATCCGGCGTTTCGTCCGGTGATCGAAAAGGCGCTGGTCGGTCAGCCGCAAGCGATTCTGCTGGTGGAGTTCGCGGGCGAGGAGCGCGACGCGCAACTCGCGTCGCTCAGGCAGCTCGGCGAATTGATGGCTGATCTCGGCTTGCCCGATTCGGTCGTCGAGATGCCGGATGCGAACGAACAGAAAGCGTTGTGGGAAGTCCGCAAGGCCGGGCTGAACATCATGATGAGCATGAAGGGCGACGGCAAGCCGGTCTCCTTCATCGAAGATTGCGCCGTGCCGCTCGAACATCTGGCCGAATACACGAGCCGTCTGACCGAAGTCTTCCACCGCAACGGCACCGAAGGCACGTGGTACGCCCATGCGAGCGTCGGCACGCTGCACGTGCGGCCGATTCTCGACATGCGGCGCGACGGCGCGGTGAAGATGCGGGCGATCGCCGAGGAAGCGGCGGCCCTGGTGCGCGAATACAAGGGCGCGTTTTCGGGCGAACACGGCGACGGCCTGTGCCGCGGCGAATGGGTCGCGTGGCAATACGGGCCGCGCCTGAACCAGGCGTTCGGCGAGATCAAGGCGCTGTTCGATCCCGACAACCGCTTCAATCCCGACAAGATAGTGCGTCCGCCGAAAATGGACGACGCGCGCAATTTCCGTTTCGCGCCCGGCTACGAGGCTCGGAAGATCGACACGGCGCTCGACTGGTCCGCATGGAACGTCGAGCGCGATCCGCTGACCGGGCAGGAGACGGCGCCGGGCAGCGGCAACGATCTGTCCGGCGGGCTCGCGAAAGCCGTGGAGATGTGCAACAACAACGGCCATTGCCGCAAATTCGACGCGGGCACGATGTGCCCGAGCTATCGCGTGACGAAGGACGAGCAGCACGTCACGCGCGGACGGGCGAATACCTTGCGCCTCGCGATCTCGGGTCAACTGGGCGAGGCGGGCCTTGCCAGCGACGACGTCAAGGACACGCTCGATCTCTGCGTGTCGTGCAAGGGCTGCAAGCGCGATTGCCCGACCGGCATCGACATGGCGAAGTTCAAGATCGAAGCGCGGGCGGCGCGCGTGAAGCGGCATGGTCTGCGTCTGCGTGACAGGCTGGTCGCCTTCATGCCGCGCTATGCGGCAACGGCGAGCCGCCTGCCGGGCTTGATGGCCCTGGCCGATAACGTGCCGGTGTTGTCGGCGTGGTTCAAGCGGACCGTGGGCTTCGCGCCGGAACGGCGCTTGCCGCGGTTCAGGAAGTCGTTTTTATCCGGCGTGACGACAACGGCAACAACTGCGGCTGCGGCTGCGAAGCCCGCTAAAACCGGTGCGCTGAAAGAAGTACTGTTGTTCGTCGATACCTTCAACAACAACATGGAGCCGGAGAACGCGCGCGCCGCGCAGCAGGTGTTCGAGGCCGCCGGTTATACCGTGCGCTTCAACACGCGCCAGGGCGAGCGGCCGGTATGCTGCGGCCGCACGTTTCTCGCGGCCGGCCTCGTCGACGAAGCGAAGCGGGAAGCGCGGCGCATGCTCGATCTGTTCGGGCCGTTCGTGGAGCGGGGCGTGCCGATCGTCGGTCTGGAGCCTTCCTGTTTGCTGTCGTTGCGCGACGAGTTCCTGCACTACGGCTTCGGCGCGGAAGCACAGCGGCTTTCGAAACAGGCGTTTCTATTCGAAGAGTTTCTGGTGCGCGAGAAAAAGGCCGGGCGCTTGCAGCTTGCGCTAAAGCCGTTGGCCAAACAGCAGGCGCTGGTGCATGGTCATTGCCATCAGAAGGCTTTCGATGCGTTCATGCCCGTCCAAACCGTGCTGAAGTGGATTCCCGGGTTGAAGGTGTCGACGGTCGAATCGTCGTGCTGCGGCATGGCCGGTAGTTTCGGCTACGAGGCCGAGCATTACGCGAGCTCGCAAGCCATGGCGGAATTGTCGCTGCTGCCGGCGGTGCGCAAGATCGACAGCAACACGGTGATGGTGGCCGACGGCACGAGCTGCCGGCATCAGATTCACGACGGCGCGGGCGTCGACGCGATCCACGTAGCGCGCGTGCTGGCAATGGCGTTGCAGTAAAGCCAGGCGCGCCAGCCCACCCGGTTAAACGCCGACCGCCTGCCGAAACGCGGTCGGCGCGACGCCGACGCTTTCGCGAAAACGGTGGCTGAAATGGCTGGCGTTCGCATAGCCGCATTGCTCCGCGATTTGCGCGAGCGGCAGTGCGGTGGTGCGCAACAGCGTGCGGGCGCGGTCGAGCCGCTGCTGCGCGATCCACGCAGCGGGCGGCAGCCCGAACGACGTGCGGAACATGCGCGCAAGATGAAACTCCGACAACGCCGCGACGCCGGCGAGTTCGCCAAGCGTGAGCGTCTGCGCAAGATGGCTCTCGATGTAGTCGCGCAAGCGCCGGCGCGTCGCGACCGACAGGCCGCCCTTGAGTACCGCGTCGGTGCGGCGCACGCCTTGCGCACGCAACAGCAGACTCAGCACCTGATGCGCGGTCTCATTCGTGCGCAGCAGGCCGTCCGGGTCTTGCCAGTTCTCATTGGCGAGCGATTGGCACAGGCTCGCGATGCGGGTGTCTTCGAAATAGGTGCGATCGGCGAGCGTGAGTTCGCGCGGCTCGCGGTCGAGTTCCTGAACGGCGCGCTGCGTGAAGTGTTCGGGCAGGAAATACAGGTGCATGAAGTGCATGTGCCCGCGCACCCACCAGCGCGATTCGTGATCGCCGGGCAACGCGCAGAGCCGGGACGGCGCACCGTAGCGCCCCGGCATTTTCTGGCGCTCGGTGCGATAGCCGCCGTCCAGATAGCATGACAGCGTGTGATGGCCGGGCCGCTCATAGGCGGTTTCGGCTTCTTCTATGTCGCGTGTCCAGACGGCAATGGCAAGCCGGTCGCCAAGCCACGCGAAGCGCTCGAGATTCGCGTTGGCGCTGCTCAGCGTGTGACAAACCGACTGAAGGCCGAACGGCATTTCAGTGGAATTCAACGCGAGGGCGGGCGGTGTGGGGTCCACGGAACGAGCGAATCTTTCGACGACTGAACAGGCGCCAGTATACGGTGCGTCATTCGCGGCTGCTTGCCGCCGCGAAAAAGTGCGCAATTCTGGACAAGTGCGGCGCTCGGGCCTCCGGCATAGTCGAGTTCCCGTTTTCGCTGCCGTGCGCTTGCCATGAATCTTTTGCTCTATGCCGTCACCGTGCTCATTTGGGGCACCACCTGGATCGCGATCAAGTGGCAATTGGGGGTGGTGCCGCCGCCCGTCTCGATTGCATGGCGCTTCTGGATCGCGGCGCTGGTCCTGTTCGCTTTGCTGCGCATCATGCGCCGGCCGATCATGCCGCCGCGCGCCGCATGGCGATTTCTCGCCGCGCAGGGGCTGGCGCTTTTCTGCGTCAATTTTCTGTGTTTCTACTACGCCGAACAGGTCGTGCCGAGCGGTCTCGTGGCCGTGGTGTTTTCCACCGCGCCGCTGCTGAATTCCATCAACGGCCGGCTTTTCATGGGCCGGCCGTTGCAGCCGTCGGCGATTGCGGGCGCGCTGCTGGGCCTCGTCGGCATCGTGTGTCTGTTCGTCCAGCAGATGGCGGGGCACCTGGGCGACCACGCCGCATGGTTGGGATTGGCGATCGCGTTCCTCGGCACGCTGTGCTTTTCGGCCGGCAATCTGCTGTCGAGCCGCATGCAATCGATGGGCTTGCACCCCTTCGCCACGAATAGCTGGGCGATGCTGATCGGCGCGAGCGTATTGACGGTGGGCAGCCTGCTGGCCGGCTTTTCGTTCGCGGTCGAGCCGTCGGCGCGTTATCTCGGCGCGCTCGCTTATCTGGCGGTGTTCGGCTCGGTGATCGGCTTCACGGCGTACCTGATGCTGGTCGGACGCATCGGCCCGGAACGGGCTGCTTACAGCACGGTGCTGTTTCCGATCGTGGCGCTGGCCGCGTCGACGATATTCGAAGGCTATCAGTGGTCCGGATTGGCGGTGGTCGGGCTGCTGCTGGTCGTGGCCGGCAATCTGGTGGCGTTCGATTTGACGCGGCGAATCTTCGTGCGGCGCGTGAAGGTTTCGTGAGCATGCGGCTCGCCGGCGAGCGTTCAAGGTGAGGGTTTTCGGGGGCCGCGCATGCGGCCGGTCAACCCGTGGATTAACCACTTGGGTAGACGTACCACCCTCGCATCCGTATAATCCCTACACCCTAACCGCGACATCGCAGCTAGATAGCCCAAGTTAGAAGGGGTTGAATGCAAGCTGGCAGCATTGCGCATTCATCCCTTCGCCGGTGGAAAGACCGGTATTCAAGAGGGGCCCTCAAGCCCTGTCGGAAAGCGGCCTCGCGCAGCTATCCAAACATCATCGATGGATCTGGCGTCCAGTTCTAATCACTGGCACGCCACCGAAGGCGAAAGCAAACCACCGCCCTCGCGCCGGGCAAGACAAAACCCCGGCACCACTCGGTTCACCTCGCGGCACCTGCCGCGTCCCGAACTTCCCATTCGCAGCGTCGTCACGACGCCTGTGCGGCGTGGCTATTTGCGCGCGCCGCTCGAACAAGGAGGCGCATCTTCATGATTCAACGTCCTGCCAGGCTGATCGGCAGTCTTGTCGCCATCGGTATCGTCGTCGCATTACTGTGGCGCGCGATCGACCCCGGCGCACTGCATCAGTACGCGCCCGATCTCGTCTACTACACGAAACGGCACCTGCTGCTGGTCGGTTATTCGATGGCTCTCGCGTTGCTGGTCGGCATTCCGGCCGGCGTGCTGCTGAGCCGCCCGTCGTTCGCGCGGCATGCCGAACGCTTCATGCAGATCTTCAACATCGGCAATACGATTCCGTCGCTGGCCGTGCTGGCGATCGCGCTCGGCATCTTCGGTATCGGCGACATTCCGGCGCTCGTCGCGCTGTTTCTTGCGTCGTTGCTGCCGATCACGCGCAATGCCTACGAAGGCATGAAAAACGTCTCGCCCGCGCTGCGCGAAGCGGCGCGCGGTCTCGGCATGACGCCCTGGCAGTCGCTGGTGCGCGCCGAGTTGCCCAACGCGATGCCGATCATCATCGGCGGCGTGCGTACCGCGCTCGCGATCAACGTGGGCAGCGCGCCGCTCGCCTATCTGATCGGCGCGGACAGCCTCGGCACGCTGATTTTCCCCGGCATCTACCTGGACAATCAGCAGCAGCTTCTGCTTGGCGCGGCGGCTACCGCGATGCTCGCGCTGGTGCTCGACGGCATCGTTTCCGCCGGCAGCCGCTATCTGCTCGCGCGACGCGGGGTGACGGCATGATGAATCGGTTCAAACGCAGCCGCTGGATCGCAGCCGGCGCATTGCTTCTAGCGAGTCTGCACGCGGGCGCGGCGACGCTCGTGCTCGGCGGCAAGAACTTCACCGAGCAATACGTGCTGACGGAAATCACGTCGCAATATCTGCGCTCGAAGGGCTACACGATCGACGCACGCACCGGCCTCGGCAGCACGCTGTTGCGCAGCGCGCAGGAGAACGGCCAGGTCGACGTGGTGTGGGAATACACCGGCACCGCGGCCATCGTCTACAACAAGATCGCCGAGAAGCTCGACCCGAAGACGATGTACGAACGCGTGAAAGCGCTCGATGCGAAGCGCGGTCTCGTATGGCTGCATGCGTCGCCGCTGAACAATACGTACGCACTCGGCTTGCCGCAGCAACTGGCGCAGCAGACCGGCATCCGCACGATTTCGCAGCTCGCGGCGAAGATCGCGGCGGAGCCGAAAAAGAAGCACGTGTTCGCGATGGACGCGGAGTTCGCCAATCGTCCCGATGGTTTGAAGCCGCTCGAAGCGGCGTACGGCATGGCGTTCAGCCGCGCGGAAACGCGTCAGATGGATCCGGGGCTCGTCTACACCGCGCTGCATAACAACCAGGTGCCGATCGGTCTGATCTACACGACGGACGGCCGCGTGAAGGGCTTCAACATCGTGCCGCTCGAAGACGACCGCCACTACTTCCCCGCGTACAACGCGACGCCGGTGGTGCGCAAGGCGACGCTCGACCAGAACCCGCAACTCGCGACGCAATTGAACGCACTCTCCGACGCGCTGAACAACGACACCATGCTCGACATGAACAAGCAGGTCGACATCGACGGCAAGCCGGTGCGCGAAGTCGCGGCGCAATTCCTGCGCACGCACGAGTTGCCCTGAGCGGAGACCATTTATGACTGTATTCGACTATCTGTCGGCCAACTGGCCTGAACTGCTGCAACTCACCGCGCAACACGTGTGGCTGGTGGGGATCGCCGTGGGCTGCGCGATCGTCGTCGGCGTGCCCTTGGGTATCGTGATCAACCGCCACGAGTGGCTTGCCACGCCCTTATTGAGCATTGCGACGGTGGTGCTGACCTTGCCGTCCATCGCGCTGTTCGGTTTGATGATTCCGGTGTTCTCGCGCTTCGGCCAGGGCATCGGCGCGGTACCCGCGATCACCGCCGTGTTTCTCTATTCGCTGCTGCCGATCATGCGCAACACCTACCTCGCGCTGCGCAACGTCGACGCCGGCATCAAGGAAGCCGGCATCGGTATCGGCATGACGGTCTGGCAACGGCTGCGCCTCGTCGACTTGCCGCTCGCGGTGCCCGTGATTCTGGGCGGCGTGCGTACCGCGGTGGTGATGAACATCGGCGTGATGACGATTGCCGCGGTGATCGGCGCGGGCGGCCTCGGCACGCTGATCATTCGCGCGATCGGCCAGAGCAACATGATGAAACTGTTGGTGGGCGCGGTGCTCGTGAGCGTGCTCGCGATCGTCGCCGACCTGCTGCTGCAAGCGCTGCAACGCTTGCTGACACCGAAGGGAGTGCAAAAGACATGATCGAACTCGACAAACTGACCAAGACGTTTACCCAGAAGGACGGCCAGCAGGTACGCGCCGTCGACTCGGTGAGCCTCACGGTGGGCGCGGGCGAAATCTGCGTGTTTCTCGGCCCCTCGGGCTGCGGCAAAACCACCACGCTGAAGATGATCAATCGCCTGATCACGCCGACTTCGGGCCGCGTGCTGATCGACGGCGAGGACACGTCGGGCCTGAACGAAGTCGAACTGCGGCGTCACATCGGCTATGTGATCCAGCAGATCGGCCTGTTCCCGAACATGACGATCGAGGAGAACATCACGGTCGTGCCGCGTCTGCTCGGCTGGGACAAGAAGCGTTGCCGCGAGCGCGCAACGGAGTTGATGTCGATGGTCGCACTCGATCCGAAGCAGTATTTGAAGCGCTATCCGCGCGAGTTGTCGGGCGGCCAGCAACAGCGTATCGGCGTGATCCGCGCATTGGCCGCCGACCCGCCGGTGTTGCTGATGGACGAGCCGTTCGGCGCGGTCGATCCGATCAATCGCGAGTCGATCCAGAACGAGTTCTTCCAGATGCAGCGTCAGTTGAACAAGACGGTGATCATGGTGAGCCACGATATCGACGAGGCGATCAAGTTGGGCGATCGCGTGGCCGTGTTCCGTCGTGGTCAACTGGTGCAATACGATCATCCCGATACGCTGCTCGCGCACCCGCGCGACGAATTCGTCGGCGCGTTCGTCGGGCAGGACAGCACGTTGAAGCGTCTCTTGCTGGTGAAGGCCGGCGACGCGGCCACGCAACCGGAAACCGCGCGTGCGGATACGCCGATCGCGCGCGCGTTCCAGATGATGGACGACAGCGACAGCCGCTATCTGACCATCGTCGACCAAAACCGCCAGGCATTGGGTTATGTGACGCGCCGCGCGGCGCGCGCGGGGCAGGGCGTGTGCGGCGATCATCTGAGCGCGTTCAAGGCGACGGTCAGCGCCGACGAGCATTTGCGCATCGTGCTATCGAAGATGTACCAGTTCAACTCGTCATGGATGCCGGTAATGGACGGCGACGGACGTTACGTCGGCGAAGTCACGCAGGATTCGATTGCCGATTATCTGAGTTCAGGCCGTTCGCGCCGGCAGACGGGGCAGCCGGCGATCGTGTCGCCGGCCGTCACGGCTGCGGAAAGTGCCGCTGCCGCGCAAGCCGCGGTTGCCGTTCAAGCCTGAAGTTCGCGGCGGCGCGAGCGTCGAGCCGCACCGCGGTTTTCGCCGCGCAATGGAGTGGAGCGAGGGCCGCGAACGCGGCCAGCCTCCGCCGCGCTCGCATACATCACGCAGGCCAGCGCGGCCGTCCGCCACACCGCCATCGGCTCGTTGAGCCCGCTGATCGCTACCAGACCACGCGTAGGCAAGTGCTGATTGCGGCGGCGGCCGAGGAATTCGCTCACGCTAATTGAAAAGCCAATAACGCTCGAATTGCCGCGCCGAATTGCCGCACAAGCGTATGCCGATCAAATACCCATTCGGCCGCTTAAAAAATTACCCGAATTCTTTACCAATAAATTTCCGCGTTTTCTATGCGACGATCAACGCCAACGTCTACCGTGCACGATAGTTGCGACACGCCAAGCTATCCGCATACACGCGAAAGCGCGCTGGATACGCTGGCTGCGTGCGCTTTCGCTCTTCGCAAGGAATATCGTCGTGAAATTATTCACTCGCTTAGGCGGAGTTGTCTTTTTTTTACTCGGCCTGCTTCCCCTTGGTGCATTTGCCCAATCGCAACTGAATTACACCACTTCATGGATCGGCAATAGTTTCGGCTTTGGCGACGGCAAATGGGTGCAGCAGGATATTCAGGCCATTAGCGTGGGTGCCGACGGCACCGTTTACACCAATGCGCCGTGGGACGAAAGCGGCAGTGAAATCGCCGCTTATCGCGCCGGCGACAAGATCGCCGTGGCCGGCTCGACGCATGGCTGGGGCGCCGCGGGCGGCGATGCGGTCGCGGTGAATCGTACGTACCTGTACGCGGCGATGTCGATCGGCAGCGAAAACAACAGGCTGGTCGGCGCCGACTATCCGCCGGCGGGACAGACATGGTTCGGCATCACGCGCCGCACGCTGGGCAATATCGCGGTCGGCGCGCCGTTCACCGGCGGCATCGGCAACAGCGCCAATGCGACGAAGAACAGTTTTCTGCTGCTCGACACGGTGACGACCGGCACCGACGCCGGCATTCGCGGCCTGGCCGCCACCGAAAGCGAGTTGTACGTGGCGGATACCTACGCGAACCGGATCGTCGTATTCGATGCGGTCTCGATGCAGCGCTTGCGCTCGTGGAGCGCGAACTCGCCGGGACGTATCGCGGTGGACACCGATTCGACGCTCTGGGTGATCGGCGGCGTTTCATCGGGAACGCCGGTCATTTCGCACTACGCCGCCAACGGCACTCCGCTTTCCGGCACCTTGACGTTGCCGGCGGGCGCCGTGCCGGCCGACATCACGGTCACGCCGTCCGGTCAGATTCTCGTGGCCGACATCGGGCCATCGCAGCAGATTCTCGTCTTCACCAAGGACGCCAACGGCAAGCCGCAAGCCGCCGCGCCGCTCGGCACACGCAACGGCATCTTCCATGTGATCAAGGGCGTGCCCGGCAACGGGCGCTTCAATGGCGTGACGGGCATCGGCGTCGACCCGGCGGGCAATCTCTACGTGGCGCAGAACGGCGAAGGGCCGAGGCCGATCGGCTCGGCGTCGGTCGGTCAGGGCGCGGTGCTCGAAAGCTATGTGTCGAGTTCGCGCACGCTCAACTGGCGTCTGTACGGCCTGACCTTCCTCGATAGCGCGGCCTTCGATCCGGCCAACCCCGGCTCGGTGTACACCGGCTCCAAGCGTTTCACGCTCGACTACAGTCAGCCGCCCGGCCGCGAATGGTCGTATGCGGCATTTACGCTCAATCGCTTCGATTATCCCGGCGACCCCACGTTTCACCAGCCGCGCGGCGTGCGTGGCGAGCCGATGGTGCGGCGAATCAACGGGCAGCCGTTTCTCTATACGCTCGATCCGGGCGCGCATTATCTGAACGTCTACCGGTTCGACTCCGCGCATGGGGAGATGGCGATTCCCTCCGGTCTGCTCGCGCAGAATCCGCTGCCGGGCACGTGGCCCTCGGGGCAGCCGACGTATGGCGAATGGTTGTGGCGCGACGGCAATGGCAACGGCACGGTCGACGCCAGCGAGATCAGCAGCAATCCGTCGACGGGCAGCACGGTCGGCAACGGCTTCTGGTGGGTCGATACGCCGGGCAACGTGTGGCTCGCCACGCCGACGAGCGGCATCCGCGAGATGCCGTTGCAAGGTCTCGATTCCGCCGGCAATCCGATCTACACGTATGCGAGTTCGAAGATGTTCGCGATGCCGCAGCCGTTCACGCGGATCGCGCGAATGGTCTACATCGCGGAGACCGACACCATGTACATCTCCGGCTTCACGAGCGCGATCCCGTGGGATTCGACGCACTGGAAGGAGGCCGGTCCGGTGCTCGCGCGTTACGACAACTGGAGTTCCGGCACGCCGTCGCAGCAGTACACGGTTTCGCTGCCGTGGAACACGCAGAGCACGCCGCAGACGACTACGGTGGGCGTCGCGGTGGCGGGCAATTACATTTTCGTCGCGGAGTTGTACACGGCAAAGGTGGACGTGTACGACGCGCGTACCGGCCAGGCGGTCGGCTACATGACGCCGGGCGCGAGTGTCGGCAACACCAGCGGCTGGGTGGACGTGTATCTCGGCATCAGCGCCGTGCAGCGCGGCAACGGCGAGTACGTCGTGCTGCTCGAAGACGACGCCCGCGCAAAAATCCTGATGTATCGATGGACGCCTTGACGTGGATCGCGCTCATGCCCATCACGAATGGACGGCAACGCACGATCGGTATATAACAACGTGAAAGGATGACGGGTTCATCGATGCTTCAACAGGAGAGATGTTTCATCATGACGCAAGACGTATCGCCTAAGCCGCCCCCGGACGACCGGCCCGACCTGGAACACCTCGACGCAGCGCTGAGCCACGTGAATCAGCAGGTATCGTCAGGCGGCATTGCTTCGGGTGCTGCAAGAGGCATTCTGTATAGCCTGATCGAGACGCTCGGCACGTTGGTCGGCGATCCCGATCTGCCGGAGCATGCGCGTTCCGGCTATGAAGGGCTGCTGGAAGCCGCTCGCGAATTACGCGCGAAGCTCGATCGCTGAACGCGGCGCCTGTCGGCGCCTCGCGGTTCCCGGGTTCAGGAGCGGGCATGAGCGCTGAATTTCGGCGCACTCGCTCCGTGTGATAAAAAGGCGCACTGTTTCCAACATTGCGCCTTTTTTCTATGCTTTCCGCCTCCGCTATCGCATTGCTGGCCATCGGTATCGTCGTCGTGCTGATGACGCCGGGGCCCACCAATACGCTGCTTGCCGCGGCCGGCTTGCGCCAGGGCGTGCGGCGCTCGTTGCCGCTGATCGCCGCCGAGCTGGGTGGCTATTTCGTGTCGATCTCCGTGTGGGGGCGGTTTCTCGCGCAAGCCGCGCACGCGCTGCCCTGGTTGCCCTCGCTGCTGCGCGTGGCGGCCGGCCTGTACATCGCCTATCTTGCCGTCGACATGTGGCGCGCGGCGGTCGCCTTGCCCGACTCGACGCAGCGGGCGAACGGCATGCGCACGCTATTCGTCGCGACGCTGCTGAATCCGAAAGGCCTGCTGTTCGCCGGCACGATCTTTCCGGCGATCGCCTTCGCGCATCTGCCGGCTTATGTCTTCTCGATGCTGATGTTCGCGTGCCTGCTGGTGCCGATCGCGCTCGCCTGGATCGCGTTCGGCGCGGCGCTCGGCAGCGGCAAGCTCGGCTGGCTCAATCCGGTGAAGATGCAGCGCGGCGCGTCGATCGTGCTGGGCGTGTTTTCCTTGTCGCTCGCGTGGACGGCGCTGCATTGAGCGTGTGCCGTTGCCGTCCGCTCAGGCTGGCGCGCCGCTGTCCGCGCTTAGCGCCGCTAGCCACTCCGGCGGCGCGGACGTGATTTGAAGTTGCGGCGTGCCGTGCCAGTCGGCGCAACGCTGCAACGCGCGGCGCAGATCGGCGGCGAGACGCGCACTCGCGCGCACGCCCGGTTCGACGTGCAGCGACTTCAGTTCGAACACGCCTTGCGTGCGATGCGCCTTCGCATCCACGCGGCCGACCAGGCGTCCCCGGCTCAGCAGCGGCAATACGAAGTAACCGTATTTGCGCTTCGCGGCGGGCGTATAGCATTCGATCGCGTAGTCGAAGTCGAACAGCGCGGCGGCGCGCTTGCGGTCCCACACCACCGGATCGAAGGGCGACAGCACCGTGGTGACCGTGGAAGCGAGCTTGCCGCTCGCGGCGTCGTCGAGCATCGCGGCGAACTCGTGATGGACGAACGTGTCCTGCTTCCAGCCGTCCACTTTCACCGGGATCAACTCGCCGGCGTCGGCGAGCGCATGCAGTTCGTCCCGATACGGGCGGCGCGGCAGCCGGTAGTAATCGGCGACCCAATCGGCGCGCGCGACGCCGAGCGCGCGGCAGGTGCGGCGTAGCGCTTCCTCGGTCACGGTGTGCGCCGGCGGCAGATCGCGCGCGTCGTCCCAGTCCGGCAACACGCGCTCGGTCAGATCGTAGACGCGATGAAAATTGCGCCGCTCCGCGACCATCAATTGTCCGATGGCGAACAGCACTTCCAGGTGACGCTTCTCCGGTTTCCAGTCCCACCAGCCGTTGCTCTTGCCGGCTTCGCGGGCGAAATCCGCCGAACGCACGGCACCGGTCGCGCGGATATGCGCGAGCAGCTTCTCGATGTCCTTGCGATGCTTCTTGTGCCACTCGGCCGCGTATTTCCAGCCCATGCCGCTCGGATCGAGCATGCGGTGACGCAGCAGGCCGTAATCCTCGACCGGCACGAAACAGGCTTCGTGCGACCAGTATTCGAACAGCTTGCCCTCGGCGAGATGCTCGTCGAGCCATTGCTGCGGATACGCGCCGAGCCGGCTGAACAGCACGAGGTAGGGACTGCGCGCGACGACGTGAATCGTGTCGATCTGCAGTTGCGTCATGCGACGGATGGCGTCGAGCACATCGGCCTTGGCGGCCTTGCGGCGCGGCGGCGTCAGCAAGCCTTGCGCGGCCAGATGCAGGGTGCGTGCTGCGGATAGCGGAAGCGTCTTCACGCGGATTGTGGTCAGTGAGCGACGGCGAGGGGAGCGGACACAGGGTCCAGCATGGGTCGGCAGCCGCTACTGTAGCGTGAATACCGCGGATGAACCGGCGCGAGGATCAAGCAAACCCGGCCAACCGCGGGGCAACGCGATAGACGCGTTACCAGCCCCGCCCATGCTTATCCCAGCCGCGATGGTGGCCGTGGTCATGATGCCAGCGACGCTCGCGGTAGTAATCGCCCCGATACCCGTGGCCGTCGCCGTAGCTATAAACCGGCTGAGGCGCGTAGACGACGGGCGGCGAGTAGACCACCGGCGGCGGCGGCGCGTAGATCACCGGCGGCGGCGCATACATGGGTCCGGGCGTATTGACGAACACGCCCACGTCCACGCCGGCCAGGGCGGCAGTCGACGCGCCGGCGGCCGCGAGGCCGAGGGCGGCAAATACGATTGCGCGTTTGAGCATGGCTTGTCTCCTGTTCCGAAAGAGCGGGCCATTCGCTGTCGAATGGCTAACGACAATCTTACGAAGCAGAAAGAGAAGCAGGTGCTACCAGTTGAACGCGTGTGTAACAGGCAGTAACCCCGGCAGTAACCCAGGCAGTAATCCCGCCAATACGCGAGTCGTTGCCTTATCCGCGGCGTGCCGCTCAGGCCCCCAAGGCGACCGCTTCCCCGGCCGACGCCGCCAGCATCTGATGGATCTGCGCAACCACGGCCGCTCCTTCTCCGACGGCAGCCGCCACGCGCTTCGTCGACCCCGCGCGGGCGTCGCCGATCGCATACACGCCGTCGACCGTCGTGGCGAGATCGCAGACGGACGCGCCGTCCCGGCCGGTGCCCGTAATCACGAAGCCCTTTTCATCCAGCTTCACGCCGCAGGTGCGCAGCCAGTCGGTATTCGGGTCCGCGCCGGTGAAGAGGAACAGATGCCGCGTGTCGAAATGATCGGTGCCGTCCGGCAAAGGTCGTTTCAGACTCACCGACGCGAGCCCGCTGTCGTCCGCCTCCAGCCGGCCGATCTCCGAGTTCGGATGCACGAACACATTCGGCAGCGAGCGGATGCGGTCGATCAGATAGCGCGACATGGTGGCCTCAAAGCCGCTCCGGCGAATCAGCACATGCACATTGGCCGCATGCGTCGCCAGATAGACGATCGCCTGGCCGGCCGAATTGCCGCCGCCCACCAGCACGACGTCCTGGCGCTTGCACAGCTTGGCTTCGACCGGCGACGCCCAGTAATAGACGCCGCGCCCTTCGAAGCGGTCGAGCCCCTCGAGCGCGGGCCGCCGATAGACCGCGCCGCTTGCGATCACGATGGCGCGGGCCGTGATATGGCCGCCGCACTTCAGTTCGAGCTGATACGGCGACTGCTCGCAGCGCAGCGCCTTCACGTGAACCGGAATCGCGACATGCGCGCCGAACTTCTGCGCCTGCACGAACGCGCGGCCCGCCAACGCCTGGCCGGAGATGCCGGTCGGAAAGCCGAGGTAGTTTTCGATCCGCGAACTGGCGCCCGCCTGGCCGCCCGGCGCGCGGCTGTCGAGCACGATCACCGACAGTCCCTCGGACGCGGCGTACACGGCGGTGGCGAGGCCGGCCGGTCCGGCCCCGACGATCGCGACGTCGTACACGTGGGAATCGTCGAGATCGGGCAGCAAGCCCAGGCAGGTGGCGAGTTCCGGCATGCTCGGATGATGCAGCACCGAGCCGTCCGGGCAAATCGCGAGCGGCATGTCTTCCTTGCGCGCGGCGAATTGCTCGATCAGATGCAGCGCGTCTTCATCGCGCTCGTCGATGACGGAATGGGGATGCCCGTTGCGCGACAGGAAGCCTTGCAGCATGACGAGCCGCGGGTCGGTGCTGTTGCCGATCAGGATCGGGCCGCCCGCGCCTTTTTCGATCAGCCCCACGCGCCGCAGGATCAGCGCGCGCATGATGCGCTCGCCGAGTTCCGCTTCGGCGACGATCAGCGCGCGCAGCCCTTCCGGCGGAATCAGCAGCGCATCCACCGCGGAAAGCGCCATGGCGTTGACCAGCGCGGGCCGCCCCGACAACTGGCCGACCTCGGCAAGAAAACGCCCGGCGCCATGCTCGCCGATCAGGAGTTCGCGCCCGATGCCGTCGCGCTGATAGATCTTCACGCGTCCTTCCAGCAGCACGAACATGCCGGGACCGGGCCGGCCCGTTTCGAACAGCAGTTCACCGGTTTCCCAGTGACCCACTTCGCCGAACCGGCGTAGGCGATCGATTTCCGCGGCCGTGAGCGTGGGATACATCTGGTGCGTGCGGGTGGAGAGCGACGAAAACGGCGCATCGGCGACGACCGCCTGCTGTTGCCCTTCAGCTTCTTGAGTCGAAAGCATTGAACCGCTCCTACGGGAGTTCATTTGATTGGTCGAACGGGATCAAGCGGCGCGGCGCGCCGAGCGCGCGAAATGCGGATACGCCGCCGCGCTACACCGCCTTGGGCGCGACGTCCTCGACCGCCACTTCGGGCGGCGGCACGTGGGCCAGCGCTTCAACTGGCTTGCCCGAGTCGCGCCAGGCTTCCATGCCGCCGCGCAGCGGCAGCACGTCGGAGAAGCCGGCTCCGTTCAACTGCTTGGCCATCCATGCCGCGGAAATCTCATTCGGGCACGAACAGTAGATCACCATCTTCTGATCGCGCGGATAGGCCGCGATGATCGCTTCGAGCTGCCGTTCGTCGGCGAATTGCGAGCCCGGAATCACGAACGGATCGAGCTTGCGCTTTTCGTGCGAACGGATGTCGAACAGCACCGGCGTGTTGCCCGCCGCAACCAGCGAGGCCAGCTCGTCGATTTCCATGCGTGCGGACGCGAGCTTCGAAATCAACTGACGCCGGCGCACCCACCGATAAGTCCCGTACAGCAGCAGCAACGCGACGGCCACGAGACCCGCGGTGCGGCCGAGGCGCCCCGCGGCGGCGAACAGCATGTCGATCTGCTCCGCGAACAATGCGCCGATGATCAGACCCGTGCCGGACCACAGCGCGGCGCCGATGCTGTCGTAAGTGAGAAACGTGCGATAGCGGGTGCCCATTGCGCCGGCCATCGGAATCGAGACGATCGCGAGGCCGGGGACGAACTTCGCCACCGCCAGCACGCGCACACCCCAGCGGCCGAAAAAGCGCTCGGTCTTCTTCACGCAGGTGTCACGCGAGAGCGACAGGCGGCAGATCGCCTTCAGCGTGTTGCCGCCGTACACGCGGCCGGCGAGATACCACGCGCTGTCGCCGATCAGCGTGGCGAAGATCGACAGGATGAGGACCGGCATCAACTGCGTGCCCACCGAGCCGGGATGCATGGCCGCCATCGCGCCGAACAGCACGAGCGACGGCATCGCCGGCACCGGCAACCCGAGTGAGGCGGCCAGCACGTTGACGAAAATGAGCGCCGGCCCGTATTGCTCGACGAGGTCATGTAGCATCGGCTTACATCCGCAGCCCTTTCGGGAGCGGCGCAGGTAGGGAATGCAAAGGGAGAATTCAGGAATTATGGACGCATTTTCAAGGCGTGCAAACGCTCTGAAACGATGCCCGTTATTCGGGGAGTGAAAGCGCTATCGCGGCGTTGCCGAAGCAACTAGAAGCGTGGATTCGAAGCGCGAGCAAAACAAGTAAAAAGGATTGACGCCGGCGTGCGATGCAAGTGGCGGAACAAAACACGAATGCATTGACGACTTGTCACCGCACTCGACCAAGGGCGGCGACGCCCATGCCGCATGCGGCGTACTACCTGCAACGCACGACATACGGCATCGGGCCATGAGGCGCTCACGCGCGAACGCCGCGCGCTCCCCAAACTCATTGACGATGATTATGCTGTTCGCCGGGTAATTCGGCGCCATGCGCGCGAATCGCGGCAATCAACTCGGCGGGCGTGATTTCATAGCGCACTTCACGATGAATGCCTGGCTTGCGCTCGTCGACTTCGACCAGAAGAATGCCTTTGCCGTCTTCTGTCGATTCGAGGCGCAGCGAGCGGAGTTCGCGCGCCGTTGCGTCGTCGTATTCGGTGAGCAGGGCCATTGACCCGGAGGACCCGGTAGTGCGCATCGAAGTTGTCCTTGTTCCGTTGTTGATCGAATCATTGTACGGGCAGGATAGCGCGCCGTCTGTCGCGCCATGTTCACGCTTGCTCGTGCGCCCGTTCATTCGCCGCTTGCCGTGACGCCGCCCTTGCGCCGTGCGCAGCGCGTTGGCTGGCGCGGCTCGCCGGGCAGCGGGAGAGGTGACATCCGGCTGTGACAACCAGTTTAACGCGACTCCCGCGAGAGGCGGACGCATTTTTCGTGCCCCTCGGCGGTGCAATCGTTCTGCCCGGCTGTCACGCGGATGACGCGCGCTTCGGTTAGGCGCAGGCGGGTCTATCGGGGTATGCGTTGCGACTCATGCAGACTCACGCATGCTGTTCAGATCGCGCAATTCGGCGGCGCGCAACGGCGCGTCGGCAGCGAGGAAAAACTCGTCGAGTTGCGGCGGCGCGGCCGTCGTGCCGCTCAACATCGCGTGGACTTGCCCGCGATGATGAATCTGATGGACGAAAACATGCGGCAGCACGTTGCCGATTTTCTCGCGCTGCACGCCGACCGCTGGTCCGCGATCGATGCTCACTTCGAGGTGCAAATCCTCGTCGCGAAGCGATTCGCAAAAAGCCAGCAGTTGCTGGTCGCTTCGCGCTTGTGCATCCCATAGCTCGGCTGCGCGAGGATAGGGCAGTTCGTTGTCGAAAATGGTGAGGCCCTCGCCGCCGTCGACGAGCGCGTCGAAGTAATACCGGTCCACCAGAAGAATGTGATTCAACGTGAGTTGCAGCGACGGGAAGAAACTCACCCGGTGTTCGGCGAACGCCTGGTCAGTCAAGGTGAGGCAGGCGCGGTAAAGGCGCAAATTCGACCACGCGTTGTTGCGCGCCATGTCGGCGAAGTGCGCGGACAGCAGATTGGTTGCCGGAGCGTCGGACGGGGTCACGTCGGCCTCCTGTTACGGGGATCGGTGGAAGGTTCGCGCCCCGTGCAACCCTGCGCGCGTGGCGCATGTGGCTCGAAGCGCTGCCTGCGTAGCGTAGCATCGCGCGGCGATCCGCTGCCGACGGCTCCCGTATTCCCTCACCACTAGCCTCGCCGGCTGGCCTGCCGGCAAAGCCGAACTTCAACGACTACGGCAAGCGCCGCGACGTGGCAAAAAAATAGCCCGTCCGGAATGGGACGGGCCGTTAAACGCCGTTGTTACTCGGGTCAGCCGGCCCGTTGCAAATTGGGCGCTGACGGGTCAATCCTGAGGCGTCGCTACCCCCCTGTCGAGATGGGACTAATGCCGATCTATCAGACCAATGTGGCTTCGGCTCGCTCCGCATCGCGTGCGATTCCGGGCGCGGGCTTGTGCGTCCCATTCGACGCGAGCGCTTGACGCTTCGGCGTGGCGGCGCGTTGCGCGGGCGCTGCCTCGGCGATGGTGAATAGACGCACCGCTTCATCGAGCACGTCGGCCTGTTCCGCGAGGCGCTGCGCGGTGGCCGCGGCCTGCTCGACGAGCGCCGCATTCTGCTGCGTGGCGCCGTCCAGATGCGAGACCGCCTGATTCACCTGGCGAATGCCCTCAGCCTGTTCGCTACTCGCATTCGCCACTTCCACGATGATCGACGACACGCGGCTCACCGCCTCGTCGATCACACGCATTTGCGACGTGGTGCGCGCAACCAGTTCGGTGCCCGCCGCCACTTCGGTCGCGCTTGCCTCGACCACCGATTTGATTTCCTTCGACGACGCCGCGCAACGTTGCGCGAGCGTGCGCACCTCGCCCGCGACGACCGCGAACGAGCGGCCCGCCTCGCCCGCGCGCGCCGCTTCGACGGCGGCATTCAGCGCCAGAATATTAGTCTGGAACGCGATGCCGTCGATTACGCCAGTGATGTCCGCAATGCGCCTCGACGCCGCGGTGATGCCGGCCATCGTCTGCTCGACCTGGCCCGCGATCTTGCCGCCGACGGCGGCCGCCGCTTGCGCCTCCTTCGCCAGATCGAGCGCGCGCACGCTGGCGTCGGCATTGGCCTGCACGGTGGTGGTCAACTCTTCCATGGTGGCGGCGGTTTCCTCCAGCGAGGCCGCTTGCAATTCGGTGCGGCGCGCGAGATCGACATTGCCGCTGGAAATCTCGCGCGCGTTCTCGAGCATGCCGGTGATCTGCGCGCGCACGTCGTAGACGATCGCCGCGAGATTCGCCTTCAACTGGTTCAAGGCCTGCATCACCTCGCCGAGGTCGTCATGACGCGCGATCTCCAGATCGGCCGTCAGATCGCCGGCGGCGATACGGGTCGCGAAACCGGACACGTTGCGGATCGGCGCGGCGAGTTGCCGGTTCAGCAACCGCCACGACACGATACTGAGCGCCGTCGTGACGCCGAACGCGAGCCAGAACGGCGCGGGTGGCGCGCCTTGCCAGGCCGCGAGGCCGGTCAGCAGCAGCGCCAGCGGCGTGATCGCATAGCCGGCCGCCGCGCGCGTGGCGACCGGCAGACGCATCAGCGCCTGCAAACGTCCGGCCAGGCCGGTGCGCACCACCACGCCGCGACGCAACTTCACGCCACGCGACTCGCCGCCGCGCATGCGCGCATACAACGCCTCGGCGGCGCGCACCGCGTCGCGCTCCGGCTTCACGCGCACGCTGAGATAGCCGACCACGGCGCCTTTCTCCACGACCGGCGTGACGTTTGCCTTGACCCAGTAATGGTCGCCGTTCTTGCGGCGGTTCTTGACGAGGGCGGTCCACGGACGGCCGTCGCGGATCGTCGTCCACAGGTCGGCGAAGGCTTCGCGCGGCATGTCCGGATGACGGATCAGGTTATGCGGTTGACCGATCAGCTCGTCGCGCGTGAAGCCCGAGACGGCCATGAAGGCGGGATTGCAATACTGGATGCGGCCGGTGAGGTCGGTCGCGGAAACGAGCATTTGCGACGAGGGGTATTCGTACTCGTGCCCGGTGACAGGCTGGTTATTGCGCATGGCTTTCCTTGCTGGTGCTCACCGAGGAGGTGAGCGTGGTGCTTACGTCTTGCCAGCAATAACGACAATTAACCTCGCGCGCTTGAGGGTTTCCCAGTAAACCACTCAGGTTTATACCGCCTTGCGCCGTTAACGCAGGGTTGTTTTATGCGGGGCGAATGGTCGATCAGGCCGGTCGCCTGGCGATGAAGTCGATCTCGACCAGCGCGTCGCGCGCCAACGCCGTGACGCCGATGCAGGTTCGCGCGGGCAGCGCGTCGGCGGGGAAATAGGCGCGGTAGGTGTCGTTCATGGCCGCGTAGTCGCGCTTGAACTCGGTCAGAAAGATGCGCGCGGCAACCACGTTCGGCAGACCGAGGCCGAGTCCTTCGAGGACCAGCACGAGGTTGTCCATCACGCGCCGGGTCTGGGCGACGACGCCCTCGGGCAGCGGCGCGGTGTCGTCGGTCGGCCAGGTCGGCATCTGGCCGGTGAGGAATACCCAGCCGTCGGCTTCGGTGGCATGGGAGAACGGACCGACCGGAGTCGGTGCCGCGGGGATCATCCAGAAAGCGGGGGTTGAGCTCATGCAATGCGCGCCGGTTGGGTTGAGAAAGCAGGGTGACAAAGTAACCGATCAAAACTCCTGACGCCGTTACTTTGCCCCGCCTTCACGCCGCGGCCACGCATGTCCGCTCAAACCAGTCCGGTCAGGTAATAAACCGCGATCACGAAGAACACCGCCAGCGTCTTGATTACCGTCACCGCGAAGATGTCGCGATACGACTGACGGTGCGTCAAGCCCGTCACCGCCAGCAGCGTGATGACCGCGCCGTTGTGCGGCAGCGTGTCCATGCCGCCGCTCGCCATTGCGACGACCCGGTGCAGCACTTCCATCGGGATATGCGCGGCTTCCGCGCCCTTGATGAACACGTCGGACATGGCCGCGAGCGCGATGCTCATGCCGCCCGACGCCGAACCCGTGATACCCGCCAGCGAACTCACCGACACCGCTGCGTTGACGAGCGGATTGGGAATGCTCTTCAACGCGTCGCTAACCACCAGAAAGCCCGGCAAGGCCGCGATCACCCCGCCGAAGCCGTACTCCGACGCGGTATTCAACGAAGCCAGCAGCGCGCCCGCCACCGCGGCCTTGGTGCCGATCGCGAAACGCTCGCGCACGCGGCCGAACGCCGTCGCCACGACCATGACGATGCCGAGCAGCAGCGCGCCTTCGACGGCCCAGATCGCGACCACGCTCTTGATCGTCGTCGTGATGGGTGCATGCACGCCCGGCAGGATTTCCGGCGGAACCGTGTACGACGCGCCGTACCAGTTCGGAATCCAGCGGGTCAGCAGGAAGTTCGCGACGCCGACCAGCACCAGCGGCGCGAGCGCCAGCAGCGGATGCGGCAATTGCTTCGATTCGACGCGCTCCGGCTCGTTGACGAGTTCCGTGCCGTAACCTTCGCCGGCCGCCATCGCCGCGCGGCGGCGCCACTCCAGATACGAGAGGCCCACCACGATGATGAACAGCGAACCGATCACGCCGAGCGCGGGCGCGGCCCACGAGGTGGTCTTGAAGAACGTGGTGGGGATGATGTTCTGGATCTGCGGCGTGCCCGGCAGCGAATCCATCGTGAACGAGAACGCGCCGAGCGCGATCGCGCCAGGCATCAGGCGCTTCGGAATATTGCTCTGACGGTAGAGTTCGGCGGCGAACGGATACACCGCGAACACCACCACGAACAGCGAGACGCCGCCGTAGGTGAGCAGCGCGCACACCGCGACGATCACCGCATTGGCGCGCGAGCGGCCGATATAGCGGATCGCGGCGGCCACGATCGACTCCGAGAACCCCGACAGTTCGATGACCTTGCCGAACACGGCGCCCAACAGAAACACGGGGAAGTACAGCTTCACGAAGCCGACCATTTTCTCCATGAAGATGCCGGAGAACACCGGAGCGACGGCGGAAGGGTCGGTCAGCAGAACGGCGCCGAGCGCGGCGACCGGCGCGAACAGAATGACGCTGTAGCCGCGATAGGCGGCAAACATCAGAAACGCCAGCGCGGCGAGGACGATAACAAAGGACATTGAGTCTCCAAAGCTTGGTTGTTCTACGTGTACGCCGTCCCGATGGCGACGGCATGGCGGCGTGGGAACGCAGGTTCCATGCCACACACGCCGCAGCGGCCCGCCTGCTGATTCCGCCGGCCGAAGTTCGAAACGCGCTGCGGGCGATTGTACCCAAACGTCTCCAAATCGGGACGTAAATCAGCTGAACATACGCGCATTACAGGTTAAACCCTTATGCGACAAGCTTGCTGGCGATCTCGTGGATGAGATAAGCTCGTCTCCGAATTGAGACAGCCACAATAGAACGATACCTGGAGACAGCGACACGATGATGAACGACTGGGCGGGCCTTCCCGCCGCCTATGGCGACGTACTGCGCCGCGCGATGGATTCGCTGTTCCGCACGTTCGAAAATTTCAGCGAAGGCACGTTCATCGTTGATGCGGACGCGCGCGTGGTCTGGATCAACAAGCGCTATGCGGCGCGCTTCGGTTTTGCGGACCCCGAGCAGGCCATTGGCCGCGATTGCGAAGCGGTGATTCCGAACAGCCTGATGCGCGAAGTCGTGACCACCGGCAAGCCGATCCTGCTCGATATTCTCGAAACCGACCGCGAGCCGCTCGTCGTCACGCGTCTGCCGCTGAAGGACGATGCGGGACAAACCGTCGGCGCGGTCGGCTTCGCGCTGTTCGACGAACTCAAGGCGCTGACACCGCTCTTTTCCCACTACTCGCGCGTGCAGCAGGAACTGATCGCGACGCGTCAGTCGCTCGCGCAGGCGCGGCGCGCCAAATATACGTTCGGCAGTTTCGTCGGCACGAGCCCGGCGAGCCTCGAAGTGAAGCGCCAGGCGCGCCGCGCGGCGCAACTCGAATCGCCCGTGCTGCTGCTGGGCGAAACCGGCACCGGCAAGGAGTTGCTCGCGCATGCGATTCACGGCGGCTCGGCGCGGGCCAATCAGCCGCTCGTGACCGTCAACGTCGCGGCGATTCCGGATAGCCTGCTCGAAGTCGAATTCTTCGGCGCCGCGCCCGGCGCCTACACCGGCGCGGACCGTAAAGGGCGCGTCGGCAAGTTCGAGCTGGCGAACGGCGGCACGCTGTTTCTCGACGAGATCGGCGACATGCCCCTGCCTTTGCAGGGCAAGCTGTTGCGCGTGTTGCAGGACAAGGAGTTCGAGCCGCTCGGCTCGAACCGGATCGTGCGCGCGGACGTGCGAATCATCGCCGCGACGTCGGCTGATCTGCTGGCGTTGGTCGCGGCGGGGCGCTTTCGCGCGGACCTGTTCTACCGGCTCAATGTGCTGACGATCCACGCGCCCGCATTGCGCGAGCGTCTCGCCGATATTGAGGCGCTGGCTTACGCGATGCTCGAAGAGCTGTCGACGCAGGCGCGCGGCGGCCGTCACTTCGAATTGCAGGACGATGCGCTGCGGCTGCTGTGTTCGTACGCATGGCCCGGCAACGTGCGCGAATTGCGCAATACGCTGGAGCGAGCCGTGATGCTTGCCGACAGCGAGCGGATCGACGCGCGCGCGCTCGCGCCGTTTGTCGGTTCCGCGCAGGGCGGCGGCCACCGTCCTTACGTGCCCGAGGCGGTCTCTGTTGCACGCGCCGCGAACGAGGCCACGGGCGCGCCCGAACCGGCGTCGTGGAGCGACGCAATGGCGGCGTTCGAGAAACGCTTCCTGAGCGAAGCCTTGCGCGCCAACGGCGGACGCGTGATCGACACGGCAACGCAGATCGGCATGGGCCGCGCGACCCTCTACAAGAAGATCGCGGCATACGGCATCGAGGTGTGACGAAGTCCCGCGACATCGAGTCAGCGCAGCGTAATGGCCACATGGCACAATCGCGTGATCGAAAAACAAGATGTTTCGGGGTTTCCAATGAAACGCAGTCCTTCCTCATTCGCGCGCCTGGCCTGCGCGACGCTGGCAGTGAGCGCGCTCGCCGCGCTGAACGGTTGCAGCAGCCCCACGCCGCTGTTTCTGTCCGATGGCCGCGCCACCACGCTGGTTCAATGTCCGGCCCGCTCCGACTCGTGCGCGCAGCAGGCCACCGCCAGTTGCGGCGGCGCATTCGACGTCGTGCGTCAATCCACCGAGAATGGCACGCTTAGCCTGATTTACGCCTGTCGCGCGAAATGACTGCACGCCGGCTTCATGCCGGCACGGCGGCTTTCGCAGATTGCCTTTCGTTGGTTCGCGGCCTAGCCGCGACGGCGGCATTTCCATTGCCGAGATTATTCTCAACCAAACAAATGTTGTCCCTGTTTGGAGTAAGGTATGAATTCTGTTTCAGGCATAAACGCGCGGCCGTCATAAAACGGACGCCAATGTATGCCGTCGACGGTTCATGCAGTGGGCATTATTTCAAAGTAGAACTTTTCGTTTATCCTTCTTTCCTCCGGCGCCTGCGTGCACGCTCGAATGGGCCGTGCGCAAGTCGGTGCGGCAGCCAACGGAAGCGTGCGATTAGCCGCTGTATTCTGTTTCAGCCGGCTCGCGATTTTAGCGTCGGACAGATTTGCCGATTGAGCATCGCCGCAAATAGCATTTAAGAAATATTTTCGTGTCGCCGAAATAACCAGCGGCATGGTTTATGCTTCGATTCACGCTTTGTATCAGTTCGATCTGAATCCCGGGGAAAGCAATGAATCACCACCAACTCGAAAAAGATATTGAACACCTTGAGCATGTCATCTCGCATCTTTCGGCTGAAGACCGCATCCCGCTTTCGTATTGGCGTAACCGGATCGACTCGGTTTCCGGCGCGGTTCGCGTGCCGGCGCAGGCCAGCCGGCTCAAGCGTCTGAACGCCGCCCTTTCGGCGCTGGAGGCGCGGCAAAAAGCCTAGGCGCTCGCCACGGCGGGCCGCTGCGCAGACCGTCCGGGCGAACGACGGTTTCGGTGGAAACGATTCAGGACAATCATGCGACGAGCGGGATTTTCAGCGGCTCGGCTGACGGCGCTGACGAACGCCATTACCGCCGAGGCGCTCGAACTTTCTCACGCGCGAGCAGCGCCGCGTGCCGGCCTTCGGTCATGTGCTATGGACCGGCCAGGGGTTCGGGCTCGGCTTGTCGATCGTCGACGACCCTGCGCAGCAGTTGCCGCACGGCTATCGTTCGATGGGCTCGTTCGGCTGGCCGGGCGCGTTCGGCACGAGCTGGTTCGCCGATCCTGTGGAAGAGCTAATTGGTTTGATGCTGATTCAGCGCCGCGCGGTTGAACCGTTTCCAATGGCGGTCGATTTCGAACGCCGCGTGTACGATGCAATTGACGATTGAGTGCATTGGGTTCGTCAGGCCGGGCCAAGGTATCGAACGGCGGCAATGCGCGGTTCGCTATCCGGCACGTTTTTCGTCTGCTAGTGTGCGCACAGCATGCAGTTCGTCAAACCGATTGGAGCATCTGTCATGGCCTCGTACAAACAGTTGACTACCCAGCTCGAAAAGCTCCACAAGGAGGTAGCGGCAGCCCGCGAGAAGGAAATCGCGCAGGCGATCGCCGAGATCAAACAGAAGGTGGCTGAATACGACCTCACGGCCGAGGAACTGGGTTTCACGGTCAAGCGTGCGCCGGCGCGCAAACCGGCTCTGGCCGCCAAGTACCGCAATCCGAAAACCGGCGAGACGTGGAGCGGCCGCGGCCGCTCGCCGGCCTGGCTCGCCGGCAAGAATCGCGAGCGCTTTCTGATCGACGCCTGAAGCGCGGTACTGCATGGCGCTTTCGTTCTGAGGGCGCCCATTGTTCTGAAGTGAGGCCGCGAGCGGTTTTTTCCGCACCGCGAGCCGGGTCCCGAAAACGCTCACCTTTGGTTTGAAATCGCCTCGCGAGCCGCGCGTTTTTCGGAGCGGCTGACGCGGGGCTACTTTGCTTCGCGCGACCCCGGTTTTGTCGAACGATGCGGCTGGTGACTCCTTGGATGCTGCCGCTCGTCACCACGGCACGAAGCCCGGTGAAACCCGCGCGAGCCTTTGCCAGCGGGCGTTTCCAGGCTCCGCGAAAAATCGCATCGACGATAGTTCGATGACGTGCGCAGCGATTTCGCGAAGCTCGATCAACTCCCGGACTTCATGGTGATGGTGCGCGAGCGGACCGTCGATGCGTTCATCTTTTGCCTCGATTCGAGGTGCGCCGCCGCAAGTCCCGAAAACTCTCACCTTTGCCTTTGCCCGAGCGCGCCGAACCCTGTGCTCAGGTCAAACCGTATCGTTGACCGGTATGCTCGTGCTGGTCGCGTGCGCGCCAGCATTTCCCAACGCCTCTCCCCATGACGTGTATCATTCGTTCCCTGCGCTGTTCTGCGCCGGTGATTCCCGTATTGTCGAACGCTCGTTCGTGACCTTGTTCCGACGCAGCCGGGTTGCCATGTGACGCGGGTCTCCAACCCGGCTCCCGCAGTTCGGCGCCGCCGCGCAACGCGAGGCAGAGCGGCCGCACCAGCAGCCGTTGACCGCCCGAACCCCTATCCGTGACCGCCAGCCCGATGTCAGTCTCCGAACTCAAACGCCGCCGCACGTTCGCGGTTATTTCCCACCCGGACGCGGGCAAAACCACGCTCACTGAAAAGCTGCTGCTGTTCTCGGGCGCGATCCAGATCGCCGGCACCGTGAAGGGCCGCAAGAGCAACCGCTACGCGACGTCCGACTGGATGGAGATCGAAAAGCAGCGCGGCATTTCCGTCGCCAGTTCGGTGATGCAGTTCGAGTACGGCGACGCCGTGATCAACCTGCTCGATACGCCGGGCCACGAAGACTTCTCCGAAGACACGTACCGCGTGCTCACGGCGGTCGACGCCGCCGTGATGGTGATCGACGGCGCGAACGGCGTGGAAGCGCAGACGCTGAAACTGCTGGAAGTGTGCCGCAGCCGCAAGACGCCGATCGTCACCTTCATCAACAAGCTCGACCGCGAAGTGCGCGAGCCGCTCGAACTGCTCGACGAAATCGAGCAGCATCTGGGCGTGGCCGCCGTGCCTTTCACCTGGCCGATCGGCATGGGCAAGGAATTCCAGGGCGTCTACGACATTCAGCGCGACCAGGTGCGCGTATTCCGCGCCGGCCAGGATACCGCCGGCGGCGCGGTCGAAACGCTGCAAGCGTTGAGCGACGAGGAAGGCGAACGCCGCTTCGGGCATAGCTGGATCAAGGCGAAGGACGAGATCGATCTGATCACGGGCGCCACGCCCGACTTCGATCGCGAGCAGTTCCTCGCCGGCCAGCAGTCGCCGGTGCTGTTCGGCTCGGCGATCAACAACTTCGGCGTGAAGGAAATTCTCGACGCGCTGGTCGACCTCGCGCCGCCGCCTTCGATGCGCATGACCGTGCAGCGTCCGGTGATGCCGGACGAGCCGAAGTTCACCGGCGTGGTGTTCAAGGTGCAGGCGAACATGGATCTGGCGCACCGCGACCGCGTGGCGTTCATCCGCGTGTGCTCGGGGCGTTTCGAGCGCGGCATGGCCGTCAAGGTGACGCGTTCGAACAAGACGTTCCGCGCCAACAACGTGGTGACGTTCCTGTCGCAGCGCCGCGAGACGGTGAGCGAGGCGTATCCGGGCGACATCATCGGTATCCCGAATCACGGCACGCTGAGTCTCGGCGATACGCTGACCGAAGGCGAGCAGTTGCAATTCGTCGGCTTGCCGTTCTTCGCGCCGGAAATTTTTCAGACCGTCGAAGTGGTCGACCCGATGCGCGCGAAGCAGCTCGGCGAAGCGCTCAAGCAACTCGGCGAGGAAGGCGCGATTCAGGTGTTTCGTCCCGAAGTGGGCGGCTTGATGATTCTCGGCGCGGTGGGTCAGTTGCAGTTCGAGGTGGTGTCGCATCGTCTGTCGACGGAATACAAGGTCGACGTGCGCATGGCGCCGGCGCGTTACCGGATGTCGCGCTGGGTGACCTCCGACGACCCGGCCGAACTGCGCCGTTTCACCGATTCATACGCGGCGCGGATCGCGCTCGATGCGTCCGATGCACCGACTTATCTCGCGTCGCACGTGTCGGAGATCGAAGTCGCGCAGAAGGCGTGGCCGAAAATCGTCTTCAACGAATTGCGCGAGCATTCGGGCGCGCCGTTCAAGAAGGCGATGTAGGTCGCGCTGGCCGTGCGCTTATCGGCGAACGGCATCGGGTGAAACAGAGAACCGCGTCGATCGACGCGGTTTTTTTACGCGCTGAGTTTGTCGCCAGCGCTTTCGGGCAACGACGTTGGCATCTCGCATGAGCCGCGGTTCGAGAAGCCCCCGCGCAAGCCGCCGACTTCGCCTATCCTGACGAAGACATGCGCCTGCCTCCGGCGCGCCACTCTCCATTCGCGGAGCGCCCGTGACCGTTCGCAATCTCGATGCCTTGTTCCGACCCAAATCCGTCGCCGTGATCGGCGCGTCCGAGCGGCCGGGCAGCACCGGCGCGATGGTGTGGTCGCGCGTGCTGGAAGGCGGCTTTGGCGGCCCGCTCTGGCCGGTCAACCCGAAGTACGAAACGCTCGGCGGCCACCCGGTTTTCGGCGACACCGGCGATCTGCCGCAAGCGCCCACCGTCGCGCTGATCTGCACGCCGCCCGATACGTGGCCCGGCATCATCCACAAGCTCGGCGGGCTCGGCACGCGCGCGGCGATCATCGTCGGCGAGGCGCGTTGCGATGCCGACCGGCTGCATCTGCGGCACGCGCTTTCGGCGGCGCGGCCGAATCTGCTGCGCATCGTCGGGCCGGGCAGCCTCGGCGTGGTGTCGCCGGCGCTGCGCGCGTATTTCGGCGCGCCTTCGTGCACGGTCAAGGCGGGCGGCGTCGCGTGGGTGTCGCAATCGAACGCGCTGACCAATGCCGTGCTCGGCTGGGCGCACGCGCGCGGGCTCGGTTTTTCGCATGCGGTGGCGCTCGGCGGCGAGGCCGATGTGGACGCTGGCGACGTGCTCGACTATCTGGCGAGCGACCCCGGCACGCGCGCGATTCTGCTCGAACTGGATACGGTGCGCGCGGCGCGCAAGTTCATGTCGGCGGCGCGCGCGGCGGCGCGCAACAAGCCGGTGCTGGCGTTGCGCTCGGGCCGCGCCGATCCCGCCGACGGCCTCTACACCGCCGCATTCCGCCGCGCGGGCATGGTGCGCGTCGACGCGCTCGACGATCTGCTCGACGAGATCGAGACGCTCGGCGTGGGCCGCGTCGCGGCCGGCGCCACGGCGACGCTGATCACGAGCGACCGCGGCCTTGCGACGCTCGCTTGCGACGCCTTCGCCGCCGCCGGCGACACGCTCGCCGCATGGCCCGCCGCCGCCGACGCGGCATTCGCCGAAGCGCTGCCGTATGCGGTGACAGGCAATCCGCTGCGACTCGGCGACGACGCGCGGCCCGAGCATTTCGGCACCGCGCTGAAGATACTCGCGGACCACCGCGGCGCGGGCACGGCGTTCGTCGTTCATGCGTCGACGCATGGCGCGCCGGTCGGCGAGGTCGCGCAGGCGTTGATCGCGAATCAGCGTTTTGCGTATCGCGGCTTGCTGGCGTGTTTCTTCGGCGGCGTGGACGCGGCGACGCGCGACGCGCTGCATGCGCAGGGCATTCCGGTTCATACGACGCCACAGCGGCTCGCGCGCGCCTTCGCCCGTCTGGTCGACTACCGGATGGGCCGCGAGTTGCTGATGCAGACGCCGGAGGGACTGCCGGCGCGGATTCCCGAGGCGATCGACGCCGCTCAGGCGCAGGCGCGCGCGGCGCTTGCCGCGGGTGCGGATCGACTCGCCGGCGAGGCGGCGGCGCAGTTGCTCGAACGCTTCGGGCTGCGCGTGGAAGCGGCGGAAAGCGCGGCAGCAGCCGCGCCGAATTCCATTGTCGACATCACCGTCGAACTTCACGACGACGACAACTTCGGCCCGGTGTTCCGTTTTACGGCGCCGTCGGCCGACGGCGTGTCCGAGCCGCTGCGCGTGTACGGTTTGCCGCCGCTCAATCCGACACTCGCGCGGGACATCGTCACGCGCTCGCCTTATGCGCGGCTGGTTGCGCCCGAGCCGGTATTGGCCGCGCTCACCGCGCTGTCGCAGGCGGTGTGCGACGTCAAGGAAATCGTCGGCCTTGCGCTGACGCTGCGCGTATTCCGCGACCACGTGACGGTGCTTGCCCCGACGCTCAGCATCGCGTCGACGCGCAGCCGTCTCGCCATCGTGCCGTACCCGCGCCGCTTCGAGGAGACGTTGGAGTGGCAGGGCGTGCGCATGACGGTGCGCCCGATCCGCCCGGAAGACGAGGCCGCGCATCACGATTTCGTCGAGGCGATGACGCCCGAGGATTTGAGGCTGCGTTTTTTCGGCGCGGTGGGCAGCTTCGATCATTCGCAACTCGCGCGCATGACGCAGATCGACTACGACCGCGAAATGGCGCTCATCGCCACCGTGCAAACCGACGAGGGTTTCGCGCGGACGTTGGGCGTGGTGCGCGCGGTTGCCGATCCCGATAACGAAACCGCGGAGTTCGCGGTTGCAGTGCGCTCGGACCAGAAAGGCCGGCGCCTTGGACAATTGCTGATGGACCGCATCGTCAACTACGCAAGGGTGCGTGGCATCCATTGGCTGGTGGGCGAGGCGCTGCGGGAGAACACGCCGATGATCGCGTTGGCGAAAGCCAGTGGTTTCACCGTGACGCCGACGGAGGATCCGGGTGTGGTGGGCTTCAGGATGGCGTTGGATGAGCCCGGTTCGCAGCGGTAACCGGCGGCGCGGCGCGCTCTTGAGAGATGCTCAGCGCCGTGCCGCTTCTGGAACACGGCGATGACGCCGATACGACCGTCCGCGACGAATCTCGGACTGGTACGCGTGAACGCCTGAATTTACGCGGCGAGCTTCCCCGCCGCTTCCTCAACCTGCGTGCGCGTCACCGACAACTCTTCCAGCCACGCATCCGCATACACAGCGCCGGTCTCGCGTTCCAGGCGCGCGATCGTCGCCGCGCAACGGTTTGCGTCCTTCGGCGTCGCGATGAACGACTTCACCGATTCACCCGCCTTGAACGCATCGAACAGCGGCACGCGAATCTCGTCCGGCAGCGCACGCGTCGTCCACTGGTACGGCTTGCCGTTGAACGTGAACGACGGCGGCAGCACGCGCTCTTTCCTGGCCGCCGGAATCAGGCCGTAAGTGCGCGCGGCGTCGCCGATCTGCTCGGCTGAAAACAGCTCGTCCGGGCTGATGTCGAATTGCTGAATGAAGGTTTCGATGCTTTGCATCGCCGCGGCGCGGTCGTCGCGGCGCTTTTGCGCATGAGCGACGATGTCGCGCAGTTCGTCGGCTTCTTCAGGCGTGATCGTGAAGCTCGACTGCTTCTGCTGGAGTTCGGAAAAACGCTGGAATTCGGAATCGGTCAGAAGTTTCGCCATTGCTTATCGATGAGCGCGCATGAGGGACCCCATGCGGCGTGATTTTTGAGGGGTCGCCATTCTAAACCATGCGCGACTGCACGCGATGTTCAACGGCCTGCCGTGCGTATGCCGCGTGCGCGAGCATCACGCCAGACGGACACTCTCCCGAAACATCGACAGCGCCTGCACCGTCTCGCGCAGCAGCGCGGTCGCGACTTCGAGCGTCGGCGCGACGTATTCGTCGATGCGCCGCAGATACGGGCAGGTCAGCGCCGCGATCGCCTGGCCGGACGGTCCCTGGATCGGAAACGTGAGATCGGTCACGCCGAAGATCTGCTGGCTGTCCTTCTGCGAAAAACCCGCCGCGCGAATCCGCTCGCACGCCTCTTCCAACGCCTCACGGTCGATCGTGACCTCGCCCTTCACCTTGGTGTGTTCGGCGAGCATCTGTTCGCGTTGCTCGATGCCTTGAAACGCGAGCATCACACGGCCCGAGCCGGTGTCGATCAGGCCGACCCGCGAACCGAGCCGCACCGACATGCCCCACGTGCCCGGTCCATCCACTTGCGCGATCACCAGCAGATTGCCGCGGTCGTACACGACGAGATGACATGACTGCTCGGCGGCATCGGCAAAGCGCAGCATCAGCGGCAGCGCTTCGGAGATGAGCCGGTTCATCGGCGGATGACGATGCGCGAGCGCGTACAGCTTCAGGCTGAGCGAATAGCGGTCGCCCGCCGCCGAGCGCACGACATACTGCCGCGCGACCAGCCGTTCGAGCATCCGATACATCTCGCTCGCGTTGCGTCCGAGCAGCTTGGTGATCTCGGCGCGCGTGAGCCCCTCTTTCTGCTCGGCGAGCAGTTCGAGGATGTCGAGACCCTTATCGAGCGCGGGGGCGCGATAACGGTCGGCGTCGTCTTTGTCTTCTACGTCCATCGTGAGCGAGTTCTCGTGTCGTTTTCGCATTATCTGGCGCGAGAGGGTCGGTGCGTACTGAATCTTGTGCGATGCAGCGCTTGTCCAGGGAAAATACGGACGATTGGTGCAGTGCACTTCGCTTGACTTGGGAAAGTTCGTATATGAATAATACGTTCATTGGTGAATGAGCGCACGCCAATACTTCATAAAAGCGCAGGACGCAGTGCCGGCCATCCTCGGCCGGATCACGCAGTTCAACAACGCATATAGGACAGGAGACAACCATGTCGTTTGTGAAAAGGCCGCTCGCGGCCCGTCGTTCATTCAGGAGTTCGCTCTTCACCGTGGCGGCGGCCTGCGTCGCCAGCTTCGGCTTCACCGGCGCTGCGCAAGCCGCCGAGACCGGCAAGATCGGTCTCGATCTGCCGCTGCTGACCTCGCCGTTCTGGCAGTCGTACAACACCTATTTGCCCAAGTACGCGAAAGACATGGGGCTCGACATCCTCGCGCCCGTCAATTCGAACGGCGATCCCGTGCAGCAGATCACCGACATGAACAACCTGTTGAACCTCGGTTCGAAGGGCATCGTGGTCGGCCCGCTGGATTCGGCGGCGATCAGCCGCGCGCTCGATTCCGCCGCGGCCAGGAATGTGCCCGTCGTCGCCGTGGACGTCGCGCCGACGCAAGGCAAGGTCGCGATGGTGGTGCGCGCGGACAATCGCGCGTACGGCGAGAAAGCGTGCAAGTACATCGGCGAACACGTGAAGTCGGGCAAGGTCGTGCAGATCATGGGCGACCTCGCATCGGTGAACGGGCGTGACCGCTCGGAAGCATTCCGCTCCTGTGTGAAAGGCTATCCCGGCTTGACGCTGCTGGAAATTCCGGCGAGCTGGAAGGGCGACGTCGCGGCCACCGCGCTCGACAGTCTGCTTACCGCCAATCCCGACGTGAAGGGCATCTACATGCAGGCGGGCGGCGTTTATCTGTCGCCCACCCTGCAAACGCTGCGGCGCAAGCAGATGCTATTTCCCGCCGGCGACGCGAAGCACGTCGTGATCGTCAGCAACGACGGCATTCCCCAGGAGTTCGACGCGATTCGCCGCGGCGACATCGACGCAACGGTTTCGCAGCCGGCCGATTCGTATGCGAAATACGGCCTCTTCTACATCAAGGCCGCGTTGGCCGGACAAACCTTCAAGCCGGGCCCGACCGATCACGGCAGCAACATCATCCAGCTGGCGCCGGGCATTCTCGAAGATCAATTGCCCGCGCCGCTCGTCACGAAGTCGAATGTCGACGACAAGGCGTTGTGGGGCAACACGGTCAAATGAACGCGCCGACGCCCTCCGTGCCGGTCGTCGAAGCGTTCGAAGTCACCAAACGCTTCGGCTCCACGCCCGCGCTGAAAGACGTGAGCATCCGCGTGATGCCCGGCGAGTCGCATGCGCTCGTCGGGCGCAACGGGGCCGGCAAATCGACGCTGGTGTCGATCCTCACCGGCCTGCGCAAGCCCGATACCGGCGAGGTGCGTTTCAGCGGCGCGGCCGCGCCGTCGATCGCGGATCGCGACGCGTGGCGCGAGCGCGTCGCCTGCGTTTATCAGCATTCGACGATCATCCGCGATCTGAGCGTCGCGGAAAACCTGTTCATCAACCGGCAGCCGTCGCGCGGCGGCGTGATCGACTGGCAAGCGATGCGCCGCGACGCGCGCAAGCTGCTCGACCACTGGAAGATCGACGTGCGCGAGGACGCGCGCGCCGGCGATCTGACGGTGGAAGCGCGGCAACTCGTGGAAATCGCGCGGGCGCTGTCGTACGGCGCGCGCTTCATCATTCTCGACGAACCCACCGCGCAGCTCGACGGCGACGAGATCAAGCGCCTGTTCCGGCGCATCAGCGAGTTGCAGCGCGAAGGCGTGACCTTCCTGTTCATCTCGCACCATCTGCAAGAGGTCTATGAGATTTGCCAGGCGGTGACGGTGCTGCGCGACGCGCGGCATATCGTCAGCGCGCCGGTTTCCGCGTTGCCGCGTGAGCAGTTGATCGAAGCGATGACCGGCGAACGCGGCGGCCTCGCGGTCGCCGACGCGGCGGCGCGCGACGCGTTGCCCGCCGATACGGCCGTCGCGCTGGAAGTGAAGGAGTTGGCCGGTTCCGACTACGAAGACGTGTCGTTCACGGTCAAGCGCGGCGAAGTGGTCGGCCTGACCGGCGCAACGAGCAGCGGCCGCACGAGCGTGGCCGAAGCGATTGCCGGTTTGCGCGCCGCGAAGCGCGGCACGATCAGCGTGGACGGCGCAAGCCTGCCGCCCGGCGACGTGCCTGCGGCATTGGCGCGCGGCATCGGCTGCGTGCCGAAGGACCGTCATCACGAAGGCCTGGTGCTGACGCAATCGGTGGCGGAAAACGCGTCCATGACGATCGCGCGCATGCTCGGCAAATTCGGCATCGCGCCGCCCGCGAAGAAGAACGCCTTCGGCCAGAAGATGATCGACGCGCTCGGCATCGTCGCGCAAGGCCCCGAGCATGTCGTATCCGGGCTGTCGGGCGGCAATCAGCAGAAGGTGGTGATGGCGCGCGCGCTAGCCACCGACCCGAACGTGCTCGTGCTGATCGACCCCACCGCGGGCGTCGACGTGAAATCGAAAGAAGCGTTGCTCTCCGTCGTGGACCGCGTGCGCGAGGAAGGCAAGGCCGTGCTGGTCGTATCCGGCGAACTCGACGATCTGCGCACCTGTGACCGTGTGCTGGTCATGTTCCGTGGCCGTGTCGCGGCCGAATTTCCCGCCGGTTGGCAGGACCACGATCTGATCGCATCCGTTGAAGGAGTCAGTCTCCATGAAGAATAGTGTGCCCAGTCCCGCGTTCGCCGCGGCTCCCGGCCAAACGCAGCCGGCCATGAAAGCGACGCGCGGCAAGCGCGCCCGCAGCGAATTGGCGCGCTTGCGCGAGCTGGCGTTGCTGCCCGCGCTTGCCTTGCTGATCGTGATCGGCGCGTTCGTCAGTCCGAGTTTTTTGACCAGGGCGAATCTGATCAGCGTGCTGGGCGCCTCGGCGGCTCTCGCGCTGGTCGTGCTCGCCGAATCGCTGATCGTGCTGACCGGCAAGTTCGATTTGTCGCTCGAATCGACCGTCGGCATCGCGCCCGCTGTCGGCGCGATGCTGGTGATGCCGGCAATGTCCGCGGGATTCGGCACGCAATGGCCTGCGGCGGCCGGCCTGCTCGCGATCCTCGCTGTCGGCGCCGTGATCGGCTTCATCAACGGCTTTCTGGTGGTGCGTTTGCGGCTGAATGCGTTCATCGTCACGCTGGCCATGCTGATCGTGCTGCGCGGCATGCTGGTGGGCGCGACCAAGGGCGGCACGCTGTTCGACATGCCGCCGTCGTTCTTCTCGCTCGCCACCACGATCGTGCTCGGCCTGCCTCTGTCGGTATGGCTCGCGGCGGTGGCGTTCGCGATCGCGGCGTTCATGTTGCGCTATCACCGCCTCGGCCGCGCGTTGTACGCGATCGGCGGCAATCCGGAAGCGGCGCGCGCGGCGGGCATTCGCGTCGAGCGCATCACGTGGGGCGTGTTCGTGCTCGGCAGCATGCTCGCGGCGGTGGGCGGTTTGATCGTGACCGGCTATGTCGGCGCGATCAACGCGAACCAGGGCAACGGCATGATTTTCACGGTGTTCGCGGCGGCGGTGATCGGCGGTATTTCGCTCGACGGCGGCAAGGGCTCGATGCTCGGCGCGCTTTCCGGCGTGCTGCTGCTCGGCGTCGTGCAGAACCTGCTGACGCTCGCCCAGGTGCCGTCGTTCTGGATTCAGGCGATTTACGGCGCGATCATCCTCGGCTCGCTGATGGTGGCGCGGCTTGCCAGCGGCGAAGGCCAGAACTAATTCGAAAGACGATGCCTGACGGAGAACTCACTTGACCAGCCGCCCATTGCAAACCGATCCACGCCTGATCCTGCTCAGTCCCGCCGATAACTGCCTGATCGCGGCGGCGCGTCTCGATGCGGGCACGCAAGTGGAGATCGAAGGCGCGCTCGTAACGCTCGCGAAAACCATCGAGCTCGGTCACAAGGTGGCGCGCCGCGAGCTCGCGAAAGACGACAAGGTGCTGCGCTACGGCGCGGTCATCGGCCACGTGACCGAAGCGGTCGCGCCCGGCGCGCATCTGCATACGCACAACCTCGAAAGCGATTACCTGCCGACTTACACGCACGACGCGGGACACGAGTTCGTACATCACTGACTTGCGCTCAATGACGCGGCCTTGCGCCGCGCTGGAACGATCATGACTGACACTTCCGTAGCATCTGTCGCCGCACAGCAGCCCATGCTGCAAGGCTATCCGCGCCGGGACGGCCGCAAGGGCATCCGCAATGTGGTCGCGGTGGCGTATCTGGTGGAGTGCGCGCACCACGTCGCGCGCGAGATCGTCACGCAGTTTCGCGAGCCGTTCGACGCATTCGACGACGCTTCGGCCGAGCGCGAACCGCCGGTGCATCTGATCGGCTTTCCCGGCTGCTATCCGAACAGCTACGCCGAAAAGATGCTGGAGCGGCTTGCCACGCATCCGAACGTGGGCGCGGTGTTGTTCGTGTCGCTCGGTTGCGAGAGCATGAACAAGCATTACCTCGTGGACGTGGTGCGCGCGAGCGGCCGTCCCGTCGAGGTGCTGACGATCCAGGAAAAGGGCGGCACGCGCAGCACGATTCAATACGGCGTCGACTGGATTCGTGACGCGCGCAAGCAACTCGCCGCGCAACGAAAAGTGCCGATGGCGCTCTCCGAACTGGTGGTCGGCACCATCTGCGGCGGCTCGGACGGCACCAGCGGCATCACGGCGAACCCGGCGGTGGGCCGGGCGTTCGATCATCTGATCGACGCGGGCGCGACCTGCCTCTTCGAGGAAACCGGCGAGCTGGTGGGCTGCGAGTTTCATATGAAAACGCGCGCGGCACGGCCCGACCTTGGTGACGCCATCGTTGCGTGCGTCGCGAAGGCCGCGCGCTACTACTCGATTCTCGGGCACGGCAGTTTCGCGGTCGGCAATGCGGACGGCGGCCTCACCACCCAGGAAGAAAAGTCGTTGGGCGCGTATGCGAAGAGCGGCGCGTCGCCGATTGTCGGCATCATCAAACCCGGCGATATTCCGCCGACCGGCGGCCTCTATCTGCTCGACGTAGTGCCCGACGGCGAGCCGCGCTTCGGCTTTCCGAACATCAGCGACAACGCGGAGATCGGCGAACTGATCGCCTGCGGCGCGCATGTGATTCTGTTCACGACCGGACGCGGCTCGGTGGTCGGCTCGGCGATTTCGCCGGTCATCAAGGTGTGCGCGAATCCGGCGACGTACCGCAACCTCGCCGGCGACATGGACGTCGACGCGGGCCGTATTCTCGAAGGCCGCGGCACGCTCGACGAGGTTGGCCGCGAGGTGTTCGAGCAAACGGTGGCGGTGTCGCTCGGCGCGGCGTCGAAATCGGAAACGCTTGGTCATCAGGAATTCATCCTGACGTACAAGACTTTTGAACCGGTCGGGCCGGCGTGCCTGCCGTCGAGCGCCGCGGCGCCGCATCGCGTGGTTGCGATCGAGCCGCATTGAGCGGCCGGACCGCGGTCCCTCCGCAGGCGGTTCGCACGCGCGGCGGGCATATTTGGCTCGCGCGTGCTAAAACACGGTGAAACAGGAGACAGCTTCAATGACGGCAGCGATCGGTTCGAAGGTCGGGCGGCGGCGCGGCGTTGCCCGCACCGCCTTGCAAGTGACAGGATTGGGACTCGGCACGGCGCCCCTGGGCGGCCTCTATCGCGACCTGTCCGACGAGGAAGCGCACGCGACCGTCGCCGCCGCGTGGGACGCCGGCGTGCGTTACTTCGATACCGCGCCGCATTACGGCAACACCAAGGCCGAGCATCGGCTGGGCGACGCGTTGCGCCGCTATCCGCGCGGCGACTATGTGCTGTCCACCAAGGTGGGCCGCCGCTTCGTGCCGCGCACCACGCCTTACGAGGGCAAGGAAGGCTGGCAAAACCCGCTACCCTTCGAGGCGATCTACGACTACACGCACGACGGCATTCTGCGTTCGTTCGAGGACAGCCAGCAGCGCCTCGGCATCGTCGATATCGACATTCTGCTGGTGCACGATATCGGCCGGGCCACGCACGGCGACGAGAACCCCCATTACTGGCGGCAACTGACCGAAGGCGGCGGCTTCCGCGCATTGGACGAGCTGCGCTCGGCGGGCGCGATCAAGGCCGTCGGTCTCGGCGTGAATGAAGGCGCGGTAATTCTGGAAGCGATGGCCGAGTTCGATATCGATTGCGCGTTGCTTGCAGGCCGGTATACGCTCCTCGAGCAGACCACGCTCGACGATCTCTTGCCGGCCTGCGAGAAGCGCGGCGTCAGCATCCTGTTAGGCGGCGCGTTCAACTCGGGCATTCTGGCGCGCGGCGTCGAGGGCGATCTGAAATTCAACTACGGCGATGCGCCGCGCGAGGTGATCGAGCGCGTCGCACGGCTGCAAGCGGTGTGCCGCGAACACGGCGTGCCGCTCGCCGCCGCCGCCTTGCAGTTTCCGTATGCGCATCCGGCGGTCGCCACCGTGCTGACCGGCGCGCGCAGTGCCGACGAATTGCGCGAGAACGCCGCGTCGTTCGAGCAGCCGATCCCCGCGGAATTGTGGTCCGCGTTGCGCGACCAGGGCTTGCTCGACCACCGCGCGCCCGCGCCAGAGGATTGATCCGACGATGCATATCGATGCCCACCAGCACTACTGGGACCCCGCCCGCGGCGACTACGAGTGGCTCACGCCGGAACTGCAGATTCTTTACCGGACGTTCGGCCCAACGGATCTCAAACCATTGCGCGAAAGGGTGGGCATCGAGCGAACGGTGGTCGTGCAGGCGGCGCCGACCATCGACGAGACGCGTTATCTGCTGGACATGGCGCGCAACGAACCGTCGATCGCCGGCGTGGTGGGCTGGGTGCCGTTGCTCTTGCCGACCGCGCCGGCCGTCATCGACGCCTTCGCGCATGAGCCGAAGTTCAAGGGCGTGCGGCCGATGCTGCAGGACTTGCCGGACGACACGTGGATCGCCAATCCCGACCTCGCGCCGGCGATCGAAGCGCTGATCGCGCACGACCTCGCATTCGACGCGCTGATTTACGCGCGCCACGTCGAGCCGATCGAAGCCTTCGCGGCGCGCTTTCCGGCGCTGCGCATCGTGGTCGATCACGGCGCCAAGCCGCCGATCCGCTACGGCCGCGCCGCTTGGCAAGCATGGGCCGACGCGATCACGCGGCTCGCAAGGCTGCCGCAGGTGCATTGCAAGCTGTCGGGCCTCGCCACCGAAGCCTCGCCCGGCTGGACCGAGGAAACGCTGCAACCATATGTCGAGCATCTGCTCGCCGCGTTCGGTCCGGCGCGTTTGATGTGGGGCAGCGACTGGCCCGTGCTCGATCTGAACGGCGACTATCTGCTGTGGCACTCGGTGGCGAATACCTTGCTCGCGTCCTTGAGCGACGCCGAGCGTGAAGCGGTTTTCGGCGGCAACGCCGCCGCGTTTTATCGGCTTTGAGCATACGAAGACACAAGAAGCCCATTCAACTGGAGTCGTAGATGACACAAAGACTGGCCGGCAAGACGGCCCTGATTACCGCAGCGGGACAAGGCATCGGTCTCGCCACCGCGGAACTGTTCGCGCGCGAAGGCGCGCGCGTGATCGCCACCGATATCCGCATCGACGGACTCGCCGGCAAGCCGGTCGAAGCGCGCAAGCTCGACGTGCGCGACGACGCGGCGATCAAGGCGCTGGCCGCGGAAGTCGGCGCGATCGACGTGCTGTTCAACTGCGCGGGCTTCGTGCACGCCGGCACGATTCTCGAATGCACGGACGAAGACTGGGATTTCGCCTTCGATCTGAATGCGAAGGCGATGTACCGCATGATCCGCGCGTTCCTGCCGGCGATGCTGGAAAAGGGCGGCGGCTCGATCATCAATATGTCGTCGGCGGCGTCGAGCGTGAAGGGCGTGCCGAACCGCTTCGTGTACAGCGCGTCGAAAGCGGCCGTGCTCGGCTTGACGAAGTCCGTCGCGGCGGATTTCATCACGCGTGGTGTACGCTGTAACGCGATCTGCCCCGGCACGGTGGCTTCGCCGTCGCTCGAACAGCGGATCGCCGAGCAGGCCGCGGCGCAGGGCGCGACGATCGAGGCGGTGCAAGCCGCCTTTGTCGCGCGCCAGCCGATGGGCCGAATCGGCAAGCCCGAGGAGATCGCCGCGCTGGCGCTGTATCTCGCGTCCGACGAATCGTCGTTCACCACGGGTCACGCGCATGTGATCGACGGCGGCTGGTCGAACTGACCCGCACCGGCACCGAGATTCGAACGACTATCACTGAACGTATAAAGGGAAGTGCACCGATGAAACTGCTTCGTTATGGGCCGAAGGGCCAGGAAAAGCCGGGCTTGCTCGACGCGCAAGGCAAGCTCCGCGATCTGTCGAACGTGGTCGCCGATATCGACGGCGCCGCGCTGACCGACACGGGCCTCGCCAAGCTGCGCGCGCTCGATCCGGCTTCGTTGCCGCTGGTGGAGGGCAATCCGCGCATGGGCCCGTGTGTCGGCAAGATCGGCAAGTTCATCTGCATCGGCTTGAACTACGCGGACCATGCCGCCGAATCGAATCTGCCGGTGCCGCCCGAACCGGTGATTTTCAACAAGTGGACGAGCGCGATTTCCGGCCCGAACGACGACATCGAAATTCCGCGCGGCTCGAAGAAAACCGATTGGGAAGTGGAACTGGGCGTGGTGATCGGCAAGCCGGCGAAATACGTCGACGAAGCCAACGCGCTCGATTACGTGGCGGGTTACTGCGTGATCAACGACGTGTCGGAACGCGAATGGCAGATCGAGCGCGGCGGCACGTGGGACAAGGGCAAGGGCTTCGACACCTTCGGCCCGATCGGCCCGTGGATGGTCACGCGCGACGAAGTCGCCGATCCGCAGAACCTGAGCCTGTGGCTCGAAGTGGACGGCCACCGCTATCAGAACGGCAACACCAGGACGATGGTGTTCGGCGTCGCCAAGCTCGTGTCGTATGTGTCGCAGTGCATGAGCCTGCAACCGGGCGACGTGATTTCGACCGGCACGCCGCCGGGCGTCGGCATGGGCGTGAAGCCGGATGCGGTGTATCTGAAGCCGGGGCAGACAGTGCGCCTGGGTATCGAAGGATTGGGCGAGCAGACGCAGCGCACTTACGCGGCGGAGTAAGCCGGCAGCCGGCGCGTGGATTTTTTCAACCCGCCGGCTCGTGCTCGCCGCTGTCGCTGATCCGGTTGACCGTGCCTTGCGCCACGGCGATCAACTTTTCACGGTCGCCTTCCATCACATAGACGTTGCACTGGCAGGTCGCCTGATAGCGGCCTGCGTAGACCACCTTCGCCCGCGCGATCAGCGTGCCGTTCATTGCCGGCCGCAAATAGTTGATCTTGAATTCGCCGGTCACCACCTTCGGCCCTAGCGACAACGCCCCGGCGAACGTCAGCGCGTTATCGGCGAGGTAGCTGATGACGCCGCCATGCACGAAGCCATGCTGCTGCCGCAAGTCGTCGCGGATCGGCAGGCACAACGTCAGTTCGCTGGTGCCCGTGTGCATCAGGTCAGCGCCCAGCAGCATGCTGAACGGCTGGGCATGCAGTGCGCCGCGCGCCCGGTCGAGTAGGTCGGTCATCGTGATTCCTTCGGTGAACCCCGCGGTGGTGGCGGTACTTGCAGTGGCCTGCGTCATGCAGTTCCCTACCCACTCTAGGAAGCGCCGACGCACCGCGTCAAGCTGAATCGGAAATATGTGCTCGACACGCGTGTGCCAAGTGACGCGAATTTCGAAGTTAGCCGAGGTAAGGAGGATGTAAGGCGATTTTTGACGACATTGGCCTTAAGCAAGGCGTTGCTGTGCCGTTAACCCTGACGTAGCTCCCGTTATTCTCTGCTTTCAGGTGTTCTCGATGTTCAGCAAGATCAAGGTCGCCTCCGGCCTGTTGTGTGTTCTGGCCGCGTTCTGCGTATTCCAGCTTGTTACCGTGGGTTTGGGTTTCTGGTCGCTTACCCGCTCCCATGACGACGTCGGCGACCTGTCGAACATCGCGTTGAAGCAGGTGGACGCGGTCAATGAAACGACCCAGCATTTGATGGACGCGCGGATCAACCTCTCGCGCGCCGGTACGCGCATGGTGCGCGGCGGCGCCGAGCCGACCGACATCGTCCAGCATGCCCGCGAACAGCTCGCGGCCGCCGATCAGTCGTTCGGTGCGTTCATGAACGCGCGCAAGACCAGCGGTGAAAACAGCACTCGCGCCACCGCGCTCGCCGATCGCTATAAAAAGCTGCATGACGCGCTGGCCGAACTCGTGCAGTTTCTCGATGCGAACAATATTCAGGCTTTCCTCGATCAGCCGACCCAGTCGTTCCAGGACGCGTATCTCGTCGAACTGCGCAACTTCGTGCAATTCGGCGACGCGGCGAGTCGTGCGTCGCTCGATTCGATCGACGCACGCATGGAGATGTTCCGCGGCGTGAGCCTCGTTATCCTGCTGCTGCTGGTGGTCGGCACGGCTGCGGTGTACGCGGCGCTGCGGCGCGGCGTGGTGGCGCCGCTGGAGGAAGCCGGCCGTCACTTCGAGCGCATCGCGCAAGGACGACTCGACCAGCCGATCGCCGCGCGTGGCACCAATGAAATCGGCCGTCTGTTCTCGGGCCTCGCGAGAATGCAGGCGAGCGTCGCGCGCACCGTGCAAACCGTGCGCGAATCCGCCGACTCGATTCACCTGGGCGCCGACGAAATCGCGACCGGCAACGCGGATCTGTCCGCGCGCACCGAAAACCAGGCGGCGTCGCTCGAGGAAACCGCGTCGAGCATGGAAGAGTTGACCGCCACCGTGCGCCAGAACGCGGAGCACGCCCGCGAGGCCAATGCGCTCGCCTCGACCGCGCTCCAGGCGACCTCGCGCGGCAGCGAAGTGGTCAACGAGGTGGTCGACAAGATGCGCGGCATCGCGCAAAGCTCCGACAAGATCGCCGAGATCATTTCGGTGATCGACGGCATTGCGTTCCAGACCAATATTCTTGCGTTGAACGCGGCGGTGGAAGCGGCGCGCGCCGGTGAGCAGGGGCGCGGCTTCGCCGTGGTGGCCGGCGAGGTGCGCGGGCTGGCCCAGCGCAGCGCGCAGTCGGCGAAGGAGATCAAGACGCTGATCAGCGAATCGGTCGCCGAGATTCAGGGCGGCTCGGCGCTCGTCGAGCATGCCGGCGAAGCGATGAGCAACGTGTCGGCATCCATCTCCCGTGTCACGCAGATGATGGCGGAAATCAGCGCGTCGTCGCTCGAGCAAAGCACGGGCATCGAGCAGGTGAACCAGGCGGTGGTGCAGATGGATGAGATGACGCAGCAGAACGCGGCGCTCGTCGAAGAGGCGGCAGCAGCGGCAGCTTCGCTGCATCAGCAGACGCAGGAATTGAAAAAGGCGGTTGCCGTGTTCGAAATTTCTGAATCTGTGTTGCGCACGCAACAAATCGAGGGACCGCGCGGACAGACGGCGGGGTTCGAGTTGGCCGGAATGCGCGCAATTTAACCGCGCAGGCGCTCAAAAAGAAGGCAATGAACCAAAGAAAATGGCCCGCGTTCGCGGGCCATTTTGCATCAGACGCAAGCGCCTAAGGGTGCCTCAAAGTACCTGACGGTACTTAGGCCGGCTGGATGTTCGCAGCCTGCTTGCCCTTCGGGCCTTGCTTAACTTCGAACGTCACCTTCTGGTTTTCCTGCAGGGACTTGAAGCCGCTGCCTTGAACTTCCGAAAAGTGCGCGAACAGGTCTTCGCCGCCGTCGTCCGGCGTGATGAAGCCAAAGCCCTTTGCATCGTTAAACCACTTCACAGTACCTGTTGCCATTTTTAATCCAGTAAATGTTGTGTATTGCATTCGCGACCGCTATTTCTCAACACGAGATCGAGCGCGAAGTACGAGTTGTATCACGTCTTTATGACGGATGCCAATCAACCAGTATTCGGGTATTCCCAGGTTCGTGCCTTTTGGGAGCCCTGAAAGCGTTTTCAGGAGCGCTTCGGCTGGTAGGGTAAACTGGTCGCCTTACTCTTCCAGGAAAAACATTGACACATTATCTGCAGGAAGAACTCACCTCGTTCTGGAGTCGTTTGACCCCCTATCTGGCGATATTGGAGTCCAAATCACCTCAAGAGGGCGCACCGGACCCGGTCGGCCGCATCACCGTCGACAGCGAGGAACGTCAGGCTTTTGCCCTTCACACCACCGACCGGAAGCCGCACGGCGACACGTCGGATACCCCCACCGGACACAGCGCGACTTATATGCGTTTTAAATCCGCCGACGCGAGCTGGGGACCCTGGCAGCGCGAAGAGTACTGACGGACTGGCGGGCGGCGGCGCGAGTACCCGCCGCCTGGTCTGATCGACTTTGCTCAGTCCGGTAACGCCTCGTAGGCGGTTGCGAGGTGATACGGCGTGGTCGACGGCATGTCGGCGCGCGCCACTTCCCCGGCCGGCGTCTTGCACTCGAACCAGCCCTGCGAACGCAGGAAGCGTTGCTGGAACAACTCGATTTGCCGCGGCAGCGCGGCGAGCGAGGCTGGGTTGTCATGACTTGCCAGCGCGCGCAAGTATTCCGTTTGAGCCCAGATGCGCTGGGTCGCGTCCTTGATCGTGCCGGTTTCGTCGAGCGATGCGTACACGCCCCCCGTTTGCGGGTTCACGCCACATTGCTGCGCGAAGGCGAAGGCGCGCGCGAGTGCTTCGTCAAGCCCTGAAGCTTCGAACAGGTCGGGCGCCTGCTTGACCAGCCAGTACCACTCGAACTGATGACCCGGCTCCAACCGGTTATCGTCGGCGCCGATCGGCAATTCGGCGATGCAACCCGTGGGCGCATGCACGAAATGACGCGCGACGGCGCCGGCCAGGCGATGCAGCGCGGCGTCGAACGCGTTGTCGCGCGTGGCCTCGCGTGCGGCCAGCCAGGCTTCGGTCAGATGCATCAAGGGATTCTGGATCGGCGTGCCGCTCACCCCGGCGAAGTCCGCGGTGAGCGCGGCGTTGAACAGATCGTCTTCGGCGAGGAAGTTCGACTGAATCAGCGCTGACGTGCGATGCACGGCTTCCAGCGCGTCGCGATTGCCGGAGCGCCGGCCGTATTGCGCGCACGCGAATACGATGAACGCATGCGTGTAAAGGTCTTTGGTAGTGTCGAGCGGCGCGCCTTGCGCGTCGACGCTATAGAACCATCCGCCCTGGCGTGTGTCCTGAAAGGTGTGCATCAGCGAGTCGAACAACACCTGCGCATGGGCCGCATCGCCTGCTTGCGAGAACACGAACAATTGTCGCGCGCATGCCATTGCCCGATAGCGTTCGGCGGGCAGCGGCCGGTGGTCGTCGGCGCTGACGGCTTCGTAGGGCAGCTTCAACCCGGCGTTGAAACCCGGTCCGCGCCACAGCGGCAGCACGACGTTCGTAAAGTGATCGCGCAGCGCACCTGCAAGAGCGGTCGTGGAGGTGGCGGTGGCGGAAGTTTTCGTGCTCGGCATGGTCAGGTGGATCAAACGCGGTGTTTCAAAGCGCCCACGGACGTGGGCGGTCGCGGTCGTTGCGACGTGCGGCCTAGGATAAAGCAAACGGGTTCCACTGACACTCCGTCATGGGGGCACAAACGCTTCGAATAATTTCAGGCAAGGAGGACAGAACAATGTTGCCGAACCTCGAACTCCTCTCCCGTCTGGTGTTGGCCGCGGCGCTCGGCAGCGTGATCGGCTTCGAGCGCGAGCGGCTTTCGTGGGCCGCCGGCTTGCGCACGCACATGCTGGTGTGCGTCGGTTCGGCGCTCATCATGATCGTCTCGGCGTACGGCTTTGCCGACGTGCTGAACAACGAACACGTCGTGCTGGATCCGTCGCGGATGGCCGCCCAGGTCGTGTCCGGCATCGGCTTTCTCGGCGCGGGCTCGATCCTGCTGCGCGGCGAGATCGTGCGCGGACTGACCACGGCGGCGAGCCTCTGGTCGGTCGCGGCAATCGGCCTCGCGGTGGGCGGCGGACTGTACACGGCATCGATCGCGGCGACCATCATCATTCTGATCATCCTCGCCGGCATCAAGCCGCTCGAGCGCCGCTTCATCACCGTCAAGCAGCGACGTCAATTGACGATGATCGTCGAGCGCGGCGCCATGACGTTCCATTCGCTGCACGACGAACTCGGCGCCGCGAGTCCGCGTGTCAAGCAGTTCGTGATGCAGCAAAGCGACGACGAACCCGAGTGCGACGAGGTGATCATCACCTTGCACCGCGTATCGAGCGCCGAATACGAGGCGATCTGCTCACGCCTGCGGCAACTGCGTGGCGTCAAGCACTTCAGGCAGGACGACGCGTCGTCCTGAAGCGCAAAATCGTCGCCGAATGGCTTCAGGACGTGCGGGCGGCCATGCGACAATGCGGGCTCGAAAAATTCCAATGGCATTCACGAGCGGTGCCCGGCGCCCGCTTTCCGGCGACGACCGCTTTTTTCTTTATGGCAGATTCCGCAGCATCCACGCAGTCCCGGCCTCCGCGCGCCGCTTCCAGGAAGCGGCGTCAGGCCACCGTCTCGACCGAAACCGAAAACAAGCTGGCACGCGCCGCGCGTTCGGCGCAACGCCTCGCGCAATTGAGCGACGCCACCCGCGACGACAGCACGCTCGACCTGTTCCCCGACGACCCCACCCGCGCCACGCTGGAAGCGATGAACATCGACATCCGCCAAGGCACGCTGCATGGTTTCGAATTGCCCGACGTGGTGTTGGCGGCGGTCGGCGCGATCGAAGCCGGCGACGGCGCGCCGCTGGACGCGAAGGCGGCGCGCCGCGCGCCTCGCGCCGCGAAGTCCGATGAACCGGTGCCGGTGAATGCGCAATTGAGCGGACTGGAAACGGAGCCGTTGCCAGTGACGGGTTCGTCGGCTGACGGGCTGACCGTTGCTGATGTGACGCCGATCGCGGGCTTGACCGCTGAAGAAAGATCAGCGACATCGGCGGCGGCGCGCGACGCGGCGCCGCTCACGCCAGCCATGGCGGCAGCGACCGTGGCGCGCAGCGTGACCGCGCTGCGCCAGGCGGCCGAGCCGGGCGCGACGGCGGCGGATCATGTGCGTGAATCGGTCACGCGCGGCGGTCAACCGCAGCCGCGGTCCGCGGCGGCTGCGGCTGCGACCAAAGTGGCGGCCGCCTCGCTGGAAACGTCCGATGCCGAAGTTGCGAGCGCGCCTGCCGACCGTACTTCGCCGGAATCAGGCGCGGTGGCTGCGGAGCGCAAGCCGTCGGTCAACGCATCCGCGTCCGCACGCATGAATGCCAGCGCCAGCGCCAACTCAGCCTATGCCGCACCCTTGTGGGAAGCCCAACGCGCCGAAGCATCGGCAGCCGCACAGCGCGCCGCGCCCGAACTCGACCGCGCGCGGGCGACCGCCTTCGCCGATACCGTCGACGCCCTGTATGGCGTGATTGCCGATCAGCGTCGCGCCGCGACCGACCACTCGCGCCGTATGAAATGGATGTTGTCGATCGTGGTGGGCGCGTTGCTCGTCACGGTCGCCATTGGCATTACGCAGACCGTGCTCCTGATGCGTCTGACGCGCGAGACCACCGCCCAGCAGCATCGCATCGAAGCGTTGATGCAGAACCAGCAGGCGGCCATGACCAGCCTGCTCGACACACACATGGCAATGGCCAGGGCAGCGGCAAGCGAAGCTGCATCGGCCGCGGCGGTCGCGGCAGCGCCCGCCGCGGCTCAGCAGGCTGCGGCTACGCCGGCTCAGGCGAAGCGTGCCGCGCGAGCGCAGCACGCGCATAAGCCGAAAGCAGCCACCTCCCACTGAAAATGGGACGCCGCGCCGGCGACAAGCCGGCCGCGGCCGCCCATTTCAACGCCCCGTCTGATCGCAGGTTCTGCCGCTTAACGCGTTCGTCGCCGGATAGGCGCCGTAAGGCGCCGCCCGCCGCCGGCGCATCGCACCTGCAAATCCCCGCGTTTACACTTCTAGTGCTGTTGCGAAGCCGGACCGGATACGCCAGCGCCTCTTCTGACGGGAGCCACCATGCCGACTAGCGAACACAAGTTTTCCATTGAGGAACTGTTGACCGCGCTCATCCGCGACAAGGGCGTCCACGAAGGGTTTTGGGCCTTGAACGTGGAATTTTCCGCGACCGGCGCCACGGTCAAGCCGCAAGACAACCCCGCGCGGTCGCTGCCGGGACTGATCGTGTCGATGAATAGCGCCACGCTGATACCGGCGGCAAGCGCGGCGGCGGGCGCCGTCGACGCCGCGGTAGTCAATCCGCGCAAGAGCGTGGAGAGCGCGAAACCGGTTCGCGCCAAAAGGCAGCCGGCAAGGACGCTTCAGTAGGTCATCCTTTTGGCCCCGGATTAGGAAAACAGGGACGTTGTCATGATGCAACGCATCATTGCTTGGAAGCCCGTAGCAACGCGCCACGCCCCGAAGATTGCTGCATTGCACTAGCTTTTGCCTAGGGAAAACCCTATAATCATTCTTAAGGGAAAACCCTAGCAAATGCAGTAACTAACCGGGAGTCGCCATGAGCTTCATTTTTGCACTGTTCCAAAAGGTCAGCGACCTCTTTGCGTCGCCCCATCTGCCGCTCGATTCGGACTATTCGTACGCAGCGCGTAGCCGCGAAGCCGAGCGTGTTCGCAAGGCACAAGCTACGTTGTTCGGCATCAAGCTGAGCGACTAAGAGCCAAGCTTAAAGCCCGAGCGCGGAGCGCCGCGCATGGGTCGCGCACCCGGGTGCGCTCGCATCACTGAAGCCACGGCCCGCGAAACGCGGGCCGTGGCTTTTGTTTATGCGGCGGATTCCGCTGCGAATATTTCCCTGCGGAAATGAATGTAACGGCGGAACGTCGCGGGGCTTTCTACAGGGCCGCCGCGCGGCGCGGACGTTTCACCGCGCACGGCGTTGCAGCGGGGTATCGAACCTGAAAACGGGCGCTACCCTCGGTCACCGCCTTTGAAATGTGCGCTTACACGTGCTCACGTATTCACGCGGTTCGTCCCGTTAAAGTTGGTCTCAAGCGCACGGCGTCCGATTTGGGCTCGACATGGCGGTTAAAGGTCGACCGAACCCCAACGCCGGCTTGATACGAAACCTTGACGGGAGCTCACTATGAAAACCTTCAACAAGACATCGCGTTCGATTATTGCGACCCTGCTCGCGGGCGGCGCATTGCTCGCGGCCGGCAGCGCGTTCGCGCAGGAACGCGTGGTCATCGGGAATGGCCCGGCACCTGTGGTTTATGGTCAGCCGCACATGATGCCGGTAGGCGTGTCGATCGACATCGGCTGGCACGGCGATCGTTACTACGACGGTCGTCGCTACTGGGATCACGACGAGTGGATGCGCCATCATCCGCGCGACTACGATCCGCGCCACCACGGCCGCGACGATCACAACGATCATCGCCCGCCGCCGCGCTATTAATGCGCGCATAACGACGCCGCTCGAAGCGGCGCGAAGTCCGCAAAGCCGGTCTCGCCGCGCAAGACCGGCTTTGTCACGCTGGGATTGGAAGAGGCGTGATCAACGCCTCCATTCTCAAGCTGCCGCGCCCCGCAAATCTCTGATGTGTTGATACACGGTCGCGCGCCCCATCCCCAGCACGTTGGCGACATAGTTTGCCGCGCTCTTCCCCTTGAACGCCCCTTCGGCCCACAACGCTTCGACCAGTTCGCGGCGGTGATCGCGCGTCAGCGAGTTCAATGCCAACTGGCGTTCCTGAAGCCACGCGTGAAGAAAAGTGTTGATGCGTTCCTGCCAGTCGTCCTTGAACAACTCCTCGGGCTGCCTGATCACGCCGGCGCCGGAAATCACGCGGTCGATCACATGTTTCACGTCCTCGAAGACCGCTATGTTGTAGTTGACGCACATCACGCCGACGGCGCTTCCTGCGTCGTCGAAGAGCACCGTGCTGACACAGCGCATCCGCCTGCCATCCCAGTTGATCTTTTCGTATGGACCGATCGTGCCCGACTCGGCTGAATGGTCGATTTCCTCGAGTGCCGATTCGTCGCCGAGTTCGCGCTTGGACAGATTGTTCGCGATGTAGGCGATCGTCTGGCTTTGCAAGTCGTGAATGACGATCTCGACGTAAGGGAAAAAGAGCAGCGCGATACCGTCGGCGACACGGCCGTATCGATCCAGAAGAAGCCGGCGTGCGGCCGTTGTCTTGGTCTTTCGCATGGGGATGGGTCGAATTCCAGTTTTCGGAAACTCTGGCAACGTGTTGCGCCACGTGCCGCGAGCTTTGCGTTCCACGATTATTTTGCCACGCGGAACCACGCCGCCATTAGCCACACGCTTTTGCCGCATTCATCCCGAACCGAACGAAACGCTCGAACTGCGACAGCGTCCTTGTCACGTTGACGGGCGGCGAAGGTGCCGGAACAACTCGAAGGCGATTGCAACATCTTCGAGCCCGAGTCCGATCGAACGAAAAAAAGCGTGCTTCTGGTAAGACGGCTTTAAAGCCACGCCGGACACAAGTTCGGGCAGATCGCCGAGCACGCTTTGCGCAGACCAGCCGTGCTGCTGCGCGGCCAGCTTCAATTCGCCCGCGCTCGCCGGCGTGGTTTGCCGGTAATCGCAATAGACATCCACGTGCGGAATCCAGGCGGGCGGAATCTCATGCGCGTTGGCGGCGTTCGTGCTGATCGACGTGATGAGCGCCGGTTTTGTCAGCGTGCTTTCCGACAAGACAGGCGTAGCCGAGGATGTGCACAAGGCCACGACATCGGCATCGCTCAGGCAATCTTCCATCTTCGTGCAAATCGTCACGCGCTCGTCGAGCGCCGCAACCGTTGCGCGCTTCGCCTCGTCCTTATCGAGCGCCGGGGAAAACACGCGGATCGAGTCCCACGCCCGCAGCGGTGCGAGATGACGCACGTGCGCTTGAGCGACCGCACCCGCGCCGACGATAGCAAGCCGGCGCGCGTTCGATGCCGCCAGGTGCTCGACGGCCAACGCAGTCGTGCCGGCGGTTCGCTCGACGGTGAGCAGCGCGGAGTCGCACCACATCAGAGGCTGTCCGGTTTCCATCGACATCAATGCCGTCCACGCCGTGATGACCGGCTTCGATTCGGTCACGATGTACGGCGACAACTTCGCTCCGAACACCTTGGCGTGCGCCATCGCACCGAGGTAGGTGATGAAGTCTCCCTGACCCTGGGGAAACGGACTCAGCGTTTGAGGTGGTTGGACGGCCGTGTCGTTGCCCAGCGAGTGAAACACCCGCGTCAGCGCACGTCGCACATCCAGGTGGGGTAGCGCCTCGCGTACCGCGTCCTCGTGGACTATCAACGGGCTTGTCTTGTCTGCGTTGCTCATTGGCCTGCTCTCCCAGATCGCCTTCGGGCGTTGCTGCGATTCTATGTTCAAAATGTCCAGTCTGGACAAGTATTTTGAAAATCGCTTGCATTTGGGAGTGTCCAGAATAGACTGTGGGTCCAGGGCGAGCTGTTTCCTATCTCGACCTCGCAGCGAAGTTGTCTCGAAGTTGTCTGTCAATCAGCGACCGCGGCGACCCGGATTTGCTATCCAACCCATCAGGTGACCACCATGCGTCTGAAGTTTCCGCTCTCAGTTTTCCTTGCCGTCGCCTTGGCCGGCGCTGCCAGCGCCCAGGCGCAATCCACCTTGCGCTTCGGCGTCGAGGCAGCGTATCCGCCGTTCGAAAGCAAGACGCCCTCGGGGCAATTGCAGGGATTCGACATCGATGTCGGCAACGCGGTCTGCGCCAAGCTGGAAATGAAATGTGTGTGGGTCGAGAATTCGTTCGACGGATTGATTCCCGCGTTGCAGGCACGCAAATTCGACGTGATCAATTCCGCGATGAACATCACCGAAAAGCGTAAGCAGAGCATTGATTTCACACGGCCCATCTACGTCGTGCCGATCGTGATGGTGGCGAAGCGCGGCGCCCCCTTGCTGCCCGATGTGAAGAGCCTTCAGGGCAAGCGCGTAGGTGTTCTGCAGGGATCGTCGCAGGAAGATTTCCTCAAGCGCCATTGGGCGAATGCCGGCGTGTCGGTCGTCTCTTATGCGGACCAGGACCAGGTCTACGCCGATCTCACCGCGGGTCGCCTGGATGCGGCTGTTCAGGAAGCGCAGACCGTTCAGGACGGTTTTCTGAACAAGCCCGAGGGCCACGACTATGCGATCGTCGGCGAGCCGCTTTCCGATCCGGCAACGCTCGGTGAAGGTACGGGTTTCGGTTTGCGCAAGAGCGATAAGGCGCTGGCCAAAAAGATCGACACCGCGCTCGCCGCGCTGAAGAAGGACGGCACGCTGAGCAGTCTCTCGCAGAAGTACTTCAAGCGCGACATCATTGCCAAGTAACGGGCACGGATAGCGAAAGCAGAGCGAGTTTATGGACTTCGATGTGATCGTGCTCGGCGCCGGCATTGTCGGCGTGTCGTCCGCGCTGCACTTGCAGGATCGCGGACGCCGCGTGGCGCTCGTCGACCGGCGCGGTCCTGGTGAGGAAACGAGTTTCGGCAACGCCGGCCTGATCGAGTGTTCGTCTGTGGTCCCTTATGCGTTCCCGCGCGAGCTCGGCACCTTGCTGCGCTATCTGCGCAATCAGTCGACCGATCTTTACTGGGACTACAGGGCGCTGCCGTCGTTTGCGACATGGCTGGCACGCTTCTGGTGGGAGTCGTCTCCCGAACGGCTCGCGGCGGCGGCGCGCGACATGCTGCCCTTGATTCGGCAAAGCGTGGCCGAGCACGATGCGCTGATCGAGCGGGCGCGCCTCGCGCATCTCGTCAGCAACAAGGGCTGGATGGAAGCGTTCCGCACGCCGGCGGAATTCGCGAAACACCTCGCCGCCGCCGAGGTCATCGCACGCACGCATGGCCTGCAGGTGGCGCCGCTCGATTCGGCGGCGCTCGTCGCGCGCGAGCCCGGTCTCGAAGCGGGATTTTGTGGCGCGTTGCATTGGCAGGACCCGAGGAGCATCGTCAATCCCGGTGCGTTGACGAAGGGTTACGCGCGTTTGTTCGAGGAAGGCGGCGGCACGCTGCTGATCGGCGAGGCGACCACCTTGCGGGCGGAAGCAGGGGCATGGACGGTGCAGACAGCGTCGGGCAGGCTCAGTGCGAGCGAGGTCGTGATAGCGCTCGGACCGTGGTCGGATCGGGTGTTCGCGCCGCTGGGGTATCGCATCCCGCTACGGGCGAAACGCGGGTATCACATGCATTATCAGCCCACGAAGCCGATGCTCTCGGTGCCATTCGTGGACGCTCAGGAGGGATACGTGATCGCGCCGATGGAAGGCCGGCTTCGGTTGACCACGGGCGTTGAAATCGCGCGGCGCGACGCGGCGCCAACCGGTGTTCAACTGGAGCGGGCGGAGGCCGTCGCCAGGTCCACCTTCGGTCTGGGCAAGCGGCTCGACCCCGCACCGTGGCTTGGCTTGCGTCCCTGTACGCCGGATATGCGCCCGGTCATCGGCCAGGCGCCCCGGCATCGTGGGCTCTGGTTCGCGTTCGGGCATAACCATCATGGATTGACGCTCGGCCCGGTAACGGGCCGTCTGCTGGCGGAAATGATGACGGGCGCAACGCCTTTCACCCCTGCCTATCCGTTCCGCCCGGAGCGATTCGGATAGTTGCGAAGCGTTAGCGCAACTCGAGCCACATCGGCTGATGATCGGACGAGCGGCTATTCTGATCCACGCCGCAACTCGCAATGCGCGGCTTCAAATCTTCAGTGACGAAAACGAAGTCGCATGCGAACGGTCCGTCTTCCCACTGTTCATGATCGTATAGACCGACGGTGGCGGCGCGCGGCGCATTCGGGTGCGCGCAAGCCCAGGCGTCGGCGAACGCGGGCGCGTCCGGAATCGGTTCGAGCATCCTGCAATAAGCAGAGCCTTCAAACGCGCTGTTGAAATCACCGCAGACAATGGCGCTCAGCGGGCGTGCCGTATCGGCGAACGGACTGTCCGGTTTCTCCGCTTTCGCCGGACGGCGCGCATGGTCGCATGCCTCCTTGTGCAATTCGCGCAGCCTTGCCACCTGTGCCAGCCGTTGCGCTTCCGAATAGAACTCGAGATGCGTGCTGATGACGCGCAGCGGGCCGATGTCCGTTTCGATCACCGCTTCGAGCGCGACACGCAGCATCGACGGCTGGGCAGGGTCGGCCGGCCAGGGCAGCGAATGACGCAGCACCTGTCGGACAGGCAGAGGGGTCACGATCGCATTGCCGAATTGACGCCGCTGTCGCGCCGCTCCGACGGGGGGAAGATCGGAGCCGATCGCCTCGATCACCTTCGCGTGCGGCAGCAACGCGGCAAGCTCGGCGAACTGATCGGCAGAGGGGCCGCCTGCCAGTCCACCCGCGGCCGGACCCTCGTGAAAACCGCGCGTCACTTCCTGAAGGCAAAGAATGTCGAAATCGCACAGTGCTTTTGCTTCGCGCACGATGCGAGCGAGGTCGACGCGGCCATCCACGCCGCGTCCCCACTGAATGTTCCAGTCAACGAGACGCATGACGTTCTCCCGTCAAAAAGCCATGCTTGCAGTTTACTGCTGCGACGTCCCACCTTCCATGCAAACAGCCCCCTCAATAAACGGTATATACTGTTTATACCATTACAAACCTGGAGGCCTACATGAACGCACCCGTCGTCCGGAAAGCCGGCAAGAAAGCATCTCGCTCCACTGAAAATTCGAACGGCGTCGCGGCAGGCGACGGCAACATCGTCGTTCAATCCGAGCAACCGGTTGTAGACAAGCCTGTCACCACGAAGAAAACCGCGAAACCGAAACAGCAGGTTGTTGCCGATGTTGCGTCCGCGCCGGCCGTCGCCTCTGCGGAACCACGAGCAAAGCGGGCCAAGAAAGACAAGGTGGTGCGAGACAGTTTCACCATGCCGAAATCCGATTACGACAAAATCGCGGCGCTGAAAAAGAAGTGTCTGGATGCCGGTGTTTCGGTCAAGAAGAGCGAGCTGTTGCGCGCCGGGCTGCTGATGCTCGAGTCCGCCGCGCCGAAACGGCTTCTCGCCGCGGTGTCGTCGGTGGAAGCGGTAAAGACGGGGCGGCCCGCGAAGGCATAAGCGCTGTCGGCCGCTGTCCGCGTTAGCGCTTGGGGGCGGAGAGGTCGGTAATCGCCAAATCGCTGAACGTTGCGTTGCCGCCTTCGGCGAAAACCGAAACGCGGTTGTCGTCCTCGCCCGGAAAGACGAGATCCGTGATGACAGTGCGGCCATGATCCGCGAATACTTCCACGGAATCCCTGTCGACCACCACGGTGAGATGCAGCTTCCCGTCCACTAACGGCAAGTCGACGATGTGCGCTTTGCTGAACGCATTCGAGAACCCGCTCTCGCCGGACTTCGAGCGATCGAGCGTCAGTGTCCGACGCTCGGTGTCGTAGACAATCCGCGTGCCCACCTCGCCGTTCGCCGAGCCTCTGACGACCAGGCCCGCACGCCGCGCCGAGTGCGGACTGATCGTCACGTCGATGTTTTGCACCACACCACGTGTGGAGGGCGCGAGTTCTTCCACACGCGAGGAAACGCTGAGTTCGTTAATGCGCGTGGTCGAACCTGTGCTGACGAACCGCGTGTATTGCTCCACTGGCCCGGATGTCAATCGCGGCACGCCGTCGACCGTTTTCAGCGCGAGTACGCGAGGCAGCGCGGTTGCGCCTTTCCACGGCGTGGTCGGTATGCGTTCGGCGTAGTCCCAGTTGCTCATCCAGCCGATCGTGACCGCCTCGCCGCCCGGCGCATTCGCGAATGTTCCGGCTGCATAGTAATCGGCGCCGTGATCGAGCCACTGGAAGCGCGAAGGATCGGAACCGGCCGGCGCCACGTTTTCCGGCGTGAACGTTCTGCCGTCGAAGCTGCCGACGAAATACATCGCGCCGGACCCGCCCGCGATCGACCACGGGTTGACGTTCACGATCATCACCCACTTCTGCTTGCGGTTGTCGCCATCGAGGGGCAAGGGGAACAGATCGGGCATCTCCCAGAGCGCCCCTCGATGAGGAATGTCGGGAAGAGTGAAGTCGCTGAGAAAATCCCAGTCGATCAGATTATTCGAGCGGTACATCTTGACGACGTGCGCGTCCGCGACCACGGTGGTCATGAGCCAGTAACCCCCCGGCGCGTACCACGACACCTTCGGGTCACGAAAGTTTTGCGATTCGGGATCGAGCGTCAGCACCGGATTGCGCGCGTATTCGCGCCACGTCTTGCCGTCGTCGGTACTGTAGGCGAGCGATTGCGCCTGCGTGCCTGGTCGATGTCCCGAGCCGGCCTTATACACGCTGGTATAAAGCGCGATCAGCGGCGAGGAATTCGCCGGGCCAAGCCGGACGTGTTGTGCGCGTCCACCACGATGGAACCGGAAAAGATCTCCTCGGTTGCATTGACGTGCATCGCAACCGGTTGCTCGGTCCAATGAAGGAGATCGGAACTGGTGGCATGTCCCCAGGACATATTGCCCCACGAATTCCCGTTCGGATTGTATTGATAGAACAGGTGATAAAGACCGTTGTGGAAGACGAGTCCGTTGGGATCGTTCATCCAGTTTCGTTGCGGCGTGTAGTGAAACGCGGAGCGCCATTGCGGCGTGCCGGCATCGGCGGTGTGCGGCGAGCCGGGCGGCGCCGCGAACGCGCCGAACGAAACGCTTAGCGATGCAAGCAGACACATCGCCAGTGCGCTCATTTTTGAACCGAAGCGACGTTGCGGGTCGTACATGGAATGGCTTTGCCCTATCTACGCACGCGGACGAACGGCGAATGCCGTCACGTCCGCGAGTGCAGTCAATGAGTATTCGTCGGCTTGGCCGACGATCAGGCGGAAAGCCTGAGAATGATGGTCCCCTTGCGCCTGCTGCCGATCGTCAGGCCGCGGCGCGCGGTCTCGCGCAGTGCGCGATTGACCGTGTTCACGTGCAAGCCGAGGAAGTCGGCCAGCATCCGTTGCGAAGGCAAGGTGTCGCCGGGTTGGAGACGGCCGGTCCCGATCGCCGTTTCGATTTCGTCGACCACGGCGAGATAGACCGGGCCCCGGTATGAGGACAAGTCGGGAATCCAGGATTTCATGGCTGCCGTTCTTCGCCCGCTTCGAATGTCGCCGGGTCGGCAGTGCAAGCGGAAAGCTTCCGCTCGCACTGCATCCAACCGTCCGGCTTACTGACCGTTGTTCGCGCCGCCCTGGCCGGGAGCCGCGCGAGTGGCGGAAATGTCGCCGTAGCCACCCAGACCAGCCTTGCCGTAAGTCCGGTCGATGTCGGTCGAATCGCCGTGAATGTTCAGCTTCACGGTCGGCGCCAGGGTGCCGCCGCGACGCGGGCCGACGGCGTCGATGAACGATTCGACGAGGCCGCCCGGCATCACGTAATGCGAGTACGACTGGAATGCCCGGGGATTCTGGTTCGGGTCCAGCGCGTACGGCGCACCGATCGGCTGGTCGAAATCGGTCGGGTTGCCGAGCACGAGGCCGCTGCCCTTGTTCAACGGCAGGAAGTCGCTGCGGATACCGTTGCCGACGAAACCGTACACGCCGTCAGGACCGTCGACGCCCGCCGCGTAGGTCGGCCGGTGGCTGATCGTGAACAGGTAGTACTTGCCGTCCTTGATATAGATTTGCGGCCGCTCGGTCTGATCGTTGACGCAGTTGGCCGACAGCAGCGGCGGAAGAAACTTCCACTCCGTGAGCTGCTTGTTCGTCGCCACCGCGAGACCGACGTTCGCCTTCTGGTAGGTCGCGCCGGAGTTCATCACCGCATTGAGATCCTCCTTGTACGGATCGTTGGGCGCATAACCCAGATCCGCCTCGGTGCAGGTGCGCGCGCCGCGCGGGCCGCCCGTATTGCCTTCGAACACCATGAAGGTCTTGCCCGGATGCGCCGGATCGGTGAACACGAACGGATCGCGGAACGAGTAGTACGTGTTCTGCTCGCGCGACTGGTACAGCTTGCCGTCCGGTTCGAGCAGCGCGTCGTGCTTGTCGAATCCGTCGAACCAGACGTGCGTGTCGTCCGCGTGAATGTGCCCGTCGGTGCGCGTGATGATCGCGATAGGCGGCGTGATGTCCTGGCCGCCCTCGGCCGAGCGGTTGAAGGACAGCGCGGTGTAGTAGAGGCTGAGGTTGTTGCCGTTCGTCAGCCGCGCGGAGCCCGACCATTCCGCGTTCTGCGTCATCGGCGCGGTGCCGAAGACCTTCGCGCTCGTGCCGTCCGGGAACAGATGTCCGCCGTAGGTCCACCCGCCGTTCGCCGGGCGCTGTGACGCCGGAATCCCCGCCCGGCGATAGAAGAAGCCGATGCGAGCGTGCACGTGGCGATCGTCGAACGAATAGCCCGCGTGCGGATCGGCGGTCAGCGAGAAAATGACTTCCCAGCCCTTGTAGCTCAGGTTGTCCGCTTTGACATCCGACAGCGGCCATGTGTCCCACACCCACACGTTCGAGTTGATCAGCGGGAAGTCCGCCGGAATGTCCGGCATGGTCAGCGCCGCGGGCAGCGAGTTCTTGTCGGCGGCGGTCGCCGTGTGCGATTGCGCCTTGATTTGCCGGACATCGGCACGCGTCCAGCGCATCGTGAAACTGCTCTCGGGGTCGTAGGCCTGCTGCGTATGCGGAGTCGGCGCGGGGAAGCCCGGCGCGGACGATTGGGCCAGCGCGGGAGCCGCCGCGGCGGCGAGCAGCGTGCCGCACACCGCGGTCGAGCGCAGGCGGGCGCGAGTTGACGGGAATTGCGGGGATCGAAGTCTGTTCATCGGGTTCACATCCTGGAAGAGTGCGCAACGAGGGCCGTGGGAAACCGCCGGAGCGTTGCCGTTTGACTTGTTGGTACGAAATATCTGCTTCAGAACCTGGTGATGCCGGAGACGCCTGTGACGCTGGCGCCGGATTGCGGAAAGCTCATTGCCGGAAACAGCAATAGGAAACGACGTTTGTCGGCCGGCCTTGCCCATGTTGCTGATCGGGCAAGAACCTGCCGGACGTCTGTTTTAGGAACTACGAATGGTCTCTCGCGGACCCCAAGGAACAGCCGTGACTCCAATACGTCGGAGACACGACATATCCAAACCGGTTTGGATCATAGTCCAAACCGGTTTGGATTGTCAAAGGATTGGTAAGTTTTGAGGTACCATGACGCTTGCCCAACCGGCGCCAAATCCCCGCCACGCAAGGCCGCCCCAGGGGAAAACAGAGCAACGCCAAGGTGGAAACGTGAAGGTGAATCTAAAGACGCTGTCCGACTCGCTCGGACTTTCCCGCACGACCGTTAGCCGGGCGCTCAACGGCTATGACGACGTGAATGAAGCAACCCGCCTGCGAGTAATCGAGGCGGCGCGCGAACTCGGCTACCACCCCGACCCAACCGCGCGGCGGCTCGCCACCGGCCGCGCCGAAGCGGTGGGCATGGTCTATCCATTCGGTACGGGCGACCTTGGCGATCCGCGTCTGGGTGAGGTCGTGGCCGGCATGACCGAGCGCCTCGGCGAAAGCGACCTCGATCTGATCATTGTTTCCGCACGGCCAAACGCGGAACTCGAGACGTACCGTCGGCTGGTCGAAGGCAAACTGGTCGACGGTCTGATCGTGGCGCGCACGCTCGTCGACGATCCGCGCATCCGGTTTCTTCAGGCGCGTCAGTTTCCCTTCGTCGCTTATGGGCGGACCAACAGCCCCACGCCTTATGGCTGGTTCGACTTCGACAACGAGGCGGGAGCGCGGGCCGCCGCGCAACGTCTGATCGCATTCGGGCACCGACGAATCGGCTTGCTCAGTGCGCCGCTGACGATGAGCTTTGCCGCTCAACGGCGCGCGGGTTTCGTCAGCGCGCTGCGGGAGGCCGGCATTCAACCGGAGGCGTCGCTCATGATCGAATGTGCGTTCAACCGGACGGGCGGGTATGAAGCGGCGCGAGCGCTGCTCGAACTGGCCGAGCCGCCGACGGCATTGGTGGTGGACAACAACCTCGCGGGCGCCGGCGCGTGTCGCGCGATCGTCGAGAGCGGCAAGCAACTGGGTACGGAAATCTCGCTGATCGTCTATGACGGCGTGCCGCCGGACGTCGCTTCGTCACACACGGTGACATCCGTCGTGCAGCCGACCGGGGAGTCGTCCGGCAGGGTCATCGCCGAACTGATTCTGGCGACGATAGCCGGCAAGGAGCCCGAGCCGCGGCTCGCGCAGCCGCGTATCGAGCCGGGCGATACGGACGGGCCACCGCGTTGACGGCCGGTGGCCTCGCCCAAACACGCGCTTCCCGGTGGAAGCGGACAGCACGTCACGCCGCCCGCGTCGCGGCGGTAGCCACCAGGCTTCGCTCCACAAGGATGACGAAGCGCTCTTCCTCATGAATCTCGAAGCGCCGGATCTGCGCGATCTGATCCGCGGAAAGCACCTTGCCTTTGGTCATCAGCAGCGTGCCGCGTGAAGTGCGGAGGTCTTCCGCGAGCTTCATTCCCTCTTTCAGATGCGACGCGTCGACCGTATCGGGCACGCCTTCCGGCGATAGTTCGGCGTGACTCGTGACCAACTCGATGTATTTGTCGGCGATGGCCGGGTCATAGCGAATGCCCGACTGCGAACGCACGGTGGACACGATTTGCGCGTCGGTCATCTTTTGCGGCGCAATCGCGCCGATGCGCAAATCTTCCACGTCGCGGGCCAGCGCGAGAATGCGAGCGCCGATCGGAATGGAACTGCCGGCGAGGCCGTCGGGCGCGCCGCGTCCGTCGAAGCGCTCATATTGATGGCGAATCATGGCCTGCACATTGGCGAGTTGCGACACGGGGCTCAGCGCCATTTGTCCATGCAGCGGATGCAGGTGATAAAGCTTGGCTTCCTGCGGCTGCATCTTCGCGATGGGCGTCTTCAGCAACGCGTCGGGAAGAAAGAGCTTGCCGATGCCGTGCAACAGGCCCGCCATCAACAATTCGCCACACGCGTAGTCGCTCATTCCAATCGACGCACCCAGTTGTTTCGCCAGTTCGCCGATTCTCGCCGAATGACCGGGAAGACCGCAGCGCATCTCGACCATGTTCGCGCAGACCTTCACCATCGTTAGAAAATTGCTCTTCAGATCTTGCTGGGCGCCTTCGAGAAACATGACCGTTTGGCGGATTTCCTCCGTCCGCGCATGAACGTCGCGCTCGAGTTCCGTGTTGAAGCTCGCCAGCCTTTCGTTCTGCCGTTGCAGCAATTCGGTCAGGCGCACGGTTTCGCGTTGCAGGCGCAGTTGTTCGAGCGCGCGCTGGATGGTCAGCAGCAGGTCCTGGTCGTCCCACGGCTTGTGCAGGTAGTGATAGACGTGCCCTTCGTTCACCGCGCGCACCACGGCCTCCACCTCCGAATATCCGGTCAGCAGAATCCTGATCGCGTCGGGCGCGATCGAGCGTGAGCGGGACAGGAATTCGGCGCCGTCCATGTTCGGCATGCGCATGTCGGAGATGATCACATCCACGCGCGCTGTTTCGAGTAACTGAAGCGCGTCGGCGCCGCTGTACGCCGAGAGCACCTCGTACTTGAGCGGCCGGAACAGCCGCTTGAGCGATGAGACGACCCCTGGCTCGTCATCCACCAGCAACAGCGTGGGGACCGGCGCTTCGAGGGGTTCTTGCGATGCCGCGGGCGATTCGCTCGCGCCGGGCATCTGGTCGGTTACCTGAAGTTCGGACATGGATTTCCTTGGTGATTGTTCGCCGGCATTGCACTAGATCGAGCTGAGAAACTGGTCGAGCGCATGCTTCATTCCGCGGATGGCTTCGTCGGGCAGCAACATCACCATGCGTGCGCCGAAGCCGCCTTTTTCGAGCGTGAAGTGAATTTCCAGCAGCAGCGCGAGGCCCCAGCGGCCGTTCTCGAAGTGGCCAAGGTTGGACCCTTCCGTTACCGGCAGCAGCGTCGGGCTCGAAAAGCTGATGCGCCTGCCGAGTTGTTCGAAGACGCTTTGAACACAAGCACCCACCAGCAGGTTGGCGATGTCGCACAGCGCTTCGTTGCCGGCGTCGCTGTTTTCGAGGTCGTAGTCCAGCAATTGCCGGAGTTCGCGTTGACCGTCCGCGCCGAACAGCACGATGGTTTCCCCCGAAATATCCGACTGAAAAGCCTGGCGCACAGGCGGCAACTGACTGACGCCATGCCCTCGCAATGCTTCAGGCAACTGGGCGGTGCTCACCAGCCTGATGCCCGGCACCGATAACGTGACGAATGCGCCGAGTAGCGTTGCCAGCGCGGCGGCTGCCTTTCCCATTCCGACATTGCAGATCTCCTGCAGAGCATCGCGCTGGTCTTCGTTAAGACCCTGTTCATTCATGGAGACCATACTCCCTCAGGATTGCCCCGATCGCTTCGGGCGAAACGGGTTTGCAGACAAAGCCGATCGCACCGAGCGCTTTCGCACGCTCGACCGCACCCGACTGAATGTCCGCCGATACGACAATGACAAAGGCATCGAGTCCTTCGTGCTGGATTGCCTCGAGTACTTCGAATCCGGTCATGTGCGGCATCGTCAGATCGAGAAAGATCACGGCGCCTTTGCCGGCTCGATAGGATTCGAGTGCCGCGGCGCCGTCCGACGCCTGCGTGATGTCCACCTCCCAGTCATCGGGCAAGGATTTAATGAGCAATTTCCTGGCGAGCGCCGAATCGTCGGCAACGAGTATTGGCAGAGCCATAGGGTCCTCTATCTGCCGGTTGAAGCCAGCGTGGATTGGGTTTGGGCATCCGGCGCGCTCGCATGCGCGACGACCGGCTCCGTCTTGCCGGGTTGGGGCGACTGTTCCGCTGCGTCCACCGGGAGCGTGACGCGGAATGTCGTGCCGGCGCCGACCGTGCTGGTCACGGAAATCTGCCCGTGATGCGCATTAACGATGCCGTAGCTGACCGATAGCCCGAGGCCGGTTCCCTGGCCCACCGGCTTGGTGGTGAAGAACGGATCGAAGATGCGGCTCAGGTGCTCGGCGGGTATGCCGCACCCCGCGTCCGCCACCTCGAACCAGATGCGTGACGGATCGGCGTCGTCGACGCCGGTGCGGATCGTGATCTTGCCCTGCGCCGCGCCGTGCTGATCCTGTTTCCCGGCATACGCCTGCGCCGCGTTCACGACGAGATTCAACGCCACCTGGCTGATCTGCGAGGGGATGCATCGCACGAGCGGTATCTCGGCGTAATCGCGAACCAGATCGGCGCGATACTTCACCTCGTTATGCACGATGTTCAGCGTCGACTCGATGCAGCGGTGCAGATCGCACCATTCCCAGACGTGCGTGCTGTCGATGCGGGAGAAGTCCCGCAGATCGATCACGATGGTGCGAACTCTGGCGAGACCTTCCCGGGATTCCTGCACGAGCGCGGGCGCATCGTCCAGCAGATAGTCCAGGTCGGCGCTTGCGGTCAATGCGCGCAAGTCGGGCTCGATGGACGGCGCGGTTCGCGCGACGAGCTGATTCATATCTTCTGCATAGCGGATCAGTGTCTTGATGTAGCCCTCAAGCGTGTTCAGGTTGGAAAGCACGAAGCCGACAGGGTTGTTGATCTCATGGGCAACGCCTGCCGCGAGTTGACCGATCGCGGCGAGTTTTTCCGATTGCAGCAGTTGCTGGTGCGCATGCGCCAATTCGTCATTGAGCTCGGTGAGCTGGCTATTGCGCACGGTCAATTCGGCCAATGCATTCGCCACGGTCTGTTCGCGCTTCTGCAATTCGCCGTAGGCAATGCAAACATCCGTCGCATCGACGATGGTGACCGCCACCGCCGTCACCTCGCGCTCGGCGTTCTCGATCGGAATGAAGCTGCAGTTCTGCCGCATCGCGTCGATTGGCCCGGTAATGGGGCGCGAGTGCTCGAAGTGAAACAGAAACGGGCGATGCTCCCACGACGAATAAGCGGGCGTGCCCAGCACGAAAACGCCCTCGACTTTTCTCTTCAGCCACTCTCTCGGCAATTCGGGGAACACGTCGAGAAGCTCCAGGCCAATCACCTCCTCGGCGGAACGGCCGCTATGAGATTGCATGAAGCGGTTCCAGGCGAGGATGCGCAGATCGCGGTCCAGAGCGAAGACCCCGCAATTCACGAGTTCGACGATGGATTCCGACAGATTGGTCGTCACGAAACGCCCCTTATATTTGCAGGGTGCGGAATGCTGTTTCCCGCGGTAGTAAGCAATGGATTCATGTTGCCGCTCTCTTGGAATAACGGCCTCACGAACGCTTCCCGTATCGGGGTCACCCCTGGGCGATAAGGCATAAAAAAACCGGCCTGTCAGGGCCGGCTCCGAAGCGCGTTGAAGATCGGTAAGGGTTTCCGCTATCGATTCCGCTATCAACTGGCATAGCCTTCGCGCCGTTAACAAGTCACTCCCGGCGTGTTCGCGTATTCGCTTCACGTCGACCTCGTGCCTCGTAATCTGGGGGAAGCATGCTCTCGAGTTGCAAACGAACAATGGGGGCGTTAGCACTTTGCTGGTGTTCGATCCAGCCCGTCTACACGCTGGCCGCGTCGCCAAACCCGGAAGGCAATGAACCGCGCGCCGCAATGAGCATGGCTCAGATGCAGCATGCGGTCGACAAGGCGTCCGAGCGCAGTTCGCGCTGGAGCGGACCGGCGTCGGGACCGGCGGCGGTGTCCGGCGCGACCATTGCCATCGTCAGCGAGGATTTGCGCAACGGCGGCATCCTCGGCGTGGCGAAAGGCATCAAGGAAGCCGCGGACGTCATCGGTTGGAAAACGCGCGTCTACGACGCGAGCGGCACGTCGGAGGGCCGGCGCAACGCGGTCGCCGCCGCGCTCGCGCTGCGGCCCGACGGCGTGATACTCGTCGGCGTGGATGCCGGAGAGATGAAGCCGCAGCTCTTGCCGTTCGCGGCGCAAAAGATTCCGATGGTCGGCTGGCATGTCGGTTCTCGCGCCGGCGTGATGCCGGATAGTCCCGTGGCGGTGAACGTCTCCACGAATCCGCTGGACGTGGCGCGCATCACGGCCATGGCGGCGGTCACGCAATCGGCGGGACACGGCGGGATCGTGGTCTTCACCGACAGCAATTTCCAGATCGCCAAGGCCAAGACAGATGCGATGCTGGAGGTAATCCGCGCATGCGAGGATTGCACGCTATTGGCCGTGCAGGATCTCGCCATTTCGAAAAGCGCCGGACTGATGCCGGCCGTCACGGACCGGCTTCTCGCTCGACACGGAAAGAACTGGACGTATGCGCTCGCCATCAACGATATCTACTTCGACTATGCGGCTGCCGAACTCACGCGCGCCGGGCGCGCGAGCCGAAGCCTCAGCATGCTGTCGGCCGGCGACGGCAGCGCCGCCGCGTTCCTGCGCATCCAGGCCGGCACGTTTCAGACCGGCACGGTCGCCGAGCCGCTCAATCTCCAGGGCTGGCAACTCGTCGACGAGTTAAACCGTCTGCTCGCGCATCAGCAGGTCACCGGCTATGTGTCGCCGGTTCATCTGGTGACGGCGCGCAATATCGAATTCGACGGCGGATTGCTTGGCCAATATGACCCGGACAACGGTTACCGGACCATCTACCGCGGCATCTGGAAGCGATAGCCTCCGGCGGCGAATGCACAGGAACCGACTATGAATTTGCGGGACGTCCGCGCCGCAATGCTGCCACGATCACTGCGCTCGCAATTCATCTGGGCCGCGGTGGTACTGGCCGTGCTCATCGCGACCTGCGGGATTACCGCGGTGTACGCGCTGCGGGCGTCGACCAGCGCGACCCGGCTGCTGGCCAACGATCAGCTCGTTCTCATGGACGTCGCGCACGAACTGGTTCAGCAAACGCTGCTGATCGAGCGCGAATCCTCGCAACTGGAAACGGCCGGGTCGGTCGAGACGACGCGAGCCAGCTACGCCGATATCCTCAAGCAACTGGAAGCGTTCGATCATCTGTCGGGCCGCCTTGCCGCCGCCAACAACGACGTCAGCGTGCTCGACCTGCATCAGTCGAGCCAGTTGTTCCGCAATACCGTGAATATCGTCGCGCAATTGCGGGAGAGCCAACTGGGTTCGGATGACGCGCGCATTCCGGCTGCTTCGCATCACGGGCCGGGAGTCGCCGGGTCAGAGGCCGGCGCTAAAAAGATCGACGACCGGTTCAGCGAAGCGCTGCGCCGGCAGGCAGCCGTCATGGTGGAATCCGCCGAGCTTCAATCGGACCGTTACACGCGCGACTTTCAGGAGGCGGTGCAGCGGTTGGCCGATACGTCGGCTGACAATCAGCGCTGGATCACGGCGATGATCGCGAGCTGTCTTGCGTTCGCATGGCTCGTCGCGCACGCATTTCTCGGCAAGCATGTGCTTTCGCGGCTGGAACTGGTCAGCAGCAACCTGCGGTTTGACGATGTTGGCCGCGAACACGTGCCGGTTCCCGTTCAGGGCCGCGACGAGATCGGCGAGATGGCGCGAGCGGTCGAACAGTTTCAGCGGGACCGCCGGCAGCTTGCACTGGCCAACGTCGCGCTTCAAGAGGAGAGGGCGCGCCAGGAAGAACTGATCCACGAACTCGCGCACGCTCACGGTCAGTTGCTGCAATCGGAAAAGCTGGCGTCGATCGGGCAGCTTGCAGCAGGCGTCGCGCATGAAATCAACAATCCGGTCGGCTTCGTCAACGCAAATCTGGGTACGTTCAAACGGTATGTGGCCGATCTGTTCGCTGCGCTTTCCGCTTACGAGAAAGTCGAATCGGAAATGACACCCGCGTCGCGCGCGGCGATCCACGAATTGAAACGCGAGCTCGATCTCGACTACTTGCGAACCGACATCGCGACACTGCTGACGGAATCCGTCGACGGCATGCAGCGAGTCAAGCGCATCGTGCAGGGTCTCAGGGATTTCTCGCAGCAGGAGGCGACGGAGCGGCGGTGGGCCTGCCTCGAAAGCACCCTCGATACGACGCTCGATATCGTCTGGAACGAACTCAAGCACAAGGCGGAAGTGAAGAAGGAGTACGGCGCGATTCCGCAAGTGGAATGTATTCCGTCGCAACTGGGCCAGGTGTTCATGAACCTGCTCGTCAACGCGGCCCAGGCGATCGAGGAGCATGGGTGCATCACCGTGCGGACAGGTCACGATGAACAGCACGTGTGGGTGGAAGTGGAAGATACCGGAAGCGGCATCAAGCCCGAGCACCGCGGCAGGATCTTCGATCCCTTCTTTACGACCAAGCCCGTCGGCGGCGGAACCGGGCTGGGTCTGTCGATCTCATACGGCGTTGTCAAAAAGCAGGGCGGCCGGATCGACGTGCAAACGGAAATCGGCAAAGGTTCGTCATTCAGAGTGGTGTTGCCGAGGCACGTGCAGGAAGCGTTGGCGTGATCGGACTTGATTAGCCGCGGTGACGAATCGCGCGCGCCGGCAGTTGGAGCGAGTCTGCGGTATAAAGACCGCTCGCCTGTCCGCCAACAAAAACGCACGTCAACGCCAACCCATGTCCCATTACTTCTACGACCCCGCTGCCGGTCACGGCCTTCCACATGACCCGTTCAAGGCGATCGTCGCCCCGCGCCTGATCGGCTGGATTTCCTCGCGCGACACGGACGGCACGCTGAACCTCGCGCCCTACAGTTTCTTCGGCGCGTTCGCCAGTTCTCCGCCGATCATCGGTTTTTGCAGCGAAGGTCGCAAGGACAGCATCGCCAACATCGAGGCAACCGGCGAGTTCGTCTGGAATCTCGCCAGCAGGCCGCTCGCTGAACAGATGAACCGCTCTTCAGCGCCCGTGCCGCCGCATGTCGACGAATTCGCACTCGCGGGGCTGACGCCCGCCGCGGGCTGCAACGTCGGCGTGCCGCACGTCGCCGAAGCGCCGGCCGCGCTCGAATGCAAGCTGCTGCAAGTGGTGCGCCTGCATACCCTCGACGGTAAGCCGATGGACAACTACCTGTCGCTCGGCCAGGTGGTCGGCGTGCACATCGACGAGGCGTATCTGAAAGACGGCCTGTTCGATACCCACGCCGCGCAGCCGATCATGCGCGCGGGTTACCGCGCCGACTACGCGGCCATCGGCGACATGTTCCAGATGTTCCGCCCGAGCGTATAGACACTACCGCGTTGCAAGCGCATCGCGCCGCGCAATGCGGCGCGACACCCATCGCACCTCTCGCGGATCGCGCAAGATCGAAGCGCAACGACTGGCCCGCTTGATGCTTGCCACCGACGCTCCAACGCGTCGTTTTCAACCGCCGGCTCACTGTCCAGGAGCGCGATCATGTCCACCGAATTCGCCACGCAATTCAGTCATGTCCGTCCGCAAGATACGTCCTACGTGGATCAGGGCTTACGCGATTTTTTTCTTTACCGCGACTTGGGCATCGCGCAAGCGACCGACGGCAAGGTGCTCGCGCAACTCGTGAAGGCGAATCACGCACCAGAGCAAGGCACCGGCTGGCACCGGCATGAGGCCGATTTCCACATCGTGATCATGTTGAAGGGCTGGGCGCGCTTCATGTACGGCGACAAGGAGACGCTCGTCGCCGCCGGCGACTGCGTGCATCAGGCGCCGGGCATCGTCCATTATCTGTTCGATTACTCAGAGGATATGGAGTACCTCGAGATCGTTTCGCCGGCCGATTTCAAGTCGCTCAAAGTGGAAGGTCCGTGCGACGTGCCGGCGGTGACGCCGTGGAAAAGCGTCGAGGCATGAGCGGAAACCGGGGCAAAACCAGGCGCGGATCGAGCGCGGCTCCGCATCACCTGATGCGAGCGTGAAGCGAGCCGCCGCCCGTTAAACACTCATGGCGTGGCGGGAGGCCGTCTGCGTATCGGGCGCGATGCCTGCGACGCCTGGGGCTTCGCGGCGGCACGGGAGCCGGCGCCGTTCGGCGCCGAACCCAGCGCGCCTTCCACTTCGACCTCGACCACCGCCGTCGCGGCCGGCGCTGCTCGATTGATTTCGGCGGCAGCGGTGATATGCACCGGCGCGATCGTGCGCGCCCGCGAACTCACGAGGACCGCGCGCGGTTCGTTGTCGTAAATCACGGCCCGCACGCGCGGATAAATCTGCCGCTCCCAGCGGCGTCCGTTGAATACACCGTAGTGCCCCACGCCGGTTTGCACATGATGCGTCTTCAGATACGGCCGCAATTTATCGCACATGTCCTGCGCGGCGAGCGTTTGGCCGACCGCGCAAATGTCGTCCTTTTCGCCCTCCACGGTGAGCAATGCCGTGCGGCGAATCTTCGAAGGATCGACCAGGCGCCCTTGCACTTCGAGTTCATTCAACGGCAGGGCGTGCCGCTGAAAAACGGTATCGACGGTTTCCAGATAGAAATCGGCGGTCAGGTCCATCGTCGCGAAGTATTCTTCATAGAACGTGCGGATAGTGTCGGCTTTCCCGGGATCGCCCTTGGCGCGCTCGTAGTGCATGGTTTCGAACGACTCGAGGTGGCGGCCGAGATTCATCGACATGAACGCGCTCAGTTGCACGAAGCCCGGGTACACGCGCCGGTGAGCGCCCGCGAAACCGAACGGCACCGCGCTGATGAGGTTCTGCTCGAACCATTCGATCGGTTTGTTTTTGGCCAGATCGTTGACGCGCGTCGGGTTGATGCGGGTATCGATCGGGCCGGCCATCAGCGTCATGCTGGCGGGCTGCGCGGGGTGATCGTCGTCGGCCATCAGCGCGACCGCGGCCAATGCGGCGACCGTCGGCTGGCACACCGCCAAAAGGTGCGCGCCGGGGCCGATCGTTTCGGTGAAGTCGATCACGTGCTGCACGAATTCGTCGAAGCCGAAGCGCCCCTGACTCAACGGCACGTCGCGCGGGTTGTGCCAATCGGTGACGTACACATCGTGCTCGGCCAGCATGGTGCGCACAGTGCCACGCAACAGCGTGGCAAAGTGGCCTGACATCGGCGCAATCACCAGCACGCGCGGTTGGGGTGAGGAGAGCGTAGTGTCCTTGCGGAAATGCAGCAGCGAGCAGAACGGCGTGTGCGCCGCGATCTCCTCGACGATCGCGACGGACTTGCCTTCCGCCACCACGCTGTCGATGCCGAAGGGCGGCCGCACGGGCGTAAGGCCCGCTAGCGTCAACAGATCGCAGGCCGCGCCGAGGGAGCGGCCACGCGAGGTTTCGCCGAACGCGGGCCACGCGTTGAGCGAATGATTCACCAGTGCCGCGCCGTGCCGAATCGGCAGCATCATGTCGGCGAAAGCCTGGTAAGTAGGGTATGCGAACAGGTTCATAACCTTCGCACGAATGCGTAAGAGGAAAAAGAGCACGAATATAGGCAAGTCATGTGCCAATGATAGGCGCGCATGGGCGGCGGTGCCCCGCGTTGGCATAGCATTTGCGCGCCTTAAACGAGCGCGCCCGGATTGCCGCGCTTTGGTGCGCCCGCGCACGGCAGCGTGCATGGACATCGCCCGGCGTCGACGAACGCCTCATCGGAGGAGAAACGTATGACGAAAACGACGCTCACCATCAGCAGCAAGAACTATTCGTCATGGTCGCTGCGCGGCTGGTTGCTGACGAAATTCAGCGGCTTGCCGTTCGAAGAGATCGTGACGCCGATCGACGACCCTGCCGCACGCGCCGAACTGCTGCTGCTGTCGCCGTCGATCCTCGTGCCGTGTCTCGTGCACGACGGCATCAAGGTCTGGGACACGCTGGCGATCGCCGAATATCTGAACGAACTGAAACCCGAAGCGGCGCTGTTGCCGAAAGACATTCGCGCGCGAGCGCATTGCCGCTCGATCTGCGGCGAGATGCACTCGGGTTTCGCCTCGTTGCGCTCGGCGTTGCCGATGAACCTCAAGGCGCATTTTCCGGGCTTCAAGGTATGGGCGCGCGCGCAATCGGATATCGACCGGATCGTGGCGATCTGGGGCGAGTGCCTGAAGGAGTACGGCGGTCCGTTTCTGTTCGGCGAGCGCACCGCGGCGGATGCGATGTACGCGCCGGTGGTGACGCGCTTCGTCACCTACGACGTGAAGCTCGACCCTGAGATCGTCGAATACGGACAACGCATCATGGCGCTGCCCGAAATGCGGCAGTGGATCGCCGACGCGCAACAGGAAGTGGAAGAGATCGACGAACTGGACGTCGAGTTCTGAGGCGCGGCGACAGCGAAAACGGGCGACGATAACGGCGCGTGAGAAGCAACGCGCCGTCGCTGCGGCAGGATTCAATCGCGCCCGCTTCCCAGCTTGAACACGCTCACCACCTGCGCGAGACGCGCGGCCTGCTCGCGCAACTCGGCCGCGGCGAGTTCCGCTTCGCCGACGATCGTCGCATTCTGCTGGGTCGCCTCGCCGATCTGCGTGACGGCGAGATTGACCTGTTCGATGCCGCCCGATTGCTCGCGCGACGCCACGCTGATCTCGCCCATGATCGCGCGCACCTGGCCGACCTGTTGAACGATGCCTTGCATCGTGGCGCTGGCTTCCTCGGCGATGCGAAAACCGCTGTCGACGGTCGCCGTGGAGGCCGCGATCAAACTCTCGATCTCCTTCACCGAAGCCGCGCTGCGCTGCGCGAGCGCGCGCACTTCCGAGGCCACCACCGCGAAGCCCCTGCCGTGTTCGCCGGCGCGCGCCGCTTCCACCGCGGCGTTCAAGGCGAGGATATTGGTCTGGAACGCGATGCCTTCGATCACGCTGGTGATCTCCGATATCTTCTGCGACGAGCGGCTGATTTCACCCATCGTCGAGACCACGCGTTCGACGGCGCGGCCGCCTTCGAGCGCGGCATTGGCGGCGCGCGTGACGAGCGTGTTGGCTTGCACGGCGTGGTCGGCGTTCTGCTGCACCGTCGACGTGATCTGCTCCATGCTGGCCGCCGTTTCCTCCAGGCTGCTTGCCTGCGTGGCGATGCGCGCGGCGATGTTGCCGCTGCCGGTGGCGATCTTTTCGGTGCCGTGCGACATGTCGGCCGACGCGTTGCGCACCTGCGAGACGATGCGCGCAAGACCTTCGCCGATGCCGTCGATCGACTGCATCAGGCGGCCGATCTCATCGGCGCGCGCGTTGCCGGCTTGCGCCACGCGCACGCTCAGATCGCCCGCCGCGAAACGCTCGGACGCCTTGGCGGCTTCATCGAGCGGACGGCTCACGAGGCGGCGCACCGCGAACAGGAACACCACGGCGAACACGCCGACCAGCGCGAAGCCGATCAGCAGGAACTGATTGCGGGTGGCGGTGACGTCGGCCATCACCTCGTCGCGCGGCGCGACGCCGCCCACCAGCCATTGCCATTCCGGCACGGTGACGAACGACACGAACTTGTCGCGCGGGCCGCTCTCGCCGAGCGTCGCGTCGGCCGAGCTGTATTCGAGCCGGCCTTCCTTCATGTCGAGCATCTGCTGATACGGCGCGTTCGCGTTGTCCGCGTTCTGGCCGGCGGCGGCCGGATGAACGATCAGCTTGCCGCGATCCGCGCCTTTCGACGCGTTGAGCACGAAGTAATAACCGCTGTCGCCGATCTTCAGCTTGCGAATGCCTTCCTCGACCGACTGGATTTCCTTGTCCACCTCCACGCCGACGAACAGCGCGCCGATCACGCGGCCGCTTGCATCGGTGACGGGGCGATATTGCGTGATGTAGCGTTTGCCGAAGAGCGCGGCGAGTCCCGTATAGGACTTGTTCGCGACGACCAGCGCATACGCCGGTCCCTTGCGGTCGAGCAGCGTGCCGATCGCGCGTGAGCCGTCCTGTTTCTTCAGCGATGTGGTCACGCGCACGAAGTCGTCGCCGCTGCGTGCGAACACGGTGGCGATCGCGCCGCTGCGTTCCAGAAACTGGTCGGGGATCGTGAAATCCATGTTCAGGACTTTGTCGCCGGCCTTCATGGTGGGAGCGGCGACGCCGTTGACGTCGATCTTCTGCGTTTCGTCGAGCGTATAGGTGGGAGGCAGGAAGCTCGCGAACAGCGACGTCGAGCGATCGACTTCGGTCGATAGCGCCTTGTCGAACAGCGTGATCATCGCCGCGATGGAGCGGTCCTTATCGGCAATGCGTTCGAGCACCTGATCGCTGACCTGCTTGCCGGCGGTGCGCGTGAGCGCCAGCGCGAAGGCGGCGAAAATCAACGCCACCAGCACGCAGGAGAGCACGGCGAGCCGGGCGCCGACGCTGGCGCGGCGCAATGAGAGAAGTTCCATGGGCGGTTGCGGAGTAAGGGAAGAGAAGCGCTGCGCGGACCATGCGTAGGCATATCCGGCATCGGTGTCTTGTTTACGACCGCACCGCCCGTTTTCTTTAGCTAATCGAAAGCGTCGGGTCATTGCGGAACATCGCTTACGAGATGTTCCGCGCTTGCTCGCTTCAGCGGCCCGGTGCGCCGCGCCAGCCGCGCAGCAGCAGCGCGTTGGTGACCACGCTCACGCTCGAAAACGCCATTGCCGCGCCCGCCAGCATCGGGTTCAACAAACCGAAGGCGGCGAGCGGAATGCCGATCAGGTTGTAGACGAAAGCCCAGAACAGGTTCTGCTGGATCTTGCGCCAGGTCTTGCGCGAGATGTCGATGGCGTCGGCCACCAGCGCCGGGTCGCCGCGCATCAGCGTGATGCCGGCCGCGTGCATCGCGACGTCGGTGCCGGTCGCCATCGCAATGCCGATGTCGGCGGCGGCGAGCGCGGGCGCGTCGTTGATGCCGTCGCCGGCCATCGCGACGATGCCGGCGCTGTTGATTTTCAGGTCGCGAATCACGCGGGCTTTGTCGTCGGGCAATACCTCGGCGTGGAACTCGTCGATGCCGAGCGCTCTCGCGACGCTTGCCGCGCTGCCGTGGTTGTCGCCGGTGACGAGCACGCTCCTGATGCCCATCCGCGCGAGACGTTCGACGGCGGCGCGCGCGGTCGGTTTGACGGTGTCGCCGAAAGCGATCAGCGCGAGCGCGGCGGGCGCTTGCGAATCGCGCCGCATCAGCCAGGAGACGGTGTTGCCGTCGGCTTCGAGTTGTTTGGCGCGTGCGGCGAGTTCCGGCTGCAACGCGATGCCCAGTTCGTTGAGCCAGCGTGTGCTGCCAAGCGCCAGCGTGTGGCCGTCGATGTCCGCTTCGACGCCGCGGCCCGGGACCGCGCGTGCGGCGCTGGCGGCGAGCGCCATAGCCAACGCGGGTGCCGCGACGGCGGCGGAGTCGGAGGCGGCAGCCTCGTCGCTCGTCGACGGCTCCTCAGCCGACGCCGACATCGCCGCTTCATACGCCTTCACCACGGCCCGCGCCAACGGATGATCGCTGTGCCGTTGCACCGCGGCGGCGAGCGCGAGCGCCTCGTCGCGGCCCATGCCGCCGATCGGTTCGAACGCCGTCACCGACGGTTGGCCGAGCGTCAACGTGCCGGTCTTGTCGAACGCGACGATGTTCACGCGATGCGCGGTTTCCAGCGCCTCGGCGTCCTTGATCAGCACGCCGTGCTTCGCCGCCACGCCGGTGCCGGCCATGATCGCGGCCGGCGTCGCGAGCCCGAGCGCGCACGGGCAGGCGATCACCAGCACGGCAACCGCGTTCAGGATCGCGGTTTCGCCGCCCGCGCCGGCGATCAGCCAGCCCGCCAGCGTGAATGCCGCGATCGCCAGAATCGCCGGCACGAAGATTTCGCTGACCCGGTCGACCAGCCGCTGGATCGGCGCCTTGTCGGCCTGTGCGCTTTCCACCAGCCGGATGATTCGCGCGAGCGTCGTTTCCGCGCCGATCGCGGTGGTCGTCACGGCAATCGCGCCTTCGCCGTTGATCGAGCCGGCCGTGACCGGATCGTCCGCCTGCTTCGGCACCGGCAGGCTTTCGCCCGTGATCAGCGATTCGTCGATGTGGGTGCGGCCTTCGAGCACCGCGCCGTCGACCGGCACGCGCTCGCCGGGCCGCACGATCACCACCGTGCCGACGCGCACCAGCGCGAGCGGCACGTCGCGTTCGTCCGCGCCGACGCGGATGCGCGCGCGATCCGGGCGCAGCGCGTTGAGCGCGCGGATGGCGTCGGTGGTCTGGCGCTTGGCGCGCGCCTCGAGCCACTTGCCGAAGCGCACCAGCGTGATGACCACCGCCGAAGCCTCGAAGTACAGATGCATCATGTCGCCCGGATGGGTCGCGAGTTCATAGACGCTGATGCCATAAGCCGCCGACGTGCCGAGCGCCACCAGCAAATCCATGTTGCCGGCGCCGGCCCGCACGGCGCGATAGGCCGCGCGATAGAAGCGCGCGCCGAACACGAACTGCACGATCGAGGCGAGGCCGAATTGCAGCCACGGCGCAAGCATGACGTGAACGCCGAACCATTCGCCGATCATCGGCGCGGCGAGCGGCAGCGTCAGCACGGCGGACGCGAGCACGGCCGCGAGTTCGCGGCGAGTCTCGTCGCGTTTGCGGTCGGCGGGGAGGGCGTTGCCGGCGTTGTCGCCGGCCGGCGTTGTGTCCGGCGGCGCGATCAAGGACGCTTCGTAGCCCGCTTTCGTGACGGCGGCGATCAGCGCCTCCGCTTCGGTGGCCGCGTCGCTCAGATTGACGGTTGCCGTTTCGGTCGCGAGATTCACCGACGCGCTAGCGACGCCCGGCACCTTCGCCAACGCTTTTTCGACGCGCATCGCGCACGACGCGCAGGTCATGCCGCCGATCGTCAGCTCCGCGGTTTGCGGCGTTTGGACGGACGCCGCGTCGTCGGCGCGTGCTGACGGCGTGGCTTCGTAGCCCGCCTTGCGCACGGCGTTCGCGAGCGTTTCGAGTTCGACGGTGGCATCGCTGTCGATGCGGGCTCTTTCAGTGGCGAGATTCACCGACGCGCGCACGACACCCGGCACTTTGGCCAGCGCCTTTTCGACGCGCATCGCACACGAGGCGCAGGTCATGCCGCCGATGTCGAGTTCGGCGGTGCGGGCGGGCGTGGCGGCAGCCTCGGCGGAGCGCTGCGGGTTGGCAAGTTCAGTCATGGTGGAAGGCTCGTGGCGGCATGAGGCCGCGTTCTGAACCCAGTATTAACCTTCCCATGATGGCAAGGTCAAGGAGGAATCATGGGTGGACCGAGGCAGCGGTGAACGAAAAAGAATCTCGGCGGCGCGCGCCGGGCGGGCTGACAAAAATCGTCAACCGCACCGCAAATGCACGTTGTTCGCTCGTTACAACCGCTATTGCGACCTTTGCGCTTGCCTGGCGGACAAGGATACGATACAACCCCGATGTTGTCGGCATCGCCACCGCGGACTGGCTGCGCTGGGTCTTGCGAGACCACGCGGACAGATTCGCTGCGTACCGACGTCTCCCTTAGGGCAGCACGTTCCGCCACCTGAACGAATGATAAAAAATCGCCGAGAACTGTTTACGCTTCACTGGACCTGCGCATCGCTCGCGGGCCTCGCACTTCTGGCGGGGTGCGCGTCCACCCCGTCCGCGACGCAAAAAAATACTGGCTGGATCAAGGACGAAGTCGCCGATTCTTATGTGTTCGGCTATCCGCTGGTGCTGATGGGCGTCGCACGCGACGCGGCGGTCGGCACCGATCCGGGCCAGGCGCCGCTCAATACGTTGCGCCACGCCCAGGCATTGCCGCCGATCGGCGCGGCGTATCCGTTGCAGCCGAGCCTCGATACGCTGGATTCGACTGGTTGGCTGGACGTGGGCAGCGAGCCGGTGATCGTGTCATTGCCCGACTCGCGCGGCCGTTACGTCGACGCCCGCGTGCTCGACATGTGGACCAACGTCGTCTGGTCGACCAGTTCGCAGTTCGCCACCCGCGCCGCGGGCATCAAGGCGCAAACGATTGCGTTCGTGAGCCCCGGCTGGCAGGGCGACTTGCCCAAGGGCGTGAAGCGCGTCGACGTGCCGACCCGCAACGCGTGGGTGATCGTGCGCATTCAGTCGAACGGCACGCGCGACCTGACGGCGGTGCGCAAGCTGCAGCGCGCCATTCGCGTCGCGCCGCTGAGCGTCTATGCAGGCGACACGCGCTCGGTGTCGATCGCTGCGCCACGCGTGAGTGCCGCCGATGCCGCAGTGGGCGCCTCCGGCACGCCGGCCGCGCAGGTCGCCGCGCTCGACGCCAACGGTTTCTTCAACCGGCTCGCGCAGGCCTTGCCGGACAATCCGCCGACGCCGGCCGACCCGCATGCACTGAAATTCCTTTCGGACCTGGGCGTGACGCCAGGCGAGCCCGTGAAGCTGCCGAACGCGCCCGAGGCCGTCGCGGCCGGTCTCGCCGATGGTCACGAGCGCGTCGTCACGCAGCCGTCCAATCTGCTGACCGGCAACGGCTGGAACTGGTTCGGCGACGGCGTGGGCAACTACGGTCCCGATTACGCGCTGCGCGCTTATGCCGCCGCCACGCAACCGGGCATCGGCACGAAGGACGACGAAGTGCGCGCGGTCGTCACCCAGGACAGCGACGGCCATGCGCTCAACGGCGCGAACCGCTACGTGATTCACTTCGCGCCGAACCAGTTGCCGCCGGTGCGCGGCTTCTGGTCGATCACCGCCTATACGAAGGATGGCGCGTTGGGCGAAAGCGCGCCGGCGCGTCTCGCGGTCGGCGACCGCAATGGCGCGCGCCGCAATCGCGACGGTTCGCTCGACGTGATCGTGTCGTCCACGCGCGGCAAGAGCGGCAACTGGCTGCCCGCGCCGCGCGCGGATCTGCAACTGGTGCTGCGTCTGTACGCACCCAGGCCGGAAGCCACCGACGGCAGTTGGCAACCGCCGGCCGTCGTGCGTCAGTAGACCGCTTCAGTCGACTCCTTCAGCGGCATGCATCGCTGCCATGCGGCAGCGATGTGACAGCAACGCATGAGCGAGGTATGAAGCGCCGCATGTCCGCCGCTGTGGCGCGACGCACATGCGGCGCTGTCGCGTGGAGCATTGTGTAAGCACGCTTTACATTGCTGTCTCGTGCGAGGTTCCAGACTTATACTGCCGCTTGCGGGATTTTCGTTTCGCGGCGGGCTTGCCGCCGCATTACCCAAGACCGAGCATGGCAAGCCTCAATAAAGCGTCACTAGCCTCTTCCATTCAGACCGTGCGCGAGGTCGCGCAGTCACGCCGCACTCGGCGCGTTATCATGGGTCTGCTGATTTTCCTCGTAGCGTTCGGCCTGTTGGGTTTTTTCGCGGCGCCGCCGCTGATTCGCCATATCGCCGAACAACAGCTCAGCAAACAACTCGACCGGCCGGCCAGCATCGGCCGCATCGCGCTCAATCCCTACACGCTCACGCTCGAAGCCGACCGCGTGCATATCGGCGAGCGCGGCGGCGCGGGCGATTTCGTGGATATCGCGCGGCTCATCGTGCGGGCGTCGTGGAGTTCGCTGTTTCGCGCCGCGCCGATCGTCGATGAAGTGCAACTCGATTCGCCGCGCTTTCATATCGTGCGCTACGACGCGCAACGCTTCAATTTCACCGACCTGATCGAGAAGTTCGCGAGCCAGCCAAGCGCGCCCGATAGCAAGCCGACGCTCTTCTCGGTGTCGAACATTCGTCTGGAAAACGGCCAGATCACGTTCGACGACAAGCTGCTCGGCGCGACCCACGTGATCGATCAGTGGAAGCTCGGCATTCCGTTCATCGCCACGCTGCCTTCGAAAACCGATATCTTCGTCGAACCGCTGCTGCGCGCGCGCATCGACGGCAGTCCGCTTGCCATCGACGGCAAGACCAAGCCGTTCGCGGCGTCGCGCGAGTCGGAAGTGTCGCTGCGTTTCGACGGGCTCGATGTGCCGCGGCTCATGTCGTACGCGCCGGCCAGGCTGCCGGTGATCGTGCAATCCGGCAAGCTCTCCACCGACCTCAAGCTCAACTTCGTGATGTCCCACGACGCGCCTTCGTTGCGCGTGGCGGGCACCGTCGATATGAACGACGTGGACGTGCGGGACCCGGGCAAGGCGCCGTTCTTCGCCGCGCGCACGGTGCATGTGGCCGCCGCGACGCTCGAGCCGCTCAAGAGCCTTTATCACTTCGACGATATTCGTATCGACGCGCCGAGCGCCAATCTGGCGCGCGACAAAAACGGTGTGCTGAGTGTGGAGCGGATGTTCGCGCCGACGCCGGCGGCTTCGGGAAGCGCGGCTGCATCCGCATCCGACGCGACTGCGGCGAAGCCCGCCGCTAGCGCGCCGGCCGCGGCATCAGGCGCCAGCGCCACGCCAACGGTCGGTGCAAAGGCCGCCCCGCCGCTGGATCTGTCGATCAAACGCTTCGCGCTCAACGACGGCGTAGTGAACGTCCACGACGAAGCCGGCTCGCGGCCTGTCGACCTCGGCCTGCAAAAGCTGGCCGTCACGCTGACCGATTTTTCGACGCTCGCCACCGCGCCCGCGCATTACACGCTGAACACGGACTTCAAGGGCGATGGCGGCTCGCTCGGCGCGGCGGGCGCGTTCGGCCTCGTCGCTCAAACGGCCAGCGCCAAGCTCGACCTGAAGTCATTGAAATTGCCGCTGCTGCAACCGTATCTCGACACCGCGACTGCCGCGCAAGTGCTGGACGGCGCGCTCTCCGCCAGCGCGAATGTCGGCGCGAACTGGTCCAGATCGCCGGTGGCCGTGATGGTCGCGGATACGCAACTGGATCTGCAATCGCTGAAGCTGGCGGCGCGCGGCAGCAAGGAGCCGGTCATCTCGCTCGCGCAAGGCCGCGTGACGGTCAAGCAGGTGGACGTGGCGGCACGCACGGCCGACATCACGGGCGTCGACACGACCGGCCTCTTGGTCAACGCGGCGCGGCTGAAAGACGGCAGCATCGACCTGGCTTCGCTCGCTGGTCCGCATGAAACGGAGCAGCGGCGCACGGCGACGCACGCGGTCACGAAAGCGCAGGCGGAAGCGCCCGTATGGCGTTACAAGATCGGCGAGTTGAGCCTGAAGGACGCCACGGCCAATTTCACCGACAACACCACGCCGCAGCCGGTCAAGCTGAACATCGCGCCGCTGCAACTCAAGGTGCGGCAGATCAGCGACGACCTCAGCCGTGCGCTGCCAATCGAGCTCCAGGCAACACTGAACAAGAAAGGCACGCTCGGCTTGACGGGCAACGTCACGGCCACGCCGCTCAAGCTGGCCGTCAAGGTGAACGCGAACCGGCTCGACGCCGCGGCCTTCGAACCGTATTTCGGCAGTCAGTTGAATGCGGTGATCGCGAGCGCGCTGCTCAATGCAAACGGCGAACTCGCGGTGACTCAGGCGAAGACGTTGAAGGCGAGCTACCACGGCGACATGGCGCTGGTCGACGTGCGAATGCTCGACAAGGCGACTTCCGACCGGTTCGCCGGCTGGGGCTCGCTCGCGCTGTCCAATCTGAAAGCCGACTACGACGAGCGCGGCACCGTGGTGGACGCGGGCCGTGTCACGTTCACCAGGTTCTACGGGCGCGTGCTGCTCGACGCGCAAGGCAAGCTCAACCTCAATCAGGTGGTCGCCCATGAAGGTGGCGCCGCCCAATCGCTCACGCGCGACGGCAGCGGCGCCGATCCGGTGCCGTTGACGCCGCAAGCGTCGTCGGCCGTGGCGGCGGCGTCCGCGCCGGTCCCGGCTTCGGCGGCCACGCCCGCGATCGTGCCGGTGGCGACGGCGACCGTCACGGCCGCCGCGCCGCCGCAAAGCCCGGTGAAGCTGCACTTCGGCCAACTGGTGTTGCAGCAGGGCCGCGTGACGTACACGGACAACTTCGTCAAGCCGAATTTCACGGCCAACCTGGTCGGCATTCAGGGCACGGTGGGCGCGTTCGGCACGCAATCGACCACGCCCGCGCCGGTGGACATCGCCGCGAAACTGGCGGCCAACGGTCCGCTGTCGATTCGCGGCACGGTCAATCCGCTGGTTGCGAAGCCGTCGCTCGACCTGACCGCCAGCGCGCACGATATCGAGCTGACCAACCTCACGCCGTATTCGGCGAAATACGCCGGTTATCCGATCACCAAGGGCAAGCTGAACGTCGACCTGCATTACACGCTCGAGAACGACCAGTTGAACGCGAACAATCACCTGTTCATCGATCAGCTAACGTTCGGCGATCACGTCGAAAACGATACGGCGACCAAACTGCCGGTGCGTCTCGCCATCTCGCTGCTGAAAAACTCGCGCGGCGAAATCGACGTGAATCTGCCCGTGTCCGGTTCGTTGTCGAATCCCGAGTTCAGCATTGGCGGCCTGATCTGGCACGCGGTGCTCAACCTGTTGCAGAAGGCGGTAACGTCGCCGTTCTCGCTGATCGCCAATGCCTTCGGCGGCAACGGCGAGGAATTGGGTTACGTCGAGTTCGAGCCGGGCTCGGCGAAGCTCTCGGGCGCCGACAGCAAGAAGCTGGACACGATCGTGAAGGTGCTCGCCGACAAGTCGTCGATCCGGATGGACGTGATCGGCCGGGTCGACCCGGCCATCGACGAGCCCGCCTTGCGGATGCGCTATGTCGATCGCCTCGTCAGGCAGCAGAAGATCAAGGATGTGGTGGGCAACGGCGAGAGTGTCGATGTCTCGACCATGACCGTCGATCCGCAGGAATACGACAAGTATCTGACCAAAGCCTACAAGTCGGCGGACTTCAAGAAGCCGCGCAACTTTGTCGGCCTGACCAGGAGCCTGCCGGACGACGACATGAAGAGCGCGCTCGCCGCCAACGCCCCGATCGACGAGGCCAGCTTGCGCCAGCTCGCGCAGCAGCGTGCGCAAAGCGTGCAGCAGTATCTGGAGGGCAAGATCGACAGCAGTCGTGTGTTTATCGTCGCGCCCAAGCTGAACGCCGAGGGCATCAAGGACAAGGGCGCGACGACGCGGGTGGATTTCGGCTTGAACTGAGGTGTGTTGTAAGCGCCCGCTCGCCGTTCGGCAGGGCGCGGCGGCGCGCGCTTCGCTGCGAATCGACCGGCGACCTGCGCGAGCCGCGCCGATCAGGCCGCGCGCGTCGGCGCCTTCAACGCGGTTCGCTCGATCACGCGTGCGAGCGTGTCGAACGCCGGCCCGATCTTTTCGTTCGCCACGCATGCATAACCCAGCAGCAGTCCGCGCCGCGCGGGGGTGGCGCTGCTGTAGTAGGCGGCGAGCGGCCGCACGATCACGCCGGCATCGAAAGCCGCGGCTGTCACCGCGCGATCGTCCGCGTGATCCGGCAGGCAGAGCACCAGATGCAGCCCGGCTTCGTCGCCTATCACCGGCAGTTCGTTGCCGAAACGCGCGGTGATCGCGTCGATCAGAATCTGCCTGCGTTCGCCGTAGAGCGCGCGCATGCGGCGAACGTGCGAGGTGAGATGGCCGTCCATGATGAAGTCGGTCATCACCGCCTGCTGCATCAATTGCCCTTCACGATAAAGCTCGGCCACGCCGGTGCGAAACGTATCCACCAGATGTTCCGGCGCGATCATGTAGCCGATCCGCAAACCCGGAAACAGCATCTTCCCCAGGCTGCCCACGTAGATCACCTGGCCCGCGTCGTCGAGCCCTTGCAGCGACGCGAGCGGCCGGCTGCCGTAGCGGAACTCGCTGTCGTAGTCGTCCTCGATGATCCAGACGTTGTGCTGGCGCGCGTATTCCAGCAGCGTGCGGCGGCGCGCGAGACTCATCACCATGCCGAGCGGATATTGATGCGACGGCGTGACGAGCGCCAGGCGCGGCGGCTGTTGCAAATCCTGCTCGCTGGGGTTCAGGCCTTCGTCGTCGACCGGGACCGGCACCAGCGTGATCCCCGACGATTGCAGCACGCTGCGCGCGCCCCAATAGCACGGCTCCTCGACCCACGCACGGTCGCCGACGTCGGTCAACAAACGCACGGCCAGATCGATCGATTGATGAATGCCCGTCGTGATGATGATCTGATCCGGCGTGCAATTCACCGAGCGCGCGACGCGCAGGTAATCCGACAGCGCCCGCCGCAACGGCCGGTAGCCGCCGCCCGGCGCATAGGTGAGCAGATCGGGATTGGCTTCCTTCCACAACCTCGCCTGCAAGCGGCTCCACGTGCGCGCCGGGAATTCGGCGACGTCGGGCACGCCCGGCATGAATGCGCCCCACTGCTTGGCGGAGACGCCGGCCTGATCGATCAGGCGCCGCCCGCGAGTCGAGAGGTCGCTGAGACCGCGTTTTGGCGGTTTCGGGGCCTCCGCGGCCCGATCGCCCGGCGCGTCGGCACGGGCCACTGCCGGCTTCTTGCGCGCGTTCACCGCCGCGGCGTCCGGCCGCGTGTCAGCCACATAGGTGCCGCTGCCGGTGGTCGAGATCACGTAGCCCTCGGCGGTCAACTGATCGTAGACGTGCAGCACCGTATTGCGCGCGATGCCGAGGTCTTCGGCCAGCGTGCGGGAGCTCGGCAGCTTGGTGCCGGGCGGTAGCTGGCCGGTCAGAATCGCCTGCTGCATGAGCCGCAGCGTCTGCCGGTAGACCGGCTCGGCGGCGGTGCGGTCGAGTCGCGCGGCGAGCCAATCCGACAAAATCACGGTGTCCAAGTGGTTCTATCCGGAATAATGAAATGGTTCCATATTGTAGAACCGTAAGAGACTATAGTGGGCCACGCAATTGACGCTATCCCTCTGTTTTGCAGGGGGAACCGGCCGGAGCGCAGCAACCATCTTGCATGGGACCGGAGCTGGCGCTTCAGCGCTTACTCCGGTCGACAGAGGAGACTAGGGCGATGAAAACCGATGACGTGATCGTCAGCTTTCGAGGTGTGCGCAAGACTTACGACGGCGAAACGCTGGTCGTCAAGCAACTCGATCTGGATATCTATCAGGGCGAATTCCTGACGCTGCTCGGGCCGTCGGGTTCGGGCAAGACAACTTGTCTGATGATGCTGGCGGGCTTTGAATTTCCCACCGGCGGCGAGATCTGGCTCGACGGCACGCTGCTCAACACCGTGCCGCCGCATAAGCGCAACATCGGCATGGTGTTTCAGAACTACGCGCTGTTTCCGCATTTGACGGTCGAGCAGAACGTCGCGTACCCGCTTACCGTGCGCAAGCTTTCTGCCGAAGAACGCGCACATCGTACGAATAACGCGCTGAAGATGGTGCGCATGGAGAGCTTCGCCAAGCGTTATCCGGCGCAGCTTTCCGGCGGCCAGCAGCAGCGTATCGCATTGGCGCGCGCGCTGGTGTTCGAGCCGAAGCTCGTGCTGATGGACGAACCGCTCGGCGCGCTCGACAAGCAGTTGCGCGAACACATGCAGTACGAGCTCAAATCGCTGCACGAGAAGCTCGGCGTCACATTCGTCTACGTTACGCACGATCAGGGCGAAGCCTTGACCATGTCGGACCGCGTCGCGGTGTTCGATAAAGGCATCGTGCAGCAACTGGATACCGTCGACCGTCTCTATGAATCGCCGTGCAATGAGTTCGTCGCCAACTTCATCGGCGACAGCAACAAGCTGCGCGGCACGATCGCGAACGTGGACGGCGAGTACTGCGAGTTTCATCTGATTGACGGCACGCGGCTGACGGGCCGCAATATCGGAGGGGCGCGGGCGGGCACGCCGGCCGTCGCGTGTATCCGGCCCGAGCGCATGAAGCTGGCGAACGGCGTGTCGCGCGCGGGCGCCAATGCGCTGAGCGGCGAGGCGCGCGGGCTGATCTATTTCGGCGACCACGTGCGCATGCGTTGCGGTCTGCCGGAACAGGACGAATGCTTCGTCAAGGTGCCGCTCGGCACGGAATTGCTCGATACATTCGCGCCCGGCGCACCGGTTGCGCTGGAGTTTGCGCCCGAGCATCTGCGGGTTTTCGCGGGGGCGTGAGCGCGGTCAACGCACGATTCGTCGGACGCACGCAGTCGAAGTCAGCCGCACATAACAAGCCGCACCGTACCTAGCTTCACGCATACCACCAAAGGAGAGCAACACACCATGAGCAAGATCGGGAAATCGCGCTGCGCCATCGCTGTCGGTGCCGTGGCGCTCGCGCTGGGAGCCGCGCAAGTCAATGCCGCCGAACTGACGGTCGTCAATTTCGGTGGCGCGAACGGCGACGCGCAAAAGGCCGCGTTCAACCAGCCGTTCGAATCGCAAACGGGCAACAAGGTGACCGCCGTCGAATACAACGGCGAGCAGGCCAAGGTCAAGGCGATGGTCGAAGCCAAGCACGTGAACTGGGACGTGGTGGAGGTCGAATCGGGCGACATCGGCCGTGGCTGCGACGAAGGGCTGTACGAGAAGCTCGACTGGTCGAAGATCGGCAAGAAGTCGGATCTGATTCCTGAAGCGCCGCAAACCTGCGGCGTGGGGTTCTTCGTGTGGTCGACGGCGCTCGCGTATAACGCCGACAAGCTGAAAACCGCGCCGGCCGGCTGGGCCGATTTCTGGGACGTCAAGAAATTCCCGGGCAAGCGCGCCATGCGCAAGGGTGCGCGCTACAACCTGGAGTTCGCGCTGATGGCGGATGGCGTCGCGCCGAAGGATGTCTACAAGGTGCTCGCCACCAAGGCGGGTCAGGACCGCGCGTTCAAGAAGCTCGACGAACTGAAGCCGAACATCCAGTGGTGGGAAGCGGGTGCGCAGCCGCCGCAGTTTCTCGTCGCGGGCGACGTGGTGATGTCCACCGCGTACAACGGCCGGATCGACGCCGCGCAACGGGAAGGCAAGAACCTGAAGGTGGTGTGGAACGGCAGCATCTATGACCTCGACTATTGGGGCATTCCGAAGGGTTCGCCGAACAAGGCGCTGGCCGAGAAGTACATCGCCTATTCGATCTCGCCGAAGCCGCAGGCGGAATACGCGCATCACATCGCCTATGGTCCGGTGAACGTGGCGGCGATCAAGGCGCTCGATTCGAAGACGCTCGCGAATCTGCCGAACTCGCCGGAAAACGGCAAGAATGCGGTGCTGCAGAATCTCGGGTTCTGGACCGATCATGGCGATGAACTGGAGCAGCGTTTTTCGTCGTGGGCTTCGAAGTGATTTGTTAGTTTTGGGTGGGACCAGAGTTAAGCGTTGAAGCGCTCACTCTGGTCGACAGGAGACGGGTGTGACTACGATGACGATTGCCGCCGATTCGACGCCTGAATCAACCGGCCGACTCAAGCGCGAACTGAAAGCCGCGGAATCGAGAAAGCGTGCAATGGCGCTGCTGCTGATCGCGCCGCTCGCGATTTTTCTGCTGCTGATTTTCGTCGTGCCGATCGGCGCGCTGCTGACCCGTGCCGCGCAGAATCCCGAAGTGGTCAGCGCTCTGCCGCATACGCTAAGCGCGTTGAGCGGTTGGGATCGCAAATCTCCGCCGCCGGATACCGCGTATGCCGCATTGGCCGTCGACCTCACCGCGGTCGCCGATAGCGACGGCATGGGTGCGCTGGCGCGGCGCCTCAACGTGGAGATTCCCGGCTATCGCTCGCTGGTTGCAAAATCCGCGCGCGCCATGCCGTTCGTCGACGATAACAGCCAGCCGTTGAAACTGACGCCCGGCCAGATTCATGCGAAATTCGTCGAACTGGACGAGCGCTGGAACGATATCGCGTACTGGCAGGCCATCGCAAAGAATGCCAGTGTGTATTCGCCGTTCTATTTACTCGCTTCGCTGGACCATAAGCAGGACGCGTTCGGTCACGTCATCCCGACCGATCCCGATCAGCAGATTTATCTCGCCGTGTTCAGCCGCACCTTTGTGATCGGCGCGGCCGTGACGTTTTTTGCGCTGCTGCTGGGCTATCCGCTCGCGTACTGGATCTCGACGCTCTCCGAGCGCCGCGCGAACCTGGTGATGATTCTCGTGCTGATTCCGTTCTGGACATCGATCCTCGTGCGCGTCGCGGCATGGATCGTGATCCTGCAAAGCGAAGGGCTGGTGAATAAAGCGCTGATCGGCAGCGGGCTGCTGCACGATCCGCTTTCGCTGCTGTTCAACCGCACCGGCGTGTACATCTCGATGACGCACATTCTGCTGCCGTTCATGATCCTGCCGCTGTACAGCGTGATGAAATCGATCCCGCCGACCTATCAGCGCGCTGCGATCTCGCTCGGCAGCCATCCGTTCGCCGCGTTCTGGCGCGTGTACGTGCCGCAGACTTATCCGGGCATCGGCGCGGGCGCGCTGCTGGTGTTCATCCTGGCGATCGGCTACTACATCACGCCGGCCTTGCTCGGCGGACCGAACGATCAGATGGTCAGCTATTACGTCGCGTACTTCACCAACGTGACGATCAACTGGGGCATGGCGTGCGCGCTAGGCGGCTTGCTGCTCGCCGCGACACTCGTGCTGTACGTGATTTACGGGCGCTTCACGCGTTCTTCACTGAGCCTCGGCTGAACCGGAGCCTACTGCGATGAAACTTGCCAAGCCCCTGTTCGCGCCGCATACGTCGTGGGTCGAGCGCGTGTGGTATTTCGCATTGCGCGCGCTTGCCGTGCTGACGCTGCTGTATCTCATTCTGCCCGTGTTGGCGATCGTGCCGCTGTCGTTCTCGTCGAGCACGTTTCTGGTGTATCCGATTCCGGGTTGGTCGCTGCGCTGGTATCAAAACCTGGTGGCGTCCGATGAATGGCGCATGGCCGCCAAGAACAGTTTTATCGTGGCGCCGTCCGCGACGGTGGTCGCGACCGTGCTCGGCACGCTGGCCGCGATCGGGCTGACCAAGGCGAACTTTCGTGGTAAGGCGCTGCTAATGGCCGTCCTGATCTCGCCGATGATCGTGCCCGTCGTGGTGGTCGGTGTCGGCATGTATCTGTTCTTTGCGCCGCTCGGGTTGGCGAACACGTATGTTGGCCTGATTCTGGCGCATGCCTCGCTCGGGGTGCCTTTTGTCGTGACCACGGTGGCGGCGACCTTGCAGGGATTCAATTACAACCTCGTGCGCGCCAGTTTGTCGCTGGGTGCCAATCCGCTCACGACGTTTTTCCGCATCACGTTGCCCGTGATCGCGCCGGGCGTGATTTCGGGCGCGCTGTTCGCTTTCGCGACGTCATTCGATGAAGTGGTCGTGACGCTGTTCCTCGCGGGCGCTGACCAGACGACATTGCCGCGGCAAATGTTCACCGGTATCCGCGAGAACATCAGCCCGACCATCGCTGCGCTTGCGACGATTCTGATCGTGTTTTCTACTTGCCTTTTGCTGGCGCTCGAGTGGCTGCGCGGAAGAAATGCGGCGCGGGCGGTGAAAGCGTGAACATCGGCTTGCATGGATGACCGCCAGTCGAGTAGCAAGCCTAACCGGCAAATTTCCGATGTCATTCTAAGAATGTTCCCATTCCTCCTGCGTCCGCGTCTGTTCATACTCTGGACCTTCTTCCAGAAGACGCGCTCGGCGCAGAAAGTCAATGAAACTCCAGCTATCGATGCTTGTATGCGCGCTGGCCCTGGCGGGCTGTGCGGATCACGCCGCGCGCGAACGACTAGGCATCACGGACGCCACGGTGCTCAAACCGGGCATCGGCGCCTCGCAGGATGAAGCCGCGGGCGCGGCCAACAGCCAGTGGGTCACTACCTACGCACCGATCGTCAGCAGCAGTGCCGCGCTAGCATCGTTGCAAAAGCGGCTCGATGGGGTGCCCGCCGACAAGAACAGTTATTTTCACGCCAAGGCACAGTGTTGGCTTAACGCCGGCCAGCAGACTCGGCAGAATCGCGATCATTGGGGTTTCGTCGAGGAAGCGATCGGCCAGGCGGCAATGATCACGATGAGCCTCGAGAACGGCACGCCGTTATCCGCGGCTAATCCGGCGCTGCGCACGGTGTCCATGGTGCGTCCCGATCTGTGGAAGATCGTCAACACCATCAAGGCAGATCCTGTTCTTGCTCAATGTCCGCGGGCGCAGCAGCCGCTCGCGTGCGCTGAAGTCGGCTTGATGCAAGCCGGGCATGACGCGTGGATACGCAGTTTTTCAAAGGCCGAGAAGCGCTTGCCGGAAGTTCAGGATAACTTGCGCAAATCCGCCGAGACCGCGTTGCAATGCAAACAGGCGATGCAGACGTCAGCGGCCGCACCGGCCCTGGGTGAGCAGTCTGCAAGCGCGCCACGGATCATCACGCTGCGCGCCGACTCTCTCTTCCGTTTCAATGGCGGCGACGATGCCGCCATCCTACCTGCCGGCAAGCGGCAGCTAGATACGGTGGCGGACGGTCTGAAGAACGCTCCCGCCTTGCGTGAGCTGACGATCACCGGCTACACCGACCGTCTTGGCGCCAAGGCATACAACCAGAGCTTGTCCTTGAAACGTGCTCAGACCGTTCAGAAGTATCTGCGAGCCCGCGGCGTGACTTTGCCCATGACTGCCCGAGGTCAAGGCAGTACGAACCAACTGGCCGACTGCCGACAAACAAAGCGCGACGAATTACTGCGATGCCTTGCACCGAATCGCCGCGTCGAGATAGAAATCGTGGTCGGAGCTTCCTAACGTACGCTTGCGTCGCGTGACGATACGATGCGAACCTTTTCCGGCGGGTCGATATCCTGGTTTGCTTGCGGCAAATACCGATGCGCCTTTAGCTTGTCAAAAGCACGAATCAGCCTGGCAAGCGATGTTTTAAGAGGAAGCAAATGGATGTCAACTGTTCTCGTTATCGACGATCATCCTGCATTCCGAATGGTCATCAAGATGCAGCTCACGCAGCTGCTTGGCATTGAAAAGGTGATCGAGGCCGACAACGGACAGGCCGCAGTCGAATTGGCGCGGCAATTCACGCCGAAACTCGCCATACTCGATCTCGACATTCCGCGCATCAGCGGGCTCGACGTAATTCCACGCCTTAAACTCGTTCATCCGTCGATCCGCTTGCTGGTCCTGTCAGGACATGATCCGGCGACGTTCGCGCCGCGGGCGATGCGCTCCGGCGTCCACGGTTTCGTCTGCAAATCGCAGGAGATGAAGGAAATCATGCGCGGCGTCGAGGCGGTGCTGGCCGGCTATACGGTCTTTCCCGTCACAGCGAACGGTGCGGGTATCTCGCCTTCGTGCCGCACGGAAGGCGAAGAGGAGAGGATTGCGCTACTGTCGGACAAGGAACTCGTGATTCTGCAGATGCTCTCGAAAGGCATGTCGAACAAGGCGATTGGCGATGCGTTGTTTATCAGCGACAAGACTGTGAGCACCTACAAAAGCCGCATCCAGGAAAAACTGGGGCTGTCGTCGTTAGCGGCGCTGATCGAGTTTGCCTCGTTGCACCGGCTGATCGACTAGGTTTGCGGGCCATGAACAAAATAAGCCTGCCGGGTTTTTCGGCGGGTGCGCCTTGTCGCACGTCGCGCTTCCTACACGGCCTTTCTCGCTGCGACGGTGGCAATGCGTGGTCGATTTTGACCCGTTTCGCGACGATATTTGCATGGCTGTGCGCATCGGCATTGCTGCCGTGCATGTTTTCGACGCGCGTCAACGCCGCACTGTCCGTCGACGGCGCACCGCCCTCCATGCGCGTCCATGCGCCGCGTCCGGTAAGCGCTGGCCGCTCACGACGCTCAGCCGCACCCCGGGCGGGCGGCCCTTGCTCACCTTTCACATGAGGACGCCGCTGCCGGGACGCCTTTGGTACTCGCTTCGAGTAACAGTGATAGTGGGAATGCCTCGCCTAGCCAACTAGAGTGGACCGAACACGCAACCTCGGTCGGAAAGCGAACGTGGCAATTGACACTCGCGGCGCTGGGGTTCGCCGTACTGGCTGGCGCGTGTTTGTCGCGAGCCGCGCTAACGCGCATTGCCAAGAACAACAAACGGATTGTCAGCGAGTGGGCCCGCCGGTGCGAAGCAATCGAAGCGCGGGAGCGGACTACACGCGCCGCGGCTTCGCAGCAGGCGAGCGCTGACCTAATGCGGGAGCGGCACAGATTCCTGGGCGTGGTGCGTTTCTATATCGAAGCGCCATTGAGCGCGGTTGCGGATTTATTCGAGCCGCTTCAAGTGATAACCAAGCCGTCCGCACAATCCGCACAGTTGCAGGCGATTCAATCCGCAATGCGCATCTGGCGCCAAACGCTTCGTGATCTGCTGGACAATTCACCTCTGGAATCGCGCGCTCTCGTTCTCGACGAAAGCGCGACGAACGTGCGCGAGTTCATCAAGAGTGTGATCACGCTCCTTACACCATCGACTACGCATCAAGGCGTGCGCTTGAGCGCGAGCGTCGACCAAACGGTGGCGGCGGTGATTATCGTCGACGGCACCCGTCTCGGTCAGATCCTTTTCCATTTGCTGAACCGTGCGATCCAGTCGGGCATGCACAAAGAGATTGCGCTTGTGGTGCGGGCCGACTCATTGAACCTGGGTTCGCAGCGCATTTTTTTCAGCATAAGGGTCGGCGGCGGCAAGCTTGGCGGTACTGATGCTGATGGATCGCGCACGAGCGAAGGTTTCGGTGACGCTGATGCTTCCCTGCCGCTTTGCCGGTTGCTCGCTCAGCGCATGCGAGGTGAACTTTCCGTCGCGAGCGGCGCGGAGGCTGGCGTTTTCGCGAGTTTCAATGCGCCGTTCGCCGTCGAGCAATGGGAATCGGAGCGAGAGGCAGATGGCAATATACCGTTGCCTGCGACGTGCAATGCCGTGCATGCCGATGCCGCTTCAACAGTTGCTTCTCATGAACCTTTCGAGCGTCGGTATCTGACCGCGCTGTCAGAAGAAGGTGTCGATCTGCCCTCGTTTCTGGATGGCTGGCGTCGTGCAATGAATGACGACCTCACACGCCTCGCCACATTGCGTCGCCCGGAAGACGATGAGCACCTGCCTGCCTTGCTGCACCGATTGAGCGGCGCCGTCGGTCTGGTCGGCGCGCGTGGTTTGATGGAAGCGCTGCGGCGCGCTAGCGCCTCGCCGCGGGAACGCAACGCCGGCGCGATCGACGCGCTCGCGGAACGCACCCGAACCCTTGTCATGCAACTCGGCGCAGCGCATGACCCACAACGGAGCACCGTACGATGAACAGACCGCTGGCCTTGATCGAAGGCGATCTGGCGCTTCCCAGCGCGCGGTCACTCGCGGGCTTGCCGCCGCCTTACGGCTCGGGCCGTCGGCCGGTACAGGCGCGGCGAGAGCCGCAGCCTGCGGCGCTCACCGCGGCGCAACGGGCGATCCAGGACGCCGTGCAACGTGCGGAGCCATTGGCATCCCGCAGCCGGCTTCCGTCAGACGCGAAGTATATTTTTCTCTATAAGGCGCCACAGCGACGCGACTATTCCTATAGTTTCGACGCGCAGTTGGCCGAAGCCAGGCGTTATCTCGATGCGGGTAAGCAGCGCTCGTCTTCGTCTCGTGCAGATCATGTGGCCGGCGCGGCGATCTTCGTGAGTTGCAGCATTGCGCTGGCCTAGCTGTTGGTCACAAGTGCGACGCCCGACGCCGATAGCGCGACCACGCTGGCCGCGACGCTGGATCCCGTCGCGAGGGCCGAGGTGCGGCATTCCGAAGGTGCTGTCAAGCGGACGCAACCGGTGGTTGAAACAGCGTCGACAAGTGCGGAGCGCGCGCCCGCAGCGGCTAGCTCGGTGCCGACGACAACGTTGGCAAACTCCAGTGCGGCGGCCATGGCGCCTGCAACTCGCGCGAAGAACGATTCCGTTGCCGCGAAGGCAGTACCGCCAGCCAAGCCAGCACAATTGGTGCGGGCTGACGCGCCGCGTGTGAAGCAGCCACTCGTCGCACGCGCGACGACACATGGCACGACGACGAATCGTCTTGCAAAGGTCGATCGCAAAGCCGCAATCGCGCGCTTGAGCGAGACGCAAGTCGACAAGCGCCTTGCATTGACCCGATCCGCTCGTCCGGCCAGCCGGCCTTCGATCTCGCAGCAACCCGAGTGGATTGCGCGAGCGTCGGCTAACCACGATTCCGCCGAACAGGCGGCCCTGCTCGACTGGGCGAAGCACCAGCGCGCGAAGGTTACAACGCGGGCGTCGACGCCAGTGCCGGGCAACACGGACTGGAACGCCCGCATGATTCAGCGCAGGATCACCGTAAGCGGTAAATTAAGCACACATCGCCGGACATTCCGTTACCGGGTAACATCATTACAAGCGTCAGTTACCGGGTAACGAGAGTGGAGAGTGTGAGATGGCATTGACGACGGCACAACGGCAAGCTGCCTATCGGGCAAGGAGAGCCACAGCGGGCGAGAGCGGCAACGGGGATCGGCGGCTCGACATGTGGATGAGTACGGAAGCCGACCTTGCCCTGGCTCGCCTGGCACGACGCTATGCGATGACCAAGCGTCAGATGCTGGAACGATTGATCACGCGGGCGGACGACGCGATCGTGCGCCGGCTTGAGCCCTCCTCGCCGCAGTGGGATGCGTATTTCATCGCCGAACGATAGTGTCACCGCCCGAAGTTACCGGGTAACTTCGGATGGGGTGCGAGCGATCTGCCGTTGAAACGCTCAGGGAGGCATCGCCGCGCTTTTCTGTTTGGCGAAGTTGAATGGCAGCAGGTCGGTGGCGTCGGCATCCGATGCGCGCTGCGGCAACTCGGTCAGAACGTGCAGCAGGTATTCATAGGGCTCGACGCCGCAGGCGCGACACGTCAGCAGCAGGCTATACACCATTGCGCTTGCCTTAGCGCCAGCGACAGTGTCGGCGAAGAGCCATGACTTCCTGCCTGTACAGAATGGCCTGATGTCCCGTTCGATGACGTTGTTATCGATTGGGGCCCGACCGTCCATCGCATAACGGCTTAGGTACGGCCATTGATTGCGGCAGTAGCTGATTGCCTTGCCCAGCAGGCTTTCGGGCAGTACCTTCGGCGCCAGTTCGTCCAGCCACGCCTTGAAGGAGTTCAGCAACGGCACGCTATGCTGCTGTCGAAGGCGGCACGTGTAGCCGACGCGCGTCTCGCCGTCAGGCAGTTCGCCTTTGGCGAGCGCCTCGACCTGATACAACGCCTGGAAGTACTCGAGCGCTTTGGCCACGCGGGGGCTGGGCTTGTTCTTCTGCCCCTTGAGGGCGTCGGTGAATGCTCTCCTCGCGTGAGCCATGCATCCGAAGTGCGTGGCCTTCCTGAGCGTGCGCCAGGCGCTATAGCCATCGGTCATCAACATGCCCTGGTAGTCGCCCAGGAATTCCTTCGGGTATTGCTGGCCCCGGCCAGGCTGATATTGAAACAGCACGACCGGTTCGGCACTGTCTTCGGCGCTGCGGTAGCACCACATGTAGCTCTTGCTCTGCGCGGATTTGCCGGGCTCCTTGAGCACCTGAACCGTCGTTTCGTCACCGTGGATCAAGCCCTGCGACAGCAGCGTTCTGTGCAGCGCTTCATACAGCCGGCTGTAGTGCAGTTCACTGGGGCGGATGATCCAGTTTGCCAGCGTGCCACGGCTGACCGGTGCGTTCGAGCGCGCAAGCACATCGGCCATGCGGTACAGCGGCGTGCCGTCAACGAATTTGCCCGCAGTGACGGTGGCGATCATCGCCGCGCTGGCATGGCTGCCCGGCAGCGGTTGGGCGGGCATGGGTGCAAGCACGACCGGCGTGCGTTCGGCATGAGTGTCGCAATGCCGACACGCGTATTTGAAACGTGCATTCTGGCGAACCGTGACCTTCACTTCGATATGCAGTTGCTCGCTCACGTCCTCGCCGATGCGATGCAGTGCGTTGCCGCAACACGAGCAAACCTTCTGATCTTCCGGCAGATCGTATTCAACGCGCTCGCGCGGCAGATCCGCTGGAAGCGGCCTGCGACCGCGTTTGCCCGGCGCAGGGGCGCCTGTATCAGGTAGTCCCGTATCGGGCAGTTCGGGAAGATCGTCGTCTTCCTCAGCCGGCTCCGTTGCGGCAATCTGTTCGGCGTCGTTGAACACGCGGTCCTTGCGCTTCTCGCTCTTCGGGGCGAAACGCTGGGCCAACGCAAGACGGTACTGCTCTTCGAGCGTATCCAGGCGCCTGGTTAATTCCGCAATCTGCGCGTCGCGCTCGGCGATGCGCTGCGCATCAGCCGCTGCACGCGCTTCGAGCTCGTCGATGTAGGCCTTGGTGGCCTTGGGCAGTCGGGACGGATCGGGGATGGTCATGCGCTCCACCATAGCGAAGCGCGAGGCCCGATGGGTTTACGTGAATTTGTAACCGTCGCCCCCGCCGTTGTTTACCGGCAACAAGGTCAGGCTCGCTTCAGTCCACGTGAAGGTACTGCCGCTTGGGATGGCGGCGAACGGCGTCGATGTCGATGCCCTCGAGCAGCCAATGAAGCTGCTCCGTCGTCAGCTCGACCACGGCCTGCTGACGGCGAGGCCAGACGAAATGGTCCGCCTCGAGCCGTTTCAACATGAGCCAGAAGCCGGAGCGATCGTAAAGCAGGAGCTTTACACGGTTGCGCTTGCGGTTATGGAATGCGTACACGGCGCGCGCCAGCGGATCGAGCTGCATCGACTGCTCAACCAGCGTGACCAGGCTATTGATCCCGGCCCGGAAGTCGATTGGCTCACGGTGCAGGTAGATCCGCAGGTCCGCGTCGAAGCGGAACATCAGCGCGCTCCCAACGCTTCGATCATCGCCTTCACGAGAGCACCATCGTGGGCGCCGCATTCGAGTTGTAGCGTCACGCCGTTGGGCAACTGCGTCGACAGTCGGGCCGGTGTCGCGGGCTTTGCCGATTCGTATCTCCTGGCCGGCTCCCGCACTGCCACGGCCTCGCGGTTCACGCGCACCGGCGCCGCCTCGTTGACCGTGACGACCGGCACGAACGCCGACGACGGCAAAGGCGCAACGGCCACCGTCGCTGCGGCAGCATTCTCGCGTTCGCGCAACTGAATCCACTTATGCAGTTGGTTCGCGTTCACACCCGCCTTCAACGCCAGTCCGGCAATTGACGCACCAGGCTGCAGGCAGGCGTCAATCAACCTGCGCTTGCCCTCGGCGTCAAACTTCCTCTTGCCTGCCGCAGTCACGCCGGTCACCCGCAGCGGAAAGAAATCAACTTCGTTCTCTGTCATCGGTTGCGTCCGCAAGTTGTAGTTGCGGACGCAAGCCTGCGCTCGTTCAGCTTGGAATTCTAGGTGCGTTTAAATTCGCGCTTACGGATCACCGACAACCCCGACGCTTTTCGGTCAGACTTCGGTCCGAAGTAGTCGCCGCATTCAACAGCCGGTTGTCCGCGGTTGCTATTTCGAGCAACGAAAAAAAAGCCCGGCCATTTGGCCGGGCTTCTAAAGTCGGCTGCATCCTCCACAGAATGCAGCCCCTGCAAAACAGCAAAGCCGTTTGCGCTACCGCCGAAGTTAGGCAGCCAGCAGCGAGCGCAGTACGAACGGCAGAATTCCACCGTGCTTGTAGTAATCGACTTCGATCGGCGTGTCGATACGCAGCAGCACCGGAACGCGCTTTTCCTTGCCGTCCTTGCCGCGAATCACCAGCGTCACTTCCTGTTGCGGCTTGAAGTCCGCGCCCAGGCCTTCGATGTCGTACGTTTCCTCGCCGGTGATGCCCAGCGATTGCACGCTATCCGAGCCCTTGAACTGCAGCGGCAGAACGCCCATGCCGACCAGGTTCGAACGGTGGATCCGCTCGAAGCTGCGTGCGACCACGGCCTTCACGCCTAGCAGTTGCGTACCCTTCGCAGCCCAGTCACGTGACGAACCCGTGCCGTACTCTTCGCCTGCGAATACGATGGTCGGCGTGCCGGCGTCGATGTACTTCATCGCTGCGTCGTAAATCGACAGCTGTTCGCCACTCGGCTGGTGAATCGTCAGGCCGCCTTCCACACGCGAGCCGTCTGCCTTCGCCGGGATCATCAGGTTCTTGATCCGGACGTTTGCGAACGTGCCGCGCATCATCACGTCGTGGTTGCCGCGGCGGGAGCCGTAGCTGTTGAAGTCGGCCTTCTGCACGCCGTTTTCCTTCAGCCACTTGCCTGCCGGCGAGTCTTCCTTGATCGAGCCAGCCGGGCTGATGTGGTCGGTCGTGACCGAGTCACCGAAAATGCCCAATGCGCGCGCGTTCTTCACGGCTGCGATGCTGTCGGCCGGCGTCATCGAGAAATCGTTGCCAAAGAACGGCGGCTCGGCGATGTAGGTCGACTTCGGCCAATCGTAGACCTGGCCTTCTTCGCCTTCGATCTTGCTCCACAGGTCGCCCTTCTTGGTCAGCGACGAGTAGTTCTTGCGGAACGCGTCCGCATCCAGCGCGAACTTGAGCAGTGCGTTGACTTCTTCGCTGGTCGGCCAGATGTCGCCCAGGTAGATGTCCTTGCCGTTCTTACCCTTGCCGACCGGTTCGGTCATCAGGTCGCGCGTGATGTTGCCGGCGATCGCATAAGCGACAACCAGCGGCGGCGAGGCCAGGAAGTTCGCGCGGATGTTCGGGTGAATACGCGCTTCGAAATTACGGTTGCCCGACAGAACCGCTGCCGCGACGATGTCGTTCTTCGTGATCGCTTCGTTCAGTTCCGGCGTCAGGTCGCCTGCATTACCGATACAGGTCGTGCAGCCGTAAGCGGCAAGCGTAAAACCGAGCTTGTCGAGGTACGGCAGCAAGCCGGTCTTCGTCAGATATTCGGTGACGATGCGCGATCCCGGCGCGAGTGACGTCTTGATGTGCGGCGCGACCGTCAGGCCGGCTTCCACCGCTTTCTTCGCCAGCAGGCCGGCGGCCAGCAGCACGCTCGGGTTCGACGTGTTCGTGCACGACGTGATCGCGGCGATCAGCACGTCGCCGTTCTTCACGTTCACGCCGTTGCTCGTCGTGTATTGCGCGTCCAGGTCGGCTTCCTTCTTCGCAAAGCCGTTTTCCGCCACCGGCTTCGAGAACAGGTCGCTGAAGGTCGACTTCACGTGACCGATTTCGATGCGGTCTTGCGGGCGCTTCGGGCCTGCCAGCGACGGAGCAACCGTGCCGAGATCCAGCGTAACGACCTTGGTGTAGTCGATATCGCCGTCCTTCGGAATACCGAACAGGTTTTGCGCCTTGAAGTAGTTCTCGAAGGCCGAGATTTCCGCGTCGGTGCGGCCCGTGCCCTTGAAGTAGTCGATGGTTTTTTCGTCGACCGGGAAGAAGCCCATGGTTGCGCCGTATTCCGGCGCCATGTTGCCGATCGTGGCGCGGTCCGGCAGCGACAGCGAGCGCGTGCCTTCGCCGAAGAATTCGACGAACTTGCCGACCACCTTTTCCTTGCGCAGCAGTTCGGTGATGGTCAGCACCAGGTCGGTCGCCGTCACGCCTTCGCGCAGCTTGCCCTTCAGGTTCACGCCGACCACGTCCGGCGTCAGGAAGTACACCGGTTGACCGAGCATGCCGGCTTCAGCTTCGATACCGCCCACGCCCCAGCCCACCACGCCGATGCCGTTGATCATCGTGGTATGGCTGTCGGTGCCGACCAGCGAATCCGGGTAGTACACGGTATCCGCGCCTTCGGCCTTCTTGTGCACGCCGCGTGCGAGATATTCCAGGTTCACCTGGTGAACGATGCCGACGCCCGGCGGCACGACCTTGAACGTGTCGAAGGCCTGCATGCCCCACTTCATGAACTGGTAGCGCTCGTTGTTGCGCTGGAATTCCAGCTTCATGTTCAGGTCGAGCGCGTTCTTTTCGCGGAAGTGATCGATCTGCACCGAGTGGTCAACCACCAGATCGACCGGGACCAGCGGCTCGATCGACTTGGGGTTCTTGCCGACGCGTTGCGCGACACCGCGCATCGCAGCGATGTCGGCGAGCAGCGGCACGCCGGTAAAGTCCTGCAGCACGACGCGCGACACCACGAACGGGATTTCGTCGACGCGCGCGGCGCTCGGCTTCCAGTTAGCGAGTTGCGTGATGTGTTCTTCGGCGATCTTCTTGCCGTCGTAGTTACGCAGCACCGATTCCAGCACGATACGGATCGAGACCGGCAGACGCTCGATCTTGATGTTCAATGCCTTGCCGAGTTGCGGCAGGGAGTAGAACTTGCCTTTGCCGGAACCGCTGTCGAATTCCTTGAGCGTTTTGTGGAGGTTGTGGGCCATGGTGTTTTCCTTGGTTTGATCGCGGAACTACAGTACTTAACTTTGACTAGATGATGTACAGATCGACGTACTCATGAACCGGCATGGCTTCGAGCCTTGCCTGATCCAGCGATACGTCGAGAATCGCCAGTTGTTGCTTGACCGGAAAGCGGCGCGCGAGGTTGGTCCTGAACTTCTCGACCAGCAACGGAATTCCGTCTTCGCGACGACGCTTGTGACCGATCGGGTATTCGACCACGACTTCGTCGAACTTCGATCCGTCGTTGAATTCGACCGTCAGTGCATTGGCGATCGAACGCTTCTCGGGATCGTGGTAATCCTGCGTGAACCGCGCGTCTTCGACGCATTCCATCCTGGCGCGCAGCACATCGATACGCGCGTCCTGCGCGATCGAATCTTCGTAATCCGCAGCCGTCAAGCGGCCATGGATCAGCGGCACGGCGATCATGTACTGGATGCAATGATCGCGGTCGGCCGGATTGTTCAATGGACCCTTCTTGTCGATGATGCGGATCGCGGCCTCGTGAGTGCGGATCGTGATCTTCCTGATATCTTCCACGCGCCTGCCTTGGGCGGCGAGTTGCGCATGCAGCGTCATCGCGGCTTCCACCGCGGTTTGCGCGTGGAACTCAGCGGGGAACGAGATCTTGAACAGCACGTTTTCCATGACGTAGGAGCCATACGGGCGCTGGAATCTGAACGCATTGCCCTTGAAGAGCACGTCGTAAAAGCCCCACGTTTTGGCCGTCAGCACCGACGGATAGCCCATCTCGCCGGTCTTCGACATCAGCGCGAGACGCACGGCGCGCGACGTCGCATCGCCCGCGGCCCACGATTTGCGGGAACCGGTGTTCGGCGCGTGACGGTAGGTACGCAGCGGGTGTCCATCGACAAATGCCTGCGATACCGCGTTGATCAACTCGTCGCGGCTCAGGCCGATCATCTGGCCGACCACGGCGGTCGAGGCCAGCTTCACCAGCAGCACATGGTCGAGCCCGACCTTGTTGAAGGAGTTTTCGAGCGCGATACAGCCTTGAATTTCGTGCGCCTTGATCATGGCGACCAAAACGTCTTTCATCGTCAGCGGCGCTTTGCCCGCTGCGACGGCACTGCGCGAGAGCCAGTCGGCCGTGGCCAGGATCCCGCCGAGGTTATCGGATGGATGGCCCCATTCGGCCGCAAGCCACGTGTCGTTGAAGTCCAGCCAGCGGATCATCGCGCCGATGTTGAAGGCGGCCTGAACCGGGTCCAGCTGGAACGACGTGCCCGGCACCTTCGCGCCGTTGGGGACGATCGTGCCCGGCACGATCGGTCCCATCAGCTTGGTGCAAGCCGGGTAGGTGAGCGCCTCGAGTCCGCAGCCAAGCGTATCGATCAGGCAGTGACGCGCGGTTTCCAGCGCGAGCGTGCCGCCGATCTGTTCATTCCGCACGTAATCGACGATATCGACCAGGACTTTGTCCGGGGCGGGTCGCACGTTGGAAATGGGAGCGGACATCGAGGCCTTTCCTGGTGAGGAAAATTAGTTGCTGGTCTTGTCGATCGCGTTCGATTGCGTCGGAGCCGGCGCGCCTTCCAGCATCGCCGCCGTCTTGCATTCGTCGGCGAGGCGCGAGCTGTCCTTATCCGAGAACAACATGGCTTTGGTCGGGATCACGATCAGATCCATACCCGACGCAGCGTCGTGGAAACGGTCCGCGCCCGTGGTGGTCGTTGCGCGCGGCAAGTTGTAGTTCTTGTTCGCCCAGTGAACCGTGACGATCTGGTCACGCTTCATGTCGCCCTTGAGCTGGAAGGCCAGACCTTCGTTGCACGACCACTTTTCCGCGCCTTCCGGAATCGGGTCGATCTTCGCTTCCTTCGCGGGATTCGGCTTGCGCTTGATCAGGCGCTTGGGTTGCGGCTTTTTCGGCGTGGCTTTCGTGGCAGCGGGCTTCGTGGTCGTCGCCGTTTGCGCAGCGGCGTCAGTCGCGACGGTCAACACCGTCGTGGACAGGGCGCCAATCACGGCGGCGATCATCAGCTTTTTCATGGAGAAAACCTTTCTATCTAATTTCAGTTGAACGGTGCGGGCTACCGGTCCAGGCCGACCGCAAGGGTTGAACTGCACGCGCTTTGGAAGCGCACAGCGACCGCTATTTTCTCCTATTTAGCGGCACGAACTTCAAATTCTCAGGTCCCGTGTAATTCGCGCTCGGACGGATGATCTTGTTGTCGATGCGCTGCTCGATGATGTGCGCGCTCCAGCCTGCCGTGCGCGAGATCACGAAGAGCGGCGTGAACATCGCCGTCGGCACGCCCATCATGTGGTACGAAACCGCGCTGAACCAGTCGAGATTTGGAAACATCTTTTTCACTTCAGCCATCACTGTTTCAAGTCGCTCCGCGATGCTGAACAGCTTGGTGTTGCCCGCTTCCTTCGAGAGCTTCCGCGCGACTTCCTTGATCACCTTGTTGCGCGGATCGGAGATCGTGTACACCGGGTGACCGAAACCGATCACCACCTCCTTGTTCTCCACGCGACGGCGGATGTCCGCCTCGGCTTCGTCGGGCGTCGGGTAGCGCGACTGGATCTCGAACGCGGCTTCGTTCGCGCCGCCGTGCTTCGGGCCGCGCAGCGCGCCGATCGCGCCGGTGATCGCCGAATAGATGTCCGAGCCCGTGCCCGCGATCACGCGGCCGGTGAAGGTCGACGCGTTGAACTCATGCTCGGCGTACAGATTCAGCGATACATGCATCGCGTCGACCCACGACTTCGACGGCGCGACGCCGTGCAGCAGATGCAGGAAGTGGCCGCCGATCGAATCGTCGTCCGTTTCGACCTCGATGCGCCTGCCGTTGTGCGAGTAGTGATACCAGTAGAGCAGCATCGAGCCGAGCGAGGCCATCAGTTTGTCGGCGATGTCGCGCGCGCCCGGCAGGTTGTGATCGTCCTTTTCCGGGAGCACGGTGCCGAGCACCGAGACGCCGGTGCGCATCACGTCCATCGGATGCGCGGCGGCGGGAATCCATTCGAGCGCGGCCTTCACGTTCGCGGGCAGGCCGCGCAGCGCCTTGAGCTTCGTCTTGTAGGCGCCCAGTTCGGCCTGGGTCGGCAGTTTCTCGTGGACCAGCAGATACGCGATCTCCTCGAATTCGCACGCGCCGGCGAGGTCGAGAATGTCGTAGCCCCGGTAGTGCAGGTCGTTGCCGGTCTTGCCGACCGTGCACAGCGCCGTATTCCCCGCGGTCACGCCGGACAGCGCCACGGACTTTTTCGGTTTGAAGCCGCCTTGGGCTTCGTTCCCGCCTTGTGCGCCGGCGGTTTGCGTCGTATCGCTCATCTCCCGCTGTCTCCTTGGTGCCTCTGTGCCGCTTGCGGTCGTCTTGCAGCGCTGGTGACTGCTTTGCGCCGCGGCAGGTCATGCCATGATCCGGCCGAATCGCACTGCCTGTGAACGCCGTTGAACGCTGCGGCGCCGGCTGTCGCATTGGTCATCGCCTTCATGAAGCGGTTTGCACGTTAGCGCCCACTTTCGCAAAGAGCGGCGCGGCGTCTTGCGGAACGGCGCGGCCAGTGGATTGCGCTCGGCGAAGTACGGACCAGTAGTAGCGGTAGCTGGCGCGGTCGTGCAGCGTGTCGTGATGGCGCGTCGGTCCCCAATGCGCGGACTGCGCGGCCAGCAGGATTTCGGTTGCGGTGGCGATCTCTTCGTCGCGCGGTGCGAACGCGGCTACGATCGCCTCGATCTGCGCCGGGTGGATGCTCCACATGCGCGTGTAACCGAACTCGCTGCGGGCGCGGGCGGCATCGTTGGCGACCACGCCCATGTCGCGCACTTCGGTGCTGACGTTGTGCGATGGCACTTTGCCGTACGCATGGCAGGCTGCCGAAATTTCCAGCTTCGCGCGCCGCACCAGCGGATGATCGAACTGGCCGGGCGAGCGCATCGCGGTATCGGGAATTGCGCCGTCGTGCGCGGAGACGAAGTCCATCAGGCCGAAGCTCAGTGCTTCCACACCTGGTAGCGCGGCCAGATCGAACACACGCATGAGCGCGCCGTGGGTTTCAACCAGTAATTGCACCGGCACCGGCTGGGCGATGCGGAATTCGCATCGCGTCGCCTCGATGAACGCGACCATCTCGGCGGCGTCGGGCAGGTTGCGGATCTTCGGCAGGGTGATGTAAGCAGGTGCTCGTCTCGCCGCACGCAGAATGAGGCGGACGTCGTCGCGCCAGTGCGCGTGATCGAAGTCGTGAATGCGCACGCCGACCCGGCCGAAGCGGTCATGCTCGCTGCCCAGCAGGGAAGCGACCAGCTCAGCGTGTTCCGCCTCCCGGCCGACCTGCGCGCCGTCCTCGCAATCAAGCGTGATGTCGAACACCGGGCCCAGTTGTTGCTGCAACGCGAGCGATTTCAGCATCAGCTTTTCGCTGCCGGCGTAGTGATCGCAGGCAGGCAGCACAGCGGGCGGCACTTCGCCGTCAAACAGCACTTCGGCGGGTGTGAGGGCGCGCATCTTCGGCGTCAGGGTTTGGGGTGGTCGTGTTTAGGGAATCTGATTCGGGCGCGCTCTGCTGACGCTCATTGCGCAGCGGCGCAAAACGCGCTCGGATCAGATGCGAATAGCTGCATTCGCACGTAAAAAACCGGAACTCACTCGCTGAGGCGATGCCCGGGAGCGCCCCCGGACATGGCGTTTCGCGGTGCGCCGCCCGAGGGGATCTCCATGCTCAAGAGGATCCCAGCAGAGCGAAAAAAATTTGGGCGGCCCAGCGGTTTCTCACGAGTTCCGGTTTGCCTGCATCAGGCGCTTAGCCGAGCAGATGCTGAACGCCTTCGCGCTCTTCCAGCAGTTCCTGCAGCGTGCCGTCCATCTTTTCGCGCGAGAACGCGTCGATTGCCAGGCCTTCGACGCGCTTGTACTCGCCGTTTTCGCACGTGACCGGCACACCGTAGATGATGTCTTCGGGAATGCCGTACGAGCCGTCCGACGGGATGCCCATCGTGACCCACTTGCCGTTCGTGCCGAGCACCCAGTCGCGGACGTGGTCGATTGCAGCGTTAGCCGCCGACGCCGCCGATGACAGGCCGCGCGCTTCGATGATTGCCGCGCCACGCTTGCCGACGGTCGGGATGAACGTGTTGCGGTTCCATTCGTCGTCGTTGATCAGCTTGGTCAGGTCTTGACCTTCCGCGGTGGCGAAACGGAAGTCCGGGTACATGGTCGGCGAGTGGTTGCCCCACACAGCCAGCTTTTCGATCGAAGCGACCGGCTTGCCCGACTTGGCCGCCAGTTGCGATAGCGCGCGGTTGTGGTCCAGACGCAGCATGGCGGTGAAGTTCTTCTTCGGCAGATCCGGCGCCGACTTCATGGCGATGTAGGCGTTCGTGTTGGCCGGGTTGCCGACCACCAGCACTTTCACGTCGCGGCTGGCGACTTCGTTCAGCGCCTTGCCTTGGACGGTGAAAATCTCGGCGTTGGCCGACAGCAGGTCCTTGCGTTCCATGCCTTTCGAACGCGGACGCGCGCCGACCAGCAGGGCCACGTCGGCGTCCTTGAATGCAACCTTCGGATCGTCGGTGATCACGACGCCCGACAGCAGCGGGAATGCGCAATCATCCAGTTCCATCACGACGCCTTTCACGGCGCCTTGCGCTTGCGGCAGATCGAGCAATTGCAGGACAACCGGCTGGTCCTTGCCGAGCAGGTCGCCATTGGCGATGCGGAACAGCAAGGAGTAAGCGATTTGACCTGCGGCGCCGGTGACGGCAACGCGCTTTGCGGGCTTAGCCATTGAGAAATCTCCAGGACGATGCGTTAGACGCTAGGGAAAACGCCATTCTATATGCGCGTTCAGCGAAGCGTTGTGAAACACGGCGGAATTCACTGTTCGCGGACAGCCCCGAAATGCCGAGGCGGTGCGGCGCGCTGCGGCAAGACCGCCATGCCGGAAACCTTACTCACGAGCAGGGGGTGGATAGGGGTAGCGCCGGATAGCCGCTGCACGGTGCGGGCTCCTGCAAACAGCGCGTTTCGGCAAACGTCTGGCCAACGAATGGCGGCGAATCGAAACCGGGACTGCGTGGGAACAGCATGGTGCAGAGTGACTGCCGGTGCGCTACGGCGCGGCCTGAAAAGAGGCGCCGAAAAACCCGCAAACCCTTGCTCGGAAGGGAGTGTAGGAGTCGTCAGACACAAAGTCAACATTATCTTATGTCTTATATAAGACATATCTATTGAGGGGAAAACCCTAGACGTGGCCCAGCCCTTTATGATGAAATGCGCGCATGAATTCGAACCCGGCGAACACCACGAATCCGAATGGCTCCAGCGCCACGGGAGAAGGTGTATCCGCTGCCGTGCCCGCCGCTGCGTCGCCCACCTTCAGCCCGTTGTATCAGCAGATCAAGGGCTTGATTACGCAGAGCCTCGAAAGTGGCGAATGGAAACCCGGCGAGATCATTCCTAGTGAAGTCGAATTGGCGGCCAGATACAAGGTCAGCCAGGGAACGGTGCGCAAAGCGATCGACGAACTCGCTGCCGACAACCTGCTGGTGCGCCGCCAGGGCAAGGGCACGTTTGTCGCAACGCACAACGAAGACCGCGCCCAGTTTCGCTTCCTTAGATTGCTGGCCGATGACGGCGCGGAACATCCGCACGTGAGCCGCCTGCTGGAATGCCGGCGTTTGCGAGCATCGGCGGATATCGCCCGGCAGCTCGATCTGAAACCCGCCGATCCCGTGGTGCTGATCAAGCGTTTGCTGCAGTTCGATGGCGAAGTCACCGTACTCGACGAAATCTGGCTGCCCGGCGCGGTATTTCGCGGACTCACACTCGAGCGGCTGTCGGAGTACAAGGGTCCGCTCTACGCGATGTTCGAGACGGAATTCGGCACGCGCATGATCCGCGCAACGGAAAAAATCCGCGCGGTGGCGGCCGAGCCAACGGTTGCGGATCTCCTGCGCGTGCCTGCGGGCTTCCCGCTGCTGTCGGTCGAGCGGGTGTCGTATACGTATGGGGATCGGCCGGTGGAAGTGCGGCGAGGTTGGTATGTCACAACCGGGTATTACTATCAGAACGACCTGAGCTGAGTCGGGCTGAACGAGGCGCGGCGTCCCACACGCACGCCTGTTTGAAGGCACCTTTATCGCGCACGCTGTAACGGACCTGTCGTGGTTTTCGCTGCAGCGCGATATAAAAAGGCGCTAAAATCGCGGATTAGTGTGACTACATAGTAGGGGTCTAGCATGGCTGAAGCCGTAAAAAAACCGAGGCCGGAGTTCCGGAACATCGGTATCGGGCAGATATTGACGGCATACCGTCTCCCGCTAGCGGGGCGAGTTTCGATCTTGCATCGCTTAAGCGGTGGTCTGCTTTTTGTTTTTCTTCCGTTCCTGCTGTACCTCTTCGATCAAAGCCTGACTTCCGAACTGAGTTTCGAGGTCTTCAAAGGTTTCCTCTCCAACGTCATCGTCAAGCTCATCACGCTCGTTCTTGCGTGGGCCTTCCTGTTTCACTTCTGCGCGGGCGTCCGTCACCTCGTGATGGACACGCACCGCGCGGTCACGAAGGAAGGCGGCAAGCAAACCTCCATCGTCGTTCTCGTCGTGTCGTCCCTTCTTACGATTGCATTCGCGGCAAAACTGTTCGGAGTTTTTTAAAAAAATGGCAGCTAATAACCGAATCGGTCCGAAGCGTCTCGTCGTCGGCGCACATTACGGTCTGCGCGACTGGCTCGCCCAGCGCATTACCGCCTGCGTGATGGCGATCTACACGGTGATCCTGCTCGCATGGTTCTTCGGCGCGCGTGATTTCTCGTACGAAGGCTGGGCCTCGATCTTCGCCACGCAATGGATGAAGCTCGCCACGTTTGTCACGCTGCTCTCGCTGTTCTATCACGCGTGGGTCGGTATCCGCGACATCTGGATGGACTATGTGAAACCCGTGGGCACGCGCCTGTTCCTTCAGGCGCTGACGATCGTCTGGCTGCTCGCATGTGCGGGCTACGCTGCGCAGATTCTCTGGAGAGTGTAAAAGAATGGCTGCAATCAAGAATTCTCTGCCGCGTCGCAAGTTTGACGTGGTTATCGTCGGCGCGGGCGGCTCGGGAATGCGTGCTTCGCTGCAACTGGCGCGCGCCGGTCTGTCGGTCTGCGTGCTGTCCAAGGTGTTCCCCACGCGCTCACACACGGTTGCTGCTCAAGGCGGCATCGGCGCCTCGCTCGGCAACATGAGCGAAGACAACTGGCACTATCACTTCTACGACACGATCAAGGGTTCCGACTGGCTCGGCGACCAGGACGCGATCGAGTTCATGTGCCGCGAGGCACCGAACGCAGTCTACGAACTCGAACACTTCGGCATGCCGTTCGACCGTAACGCCGACGGCACGATTTACCAACGCCCGTTCGGCGGCCACACCGCGAACTACGGCGAAAAGCCGGTGCAACGCGCTTGCGCGGCTGCTGACCGTACCGGTCACGCGCTGCTGCACACGCTGTATCAGCAGAACGTGGCGGCCAAGACGCAGTTCTTCGTCGAATGGATGGCGCTGGACCTGATCCGCGACGCCGAGGGCGACGTGCTCGGCGTGACCGCGCTGGAAATGGAAACCGGCGACGTCTACATTCTCGAAGGCAAGACCACGCTGCTCGCCACGGGCGGCGCGGGCCGGATCTTCGCGGCATCCACGAATGCGTTCATCAACACCGGTGACGGCCTGGGCATGGCCGCGCGTTCGGGCATCGCGCTGCAAGACATGGAATTCTGGCAATTCCACCCCACCGGCGTGGCCGGCGCGGGCGTGCTGATTACCGAAGGCGTGCGCGGCGAAGGCGGCATTCTGCGCAACTCGAACGGCGAGCGTTTCATGGAGCGCTACGCGCCCACGCTGAAGGATCTGGCGCCGCGCGATTTCGTCTCGCGTTCGATGGACCAGGAAATCAAGGAAGGCCGCGGCGTCGGTCCGAACAAGGACCACGTGCTGCTCGACCTGTCGCACATCGGCGCGGAGACGATCATGAAGCGTCTGCCGTCGATCCGCGAAATCGCGCTGAAGTTCGCGAACGTCGACTGCATCAAAGAGCCGATTCCGGTCGTGCCGACCATTCACTATCAGATGGGCGGCATTCCGACGAATATCCACGGCCAGGTCGTGGGCACGTCGAAGGGGCACGAAGAGCCGGTGAACGGTTTCTACGCAGTGGGCGAATGCTCGTGCGTGTCGGTGCACGGCGCGAACCGTCTCGGCACGAACTCGCTGCTCGACCTCGTGGTGTTCGGGCGCGCCGCCGGTAACCACATCGTCAAGCACGTCAAGGAAATCAAGGAGCACAAGCCGCTGCCGGCCGACGCCGCCGATTTCGCGCTGTCGCGCCTCGACAAGCTCGAGAAGTCGTCGTCGGGCGAGTATACGCAAAACGTCGCGAACGACATTCGCGCGACCATGCAGAAGCACGCCGGCGTGTTCCGTACTTCGGCATTGCTGTCCGAAGGCGTTGAACGCATCCGCGAAGTGGCTGAGCGGGTCGACAGCATCCACCTGAAAGACAAGTCGAAGGTGTTCAACACGGCACGTGTGGAAGCGCTGGAAGTGGCGAACCTGATCGAAGTGGCGCGCGCCACGATGGTCTCCGCCGAAGCGCGCAAGGAAAGCCGCGGCGCCCACGCGCAAAACGACTTCGAACATCGCGACGACGAAAACTGGCTGCGCCATACGCTGTGGTTCAGTGAAGGCGATCGCCTCGACTACAAGCCGGTTCACATGCAACCGCTGACGGTCGAATCGGTTCCGCCGAAAGCGCGGACCTTCTAAGGCACAAGTCAAAGGAATTCAGAAATGGCTAAGCGTACATTTGAAATCTACCGCTACGATCCGGACAAGGACGCAGCGCCGCGCATGCAGTCGTACGACATCGAAATCGACTCGCACGAACGCATGCTGCTCGACGCGCTCGTCAAGCTCAAGGCTATGGACGAAACGCTGTCGTTCCGCCGCTCGTGCCGTGAAGGCGTGTGCGGTTCGGACGCAATGAACATCAACGGCAAGAACGGCCTGGCGTGCCTCACGAACCTGAACGACCTGCCGCAAAAAATCGTGCTGCGTCCGCTGCCGGGCTTGCCGGTCGTGCGCGACCTGATCTGCGACTTCACGCAGTTCTTCAACCAGTATCACTCGATCAAGCCGTACCTGATCAACGATACGCCGCCGCCGGAAAAGGAACGTCTGCAGTCGCCCGAAGAGCGCGACGAACTCGACGGTCTGTACGAATGTATCCTGTGCGCTAGCTGCTCGACCTCGTGCCCGAGCTTCTGGTGGAACCCGGATAAGTTCGTCGGTCCGGCCGGCCTGTTGCAAGCCTATCGTTTCATCGCGGACAGCCGCGACGAGGCGACGGGTGAACGCCTCGACAACCTGGAAGATCCGTACCGTCTGTTCCGTTGCCATACCATCATGAATTGCGTCGACGTTTGCCCGAAGGGCCTTAACCCGACCAAGGCGATTGGCAAGATCAAGGAATTGATGGTTCGCCGCGCTGTCTGAGATGGACGAATCATCACATCAGTCCGACCCTCTTCGCCGCGCGCGCCTTCGCTGGCGCGCACGGCGGGGCTTGCTGGAAAACGATCTGATCTTTGAGCGTTTCTTCAGCCGATATGAGCATGACCTCAGCGACGCCGACGTAGGCGCACTCACCCGCCTGCTAGAGCTGAGCGATAACGACCTGATGGACTTGCTGCTCGCGCGCAAGGAACCTGAGGGCGACCTTGCCGACCCGGATGTGATCCGGGTGCTGGAGCTGCTGCGCAACGCCTAACCGGCTTGAGCGCCGCTTGTCCGTTGTTCCAGGCGTGCAATTATCGAAACCCTGTTTCCATACTTCGATTGAGGATGTGCTATGACCCCGTCAGATGTTAAAGCCACGCTATCGTTCAGCGACAATTCGCCGAGCGTTGAAATGCCGATCTACAAGGGCACTCTCGGCCCGGACGTGATCGACATCCGGAAACTGTACGGCCAGACCGGCAAATTTACGTACGATCCGGGCTTCATGTCGACGGCGGCCTGCAACTCGGCGATCACGTACATCGACGGCGACAAGGGTGAACTGCTGTACCGCGGCTACCCGATCGACAACCTCGCGGAAAACGCCGACTTCCTCGAAACCTGCTACCTGCTGCTGAAGGGCGAACTGCCGAACGAACAGCAAAAAGCGGAGTTCGTGAAGACCGTTACGAATCACACGATGGTGCATGAGCAAATGCACTTCTTCTTCCGCGGTTTCCGTCGCGACGCACACCCGATGGCGATTCTGGTCGCGGCAGTCGGCGCGCTGTCGGCGTTCTACCACGACTCGCTCGACATCAACAATCCGCGTCACCGTGACGTGTCGGCCATTCGCATGATCGCGAAGCTGCCCACGCTGGTCGCGATGGCGTACAAGTACAGCATCGGCCAGCCGTTTGCGTATCCGAGGAACAACCTCTCGTACAGCGCGAACTTCATGCACATGATGTTCTCGAACCCGTGCGAAGACTACAAGGTCAACGACGTGCTGGTGCGCGCGCTCGACCGTATCCTGATTCTTCACGCAGACCACGAGCAGAACGCATCCACCTCGACCGTGCGTCTCGCCGGTTCGTCGGGCGCCAATCCGTTCGCGTGTATCGCGGCCGGTATCGCTTGTCTGTGGGGCCCGGCGCACGGCGGCGCGAACGAAGCCGCGCTGAACATGCTGGAAGAAATCGGCTCGGTCGACAACATTCCTGAGTTCATCAAGCAGGTGAAGGACAAGAACTCGGGCGTGAAGCTGATGGGCTTCGGTCACCGCGTCTACAAGAACTACGATCCGCGCGCGAAGCTGATGCGCGAAACCTGCCACGAAGTGCTGAACGAACTCGGCCTGCACGACGACCCGCTGTTCAAGCTGGCCATGGCGCTGGAAAAAATCGCGCTGGAAGACGAATACTTCGTGTCGCGCAAGCTGTACCCGAACGTCGACTTCTACTCGGGCATCGTGCAGCGCGCACTGGGTATTCCGACGTCGATGTTCACGTGTATCTTCGCGATGGCGCGTACCGTCGGCTGGATTGCACAGTGGAATGAAATGATCGCCGATCCGGAACAGAAGATTGGTCGTCCGCGTCAGCTGTTCATTGGCGATACGCAGCGTGAGGCGAAGCCGATTGCGCAGCGTTAAGCGGTCGCGTCACCGCGCGGCAGGCACGCTGTGAAGCCTGCGAGCCGCGCGGCGGCAAGTGGTAAGAAAACGCCTCAACGGAGCTTCCTTTGAGGCGTTTTGCTTCTGTCCTGAGCGGTGGCTGACGTGGATCAACCTTGCAGTGAACGGCGCATCAAGCGGCCGAACGTGCTTTACGTCGCGAACCGTTAGCTTTCGTACGCTCCAGTGACGGCGAGCGCATCCCGAGCGCTTGCGGTTCCGCTGAGATTTGCGGCGCATGCCCATAGGTTTCGAAGAAGCGCCGGTACGCACTCGGCGTCGTGCCTCGCGCTGAAAGAAACTGTCGATTGAAATTCGCCAGGTTCGGAAACCCGGCCTTGGTGGCGATTAGCGCGATGGGCCAGCTTGTATCGGTCAATTGCCGCGTTGCGTAACCGATGCGCAGCCGGTTCAGATAACGTCCCACGCTTTCGCCGACGTGCCGCACGAAGTAACGGTGCAGCGAGCGCTCCGAGAGATTGGCTGCCTCGCATAATTCGGCGATACGCAACCGTTCGTGGAAGCGTCGATCGAGCAGATCCAGTACGCGGTTCAGCCGTTCCGCTTCTGATGAGCTGCCGCCGGCAGAGGCCGTGGGCACCAGATCAGCCTGTTGAGCGGTTCGCGCCGGTTGCGCGCCGCTGCCCCGTTGTTGTCGTCCGTTCCGCCCATGCGCAGCCGGTGACGCCAACGGCTCCGACTTTGCCTCGGCGAGACAGGCGAGCACGTCCAACGCGGCACCCAGCCGCACACGCGGCGACTCATTCAGCAACGCACCCAACTGCGCGCGCATGAGCGCCGCGGCTTCGGGCGCAAACCGCAATCCTGGCGCGCCGCGTCTCAGCAGCGTACGCAACGACGCAAACTCTGGACAACAATCCGCCACCCGTCGCGCCCAGTCGCCGCTGAACCATATGACAACCGCCACTTGCGGCTCGCGCGCATCGATAGGCTCCGTCGACGCCCACGTGTGCGGCATATCCGGCGGCACGAGCACGAGATCGTCGCCGCTGTAATCAGCGCTGTGATCGCCGACGAAACGACGGCCGCGGCTATTCATCGTCAGCGTGAGTTCGTACTCGGGATGGTGATGCCATTCGAACGGGATCTGCGCGAGCTGCCGGTGGTAGACGCGAATCGAACAGCCGTCCGGGATGGTGACGCGTTCGTACTGAGGTTTCACGGGACGCAACCTGGCCGCGCGTGGGGCAAGCGGCGAATGTCCAGATTGTATCGAGAATTGGCCGGATGAGATGCATGCTGGGTGCCAAAGATGCCTAATCTGGACGCACCCCATCCCGACAAAACCGATGCAAGGAGACAGGCCATGCCGCTCGTGATCGACAATCTTCCCGACGCGATCCGCGCTACGAAGCGCGCGCTGCAAACGGCGTTACCGAACCACAGGCAGGTGTTCGACGAAGTCGATAGCGCGATCAGGCAGCAAGTCGACGCCATCCGTCGCGAGCGCGACCAAGGGCGTGACGCGATTCCCGTTTTCGACTATTCGGCGATCGTTTCCGGCGACGTCGACCAGGCCACCATCGCCCGCATCAAGACGCGCGGCGCATGCGTCGTGCGGCGCGTGTTCGATCCGCAGCAGGCAAGCGACTGGAACGACGAAATCGCCGACTACGTGCAGCGCAACAAGCTCGACGACAAGCTCGCGCACCGCGCCGAAGACAAATACTTCGGCAACCTGTCGTCGAGCAAGCCGCAGATCTATGGCGTCTACTGGTCGAGGCCGCAGACGATGGCGCGCCAATCGCAGCAACTCACCAACACGCGCGTGTTCCTGAACCGCCTCTGGACGTCGGAGAGCGAAGGCAGACAGCACTTCGATCCCGAGCGCATACCGGTCTACGCCGACCGGATTCGTCGCCGGCCGCCCGGATCGGAATCGCTGGGTTTGTCGCCGCACGTGGATGGCGGCTCCGTCGAGCGCTGGCTCGATCCGAATTTCCGCAAGGTGTATCGGCACGTGCTGTCGGGCAACTGGCGCGCGTACGATCCGTTCGACGCCGCATTCCGTCCCGACGTGCAGGAGATTCCCTCCCCGGCGGTCTGCTCGATGTTCCGCACCTTCCAGGGCTGGACCGCGCTGACGCCGCAAGGGCCCGGCGACGGCACGCTGCAATTGATCCCGATCGCCAACGCGATGGCCTACGTGATCCTGCGCGCGCTGCAAGACGACGTGCCCGACGACGAACTCTGCGGCGCCCAACCGGCCCGCGCGCTGTCGATCCAACCGGCGTGGCACAGCCTGCTGCTCGAAGCGGTCACGCCGATTCCGCACATGCATGCCGGAGACGCCGTGTTCTGGCATAGCGACGTCGTGCATTCCGTGGAAGACGCGCACCGCGGCAACGGCTACAGCAACGTGATGTACATCTCGTCCGCGCCCTGGTGCGCGAAAAACGAGGCGTATCTCAAGCGCCAGTTGCCGAGCTTCCTGCGCGGCGAGAGCCCGCCGGATTTTCCGGCCGATCACTTCGAAACCGACTTCATCGGACGCGCGGAAGAAAGCGACCTGACTCCGCTGGGACGTGCGCAATTCGGTTTCGATCTCGCACGCTAAGCGTTCGCACGCACGGGGGCGGCGCGTGGGGCGCCACTCCGCACCCTTGCCGGGTAACGCCAATACAGGTATCGACACTACCACCCAACTCACTGTTTTTTATCGGTTTTTTCGATGGCGTGGGGCACAATGCGAGCCGCTGCATGGCATAATCGACCGACACGGTCAGTCCGCAGTCACTACTACCCCGCATACCATGGCACAGACTCTCTACGACAAATTGTGGAACACACACGTGGTCCACACGGAAGAAGACGGTACGACGATTCTTTATATCGACCGTCACCTGCTGCACGAAGTGACCAGCCCACAGGCGTTCGAGGGCCTGAAGCTGGCTGAGCGTCCGGTGTGGCGCATCAGCGCGAATCTGGCGGTGTCGGACCACAACGTCCCCACCACGGATCGCAGCCACGGCATCGCCGATCCGGTTTCCAGGCTGCAAGTCGACACGCTCGATTCAAACTGCGACGCCTACGGCATCACGCAGTTCAAGATGAACGACCTCCGCCAAGGCATCGTGCACATCATCGGGCCGGAGCAGGGCGCTACCTTGCCGGGCATGACGATCGTCTGCGGCGACTCGCACACGTCCACGCACGGCGCGTTCGGCGCGCTCGCGCATGGCATCGGCACCTCGGAAGTCGAGCATGTGCTCGCCACGCAAACGCTCTTGCAGAAGAAGAGCAAGAACATGCTGGTCAAGGTGGAAGGTCCGTTGCCGCGCGGCTGTACCGCGAAAGACATCGTGCTCGCGATCATCGGCAAGATCGGCACGGCGGGCGGCACCGGCTACGCGATCGAATTCGGCGGTTCGACGATTCGCGCGTTGTCCATGGAAGGCCGCATGACGGTCTGCAACATGGCGATCGAGGCGGGCGCGCGCGCTGGCATGGTCGCAGTGGACGACACCACCATCGAATATTTGAAAGGCCGCCCGTTCTCGCCGGAAGGCGTCGAGTGGGATCACGCGGTCGAGTACTGGAAGCAGTTCAAGTCGGACGAAGGCGCGCAGTTCGATCGCGTGGTCGAGCTGAACGCTGCCGAAATCGTGCCGCAAGTCACGTGGGGCACGTCGCCGGAAATGGTTACGGCAGTAGACGGCCGCGTGCCGGACCCGGAACGCGAGAAGGACCCGGTCAAGCGCGACGCCATGGAGCGCGCGCTGAAATACATGGCGCTCGAACCGAATGCGCCGATCGAGTCGATCAAGCCGGATAAAATCTTCATTGGGTCGTGCACCAACGCGCGCATTGAAGACATTCGCGCCGCGGCTTACGTCGTCAAGAAGCTCGGTCGCCGCGTTGCGCCGAACATCCGCCTCGCCATGGTCGTGCCGGGTTCGGGTCTGGTGAAGGCGCAAGCGGAGCGGGAAGGGCTGGACAAGGTCTTTACCGACGCCGGTTTCGAATGGCGCGAGCCGGGTTGCTCGATGTGTCTCGCGATGAACGCCGACCGGTTGGATCCGGGCGAGCGTTGCGCGTCCACGTCGAATCGTAATTTCGAAGGTCGTCAGGGCGCCGGTGGCCGTACCCACCTCGTGAGCCCCGCAATGGCCGCAGCCGCGGCCATTGAAGGGCATTTCGTCGATATTCGCAAGCTTGGATAAAACGCATCATGAAGAACATGAATCGCATCACTCTACTGCGCCGCTTCGCGCTCGGTACGCTGGCTGGGTTGCTGCTCGGTCTGACGGGCTGCAACACGGTGCACGGATTCGGCGAGGACATGTCGCACCTCGGCAATTCGATCAGCAACCACGCTGACAAATAAGCGGTTTTTGATTTTTGCCGGCAATGCGCCGAGCGGTTCGACAGCCGCCACGCGCATCGCCCGGTCTTGAAACAGGCGCAAGCGTCATGGATAAATTCATCGTACACACCGGCGTCGTGGCGCCGCTCGATCGTGAGAACGTCGACACGGACGCGATCATTCCGAAGCAATTCCTGAAGTCGATCAAGCGCACCGGTTTCGGGCCGAACGCGTTCGACGAATGGCGTTACCTCGACCACGGCGAGCCGGGTCAGGACAATTCGAAGCGCCCGCTGAATCCGGATTTCGTGCTGAATCAGCCGCGTTATCAAGGCGCGTCCGTGTTACTGGCGCGCAAGAATTTCGGCTGCGGCAGCTCGCGTGAACACGCGCCGTGGGCGCTGCAGCAATACGGTTTCCGCGCGATCATCGCGCCGAGCTTTGCCGATATCTTCTACAACAACTGCTTCAAGAACGGCCTGTTGCCGATCGTGTTGACCGAACAGCAAGTCGATCACCTGTTCAACGAAACGTACGCGTTCAACGGCTTCAAGCTGACCATCGATCTGGAAGCGCAAGTGGTGCGCACCTCGGACGGCGGCGCGGAGTATCCGTTCGAAGTCGCGGGCTTTCGCAAGTACTGCCTGCTGAACGGTTTCGACGATATCGGCCTGACGCTGCGTCACGCGGACAAGATTCGCCAGTTCGAAGCGGAGCGTATTGCGAAGCAGCCTTGGCTGGCTCATCGCATTGTCGGTTAAAGCGCCGCTCGCTGATTCGCGCTTGAACGTCCCAAGAAAATCATCAAGGAATTCGCATGAAGATCGCAGTGTTGCCGGGTGACGGCATCGGCCCCGAAATCGTCAAGGAGGCCGTCAAGGTCCTGAACGTACTCGGCGAAAAGTTCGAACTCGAAGAAGCGCCGGTCGGCGGCGCGGGCTACGAAGCGAAGGGCCACCCGCTGCCCGATTCAACGCTGGCGCTGGCGAAGGAAGCCGACGCGATTCTGTTCGGCGCCGTCGGCGACTGGAAGTACGACAAGCTCGAACGCGCGCTGCGCCCCGAACAGGCGATTCTCGGTCTGCGCAAGCATCTGCAACTGTTCGCGAACTTCCGCCCGGCGATCTGCTATCCGCAACTCACCGGCGCTTCGTCGTTGAAGGAAGAGATCGTTTCGGGTCTGGACATCCTGATCGTGCGTGAACTGAACGGCGACATCTACTTCGGCGCGCCGCGCGGCGTGCGTGAAGCGCCGGATGGTCTCTTTGCCGGCTCGAAGGAAGGCTTCGACACGATGCGCTATTCGGAGCCCGAAGTGCGCCGCATCGCGCACGTCGCGTTTCAGGCGGCGCAAAAGCGCGACAAGAAGCTGACCTCGGTGGACAAGGCCAACGTGCTCGAAACGTCGCAGTTCTGGAAAGACGTGATGATCGACGTGTCGAAGGAATACGCTGACGTCGAGTTGTCGCATATGTATGTCGACAATGCCGCGATGCAGTTGGTGAAGGCGCCCAAGTCGTTCGACGTGATCGTCACCGGCAACATGTTCGGCGACATTCTTTCGGACGAAGCGGCGATGCTCACGGGCTCGATCGGCATGCTGCCGTCGGCGTCGCTGGACAAGAACAACAAGGGCTTGTACGAACCGTCGCACGGTTCGGCGCCCGACATCGCCGGCAAGGGCGTGGCCAATCCGCTGGCGACGATCCTCTCGGCCGCCATGATGCTGCGCTATTCGCTGAACAAGGCGGAGCAGGCGGACCGCATCGAAACCGCGGTGAAAAAGGTGCTCGAACAGGGGTATCGCACCGGCGATATTCTCACGCCGGGTTGCAAGCAGGTCGGCACAGTGGCAATGGGCGATGCGGTGGTTGCCGCGCTGTAAAAACAATGTCGCCGGTCTGAAGCAATAGTCGGATTGTCAAACGGGCTGTCAAGCAACCTTTAAAGCGTGAATCCGCCTCGAAATGGGTGGATTCGCGCGCAATTCGGACGATAGCGGCGACTGGCGTCGCCAAATTTCGGTTTTCGTGTATATTGTAGCGATGGCGCGGATCTCTCAAATCTCCTCGATTTCGACCATTCACGGTCAAACCCACGGCAAAACGGCACGTGTGGTTGAGCTCGCCATTACTACCAAAACGATTACCCCGAAAACGATCACGAAACGCTGATCGTCCGTCGTGCCCGCTCATCTTCCCCGCGCGGTCACTGCGGGCAAAGATGCGGGGAAGTCTCCATTCGAAGGGTATGAAGTCATGAACGTAGGTCTCGTAGGTTGGCGCGGCATGGTCGGCAGCGTCCTGATGCAGCGTATGCAGCAGGAAGGCGATTTCGACTTGATCGAACCGGTGTTTTTCAGCACCAGCAATGCGGGCGGCAACGCGCCGTCGTTCGCCAAAAACGAGACCAAGCTCAAAGATGCGACAAGCATCGAAGACCTGAAGAAGTGTGAAGCGATCATCTCCTGTCAGGGCGGCGATTACACGAACGAAGTGTTCCCCAAGCTGCGTGCGGCGGGCTGGAATGGCTACTGGATCGACGCGGCTTCGTCGCTGCGCATGAAGGATGACGCGGTCATCATTCTCGATCCGGTCAATCTCGACGTAGTCAAAAACGCACTGGTCAAGGGCCAGAAGAATTTCATCGGCGGCAACTGCACGGTCAGCCTGATGCTGATGGCGCTGGGCGGCCTGTTCCGCGAAAACCTCGTCGACTGGATGACGGCCATGACGTATCAGGCCGCTTCGGGCGCGGGCGCGCAGAACATGCGCGAACTGCTGCAGCAAATGGGCACGCTCTACGGTGCGGCCAAGGAAGATCTGGCGGATCCGTCGTCGGCGATTCTCGACATCGACCGTCGCGTGCTGAGCGCGATGAACAGCGACCGCATGCCGACAGACAACTTCGGCGTGCCGCTCGCCGGTTCGCTGATTCCGTGGATCGACAGGGATCTCGGCAACGGCATGTCGAAGGAAGAGTGGAAGGGCGGCGCGGAAACCAACAAGATTCTCGGCAAGCCGGCCATGGGCACGCCGGGCTCGATCCCCGTAGACGGCCTGTGCGTGCGGATTGGCGCGATGCGCTGCCACTCGCAGGCGCTCACCATCAAGCTGAACAAGGATGTGCCGCTGGACGAAGTGAACAGCATCCTCGCCTCGGGCAACGACTGGGTCAAGGTCGTGCCGAACGAACGTGAAGCATCCATGCGCGATCTGTCGCCCGCAGTGGTGACGGGCACGCTGACCGTGCCGGTCGGCCGCGTGCGCAAACTGGCGATGGGCGGCGAATACCTGTCGGCCTTCACGGTCGGTGACCAGTTGCTGTGGGGCGCAGCCGAACCATTGCGTCGTATGCTTCGCATTGTGCTCGACAAGTAAAGTAAACTACGCGCTCACGACGCGTAGAAAACTCAAGAAGCGTCGCGCTTGCGCGGCGCTTTTTCATTGTGTGCTCCGATTATCTTGTCTCCTTCCAACCGCAAAAAAGGGCTGCGCGCTGAAGCGCCAGGAGTCCCGATGAATCTTCGACTCTCTTCCCTTCGGGCTATGTTCATTCATCGAGTTACCGGCCGATTGACGGGTCGATTGGCGGCTGCCGTCGTTTTGGCGCTTGCGCTGACTGGCGGTGGCGTCAGCGGCGCAATCGCGGCGCCCGCCGAGGCGGCGAGCGCGCCGGACGCCGCTTCAGTTTCCTATGCGGCCGGCGGCCAATATACGGTGAAGCCCGGACAGTCGTTGAACGACGTCGCGATCGCCGTCACCCAGTCCCGCGACCGCGCGACGCTCGCACGCGCGACGCGCGCGTTGTTCGACGCGAATCCGGGCGCTTTCATGGGGCATGACCCGAGCCGGATGCGTGTGGGTGCGGTGTTGACCGTGCCGGCACTGGATGCGTCGGGTGCGCTGGCGGCTTCTGCGGCGGCTGCGGGCTCTGGCGCGTCGGCGACCACGGCGGCGTCGGCCGCTTCGGCTCCCGTGGCCGCGGCTGCTTCGGCGCCGAATGCAGCGGTGGCGGTCGGGGCGGCGAGCGGCGCTTCGCAGGTCAATGCGGCTGCGGCGCCGGTCACGCCCGCGGTTTCGGCAACAGGCAGTGCGGCGAGCGAGGCAAGCCCGACGACGTCGGGCGGCGCGGCGGTGAGCGGAGCCGCGTCGTCGGCGCCGCTCGCAGGTTCGCAGACGGCGGCGTCGGCCGCCGGCGGCGCGCATGTCTGGTCCGGATCGATCCAGCCGTCGGCCAGCGAGGCTGCCGAAGGCGCATCGGCAGCCATCACAGGCGCCGCCCCGGTGGCGTCAGCCGTGCAATCCGCGTCGCAGCCTCGCGCGCAGGTGTCGAGCCTGCAGCAATTGCTGGCGTTGAAAAACCGCGTGTTGATGGAGTTGCAAAAGCATGGCATCGGTGGCGCGCCGGCGGCCACGGGCACTGCGTCGACGAGCGGCGCGCAGCCGGCGGCTGGCGCTTCAGCCGCCGCGGTGGTGTCGGGCCACGGCGGCGCGGCGATCCCGGCATCGAACGAAGCTGGCATGTCTCAAACGAGTTTGAGCGTGGCGGCAGCGATTGGCGCTGCGCTGGTCGTGCTGCTGGGAGCCTTGCGTCTGCGGCGGGCTAAGCGCGAGCGGCTTGCCGGGGCGGAAGCTGCGTCGGCGGATGCCGAAGCCGCGGCGCCGGCATCGGCGAAAAGCGCGGATTTGCATCAGGTCGAGTCGGCCCATGAGCCGACTCCGGTACGTGAGGCGTCGGATGTAAGCGACGACGACGCGGTGCGGCAGGCGGCGGCGCTTGCCGCCGCTGAACGCGAAGCCGCCGAGGGCGAGGCGGCGGCGCGCGAGATGGCGGAGCGGATCGCAGCGGAGCGCGAGGCGGAAATTCTCCGGGCGGCCTCCAGGGAGGCGGCGGCACGCGAAGCTGCTGAGCGGGCGGAGGCAGAGCGCCTTGCGGCGGAGGCGGCGTCGGTGGAACAAGCAGCGGCGGCGGAGCGAGCTGCGGCGGAACGTGCGTTGGCGGAGCAGGCGGCTGCGGAGCGAGTTGCGGCGGAACGTGCGCAGGCCGAGCAGGTGGCTGCGGAGCGTGCGGCTGAGGAACACGCACTCGCGGAACGAGCGGCGGCAGAGCGAGTTGAGGCGGAGAAGGCAGCGGCGGAACAAGCGGCGAGAGAGCAGGCGGCCGCAGAGCGTGCTGAGGCGGAACGTGCTGAGGCGGAACGTGCTGAGGCGGAGCGTGCTGAGGCGGAGCGTGCTGAGGCGGAGCGTGCTGAGGCGGAGCGTGCTGAGGCGGAGCGTGCTGAGGCGGAGCGTGCTGAGGCGGAACGTGCTGAGGCGGAACGTGCTGAGGCGGAACGTGCTGAGGCGGAACGTGCTGAGGCAGAGCGTGCAGCAGCAGAACACGCAGCAGCAGAACACGTCGCAACTGACGAACCCACACCGGGCGCGCCAGCTACAACGCAGGATGCAGATGCACGGTTGTCGAGCGAACCGCACGAGCCTCTGAACGTACAGTCACAGGCGTCCGGCTTCGCGAAGCAACACGTCGAGCCGCATACGACTTCGCTGTCCGGCGAGCCGTACAGCGAGACCTCAGCGCCTCCGCTGTCCGAGAGCGCCCCGCCAGCGCATCAGGAAACAGCGCACGTCGCCCCCCCCTATCAACCGTCCGACGAGCAACCACCGTCGACGCAAACAGCGACGCCAGGCGGCGCGCCGGCGTTCGAGCCCGCGCCCGTGTCGCAAGCTCAGCCCGCGCCGGCCATGCCGACCGAATTCCCGCGCGACGCTGTCGACGCATTCGGCAGTCTCGACATGCCGTTGCCGCCTCGCGCCGAACCGGGTGCGGAAAGCGTGCGTGCCGCGACTTCGCCGGAAGCGGCCCCACAGCATCCGGCCGTACCGCACGACGAGGAAGACGCCCCACATATCGCCGACGAAATTGCCGCCGGCACCGGGCGTCACGCCGCCATCGCGGGTCTCGGCGCGGCCGGCTTCGGGGCGTTGAAGCTCGATTTCGACCTCGAGTTGCCGCCGAGTCCGGCTCAGCCGTTGCCGGCGTTTACCCAGGCCGATCTCGTCCGCATCGCCCGCAACAAGCTCGACCTTGCCGCCGAGTACATCGAACTCGGCGATCTGTCCGGCGCCCGCGCGCTCATCAACGAAGTCATCGAGGCAAACGACCCGGCCACGCGCACCGAGGCCCGCGCGTTGCTCTCGACGCTCGCACCGTTGTCGTGAAGCGTATTGCACTAGGCGTCCAGTACGACGGTTCGGCATTCTTCGGCTGGCAGTCGCAGCCGCACGGCCAGACCGTGCAGGACGAACTCGAACGGGCGCTGCGCGAATTCGCGCAGACGCGGGTGCAAACCGTCGTCGCGGGTCGCACGGACACGGGCGTGCATGGTCTCGGCCAGATCGTGCATTTCGATACCGAACTCGATCGCGCGGACGTTTCCTGGGTTCGCGGCACCAATTCGTTCTTGCCGAAGACGATTGCGGTGCAGTGGGCCAAGCCGATGCCCGACGAATTCCACGCGCGTTTCTCGGCGTTCGAGCGGACTTATTACTACGTTCTGTATGTTCATCCGGTGCGCTCGCCCATGCTGGCGACGCGGGCCGGCTGGGTGCACACGCCGCTCGACGTGGACGCGATGCGCGCTGCCGCCGCGTATGTGATCGGCGAGCACGATTTTTCGGCGTTCCGTTCGTCGCAATGTCAGTCGAAGACGCCGTTCAAGCATCTGTATCAGATCGACGTCGTGCGGCAGGGCGACTTCATCCATTTCCGCTTCCGGGCGAACGCGTTCCTGCATCATATGGTGCGCAACCTGATGGGCTGTCTGGTCTACATCGGCCGTGGCCGTCGCCCGGCCGAATGGATGGCCGAGGTTCTGGCGAGCCGCGACCGCGAATACGCCGCACCGACCTTCATGCCGGACGGCTTGTATCTCGCGCAGGTGGGCTATCCTGAGCATTTCGCCGTGCCCGCGCCGCAAACGGGCAGCGTGCCGTGGAGCACCGTATGGACCGAGCAACCGAAGACATGAACTCAACCGACAAACTACCAGACGAAACCGGCGCCGCCGTGCCTCATCGCACGCGCATCAAACTGTGCGGGTTGTCCAGGCCGGAGGATGTGACTTACGCGATCGAACTCGGCGCCGACGCAATCGGCCTCGTCTTTTATCCGCCGAGCCCGCGCTCGGTGAGCGTCGCGCAGGCCGTCGAACTGGTGCGCGATGTGCCGCCGTTCGTGTCGGTGGTGGGTTTGTTCGTCAACGCCACGCCCGACTGGATTCGCGAAGTCGCGAGCAACGTCGGGCTGACATTGTTGCAATTTCACGGCGACGAGACGGCGGAACAGTGCGAATCGCTCGCCGGCGTTGCGGGTTTGCCTTGGTTGCGTGCGCTGCGCGTTGCGGCGGATACTCAGCCGGCCGATTTGGTAAAATCGGCGCTTAACTATTCAGCAGCCAGCAGCTTTCTCTTCGACACCCATGTCGAGGGCTATGGCGGCGGCGGGAAGGTTTTCGATTGGTCACTTATTCCAGCAGAGCTCGCGCGTCGGGCCGTTTTGAGTGGTGGGTTGAACGCGCAAAACGTCAGTGATGCGATCCATCACGTGCGCCCGTACGCGGTCGATGTCTCGAGCGGCATCGAAGTGCCGGGCGCCAAGGGCGTGAAGGATCACGCCCGGATGGCGGCGTTCGTACGCGCGGTGCGCGCAGCGGACGCCGAATGACTCCGGCGGCGCGGCTTTCGCATAGCAAGGCCGCGCGCCACACTGAGAAGAGTGATCACATGTACAACTTGCCTGATGAAAGAGGCCATTTCGGCCAATTTGGCGGCGTGTTCGTCGCCGAAACGCTGGTTCACGCACTTGACGAGCTGCGCACCGCCTACGAGAAATATCAGAAAGACCCCGAATTCGTCGCCGAGTATGAGCGCGAATTGAAGTATTTCGTCGGCCGTCCGTCGCCGATTTATCACGCGCAGCGCTGGAGCGAAATGCTGGGTGGCGCGCAAGTTTTCCTCAAGCGGGAAGACTTGAATCACACCGGCGCCCACAAAATCAACAACGTGATTGGCCAGGCGCTACTCGCCAAGCGGATGGGTAAACCGCGCGTGATAGCGGAAACCGGCGCGGGCCAGCATGGCGTCGCCACGGCGACCATCGCAGCGCGCTTCGGCATGGAGTGCGTGGTCTACATGGGCTCGGAAGACGTCCGCCGCCAGGCTGCGAACGTGTACCGCATGAAGCTGCTCGGCGCGACCGTCGTGCCGGTCGAGTCGGGCTCGCGTACGTTGAAGGACGCGCTCAACGAAGCGATGCGCGACTGGGTGACGAACGTCGAAAGCACGTTCTACATCATCGGCACAGTGGCGGGACCGCATCCGTATCCGATGATGGTGCGCGACTTCCAGCGGGTAATCGGTGACGAATGCAAGGTGCAAATGCCCGAACTCGTCGGCCGCCAGCCGGACGCCGTCATCGCGTGCGTTGGCGGAGGTTCGAATGCGATGGGTATCTTTTACCCGTACATCGACGACGCTTCGGTGAAGCTGATCGGCGTGGAAGCGGCCGGCGACGGCCTCGAAACCGGGCGTCACGCAGCCTCCCTGATCGGCGGCAGTCCCGGCGTGCTGCACGGCAACCGCACCTATCTGCTACAAGACGAGAACGGTCAGATCATCGAGACGCATTCGGTATCGGCGGGTCTCGACTATCCGGGCGTCGGCCCGGAGCATGCCTGGCTAAAAGAGAGCAATCGCGCGCAATACGTCGGCATCACCGACGAGGAAGCGCTCAAGGCATTTCACGATTGCTGCCGCATCGAGGGCATCATTCCGGCGCTGGAATCCAGCCATGCGCTGGCCTACGCCGCGAAACTCGCGCCCACGTTGCCCAAGGACAAAGTGCTGCTAGTCAATTTGTCGGGCCGTGGCGACAAGGACATGCATACGGTCGCCGAGCGATCGGGCATTCAGTTCTGAGCGCCGCGACGATGCGCGACGAGTTCGACGAGCCGCAGCCGGCGCTTGAATCCACGCCGGCCGCCGTAACACCGGCGGCCGAGGCACCTGCATCCCTGCTGCCGCAGGTGCCGGCCGGCATCCAGCTGTTGAACCGCGATTTCCTGACCGATGTGGCGAACATTCCCGACGGGTCGATCGACCTGATCCTTTGCGATCCGCCCTACGGGCTCGGCAAGGATTATGGCAACGACTCCGACATGCGAAGCGGCGACGATTTTCTCGCCTGGACGCGTGGCTGGCTTGAGCTGGCTATTCCGAAGCTCAAGCCGTCGGGTTCGCTCTATATCTTCTGCACCTGGCAGTACGCCCCGGAAATCTTCAGCTATCTGAAGACCAAACTCACGATGATCAACGAAATCATCTGGGACCGGCGCGTGCCGAGCATGGGCGGGACGGTGCGCCGATTTACCTCGGTGCATGACAACATCGGCTTTTTCGCGGTGTCGAAGGATTACTACTTCGACCTCGATCCCGTCCGCATCCCGTACGATGCCGTCACGAAGAAGGCGCGTTCGCGTAAATTGTTCGAAGGCAGCAAGTGGCTGGAGCTCGGCTATAACCCGAAGGACGTCTGGTCGGTATCGCGGCTGCATCGGCAACATGCCGAGCGCGTCGATCACCCCACCCAGAAACCTCTGGAAATTGTCGAGCGCATGGTGCTGGCAAGCTGCCCAAAGGGCGGGCGCGTTCTCGACCCGTTCATGGGCAGCGGCACCACCGCAGTCGCTTGCGCCCGTCAGCAGCGCGAATTCGTCGGCTATGAGATCAATGAAAGTTACTGCGCGATAGCGCGTGAACGCGTCAGTGCCGCGGCAGCCCCCGCCGTGACCCGCTCGGTTAAAGCCAAAACTCAACGGCAGACCGAAGTGCAATGAGCAACGTGCAACAAGCGCAGTAGCCCAAAACCGAGAATATTTCCATGTCCCGTATCAAGAATACGTTTGCCGCACTGTCCGCCCAAGGCAAGAAAGGCCTGATTCCGTTCATGACGGCCGGCGATCCAGACCCGGCCCGTACGGTCGAATTCATGCATGCGCTTGCCGCTGGCGGTGCGGACGTCATCGAACTCGGCGTGCCCTTTTCCGACCCGATGGCCGACGGCCCGGTCATCCAGCAATCGTCCGAGCGCGCGTTGGCGCAGGGCGTCTCGCTGCGCCATGTAATCGCCGACGTCAAGCGTTTCCGTGAGACCAACGACAAGACGCCCGTCGTCTTGATGGGCTACGCCAATCCGATTGAGCGCATGGGCACCGAGGCCTTTGCCAAGGCGGCGAAGGAAGCCGGTGTCGACGGTGTGCTGGTAGTCGACTATCCGCCTGAAGAATGCGTCAAGTTCGCCGAACAGATGCGCTCCTCGGGCATCGATCCGATCTTTTTGCTTGCGCCCACCTCGACGGATGAACGCATCGCGGAAGTCGGCAAGATCGCCAGCGGCTACGTCTACTATGTCTCGCTGAAAGGCGTGACCGGAGCGGCAAATCTGGACGTTTCCAGCATCGCGAGTAAAATCCCGGCCATCAAGTCGCGCGTGCCCTTGCCGGTGGGCGTCGGTTTCGGGATCCGCGACGCGCAAACGGCGCGTCTGGTGGCGGAGGTGTCCGATGCCGTCGTGATCGGTAGCCGTATCGTGCAATTGCTCGAACAAGCGGCCCCGGAAGCCGCCGCCGAGGCGCTCACGCGTTTCGTCGCCGAAGTGCGCGAAGCGCTCGATAGCGTCGCGACTGCCCGATAACAGTCATTTTTTGTCGTCTGAAGTGTGAGCGGCGGGTTCGTCCCGCCGTTTGCGCAACCGCTGACCCCAGAAGGATTCAATATGAGCTGGCTCGACAAGCTGCTGCCGCCGAAAATCAAACAAACCGACCCGAAGAACCGCAAGGGAATTCCGGAAGGCCTGTGGATCAAGTGCCCGTCGTGTGAAGCCGTGCTGTATCGCAACGACGTCGAGGCCAATCTGCACGTTTGCCCGAAGTGCGAGCATCACATGCGCATCGGCGCGCGTGAGCGGCTCGACGGCCTGCTCGACGCCGAAGGCCGCTATGAAATCGGTCAGGAAGTCGTCCCGGTGGACGCGCTCAAGTTCAAGGACAGCCGCAAGTACCCGGATCGCCTGAAAGAGGCGATGGACGACACGGACGAAACCGACGCAATGGTCGTGATGGGCGGCGCAATCCACACGTTGCCGGTGGTGGTCGCATGCTTCGAGTTCTCGTTCATGGGCGGCTCGATGGGTTCGGTGGTCGGCGAACGGTTCGTGCGCGGCGCGCAGAACGCGCTCGAACAGAAAGTGCCGTTCATCTGCTTCACCGCTTCGGGCGGCGCGCGCATGCAGGAAAGCCTGTTGTCGCTGATGCAAATGGCGAAAACCACGGCCATGCTCACCAAGCTCGCCGAAGCCAAGCTGCCGTTCATCTCCGTGCTGACCGATCCGACCATGGGCGGCGTGTCGGCAAGCTTCGCGTTCCTCGGCGACGTCGTGATCGCAGAGCCGAAGGCGCTGATCGGCTTTGCCGGCCCGCGCGTGATCGAACAAACCGTGCGTGAAAAATTGCCGGAAGGTTTCCAGCGCGCCGAGTTCCTGCTAACGAAGGGCGCGATCGACATGATCGTCGACCGTCGCAAGCTGCGCGAGGAACTGGCGCAACTGATGGCACTGTTGAGCCATCAACCGGCGGACGCGGTCGCCTAAGCCGCGATCGCCATTGGCCGCCGCGCCGTGCGAGCGCGGTCATCGTCAGGAAGCAGTCAAAAAATAGCGCGCCGCATGAGCAATCAAGCGGCGCGCTGTCATTTCCGCGATAATCACGGTCTCGCAATCGAGCGCCGAGCGCCGGTTGCTCGCGCGGCCAGATGCGGTTTTGTGCGCATAAAGTCTGCGAAACAGGCGCTGCCGAGCGATTGTTCGAGCGCCGCCATGGCGCGCCGCGCCGGGCAATCGGCCGACCCGCGCACCTCCATCACACTGCCTAACCGATTCTCTCGCGATTCACCCGATGACCACATTCCCCACCCTCGACGCGTGGCTCACGCACCTCGAATCCGCGCATCCGGTCGGCATCGACATGGGATTGGCGCGCATCAGCCAGGTTCGCGACGCGATGCAGTTGTCGTTCGCGTGCCCGGTCATCACGGTGGGCGGCACGAACGGCAAGGGTTCCACCTGCGCGATCCTCGAATCGATTCTGCTGCGCGCGGGTTTCACGGTGGGCTGCCACACGTCGCCCCATTTGCTGTCGTTCAACGAGCGGGCGCGCGTGAACGGTGAAATGGCGAGCGACGCCGATCTGCTCGCGCACTTCGAGACTGTCGAAGCCGCGCGCACGAGCCTCGCCGAACCGGTCTCACTGACTTACTTCGAATTCACGACGCTGGCGATCATGAGCCTGTTCGCCTCGCGCGGACTGGACGCGGTGATTTTCGAGGTCGGTCTGGGCGGCCGGCTGGACGCCGTCAATATCATCGATACGGACTGCGCGATCATCACCAGCATCGATATCGATCACGCGGACTATCTCGGCGATACGCGCGAGAAAATCGCTTTCGAAAAAGCCGGCATTTTCCGCCCCGGCAAGCCGGCGATCTGCGCGGACCCGGTGCCGCCGCAAACGCTGATCGATCATGCCGAAAAGATCGGCGCCGAACTGTGGCTGTTCGGCCGCGATTTTCGCTACGAAGGGCAGGCCGGCAGCGAGCGGCAGCAATGGAGCTACGTCGGCCCGACCATGCGCCGCTCGGCGCTTGCCTACCCGGCATTGCGCGGCGCGAATCAGCTGATCAACACGTCGGCCGCGCTGGCCGGTCTGGAGGCGCTGCGCGACCGTTTGCCGGTCTCGGCGCAGGACATCCGGCTCGGCCTTGCCAATGTCGAATTGCCGGGGCGCTTCCAGGTCCTGCCCGGCAAGCCGGCCATCGTGCTGGACGTCGGCCATAACCCGCACGCGGCCGCCGTGTTGACGCAGAATCTCGGCAACATGGGCTTCTTTCCCTATACCTACGCGGTATTCGGCGCCATGCGCGACAAGGACATCGCCGGCATCCTGACGCATCTGAAAGGCGAGATCGACCATTGGTGCGTAACCGATCTGCCGACTCCGCGCGCGGCGTCGGCCGAACAACTGGAAGCAGCCTTGCGTGACCTCGGCGTCAGCGACGACGCGGACAGCAGCGTAACGCGCTACGCAACACCGGCCGAGGCTTTCCAAGACGCGCTAAAACGAGCGTCAGAGAATGATAGAATCGTGGTTTTCGGCAGTTTCTATACGGTAGCTGGCGTCATGTCCTACCGTAAATCGCAGCAACACTGAACGAGCGCCAGGCTCGAACCAAGCGATTCATGGGAATTTTCTCGTTCGGCAAGAAAGACGACGCGCCTAGCCGGCGTGGCGCAAACACCAGTTCCACTCGTGCGGCCCGGGGCGAGCGCGTGGAGCGGCGAACCCGCCGCACGGAGCGCACCGTCGATGCCGATGCGATGCTGCTTGACCCCACATTGCCGGAAAAACAGCGTGCGCGGCGCCGGCTCGTCGGCGCGATCGCGATGGTGGTGGCGGCGGTGGTCATCCTGCCGATGGTGCTGGACTCGCATCCCAAACCCGTCACCGACGACATTTCGATCGAGATCCCCAGCCGTCCGGCGCCGAAGGCCACGAGGACCAACGAGGACACGCAGGCCGGCGTAGCACCCGACAATCCGACGCCCGACGCGGCGGTTGCCGCTTCCAGCCTCGCACCGGCGCCGGCAACGGCCGCCACGCAACGTGAGCAATCCGGCGCGGCGCGACAGCAAACCGGGCGGAGCGCCGAAACAAACGCGGCGTCCGCAGCCAAACCGTCAGCGAAACCGCAAACACCGGCCGTCGCCGCCAACATCGCGCCTGCGGCCCCCGCCAAGCCGGCGGCCAAACCGCCGGCCACGCGCGGCGCGGCGACCGCTCCCGCCGCTAACAAAGACGACTCGAACACCACCGCCGCCAGCGCTGACGCCAATTCCGGCACGCCGGCATCGCCGCCGGGCAGCCGCTTTGCCGTCCAGTTGGGCGCATTTGCGAACGACGCCAGCGCGCGTAATTGGGCAACCAAGTTGAAAGCGGCGGGTGTGCCCGCATATATCGAACATCGAAAGCAGGCCGACGGTACGACGCTCACGCTATTGCGCGCCGGTCCGTTCGCCGACCGTGCGGCCGCCAGCGCTGCGATTGCAAAAGTTCGCGAGGCCGGCTTGACGTCGGGCGCGAACAGCGGCGCCGCACAGTAAGCGAGCGATGTTCACTGCATTCGACTACGCTGTAATGGCGGTGATTGGTTTGTCGGCCTTGCGCGGCACGTGGCGCGGGTTTCTGTCCGAGATATTCGGGCTGATCGGCTGGATCGCGGCATTTTTCATTGCTTGCCGCTTCGTCGGTTATGTCGTGCCGTACATTCCGTCCACCTGGCCGGGCGGTGCGTTGACTCAATGGCTGCTGGCCTTCGCGCTGGTCGCGATCGGTGTGGTGCTGGTGGCGAGCGTGCTGAATGCGTTGCTGAGCCGCATCGTGCAGGCAACCGGCTTGAGCGGCGTGGACCGCTCGCTCGGTTTGATGTTCGGCCTCGCGCGCGGGGTCGTTCTGGTGGTGATTCTGGTCGCCCTTGCAGGCTTGACCGAACTGCCGCAACAGGAATTCTGGCGCAACGCCTTGCTTCGGCCCTATGCGGTCGAGGGCGTGCACGTAATGAAACCGCTGCTTCCGGAAACGCTCGCTGCCTACGTCCGTGTTTGACGATCAGCCGAGCAGTCGAGGGAACGCAGCAGGACTCCGGCGCAAACCGGTTGCCCTAAGTACCGGCGCATAGCAACGCGCACCATTGCGTAACACCGTGGGCACCCGGCGGCCATGACGAATTTCGTACCTTTGAAGGACATGCCATGTGCGGCATCGTAGGCGTAGTTTCCCATTCTCCGGTCAATCAGCTGATCTATGACAGCCTGCTGCTTTTGCAGCACCGCGGTCAGGACGCCGCCGGCATCGCCACCGCGAACGGTAGCAATTTCCACATGCACAAGGCTAACGGCATGGTGCGCGACGTGTTCCGCACGCGCAACATGCGCAGCCTGCCCGGCACGACCGGTATCGGCCAGGTCCGCTATCCGACCGCCGGTTCCGCGTCGAGCGAAGAAGAAGCCCAGCCGTTCTACGTGAACGCGCCGTTCGGCATCATCCTCGCGCACAACGGCAACCTGACCAACTGGCAGCAACTGAAAGATGAGATGTTCCGCATCGATCGCCGCCACATCAACACCAATTCCGACACCGAAGTGATGCTCAACGTGCTCGCGCACGAATTGCAGCTCTCCAGTTCGGGCCTGCAACTCGATCCGGCCGCGCTGTTCAAGGCGGTCTCGGGCGTGCATCGCCGGGTGCGGGGTTCGTATGCGATCGTCTCGCTGATCGCCGGCTACGGCCTGCTCGGTTTCCGCGACCCGTTCGGCATCCGCCCGCTGTGCCTCGGCAAGCAGGAAACGCCGGAAGGCGTCGAGTGGATTCTGGCTTCGGAATCGGTGGCGATCGAAGGTATCGGCTTCGAGTTCGTCCGCGACATCGCGCCGGGCGAAGCGATCTTTATCGACCTCGACGGCAATCTGCACTCGCAGCAATGCGCGACGAACCCGAGCCTGAACCCGTGCATTTTCGAACTCGTGTACCTCGCGCGTCCCGATTCGGTGCTGGACGGCGTGCCGGTCTACAACGTGCGTCTGCGCATGGGCGACTATCTCGCCGAAAAGATCAAGCGCGAGCTGCCCGACGTCGCGATCGACGTCGTGATGCCGATTCCCGATTCGTCGCGCCCGGCCGCGATGCAGGTCGCGAAGAAGCTGGGCGTCGAATACCGCGAGGGCTTCTTCAAGAACCGCTACGTGGGCCGCACCTTCATCATGCCGGGCCAGGCGGTGCGCAAGAAGTCGGTGCGCCAGAAGCTGAACGCGATGGGCATCGAGTTCAAGGGCAAGAACGTGCTGATCGTCGACGACTCGATCGTGCGCGGCACCACCTCGCATGAAATCGTGCAGATGGCGCGCGATGCCGGCGCGAACAAGGTGATCTTCGCTTCGGCGGCGCCCCCGGTGAAATTCCCGAACGTCTACGGTATCGACATGCCGACCCGTGGCGAACTCGTCGCCCACGGCCGCTCGGACGACGAAGTCGCGCGCATGATCGGCGCCGACCATCTCGTCTATCAGGACGTCGATGCGCTCAAGCAGGCGGTGCGCGACATCAACCCGGCGTTGAAGGAATTCGAAGCGTCCTGCTTCGACGGCAACTACGTGACCGGCGACGTCACCACCGAGTATCTCGATCGCATCGAAACCGCGCGTCTCGCACCGTCCTCGCAATCGGACCGCGACGCCGCGAGCGAAGCGATCGACGGCGGCGGCCCGGCACGTTCGCAACTGCATCTGCAACTGTCGGTGGGTTGAACGGTTGCGCTCGCGGCGCGGCGCGGCATGGCATGGCATGGCATGGCATGGCAGTGGCGCACTGCACGCCGCGCCGCGAGCGTGTTAGCATGACGGCTTGCGTCGATTTGATCTCAGCTTGCGGACGCGGGGCAACCCGAAACAGCTAAAGCGAATGGTGGAAAAGCCGCAGTCATCCGCCTCCGCTCCAGCTTTCCCCGCACATGAAGCCCGCTTATGCCGACGCAAAAGCGGGCTTTTTTGTTGCTGCCGTTCGCGCACCGCTCATTCACCTGAGCCACGCGCGCCGAACGCAGCCACGGAACATTGGAAACCAGAACCAACATGGACGACTCCCTGAACTTCGACACGCTGGCAGTCCGCTCGGGCACTGTGCGCAGCGGCTTCAACGAACATTCGGAAGCGATTTTCCTGACCTCGAGCTTTATGTTCACGAGTGCCGCGGACGCCGCCGAACGCTTCAAGAATTCCGAAGAGAACTACACGTATTCGCGCTTCACGAACCCGACCGTCACGATGTTCCAGGACCGGCTGGCCGCGCTCGAAGGTGGCGAGGCGTGCATGGCCACGGCTTCGGGCATGGCCGCGATCATGTCGGTGGTGATGTCGACGTTGCAGGCGGGCGACCATCTGGTGAGCTCGCAGGCGCTATTCGGCTCGACGCTCGGCATGTTCTCGCAGATCTTCAGCAGGTTCGGCATCACGACCACGTTCGTCGATCCGACCAATCTGGATGCGTGGAAAAATGCCGTGCGTCCCGAAACGAAGATGTTCTTCCTCGAAACGCCGTCGAACCCGTTGACCGAAGTCGCCGACATCGAAGCAATCAGCAAGATTGCGAAAGCGGCGAACGCGCTGTTCGTGGTCGACAACTGCTTCTGCAGCCCAGCGTTGCAGCAGCCGCTGAAGCTCGGCGCGGACGTCGTGATGCATTCGGCCACCAAGTTCCTCGACGGCCAGGGCCGCGTGCTCGGCGGCGCGCTGGTCGGCTCGAAGAAATTCATCATGGAAAAGGTGTTCCCGTTCGTGCGCAGCACCGGGCCGACGCTGTCCGCGTTCAACGCCTGGGTATTGTTGAAGGGCATGGAAACGCTGTCGCTGCGTGTCGAAAAGCAGTCGGCGAATGCGCTCGAAATCGCGCGCTGGCTGGAAACGCATCCCGCCGTGAACCGCGTGTTCCACCCTGGGCTCGAATCGCATCCGCAGCATGCGCTGGCGATGCGTCAGCAGAAGGCGGGCGGCGCGATTCTCTCGTTCGAACTGAAGGGCGACACGCCCGAGCAGATGCGCGCGAACGCCTGGCGCGTGATCGACAACACGAAGATCTGCTCGATCACCGGCAACCTCGGCGACACACGCACGACCATCACGCATCCGGCCACCACCACGCATGCTCGCGTGACGCCGGAAGCGCGCGCGGCCGCGGGCATCAGCGAAGGCTTGATCCGTTTGGCGGTGGGTCTGGAAAACGCCGGCGACATTCGCGGCGATCTGGCGCGCGGCCTGGCAGGTTGATCGAGCGGTTTGAACGCGGGGAGCGGGTCGCCTCAGCCGGCGGCTCGCGCAGTGAAACTCAGTGGCGCAACGCGCGCCACTGACCGGGCGCCAGCCCGAAACGCCGCGTGAATGCGTGCGTATAAGCGCTTTGATCGCCGAAGCCGATTTCCAATGCGATATCGGTCAACGAGAGGCGCGGATCGGAAAGCAGCGTGAGCGACGTATCGAGCCGCAGGCGCTGCAAATAGCGATGCGGCGTTTCGCCGAACGCTTCAATAAAAAGCTGATGAAAGCGCCGCATGCCGAAGCCGCAATGCGCGGCGAGATCGGCGATACGCAGCGGTTCCGATAGATGCGCGCGCAGCCAGCGGTCGATTCGCGCGAAGTCCAGACCGGCGCCAGGTGCAGGGACACCCGCGGCTGTCGTGCCCGCGTCGGCCACCAATGCGGCACCGAGTCGCGCGGCCGCGTCCCAATGAAAGCGCCTGGTATGCAGGTGATCGTCGCCTGTCGCACCCCCGGTGGCGTGCGCCGCGATCCGGTGCACCAGTTGCGTGAGCGACGGGTCCACCGCAACGGCTCGCGCGCGGTCGAACAAACGCTCCGGCACGGCCAGCGAGGCGGCCGGCAAATCCAGCACCAACTGCCGGTTCTCGCCGACGCCCGCATAGTCGTGCCGCGCACCCGCCGGGATCAGCCAGGCGGAGCCGGCGTCGATCTGTTGCGCGACGCCGTCCACCGCCATCACCATCGCGCCGTCGAGCCCGAGCACGACCTGATGAAAGTCGTGCACGTCCGACGCTTCGACCGCGCCGTAGCGGCGCAGCGAAACGCTGGGTGCGGTGACGGCGGCGTGGCCCATCGGCGTGACTCGTTGGCGATGCGCAATTACAAAACAGCGAAAAACTTAAACGCCGAGCAATTCGACTTCGAACACGAGCGTCGCATTCGGCGGAATCACACCGCCCGCGCCGCGCACGCCGTAGCCGAGTTGCGGCGGAATCGTCAGCTTGCGCGTGCCGCCGACCTTCATGCCTTGCACGCCTTCATCCCAGCCCTTGATGACCATGCCGCCGCCGAGCACGAAAGCGAACGGGTCGTTGCGGTCCTTGCTCGAATCGAACTTCTGACCGTCGGTCAGCCAGCCGGTGTAGTGCACGCTGACGGTCTTGCCGGCCACGGCTTCGGCGCCGGTGCCTTCGACGATGTCTTCGTACTTCAGGCCGGATTCGGTTGTTACTGTCGACATAGTCGCTCCTCAGGTCAAAAACGTAAAAACCGACATTGTAGGCGCGTTGGCGCCGCATGCCGAGGATTGCCGCGTGGCATGCCGATTGCGACCAGACTGGCCATCCGGCCAGGCTGGCTGCGCCAGGCCGCATGCCTATAATGGGGCTTCTTCAAACCATTCATGCAACGCCTGAGGGCTCGATCGTGACCACGTCTTACGCCGGCTCCGCCGGCGAACAGCCGGCTCCTTCCGGCTTCGCCGTCTCCGAACGCACTGCCCGCCTTCGTGCGGAAACCGCGCTGTTCATGCGCGATCATGTGCTCTCGCTGGTTTCGCACGACTTGCGCGGTCCGTTGAACGCCATTCATAGCTGGGCCTACGTGCTCGAGCGCAAGCTCGACGCGAACGACGCCAATGCGCAACGCGCCGTCACCGGCATTCGTAACGGCGTGGACCAGCAGGTGAAGCTGCTCGAGACGATCGTCGACGCCGCGCGCGCCGAGACGAAATCGCTGGCGCTCGCATGCGCGCCATTTCCGCTGCATCCGCTGATCGACGAAACCGTGGAAGAGGTCCGCTCGGGATTGGCTCGCGCGCGCGGCGTGGAGGTCAAGGTCGATTCGCAACTCGCCACCGAGCAGCTCAACGGCGACCGCGAGCGACTCGCCGGCGCCTTGTGGGTGATGCTGACCTTCGCGGTCGAAGCAAGCGCGCAGGGCGCCACGGCCGCATTGGCCACACGCGCGGACGCGACGAATTGGCACGCCACCGTCACGTACGACACGAACGCTACCGCGCTGAACGATCCGTCGTTGCCTCATGTGCTCGAAGCCTTTGCGCGCAAGCAGGCGCGCGAGCCGCGCGAAGCCAAGCGGATCGCGTGGGTGCTGGCGCTCTGCAAACGCGTGGCGGAAGCGCACGGCGGCAGCTTCGAGCAAAGCGACGCAACCGAGAGCGCAGCGGCCACGCTCGCGCTGAAGGTGCCGCTAAGCGCGGCCGCAGCGAGGTGAGCGACCGCCGACTGCGGCGCTTTCCCACGCGCCATTGAGGTTTCAACGAGCTTTCACCCTCTATACTGACAACTTTTGTTGCCGGAGCCCCCAGCTTTGATCCAGGTCGTCGCCCTTATCGGTGCGTTGTTGCTCGTTGCCCTCAATGGTTTTTTTGTCGCCGCGGAATTCGGCCTGGTCAAGTTGCGGCAGACGCGGGTGCAAAGCCTCGCCAACCGGCACGGCCTGCGCGGACGGCTGCTGGCAAAAGTTCACGGGCGTCTCGACGCGTATCTGTCCGCCTGCCAGCTCGGCATTACGCTCGCTTCGCTCGGGCTCGGCTGGATCGGCGAGCCGGCGTTCGCCGAACTGCTCATGCCGGTCTTCAGCCTGATCGGCGTGGAGTCGGAAAAGCTGATCCACGGCATCTCGCTGTTCTTCGCGTTCTCGTGCATTTCCTTTCTGCATATCGTGGTGGGCGAACTCGCGCCCAAGTCGCTGGCGATTCGCGAGGCGGAGAAGGTTTCGCTGTGGACCGCCATGCCGCTGTACGGTTTCTACTGGGCGATGTACCCGGCGATCTGGGTGCTCAATAGCAGCGCCAACGCGGTGCTGAAATTCGCGGGACTCGCCGAGGACCACGGTCACGACTCGCACTATTCAACCGACGAACTCAAGCTGATTTTGCGCGGCCGCCGCACCAACGTCGCGAGCGAGCTGGGTTCGCCGGAGGGCGCATACAGTCAGGACGAGTGGAACACCATCGCGCATTCGCTCGATTTCTCGCGCATGACTGTGTCCGACCTGATGCGTCCGGCCTATGAAATGATCGGCTTGCGGCTCGATCTGCCCACGCGCGAAAACATGCACGTCGTGGCGCAGCATCGCTTCAGCCGCTATCCCCTGTTCGAAGACGCATCCGGCGAGCGCGTGGCCGGCATGATCCATCTGAAAGACCTGCTGCTGGCGCGGCACGCGGGCAGCACGCTCGACGACCTCTCCAAGTACGCCCGCCCCGTGCAGTATGTGAAGCCGGAGATGCCGGCGCTCGAACTGTTTCGCCGCTTCCGCAAGGGTGCGCCGCATTTCGCGCTGGTCGGTCACAAGAACTCGAAGCCGATCGGCTTTCTCACGCTCGACAACCTGCTCGGCGCGCTGGTCGGCCAGATTCACGACGAATTCCGTCAGGGCGACGCCGACTGGTCGCGCATGGACGACGGCACGTTGATGGGCAAGGGCAGCTTGCCGGTGGTGTCGCTGGAGCGCGCGCTGGGCATCGATATCGACGAGGGCAAGGCCGAATCGGTCGGCGGCCTCGTGATTCAGGCGCTGAACGATCTGCCGTCTGAAGGGCAGAGAGTGGAGTTCGACCGCTTCGACGTGGTGGTCAAGAAAATGAAGGGACCGCGCATCGTGCTCGTGCGCGTGTACCCGAAAATCTTCGACGACGAAGGCGGCTGAGTCATGAGGCGGTGAACCGCCGCCCTAACTGCGCGGCACGCCATCCTCCACCAGCAGCGCAATCGGCATCGCCGCGAGCGCGTCGCGCAGATACAGCAAGCCGTTCTCTCCCACCTTCGGCGCGGCCGGACTCAGCCAGTCGAACAACGCCCTCGCCGAAAGGTCGGAGGGCACCTCCACCGCCGTATCCTCCCATTTCGCCGGTTCGACCAGCGGCAAATCGCCATCCTCGCCGAGCAGGCCGGCGGCGAGCCGGCTGGCCACCACCACGGCCCACGCGTTGCCATGCCGTCGCGCAAACGCGATCACATGCGACGCATGCGCGCCGCGCACCGCGAGCGGCAGATACGCACTCTGACTCAGCAACTCCGGCAGATGCGCGCGCAGTGCCAGCACGCGCTGCACCACCGCGAGCTTCACGCGTCCATCGCGCCAACCCGGCAGAAATTCGGACGGCGGCGTCTGCGCGAGCCACGCCTCGCGTTTCGCGAAATCGACGGGACGGCGGTTGTCGGGATCGACCAGACTGAAGTCCCACAACTCGGTGCCTTGATAAAGATCGGGGATGCCAGGCGACGCCAGCCGCAAGACCGTCTGCTGCAAGCTGTTGAGCGCACCGGCTCGGCCGATTCGCGCGACGAACCCGGACAACTCCGCGAGGAACCCGTCGCGCCGCTGCGGCGCCAGGATGTCGAACAGAAAATCGCGGCAGCCGGCTTCATATCCTTCGTCGGGCGCGAGCCAGCCGGTTTGCAGCTTCGCCTCGCGCAGCGCCTTCAACTGCCACTGTGCGACGCGCTCGGCCAATGCCTTGATGCCGGCCTCGTCGTCCGGCTGCAGATCGGGCGGCCAGCAGCCCACCAGCGTCTGGTACAGCATCGCCTCGGCGGCGGGGCCGGGCGCCCAGTCATAGCTCATATCCTGGCCGACGCTGCTGACCGGTGTGCCGTCGAGCGCGCGGCGGTGCGGCGCGTTCAACGTGGACCACGCGCGCAAGGTCGAGCCCCAGTCGTGCGCGATCTCGCTCAAGACCGCGAGTCGCGCGCGCACGTCCTCGCCGCGTTTGTGATCGTGCGTGGCGGTGGCGAGCATCGCATGAGGAAAGCGCTGCGAGCGCTCCAGGTTGGCCGCATGAAATTCCTCGACCGACAGCGCGAACTCGCCGGGATCCGCGCCAACTTCATTGCGCGACAACAGACGGCCATAGCGGTAGCACGCCGTGTCCTCGACCGCCTTCGCGGCGACCGGCGCGGTCAATTGCGAAAACAGGATCTGCGCGGTGCGCCGCGCGGAACCCGAGTGACCCGGCGGCCCGCCGTTCTGGCCCTGCTGCGGTTGCGCGCCGGCCCGCGCGGCGGGCGCTTCCTCGGCGCTGCCGCCCAGCCATGCGTTCACGCGATCGAGCGCGACATGGTCCGCGCGCGGCAGCGTCTCTTTCGCGCCGGCGAGCGCCTGCTCGAAATACACGTTGTCGGCGGCGCTGCGCAAACCGTTCTGCGGATAGATGCGATACACCGGAAAATGCACGACCAGTTCGGTCAGCACGCGGCGCAGCGTGGTGAAGGTGAAATCGCGTGTGCTCAGCGAATCGCGGGCGATGCGATGGAGCGCCCGTGCCGCGCGGTCCAGTTCCGCCGACAGGTTTTCGACCAGAATCTTGCGCCGTGCCGCCAGCGCTTCGTCGGCAAAGCGCGGGCTGCGGCCGGTGAGTTCGGCCCACGTTTGCGCGAGCGGTTCCGCGCCGGCCGGATCGTGCAGAAGCGCGCCCACGTCGTTCATGAAGTCATAGCCGGTCGTGCCGTCCACCGGCCAGTCGTCGCGCAAGCGTTCGCCGCGCCCGAGGATCTTTTCGACCACCACATACGGCGCGGTGTCGCGCAGTTCCGTGAGACGTTGCCGCACGCGCTGACAGTACTCGCGCGGCTCGGCCAGGCCGTCGACGTGATCGATCCGCAAGCCGTCCACCACGCCTTCCTGATACAGCCGGAAAACCAGCGCGTGCACCGCGTCGAACACTTCGGGCCGTTCCGCGCGCACGCCGGCCAGCGTCGAGATGTCGAAGAAGCGCCGCCAGTTCACTTCGTCGGAAGCCGTGCGCCACCATGCGAGGCGAAAGTGCTGCCGTTCGATCAGCCGATGCAGGCGGTCGCGCGTGACGGGTTCCTCGGGCGCGTAGGTCTGCAACACGAACTCGAGCGCCGACGTGCCGTTTCGCGCGACGAACTCGCGCAGCATCTCGCGCGCCTCGGCGGCGCGCGGCTGATCGGCGGGCTGGGTGGTCAATCCCTGGAAGCGCTCGGCAAGCGCGCTGAGATCGGCGCGGTCCGCGCTTTGCAGGATCGACGCGTAATCGGTCGGACACACCGGAAACACATGCGGCCCGTAGCCGATATGAAAGCGCCCGCTGTCAGCGGAAAAACGCAACGCGATGCGGCCCGCCGCGAGCTCGTCGCCATACGGCGCGCCGAGCGTCGGCACCAGCACCTTGCCGCGCAAGGCCGGATCGGGCGAATGCCAGTCCACATCGAAATGGCGCGCATACGCGCTGTGGCGGCCCCATTCGAGAATGTCGAGCCACCATGCGTTGCTCGACCCGCCCACGCCCATATGGTTCGGCACGATATCGACGATCAGTCCCATGCCGTGCGCGCGCAGCTTGTCGGCGAGACGCCTGAGGCCCGCTTCGCCGCCGCATTCGGCGTTGACCTGCGTGTAGTCGACGGTGTCGTAGCCGTGCATCGACCCCGGCTCGGCGGTCGTGACGGGCGACGCGTACACGTGGCTGATGCCGAGCGCGGCGAAATAGTCGACGTGCCTCGCGGCATCGTCGAAGGTGAAGCCTCGATGGAACTGGAGGCGCAGCGTGGAGCGTGGGACGGTCATGGCGTATCAGGCTCCGGGGAAGCGCTGGAAGCGTTGGAGGCGCTGGAGGAGGGAACGGTTGCGGCGCCACGCGCGCGGTCCACCGCGAGCAGACGATCGCAGAAGGTGTCGTCCGTGAACAGCGCGTCGACGGGCAAGCTCATGCGGCGGCGCCAGTTCGGATGCTCGTCGATCGAGCCCGGCAGATTCGGCTGCTCGACCTGCGCGAGCAAATCCTCGAGCGGAAACGTGACGAGCGGTCCAGGCGTGGCGGCGACGAACGCGAGCGCTTCGTCCACGGGCGCTTCATCCGGCGGCGGCGCGGCCACGTCGGGCGCGGCCACGCCGGCCTGCTGGAACGCGCGCCACAGCGCGGCGCGGTCGTTCGCGCGATCTTCATGCGCGGCTTGCTCGGGATCGCGGCCGTCGGCGCGCGCCATCGTCTGGCCGATCCGGTTGCGCCACGTGATGTCGCTGCCGCGCCACCAGCCGGCCACGGTCGGCAGATCATGCGTGGTGGTGGTGCCGACCGCGTTGCGGTCCCATTCGCGCGGCGGCTTGAAGCCCTTGCCGTCGTGCCCGCCCTCGAACCACAGCACGCGAATCCCGGCGATGCCGTGCTCGTCGAGCCGTTCGCGAAAGCCGGGCGGCACGGTGCCCAGATCCTCGCCGATCACGATCGCGCGATGCCGCCACGATTCGAGCGCGATGAGGCGCAGCAGATCTTCGAGCGGATAGCGCAGATACGCGCCGTTGCGCGCGCTTTCGCCCTCGGGCACGAGCCATAGGCGGCGCAAACCGAGAATGTGGTCGATGCGGATGCCGCCCGCGTGCGCGAACGCGGCGCGCAGCATATCGATGAAGGCCGAAAAACCTTGCGTGCGCATTGCGCGCGGCGAGAACGTGGTGAGGCCCCACGCCTGCCCGGCCTGATTGAACAGATCGGGCGGCGCGCCCACCGACACCCCTTGCAGCATGTCGTCGCAATACGACCACGCATGGCTGCCGGCGCTATCGCAACCCACGGCGAGATCGGCGATCAGGCCGACGGCCATGCCCGCATCGCGTGCCGCATGCTGGGCGTGCGACAAACCCTTCGCGGCGAGCCATTGCAGAAACAGATGAAAGTCGACTTCATGACGATTCGCTTCGGCGAAGGCCTCGACTTCCGGGCTGCGCGGATCGCGCAACGCCGCAGGCCAGTTGCGCCAATGACCGTTGCCGCCTTCCCGCGCAAGTTGCCACGCTTGCAGCGCTTCGAAACGCGCGTGGTCTTCGAGCGCGCGTCCGGCCCGCTCGCAGAAGCCGTGAAATTCCAGCGCGCGCGGCGCATTCCGCGAGCGTTCGTGCGCGCAGAAATTTTCGTAGAGCGTGCGCAAGACCTTCAGCTTCAGCGTGACGGCGTTCGGCCAGTCGATCAGCGGCAAGGCTTCGAGATTCGACCACGCGTCGCCGGCTCCAGCGGCTTCGAGCGCGGCGCGCGCCGCGTCCGCGCCGAACACGGCAGCGGGATCGATATGCGTGACGTTCAGCCACAAACGCGACGACGGCGAATACGGACTGAAGCGGTTCGGCTCCGCGCTGAACATCGCGTGCGTCGGGCTGACGGCGAGCGCATGCGCGCCGCGCTTCGCGCTGCCGATCGCCAGTTGCGCGAGCGCCGAATAGTCGCCGATGCCGCCATCGCCCGCGCGTCGCAAGCCATATAGCTGCGCGGCGATGCTCCACAGCAGCGGTGTGTGCGCGGCGCTGTCGCCATGCAGCGTGCGCCACGCGTCGGCGATGGTATAGCTGCGCCGCGGCGCCACCGCCAGCGTCACGCGTTGCTCGTTGATCACCAGCGTGTGATAGCCGGGCTCGTCGATCGGCGCGAGCAAGGCTTCCTCGCCTTTGGGCGCCGTGAAGCGGCCGTCGATGATCGAGCCGCTTTCGAGCTCGATCCGATAGTGGCTGCCGGATTTGATCGGCGCGGCGGGAAACGCGATGCCGCGGCCGACCTGCGCGGTCATCAGCGGCGGCAGTTTGCGGCCCGATAACTCGGCTTCCAACGCGGCGGCGCTCTGGCGGATTTGCGTCGCGTTGGCGCACGGCAGACCCATCCGTTCGAGCAGCACCGTGAGCGTGTTCTCGGGCACGTGTTGCGTCTTACGATGCGCATCCTGCCACTCCACCTCGAAGCCGGCGCGCGTGGCGAGCGTCAGGATCGTGTCGCTGGGGCGTCGGGTGCTGTTCACGCGTGGTGCTCCTGTTGGCCGACAACGCGGGCATCGTGGCCGATCGCGTAGTCGCTCACGTCGCCGGTCAGCCATGCGACGAACGCATTCGGCGGCAGTACGTTGACGTCGACCTGTTCGCGCACGCGCGGCGGCGTTTCGAAAATCACCTTGCCGGCGGGCACGTCGTTGAACGGCACGCTCTCCTTCGAAAGATTCAACGCCACCGACAAGGTCTCGCCGTCGCCGAGTTGCCAGCGCGCGACCAGCGCATGGGCGTCGGCGCCGCCTTCGGTGCTCAGCACGGCCGCGCCGAGCGCCTTGCCGTGCCTCAGACGTGGCGTGATCAATTTCGCCCGCACGGTGAGCGCCGATTTGTAGAAGTGCATCCAGTCGAGCCGATCCTTCGCCTCGTCGGTTTGCGCGGGCGGCTGAACGGGCTCCGGCGGCGACGACGCGATGAACGTCTGTTCATCGTTCGGATCGGGAATCTGCTCGCGCCGCCGGGCGTCGCTGAACGCGGAGAAGCGTGCGAATTCGCGGCGCCGTCCTTCGCGCACGGCGTTGGCGAGCTCGCCGGTGTAGTCGGTGAAAAACAGGAACGGCTGCGTGGAGCCGTATTCCTCGTCCATGAAGAGCAGTGGAATGTGCGGCGATAGCAGCAGCAAACCGGTGGCGGCGCGCAATGCGTCGTCCGACGTCAGCTTGCGCAGACGCTCGCCGAATGCGCGGTTGCCGATCTGATCGTGGTTCTGCAGGAACATCACGAACGACGTGGGCGGCAGATGCCTGCTCGATTCGCCGCGCGGCGCGCCGTCGTGCAGCGGCGACGGATCGCCCTGATACGCGAAACCTTCGGACAGCACACGCGCCAGCCGGCGGATCGGCTGATCTTCATACGCGTGGTAATAGCCTTCGGTTTCGCCGGTCAGCAAAACGTGCAGCGTGTTGTGCGCATCGTCGTTCCACTGTGCGCTGAAATGGGTTTCCAGCAGGCTCGCGCTGTTGTGTTCGTTTTCCAGCACCAGATGCACATGCCGGCCATGCTGCACCCGCGCGCGAATGTGGTCGGAGAGTTCGCGCAGCCACGCATGATTGTCGATCGCGTGCACCGCATCGAAACGCAGACCGTCGATGCGATATTCGTTGATCCAGTAGACCGCGTTGTCCGTGAAGAAGTCGCTCACTTCACAGCGCTCGAAATCGATCGCCGGACCCCAGGGCGTATGCGTGCCGTCGCGGAAGAACGAGCGGGCGTATTCGTGCAGATAGTTGCCGTCCGGCCCGAAGTGGTTGTAGACCACGTCGAGAAACACCATCAGGCCGAGACCGTGTGCGGCGTCGATCAGCGCTTTCAGTTCCTCGGGGCGGCCATAGGCGGAATCCGGCGCATAGGGCAGCACGCCGTCATAGCCCCAATTGCGCTTGCCGGGAAAATCGTTCAACGGCATCAACTCGATGGCGCTCACGCCGAGTGCGACGAGCGCCGGCAAGCGCTTCTTCACGCCCGCATAGCCGCCCATCGCGCCGACATGCAACTCGTAGAGCACCGTTTCTTCCCACGGCCGGCCGTGCCAGTCGGCGTGTTCCCAGCGATACGCGCGCGGGTCGATGACCTCGCTCGGCCCATGCACATCGTGCGGCTGAAAGCGCGACGCCGGATCGGGCACCGCATGCTCGCCATCCAGCCGGAAGCGGTACAGCGTGCCCGCGCCGCCGTTGACCGTGGCTTCGAACCAGCCGTTGCCGGTGGGCGCCATGTCGTGCGCGCCGGCCGCCGGTCCGCTCTCGATTTCGACCTGGACGCTCTTGCACGACGGCGCCCAGAAACGGAAGCGGGTGCAGGGATTGGTCCCCGCGGCGCCCACCAACTGAGCGCCGAAGGGCAGACAATGCGCGTGATGATGCGCGTGAGGATCAATCGGGCTTTCTGACATGAGTCGTCACCATTCGGTTTTGCCTGCGTGCCGCGTGTTACCTGTCCGTCGTGTCTCTCCGGGCTCCGGGGGCGGCTCGACGCTGCCGCCTTTTTCACGCCATGCATGCCGTGCCTGTCGCGACGCGCTTGCCGCCTAAGCGGTCGGCGACGTATCGCTGCTGGGCGCATGCGCACCCGGATCGGGCGGCAGCGCGGTCAGCAGCCGCGGCCCATGTTGCGCGCCGGCCTTCCAGCCCGCCTGCCAATCGGCCTCGCCCACCGGTTGCGCGGCCAGCATCACGAGGCTATGCGCGGCCACCTCCACCTCGGGAACCGCCAGTCGATGCGGCGCGCTGTCCGGCTCGGCAGTGTCTAGCAGCACATGCCATTCCAGGTGCGGCGGCGGCGGCGCGAAGCGCAGCGTTTCGTCGCCCGCGTTGAGCATCATCAACAATACTTCGGTTTCGCCGTTCAGGCCCGGGCCCGCGCGCCGCAGCGTGAACGCGCGGCCTTCGGGGTCTTCCCAGGCTTCGATGGTGAGCGGGTCGCCGTTTTCGTCGAACCAGCCGACGTCGAACAGGCCCGGCAACACTTCACGATCGCCGAACAGAAAGCGTGTCTCGCGCAGCAGCGGATGATGCTTGCGCAACGCGATCACGCGCGCGACGAACTCGGTCATCTGACGGCCGTCCGGCGCTTGCGCGCGTTCCCAGTCGATCCATGATAAGTCGTTGTCCTGGCAGTACGCGTTGTTGTTGCCGTTCTGCGTGCGCAAGGATTCGTCGCCGGCCAGCATCATCGGTGTGCCGAGCGCGATCAGCAGCGTGGCGATCAGCGAGCGCGCCACGCGCTTGCGCGTTTCCAGCATCTCGGGATCGTCGGTCGGGCCCTCGACGCCCCAGTTGCGGCTGCAGTTTTCATTGTGACCGTCGTTGTTGTCTTCCTGATTGGCTTCGTTGTGCTTCTGCTCGTAAGCGGTGATGTCGGCCAACGTGAAACCGTCATGCGACGCCACGAAATTGATCGACGCCCACGGTTTTCTGAAGCGCCGGTTGAACAGATCGGCTGAGCCCGTGAGACGCGCGGCGAGATCGGGCCGCAAGCCCGCGTCGCCGCGCCAGAAACGGCGCACGGTGTCGCGGAAACGGTCGTTCCATTCCGCGAAGCCCGGCGGATGGTTGCCGAGCTGATAGCCGCCGGGGCCGATGTCCCACGGTTCGGAAATCAGCTTGCGTTGCGACAGGATCGGGTCCTGGCGCAAGGCGTCGAAGAAACCCGAGCCGGGATCGAAGCCGTGTTGCTCGCGGCCGAGCGTCACGCCGAGATCGAAACGGAAGCCGTCGATATTGAACGCCGTCGACCAGTAGCGCAGCGAATCCATCACCATTTGCAGCACGCGCGGATGCGGCAGATTGAGCGTGTTGCCGCAGCCGGTGTCGTTGATATGGTGGCGCTCGTCGCCGGGAATCAGGCGGTAGTAGCTCGCGTTGTCGAGGCCGCGCCATGAGACGGTGGGCCCCATCGCGTTGCCTTCGCAGGTGTGGTTGTAGACCACGTCGAGAATCACCTCGATGCCGGCCGCGTGCAACTGCCGCACGGCGATGCGCATTTCATCGAGCCGGTGCGTGCTCAGATACGAGGGCTCCGGCGCGAAAAACGCCGCGGTGTTGTAACCCCAGTAGTTGCGCAGCCCGCGCTCCACCAGAAAGCGGTCGTTGAGAAACGCATGCACCGGCAGCAATTCGACGGCGGTCACGCCCAGCTTCAGCAAATGCTCGATGAACTCGGGCGAAGCCAGCGCGGCGAAGGTGCCGCGCTCGTGCTGCCGCAAGTCGGCGCGCAACATCGAGGCGCCCCGCACATGCGTTTCGTAGATCACGGTCTCGCCCCACGGCACGTTCGGGCGCTTGTCGTGCGACCAGTCGAACGCTTCGTCGATCACGACGCACTTGGGCATGGCCGGCGCCGAATCGCGCCGGTCGATGGAAAGGTCGGCGCGATTCGAATGCACGCGATAACCGAACAGCGCATCCGACCAGCGAAACTGCCCGACGAGCTTGCGCGCGTACGGATCGAGCAACAGCTTGTGCGGATTGAAGCGATGCCCGTGCTGCGGTTGATACGGCCCATGCGCGCGAAAACCGTAGGCGGTGCCCGGATGCGCATTCGGCAGATAGCCGTGCCAGATTTCGTCGGTGCATTCGGGCAGCGGGAAGCGGCGGAGTTCCTTGCGGCCGGTCGGCTCGAACAGGCAAAGCTCGATTTTCTGCGCGTTCGCCGAGAACACCGCGAAGTTGACGCCGAGTCCATCCCAATGGGCGCCGAGCGGATAAGGCGAGCCCGGCAACAGCCGGTCGGGCATTGCATGCGACATGTTCCCCTTCCTTGTTCTGATTGATGAGCGCCTATCGTGGTCCTGATGCGACGAGCGCGCGGCCGTTGGCCGCGCGCTCGTCCCTGCAGCACCCGCAATCAATCCGCGCGCAATACGATCGTCGCGAGCGGCGGCAGCGTGAGCGATGCCGAATGCGGCCAGCCGTGGCTCGGCATGGCCTCGGTATGGATCACGCCGCCGTTGCCCATGTTCGAGCCGCCGTACACGCTGGCATCCGTGTTCAGCACCTCCGACCAGCGGCCGCTCTGCGGCATGCCCATCCGGTAACCGAGCCGCGGCACCGGCGTCATGTTGCAGACGACCACGACTTCGCGGCCCGCGCGATCCGTGCGGCGCCACGCGAACACGCTGTTGCCGCTGTCGTCGCCGATCAGCCATTCGAAGCCGCCCGGCTCGCTGTCGAGCAGGTACAGCGCGGGCTCTTCCCGATAGAGCCGGTTGAGATCGCGCACCAGCATCTGCACGCCGTGATGGTTCGGATCGTCGAGCAGATTCCAATGCGGCGACGCGTCGTGATCGAACTCCGCGAACTGGCCGAATTCGCCGCCCATGAACAGCAGCTTCTTGCCCGGATGCGTCCACATGAAGCCGAAGTACGCGCGCAGATTGGCGAAGCGCTGCCACGTATCGCCCGGCATCTTGCCGAGCAGCGAGCCCTTGCCGTGCACCACTTCGTCGTGCGAGAGCGGCAACACGAAGCGCTCGGAATACGCGTACACCATCCCGAAGGTCATGTTGTGGTGATGGTACTGTCGATAGACGGGGTCTTCGGCCATGTAGTGCAGCGTGTCGTGCATCCAGCCCATGTTCCACTTGAACTGGAAGCCGAGCCCGCCGTCTTCCACGCGCGCCGTCACGCCGGGCCAGGCGGTCGATTCCTCGGCGATCGTGATCGCGCCCGGCACACCCGGCACGTAGCCCACTTCGTGATTGAGCCGCTTCAGAAACGCGATCGATTCGAGATTTTCCCGGCCGCCGTAGATGTTCGGCACCCATTCATCGGCGGCGCGCGAATAGTCGCGATACAGCATCGAGGCGACCGCATCCACGCGCAGGCCGTCGACGTGATAGCGCTTGAGCCACGCCAGGCCCGAGGCGATCAGGAACGCGCTCACCTCGTGGCGGCCGAGGTTGTAGATCATCGTGTTCCAGTCCTGGTGATAGCCTTCGCGCGGATCGGCGTGCTCGTAAAGCGGCGTGCCGTCGAAGTCGACGAGACCGTGCGCGTCGTTCGGAAAATGCGCGGGCACCCAGTCGAGAATCACGCCGAGTCCGGCTTCGTGCGCCTTGTTGACGAAGCCGGCGAACTGCTCCGGCTTGCCGAAGCGCGCGGACGGCGCGAATTGCCCGAGCGGCTGATAGCCCCACGAACCGCCGAACGGATGCTCCGCGACCGGCATGAATTCGACGTGCGTGAAGCCCATGCTCTTCACGTAGGGAATCAGCCGCTCGGCGAGCTCTTCCCAGTCGAGGCCGCGCTGACCCTCCTCGGCGATGCGCAGCCACGATTCGGCATGCACTTCGTAGATGGAGATCGGCGCGCGCGGCGTCTGCTTGCCGGCGCGTGACTGAATCCAGTCCTGATCGGTCCACGGAAACTGCTCGACTTCGTCGACGTGCGCGACCACCGAGGCGGTGCCGGGCGGCCTCTCCGTTTGCATCGCGCACGGGTCCGCCTTCAGCGGCAACGGATGGCCGTCGCGAGAGAGCAACTCGTATTTGTAGCGCGTGCCGGCGCCGACCCGCGGCACGAACAACTCCCACACGCCTGCCTGATGGCGCAGCCGCATCGGATGACGGCGGCCGTCCCATGCATTGAAGTCGCCCACCACCGAGACGCGCCGCGCGTTCGGCGCCCACACGGCGAAGCGCACGCCCGGCACGCCGTCGATTTCCATCGGCCGGGAGCCGAGGCATTCGAGCACCGCGTACGGATCGCCGCCGGCGAGACGCCCCAACGGTTCGTCGCCGAGAACCGGGCCGAATGAATACGTGTCCTCGATCTCCTGCACCACGCCGTGCCAGTCGATGCGCAAGCGATACGGCGCCGCCGAGGCGACGCGCCCCGCGAACAGCCCGGGCCGCAATTGCTGGAGTTCGCCGAGCGGCGAACCGTCGGCGCGCGAGATCACGCTGACGTGCGCGGCGTTCGGCAACAGCGCGCGCACCATCGGACCCGCGTCCGTCTGATGCAAGCCTAGCTGCGAGAAAGGATCGGGATGGCGCGCTTCGACGAGCGCGTCGATGTCGAGCGGTTGAAGGCCCACGGCCGGATCGTGCTCACTCATAATCGCCCTCGGCCGGATGAGGCGGTGTGGCGGCGCCAGGCGCCTGGGTTGGGGCGTCGTGCGCGGGCGGTGCGCCGGTGTCGCCGAGCAAACGGCTGGTGAGCGCGGCGAGGCCGCGCACCGGCAAACTGAGCCACGTCGGACGGTTGGCCGCTTCATAGCGGATTTCGTAGGCGGCTTTCTCGATCAGGAACAGATCGAGCAAGGCCTGTTCGGCCTCGGGCGCCACCAGCGGCGTCGGAGCGTTCGCGGCGGCGGCGCGATATTCGTTGAGGAACGCCTCGGTGGCGTGCGCGCGGAAACGGTCGAACAGCGCGCGCTTGCGATCGGCGGTCTGCTGCGGCGCGCTTTCCGTGGTGGACTGCGCCGCCGCGCTCGCATACGACAGCGAGCGCAGCAGGCCGGCGACATCGCGCAACGGACTCGACTTTTGCCGCCGCTCCTCGAGCGAACGCGCGGGCTCGCCTTCGAAATCGATCAGATACGCGTCGCCCTGCGCGACCAGCACCTGGCCCAGGTGGAAGTCGCCGTGAATGCGGATGCGCAGCGCCTGCGCGTCGTCCTGCACGAGTTTGTCGACCGCCTCGACGAGCGCCGCGCGCCGGTCGATCAGGCTTTGCGCCAGCGCCTGGGTTTCGGGGTCCAGCATCTGCGGGATGCGCGGCGCGAGCAGATCGAGCGCGGCGGCGAGCATCGCCTGCGTGCCGTCGATCCAGGCCTTCACCTGTTCGGCGCTGGCGGGCTCCGGCGCGAACGCCGGGTCGTCGGAAGCCGAGGCGAGCGCCACGTGCAACTCGCCGAGCCGCCTGCCGATGATGCCGGTCAACGCGCTGTAGCCTTCCACCAGGATCGCTTCGTTGTCGCGGTCGGGCACTTGCGCTTCCGCGTCGACGGCGACGGCGAGTTCGTCCACCGAGCGGCGCAGGTAGTCGAGCGACCAGTTCCAGGCGTCGCCCTGATTCTCGATAAAGCCTTGCAGGATGGCGAGCGTGTGCGGCACGCCTTCGGGGTCCACGCGCACCACTTCGCCGTACAGCGGCGCGGTGTTCGCGTAGCCGAGCTGGGTCAGGTAGCGGCTGATTTCCGCTTCGGGATGCACGCCGCTCACGAGGCGGCGCACCAGCTTCAGCACCGCGGCATCCGCGATGATCAGCGAACTGTTGCTTTGCTCGGCCGCCAGCCAGCGGATGTCGGGCCGCTCGCCGAGATTGTCGAGTTCGGCGAAACGCTCGGTCGGGATGAACTGGATCTCGCTCTTCTGCACGGTCGGCACGACAGCGCGTTCGCGCAGCTTGCGCAACACGCCGTGCGCGAAGATCGGCAGCGCGAACGCGTCGGTCAGATGGCCGACGTTGCGGCCGCGCCGCACGCGCGCCAACGCCAGTTGAATGAACAGCGGCGTGGTGGTTTCGCCGCCCCACGTGATCGCGATCGGCACCACGTAGCGCTCGGTGTGCTTGCCCACGTCCGCTTCGATTTCGGTGAACGCGAAGCCGCCGTTCGGAATCGTGGTCAACGCGGCGAGGCGCACCGCGTGCATCTTCTGATCCTTCGACGCGAACCAGCGGCGCCGGCTCAGCCATGACGGCAACACTTCGGATTCGAGCAGCCGCACGTTCTCCGGCGTCGGCCCGGCCTGGCCCTCGCGGATCACGATCGTGACGAATTCGGGCAGCGGTTCCGAATGCGCTTGCGCCCACGTCGGACGTTGACCGCCGGGGCACAGCATGAACCACAGGAAGCCATACGGCGGGAAGGTCAGCAGATACGTGAGTTGGCCGATGGCCGGGAACACGGAATCGGCGGTCATTTCGATCGGCACCGCGCCGTTGAATTCCGACAGATCCAGTTCCACCGCTTGCGGCGCGCGCGACAGATTCGCCACGCAGAGAATCGGCGGCTCGTCCGGCAGCTCGCGCAGATACGCGAGTATCTTGCGGTTTTCCGGCTTCAGAAAACGCACCGTGCCGCGTCCGAACGTCTGCTTGGCGCGCCGGGTGGCGAGCATACGCCGGGTCCAGTTGAGCAGCGAATGCGGATCGCGGCTTTGCGCTTCCACGTTCACCGCGTCGAAGCCGTACAGCGAACCCATCACCGGCGGCAGCACCAGTTGCTCGGGATCGGCGCGCGAGAAGCCGCCGTTGCGATCGGACGACCACTGCATCGGCGTGCGAACGCCGTCGCGGTCGCCGAGGTGGATGTTGTCGCCCATGCCGAGTTCGTCGCCGTAATAGATCACGGGCGTGCCCGGCATCGACAGCAGCAGCGAATTGATCAGTTCGATGCGGCGGCGGTCGCGCTCCATCAGCGGGGCGAGACGGCGGCGAATGCCGAGGTTCAGCCGCGCGCGGCGATCGCTCGCATAGGTGTTCCACAAGTAGTCGCGCTCGGAATCCGTGACCATTTCCAGCGTCAGTTCATCGTGATTGCGCAGGAAAATCGCCCACTGGTTCGACGGAGCGAGGTCAGGCGTTTGCCGCATGATGTCGGTGATCGGGAAGCGGTCCTCGCTCGCGATCGACATGTAGATGCGCGGCATCAGCGGGAAGTGGAATGCCATGTGGCATTCGTCTTCTTCGCCGAAGTATTCCTTCACGTCTTCCGGCCATTGGTTGGCTTCGGCGAGCAGCATCCGGTTCGGGTATTCCGCGTCGATGGTCGCGCGGATCTTCTTCAGCACCGAATGCGTTTCGGGCAGGTTTTCGTTGTTGGTGCCTTCGCGTTCGACCAGATACGGCACCGCGTCGAGCCGCAGACCGTCGATGCCCATGTCGAGCCAGAAGCGCATGACCTGCAACACCTCGCGCAGCACGGACGGATTGTCGAAGTTCAGATCGGGCTGGTGCGAATAGAAACGGTGCCAGTAATAAGCGCCCGCCACCGGATCGTGCGTCCAGTTCGACGGCTCCGAATCGATGAAGATGATCCGCGTTTCAAGGTACTTCTGATCGGTGTCCGACCACACGTAGTAGTTGCGATGATTCGAGCCGGGCTTCGCGCGGCGCGCGCGCTGGAACCACGGGTGCTGATCCGAGGTGTGGTTGATCACGAGTTCGGTAATCACGCGGATGCCGCGTGCGTGCGCTTCCTGAATGAAGCGCTTGACGTCGGAGAGCTGTCCGTAATCCGGGTGCACGTTGCGGTAATCCGCGATGTCGTAACCATCGTCGCGTCGCGGCGATGGATAGAACGGCAGCAGCCAGATCGCATTCACGCCGAGTTCGGCGATGTAATCGAGCTTCGCGATCAGGCCCGGAAAATCGCCGACGCCGTCGTTGTTCGCGTCGAAGAACGACTTGATGTGCACCTGATAGATGATCGCGTCCTTGTACCAGAGCGGATCGTCGCTGAGCGCGGCGGGCTTGCCGCGCCGCGACGTCCGCGTTCTGGCCGCGCCGCCGGTGGCCGCGCTCGTATGAGCTTGCGACGTGGTTTGGGCTGGGTCGTCACGCTTCATGTCGCACCTTCCGTTGGGATTGGGTTGCCAGCGTCTGCGTGATAGTCGCTGTCGGCTTCATCCGGCCGGTCGGCGGGCAGGCCGCCGAGCGGCGCGATGCGCCAGATCGAGAACGGCTGGCCCGAGCCGAGCTGGACGTGCTGCCAGCGGCCATGCCATTCGAAGCGCGCGCCGGTCATCTGATCGGTGACTTCCAGCGCGGCGTGCTCGTGCAGGTTCCAGCGCCGGAATGTCTCCCACGACAGTTCGATATCCGCGCCCTGCTCGTTGAGCGGGTCGAGGTTGATCGCGACGACGATCACGTTATCGCGTGCCTCGGTCGCCTTCTCGAAGAACAGCACGTGGTCGTTGTGCGCGGGCAGGAAGGTGAGACCCAGATGCGTTTGCAGCGCCGGATTCGCCCGGCGGATCCGGTTCAACGCGCTGATCTCGCCGACGATGTTGCCCGGCCGGTGCCAGTCCCACGCGCGCAGTTGATACTTCTCGGAGTCGAGATATTCCTCGCTGTTCGGCAGCGCGGCGGCCTCGCACAATTCAAAGCCGCTATACACGCCCCACAGGCCGGCCAACGTCGACGCCAGGGCCGCGCGAATCAGAAAGCCCGTGCGTCCCTGTGACTGCAAATGCCGCGGGTTGATGTCCGGCGTATTGACGAAGAAGTTCGGCCGGTAGGAATCGCGCGCATCGGTTTGCGTCAGCTCGCTCAGGTACTCGATGAAGTCGCGCTTCGACTCGCGCCACGTGAAATACGTGTACGACTGCGAGAAGCCGATCTTGCCGAGCCGGTTCATCATGCGTGGCCGCGTGAAGGCTTCCGCGAGGAAGATCGTGTCGGGGTAGCGCGCGCGCACGTCGTCGATCATCCATTCCCAGAACGGCAGCGGCTTGGTGTGCGGATTGTCGACCCGGAAAATATGCACGCCCGCTTCGATCCAGAACAGGATCACGTCGCGCAGCGCGAGCCACAAGGCGGGCTTGGCGTCGTGTGCATAGAAGTCGGGATTGACGATGTCCTGATACTTCTTCGGCGGATTCTCCGCGTAACGCAGCGTGCCGTCGGGACGCCAGGCGAACCACGTCGGATGCTCCTTGAGCCACGGGTGATCCGGCGAACACTGGATCGCGAAGTCGAGCGCGATTTCGAGGCCGTGCGCGTGCGCGGCGGCGAGCATCTGCTTGAAGTCGTCGAGCGTGCCGAGCTGCGGATGCACGGCGGTGTGCCCGCCTTCGGCCGCGCCGATCGCATACGGGCTGCCCACGTCGCCCGGCTGCGCGTTCAGCGTGTTGTTACGCCCCTTGCGATTCGCGAGACCGATCGGATGAATCGGCGGGAAGTACAACACGTCGAAGTCCATGTCGCGGATGCGCGGCAGTTTCTTCGTGACGTCGGCGAAGGTGCCGTGACGCGATTCGTCGTCGCTCATCGAACGCGGGAAGATCTCGTACCAGCTCGCGAAGCGCGCGGCGGCGCGGTCCGCGTCGATCTTGTAGACCACCGGGTCGCGGCTCAGGAACGGGCGGTGGCGCGCGGCGGTCATCGCTTTCGCCGTGGCCGGCGCGAGAATCAGCGCGAGCTTGGTTTCGACGTCGGCCTTCGTGAACTGCGTGACGATCCGTTCGAGCGGCTCGGTCACCGCGCCTTCCGCCGTTTCCACTTCGGCCAGCACCAGCGCGAACAGATGCGCGGCTTCGTCGAGTTCGAGTTCGACGGTTTGGCCCGCCTTCAGCTTCTTCTCGATGTGCTCGACCAGCGACGCGAAGTCGTCGCGCCACGCGATCACGGTGAACTCGTGACGGCCGAGGCGTTCGAGCGGAATGCGCGCCTTCCAGATATCGAGGCCGGCGGGCTGCGCCGGGGTCATCAGCACTTCGTGCCAGGCGGTTTCGTCGGCGGCGCGCCAGATCACGGCTGCCGCGATCTTGTCGTGACCCTCGGCGAAAATCGCCGCGCTGATTTCGGCGCGCTCGCCCACCGAGCGCTTGGCCGCGAAGCGGCCATGATCGACCGAAGGCGTCACGCTCTCGATCGCCACGCGCGGCGCATTGAGCGCTTCGAGCACGGTCTTGTGGCCGCTGCGCTTGCTGTTCGGCTTGTCGATCGGCGGCGCGAGACAGATCGGCTTTTCGGTTACCGCGCGGAACAGGCGCGCCGCGCCGGGCGCGAGCGTGAAGGGCGTCAAGGTGGCGGGCGTGACGTGGCCGGGCGCGTCGAGCGGCACGAAGCGCGTGAAGTTGCCCGGCACGCCGGCGAGGAAGCGCGCCGGATCGACGCGCACCGGCGCGCCGAGTTCGGGATTGATCGCGATCAGGATCGCCTCGCCGGCATCGCGCAGGTCCGCGTGATCGGCGCGCAGCAGGACGGCCGCGGGCGCGCCGGGTCCGCTGAGCGGGCGCAGTTCGCCGTTGGCTTGCAGCGACGAGGTATTGCGCACGATCTCGTTCAGGCGCGCGATCGGCTCGGCGAGATCGAATTTTTTTGCCTGGCAGGCGAGCGCGTACTGCGAGGCGTCGCCGCGCGTTTGCGACATCGGTTCGGTCACGCCGTATTCGAAGCCCATCGGCATCATCCAGCCGGTGCCGGTCGAGGCCGCCGTCAACAATGCGCGACGGTAGGCGCGCTCGACGATGGCGGCGTCGTGCGCATCGCTGAACTCGGTGGCGAGGCGCGTGCCGTACGGCGCTTCGGGAAACGCGACCGGCCCGGCGATGCGCGCGAGCGCGGCATGCTCCTCGACCATCCAGCTCGAACGAAAGTCCCACCAGCGCACCGACGAGAACACGCTGTCGAAGCCCGCGCCTTCGAGGTCCGGCAGATCGCTGCGCGAGAGGCCCGGCGTCGCGGCGAGAAAACGCACGTTGGGATGCTTCAGGCGCACGGCATCGCCGAGTTGGCGCCAGACGGCGCCAGGCACGCGATGCGGCGAGTCGAAGCGAAAGCCGCCCACGCCGGCGTCGGCCAGCGCGAGCAGTTGCCGCGTCCACCAGTCGGCCAGCGCGGCGCGGCTGCCGGCATCGTTGAAGTTCGCATACGCGACGTTGTCCTCGCGATGCACATGGCGCGGATCGAGCCGCGCCTCGTCAGACTCGAACGGATGGAACCAGTCGGCGTGTTCGGCGTATAGCGCGCCGTCGGCGGCCATCCGGTCGATCACGAGATCGACCAGCAAAGTCAGGCCGTTCTGGCGCGCGGCGTCCGCGAGCGTGCGGATCGCGTCGGCGGCGGCTTGCTGAGTCTCGAACGCCGGATGCAGCCGGGCGTGATTGCCGACCACCTGTCCGTGGCCGGCCTGCCCAGGCTCGAAGAGGCTGCCGATCAGCGCGTGATCGAAGCCCAGCGAGGCCGCGTGAGCGAACCGCGCAGGCCACGCGTCGAGCGGACCAACTAGAAGTGAATGAAAAAAGTAGATCCGCGGCGCGTACCTGTTCGGAGATTCCATCGGTCGTTTCCAGATTCGTCCTGCTGCGGTGTGGATGCAATGGGCATGCGATCACAACGCTCGTTGGGCTTCCAGGGCCGGGTACCGCGCGATGAATGAAGCGTAGGCGCGTATCGGTCAATGTAGTGCAAAGATCGTCACGCCGCTGGCCAAGTGAAGCGCATTTTGACGCCAGGCGTCGGACGCACGGGTGGGCCAGTTCAATGCGCGTAGGCGCAGCAAGGCTTGTGCCAAGCGTGTCGCGAGCGGAACGTGGGATGCGCGAACGTGCGCCCTGTCGGGAAGCGCGCTGAAAGGTGGAAGCGAAGCGGCGTTCGCTGGCGGGGACGGCCCGCGTGTAAAACGGGCGGAGGCGGTCCGGGTTTTACACGAGACGGTTGAGACGGGGATGGTTACTGCCGCGCGCGAGGCGCGAGCGCGGCGGCAGGTGATATTGCGCTAAGGGCATTGCCGCGCGCGAGGCGCGGTCACGAACCGAGCAGCCCCGCCGCGATATTCACGCAAAGCCCAAGCACCGCGACGTTGAAGTAGAACGACAGAATGGATTGCGCGAGCGCGGCGCGGCGAATCGAGCGCGAGCGCAGCACCACGTCGGCGGTCTGCGAGGCCACGGCGATCGTGAAGGAGAAGTACAGAAAGTCCCAATAGTCCGGCTCGAGTGCGTGGTCGGGAAACAGGAGCGCGGTTTCCGTGGCGTCGGTGTCGTAGTAGAGCCGCGCGTAGTGCAGCGCGAAAATGGTCGGGATCATGAACCACGCGCCCATCAGCGTGAGTCCGGTGAGCACGTAGTGCCATACGGTCGAGGCGCCGGCCGTGCCTTTTATCGAGGCCAGTTCGAGCACGATCGCGGCAATGCTCGCGACCGTCGCCACGCAGATCACGAACAGCACCACGCCCGCGTTTTCATCGTCGCGTCGGGCGAAGGCGCGGACCCGGCTTTCGTCGGCTGCGGCCATGTGCACCCAGATCAGCAGCAGATAGCTCCAGACGGCTGCGTCCCAGCCGGCCAGTATGCGGACCATCGGCCGCGCCGGCTCGGGCACGAACAGCGCCGCCACGATGCCGACGACGAGGCCGGCCAGCATGCGCGGGCGATTGCGAAAAACCTGCGGATAATATTTTGCGGGCATGGAATAGAGGTGGGGAGACGTCCGTGCCGCGGATTCTACGCGGCCTGGAGCGCTCGCCGTGCGTTAGGATCGGCAACGCGCATACGTATTCGCCCACGCGGCATTATCATGAACACATGGCTTCCGTACTCGTCAACTCCGTTCAGCATCATTCGGCCAACCCGAGCGGCCGCGACTTCGTAGTCGGCGACCTGCATGGCTGTGTCGATGCGTTGCGCTATCTGCTGCGCACGATCGCGTTCGACCCGGCTTGCGACCGGCTCTTTTCGGTGGGCGATCTGGTGGACCGCGGCGCGCATTCCGAGCAGGCGTTGGCGCTGCTCGACAAGCCGTGGTTCTTCGCCGTGCTCGGCAATCACGAAGACGCGTTATGCGCCGTCGCGGACGGCCGCTTGCGGCGTCAGTGGTGGTATGGAATCGGTGGAACGTGGGCGGCGGATTTGCCCGACGAACGCTTGCAGCACTACGCGGAACGTCTGCGCACGCTGCCGCTCGTGCGCGTGGTCGGCAGCGGCAAGGAGCGCTTCAACATTTTGCACGCTGAATTCTTCGGCACCGACGCCGATCTCGACGCCGGCAACTATTCCGCCGAAACGCGCCAGCAATTGCTGTGGGGCCGCGAACTGGCGTTGGGCAACGGCGATCCGTCGCTGCAACGCGGGCTTTCGCTCACCTATTGCGGCCATACGCCGATGCGCGACATTCAGCAGATCGGCTCGCAGGTATTCATCGACACCGGCGCATTCGGACCGGGCGGCAAGCTGACAATTGTCGAGCCGTTGGCGTTGCAGCGCTGGTCGATCTCGGTCGAAGCCGCGCTCGCCGAGGGCGCCGACGCGCTCGCCTTGCCTTGATGGCTTGCCGCGGCGCCTGCCGGGTCCATCAGCCGACCTGGCTGAGCTCGAACACCATGTCGACGCTCGCGCCGTTCCAGTTGTATTCCAGATACGCCGCGTGGTGGCAGTCGCGCAGCAGCGTCGTTTTGAACGCGGCGAGGCACTCGCCGCCGTCGTCCCGCACCGACGGATACGCGATGCCCGGCGCGCCCGCCTCGCGCACGGCCCGGCCGAGCGACTGTCCGGCGAGATAATCGTCCGGCGACAGCACCGCGAGATCGAGCGAAGCGTCGTCGCGGATGTCGACCACCTCGCCTTGCGCGAGCACCGTGTAGAGGCGCATTTGCTGGCGCATCGGCGGCTCGGCGGTCGCCTCCAGAAATTTTCCCGTGTGGTAGCGCGTTTCGGCGATAGCCGTGGCGCGCGAGCGGGCGCAATAGAACACGCCGTAGGTGCCGTCGGAGAAACGGCTGCCGAGCGGATTCAGATGGGTGAGCGCGGCCATGATCGGCCCGTAGCCGGGCCCGAAGCGGCGCTCTTCGCGCGGCACCAGATCGAGTTCGCCGATTTCGGTGCGCAGACGGTCGTTGGTCATGGCCTCGAGCGCGTATAGCGCGTCGAAGTCTTCCGGCGAAGCCACCCGGTCGAACAGATTGACGGCCGGAAAGCGCGTGGGAATCACGCGATACGCGGGCGACCAGTCGAGCGGCGCAGCGCGCCAGCGGTCCTGCCAATACGGTTGTGTCACGCCCAGCCGCCTCGCATTGCGTCGAGATACTGGCGCACGGCCACGAGGTCGCTGATGTTGCCGGCCAGCATGCGGTCCAGCGCGCGGCGTCCGCCGAACGGCGGGGCGCTATTGGGGCGCTTGATCCATGCGTCGGCGGCGCTGGGTTGCGGCAGCAGGATTTGCAGCGCCTTGTAGATGCCGAGCAGCAGCGACAGGCGCTCCAGCGTGTCGCGCCCGAGGCGGGCCGTTTCGGGCGCCGACTTCCATTTGAAGTACGTGGAGCGGCCGGGCGAGCCGAGCAGCACGATTTGCTCGTCCGCGCTCAGGTTCCAGTCGCGCGCGATGTTGAAGAACGCGCGTAGGCCCGCCGCGGACATTTCCGTGAGCGTGGGTTCCGAAACGGGCCGGTGGATCGGCGGTTCGGACTGCGTGGCGCGGGCGGCGTGAGGCATGAGCGGGTAAGTCCTTATCTGTACTTAAAACAAATACTAGTCTAAAAAGGGATTTTTGCAAGGGAATATAATCCCGGCTCGTTATGAGAAGCCGAAAATTAGGAGAAGCGGGAGATGTGGGTTCGAGCAGTAGCAACGGCGGTTGCCGTGTGGTGCGTGTCGGGTGTGGCAATGGCAGCCGGCTATCAGGAGGTGTGGAACCCGCCGGAGGCGAGCGCGCATGGCGCGAAGCCGGCGAGGAAAGCGGCCGGCGCGGGCAAGGGCAACCCGGCGGCCGGTTCAAGGGCTGCGGCCAAGTCAGCTTCGAAGCATGCGACGAGTGGTCGGCACACGACGCAACGCATCGCTTCGTCTACACAGGGCGGCAAGAAAGCCGCAACGCATGGCAGCGTGAAAAAGGCGGCAGCCAAAGGCGCGACGAAAGGCGCGACAGGCGTGATCAAGGGGCCGGCCGCGGACAAGCCCAAGTCCCCGCAAAAGACTGCCGTGATGGCACACGCCAATAAGCCGCACGCACAAGTCGCTCAAGCGAAATCGGCCCAGCCGAAGCTCGTGCATGCCAACGTGGCCCAGGATCGTCCGGCACATGCCCAGGCGGTCGAGGTCGCGGCGAAGCCGGCCGCACCTCAGGCGACCGCACCGGCCAAATCGGTCAACGTCAGCGCCAATCCAGCCGACGCCGCGACCAACCCGGCCACCGCCAGCAGCGGCTCGCTGCCGCCGATTCTTCGCTGAAATCGGATCGACTCGCGCGCTGACGACGCGGGCGAATGCCTCAGACGCTCGCCAATCCATTCGCCACCAACCGCAAGGTTTCCGCCGACCGCGTGTCCCTGACCCGCGAATGCAGCGTCACGCGCGACTGCGGCAGCGGCGGCAAGCCTAGCCGCGCGCCGACATCGGCCAAACCGGGGGGCGCCACTCTGCGCGCCAGCGGCGACACGGCGAGGCCCGCCGCGACCGCCGCTCCAACGGCCGCCACCCCGCCGCCGACGAACACTTCCTGCCACGCAATGCCCGCCGCCGTCAGCGTGCGCAGCGCGACGTCGCGTACATTGCACGGCGGGCTCAATAGCGCGAGCGCCAACGGCTCGCCGACGCGAGGCAACCATTCCGGCGTGGCGAGCCAGCCGAGCGGCTCGCTGAACAGCACCTGCGCGTCGTCGCGCGGCGGCTGGTCGACGCCGTAGCGAACGATGACCGCGTCGAGGCGGCGCTCATCGAATTGCGCGAGCAGCGACGCGGACGTCCCCATGTGCAATTCCACGATCAAACCCGGATCGTGCGCGTTGAGTCTCGCGAGCAAGCGTGGCAGGTCCGCGCCGGCGACGTGCTCGCTCAGTCCCAGCGCGAGCCGTCTGCGCTCCACGGACAGCGCACCCAGCGCGCGTTCATGCGCGTTCAGCAGATCGCGCGCGGCGCCGAGAAACGCGTTGCCGTCCGCGGAAAGGCGCACGACGCGCGGCGTGCGCTCCAGCAACTGCTTGCCGAGGTGCGCCTCCAGCCGCTTGAGCTTCAGGCTGACGGCCGATTGCGTGGTGTCGAGCGCATCCGCGGCGCGCGTGAAACTGCGCAGATCGGCAACCAGAACGAACGCTCGCACGGCATCCAGATCGAGAACTTTCATTTTGAATGGATATGAATGAAATCATCAACGATGTCTGTTCATTATGAATCAGTGCGCCTAAGCTGGGTTTATCCAATCAACCGCAGCGAAGGAGTTTGACCATGCCGCTCACACGAATCGCCCTGCGCGCCGGCAAACCGGCCGAATACCGGAAGGCGCTGACCGACAGCATCCAGCGCGCGCTGGTCGGCACGTTCAACGTCCCGAAGGACGACGTCTTCATGCTTCTCAGCGAGCACGAGGCCGGCAATCTGATTTACGACAGGCAGTATCTGAACATCGAGCGCAGCGATGATTTCGTCGCGATTCAACTCACGGTGAGCAACACGCGCACGCTCGAGCAGAAGAAGGCGCTGTACCAGCGCATCGCGGATGAACTCGCGCAGTCGCCGGGGCTGCGGCGAGAAGATGTGTTCATCAGTCTCGTCGAGGTGGACAAGGAGAACTGGTCGTTCGGCAACGGGATCGCGCAGTACGCGGTTTGAATGCCGGGACCAAACTCACCGCGTGTGAGATGCACGCGTGCTGAACGGGCGGGGTCTATTTCACTTGACCATGCCGCCGCCCGTTGATCTTTAGAAGCGGCGCGCCGTCGTCACGCGATCGTATCGACCACGCCGCCGTCCACGCGCAACGCCGCGCCGGTGGTCGCCGAGGCTTGCGGCGAGCAGACGTAGACGACCATGTTCGCGACTTCCTCGGTGGTGGCCGGCCGCTGGATGATCGAGCTGCCGCGATGCGCGCGCACGAACTCGGTGCCGACCTGCTCGACGGTCTTGCCTTGCTCCTTCGCCGTCTCTTCCACCATCGAGCGGAAGCCGGCCGACAGCGTCGGTCCCGGCAGCACGGAATTCACGGTCACGCCGCTGCCGGCGGCGTGCTTGGCGATGCCGCGCGCGATACTCAGTTGCGCGGTCTTCGAGAAGCCATAAGCGAGCATATCCGCCGGAATATTCAGGCCGGATTCCGACGAGATGAACACCACGCGGCCCCATTTGCGCTCCATCATTCCCTTCAGGTAATGGCGCGTGAGCCGAACGCCCGACATCACGTTGACCTGGAAGTAGCGCTCCCAATCGTCGTCTTCGGTGGTGAAGATGTCGCCGGGGCCGAACACGCCGAGGTTGTTCACGAGAATGTCCGTCTGCGGCACGGCTTTCGCCAACGCGTCGCAGCCCTCGCGCGTGCCGAGGTCGCCGGCGAAGCCGCGCAGCTTCGCGTGCGGCGCGGTCTTGCGGATGGTTTCGATGGCGCGCTCCACGGCGTCCTGCTTGCGTCCGTTGATGAGCGTTTCCGCGCCGGACGCTGCAATGCCGGTGGCGATCGCGAGGCCGATGCCCGCCGTGGATGCGCTGACAATCGCGGTCTTGCCCGATAGATCGATATTCACTGTCTTGCTCCTTGCTGAAGTTGCGGCGCACGGATTCAAGCGAAGACCCAAGCCCGCCGCGCCGAAAATGGAAAGGGCGAGGTGTTCGATGCTTCGCGTTCGAGTATCCCATCTATCCGTTTTCGGGTTCGGCTCGCTGCCATTGGCGTATCGCTGCGTGCGCGTCCGGTCGCTCACGTGAGCGTCGTTATAATGATTCGCTGCCTTTCTCCCGCTCATCAAGCGGTCTCAGCCATGACATCCAAGTCCACCGATTCTTCCCACGAACCGCTCGAAGTGGGCGGCTCCGTCTGGTTTCAGGCGGGCGAGCAAACGCTCGGCGGCGCGTCGCGGATCGCGCTGCTTGCGGCGATCGGCGAGACCGGTTCGATCACCAGCGCCGCAAAGGCGGTCGGCATGAGCTACAAAGGCGCGTGGGACGCCATCGACACGATGAACAACCTCGCCGGCGAGCCGCTCGTCGTGCGGCTGACCGGCGGCAAGGGCGGTGGCGGCACCACGCTCACGCCGCGCGCCGTGAAGCTGATCGAGACGTTTCGCGCGGTGGAGCGCGAGCATCGGCGCTTTCTCGAACGTGCGGGGGCGGCGATTGAAGGTTTCGCGATGGATTGGGATCTGATCGGCCGCATCGGTGTAAAGACGAGCGCGCGCAATCAACTCTATGGCACGGTGTCGGCGATCACGCGCGGCACGGTGAACGATGAGGTGTCGCTGGCGCTGCCCGGCGGCCAGTCGATCGTCGCGGTGCTGACGCATGAAAGCGCCGAGACGCTGGGGCTCGTCGAGGGTACGGCGGCGTTTGCGTTGATCAAGGCTTCGTGGGTGGTGCTGCTCATCGAGGACGAACGCGGCGCGCCGCTGAAACTTTCGGCGCGCAATCAGTTGCGCGGCACGGTGCAGAGCGTGAAACGTGGCGCTGTTAATGCCGAGGTGTCGCTGCTGCTGGACGGCGGCGCGGTGATCACCGCGGTCGTCACCAATGAGAGCGTCGACACGCTCGGCCTCGCGGAAGGAAAAAGCGTCGTGGCCGCGTTCAAGGCGTCGAGTGTGATTCTTGGCGTGAGGGATTGAGGCGCGGACGGTTTGAAAGGCTCGCAAGGCCGCGAAAACCGCGCGCCCGGTCAAGGCTCGCTGCGCACGTAGCCGGTGAACGGCTGATTCTCACGCACGCAGCCGTCGGTCGCCTGCACGACCTGGTCGCCGAACGCGGCGACGTCATCGGGATCGTGCGTGATCAGCACCATCGGAATATCGAGCCGCGTTTGCAGATCCGACAGTTCGCGCCGCATGTGCTGACGCAGCACGCTATCGAGCGCCGAAAACGGTTCGTCGAGCAACAGCAGGCGCGGTTGCGCGACAAGCGCTCGCGCCAGCGCCACGCGCTGCTTTTGTCCGCCTGAAAGCTGGGCGGGATGATTGCCCGCGACGCTTCTCAGTTCCAGCGCGTCGAGCCAGTAATCGACCTGCGGATGCGCGATCCGCGCACGCGGATTGAGCCAGCCTTGCTGCAAACCGAAGCCGATGTTTTGCCGCACGTTCAGATGCGGAAACAGCGCGTAATCCTGAAACAGATACGCGATCTTGCGCGCTTGCGGTCTCAGGTCGACGCCGCGCGCGCTGTCGAACAAGGCGTCGCCGTTCAGCGTGATCTTGCCTTCGTCGGGACGCAGCAGGCCGGCGATGGCCTGCAAGGTCAGCGTTTTTCCCGCGCCGGACGGCCCGAATAGCACGACGCGCTGCGTGCTCGCCTTGAACGAGACGTCGAGCGTGAAACGGCGCTCGGCGCTCTCGAAAGTTTTGCGGATGTCGACGGCGAGCGGCATGTCAACGCGAAGCCAAAAGCGTGTGCTGCGGCACGAGGCGGCCCGCGAGCAGCAGGATGGCGACGCACGTCACCGAAGTCACGAGCACGAGGAAATTCGCGGTGCCGTCGTCGCCCGCTTGCACGGCCGAATAGACCGCCACCGACAGCGTTTGCGTGCGCCCGGGCAAATTGCCCGCGATCATCAGCGTCGCGCCGAATTCGCCGAGCGCCCGGGCGAACGCCAGCAGGCCGCCGGCCAGAATGCCGCGCGCGGCGAGCGGCAGCGTCACGCGAAAAAACACCGCCGTCTCGCTGACGCCGAGCGTGCGCGCGGCCCGCTCGAGTTGCGGATCGACGGCTTCGAAGGCGGCGCGCGCCGATTTCAGCACGAGCGGAAAGGCGACCACCGTCGACGCGATTACCGCGCCCTGCCAGGTGAACACCAACTGAATATCGAAGCGGTCGAGCCAGGCGCCGATCACGCCGCGCCGTCCGAGCAGCACCAGCAGGTAGTAGCCGAGCACGGTGGGCGGCATCACGAGCGGCAGCATCAGCAGCGAATCGATCACGTCGCGCGCGCCCGAGCGCCAGCGCGACAAACCGAAGCCCGCCGCGACGCCGAACACCAGATTGAGCGCGGTGGCCCAGCCCGCCACTTTGAGCGACAGCAAGAGCGGAATCCAGGCCTGTTGCATGAGCGTGCGGTGCTTGCGTGAAGTTAATGGGGGTTAATGCTGGAAGTTAATGCGCGGGCTTGAAACCGTACTTCGCCAGCACGGCCTGGCCGGCGGGCGACAGCACGAAGCGCGTGAAAGCCTGCGCGTCGGCGGCATGGCGGCTGCCTTCGACTTGCGCGATCGGGTAGGTGATCGGCGTTTGCGTCGGCACGGTCATCGCGATCTTGACCTTGTCCGGCATGACCGCGGCGTCGGTGCCGAACACGAAGCCGGCGTCGACTTCGCCGCGCGACACGTAGTCGAGGCTTTGGCGCACGTTCGCGGCGAGCACCGCCTTGGCGCTGACCGCATCCCAAATGCCCGCGGCCTGCAGCGCGCCTTGCGTGTAGCGGCCGACCGGCACGGACGCCGGGTCGCCGTACGCGATGCGCTTGACGTTCGCCGAGGCCAGTTCATTCAGTCTGGTGGGCGCGAAATGGCTGTCCGTTGGCACGATCAGCACCAGAGAGTTGGCGGCGAAATCCTTGCGCGTGGCGGGCACGATCACTTTTTCGGCGGCCGCCTTGTCCATGGCTTTCTGATCCGCGGACGCGAACACGTCGGCGGGTGCGCCCTTGACGATCTGCTGCATCAATACGTCGGACGCCCCGAAGTTAAGCAGCACCTTGGTGCCGGGATGCTGCTGCTCGAAGGCCTCGCTGACCGCCTTGAACGCGTTGGTCAGGCTGGCGGCGGCGGAGACGACGAGTTCGTCGGCGCGTGCATTGGCGCTGACGGCAAGGGAGACGGCGCTGACGGCGAACAGCGCATGTTTCACAAGGCGACGGGACAGGGTCATGAAAGCTTGGATGTCCGACATGGGCCGGAGCGGCGGGTTAAAACGCCATCGTAATATAGACGCCGATATAGCGGTAGGCATGACGCTGTTTCGGCGGGCCGCGGCAAGCGGCGAGTAAGTCAGCGACAGCGTATTTTTCAGGCGTCGGAAGAACGCGGCGGCGTGAGCCTGTTGAGTGTTTGCGAGAGCGGCGCCGTGGCGGGGCGGACATCGCGCACGGCTTTCCATTTCGCGCGAATGAACGGCCTCTCATGACCGGACACCTTCAGCGCGATGTGCGTGACCCAGCGGTGCGTGGGCACGTGCACGCCGTGCATGAGCACCGCGAGAACCATCAGGCTCGCAGTGACCCCCAGCGCGGAAAGCCGGCCGGGCTCCGCATTCCACGCCATGCGCACGAATATCAGCGCGGCGAGCGCGCCGACCAGACAGCCGGTGACGGCCTCGGACGGCGAGTGAGCGCTCAACACGACTCGCGACAACCCCACCGCGATACCGGCGGCGAGGCCGAGCGCAACGCCGAGCAGCCGCGGCACCGTGCGTGTGGGCAACAGCATCAGGAACAGAGCGACCGGATAAACGGCGGTGGACAGCATCGCATGGCCGCTGACGCCGGTGAAATCCAGTTCGCGCACGCCGACACCCCAGCCGAGGAACGCCAGCTTGGTTACGGTCACGACGCCGATGGCGGTGCCGAGCAGCAGCAACCAGCCGGCGGCCATGCGCCAGGTGTAGCCGAGCGCCAGCCAAAGCGCGATGGCAAACGCAAGCGGCAGCGTCATACCGGCGCCGCCGAGGCTGGTGATCGAATACCACAGGTTGGCAGGCAAATCGGGCATGGCAAAAAGGCGCGACCAAGGCCGCGTAGAATTGGTTGTATGAATTAACGCGTGAACGGCTTGAATCGCCGACGCGGGAAAGGCCTGCGCATCAAGATCAACTGCCAGTATAGACGCGGCGCCGCACTGCGGTCTCGCTGCGCGTCGCGCGTTTTATCCGCGGACGTTGGCTGGCGAACATGTCTTGCCGCGATTGGACGCCTGGTCCGCCGCAAGGTTCGCCGGTGACGAAATTTCCGACTTGGGCATCGCTTTATGCTGTCAGCATCGCATGAGGATTGGTGTTATTGTGCATTGCACAACAAAATGCCGTTCTAGCGAACGGACCCCGTCCCTTTTTGCGAGGTTATCCGCCGATGGCAAAAAGTCTATCGAAAATCTGGCTGCGCGGCCTCAAGCGGTTGCTCGCGATCCAGACCGAACACGCTCACAAAACGACCAAGCGCATTGCCACGCGGCCGGCGCGGCCCGCCACCAGCAAGCCCTCGGCGAAAGTTCGTCCGATCAAGCCGACGGAAGCGCTGCGCGCGCCCGCCAAACGCGAAGCGCCGCGCACCGCGCGTGAATCGCGCGTTCGTCCGCGCGCCTCGGCATGGGCCAGCGGCTCATGGACGCGTTCGTTTCACTCCGCGCCCGCGGCGCCGGGGCGGCTCGTCAACCACCTTCAGTACGGGCTGTATATCCCTTCCGGCCATGCGCTCGAGGCCATGCCGCTGGTGGTCATGCTCCACGGCTGCACGCAATCGATCGACGAATTCGCCGCGGGCACGCGCATGAACGTGTTGGCGGACCGCTTTGGCTTTGCCGTGGTTTATCCGGAGCAGTCGAAGCATGCGCATTCGCATCGTTGCTGGCACTGGTACGACGCCAGCGACAGCGCCGGCGGCGCCGAGACGCGCGCGGTGGTTTCGCTGGTGGACGCGCTGGTTGCCGAGCATGGTTTCGACAGCGAGCGCGTGTATGTCGCCGGGATCTCCGCCGGAGCCGGCCTGACGGCGCTCCTCGCCATCAACTATCCGGAACGTTTTGCCGCGGTCGCGCTGCACTCGGGCCCGGCTTTCGGCGAGGCTCACTCCGGCATCACGGCAATGGACGTGATGCGGCGCGGCGCGCGCGGCGAACCGGCCGAACTCGTCGACGAAATCGCCGATGTGAAGCAATACCCCGGCATGCCGGCGCTGATCATCCATGGCGACGCTGATCATGTGGTCGCGCCCGTCAATGCCGAGCAATTGGCGGTGCAGTTTCTCCGCCTGAACCGGATCGTCGACGAAAGCGGCGCGCGCAAATCCGGCGACATACGCGAAGAACGCAAGGGCGGGATGGTGATGCGCGATTATGTGCGCGGCGGACGGCGAGTGGTTCGGCTATGCCGGGTGCAAGGGCTCGCTCACGCCTGGAGCGGCGGCGACGACGCGTTGCCGTTTCACTCCGCCAAAGGTCCGGACGCGAGCGCGTTGGTGTGGGAGTTTTTCAGGCACCAGCGCCGCACGGGCGCAGGCCGTGCGGCGGAAAGCACCGCCACAGCGGCTTCTGCGGACGCACGGTGACCTACGAACAACGCTTCGAAATGAAATGTTGGCTAAGCCTAGGGTTTTCCCTATAATACGGGTTATCCCCTAGGCGTTAACGCCTAACATCATTGCCGAGGTCGACCATGTACCTGCTTACCCGCCTTTTCCTGTTTCTGACCAAGTCGCCCGATCAACTCGCGAAGGAACGCGCTGACGCGTTTCTCGCCGAGGCAACCGATCTCTACGATCTCGAATTCCGCATGCGCAAGCTCGACCGTGACATGAACGTCCGTCAGCCGTCGTGGATGACCCAGCACTAAGCTGCGTAGGTTGAAGCACCGGGTGTCGAAACGCCGGTGCTTGCGGTGCGGCTACCGAGTTACAGCGGCGTGAGTGTCAGCCGCCGAGACTAGGCGCGTAGCGCTTTGTCTAATTCGTCCAGCGCCGCAAGAATGAACTCGATGCGGCGGTCTTGCGGCTGTGCATCGGCATGGCGAGCCTGCCAACTGTCGATCAGCGGTTGCAGGATCGCCGTGTCGAACATAAATACGCACCAGACGCGCTCGCAATGCTTGAGCGCCTGGTAGAGCGCGTCGTTGTCCGTGCTGCGCAGGTCGCGGTGAATCCAGACCAGACCAGTACTGAAAGTGTCGCTCGGTCGTCGAACGCGTGTCATCGGAGATTCGCGGGTTGGGGGCGATGGTCGCGGGGCGGGAAAGTCGACCGCGCAAAAAAGACCCACATCAGGCGACGACGTTACTGATCGCCTTGATGATTCGCAAAGCCGGTCGCGCGCGACCGACCCGGCAAATTAGCGGCAACAGTCGGTGCCGCACATTACATGCCGCGTTCGCGACAAGAAAACGGCGTCCGCGCCGGTACTGCCGGGCGCGGGCGCCGCTAGTCACGATGCGGTTTTGCCGCGCCATGTCCACAAATCACATCTATCCGCGATTCACGCGGTCGGCAATTTACGCAACCTGCAAACGAACCGCGACGTTGTTGCGCGTAGCGTTCGAATACGGGCAGACCTGATGGGCCGCATCAACCAGTTCCTTGGCAGCGTCCGCGGCGAGGCCCGGCAGCGAGATTCGCAAATCGATGTCGAGTGCGAAGCCGCCGTTGTCGTTCGGACCGATGCCCACTTCGGCGCTGACTTGCGTATCGGCCGGCAAGGTCTGCTTGCGCTGGCCGGCGACGAACTTCATCGCGCTCAGGAAACAGGCCGAGTAGCCCGCCGCAAACAGTTGCTCTGGATTAGTGCCCGCCGCGCCGTTACCGCCGAGTTCGCGCGGCGCCGCGAGCTTCACGTCCAACGCATTGTCCGACGACACCGCACGACCGTCACGGCCACCGGTGCTGGTTGCGCTTGCTTTGTAGAGGATGTTCATTGTGCTGCTCCTTTATTTGGGTGGTCAGGGTCCGCATGTTTGCCGCTGATGCTTTGCCCGCCTTCTGACGGACGCGTGTTGAAGCGGCATGTGGCTAAGATAGTACACAAATGATTAGTGTGCAAATGAAATTTCGCATCACGGCGATAGCATGCCTTTAGCAGCAGACCAACTATTGGTCCATGTAATCGCTGAGAGTGGTGCGCAGGCGTGTCAGATCATCGCGCAGACGCAGCAGGAATTCCGGCGTCTGCTGGGTCGCGCAAAAGATTTCCGCCGGCACTTCACGTGCCTGACGCTTGAGTGCGGTGCCGGCTTTGGTGAGCCGTATGTACACGAGCCGTTCGTCGTCGACACCGCGTACCCGTTCCACCAACCCTTGCGCCTCGAGACGTTTGAGCAGCGGCGTGACCGTCGCCGAATCGAGGTTCAGGCGCGTGGCCATGTCCTTGACCGTGACGTCATCGGTCTCCCAGAGCACCAGCATCGCCAGATATTGCGGATACGTGAGGCCGAGCTTGTCGAGCAACGGCTTGTACGCTTTCGTCATCGCGAGCGAGGTCGAATAGAGGGCGAAGCAGAGTTGTTCGTCGAGCGTGAAGGGCAGAGCGGGGCGCTGAGTCATGATGCATCTCGTGTAAAAGAGCGTGCAAATGGATTGCGTGCGAACCATTGTGCCGCAAATCGGCATGCATTGACGAATGCTGGAGGGCAGATGGAAGCGGCACAGAGGCGTGCCGAGCGGACGGAGCGCGTGGGCGGGCGCCGCGACGCGCGCCCGCGGAGGATATCGTTCAAGCCGCCGGCGTGGTCGGCAAATCCGGCGCTTCGGGCGTCTGCACGCCGAAGCAACCGCGGTACGTTGCGTAGAACGAGCAATACAGCATGGTCGTGACGATCATCGTGGCGGGCATCAGGATCGCGAACGCATAGTCACCGGCGCCCAGCGCCTGCATCAACGCGGACAAACCAAGCGATACCGTCATCGCCACCGCGAACCACAGCGCGCCGAATACGATGAACGCGCCGCGATTGCGCCAGCAACTGACGAAGCTGAAGAACATCGCCTTGATGGGCGGCACGTCATGCCACGCGGCGAGAATCGGTGAGAACCAGAACAGCATCGCCGCCGGAATGTAGAACGCGAAGGCGGTGAGAACCGCAAGCGGCATATTGCTGTTGGCGATTGCTTCCTGATCCATCGTCGCGCCGCCGAGCATCACCTTCAGCAGCATGCCGCCGTCGGCGAGCGCGGAACCGGCCAGCACCAGTGCCATCGCGACGACATACAGCACGCCGAGCACGAGCAGCCGTTTGGCGACCACCGGGCCGTAAGAGTGAAAGCCGTCGACGAGGATCGTCGGGAACACGGGTTTGCCCGCGATCGTATTGCGGCACGCCGCCATGAAGCCGACCGCGACGCCCGGAATGAACACCAGCGGCAGCACGCTGCCGATCACCGGAATCTGCGACACCAGCGTCATCACCAGCAGGTACGTGAAGAACAGCGTCAGAAACGCGAGCGGGTTCTTGCGGAACAGCCAGATACCCTGCCGGAACCACACATAGCCGGTTTTCGCGGGAACTTCGATCAGTTGCATGAGGTATGAATGCCTGGAAGTGGAACGCCGCAAAGGCGTTCGCGCAGAATGCGCTCGAAATGGCCGGGGTCGTGCGGTTTGAGGAGTTCGGCCGCGCGCGGCAAATGAAAATCATACAGGCGCGAGACCCAGAAACGGTACGCGCCCGCACGCAGCATATCGCCCCAATGGCGGTTTTCTTCGACGGTGAAGGGGCGCACCGTTTGATAGGCGCGCAGCATTGCTTCGGTGCGCGCGTCGTCCAGCTTGCCGGTGGCGAGGTCGACGCACCAGTCGTTGACCGTCACGGCGACGTCGAACAGCCACTTGTCGCAGCCGGCGAAATAGAAGTCGAAGAAGCCGCCGAGCCGTACTTCGTGGCCCGTATCCGGCGCGGCATGCGCGAACAGCGCGTTGTCACGGAACAGATCGGCGTGGCATGGGCCTTCGGGCAGCGCGGCGTAATCCGCGGAGGCGAAGAAGGCTTCCTGATGCGCGAGTTCGGTTGACAGCAGGTCGCGTTGCGCGCCTTCCAGAAACGGCAGGACGATCGGCACGGTTTCCCGCCACCACGGCAGGCTGCGCAGATTCGGCTGATAACGTGCGTAATCGCGTCCCGCCAGATGCATGCGCGCGAGCATCTGCCCGACCTCGATGCAGTGTTCGACACGCGGCGCCAACTCCGGCGCGCCCTCGAGCTTGGTCACGATGGCGGCGGGCTTGCCATGCAAGGTGCCGAACAGCGCACCGTCTTCGCGCGGCATGGGGTCCGGCACCGGCACGCGGTGCGACGCCAGATGCCGCATCAGGTCGAGATAGAACGGCAGTTGTTCGGCCGTCAGCTTTTCGAAAATCGTGAGGACGTATTCGCCGCGCGTCGTCGTCAGAAAAAAATTGCTGTTCTCGATACCGGACGGGATGCCGCGAAACTCGACGACTTCGCCGAGATCGTAATGGCGCATCCATTCTGCGAGTTGGGGTTCGGTGACAGCGGTGAAGACAGCCATGCGGGAAACGTCGGATCAGGTTGGTCGGGCTGGCATGGTTCGGCCAGTGCTGAATGTGGCAAGTGTGGTGGCAATGCCGTGACAGATGCGGTGCCGAAGGCGTTGTGAACGGAGTACCGGTTTGAAAGACGTTCCGGCGGCGCACTCCCGGAGGAACCCCGACGCCGCATGAAGCAAGGCATGCAGCCCAGGACGCCAACACGACGCCCCAAGCAACAACGGCACGGTCCGGCCACCGTGCCGACGATACATCAATACCTGAGATTCACCGACGGCAAACGCGTGCTCGCACGACCGTTATCACGCACGGTGGGCGAAGTATCGAGCGGCGCGCTCATCTGGTAGCGCGTGCCGAGATTCGAGCGCACGTTGATCTCAACGGGCTTGCCTTTGTCGCGGTATTCGGTGATTTCGGTGCCGTTGGCGCTACGTTCGTGGAAGCTCGGGGTGCGCGGAACATTGATTTCGACCTTCGAGCTGACCTGCGCGGCCGGACGATTGATCTTCTCCAGATCGGGCAGACCGGCCCGTTCATTGGCGGACTGGGGCGCGCCGGCGGGCGGAGTGTCATCGACGGGCTGGGCAGCCATCGCGGCGTTGCCAAAGGCAAGGGCCAGTGCCACGGCGACGGGAAGGAGCGGCTTCATGGTGATTCTCCAATAGGTGCCCGCGATTCTAGCAAATCCAGGCCAGCTTCCGGGCGCGACAGCCTTATTTTGCGCCGCTTCGGCGCGGCGCGCCGCCCCTGTCGCGACCGCTGTTGCAGCGGTGGAAACAAGCGCCGCGCGGTCATTTGGCGATCGCGGGTTCCGTGGTAATGTCGTCTCATCAATCGAGGCCAACGAAGATGAAAAACGATACCAACCAACGCGCGGTGCAGACTCCCGCGCACAGCTTTCCAACTGAATCCTTCGACGACGCCACCGAGGCCGTCACGCGCCTGTCGGCGATCTACGAAGCGAACACCTCGTTCCTGCGCGACGCCTTCGCACGCTATCGCCGCAACGAGCTGTTCGAGAGCCGGGTGCGCGCGTGCTACCCGTTCGTTCGCGTATGCACCGAGGTCAACACGCATATCGACTCGCGCCGCTCGTATGGTTTCGTCGCGGGCCCAGGCGTGTTCGAGACCACCGTGACGCGCCCGGACCTGTTCGGCAACTACTATCGCGAGCAATTGCGATTGTTGGCGAAAAACCATCACGTGCAGATCGAAGTGGGCGTGTCCGACCAGCCGATTCCGATTCACTTCGCGTTTGCGGAGGGCATTCATCTCGAAGGCGATCTGGACCGCGAGCGCCTGTTCCTGATGCGCGACGTGTTCGACACGCCCGACCTCGCATTGCTCGACGACCGCATCGTCAACGGCACCTATGAGCCGCCGCCGGGCGAGCCGCATCCGCTGGCGCTGTTCACGGCGGCGCGGGTCGATTTCTCGCTGCATCGGCTGAAGCACTATACGGCCACGTCGCCCACGCATTGCCAGAACTACGTGCTGTACACGAACTACCAGTTCTATATCGACGAGTTCGTCAAGCTCGGCCGCACCATGATGGCCCATACCGACGACGAGGAACTGCGCGCCTATCGCAGCGAATACACGTCGTTCGTCGAACCCGGCGACGTGGTTACGTACAACGAGAATCTCGGCGAGCAGGCGCAGGAAGGCACCGCGCCGCCGCGTCTGCCGCAGATGCCCGCGTATCACCTCAAGCGCGCGGACGGCAGCGGCATCACGATGATCAACATCGGCGTGGGGCCGTCGAACGCGAAAACGATCACCGATCACATCGCCGTGCTGCGTCCGCATGCGTGGATCATGCTCGGCCACTGCGCGGGTCTGCGTAATACGCAACGTCTCGGCGACTACGTCCTCGCCCACGGCTACGTGCGCGAGGATCACGTGCTCGACGACGACTTGCCGCTGTGGGTGCCGATTCCGGCGCTCGCCGAAGTGCAGGTGGCGCTGGAGCGCGCGGTCGCGCAAGTCACGCAACTGGACGGCGTCGAGTTGAAGCGCGTGATGCGCACGGGCACCGTGGCGAGCGTGGACAACCGTAACTGGGAGCTGCGCGATCATCGCGAGCCGGTGCAGCGGCTCTCGCAAAGCCGCGCGATCGCGCTCGATATGGAAAGCGCGACGATCGCCGCGAACGGCTTCCGGTTCCGCGTGCCTTACGGCACCTTACTGTGCGTGTCGGACAAGCCTCTGCACGGCGAGTTGAAACTGCCCGGCATGGCGGATCAGTTTTATCGCGCGCAAGTGGATCAGCATCTGCAGATCGGCGTGAAGGCGATGGAGTTGTTGCGGATGAACGGGCTGCATCGTCTGCATAGCCGCAAGCTGCGGAGTTTCGCGGAAGTGGCGTTTCAGTAAGCAGCGGGTTTTCAGTTCACGCGGCGTGGGCGAGCGCAAGCGCGCCCCGCTGGCATTATTTGCACGCCGCGCGAAATGCTCAAGGCTGCCCAAATCCGGTCAGCCCGATCAAGCTCCCGACCGCCAGCAGCCACAGTGGATGAATGCGCGTTTTCAACGCCATGACGGCGGTGAACGCGGTAATCGCCCACGCAATCGCCGTCGGGTTCGACGCCTCGGCGATCAGGGCCGCGCTTGCCGCGACGATGCCGGCCGTCACCGGCACCAGCCCCATTTGCGCGTGACGCCGCCACGGACGGTCCTTGAAGCGGTCCCACGCATGCAGCGCGAGTATCGTCACGATCGACGACGGCCCGAACTTCGCCACCGACGTCACGAGCATCCCAGCCCATCCGGCCACGTGCCAGCCGACCAGCGTGACGACCATCAGATTCGGCCCCGGCGCGGCTTGAGCGAGTGCGAACAACGCGCTGAATTCGCTGGCCGGCATCCAGTGATGCACCTCGACCACCTGACGCTGCATCTCCGGAAGAATCGTGTTGCCGCCGCCGAACGCGAGCAACGAAAGCTGGCTGAAGATGATGGCGAGGGAAACGAGCGTGTCGGTCATTGTGCATTCCTCGCCGCGAGGTAGATGCTGAGCGGCGTCAGCACGAGCATGGTGGGCAGAAGCGGCAGGCGCATGATCGCGATCGCGATGAAACCCAGCGCCGCGATGAGGGCGCCCATCGGCTTGTTGCGCAGCGGCAGCAGGATTTTCACGGCCATCGAGATCAGCAGGCCCGCCGCGGCGGCGGCGAGCCCGGCGAACAGATGGCGAACGTGCGGGTCGTTTTGCGTGTTCTCGTACAGCACGCCAAGGCCGATGACCACCAGCGACGGTCCCGCGATCAATCCGAGCAGGCCGGCCAGCGCGCCGGGCACGCCGCGAAAGCGCATGCCCATTGCCACCGAAAGATTGATCACGTTGCCGCCCGGCAGGAATTGGCAGAGGCCCAGCAAGTCGGTGAATTCCTCGGCGCTCAGCCAGCGGCGCTGCTCGACCAGCGCGCGCCGTGCCAATGGCAGCGCGCCGCCGAACGAGATCAGCCCAAGGCCGAGAAAGCCGCTGAAAATTTCCCGCACCGTGGGCGTGGGCGCGAGTGCGGATTCGGGCGAGGTCAGTTTGTGGTCCATGTCGCTAGCTTCCAGGTGAAGCTCACGAGGTTAGCGCCGAAGCGGCGGCCAGCAAAACGATTTTTGAGCGCGCCTTTGTGATCTAGAATCACAAGCATGTCCCGTAATCTTCCTCCTTTTCCAGCGCTGCGTGCCTTTGAGGCCGCCGCGCGGCACGAAAGCTTCACCGCTGCCGCGAACGAACTGCATGTGACGCACGGTGCAATCAGCCGTCAGGTCGCGGCTTTCGAAACGTGGCTCGGCGTGCAAGTGTTCCAGCGTCGCGGCAAACGCGTGCGTCTAACCGAAGACGGCCGCCGTTATCTCGGCACCGTGCAGGCGGCGTTCGACAGCATCGCGCTCGCCACGGATCAATTGCGCGACACCGGCGTCGTTCATGTGCTGCGCGTGAATGCGTTGCCGACCTTCGCGATGAAATGGCTGCTGCCGCGTCTGCATCAGTTTCAGCGCAAGGTGCCGAATGTGGAGTTGAGGTTGTCGACCTCGAACGCGCCGGTGGAAACGCTGGACAGCTTCGACGTCGCCGTGCGGCGCGGGCCGGCTCATTGGGCGAACTGCGTGAGCGGGCATTTTCTCGGCGAAAGCGAGTTGCCGGTGTGCAGTCCCGCGCTGCTGCAGCGCCTGCCGATCAACACAGCCGACGACCTCGCCAAACACGTGCTGCTGCATTCCGACACGCGCCCCGACGCCTGGCGCCACTGGCTATCGGCAGCCGGCGTGACGGCGAAGTGCCGCAAGAAGCAGTCGTTCGATCACTTCTATCTTGCCTTGCAGGCGGCGGTGGACGGGCTCGGCGTGGCGCTCGGCCCGTTGCCGTTGCTGGCGGACGAACTTGCGTCGGGGCGGCTCGTCGTGCCGCTGGCCGCCCCGCGTATCGACGCACGCGGCTATTGGTGGGTGGCAAGGCGCGAGGTCGCGCATGCGCCGTTGGTGGCGCAATTCTGCGAGTGGCTGCAAGCGCAAGGCGACCAGACCGATGAAACGGAAACGGGCGGCCTGGAAGCCGCCCGCTAGCGCGCGTGCTGATTGGCTATTCAATTCGCGCGGTTGAGGCGCGAAAAGCAGGCCATCACAGATAGAACATCCGGTCTTCATCCGACTTGGCCGGATGCGGTTCGGCTTCTTCGCGGTCTTCGTAGAACTTCAGCACCGCCTCGAGCACCTGGTCCGGATCGTCGATCACCTGCATCAAGTCCATATCGGTCGGATTGATGAGGCCCATCGGCGTGAGCGAATTCTTGAACCACGCGAGCAGACCTTCCCAGAACTCGGCGCCCACCAGGATGATCGGCACGTGACGCGACTTCTTGGTTTGGATCAGCGTGAGCACTTCGGCGAGTTCGTCGAGTGTGCCGAAGCCGCCCGGCATCACGATCACCGCATCCGAATTCTTCACGAAGGTCACCTTGCGCGTGAAGAAATGGCGGAAGCGCAGCGAGATGTCTTGCCACTGATTGCCCGATTGCTCGTGCGGCAGTTCGATGTTCAGGCCGACCGACGGTGCCTTGCCTGCATGCGCGCCTTTATTGGCCGCTTCCATGATGCCGGGGCCGCCGCCGGAGATCACCGCGAAGCCCGCATCGGACAGCTTGCGCGCGATTTGCGTGGCCAGTTTGTAGTACGGCGAGTTCGGTTTCAGGCGCGCCGAACCATAGATGCTGACAGCCGGGCGAATCTCCGAGAGGTACTCGGTCGCCTCGATAAACTCTGCCATAATCGTGAACATCTGCCACGATGCGCGGGCCTTTTTTGCCGTTGCGCGCTCTTGATCTGCGAGTGATCGCAGACTCGGAATCACTTTTCTCTTAGTCATAATGCCTGAAGAACGAAGCCTTGAAGGTAAGACCCTGCTATTGGTCGACGGTTCGAGTTATCTGTACCGGGCCTACCATGCGATGCCTGATCTGCGCGGGCCCGAAGGTGGTCCGACGGGTGCGCTCTATGGAATGATCAACATGCTGCGGCGCATGCGCAAGGAAGTCACAGCAGAGTATAGCGCGTGCGTGTTCGACGCCAAGGGCAAAACGTTTCGCGACGACTGGTACGCCGACTATAAGGCGAATCGCGCGGCGATGCCGGACGATCTCTCGCGCCAGATCGAGCCGATTCACGTCGCCGTGCGCGCGCTCGGCTGGCCCTTGCTGATGATCGACGGCGTGGAGGCCGACGACGTGATCGGCACGCTCAGCACCGAGGCGGAAAAGCGCGGCATGAAGGTGATCGTGTCGACGGGTGACAAGGATCTGGCGCAGCTCGTGTCGGATCATGTCACCCTCATCAATACGATGACCAACGAAACGCTCGATCGCGCCGGCGTGCTCGCCAAGTTCGGCGTGCCGCCCGAGCGCATCGTCGACTACCTGTCGTTGATCGGCGATACCGTCGACAACGTGCCGGGTGTCGAGAAATGCGGGCCGAAAACCGCGCTCAAATGGCTCGCGCAATACGAGACGCTGGATGGCATCGTCGCACATGCGGACGAAATCAAAGGTGCGGTAGGAGACAATCTGCGGCGTGCGCTCGATTTTCTGCCAATGGCGAAGAAACTCGTCACCGTCGAGCGCAATTGCGATCTGACCGACCATATCGTATCGATCGAGGAAAGCCTGCAAAGCCAGCCGGAATCGCGCGCGGAGTTGCGCGAGGTATTCACGCGCCACGGCTTCAAGACCTGGCTGCGCGAAGTGGAAATCGCGGACGCGGTGGAAGGTCCGGAAACGGACGTGTCGCCGGCGCTAACCGTCGACCACGAACGCCACTATGAAGCCGTGCAGACGTGGGAGCAATTCGACGCGTGGCTCGAAAGGCTCAACGCGGCCGAGCTGACCTCGTTCGATACGGAAACCACCTCGCTCGATCCGATGACCGCTCAGATCGTCGGTCTGTCGTTCTCGGTGGAAGCCGGGCGTGCCGCTTATGTGCCGCTCGCGCATCGCGGCCCGGACGCGCCCGTGCAATTGCCGCGCGACGAAGTGCTCGGCAAGCTCAAGCCGTGGCTCGAAAGCGCTGAACACAAGAAGGTCGGCCAGCATGTGAAATACGACGAGCAGGTGCTGGCCAACTACGGCATCGAAATGCGCGGCATCGAACACGACACGCTGCTGCAATCGTACGTGCTGGAATCGCACCGCACGCACGACATGGACAGCCTCGCGCTGCGCCATCTCGGCGTCAAGACGATCAAATACGAAGAGGTGGCGGGCAAGGGCGCGCAGCAGATCGGTTTCGACGAAGTCGCGTTAGACAAGGCCGCCGAATACGCGGCCGAAGACGCCGACATCACCTTGCGTCTGCACCAGACCTTGTATCCGCAAGTGGCCGCCGAGAAAACGCTCGAGCACGTCTATCGCGACATCGAGGTGCCGACCTCGCGCGTGTTGCGCAAGATGGAGCGCACCGGCGTGTTGATCGACGCTGAAAAGCTGCGTCAGCAAAGCAGTGAAATCGCCACGCGGCTGATCCAGCTCGAAAGCGAAGCCTACGTGCTGGCCGGCGGTGAATTCAACCTCGGCTCGCCGAAGCAGATCGGTCAGATCTTTTTTGAAAAGCTCGAATTGCCGGTGGTCAAGAAGACCCCGAGCGGCGCGCCGTCCACCGACGAAGAGGTGCTGCAAAAACTCGCCGAAGACTATCCGCTGCCGAAGATCCTGCTTGAACACCGCGGTTTGTCGAAGCTGAAATCGACCTACACCGACAAGCTGCCGCGCATGGTCAACGCCACCACGGGCCGCGTGCACACGAATTACGCGCAGGCCGTCGCGGTCACGGGCCGGCTGGCGTCGAACGACCCGAATCTGCAGAACATCCCCGTGCGAACCGGCGAAGGCCGTCGGATTCGCGAGGCGTTCATCGCGCCGCCGGGCCACAAGCTCGTGTCCGCGGACTACTCGCAGATCGAGTTGCGCATCATGGCGCACATTTCCGGCGACGAATCGTTGCTGCGCGCGTTCTCGCAGGGTGAAGACATTCACCGCGCCACCGCCGCGGAAATTTTCAGCGTGACGCCGCTCGAAGTCTCGAACGATCAGCGGCGCGTGGCCAAGGTCATCAACTTCGGCCTGATCTACGGCATGAGCTCGTTCGGTCTCGCCTCGAATCTCGGCATTACGCGCGATGCGGCCAAGCTGTATATCGACCGCTATTTCGCACGGTATCCGGGCGTCGCGCGTTATATGGACGAAACGCGCGTGAGCGCGAAGGCCAGGGGCTACGTCGAGACCGTGTTCGGCCGCCGCCTGTGGTTGCCGGAGATCAACGGCGGCAACGGTCCGCGCCGCCAGGCCGCCGAGCGCGCCGCGATCAACGCGCCGATGCAAGGCACGGCTGCCGACCTCATCAAGCTGTCGATGATCGCGGTGCAGAAGTGGATCGAGGACTCGAAGATCGGCACGCGCATGATCATGCAGGTGCATGACGAATTGATTCTCGAAGTACCGGACGAAGAGTTGTCCGACGTGCGCAAGCGCTTGCCCGAGTTGATGTGCGGTGTCGCCGACCTGAAGGTGCCGCTGGTCGCCGAGGTGGGCGCCGGCCTGAACTGGGAAGAAGCGCATTGACAAGCCTGTGACGGCGCGCGCGATAGCGGTGGGTATCGGAGATACCGGGCGATATCGTCGTGCGCATGTCACACATCCGTATTGATGGCTTGTGACAAACCGTGCGGCTCGCGGACAATCGCTGAAAGACAGCGCGTTTCACGCGCGCCGTCGCGACGCATAACCCATCGGCAAACACGGAGAGTTCAATGCATCGTTTCATCGTCGTTGGCGGAGGCGCGGGGGGGCTGGAGTTGGCGACACGCCTGGGTGATCGCTATGCGCCCCACAAGAACAAGGGCGGCGTGCGGGCGCAGGTCACGCTCGTCGACCGCTATCCCACCCACATCTGGAAGCCGCTGCTGCATGAAGTCGCGGCCGGCAGCATGGACCCGTTCACGCAGGAGCTCGAATACGCGGCGCAGGCGCGCTGGCATGGTTTCGAGTTTCAGCAGGGCGACCTGACGGGACTCGACCGCGCGAACAAACGCATCACGCTCGGCACCGTGCTCGACGACGATGGCGCTGAGCTGCTGCCGGAACGCCAGCTCGAATACGACACGCTGATCATTGCGATTGGCAGCACCACGGCATTCTTCGGCGTGAAAGGCGCGCCCGAATTCTCCCTCGCGCTCGATACGGTCGGCCAGGCCGAGCGTTTCCGCAAGCGGCTGATCGCGGCATGCATGCGCGCCGAGCATCAGGTGCATGAACCCGTCGAATCGGGACCGGGCACCTCGCCATCCACGGAGCCGCGCATCCAGGTGGCGATCGTCGGCGGTGGCGCGACGGGCGTCGAACTATCGGCTGAACTGCGTAACACGGCGCAGGTGTTGTCCGCGTATGGCTTGCATAAGCTCGATCCGCGGCACGACGTCGGCATCGTGCTGATCGAGGCGGGACCGCGCATCTTGCCGGCCTTGCAGGAACGTGTCTCGACAGCCACGGCCGAACTGCTCACCAAGCTCGGCGTGAAGCTGATGACCGGCGAGACGGTGGCCGAGGTCGCGCCCGGCATCATCCGCACGGCCAGCGGCAAAACCGTGCGCGCCGATCTGACGGTGTGGGCGGCGGGCATCAAGGCGCCGCCGATTCTGAGCGAACTCGACGGCCTGCCGGTCAATCGGCTGGGCCAGCTGAACGTGCGCCGCACGCTGCAAACCGAAATCGACGACAACATCTTCGCGCTCGGCGATTGCGCCGCCTGCCCGTGGCCGGGCAATGAGCGCAACGTGCCGCCGCGCGCGCAGGCGGCGCACCAGCAGGCGAGCTTTCTGCTGAAGGCGCTGGCGGCGCGGCTCGACAATAAGCCGCTGCCGGAGTTCACGTACCGCGACTTCGGCTCGCTGGTGTCGCTCGGGCACTTCAGCGCGGTCGGCAATCTGATGGGCGGCGTGATCGGCGGCAATATGCTGATCGAGGGGCTGTTCGCGCGCTTCATGTACATGTCGCTGTACCGGCTGCACATCGCCGCCCTGCACGGCTATGCGCGGATGGTGCTCGATACCTTCGCGCACTGGCTGCGGCGCACCACGCTGCCGCGGGTCAAGCTGCACTGACGGCGCTCGGGAACGTTGCAGATGCAACAGGACGCGCGCGAGGCGTATCCTGTTGCCTCCAACGTTCAACCGACTCACACGAGTCAACCGCGAGGAGCGCCGCATGCTGAAACCCGATATCGACAGCCTGGTCCCGCACGTTCCCTTCAATCGACGCACCTTCATCAAGGCCGCGCTCGGCACCGGTTTTGCCGCGGCTGTGTTGCCGGTGTCGGCGCAAACCATCCATACCGATAGCGACGGCCTCGAAGCCGGCGAAGTGTCCGTGCGTTCGGGCGATACGATCGTGCCGGCGTATCGCGCTCAGCCGAAAGGCAAGACGCATTTGCCGGTGATCATCGTCGTGCACGAGATTTTCGGCGTCCATGAACATATCGCCGACGTGTGCCGGCGCTTCGCCAAGCAGGGTTATCTGGCGATCGCGCCGAATCTGTATGAGCGGCAGGGCGATCCCATGGTTTACAAAAGCATGCAGCAGCTCAACGAGCAACTCGTCAGCAAGGTGCCCGACGAGCAGGTGCTGGGCGATCTCGATGCGGCTGTCGCGTGGGCCGGCGAGCATGGCGGCGATCTGAATCGGGTTGGCGTGAACGGGTTCTGCTGGGGCGGGCGGATTGCGTGGCTGTACGCCGAGCACAACCCGAAGCTGAAGGCGGGCGTCGCCTGGTACGGCCGCGTGACGGGCGACAAGAGCGCGATGACGCCGGCTAATCCACTCGATCGCGTGGCGGACCTGCACGCGCCGGTGCTTGGCCTCTATGGGCGGCAGGATCAAAGCATCCCGCAAGACACGCTTGAGCAGATGAAGCAGGCGATCGCGCAAGGTCCGCAGGCGGGGCGCGGTTCACAATTCGTCGTCTATGACGACGCGGGTCACGCGTTTTTCGCGGATTACCGGCCGAGCTACAAGAAGGCCGATGCCGAAGACGGCTGGCGCCGGGCGCTCGCCTGGTTCAAACAGCATGGGGTGGGTTGAGGCTCAAGCTTGAGGCGTTTGGCCGAAGCGGGCGCCCGCGATGAACGTCGGGTCATTTTTGCCCTGCATGAATTGAAAAGGCCGTTGCTGCGTAAAAGCAGCAACGGCCTTTTGCCAACAACCGGCTCAGTTCACGTTCAAGGATTCGGCCCGGTGGCAACCGGCCGCTTCGGATCCGAACTCCATTCGCTCCACGATCCGGCATACAACGCCGCGCCGTGCAGACCGGCGACTTCCATCGCCAGCGCGTTCACGCATGCGGTCACACCCGAGCCGCATTGCAGGACCACATGTTCCGGCGGCGTGTCGGCGAGCAGCGCATGGAATTCCTCACGCAGCGTGTGGGCCGGCTTGAAGCGGCCGTCGGCGGTGAGGTTGTCCTTGAAGAAGCGGTTGAGCGCGCCGGGGATATGGCCGCCGACCGGATCCAGCGTTTCGTTCTCGCCGCGATAGCGATCGGGCGCGCGCGCGTCGACCACCACGCGTTCCTTCGAGCCGAGGTTGCGCTCGACCGTTTGCACGTCGACCGTGACCGACAGCGGCGCGCCGGCTTTGAAATCGCCGGTGTTCTGTGCCGGCGCGTCTTGCGTCAGCGGTTGGCCGGCGGCTTGCCAGGCTTGCAGCCCGCCGTCGAGCAGCGCGACCGCGTCATGTCCGAGCCAGCGTAGCAGCCACCAGGCACGGGCGGCGTACATGCCGCCTTGCGCGTCGTAGGCGACCACTTGCTGGCCTTGCTTCAGACCGCGCGATTCCAGTGTTTCGACCAGCCGCGCGCGATCCGGCAACGGATGACGCCCGTTCGTGCCGTTCTTCGGCCCCGACAGATCGCGATCCAGGTGCAGATAATGAGCACCCGGTAGATGTCCTGCGAGATAAGCCTTTTCGCCCGCTTCGGTGTCGGCCAGATCGAAACGGCAATCGACGACGAATACGCTGCCCGGCGCGGCGGCCAGCCGCTCCGCGAGATTGGCCGCGGAGATCAGAGTGGTGTAGTGAGTGTGGGGCATGACGTCGTCTCCTCGATACAGGCGATGGCGGCTGCTTCCGGCGGCTTGACGCCGTTGGCGGATGGCAGGGCTATGTTGTTAGTCTAAACAAAAAAAGACGGACCGAAGTCCGTCTTTCCATGCATTGCTGGTGCCCGCGCAAGAATCGGATCGAGCGTGGGGCGAGCACCGGTCAGATCGCGCCGAGCTCACGCCGTAAGAACTCGTGGAAGTGCTGCATGCCGTCTTCCATCGGGCTCTGATACGGGCCGACCTGCGATTCGCCGCGTTCCATCAGCGCGCGGCGGCCGGCGTCCATGCGCTCGGCGATTTCGTCATCTTCGCGGGCTGTTTCCATATAGGCGGCGCGCTCGGCTTCGACGAACTCGCGTTCGAACAGCGCGATTTCCTCAGGGTAATAGAACTCCACCACATTGGTGGTCTTCTGCGGACCGCGCGGAATCAGCCATGACACCACCAGCACGTGCGGATACCACTCGATCATGATGCCGGGGTAGTACACCATCCAGATCGCGCCGAATTCGGGCGGCTGTCCGCCGCGGAAGCGCAGCACTTCGTCGTGCCATTTGCGGTAGGTCGGGCTGCCCGGCTGTTCGAGCGACTTGTGCACGCCCACCGTTTGGACGCTGTACCAGTCGCCGAACTCCCACGTCAGGTCGTCGCAATTGACGAAGCTGCCGAGGCCCGGATGGAACGGCGCGACGTGGTAGTCCTCCAGATAGACCTCGATGAAGGTCTTCCAGTTGTAGTTGCACTCGTGTACTTCGACGTGATCGAACATGAAGCCCGAAAAGTCGAAATGTTGCCGCGTGCCGAGCCGCGCAAGATCGCGCGCGACGTCGCGCCCCTGCGCTTCGAACAGCAGGCCTTGCCAGTTTTGCAGCGGCGTGGCGCCGAGATTCAGGCAGGGGTTGTCCGCGAAATGAGGTGCGCCGAGAAGCTGGCCGTTCAGATCGTACGTCCAGCGATGCAGGGGGCAGACGATATTCTCCGTCTGGCCGCGGCCGTTGAGCATGATGGCCTGCCGGTGACGGCACACGTTCGACAGCAGCTCGACTTGCGACTGCTGGTTACGGACGAGTACACGCCCCTCGCTCTCGCTGGGCAAGGCAAAATAATTCCCCGCTTCCGGCACCATGAGTTCGTGCCCGATGTAGCGTGGACCTTTCTTGAAAAGGGTGTCGATTTCGCGCGTTAGAAGCGCTTCGTCAAAGTAAGCCGTGACTGGCAGCTGGCTGTGAACAGACCGCAACTGCAATGCATTGCTCAGATTGGACATTCCCACTCCCGATGAAGACGTGAAAGCAGTGAACAACCCAACCATCGAAGATTCGATTTAGGGAGCCCGCAATTATACCCGTTTCCCCTTATGTGGGGCGCTTAAGTGCCTGATTTGGGTCAAAAATGTCAAGGAAGTTCGCGCTTTTCGCCGCAGACCGATCGTTTTTTTTCTGCGAGACTGCAAGGGCGGCGCGTTGGGCGCAGGCGGGACGCAGGGTGGCGAGCGGATCGGAAATTGCGCTTTTGCCGTAGAATGTCCGACTTGTTTTAATTTTGCGATTATTCATGGCGAAGACCGCGTCGAACGATCCTGCTGCCGCGCCTGCCGAGGGCGTCGACACCACGCCGCTGCCTGGGAATTACGAGGCTGCGCAGGCCGAACTGGAAGGGCTTGTCGCGCGCATGGAAGGCGGCAATCTCAGCCTCGAGGAATCGCTCGCCGCTTATCGGCGCGGCGCGGCGCTGGTGGCGTTTTGCCAGCAGCAGCTCGAAAAGGTCGAGCAGCAGGTGCGCGTGCTCGACGGCGAGACGCTCAAGCCGCTGCCTATGAATAACGCAGGCACAGCCGCTGCTGAAAGCGGGGACGACCTATGACATTCGAACAATGGACCCGCTCGGTGCTCGAGCGCGTCGAAACGGCACTGGAACACTACCTGCCCACCGAGGCAACCGAGCCCGCCAGGCTGCACGAAGCGATGCGTTATGCGGTGCTGGGCGGCGGCAAGCGGGTTCGTCCGCTGCTGTGCCACGCGGCGGGCGAACTGACCGGCGCGCGCGCCGAGTGCCTCGGCGCGGCGGCGGCGGCGCTGGAAATGATCCATGTGTACTCGCTCGTGCATGACGACATGCCCTGCATGGACGACGACGCATTGCGTCGCGGCAAGCCCACGGTACACGTCAAATATGACGAAGCAACGGCATTGCTGGTCGGCGACGCACTGCAATCGCAGGCTTTCGTTGCGCTGACATCGGACGTTCTGCCGCCCGCGCAGCAGGCATCGCTCGTGCGCGAACTGGCGTTGGCGAGCGGCTCGATCGGCATGTGCGGCGGTCAGGCGATCGACCTCGCAAGCGTCGGTCATACGCTCACGCGCGCGCAACTGGAAACCATGCACCGGATGAAGACCGGCGCGCTGCTGCGCGCCTCGGTGCGCATGGGCGCGCTCGCCGGCGAAACGCCGGGCGCCGAGGCGATGCGTTCGCTCGATGCCTATGCAGCCGCCGTGGGCCTCGCGTTCCAGGTCGTCGACGACATTCTCGACGTGACGACCGATTCCGCGACGCTCGGCAAGACCGCAGGTAAAGACGCGAAGGACGGCAAGCCGACCTACGTGTCGATTATTGGCCTCGACGCGTCGCGATCGCTCGCAGCACAGCTGCGCAGCGACGCCCATGCTGCCCTCGCGCCGTTTGGCGCGCGCGCACGGCGTCTTGCCGAATTGGCCGACCTGGTGGTGAACCGGGTTAGCTGAGCGCGAAAGCCCGCCGCCGCGCACCTTTGCTACGGGGTGCATGTATGAAGTGCGGGCGCGTAAGTTTTCCTACAATGGAACGACGATGTACGACTTGCTGAAAACCATCGACGACCCGGCAGCCCTGCGCCGCCTCGATCGCCGCCAATTGCAACCGCTTGCAGACGAGTTGCGCGCCTTTGTGCTCGACAGCGTATCGCAGACGGGCGGCCATCTTTCGTCCAACCTCGGCACGGTCGAGTTGACCATTGCTCTGCACTACGTGTTCGATACGCCGCATGACCGCATCGTGTGGGACGTCGGCCATCAAACGTATCCGCACAAGATCCTGACGGGCCGCCGCGACCAGATGCACACGCTGCGCCAGTTGGGCGGCATCTCGGGCTTCCCGAAGCGCGACGAGTCGGCATACGACACCTTCGGCACCGCTCACTCCAGCACCTCGATCTCGGCCGCGCTCGGCATGGCGATCGCGAGCAAGCTGCAAGGCGACAACCGCATGGGCATCGCCGTGATCGGCGATGGCGCGATGACGGCCGGCATGGCCTTCGAGGCGATGAACAACGCCGGCGTCGAAGACGACGTGCCGCTGCTCGTCATCCTCAACGACAACGATATGTCGATCTCGCCGCCGGTCGGCGCGCTGAATCGCCATCTGGCGCGTCTGATGTCGGGCCGCTTCTATGCGGCCGCGCGTGCGGGCGTGGAGCGCGTGCTGCGCGTCGCGCCGCCCATGCTCGATCTTGCTCGCAAGCTCGAGGAGCACGCGAAGGGCATGATCGTGCCGGCCACGCTGTTCGAGGAGTTCGGCTTCAACTACATCGGCCCGATCGACGGTCACGACCTCGATTCGCTGATCCCCACGCTGCAGAACATCAAGGAATTGCGCGGTCCGCAATTCCTGCACGTCGTCACGAAGAAGGGCCAAGGCTACAAGCTGGCCGAAGCCGATCCCGTGCTGTACCACGGCCCGGGCAAGTTCAATCCGGCTGAGGGCATCAAGCCCGCCACCACGCCGTCGAAGAAAACCTACACGCAGGTGTTCGGCGAATGGCTGTGCGACGCGGCCGAACTGGACGCGCGCGTGATCGGCATCACGCCGGCCATGCGTGAAGGCTCCGGCATGGTCGAGTTCGAGAAGCGCTTCCCGGACCGCTACTTCGACGTCGGTATCGCCGAACAGCACGCGGTGACGTTCGCCGGCGGCCTGGCCGCGGACGGCATGAAGCCGGTGGTCGCGATCTACTCGACCTTCCTGCAACGCGCTTACGACCAGCTGATCCACGACGTCGCGCTGCAGAACCTGCCGGTGGTCTTCGCGATCGACCGCGCGGGTCTCGTCGGCGCGGACGGCGCCACGCACGCGGGCGCTTACGATCTCGCGTTCCTGCGCTGCATCCCGAACATGACGGTGATGGCCGCATCCGACGAAAACGAATGCCGGCAGATGCTGTACACGGCACTCCAGCAGCCGAACCCGACGGCGGTGCGCTATCCGCGCGGCGCCGGCACGGGTGTGGCGACCATCAAGCAGATGGCCGCCCTGCCACTCGGCAAGGGCGAGATTCGTCGCGAGACGTCGCAGCCGGCCGGCAAGCGCATTGCGATTCTGGCGTTCGGCACGATGGTGGCGCCGTCGCTTGCCGCCGCCGAACAACTCGACGCCACGGTCGCGAACATGCGCTTCGTGAAGCCGTTGGACGCCGACCTGGTCCGTGAACTGGCCGACACGCACGACGCTATCGTCACGGTCGAGGAAGGCTGCGTGATGGGCGGGGCGGGCTCGGCTTGCGTCGAAGCCCTGCTCGCGAGTGGGGTTATGCGGCCCGTACTACAATTGGGCCTCCCGGATCGCTTCATCGATCATGGGGATCCGGCCAAGCTGCTGGCGGCGTGCGGTCTTGACGGCGCGGGCATCGCCAGGTCGATTCGCGAGCGCTTTCTTTCCAGCGGCGCGATGGCCGGTCAATCATCGGTGAAGCGGGTCGCTTAGCCTGGTTGAGTCGCTGGTTGCGTCGCTCGTCCGTCCTGCGGTGCGCTATGCCGCGGCGATAGCGGCCCAAGCAATCTCCAACTTGAATCGATGGGCCATCGGGCCCATCACCCAACGCCGGCAGGAGCCGGCGTTCGCCATTGCGCGTCGAGATCCGCATGGCATGTGAGGACAAAAAGATGAATCAGATGAATCCCGCCTTCGTGATGCCCGATGTGCAAAGCACGCCCGATACCCGTCAGATTCCCATTCAGCGGGTCGGCGTCAAGGCGGTGCGTCATCCGCTGACGGTGCGTACGCAAGACGGCGAGGTACAGCCGACGGTCGGTATGTGGAATCTCGATGTGCATCTGCCGGCCGATCAGAAGGGCACGCATATGTCGCGTTTCGTGGCGCTGCTCGAAGAGAACAAGGCGCCGCTCGAGGCGGCCACGTTCCGCACCATGCTTGCCGCGATGCTCGAAAAGCTCGAAGCCGAGGCGGGCCGCATCGAGGTGTCGTTTCCTTACTTCGTGAACAAGACCGCGCCGGTCTCCGGCGTGCAAAGCCTGCTCGACTACGAAGTCACGTTGACGGGCGAGATTCGTAATGGCGCGACGCGTCTGTTCATCAAGGTATTGGTGCCGGTCACGAGCCTGTGCCCGTGCTCGAAGAAGATCTCGCAGTACGGCGCGCATAACCAGCGCTCGCACGTCACGATCAACGCCGAACTGGCGGGCGAGGTGGCGGTGGAAGACCTGATCCGTATCGCGGAGGAAGAGGCGTCGTGCGAATTGTGGGGCTTGCTCAAGCGTCCGGACGAGAAGTTCGTCACCGAGCGTGCGTATGAAAACCCGAAGTTCGTTGAAGACCTGGTGCGCGACGTCGCGCAGCGTCTGAATGCCGATGAGCGGATCGTCGCGTATGTGCTCGAAGCGGAGAACTTCGAGTCGATTCACAATCACAGCGCGTATGCGGTGATCGAGCGGGATAAGCGCGTGCCTTGATGCACGAGTTCGGCTAGCCGCTCGCCGGATTCAACGAAAAGCCGCTGTCAGAAGCGGCTTTTTTAATGGTGTCGCGGTTTTGCCGCGGCATTAGCGCGCCAAGGAAGTCAGGTCCCAACGCGGCTTGACGGTGAACGCGTAGTCTTTTCCCGATTGATCGGGCCAGCGTTGCAGCCTCAGTGCGCCGGCGAGCGCGATCATCGCGCCGTTGTCCGTGCACAGCGACAAGTCCGGGTAGTGCACATAGAAATTGCGCTTCTTCGCGGCAGCGGAAAGCGCCTCGCGCAACTGCCGGTTCGCGCCCACGCCGCCCGCCACGACCAGCCGGTTGAGCCTGGTCCGCTTGAGCGCGGCCAGCGACTTGGACGCCAGCACCTCGACCGCCGCGTCGACGAAAGCGCGCGCCAGGTCGGCCTTCGCCTGCTCGCAGATGTTCGCGCCGCCAAGTTTTTTTGCGTGCGTAAGCACGGCGGTCTTCAGGCCGCTAAAGCTGAAATCGAGGTCGCCGGAATGCAGCATCGGGCGCGGCAGGACCACGGCGCCGGGCGTGCCGAACTCCGCCATGCGCGAGACTTCCGGGCCGCCCGGATAACCGAGACCAAGCAGCTTGGCGGTTTTGTCGAAGGCTTCGCCGGCGGCGTCGTCGAGCGTTTCGCCGAGCGTTTCGTAGACGCCCACGTCCGTCACGCGCATCAACTGCGTATGACCGCCGGACACCAGCAGCGCGACGAACGGAAACGGCGGCGGTTCATCCACCAGCAGCGGCGACAGCAAGTGCCCTTCAAGATGGTGAATGCCGATGGTCGGCTTGTCCCATGCCATCGCCAGCGAATTGGCGATGCTCGCGCCCACCAGCAGCGCGCCCGCGAGGCCGGGGCCCTGGGTATAAGCGATCGCGTCGATGTCGCCACGCGCCGCGCCCGCACGCTCCATCACCTCTTCGAGCAGGGGCAGCGCGCGCCGGATATGGTCGCGCGACGCCAGTTCCGGCACCACGCCGCCGTACTCCCGATGCATCGCGATCTGCGAATGCAGCGCGTGCGCGAGCAGGCCGCGCTCCGTGTCGTAGAGCGCGAGACCGGTTTCGTCGCAGGAGCTTTCGATGCCGAGAACGAGCATGGTGAGGTGAACCTGAAAGGACGCGCGGCAGGCGTCCGCAAGTGAAAAAGCAAGCCTGAAAGTATAGCAGCGCGGGCAGGCGGCCGCGGACGCGCAGGTACAATGCGGCCCCATGGAATCCTTCGATATCGCAGTGATCGGCGCGGGCGCGGCCGGGATGATGTGCGCGGCCGTGGCCGGGCAACTCGGCCGCCGCGTGGTGCTGATCGACCACTCGCAGCGTCTCGCGGAAAAAATCCGGATCTCCGGCGGCGGCCGCTGCAACTTCACGAATCTGTATGCCGGGCCGGCCAATTATCTGTCGGCGAATCCGCATTTTTGCCGCTCGGCACTGGCGCGCTACACGCCGCGCGACTTCATGGCGCTGCTCAAGCGCCATCACGTGACATGGCATGAGAAGCACAAGGGGCAACTGTTCTGCGACCAGACGAGTGACGCCGTCATCAATGTGCTGAAGAACGAGTGCGACGCGGGCGGCATTGCATGGCGCGCCCCGCTGTCGGTCGAACAGGTGCGGCAGGATGCCGAAGGACGGTTCACGCTGGACACGCACTCGGGTCCGATCATGGCGCGCGCCCTCGTGATCGCGACCGGCGGTTTGTCGATTCCGAAGATCGGCGCCACCGATTTCGCCTACCGTCTCGCCAAGCAATTCGGCCACAAACTGATCGACACGCGCCCAGCACTGGTTCCGCTGACCTTCGCGCCCGCCGACTGGGAGCCGTTCGCGGCGCTTTCCGGGGTGTCGCTGGAAGTGCGGCTGGCGACCGGCGATAAAAAGACCGGCGCCGAATTCAACGAAGACCTGCTGTTGACGCACCGCGGCCTGTCCGGCCCCGGCGTTCTGCAAATCTCGAGCTACTGGCAGCCCGGCGAGCCGATTCACATCGACCTGCTGCCGGAGCAGCAGGCCGTGACGGCATTGCTCGAAGCGAAAACCGGCACGAAGCGTCAGATTGCGAATCTGTTGTCGGACTGGGTGCCGCAGCGGCTCGCTCATGTGTGGCTGGAGACCCACCAGATACCCGCCGAAGCGCGCGTCGCCGACTTGCCCGACAAGACCCTGCGCCGCATCGGCGAGGCTTTGTCGCGCTGGACGCTCACCCCGAACGGCACCGAAGGCTACCGCAAGGCCGAAGTGACGCGCGGCGGCGTCGACACGCGCGACCTGTCGTCGTCGACGATGATGAGCGCCCGCGCGCCCGGTCTGTACTTCATCGGCGAAGCGGTGGACGTGACCGGCTGGCTCGGCGGCTACAACTTTCAATGGGCGTGGGCGTCGGGCGTGGCGGCCGGCCAGGCGGCCGCGGAGTACGTCCGCGGGGCTTGACGGCGCCATGGCTTTATGAGAAAGCTCTGCTATACTCCTGAACCTTTACAAAGTTCCGTTATTGAAAAATGACGACCATCCGCGTAAAAGACAACGAGCCGTTTGAAGTTGCCATGCGCCGTTTCAAGCGCACCATGGAGAAAGCCGGCTTGTTGACGGAACTTCGCGCCCGCGAGTTTTACGAAAAGCCTACGGCTGAGCGCAAGCGCAAGAAGGCGGCTGCGGTGAAGCGTCATTTCAAGCGTCTGCGGAGCCAGATGCTGCCAAGGAAGTTCTACTGATTCTGGCGTTGCCGCGGTTCCTGTCGAACGGAGCGGCGACATCCAACGGTGAAGGCGCAACTGGCGCCATCACGGAAAACACGGCCCTTCGGGCCAGCCGGCAGGGTCGCATCCACTACGCACATTGCGCCAACCCGCTTGAGGAAGCAGTCCCAAGCGGGTATCTGTGTTGATGCAATTGGCGGCGCGGCCGGTTTTTCAATTCCAACGCATTCAGGTGAGTGATGAGTCTCAAAGACCAGATCAACGACGATATGAAGGCCGCCATGCGGGCGCGCGAGACCGAGCGTCTCGGCACGATCCGTCTGCTGCTGGCCGCGATCAAGCAGCGTGAAGTCGATGAGCGCGTCACGCTCGACGACGCTGCCATCACCGCTGTCATCGACAAGATGATCAAGCAGCGCAAGGACTCGATCAGCCAGTTCGAAGCGGCCGGCCGCACGGATCTCGCCGACAAGGAAAAGGCCGAACTGGCCATCCTGTCCGCTTACATGCCGGAGCAGATGTCCGAGGCGGAGATCGTCGCCGAAGTCCAGGCCGCCGTCGCGCAAACCGGCGCGGCCGGCCCGCAGGACATGGGCAAGGTCATGGGCGTGCTCAAGCCGAAACTCGCCGGCCGTGCCGACATGACCGCCGTCTCGGCGCAAGTCAAAGCCGCGCTCGCGAAGTAATTCCCTATTTCCAGTCCGCGCCTGCCGCCGCTCGGCGGCTCGGCTCGCGCGGCCTCGAGCTTTTCAGGCAGCGTCATTTACTGTGATTCCACCGTCATTCCTGCAGGACCTGCTGAACCGCGTCGATATCGTCGACGTGGTCGGCCGGTATGTGCAGTTGAAAAAGGGCGGCGCGAACTTCATGGGGCTGTGCCCGTTTCACAACGAGAAGAGCCCTTCGTTTACCGTTAGCCCGACCAAGCAGTTCTATCACTGCTTCGGCTGCGGCGCGCATGGTACGGCCATTGGTTTCCTGATGGAGCATGTGGGCTCGTCGTTTCCCGAGGCGGTCAACGAACTCGCGCAGTCGGTGGGTCTGACCGTGCCGAATGAGCCTTCGCCGGGGTATGGCGGCGGCGGTGGGGGTTCCGGCGGTTATGCGCCGGCGGCGTCAAAGGCGGTGACCACGGCGCTCTCCGAGGTCATGCAGACCGCCTGCGACTTTTACCGCAAGCAATTGCGCGGCGCGCCGGTCGCCATCCAGTATCTGAAGAAGCGCGGCCTGACGGGCGAGATCGCGGCCCGCTTCGGGCTCGGCTACGCGCCGGACGGCTGGCAGAACCTCGAAGCCGCTTTCCCGAACTACCGTGACGACGCGCTGGTCGAGTCCGGCCTTGTAATCGTCAGCGAAAAGTCCGACGCACAGGGTCAGAACCGTCGATACGACCGCTTTCGCGAACGGATCATGTTCCCGATACGCAATGTGAAGGGGCAGGTGATCGGCTTCGGCGGCCGCGTGCTGGACGGTGGCGAGCCGAAATATTTGAATTCCCCGGAAACGCCTCTATTTAACAAGGGCAGCGAGCTGTACGGGCTATTCGAGGCGCGCCTGGCAATTCGCGAGCAGCATTACGTGCTCGTGGTTGAAGGTTATATGGACGTGGTTGCGCTGGCCCAGCTAGGGTTCCAGAACGCGGTCGCCACGCTCGGCACGGCTTGCACGCCGATTCATGTCCAGAAACTGATGCGCCAGACCGACACGGTCATCTTCAGTTTCGACGGCGATTCGGCGGGACGGCGCGCGGCGCGCCGTGCGCTCGATGCCTGTCTGCCGCATGCGGCGGACAACCGGACGATCCGGTTCCTTTTTTTACCGTCCGAGCACGATCCGGACAGCTACGTGCGTGAATTCGGCACCGAGGCGTTCGCCGAGCAGGTCGAGCGCGCCATGCCGCTCTCGCAGTTCATGCTGAACGAAGTACTGACAGGCAAGGAACTGGACCAGCCGGAAGGCCGCGCCCGCGCGCTATTCGACGCCAAGCCCCTGCTGCAGGCGCTGCCGGCCAACGCGTTGCGCGCCCAGATCATGCATATGTTCGCCGACCGGCTGGACGTGCCGTTCGACGAAGTGGCGGCGCTGTGCGAGGTCGATTCACGCATCGCGGCGGCGGCCCGTTCGGCCCCGGCACGCAAGGACCGGCGCAGCGTGACCGGGATCGAAGAGAAAACGCTGCGCAATCTGGTGATGTACCCGCGCACGGTGGCGGTGCTCGACGAAGAGTCGGAACAGGCGCTTCTGAGCGTCACCCGGCACGGAGAGCTGTTCGAGGAAGTGACGACGCATGCACGCGCGCTGGGCGATTCGGCGGAATTTCAATTGTTGTCGGATCTGTTGCGCAACGGCGCAAACGCCCCAACTTTCGAGGAAATCTTTCGCAAAATTCTAGACTATGATGAAAACGTCCGGGATTTGCTGCTGAAGGACCCGGAAGATGCGACCGTCATCGAGGAACGGCGCGAGCAGGAACGGATCGTTGGCGAAGAACTGAAGGCGGCGATTCTGAAGATGCGTTACGACGCTTACTGCGATCGTCTCGAGCAGCTTTCGCGGCAATCCCGGCATACGCCGGAGGAGTTCGCGGAACTCTCGGAGCTGAATCGGAAGCGGGCTGACATGAAGCGTCAGCTTGGGTTGTAGGCGGAACGCCGGAAACCTGGGTGGTATAATTAAAGGTTTCCAGCGGTTTGTTTTTCAAAGGGTTTTCCTAGCAAAGGCGAAAAGGCGATGCGATGGCAAAGACTTCAGACGGGACCACGGGCGGAAAGAAAGCGGCAGGCACGCGCTCCAGGGAGCGGACCGGAAAGGTCACCGAAGCCAAGTTAGCTTCTTCCGCCAAGAAGGCGTCTGCCGTCAGCGTTGCGCCGGCTGCGGGGAAGAAATCCTCGACCACTTCAGCTGCGCGAGCGGAGCCGGTCAGGGCGGCGAAAGCTGTATCACCCGTGGCCAGGCGGCCGGGTGTCAGAAGCGCAAGGGAAGCGGCTGCCGCGAAGGACGATGCGGTAGTGCGCGAGACTCCAGTATCCACGGTTCAACCGGCTGTTGTCCACCAGCCGCGAGTCGAGACTACAGCCGGTACGGCGAACTCCATGACGAAAAAGCTGAATGAAGTACCCGTCGATGACGACGCAACCCAGAGCGAAGAAACCCCTGCAGCCGTTCCCGGCAAGGTGGAAAAGGTCAAGGCTCGCGATCGCCGTGCCAAGGAAAAAGCGCTGCTGAAAGACGCGTTCGCGTCGTCGCAGCCCGGCACGGTCGAGGAAATCGAGGAGCGCCGCTCCAAACTGCGCGCGCTGATCAAGCTCGGCAAGGAGCGTGGTTTCCTGACCTACGCTGAAATCAACGATCACCTCCCGGACAACTTCACGGAAACCGAGGCGATCGAAGGCATCATCAGCACGTTCAACGACATGGGCGTGGCGGTGTACGAGCAGGCGCCGGACGCTGAAACGCTGCTGCTGAACGACAACGCGCCGGCAGCTTCGTCGGACGACGAAGTGGAAGAGGAAGCGGAAGTCGCGCTTTCCACCGTCGACTCGGAATTCGGCCGCACCACCGACCCGGTCCGCATGTATATGCGTGAAATGGGTACGGTCGAACTGCTTACGCGTGAAGGCGAAATCGAAATCGCCAAGCGGATCGAAGACGGCCTGAAGCACATGGTCATGGCGATCTCCGCGTGTCCGACCACGATCGCCGACATTCTGGCGATGGCTGAACGCGTCGCGAACGAGGAAATCCGTATCGACGAACTGGTCGACGGTCTGATCGACGCCAACGCGGAAGATGCGGACGGCTTCTCCGCGCAAGAGGCCGAGGCGATCGAGAGCGAGGACGAGGAAGTCGAGGAAGAAGCCGAAGAGGACGAGGAAGAAGACGACGGCACGGCGCAAGCCACGGCCAACGCGGCGCAGATGGAAGCGCTCAGGCGTGCGTCGCTCGAAAAATTCGCCCTCATCAGCGAATGGTTCGACAAGATGCGCCGCGCGTTCGAGAAGGAAGGCTACAAGTCCAAGTCTTACCTGAAGGCGCAGGAAACGATCCAGAACGAACTGATGACGATCCGCTTCACCGCGCGTACCGTCGAGCGTCTGTGCGACACGCTGCGCGCGCAGGTGGACGAAGTGCGTCAGGTCGAGCGTCAGATTCTGCATACGGTGGTCGACAAGTGCGGCATGCCGCGCGCCGAGTTCATCGCACGCTTCCCCGGCAGCGAAACGGATCTCGAATGGGCCGACAAGATCGTTGCCGAAGGTCACGCGTACAGCGCGATCCTCACGCGTAACATTCCGGCGATCCGCGAACAGCAGCAACGTCTGCTGGATTTGCAAGCACGCGTGGTGCTGCCGCTGAAGGACCTGAAAGAAACCAACCGTCAGATGGCGGCGGGCGAGTTGAAGGCGCGGCAGGCGAAGCGCGAGATGACCGAGGCGAACTTGCGTCTCGTGATCTCGATCGCGAAGAAGTACACGAACCGTGGTTTGCAATTCCTCGACCTGATTCAGGAAGGCAACATCGGTCTGATGAAGGCGGTGGACAAGTTCGAATATCGCCGCGGCTACAAGTTCTCCACGTACGCAACGTGGTGGATTCGCCAGGCCATCACGCGTTCGATTGCGGACCAGGCGCGTACGATCCGGATTCCGGTTCACATGATCGAAACGATCAACAAGATGAACCGCATTTCGCGTCAGATTTTGCAGGAAACCGGTCTCGAGCCGGATCCGGCAACGCTGGCGGAAAAGATGGAAATGCCGGAAGACAAGATCCGCAAGATCATGAAGATCGCGAAAGAGCCGATCTCGATGGAAACGCCGATCGGCGACGACGACGATTCGCATCTGGGCGACTTCATCGAGGATACGAACACGGTCGCGCCGGCGGATGCGGCGTTGCACGCCAGCATGCGCGACGTCGTGAAAGACGTGCTCGACTCGCTGACGCCGCGCGAAGCGAAAGTGCTGCGCATGCGTTTCGGTATCGAAATGAGCACCGATCACACGCTCGAGGAAGTCGGCAAGCAGTTCGACGTGACGCGTGAACGGATCCGTCAGATCGAGGCAAAGGCGCTGCGCAAGCTGCGTCATCCGAGCCGCTCGGACAAGCTGAAGTCGTTCCTCGAAGGGAATTGACCGAAGCGCGCGACGTGCGGCTGGCGATCTAGCGCTGTGAAGGGGCTGTTGCGGTTGTTTCGCGCCGGCGAAGCGGTTGCGCAGACCCCTTTTTCGTGTAGTATGTCGGCCAATCAGCGAATAGGCCCGGCCTTGAGACCGGGTCTTTTTCTTGGGCCGGACGCCGTGCTGGTTGCAGGCAGCGGACTCATAATCCGCCTCCGAAAGGACATCGTCGGTTCGACTCCGACCCGGCCCACCAAGGATGTAAAAGAAGGGTTCCGAGATTTCGGAGCCCTTTTTTATCGCATGAAGCCGGCTATCAAGCGCGGCAATATGCCACTTCTATTGCGGTGTTAATCGAGTTGAGCAATTTGCTTCGGTTATTTAGAAGGCGGTCTTTATCCGTCGTCTTCTCACCGACACCGCGAATTGCCGCTGATTTGATTCCCGACTGCGTCGTCCTACTGCCCGCTCAAGATTCTTCGCAACCGCTGCCCGGTTCCGGGAATATTCGTTGCGCGTTGAATGGCGGAAGGCATTCCCATCCAGGAGGACGTTCCCGTCATGCAAACCGATCCCACCATTGATCCCATCGCCGATCCCGCCGGCCAGCCGCTCGATGAGCCAGATGAGCAACCGCGTCCGTCGCCAGACAGACCGGACACGCAGCCGGAAACCGATCCGCTCGCACCAGGCAGTTCGCCCGAAGACGAAGAGACGCTTGGCCGATCGCGAGACCGGCCATAAGGCTGGCCAGCCTGAAAGTAGGGAAACTCCGTGTAAAAAAGGGTACGGCAGCGCCGTTAAGTAAATCAGGAAGGCTGTTAGATGTTTGCCGTCCGCTCTCAGCACGGGTTTTGTCACGCGGCGGCCGGCGCCGCAATTCACCTCCGGGCAACGCCCGTGCTGAAGGCTTCCCTCTTTCAGCGCATTGGCTTTTTCCAAGCAAAGTGATGGCCGCTTTAGCTCAGGAATGCGTGACCGCCTAAAACGGCGGTTCTTATCCGCGCCGCCCCACGTGCGGCGGCGACCGCCACCGGGGCCCGGTCCACAGGCTGCCGAGCGGCTAACAGGCTGCTGAAGTATCGGCGGTAATGTCATCGCTGAAGGCCCCTGAAGCGTTGATGGAAGACCCCCACTTGCCCCTTGGAGATCATGCGCGGCGCCGACACATTCACCGAGAGTTTGTTTTCCATGCGCAAGCTGGACGACTTCGTTCCGAAGTCGCATCCGTTGCGTTCGATCCGGGTGATGGCGAACGAAGCACTGGTGAAGATGGATCGGTTGTTTGCCGGGATGTACGAGGCCGACCTCAAGGGTGGGCGGCCGAGCATCGCGCCGGAGAAGTTGCTGCGAGCCATGCTGATCCAGGTGCTCTACAGCATCCGCTCGGAGCGCCAATTGATGGATCAGGTGCAATACAACCTGCTGTTTCGCTGGTTCATCGGCCTGGCGATGGATGACGAGGTTTGGGTACCGACGGTCTTCACGAAGAACCGCGAACGCCTGATCAAGCATGATGCGGTGATCGAATTCTTCAACGAAGTGGTGGCGATCGCTGAGAAGAAGTGCCTGCTCTCGGGAGAGCACTTCAGCGTGGACGGCACGCTGATCCAGGCGTGGGCGGGGCACAAGAGCTTCGTGCCCAAGGACAGTGACGATCAGGACAGCGACGGCGGCAACGCAGGCGACTTTAAAGGCGAGAAGCGCAGCAACGAGACGCATGAGTCCCGGACCGATCCCGATGCACGGCTCTATCGCAAAGGCAATACGGCCAGCGAATTGCGTTACATGGGCCACACGCTGACCGACAATCGACATGGTCTGGTGGTCAACGCGTGCGTGACGCGCGCTGACGGGCACGCCGAGCGCGAAGCGGCCAAGGTCATGATCAACGACGCGCGGCAAGCGGCAGAAGATGCGAGCGCAGAAATCACGCTGGGCGCAGACAAGGGTTACGACGCACAGGAATTCATCGAGGCGTGCCAGCAGATGAAGGTCACACCGCACGTTGCGCAAAACACCTCGGGGCGGCGTTCATCCGTGCCCGATACCATTGCCTCGAGCGTGGGCTACGCCATTTCGCAGCAAAAGCGCAAGTTGATCGAACAAGGCTTCGGGTGGGCCAAGACCGTGGGGCGCATGCGCCAGGTGGTGGTGCGCGGGTTGAAGAAAGTGGACCAGATGTTCGTGTTGAACATGGCTGCCTACAACCTCGTGCGCATGCGCTCACTGACACAAGTCCGTCTGTAGCAGCGAAAAACGCGGCAATGAAGCCAGAAATTGGCCTCAAACTGCCGAACAAGCGTGGAATTCACGTTGAAATTGCACAATGCGATAAACCTTGTGGCGAGAGCCGCGTAAGTGCAGAAAGGCTGCTTCTGTCGGACTGTATTTCAGCAGCCTGCTAAGATCAAATTGTCGGTCTTAGAAGAAGAGCCGGAATTCAATCAAAAAATGATTGCAAGGCAATCCACGGCGATAAGATCGCGCCCTTTCTTTATCCAGAGATGGGCGACTGTCTTAAATCTATTAAGTTCCAAAGTTTCTAAAATAAATTTATGCCGCATTCGAACGGCAGAGCAATTGGCGATGTTCTTTAGCGAATCAAACTTCTTACTTCGGCCCGATTAAGTCTGGAGTGTTAAAACGCTGTTGCAGACGCACAACTTTTATATTGATTGGTTGCGGATAATTTACGTCTCAGGCAGACGCGAGACATGTTGTGTCTTGCGCTAAATGGCTGAAATACAAGGACTATTACTTATTGCGGGCTGATTGTTGCTGATTCGGAAAAATCATGTTGTGCGAATTGCAGGCGTCGATACCAGGGTGTCCACCTACACTCACGCTTCGTTTCAGAGGGTGCCTGGCTGATCCGAAGCGGTTCAGCAAACGGGGCGGCGGCGTGTGATGCAGGCGCCGTTGAGGCAGGTCCCGCTCCCCGCGTAAATTATCGAACCTGGAGTCCCACGCATGAAAAAGAGTCTCATCGTCGTTGCGGTTGCCGCATCGTTCGCTTCCGTCGCTCACGCACAAAGCAGCGTGACCCTGTATGGTCTGCTGGATGCCGGCCTGACCTACACCAGCAACGTCAACCACAGTTCGAAGTGGGCCGCTGGCAGCGGTGGCATCAATCAAAGCATGTTCGGTCTGCGCGGCTCGGAAGACCTGGGCGGCGGTCTGAAGGCAATCTTCACGTTGGAAAGCGGCTTCAACATCAACAACGGCAAGTTCGCTAACAACAACGGTATGTTCAACCGTCAGGCGTTCGTCGGTCTGGCGAGCGACCAGTTCGGTTCGGTCACGCTGGGTCGTCAATACGATGCTGCGCAAGACTACCTGGCACCGCTGACCGCAACGGGCAGCTGGGGCGGCACGTACTTCGCGCATCCGTTCAACAACGACAACCTGAACACGAACGGCGGCTACTCCGTCAACAACTCGATCAAGTACTCGAGCGCTAACTACGCTGGCTTCACGTTCGGCGGCACGTACGGTTTCTCGAACCAGGCTGGCGCATTCGCGAACAACCGTGAATACAGCGTTGGTGCTGCATACCAGTTCCAAGGTCTGCGTTTGGGCGCGGCTTACGCACAGCAAAACAATCCGGCGGCAAACGCCACCGGTGCTTCGGACGGCGTACTGGCGAACAACTCCGGCGTCATTACCGGCAACTTCCGTCAACGTGAGTTCGGCGCAGCTGCTTCATACGCATTCGGCCCGGCTACCGTCGGTCTCGCATGGACGCAATCGCGCGTGGACAACCTCGTCGGCGCCGCAGTGGGCCAACGCCAAGGCCGCTCGAACAACTACGAAGTCAACGGCAAGTACAACGTGACGCCGGCTCTGGGCCTGGGCATCGCTTACACGTTCACGGACGCACGCGGTTACGGTACCAACGCGGACGGCAACGATCTGAAGACCCGTTACCACCAGATCGGCCTGCAAGCCGACTACTCGCTGTCGCGTCGTACGGACGTCTACGCTCAAGCCGTGTACCAGCACGCAATGGGCGACGGCGGTGTCGCGTCGATCTACAGCGGCGACGTGTCGCAACTGCCGTCGTCGTCGAAGAACCAGACGGCTGCTACGGTCGGTCTGCGTCACCGCTTCTAAGCTTCAGCAGAAGCTGGTTGTCGTACGAAAAGGTGCCGTTCGCGGCACCTTTTTTTATGGACGCGCGGTTTTGACCGATGGCTGACACCCGCACCGTTCGCATCGATTAGCCTCCCTCACCGCGCAGAAAAGCGCAAAAACAAAGGCCGTCACCGGATCAGCCCGTGACGGCCTTTTTCAATCGAAGCGGAAAGTGCCCCGCTCAATCAGGCATGTTGCTCGACCTTGAACACGGCAACGGCATGCCGGAGCCGTTCCGTCTGTTCATCGAGCGAACCGGCTGCGGCCGCGGCCTGCTCGACGAGCGCCGCGTTACGCTGCGTCACGTCGTCCATTTGACGGATCGCGAGATTGATCTCGCCGATGCCCGAACTCTGTTCCTTCGAAGCCGCCGAAATCGCGTTGATGATCGCCGTCACGCGGTGTACCGCGTCGACCACCTCCCCGATCGTGCTGCCCGCCCTCCCGGCCAGCGTCGAGCCCTCGCCGACTTGCGCCACCGACTGGTCGATCAGCACCTTGATCTCCTTGGCCGCCGTCGCGCTGCGCTGAGCGAGATTGCGCACCTCGCCCGCGACCACCGCGAAGCCGCGGCCCTCTTCGCCGGCGCGCGCCGCTTCCACCGCGGCGTTCAGCGCGAGGATGTTGGTCTGGAACGCGATGCCTTCGATCACGCTGATGATCTCGCCGATCTTGCGCGAACCCTCGGTGATGCCCGCCATTTTCTCGACCACGTCGTTGACCACCTGACCGCCGCGCGCGGCGATATTCGATGCATCGGTCGCCAGTTCGGACGCGGTCGCCGCATTGTCGGCATTCTGTGTGACGGTCTTCGTCAGTTCGTCCATGCTGGCGGCCGTTTGCTGCAACGAAGCCGCCTGTTCCTCGGTGCGGCTCGACAGATCGAGGTTGCCTGCCGCAATCTCCTTCGAGGCGACGGTGATCGTCTCGGCGGAGGTCTTGATTCGCGCGACCGTGGCGGCAAGCTGATTGCGCATCTCACGCAGCGAGAACAACAGGCTCGACGTGTCGTCGCGGCGCAGGTCGATGTGCGTGGCGAGATCGCCTTGGGCGATCTGCATGGCGATGGCCGCCGCGCTGGAAGGCTCGCCGCCGATCGAGCGCGACACATTGCGCACCACGCGCGACGCCACGAACGACACCAGCACGCCCAGCAGCACGAGCATGCCGGCCGAACGCCCGAGGGTTGCATAGAACTGCGCCTGGATGTCGTCCATATAGGCGCCGGCGATGAAATCCCAATTCCACGGAGCGAAGCGCTTCACGTAGCCGATTTTTTCGCTCGGCGCCGTTGCGCCGGGTTTAGGCCACCAGTAGCGCAGATATCCGGCGCCCGCCGCCGAGCCGCCGGCCTGGGCGATGTCCTGATACAGCGCGTTGCCCTTGGCGTCGCGAAAGGCGCTCATGTCCTTGCCGTTCAGCTTCGGGCTCATCGGATGCGTGATCATCACCGAATCACCGCGCACGATCGTCACGTAGCCGGACGTGCCATAGCGCTGCGCATTGATGCGGGCGATGGCCTGCTGTTTCGCGTCGTCGACGGAGAGCTTGCCGGCGTCGGCCTGCTTCGCGTAGTCGGCGACGATCGACACCGCCATGTCGGTGACGTCGGCCAGATCCGCGCGCCGCGCGTCCATTTGAGCGCTACGCGCTTCCAACGCGTTCACAACGGTCACGATCAGGAGCGCCACCCAGCAAAGCAGCAACGGGACCCACAACTTCTGTTTGAGTGTCAGACGGTTCATTATCAGCTTGGCCAGGACGTTGAGCTCGGAATGGGGAAGGGCTGCAATCTGCGCTGCATAGCTCGCATAACGGCTTTTGCGGCGCTTTCTTTATCCTGATGCTCAAAATGTGGGCTGATACAAGGCGGGTCGCCGCTGAACGCGCGGCGAAACCGTGCATGGAAAATGCGCGTAAGCGCTAGATCTGTTCACGGCCGAACGCGTACAGGCGTTCGAGATCGAGCACGTCGATCTGGTTGTACGAGAGGCGCAGAATCCGCAGCTTTTCGAGGTTTTGCAGCGCCTGATTGATCCGCTGGCGCGATACGCCCGCCAACAGGCCGACTTCTTCCTGCGAAATGGCGAGCGTTCGGCGCGTATCAGGATAGAGATCGGGATTGAATAATTGCGCGAGCGACTGCGCGACGCGCGCATCCACGTCTAGCAACCGGCTGTTCTGGATCGAGGCGATGAATTCGCCCATGCGGTTGTTCAGTTGCCGGATCACGAAGCCGGTGAACGGCAGACTCGATTCCAGAAGCGCATGGAAGGTGTCGGACGGCACGAACATCGCGAGCGAAGGCTGAATCGCAGCCACATCGTATTTGCGCAATTCGCGCTTGATCACGCTGCCTTCGCCGAACCAGCCGCCGGGCGGCACGCCGGAGAGCGTGCAACTGCGGCCCGAAGCGTTGTAGATCGCGAGCTTGATGAGGCCGGAATGCACGCCGATCCAGTAGTCCGACGGTTCCTGGCGGCGCGCGATCCACGCGCCGCCTTCCAGGTGCTCCGCGTGCGCGCTGGAGAGCACCATGGCCTGGTGCTCGGCGGCGAGCGCGCGAAACCAGGCGCAGGTGGCGAATAGCCGCGGCAGGTCGGCGCACGCTACCCGCGCCGGCCGGTGCGAGCGAGCGTCCGACGGGGCGGTGAGAGGAGCGTCGTTCATGAGCGGTTAAGGATACGTATGCCGGCAAAGCCGATTCACAAAAGCCGGCGCGCGCTACTCTGTCATTTGAATGACAGACAGTTCACCATGACAGTTGCTAGGCTTGAATCATCAATCAAAACAATCGACGGCGCGGCCCGCGCCCCAGGAGACGACGTGATGAAGCACATGTTCGAAGAAGGCCTCGAGCGGCGCGAGGCCAATTATGTCCCGCTGACGCCCATCGATTTCATCGTACGCGCAGCCGAAGTCTACGGTGAGCGGCCGGCGGTCGTCCACGGGGAGATTCGCCGCAACTGGCGCGAGACCTATGAGCGCGCGCGGCGTCTTGCCAGCGCGTTGCGGCGGGCCGGCATAGAACGCGGTGACACGGTCGCCGCCTTGCTGCCCAACATTCCTCCGATGATAGAAGCGCACTTCGGCGTGCCGATGGCCGGCGCCGTGCTCAACACGCTGAATACGCGGCTCGACGTGCCGTCGCTGCTGTTCATGTTGCGTCACGGCGAGGCGAAGGCGCTGATCGTCGATACCGAGTACGGCGAATTCGCGCATCGCGCCGCGCTGGAGTTCCCCGATCTTCACGTCATCAGCGTGGCGGACGCGATGCCCGCCGATCCAGGTAAGTTCATCCGCGCGACCGACTACGAAGCGTTGCTGCAATCAGGCGATCCGCAATTCGCGTGGACCATGCCGGCCGACGAGTGGGACGCCATCGCGCTGAATTACACGTCGGGCACGACCGGCGATCCCAAAGGCGTGGTCTACCACCATCGCGGCGCTTATCTGAACGCGCTCAGCAATATCCTCGAATGGGATATGCCCAGGCATGCAATTTACCTGTGGACCTTGCCGCTTTTCCACTGCAACGGCTGGTGTTTTCCGTGGACGGTGGCGGCGCGCGCCGGCGTCAACGTCTGTCTGCGCAAGTTCGACGCGAAGACGGTGTTCGACCTGATCCGCCGCGAACGCGTCACGCATTATTGCGGCGCGCCGATCGTGCAGAGCGCACTGGCGAATGCGCCGGCCGAATGGCGAGACGGCATCGAGCATCGCGTGTCGACCATGGTGGCCGGCGCGGCCCCGCCACCGGCCGTGATCGCGAAGATGAAGGAAATCGGTTTCGATCTGACGCACGTGTACGGACTCACCGAGACCTATGGGCCGGCCGCCGTCTGTGCGAAACAGGAGGAGTGGGAAGCGCTCGACGACAGCGAACGCGCCGAACTGAACGCGCGGCAAGGTGTGCGCTACCACTTGCAAGCGGCCGTGACGGTGCTCGACCCGGACACGCTCGCGCCCGTGCCTGACGACGGCGAGACGATCGGCGAGATCATGTTCCGCGGCAACATCTGCATGAAGGGCTATCTGAAGAACGAGCGCGCCACCGAGGCCACCTTCAGCGGCGGCTGGTTCCACACCGGCGACCTGGGCGTGCGGATGCCCGATGGCTACATTCGCATTCGCGATCGCAGCAAGGACATCATCATTTCAGGCGGCGAGAACATTTCGAGCATCGAGGTCGAGGACACGCTGTACCGTCACCCCGCGGTATCGGTTGCCGCCGTGGTGGCGATGGCCGATCCGAAATGGGGCGAGGTGCCGTGCGCATTCGTCGAACTCAAGGAAGGCGCTCAGGTGAGCGCGGAAGAGATCATCGCGCACTGCCGGCTCTTTCTTGCGGGATACAAGTTGCCGAAAGCGGTGCGCTTCGGCGAATTGCCGAAGACGTCGACGGGAAAAATTCAGAAGTTTGAACTGCGCGCGCGGATCAAGGCGGAGCAGGGCGAGTAAGGCCACTTGCGGTTGCAAAGCGTGTCGCATGGCGCACTACGTCATGTCGCGAGATGCGCGCGCAAATCATGCGCGCGTCATCGCGTAGAGCCGTGGGCCGCGCGCTTAACCGCGCGTGTCGACCCAGTTGCGTGCCCAGCTTGCCGAGTGCTGCAAAGCCTGTTCTTCGTTCGTGAAGTAATCGAGCGAATAGAACTGGTAGCGCCCTTCGGCACGCGCGCTGTCAGCGCGTTCGAGCAACAGGTTGGATGAAAAGCTGCCGTCGGGCAAACGATGCGCCGAGGGTTGGACGGCATAGCCGTTGTAGTGATGCCTATGTTTGTTTGTCATTTTATTTTAATGATGTACGAGTGCGTGCCTGCCGGGCGGACCGTTGTACGAGTCACGCGGACGAGCCGATTCAAGCCATTGCAAGCCGAATCACGACGCAGTCGGAAAGCGAAAAAAGGGCGTTGAAGCCAGAGGGAGAATGAGAGGTGCAACGAGGCGTTTGGCGCTTTGGGCTTGCTGCGAAAAACACGTGCAGCTAAAAGCGATCGCGCCAACTGTGGGAGACGAAGCTCCGCGAGGATGTCGCTGCAGCCCGATGCCCGTTGCCGGACACCGAGCCCTTCAAACTTACAGCGGCTTGATGTTAGCCGCTTGCAGACCCTTCGGGCCTTGCTTCGTTTCGAAGCTCACCTTCTGGTTTTCAGCGAGCGTCTTGAAACCGTCGCCGCTGATTTCGGAGAAGTGCGCGAACAGGTCGTCGCCGCCCTTGTCCGGGGTGATGAAGCCAAAGCCCTTGCTGTCGTTGAACCACTTAACGGTACCGGTATCCATGAAGAATCCTTGAGGAAAAAATAGAAGATTTGCTCTGTTGAGGAGCGCTTGAAGCGTCAAGGAGGGAGAGGACAACGAATACCGCTGAGGAGCGAACATTGATGAACAGCAATCGAACTTCTTGAACTTCGATCGCCACAGTAACCGCCGGGGCATGCCAGCGTCAACACTTAACTTGTAACTGTTTCGGAAAAGGCCTATTGCTCCTCGCCCGGGCATACCTTGCGGCCGTGGTTCGGCGTGTCGCGCGATCCGGCGCCATAAGCGGCTCAGCGCGCCAAGCCGAACCACGGCAAGCGAGGTTTCAGATGCCGACTTTATGTGCCGTCAAAACGAGGCGCAGTCCAAGCGCCGCAACCGCGCCCGCCGCGACGCGATCGATCCACGCTTTCCACCGCAAATAGACTTCGCGCGGCCGCTTGCTCGAAAAGCACAGCGCGACGATCGTGTACCAGCCGGCTTCGATAGCGAAGATCGCGGGCGGCAATGCGAAGTAGGACCACAGCGGCGGATGTTGCGGAAGCAGAGCCGCGAAGATACTGCCGTAGTAGACGGCTGTTTTCGGATTGCTGAGTTGCGTGCTCAGGCCGATCCAGAAAGATTTGCGCACATTGGCCGGGGCGGCTTGGGCTGCATCGAATGCGAGCGGTTTGGCCGCGCCGCGCCAGATTTTCGACGCCAGGTAGATCAGGTAGAGACCGCCCGCCACTTTCAGGCCGATGTACAGCCATTCGACGGTGGCGAGCAACGTGTATAGGCCGAGCAACGCCACGCCGCTAAAGAACACGCCGCCGATGCCCATGCCGAGCGCGGTGGCGAGACCGTCGCCGCGCGATAGTCCGATGGCATTGCGGGCCACGATGACAAAGCTCGGGCCGGGACTCATCGCACCGAGCAGCAGCGCGGCGAGAATCGTGACGATAGCGGTCGATGCGGGCATGTTGTGTGTCTCCTGTACGCTCGGATGTTAATCAATGAAACATAGCATGAGTGGGTGAGGTCTTGCATTTGCGTTTTTCCGTGCGGATTGTGTTTAGCTTTGCGCCAGTATCTATCCTTGCTGTCTCAAGGTTAATTAACTGCGCGCCTGCGCGGGCGACCCTAATAACCCAATAAGAATTTGAAAACCCCCACATCGCAGGTAAAGCAAACCCTTGCTGCAAACATAAGAAATTGGATGCTAGAATTGCCTTCCATACGCTGAAGCAGCCTCGGAACACTGAGGCAAGTCGTGGGCCGAATTCGAGCCGTTTGCCGGCCAATTCCCCGAAATCCAGGATTTGTTGGGCATGATTTCCCAGGTGCGAGTTTCCCCGCATCGGGAGAGGCGTCGCGAGTTCGATTCGCACGTGCCTATCTGAATCACGCATAAGCTTCGCGTTGTTTTAGCGAACTCTTTGTATATCCAACGCGAGCATTATCAGCCGCGAAACCGGTACGTTATGAAAGAGCGAGAAGAACAAAGGCTGTTCGACCTCGACGGGAATGCGCGTGAGCGCTTGATCCTGTGGATACGCCGACGCATGGACGAATACGGCATTACGACGGAAGCGCTAGCCGAGGCGATCGAGGCCGACGCAGCCAAGACGCGAGCCGTGATGTATCGCGACGCCTTCGGCAATACGTGGGACGGTCACGGCGACAAGCCGGACTGGCTCGCGCGTGCGATTTACGCTGGGCAGGACATCGATCACTTCCGTTGTTGAGGTCTGCGTTTCGGCGCTCGCATAACGGCGATGAATCAGCCGGCATATGCCTTCGCCGTTGATCGGGTGCGTGAACTGCCTTAAGATCGGCGGCTCGTTGCCGACTCCGCACCCAATCGATTCGGGCTCACACGGCACAGAACCGGAAGCTGCATGCCGTACGATCGTCGAACTCCTTCATTCGAATTTCCTGTCTATCGTTTTCCCGCGTGGTTCCGCTACGTCGCGTTGTTCGGCCTGTTGTGGCTGAACATCGGCTGGTCGTTTGCGGCGGGCCACGAGCCTGCGCGGCATACCTCCGTTGGCGTGAGCCGGCAGCTTGCACCGTCCATCGGGCACGCGTCGAAAGCACAAACCAGAACTTCAGCCAAAGCCAGGAAGCCAACCGTCCGCAAAGCGCGGCGACGTATCGTGCACAAGCGCAAGCCTGCGGCGAGCGCGCAGCGGCCGATGCACGTCGGCAAGCTCGCGCTCAAGCATCGCCGGCAGGCTGCGCGTATTGCACGTATTGCACGTATTGCGCGAGAGCCGCGCGCCGCGAGGCGCCCACAAGCGACAGCGGAACAGCGCGATGCGCGGCAGCCTGCGTCAGCGCCGCGCGGCACTTCGCATGCGTCGCTGCGTCTATTGGCGCGCTGCGGCTACACGCCTAATTCGCGAGCGTTGCTTCATGCAAAGGCTGTCTATGTCGTGGACGAGCGAACGCATACCGTTCTCGCCGAAAAGCAGGCCGACCGAGTCATGCCGATTGCTTCGATATCCAAGCTGATGACGGCCGTGGTGTCACTCGATGCAAGGCACAAGCTGAACGCGCCGCTCAACGTCACGGTCCAGGATCAGGATTTCGACAAGTTCACCGGCTCACGCCTGGGCGTCGGTTCGACCTTGTCGCGGCATGACATGTTGCACATTGCGTTGATGTCGTCGGAGAACCGCGCCGCGGCTGCGCTCAGCCGCGATTACGCCGGCGGCCGGCCGGGTTTCGTCGCCGCGATGAACGCGAAGGCTCGCGCGCTGGGCATGCGGCATACGTCGTTTGTGAACGGTACGGGCTTGTCGCCGCAGAACGTTTCTACCGCGCGGGACTTGTCATTGCTGGTCGAGGCGGCGAGCCGTTATCCGTTGATTCGCGCTTACTCCACTGATCGCGAGCAAATCGTCTTGCCCGGCAGCGGCCGCGCGCGGCTGAGTTATCACAACTCGAATGCGCTGGTGCGAGGCGGTGACCGGTCGATCGTGTTGCAGAAAACCGGTTTCATCAACGAGCTAAAGTCGGAACTGGTGTACGGGGGAGTTAAGGCGGGAGATTGAAGGCGGTGGAGGTTTCAGCTGAGAATCTGATTGTCGAAGTCGGAAACCAGCAAACAACAAACCATCCACCATGAACAAGTTTACGGAAAAAGAAGTCGTCGGTCTATCGGCGGCCGGTCTGGGTCTGGACGAACTGGTGCGGCAGGGAGCGCGGCAGGTGATTCAGCAGGCCATCGAGGCGGAGCTGTCGGCGCTATTGGAACGGTTCGAGAACGTCAAGACCCTGCACGGCCAGCGTGCCGTGGTACGCAACGGCTATTTGCCGGAGCGCGAGGTGCTGACAGCAGCCGGCCCCATTCCGGTGAAGGTGCCGAAGGTTCGGGATCGATCAGGATCAGGTGTGAAGTTCAATTCGTCGATCGTGCCGCCGTACGTGAGGAAATCGCCGCGCGTGAGTGCCGCGTTGCCGTGGCTGTATCTGAAAGGCATCTCGACGGGCGACATGAGCGAGGCGCTGAGCGTGCTGCTGGGAGATGACGCCAAAGGCCTGTCGGCCAACGTGGTGAGCCGGCTGAAGGCGCAGTGGGCCGATGAGCATGCCAACTGGAGCCGGCGTGATCTGTCGAAGTCGCGCTACGTCTATTGGTGGATCGACGGCATTCATACCGGCCTGCGTAGTGAGAACTCGGACGGCCAGTGCCTGCTGGTGATCATCGGCGTCAGGCCGGATGGGCGCAAGGAGCGTGTCGCGATCGGGGACGGGTATCGCGAGTCGAAGGCGTCATGGCAGGAGCTGCTGCTCGATCTGAAATCGCGTGGCCTGCAGACCGGACCACTCCTGGCAGTTGGGGACGGCGCAATGGGCTTCTGGGCGGCGCTGGAAGAAGTGTTTCCTGCGACACGCGGCCAGCGCTGCTGGTTTCACAAAATGGGCAACGTGCTCAATGCACTGCCGAAGTCGCAGCAAGGCCGCGCGAAGGCGGATCTGCAGGCAATCTGGATGGCCGCGACGCGCGCCGACGCGTATGTCGCGTTCGATCGTTTCGTGACGGTCTATGCGGCGAAATACCCGAAGGCGACTGAGACGCTGAAGAAGGACCGGGAGAGTCTGCTGGCCTTTTACGACTTTCCGGCCGAACACTGGCAGCACCTGCGCACGACGAATGCGATTGAGTCGACGTTCGCGACCGTGCGTCATCGCACCACGCGCACGCGCAACTGCGTGTCGCGACCGACCTTCCTCGGTCTGGCATTCAAGCTGATCGAGGAAGCCGAGAAAACCTGGCGCCGCATCAACGGCCCTGAGCAGATCAAGCTGTTGCTGGAGGGCATTGCCTTCAGGGACGGCGAGCCGGTGCAAGGCGATCAACCGGTTCAGCAGAAACTCGCCGCTTGACGTCGCCGGCCATTAACCGCCCATACACCAGACTTGACCTTATCTCTTCATCAACGAGGCGGGGCACTGTGTCGTCGTGCGGATGATCGTGCATGGCCGGCCCGTCGATATCGTGGTGTTGGGTGCGTCCGGCGCGCGCGATCACATTGCCGACGTCGCGAGAATCAGCCGCTGGCTGCGGTGCTCGTTGAAGTAACTGCTCTCGACGGGCGCAAAAAAAAAGCCCGCGCGAGGCGGGCTTAACTACTCGGAGTTTCGTGATCCAGTCGCCAGACGGATCAACGTCAGTGTAGGTGAAAGCAATCTGAAAGTATAGAAATTCTGCTTCACAGGTCGAAAAATACGGTTTCCCGATCGCCCTGCATATGGATGTCGAACCGGTACACGTTGGCCATGTTCGGTTCGCGGCGCGCGATCAGCGTGCCGCGCCGGTCCGCCGGAACCGCTGCCAACACGGCATCGTGCTCGTTTGCCTCGGCTTCGTCCTCGAAATAGATGCGGGTAAACGTGTGCAGCAGCATGCCTCGCATCGTCACGATCACATTCAGATGCGGCGCTTGATCCGGGCTCACGCGGCCCGGTTTCACCGTTTCCACGATAAAGCGCTGCTGCGGATCCGTACCCGTGCCGACGCGTGCGAAGCCGCGAAAACCGGTCTTCAGGATTTCCTCGCGCGATTCCGGAAAGCGGCCGTCGGCATCCACTTGCGACATTTCCAGCATCGCGTCGCCGATCACCTTGCCGTCGCCATCGAACACCTGGCCGACGATCGTGACGTGCTCGCCGGCCGCTTCACGGTCGGCCAGAACGGGCGTGAACAAGCTCCTGAAGTCGAAATCGTATTGCTGCGGGCACAGACCGTAAGCGAAGTACGGCCCAACCGTTTGCGAAGGCGTTTGCTTGAGAGTGGTCATGGTTTAACGCTCCATCGGCGTTTCGTTGCGGCCGCGCAGCACGATGTCGAAGTCGTAGCCGAGCGCGTAGGCTTCCTGCGTGGTGTCGAGCGAGAAGTTCGCAATCAGGCGGTCACGCGCATGCTCCGGCGTGCCCTGAAAAATCGGATCGAAGGCCAGCAGCGGGTCGCCGGGAAAATACATCTGCGTGACGAGACGCGAGCCGAAATGCTCGCCGAATAGCGAGAAATGAATGTGGTTCGGACGCCATGCGTTCGGATGATTGCCCCACGGATAAGCGCCCGGCTTGATGGTGAGAAAGCGATAACGGCCTTCGTTGTCGGTGAGGCAGCGGCCGGCGCCGAGAAAATTCGGATCGAGCGGCGCGTCGTGCTGATCGTTCTTGTGCACGTAGCGGCCAGCGGCATTGGCTTGCCAGATTTCCACTAGCGTATGGCGCACCGGACGGCCGCCCTCGTCGAGCACACGCCCCGTCACGATGATGCGCTCGCCGAGCGGCTCGCCGTTGCGCACCGCATTGCGCGTCAGATCGTGGTCGAGGGCGCCGAGGTCTTCGGTGCCGTAGACGGGCACGCGCTGGTCGCGCAGCTTTTCCTTCAGCGGAATGAGCGGACGCGTCGGGCCACGTTTGACCGATGAGCCGTAGCCGGGATAGATGTACCCGGGATGGGACGCGAAATCGCGCGCGGTGAGAAAGGACTCATCCATGAGTGTCTCCTTCGAGGAATTGTGGGTGCAACTTATGGAGCGACTTTATCTAACCGGCTCGGTTATGCAAAGTGACGTTTTCGCCCTTTTCGTATAACTTTTCGTTATGCAACGAAGCCTCGCGGACAGCCGCGTCAAATTCCGTCATCTCCAGTGCTTTCTCGCCGTCGCGCAGTTCGGCAGCGTGCAGCGGGCCGCCGAAAGTCTTTCGATCACGCAGCCGGCGGTATCCAAGACCGTCGCCGAACTCGAGGCGATTCTCGGCGTGAAGCTGTTCGAGCGCGGCCGCCACGGCGCGGTGCCGACCCGCGAGGGCCAGCTCTTCATGCCGCATGCGAGCGCCTGCGTCAGTGCGCTGCGGCAGGGCGTCGACTTGCTGGCGCGCCCGGAAGGCGCGGCCGCGGCCACGCTGGAAATCGGCGTCCTGCCGACCGTCGCCGCCGCGCTTATTCCGCCGGTGCTCAAGCGGTTCGCCGCGCTATGGCCGCGCGTGATCGTGCGCCTCGCGACCGGCGCCAACCCCGAATTGCTCGAACGTCTGAAAGCAGGCACGATCGAATTTGCGATTGGGCGTCTCGCGGACCCGGAGCGAATGGTCGGTCTCAGCTTCGAACAGCTGTTCAGCGAGCCGTTGATCGCGGTGGTGCGGGCCGGGCATCCGCTGGCATTGGGCGCCGGTTTGCCAGCCACCTCGCTGGAAGATTTTCCGGTGGTCCTGCCGCCGTTCGGCACGCTCATCCGGCAATCGGCGGAAAGCTTGTTGAGCGCGTGGGGCGTGCCGCCGCTGTCGGCGTTTGTCGAGGTGCTGTCGGTATCGACGGGCCGCGCGTTGACGCTCGAAAACGACGCGGTCTGGTTCGTGCCGCTGAGCGCGGTGGAGTACGAACTGGCGCACGGCATGCTGGTGCGTTTGCCGTTGCCGTTCGCCGGCACCGACGAGCCGGTTGGACTGATCCGGCGCTCGGACACGCAGCCGTCGCCGGTGGGGCGCGCGCTAATCGACGCCGTGCGTGAAGTCGCGCAATTGCGCATGGCCGCCGCCGCCGAAGGCAAGCCAAAGCCCGCGACAAAGGCAAAAAAGGCGAATCGTACACGTGGAACCGCAACGCCCACGGCACGCTGAAGACCTGACCCGCCGCGCTCGTGGCCATGCACGGCCCGTCGATTCGCTGCAAGTGAACCGTCCGGTACAAAATGAAGGTTGCGAACGCTCTATTAGCCGGTGTACAAACACGGTGCAAAAACCGTCGCCGACCGCGTTGCCGTACTGCGGATGCGCGACGGCTCGCACCGAACATCGGAAAAAAGCGTCGAAAGACTGCACAAGGAGATTGCCATGCCCAGCGACTTGCCCACTCCAGACGCCGCGCTGCGCGCCGTGTCGGCGCCTGAGCACAATCCGCTCGGCACAGCCGGCCTCGAATTCGTCGAGTTCGCCGCACGCGAGCCGAAGGCGCTCGGCGAGACCTTCACGAAACTCGGCTTCAAGGCGATTGCGCGCCACATCAGCAAGGACGTCACGCTGTATCGCCAGGGCGAGATGCATTTCCTGATCAACGCCGAACCCGATTCGTTCGCCGCGCGCTACGCCGAGGAATACGGCGCGGGCATCTGCGCGATCGGTATTCGCGTGGCCGACGCGCAGCGCGCGTTCGATCGCGCGATCGAACTCGGCGCGTGGGCGTTCGAAGGCGAGCGCCTCGGCGCGGGCGAACTGCTGATTCCGGCGATCCAGGGCATTGGCGACTCGCACATCTATTTCGTCGACCGTTGGCGCGGCCGCGGCGGTCAGCGCGGCGGCCTCGGCGACATTTCGATCTTCGACATCGACTTCCGGCCCATCGAGATCGACACCGCGCACGCCGATTTGAGTCACGTGGGCACCGGCCTCGTCGCGGTCGACCATCTCACGCAGACGGTAGGCGAGGGCCGCATGCAGGAATGGCTCGACTTCTATCGCGACCTGCTCAACTTCCGCGAGATTCACGAACTGCACGCGAACTGGCATGTGTCGGCGGAATCGCGCGTGATGGTGTCGCCATGCGGCGCGATCCGCGTCCCCTTGTATGAAGAGGGCACGCGCCGGACCAATCTGATGCACGAGTATCTGCCCGATCATCCGGGCGAGGGCGTGCAGCACATCGCGCTCGCCACCGACGATATCTTCGCGTGCGTCGAGCAACTGCTGGCAAACGGCGTTGAATTTGTCGAGCCGCCGCCGCGCTACTACGAGCAACTGGACACACGGCTACCGGGCCATGGGCTCGATGTCGAGCGGCTCAAGCGTACGCATGTGCTGGTGGACGGCGAGATCGGCGCGGACGGCGTGCCGCTGCTGTTCTTTCAGACTTTCGTGCGACGTAACGCCGGCGAGATCTTCTTCGAGATCGTTCAGCGGCAAGGGCATCACGGTTTTGGCGAAGGCAATCTCAGCGCGCTCGCGCAGGCGCGTGAGCAAACGGGCGCGTAACGCTCCAAGGCTTGGCGCTTGATCAATCGGTATCGGGATTGCCGGCCAAGCCCGGATTGACCGCGCCATACGCAGCCGCTTCCCCCAGCAGCCATTCGCGGAAGCTGGCGAGCGGCTTGCCGTGACTCAACTCGGTCGGATAGACGAGGTAGTACGCCGAGTCGGCAACTGCGGGCGCGTCGAGCGGTATCGCTAGTCCAAGCTGTTCGAGCTGCGCATCGACGAAAAAGCGTGGCACCAGCGCAATGCCGAGACCCGCCGCGGCCGCGCTGATCAGCATCGTATGAAGTTCGTAGCGCACGCCTTGCATCGTCCGGTTATCGTCGACGCCGAGGTGGGCGAACCATGCCGCCCAGCCATCGGGGCGCGTGGTGGAATGCAGCAACGGGTAATCCAGCAGATCGGCGGCCTTGCGAACAGGCCGCGTCAGCAGACTCGCCGCGCACACCGGCACGACTTCCTCACTGAACAGGAAATCCGCCGACGTGCCCGGCCATGTCGGTTTGCCGTAGTGAATCGCGGCTTCGAAATGCGTATCGCCGAACGGAAACGTGCCCGTGCGCACGCCCATATTGACGCGTACATCGGGATACCGTTCGTTGAATGCCGCGAGCCGTGGAATCAACCATTGCGACGCGAAAGTCGGCAGCACCGCCAGTTCCAGATAACCGCCGCCGCTGCCATGCGCGATGATCGACAGCGTGTCGCGATCCAGTTGCTCCAGCGCGCGCCGCACCTGCGCGCTATACACCTTGCCCGCCTTCGTCAGCACCACGCGCTGTTTGGCGCGCGCGAACAGCCGCACGCCGAGATTGCTCTCCAACGTATTGATCTGCCGGGACACCGCGCTTTCGGTGAGGAACAACTCACGCGCCGCATGCGTGAAGCTCTCGTGTCGCGCGGCGGCTTCGAAAGCGAGCAGCGCGCCCATGTTGGGGATCTTGAACTTTCGCACGTTGATTCCGAGAACGCATCAAGTGGCGATTTTATCTCGCTTTACGGCGTCGCCGCGGCTCTGAATAATCTCGCCTTCGGCGATGCCGCGCGTAGGCCTCGAAGCCACGCCGGAATGCCGTCCTCCAAATACACGAACGCGTCTCACCGCACGCCGCCCGGAACCGATATGCGAAACATCAAGAATGCGAATGTCGAACGACTGCTGCTGAAATTGCTCGGCGTCGACCAAACCGCGCGGCTGTTCGCCACGCTGAACCATCCGCGAATCCTTAGCGAATGCGAAGAAGGCACCGTGACGCGTGCCGAACTCGCCCAAGCGCTGAACATGGCGTTGTTCGACGACCTGCTGGCGCGCTCCGCGAATGGCCGCGAGTACACGCAGGAGACGATCGCCGCGGGCGGCGGCGTGTACTTCGACCACGGCGCATTGCGCACCGTGCGCTGGCATGAGAACGGCGCGCTGCCGCCGGGCGAAGCCGCGTTCGCGCGCATTCTGCGTCCGCTCGGCTTCAGCATCAACGGACGCTATCCGCTCGACCGTCTCGGCATGACCGGCCGCGCGTGGGCGCACGACGACGCGCCCGATGAGATCGCGCAATTCTTCGTCAGCGAATTGCATCCCGAGCGTTTCTCGGCGGAATTCCAGCAGGCGGTGACGAATGTGATCGGCGCGTCGCGCGATCCGCTGACGCCGCAAGCCGTCGGCCATTTATGGGAGCTCGAACGCGAAGGCGTGCTGCCGCTGGAGGCGGCGCATGCGTTGCTACCGGTGATCGTCGGCGCGTTCGCGCGTCAGCACGAGACGCCATGCGAGGCCGATTACGACGTGTTGTTGAAGGAGTCGGCGGAAATGGCGTGGATCGCGACCGAAGGCAACGCCTTCAATCACGCCACCGATCGCGTCGCGGACGTGTTCAAACTCGCCGACGACGAAAAAGCCAAGGGTCGTCCGATGAAGCCGGAAGTGGAGCGTTCGCGTTCGGGCCGCGTGTTCCAGACGGCGTATCGCGCGGACATCGTGCGGCGCGAATTCCGCGCGGCCGACGGCAGCATCGTGACGCGCGACGTGCCGGGCTCGTTCTACGAGTTCATCACGCGCAAGCGGACCTTCGATCAGGACGCGCGCCGCTGGCAAACGGATCTGCGTTTCGACGCGGGCAACGCACAGGGCATCTTCAAGATGACCGCGAACCAGGCGGCTTGACGTATCGTCGCCAGGCGAGTGCCGCGGACGTTGGCGGCGCGTCGTCAAGGCGCTTTCGTTATTTCTTGCCCGATTCGGCGAGCGGTACGGTTGCCGGTGCTTGCGGGATGTCGGCGCTGGTCGCCATCCACAACACCTCGGCGTCTTCTTCGCTGGTGGACACCGCGGCGTGGCCGGTGCGGCTGTCGAAGTACAGGCTGTCGCCGGCGTTCAGATGCGTCGGCGCGTACAACTCGGAATAGAGGCACACGCTGCCGCTGATGACGTACAGGAATTCTTCGCCTTCGTGACGGCCCCAGTCGTCGAACGCGTCGAGCGTGTGCGCGGAGATGCGGATGCGAAACGGCAGCATCGCTTTGTGCGCGAGGTCGGTGGCGAGCAGTTCCATCTGGTAGCCGCGATAGGCGTGACGCTGGCCTTCGTTTTTGCGGGTCAATGCGCGACGGCCGTTGGCGCTGACTTTGGGCGTCGAGCCGAACAACTCGCCGATTTCGATTTTCAAACCGACGACGATTTTCTGCAGCACGTCGAATGTGGGGGACATCAGGCCGTTTTCGACTTTGGAGAGCGTCGAGCGGGAGACGCCGCAGAGACGGCTCGCGGTTTCCAACGTCAGGTCCTGCGCCTGGCGCGCGGCGCGCACGCGCCGGCCGAGGTCGGTGGTGGATGCGTCGGCGGGTTTGGTGAGGTGGGTGTCCATGGGGCCAGCGGGTTTGTTGCGCGCCTCGGGCGGGCGGGTCGTGTTTCCGATAATAACATTGGGTGAAGGGGTGGGGGGGTCTTCGGAATCCGCTGTAGAGCTAATGCCGCATGGCGGACGCGCTGCCTGGAGTTCGATAACTTTTCTCATCAGAAACATCGCGTGCTGGGGTGGATAAAGCGTGCCGGCCATGGATGCGCGTGCTCGATATCCGCACTAAGCAAATCGGGGAGATAGGTGAGTTAGGCGTTCGGTTTTTACCATGCAGGCGCAGGCGCAAGTTTCATTCGAATGCATGCTTAAGGCGCGTTGCTGGATTCGCAACAAGGCAAAGCTGCTAACTCCCGCTTGGCGACCAATGCCAGTATGTCTCACCCCACGGGCTTCCTTCGATCGCGGGCATGATTTCGCCCGCTTCGAAATAGCGACGGCTCCCCGCTTTCGCTGGCGTATGCCACCAGCCCGCTTCCGGGCAAGGGCTACCGCCGCGGACATTGAGACGGACGGGTTCACGTTTCACCGGCTGCGGTACGACAGTCGGGGGCTCGGGAATCGGTGCGGCGTCGGGCAGGTCAAAGCGTGCTGCCCACGCGCGCGCGTTCTTCATATCCGCGCTCGGCAAGTCCGGGATATAGGTATGCAAGGCGTCGGGCCCTGGATCGCGTAGCACGCGCAATACGCTGTTCACGAACACGTAGGGTTCGGGTAGACCTTCCTCGGGGGCGCCGAGACGCGGGAAATCCCCGGCGCGGATCAGCAGGCACGAGCCGATGCGTTCGATGTGAATGTCAGGACGATTCAGTGCTTCGCGTATGGCAGCCTCTCCACCCAGGCGGTCGACGAATAACTCGCCCAGGATCGTGTACCAGTTCACGCCCTTGATGAAACCCCATCGGCCGACTTTTGCGCCGGGATGAAGATGATCGTAAAAGGCTGTCATCTCCGACGAAGATGGTCCCTCATAGGAAACCGGGTCGAAGTCATCTTTGAGTAAATGCGCGGTGCTATCGATCTCCAACCCGCTAAAGCGCTCAGCAAGCGCCCATTCCTGCGGCATGTAACGGTGATAGCTATGGGGGAGAATGGGCGATAAACCGCCATAACCACCACGCACGATCAATCGTTGGCAAACGTAACGCAAAATGCTTTCGTATTGCGCGATGCCATCGGTCGTTGTGACCAACTCCATTGGGACGTTAAATTTCAAATATGACAGGCCTGCCTCCCTACCCTTTGATACGGTCCATCCAGTAGGTGCGGTGTAGTCCTCCGGTACAACAATATTCGTTAACGTCTTAATGTTGTACTCTGCGGCGGTGTCTTGATCGGTGGCGCTGGAACGCACCACTCCGACTTGAAGATGTGACGGCGTTTCAACAATGGCTCGCCGGATCTTCTCAATACCAGTACGCTTCGAAAACTTACCGAGATCGGTGTCCTTGCCTCCGTTTAGATGTTCGCCGAACAGCTGTTCGAAGCGGTCGAAGCAATCGAGGATGCGTTGCCGACCTTCTGGATTTCCACCACGCTCAAAAAAAATCGTACCAATGACACCCGGTAGCACGCCCATGCGGTTATCGGCAAGCCGCACACTCAGATCTTCCTTGTACCGTGCGAGCGCTTGTGCGGGCGTCAAGGTGGTCGTCACCGGGGTCACAAACAAAGCTGCTAGCTCCCGCTTGGCGACCAATGCCAGTATGTCTCACCCCACGGGCTTCCTTCGATCGCGGGCATGATTTCGCCCGCTTCGAAATAGCGACGGCTCCCCGCTTTCGCTGGCGTATGCCACCAGCCCGCTTCCGGGCAAGGGCTACCGCCGCGGACATTGAGACGGACGGGCTCACGTTTCACCGGCTGCGGTACGACAGTCGGGGGCTCGGGAATCGGTGCGGCGTCGGGCAGGTCAAAGCGCGCTGCCCACGCGCGCGCGTTCTTCGTATCCGCGCTCGGCAAGTCCGGGATATAGGTATGCAAGGCGTCGGGCCCTGGATCGCGTAGCACGCGCAATACGCTGTTCACGAACACGTAGGGTTCGGGTAGACCTTCCTCGGGGGCGCCGAGACGCGGGAATTCCCCGGCGCGGATCAGCAGGCACGAGCCGATGCGTTCGATGTGAATGTCAGGACGATTCAGCGCTTCGCGTATGGCAGCCTCTCCACCCAGGCGGTCGACGAATAACTCGCCCAGGATCGTGTACCAGTTCACGCCCTTGATGAAACCCCATCGACCGACTTTTGCGCCGGGATGTAAGCCCGGATAAAACGCCGTCATGTGGTCAACAGACTCGCCTTCGTATGAGACGGGGTCGTATTCTTTGGATTGCAGGTGCGCGGTGCTATCTATTTCCAATCCGCTAAAGCGCTCAGCAAGCGCCCATTCCTGCGGCATGTAACGGTGATAGCTGTAGGCAAGGACCGGAGACAAGCCTCCATAGCCGCCCTGCACCACGAGTTTTCCGCACACGTAACGCAGGAAGTTCTCGTACTGCGCGATACCATCGTCAGTCGCAATCAGGTCCATCGGCACGTTGAATTTCAGGTACGACAGGCCGGATTCCTGACCCTTGTACGCCTTCCAACCTTTTGGCGAAACATAGTCCTCGTCTGCTGCGATTCCGGTTAGCGTCTGGATGCTGTATTCCGCAGCTGTGTCCTGGTCGGTAGAACTGGAACGAATCACGCTCACTTCGAGATATGACGGTGTATCGACAATAGCTCGTCGTATCTTCTCCACACCTGCCGGGGTCCGCTTGGTGAACTTGCCCAGGTCGGTGTCTTTGCCTCCTTTGAGATGCTCGCCGAACAACTCGTCGAAGCGATCGAAGCAGTCGAGGATGCCTTGACGCACTTCGGGTTGAGAGCCGCGTTCAAAGTACACCGTCCCAATCACGCCCGGTAGCACGCCCATGCGGTTGTCGGCAAGCCGCACGCTCAAATCTTCCTTGTAGCGTGCGAGTGCTTGCGCGGGCGTCAAGATGGTTTTTGAATCACGAAGCGTCATATTCTGTTCTGCGTCTGTTGATCTATCGATCTATCGGAACAATTCAAATTGGAAGATTAGCCGGCCGATGCTACTGCCGTCACGCCGAGTGCCAGCGCCAACCCTGCCAGCGCTTCTGCACCAGCCGTCGCAATGATTGCAATCAGCGCGGCAAGAATCGCGACTAACGCTTCGGCCAATACAATAATGATTGCAACGGCGGCGACCACGACGACAATCACAGCCAATGCTTTCACGATAGTCATGCCTACCTGAGCCCAGTCAATCTGTTTGAGTAGTTCCCACGTCATATCGGTTTGGCGAACGATCTCATCCCAACCGGCCTTGAGCTGCGCAGTTGTGTAGCGATAAAGCTCTTTTCCCTTCTCGTCGACCCATATCCACGCGTCGCTCGCCTTATCCGCAATCCAGCGACCAGCGGTAAATATCCAGGGCGCGTGCTGATGGAGAAATGCGCTAGTTTCGGCGGACACGTAGGAATAGCCACGGTGAATCGCATCCCATACGGGTGCGACGGCTTCGGCGGCTTCTTCGCCGTGCCGTTCAGCCCACGACCACCACTCCTCGTACCAGGCGGGCTCTGGGATCGGCTTAACTGTACGAATGGGCGCTCGCTGCCGTTGCTTTTCATCATCAGTCTTTGGTGCTGGTAGAGGTACCGGCACCGGTACTTTTTTGAGTTCTCCGTTGCAGTCGCTTACGTCAATGACTGTCATGCGGTTTTTATAGTCACCAGCAATCGTTTGATACGCATTCTCCTGACCCGGTCCCCAGTCATCACCGGGAAACTTCACTTCGACCAGCCGCAGCATATTGTCGGCATGGGGTGCGCCGTCACGATCGATCGTACCGCGACCGGGCCAACGAGTCGCGGCGTTCTTTACGATAATTACATCTGGACGTCGTAGGAACCCGGGCTTCATGCCAGGTGGGAACGGATTCAGGCTATGACGTCGTCCTGGTCCTTGAGATTTATCGGCGCTCAGGAATGGAATGGGTGCTTCGAGCCCACGCGATATGGAACTCGGCCACATATCGAAGCTCACCTCCGCCTTGTACTGCCAGAAGTAATTCGCGACTTTCTCGTCGACGCGAATCGCTGAGGTCATCGCGAGCTGTTTCAGCAATCTGACAATCGTCGAGCCGTCGGGCAAGAGGACGGAAACGATCTTCGGCATCTTTAACGCGTATTCGATTTTCTCTTGCAAGTAACCCTTCGAGAACGGCGGCAACATTGCATACGTCGGTTCTTCGTTGATTATCGTGCAGGTCGAGCCCGCCGGTTGAAGTGTCGATCCCATTCCGTCAAACTCCTTTGGTGCTCAAGCTTCGTCGGCGTCGTCGAGATAATCGGCGCGGATGTCGGGTTGCCCGCCGCCTGCAAACTTCCACGGCTTGACTTCCATCTTGTCTTGTTTGAACGCCCGCAGATTCACATCCTGCGCGCTGGGCGTAAAAACCCGTACCGTTTCGCCGAAGTCGTTCGTGTGGCCGAGCAAGGTACGCCCGGAGGGTAATTTCAGTTCGTAGGCGTGCTGGATCATCGGCGTCCCGTCAGCTTCGTTTTGCAAAACGTACTGCGCCTGATAGGACGGCTGGAATTGCGGTAGCGGATAGGGTTGACTGGCCGGTCCATTGAAACTATGTTGGCTGCCCTTGAAATCTACCTTTCCGGGCGCGTGAATTTCGATGTTGCCGCCCGTCATGCGGATATACGCACCGCCCGATGTCAGAAGAATTTCCTGCTTCGCGGCCGCCTCGATCTTCTCTGTTGCCGACAGCAGCTTCATCGTCTTCTGCGCCGTCAGTTCGATGTTGTCCGAGTGCGCCTGAACTTCGACCTTACCCTTGCCCGCGAACAGCTTCATCCCCGCGTTCTGCACGAACAGGCTGAGTTTTCCGGCCACGCTCGCAATCAGCGATTTGCCGGTCGCGATGTGCGTGCCCTGACCGCTTACGAAGTTGATGTGCTCGTCCGCCGATACATGGGCCGATTTCTGCGTGGACAACGCGATGCCGGACGGGCTGGCGAACAGCATGACAGGCTCCCTGAACGCATTGGCACTGCCCGCGCCACCGCCCGCGGTCCTGCCACCCGACGACGAACCCGCAACATTGTTCCGGGTAGCATCGGTGAACGACTTCAGTGCAATGTGTCCGTCCCCGAGGCTTTCAGCCTGATGCGTGGTGCTCGCCCCGGACAGCGCCTCCAGCACGCTTTCCGCATTCACCAGTTGCGAGTTCGCCTCGCGCACGTCGAGTTGCTGGCCCGCTGCCGGTTTCGCATGCGTGGAGACGTACAGGCCCTGGCCGGCGCGCACCGCGCCGTAGGCGTCGGACTTCAGGTCGAAACCGCTGCCCAGATACGCGCCGCGTGTGTTGCCGGTCTGCGCGATCAGATAACCCAGATGCAGATGCGCATTCGTGCTGCTGCTATAGAGGTGAACGCGGTTCTGGCCGGTCGCATCGTCCATCACCATCTGGTTGTAGCCGCGGCCCTGATATTCCTTCGACCTGTAGCCCGACAGCAGACCGTTCGAATGCCAGGGCGGTTGCGTCGCGCCGTTATACACGCGGCCCGTGACGAGCGGCCTGTCGCAGTCGCCATCCACCCATTCGATCAGCACTTCCTCGCCGATCCTCGGCACATGCACGCCGCCATAGCCGCCGCCCGTATCCGACATCGCGACCCGCAGCCAGCATGACGCCTTCTCGTCGCCGTCGTTGAGCCGGTCCCAGTGGAAGCGCACCTTGATGCGGTTGAGCGCGTCGGTGTAGACCTCCTCGTTCGCCGGGCCGACGACGATTGCCGACTGCAGATGCATCTCCGGCTTGTGATGTTCGAACGGGCTGCGGTAGGGCACGGCCTTGCGTTGCGCCTCGATCTCAACGAGGAAGAAGCCTTCGCTGCCATCGGCGTGGGCGACCGTCAGTGCGTTCGACGACGTGGCGTGATTCGCCCGGACCATCGCCAGCTCGCCTTTCAGGCTATGCGGGAAATCGGCGGCCTGACTGGCAACCGGCAGGTTGTTCTCAATGAACCACGATGTTCCGATCAGGGCGAACTGCCGGTTCTGGTCACTGTCGGTAGCGTGCCCGGGGTGATCGTCCAGTTCGAACCAGCGGCCGGCATCGGCCTGCCTCACGCCGCCTGAACCGAAGAAGCGCTTCGCCCGCGACTCCCATTCCTCCATGCGGATCTTCGACAGGTGATCGCCCCGGTCCTGGCTGCCGTAGGTGTAGGCGCCGGTGTATTCGTAGACTTCGGTTTGCTGCGGCAGGTCGCCCTGTGTGGCAAGCGTCGGCACGGTCGTGCCCTTCGGACTGGCGGACGAACCCGGTGCCTTGTAGTCGAAGGTGCGCGTCGTGAGCGTGGTGCTCTGAAGCGTTCTTGTGCCCGACCACTGAACCAGTGCATCGGTTTCGCTGTTCGTACCCGCTCGATAGAAACGGACCGTCTTGGGTGAAAGCGGCCGGAACGCGTCGAGGTTGTCCGTGACGATGAGCGTATGTGACTGGCCGTCGCCAGCCTGCTCGAAGCAGCCGAACAGCCCTTCGCTTTCCATCAGGCGATGCACGAAGTTCCAGTCGTCCTCGTATTGCATGCAGAACGAACGCGGGGGCAGGGGTCGGCTCAGCGCAAAGCGGAATGCACCCTGGGCCTGTGGGTGCAGGTTGAAGACATCGGTGAGGATTTCGTCGGCGGGTTTGTCCTGCCAGATCCGCGCGTCCTTGCGAAAGCGCAGGAAGTGCATCCATGAGGCAAAGCCGAGCTGATAGCTCGTGAGTCCGTTATCCGAGCCGAGGCGTCGCGCGGTATGCACATAGCCGTGATGAGGCAGATAGGATTTGTCGGTCTGCTGGATCCACAGCGTGACGGGCTGCGCAATCAGCGTCTTGAGTTCAATGGCACCGGAAGTGGAAACGATATCCACCGTGAATTCGTAATGGCGGCCAATCCGTGAATGGCCAATAACCCGCTGCGGCAGAAGAACATTACCGCCCAGCAAACTATCCAGTTTCAGCAGACGGTCGCTTTGAGCGAGTCCGCCATTTATTGCCCCGATTATGTCCTGCGCTCCCATTGCCGCCTCTTCTTGTTAGCCGACTGATTGACCGCGCTCCGCGCGATTTTACGGAACTTCAGACGAATCGACCAGAACTTGAATGTCAGTCAATGTGAGACGGCATTAATTTCCGAATTTCAATTATGCGCTTTGGATATCGGTAAAACCTATCGTGGTCTTGGCAACTGACGGCGAGCAAAAGTCGGCCCGATTCGGTTTTGTGCTCGCGTTCACGTAGCGCGTCGTGAAGCCGCGACGTGTTGAGAGTCGAGCCTGGCTCTGGAGCGACGATGACAAAAAGCGCGTAGCCGGAACTGCAAAGTAGAACCTGATTACGCTGGATGCAGCGCCCGCCGACAACGCGGATGGCGTTTGCTCGCCTTTTGCGGCAAATACTCGCATGTGCAGTGCGTCGGTTCTTCGTGACCATCGCCCATTAGGCGTTTGGGCCGCGACGCTTGCCGAGTTCAAGGACAAAAGCTCACGCGCACTGAAAATACGCGTAGTCAAAAAACGGATCGCATGTACCGGTTCCTACGTATGCCCGTCAGAACCGCATTGAATAATTTTTCGGCGGTGCGCTCTCTAAGCAGCAGCTATTCGATAAAGAAGATGAAAAAGGGAATTCGCATAATGCGACGACTGTGCCTGTTTCGATAATCAGATCGGCGTCTCCAAAGCCTTCGCCTTTCTTTCCTATCAAAGAGACCAGAGCAAGAACAAAAACAAGCGCACGTCATCCAATTATCGTGCGGCACTAAACCACTCGATAGCGGCGCAATACAATACGCCGCGCCAACAACAAAGAGAGGCGCATCAGCGCCTCTGCTCAATCAAAGCATTCCCGCTCATCCAGCCGAACCCTCAACCCAGCGCACGCCCGAACAAACCCATAACCCACAACCCCCAAAAAACACCACCAAAAGCGCCTCACTCCCCACCCAAAGGCTGCGGATACGGATTCAAAACCGCCGTATTCCCGCCAGTCTGCGACGTCTGCGACGACCCCCCACCCGAAGAACCATACCCGGTCACATCCGCTTGAGCCGTAGCATTCTGCGCAGCGATCCTTGCTTCCGCAGCCTGAATATCCGCCGGATAATTCGCATCGACAGCGGCAGCCGGGTTATATCCAGCCTGTTCAATCTGCCGCAATTCCGCCTTCACCTGCGCGCGCGTAAGCGGCTGCGCCTGTGCGAACGAAGCCACCGGCGCAGCGAAAACCACGGCGAGCGTTACAACCTTGATCAGCGATTTCATGATGCTTCCCTCCGAAAACTGTCTGTAAGGTGCCGCAGCAAGCGTGCGGCAACCAATGAACAGATTCTAGGAAGCGAAAAACCTAGGGGTAAGCCCTGATCCCGTAATTCAGTCTTGCAGAAAACGATAAGTCGGAATCGTAAGAAACGCACGCCGAAACCCTGAACAAACGAAACGGCTCAAACGCCGCTGCGCACGCCGACCCGATACCGAGTCACTTGCCGATACGTATCGCCGGCCTGCACGATCACCGCATCCTGCTCATCAGCCATATTCACCTGATTCGGAAAGCCGCCCGCTTCGAGGCAAAGCCCCGCATGCGGTTGATACGCAATGCCGCCGCGTCCCTTGTTGCCATTCAGCGCGTTGCCGCTATAAAACTGCAAGCCGCGCTGATCGGTGAACACAGTCAGTTCACGTCCACTGCCAGGGTCATACGCACAAGCAACCTCGCGTATCCCCGGCGCGCTCGCCTCCCCCAACACATAGCAATGATCGAATCCGCCCGCCCGCGCAAGCTGCGCATGCGGCCAATCCAACCGTGCGCCAATCGGCGCGCTTTGCCGGAAGTCGAACGCATTGCCCGCCACTTCGGCGAGTCTGGTGGGAATCAGCGCCGCGTCGACTTCAAAGAACCGGTCCGCATCGATCGACAACACATGTCCGCGAATATCCGCGCCCGGCCGCCCCGTCAGATTGAAATACGGATGACTCGTCAGATTCAGCGGCGTCGCCGCATCGGTGATCGCTTCATAGTCGATGGTCAGCGTGCCGTCGTCGTCGAGCGAGTAACGCACTTGCGTCGTCACGTTGCCGGGAAAACCGGCGTCGCCTTCGGGCGACTCGAGGCGCATGATCAGCGCGCCATTGTCCTCGCTCACGTCCCACAGCGCGCGATGAAAACCCTGCGTGCCGCCGTGCAATAGATTCGCGCCTTCATTGCGGTCGAGCGTGTACTCGATGCCGTCGAGCGTGAAGCGCGCATCGGCAATGCGGTTCGCCCATCGGCCGATCAATCCGCCCATGTAGGTGGTGGCCGCCACGTATTCAGCGGGCGTGTCATGGCCGAGCAGAATATCGCCGAGACGTCCCGCGCGATCCGGCGCATGCCACGAGACCAGCGTCGCGCCCAGGTCGCTGATGGCGATTTTCATGCCGTGTGCGTTGCGCAGCGTAAAGAGCCGCACCGGATCGCCGCCGGGCAGCGTGCCCCACGGCTCAGAGGAGAGTTGTTCAATGCTGATCATGTCGTCGGTGGAAAAGAAAGTAAAAAGGCATGCTCAGCCAGGCGCGACCGTTGCATTGGCGCGTTCCTGATATTCACGCGGCGTGCAACCGAGTTCACGACGAAACACCGCGTACATGTATTGCAGCGACGTGAAGCCGCAACGAATCGCTACCTCCGCGCTCGACGCATCGCGCTTCGCCAGCAGCGCTTTCGCGACATCGAGTTTATGACGCAAGATTTCCTGATGCACGGTGCACTGCCGCTCGCGCCGAAAGTACTCTTCTAGCGACGAACGCGACACGCCCACATAATCGGCAACCTGTTCGGTGCGAATGCCCTGGCACGCGTACTGGCGAATGAAATGCCGCGCGCGCATCACATGTGGGCTCGCGAGCGGCTGATGCTTCGTCGATTCGAGTACGTTGATGCCGACCGGCGGCACGAGAATGCGCCGCCCCGGAAAACGCGCGCCGCGCAGCATTTGGTGCAATAAGTGAGCGGCGGTGCGTCCCATTTCCTCGGTGCCTTGAATCACCGAGGAAAGCGGAATGCGCGTCAACGTGCGCGTCAACGGATCGTTGTCGATGCCGATGATCGCCACTTCTTCCGGCACTGGAATACCCGCGATCAAACACGCTTGCAGCAAATGCCGCGCGCGCGCGTCAGTCACGGCGATGATGCCGACCGGCTTCGGCAGTTGGCGCAGCCATGCGGTGAGCTGCTCGGTCGCCTGGTTCCATGACGGCGCGCTGGTCGACAGGCCGCGATAAATCTCGCTGCGGATTTGCTCGTCGCCGTGGCCGTCCGCGTGACGCAAATGCTCGAATGCCAATTCGCGCTGCTGCGCCCAGCGGTTTTCCTGCGCTTGCGGCAGGCTATACAGCGCGAAGTGTTCGAGTCCCGCGCCGATCAGATGCGTATACGCGAGCGAGACGAGCTTGCTGTTATCGGTGGCGATATAGGGTAAGTCCGGGGGATAGTGCGCCGGGTCTTCAAACGATGACCCCACCGCGACGACCGGCAACGGACAATCGCGCAGCGCTTCGCCCACGGCGGGGTCGTCGAAATCCGCGATGATGCCGTCGCCGTCGAAACGCTCGATGCCGGTCAGCCGGCAGCGAAAGTCTTCTTCGAGAAAGAGATCCCATGCCACGCGCGTGGACAGCAGGTAATTGCCGATGCCGGTAATGATCTCGCGGTCGTAGACCTTGTTCGCGTTGAACAGCAGCGCGATCCGATGGGTCGTCTGTGGTGTTTGCGGACGGGTCATGGCAATGGGCGGCGTGCAAATCGGCGGGACTCGCAACGCCATCGTCTCCTGTTGGGCGCGCCTTGCAGGCCGCGCTGTTTTAAGCGTCCGGTTATTCTAGGCCGCGAATCTCGCGACGGTGCGAAACAAACGCGTGGGCGGTAAGAAACATCAAGCACGCTGCGCAATTTCGCAATTGCCGATGCATCAGGCAAGCGGCAGCATGGCGTCACCTTGTCGACCGGAGCGGCAACGTCGCGCGGTTGCAGTGCAGCATAAAACAGGAGACGCTGATGTCCTACTTCGAACACATTCCCGAGATCCGCTACGAAGGTCCGCAATCGGATAACCCGCTTGCGTACCGCCATTACGACAAGAGTAAACGCGTGCTCGGCAAGACACTCGAAGAACATCTGCGCATTGCCGTGTGCTACTGGCATACGTTCGTGTGGCCCGGCGTCGACATCTTCGGGCAAGGGACGTTTCAGCGCCCCTGGCAGCAAGCCGGCAATGCAATGGAACGCGCGCAACAAAAGGCCGATGCCGCCTTCGAGTTCTTCTCCAGGCTCGGTACGCCGTACTACACCTTTCACGATACGGACGTGGCGCCGGAAGGCGAGAGCCTGAAGGAATACAGCGAGAACTTCACGCGCATTGCGGACTATCTGGCGCGCAAGCAACAGGATACCGGCATCAAATTGCTGTGGGGCACGGCCAATCTGTTTTCGCATCCGCGTTATGCGGCCGGCGCGGCGACCAGCCCAAATCCTGAGATTTTCGCGTTTGCCGCGACGCAGGTCCGTCATGCGCTCGACGCAACCCAACGGTTGGGTGGCGAGAATTATGTGTTGTGGGGCGGCCGCGAAGGTTACGATACGCTGCTCAATACGGACCTAGTGCGTGAACGCGATCAACTCGCGCGTTTTCTCCACATGGTGGTCGACCATAAACACAAGGTGGGTTTCAAAGGCGCACTGCTGATCGAACCGAAGCCGCAAGAGCCGACCAAGCATCAATACGATTACGACGTCGCGAGCGTGCACGGCTTCCTGCTGCAATACGGGCTGGAGAAAGAGATTCGCGTGAACATCGAGGCGAATCACGCAACGCTCGCGGGGCACTCGTTTCACCACGAGATCGCAACGGCTTACGCGCTCGGCATTTTCGGCAGCGTCGATGCGAATCGCGGTGATCCGCAAAACGGTTGGGATACGGATCAGTTTCCGAATAGCGTGGAGGAACTGACGCTGGCCTTCTACGAGATTCTCAAGCATGGCGGCTTTACCACGGGCGGAATGAATTTCGACTCGAAGGTGCGGCGGCAAAGTGTGGATGCGGAAGATCTTTTCCACGGCCACGTCGGCGCAATCGATAACCTCGCGCTCGCCGTCGAGCGTGCAGCCACGCTGATCGAAAACGACCGTCTCGAACAATTCAAGCGTCAGCGTTACGCGGGCTGGAACTCCGAGCTAGGCCGCAAGATCCTGTCGGGCGACTATTCGCTGTCGACGCTGGCCTCGGATGCGCTACAGCACGATCTGAATCCGCAACACGCAAGTGGCCGTCAGGAGCATCTGGAAAACGTCGTGAATCAGGCGATTTACAGCGGGCGCTAATCAGGCGCACGCAAAGAGGCAAAGCCCGCGAAAACAGCTGGCGTGAATAAAAATCGCGCGGCCACGTCGACCGCGCGAAATAGAAGCTTTGGGTTGTCGCTTGTCCGGTCTTGCGGCTCGCAGCGCAGGCCGTCCAATCCGGTATTCCGGCTATCAGAAGAAGGAGAGAGACATGAAATTCGCAATGCGTCGTACCCTACTGAGTTCGCTCGTATGTGGAGCGGTACTCGCCAGCCTGTCGCTTGTCGCGCCACTCGCGCACGCAAGCAAGGATCATCCCGAGATTGGTTTCTGTATCGACGATCTGCGCGTTGAGCGCTGGTCGCGCGATCGCGACTATTTCGTCGCGGCAGCGGAAAAGCTCGGCGCAAAAGTCTCGGTGCAATCCGCCGATGCGAGCGAAGCGCGACAAATCTCGCAGATCGAAAACCTGATTTCGCGCGGCGTGGATGTGATCGTCATCGTGCCGTTCAATTCGAAAACGCTCGGCAATGTGGTCGCCGAGGCGAAGAAAGCGGGCATCAAGGTCGTCTCGTATGACCGGCTGATTCTCGATGCCGATGTGGACGGCTATATCTCGTTCGACAACGAGAAGGTCGGCGAACTGCAAGCACAAGGCGTCTACAACGCGCAGCCGAAGGGCAACTACTTCCTGCTAGGCGGCGCGCCCACCGACAACAACGCGAAGATGCTGCGCGAAGGCCAGCTCAAGGTACTGAAGCCCGCAATCGACAAGGGCGATATCAAGGTCGTCGGTCAGCAGTGGGTGCCGGAGTGGAGCGCGTCGACGGCGCTGCGCATCGTCGAGGATGCGTTGACGGCGAACAACAACAAGATCGACGCAATCGTCGCTTCGAACGACGGCACGGCGGGCGGCGCGATTCAGGCGCTGGCCGCGCAACACATGGCGGGCAAGGTGCCGGTTTCGGGCCAGGACGCGGACCTCGCCGCGGTGAAACGCGTGATCGCCGGCACGCAAACCATGACCGTCTACAAGCCGCTGAAACTGATCGCGGGCGAAGCGGCGAAACTTTCCGTTGCGCTCGCGAAGGGCCAGAAGCCTGCCTATAACGCGCAGTATGACAACGGCAAGAAGAAGGTCGATACGGTTCTTCTGCAACCCACGTTGCTTACCAGGAGCAATGTCGATGTGGTCGTCAAGGACGGCTTCTACACCCAGGCCCAGCTCGCGAGCCAATGAGCGTAACGAGTGCGCGGTTTGCGCCGATGGGCAGGATGCGCATCGGCGCAGCCGCGCGCCTTGCAGCGAGGCATAGCGAATGACGCAACCATTGCTGACGATGCGCGGCATCGTCAAGGCGTTTTCCGGCGTGAAGGCGCTCGACGGCATCGACCTGACGGTCTCTCCGGGCGAGTGCGTCGGCTTGTGCGGCGAGAACGGCGCGGGCAAATCGACGCTGATGAAAGTGCTGTCCGGTGTCTATCCGCACGGCACGTGGGACGGCGAAATCATCTGGGAAGGCGAGCCGCTGAAGGCCGCGAACGTGCGCGACACCGAACGCGCCGGCATCATCATCATTCACCAGGAGTTGATGCTGGTGCCCGAGCTATCCGTTGCCGAGAACATCTTTCTCGGCAACGAAATCACGCTGCCCGGCGGCCGGATGAATTACGCCGCGATGTACCAGCGCGCCGATGAATTGCTGCGCGAACTCGGCATTAGCGGAATCAATGCCGCGCAGCCGGTAATGAACTATGGCGGCGGCCATCAGCAGTTGATCGAAATCGCGAAGGCGCTGAACAAGCGCGCGAAGCTGTTGATTCTGGACGAACCGTCGTCGTCGCTGACCTCATCGGAAATACGCATTCTGCTGGACATCGTGCGCGATCTGAAACGACGCGGCGTTGCCTGCGTGTACATCTCGCACAAGCTCGACGAAGTGGCGGCGGTGTGCGACACGATCAGCGTGATTCGCGATGGCCGACACGTCGCGACCGAACCGATGCACGCGCTCACCACGGATCGCATCATCTCCCTGATGGTGGGCCGTGAAATCAAGAACCTCTTTCCGCGCGAGCCGCATCCGATCGGCGACGTGATTTTCGAAGCGCGCCACGTGACCTGTTTCGACGTCACCAATCCGCGCCGCAAGCGGGTGAACGACGTGTCGTTTTCGCTGCGGCGGGGCGAGATTCTCGGTGTTGCGGGTTTGGTGGGCGCGGGGCGCACGGAGTTGATGCAGGCGATTTTCGGCGCGTATCCCGGCGTGAGCGAAGCGACGGTGGTGATGAACGGCAAGCCGTTGAAGATTCGCGCGCCCGTCGAGGCGATTCGCGCGGGCATCGGCATGGTGCCGGAAGATCGCAAGCGTCATGGCATCGTGCCGGGCTTGAGCGTGGGTCACAACATCACCCTCGCGGTGTTGCAACGCTTCGCATCGGGCGGCCGGATCGACTCCGCCGCGGAACTCGACACGATTCACACGGAGATGAAGCGGCTTTCGGTGCGCGCCGCGCATCCGATGCTCTCCATTGCGAGCTTGTCGGGCGGCAATCAGCAGAAGGCCGTGCTGACGCGCATGTTGCTCACCGACCCGAAGGTGCTGATTCTCGACGAGCCGACGCGCGGTGTCGACGTCGGCGCGAAGTTCGAAATCTACAAACTGATTTTTCAACTGGCGCAGCGCGGCATGTCGATCGTGATGGTGTCCTCCGAATTGCCCGAAGTACTCGGCATTAGCGACCGCGTATTGGTGATCGGCGAGGGCGAATTGCGAGGCGACTTCGTCAACGACGGTCTGACGCAAGAGGACATTCTCAGCGCCGCGATCCGTCCCGTGCAGCGATCCCCGAACCCAACCGCAGCGAGTGCCGCATGACGCCCGACGTTACTTCCCAACGCGCCGACGATTCAGCGCCGCGAGGCGCTTTCGGCGGTCCCCAGCGTATTCAGCAATTGTTCTCGCGCTACAAGATTCTCGCGTTGCTGATCGCCGTGGCCGCGATCTGGATTTTCTTTTCGTTGCTCACGCACGGCGCATTTGTCACGCCGCGCAATCTGTCGAATCTGCTGCGGCAGATGTCGATTACCGGCATGCTCGCGTGCGGCATGGTGTTCGTGATCATCGCCGGCGAAATCGATCTGTCGGTCGGCTCGCTGCTCGGCTTGCTCGGCGGCGTGGCGGCGATACTCGACGTGAACCGGCATTGGCCGATCGGCGTCACCTTGCCGGTGGTGATGTTGCTCGGCGTGCTTGTCGGCATGTTCAATGGATGGTGGTCGACCTACCTGCGCGTGCCTTCGTTCATTGTCGGGCTGGGCGGCATGCTCGCGTATCGCGGCATTCTGCTGGGCGTCACGGGCGGTTCGACGATCGCGCCGGTCTCCGATAGTTTTGTTTTTGTCGGCCAGGGGTATTTACCCAGGCTCGCGGGCGACACGCTCGCCGTGGTGCTGTTTCTGCTGTTGGCGTTTCTGACGGTGCGGCAGCGGCGCAACCGCGAGCGCTATCAACTGACCGTCGTGCCGGTTTGGCAGGATGTCGTGAAGGTGGTCGGCGCGGGCGTGATTCTGGCCGGCTTCGTCGCCACGCTCGACCGTTACGGCGGCATTCCGGTGCCGGTTCTGCTGCTGCTTGCGCTGCTCGGCATCTTCACGTGGATCGCCACGCAGACGGTATTCGGGCGGCGCATCTATGCCGTGGGCTCCAATCTCGAAGCGACGCGTCTCTCAGGTGTGAACACAAATCGCGTGAAGCTCGCGATCTTCGCGCTGATGGGGCTGATGTGCGCATTCGGCGGCATCGTGAATACGGCGCGCCTCGCCGCGGGTTCGCCGTCGGCGGGCTCGATGGGCGAACTCGATGCAATCGCCGCGTGCTTTATCGGCGGGACGTCGATGCGCGGCGGCTCCGGCACGGTCTACGGCGCATTGATCGGGGCACTGGTGATGGCGAGCCTCGATAACGGCATGTCGATGCTCGACGTCGACGCCTATTGGCAGATGATCGTGAAGGGCAGCATTCTCGTGCTGGCCGTGTGGATCGATGTGGTGTCGGGGTCGAACCGGCGCTGAGGTGTTGGGGGGTGCGTCAGGCGAGCGCCGACGCACCGTGCGGTGCATCGGCTGAAGTGCTTGCGGTGCCGCGCGGAAATGGCGGCTCAGCGAGCATGCGCGAGAACCGCGGTACCGCCCTTGCTGCGTCGCACTGATGCCTTTGCGGTCGGCTTCTTCGTTGCCGCAGGTTTTTTTGCAGGTGCTGCGGGCTGCTTGGGCGTGGTCGACTTGAGGTTCGCATTTGCAGCACGCCGTTTCACTGGCGCATCCGACACGCGCATCTCCACACGCATGTTTGCCGCTACCGCCATATTGACCAATGCATCGAGCGCGAACAGATTGATCTTGCCGCGCATAAGATCGGACACGCGTGGTTGCGTGACGCCGAAATGCCTGGCGGCCTCTGCCTGGCTCATGCCGGTGCGGGTGATATGGTCTTTGAGCGCCATCATCAACACCGACCGAAGTTTCATGTTCTCCGCCTGTTCCGGCGTATCTTCGATGGCATCCCAGACGCTCAGAAATTTTTGATTGCTCATGGCTTGACCTCTTTCAATTCGCGATAGCGCTTGGTGGCAAGATCCAGATCGGCTTTGCTGGTTTTCGGGGTCTTCTTCTGGAAGCAATGAAGCACGTAAACCGCATCGGCTAACTTGGCCAGGTAAATGATCCGGAATGCCCCATTTGCGTCCCGAATCCGTATTTCCCGTACCCCTTGGCCTATCGTGTTCATTGGCTTCCAGTCGTCCGGGTCGCGGCCACGCTGGACTTGATCGAGTTGATAACCGGCGTCACGCCGCGCCGAGAGTGGAAACTCGCGCAAGTCGTCTAATGAACTACCGCAGAACGTTAGTGGCTTTGCATCGATCATACGTGAAATTATATAAAGGTTTGTATGTTGCGGCAATCGATCGAAACGACGTCGTACGAGGTTTCATGTAAACGATCCACCTGCCATTCCGCAAAATCGGCCTCACTTCACTGCCCTGACTGCTCACCCCCGCTGCACTGCAGCGTGCCGCCGCCCCGCGAATAACATTTAATGAACTGACAGACGGGCTTGAGCGCAGCGCCCACGCACCCACCATCGCGCTCGCTGCAGAACGCGCCTTTCAGTCCACCACCCACTTTCCCGTCTTATTGCTGTCCAGAAGAACAAACCCCGAGGCGCCCGCCAGCGCCTTTCGCCGCTTCCCAGCCACCGCCAGGCCGATCGACCATGTCATGTTAAAGCGCAGAACCTTCCTGCTCGGCGGCGCCGGCGCTGTCGGCGCGTTGCTGGTCGGCTGGTCGGTGCTGCCGCCGGGCCAGCGTCTGACCACCGCCGCGCCGCTGCGCATACAAGGCTCGCAGGTGGCGCTCAACGGCTGGGTCAAGATCGCCGCCGACAACAGCGTGACGATCATGATGTGCAAGGCGGAAATGGGGCAGGGCATCCACACCGGCCTCGCGATGCTGCTGGCCGAGGAACTGGATGCCGACTGGTCGCAGGTGCGGGTCGAGGACTCGCCGATCGACAAGATCTACAACAGCCTGCAAACCGTCGTCGACGACTTGCCGTTCCGTCCCGACGACGACAGCGCCGTGAAGCGCGCCACGGTCTGGATCACCCGCAAACTGGTGCGCGAGGCCGGCACGATGATGACGGGCGGTTCATCGAGCATCAACGATCTATGGCTGCCGATGCGCGAAGCGGGCGCGTCGGCGCGCGCGATGCTGATCGGCGCGGCCGCCGCGCAATGGAAAGTGCCGCCCGGCGAATGCCGTACGGAAAGCGGTCAGGTGCTGCACCCGTCGGGGCGTAAGGCGAGTTTTGGCGAATTGTCCGCGCTGGCCGCGCAGCAGCCGCTGCCGCGCAAGGTCGCGCTGAAGGACCCGGGCGAATTCAAACTCATCGGCAAACCGGTGCGCCGCGTCGAAGCCGCGTCGAAAATCAACGGCACGGCGCGCTTCGGTATCGACGCATTGCCGGACGGCCTGTTGTACGCCAGCGTCACGATGTGTCCCACGCTCGGCGGCAGGGTGGCGAATTTCGACGCCACGTCCGCCGCGAACATGCCGGGCTTCATCAAGGCGTTCGCGGTCGCGCCGTACAACGGCGGCAGCGGCGCGGTCGCGGTGATCGCCGACAACCCGTTCCGCGCAATGAACGCGGTCAAAGCGATCAAGGTGGATTGGCATGAGGGCGCGGCGTCCAAGGTGTCGAGCGCGAGCGTGAACAGCCGGCTCGCGCAAGCATTGGACGACAGCGACGGCCACGCCTACTACCATCGCGGCGACGTGGATGCCGCGTTGCACGGCGCGGCGCGAACCCTCACCGCCGAGTATCGCGCGCCGTGTCTCGCGCATGGCGCGGTCGAACCGGTCAATTGCACGGTGCAGGTCTCGGATGGCGCTGCCACCGCCTGGGTCTCCACGCAAGTGCCCGCGCTCGCGCGCCAGCACGTCGCCAAGGTGCTGGACCTCGACGCCGACAAGGTCGACATGCACACGCTGCTGCTCGGCGGCGCGTTCGGCCGGCGGCTGGAGCTCGACTTCGTCGCGCAGGCCGCGGCGATCGCGCGCGAGGGCGGCGGCCGTCCGGTGCAAACGCTCTGGTCGCGGGCGCAGGACTTCACGCACGATTTCTATCGTCCGGCGTGCGTGTCGCGGCTCAAAGCCGGTCTCGACAAGGACGGCAAACTCGTCGCCTGGCAGAGCACGTCGGCGAGTCAGGCGATCGTGCCGGAATCGCTCGCGCGCTACTACGGCGTGCCGCGCATTCCCATCGACAAAACCACCAGCGAAGGCGCGTTCGACCAGCCCTACGAATGGCCGGCCGCGCGCGTGGCGCACAAGATCGTCGAGCTGCCGGTGCCGGTCGGGTTCTGGCGCTCGGTCGGCCATTCGCATCAGGCTTTCTTCACCGAAAGTTTCACCGACGAGATCGCCGCCGCCACGGGCCAGGATCCGATTGCGTTTCGCGCCGCGCTGCTCGCGCGGCATCCGCGGCATCTTGCGGTGTTAAAGCGCGTCGCGGCGTTGTCGGAGTGGGGGCATCCGTTGACGCATGCCGCTGACGGCGCGCCTCGCGCGCGCGGCGTCGCGTTGCATGAGGCGTTCGGCAGCGTGGTCGCGCAGGTGGCGGAGGTGTCGCTCGGGCCGAACCAGCAGATTCGCGTGCATCGGGTGGTCTGCGTGATCGATTGCGGCTTGCCGGTCAATCCGAACCTGATCCGTCAGCAGATGGAGAGCGGCATCGTGTTCGGCCTGTCGAGCGCGTTGCAGAACGAGATCACCATCGAGGAAGGCAAGGTGAAGCAGGAGAACTTCGTGGATTTCCCGGTCGTGCGGATGAACGATTGCCCGGTGATCGAAACCGACATCATGCCGAGCCAACTACATCCGCAAGGCGTCGGCGAACCGGGCGTGCCGCCCATCGCGCCGGCGGTGGCCAACGCGGTGTTCGCTCTGACCGGCAAGCGCTTGCGCGCGTTGCCGCTCAAGCTCGCGTGAGATTCGCGTGAAGCCCATCGGACTCAGGGGGAAAAGCATGACATCGCTGAACATCAACGGCCGCGCGGTGGCGGTGCACGCGGAGCCGGACATGCCGTTGCTGTGGGTGCTGCGTTGCGAACTCGGGTTGACGGGCACGAAGTTCGGTTGCGGCGTGGGTATTTGCGGCGCGTGCACGGTTCACCTGGACGGCAAGGCGTCGCTCTCGTGTCAGACGCTCATGGCAGGTTTGCAGACGCAGAAGATCACGACGATTGAAGGCGTGCAGGGCAAGGAAGCGCAAGCGCTAAAGGCGGCGTGGATCGATCTCGACGTGGTGCAGTGCGGCTATTGTCAGAGCGCGCAATTGATGGCGGCCTGCGCGTTGCTCAAGCAGAAACCCAGTCCCACCGATGCGGACATCGACGCGGCCATGTCCAACATCGTGTGCCGTTGCGGCACATATCCGCGGGTGCGGGCGGCGATTCACCAGGCGGCGAAGCGCCGGCTCGCTTGAGGCCACGCGGGCTCAGTTCGTCAGCATTTCCACCACGGCGACCACCACCGTGAAAATGCCGATGCATCCGCCCAATGTAGCCGCGCCCTGCATGAAGTTGGACATACGTGACCCCGTAACGTGTAGTTGAGGCACGTATTTAACCGTAAGTGAAAGGCAAAAGAAAGCTTGTCAAAAATAAATCGTAAGCTTCCAGGAGCGCGCTGGTCGCTGCGGTCGGAACGGCTTTGGCGAGCGCCGAGCGCCGAGGGCTTGGCCGCGGAGCGCAGCGTGATCGCGTGGATCGCTCAGGCCGCGAGCCCGAGCCGCACGGTCCGCGCCAGGTCGTCGAGTTGGAAGGGCTTGCGCAGGATCGTGCAGCGCTTCACGGCCAGGCCGGAGATATCCACGTCCGCATAGCCGGTTGCGAGGATCACCGGCAGATCCTCGTGCATCTTGCGCGCCGCGGCGATCACGTCGATGCCGTTCATGCCCGGCATCGCGAAGTCGACCATCAGCAAGTCGGGCTTGTCGTCCTGCAAGCGGTTCAGGCCGGCGGGTCCGTCCGCGGCTTCGGTCACGGTATAGCCGAGCATTCGCAGCGACTCGACCAGCATCGCGCGGACCTCGCCGTCGTCCTCGACCACCAGCACGCGTTTTTCGCCGACAGCGTTCGCTTCCGCATCGGCTACCGCTTCGGCCCGCGAGTCCACGCGTTCGCGCAGCGGCAGCCACACTTCCACGGTCGTGCCGACGCCTTCCTCGCTGAAGAGACGCGCGGTGCCGCCGGCCTGTCTCGCGATGCCGTAGACCTGGCTCAAGCCGAGTCCGGTGCCCTTGCCGATCGGCTTGGTGGTGAAGAACGGATCGAACACGCGCGAGACGACGTCGGCGGGAATGCCCAAACCGGTATCGACCACTTCGACCACCACATAACGGCCTTCCCCGAGTGTCGGATCGGGCGCCGCGCGTTCCTTCACGCGAATGCTGAGCTGGCCGCCGCCCGGCATCGCATCGCGCGCGTTGATCGCGAGATTGAGGATCGCCAGTTCGAGCTGATTCGCGTCGGCCTGGGTCCACATCTCGTCGCCGTGGAACTCGGTGGCGTAGTGGATGCCGGAACCGAGCGAGACGGTAATGATGTCGCGCATGCCTTGCAGCAAGGCCACCACGTCCACCGCTTTCAGATCGAGGTTGCTGTTGCGCGAGAAGGCCAGCAACTGGCCCGTCAGCTTCGCGCCGCGTTCGGTCGCGCGCCTGACGGTGGCGGCCATCGCGCGAATGCGCTCGTCGTTGGCGACCCGCCCGATCAACTCCGCGTTGACCATGATGACGTTCAGCAGATTATTGAAGTCGTGCGCGATGCCGCCGGTGAGTTGCCCGAGCGCTTCCATCTTCTGCGATTGGACCAGCACCGCCTGCACCTTGGCACGCTCGTGTATCTCCGTCATCAGCCGGTTGTTGGCGGAGGCGAGCTCGTGGGTGCGCTCGGCGATGCGGCCTTCCAGCGAATCGTTCAGATGCACCAGCGCCTCTTGCGCTTCCATGCGTTCGGCCAGATGCCGGCGCGACTCGTATTGCCGTGCGCGCGCCCGCAGCGAGGACGCGACCGCGCGCCGCAGCGTTTCCGAATTCAGCGGACGTTCGAGCACCACCACGTTGCCGAGCCGCTCGAGCACTTCGAGTCCGCGAGCGGAGCGATGCCCGACGCGATTCGCGGCGAGCAGGATGAAGGGCAAGTCGGACCATGCCGGCTGCCGTGCGAGCCAACCGAACAGATGCGAGGCGTGGCCGTCCGCGAGTGCTTCCTCGGCAATCAACGCGCTGCCCGCGCCGGCGTCCAGCGCTTCGGTCAGCGCGTCGGCATCGCGGCAGACGACGCAGGCGCGCTCGTCTTTATGCAGGACTTCGGCGATCACCTCGGCGTCGCGGCCGAACGGCGCCAGGATGAGAACGCGCTGCTCCATGACCTCACTGCCCGGACGTGTCGATGAGGTGATCCCGCGCGCCGAGCAGGGCCGTGGTGCCACGGTATGCCGGCAGGCCGGAGAGCACGCCCTCGAAGTCGCGCAGCGCCTCGCCGACTTCCACGCCGCCGTGCGCGAGCCGGAACTGGCGGATCGAGCGCTGGTGTTCGTTGGCGCGGCTCTTGACGGCGGTGACGGCCGTCAACACTTCGCCGTGATGCTCGAAGTAGCGGAACAGCACGACCACGTCGCTAAGATAGCTGATGTCGATATCGCTCTGAATTTCGCCGATGATGCCGTGCTGGCCCAGCACCAGCATCGTGATGATGCCCTGCTGGTTCAGGTAGCCGAGCAGCTCATGCATTTGCAGCAGCAGGTAGCGCTCGCCGGGCATCGCCTGGAGATAGGCGTTCAGGCTGTCGATCGCGACATACCGGGCGCCCTTGTTTTCGACCGACTGGCGCACGTCGGTCGCGAATTCGCCGGGCGAGATTTCCGCCGGATCGATCTGGCGCAGCGTAAGCAGGCCGCTTTCGACGTGCGGCGCCAGATCCATGCCGAGCGCCGCGCAGCGGATCATCAGCGTGGTGAGCGTTTCGTCGAACACGTAGTAGACGCAGCGCTGGCCGCGTTCGAGCGCCCTCAGCAGGCACGACACGACGGTGGTGGTCTTGCCCACGCCGGACGGTCCGATCATCAGCGCATTGGTGCCGGGGATCAGGCCGCCGCCCAGCAGCGCGTCGAGGCCCGGCGTGCCCGTGCTGAGCGGGTTCGGGTCGAATTCCGCGTGATGTTCCGCGGCGACGAGGCGCGGATACACACGAATGCCGCCGGTGTCGAGCGTGAAGTCGTGATACCCCTCGCGGAACTTGATGCCGCGCATCTTGGCGATGCGCAGCCGCCGCCGGTTGCCGCCGTAGTCGTGCACGATGTTGTCGAGGCTGATCACGCCGTGCGCGATGCTGTGCAACTGCACGTCGCCGGTGTCGGAGGTGTTGTCGTCGAGCAGCAGCACCGTGCATTCGCGGGTCGCGAAAAAGCGCTTGAGCGCGAGAATCTGCCGCCGGTAGCGCAGCGGGTTCTGCGACAGCAGACGCAGTTCCGAGAGACTGTCGAGCACGATGCGCGTGGGCTTGACATCATTGACCTGTTGAATGACGTTGCGCACGGTCTCGCCGAGTTCGACTTCGGCCGGGTGCAGCACGGATTGCTCGTATTGCGGGTCGAGGCCCTCGTCGGAGAGCAATTCGAGAATCGAGAAGCGGCTGAGATCCCAGCCGTGGCTGTCCGCCACCGAGATCAGTTCGGAGCGGGTCTCGGAGAGCGTGATGTAGAGGCCGGCTTGCCCTTCGTCGACACCCTTGAGTAAAAACTGCAAGGCTAGGGTAGTTTTACCTGTGCCGGGCGCGCCCTCGATGAGATACATGCGGCGGGGCGTGAAGCCGCCGCCCAGGATGTTGTCGACCCCTTCGATCCCTGATGAAAGGCGGGCCGGCGTGTCGGTGACAGGTTTCGTTGACATGGCTTGGCGATTCACGTCGATTGAGTGGCGGCAGTTGGTGGGCCGGTACGGCGGGCGCGCAAGATGCGTGCCCAACCCTCGCGTGCCTCGGTCCGAGCGCCACGGGTACGGACAGTGCTGTCAGCCTGTCGACCGCTTTCAGGGATCGCGCCGACATGAACCCCGCCCGCTTCCTCGCCGCCACGTTTGCCGCCGCGTCGCTAGGCGCCGTGCTGCCCGGCAGCGCGAGTGCCGACGATGCGCCCAGTCCGTGCGCATCGCTCAAACGCATCGTGGCGGCTGCGCCAGGCGGCTTGGCCTCGTTGACGCCCGACGACGGCAAGGGCGTCGCGCAACCTTACGGCGACGATGCGCAATGCTCGGCGAGCGGGGGCAGCTACCAATGCACGTGGACGCCGCATCATGACGCCGGGTCGAGCGCGGACGCGCTGCAGGCCGTCGCGGCGGATATCGCGTCGTGTCTGCCCGAAGCGACCCACGATCAGAATTCGCCGGGACGTCAGCACTTTTATTCGGGCGCGCCGGGTAAGCGGACCGAAATCACGCTGGCGCCGGCGGGTTCAGCGAGGCTGCGCCTGGTGGTGTCGGGTCAATGAGCGGCAAGCGGGCCGATATGCGTGGATTTCAAATCCGACGGCGGGCGTCGCGCTGGTGTTGTCAGTGCGACGCGAGCCACCATGTCCAGCCGCGCGATGAACGCCGTAATTCGACCGCCGACAGCGGGGCGATTTCGATGCGTGGAAATACGGCGGGCGATGCTCCGAGTGCGTGAACGAGCGCCGCGCGAATCACCGGCGCGTGCGTAATGGCGACCACGTTGCGCGGGTTTTGACGCGGGGCGCTTGTTGTACCGGTCGTTCCTTCGCTGATCGCGCCGTCCAGCGCATCGAGCCATTCTCCCAGGCGCTTCACGAGTTGACTGAACGACTCGCCGCCGTGCGCCGCGAAGTCGGGATCGCGCAGCCAGGCAGCGAGGTGCTGCGGCGCTTCATTCGCGAGATCGGCGAGGCGGCGTCCCTGCCAATCGCCGTAGTCGATCTCCCCCAACGCTGTGTGGACCGTTGCGGCGAGGCCCAACGCCAGCGCCGTATCGCGCGCGCAAACTGCGGGGCTGACGAAGACCGCGGCGGCGTCGGCAATCGCCAGGCGCTGGCGTGCGGCCTGGGCTTCGGCGAGGCCGCGAGCGTCGAGCGGATCGTCGGCGGGAAAGCGGCCCGCGCGCATGGCGGGGGTCGATGCGTGGCTGACCAGTAACAGCCTTGTGTCCATTCGATGACTTCCATAGAGGTACGCCAAGGCAGAACGCCCGCATGGACGCGTTGCGCTACCGAGTGCCGGAGTTTAGCGCGTAGAATAGCGGCACTGCGAAGTGCGGAAGCCGGTGAGAGCCCGGCGCGGTCGCGCCACTGTAATCGGCATCACGAGCCGAAAGCCAGACCTGAGCTTCGCAGCCTTCCTTTGCAATCGACTATCGGGGCGCGCTACCCCCAGGAGATGTCCATCATGACCGAAGCTGTTTTCGATCCCGCCAACCCGCCCGCTGCTCAACCCACGCCGATTCCGCTGCGCGAGTTGTTGCCTTGGGTCGTGTTCGGCGGCTTGCTGCTGTTGCTCGCGCTTTACTTCGTTGGGGCGGAACAGGGCGCCACGTCGCTGGTGCCCGGCATGTACGTGCATGAGTTCGTGCACGACGGTCGCCATCTGCTCGGCTTTCCCTGCCACTAACGGAGTTCGACATGGTTGGTAAGTTGTTATTGCGCGGGATGCTCGCAGGCATCGCCGCGGGACTGCTCACGTTCGGCTTCGCCCGGCTCGCGGGCGAGCCGCAGGTCGATCAGGCGATATCCTTCGAGGAAAAGGCCGCGGCGGCGGCCGAGGGCGGCGAGGCGCATGAACACGAAGACCTCGTTAGCCGCGATACGCAGGCGGGCCTGGGGCTGTTGACCGGCGTGGTCACGTATGGCGCGGCGTTCGGCGGATTGTTCGCGCTCGTATTCGCCTACGCCTATGGACGGGTGGGCGCATTGAGCGCGCGTGCGTTGTCGGCATGGCTTGCGCTCGGCGCGTTCATCGCGCTGGTGATCGTCCCGAACATCAAGTACCCCGCGAATCCGCCGGCGGTGGGCGACCCCGACACGATCGGAACGCGCACCGGCTTGTTCTTCCTGATGATCGCGATCTCGCTGACCGCGATGGTGTTTTCGCTGAAGGTGCGGCGTCGCGCGGTGATGAAACTGGGCGCGTGGAATGGCTCGATCGTGGGCGGCGTGGTGTTCGTCGCGATCATCGCTGCCGTGCAATTGTCGATGCCGACGATCAACGAAGTGCCGGCGGCTTTCCCGGCCGTGCTGCTGTGGAAGTTCCGCGTCGCGGCGATCGGCATGCAGGTGATCATGTGGACGACGATCGGACTGCTGTTCGGCGCGCTGGTGGAGCACAGCGGATTGACGCGGGTAGGCGCGGGGCGGGCGGCGGTGAAGTCCGTTTGATCGTTTTCTGTTGGTGAAGAGTGTGGGCTCCGTCTACCGGGCCCGGTTGACGTATGCCTGTAGCCCGCCTCGTGCGGGCTTTTTATTGCCCGCATGGGCCAACTGGTTACCGCCGTCCTCGCAGCTTCGCTGAACTAGTCGCCAGGGCTTCGAGGGCTGTTCGACGCCACAGCGTACGCCCTACGCGCTCCAACCCGTAACACCCAATCGAACACCCCGCGCCTTTCCCCGACCGGCTGGGTCAGCCGCTCAAACAATTGCGCAACGGCGCCATCGAGTTGCGCAAGCACTGGCGCCTGAGCCGCCGCCTCCAAATCGAAAACCGGCAATACCGACACGCGCTCATCCAACCCGCCATCCACAGAACCAGTAGCCGCACCGCTATAACGCGCGATCAACGAATCAAGCCGCGCCACGATCGATTCCACATGCGCCGCCCGCACATTCGCGGCATTGAGCGCCACTTCACCCGACACCCCGCGCCGAGCAGAATCACTCAACACCCGCGCCCAGTGCAAACAGCACAGCAGCGATCCGGTGGCCAACTCGACACCAGAATTCCACGCCACCACGCGCTGCATTTGCAGCGGCTTCAGCGCGATTCGCAACTCATGCCAACCGCGGTCGAGCTTGCGCATGGCGACAGCCGCATCCGCCGCCAGCGCAGCGGACCCGCCCAGCCGCACCACCTCGCGCAACGCACCCAGCACAGCCGCAAGCCTCATCTCCACATGACGGCTCGCCGCGAGCGGCATCATCAGGACCGCCACCGCGAACGACACGAGACAACCCACCAGCACTTCCTCGATCCGCAATTCGACCAACGGCCCCATTGCGAAGCCCAACTCGCCATACACCAGTCCGACGAGCACGGTAATGAAGAACACGCCCGGCACATACGCGCTCAGGATGTAATAAGCCCAGCCGAACACGCAGAGCACCATGGCGGCCACGAGCAGCATCGGCGAATCGTGCAGCGGCGCGACGAGCAACACGCTGGCGAGCGCGCCGGCCAGCGTTCCCGCCAGTCGCTGCGCACCGCGATAAATCGTGTCCGCGCGTGAGCGTGTGCCGAGAAATACCACGAACGTCGTGATGACCGCCCAGAACCAGCGCTCGGGAGACAGCGAGTGGCCGATCAGCATCGCGAGAAACGCGGCTGTCGTGGCGCGGGTGGCGGGCAACCAGCAGAGCCTGGCGCGCAGGTCCGCGAATCGTTGCACGGCTGAAGCCGGAGCGTCGCCGGACGCAGGCTCAAAGCGCCGCCGCTCTCGACAGTGCGCGATCTCCTCGAGCCGTTCGATCGCTTGACGCAGCACGTCCGCATTCGCTTGCCCGCGGCCATACGCAGACGCCGACACCAACGCATGCTGTCCCGCCGCGACTTCCACTTCGACGATGCGCTCGCGAATCGTGTCGGCGTCGGGTGGGTTCAGCAACGCCAGTTGCTCTTCGAGCGCGAGCGCGGCTTCGTTCAACACCGAGAGTCGTGCCGCATCCGGCGCATGCAGCACGCGCGACGCGCGCAGCGTCACCGCATGAATCGCAAGCCGGAAACTGGCGGCGGGTCGCGTCGGCACGATCGCGCGGCCGACCAGCGCGACCATCAACGGGCCGAAAGCGGAGAGCAACAGCGATTGCACGAGGTGTAGCCGCGAAGGGTGCAGATACAACCCAAGATAAAAGCACACCACGCCGAGCAGCGCGCAACCGAGCGCACGCGGACCACAGGCCTGGCAGAGCATGCCGGCGAACATCACGACGAGAAAGCCGGCATCTCCGGCGACCGGATAAGGACTCAGCACGCTCGCCGCGGCGAAGCACACGCAGGCGCACAGATACAGAGAGAAGAGCGAGCCGAACCATGCGGACCGCCTTGCATCGCGCACGAACAGCGGCGCGACCATCGCGAACAGGACGCCGGGCGCGGCAAGGGTGATCGGTTGATGATGGAAGACCGTCCACGCGATGCTGGCCATGCCGGTGAGCAGGCAGGCGAGCGCGACACGCAGCGCGGTATGGAGACGCACGAGTCCCGGGTCCGCGGCGAGCAGGCGGTCGGCGACGCGCGAAAACGCGGCAGCAATCATGATCGATGATATCCAGGCTAAATGGTCGCGACCGGCTTGTGGCCGATTGCGACAGACCGGACGCGCGGCTGAAGGTGGCGCTGCGCGTCCGGTGGATTCGGGTTTTCCCGGATGATATCTAGCCAAAATTGCAGGAGTCGGGTTTTCGCGGCGGCGCAGCGGCGCATTCGGCGCTGCGCGCGCCCGCATCACGTCGCGTCGTGAAAAATCACGCCGAGCGTGTGCCGCTGTCCCGACCGCAAACGGCTCACGCCATGCCGCAAGTTCACGCGGTACGCTCCACGCGTGCCTTGCACCGGCCGATGATGCACCGCGAACACGACGGCGTCGCCCTTGCCGAGCGGCACGACTTCCGTGCGCGACTGCATCCGCGGACGCTGCTCGGTCATGACGAACTCGCCGCCGGTGAAATCCTCCCCCGGCTCGGACAACAGAATCGCAACCTGAAGCGGAAACACGTGTTCGCCATAGAGGTCTTGATGCAGGCAGTTGTAGTCATCCGTGGCGTATTGCAGCATCAATGGAGTGGGGCGCGTCTGCCCGGCGGCATGGCATCGCTCGATGAATTCCGCATGCGCGGCCGGATAACGGACGTCGATTCCCATCGCCCCGTTCCAGCGATTCGCCACCGGCGCGAGACGCGGGTAAAGCTCGCTGCGCAACGCCGCGACGAGCGGCGGGAGCGGGTAAGCAAAGTACTTGTATTCGCCTCGGCCGAAACCATGCCGCGCCATCACCACGCGGCTGCGAAACAATGCATCGCGCGGATACAGCGCAGTCAGTGCATCGCATGCCTGCGCGGTGAGCAGATTGCGCAGCATCGCGCAGCCATACGCGTTCAGTTCTTCCTCGGCGTCGAACCAGTCGATCTGGTCGATGCGTTGCGCAAGCGAGCCAATAGAGGAATTTGCATCGGGCGCGGCGGCGCGTTCAGGTTTTGGCCGCATTGCCAACGCCGATTCCGCCGACTGCGCATCCGGCTGTGCATCCGGGTGTCGATCCTTCGCAATTGTGCTCATGAGCCGTCTCCGTCAAGCGATCATCGAGTCATCATCAAGTGTAAGCAGGCGCCCCACGCCGCGCACTCCGACTCTTGCTGTCCAATTCCTCGCTCGTCTGCGTTCGGGCAAGCGCGCAGTCGCGTGCCGGATCATTGCGGCTGTCGGCAACTCGTATTTCCAATAAGAAACGAATAGGGGCAATGCGCGCCTGCCGTCGCAAGAGCATGCGCGGGCATCGGCGGCATTCGTGCGCCACGATGGATTCGGTCCGCTATTCAAGCCCAGCAAGCGCACGCGACGGTTCCCGCGCGTCACTTCCGGGCAAACGCCCTTGCCGCCATGAAAGCCCGCGTGTATAGTTTCCTAACTTACTCTTGTTTCGCATCGGAAATTAAAGGGATTCACATGAACGCTTCCACCATCCTCGCCGACCTCGGCATCGCCCACGCGGCGCAGGCCGGCGACATCGCGGTTCATTCGCCCATCACCGGCGAACTCATTGGCCGCGTGGCCAGCAACACGGTGGCGGAAGTCGATTCGGCCCTGGCCCAGGCGAAACAGGCGTACACCGCCTGGCGCGACGTCCCGGCGCCGCGCCGTGGCGAACTGGTGCGTTTGCTCGGCAACCGTCTGCGCGAAAAGAAGCAGGCGCTCGGCAGCATCATCACGCTTGAAACCGGCAAGATCCTCCAGGAAGGCATGGGCGAGGTGCAGGAGATGATCGACATCTGCGATTTCGCGGTCGGTCTGTCGCGTCAACTGTATGGCCTCACGATCGCGTCCGAGCGACCGGGCCATCGCATGGCCGAGACCTGGCACCCGATGGGCACCTGCGTCGTGATCTCGGCGTTCAATTTTCCGGCGGCCGTGTGGTCGTGGAATGCGGCGCTCGCGCTGGTGTGCGGCAACGCGGTGATCTGGAAGCCGTCGGAGAAAACGCCGTTGACCGCGCTCGCCGTCAATCAGATTCTCAACGAGGCGTTGCAGGAATTCGGCGACGCGCCGGCCGGCCTGACCGCGTTGATCAACGGCGGCCGCGAGGTGGGCGCGAAGCTGGTGGCCGACCCGCGCGCGTCGATCGTCAGCGCGACGGGCAGCACGGAAATGGGCCGCACGGTGGGCGTGGAAGTGGCGAAGCGCTTCGGCCGCTCGCTGCTCGAACTCGGCGGCAACAACGCGGGCATCGTCACGCAAACGGCGGATCACGAACTCGCGATGCGCGGCATTCTGTTTTCGGCGGTGGGCACGGCGGGGCAACGCTGCACGTCGCTGCGGCGTCTGTTCGTGCATGAGAGCGTGTACGACAAGACCATCGAGCGTCTGAAGCAGTTGTACAGCAAGGTGCCGATCGGCAATCCGCTCGAAAAGGGCACGCTGATGGGTCCGCTGATCGACAAGCAAGCGTATGCCCGCATGCAGGAAGCGTTGCAGCAGGCCACTGCGGAAGGCGGCAGGGTGTTCGGCGGTGAGCGCGTCGAGGTGAAGGGTCATGAAGGCGGTTACTACGTGCGGCCGGCCATCGTCGAAATGCCGTCGCAAACGCCGGTGGTTCTGAAGGAAACGTTCGCGCCGATTCTCTACGTGCTGCGCTATGCGGATTTCGCCGAGGCGGTCGAGGCGAACAATGCGGCGGTTCACGGTTTGTCGTCGTGCGTATTCACAACCGATCTGCGCGAAGCGGAGCGCTTCCTGTCCGACGCGGGCAGCGATTGCGGCATCGCGAACGTGAACATCGGGCCGAGCGGCGCGGAAATCGGCGGCGCGTTCGGCGGCGAGAAGGAAACCGGCGGCGGCCGCGAGTCGGGATCGGACGCGTGGAAGGCGTACATGCGCCGCGCCACCAACACGGTCAACTACTCGTCGGCATTGCCGCTCGCGCAGGGCATCGACTTCAATATCGGCTAAGCCCGGCAGACGGGTAGCGCATTCAGTAAAAAGCACAAAGCAGCGGCGCATTCACGCGCCGCTGTTCGCATTTTTTCAGCAATCCGTTTGCGCCGCCCGCCGTTTCAAGAGCGGCCACGCTACTCGTGGGGTAAGACGTGAGTTCCAAGGTCGTGATCGTCGGCGGTGGGGTGATCGGCAGTTCGATTGCGTATTTTCTGCGGCTCGCCGATCCGACAGTCGGCGTCACCGTGATCGAACGCGATCCGACTTATGCGCGCTCGTCGTCGGCGCTCTCGGCGGCGTCGATCCGTCAGCAATTCTCCACACCGCTTTCCATTCAGATGTCGCTGTTCGGTATCGAGTTTCTGCGCTCGATCGGCGAGCGGCTGTGCGTCGACGGCGTGAAACCGTCGATCGATCTGCACGAAGGCGGTTATCTCTTTCTCGCGACGCCTGTCGGCGAGACGACGCTGCGTGAGAATCACGCGCTGCAAACAAGCCTTGGCGCCGATATTAGCCTGCTCGACAGAAACGCGTTGCAAGCGCGCTTTCCCTGGCTCAATGCGGAGGACCTCGTCGCCGGTACATTCGGCGAAAGCGGGGAAGGCTGGTTCGACGGCTATGGTCTCGTGCAGGCGCTGCGCAAGAAAGCGCGGGCGCTCGGCGCGCATTATGTCGCCGCCGACGTTACCGCGCTGCATCGCGACGGCAGCCGTGTCACGCAAGTGCAAACCGCGAACGGCGAGACCCATGCGTGCGACGTGGTCGTGAACGCGGCGGGCGCCTGGTCGCGCAAGGTCGCGCAAATGATCGGCATCGACCTTCCGGTCCACGCGCGGCGTCGCAGTATTTTCAATGTCACGTCGCCGGCGCGGCTCGAACGCTGCCCGTTGCTGATCGATCCAAGCGGCGTGTATTTCCGGCCCGAGGGCCAATCGTTCATTTGCGGCACATCGCCTTCCGCGGACAACGACCCCGACGATCTGCCGCTCGACGAAGTCGATCACACACTGTTCGACGACGTGATCTGGCCGACGCTCGCGCACCGCGTGCCGCAATTCGAAGCGCTGCGCGTGCAGAACTGCTGGTCCGGCTATTACGAATACAACGTGCTGGATCAGAACGCGATCATTGGTTATCACCCCGACGTCGACAACTGCGTCTTTGCCAATGGCTTTAGCGGGCATGGTTTGCAACAAGGGCCGGCAACGGGCCGCGGCGTTAGCGAACTGATTCTGAACGGGCGCTATACGACGCTCGATCTCGGTTCGTTGAGCTTCGCTCGCGTGCTCGAGAACCGGCCGATCGTGGAGAAGAACGTGGTCTAGCGTGCGCGGCGGCGATGCGGATTAATGCAACATGTAGTGCATGGAATATCGGCTGCGATTGAGCGGCGGCCAACATGCTCCCGATCATTTGCGCGTTTGCGCGTTTGTATTGAACACAATGTGATATTTGCGGCTAGCTTCCTGGAGAGCGGCCAGGGCGGTATTTGCCTTAAACCCTAAGAGCGTGTCTGAAAGAACCCGGCCAGCCAATGCGGCTCGGCCGGGTTCTTTTTTATGTCGATAGAAGAAACGTGATGATTTGGCATAAAGCCTCGATCCGGTAATGCCGCGGATAAACTCCGCGCTATTCAGATTCCCGTTTGACTCAAGCCCGCCTCTCAAAAATGAAACCTGGTTTCTAATATTTTTAATCAGAGGCATGCCGGATCGTTAAATGCGGAGAGTCACTGGTATCAGGCCAGGCATATCGGTTATCATCGCTGCCATTCGAAGAATGGCCCGAGGGATTATTCGCCGAATGTCAACTTAATGCCGTCGCATCGAACCAGAAGAAAATCAGATGAAGATGTCGCGAAGAAACATTGCAATCCTGGTAGTCGGTTTTCTGGTCGTGGCCGGCGTCGTCATTCAGGCGGTGTGGCGACCTTTCGCACATCGCAAAGCCGCCGAAAGCGGCGAAATCATTCTCGATATTCACCACCCGGACGCCGTGATCGACAGCGAAGCGCTCTCGCGCTTGCCGCGCGACATGTTGCGCGTGCCGCTGCTGCACGACCTGCTGACTCAAGACTTCGTCGACTATTACGAATCGGGCAATGCGCGCCTTTCCGCGGAAGGCGCACTGCGGCGTCTCGCCTTCGAACATCAACTCGATTGGCGCGACGAGTTGATCCGCCGCGTGTTCGACGAACCCGCGCACGTGCTGCTGTGGCGCTCGCCGGATGGCCGGCTCGGCTACTGGGCGATGTCGATGCGCCGCAACGGCCTAGCCAAACTGCTGCAAGGCTTGGGCAACGTCGCGGCGAGCGACGCGCAACTGAGCCAGGTCGGCAAGCTTTCCGGCGACGTGCCGGTGTACGCGTTGAAGCTGGCGGTGGGTCGCACGCTGTTGTTCGCGGCGAAAGACGATCGCCTCGTGGTGCTATCCGCGCCCGGCGTGCTGCTCGACGCGAACGGCGGCTTGCTGAGCGAACGCGCTGACGCGGTTTCCGACATGCTCGCCTCAGGCCATGACGACGCGGCGCGCGCTTATCGCCTGGATGCCGGCCTCGATGCCGGCCCGGATGCAGGGGGCGATGCGCCGAAGGGCCACCGTCTGGTGGTGTCGGCCAATTACCTCTCGTTCGGTTATCAAGCGTTTTTCTCCGGTATCGACGCGCTGCGCTTCGATTTCTCGCCGAACGGCGGCGCCGCTGCGAACTGGCAGACCTCGGCGCTCATCGAGCCGGGCAAGCTGCCGCAGCAGTGGAACAGCGCCGACCTGTGGCGCGCGCTGCCGGCCAATCCGGCGGCGTGCACGAGCTTGCCGGCGGACTGGAAAGCGGCGTCCGCGCTGCTCGGCAAGGTGGCCGACGGCGGCGCGGACAACGCCGCCGCGATCGGCGATCAGCTTGCCGGCCCCGCGGCTGTCTGCTGGTATGCGAAGTCGACGCTGGTCGCGCCGGTGTTCGTCGCTCGCCTGAAGACGCGGGACGCGGCGCGCACCGCCGCGTTGAAGGCCGCGCTCGGCAAGACCTTCGGCGACGTGATCGGCGCGTATGAAGCGAAGGCCGCGAAAGCCGATGGCGATACTGCGAGCTATCGCCGCTTGCCGGTCACCACGCGCGATCAGGGCGCCGACGTGACCGTGTGGCAACGTCCGGTTAGCGCGCGCTCGGGAACCGCGTTGACGAGCAAGGCGGCATTCGCGTCGCAGCTTTCGGCGGAACGCTATTTTCCGGTCACGCTCGCCTTGGCGCACGGCTATCTGATCTTCTCGCCGGATGCGCGTCTCGTCGACGATACGCTCGCCGTGCTCGACAAGCGCTATCCGGCGCTCGCCGATACGCTCGCGCCGCAGCGTCTGCCGCGCACGATTCTGACGCTGACGCCTTCGTCGGCCGCCGCGTTGATCGAACGCGAAGCGGGCGCGGCGTTGCCGGCGGATCAGGAGGCGGTGTTCCGCAACGCGTCGCGCACCCATCTCGCGCCGAAGCTGCACGCTTTTGCGCGCTATCCCGCGGTGTCGTTGACGCTGCCGCAGAATTTGCCGGGCTCGACCGGCTGGGTGCCGGTGGAGTGGTGGTTCGATCGCGCGAAGGCCGGTGCGGGTTCGGATGCGGCGGGCGTTGTCGAGACGCCCGCCGATCAGCCTGGCACCGAGGGCGATTAAGTGCGTCGCTTTCGTTTCCCCGGCGTGGCGTTCGCGATGAAGGCGGGCGGGCCTCGGCGCTTCGTCGCGGCGCGTGCGGTCGCGGCGCACGCGGCCTCAGCGCAAACCCCCGTGGCGCAAACCCCCGTGGCGCAAACCCCCGTGGCGCAAACCCCCGTGGCGCAAACACCCGCCCACGACACACGTGCCATCGCACGCCGACTCTGGCTGGCACGCACTGCCTCTGCATTCGCATTAGCGACCCTGGCGCACCACGCCCACGCACTCACCGGCACCGCCGCCACGCCCGACCCCGACAGCCTCTCGCCCCGGCAGTCCGCCGCCTTTCGCGCATGGTTCGCGCGCATCGTCGACCAGCAACTGCGGCGCGGCCCCACGCCACGCTGGACGCAGCGCGATTGCGCGGGCCTCGTGCGTTTCGCTGTCGGCGAGACGCTCAAGCTGCACGACGGCAAATGGCTGCGTGCAAACGGCATGACCAGCCTCGCGGACACGAGCAGCATGCCGCCCGAACTGCAACTGTCCGCGTCGCAGCGCACGATCGCCAATCGCTGGACCCAGCTCGACGGTTCAACCGGCGCCTACGCGTCGGCGATCGCACTGATTCAACGCAACAGCCGTTTTGTTTCGAAGGACGTGAACCAGGCGCTGCCCGGCGACCTGCTGTTCTTCGACCAGGGCGACGACCAGCATCTGATGATCTGGCTGGATCGCTACATCGCTTATCACACTGGCACCGTTACGCCGACCGATACCGGTCTGCGCGCCGTGGCCGTCTCCGACCTGATGCAATGGAAAGATTCCCGCTGGCAGCCGCGCGACGGCAATCCGAATTTCGTCGGCGTGTTTCGTTTGGACTTTCTGACACCATGACCCGAATGAATTCCGTCACCGCGTCGAGCGGCTGGTTTGGCAACGCGCGGCGGCGCATGGCATTCACGTTGGCCGCGCTGCTCGCGTTCATGACGCTCGCCATCGCACCGGCAGCGTATGCGGACGACGCAGCCGAGTCCAACATCGCCGCGAACCCGACGCTGCATCCAACGCCGTCGAGCAACTTCGCCTCGCAGAAGGTGGACGGCCAGCCGTTCTTTCTGCTCTCGGACGCGAGTTTCGGCAGCGATCAACTGGCGCAGGTGCGTCTCGAAGCGCCGGGCCGCGATTTCAAGGACGCGCTGCAAGCGTATGGCGGCGCGGACATCGTCGTGTATCGCGTGCCCAAACCGCTCGACTTCCTGAAGGCGCAAAAGAATCTGCACCGGCTGAACGTCGCGCCGAATTATCAGGGCGAAGGACTGGCGAACACGCTCGCGTATCTATGGGACCGCTGGTTCAGCGAAGCGCGCCGCGCATGGCAGCGCGTGTTGTCGTTCGCGACGCGCAGCAAGGCGACCGAAGCCGCGCCGCAATTCAAGCTCGGCGAACAGACGGGCAAGCCGACGCAGTTCGAGCAAAACTCGCAGTTCGCGCCGCTGCAAGGCTATGACATGGTCGCGCGTTTCCGTTATCCGATCTGGGACGCGAAGGTCATCCAGCCGCCGAAGGGCGTGAACCTCGAAGGCAGCAGCAGTAACTTCATTGAAGCCAGTTCGGGCAACGTGATGATCCCTGTCGGCAAGCTGCCGCCGGGGCTGTATATCGTCGAGGCGGTGATCGGCAACTATCGCGCGCATACGCTGCTGTTCGTGTCGGACACGGTCGCGGTCGTGAAGGCGGCATCGAGCGGCATGCTGGTGTGGACCGCGCGGCGCGATAACGGCAAGCCGGTTGCCAATACCGAGGTGAGCTGGACCGATGGCGTCGGCGTATTGCAAAGCGGCGCGACCGGCGGCGACGGTGCGCTCATGCTGCAACACGTGAGCCCCGAGCGCAGCTATGTGCTCGGCACCGATCCGCGGGGCGGCGTGTTCGTCTCCGAGAATTTCTACTACGACAGCGAGATCTACAACACCAAGATCTACGCGGTGACCGACCGTCCAATGTACCGGCCCGGCGATCCGGTGCATGTGAAGTTCATCGGCCGCACGTTCCAGAACGCGACGCAGTCGTCCGCGCCCGCCGAGGCCGACGTCAAACTCGACGTGCTCGATCCGAACGGCGCGCCGGTGGCGACCAGCAAGGTGCATTTCGCGTCCGCGACGGGCGCGGAGGCGTCGTTCACGCTGCCCGCCGATGCCACCGCCGGCGGCTACACGCTGCGCTTCGATTACAACGGCGATGTGTACGGCAGCGCGTTTCGCGTCGCCGACTATGTGAAGCCGCATTTCGACGTGAACCTGTCGATGGACAAAGCCGATTACGCCACCGGCGAGCCGCTGAAGGGCAAGATCCAGTTGCGCTATCCGGACGGCAAGCCGGTGCGCGACAGCAAGATTTCGCTCACGCTGCGCGCGCAGAAAGTGACGATCGTCGACGGCGAATTGCGGTACGCCGGCTTGTTCCCGGTCAAGCTCGAACAGCAGGAGTTGAAAACCGATAGCGAGGGCAACGCAAGTCTCACGCTGCCGGCGGCGAAAGAGCCGAGCCGTTACGCGTTGACGCTGTTCGCGCAAGACGGCGCGGCGTACAAGGTGCGCGTGACACGTGAAGTGCTGATCGCGCGCGGCGCGACGCCGTATCGTCTGTCGACGGCGAAGTCGTTCTCGCAGCCGAAGGAAGCGGTCAGCTTCGAATTGCAAGCGCTCGGTGCGCTCGATCCGTCGTCGCATGCGCCGGCAAGATGGGAATGGACGCGCCTCGAATCGCAGACGCACGGCGAAGGCGCGTTGAAGAGCGGGGCGGCAAGCGGCAAGCTCTCGTTCCCGGTGCAATTCGACCAACCGGGTTCATACATGCTGTCGGTCAAGGACGACACCGGCAATCTGCTCGCCGCCGCGAGCCACTGGGTCGCGGGCGATGGCCTGAAGGCGATTCCGGGCAGCGTCGAGATCGTGTTCGATCGCGACAGGTACAAGATCGGCGACACCGCCGAAGCGCTGATCACGTTCCCGATGCCCGTCGACGATGCGTTGCTGACGCTCGAACGCGACAACGTCGAGCGCCGCGCGTTGTTGACGGCGGGCGGCGACTGGCTGCAACTTCAACGCGTGGCGCCGTCGCAATGGAAAGCGCGCATCAAGGTGAGCGACGAGTTCGCGCCGAACATGACCTTCTCGGTGCTCTACGTGCATGCGGGCGAGTACGTGTTTCAAAACGCGGGCATCGTGGTCGCGCAGCCGCAAATCGAACTGAACGTGAGAAGCGACAAGCCGGTGTACGGCCCCGGCGATACGGTGACGCTGAACTTCGACAGCACACTGAACGGCAAGCCGGAAGCGGCGAACCTGACCGTGAGCGTGGTCGATGAAATGGTGTACGTTCTGCAGCCGGAAATCGCGCCGAACATCGTCGACTTTTTCTATCATCCGCGCCGCAACAACGTGCGCACTTCGTCGAGCCTGTCGTTCATCACGTATGACCTCGCGCGTTCGCCGTTGAAGGGCGCGCCGGGCGGCCCGCAACGCGCGAACTACAACGAGCGCGGCGTGAAGGTGCTGGAGCGGCCGCGCCGCGACGATCAGGACACGGCGGCGTGGGAAGGCAATCTGAAAACCGACGCCAACGGTCATGCCGCCATGACCTTCAAGATGCCCGACTCGCTGGCGCGCTGGCGCATCACCGTGCGCGCGGCGGCGCCGAACGGCATGGTGGGTCAACGCACCGCTTACGTGCGCTCGGACAAGGCGCTGTATCTGAAGTGGAGCGGGCCGACGCATTTTCGCGTCAACGATCAGCCGGCCATCGACATGATCGCGTTCAACCAGACCGACACGGAGATGGACGCGCAATGGCTGGTCGACGGCGGCGGTCTCTCGTTGAATCAGAAAGTCACGCTCAAGCGCGGTGCGAACTATCTGCGGCTGCCGGGCGGCGCGCTGAAGGCCGGCGTGATCAATGCGACGTTGCGGCGTGCGGATAAAGACGTGGACCGCTTGCAGACCACCATCAATCTCGATGCGGGCGGCTGGCTCGATCTGCATCAGAACACCGTGGCGCTCGACGGTTCGAACAAGCCGCTCAATCTGCCAACCGACGCTCAGGATGTGAGCGTGCGGTTCATCGGCAACGCGGCGAGTCAATTCGCGCGCGTCGCCGACGATCTGATCGACTATCCGTACGGTTGCGCCGAACAGACTTCGAGCCGCCTGATTCCGCTCGCGCTCGCTCACGATGCGCTCGGCCGTGGCGACAACGCGAGTTCGACGCAAGGGCTCGACGCGCTGCTGCGCAATCAGCGGCAGCGTCTTGCGATGCTGGCGGGCGTCGGCGGCACGTTCGGCTGGTGGGGCGACACAACCGGCGGCAGCGCGCTGATGACCGCTTACGCGTATTACGCGGACTGGCTCGCGAGCCGCAGCCTCGGCATCGGCCTGCCCGCGGGCAACTGGCAGCACGCGATGGACGTCTATCGCGATGCCGGCGCGAAGGAACCGCTGCTGCATCGCGCGCTGGCGTTGTGGTTCATGCAGCAGATGGGCTTGCCGGTGGCTACGCCCGTGTCGGGCGTCGCCGCCGATTTGCTGAGCGATGCGGCTGCGATGTCGGGCAACGCGAACAACGCGGGCAAGGCGCCCGCGCGCAGCGGCGCGTATGGCGCGTCGGACAGCATCGTGTTCGCACAAGCCGATTCGCCGCGCGGCAAGCAGATGGCGACGCTGCTGGTGGCCGGCATGGCGCGCGGCACGGGCGCTCAACTGCCGGAAGCTTTCGACGCAGCCGCGAGCGCCGCACGCAGCGCGTTGAGCAACGATCCCGCGCCGCTCGTGCAAAGTCTGCTTTACCTGACGGGCGATGGCGGCGCCGCGATCGATGCATCGACGTTGCTCGCGAAAAGCAGCGCCGATTACCCGACGCTCGATCGCGCATTGACGCTGCTGTGGCTGCGCAAGGCGCTCGGCGGCGAGGCGGCGCCGGCTTCGCCGCCGTCGTTGCAAGGAGTGGGCTGGACGCGCACCGCGACGCCGACCGGCGCACCGCTCTGGAAGTGGACCGGCACAGCACGCCCCGAAGGAAATCCCGTTGGGGGACTACCCGCCACACTCGATGCCGGCGCCACTCGCACCGACGTCAACGCACTCGTGTCGTTCCGCAGTCATACGAGCGAGGACAGCCGGTTGAACATCACCGTCGAACGGCGGTTCTACAAGCTGGAACCGCTCGACGTGAAGCCTGATCCGAAGAAGCAAGCCGCGCCTGAAAGCCAGTTGGGACGCGCCGCGTTCACCGCGCGTCTGATGAAGCAGGGCGATGCGATCGACAGCAACGCGCTGTATGTGGACGAAGTCACGCTCACGCCGCGCTCGGGCAACGCCTACCACTACGGTCTGCTCGACGTGCCGCTGCCGCCGGGCGGCAATGTCGAGGCGACCAGCTGGGGCGTGTCGATCGACGGCTTGCCTGGCGCGAAGGAAGGCGGCAGCGGTCCGCAGCCGTTCCAGCGCGTCGCTTCGTATGAGATGGGTGAACTGGCGTATCACCAGCCCGTACCGTTGCTCGATCGACCCGTGACGCTGCGGCAACTGGTGCGCTTCGCATTGCCGGGTACGTTCGCGTTGCCGCCCGCGCGCTACTTCCGCATGTATCAGCCGGACGCGAAGGCGTTCGAAGGCGGCAAGAGCGATCGCGTGACGACGCTGCGCATCCAGTAGCGAGGCCGCCATGTTCAGCGCGCTTCGGCACACGCGTGATCGCCTGGCGGCGGCGCTGCGGATCGCGCTCGCCCTGAGCGTGGGCTGTGCCTGCGTCGATGGCGTGAAGGCGTATGCGGCGGCATCGTCGGTTGAAACGCCTGTTGTCGCTTCGGCGCGGAGGCTGCGCTTCGCGTGGTTGCGCGACGGCGAGAGTCAGCTTTGGCAAGTCGATGCGGGGAGCGCCGGCGTCGCCGTTTCGGCGCAGTCCGCGCGCCCCTTGCCGGCGACGCTCGAAACGCCGCTCGGCAGCGTGTGGAAGCTGTTCGTCTACGGCTATCTCGTGGACCGCAACATCGCCACGCCGGATTACACGTGCAGCGGCGGCGATCCCGAAGAAGCGTATTGCTGCATGACGGGCGGCCGCATCGACCGCGAACATGCACTGGTGCAATCGTGCGGACGTTTTTTCGAACCCGCGCGCCTGCAACTCGATGCAGCCGACTGGCGCAAGTATTGGACGGCCGCGCACGCACCCGCGTGGCTGCGCAACCTCCATGCAATGACGCCGACGCAGCGCGTCCCGGTGATCGATCTGCTCGCCGCCTTGCAAGCCATGCCCGCGCGGCCGCGCGAAGCGGCGGCGAGCACGCTGGTATCGGTGCTGACGAGCGGACGCGGCGAGGGCACGGTGTCGCTGTACGGCAGCGTATTGCGCGCCAAGACGTGGACGATGCCGGACCCGGCGCGGCCCGGCGCATCCATCGGCGGCGCGGCGGGCTGGCTCGTCGACGGCACGCCGGTGTGGCTGGGCGGCCCGGGCGGCAGCGCGCGCGTGCTCGCCGCCGCCGCGCCGCGCATCGCGCCGCTGCTCACGCAAGTCACCGTGCCGGATGACGGCGCCTGCGTGCTGGTCGATTTTTTCAGCCGTTATCCGATTCGTGAAGTGCTCGGCGACCGCGGGCCGGCGGCGGCGCCGGACGGTCCGCTGCGGGGCGAGTTCCGCGTGGGCTTCGTCAACGGCAATTGGGCGCGCGTGCAAAGCCGCGGCGAATTGCGGCTCGATCGCAGCGCAACCGGAGCGCCGCAAATTGTCGGCCGCTTCGGCATGAACGATTACGTTGCTCGCGTGGTCGAGCGGGAGGGCGACACGAGCCAGCCGGAAGCGGCCAAGGCACTGGCGGTGGCGGCGCGTACCTACGTGGTGCAGCACGGCAGTCACGATCACGGTTGCTTGCGTATCGACGACAGCAGCGGCACGCAGCGCGTTCTACCGCGCGCGCCAGGCGCCGCCGCGCGCCGTGCCGCCGATCTGACGGACGCGCTCGTGCTGACCGGCGTGCCGGTTCAGTATCACCACGACAAGGCGGCAGCGGGGCAGATGAGTTGGCTCGCCGCGAAGGCGTCCGCGCAAGGCGGCCTCACGTTCGACGCGATTCTCGCGCGCACCTGGCCGCAGGCGACGTTGACTGCGTTCCAGAGTCCGCTGTCCGGCGATTGCATCGCGGTGGCCGGCGCGCAGCAATGGCTGCGGCGCAATGCGCCGTCGTGGGCGCGGCGCATGGACGGCGCGGCGGGCTACGAGACGCCCGATCTGCCCGCCGTGTGCGCCGTGCGCGAAGGGCGGCCGTATGCGGACGCGCAGCGCAATCGCGTGTACGTGTATCGCTTGCAGACGGAGGAAGACCGTATCGCGCTGGCGCACGAGTATGTTCACCTCGCGTTCCAGCATCATCCGCGTGGCGTCGATGAGACGTTCGTCGAGCGTACCGCTCGCACGCTGATCCGTACCGACAATCCGATCCAATGAATCACGACATGCGTTCTTTTTCAGTCATGTCGTGCTGGACGCGTTTCAATCAAAACACGCCGGACGAACGGCATGACAGCGGGACAGGAGCGGTAACGATGAAGGTCAAGACGACAGGGTGGGTGAAGGGCGGCTGCAGGGTGCTCGTCGTTGCGTGTTTGCAGGCCGTGCCGGCGGCGCACGCGAGCGATGTCGACTTCGCCGCGCCGTTGAACGGCTGGCGCAACACGGGCGGCGACAACGAGCGTTATACGCAGGACGTGCACTACCCCGCGGTATCCGTGTCGACGCCGGAAGGCCAGTCGAAATTCGCGCTGATCGAAGGACACATCCGCAACGCGCCGAAGAAGAAGGGCAACATGGTGGCGACGCTGGTGGTCGACGGCACGCCGTTGCCGCAGCGCGTGGAGGAAGATGGCAGGTTCTCGCGGCCCTACGCGTTTCCTTCCGGCAGCAACGGCGTCGAACTGCGCGCGCCGGACGGCAGCCGCAAGCGCGTGCAGTTCTACGACGCCTACAGCGGCAAGACCCAGCCGAAGCTGCGCGTGGTGCTCGCGTGGGACACCGACGGCACCGATCTGGATCTGCACGTCGTGTCGCCCGACGGCGCGCATACCTGGTACGGGGAACGCGTCGCGCCGAACGGCGGCGCGCTCGACGTCGACGTGACGACCGGCTATGGGCCGGAGATTTATTCGTCCGCCGCGCCGCTGAAGGGCACGTATCTGGTGTTCGTGAATTACTACGGCAGCGGCAACAGCGGCAGCGACATGACCGTCGCCCAGGTGAGCATCATCACGAATGAAAATACGCCGAACGAAAAGAGCGAAACGATGCGGGTGCCGCTGCGAAAGGCCGGCGAATTGACGCTCGTGAAAACCTTTGTCATGCCGTGAGGCGGCGTGTGTTTGCCGCTCGAGACCCCGGTGCGGTCAGCGGCTCGAATCTCAATTCGCTCAATGACTTGCGCAAGTCTTGCCCAGGATATCCACAGGCTTGCGCACGGTTTCTGTGGACAAACCGACATGGCCGGTCCCGCTGCCGATAGTCCGGGAATGCAAACGGGCGGGGGCAATCGTCGGCGTGCGCGCGGCCACACGACTCCTCGCTTCGGGCATGGCCGATGCTGTGGCAGAAGTGCTGCTGTTCTAACGGGAGAACCGACATGGCACAAGCTGAAACCACTACGAAGTCCGCTACTCAACCGCCGGGCGAGCAAGATGCGCTGGCGCTGCTCGAAGCGGACCATCGCGCAGTCGAGAAGCTTTTCGAGGCATTCGAAAAGGCGGGCGACGATCTGGAAGAGAAAGCGACGCTGGCCCAACGTGCGTGCGAGGAATTGACCGTGCACACGATCATCGAGGAAGAACTGCTGTACCCGGCGGCGCAAGCAGCACTGCCGGAGGACGGCAAGCTCGATGTCGAGGAAGCTTATGTCGAACACTTTCTGGTCAAGACACTCATCACGAAGTTCGAGACGCTGAAAGCCGGTGACAAGGGATTCAATGCGACCTTCAAGGTGATGTCGGAGATGGTGCTGCATCACGTCGAGGAAGAAGAAGGCGAACTGTTTCCGGAGTTGCGGCGCACGAAGTGCGATCTGGTCGCGCTCGGCAAGAAGATCGCCGCGCGCAAGGAAGCCTTGCAGAGCAAGCTCGATGCAGCGGGCAGCCGCTCCGTTGGCGATAAGACGTAAGCGGGTCCGCAAGATTTCCCTTGCCGGATGTCGCGTTGGGACAGGCACTGCGTTTTTTAGAGCAGTGCCTGCGTTCGTATGAAGTTTGTGATCCCCGCTCGCGTTTTTCCACGACGTCAGGCGTCGCAAGTCCAATACGGTGCCCGGTTGTAGTACGCGTGTAGGGACGTGCCCCATTGCGTATCCGTCATCGCCGGCCAGTTGTCCCTATCGAAGCCCGGCGCGCTTCCGATGCGCTCGGCGGGTGCGTCGAGCACGAAGCATTTGTCGTCGGTGTCGAGCGTGAGCGCGTTCCAGGGTATTGCATGGAGCGTGTCGCCCACGCCGAGAAAGCCGCCGCTCGAGAGCACCGCATAAGCGATACGTCCGCCGCGGACGTCGAGCATGATGTCGGAGATCTTGCCGATATATTCGCCGTCCGATGACATCACCTTGTTTCCATCTAGCGTGGAAGCGGCCATCACATCCGGACCGGGACCTTCGCCGATGCCGGTTCCAACGATCTTTGCACCTTGCCTGGCTGCCGCGGGTGCCGGTTCCTTGGGATCGAGCGTGGTCATGGTGTGCTCCTGGGAGAAACCTGGGCACAGAGCGCGCAAGGAGTATGCCCCATGCGCGTCGGCGATCGCGCCGGTAATCTCGGCAACCGTTACTGGTCGAAATTACGCAACCGTCGGCGAGGTGCGGCCGGTGCTCGCGCTTACTGTTCCTTACTGTTGCTCAAGATTCGCGCCGTGGGCGTCGATAGAACTTGTAACCCGCCGTGCTGTTGAACTTCCGCGACGGGTTGGGCAATGCATGCCTTGAGCGAAATGAACGGAGATTGCTATGCAAATCGACAGTGCGTTGTCGTCCACACTGCCGGAACCGGGACGCGCGGCGATGAAAAACTCGCGCGCGGCCGACGATGCGGCGGTTCAAACCAGGGCGACGGCTGAAACGTCCGCGCAGGACGAGGCCGTCCATATCTCTGCGGAGGGCGCGGCAACGGCGGCACAAGAGGGGAAGGCGGTCAACGACGACGCAGCAGGCGATTCAGCGGCAGAAGATGCCGCGGCGCCCAATGTTTCGGCGGTTCAGTCGTTTGCATACGGCACGCTCGGTCTCGAGCGTCCGGACGAGCCTCATGAGGAACACAACGCGTTTTATACGGCGGGTCGTTGGCTGGCAGCGGGAATCACCATCGGCGGGATCATCTCGCTGCTGGTTTGAATGGGTGTCGAGGCGGGTTTGAGGCGGAGGGGGCGCTTGCCGTGCGTGAGGCACGGCAAGCGCTGTTTCTTAGCGGTCGAGGAACGACTTCAGTCGATCGGCGCGGCTCGGGTGCATCAGCTTGCGCATGGCCTTGCTCTCGATCTGACGAATCCGCTCGCGCGTGACGTCGAACTGCTTGCCCACTTCTTCAAGCGTATGGTCCGACTTCGTGTTGATGCCATAACGCATGCGCAGCACCTTCGCTTCGCGCGGCGACAGCGAGTCGAGCGCGTCGTCGATGGCGGCGCGCAAATCGGCTTGCATGGCCGCGTCGGCCGGCGATGACGCCGCCGAATCCTCGATCATGTCGCCGAGCGTGGCGTCGCCGTCGTCGCCCACCGGCGTTTCCATCGACACCGGCTGCTTGGCGATCTTCAGAATGCCGCGCACTTTCTCTTCCGACAGCTCCATGCGTTCGGCCAGCACGGAAGGATGCGCTTCCTGACCGGTTTGCTGGAGGATCTCGCGCGAGATGCGGTTGAGCTTGTTGATCGTCTCGATCATGTGCACCGGCACGCGGATCGTGCGGGCCTGGTCGGCGAGCGAACGCGTGACGGCCTGACGAACCCACCACGTTGCATACGTGGAGAATTTCCAGCCGCGCCGGTATTCGAACTTGTCCACGGCTTTCATCAAGCCGATGTTGCCTTCCTGGATCAGATCGAGGAATAGCATGCCGCGGTTCACGTATTTCTTCGCGATCGAGATCACGAGACGCAAATTTGCCTCGATCATCTCGCTCTTGGCCTTGCGCATCTTCGATTCGGCCGCGACCATCTGGCGGTTGATCTCTTTCAGATGCTTGAGCGGCAGGGAGACGGTTGCCTCGATGTCGATCAGCTTTTGCTGTTCCGCCTGGATCGCCGGCAGATGGCGCTCCAGCGCCGCACCGTATGCCGACGCGCCGCGCGCCGCGCGTTCCGTCCAGCCGAGATCGGCTTCGTGACCGCCAAACGATTCGATGAACTTCTCGCGCGGCATGCCGCTCTTCGTCACCGCGATTTGCAGAATGTTGCGCTCGATCGCGCGAACCTGCGCGACCTGGTGTTGCACGTCGCCACACAGGCGGTCGATGGTGCGCGCCGTGAAGCGGATCTTCGCGAGGTGCTGCTGGATCTCCTCGCGTGCGCGCTGATAGGCTTTCGAGCTGACGTCGCCGCGCGTGTGCGAGGCGTTCATCTGGTCGGACAGCATGCCGACCTGAGCGAAGATCTCGAGGCAGTCGCTCGTGAGTTGCTTCAGGCGTGCTTCGTCGGCAGCCGAGGAATCGGCCGGGGCGATGTCGTCGTCGTTATCGCTGTCGTCATCGTCGCTCGTGTCCGTGTCGACGTCCGCTGCTGCGTCCGGGGCGGCGTTGTCTTCTTCGGCCGCGAGCGTGTCTTCATTCAGACCGTCGACCAGTTCGTCGATGCGCAACTCGCCGTCGGCAACCTGCTGCGCGCTCGCCAGAATCGCGGAGATCGCGAGCGGGCAAGCGGCGATCGCCTGCACCATTTCGTGCAGACCGTCTTCGATGCGCTTGGCAATCGCGATTTCGCCGGCGCGGGTCAACAGTTCGGTTGCGCCCATTTCGCGCATGTACATGCGCACGGGGTCCGTCGTGCGGCCGAATTCCGAATCGACCGTCGACAACGCGACTTCGGTTTCCTCGTCTGCCTGATCGTCCGACACCACGGCAGGGGTGTTCGAGTTGAGCAGCAGCGTTTCCGCGTCCGGGGCCTGCTCGTAGACCTGCACGCCCATGTCGTTGAACGCGCTGACGATGCTGTCGATCGCCGCCGTTTGCGTGAAGTTGTCGGGCAGGTGGTCGTTGATCTGCGCGTGGGTCAGGTAGCCTTGCTCCTTGCCCAACTGGATGAGCGCACGCATCTGGCGCTGACGTTCTTCAGCCTGCTGCGGCGGCAATTCTGCCGCCACGGGGATCGCTTTGCCCGCGCCCTTGCCCTTGGCCGTGCGGCCCGAGGGCGCCTTGGGCGTGTAGCTGGCGGCTTCGTGTTGCGAATCTTCGCGATCAAAAGGGTTCACGTATTCTCCTCTAGAGGCTTCGCTATGAGACGCAAGACGCTACCGTCAGGCGTTTCGAGCATGGCTCAACATCACCTGAGTGACTCAACGCGGTTGTTTGGGTGTGCTCTGGGGAGCAAAAAAGATGAGCCCGCTCGAAGCGGGCCGATAGACATGTGCGAAATTCGCGCGGCTCGCATTATATACGAGCTTGCGCCTTCGCGCGCGTTGTGCGCAGGTCAATTTGTCGTGCACGTTTGTCGCAGGCCCGTTTTCTGGCCCGCCGGCTACGCGGGCAGTTGCGTGTGTGGGTTTTTGATGATGATCGGCGCGCCGTGGTCAAGGGCGAGTCTCTCACTATAGACGAAGTCGTTCGTCCTCACATGCGACAGAGTCGTTTCCGCGATCTCGCTACATATAGACGAGGTGTGTTTGTGGCGACGATTGGCGCTTGCCGGAAAGAAAATTCACCAAAGGGGGTTGACGACGTGTCAGTCGTTCTCCATAATCTCGTTTCTCTGCTGCAGATGCAGCGACGCAGAACGAAGCGGTGCCGGGTGGTTGAAGTGGGCGTCGTGACGGTGGTGAATGCGCAATCGATCTTTAAAAACTAACAGCCGATAAGTGTGGGCGCTTGATGCGCGGCGCGCGGTGGATTCTTCGGAGTCTGCCGGAAGCGAAAGTATCAAGTCTCACACAGTAATGAAAGGAAGGTTTTCCTGTTGAAAGACAGGATGATCATTCGTCAGTACGTTGAGTGAGCGACCGGTTGGTAAAACAACCGAAAAACAGTAACAGGCATTGAACTGAAGAGTTTGATCCTGGCTCAGATTGAACGCTGGCGGCATGCCTTACACATGCAAGTCGAACGGCAGCACGGGGGCAACCCTGGTGGCGAGTGGCGAACGGGTGAGTAATACATCGGAACGTGTCCTGTAGTGGGGGATAGCCCGGCGAAAGCCGGATTAATACCGCATACGCTCTGCGGAGGAAAGCGGGGGCTCCTTCGGGACCTCGCGCTACAGGGGCGGCCGATGGCAGATTAGCTAGTTGGTGGGGTAAAGGCCTACCAAGGCGACGATCTGTAGCTGGTCTGAGAGGACGACCAGCCACACTGGGACTGAGACACGGCCCAGACTCCTACGGGAGGCAGCAGTGGGGAATTTTGGACAATGGGCGCAAGCCTGATCCAGCAATGCCGCGTGTGTGAAGAAGGCCTTCGGGTTGTAAAGCACTTTTGTCCGGAAAGAAAACCTCAGCCCTAATACGGCGGGGGGATGACGGTACCGGAAGAATAAGCACCGGCTAACTACGTGCCAGCAGCCGCGGTAATACGTAGGGTGCAAGCGTTAATCGGAATTACTGGGCGTAAAGCGTGCGCAGGCGGTCCGCTAAGACAGATGTGAAATCCCCGGGCTTAACCTGGGAACTGCATTTGTGACTGGCGGGCTAGAGTATGGCAGAGGGGGGTAGAATTCCACGTGTAGCAGTGAAATGCGTAGAGATGTGGAGGAATACCGATGGCGAAGGCAGCCCCCTGGGCCAATACTGACGCTCATGCACGAAAGCGTGGGGAGCAAACAGGATTAGATACCCTGGTAGTCCACGCCCTAAACGATGTCAACTAGTTGTCGGGCCTTCATTGGCTTGGTAACGTAGCTAACGCGTGAAGTTGACCGCCTGGGGAGTACGGTCGCAAGATTAAAACTCAAAGGAATTGACGGGGACCCGCACAAGCGGTGGATGATGTGGATTAATTCGATGCAACGCGAAAAACCTTACCTACCCTTGACATGTACGGAATCCTGCTGAGAGGTGGGAGTGCCCGAAAGGGAGCCGTAACACAGGTGCTGCATGGCTGTCGTCAGCTCGTGTCGTGAGATGTTGGGTTAAGTCCCGCAACGAGCGCAACCCTTGTCCCTAGTTGCTACGCAAGAGCACTCCAGGGAGACTGCCGGTGACAAACCGGAGGAAGGTGGGGATGACGTCAAGTCCTCATGGCCCTTATGGGTAGGGCTTCACACGTCATACAATGGTCGGAACAGAGGGTCGCCAAGCCGCGAGGTGGAGCCAATCCCAGAAAACCGATCGTAGTCCGGATCGCACTCTGCAACTCGAGTGCGTGAAGCTGGAATCGCTAGTAATCGCGGATCAGCATGCCGCGGTGAATACGTTCCCGGGTCTTGTACACACCGCCCGTCACACCATGGGAGTGGGTTTTACCAGAAGTGGCTAGTCTAACCGCAAGGAGGACGGTCACCACGGTAGGATTCATGACTGGGGTGAAGTCGTAACAAGGTAGCCGTATCGGAAGGTGCGGCTGGATCACCTCCTTTCTCGAGCTAACGCGTCCAAGTGTTGAGCGCTCACGCTTATCGGCTGTGAAATCAGGCAGACTCAGGGGTCTGTAGCTCAGCTGGTTAGAGCACCGTCTTGATAAGGCGGGGGTCGATGGTTCGAACCCATCCAGACCCACCATTGTCTTGTCTGGTGTGCTGAATGCAACCCCTCTGGCGCATCTGCATGATCCCGGGGGATTAGCTCAGCTGGGAGAGCACCTGCTTTGCAAGCAGGGGGTCGTCGGTTCGATCCCGTCATCCTCCACCAATCCTCAATGCGCAGTGTTCTGTGTACGGCACAGAGCGTTTTGCATTGGCGATTGAGCCAGTCAGAGTGATACGCGGTTATGGCAACTGCGATATCGGCTGTCGTTCTTTAACAATCAGGAAGAAGTAGTAAAGAGATTCACGAAAGGGTACCTCGAGATGGGTGTCCGAGTAGGTGAATCAGGGTTGTGATTGTATCAATGTATGAAAGGGGAATCGGAAGATTGCCCTGGAATACGGCGCAACACGAATACTCAACCTGTAGCGAGCTCAACGGATCCGCAAGGACCGGGAGACACACTCGTTATAGGGTCAAGCGAACAAGTGCATGTGGTGGATGCCTTGGCGATCACAGGCGATGAAGGACGCGGTAGCCTGCGAAAAGCGGTGGGGAGCTGGCAAACGAGCTTTGATCCACCGATATCCGAATGGGGAAACCCACTCCTTATGGAGTATCCGTAGCTGAATACATAGGCTACGTGAAGCGAACGCGGTGAACTGAAACATCTAAGTAACCGCAGGAAAAGAAATCAACCGAGATTCCCAGAGTAGTGGCGAGCGAAATGGGAGCAGCCTGTACTCTTTATCTTCATTGTTAGTCGAACGCTCTGGAAAGTGCGGCCATAGCAGGTGATAGCCCTGTAGACGAAAACAGCGAGGAAGAACTAGGTGTACGACAAGTAGGGCGGGACACGTGAAATCCTGTCTGAAGATGGGGGGACCATCCTCCAAGGCTAAATACTCGTGATCGACCGATAGTGAACCAGTACCGTGAGGGAAAGGCGAAAAGAACCCCGGGAGGGGAGTGAAACAGATCCTGAAACCGCATGCATACAAACAGTCGGAGCCTCGCAAGGGGTGACGGCGTACCTTTTGTATAATGGGTCAGCGACTTACATTCAGTGGCAAGCTTAACCGATTAGGGCAGGCGTAGCGAAAGCGAGTCCGAACAGGGCGATTCAGTCGCTGGGTGTAGACCCGAAACCAGGTGATCTATCCATGGCCAGGATGAAGGTGCGGTAACACGTACTGGAGGTCCGAACCCACTAACGTTGAAAAGTTAGGGGATGAGCTGTGGATAGGGGTGAAAGGCTAAACAAACCTGGAAATAGCTGGTTCTCTCCGAAAACTATTTAGGTAGTGCCTCGTGTATCACCTTCGGGGGTAGAGCACTGTCATGGTTGTGGGGTCCATTGCGGATTACTACGCCATAGCAAACTCCGAATACCGAAGAGTGCAATCACGGGAGACAGACATCGGGTGCTAACGTCCGGTGTCAAGAGGGAAACAACCCAGACCGCCAGCTAAGGTCCCCAAATATTGCTAAGTGGGAAACGAAGTGGGAAGGCTAAAACAGTCAGGAGGTTGGCTTAGAAGCAGCCATCCTTTAAAGAAAGCGTAATAGCTCACTGATCGAGTCGTCCTGCGCGGAAGATGTAACGGGGCTAAGCAATATACCGAAGCTGCGGATGCATATTTATATGCATGGTAGGAGAGCGTTCCGTAAGCCTGCGAAGGTGCACTGGAAAGTGTGCTGGAGGTATCGGAAGTGCGAATGCTGACATGAGTAGCGATAAAGGGGGTGAAAGGCCCCCTCGCCGTAAGCCCAAGGTTTCCTACGCAACGTTCATCGGCGTAGGGTGAGTCGGCCCCTAAGGCGAGGCAGAAATGCGTAGCTGATGGGAAGCAGGTTAATATTCCTGCACCATTGTTGAATGCGATGGGGGGACGGATCGCGGAAGGTTGTCCGGGTGTTGGAAGTCCCGGTCCTTGCATTGGAGAAGGCGCTTTGGCAAATCCGGGCGCGTAATTCAAGGGTGTGAGGCCAGTCACTTCGGTGACGAAGCAATCGGAAGTGGTTCCAGGAAAAGCCTCTAAGCTTCAGTTCAACAAGACCGTACCGCAAACCGACACAGGTGGGCGAGATGAGTATTCTAAGGCGCTTGAGAGAACTCGGGAGAAGGAACTCGGCAAATTGGTACCGTAACTTCGGGATAAGGTACGCCCCTGTAGCTTGATGCGCCTGCGCGCAAAGGGTGAAGGGGTTGCAATAAACTGGTGGCTGCGACTGTTTAATAAAAACACAGCACTCTGCAAACACGAAAGTGGACGTATAGGGTGTGACGCCTGCCCGGTGCCGGAAGATTAAATGATGGGGTGCAAGCTCCTGATTGAAGTCCCGGTAAACGGCGGCCGTAACTATAACGGTCCTAAGGTAGCGAAATTCCTTGTCGGGTAAGTTCCGACCTGCACGAATGGCGTAACGATGGCCACACTGTCTCCTCCCGAGACTCAGCGAAGTTGAAGTGTTTGTGATGATGCAATCTCCCCGCGGCTAGACGGAAAGACCCCATGAACCTTTACTGTAGCTTTGCATTGGACTTTGAACCGGTCTGTGTAGGATAGGTGGGAGGCTTTGAAGCGTGAACGCCAGTTTGCGTGGAGCCATCCTTGAAATACCACCCTGATCTGTTTGAGGTTCTAACCCTGGTCCGTGAATCCGGACCGGGGACAGTGCATGGTAGGCAGTTTGACTGGGGCGGTCTCCTCCCAAAGTGTAACGGAGGAGTACGAAGGTACGCTAGGTACGGTCGGAAATCGTGCTGATAGTGCAATGGCATAAGCGTGCTTGACTGCGAGACCGACAAGTCGAGCAGGTGCGAAAGCAGGTCATAGTGATCCGGTGGTTCTGTATGGAAGGGCCATCGCTCAACGGATAAAAGGTACTCTGGGGATAACAGGCTGATACCGCCCAAGAGTTCATATCGACGGCGGTGTTTGGCACCTCGATGTCGGCTCATCTCATCCTGGGGCTGTAGCCGGTCCCAAGGGTATGGCTGTTCGCCATTTAAAGAGGTACGTGAGCTGGGTTTAAAACGTCGTGAGACAGTTTGGTCCCTATCTGCCGTGGGCGCTGGATATTTGAAGGGGGCTGCTCCTAGTACGAGAGGACCGGAGTGGACGAACCTCTGGTGTACCGGTTGTCACGCCAGTGGCATCGCCGGGTAGCTATGTTCGGAAGAGATAACCGCTGAAAGCATCTAAGCGGGAAACTCGCCTTAAGATGAGATATCCCCGGGGCTTCGAGCCCCTTGAAGGGTCGTTCAAGACCAGGACGTTGATAGGTCAGGTGTGTAAGCGCAGTAATGCGTTGAGCTAACTGATACTAATTGCCCGTAAGGCTTGATCCTATAACCAGTGTGTTTCCGGTGGCGCCTCCCCGCGTCGCCCCGCACGGTTGAGATCCGCGTTGTGCCCGATACACTCACCACCCCATTCCCCCTGGTGCGATGCACCAGACACTACTTCTTCCAGATTGGTCGTGTTGACCCCCGCGTCAACCTGACAACAAGTCATGCCTGATGACCATAGCGAGTCGGTACCACCCCTTCCCATCCCGAACAGGACCGTGAAACGACTCCACGCCGATGATAGTGCGGATTGCCCGTGTGAAAGTAGGTAATCGTCAGGCTCCCATGCAGAAACACAGACCCCACCCCACACCGGTGGGGTTTGTGCGTTTACGCGCCATCGAAAGCAAGCCAACAGAGACTAGTAACCGCACCACCAAGGAACGGTTTGCTACCGCGCGAAATACGTCCATCCTCACAGCCGGTAACTCCCGGAGAAATCGGAAAGCTTTCCCTCGCCGCCTGCGCGATCCAATCCGTCAGGCCCGCTTCCGCACCGGCGTCTGATACGACATACCTGCGGTAAACCGGTCGAGTCGTTCGCTAGCATCGGTGACCGCCCAAAGAGGCGCGCTGTGCAACAGCTTGTCGTAATTCGTTGCGATTGCGGCAAAAAGCGCGAACCCTGCGCTATCCAATCCCCATTCGCCGGTTTCCCTTCCGATATCGAACACCGCCGACACCGCGCGCTCCGCCGCACCGAGTTGCTCGCCGGTCGCCGAGCCGAAGCCCGACTCCGCCAGGAAGCCGGTCAACAGCATAATCTGTGTAAGTGTCTGGGCGTCGGTCATGCTGCCGGTGCCGCGGCGCAAGGCGTCGAGCGCCAGATGCACCCGCAACGCCAGCTCATCGGCGGTCTGCCGGGCCATCGGCAGCAGCATGGTTTTGGCATGCCGCGCACGCGCAGCGCCAGTGTGCCGGGAAAACGGAATCGGTTGTGCCATGACGGTCCAATGTTTATGCCTATGCAGATGCAATAACGGCGCGAGCCGCAAAAGGTTGAGCCCTCGCTATGCATGCGCCGCAGCCGGCCGGCTCAAACGCAGTCGGGGCGGCTACACGCCAATCGTCATGATCCTGCAGCGCACCCTGTGCAACTCGTGCGATTGCGCCTTCGATTCGCTTTATGCCCTCGGTCGTCTCGCCAACAGCCTGCCCCATCGTTGCCCCGCGTTGGATCGCAAGCGCGCCACGCGTACCCATCCCGCGTGTCCGGACATCGAGCCATCCATACGACCCGTGACACGCATGGCGCTCACGTTTGCTCCGCTTCATCCGATGGCGCGACACTGCGCGCCCTGACGCGTCGCCGGATCTCCGAATCCAGAATCAGACGCCCGCGCAGTTTTCCCTTCATCCGCTTCACGTAGCGTGGCGCTTCGGTCATGTGGATCACCATCAATTCACGTACCTTCTCGACGTTACGCTCGCGCGCCGCTTTCGTAATCGCCTTATGTATTTTCACGTTAGCCTGACCGAACCGTTCGTGTTCGGCTTGCGGCGTGTCGTTACGAAACTCGATCAGTTGCCTGATCATTTCGTTGATGAGCTCGCAACTGAAACGCAGGAACGGATTCGGATTCGCCGCCGCGAGGATGTCGTGAAAGTTGACGTCTTCCTGTCGTTGCCGAACGATGTCGTGACCCCCGTGCGATGAACCCGGCCGATCGCAGCACGCAATGTTCGCTTCGAGCGCCTCGAAGTCCTGCTCCGTCAGATGCGGCACCGCTCCCGCCGCCAGTTCCGGTTCCAGCAATTTGCGCACGGTGTAAATATCGTCGATCGACACGTCCTTGAAGAACAGATAGTTCTGCAACAACTGCAACGTGCGGTCGAGCGGCACTTCCACCACCATGCCGCCGCCGCTCGGGCCGGTCGTCACCTTGATCAGGCCTTGCACCTCCAGGGACTTCAGTGCTTCCCTGATCGTGCTCTTGCTCACCGAAAAAAGCTGTTGCAGTTCAACCTCGCGCGGCAGCCGGTCGCCCGGTTTCAGGTCCTTCTCCGTGATGAGCCGCTTGATTTCCTCCGCGACCAGATCGCCACGTTTCTGCTGTTTGATCTCAATCGCGGCGCCCGCCTTGGCGCGGTCCATGGCCATATTCGATGCTCCTAGTTTGTCCCTGCACGATCTTTCATCGGTCCGCTCGTTCTATCACGGCTAGCGAGATCGCCCTCGATGCTGCCAGGAATTTTGCCTTATTGACACTCGAATTTATTGTACATACGATCCAATCCAGTCTATTTATCATGATAAATAGAACAAAGCCGGCGAGGTGAAAAAACTTCGCGGCGACCAGCAACTGGCGTACTCGTGTGCGCGGTGCGGTCAGTTTCGCAGTCGGTCAGTGCGTGTCTCTTTCTTAAGGAGCGTCATTTTGAATCGCCGAAATATGTTGAAGCTGGCCGCGTTGTCGGCTGTTCCGGGGACGTTGGGCGCGCTGGTCGCGCGCAGCGCGTTCGCGCAGGCCGGCACCTTGCAGTTCGCTTGTCCGGTGCCGATGTCGGGGCCGTTCGCCGCGAACGGCAAATATGCCGACCTCGGCATGAAGCTCGCGATCGAACAATACGGCAAGGTCCTCGGCGAACCGCTCGCGTATACCGTGCTCGATACGGAAGGCAAGCCGGCGACGGCAGTGCGTCGTGTGCAGGAAATCGCGCAGCAGAAGAATGCGCGCTTCTTCGCGGGAGGCATTCTGTCTTCCGAAGCATTGGCGATGGGCAAGGAAGTCCAGAAGGCCGACGGCGTTTTCATCACGACGGCCGGCGCCGATGAAATCACGGGCAAGGACTGCAATGACGCGACGTTCCGTTGGTCGGTGCCGACTTACGGTGCGATCGAGCAGACGGTGCGCCCGTTGACGCAGATGCTGCCGAAAGCAAAACGCTGGTACACCATCACGCCGCAATACGTTTTCGGCGAGGGCTTGTTGACCGCGGCCAAGGCGATATTCAAGGAGAAGGGCATCGAGCATGTGGGCAACAGCTACCACTCGCTCAATGAGAAGGAGTTCAGCGGCTATTTGACGAACGCAGTCGCCGCCAAGCCCGACGTCCTGCTGATCCTGAACTTCGGTTCGCAATCGTCGGATACGCTGCGCCAGGCCGTGAGCTTCGGCATGAAGAACAATTGCACGATCCTGTTGGCGTGGGCATCCGGCCTCGAGCAATTCGAAGCGCTCGGCGCGGATCTGTGCGAAGGCGTCTATTTCGGCGCGCAGTATTGGCACGACATCGATTCGCCGCTCAATCGCGATCTCGTCAAACGGACCAAAGCGGCATTCAAGACCAATCCCAACTACAGCCTCGCGGGTTCCTATATCTGCACGAAGATCCTGCTCGACGGCATCGTCAAAGCGGGCAACGTCGATCCGAAGAAAGTGGTCGCGGCGCTCGAAGGCATGAAGTACGACGGGTTGACGGGCCCGGAGGAAGTCCGCAAGGGCGATCATCAGGTGCTGAAGAACTACTATCTGCTGAAGGGCAAGGCGAAGAACAAGATGAAAAACGCCGACGATTACGCCGATATCGTCAGTTCAGGCCAATCCTTCCTGCCGCTCGACAAGACCGGCTGCAAGATGGCTTGACGCCTCAAACGCCGCGCGGCGAGCGCGTGCGGCATGGCACGGCGCTCGCATAGCGCCTCCTCGGCACACCTTTAAACGGACGCCATGAACGTTTATCTCCTGCAGATCGTCAACGGCATCGGAGTAGGGATGCTGTATTTCCTGCTCGCGGTTGGTTTGTCGATCGTGTTTGGCCTGCTGCGCTTCGTGAATTTCGCGCACGGCGCGTTCTATCTGCTCGGTGCCTACTTCTGCTATCAGGCGATGCAGTGGTCGATGAGTTTCTGGGCCGCGCTCGTAGTCGTGCCGATCGTGGTCGGCGCGCTTGCATGGGTCGTCGAGAAACTGATTTTGCGGCACGTCTACGCGCAACAACACGAGTTTCATATTCTCGCGACGGTGGGTCTTGCACTCGTCGTGCAGGAATGCGCGATTCTCGTGTGGGGTCCGCTCGGCGATAACGTGCCGGTTCCCGACTTGCTCAACGGCGTGGTGATCTGGGGCAGCTTCGTGTATCCGAAGTATCGGTTGTTCGTGATCGGCTTCACAGCGGTATTGGCCGCGCTTCTGTGGTGGGTGTTGGAGGGCACGCGGCTCGGCAGCGCGGTGCGCGCCGGCAGCGAATCGACCGAGATGGTGTCGCTGCTCGGCATCAACGTATTGCGTGTTTTCAGCCTCGTTTTCGCGCTCGGCGCGGCAACGGCCGCATTGGCCGGCGTACTCGCCGCGCCGATTCGCGGCGTCGATCCCTTCATGGGCATCGAGGCATTGAGCGTCGCGTTCGTCGTGGTGGTGGTCGGCGGGATGGGCAATTTTCTCGGCGCGCTGGTAGGTGGACTGCTGGTCGGCATCGTGCAAAGCGTGATGAGCACGTTGTGGCCCGAAGGCGCGCGATTGATGATCTACGTCGCGATGGCCGCCGTTCTGTTGCTGCGACCGAACGGTTTGCTCGGGAGGGCGTCATGATCGACACGTCAAAGCCAATCGTGCGGCGCGCTGCTTCCACGGCGACCCGATCGGGCGCACAGCACTCGTTGCATCGCTACCGTTTTCTGCTGCTGGCATTGCTGGTCGTAAGCGTATTGCCGTTGACGTTGCGCTCAGGCTCACTCGCCACCGAGGTGCTGGTATTCGCTCTCGCTGCACTCGGCTGCAATCTGCTGCTCGGACACACGGGCCTGTTGTCCTTCGGGCAGGGCATTTTCTTCGGGCTCGGCAGCTATTGCGCTGGCCTCGTCCTGACTAAAACCGCATTGCCCCTGCCGGTCGCGCTGCTCGCGTCGATCGTAATCGGCGCGGCGGCTGCTGCGCTGGTCGGCTGGTTTTCGATCCGTCAGCGCGGCACGTACTTCGTGATGTTGACGCTGGCATTCGGCCAGCTATTCTATTTTCTCGCCTACACCACGCCCGATCTGACCGGCGGCGACAACGGCCTGCTCGACATTCCGCGTCCCGCGCTCGGCCTGTTCGGCAAAGCGCTGCTGCCGTTGACCTCGCCGTGGCAATACTACGGCTTCGTCGCGGTGCTGTTCCTCGTTGTGTTCTGGCTCCTGATGCGCGTGTCCCATTCGGTATTCGGCCGTACGTTGCTTGCGATTCGCGACAACGAGGCACGCGCGGCCGCGGTCGGCTACGACGTCAAACGCTTCAAGCTGATGGCGTTCGTGATCTCCGGCGCGGTGACGGGTCTTGCCGGCGCGCTGCATGCGCTGATGACCGGCATTGCGCCGCTCTCCAACATCGACTACCACACGAGCGAGATGATCCTCGTGATGACGGTGATCGGCGGCACGGGCAATCTGTTCGCCTCGGTATTGGGCGCCGCGTTTTACGTGCTGTTCGCCGATTGGCTCTCGACGCTGTGGCCGCGCTGGCTGCTGCTGCTCGGCATCGTGCTGATCGCCGGCAGCCTGTTCATGCAGCGCGGACTGTGGGGCCTGGGCGAACGCATCGGGCAATCGCTGCGCCGCAAGCCTTCCGCCGAGGCAGACAACGACACGGACAACGACGCAGGCAAGGAGCCGATATGAGCGAGCCCATTCTGCGCGCAAGCGGCGTAGTAAAGCGCTACGGCAAATTCACGGCGCTCTCCGAAGTCAATCTGCGCATCATGCCGCGCACCGTGCATTCGGTGATCGGCCCAAACGGCGCGGGCAAGACGACGTTGTTTCATGTGCTGACCGGCACCGTGCCGCTTACGGCGGGAACGATCGTATTCGACGGTCACGACGTCACGCATGAGCCGGACCATAAGCGCGTACGCCGTGGCGTCGCGCGCTCGTTTCAGGTGACGAGCCTGTTCGCCAATCTGAGCGTGCGTGAAAACCTGCGGCTCGCCGCGCAAGGTGTCGACGCGGTTCGCGCACTGAACGCGTGGACCCCGCCGCGCGGCGCGCTCACGCATGCCGACACCGTCGACAGCGTGCTCGAACGCCTCGCGCTACAGCGCTTTAGCGAAGTGTCGGCAGGCGCGCTGTCGCATGGTCAGCAGCGGCGGCTCGAAGTCGGCATGGCGCTTGCTGCGCGACCCAAGGCGATCTTTCTCGATGAGCCGACTTCCGGCATGGGTATCGACGACCTCGACGACATGAAGCAACTGATCCGCGGCCTGCGCGACGATTACACCGTCGTGCTGATCGAACACAACATGGGCATCGTGATGGACATCTCCGACACGATCACCGTCATGCAACAAGGGCGCGTGCTGGTGGAAGGGCGGCCGGACGACATTCGCGGCGACGAGCGGGTGCGCAGCGCCTATCTCGGCAACATGATCACCGGAGGCCGCGCATGATTCTCGACGTGCAGCAGATTCACGGTTTCTATGGCAAGAGTCACATCCTGCAAGGCGTCACGCTGCAAGTCGACGACGGCGAAACGGTCACACTATTGGGCCGCAACGGCGCGGGCAAATCGACCACCCTCAAGGCGATTGCCGGCGTCGTCGCGCCACGGCGCGGCAGCGTGACGTTCAACGGCGCCGAGATAGGCGGCATGCCGGCGCACAAGATCGCCGCACGCGGCGTGTGCTTCGTGCCCGAGCATCGCGGCGTCTTTCGTCTGCTGAGCGTCGAGGAAAACTTGCGGCTTGGCGCGCGCAAGGATTCGCCGTGGCAGCTCGACGATATCTACCGCATCTTTCCGCGTCTGAAAGAACGGCGCACCAACGGTGGCGGGCAATTATCGGGTGGCGAGCAGCAAATGCTCGCGATTGGCCGCGCGTTGATGAACCATCCGCGGCTCTTGATGCTCGACGAACCGGTCGAGGGACTCGCGCCGGTGATCGTCGAAGAGATCGTCGCGCAGCTCAAGCTGATTCGCGCAGCGGGCGTTGCGATTCTGCTGGTCGAGCAGAACCTCGAAGTCTGCACGCAACTCGCGGATCGTCACTACATCATCGAGCAGGGCGTCATCGTCTATTCGAACGACAACGCGTCGTTCGCCGCGGACGAGTCGATCAAGGACCGCTATCTCGGCGTCGGCGTCATCTGACGCGCGCTTTGTCTTCAACACGAGGAAGCATCGATGCAAGCTCACGAATCAACGACCATCGCGACGCCCGCCGATCTGCGCGTGGACGGCGCGCGCCTTTGGGACAGTCTCATGCAACTCGCGCGCATTGGCGCGACCGAGAAAGGCGGTGTGTGCCGGCTCGCCCTGACCGAGTTGGACCGGAAAGCGCGCGATCTTTTCATCGCTTGGGCAAAGGAAATCGGCTGCAGCGTGCGGGTCGACGCGATCGGCAATATCTTCGCGCGTCGCGCGGGTCTGCGTGATGATTTGCCGCCGGTGATGACCGGCAGCCACATCGACACGCAACCCACGGGCGGCAAGTTCGACGGCAATTACGGCGTGCTGGCGGGCCTCGAAGTATTGCGCACGCTGGCGGAGGTCAACGTGCAGACGCTCGCTCCGCTGGAGGTCGCGGTGTGGACCAACGAGGAGGGCTCACGCTTCGTGCCTGTGATGATGGGCTCCGGCGTGTTCTCGGGCGCGTTCACGCTGGAGCATGCGTTGGAACAACGCGATCGCGATGGCGTCTCGGTGCGCGACGCGCTCACGGCGATCGGTTATGCCGGCGAGCATGAGAAGCCGCACGCCGTCGGCGCCTATTTCGAAGCGCATATCGAACAAGGGCCGGTACTGGAAGCGCACGACAAGACGATCGGCGTGGTGCAAGGCGCGCTGGGTCAACGCTGGTACGACGTGACGGTGCACGGCATGGAGGCGCATGCGGGGCCCACGCCGATGGAACTGCGCCGCGACGCGCTGCTCGTGGCAGCCGATCTGATTCACGCCGTCAATCGCATCGCGTTGGACCACGCGCCGCATGGACGCGGCACGGTGGGCTGGCTCGACGTGCATCCGAATTCGCGCAACGTCATTCCGGGCCGCGTGACGCTCACGGTCGATCTGCGCGCGGCGGACGACGCGACGCTCACGGCGATGGATACCGCGTTGCGCGCCGCATGCTCGAACGCGGCCGGGAAAGCCGGCATCGCCGTGGATGTCGAGCAAGTGGTGTACTTCCCGCCTCAACCGTTCGCCGCCGACCTGGTTGCAGCCGTGAAGCGGGGCGCGGACACGCTGGGTTTTTCATCGATGGACGTGATCAGCGGCGCGGGCCACGATGCCGTCTATCTCGCGCGAGTCGCGCCCGCCGCGATGATCTTCGTGCCGTGCAAGGACGGCATCAGTCACAACGAAATCGAGGATGCGCGCGCGGACCATCTGGAAGCCGGTTGCAACGTGCTGTTGCAGGCGATGCTGAACGCCGCCGCGCGGCCGGCAGGGAGCATCGAATCATGAAGATCCTGATTGCAAGGATGAACCACGAGACGAACACGTTTTCGCCGGTGCCCACGCCGCTCGCGGCGTTCGGCCGCAACGGTCCGAGCCGCGGCGAAGACGCGTTCAACGCGAACAAGGGCATGCAGACGGCGATGGCCGCGTTCATCGACGCAGCCGAGCGTGAGCATGCGGAGATCGTCACGCCGATTTCCGCATCCGCGAATCCGAGCGGACCGGTCGATGCCGCGGCCTATGACGCGATCTGCGAGGCGATCGTTGCAGCGGCACCGGGTTGCGATGCGGTGATGCTTGATCTGCACGGCGCAATGGTCGCCGAGAATTCGGATGACGGCGAAGGCGATCTGCTCGAACGCGTGCGCGCGGCGCTGCCGCATGCACCGATCGCGGTCGCGCTCGATCTGCACGGCAACGTCACGCAAAAGATGATCGACAACGCCGACGTGATCGTCAGTTTCAAAACCTATCCGCACGTCGATATGTACGAGACCGGCGCGCACGCGGCGCGCCTGCTGTTCGATCTCGTGCACGGCAAGGCCAGGCCGGTGATCGCGTGGCGCCAGCCGCCGCTGCTCACGCACACGTTGCGCAGCGCGACCGCCGAGGGCGCGATGAAACGCGCCGTGGATGCCGCGCGCGCGGCCGAGGCCGACGGCATGCTCGCGGTATCGGTGCTGTCCGGCTTTTCGCTCGCCGATATCGAGGCGCCGTGCATCAGCGTCGTCGTGGTGGGCAATGGCGAGCGCGCGCAAGCCGAGGCGGTGGCCGAGCGCATCGCGCGGCAGATCTGGAGCGAGCGCGAGGATTTCGTCTATCGCAGCGCGCCGCTGGCTGAATCGGTCGCGCAGGCGGCCGCGCTCGCGCAGGGCGCCGACAAGCCGGTGCTGCTGCTCGATCACGGCGATAACTGCATGTCGGGCGGCACCTGCGACACGATGGATCTGCTCGAGGAAGCGCTCACGCAGAAGCTCGACGGCATCGTGAGCGGGCCGCTGTGCGACCCGCAAGCCGTGGCGGCGTTGATGGCGGCGGGCGTCGGCAGCACGGTGACGGTGACCATCGGCAACAAGGTTGCAAGCAATGCGGTGACGCCGCGGCCGCCCGTCGCGGTGACCGGCGTCGTGCGCGCGCTGACCGACGGCGAGTACGTGATCAGCGGCCCGACCTACACCGGCCAGCGCGCCTTCATGGGACGCGCCGCGGTGCTCGACACAGGCGCGGTGAAACTCGTGATGACCGAGCACACGCACGAACCGTGGGACCTCGGCGTGTTCGAAAGCGTGGGCATCGATCCACGACGCGCGCGGTTCCTGCTGCTCAAATCGCGCATGTACTGCCGGCCGGTTTTCGTGCCGATCGCCGCGGGGCTGGTGGAATGCGATAGCCGCGGCGTAACGAGCTCCGACTACGCGCTATTCAAATTCGAGCATGTGAAGCGGCCGGTTTATCCGCTGGATACGCGGACGGAGTGGACGTCCGCGAACTGAAGGAAAGGTGTTGATGAATCGAGGTGTCGTCCGAGGCTTGTGCTGCGCGGGTGGAGTCTTTATAATTCGCGCCTCTAAAGGCTCGTAGCTCAGTTGGTTAGAGCACCACCTTGACATGGTGGGGGTCGTTGGTTCGAATCCAATCGAGCCTACCAACGCAAAAGTGGCGTGGACGAAAGCGGCTCCGCTTTCGTCCACCGTCATGTTCTCGCATCACCTCTCGAATCCACCCGCAACGCCCTCAGTTCAGGTAACTGCCGATGCCGTTGCCGACGAGGCCCCGCGGTCGGGTAACTCGTCTTCAAAACCATAGAACGACTGCGGAGTCGTGCACAGGATCGCGTCGATTGCCGCTGCATCGAGGCCGAGTTCCATTAGCATCGACAGCGACTGGCCGTAGTCCGTCATCCGTTCATGCTGCGTATGAGGCCAGTCGCTGCCCCACATCAGACGCCCAGCGCCGAAATGTTCGAGCAATTGCTTCGTCGCCTCGCGGACAAAGCTTGAATCGCCAGCCGCGCAACGGTACGCGGCCGATAGCTTGACCCAAATGCGGCCGCTCTTGCCATAACGCAGCAATGCCTCGAAGCCGGGGTCTCCGATGCCTTGGTCCGGGTCGGGTCTTCCAAAATGATCGACGACGACTGGTACGCCGGCCTCCAGCAGCCGGTCGAGCATGGGCGCAAGGTCGCGCGCAGCGCGGTGCAGTTCGACATGCCAACTCAGTTGCGAGAGCCGATCGAGCAGAAGCGTCCACGATTTCGCTCGCAGATCCGGCAGCGCCTGTTCGATCAGGTTCAGCCGTATGCCGGTTACGCCTCGGCCCTGCATCTCGGCGAGCGATTCGTCGGAAGCATCGGGCGCGATTACCGCGACACCTCTCAAGCGGTGCGTGTCGCGCGACAGCGCCTGCAACAGATAGCGATTGTCCGTGCCAAGAAAACTCGGCTGCACGAGAACCGCGCGCCCGATGCCGTGTGCGTCGAGCAATTGCAGATACGTGTCGAGCGTTGCATCGTAGCCAGGCGAGTAACGCCTGCCATCCACCAACGGCAAGCCTTGCTCGAAGACGTGCGCATGGGTATCGACGCAACGCGAGCGGGACTGAACGGGCGATGCCGGCGCAATCATGGTTCAGCTCCGCGGCGGATTCAGCGTCAAGCGCGCAGCGTCGCCGCTGTCGTTCGCCGATTCGGACGCCACCACGCCACGCAGACGTTTGCCACGCGTTTCGGGCAGCAGCAACACGGCGATCATCGCGAGTCCGTAGGCAATGGCCGCGTCGATGCCGATCGCGATGCCGAGCGACATCGAATGACTCATGTAGCCCACGAGAACCGGGAAACTCGCTGACGCAATGCGTCCAAAGTTGTAGCAGAAGCCGACGCCCGTACCGCGCATATCCGCCGGATACAGTTCATTGAAAAGCGGCCCGAGGCTCGCCGGAATACCGGCTGCGAACAGTCCGAGCGGGAAGCCCAGCACGAGCATTTGCGTGTTGGTCAGCGGCAGCATGACGTAGGCGAGAACCGTGACGACGCAACAGAACGCGAACAACGCAATGTTGCGCCGGCGGCCGATGCGGTCGAGCAGGTACGCGCTCAACATGCAGCCGCACCAGAAGGCCACGATCACCACGGCCAGATAGCCGCCCGTATGTAGAACCGACAGGTGCCGCTCTTTCGCAAGAAAGGTGGGTAGCCACGTCATGATCGCGTAGTAGCCGCCATGAGCGCCGGTGCCCAGCACCGCGCCGATAATGGTCGTGCGGAGCACGCGCGGCTGGAAGACCTGCATGATTTGCCCGAGCGCGGAGACCTTGGGCGCGGCGCTGGCCGGCGCGATGCGGGCCGGTTCCTTCAGATTGCGTCGTACGAACAGGACAAGGGCGGCCGGCAACAGGCCGACGGCGAACATCACGCGCCATGCGGTGTCCGATGGCAACCACGAGAACGCCGCGGCATACACCAGCACGGCCGCGCCCCATCCAACCGCCCACGCGCTTTGCACGGCGCCCATCGCCTTGCCGCGGTGTTCGGTACGGATGGTTTCCGCCATCAGCACCGCGCCGGCCGCCCATTCGCCGCCGAATCCGAAGCCTTGAAGCGCCTTGAGCACCAGCAGTTGCGGGAAGTTTTGCGCGAACGCGCAAAGAAACGTGAAGCCGGCGAACCAGAGGATCGTCATTTGCAGCGTTCGGACACGGCCGAAGCGGTCCGATAACGCCCCGGCAATCCAGCCGCCGAGCGCGGACGAAACGAGCGTCACGCCGCTGATCGCACCCGCCTGCGTATGGTCGATGCCATACGCCGCGATGATCGCAGGGATGGCGAGGGTGAACATCTGCACGTCGAGCGCGTCGAGCCCCCAACCCGCAAAGCAGCCCCAGAAGGTGTTGCGTTCGAGTTGCGAGCCTTGCTTGTACCACGTGAACATAGCCGTCTCCGTTCCCTTGCAATTCATTCAGTCATATATATGAATGAATGAATGATCGAGGCAATGCCGCTAAAAGTCAGTGGGTAAAAACCCTCGCTCACGGTGGCCCTCTTCGATGCGGTACAGTAGTTACTCCTCTGAACAACTGTATGAATGCCATGGACACGGCCTCTTTCAAGCTGGACGACCGATTGCCCCGTTATCATCAATTGCGTGACGACCTGCTTAGCCGCATTGCCGCGGGCGAATGGACGCCGACGCAAGCGATCGCCACCGAGGCGGAACTGGGACAGTTCTACAACGTCTCCACGGGCACCGTTCGCAAGGCGATCGACCTGTTGGTGGCCGACGGTGTGCTCACACGCAGTCAGGGCAGAGGGACGTTCATCCGCCGGCCCCGTTTCGATTCCTCGCTGTTTCGCTTCTTTCGTTTCAAGTCGCGCGACGGACAACCCGTGCGCCCCACCGCGCGCGTGCTCAAGCGCGAAATCGTGAAGCCCAGCGCGGAAATCCGCGCCGCCCTGAAGATGAAAGCCACCGAGAAGGCGATTCACCTTTCGCGCGTGCGTCTGATAGAAGGGCAGGCGGTGCTCTCCGAAGAAATCTGGCTGCCGCGCGCGCGTTTCGAGCCGTTGGCCACGCTGCCGCTCGATGATTTCGAAGATTTACTTTACCCGCTGTACGAGCGTCTTTGCCGGCAAATCGTGGCGTCCGCCACCGAAATTCTAAGAGTCGAGCAAGCCACGCCTGATGACGCCTCGGTCCTCGGTCTAGCGCCCGGAAGTCCCGTCATTCTGGTGCATCGTGTCGCGTCGGACTTCGCGGGCACGCCGTTCGAATGGCGCAGCACGCGTGGGGCTGCCACCACGTTTCAATACCAGGTGGAAATTCGCTGAACCGTCCGCTTGCGCCCCTCAGCGCCGGCATCGCCCTGCTGCTCACCCTACCGCATACCGCATCGACAAACCGGATAGACGCTAACTGCTCCTATCCGGGTATCACCTCATGGCGCGCATCGCCGATTCGTACAAACATATATATGACTACATCAATTCGGCCGTTGCTATCGACGTAGCGGCCGCCGCGCCACCCGTCGAATATCGAGGACGGCCGGCGCGGAAACGGAGCGGACATGTCCACGCAGACAGGATTTGAGCAGCAGGTAATGAAGAAAATGGCGTGGCGGCTGATGCCGCTTCTGATCGTCATGTTTCTCATCGCGTTTATCGACCGGCAGAACGTCGGCTTCGCCAAGCTGGAGATGGTGCACGATCTCGGCATGACGGAAGCCTCCTACGGCCTTGGCGCATCGTTGTTCTTCATCGGCTACCTGCTCTTCGAGGTGCCGAGCACGTTGGCGCTTCATCGCTTCGGCGCGCGGACCTGGCTCGCGCGCATCATGCTCACATGGGGCGTGGTGACGGTTTTGATGGCGTTCACGCGCTCGCTGCCGGTGTTCTATTCGTTCCGTTTCGCGTTGGGCGTCGCTGAAGCGGGTTTTTATCCCGGCGTCATCTATTACCTCACGCAGTGGTTCCCCCAGAGCTATCGCACCAGGGTACTCGGGTTCTTCACGCTGGGCAGTTCGCTTGCCAATATGCTGGGCTCGCTGGTCGGCGGCCTGCTGCTGACGCTCGGCGGCACCTGGGGATTCGCGGGATGGCAGTGGGTGTTCATCGCCACCGGTATCCCGGCCATTCTGGTTGCGTTCGTCGCGCTCAAATTCCTGCCGAATTCGGTCAAGGAAGCGCCGTTTCTCTCGCAGCAGGAGAAGGACGTGGTGATCGCCGCGCTCAAGCGCGAAGCATCGGATGAAGCCAAGGCGACACGGCCCTGGGGCGCGCTGCTCGACCCGAAGGTGCTGATGTTCGCGCTGACCTACATGCTGATGTCGACTTCGCTGTACGGCGTCACGTACTGGATGCCGACGCTCGTGAAAAGCTACGGTGTGTCCTCGTCGGTGAACGGCGTGCTGAACATGATTCCGTGGGCGCTGGCGACGCTGCTTCTGCTGTGGCTGCCGGGCAAGCTCAAGCGCGAGCGCGTGGTGCTCAAGGCGATGAGTGTGGTAGCGGGTATCGGCGTGATGTGTTTCGCGTCGAGCCTCGTATTGCCGACCGCGTCGCTGCGGTTTGCCGCGCTGTGTGTGGGCGGGGCGTGCATTCCGCTGCTGTATCCGTGCTTCTGGTCGCTTCCGCCGCGCTTCTTCACGGGCGCGAGAGCGGCGGCCAGCGTGGCGGCGATCAACGCGATCGGCAATCTGGGCGGATTCGCCGGACAGAATCTGATGCCCTATGTCGGCAAGGCGGCGCAGAGCCATGTCGCGCCGATGCTGGTGCCCACAGCGTGTCTGCTTGCGTTGGGCGTCGGCACCGGTGTCGCCGCGCTCATCGGCGCGCGTCGCAGGATGACGCTGGAGTCCGCGCCGGTCCGTTCGATCTGATCGCCTCGCGGCTACAGACCTACTCCGCCGTCAAGGACGAAGCAGATCGAAGCCGGCCAGCACGACGACGCCGCTAACCACGATCAGCGATACCGAGTGCTGTCCGAAGTAGAGCAGGGCGGCGGCCGACCAGCTCGCCACGGAAAATGCCGCGACACGTTTCATGCTTCAAACCTCAAAAATTCAGAACCCCAATGCCGCGGCCAGCAACCCGCTCACCACGCCGCACGCCACCACCGCCAGCGCCACCATCGTCAGCACGCGCCGGGGGAAGGAACGCCCGAGCATCGCCATCGACGGCACGCTGATCAGCGGCAGCGTCATCAGCAGGGCGCCGGCCGGACCGGCGGCCATGCCGAAGGCAAGCATCGCCTGAATGATCGGCACTTCACCCGCGGTGGGAATGACGAACAAGGTTCCCGCGATCGACAGCGCGATGATCCACAGCAGGCTGTTGTCGATGCCCGGCCCAATGTGCGGAAACAGCCATGCGCGCGCCGCGCCGAGCGCCAGCACCAGCACGATGTATTCGGGAATCAGGCGCAGCGTCATCGTGCCGAGAATTTTTACCCAGCGTGCGAACGCGGTGCCCGGCACGTCGGCGGCGACCAGTTGCGCCATGGCCTCGCGCGAGGCTTCGGCTTCCTTGGGCGTAACCATCCGGTTCACCAGATAGCCGAGGCCGAACACCATCACGATCCCCAACGCGAGCCGCAGGCCCATCCATTGCCAGCCGAGCACGAAGCCCATGAAGATCAGCGTGGCCGGATTGAGCGCGGTATTGCCGAGCCAGAACGCGATCGCCGCGCCCGGCGCGGCCTGGCGGGCGCGCAAGCCGGCGACGACCGGCGCCGCGCAGCAGGTGCACATCATGCCGGGCAGCGACATCAGGCCGCCCTTCACCACGCTGCTGAAATCGGTCCGGCCGAGCGCGCGCGCGACCCACTGCGGCGGAATCAGCGCCTGCACCGCCGAGCCGAGCAGCAGGCCGAGCACCATGGCCTGCCAGATCGCCTTGCCGTAGGCGAGCGCGTAATCGATCGCCGCTTGCCATGACGGCGCCGGCGCGCTCGCCGAGGTGCCCATCAGGATCGACTTGCCGATGGAATGCTGGCTCGCGGCGACGAAGGCGCGGTTGTAGTAGGGAAACCACTTCACATAGAAGAGTCCGACGACGGCGATCAGCAGAAACACGATCCAGCCAAGGGCGACACGGGGTTGCCTGAGGGTTGATTGCATGATGGTTTTTAAACGTTTCTTTTTGGTCAGATGACAGCGAGCGCGCGCTTGTCGAGCCGCGCCAGCAGGGTTTTCGCCTGGTCGACGACATCCGCGTCGTTGGGCCGGAAATGCAGTTGCAATGCGTGAGGCAACTGGACGAAATGCTGATGGCTGCTGCGCGCATACGCCGGATCGTAGTGCCGCTCGATCAGTTCGTTTGCGAGTTCCGCGCGCCGGTTTTCGTCGACGAGCCGTTGCCAGCCGGTGACACGTTCGCGGCTATGCAAACCGATCATTCGTTCCAGTTGCCCCTTGAGCGAAGCCGGATCGTCGAACAGATGCGCATAGTCGTGCAGCAGGAACGCCGCGCGATCCTCGCGGCTCGACTGCACCTCGACGCAGGCGCCGCGATGGAACGTTTCGAGCAGCGAAAGCGGCAGCGAGACCGAGCCGATGCGTCGGCTTTCCGCTTCCACGAACACCGGCCGCGCGGGATCGAGCGCGCGCAGCGCGCAAACCAGCAGCGTGTCGAAACGCTTTTGCGACGGCTGCGGCACGCCGGCCCAGGCGCCGAGCAGCGAGCCGCGGTGCGAAGCCAGCGCCTCGAGGTCGAGCGTCTGCGCGCCCGCCTCGCTCAAGGCCGCGAGCAGGCGCGTCTTGCCGCTGCCGGTCGGGCCCACCAGCGCGATGTAGTCGAACTGCTTCGGCAAGGAACCGAGCGTTTCGAGCGTTGTGTGCCGATAGCTTTTGTAGCCGCCTTCGAGCTGCCGCGCCTGCCAGCCGATCATATTGAAGAGCGTCGTAACCGAGCCTGAACGCTTGCCGCCGCGCCAGCAATAAATCAGCGGACGCCAGTTGCGCGGCCGGTCGGCGAAAGTCGTTTCCAGATGGTGCGCGATGTTGCGCGCGACCAGCGCCGCGCCGATGCGGGTGCCCTCGAACGGCGATACCTGCTTGTACGTCGTGCCGACCAGCACCCGCTCCTCGTTGCTGAGCACGGGGGCGTTCAGCGCGCCCGGAATGTGGTCCTCGGCAAACTCGAGGGGCGTGCGTACGTCGATGATTTCGTCGAAATCAGCGGCTTGATCGAGTCTGACGAGTAGATTTTTCAAGGGTTACGGACAAAACGGACCGGCGGGGAAGGGTGAAATTATCGCATGCGCCGCAAACGCCGGCCGCCGAGGCTCCCAGCGCCGCTTTCGAGCTTCCGGCTCTGCCTGGTGTCGTCTCTGTTGCGCCCTCGCCTGCGTCCTCGCTCGTGCCTCGCTCCGCCGAAGCGTCAGACGACTTCGACGCGTCTTTCGCCGCTCACCATCTCGCCGATCACGCGCGCCTCGCCGAAACCGTCGGCGTGGAATAGGGCGAGCACTTCGTCGACGGCCTCTGGCGCGCACGACACCAGCAGACCGCCCGAGGTTTGCGGGTCGGTGAGCAGCGTGCGCGCGGTCGACGGCAAAAAGGACGGCAGCACGACGTCCTTGCCGTAAGCGTCCCAGTTGCGCCCGGACGCGCCGGTGAAAATGCCGGCCTCCGCCAGCCCGATCACGTCCGGCAGCCACGGCAGGTCCGCATAGCGCACGCGGGCGGTGAGATTCGAGCCGCGCGCCAATTCCAGCGTGTGGCCCAGCAGGCCGAAACCGGTGATGTCGGTCAGCGCGTGCACGCCGTCCAGCCTGGCCAGTTCCGCGCCGGGGCGGTTGAGCTTGGTGGTCGCGCCGATCATCGCGGCGTAGCCGGCGGCGTCGAGGCGGTTTTTCTTCAGCGCCGCCGAGAGAATGCCGACGCCGAGCGGCTTGCCGAGAATCAGCACGTCGCCGGCCTGCGCGCCCGCATTGCGCTTCACGCGCTTCGGATCGACCACGCCGATCGCGACCAGGCCGTAAATGGGCTCCACGGAATCGATCGAATGGCCGCCCGCGAGCGGAATGCCGGCTTCGGCGCAGACGGATTCGCCGCCTTTGAGCACGGCCGCGATCACGTCGTGCGGCAGCACGTTGATCGGCATGCCGACGATCGCCAGCGCCATGATCGGTTTGCCGCCCATCGCATAGACGTCGGACAGCGCATTGGTCGCGGCGATGCGGCCGAAGTCGAACGGGTCGTCGACGATCGGCATGAAGAAGTCGGTGGTGGCGACGATCGCCTGCGCGTCGTTCAGTTTGTAGACGGCGGCGTCGTCGGCGGTATCGTTGCCGACCAGCAAGTCGGGAAAGAGCGGCAGCGGCGCGCTGCGTTTGAGCAGGTCGGCGAGCAGGCCGGGCGCGATCTTGCAGCCGCAGCCGCCGCCATGCGACAGGCTGGTGAGGCGGGGCGACGCGGTTGGGGTTTCGCTTGCGGTTTGGCTCGTGGTGGCGTGGGTGTCGGTCATCGTGGCGCGGATCTGAGGCTTCGAATGACCGCATTATGCGGGTTGTTCGGGCGCGGCGCAGCGACCGGCCGGCGCAACCCGGGCGCCAAGGCGTCGAGCCCAGCGAAGGCCACGGCCGGTCACGTCTTATGACCGGCGCTTATTTGTTGCTGCCGGCTCCCGTGCCGTACAGCCCGTTGTCGAAGCCACCGTTTCCCTTGGCTGTGCGACCTTTGCTAACGCTTTTGCCACGCGAAGTGGCCGAGCCGCCGTCCCTGGTTTGCGGCTTGTGCGACTCATGCACGGCGGAGGCCGCCGGATCGGGCGCCGAACCCATCGCGGAGGCGCGATTTTCCTGTTGCTCCGAGCCGCTGCCCTGGGTGGTCTGCGCGAAGCCGCATGGGCTCGCAACCAGTACCCCGCTGCCGAAAGCGAGCGAGACGATGAATCTGGATGGACGCGAATGGGCAAGAAGTCGGGGAGTCATAAGTCAGCCTAATGATCAGGGAGTGAGCGGGATTCACGCAGAACAAATGCAGCAGGAACGATGCCCGCTTCCCGCTCACCGGCTGCGGTGTTTCATATTTGCCCGCGCGGGCGAGGAGGTACAGTCTCGCTGCAGGACTTGATACTGACCTCTATAATCAATATCAGTACCCCACAAGAGCCGAGGCCATTAAATGCCGCATATGTCCCGGCGACAATTTCTGAAGGTCTCCGCCACCACGCTTGCCGGATCGAGTCTCGCCCTCATGGGCTTCTCCCCGGCTCCCGCGCTAGCGGAAGTCCGTCAGTACAAGTTGTCGCGTACCACTGAAACCCGCAATACCTGCCCGTACTGCTCCGTAGGCTGCGGCATCCTGATGTACGGACTCGGCGACAACGCCAAGAACGCCAAGTCCAGCATCATCCACATCGAAGGCGATCCCGATCATCCAGTGAATCGCGGCACGTTGTGCCCGAAGGGCGCGAGCCTGATCGACTTCATTCATAGCCCGAGCCGTCTGAAGCATCCCGAGCATCGCGCGGCCGGATCGAATGAATGGACGCGGATTTCCTGGGAAGATGCGCTCGACCGCATCGCCAAGCTGATGAAGGAAGACCGCGACGCCAATTTCGTCGAGGCCACGCCGGACGGCAAGAAGGTCAACCGCTGGCTGACCACGGGCATGCTGGCGGCCTCGGCCGGCAGCAACGAAGTGGGTTATCTGACGCACAAGACTGTCCGCAGTCTTGGCATGCTCGCGTTCGACAATCAGGCGCGTGTCTGACATGGCCCGACGGTGGCAGGTCTTGCCCCGACGTTTGGCCGTGGAGCGATGACGAACCATTGGGTCGACATCAAGAACGCGGATGTGATTCTCGTGATGGGCGGCAATGCGGCCGAGGCGCACCCGTGCGGCTTCAAATGGGTCACGGAAGCCAAGGCGCATCGCAAGGCAAGGTTGATCGTGGTCGATCCGCGCTTCACGCGCACGGCCTCGGTCGCGGACTATTACGCGCAGATTCGAACCGGCTCGGACATCGTGTTCCTCGGCGGGGTGATCAACTATTTGCTCACCAACGACAAGATCCAGCACGAATATGTGAAGAATTACACGGACATGCCGTTCATCGTCCGTGAGGATTTTTCATTTACCGACGGTCTGTATTCCGGTTACAACGCCGACAAGCGCAGCTACGACAAGAGCACGTGGGACTACGAACGCGGCGACGACGGTTTCGCGAAAGTGGACCCGACGCTGCAGGACCCGCGCTGCGTCTATCAGCTCATGAAGCAGCACTACTCGCGCTACACGCCCGAGCAGGTCGAGAAGATTTGCGGCACGCCGAAAGAGAAATTCCTCAAGGTGTGCGAGATGCTCGCGTCGACGGCGGTGCCGGGGCGCGCCGGCACGATCCTGTACGCGCTCGGCTGGACCCATCACTCGGTCGGCTCGCAAATGATCCGCACCGGCGCGATGGTGCAACTGCTGCTGGGCAACATCGGCGTTGCCGGCGGCGGCATGAACGCGTTGCGCGGCCACTCGAACATTCAGGGCTTGACGGACCTCGGCCTGATGTCGAATCTGCTGCCCGGCTACATGACGCTGCCCATGGAGGCCGAGCAGGACTACGAGGCGTACATCACGAAGCGCGCCACCCAGCCGCTGCGGCCCAATCAACTCAGCTACTGGCGCAATTACCGCGCTTTCCACGTCAGCTTCATGAAGTCGTGGTGGGGCGATAACGCGAACGCCGGGAACAACTTCGGCTTCGACTATCTGCCGAAGCTCGACAAGCCGTACGACATGCTGCAGGTCTTCGAACTGATGAATCAGGGCAAGATGACCGGCTACATCGCGCAGGGCTTCAACCCGCTTGCCGCGGCGCCGAACAAGGCGAAGATCGGCGCGAGTCTCGCCAAGCTGAAGTGGCTCGTCATCATGGACCCGCTCGCCACCGAGACCTCCGAGTTCTGGAAAAACCACGGCGAATTCAACGACGTCGATGCGTCGGCGATCCAGACCGAGGTGTTCCGTCTGCCGACCACCTGTTTCGCGGAAGAACGCGGCTCGCTGGTCAGTTCGAGCCGGGTCCTGCAGTGGCACTGGCAGGGCGCGAACGGCCCCGGTGAAGCGAAGAGCGATCTCGAGATCATGTCGGGGCTGTGGCTGCGCATCCGCAAGGCCTACAAGGAGAACGGCGGCAAGTATCCCGATCCGATTCTCAACATGAGCTGGCCGTACGCCGACCCGGAAAGCCCCACGCCTGAAGAACTCGCGATGGAGTTCAACGGAAAGGCGCTCGCCGACGTCACCGATCCCACCGACAAAACCAAGGTGCTCGCGAAGAAGGGCGAGCAACTGGCCAGCTTCGCGCAACTGCGCGACGACGGCAGCACCGCGAGCGGTTGCTGGATTTTTTGCGGCTCGTGGACCCAGGCCGGCAACCAGATGGGCCGCCGCGACAACGCCGACCCGACCGGCATCGGCAATACGCTGAACTGGGCGTGGGCGTGGCCCGCGAACCGGCGGATTCTGTACAACCGTGCTTCATGCGACGTCAGCGGCAAGCCGTTCGACCCCACGCGCAAGCTGATCGCGTGGAACGGCAAGACATGGAGCGGCGCGGACATTCCCGACTTCAAGGCGGACGAACCGCCCGAAAACGGCATGAATCCGTTCATCATGAATCCGGAGGGCGTCGCGCGCTTCTTCTCGCGCGACGGTCTGGTGGAAGGACCGTTCCCCGAGCATTACGAACCGTTTGAAACGCCGATCGGCTACAACCCGCTGCATCCGAACAACAAGGCGGTCGTCAGCAATCCGGCGGCGCGCGTGTTCCCGGACGACCGCGCCGCGTTCGGCACGCACGACAAGTTTCCGCATACGGCGACCACCTATCGTCTGACCGAACACTTCCACTACTGGACCAAGCACGCGCGCCTGAACGCGATCGTGCAGCCGCAACAGTTCGTGGAGATCGGCGAGGATCTGGCGAAGGAAGTGGGCGTGGTCGCGGGCGATCGCGTCAAGGTGTCGTCCAATCGTGGTCATATCGTTGCGGTGGCGCTCGTCACCAAGCGGATCAAACCGCTGATGATCGAGGGGAAAAAGGTGCAGACAGTCGGGTTGCCGTTGCATTGGGGCTTCAAGGGGCTCACGAAGCCGGGTTATCTCATCAATACGCTGACGCCTTCCGTGGGCGACGGGAATTCGCAAACACCGGAATTCAAGTCGTTCCTCGTCAAGGTCGAAAAGGCATAAGGAGCTGAGATGGCACTGCAATCACTCGATATCAAACGCCTCTCCGCCACCACGCTGCCGGAGCCGCAGATTCGCGAGCCGGCCACGGGAACGGTCGCCAAGCTCATCGACGTCTCCAAGTGCATCGGCTGCAAGGCGTGTCAGACGGCCTGCATGGAATGGAACGACTTGCGCGACGAGGTCGGCGACACCACCGGCGTCTACGACAACCCGCGCGATCTGACCGAGCATTCATGGACCGTCATGCGCTTCTCGGAGTACGAGAACACCGAAGGCGATCTCGAATGGCTGATCCGCAAGGACGGCTGCATGCACTGCGAGGACCCCGGCTGTCTGAAGGCCTGCCCGGCGCCGGGCGCGATCGTGCAGTACACGAACGGTATCGTGGATTTTCACGAGGAAAACTGCATCGGCTGCGGCTATTGCGTGACCGGTTGCCCGTTCAACGTGCCGCGCATTTCGAAGAAGGACAACCGCGCGTACAAGTGCACGCTGTGCTCGGACCGTGTGGCCGTCGGTCAGGAACCCGCTTGCGTCAAGACCTGCCCGACCGGCGCGATCATGTTCGGCACCAAGGAGGACATGAAGCAGCAGGCGGCGGAGCGGGTCGTGGATCTGAAGGAGCGCGGTTTTCAGAACGCCGGCTTGTACGATCCCGCCGGCGTGGGCGGCACGCATGTGATGTACGTGCTGCATCACGCCGACAAGGCCAATCTGTACCACGGCTTGCCGCAGGATCCGAAGATCAGCGCGATGGTTTCTCTGTGGAAGGGCCTCTCGAAGCCGCTGGCGCTGGCCGGTATCGCGTTCGCGGCGGTGGCGGGTTTCTTCCATTACACACGCGTTGGCCCCAACGAGGTGACGGAGGCGGAAGAACTCGAAGCCCAGCGTGAAGTCGACGAAGTACGCCGTTCGCGGGAGGCATCCGATGAAACACCCTGAACACACCACGCTGAGAGACGTGAAGGGCAACGGCCTGATCGTGCGCTACACGCCGAACGAGCGCACGAATCACTGGATCACCGCCATTACGTTCGTCCTGCTGGCGCTCTCCGGTCTCGCCATGTTTCATCCCGCCATGGCGTGGCTCTATGCGCTTTTAGGCGGCGGGCAGTGGACGCGGATTCTGCATCCGTTCATCGGCTGCGTGATGTTCGTCTCGTTCCTGATTCTTGCGTTGCGCTTCTGGCATCACAATTATCTCGACAAGGCCGACATGCAGTGGATGAGGCAGTTCGACGACGTGCTCAACAATCGCGAGGACAAACTGCCGCCGATCGGAAAGTACAACGCCGGTCAAAAGCTGCTATTTTTCACGATGGTGATTTGCCTCGTGCTGTTGCTGCTCAGCGGCATCGTGATCTGGCGGCGTTATTTCTCGTTCTATTTCCCGATCGAGATCATCCGGCTTGCGGCGGTCGTGCATGCGGTAACGGCGTTCGTGCTGATCGTCGGCATCATCGTGCATATCTATGCGGCGCTGTGGGTCAAGGGATCGATCGGCGCGATGACGCGCGGCACGGTGACTTACGGCTGGGCGAGAAAGCATCATCCGAACTGGTTCAAGGAAACCATCGGCAAGTGAGAGGCAAATAAGAAGCAAACAAGCGGTACGGCTTTTAGCGCACCGCACCCGAGCCGCCGCTCTTGTTCATGGAACCGCGGCGGCTCTTCAGTTTTAGCGCAATGGCAGCGCAATTGTCAGAGGTCGATACCTTGGTTCAACGCATTCTTGAAGCCGGCGATATCGAGTCGCTCGATCACTCGGCGATTCCCCGCATCCGCACGCCTGAACGGCTCGCGGTGTTCGCGCCGCGTGCCGCGCGGCTGCGTCAGTTGGCGGCGCTCGACAATCCGATCGCCGGCTATTTGCGCCTGATGGCCGTGCTGGCCGACGCGCAGCAAGCGGTGATGGCGGGCTTCAAGGCGAAGCCGCCCAGCCCCGAATTGATCGCGAGCGCGCAACAGCATTCCATGCCGCTGATTCCCGCGCTGTCGGGCGCGCGCGATCCGGCGTGGCGCGATGTCTTGCGTCAGTTGCTCGACAAGGTCGAAGCCGCGGGGCCGCTCACGCCGCCGCTCGAAGCGCTCATCGGCCGGTTGCGCACGCTCGACACCGCCGCGCTCGAATCGCAGGCCGACGCGATCTTCGCGCAGCGCTTCGGCGAGGTGGACCCGGCGAGCGCGCCGTTCATCGTGGCCGCGCTGCAAGTGGTGTGGACCGATCTCGCCGCCGATATCGACAAGCGCGAGGTGCCGTACCTCGAAACGCTCGGCCTATGCCCCGTATGCGGCTCTCACCCGGTGGCGAGCACGGTGCGCGTGGGCGGTGTGTATGACAATTACCGCTACCTGCAATGCGGCTTGTGCGCGACCGAGTGGCACATGGTGCGCTCGAAATGCTCGAACTGCGATTCGACCAAGGGCATCGCCTATCACTCGGTCGGCTCGCCGGACGTCGACGACGCCACGCGGGAAGCGGAATCGCGGAACGCGGCGTTAAAGGCGGAGTCGTGCGACGAATGCCATACTTATCGGAAGATCGGCATTCAGTCGAAAGACTACGATTTCGATCCGTTCGCGGACGATCTCGCCAGCCTCACGCTGGACCTGCTGATGGGGGCGGAGGGATACCGGCGTGCGTCGCCGCATCCGTGGCTGTGGCCGGAGCAGGCCGACGCCTCGGCTGAGCCTTCCGGCGAATCCGCTTAAAAGCGACTGAAACGACTGGAAGGGATTGCCTCGTGAGCGATGTAAGCGGCTCTGAATTGCGGGCGCTGATGGCGCGCGTGCCGTCGGTGGAAAAGGTCATGGCGTCGGCGGAATTCGCCGCGCTCCTGAACGAATTCGGCCGCACCCAGGTGTTGACCGCGCTGCGCGAGGCGCTCGATCAGTGGCGCGTGAGCGCGCAATCGGGCAGCGCGTCCGTGAGCGCGCTCGACGCCGCGCAACTTCAGGCATCGGTGGAAGCCACGCTGCGCCGGCGCAACCAGTCCCGCTTGCGCAGCGTCTTCAATCTGACCGGCACGGTGCTGCATACGAATCTCGGCCGCGCGTTGTTGCCGGACGAAGCGGTGCAAGCCGTTGTGAAGGCGCTCACGCAGCCCGCCAACCTGGAATTCGATCTTGGCACGGGCAAGCGTGGCGACCGAGACGATTTGATCGACGAACTGATCTGCGAACTGACCGGCGCGGAAGCGGCCACGGTGGTCAATAACAATGCCGCCGCGGTGCTGCTCACGCTGTCCGCGCTGGCTGCGAGGAAAGACGTCATCGTGTCGCGCGGCGAACTGGTCGAAATCGGCGGCGCGTTTCGCATTCCCGACATCATGAGCCGCGCGGGCGCGAAGCTGCGCGAGGTCGGCACCACGAATCGCACGCATCTGAAAGACTATGCGGAAGCCATCGGCCCGCAAACCGCGCTGCTGATGAAGGTGCACACGAGCAACTACGCGATCCACGGCTTCACCAAGGAGGTCGGGGTCGGCGCCATCGCGCCGCTCGCGCATTCGCATGGCCTGCCGGTTGCCGTCGATCTCGGCAGCGGCACGCTGGTCGATCTGAGCCAGTGGGGGCTGCCGCACGAAGCGACGGTGCGTGAAACCGTGGAAGCCGGCGCCGATCTCGTCACATTCAGCGGCGACAAGTTGCTTGGCGGTCCGCAGGCCGGATTGATCGTCGGCCGGCGCAATCTGATCGCCAGAATCAAGAAGCATCCGCTCAAGCGTGCGCTGCGCGTCGGCAAGCTGACGCTCGGGGCGCTCGAACCCGTGTTGCAGCTTTACCGCGCGCCGGAAAAACTGGTCGAGCGGCTGACCACGCTGCGCTTGCTCACGCGTCCCGCCGACGAAATCCGCTTGGCCGCCGAGCGCGTGCAGCCGTTCCTGCAGCGCGCGATCGGCGAACGCTACGCCGTGGCGACGGAGCCGATGTTCAGCCAGATCGGCAGCGGCGCATTGCCCGTGGATGTGTTGCCGAGCTACGGCCTCGTGATCAGAACGGCTGACGGCAAGCGCGGCGGCCGTCAGTTGATCGCGCTCGAAAAGCTGTTGCGCGAGATGGCGCGGCCGGTGATCGGCCGTATCGCGGACGATGCGTTGCGCCTCGACCTGCGTTGTCTCGAAGCCGCCGACGAAGCACAGTTGGTCGAGCAACTGAAGGGCACGCACGCATGATCGTCGGCACGGCGGGGCACATCGATCACGGCAAGACGAGTCTCGTGAGAGCGCTGTCGGGCGTCGATACCGATCGTCTCAAGGAAGAAAAGGCGCGCGGCATTTCGATCGAGTTGGGCTACGCATACGTACCGCTCGAGAACGGCGACGTGCTCGGCATGATCGACGTGCCGGGACACGAAAAGCTGGTCCACACCATGACGGCGGGCGCGAGCGGCATCGATTTCGCGCTGCTCGTGATCGCCGCCGACGACGGCGTGATGCCGCAAACGCGCGAGCATCTGGCGATTGTTGAACTGCTCGGCATCGAGCGGGGCGCCGTCGCGTTGACGAAGATAGACCGCGTGGATGCGCAACGTCTGCGGGAAGCGCGCGCCGAGGTGGCGGCGTTTCTGAACGGCGGCGTATTGCAGGACGCACCCGTGTTCGATACCTGCGCGACCTGTGCCGACGATCCCGGCGTGGCCGCATTGAAAGCGCATCTGCATGCAGCGGCGGCAGCGTGGCGTATGAAGCGCGACGACGGCCTGTTCCGTCTTGCGGTCGACCGGGTTTTCACGCTGGCGGGGCAAGGCACGATCGTGACGGGAACGGTGGTGTCCGGCAGGGTGGATGTCGGCGATACGATGCTGCTCGCGCCGAAGAACCTACCCGTGCGCGTGCGCGGCATTCATGCGCAGAACCGGCCCGCTACGAGCGGACGCGCAGGGGAGCGCTGCGCGCTGAATCTCGCGGGCATCGAGAAAAGCGCGATCGATCGCGGCGACTGGGTCGTCGATCCGCGCTTGTCGCAAGCGTCGGAACGTCTCGACGTCATGCTGACGCTGCTCGCCGATGCACCGCTCACGCTGGAACATTGGGCGCCGCTGCACGTGCATCTCGGCACCCAGCATCAGGTTGCGCATGTCGCGCTGCTCGACGGCGACACGCTAGCAGCCGGTCAGCGCGCGCGCGTGCAACTGGTGTTCGAGCGGCCGGTGTGCGCGCTTCCCGGCGACCGTTTTGTCGTGCGTAACGCGCAGGCGAATCGCACGGTCGGCGGCGGACACGTGCTCGATCCGTTTGCGCCTTCCCGCAAGCGTCGCTCGGCGGAGCGGCTGGCATGGCTGGACGCGATTCAAGGCATGCTCGACACGGGTACGCTGGATGCGCTGCTCGCGAGGGCGCCGCATGGATTGTCGCGCTCGTTGCTGGAACGGCTGACCGGCATGCCGGCGGCCGCGCTTGAATTGCCGCCGGATACGCACGCGGTGGAATTGCCCGGCCATGACGCCTTGCTGGTCGCCGATGCGGCGTGGCGGGCGTTGGCGTCGCGGCTGATTGCCACGCTCGCGCAGTACCACGAGCGCTCGCCGGATGAACTGGGCCCGGACGTGTCGCGTCTGCGGCGCATCGCTGCGCCGCTCGCGAGCGACGCGTTGTGGCGCGCGCTGGTGGACGACGCGGCGGCGCGCGGCGAGGTCGTGAAGCAGGGGCCGTGGCTGCATCTGCCGGATCACGCGGTGACGCTCGACGACGCCGATCGCGCGCTCGCGGCGGCGGTGCTGCCGGCGGTGAAAGCAGGGCGCTTCGATCCGCCGTGGGTGCGCGATCTGGCGAGCGCACATGGGGTCACGGAGGACCGCATGCGTCAGTTGATGCGCAAGCTTGCGCGGCGGGGCGAGCTTTTTCAGGTCGTGCGCGATCTCTTTTATCACGCTGACGTGATTCGTGAACTGGCTTCGATCGCGGCGGACGAAGCGCGGAAAAACGCGGGTACGGTTGCCGCCGGGCCTTTTCGCGACGTGACCGGTCTTGGCCGGAAACGTGCGATCCAACTACTGGAGTTCTTCGACCGCGTTGGGTATACGCGCTTTCACCGTGGGCTGCATTTGATGCGCACCGATAGCCGTTGGCTGGTTGGCTGAACGCCTGTCCGTGAGACGGTCAGGTGGTGCGCGCGAGCGAGCACGGAGTGGTTCGAAGCGAATATAATTTGCGCGGCTGTGACGATGCCAGTCGGCGTCGATGTCGCTGCTAGTAGCCAGGCATTGTCATGGCAGTTCAATCACCGTAGGAAGGCATTCGTATCCGGTGGTGCGGCTGGGCTTCAAACCCAGTTGAGGGCGTCAGCCGCTCTCAGGTCGGTTCGACTCCGGCTGCCTTCCGCCAGTCAAATTTCCCGGGTATTTCCACACTTTCCCGGAAGCGCCACATCGTCGCAATATGTCGGCTATGCGCCATTGGCGTGCTACGGCGGCCGTCCGCGGTTGCGCGGAAAATGGAAGCGGTCCGGGCAACCGGGCCGGCCGCGCGCGCAGTTGCTCAGAACCCCACACCTACGCCGACGCCTACCCCACCGCCGAGGCTGCCGCCTCCCACGCCCACGCCTATGCTGGGGCCCGGCGGGTAGTAGCCAGGCCCATACGCAGGATCGCTGTAACCGTACGGCGGGGCAGCAACACATCCCGAGACGGCCGCCACCATCGCCAGGATGCCGAAAAGTCTGAGCATGATCATCTCCCTTGCACGAACTGCGCAGCAAGAGATGATCCCGTTTACGGCGGGGTTAACTAGAACCCCCGGCAATACCTCGCAAGCGCCGTCAGCAGAGTGCGCTCGTCAAGGTCGTGACAACGACCTGGGGCACGCTCCGGCCATGAACGGTCGTTTGGCAGTGTGAGCCAAATCGTCGATGGCCCGCGGCGCTCGCCGCTCGCCATATCCTGTCGGCAAGCGGTTCAACCCGATGCGCCGGGCGCAGAACATCCCGCGCCCGGGTGCGTGACGGGAGTACGAGGTTCAGCTCCCTTGCAACCGGATGTCACGCGACGACGCTCCGACATACACCGTCCCGCCAGGCACATATCGCCAGCCATTGCGCGACGTGTCCCACACGCTCTGCATCCGCGGCGTGACCGTGATGCGAACGTGGCGTGCCTCGCCGGGATTCAGGCCGATCTTCTCCCAGCCGACCAGACGTCGCGGCGGCTCGTCGCGGTAGGGCACGCCGAGATACACCTGCGGCACTTCCGCGCCCGCCATACGGCCATCGTTGCGCACCGTAAACGACACGTCGATCGCGCCGTCAGGGCGATGTTTGACCGAAAGCCCCGAATACGAGAAATGCGTGTACGACAGCCCGTATCCGAACTCGAACATCGGCGTGATGTTTTTCGCGTCGTACCAGCGGTAGCCCATGTTCAGCTTCTCTGCGTAGACGGGATCCGGCTCGAACGCGCCGCTTTGCCCCCACGTCGGCGTATCCTGATCACGCACCGGGAAGGTGACGGGCAGCTTGCCGGAAGGATTGACCTTGCCGAACAGCACGTTCGCGATCGCATTGCCGCCGCCTTCACCCGGATACCAGGCCTCCACGATTGCCGCCACGCGATGCTTCCACGGCATCAGCACCGGGTTACCGCTTTCCACGACGACGATCGTGCGGGGATTGGCGTGCGCGACCGCGTCGACGAGTGCATCCTGGTTCGACGGATTCGCAAGGCTCAGGCTTTGCAAATCGCCAAAATCTTCACCCGCCGGCTGCGCGACGACGACAATTGCGACATCCGAGCGGGCTGCGAGCGCCGCCGCCTGATCGATCTCCTGTTGCGTGTACGCGCGAAACGGCGTCTGCTGATCGCTGTTGCCGGCAAAGCTCACCTGCGCCGACGGCGCGAGCGCGCGAATCGCTGCAACAATGGGCGTGTTCAAGTTCAGCCACGGATTGGTCCACCAACTGCACCCGGTCGATGTGCCGAACGTCAAGCCGCCGCAACCCGCGAATGCCCCGGTGACCGGATCACGTGTATTGCCTGACCCGCCGCCGGTCAGCACGGCTGCATCAGCGTGTCCCCCAATCACCGCGATCCGTGAGAGCGAGGCTGCGGAGAGCGGCAACTGGTTGTTGTCGTTCTTGAGCAGCACCATCGACTGCTCAGCAACCGCCTGCACGAATGCATTCGCGCCAGCGAAGTCGATGGCGGCGCCCCCCTTTGGAGGATCGTCCATCACGCCCGTGCGGATCATCACGTACAGCTTGCGTCGCACCATGTCATCGAGTCGCGCGGTCGAAACCGAGCCGTTCGCAATCGCCTGCCGAACCGCGTCCGGCGTCAGATAAACGGTCGAGCCGACATCCTCTTCCTCGTCGAGACCGGCGTTGATCGCTTTCGCCGTGCTGTGCGTCGCCCCCCAATCCGATTGCACCTGCCCTTCAAAGCGCCATTCGTTCTTGAGCACGTCGTTGAGCAGATGCGCGTTCTCGCACGCATAGTCGCCATTGAGCCGGTTGTAGCTGCACATCACGCTGCCCGGCTGTGCGCGCCTTGCGGCGATTTCAAACGGCAACAGATACAGCTCGCGCAGTGTGCGCTCGTCGATCTGGCTGTTGCCGCCCCCCCGGTTATGTTCCTGCTCGTTGCCGGCGTAGTGCTTGATCGTGGCGATGACCTTCTGGCGCTGCGTGCCGTCGGTGCGCTCGGCGAGCATCTCCCCGGCGAGCAGCGGATCTTCGCCGAGATACTCGAACAGCCGGCCGCCGCGCGGCTCGCGCGCGAGATTGGTTCCGCCACCGAGTCCCATCCCGAAGCCCTGGGCGCGCAGTTGTATCGCCACCTGTTTGCCGAAATCGGAAGACAGGCGGCGATCCCAGCTTGCCGCAAGCGCGATCGTTGCCGGGAAGGTCGTGCTGGCCTGCGATGTGCTGCCGGAGCCTGTCGCGGAGTCGACCATGTTCAGATCAGGAATGCCGAGACGCGGTACGCCCTGAATGTAGCCCGCGCCACCTCCCGGCACGGCCGACATTGCGTATTTCGAATGAATGAACTGGAGCTTTTCGTCGAGCGTCATCCTGCTGACGAGGGTATCGGCGCGCCGATGCGCGGCCGCCGATCCGAACGCGTTCATCGCAATTGAAGTGGGTAGGAAATCGAGTGGAAAGTCGGGTACATCCGCACGCGCAGCGGCGCACACGGCCGCCGCTAAAGCGGCCGCCAGCCATAGTTTCTTCTGCATATCTGTCTCTCCGGGGATTCTGCTTTTGTTGGAATGCGGAAGCGGAGCGAGTCCGGCAGGTTCACGCCGGACACGAAGGCTGGCGACGCAGGGTAGCTGCGCAAACGTTTGCCTGCCCGGACGGAATCGGGACCATCGGATGGACTGTAGCGACTCTCCGTACTCAACAATTTAAGAATGTAGTCTGACTACAGCATCAGTACTTTTACCGATACGACGCGTTTTTATGCCGAATGAAGGCTATCCGTTAAAACGATTGGCGATTAAACGCAATGAATGCGCAAGCTCCAATGCATTGAGCACGACGAGTGCTGATTATCCTGTTGGCATTGTTTGAAGCGGCGATTGCGTGCTTCCTGCCGGCTCGACCAAGATGCGCTCCAGAAACCGGTAGACAAGTTCGAGTGGGTTCGCGTCAGCAGCTCGAACTCGAACACGCCCAAGCGGGGCGGCTCGAAACGTAGAAGCGTTAGCTCTATGGGTAGACTTCTGCGACCGACACGGCCGCGAGCATCGCCGGAGTCGGATGAGTCACGGTATCGCCGCGCGAATCCATCTTTCTACAAGCGGTGCTTGGCCAATGTGCGAAGTGGATGCCTGCAAGGACGGCCCGCGTGCCATCGGCGGTTCGGCCAGATGGCGCCGTATCGCGGGTGGAGTGCAAACGATCTTCGCCACACATCAGGCCGGCACGAGCTGGCCCTCTGAATATCTTGTCAGCACAGAAGCAAGGATCATGTCGAACGCGTTCGACGGCGCTGCGGCGCCGCGGTGGAACGGCCGGAACACCACGTCGCCCCGTTTGACCGACATGCCGCTGAGCGCGCAAACACCCCTGACGCGGGCATAGCCGGCGCGCCAGGTCTGATCAAGATAGCTGCCGCGCGTAGCGTCGCTCCAGGAAACGAGCACGGTCGTGTCGGTTTGCCATTCGATGCTTCGAATCGTAGAGTCCCTAAGCGCCGCATGCGCAACCACCGTGCGGCTGGGTCGCTCGCGGCGCCGCGAAGCCTGGTAAACCGCCGATGCAGTCTCATGCCAATGCGCGTTCAGCCGTCCGATAATCTGCGACCATGGGTCGAGTCCACACATCTCCGGTTCTCCTGCGACTTCCAGCGGCGATCGCATGCAAAGTGCAGCGCCTCTGGGTTTAAAGTCTCATGGCTGCGGGGCTCACACGAACATTACCGGGTCAAGTTGCCGTCGCTAACGGCTCGATCGTTCGCATGAAATGCGCATGCCGGCTTACAGCTTTGGCACGCTATCTCCGCCTTTGCGGCGAGCAGGCTCAAGGCACTGTGAAAGCGGGCGGCATAGGCGGCAGCAAACAACTGCTCGGGATTCGTCCCGCCGCACGGACCGCCGAGCGGTGCAGGCAAGCGCAGGTCGAGATCGAATTGGCCGTCGTCCGATCGGACTACGCCTGATGCTGGACCATGGCCTGCATCGCCGCCCGTGGCGGTCACGGTCGTCGAGTACGATGGCCACCTTCGATAGCAATGATCGTCGTGATTGTTCTCCGCGGATAGTGCGCCGGGCCGGCCTCGATGCGCCGTCAACGCATGGGTGCATCGTAGGTGCGCGGCGGCCCGTCGGGAAGGCTTGCGCGGCGACGCACCGTGTTGCTTCCAAAGCACCAATCAGAGCGCCGGCGCCGACGTCATGGTGGTCAGGCATTGCAGGTCGAGCGCGCGCGTTCGTTCAGCCATGTAGTCGATGAACACGTGGGCATAGCGGCACAGGTAGAACGAGCGACGCGCCAGGCACACTCAGGAATACGACCAGCGCGCCATCTTGCGCGATGAGTTCATGGGAAAACACGTTGCCTTGTGAGCCCCAGAGCGGGCGGGGCCTATTGGGCGTGCCAATCGACAGCCGGGTTGACCGTCTTGCCGGCAGTGCAACAACGGATGACCTCGTCGGTCGACCACAATGCGCTGCTGCTCCAGTACTTGAACAGCTCTGAAATTTGCGTCTCGTTGAAGTACTTCCGCATACGCGCCCAGATTTCATCGGACGCCGATTGTTCACTGACACCCGAAAGGTGTTCCATCCAGGCCAACGCGGCCTTCTCCGCACTACAGAAAACATCGGCGCACCGCCAGCTTCCGATATGCTCAATCTTCGATGTGGGCACGGCAGCATGAAGCGCCAAGCGAAGGCCATACTGAACGCACAACAGACAGCCGTTGATTTGCGATGCGCGCAGATCGAGAAGCGCGATCAGGCCCGCGTCGAGCGGGCCACTCTGAATAGGGGGCGTCACGATCACGCTCTTCGCAAGCTAGCTGCGCAGGAAAGACAAAAGATCCTCATTAAGCTGATCCTTGTGGGTATCCGTCAATCCATGCGGCGCGCCGGGATAAATCTTCAGGATCGCGTGAGGGACGAGTTTCTTACTCGAACGGGCGCCAATATCCACGGGAACGACCTGGTCGTCGTCGCCGTGAATGATCAGTGTCGGTCTGTCGAACTTCAACAGATCCGCCGTGAAATCCGTTTCGGAATAGGCTTTGACCGATTCGTAGACGTTCTTTAAACCACCGGTCATTCCCTGGCGCCACCATGCGTCGATCAGACCTTGCGACACCTTGGCGCCCGGTCGGTTAAAGCCGTAGAACGGGCCTGCGGGGATGTCCTTGAACAATTGGGAGCGATTGGCGATTATTGCAGCCCGAACGCTATCGAACGATTCAATAGGTACCCCAGATGGATTGCCTGGCGTTTTTACCATCAACGGCGGCACGGCTGAAATCAGCCCGATCTTCGACACGCGGGACGTACCGTGCCGGCCCACGTAACGCGCGACTTCGCCCCCTCCGGTCGAAAACCCGATAACGGCAACATCGCGCAGACCGAGCGTCTGGATGACTGTCGCGAGATCGTCCGCGTAGTGGTCCATGTCGTTGCCGTCCCACGGTTGGCTCGAGCGACCGTGCCCGCGGCGATCATGTGTAATGACTCGAAACCCGTGGGATGCCAGAAAGAAAGCCTGGTTTTCCCAGCTATCCGAGCTGAGCGGCCAACCATGGCTCAGCGTTACGACGGGACCGTCTTTCGCGCCCCAATCCTTGAAGTACAGGCTCACTCCGTCTCGGGTACGGATAACGTCACCGGTATGACCTGCGGACGACATCTGCCCGGTCGTGCCGGGTCCTGACTGCTTGCTGGCAGCCGATGCCACAGTTGTCGTCAACGTTGCGGCGATCCCGCCAATCAGCAGGTTTCGGCGTTTTGCATCGGGGGAAACATGTCCCAGGTTTTTAGTCATGGCTCAAGTCCAGGAATTATTCGACCGGGAGATGGGGGAATTGGCTTGCTTACCGGTCGAGTCATCACAATAACCACGAAGCAGTCATTGGCCTAGTTAAGCGATGCAAAACGCCGTTGATTGCTCTACGTTCACTTTATTAGAAGATCGCGGTTATTTAACGGCGCTTAACATCTACGCTAGCTAATTATGTTTGGCAAAGGCAGAGGGTGAACGGGAGCATATGAGGAGTAACCAATCCGTAACCGCAAGATCAGAACTTCAGCGCATGCAACTGATGAATCTTGTCCAGAAGCCAGTGGAAGCTAGCGTGCTCATCGGCTCCAGGCGCGGCGTTTTTCATCGCCATTTTATGCAACATGTCTTGCCGTTGTGAAAGTAGCCGGCACATTCGATGAGTCACCTCCTGGCTATCCCTCAATAGAGGTGTTACATCGTCCTTGTTCAATCTGTAAATGACGCTCCTCGTGAGCGTCACGATCTTCACCTGAACCGGCAAACCCGCGAGTAGCCCGGTCTCCCCCATCGTATCGCCGGGCCCGAGACGCACCACTTCGACCGCCCCGGCAGGTTGCTCCGTTGAAACACTGAGCACGCCCGAGCCGACGATTGCGAGACTGTCGGGCACCACTTCCGGCGTGAAAATCACCTGCCCGGCGTCGTATTCATGCCGCACCATGCAACTGGACAGCAACTTCAACTCCTCGTCGCCGATGGCGGCGAATAGTTCGATGCGTCTAAGCAGGCGCTCCTCTGCTTTTGCCACGATGGCCGTGACCGATGGCACGCCTCGTGGTTGGAGATCGACCCCCGCGGCGATAAGGTGTCGATAACAGAGGTCGTACAGCTCGTTTGTCAATGGCGTTTTTTTTGCCGTGTCGTCGACGAAGGCCGTCGCTTCGTACTGGATGGAATGCAGGGTGGATTTTCTTGCCTGCACGAAGGGAGCCGGCGCCGTCAGGATCGAACGAGCTCCAGCCAGCGCGCATTCAAGCGCGGCAATCACCGTTGCGGGCCGCTCGTCCGGCGAGATTTCCAGAGAGACAGTCACGCCATGCAAAGCGTGCGGCCGGTTGGTATTGGTGATATTTGCCTTTGCCGCCGCAGCATTGGGAATGATAGTCACATTGCCGTGCGAATTGAGCAGATGCGTTGCTCTCCAATTCATCTCGATCACCTTGCCTTCCGCGCCATCAATCGAGATCCAGTCACCCACGCGGTACGGCTCTGTGGAATTCAGCACGATCCCTGCAAAGACATCGTGCAAAGTGCTTTGAATAGCTAAACCGAGAATAACGGCCAATGTCCCCGACGTCGCGATCAGGCCGCGAACGGGTATTTCCAGAACAAACCCGGTCGCGGCTACCGCCGCGGCAAGAAACACTACAGCACCGAACACGTCCTGAAAGAGTCTTTGCTTGCGCCACGTCTGTGGCAGGAGAAGTGTGTCGAGAGCAAGAGTGAGCAGGCGGGCACCTGTCAGCCACCAGAATATCTTCAGTGCCTGCGCCGCTTCGTGAAACAGCGACGCTTCAAAATGCGTAGCCTGTCTGAAGGGGCTGAGGCCCGCGGTGAAAATGCTCCCCGTGAACACGGCGAAAATCGTGAGCCGGAGCAAGAGACGTGAAACGTCTTGCTTCGGCACTTTGAAACGCCACAGCGCCACGTCGATCAGGACGACGGCATAACCGAACACCAGGGAATCGCTCACGGAGGCTCCGAGGGGAAGAACGCGCCTGGCGGGTACTCATGCCGCTCCCGCCGGAGCCATTGTGAACGGCTAACCGCGATGCCCGAGGCTGGCTGACACACTAGCCAAATGACGCCAGCGGGTCGCCTGCCGCCAATGCATCGGCGCGATTCGGCGCCGGTGGATAGATCCACTGCGTATTGATCATCTGCTTGCGCGCTTTTCCTTCCGCGTGCGTCAGCTTTATCTGGCGATCCCAGCCTTCCGAATAGACCGCTCCCCATTCGCCGAGATCCAGACAGGTGGCATAAAACGGCTGGCTATACGCCAGCGTCGATGCGCCGATCAGGTCGGCGGCCACGTTGTGGCCGCCGAATTTCCCCATCACCATTGCGTGCTGACAAGACATCAACGCGTAGTGCCCTTCATCGTCGCTGCGCACTCGCGCCACATCGCCTGCCACAAACACGCCGGGCGCCTCTTCCACACGCAGATCGGGGGCGATTTCGACACGGCCAAGCGGGTCCAGACGCGACGAAACCTGTGCTGCAAGCGTACTCGCTCGCATCCCGCCCGCCCATACCACCGTGTGCGCTTCGATATGCGCACCTGAAGCAGTTCGGACTCCACTCGCGTCGACCGATACGACACCGGATCCCAATACCGCTTCGATGCCGAGCGAATCGAATGCCTCGGCGACGAAAGGCCGCGGATTAGGCCCGAGATCGGGACCGATCTCAGCCTGCGACCCTACGACGACCACTTTGATCGCCGCATCGGGGCCGAATAGCGCGCGCATCCGTTTAGGCAATTCGGTTGCGATCTCGATGCCGGTAAAGCCACATCCCACCACGGCAACGGTATTTCGGGCGCTTGAATCGGGAAGCTTCGCGAGCTTCCTGAGATGCTCTTCAAGTGCCGATGCGTCCTCCATGCAATCGACCGAGAACGCATACTCGGCGAGCCCTGGAATCGGCGGCCGGCTCAGCTTGCTGCCGCTCGTCAAGAGCAACCGGTCGTAACCGAGCGAGCGGGTTTCGCCGCTCGCGGCCGTCACACGCACGGTCTTGTCGCGAACAGCGATTTCGTCGACACTCCCCTCGACGTAGTTCACACCGACGGCGTCAAGCAGGGGCAAAAGCGGCGCGAACATCAAATGCGGCTCGCTTTCGTACATCCGTGGCCGGATCTGCAACTCGGGTTTCGGTGAGATAAGCGTAATGTCGATGTCGCTAGCCGTTGCGCCGGCGCGGTCGCGCACGCGAGCCGCCCCGAGTGCGCCCCACACTCCGGCAAAGCCGGCACCCACAATCAAGATCTTCTGCGACATGATTCTTGCCTTAAGTTTTCAAATTACCCAGTTGACGATGTGCGCCGGAACCCACGACAAACCGAGCCCTGTTGCACTGCGCGACGATCGCTGACGATCGCGGCGGCCGACCCATCTGCCGCCCGCCTCACGACAAATCGTAGACTTCGTCTGCGAATGGCAGTAGGCACTCAAAGGAGATCATTGTGTTGTCCCGGCGACAACAATCGACGGGCTTAAACGTCGTCAAACAATCCTGGCGAGCGCATCTTCGAGCGTCGGCCAGGAATGTTTGTCACCTTCGAAGGCAAGATTCACGATTGTGCGAATGCTCCATGGCCCTTCTGATGTGCAAGCGTATTGTTGAGCCGCAGTCACCTGTTCCTCCATTGCCTGCTTTACTCCATCGGGAAAGGCATTCCTCGCGTCTTCGACCGCCGTCTGCAATACGTGCAATACGGCTTGGCCAAAGGTCACACATTCTTCGCGCCTCGGTATTTTTCCTTTTTGCATCACCGAGTCTTTCCAGTCGTTCTGATCGGGGGTGAGGAGAACGGGAGGTCGGGCGCAGAAGTTCCGGTAGTTCAGTAAGTAGGCTTCGTGGCGATTTCGTGGATTGATCCCCAACAGCTTCCAGGCGGCATCGAAACGCTCTTTCTTTATTCCGTTCTGGTACGCCATCGCGCGCAGAAAAAATTCGTGAAAGTCTTCGAGACTGGCGGTGCAGGACGAGACCGAGTGTCGATAGTGTCCGTCCCGTATCGCGCAAGCGGCAAGTTCGAAAAGAATCTCGAACTTCTGCTGGCGCAACGCCACGATTCGCTGATGGCCGCGCGAGCATTCCGACATATACCTTCCGTCGCCGTCGGGTCGAAGATCCAGCAAAACAGAAGAAAGAACGGAATTCCCTACGGAACCTCCGTCCGGGTTGCATTCTAGGCAGACAATGGGAACCGATATCTTTGTCATGGAAATGTCTCACAGTTGGAGGTTGTTTATCGCTTTTTTCCGCATCAACTCTTCTCGCCTCATCAACAGACCACACCCGGCGGTGCGGACCTGGTTCGAGACCAGGTCTCGCTGGCACTCTATGCCCAATCGACCGCTCCTGCAGAAGAGGTGGGGTGAACCGGTTTGTACGCCAATGACTCGATGGTCTTGATGTTGTCCTGGCAGCAACACCGTGATATCCCGTTGGAGTCTTCCATGTTCGGGGTGACGCAACTACGATTGCTCGTGACGTAATGTTTCGCCGTGGAGAGATCGAGGCAATCGGTCTATTCCAATACGCACCTGAATCCGGGAATTCGGAGTCTGCTGTGAAGATGAATGCTGAGGAAAATGTCTTGCGCTCCGGCGTGATGGCAAATACCGACCGGCACGCGTGCCGCGAAGCGGTATCGTTTGGTCCGTTCACACTTTTTCCTGAAGAGAGACGCCTCGAACGATCAGGTTCATTCGTGCCACTAGGCAGCCGCGCACTGGATATTCTTATCGCGCTTATCCAGCACGCCGGACAGGTCGTGGACCGGCGCATGTTGATGTCGCGCGCGTGGAGGAATATCGTCGTGGACGAAAGCAACCTGCGCGTCAACATTGCGGGACTGCGCAAAGCACTAGGTGACGGAGAGGGCGGTGTGCGCTACGTGAAAAACGTCCCGGGTATCGGCTACTGTTTCGTTGGACAGCTTACCCGTGAACGCGTGGTTGTCGAATCCAGTTTCCAATGTGCTAAACCGTCTGCTTTAGCACATTCTGGCTGCTTCGCAACGGGAGCGGCCTGCCCGCAAGGTCGCGACGAGGTCTTGCGGACTCTTGCGTCCGACTTGGGCAGACATCGGCTTATGTCTATCGTAGGACCCGGAGGCATCGGCAAGACAACAGTGGCCATTGCTCTCGCGAAGAGACTGTCCGGCGTGTTTCCTTCGGAGATTCACCTCGCCGACCTCGGCGAAGTTGCTGATGGCGACACGGTAGCGCTTACGCTGGCTCGTCTGCTCGGGTTGGGCGATTTTCACGACATGCCCGTCACGTGCATCACGAATTATCTTTCGGCCAGGCGCGCGCTGATCATCCTGGATAACTGCGAGCATGTCATCGACGAGGTGACGTCGCTTACAACGCAGATCCTCGCGGTCTCATCCGCGACCTATTTCGTTCTGACAAGCCGCGAGGCGCTACGTGTCAGATACGAATACGTCTGCCGCCTGTCTGCGCTCGACGTCCCTCCAGGACCGGAGGCGATTTCGATTGAACACGCGCATACTTATCCAGCCGTGCAGGTATTCATTCAACGCGCACTGGAAGCGGGCGCCAGGTTTCCGCAGACAAGCAAGAGCTATGCAGCCATTGCGAAGATTTGCCGCGAACTGGAAGGCGTCGCGCTTGCGATCGAGTTTGCCGCGGCGCGCGTCGCGACATTTGGACTGGCCGGCACCATGGCGCTGCTCGGAACCCGCTCACGCCTTCAATGGCAGGGATGCCGCAACGCCCCTGCGAGGCATCGGAGTCTCGAGGCATCCATTGGATGGAGTTACGCGCTGCTGTCGGAGCAGGAGAGGTCCGCTTTCCGTCGCCTGTCGTCGTTTGAACAGCCCGCAACGCTCGAGGCCGTCCTTGCGGCGGTGGCAAACGGAACGGGCGATCTTTCGAATGCGATCGCCGTAATTGAAGGGTTGGTTGCAAAGCACATGCTGCAGGTCCAGCTTGGAGACGACGACTTGCCTCGCTATCGGCTCCCGGTTTCCGAAAGGATCTATGCACGGGAACAACTCAAACAAACTACGCTCGATAAGCGGAGCGTCGTCCAACTGAACGGCCTGCAAGGGATTTTCATCTGAAATTCGGCTGCGCCGTGTCCCCAGTGACGCTTTGAGCTACAAACGCGGGCGTGTAGCGAGAAAGATCATTTCATTAACTGCGCGAATTGCTTCTCCGCAAAATCGATAAATATCTTCGTGCGCGGTGGCATGTTCCTTCCGAATCCGTGCAGGACATGAAGAGGAACGGGTCTCAGCGCCAACTCCGGCAAGACGCGACACAAACGTCCTGCGTCGACATCTTCCTGAACCATTGCTTTCAGAACCTGTGCGATACCGAGTCCATTCAATGTCGCCAGTCTCATGGCCTCACCGCTGTCGGTATCGAATGCTCCTTCCGGCTGCACGCTGACACCGTCAGCAAACGTGACGGGCACCACGCGTCCGGCAAGTCTGTAACGAACATGGCGATGCGTACCGAGATCGGATATCGATTCCGGCACGCCGTGGCGGTTCAGGTAGTCGGGGGAGGCCACGAGCGCCAGCGGCAAATGGCCCAATTTCCGCGCATGCAAAGCGCTGTCGATGACCTCTCCCGCTCTGATGACCAGATCGAAACCCTCGCGGATGACGTCGACATGATGGTCGCTCACGTTCACATCGAACAGCAGGCCTGGATGATGCGCCATCAAGTGCCGGGTGAGCGGGTCGAGCAGAATGCGCGCTAACGCGCCGGGCACACTGATACGCAGTTTGCCGACCGCGGCCAGCGGCGTAGTCAACGCGTTGCCTGCCTCCTCGATGCCACGTATGAGCGGCGCGATGCGCTCGTAGTAGGTGCGCCCCTCTATTGTCAGGACGGTCGCCCTTGTCGAGCGCCGGAAAAGCCTGATGCCGAGACGCCTCTCCAATCTTCCAACGCTTCTCGACACAGCGGACGGCGTCGTGCCGAGCAAGCGCGCCGCTCCGGTGAACGAACCGGCCTCGACCGCTCGAACAAAGGCAGATAAGCCGTTCAGGTTCTCAACCGACATTAGTGACCCTTCGGCAAAACTGATAGCTCCGCTGGAGAACTGGGCTGTCGTCTCACCTATAGCTAAATTAGCGTTCAACGCGACGTTCGCGTGGAACAACGGAGATTCAAATGAACAGACTCACAAATAAAGTCGCCGTCATCACCGGCGGCAATAGCGGCATTGGCTTTGCGATGGCAAGGGTGTTTGTGGCCGAGGGTGCACATGTGCTGATCGTCGGACGGCGTCTGGCCGCGGTGAATGCCGCAGTGTCCGAACTTGGGGATCGGGCAACGGGCCTGACCGGCGACCTCGCCGATCCCGCAACGCATGACCGCGTCGCGTCATTGGTTGAAGAACGGTTCGGCGGCCTGGACATTTATGTCGCCAACGCTGGCGTAAACACGATCGCCCGCTCGGATCAGGTGAGTCTCGAAGCGTACGATGCACAATTCGCTACCAACACGCGGTCGGTTTTCTTCGGCGTTCAGAAAGTCGCGCCTCAACTTCGCAACGGAGGCGCCATTCTGTTGACGAGTTCGATCGCGAGTTCGAAAGTATTCGAAGGCCACGCGGCGTATGCGGGCAGTAAAGCGGCAATCGAAGCTTTCGCCCGCAGTTGGGCGCTCGAATTCAAAGAGCGCCGCATCAGGGTCAACGTGATCAGCCCAGGCCCCGTGGACACACCCATTCTTTCGAAACTGGGTATCGCCGTTGCCGATCGCCCGGCATTCGAGACCGCCGTTGCGGAGAAGATTCCGCTGGGCCGGCTGGGCCGCGCGGAAGAGCTGGCCCATGCCGCGCTCTTTCTTGTTAGTGACGAAAGCAGCTTCGTTACCGGTGTCAATCTGCACGTCGATGGCGGAATGTCGTTGGCGTGATTCGTGACCGTTTAACGGGACAACGCGAATACGTGAATCGTTCTACCGGCAGCCGATCTGCCGGGAACGGTTGCCGATATCCCAGTTCTGGCGCCCGTCAATCGTTAGTCAATGGGCGACGATATCTGGCGACATACTTCGCCTGAGCAATGACTTTCCCATGCATCTGATAGGCGACGACTGCGGGGCTCGCGGCAGGAGCCACGTCGATTTGCGCCACGTCGAGCGCGGAGGCCGTCACCACATATCGATGCGACTCCCCCTGGGGAGGACAGGGGCCACCGTATCTGGATTCGCCAAAGTCCGTCAACGTCTCAACCGCGCCTGCCGGCAAGAGCTTTGGATTGCCGGAAGCTCCTCTTTCGAGCGACGATTCAGAAGGTGGAATATTCGCGATTTCCCAGTGCGTCCAGCCGAGCCCTCCGGTCGGCGCATCCGGGTCGAAAATCGTCACGACAATGCTCTTCGTGCCGCGCGGAACGTGAGTCCATGAAATGCGCGGCGAGATGTTGTTACCGTGACAGCCAAAGCCTCCGTACACCTGCTCGTTCGAAAAGCGCCCGTTACGCAGATCGTCGACTTTGATCGTGAACGGCTCCGCGCTGGCTATCGCCGGAATGAGCGCCAGCGCCAGCGCCATTGACGCGCATAACATCGCGGGCAAACAGGTCCTCAATCTCATGATGTGCTCCTTTGAAGGATGAAAGATGCGCACAACCGGTATCAACGGCAGCGTTCGGCGATTCGTCCGGGAAGGCGGATTCGGGAACGATGGTGCGACTGCTACAGTCGCGCGCACTGCGAAGCTCGATGACCTGGAGAGTCGGTCCACCGAACTCGCGTGTCAGGCGGGCGGTCAGGATGAGGTCTTCGCACGTACCGATCTCATCGAATGCCGGTGGCGCGGGCAAGTGATCGTTTGCAAAAAACCGCCGCGAGTCTTGCGCCCTCCCGGCGGTTTTCTGGCAATCGTCAGTGCGATCTATACGACGATGGCTGATAGCCGAGCATCAATCAATAGTCCCACAGCACCGGCACGAAACGGAAGCCTCCACCGTTCTTTGCAATGTGACCGATGGAGGGGAACGCGACATGCGCCGCGGCCAGCAGGGCGCCGGTTTCAGCGGCTTCGTTGAGCAGCGCGATACGCACGTCCGCAGCGACTTCAGGCTCGTGCTCGAAACCATTTTGCCATTCGGGATGGTCGAAGTTGACTTCGAAAATCGCGTCGCCCACGAACGTCAGTTTTTCGCCGTTCGATGCGACGTCCACGACGCAGTGCCCCGGCGTGTGCCCACCCGTCACGCGAGCCGACACGCCCTGGGCAACTTCCACGGTCTGATCGAACTGCACGATGTTTTCGCTGTAGAGTTTCACGAACGTTTCAGCAGCCTTGCGGAGCGCGGGAGGAACCGTTTCCGGCATCACCGTCTTGCTGAAGTCCGGATTTTTCCAGAACGCTACTTCCCTGGCCGACACGTGAATGCGCACGTCCGGGCTCAGCTTGGCCTTGACGCCATCGACGTTCAGCCCGCCGACGTGGTCCATGTGCATATGCGTAACCACGATATCGGTGATCGCAGCCAGGTCGATGCCCGCCGATTCCAGGCGCATCACCGACTGACCGGCGCGCGTGAAGTATTCGAAACCGTCGCCCACGCCCGAGTCGATCAGGATCAGGCGTTCGCCGCTCCGCACGAGCGCGATATTCAACGCCCAATCGAACATGTCACGTTGCAGGAAACGACCATCGAACCATTCGTTGCGGTCCGCTTCGCTCACGTTCGTGGACATGGTGGAGGTCGGCAGGGGTAGAACGCCATCGCTGATCAGCACGACGTCGACGTCGCCCACGCGCACGGCGTAGCGTGAAGGCACGAGTTCGCCTGAACCTTCTTTGCCAAGGTTGGCGATAACCGGCTGCACATTGCGGGTTGTTTGGCTCATTTTCGATAGTCCTGTTGATTAGGTGGGGGTAAGCCGCACTGCGTGGTGCGGTTCACGAGCACGAATTTCGCGCGCTTGGTTTGGCTCGCGGTTCGACCGAGCGTGTGACCGATTGTAGTCAGCGGGGCGAACGGCAGTAGCATCGCGAATGCGTACACCATGTTGTCCGAAGGGCAACAATCGACGACGGACAGGCGATGAGAGGCAAGGCGAGTGACAGGCTTATTGATCCGCCGGCGCGATTCTCACAGGCGTAGTGGCGATGGCACCCGCGCACCTGAGGGCCACTTCGAACGCGCGTGGTGATTATCTGAACCAGTGTCGATCGGTTGGCGGCGACCAGAAGCGTTCCGTCAACTCGAAATGTGGCAGTGTTGAGAGCGGTCCTTGAAACCAGTCTTTCAGCCCGGCACGTAGCTTCGTGAGTGCCTGGTTTCACCGTCGCCGCTCGCGTTGGCGACGTTTTTTTTATGCCGCATGACGACGTAACGTCTGCAAAAAAATCATGTGGAGACCCATCGAAGGGCTGTCGACTCGGACCATCCCATCTTCCATCAGCCTGCACAGCATGTCGTTGACCTGTGCGGTCGACGATTCAAAACGGGCAGCCGCGCCGGCCGCATTCTACGGTTCGAGCGGCAAGATGCGGCGGCGTAGTCCACCGCATCTTGCCGGAATGCCGGACCGGTCAGCCCAACGGCCAGTTCAACACAACAAGGCTGTCGTTGTAGTCATTATCCGTACCGTCTTCCGATCCGACCAGGCCGAAGTAGGTTTTCTTGAATATGTCGACCTGCCTCGAGCCGACTTTCGATGTTTTGCCGTTCGCTGATACGACGACCCGTACTTTGCCCTTACCGGAGTTCAGAACTTGCGTCTGCAGATTTTTGTCTTGCGTGCCGTTTCCCTGGAATGTCGCTGCGGGGTTCTGATTGTCGTCGATGTAGACGTTTATCGTCTGTTCGGCAGCCGAATTGACGAGCGAGGTCACGCCGAATGCGATATTCGGCGGCAGGCTAAACACACCGTCCCGCTCGCCGCCAGAAGCCGGCTCCGGTTGCACTTGCGACGTGGCCTTCGCAAAGTAGGTGACCACGCAGCCGATGCCGAGGTTAGACGCTCCCGCCGGAAGCACGCCGGGAGCGCCCGCCCATGTCACCGTGCACGCTTCGATCTGTCCCGTGGAATCGGTCTTCACCTTGTTCATCCAACTGCCGACGTCGAAGCTGTAGGGCGAGACGGAGATATGGATAAAGACGTCGTACTGTGGCAGCGTCTCTGCCAGTTGCGCGGTCATGAATTGCCGCATCCTGTCCACCACGGCCTGTGCGCCGCTGGACTGCACCGCGGTGGCATCCGTGGCAGCGCGCTGCAGCAAAGCATAAAGATCGTCATGCGTAAATGGCTGTTGCATCTCGGTCCTCTCAGTTGGGCGTGCCTTGCTGGACAGTGACGGCGGATCGCGTCATCGCGCAGCCGGCGATTGGGGCGTGGCATGGTGCGCGCTGTAATCACCGTGACCCGCAGCAGTGACGAAACTCATGTCGCATCTATCCCACGCGAGAAGCTTACGTTTGGCACTATCGCAAGCGAACTGTCCGCTCTGGGAGCTATACAAAAACGGACAGCGGCGCTAACATCGGGCGGCCGCCGGTGGACAGCGGTCAGCTTCGTCAAGCCGCTCCATGGGGCGATGCCTGCGCTCGGCGGCCGAGGCAATCCGCTGTGCGAAAACAGCGGATTGCCTGGAACGTTGTACGGATGAATTGACTGCCTGGTGTCCGTCATCGGGGTAGTGACGCGGCTACCCCGAACAGGTCCGCGACTGTTCGTTCTTCGACGGTGGCCTTCTGTGCGACCGTACACGTCTGTGAACGACAAAGGCATGTTCGGGCGGGCGTCTGTCGGCAGGATCGCTACTTCAAGCCTCGAGGCGCTGCCTTCGAATATCGTACTTCCGGCTTCGGCCTTTCAGCGGATTCACGTGACCGTCCGTTTACCTGACGAGAAGCGACGGCGGGTGCCGGCCCGAAACGGGCGATCGAGACCTTGAGACTCGCGCTTCGTCCATGCAAGCCTAATACAGCGAATAACGGGAATGCATCTCTATCGGGATGATCGTTTGCGCGGGAACGCCTCGTCCCTCGCGCACGGACTTCAAATGCACGACAGCCGTACGTAGCAGCAGTCGAAGGTCCTGTGTCAGTAGATAGTCGATTGCGTCGGAACGCAGGAGCGGTTCCGTTATCCGGTTGACTTCGTGGGTCACGTAGATCGTTCGGCCCGTCAGGTTGGATTCGCGCAGCGCCGCAGCCAGACCTTCGTTTCCGCCCGCCACGTTGTAAACGCCATCGAGCTTCTCGTGCTCGTCCAGAAAACGCATGGTCGCTTCATAGGTCGCGGCACCGGAATCGGCGCCCTTGATGACTTCGATGAGGTTCACATTGGGGAAGCGCTGTCTTAGCAGTGAGCGGAACCCGATCTCGCGGTCTTCGTGACAGGTATAAGAGAACGTAGCAACGACCACCGCCACGTCGGGGCAAGCATGCGCCTGCAGATGCCGTCCAATGAGAAATGCAGCCGACTGTCCGGCTGCCCGGTTATTCACCCCAATATACGTATGACGTGCGTCGGCATCGACGTCGGTAATGAGCGCAACAACCGGCTTGCCTGCCGCCATGCATTCGCGTAGTGCGGCGGTCGTCGTCGCGGTGTTCGTGCAGATGATGCCGATGCCGTCGGCGGCGTCGGCCGCCTCGCGGACTCTGGCGGCAACCTCGTCGTCGGAGGCGCCGACGCACCGTACGACTGCGAGATTCGCCCCGGTTGCGGCAAATTCTGGTTCGAGCTCAGCCGCGGTTCGTGTGAGTTCGTCCGTGAATGCGTCACCTGCCTGGGCCAGCAATCTGAAGTCGTAAGTACGGTGCTTTGCGCGGGGCGACGATCGTGTCGGCGAGTTCGAGCCCAATTGCCTCAATGCCGCTTCAACGGCGCTTCGCGTGCGCGGATGCACGCCGGGCCGATCGTTCAGTGCGCGATCAATCGTCGCCCTGCTGAGCTGCGTGATCTCCATCAGTTGTTTGAGCGTCGGCTTCTCTTTCATACGCATCCCCAGACTTGCATGCGGGCCGAGGTGCCCGCATGTCCGTTATTTTGCCTCAAATTGAGGCAATCGAGGCTTTTTCATGTTTAGGGCGTAGAGAATGCACCGCCGCATCCTCTGGAATACCCTCGATACCTCAGAATGAGTCATTTTAATCTTTGACCGATGCTCATTAAGAGTCTTTAATCGGCTCAGCGATGATCAATGCTTAGTTTGGTTCATCGCTCGGTCAAACATCAAAGCACTGGAGTGCAGCTCATGTCCGTACCGCAAGACAACACGAAAACGATCACCATGGACGACTGGTACAAATGTCGCCTCGACCGGAAGGTGCTCAAGGCAGTCACGCGGCGCAACGATCGCGATGCGCTATTGCATTTCAGCGGTTTCATTTCTCTGGTCGTGGCAAGCGGCGTGCTCGCATGGCTGTCGCTCGGCACGCTGTGGTGCGTGCCGGCATTCCTGCTGTACGGAACGATCTACGCGTTCGCCGAAGCGATCGAACACGAGTTGCGCCATCGCACGCCATTCCGGAGCGAATGGTTGAACGAGTCGGTCCATTGGCTGATCTGTTTCATGACGTGGCGTGAACAGGTGTACAGCCGCTGGTCGCACGCCCAACATCACACTTACACCCATCTGACGGCGACGGTGCCATCCGACGTCGAACTGGCGGTGAAGCGGCCGCCGAACTACCTGAAGCTCGCCACCGATTTCCTGCGCATCTCGCACGGCATTCATCATCTGGGCAACATCGTGCTGCACAGCTTCGGCATCGTGTCGAACAAGGCGAAGGCGGTGGTGCCGCCCACCGAATTTCGCGCGATGTGCCGCAACTCGCGCGTGATTCTCGCACTCTATGCCGTCGTGATTGCGTGGGCGATCGTCGTGCATAGCTGGCTGCCGGTGGTCTTTCTGCTCCTGCCGCGTTCGTATGGCGCCTGGCTGCACGAATTTCTAGCGCTCACGCAGCACACCGGGCTGCGTGAGAACGAACTCGATCACCGCTTCTCGACGCGAACCCTCAGGCTGAACCGTTTCCTGCAGTTCCTCTACTGGAACATGAACTATCACGTCGAGCATCACATGTTTCCGAACGTGCCGTTTCATGCGCTGCCGCAACTGCGCAAGGCGATCGAAGCGGATTTGCCGCCCGCGTACGACGGCCTGTTCAGCGCATGGGGAGAAATCGTTCACGTGTTCAGAATGCAGCGGCACGACGCCGATTACATGGTGACGCCGCGCGTGCCGGGAAATGCGGCGGCGCACGACCCGGAATCTGTCGGCGATCAGCCGTTCGTAGCACAGACGCGCTAGGCGAAGAGGCACACCATGAACATGCTTCAATGGCATCAAGTCTGCGCATGCGATGACGTCGACGAAGAAGACGTCGTCGAGTTCGAGCACGGCGGCAAGCTCTACGCGATCTATCACACGCCTAGCGGTTTTTACGCATCGGCGGGTCTTTGCACGCATGAGACCGCACGGCTCACCGAAGGCCTCGTGTTTGGCGAGGTGATCGAGTGTCCGATGCACATGGGGCGCTTTCATATTCCCACCGGCGCGGCGAAAGGCGCGCCCGTTTGCGTGAACCTCGTCACGCACCCTGTCAGGATCGAGGACGGCAAGGTCTTCATCGGTCTCGCCGACGATTGACGCAACGCCCTTGATTATGTGATTCACGTTACTCGGGCAACGCGAGATGGGCCGATGCACAACGTCGGCAGATCAATCATAAACAAGGAGACAGCCATGAAACTATCCAGCCGCCGGGCGTTTCGCCTCGCTGCCGTCGTATTGGGTCTCGGACTGTGCGCCGGCGCTTTTGCCGAGCCCGCCGCCCGTTTTGACTTCATCTCGCACGCGCCGGATTCGGATGCCTGGTGGAATACGGTCAAGAACGGCATCAAGCAGGCCGACGAGGATTTCAACGTGCAGACCGATTACCGCAACCCGCCGAATGGCGATATCGCGGACATGGTCCAACTGGTCAATCAGGCAGCCGCGCGCAACTATGACGGTGTCGTTTCGACAATCGCCGACTACGATCTGCTGAAGAGCGCGTTTCCGAAGCTCAAGGCAAAGAACATACCGTTCATCACAGCCAATACCGGTACGGAAAAGCAGAGCGCCGACCTCGGGGCATTGCTGCATGTCGGCCAGCCCGAATACCTGGCCGGCAAGGAAGCGGGGTTGCGCGCGAAGGCCGACGGCATCAAGAGTTTTCTATGCGTGAACCACTACGCGACGAACCCATTGTCGTTCGAGCGTTGCCGCGGCTTTGCGGATGCCGTCGGCGCGGATATGAAGACCTCGGTGCTCGACGCGGGCACGGATCCCACCGGCATCGAGGCGAAGGTGAGTGCGTTTTTGCGCACGCATCCGAATACCCAGGCCGTGCTGACGCTCGGCCCGACTTCCGCCGATCCGACTATTCGTGCAGTGACCAAAATGGGGCTCGCCGGCAAGATCTGGTTCGCGACCTTCGACATTGATTCCGATGTCGCGAAGGCGATCAAGAATGGCACGATCAGGTTCTGCACAGACCAGCAACCGTATCTGCAGGGCTATATTCCCATCGCGATGCTGGCGATCATGCACAAGAATCACAACACGGACGTGCTGCAGGCGCGCGGTGAACTGGAGAAGAATTCAAAGTTCATGAAGCGTCTGCAGGACTATGGCCTCAAGCCTGTCTATGAGGCGCGCAATATCAGTTCCGGACCCGGCTTCATCACGCAACAGAACATCAGTCAGGTGTCGGCGCTGGCTGGCCAATATCGGTAATGGCGCCGGGGAGCGTGAGATGAGTTCATCCGATCCGATGGTGATCGTCGGCGGCGGGCAGTGCGGTGCGCGCGCCGCGCATGCGCTGCGTGAAAACGGCTGGGACGGCGCGATCACGTTGCTTGGCGACGAAGGACGCTTGCCATACGAACGGCCGCCATTGTCGAAGTCCCTGCTGCTCGGCCAGAAGACGGCCGCCCAGTGCGCGATCTACGACGAGGCCTTCTATCGCGAGCAGCGCATCGAACTGCGCGTCGATGTGCCGGCAGCGGCCATAGATTGTGCGCAGCGCAAGGTAGTTCTCGCCAGCGGCGAAGCGATCAGCTATCACCGGCTATTGATCGCAACTGGCGCCGAACCGCGGCGGTTCGACGTGCCTGGCTCAACGCTGCCGGGCGTGCATGCACTGCGCGCGGTGCCCGACGCGCACGCGATCGCCGGCGAACTGACGCAGGGCCGACGGATTGCCGTGATCGGTGCCGGCTTCATTGGTCTCGAAATCGCCGCGGCTGCCGTGACGCGCGGTTGCGAAGTGACCGTGCTCGAGGCGGCGCCGCGCGCGTTGATGCGGGCTGTGCCCGAGGCCGTTGCGGCGTGTCTGATTGACTGTCACCGACAGAGAGGCGTGGAGGTTCGCTTCGGCATACAGGTTGCCTGCTTGACCGGTCAAGCAGGGGTCACAGGCGTGCAACTCGCTGACGGCAGCATCGTTCCGTGCGATGCAATCGTGGTCGGTGTGGGAGCGAGCCCGCGTATCGCGCTCGCGCAGGCGGCGGGCCTCGACATCGACAATGGCATCGCCGTCGACGGCACGTTGCGCACCAGCGACCGGCATATCTACGCGGCCGGGGACGTCTGTTCCTTCCCGCATCCACATACAGGTCAGCGGATCCGGCTCGAATGCTGGAAGAACGCCGAGGACCAGGCGCGCGCTGCCGCACGCAACATGCTCGGGCATCTCGACATTTATTCGGCCGTACCGTGGTTCTGGTCCGATCAGTACGACATGACGATTCAGATCGCCGGGATTCCCGCATACGGCACGACCACGGTGGTGCGGGAAACCGGCGTGGCATCGCGAATTTTTTTCATGCTCGATGCCGGCGGCACGCTGGTCAGTGCAAGCGGAGTGGGACGGGCAGGCGAGATTGCGCGCGACGTGCGCATTGCGCAGTCGCTCATTGAGCAACGTGCGTGCATCGATCCGGCGCTGCTTGCCGATCGCGACACGAAGCTGCGTTCGCTGCTGGTCGCGGAGGCGCAATGAGTCAGCGCCTGCTGGTGTTCCAGTCGCTGTGGGCGATGGAGCGGCGACACACCGACGGCCGCGAACGTTCGCTAGAACAGAATGTGCGGATGATCGCCGGCGCGGGCTTCGATGGCCTGAGCGCACATTACACAGACCGCACGGCGGTCCGGCGACTGGCGCAATTGCGCGCAGACCATGGACTCGACGTAGAAGGCCAATGCTTTCCACGCACGGTCGACGATCTGCAGCCGGTGCTCGAGAATGCGGTCGAATTCGGTGCTCATCACATCGATCTGCAACCTGACGTGCGTCCTCGCACCGTCGCGGAATGTGTTGCGCTGATCGACGGCTGGCAGCGGCTCGCCGAACAGGTGGACGTGCCGGTCTACATCGAGACGCATCGCGACCGCATGACCACGGATCTCTACTTCACGCTTGATCTGCTCGATGCACGCCCCGAGCTGAGATTGCTCGGCGACATTTCGCATTATCTGGTTGGACGCGAATTCGCCTGGCCGGTGTCCGACGAAAACCACAGCCTCATGCACCGGATACTCGATCAGTCGTGGGCGTTTCACGGCCGCGTCGCGAGTCGTGAGCAGGTACAGGTCGAGCTTTCATTTGAGCCGCACCGGATGTGGGTCGACCTTTTTCTCGACTGGTGGCGCTACGGCTTCACATCGTGGCGTCGGCGGGCAGGGGAGCACGACACGCTTGCCTTCACCTGCGAACTGGGGCCCAAACCTTACGCGATCATCGGCCGCGACGGCAACGACATAAGTGACCGGTGGGCGGAGTCGCTGTTGCTGCGCGACTGGATCCGGACGCTGTGGCGGGATGTGGAACTCGAGGGGCCCGCCGCGCGTGAGACCATGACAATAATTGATCGAAAAGCCCAACGCGAGTTGCGGTAAACCGGGAAGCGATGACATCGATGTATGCCTCCAGGCAAGGTGCCCACCTCTGTCACCGCCGGGGGCGACATACCATGCACCCGTCCATCTGCCATTGACTGTTGTCGCAGAGACAACACCGTGAGTTCCTTCGCAGGACTTCCGCCGCAAGACGACCACGCTTACGCTTGGTTCCACGGTGACGGGGCACGCTGTCTGATGCAAGCCGTGAAACGCAACACTGCAAAAGAAGCGTCCAAACACACCTAGCACGTCTTCGCTGCCTTGTGCACGCACGCCATTGGCCGCGACAGCGAAAGCTGTCGCGATGCGTGTTACGCAGCACCTCACCAACCGAGGAACGATCCGTGACAGAAGAAGATATCCGCAACAACGCTTTTGCGATGCCCGTGCACAATCCGGCGTATCCGCGCCCACCCTTCCGCTTTCTCAATCGGGAGTACTTCATCATCTCGTATGAAACGGACATGGATGCGCTTAAGGCCGTCGTTCCAGAACCGCTAACGGTCGACAGCGCAATCGTCCATTACGAATTCATCCGCATGCCTGATTCATCGGGGTTCGGTGACTACACGGAAAGCGGCCAGGTGATTTCCGTGCTGGATGAGGACGGCAATCGAGCCAACTTCACGCACGCGATGTATCTGGACGACGAAGGCCCGATCGCAGGCGGACGCGAAATCTGGGGATTTCCCAAGAAGCTGGCTTCACCGAAGCTCTGCGTCGATGGCAAGGACACGCTGCTCGGCACGCTCGACTACGGAACGCAGCGCGTCGCCACCGGAACGATGGGCTACAAATATCGCGAGCTCGAGAGGGCGGCCGAGCGCCGCAAGCTCGCCGACACCCCCAACTATCTGCTCAAGGTCATTCCGCACGTCGATGGCTCCGTACGCATTTGCGAACTGGTGCGCTTTTTCCTGCGCGACGTCGATGTGATCGGCGCGTGGGAGGGGCCCGCGGCGCTCGAGTTGCATGCGCACGCGCTCGCATCGGTTGCCGATCTGCCGGTTCGCAAGGTGATTGGCGCACGTCACGTCATTGCAAATCTCACGCTCGACGTCGGCGAAGTGGTTTATGACTATCTGGCCCCCGCCGAGTCGTTGAAACTCGCGGTCAACCAGTAAGCGCTCGGAGGACGTATGGCATTGAATGATAAGGTCGCGCTCATTACGGGCGCAGCAAGCGGTATCGGCGAAGCGTGCGCGCGTAAGCTCGCGTCGGACGGCGCGACGGTCGTGATTGCGGATCTGAATCTCGCGAACGCTCAAAAGGCCGCTGAAGATATCGTTGCTCACGGCGGCAAAGCGATCGCCGTTGCAATGGACGTAACCAGCGAGGAAGCGGTCGATGCGGGTGTGGCCGAAACGGTGAACCGGCTGGGCGGCATCGACGTGCTCGTGTCGAACGCGGGCATCCAGATCGTCAACCGGATCGAGGACTACGCATTTTCCGACTGGAAGAAGATGCTGGCGATTCACCTCGACGGTGCGTTCCTCACGACCAGGGCCGCCATCAGGCATATGTACGCGTCGAACAAAGGCGGCGCTGTGATCTACATGGGCTCGGTACACTCGCACGAGGCGTCGCAACTGAAGTCGGCTTATGTGGCCGCGAAGCACGGGCTGCTCGGTCTCGCTCGGGTTGTCGCGAAAGAAGGCGGACCGCGTGGCGTGCGCGCCAATGTCGTGTGTCCGGGCTTCGTCAGAACCCCGCTGGTCGACAAGCAGATCCCCGAGCAGGCGAAAGCCCTGGGAATCTCCGAGCAGCAGGTCGTGAAGGACGTGATGTTGAAGGAGACGGTCGACGGCGAATTCACGTCGCTAGCCGATGTCGCGAACACGGTTGCATTCCTCGCCGGCTTCGAGTCGAACGCGCTCACCGGGCAATCGATTGTGGTCAGCCACGGCTGGTTCATGCAGTAAGGAGACAGCCATGAATTCGAGCCAGCGTAACAAGCTGCAGGGGCCCCATCGCATCAAGCTTCCCGCCTATGACGAAATCGGACTCGTGCTGCAGGGCGGCGGCGCACTGGGCTCGTATCAGGCCGGCGTATATGAAGGTATGGCCGAGGTCGGCGTGGAGCCGACGCGAATATCCGGGGTATCCATCGGTGCGCTGAATACGGCGATCATCGCCGGCAATGCGCCCGCGAGTCGAGCGGAGGCGCTGCGCGGCTTCTGGAACACCATCAGTCAGCCGGCGGATGTTTTCTCACATCTCGGCGCGCGCATTCCGGCGTGGCCGGGGCTTGCAGACATGGGGCGCAGGTGGTCGAGCGCATGGGCCGCGACGCGTACGCTGGTGGAAGGTCAAAACGGATTCTTCTCCCCGCGCATGCATGTGCCTTTCGCAGGGCTCGGCAGGAAACGTCCTGACCAGGTCAGCTATTACGACACCTCGGCGTTGCGTGAAACGCTTTTGCGGTACGCAGACTTCGATCGCATCAATGACGGGAACATTCGCGTATCCGTTGGCGCGGTCAACGTCCGAACGGGCAATCTCGTCTACTTCGATAATTCGAAAATGCGCCTGGCACCGGAGCACTTCATCGCGTCCGGCGCGCTGCCGCCGGGCTTTCCGGCCGTCGAGATCGACGGAGAGTTCTACTGGGACGGGGGGCTGGTTTCGAACACGCCACTCACCGAGATCATCAGGGAAAGCCAGCATAAAGACACACTCGTATTCCAGGTCGATCTGTGGAGCTCGCGAGGCAAGCTGCCAGGCGACTTCCTCGACGTCAGCGAGCGCACCAAGGACATTCAATATTCAAGCCGTACACGAGCGATCACCGCGTTCATGTCGCAAAACCAGAAGCACGCGCAGATGATCAAGGCGCTGCTCGAGCATATTCCTGAAAAGGTGCGGCTTGCGCACCCGCTGTTGCGGGAGGCGCAGAAAACAGCGGACGGCAGTGCGGTGAATGTCGTGCACCTGATCTACAAGAACAAATCGTTCGAGGGGCACTACAAGGACTATGAATTCAGCAAGGATACGATGCGCGAGCATTGGGCGAGCGGTCTCGAGGATATTCGCCGTTCATTCGGACACCCCGAGTGGTTCGATATCCCGAGCCGCGAAATCGGCTTCGTCACGCGGGACGTGCACCGCTATCGGCAGGAGGTCAACGAAATCGCCGGACAGGGCAAGCAGGCGTTGCCGCCATCGAAACGCGCGTCGGAAGAAGAACTGTCCGGCGCAAAGTAGCGGTTATCGACTCCCTCCTTGCGGCTATGGTCCGGCAGTTCGCTCCTGGCGTAGTGTGCCCGAGCAAGTCCACTGCGGCGACATGCGGTTTGCCGCATTGCTGGTTCAGGTGGCGCGATGAACGATCTTCAAGACGGGTACATGCAAGCCACAAGGAGAGCACCATGATGTCGCATGAATTGATCGCGCGGTACGGAATCTTAGTCGTATTTCTGAATGTGCTTGGCTCCTCGCTCGGCCTGCCGTTGCCTGTCTTACCGACATTGATCACCGTTGGAGCCAGCACTGCGCTCGCCATGAACCTTGCGTCATCCACGTACCTTAATTTCGCGACGATACTAGGCTCCGCTGTGATCGGCGGTGTGCTGGGCGACCTGGTCTGGTTCCAGGGCGGCAAGCGATACGGCGAGCGCACGCTCCATACGGTTTGCAAACTGTCGCTCTCGCGCGAAACGTGCGTCAGGAAAACGGAGCGCTTCTTTGGACGCTGGGGCGTTCGCGTGCTGATCGTGGCGCGCTTCGTACCTGGCTTGTCGCTCGTTGCCGTACCGCTGTGCGGTGCGATGGCCGTCAGATTGCGTTCCTTTGTCTTGCATGATTGCGTGGGCGTTGCGCTGTGGGCATTCGTCGGACTGGCGATCGGTGCGCTATTCGCGTCGCAGATCGATGTGGTTTTCGTACTCATCTCACGTCTTGGCTGGCAGGCGTTGATCGTGATCGCTACCGCGCTGATGCTTTACGTGCTGTATCGATACTGCCGGAGAATCATGCTGGCGAAAGCCCTCGAGAAGGCTCGGATCAGCGTGGCCGAATTGCATGCATTGCTCGCGAACAATCCGCGGCCAATCCTTTTGGATATTCGCTCCGCCGAGCGGCGAATGCTCGATCCATTTGTCATTCCAGGCGCAGAGTTTGCCGATGAACAAAAACCGCGGCAGATCGTGGAGCGCTATGGAGCGAACCGGACACTCGTCATCTACTGTTCGTGTCCAAACGAAGTCTCTGCCGCATGGATGGCCGGGCGGTTGCGACAGGCCGGTGTCAAGCTTGCATTGCCGCTTACCGGCGGTATCGATGCGTGGCGCCTGGCGGGCTTCGACGTCGAGCCGATAATAGCGGTGAGCGACGCTGCAATCAGCGAAGAAGAGACAAAACTTTTCGCGCATTGATTCCAGCGGGTGTCGAAAACTTTGGCCACCCCGCGAACCGAAAAAATAAGGCTGTCAGCCCGCGTCCGCACGCGGGATTTCAAGGTAGACGGTCTCGCCCAGCGGCGCCAGCCCGTCGCGCTGCATACGTTCAACGACTACATGACAGAGCACACGAGAGCACTCGGTCTGGTGTGTCTGACGACGAGAACGACGTTATCGGCGGGCGAATGATGACAGTAAGGCGATTCGCGACGTGAGCTAACCGACCTGCGCGACTGAAGCGCTCGTGCGACTGTGTATGACGCGCTCGCGAGGAGCGCCCCGCCGTCACGGCGACAGGGCACGGTCGGTTTCGTCCACTATAACGATGCGGCTTATCGCCCACCGGGGGGCAGGGACCTCCATGGTTGCCGTCAGCTCCTGTCGCGCCGGTGTCCTGGAAGTGTTCGTGCGGGAATTGACGCCGATGGGCAAACGGGACGGAGCGTTGCCGTCGCCTTGGGGCAGTTGTGCGGCGGCTGCGGGAATGTTGTGGACCGTCCAGTGCCGCAAGCAAGTGCGGCTGACAGGTCTCCACCGGTACAGCCGGAGGCGTTGAGCACGAACCTCCGGCAGACAAAAGACAGCAGATCAGCTTCCCCGGGTATGCGAGGCGGTCCTGCTCAGTGAGCGCCGGCCGCCCCGCCGCCACCCTTGCCGGGCTTGGTGAGCCAGACCAGCGGAATGATCACGATGAAGATCATCGACGAGAGCCAGAAGATATCGTTCAGTCCGAGCATCGCGGCCTGGGCATTCAGCAAATATTCGAAAAGCGCCGCCGCCTGATCCAGGCCGCCGCCGAGCGTCGTGTGGAGGTTCGCGATGGCGCTCATATAGTCGGGGTTGTTCACGCTCGACTGTTCGGCGAGTCGTGCATGGTGCAGGATCGTGCGATCGTTCCAGCCCGTGGAGATCAACGACGTGCCGACGCCGCCCGCGAACACGCGCACAAAGTTGGACAGGCCGGCGGCCGCCGGAATCTTGTCGGGTGACAGCCCGGACAGGATGATCGCGGTAAGCGGCGTAAAAAACAGCGCCATCGGAATGCCTTGCAGCAGCGTCGGCAGCACCAGGCTATAGGGGTCGACGCTCGCCGTGTAATGTGAGCGCATGAAGAACACGCCCGCAAAGCCGAGGAAGGCCAGCGTCGCGAGCACCCGTGCATCGGACTTCGGCATGATCTTCGCCATCACCGGTGCAAGCAGCACGGCGAAGATCCCGAGTGGCGCCGTCACGAGACCGGCATCCACCGAACGATAGCCCAGATAGCCCTGAATCCATTGCGGCAAAATCACGAGATTCGAGAAGAACACCGCATACGCGACCGAAATCGCAATCGTGCCGCCGCGGAAATTGCGCATTGCGAAGAGGCGAAGATCGACGATCGGGTTCTTCTCCGTGAATTCCCAGATCAGGAAAAACAGAAAGCTGACCGCCGCGACGACCGCGAGAATGCAGATCACAGGTGAGCTGAACCAGTCGAGATCCTTGCCCTTGTCGAGCATGATCTGCAGCGACGCCACCCATGCGATCAGCGACAGCAGGCCGACCTTGTCGATGGGAAGCTTGCGCGTCGGCGTCTCGCGGTCGCGATAGATGATCCACGTCACGGCGGCGGCGAACAGGCCAACGGGAATGTTGATATAGAAAATCCACGACCAGCTATAGCTATCGGTGATCCAGCCGCCCAGCGCAGGACCCGCAATCGGCCCGACCGTGGCCGTCATCGCCCACAGCGACAGCGCCGTCGCGCTTTTTTCCTTCGGATATGAGCCGAGCAGAATTGCCTGCGAAAGCGGAATCAGCGGACCCGCCACGGCGCCCTGCAACACGCGTGAGGCGAGCAGCACGATCAGATTCGGCGCGACGCCGCACAGCCACGACGAAAACACGAACAGCACGATGGCGGCCACGAACAGCCTGATCTGGCCGACGCGTTGCGTGAGCCAGCCCGTCAGCGGAATCGCGACGGCATTGGCCGCGGAGAACAGCGTGATGACCCACGTGCCTTCGTCGACGGATACGCCGAGATTCCCCGAGATGGTTGGAATCGCAACATTGGCAATGGATGAATCGAGCACGTTCATGAACGTCGCGAGCGCGACGGCGATTGTCGCAAGAACCAGCTTTGCGCCTGTGAGCGGCGGCGGTGCAAGTTGCGTCGAAGGATTCATCTTGCTTCCAGTCTGAAGTTTTCGACAGGTCCGGCGTGTCTATCTGGCCTGTCAGACGATTGAATGAACCGGAACGCGACTGCCCGGTGCGCTCCGGGATGCGATCTAGCCGGCGTGCTGTTTAGTGCCGCTCTGGTCGCTTGCATCGCGCTTTGCGGGAGGCGTCGACAATACGACGTTGCCCGTGGACCCTGCATGCAAAGGGACGATGTTCCGCGCGATGACCTTCTCGATCTCGGCATCGGCCTGCGCGCCGTATTCGGTAAAGACATCCGTGCGATATGACGTGTTCATGGCCGCGCCGAGTTGCCGTCCCGTGTTGCCGCGCGTATCCACATCGACATCCATCGACAGACCGATGCGCAGCGGATGCGCTTCGAGTTCCTTCTGATCGAGCTGGATGCGCGCGGGCAGACGCTGGACGATCTTGATCCAGTTGCCCGTCGCGTTCTGCGCGGGCAACGTCGCAAAAGCGCTGCCTGTGCCCGCCGAGAAGCCGACGACGCGGCCGTGGTACTCGACCTTGCCGCCATACACATCGGCCGTCAGCGTGACGGGTTGACCGATGCGCATGTTGCGCAACTGGCTTTCCTTGTAGTTCGCATCGACCCACACGCCGTCGAGCGGCACGATCGCCATCAACGGCGTGCCCGGCGACACGCGCTGGCCGACCTGCACCGAGCGCTTCGCGACATAGCCGGTGACGGGCGCGGGCAATGTGTTGCGCGCATACGCGAGGTAAGCGTCGCGTACTTTCGACGCGGCGGCTTGCACGTTCGGGTGCTGTTCGATCGTCGTGCGGTCGGTCAGCGCGCGATTGGCTTCCGCCTGTTGACGCGCGGCGTCTAGCGCGGCCCGCGCGGCCGTCACGGTGTCGCGCGCGTGCGCGATGTCCTCGGCCGAAACGGCGCCCGTATCGGCGACGGCCTTGCGGCGGCGCAAATCGTCCTGCGCGCGGGCCAGATCGGACTGCTTCTGCGCGACGTTCGCTCGATAGAAATCATTGTTCACGTACAGGCTGCTCACCTGACGCACGGTCTGCCCGAGCGTCGCTTCGGCATTGCCGAGCGCGACTTTCGCATCGGCGCTGTCGAGCGTCACGACCGGGTCGCCCGCCTTTACGATCTGCGTGTCGTCGGCATTCACGGCGACGACGGTGCCGGCCACCTGGGGCGTCAGTTGCACGAGGTTGCCGCTGACGTACGCATCGTCGGTCGATTCGTGGTAGCGCGCATAGGTCATGTAGTAAGCGCCATAAGCCGCCGCCGACACGACGACAGCCATGCCCAGCAGCGCGAGCAGCGTTTTGCGCTTGCCTGTGTCAGGTTCGTTTGCAACGGAATCTTTCGTCGGTGTCGCGTCATATTTAGCGCCCGTTGCTTGCGTCTTTTGGCGCTCCGTTGCGTTGATTTCGCTCATTTCAGGTCTCCGGCAGATTGGGTGGGCAGCCGCTCAGCGCGCGGCAACGACAGGCGTGTTGGATGCGGACGCATCGGCGCGCGGTGGCGCCGCGGAGTTCGCGTTCGACGTGTCGACGAAACCGCCGCCCAGCGCGGAAGCCAGCGCGATCTGCTGGTCACGGCGGCTCATGCGCAGATTCGCAACGGCCTGATCGGCGGAAAGCGCGTTGACGTCGGCGTTCAATACGGTCAATTGATTCGTCAGGCCCGCCTTGTATTGCACTAGTGCGAGCTTGTAGGCCTGGCGCGCGGCGTCCTGTGCCGCCTGCGCATCGACAAGCTGTGCGTCGGTCGAGCGCACGTCGGCCAATTGCGTCGCCACTTCGCTCAGCGCGGTCACGAGCGCCTGGTTGTAGGTCGCGACGGCATGGTCGAAATCGGCATAGCGGCCCTTGAGCCTGGCGCGCAACTCACCTGCGTCGAAGATCGGCAGATGGATGGCGGGGCCGACGGATGCCGTGCGGCTCGCCGCCGTCAGGAAGCGGCCGAAGCCGAATGCGTCGAGCCCGATCGCAGCGCTCAGATTGATGTCCGGATAGAACTCGGCCTTCGCTTCCTTCACGTCGTGCGTCATCCCGTCGACGCGCCACCGCGCGGCCGCGATGTCCGGGCGGCGGCTTACGAGATCGGCGGGCAGGTTGTCGGGGAGCTTCACTTCGTCGCCGATGCCGAGCGTCGGCCGGGCGATCCGCAGTCCGCGATCGGGACCGGCGCCGAGCAGCGCGGCGATCTGATAGCGCGTCGTGAGGACCTGTCCGTCGAGCGACGTCAGCGCGGCGCGACTCGTCGCGAGATTGGCTTGCGCGGTCTTGCGTTCGACTTCCGTATCCAGTCCCGTCGCAATGCGCCCTGCAGTGATGCGCTCGATCTGCTCGCGATGCGTGACTTCCTGTTGCGCGATGTCGCGCAAGACATACAGGCGTGCGAGCTGGTTGTACGCGCGGGCAAGCGATGTCGTCAGCGTCAGCTTGACGACTTCAGCATCGGCCCGGCTTGCCTGAAGTTGCGAGATCGCTGCCTTCAGCGCTTCGCGGTTCTTGCCCCACAGATCGAGATCGTAGGAAGCAGTCAACAGGCCCTTGTTCTCCGTCTGCCACGAGCCGCCATTCGGAGGCGGCACGAGCGCCGTGCCCGAGTACTGCTGGCGCGTGAGCGAATAGTTCGCGTCGATACGCGGCATCGTGCCGGCTCTCGCCGTTTCGCTATATGCGGAGGCGGCTGCCACGCGTGAACGCGCCTGATCGAGCGTCGGGCTGCTCGTCAGCGCTTCGTCGATCAGCGCCTTCAGTTGCGCATCGCCGAACTGATCCGCCCAGTTGGCTGCGGGCCAATGGCCCTGTTCGGCAGGAATGCTTTGCTGCGTTGCATATTGCTGCGGATCGGCCGTCTTTGCGTCGCCATGGATTCCCGCATAGTTCGCACAGGCTGACAGCACCGCGGCAACCAGCACCGATACGCCCGCTTTCAGTGCGCGTGAAGCGCGCCGTTCGGTGTTTGACTGAATGCTCATTTTCTGGCCTATCAGATCGTTGAGTAAAAGCGTTCTCCGTAGAGAATCGGGGTACACGTCCGGTGCGACATCGACGACACGCGGTACGACCTAAACCGCGACGGTCCCGGCGAGCCGGCTTCGCGCGGTCACGAAAGGCATGCATTCCGCTCTCGCAAGCGCGACGAGCATCTTGATACCGGTCCATGGATTCCTTAGGCATTGGCGTACCTGCTCACTCCGCCCGACACCTAGAACACACCATGTGCAGAAGTGTTCGCAGTTATTGGTCAGCAATCGATACCGGTCTTCGCCGAGGCGGGACCTGGCCCTCTCCACCGCATCAAATCCGGTATAAATGGCGTCTGGTTCTGACTGAACCTTGATCCCTTTTCCTGCTGCAAAGGCGCGCAACGGAATATATTCAATGGGGCGCCGTTTCGCGGAATGATGAAAGCCTCCGTAGTGAATAACCAGTCCATTCCCCGCATAAATTCCGTGGTGTGTGTAGCCTTCGCGCTCACTAATAAGATGCGTACCCACCGCGATAGCGCGTTCTGTGCTGGTCAGCTCAGGGGAAGTTACGAGCCAATCGACATGTGGAGTTTCCATGGCGTGCCACCGATGTCATATCCGTGATGAATTCAGTACCTTCCCCGGACCGAAGACAAAGCGAGTCTTTCCGAGGAGACTAGCCTCAGGAAAAGTGATCGCCTCATCACGGTGGATTGACATTCACTCGCCGCCGACAAATCGGCGGTCAGGAAGATCGGGGCGTGCGGCCACCCTCGAGCACATTCCGCGAATCGCCAGTCAAGTTGGATGGTCGGCTTGCCAGCCGCATCATTCAGACCTCGTGCCTCGCTGGAGACAGACGATCGGATCTGGAAGGCCTGTATGAGACTTCAGAAAATGCCGCTGAACGAGACAGCAATTGCGAGCCCGACACTGACCGCGGAAAGCATGATCCAGCCTACAAACACCGACAGGGGTCCGGGATGAAACATGGCGCCCTCCACTAACGATCTCAACGATCGTCAACTCAATCGATCACGAAGCCATGTCGGAATGGTAGGTGCCGCGTCCGCGTCGCGGTAGATACGCACCAGACCACTCACTGTTGCCGCGTAGACACCAATAGGTGCGGCCGCGGAAGCCGCGGTGTTGCCCTGGGTCGGCGAGGCTGAGCGGCACCTTGGTGGAAACTGGCGGCCAGGCGGATGATTGAGGCAGCGCCGCGATACGGACGCACGGTGGCCTTCAACGCAATGTTTGAAGGCGCAAGGGTTCAAGGTGGACTGCAATGGGTATTTCGTCGACTATCAGGATTCTTCGTGGACGAAGGTTGTTGAAGCCTTCAGGCGGCCATCATCGCCGTCAATATTTTCGTTCGACGTGGGTGGCGTTTGCGACCGCGAAGCACATCCACAATGCGATCGCACCGCTTATGGCGGTGCATGAATAGCTTCACGCCTGATGCTCGCGTTCCAGATAGTCTGGATTGAATTCTCCCAGACAAAGCGAGTTGAGCGCCCGAATCTGCTCAGTCATGAAATCGACAAACACGCGAATGCGTGACGGCAAATTCTGTCGGCAGAGATAGCAGATGTAGTGGCCCCGATCGTCCGGCACGTTGTGCCTCAAGGCCACGACGAGTTCATTGCGCGTGATGTAATCGCGTATCTGATATCCCGGCATCTGGGCGATTCCGCGACCTTCCAGGACTGCCTGCAATACCAGGTCCGCGTCGTTGAAAGTCAATCTGGCGGTTGGCAAATACTTTCGCATGCGACCGTCGACCTTGAAATCCCACTCGAAGACGCGACCGCTCAATCGCAGATTGATGCAGTCGTGCTGCGCCAGATCTTCCAGCATAGATGGCAGCCCGCGCTCTTCGGCATAGGCGCGGGAAGCGCAGAGTACCATCTGCATTGGAATCAACTGTTTCGCAATGATGCTTGAGTCCTCGATGCGTCCATCGCGAAACGCAACGTCGATCTGTTCAGCAGCGAAATCGGCTGGCCTGTCATCAAGGCTCAGATCTACCGCGATATCCGGGTAGAGCTCGGAAAACTTGAAAAGCAGCGGAGCAACCACCTTGCGTCCAAATCCAACTGTCGAGCGAATTCGAATGAAGCCACGAGGCGGACCCTGGCGAAGGTCCAACATGTCATTCATTGCCTCGACGATATGGGTCACGCCCTGGTTGCAGTTCTCGAAGAACCTTTCGCCCTCCTGCGTCAGGTTTGTGGTCCTTGTCGTTCGGAGAAACAGACGGGTGCTTAGCTGCGTTTCGAGCTTTTGAACATTTCGACAGACGGCCGAGCGTCCGATCCCCAATCGTTCACCGGCTTTCGCGAAGCTTCCCTCGGTCGCGACCGCCATGAACGCGATGATCCCTGCGTAGCTCGTCGCGAAACAGGTAGAGAGCGCATCAGCGTTGTTGGGTAAGCCAACGCGGAAGCCTCGCTGCGATGTATCCGATTGATCCATTGATGGCCCCACTACTGACACATGAACGGGTAAGCCGTTCGAAGCGCCGGTAATGCGTTCTGGCGCGGACAACGACTCTCCTGTTGCAGCGATGAAGTGACCGGGATCGACGCTTTCCTTCCGCTCAGTCTCACCCCGATCTTCGTGCAGCCACGGAAACCGGATGCCCGACTATCACCTGGCGGAATGGCCGCATTCCGCATGCGGCGCGGTCACGCTAAAGTCTAGCACTTGCCTGTTGCAACCAATTGCCGAATGGAGGCGGTCTCGTCTAGTCAACCGCTTCGAGTGCGTGACGGTGCGCTCCCGTTTCACGCGGCCATTTGGATTGTCGCCGAAACGGAAACATCATGTCTCCTCGTGCGACGCTACCGTTACCATCCACGCTCATTTACCATAGTGCGCGATTGTACCGTCGCGTAAGGGAAAACAGGTGGCAGGACGCTCGACTGATTTACTATACGATCGTTCGTTCCATGCAGCTCGTCCCGCCCTGGCAGACGGTGCTTGATCCCGCAGGTGCAGCGCGCTTCATATGGCAGGCTTCGGCGGATTGACGACCGAGAGCCGGAACGCGCATCACCAAATTCGAGACCGCACCATGGACGACAAGAAGCTGCAAGCTCCCCCGCTTTCCCTCCTCGACAGGTATCGGGGCCGGGATTTTCATCCGCTGTATACAACGAGTGTCACCGTTTCGGGCGGCGAGACGGGACACGGTCGCGCATCTGGCGTCGCCCGTTCGGATGACGGAAATCTCGTCGTCGAACTGCGGCTCCCTACCGAGTTCGGCGGACCCGGTAATGGGACCAATCCCGAGCAGTTGTTCGCGGCGGGGTTTGCTGCGTGTTTTCACGGGGCGCTCAACCTGATCGCAAAACGCGCGGGAATGGAGATCAACGACATCGTGGTGGAGGTACAGGTTACGTTCGGTCGTGATCCCATGGATGGCGGTTATGCATTGGTCATTGACCTCCGTGTCAAGATGCCGGGCGTTGACCGACGCATGGCGGAAGAGATGGTCCGAACAGCGGAACGCCTATGTCCGTATGCAAAGATGGCTCGGCAAGGGACTGTCAATATCGTGACCGTTGTCGACTGAGTCAACGCTCTTCGTGCGGCAGTTTGATCTGTCGATCCCAGCCTTCCGGGTAAACAGCAGCCCATTCGCCAAGGTCTAGGCACCGACACCACGCCAGATCCAGGTACGGCCTCGACGCCCAGCGAGTCGAAGGCTTCAGATACGTACGGCCGGGGATTGGGACCGAGGTCAGGACCAATCTCGTCCTGAGGTAGCGACCTCATCTCTTTGATTGGTGCCGGGCGGGCAACGCCGTGTGTCTGGTTGCGTGTCTACCGCAACAGGTGGCACCCGCCTATGATCGTGACGTGCTTTCACGAGCGTAGCGCATGCTCGGGGCAGCCAGAAATCCCTGATCTTTCCTCAACTGCATTCGAGCCCGAATGGCGCCTCGAGTGGTCGATAAAGGACAGCAAATCATGAAAATCGTCGTCATCGGCGGCACCGGCCTTATCGGCTCGAAGGCCGTCGCCATTCTGCGCCAGAACGGCCACGAGGTCGTCGCTGCCTCGCCCAGGAGCGGTATCAACAGCATCACTGGAGAGGGGCTCAAGGAAGCCGTGGCCGGTGCGCAGGTGGTGATCGATCTCGCCAATTCACCATCGTTTGAAGACAAGGCGGTGCTGGAATTCTTCGAAGCTTCCAGCCGCAACCTTCTCGCGGCTGAGGCCGCAGCGGGCGTCCGGCATCATGTCGCGCTATCCATCGTCGGAATCGACCGGACGCCCGCTAACGGTTATTTCCGCGCCAAAGTCGCGCAGGAGAAGCTGATCGAAACCTCCGGCATTCACTACACCATCATCCGCTCCACACAGTTCCTGGAGTTCCTCGGCGGCATCGCCGCGTCAAGTGCGGACGGAAACGTAATCAGGGTTTCGCCGGGCCTGTTCCAGCCCATCGCGGCCGACGACGTTGCGGCGATCGTTGCCGACGTGGCACTCGCGGCGCCGCGAAACGATATCGTCGAGATCGCCGGCCCGGAAAGAGCGCCGTTCAACGAAATCATCGCCCGCTATCTGAAGGCGGCCGGCGATCCGCGCGAGGTCGTGAGAGACCCCAAGGCCCGGTATTTCGGCGGGCTGGTCGAGGAGCAGTCGCTCGTGCCGTTGGGCGAGGCGCGTCTAGGCCGCATCGGTCTCGACGAATGGCTGCGCCACTCGCAGGCGGGAGCCTGAGAACATCACGGGCGCCCGCGTCCAGTCACGCCCGGGCGCTCGCATCGCGGATTCGCCTTGGTCTAACGCCTTCCAGGCGGCCAGTTCCGTCCCGTGATTGGTCGCCGCGACTCACTAACCATCATGCGTACCATTCAGATCCTGCTTCAAACGACCATCCTGCCCTGCAACGACGACTGGTCGATTGCGCGATTCAGCCGCCTGGCGGAATTACTGCGGACGTATCAAGATCCCAAAGGGCGCGTGACGTTCAATGTCGTTGCTCGGGACCGCGAGCAGCTCGGGCAGCCGGACCCGATTCTTTCTCGTCTCGATGAGACCGGGTTCGACGAGTTGTGGTTATTTGCCGTTGACGAAGGCGACGGTCTGACCTCGGCGGATTGCGAGGGAATCACGCGATTCCGGCGCGCGGGTCGCGGCCTGTTGGTCACGAGGGATCACATGGATGTGGGGAGTTCACTGTGCACTTTAGGCGGAGTTGGCAAGGCGCACCGCTTTCACACGCGCAATCAGGATCCCGACCACTCCCGGCGCGTGGCCGACGACCCGTTCTCAACCCACATCTCCTGGCCCAATTTTCACTCGGGCAGAAACGGAGACTTTCAGGAAGTCACGATCGTTGGCCCCATACATCCAGTATTGGCGGACCCCGATGCTCCTGGCGGCGCAATCCGGTTCCTGCCAGCACATCCCCATGAAGGCGCCGTCGACGTTCCTGACGACGAACCGGCTAGAGTGATCGCACGAGGCAAAAGCAAAGTAACAGGAAAGAGTTTCAACCTTGCGGTCGCATTCGACCCTTCTGTCCGGGGAGGTCCCGCCGTCGCTCAAAGTACTTTTCATCATTTTGCCGACTACAACTGGGACGCGCGACTCGGTTGTCCGAGCTTTGTGAGTGAGCCTCCTGGAACCGGAATGCAGACCGAGCAGCAAGCCCTGCGGGACGTCCACCGCTACTCTGTCAATCTCGCGCTGTGGCTGGCTGGCGCTCTCTGAACCTGTCATTCGACAGTTGAAAGAAGCGGTTTCCGTCGATGCCCATATCGAGCTGCCGGCAGGTTTCCGTGAACGCAGCGCCGCTTTCGTGAGAGAGAACGATCGTGTCATGACGAACATGATGCGCGGCATGTCCATTCTCTCTAGCGGTGACCGCGATCGTGTTTTTGCTATCGTGACGATTCCGCAGCCCCGTCGTCGGTCGCCCACAAAAGCTTCACGAGATCGCCCCGGCGGCCACGGAAGATAAACACATGACCGCCCAGCGGATTCTCTTCGAGCGCTGTCTGCACCTTCGCGGCAAGCCCCTGGAACCTGCAACGCATGTCGGTCATGCCAGCCGCAAGCCAGATGCGCGTGCCTGCCGGCAGCGCGATCACTTCAGGCATTCCTGCAGGAGCGCTTTGGTGCGCTCGGCAGACAGGCCGCGAATCTTCGCGCGCCGCTTGTCGATTTGCACCTCGATCTCGCACACGGGCGTCGGCATCGGTATGCTGCTGCTCATTGCTTCCGATGCTACTGTCGGCTCTAGCGCCCGAAGTACCCATGCCGGGTCGCCTCGGGAAACGGTCAGACCGAGCCGCTTACCAAAAGTGGATGGTCAAGGGCTCGATCACGACCGCTGTTTCGGGTCACGGCTCGGTTGGAGCAGGCGCTGACGCCGGTTCCCGCTGGTAAGTAACTTGGCTGTCTCCCGCTGCTGAGAAAGAAGCGCGACAGCAGCGGGAGGAGCGGCTGGAAAATGACGTCACCACCGGGAGGAACCCGCCACAAGCTATGTTGTACAGCCGCCGCGGGCGTTCGGCAGGTGACGCCAACGGGCCGATACCGCCGGTTCGCTGTACCCGGATCCGTTGCAGGCATCGATCACCGGCACGCGTCGTCACGACGCCCCAGCCCCCTCGTGGATCGCGACACCCCGCATCAAGCGCCGGGCGATGTCCGCCGTCTGCAGCGCCCCGCGTTCGGTCGGTGAATGGGCGGCGAGATAGCGGGCGACCGCAATGAGGACGTGCCGGCCCTCGCCAGTATTACCCCACGCGGTGAACTGCCGGACTCCGGCCTCCAGCATCTGATAGGCATGGAAGCCAGCATCTTCGCGCAGCACAGCAAGCGCAAGCGTGGCGATCAGCGCCTGTGGCGAATGGCCGAGCGTGAGATGTCGCGCCACCAGCCTTGCGGCAAGATCAACCTGTCGCTGCCTGTCGAAGGCATCGAGCAACGCGGCGCGGATCGTCTCAACATCGGCAGGGAGGTCGTCGAGTTGCTCGCTGTCCTCACCTGGGATGCGGGCCGGCGGCACATTCAGATAGCGGGCAAGGTAGAGCGCCATGGCTCCGTGCATTACGGCGCGCACGGCCGTGACGTAACCGTCGATGTCGGCAGTCCCGATCCGCCTGAGCATCTGGTGGACGGCATTAGCGTAGGTAAAGACGTGGTGCGCCGTCTCCCAGTCGGCGTGCTCGTTGGCATTGCCGAAGCGGGCCACCCGCAGCACCGCTCCGTAAGCGAGCGATCGTCCCAGGTCAACAGGAGTTGCGCCTGCGCGGATCGCCGCCTTCAGCGCATCAATTATCTTTGCTGGATCGTCTCCGAGCAGCTCCCGGGCGAGCGCCGCGTGGTGCGACCATCCACGCAAGGTGCGCGCGGCAGCAAACAGTTCCGGCATCTGGCGGGCTGATTCCTCACATAGCGCAACAAGATCAACGGGCTGGCGCCAGGCGGTCGATTCCTGCGCGCCACGGGCGGCCACCATCTGGCCGACGATAGTAGGCAGCAAAGCTGGCGCGTGGTCCCAGCCGATCAGGTCGAGGCACTCGAGGGCTTTGTTGATGAAGTCGAGCGAATGACCGGTGTCGGCAAAGACCCTTTCGGTCGCGGCCGAGAGCAGGGCATCGGCAAGCACAGCTGGTGAGACACCGGCCGCAATCGCCGTCAGCAGGGTGCGCTCGCCCGCTTCGCGATGGCGCACACTTGTCCAAAGACGCAGCCAGCGCTTGAGCGCGGCCGGCTCCGGCCGGCTTCCAAGCGGCGCACGTTCCCGCCGCGGCGCCTCGCCGGCGCAGTCCGCCGCCACGCGGCGTGCACCATGAAACAGGGCAAGATAGGCCTCGTCCTCTGGCAAGAAGGGCAAGAGATTGGCCAGCGCTGTCAGTATCGTGAGACCGACGCCCCAGCCGTCGCGGTTCTGCGCCCCAAACAGCGCCACCTGCCGCACAGTCCCGGCCATCGGCACATTGGCCGCGAGCTGACCCTGCACGGCCTTGGCGATGACGAGATCGAGGTCATGTGCGAGGCCGTCCGCAAGCCGCTGACGCCAGTGCGCCGCGGGATCGGGATGACCGAACGTGGTCGTTACCCAAACGTCGCCATTGCGTACCTCGACCGCGCAGGTGGGTATATCGTCCGCCCATAGGTCGAAGGTGCAGCCGCTTTCAAGATCGAAGCGGGCGTGGTGCCAATGACAGGTCAAGATGCCGTCCTCGACGCTGCCGCGCTCGAGCGGGAAGCCCATGTGCGGGCAACGATTGTCGAGGGCGAAGACGCGCCCTCGGTCGTAGATGACGAGGATCGGACGATGACCACCTTGCACAACCAGCCGCCCTTCCGCCTTCAGCTCTTCAAGGCTGCCCACACGCACGAATTCCTGGTTCGGTGCATCCATGCGCACACCTCCTGCACACGTCCCTTTACGGACATGGTAGATGCTGGCGATCCCGTGTCAACTCTCGGGTAAAACACGATATGCCGCCGTGGTTTGGCTGAGCGGGTCGGTTTATGTCTTTCGGACAGCGGCTGCGATCAGCGACCGATCGAGGTCCGCGTCAGACCGGGTTCGGCCAATAGTTGACGTTTGCGCCACAGAGAGTCGCCGTTCCAACGGCCGATTCACCCCTAAGACCTGCCGTAAGTTTGTGAGAGCCAACGGGCGCTATAGCGGGCACCGAATGAGATAACAGTCCGCCGGCCGGTTGACGCTCCCGCGCGGAACTTCCTTGCAAACCAAGCTGGCCGCTCACCGCTACCGAAACGCGCTCATTTGCGACATCATCTGCAGCATCTTGTTCGACGCGACGGATAACTTGCGTCCCACGCGCGTCACGAGATGCGCTTCGGCGTTCTGGAGAATCGGATGTTCGATGGGAATGGCCTTCAGTTCGCCAGCCTTGAGTTCACTCGTGACGGCGAAAGCGGGCAGCACGACGATTCCCAGTTCCGAACGGGCAAACTGTTTCATGATGTTGATAGAGTTGGTCGTGACGGCCGGCTCCAGACTGATCTTCTCGGCGAACTCCACAGCCTGCAGCATTTGCCGCGTGCCGTAAGTGGCATGGGTCGCGGCGATCGGGTAGGACGCCAGTTCCTGTACGGTCAGCGTCTTGCGCTTGATCGTGCGCGCCATCCTGACGCCGACGATCGCCATCATTGGCTGCCGGCGGAATGCGCGTGACACGATACGCGGTTCGTTCGGCGGGTTGTAGACGAGGCCAATGTCTCCCTCGTCTTCTGTGATCTTCGTCACCACGTCGTTCGTGCTGCCCAGGTCGAGATTGATTCTGATGTTCGGGTACTGCTTGCAGAAATGCTCCATCGGTCCCGACAGCATGTCCGACACGAACCCTTCCCCAAGCACCACGCTGACGCGGCCGATACGCAGGCCCCGCAGTTCCTGCAAACGGGACAGCAGGTCGTCGCGGTGCGCGCGCTGCTCCCGAAAGTATTGGATGACGAACTGTCCGGCTTCGGTTGGCGTGACGCCACGGGCGTGACGTTCGATCAGCGGGGCGTCCAGTTCCTCTTCCAGCAAGGTGATCTGGCGGCTCACGGCGGAGGGCGCGACGTCGAGCCAGTCGGCAGCGGCGCGGATCGTGCCGCATCGCACCGCTTCAAAAAAATAAGCGATCCGGCTTTCGGTCAGGGCGTTTGCCATGGGAACTGTTCGAATTATTAGAACGGTCTAAATATTGGCACTTATTGGTTGAAATGGTCAAGGCACCGAATATCGACGATAACCGGAGCGGACTATGCGTTCCGCCCGGGCATCTCAATGCACTGATCAGGAGCGCAGTATGAAAACGGTAGGTGTCATCGGACTCGGAAACATGGGACGCGGGATGGCCTTGTCGCTGAAGCGGGCAGGGTTCGACGTGCTGGGTTTCGATGCCAGTCAGGACAGCGCGGAAAAGTTAGGCGAACAGGGCGTGCGGGCGTGCGGATCGATCGCGGAAATCGCCGGCGCGGTCGACGTCCTGATTCTCTCGCTGCCGACGTCGGCGATCGTCGAGCAGGTTGTGCTCGGTGACGGCGGCGTCGCATCGAATGCCAAACACGGCCTGATCGTCATCGACACAACTACTGCCGATCCGAACAGCACGCGCAAGGTTGCAGCGGCGCTTCGGGAATGCGGCGTCGCGTTCATCGACGGACCGGTGAGCGGCGGGCCGAAGGGCGCCGCGACCGCCACGATGACGATGGTGCTGGGCGGCGCCGACGAACATATCGCCGCCGTGCGGCCGGTTCTCTCCGCGATCAGCGCGAAGCAGGTTCACGTCGGTCCGGCGGGCGCCGGTCATGTGACCAAACTCATCAACAATCTGCTGACTGGCGTTCATCTGCTGGCGACGAGCGAAGCGGTCAGGGCAGCGGAATCGGCGGGCGTCGACAAGACGCGGCTGATCGAAGCCCTGAGCGGCGGTTCGGGCAAGAACAGCGCCACGCTGACCAATTACCCGACGTGGATTCTCAACGAGAAATTCGACTCGGGATTCACGATGAAACTGATGCGCAAGGACATGCGGCTCGCGCTCGAACTGCTGCAATGCCAGAACATTAGCGCGCCGGTCGCGAAGGAAGCGGGCCGCCTCTGGGCGGAAAGCGAGGAATCCATCGGCGATGCCGAAGATTTCAACCGCATCGTTCAGTTCGTCGACAAGCAGTGAGCGCTCACGCAATACAACGAGGACAAGTCATGGAACACAGCATCGCAGACAATCTTCTCAAGGCATTTCAGCACTTCTTCCCGGCTGCGCAAACCATTGGTTCCTACGTGAACGGCGAACTGGTCGAAGGACAGCGCGAGACTATTCAGTTATACGACGCGGCGACCGGCGAAAAGAGTATCGCCTACCGTGATGGCGGAGCGGAAGTCGTCGCGCTCGCGGCGTCGGCGGCGCAGACCGCGCAAACGCGATGGTGGTCGCTGACGCACGCCGCGCGCGGCCGCACGATGTTCGAGGTGGCGCGTGAACTTCGTCAGCATGCTGAGCCGCTCGCGCGCCTCGAGTCACTGGGCTCGGGCAAGCCGATCCGCGATTGCCGCGGCGAAGTGGCGAAGGTTGCCGAAATGTTCGAGTACTACGGCGGCTGGGCGGACAAGTTTTACGGGGAAGTGATTCCGGTGCCGACCTCGCATCTTAACTACACACGCCGCGAGCCGGCGGGCACAGTGCTGCAGATCACGCCGTGGAATGCGCCGGTGTTCACCTGCGGCTGGCAACTTGCTCCGGCCATTTCGATGGGCAACGCGGTGCTGCTCAAGCCGTCGGAACTCACGCCGTTCAGCTCGCTCGTGATCGGCATGCTCGCAGAGGCTGCCGGCGTGCCGAAAGGGCTGATCAATGTGCTCGCAGGCTATGGGCACACCATCGCGCAGGCTGCGATTGCACACAAGGTCATCAGAAAGGTGGTCTTCGTCGGTTCGCCGGCGACCGGTGCGCGGATCGCCGAAGCCGCGGCGAAGCGCGTGCTGCCTTGCGTGCTGGAACTGGGCGGCAAGTCGGCCAACATCATATTCGAGGATGCGGAACTCAAGCGCGCGGCGCTCACCGCGCAGGCCGCGATCTTCGCGGGCGCGGGTCAGAGTTGCGTGGCGGGCTCGCGTCTTCTGGTGCAGCGTTCGATTTACGAGCAGTTCGTCTCAATGCTGGCGACGGGTGCGAAGAAGCTCAAGGTCGGCGCGCCCACCGACGACGCAACGGAAGTCGGCCCGATCTGCAATCGCACCCAGTACGAGCACGTGATGAAGATGATCGCGAGCGGAGTGGAAGCGGGCGCGACGCTCGTGGCCGGATCGGCGGAAAAGTCGGACGGCGGTTATTTCGTTGCGCCGACCGTGCTCGCGAATGTGAACAACCAGATGGATGTGGCGCGCACCGAGATTTTCGGCCCGTGGTGGTCGCGATTCCGTTCGATACAGAGGAAGAAGCGATCGCGATTGCCAACGACACGGAGTTCGGTCTGGCCGGCGCGGTATGGACCAACGACGTCGCACGCGCGCATCGCGTGGCCGCACAGATCGATGCAGGCACGTTCTGGGTGAATGGCTACAAGACGATCAACGTGGCCTCGCCGTTCGGCGGCTACGGCATGAGCGGTTATGGCCGTTCGAGCGGCGTCGAGGCGCTGTACGAGTACACGCAGACCAAGAGTGTGTGGGTCGAAACGGCAAAAGCGCCGTCGACCGCATTTGGTTATCTGTAAGCGAAGGTTCGCCTGCGACGAATGGCGTCGCGGGCGGTTTGCGCGTAGTAGCAATTGAATGGTTCGACCAGGACGAAGGCAAGCGTTGATAACCTTGATACGGGGCCACTCTGCCTCGGGGGGAGAGCAGCATGGAACAAACGATAACGACGGCCGACGCATCGAGCGACGGTTTCACTGGCGCAAAACTGCTGATTTATGCGGCGGCGATCCTGTTGATCGCCCAATTCATCGGCGCGTTCACGTTCAGCGTAGGACCTGGGAAGGTCGTACTGTTGCCGATGATCTGGGCCTTGTTGATGGGTGGTGCGCTGGGGCTAGTGTCTGAACGCTGGCGTAGCGGCATGCGGCTGGATGTGAAAACGCAGTTTCTCGCCGCCGCCGTGCTGCAACCGGCGTTGCTGCTGTTCGTATCGAAGCTCGGTCTGATGGTGGGCAGCGCATTGCCGAAGCTCGCCGCAGCGGGCTGGGCGCTTGCCTTCCAGGAACTCGGTCACTTCGTTGGCACGATTCTGCTGGGCTTGCCGCTTGCGCTGCTGCTCGGCATCAAGCGCGAAGCCATCGGTGCGACGTTCTCGGTGGGCCGGGAACCGAGTCTCGCGATCATCGGCGAAAAGTACGGGATGAACTCGGCGGAAGGCCGCGGCGTGCTGGCCGAATATCTGACCGGCACGGTGTTCGGGGCCGTGTTTATTGCCATCTTCGCGGGCTTCGTCGCCAGCTTGAACATCTTCCATCCGCTTGCGTTGGCGATGGGCGCGGGCGTCGGCTCAGGCAGTATGATGGCGGCCGCGTCGGGCGCGATCGCGGCGGCGCAACAGTCGCCCGAAGTCGCGAAGGATGTGCTGACATTTGCCGCGGCGAGCAACCTGATCACGACGACCATCGGCACGTACTTCACGCTGTTCATCTCGTTGCCGCTCGCGGTGTTCGGCTATCGCCTGCTCGAACCGCTCATCGGCCGTACGACGAAGGCGTCGGGCGCATCCGAAGCTGTCGATGCAGCACGTCCGAAGCTCAGCGACATCCAGACCGAAGCGCCTTCGCTGAGTTATTCAGGCAAGATCGCGGCATGGATGCTGACAGCTGTGTTCGCGCTCGTATGCGACTGGATTACACACGGCACTACGCCGCTGCAAGGTCTGGCGGGCATGTGCTTCATGGTGCTCGCCACGTTGATCGGCGATGCCTTGGCGACTGCCACGCGGCGCAAGATTCCGGCGGTGTGCTGGGTGTCGATCGTCGCGATGTTCATGACTTCGCCGTTGTGCCCGTGGGCGTCGCAAATCGCCGCGATGAGCGCGAAGAACGATTTCCTGGGTGTCGTCACGCCGATGCTGACCTTCGCAGGCCTGTCGATCGCAAAGGACATCCCAGCGTTCCGCCGGCTCGGCTGGCGCATCGTGCTGGTGTCGTTCATCGCGAATGCCGGCACGTTCATCGGCGCGGCACTGGTCGCGCAGCTCTTCCACATCTGAGCTTTCGTCGCTTCTGCGTGCAACCGGTGTCTCACCGGTTGCATTCCGTTTCATTCCTCCCAATTCGACATGACACTGATTGTGGACCTGGAGGCGCTTGCGCCCGGTCTAAAGGCGCTTCGGTGCGAACCGTCCAGCCGAGCCAGATAGGCGATTTCCCGTTCGTGACGACATACCCATGATTCGGCAAAATGCCTATAATGTAAGGGCATATTGCCCGAGGAGGCTCCATGGCAATCGTTTCCTTTAAACCGACTGGCGCGGCCGATCCGCGACGGGCCGAACTCAACATGCTGGAGCAACTGCTCGACGCCCGGATTCACTCCGGTGCAGATCTCGCGGAGATAGCGAGATCCCGTGTGAACGTTACGGTGCTCGACCGGCTGTCCGAGCGCGGCCTGAAGGTCGACGAGCTTTCCTTCATCATCCCGCGACGCACGCTGACACATCGGCGCCAGCATCACGAGCGACTTTCAATCGACGAGTCTGACAAGGCGATCCGGCTCGCGAAGATTCTCGCCCAAGCCACGTCGACCTTCGGTGACCCGGACAAAGCAATGACCTGGCTCAGGAGTGGTCAGACGCGTTTTGGTGGAAAGACGGCACTCGATATGGCTAGTACCGAGCATGGCGCACGTCTCGTAGAGGAAGCCCTTGTCCAGATAGACGAAGGTTACTTCGCCTGATGATCCTCTGGAGAATAAGCAATTATGCTGATCTGAGAGGTATCGGTGGGCTCCGCGCGCCGGGGCGATGGCATTTCGCGGGACGGCCCATCGTCTACCTGGCCGAACACCCGGCGCTGGCGCTCCTTGAGATTCTTGTCCACATGGAGATCGCCAGCGTCGGCCAGTTGCCTGACGGCTATCAGTTGTTGCGCGTTGATGTCAGCGACGACGTTCCAGTCGCTGAGATTGCGGACGCCGATGTCCCGGACGACTGGCGGCAAGATCCCGACTGGTCACGCGGCGCGGGCACGGAGTGGCTGCAGACAGAAACGAGCGCCGTGTTGAAGGTACCGAGCGCGGTCGTTCCGTTCGCTCACAACTTCCTTTTCAACCCAGCCCATCCCGCTGCTGACGCGGTGCGCATTCTCGACGCACTCCATGTAAAGCACGACGACCGAATCCTTAAATTGCTGACTCGGGCCTGAGTGGGTCGCGTGGAACCGGTCCATCCGGCATTCCGGCTCAGACAGGATTTCAGCGCTCGAGTTATCAGGTCTATTTCCGGCTCGGCTTGCCCGGCTCTTACGCTGCAACGCTGGCGAGTAGCCACTTCAGAAGCGGCTTCAACTTTTCACGATATTCATTGCGCGGCGGATGCACGAGGTAGTATCCGGCGCCGGTCTCTACCACTCGCTCAAACGGCGTCACCAGCGAGCCGTTCGCCAGATTCTCCTCAACCAGGTTCAGATCGCCTAGCGCCACGCCCAACCCGCGAGTAGCGGCGCTGAACGCGAGATCTAACGTGTCGAAGACCTGCTCCCGAAACGTATGCGCCGCCAGATCACCCTCCTGCTGTAGCCAGAGAATCCAGCCACGTCGGCCGAAGCTCGAGTGCAGCAGCGTGTGCTGCTTCAAATCGTCGGGTTCGATGAGCGGCGGCGCGCCGCTCGCGATCTGCGGTGCGCAGACCGGCGTCAATTTCTCCCGCATCAGACAGGTCGCTTCCAGGCCTTCCCAATTCCCGGTACCAAACAGGATTGCAGCGTCGAGTGTTCCTTCGCCAAAGTTCGTCGGCAGGAACCATGCTGTGTCGATGTTTAGCTGCGTGCCGGGCGCCTGGGCGTAGAAGTCGGTCAGGCGCGGCAGCAGCCAGCGGGCGGCGAGCGTAGGTGTGACGCGCAGGGTGATGGTCTGACCGCCGGTGTTCGCGATGTGCAAGGAGCGGCGAGCGGTCGCCAGCAATTCTTCGACGATCGGCACCAGTCGCTGGCACTCCGCCGTCGGCACCACCATGCGTGTATGCCGGACGAACATTGCACAGCCGAAATACTCCTCCATCTGCTGGATATGTCGGCTCACTGCGCTCTGGCTGAGAAACAGTTGCTGCGACGCAGCCGTGAAATTCCCGCAGCGGGCAACTACCAGCAAGGTTTGCAGCACGTTGAAGGGAGGATAGCGCTCGATTTTCATTTATGCACATCATGCATGGTAACCATGAGATTTTACCGTTTGCCGCCGGAAAATTGGCGTTCTTAAATTCACTCAACGGGTCCCGACTGCGCTGCGCGAGCGCCTCGCCGGAGGCCGCGAGCTGACTGGCGAAAAGCGCTGGAGCGTGCGCCCAGTCTGGATCGCAGCCGTTTTTGTGAGTGAGTTCAAGGGAGCTCTTGCATGGCCCAACCTACCGTTCTGCCGGCTACATCACCGGGCGAGCCCGGATCGCCGAACCATGCATTGGCTGCAAACGCGCCGGAAGAGCTGGGCAGCATTTCGCACCTGGAGCACGTGAAGCGACGTTACTGGGGGCGCTACGTGGCCTCGGCGGCGATCCTCGCGCTGGTCGCGTATGTGGTGCTGGCGTTCGCGCATGGGCAGATCGAATGGCGCTACGTGGGGCGCTTCCTGACGGCGCGCCCGATTCTCACGGGACTGGTGAACACGATCGTGATGACGGTGCTGGCGATGGCGCTGGGCATCGTGCTCGGCGTCATCACGGCGATCATGCGGCTGTCGTCGAACCCGGTGCTGCAGGCGGTGGCGCAGGGCTACGTGTGGCTGTTTCGTGGCACGCCGGTGATCCTGCAACTGCTGCTGTGGTTCAACCTGGCGCTGGTGTTCCCGTCGATGGGCATTCCGGGGCTGTTCGAATTGCGCACGGTGGACGTGATGACCCCGTTTCTCGCGGCGCTGCTGGGTCTGGGGATCAACCAGGGAGCGTACACATCGGAGGTGGTGCGTGCAGGGCTGCTGTCGGTGGATACCGGCCAGTATGAAGCGGCCAAGTCGATCGGCATGCCGCGGCTGCAGGCGCTGCGCCGGGTGATCCTGCCGCAGGCGATGCGGGTGATCGTGCCGCCGATCGGCAACGAGCTGGTGGGGATGGTGAAGCTGACGTCGCTGGCGAGCGTGATCCAGTACGCGGAGATGCTGCACAACGCGGAGAACATCTACTACGCGAATGCGCGGGTGATCGAGCTGCTGATGGTGGCGGGGATCTGGTATCTGGTGGTGGTGACGGTGCTGTCGTTCGCGCAGTCGCGGGTGGAGCGGCACTATGCACGCGGGGCGGGCCGCGCATCGGGGCGCAAATGAACACGCCAGCGACCGCAGGACAAGGAGCCGGGATGAATTCAGTCGTGCGCGCGGTGGACGTGCGCAAGTCGTATGGGGATTTCAGGGCGCTGCAGGGCATCACGCTGGATGTCACGCAAGGCGAGGTGCTGTGCGTGATCGGTCCGTCGGGCTCGGGCAAGAGCACGTTCCTGCGCTGCATCAACCAGCTGGAGCGGATCAACGACGGGGCGCTGTGGGTGAATGGCGAACTGGTGGGCTACCGCAGGGTGGGCCACCGGCTGTACGAGCTGTCGGAGCGGCAGGTGGCGCGCCAGCGGCTGGCGACGAGCATGGTGTTCCAGCGCTTTAATCTGTTTCCGCACAAGACGGCGCTGGAGAACGTGATCGAGGGGCCGGTGCAGGTGCTCAAACGCAGGCGCAAGGACGCGGAAGAAGAGGCGCGCGCGTTGCTGGCGCGGGTGGGGCTGGGCCACAGGTGCGATGCGTTTCCGGTGGAGCTTTCTGGAGGCCAGCAGCAGCGGGTGGCGATCGCGCGGGCGCTGGCGATGCATCCGCAGCTGATGCTGTTCGACGAGCCGACCTCGGCGCTGGACCCGGAACTGGTGGGGGAGGTGCTGGCGGTGATGCGGGATCTGGCGAAGAGCGGCATGACGATGATCGTGGTGACGCACGAACTGGGCTTTGCCCGCGAAGTGGCCAACCGGGTGGTCTTCATGGATCAGGGGCAGGTGGTCGAGACGGGTACGCCCGGGCAGGTGCTGTCGCAACCGCGGCAGGCCCGCACAAGAAATTTCATTTCCGCAGTGCTCTCATAGCCCGAATGGCCTCGGTCACACACGGCCGAGGCACCGCTTAACTTTCATTTGAAGCGAGTTTCAATGAACGCATCTTTTCGTTTGCGTGGAGTTGTCACGCCTGTTCTGACGGCGGTGATCGATGCCGGCAATTAGTCAACCTCCGGCGAAAGCGCTCGCTCCACGCTGGCCTGAGGGCTACCGTTCGTGCGTGGCGCTCGCCTTCGATCTCGACGGTCCCACTGGCGACGCCATGCTGAACGGTTCGATCTGGCACAACCCGTCGTACTTCACGCTGGGCAGTTATGGCCCGTGGCGCGCGTTGGGCCGTCTGCTCGATTTGCTGCGCGAGCGCGGTGTGCCGGCCACGTTCTTCGCCCCGGCCTGGGTGGTCGAAAACTGGCCGAAGCAGTGTGCGGCGATCATCGAAGGCGGCCACGAGATCGCGTATCACGGCTATCGGCACGAAGCGTTCTGGACGCTCGACGGTGACGGTCAGCGCGCAGTGATGGAGCGTTCCGCCGACGTCTTCGCCCGATACCTGGACATCCGCCCGGTCGGATTCCGCACTCCGTCGGGCGATTGGGGGCCCGACACGATTCGCGTGCTGATGGAAGCAGGCGTTCGCTATTCGAGTTCGATGCGTGGCGATGACCGTCCCTACCTGCTGCACGCAGAGGGAATTGCCGAGCCGATGGTCGAGATTCCCGGGCGCTGGGAGCTCGACGACTACGCGTCGTTGGCGTATCACCGCAACCCCGATTTTCCGGCAAGCCTCGATCGTATTGCGAGCTACGACACGACGCTCGATAACTGGCGTCGCGAATTCGACGGCTCGCATCGCGACGGTCTCTGCCTGACCACGCTGTTTCATCCGAAGGTGTCGGGCAAGCCGGGTCGTATCGCGTTGCTCGAACAATTGATCGATCACATGCACACGCAGGGCAACGTGTGGTTCGCGGCGTGCCGCGACGTGGCGCAATGGTGGCTCGATAGCCACGCTTCGGGGCAATCGCTGGAGCTGACCGCATGAATGCAATCCGCTGGCCCAGCAACGCGCAATGCGCGGTGGCCATCACGGTCGACTTCAATGACGAGCACGGCATTCTGACGCAGGAGCCCCGCATCGCCGGTCGCGAGAAATCGCTTTCCGTATGGCGCTACGGCGCGAAACGCGGCGTGGATCGCGTGCTCGATGCCTTCGACGAGTTCGACGTGCGTTCGAGCTGGTTCCTGCCTGGCCGCGTCGCACAAACGCACACTGAATTGCTGAAGCGTATCGATGCGCAGCAACACGAGATCGGTACGAGCGGTTTTCGCTGCGAGAACTTCGATACGCTGACGCTCGATGCGCAGAAGGACGCCTTTCATGCCGGACAACACGCGCTCGTGGATACGCTTGGGCGTCGCGCCAAGGGGTTTCGCTCGTTCTACGGTAACTGGGCCCCAGGCTTCGCGGACTTTTTGCGCGATGAAGGCGTGACGTGGTCGTCGTCATGGCGTGGCGACGATCTACCGTATTTTCATCTGCCGGATGCGCATGCGAACGCGAAGGTGAATGTGCCGCCGCTGGTCGAATTGCCCCTGCACTACGAACTCGAAGACGAACCCTACTTCGTCTACAACCTGTCGCCTGCCGTGCCGGTCGGACAGCCGCGCATTCCGTCGTATCGCGAAGTACTGGCGAACTGGAAACACGACTTTGCGGCGTTCCGGCGCTTCGGATTGTGTTTTGTATTGAGGCTGCATCCGGAGCTGATCGGCACGGCGGGACGTATCGACGTGCTGCGCGGTCTGCTCGCGGAAATGCGCGCGCATGACGACGTGTGGTTCGCGACGGGCGCAGAAGTCGCGCAATGGTGGCGTGAAAATATCGACGGCAATGAGCCGGGGCATCCAGTCGAGATCTACGCCCGGCATAGGGAGACCGCCCGATGAGCGCGCGCGATCTGTCGTTGTCGGAACAACTGGCGGTTTTCGTCGCAGGCTTCGCCGACGATTCACTTCCCGCCGCCGTCGTCCATCGGACCAAGCGGCATATCCTCGACACGCTCGGCGCGGCATTGGCCGGCGCGGCGGCTGTGGAATCGCGCAGCGCCCGCGCGGTCATGTCTGCGGATGGCCAAGGTGTCGGTCAGGTGTGGGGCACGCGGCAATCGCTCGGTGCGCGCAACGCGGCATTCGTCAACGGTGTCGCCGCGCACGCGTTGGAGCTGGACGACTCGGGCGGCTGCGACCATTCCGGCGCCGTGGTGCTGCCGGCCGCTTTCGCCGCGCTGGCGTGCTCGCCGCGACCGGTATCGGGACGTGAGCTGATTACCTCGGTGGTGCTCGGTTACGACGTGGGCCGGCGTGTGCTCGAAGCGTGCGGCGGATACTCGTCGCACAACGCACGCGGCTGGCATTCGACGATGACCTGCGGCGTGTTCGGTGCGACCGCGGCCAGCGCGCGGCTTCTCGGGCTCGACGCGGCACAGACGGGCGCCGCGTTGGGCCATGCGGGCAGCCTGAGCGGCGGCCTGTGGGGGTTCATCCACGATGCGTCGCAAACCAAACGCATGCATACGGGCCGCGCGGCAGAAGGCGGACTGCTGGCGGCGTTGCTGGCGCGCGAGAACGTCAGCGGTCCCACCCAGGTTTTCGCCGACGTGTGGGGCGGCTTCTTCAATGCGTTCGCGCCTGACACGCGCGAACCGCAAGCGCTGCTGCACGAACTGGGGGAGACGTGGAAGATCATGCGCTGCTCGATCAAGCCGCATGCATCGTGCCGCAGTGCCCATGCCGCCGTGGATGCAATGCTCGATCTCATTCGCGACAAGCCGTGCGAACCAGACCAGCTGCGCGGCGTGCACGTCAGGTTGAGTGCTTTCGTTGAACGCATGTGCGGCGGCCGCGATCTGCGCAATCTGGCTTCCTCGCAGATGAGTCTGCCGTATGCCGTTGCGTCGGTACTGGTGTACGGGCATGCCGGCATCGAGGCCTATCTCGAGACTGCGCGGCTCGATCCCCGTATGGCAACAGCGATGGAACGCATCACGCTCGAAGTCGACCCGGCTATGTCCGATCTGGACGAACCCGTCGTCACACTCACGATGCGCGGTGACGCACCGCGTTCGCGTCAGGTGCTCACGCCGCTCGGTGATCCGCGCAATCCGTTGTCCGATGCGGACCTGCTGTCGAAGTACCGCTCACTCACCGCGATCGCGCTCGACGATACATCGGCGAACGCGCTTGCGGACGCGGTACTCGAGCTGGACAAACTCGCCGACGCGCGCACGCTTCTACCCTGGCTCTCCGGTGACGCCGATGCGAGGTCCACGTTGCGTTAGGCGATCGGCAGTGGCTCAAATGCAATGGTTTCGATTACAACAAACTCAATCCTCTAAAGGTATGTCTTTCATGTACAAGCTGAACCCGGCGCGCGGCGTGGCCCGTTTGATGGCGATCTGTCTGTCGACTTTGTTCTGCGGCGCGGTCGCCCATGCGCAAACTTTGCCCGACGCGATCGCCCGGTCCAAAGTCATCAAGGTCGCGGTCAACTCGATCTATCCGCCGATGGAATACAAAGACCCCGAAAGCGGCGAGCTGGTCGGCTTCGATGTCGATCTCGGCAACGCGATTGCAAAGGAACTCGGCGTGAAGCTCGACTGGCAGGAGTCGGCGTTTGAACAGTTGCTGCCGTCGCTGGCAACCGGACGAGTGGACATGGTGTTGAGCGGCCTGAGCGATGTGCCGGGCCGCCGCGATGCGGCGGACTTTCTCGACTACCTGAATTCCGGCGCGCAGTTCTATATCCTGTCCGCGCGCGGCAACGAGATCAAACAGCCGGTGGATCTGTGCGGAAAACCGGTCGGCACGAGCCGCAGCACTTCGTTCCCGGCCGACACAGCCGCATGGAGTGGGAAGAACTGCGCCGGCAAGGCGCCCATTAACGTGGTGGGTACGGAAGATACGTCGTCCGCCCGCATGCAACTGAAGCAGGGGCGCATCGTGGCGGGTGTGCAGGGCAGTGAAACGCTGCCGTACGCGATGAAACTCGAAGCGAATACCTACAAGCCGATCGGCGAGCCGTTCGCGACCTCGCCGGAGGGGATCGCCTTTTCGAAGGCCAACACGAAGTTGCGCGATGCGGTGCGGGCGGCGCTGGACAAGCTGATCGCCAACGGCACCTATGCCGCGATCGTTGCGAAATGGGGGTTGCAATCGAGCGCGGTCCATCAGGTCACGATGAACGGCTCGAAGGACCATTGAAGCGCCGGCTCACCCCACCTTGTCGTTCAGCCACATCGCGAACGCCGACACCAGCGGGCTGTCGGATAACTCGCGCGGGGTGACCAGGTAGTAGGCGTGCCGCGACGGCACGGTAATGCTGAACGGCCGGATCAGCGTTCCGTCCACCAGGTCGTCGCGTACGGAGAAGCTGTCGCCGAGCGCCACGCCCTGGCCGTGCACGGCTGCTTCGATGCCGATGTGCGCATTGCCGATCTCCAGAATCCGGATACCTTCCAGCTTGTCGGCCGACGCGTGAGCGAGCCATCGCATCCACGATCCCGAGTGTTCACAGAATAGCGCTCTACCCGCGAGGTCTTCGATCTTGCGGATCGCGTTCGGGCCGTTCATCAATGCGGGGCTGGCCACTGGAAACAGCGAGGGGTGCGTGATCAGCGTGACGTGACGATCGCGCCAGCGGCCCTCGCCGTAGCGCACGCACACGTCGACGTCGGGTGAATAGACCTCGCGATCGTCGTTGGACGGGATGACCTTCAGGTTGATTCCGGGGTGATGATCGAGAAATTCGCCGATATGCCGCGCGAGCCAGCGCGATGTGAACAGCAGCGGCGTGGACACCACGAGGTCGCCCGCCATTTCCGGCGAGCCTAGCTTCACCACCGCATTGGCGATCATGTCGAATGCGCCCTTGACCGGTTGCAATAGCGCCTCGCCTTCGCGTGTCAGCTTCACACGCGCCTTTGATCGGACGAACAGGGCGACGCCGAGCGTCGCTTCGAGAATGCGGATCTGGTGGCTGACCGCGCTCGCGGTCACATGCAATTCCTGTGCGGCCCCTGCCACGCTCGAGCGTCGGGCGGCGGCCTCGAACGCCCGTAGCGGATTAAGCGGCGGCAGACGGTTTCTCATAAAGCGTGACGAGATGCTGAGAAAAATTTCATTTGAACCGAATTTAATTCTCGCTACAAGAAGAAAAACTGGATACGTACAGTGGAGTGAATTCGACTCAACTCAACTGAAAGGACGTGCAGGCATGAACATTACCGAACCGATCGAGCGTTTGTGGGGCGGCCGTTTCAAGTCTGGCCCGTCGGTCGCGCTGAGGGCGCTGTCGCGCTCGGACGCGAGCTTCTTTCGCCTCGCACCGTACGATCTGGCGGGTTCGCGCGCGCATGCCCGGGAATTGCGCCGTGCGCAGATCCTGACCGAGGGAGAATTGCAGCAGTTGCTGGCCGAGATGAACCGGCTGCAAGCGCAGTATCTGGCTGGCGAAGTCGGACCGTCCGAGGATGACGAGGACGTGCACACGTTCCTCGAGCGCGAACTCACACAGCGTTTGGGCGCGACTGGCGGCAAGTTGCGCGCCGGCCGTTCGCGCAACGACCAGGCGGCCAACGACCTGCGCCTGTTCCTGCGCGACAAGGCGCGTACGCTGACCCGTGCGGTGATCGATCTGCAAAACGCATTGATCGAACAGGCGCGCGTGCATACGCGCAGTGTGACCGCGGGCTTTACCCACCTGCAGCCGGCCCAGCCGGTCGTGTTCGCACATCACCTGCTGGCTCATGCGCAGTCGATCTATCGTGACGTCGACCGCCTGCTCGATTGGGACCGGCGCAGCGCGCGTTCGCCGCTCGGCGCGGCGGCGCTGGCGGGTTCGGCGATCTGCCTCAGCCCGGAGCTGTCCGCTACCGAACTAGGCTATGACGCACCGTGCGAGAACTCGATCGACGCGGTCGCCTCGCGCGATCACGTCGCGGAGTTCGTATTCGTCGCGAGCATGCTGTCGGTGAACCTGTCGCGGCTCTCGGAAGAAGTGATTCTGTGGACAACGCGCCAGTTCGGCTGGGTGGTGCTGGACGACGGCTACGCGACCGGCAGTTCCATCATGCCGCAGAAGAAGAACTCGGACATCGCGGAACTCACACGCGGTAAGGCGGGCCGGCTGATCGGCAACCTGAGCGGTCTGCTCGCGACGCTGAAGTCGCTGCCGCTTGCCTACAATCGCGATCTCGCGGAAGACAAGATCGCCGCGTTCGATAGTATCGACACACTCGAACTGGTGCTGCCGGCGATGGCGGGCATGATCCGCACGATGCACGTGAACGTCGACGAAATGCGCCGTCAGGCGCCGCTCGGTTTTACTCTGGCGACGGAAGTGGCGGACTGGCTGGCGCTGCGCGGTGTGCCGTTCAGCGAGGCGCACGAGATCACTGGAGCGCTGGTGCGTGCTTGTGAAGAGCAGGGCATCGAGCTGGGCGAGGTGTCGGTGGCGACACTGGCGCAGGTGGATGCGCGGCTGGAAGCGTCGGTGCTGGATCATGTGACGCTCGAGGCGGCGGTGGCCGCGCGCAGCGGTTATGGCGGCACGGCGCCCGCGCGGGTCGAGGAGCAGATCGCACGGTTGCGTGAGGCGCTCGCCAGGCAGGCCGCGTGGGCGGCCGACTACAAGGGACCATCATGGTAAGTGTATCCAACGAACAGGCGGCGCTGTCCGCTCCGGCCCAGCAGCAGGCGGCGGAGATGGCTGCCGACTTCGGCAGCATTTCGCACCTGGAGCACGTGAAGCGACGTTACTGGGGGCGCTACGTGGCCTCGGCGGCGATCCTCGCGCTGGTCGCGTATGTGGTGCTGGCGTTCGCGCATGGGCAGATCGAATGGCGCTACGTGGGGCGCTTCCTGACGGCGCGCCCGATTCTCACGGGACTGGTGAACACGATCGTGATGACGGTGCTGGCGATGGCGCTGGGCATCGTGCTCGGCGTCATCACGGCGATCATGCGGCTGTCGTCGAACCCGGTGCTGCAGGCGGTGGCGCAGGGCTACGTGTGGCTGTTTCGTGGCACGCCGGTGATCCTGCAACTGCTGCTGTGGTTCAACCTGGCGCTGGTGTTCCCGTCGATGGGCATTCCGGGGCTGTTCGAATTGCGCACGGTGGACGTGATGACCCCGTTTCTCGCGGCGCTGCTGGGTCTGGGGATCAACCAGGGAGCGTACACATCGGAGGTGGTGCGTGCAGGGCTGCTGTCGGTGGATACCGGCCAGTATGAAGCGGCCAAGTCGATCGGCATGCCGCGGCTGCAGGCGCTGCGCCGGGTGATCCTGCCGCAGGCGATGCGGGTGATCGTGCCGCCGATCGGCAACGAGCTGGTGGGGATGGTGAAGCTGACGTCGCTGGCGAGCGTGATCCAGTACGCGGAGATGCTGCACAACGCGGAGAACATCTACTACGCGAATGCGCGGGTGATCGAGCTGCTGATGGTGGCGGGGATCTGGTATCTGGTGGTGGTGACGGTGCTGTCGTTCGCGCAGTCGCGGGTGGAGCGGCACTATGCACGCGGGGCGGGCCGCGCATCGGGGCGCAAATGAACACGCCAGCGACCGCAGGACAAGGAGCCGGGATGAATTCAGTCGTGCGCGCGGTGGACGTGCGCAAGTCGTATGGGGATTTCAGGGCGCTGCAGGGCATCACGCTGGATGTCACGCAAGGCGAGGTGCTGTGCGTGATCGGTCCGTCGGGCTCGGGCAAGAGCACGTTCCTGCGCTGCATCAACCAGCTGGAGCGGATCAACGACGGGGCGCTGTGGGTGAATGGCGAACTGGTGGGCTACCGCAGGGTGGGCCACCGGCTGTACGAGCTGTCGGAGCGGCAGGTGGCGCGCCAGCGGCTGGCGACGAGCATGGTGTTCCAGCGCTTTAATCTGTTTCCGCACAAGACGGCGCTGGAGAACGTGATCGAGGGGCCGGTGCAGGTGCTCAAACGCAGGCGCAAGGACGCGGAAGAAGAGGCGCGCGCGTTGCTGGCGCGGGTGGGGCTGGGCCACAGGTGCGATGCGTTTCCGGTGGAGCTTTCTGGAGGCCAGCAGCAGCGGGTGGCGATCGCGCGGGCGCTGGCGATGCATCCGCAGCTGATGCTGTTCGACGAGCCGACCTCGGCGCTGGACCCGGAACTGGTGGGGGAGGTGCTGGCGGTGATGCGGGATCTGGCGAAGAGCGGCATGACGATGATCGTGGTGACGCACGAACTGGGCTTTGCCCGCGAAGTGGCCAACCGGGTGGTCTTCATGGATCAGGGGCAGGTGGTCGAGACGGGTACGCCCGGGCAGGTGCTGTCGCAACCGCGGCAGGCCCGCACAAGAAATTTCATTTCCGCAGTGTTGTCGTGATCCTATCGGCGGGTCCCCGGCGGGGACCTGCCTCCACTTTCATTTTTTGAAGCGAGTTGTCCATGAACGCACACCGTCGTTTGCGTGAGCTAGTCACGCTGGTAGTTGGCATCGTTGCTCTGCACACCCCGCTGTCCCATGCACAAAGTGCTGCAACGTCGATTGGCAAAAGCACGCTCGTGGCCGCGATCGTGCCGAACTATCCGCCGTTCGAGTACAAGGATCCGACCACCGACAAGCTGATGGGATTCGACGTCGACCTCGGCGAAGCCCTCGCCGCGAAACTCGGCGTCAAGCTGGAATGGCAGGAAACCAGTTTCGACCAGATGATGAGCGCGCTGACCACGCATCGCGTCGACGTGATCCTGTCGGGCATGACCGATCTGCCCGCACGCCGCGAATCGGTGAACTTCCTCGATTACATCACTACCGGCCCGCAGTTCTACACGGTGAAAGCCCGCGCCGGCGAATTCGCTTCGATGGACGCGCTGTGTGGCAAGGCGGTCGGCGCGAGTCGGCGTACGTCGTTTCCGAACGACATTGCTAATTGGAGTGGCGAGCATTGCGTGAAGGCAGGCAAGCCGCCGGTCAAAGTCGTGGGTACGGACGGTTCCTCGGATGCGCGCATGCAATTGCGGCAGAACCGGATCGATGCGGCGGTGCAGGGCGGCGAAACCTTGCCCTACCAGAACTCGGTGGAGCAGAACGCGTATGCGCCGATTGGCCAGCCGTTCCTGTCTCAGTACACCGCGATCGGCATGTCGAAAGACAATACGGCGCTGAACACTGCGCTGACTACCGCGTTCAATCAGCTGGTCGCAGACGGAACGTACCAGAAGATTCTCGCGAAATGGGGTTTGCAGCAACACGCAGTGCCGAAGGCGCTCGTCAACGCCGGGAAGTAAAAGGCAGTCATGCAGTAACGCTATGGCGGACCAATATTGGCCTATTCCATACATGAACTGGCGATTGATATTGTCGTTATGCGGCGGCGCGAATTCTGTGGAATTTTTCTGGTTGGCATTCACGCAGCGGTAACCGGCTCCATTGCCGCCTGTAGCGTAGCATCCGGTTGAAGAAGGTGGGACGGTCGATTTCAAGTGGAGAATTCCCCGATGAACCGCATTCCCTTGCGGCCGGCGAACGCTGCGCCGCTCGCACCGGTCTATCCGTGGCCCGACGGCAGGCACGGCCGCAGCCAGAGCGCCCTGTTCCTGGCTGTCGACGTCGATGCAGGGGCCGCGTGGACCGCGAAGGACCCTGAGCATTACAAGCGCCCCGTCACCCACCATGTCGTACGGCGGTTATGAAGCGCGTGTTGGCGCCGAAGATGCTGGAGCTCTATCGTCATCTGCTGGCCGACGGCACCGACGGCGTCATCGAACTGCCCGCTACCATGAGAGGACGACGATTCAGATGCGAAGCTGCAGAAGAAGTGGGGCCTGTCGCCGACCAGCGCAATCACGAAGGCCACGATCAACGCCATGGAGGCACCGAAGTGACGACAGGTACAACGGAATGGGCAGTTCGCTGCGAACTGGCCGCACTGTACCGGCTGATGGCGCATCTGAAGATGACCGATCTGATCGATACGCACATCACTGCACGGGTTCCCGGCGAGCAGGATCACTTTCTGATCAACCGGTACGGTGTGTTGTTCAATGAAATGAAAGCCTCGGACCTGGTGAAGATCGATGCGCAGGGCTGCGTTGTTGAGCGCGATCCGGATCCGGTCAGACATCGGGTGAACGTCGCGGGCTTCGTCATTCATTCGGCCGTGCATTCTGCACGCGAGGACATGCACTGGGTGATCCACGTGCATACGGCCGCGAGCAGCGCGGTGTCGGCGCAGGAAGACGGGCTGCTGCCGATCAGCCAGCACGCGCTACGTTTCTATGAGCGGCTTGCTTACCACGACTATGAGGGCATCGCGATCGATACTGAAGAGCGTGAGCGCCTGATCCGCGATCTCGGCAAGCATCAGGCGATGATTTTGCGCAATCACGGGATTCTGGTGGGCGCGCCGAGTGCCGCGGAGGCGTTCAGCCTGGTCTATTTCCTCGAGCAGGCGTGCAGGATCCAGGTTGGCGCAATGTCGGGCAATGCGCGCTTGCGCATGCCGAGTCCGGCCGTGCGCGAGAAAACCGCGCGGCAGTTCGAGTCTCCTGGCGAGCGCGAGGTAATCGAACTCGGATGGCAAGCGGCGTTGCGCCTGATCGGCGATCAGGCCGCCGAATACAGGAGCTGAATCGGTTTCTGGCGCGCTTGCGCTTCGATGATGACCTGCTTAAACAACCGCGCCGAGAACAGTCACCAGCCAACCCGTAGGCGCGAACGCCAGATGTGTGGCTTTCGCGATGCGCGTCGCACGCAGGCTTTTCTTTCATGCTTCGGCCCGATCCGTCAGCACTTCGCGTTGCACAGACATCGGATGAACGCCGCATGTCATCGCGTCATACTAATAGAACGTCTCGCCGCGTGGCATGGTTGGACTGTCTCAGCCGCAATCGAGACAGCTATCGGATAAGGATTGCTACGCGTGCGCCGCACATTTGGCCTACAGCCGCCAACTTGACAACGCCCTTTCAGTCGTGTCGTCCCGTACATCATAGCGGACCGCCTTATTGCCGCAGAACCCGCGGCCTTCCGATGACAGCGTTTTTCCGGTCTCGCGGCAAACTCGATGGACCTCCTTCGGCCTGCGATATGCGATCATTCGCTCAGCTCGGCACGACACAAACGGCGGCTACGATAAGGATGTGTCGGAACTCCTGGAGAAGCGACATGCATGACGGTGTAGCAATGAAGGCAGGCAAGGTATCGCTCTTATCGAATGGGATTCCGAAGTTGGAGGGCAAACTATATGACGTGACCTTGCGCGTGTCAGCAGAGTTGACAGATATCGTCGATGAAGTCCTCGCATCGACGGTTGAATCGGATGATGCTTATGCGCATCTCCCAACCGCAACCGCGCATGATATTCGGGAGCATATAACGTTCACGGGAGAGCTATGGTTTCGTACTTTACTCACGGGCGAGGATTTGACACCGAAAGATTTCGCGACCATCCAGGAGGTCGGGCGGCGCCGTGCGAACCAGGGCATTCCTTTGAGTTCCGTTTTACGTGGATTCAGAATAGGCTGTCTATGTATGTGGCGCGCCTTTCTGCGAGGGGCGGGCGAGGATCGCGAAGTGAGGGACGGCCTTCTGTTCGCCGTTTCGCCGTATCTCCTGCAACACTTCGACAAACTGGCGCAAGGCACATCTGCTGCGTATCTGGACGAACAATACCAGCGAGCCCGGTGGAAAGAAGCCTTGAGATACGAGCTGATCACTCTGGTCTTCAGATTCCCCGACGATGAGACACGGTTTCGCAAGACATGCGAGGCCCTGAGCATCGATCCCACAGCCTCTTATGTTGCGGCTGTCATGGATGTCAGCATGCCGGAGGTCCCACCAGACCGCATCGAACACGAATTTGACCAGTTGCTGCTCGCTATTGCCCACAGCATAAAAGCGGATGTCAAGGTTCTCGTCAGGACCATTCATCGTGGTCATCTGGTGGTGTGGATTCCTTCCACTCGCGGCGACTCCGTTTTGATTACGGACGGACTGATGCAAACGCGCGCTCAGGCATTGATCAGATTCATACCCGGAATCAGCAGAATTGGTGTGGGCCTTGCAAATACTGGCGCCGCCGGATGGGCAGCATCCATGGAAGAGGGCTTCAAGGCGCTCGATAGCGGTCACTCCACGAAGGGATGCGACGCATGTTTCATGTATTCGGACGTCGCCCTTTACGAGAGCGTTCTGAAGTCCGGCAACGCGCTGCGTTACCTTGACTCGATCATCGAGCGCCTCGCGCATGAGCCCTATCTTCTTCAAACGCTGGCGGCGTACTTCGAGCACGGCCAGCATCAGAAACGTGCGTCGGCGGCGCTGAAGGTGCACCCTAATACGCTCAACTATCGACTAACGAGGATTGAGGAGATTCTGGGAGCCACATTGAGCGACGCGAACTGGGTCGCGCGTCTTGCTATGGTGGTACGCCTTCGTGGTCTTTAGCTGAACCTGATCGTCCGAACTCACAGGCGAGCGTCTATTCAGCCTTCATCGCGCAGGACGATCGAGGGGATCGGCTCAGCCGTTTCATGACGCATTTTCCGTCACTCTAGATAACGAAATGTAAGCGGCGCTGTGCTAAACCACAAATTTTATGGTTTTCTTCACAAGCCGCTCTCAATTCATCTTTGCTAACATCGTCTTTTGTCTGAGCGAGGCATTTCACGACCTGGAATAATTCCGGCAAGGTAATAATTCTCTGCTTTCTCATCAGAAGACGAATTATGACGAATCCGGCGGGATTTCAGGTGGGGTGATTACGCATTCGGCATGGAGTCTTTGTCGGCAATCTGCTTCACGTTATCGAATCACATTTCAATTTTTCGTTACGCTTTCGCTCCTACCTTCGTGAACCGGACGGCGGGAAATTGCAGTTTAAAAAACAACGTGCGATTAAGAACTGGTTATGGCGGGTAATGTAAGTGTCACGGATCGTGCTTTAAAGCTGGTTTCATGTCGATCGACCATTGGCGACGCCGTATCTCGCGCAATAAGGGAACGCGCTCGCCGACTGGCGCACCAATGGTACGCGGTTCCACGGTGTATTCGTCCGCACGAGGGAGCACTCACAAGGGGTGTAACGCTGGCACCATAATCCTGACAGCCGCACTAGACAAGACCTCCATTAGATATCGGCCGAACGTAAATCGAAGTTTCGAAGTGGATCCGGTCGGGCGCAAAAAGATCGTGGAACGAAAACGGGTTTTGCAAGCCTTCTCTGATTTTTCTTTCACCGTTTCGCTGAAAGCGAAAGCGCGCTGTTCAGCAACCAACCGGGGTTATGATATGGATATCAAGAGTGTTGGTAAAAATGCATTTGCGATGCCGCTGACGAGTCCAGCATTTCCGATGGGACCGTACAGGTTTTGCGATAGGGAATTCCTGATCATCACCTATCGCACAGACATGGACCGTCTAAGAGAAATCGTACCCGAACCGTTGCAAGTTGAAGAACCGTTGGTACATTATGAGTTTATCCGGATGCAGGACTCGACTGGCTTCGGAGACTACACGGAAAGCGGACAGGTAATTCCAGTGTCTTTTAATGGAGTTCGCGGTAGCTATACATTGCAAATGTACCTCGACGACCATCCGCCCATTGCGGGCGGGCGGGAATTGTGGGGGTTCCCCAAGAAGCTCGCGCAACCAACACTGAAAGTTCATACCGACACTCTGATCGGCACGTTGAACTACGGACCGGTGCGTGTAGCGACCGGCACCATGGGATACAAGCACCGGGCTCTCGATGTCGCCGTGCAAAAAGATCGTCTGGCGGGCCCGAATTTTCTGCTTAAGATCATTCCCCACGTCGACGGTAACGCAAGAGTTTGCGAACTTGTGCGCTACTACCTCGAGGACATTCACATGAAAGGGGCCTGGACCGGGCCGGCATCGCTGGAGTTGGCGCAGCATGCGCTTGCTCCGGTGGCCGAACTGCCCGTGTTAGAGATCGTGGAGGCACGGCACGTCATCGCCGATCTCACGCTTGGACTAGGCGAGGTTGTCTTTGATTACCTCGCGCAACGCTGACTTCAACAACACGCTTATTCGAAGGAGTCGCCATATGTTTTCCACTGGATCAACCCTTACCGGGAAAGTCGCGTTAGTCACCGGTGCCGCCAGCGGTATTGGGCGTGAAATCGCCTTAACGCTATCGCGCGCGGGAGCCGCGGTTGCGATCGCCGACCTCAACGAAGCGGGAGCAAACGCGGTTGCGAACGAGGTTATCCGCAGCGGCGGGAAAGCGATAGGTGTCGCAATGGACGTGACGAACGAGGAGGCAGTGAACGGCGGTATCGATCTTGCCGTGGCCGAACTCGGCTCGCTGGACATTCTCGTGTCGAACGCTGGCATCCAGATCGTGAACCCCATCGAAAGTTACGCGTTTCCGGATTGGCGAAAGATGCAAGCGATACACGTAGATGGCGCCTTTCTCACCACTAAGGCTGCGCTCAGGCATATGTATAAAGGAGACAAAGGCGGGGTTGTCATTTATATGGGATCGGTACACTCCCACGAGGCCTCCCCACTGAAGTCGGCGTACGTGACGGCCAAGCACGCGCTGCTTGGTTTGGCGAGGGTGCTTGCGAAGGAAGGAGCGAAACATAACGTCCGTTCACACGTTGTATGTCCGGGTTTCGTCCGTACGCCCCTCGTCGACAAGCAAATCCCGGAGCAGGCGAAGGAACTTGGCATCAGTGAGGACGAGGTGGTGAAAAGCGTCATGTTGGGCGGAACGGTGGACGGCGTATTCACCACCGTCGAGGACGTCGCACAAACAGTACTCTTCCTGTCCGCGTTTCCGTCGGCCGCACTGACTGGGCAGTCCTTCGTTGTGAGCCATGGTTGGTTCATGCAATGAAAGCTCATGGACCGGTCGACAGGCGAATCAAAGACACTGCGGATCTGCACGGAGCAGCAATCTCAACAACGCGAACACAACTGCCTTCGTACGAAACCGTGGCGTTAGTGCTTCAGGGAGGCGGCGCACTCGGTGCATATCAAGCAGGTGTGTTTGAGGGGCTGCACGAGGCCAACATCCACCCTAACTGGATTGCCGGCATATCGATTGGAGCGCTCAATACTGCAATCATTGCAGGCAATCCACCTGAGAGCCGGCTCGGCAAGCTTCGCGAGTTCTGGGAAACTATTTGCCGTCCAGCATATTCTCCGCCGGTACCTTCGAGCGTTGAGAACATGCTGTTCAACTCTCACGAGTACCTGAGACGCTCGTTCACCAACTTTCAGGCGATGGGTGCGATTGTTCAGGGACAGGACGGATTCTTTGTGCCGAGGCTTCCTCCGCTTTTCCCGTGGGCCGAAAGGCGTCCGGAGCAAGCCAGCTTGTACGACACGTCGCAACTGAAGTCGACATTGTTACGGCTATGCGATTTCGATCGAATTAACGATGGCGATATCCATGTGTCCGTCGGCGCGGTCAACGTCGCAACCGGCAATTTTGCCTATTTCGACAACACGAAGACCCGACTAGGCCCCGAGCATTTCATGGCTTCAGGTGCGTTACCGCCTGCGTTTGCACCTGTCGAGATCGACGGCGAATATTTCTGGGACGGAGGGGTGGTGTCGAACACGCCGCTTCATGAAGTGCTACGCGCTACCCCACAGAAAGATTCACTGATATTTCAGGTGGACTTGTGGACCGCGCAAGGGCTGGTGCCGAAGGATCTAAACGAAGTCGCGGCCCGGCTAAAGGATATCCAGTATTCGAGCCGGACGCGCTTCGTGACGGACATGATGCACCGCAACCAACTGTTCCGGAACATGCTGAAGCACGTGCTCGAGACTGTGCCGGAAGATGTGCGAAAGGACAACCGGTGGTGCCGGGAAGCGCAGTCTTTGGCTTGCAGCAAGCGATACAACATACTGCACCTCATCTATAAGGTGAAAACATATGAAGAGCACTACAAGGATTACCAGTTCGGAGTGTCGACCATGCGTGATCACTGGGCGAACGGCCTTAACGATGTCCGCAAAACGCTCGCTCAGGACCGGTGGCTCGATATGCCGGTGAACGATGCAGGTTTCGTGACGCATGACATACATCGTCTGGATCGGCCAGCTTAGTCGATGTTCGGCCCTGCACTCAGGCCTATCTGCCTGGAAAATGCTACGCGTATCCGGATGATTGCCCCGCCATCGGCCGTGCGCTGCAACCCCAGGACTGATGCTCATAACGGAGATTGCCAGCATGGTCATGCAATATCCGACAGGTCGTGTCTCATCCTTGGTAAAAGGACCGTATCACCCGCGCGGCGCGAACTCGTCCACCGGGAAAGCGCCTCAAGATCGGGAAAGCTGGATTGCAAGGCACTATATAAGGTAGATTTGGCTCAGGCAGTCGACCCTGGGCCGCTACCTTCATGTAGATCGACAGGTCTGATGGTCTAACTCCAGGTTGTCGCGTGCCATCGACCCGTCGACGCGGTCTCGATAGCCTTGGCCCGGCCATGAGCGGCGGGTCCGGTTGCGCATCAATCGTTGACAGTCGGGGCACCGGTCCCGCAGGCACCCTCCGATCAACCGCCCTTTGGCGTGTTTGCCGGATTAGGCGAAAGCGCTCACTCGCGAACCGCCACCCAGATTTACGCGTCCTGTCTTCTGTCGGCAAGAGATGTGACGCGGACTAACTGGCCACTCGGCCCCACCTGCTCGCCGGAGAGCGCCAGATAGCTGCCTCAGAGACCTGAAATGACAGATCAGACGATTGAAAGGTTTTGTTTCGGGCGAAGTGCGGTGTTGCCGCGACGTCGCGAATTGTCATACGACAACGCGATTGTCGAAATAGGTGATCGTGCTTTCGACCTCCTGCTTGCTCTGATCGAGGGGCGCGGCTCAGCGATCAGCAAAGACCGTTTAATGGCGCTGGTATGGTCTGGACGGATCGTGGAAGAGAATACGCTAGAAAGTCAGATCTCGATTCTGCGTCGTGCGCTCGGCGACGACAGAAAGGCGATACGCACGGTCTCAGGCAGGGGCTATCAATTCGTCGGTGATCTCAAGGGTGGCGTGCGGCCGCCGTTGTTGTCGTCGCAACAGTCGAGAGTACTGTGCGTCGACCTCCCGGCTAGCCTGTCTGCACTGGTCGGCCGCGATACGGCGCTGCGGGAGATCACCGAGCTTGCGGCTTCACATCGCTTGGTTACACTGGTCGGCGCGGGCGGGATCGGCAAGACACGCCTCGCTATCGAGTCGGCAAGGCAACTCGCATCGCGTTTTCCGGAGCGGGTTTGCCTTGCGGAACTCGCGTCGACCACGTCCAGTGAATTTTTGCCCATGACCATTGCACGGGCGTTGGGGTTTCCGCCCGGCGAGGGCACGCCTTCATTTGATCGCATCGCGGCGAACATTCAGGATAAGCAGATTTTGCTCGTGCTCGATAATTGCGAGCATCTTGTTGAAGCTGCGGCGCGGATTACGGAGAACCTTCTGAGAGCGTTGCCGGGTGCCACGGTCATCGCGACGAGTCGCGAAGCTCTGCGTATCACGGGCGAGTACGTCTATCGGGTGGCATCCCTTGATGTACCTCCCGACGATTTCACTGAGGGTCCGGAGCAGTATGGCGCAGTTCAACTGTTTCGCGCGCGGGTCGGTTCGGAAATAGTCTGTTTCCGTAGCTCGGATCATTCGCTTGCACTTGAGGCACGTATCTGCCGACAGCTTGACGGCATTCCGCTGGCAATCGAACTGGCGGCGGCGTGTGTGTCTGTGTTCGGATTGCGAGGCGTAGCTGACCGGCTGACAGACCGCTTCCAGTTGCTGACTCAGGGAATGCGCACGGCGCTGCCCCGGCAGCAGACGCTCCGTGCAACGCTCGATTGGAGCTACGCGCTACTATCTAGGCCGGAGCAGATCGTGTTGGCTCGCTTGAGTGTCTTCGCCGACAGCTTTTCGCTAGAATCGGCCCAGGCCGTTCTCAGCTTTGCAGACATGGCGTCGGACAATGTCGCCGGCTGCGTCATCGGGTTGATTAATAAGTCGCTCGTTTCGGCCATCAACGTAGCCGGCCGCATGCGTTATCGCCTGCTGGAAACGACGCGCGCCTATGCTCGAGATAAGCTGCTCGCAGGGGGGGACCTGCGTGAGCTTTCATACAGGCATGCGCGGCACTACCTGGCTGTTTTCCAGCAATCGGAAAGCGAGGCAGAGTTTCGGGCGGATGTCGACTGGAGCGCTACGTATGGCCCCCATCTGGAAGATCTGCGCGCCGCGGTCAGTTGGGGGCTAACTGACGAGGGCGATGCGCAGGTCGCCGTCGACCTTACGATCGCCAGCGTGCCCTTGTCGATGCGGCTTGCGCTGCTCGAAGAGTGTCTGGCGCGGGTCAACGCGTCGCTTGGCTGGCTGGATAAACAGCCCATCAATGCGGATGAGCGCCGCATGAAGCTTTATGCGGCGCGTGGCGCGTGCTTGCTGTACCAGAGTGCGGGAAAGGAAACTGGCCTCGCCTTCAAGGCCGCGCTGGCAATCGCCGAAGCCCTCGGCGACGCCGAATATCAAATGCGTGGGATCTGGGGGTGCTGGAGCTATTCGTACCTGAATGGCCTCTATGCAGACACGCTTGCGTTTGCCTACCGGTTCGGAAAGCTGGCATCGGCGTCTCCGCATAAATCCGATGACCTTGTCGCAAACCGTCTGATCGGAATCGCCCATCTCTTTCTCGGCGAACTCGACGACGCCCGCATGTACCTCGAACGAACGCTCGAGCGCCACGCCAGTTCCAGTCGCGTTCACCGAATGCGATTTTTATACGACGAAAAGATGCTGGTGAGCTCATCGCTATCGCATACGATGCTTTTTCAGGGGTTCCCCGATCAGGCGATGCGAGTCGCCGAGCAGGCGTTTGAGAGCGCACGCGAACTTGATCACTTGCCTTCGTTGTGCTTCGCTTTGAGCGAGGCGGTTTGCACCGCGGCCTTGACGACCGGCTCCGACACGGTACTGGAGACCGCCGTTGCTGAACTTGCTCACGCGACGCGCCGTCACGGCGTTTCGACGTGGAAAGCGCGTGCACGCATGTGGGAGGCGTTTCTTCAATTGCGATCGGGTAACTCGGAAGTTTTCGAGCGCGTGATCAAGCCAGCCCTTGAAGAAATCGGCATTGCCCGCTTTTTCGTCACGCTCAGCCCTTTCCTGTCAGCAGTCAGCCAGGTGCTTGGCGCCCAAGGAAGGGTGGTCGAAGGCATGGCATTAGTCATTCCGGCGATCGAGCGAGCGCAGCAGAGCGGCGACGAATGCTCGCTGGCTGAACTGATGCGCGCAAAAGGCGAGCTCATGCTGCTCATGAAGTCGCCAGCTACCGTGTCCGACGCCGAAAAAGTCCTGGCCGAGGCGCAATGCATCGCGCACCAGAGGCGTTTTCTCACCTGGGAGTTGCGCTGCGCCATTAGCCTTGCCCGTCTCTGGCACTCGCATGGAAAAAGTCAGGAAGCGCGCGAACTACTGCAGGGTGTCTACTCCCGCTTTTCCGAGGGCTGGGGCACGGCCGATCTGGTTGCCGCGCGGACGCTGATCGCGTCGTTCCCGTAAATATTGAGCCGGGGGTCTCCGGACAACGCGGATATCACCCCATCGCCGCGTCCGAAGGCTGGCTTCATCACTGGACACGCCCGCGTCCTTCCACCGTGGCTCGCCAGAAAATTTCAGGTCGTATCAGGTTCTCACAAGGACCGATGCCGGGTAGGCGGCTATCTTGGCTCCGCAGCGTTTCAATCCCCGGTCACCCTTCTGGGTGCAAATGTCTTCCTTCATCCCAGAGAATAATTTGAAATCGACTAACCCTTTATCCGTGTCCTCCGAGTCGCGTCGCAAACTGCTGGGCACTGGCTCCGGGGCTATTGCCGCCGCCTGTATAGGCATGCTGCCTCTCGCCCGGCCTGAATCTGCCCATGCGTCTCAACCCGGAACTTCCTTCCACAATCACACAGAGGCGAGCACCATGAAATATGTGACCACAAAAGACGGTATCGAGATTTTTTACAAGGACTGGGGCACCGGGCAGCCCATCGTCTTCTCGCACGGATGGCCGCTGAGCGCTGACGACTGGGATGCGCAGATGATGTTTTTCCTGCGGCACGGCTATCGCGTCATTGCGCATGATCGCCGGGGCCACGGCCGTTCGACCCAGACAGCCAATGGTCACGATATGGATCATTATGCGGACGATCTCGCGGCGGTTACCGCGCATCTCGATCTGAAAAGTGCCATCCACGTTGGCCATTCCACCGGCGGGGGAGAGGTCGTGCGCTATCTGGCACGTCACGGCGAGAGTCGCGTGAACAAGGCCGTGCTGATCAGCGCCGTGCCGCCACTGATGGTGAAGACGGACGCGAATCCGGGCGGGCTTCCCAAGCAGGTCTTTGATGAGTTCCAGGCGCAGGTCGCCAACAACCGGGCACAGTTCTATCGCGACGTCCCTTCCGGTCCCTTCTACGGTTATAACCGGCCAGGCGCCAAAGTGTCCGAAGGGGTCATCCAGAATTGGTGGCGCCAAGGCATGGCAGGGGGCGCCAAGGCGCATTACGACGGCATCGTCGCCTTCTCCCAGACCGATTTTACGGAAGACCTGAAGAAGATATCCGTGCCGACTCTCGTGATGCACGGCGACGATGACCAGATCGTGCCGTACGCAGATTCCGGACCGTTGAGCGCCAAACTGTTGCGCAACGGGACGCTGAAGACCTACAAAGGCTTCCCCCACGGCATGCCTACGACCGAAGCGGATACGATCAACGCTGATCTCCTGGCATTCTTTAAGTCCTAAGGCGACAGTGACTCCGTGGCACCGAAGAGGGGGCGACAGCGTGGCATCTCCGTTGCCGCACTTCTGCCGGTGCCACCGCGCGGCGCCTTACGCTGCTGGATGTAACGCCATGACCGCCATCGCTTCGCTCACGTGGGGCGTAGCGTAGCCAAAGTGTCGAACCGTGCATTTTTGGGGTTTGCCATTGGAGAAATCATGCAACCGGATACGCAGTACGAAACAGCGTTGTGGCAGCGGATCGTTGACGCAATCGCCTATGTTTCCAATCCGGAATCGTCAGTGTCCCAACGAGCTTGTGGCCTGCCGTGGGAGGATCGGCGGGCGCCGTCATCACGCAAGCCGGCCGCAACCCGGAGAAACGTCTCCATGATTAGCGCGATCGAATTGCAGAGTGAATTAGTGGCATTGGTGTCGTGGTGCGATCCGACGAGATGCCGTTACATCGACCAGGTGTGGATCGGCGTGACCGCGTGCAACGATGGCTACCGTGCACTCACCGGCCGCCGCATCCATCGCGGCGATCCAGTTTTTAAGCCGCGGGCACCCGTGCGCGGCCGCCTTTGAATATCCTCGAGAGGATACTCGCCGGAGCCGTCACTACGCTACAGATTGGTGAGGCCGCCTGATCCATTAAATCTGCGCAATCTTCCTACTTGGTGGGCAGGAGCAAGCAACGTGACATACGTGACGATGAAAGATGGCACTGAAATCTTCTACAAGGACTGGGGCAAGGGCCCGCCGGTTATCTTCTCGCACGGCTGGCCACTCGATGCGGACGCGTGGGACGCGCAAATGATGTTTCTGCTGCAACGTGGCTATCGCGTCATCGCACACGACCGCCGCGCACATGGCCGATCGACGCAGGCAGGCGACGGTCACGATATGGATACTTACTCGGATGACCTGGCCACACTGATGGATTTTCTGGACATCGAGGATGCCACGCTCGTTGGACATGCGACCGGCGGGGGCGAAGTTGCGCGCTACATTGGGCGGCATGGCACCAGACGTGTCTCCAAAGTCATCCTGATCGGCGCTGTGCCGCCGCTCATGCTAAAGACCGACGCCAACCCCGGCGGGACGCCTATGGAGGTATTTGATGGCATCCGCCGAAACATAACTACCAACCGTGCGAGGTTCTTCAAAGAACTCGCCGTCGTCTTTTATGGATACAACCGGCCGAATGTCAAGGCTTCCCAGGGTCTGATCGATACGTTTTCTGCCATCGCCATGAGGGGCGCAATCCTTGGCGAATACGAGTGCATCCGGGCGTTTTCAGAAACCGATTTCACTCACGATCTTAAGCGGTTCGATGTACCGACTTTCTTTATCCACGGTGACGACGACCAGATCGTACCGATTTCTGATTCCGCGCTTATCGGTTCAAAGCTTGTCAAGAACTCGATCGTGAAGGTCTATCCGGGCGCATCGCACGGCCTCTGCGCGACGATGCCCGATCACGTCAGCTCAGACATATTCGCATTTATGGCCGATTGACGCTGCATCTTGGCAAGAGGGCGCCACACCTCGCAACGCCAGGTTCCGGAAAACAGCATGAGTGAATTCACCACAATTACGGACCGACGGTACATTTTCGGCTTACGTGGCAGGTTCAGCGCTCAGGCAGCACGAGTTATGGTCGACCTGCAGGAAATTTTCGGAGTGAATGCGATATGGGGCAGACCGCGGACGAACTGGCAATGCAAGGATTCATGCAATCTGTCCAGTTCTGTTCTGGCGCGCAGTGCCGTGATTTGCGCGATGTCGACGTAAAGAATGTTGTACCGCACGGATATCCGTGAGGCGGTGGTCCCGGAAAGAAGGGGGCTTGAGAAACTATGAGGTCCATGATTTGAACGATGCATCCCGCAACGGTGTTCGCGCCCAGATTCAACCGCGCCACGCGGTTGCCGAGATTGCCAGGATCCTCTGGCTCCTGCGAGGCATTCTGGCAATCCTACTGATTATTTTCCTCATTTTGTCGGCGTCGATGTATTACTTAGGGGGCGCAGTCGATGCAACCACGCGAACACAATCATCGCCAGGTGAAACTTTCTACTTTTGTGCAGTCACGGCGCTCACCATCGGTTACGGCGACGTGATACCGACCACGATGCCGGGTCGGATCGTCGCGGTCTCGCTTGGGTTGCTCGGCGTGTTAATGACGGGCGTGGTAACGGCTTCCGCTGTCTACGGTATTCAGGCGGCTGCGCAACGGGCCGGCCTGTTACATCGGTAGGTTTGGATGTTTGACGGATGGCAGCAACGGGCTGGCGCATCCCTAATTCTGTGTGCGGTTGGATATGGCCGATGACCTGATAACTCCGGATGGTGCTTCAGAGCCCATCGAGTGCCCGTCCATGTTGGTCTGGCACGCAACGCTCGCGCTTCTACACACTCTTTCGGGTTTGCCCGAGGACCGCAGCATATCGTTTGACGGACGCGAAATGCCTGAACTCGACGCGAACTGCCGACAGATAGCGGATGGCGCACCACCGATGAACTGCCCGAAGACAATTTCGATTGTTGAACGGATCAGTGAAAACGTTGTGACGATAAGTTGGCGTGACTCATTGACGGGTTGCTATCAGGAACAGCGTTGGCTGCGGCGGTCATCACGCAAACCAGGAAGATGCTCGTTAAGTGGCGCTCGAATTGTCCGCGGGTCTCTTGTCTATGCGCCGGCAGAAAGAACACTACCCAAACCCTGCAACGCCGGCGCAATGATCCTGGCAACTGTTTTGGAGAAGGCCGTCATCACGCAATGCGCGAACTCATAGACCGAAGCTTGTATGCAGGCCGTCCCGACGTGAATGATCACGGCGGAGTACGCACGCACCTTGCAGGTCGTTTTCAGACTTTTTCTCACATTCGTTGCAAAAGCGAACGCATCTGTTCAGCAAACGTCATGCAGGCTCGTTGTTCGAGCTGCCCTGTTCGGTCGGACAGATATGTATGCAGAACGGGAGACTCACCTCGCTTTCCGGTCGATGGGGCCAACAGCGAGCGACTTTGTTATGTTGACACAGTACCGTTGGTTTCGTTGTTTCTTTCGTCGATTTATTGAGATCATCAAGCCGCAATGCCTTGCAAAAACATTCAAAGAATCGTGTGCGGTTCGATGGGTCGCCCTGAGCGGCACGTGTCTGCGATCGCTACGCTAGGCGTGTCCTTACAGGGTTGCACGCTACGAGGCGCGCCTTCGTACGAAATCTTTGGCGGTTATTTCCCACTCTGGCTAGTTAGCGCGATAGTCGGCCTCGCCGGCGCTCTGATCGTTCATCGGGTTTTCCTCGCCACCGGATGGACACGGGTCGTCCCGCTTCAGCTCTTCGTCTGCGTGGCGGCCGGTCTGACGGTCGCCGTACTCTTCTGGCTTGCGGGAACGGGGCAGCTTTTATGAAAATCGCCGGTTTGCGCGCAGCGTCTTCGAAGGGCCGCGTGATTGCCTGCGTGATCATCGCAATCGGCGTCGCGGCGGCGGTCTACGCCTACGACCGGACGACCAGCTTTCCATCGACCGATGACGCCACGATCGATGCCGACGTCGTCCACGTGGCGGCCAGCGTGGGCGGCCGGATCGTCAGGCTCGCGGTGCAGGAAAATCAGCGAGTCGCAAGAGGCGACGTGCTCTTCGAGATTGACCCGGTTCCTTATCGTCTCGCGCTAGCACAAGCCCAGGCTGATCTTGAAATGGCGCACGCGGCGCTCGACACGCGCAGGAAGACGATCGTCGGCGAACGCGCGAATGCGGTGATTGCCGGGGATCAGACCGGCAAGGCGGCGCACAACTACGAGCTGGCCGCGCGCAATGTGCAGCGGCTCGCGCCGCTCGCGGCGCAAGGTTATGTCCCGGTGCAGCAACTTGATCAGGCGCAGGTCGCCCAGCATGACGCCGGTTTGTCGCTCAGGCAGGCGCAGGAGCAGAAGCGCGCGAGCGCGCAGACAATCGGCGACGAAGCAGACGCCGTCGCGCTGGTGCATGCGCGCGAAGCCGCGCTCGCGCTCGCGCAACATGGGCTCGACGACACTGTCGTGCGCGCGTCGCAAAGTGGCTACGTTACGGGTCTGTCGGTGCTGGCCGGCGAAACCGTCGCGCCGAATCAGTCGATCTTTACGCTCGTCAACGCTGGCGAATGGTTCGCCGTCGCGAACTTCCGTGAGGGGGCACTCGCGCGCATCGAAGCCGGTGATTGCGCGACGGTCTATTCGATGATCGACCGTAGCCAGGCGATTCGCGGCAACGTGGTCGGCATCGGCGCAGGCGTGTCCGATTCGGATCGGGTCAATCTGCCCCGCGCGCTGCCGATCGTGCAGCAATCCGTGAACTGGGTGCGGGTCGCCCAACGCTTTCCCGTGCGTATACGTCTCGACGAGCCAGCCAGCCGGCTCGTTCGAGTCGGCGCGAGCGCTATCGTCGAGGTCCGGCATGGCCCAGCCTGCCGGTGATCTCGCCCGTCCGGGCGCCGCCGAACTCCTGAAGCTGCTCGCGCCCTCTCCCGGGCGCGCGGCGATGGCGTTACGCGTCGCGCTGATCTGCGCGCTGACGGTGCTGGTAACGAGCGCTTACGGCACGCCGGACGCGGCCCTTTCGGCCTACGTCGTGTTCTTCCTGAACCGGCCTGACCGGGTGCTCAGCGTGATTGTCAGCTCGGTGCTGCTGTTGCTGATCACCGTGATTATCGGGCTCGTTTTCGTCGTCGCCCTGTTCGCGCTGGACGAGCCCATCTGGCGGGTGTCGTGCATCGCCATGCTGTCCTTCGGACTGCTGTTCCTGACGTCGGCCAGCAAGTTGCGGCCGGTGGGCGCGACCATCGCGTTGATCGTCGGCTATGCGCTCGACAAGTTGGGCAGCGTGCCATTTGGCGAAGTGGCGACGCGCGCCCTGTTCTACGCGTGGCTAATGGTCGCGATTCCGGTGGGGGTGTCGATATGCGTAAACGCATTGCTCGGGCCGTCGCCGCGCCGGCTGGCCGGTCGCGAGTTAGCGAGGCGCCTGCGGGTCGCCGCGCGCAGCCTGAGCGAGCCCGACGCGACGCGTGACGCACTTGGCGGCTGCCTGAGGGAAGGTGACGGACAGATCGACTCCTGGCTCAAACTTTCCGTTCTCGACGGATCGTCGGCCCGTGCGGACGTACCCGCGCTGCGGCAAGCCGTTTCATCGACGTTCGCGATTCTGGTCGCGGCCGATCTGGCAGCGCGCGAACCTTCGGCCCGCCTGCCGGCAGCGCTTGCCGAGCCGGTCGCCGGGACGCTGGAGACCATGGCCCGGATGCTCGACGCAGGCGGATATCCAGTCGACATCAAGCTCGACCCGGCCGCCGCCACGGGACTAACTGCGCTCGCGCAAGTCGTTCTCGGCAATCTGCACGACGCGATCACCCGCTTCGCCGTGGTCCCTGTGGATACCGAAGCTTCGCCGCCTACGGCCCAACCCGGCGGCTTCTTCCTGCCGGACGCTTTCTCGGATCAGGAGCATGTCCGCTACGCGCTGAAGACCACCTCGGCGGCGATGTTTTGCTACCTGCTCTATTCGCAACTCGACTGGCCCGGCATCCACACCTGCTTCATCACCGTGTACGTGGTGTCGCTCGGCACCAGCGCCGAGACTGTCGAAAAGATGACGCTGCGGATCGCGGGATGTCTGCTGGGCGCGCTCATTGGCACAGCGGCGATCGTGTTCGTAACGCCCATGCTCACCTCCGTTTTCGAATTAATGGCGCTCGTGTTGATCGGCGCATCGATGTCGGCGTGGATCGCGTTTGGTTCGCCCCGTATTTCCTATGCCGGATTTCAGGTCGCCTTCGCGTTTTTCCTGTGTGTGATCCAGGGCGCGGCTCCCGCCTTCGATCTGACGCTCGCGCGCGACCGCACGATCGGAATTCTGCTCGGCAATGTAGTTGTGTACCTGATCTTCACCCGTGTTTGGCCGGTGAGCGTCGCCGCGCAAGTCGACGCGGCGCTGACCATGCTGCGGCAGCAGTGGGAGCATCTGGCCGGGCTTGCACACAGCGGCACGCGCCGCGCGCAGGCGGCGGCCGCCATGGCCCGGCGCGGCGCGCTCGAAAACGATCTCGGGCTGATGCGTTACGAGCCGGCATGGGTACATCCGGAGCCACAGTGGATCGCTGAGCGCCGCGCCTGGCTGGCCGCGCTCCACGCAATAGAGGGACCAATGTTCCTGCTCGCCGAACACGGCCCCGGCGACCGCACGATCGACGGCTGGCTCTCGCGGTTCAATGGCGGCCCGTTGCCAGCTTCAGTGGCGAGCGGCACGGCAACGGCTGCGCAACCCGCTCCGCACCAATCGCCCGTTCAACCGGATCCCGCAACCACCGACATGCGCACCGCATTGCTGACACTCGGCGATGGCCGCCTCGCTCAACTCGAACATGCCGCGTCGGCCGACGCGTCGAAGGACTCCACGACTCATGCGCCGGCTTAACGCTCCATTCGCACTCGCGATCCTGGCCGCGGCGGTTTTGACCGGATGCGCCACGTCGTCGCTGGATATGGCGCCGGAGCGTCCTGACCAGCCGTGGCAGCCGCAAACCGATGCGACCGGTGCCATCGTGCCGGGGCGGCCCGCCTCGGGCGCATCGCCGCAGGGCTATACGTTGCCCGCAAATTCGGTACTCGCCGCCGTGCCGCCTCCCCCGGCGCTAGACGATGCGCACGCCTACGGGCTGCCGGAACTGATCGATCTGGCGGAATCGGCAAACCCGCTGACACGCATCGCATGGAACGACGCACGCAATGCGGCGCTCGCGGCTGGGATCGCGAAGAGCGCCTATCTACCACAACTGTCCGCCGCAGCGTTGGGCCAGTACACGGGCTTTCACGACGCCAATACAACCGCGTTCGGCAATTCGTCGGCGAGCGCATCGGGACATGGGGCGACCGCGGTATTGGCGCTGCAGTGGCTGCTATTCGATTTCGGCGGACGTGCCGCGCGCGTCGAGGCTGCGTCGCAGATCTCGGTGATCGCCAACGTCGGCTTCACGGCGGCGCACCAGCAGGTGATCTTCGACGTCAGCGTCGCGTTTTACACGTACCAGGCCGCGCGTGCCCGACTCACGACGACGCGGCATGGTCTCGACAATGCCGATGCGATCCTGACCGCGGCACGGTCGCGCTATCGGCATGGTGTCGGCACCGTCATCGAAGTGGCCCAGGCCACCCAGAACCGAGCGCAGGCAAAGCTCGCGCTCGTCGAGGCGCAGGGCGCGGAAAGCAACGGCTATCTGACGCTGATCTCCGCGATGGGCATCTCCCCGCTATCGAAACCGAAGATCGCCGAAATGCAGGCGCATGCACTGCCGAAAGAGGTAAACGACTCAGTCGACCGGATCGTGTCGTCCGCGATTGCACAGCGCCCCGACGTAGTGAGCGCATATGCGGCCGAACGGGTCAATCTGGCAAGAGTCAAGGTCGCCGAGTCGGAATTCATGCCGAAGATTTTTGTCTCTGCGACGGGGGCGTATAACAAAGGGAGTAGCTCGATTTCGGCCGTGCCCGCCGTGGGACAGCAACTGCCGACGGTGAACCTGAGCGGTGGCCATTACGGTGGCAGCGTGATCGTTGGCGTCACGATCCCAATCTACGACGGTGGTTTTCGCTCGGCGGTGCTCGCGCAGGCTCGTAATGATGCCGACAGCGCATCCACCCGCCTCGCGCGGAGCCGTGAAGGGGCCGTTCGCCAAATCGTCGCCGCGCAGAACGCACTTCAGACCAGCCTGAGTGCGAACGCGGCCGCCAATGAACTGCTCGCCGCCGCACAGACGACCTACGCCGCCGCGTTTGGCGCGTACCGGCACGGCGTCGGTTCAATCACGGATGCTCTGCTCGCGCAGAATCAACTGCTGGCAGCCAGAAACGCAGATACCGACAGTTACAGCGGTGCGTTGTCGGCAGCGGCAGCTCTCGCGCTTGCAAGTGGCTCAATCGATTCGATGTCGAAACTGTCCGAATAATCAATTTGCATTCGATCCGAAGCTGCGAAAAAGCGCTGCACTCGCATTGCCGGGAGAACATCGCGTCGACGGCGATACACAGTTCGGGTTTTAGGCCAGCGGCAAAGTTCAGCAGGGACTGTGTCTTTAGTTGCGCACGCTGGATTCCGTCGGGAACTATGGCGGACCGCAAACCGATCCTGACGCAAGCGACGGTACAGACCGATCCGCAGTTGCAGTCCTACATCCTTGCGAACTACAACATTGCCTCGCCGGGTCAGGTGCCGAGTCAGTTCACCTATACACCATCATCGATTCCGACCAGTACCGGTTCGAACTTGCGGATATTCATGACGCTGACTAGCGCGAACCCGACCTCCGCTGTCCATCGGTCGCAGAGATAGAAGGAGCTCGCTTCGACGCAACCAAAGCTCGTCGGTCGCCAGTGCGTCCTCAATATCCTGGCAAGCGGCGAACTCGGGATGTACCGCCGCAAGCACCTTTTGTTCGACAAGAAGTGGCATTGCGAGTAAATGGCGAAATCATTCCATCGCTCTGCAGCGCTCTGTCCAGTTACATCTGAGAGGATGAGAGTTGCAGTGGAATCGTAGAGCTTTACATCCGGCTCTATGGTAAAAATTCACGCTCAGCTTTCTCCAACCGCTCGTCGATTCCCACATCGGCAATCTCGTACCGGCCTACCGTCCATCTCTTGCAGCGACACAACCCCATGAAGTTAGTGATGGCACTGAAACGACACCTTTTCGTGAGCTTAGGCAACGCGCTGCCCAGGTACGACCCTTTCAATCACATCCGTGCTTCGCTATACCGCAAGGCCGGCATGTCTATTGGCAAAAACGTGACGATCGTCGGGCCGTTGACCGTAGAGCGGAGCTTGAACGAGGAAGCAATTCGCGGCATCTCGATCGGAGACCGGACGTATCTCAACGCTGATACGCGCCTGGCCTGTCGCAACAGCCGGATCTCGATCGGCATCGACGTGCTGATCGGGCCGAACGTATCGTTCGAGACGGCGACGCACGATATCGTGTTTGTCCCCAAACTCGGGCGGAGGCTAGATCACCATGAGATTCGCGTCGAAAACAAGGTGTGGATCGGTGCGGGGGCGACGATCCTGCCCGGAGTGACGATTCACGAGGCAGCGGTGGTTGCAGCCGGTGCCGTGGTCACGAAGAATGTGCCGGCCTATACGCTCGTCGGCGGCGTGCCGGCCCGAAAAATCAAGGATATTGCGCGCACGTGACGGTCGCTCGCGCCGCGTTACGGAGATGTCAGCGCGGGCGAGCAGACCAGAGATCAATTCCGCGGCAACCTGATCGTTTCCCGAGGTGGCCAATTCAACGGCGTCAGTTGGCGCGAGACGGCCGCACCGGTCGAAGCCGCGTTTAAGGGTTTCCCTACCGCAAGATCAGCATCGCCTTGATCTTTTTTCTTCATGCCCTGACAGCGCCGCGATAACCGTCCACATACGATGGGACACGCATCCATCGACTTGCTTTCGAGTGCCACGATGGTCCCCTATGTGTACGAAAAAAATGCGACTACGCGCAATGCTCAATGCCAATGACACGAAGTATGACCTCGCCGGCTACCTATATAGCGGCGACGCGGCATTTATCTGGCGCAACGCAACTGCGCATCGAGCGGTGCATGGTGACCATCAACTGCGGACTAATCTCGAGCGAGGTCAAGCACGCGTGCCAAATCAACGTTGACGTTCGCTAGTTCTAACTATCAGCCAGGAAAAGAAGCGGAATCCGGCACCACTCCCGTTTCAAAAATGAACAAGCTCCGTGTTGATAGCTTCCTTTTCAAACTGACAAAGCGCCGCCAGTAGTAATCGAAATAGTCGTCATCCGCGTTCCCCGATATCAAGAAGACGCCTCGTTAGCGAAACTCAAACAGATTTCCGAGGACAAGACGCATGTCGCCGTTCAATGAGCGCAACCCCATAGAAGATAAGGACCATTGCGAGAGGCCGCCCCTGCATTGGAAAACATACTGGGAGAACGAATTACGGCCGGACGATCATGCGCAACTCGCTGAGTTCTTTCGAGTTGTTTACGGGGCCGTGAACCGGTCGAACGCGCGAATTTTCGAAGGCAACCGCAGTTGGGCCGGGGCGCGGCCCGAACTGCGAATCATCGGTTACGACGCGCGCGGAGTCGCCGCCCATTACGGCGTGCTGCGCAGGTTCATCAGACTCGGCACGGTCGATCAGTTCGTTGCCGAAGTGGGGCTGTACGCGGTTCGCTCCGATCTCGAAGGTTCCGGAGTCAGTCGCCACGCCGCAATGAACGTCGTCTATCCGACGCTACGAATGCTGAAGGTTCCTTTCGGGTTCGGGACGGTACGTCATGAGTTGAGACGGCATCTCGAACGAATGGGACGACATGGGCACGGGCGTGTTCTGTCGGGCATGCGCGTGCGATCCACGGCCCCGCAAGTGGCGTTCGAAACCCCGCAGATGCGGGTTGAAGACGTGCTGGTTGCTGTCATTCCGATCGAATGCTCGATGGACGATTGGCCTGCTGGCACGCTCATCGACCGCAACGGGCCGGAGCTATGACGCGCATCCGCGGACGACGCTCCTCGTGCTGCGCATCGGCTGCGTTTGAACTGGACAGTACAGAAGCCAGGGAACGGGAGCAGGCGATTTTCCTGACGTTCGATGACGGGCCCAATCCGTTTTCCACGCCCGATTTGCTCGACGTGCTCGCGGAGCACGAGGTCACCGCTACCTTCTGCATCATTGGCGCTTACGCAGCCGAATATCCCGACCTGATCCGCAGGATCGTTGCGGAAGGCCACGGGCTGGTCAATCACACCATGACGCATCCGGACTTCTCTGAATGCACACCGGACGAGATCGACCGGCAGATTGGCGGGGCGAACGAAGTCATCGCGTCGATCTGCCCGCAGGCATCCCTACATTACGTGCGCGCGCCGTACGGAATCTGGACAGCGCAAGCGCGGGCTGCATCGGCGAGGCTGGAACTCGAACCGCTGACCTGGACCATAGATCCATGCGACTGGTCATGCCCTGGCGTCGACGCAATCGAACAGGCCGTACTGGACGCTGCCTGCCCCGGCGCCGTCATTCTGCTGCACGACGGTTGCCCGCCGGACGAACTGCCGCCGGACGGTCATCGCGGCTTGCGTGACCAGACCATCATGGCGGTCCGCCGCCTGATTCCGGCGTTGCATGATCGCGGCTTCGTATTTGCGCCGCTCCCCTGTCGCTGCGCGATATCACCTCGCAATACCCACATTGACATGCCATGAGCACGCTCGCTATCGTCGGCGCGATCGCTGTCCTATCGTATGCGGCGCTCGCCATCGGCTACAAAGGCATGCAGGCGCTATACATTCTGCGGGCCGGGCGTTCGACGCGCGCGCGGTGCGCGGCACCGCGCGCAAGCTGGCCGAGTGTCGACGTGATTGTCCCGTGCTACAACGAGGCCCCGGCCATCCTCGCGGCGTGTTTGCGTTCGCTGGCGGCGCAGGACTACCCGGGCACGTTGCGCGTCTATCTCGTGGACGATGGTTCCAGCAATCGGGATGTCGTCGTGCCAGTGCACGAAACATGGGCCGGCGACCCAAGGTTCACCTTCGTTCTGCTTCCGCGCAATGTCGGCAAGCGCAAGGCCCAGATCGCCGCGATACATCGCTCGACCGGCGAACTGGTGATAAACGTCGACTCGGACACCGTCATCGCCCCGGATGTCGTGCGCAAGTTGGTCGACGCGATGGCCGATCCCACCGTCGGTGCCGCCATGGGTCAACTGGTCGCGCAAAACCGGAGCGCCACCTGGCTCACGCGGCTGATCGACATGGAGTACTGGATCGCATGCAACGAGGAGCGCACGGCGCAGGCCCATTTGGGCGCCGTCATGTGTTGCTGCGGCCCATGCGCCATCTACCGCCGGTCCGCCATCGCCAGCGTACTCGAGCAATACGAGACGCAGTATTTCCGCGGAAGACGGAGCGATTTCGGCGAGGACCGCCATCTGACGATTCTCATGCTGATGGCGGGACTGCGCACGGTGTATGTTCCCGATGCGATAGCGGCGACCGTGGTGCCGGAGCGATTTGGGCCTTATCTGCTGCAACAGCTTCGCTGGGCGCGCAGCACCTACCGCGACTCGCTGCTTGCGCGGCGCCTGCTGCCACGCCTCGATCGCTACATCACCGTCGACACGATTGGCCTGCAACTCGGCCCGCTGTTGCTGGCGTTCTCGGTGCTGACGGCATTCGCGCAAATTGCGTTGAGCGCGACTATTCCGTGGTGTGCGATCGTCGTCCTCACCGCGATGACCGTCCTGCGCTGCGGCGTTGTCGCATGGCGCGCCCGGCAACTGAGATTTTTGGGCTTTACGGTGCATACCTTCGTCAACATTTTCATGCTGCTGCCGGTAAAGGCATGGGCGCTGTTGACGCTCGACAACAGCAATTGGCTGTCGCGCACGACACGTGCGACTGCGCGCGACGAGCACAAAGCGCAAATGCCGGATGCCGCTTACGACGGGGAAATCGTTGTCTGCTCGCAGGCCGAGTCGACGGAGCCCATGTGATGAAGCCAGAGGGCCATCCGGTCTTCATGTGTCGCCCGACCTGCTCACGCCTTTTTTATCGACACCATGGTCTCACCTGCGATCGAGCTAAATAGAGTCGTCAAGACGTATGGCGGCAAGACGGTTGTCGATGCGCTGTCGCTGACGGTGCCGCGGGGACAATGCTTTGGACTTCTCGGACCGAACGGGGCGGGCAAGACCACGACGATGCGCATGCTGCTGGGGATGGCCCCTGCGGATGCGGGCACGATCGCCGTGCTCGGCAGCCGGATTCCCGCGTACGCAGATCTGACGAGGACACGCGTTGGCGTGGTGCCGCAATTCGACAATCTCGATCTCGAGCTTTCGGTGCGGGAGAATCTGCTCGTGTTTGGCCGCTATTTCGGCATGAGCGCACGAAAAATCGCGTCGGTGATCCCTGAGCTGCTGGAATTCGCGTGCCTCGAAAGCAAGGCCGACGCCCGGGTTGCCGAGCTGTCGGGGGGCATGAAGCGACGTCTCACGCTCGTGCGCGCCTTGGTCAACGATCCGGATTTGCTGGTCCTCGACGAGCCGACGACGGGGCTCGATCCGCAGACGCGGCACCTCATCTGGGGGCGCTTGCGTGAACTGGTGGCACGCGGCAAGACAATTTTTTTGACCACGCACTTCATGGAGGAAGCCGAGAGGATGTGCGATGCCCTGTGTGTGCTCGAAAAGGGGCGAAAGATCGCAGAAGGAAGACCGAGCATCCTGATCGCGGAGCAGATCGGCGCCGATGTCATCGAGATATACGGCCCGACGCCGCCTGGACTGCGCGCACGAATCGCTCCCCACGCGGCGCATATCGAATCCGCTGGAACCACGCTGTTTTGCTACGCACCCGACGTCGAGGCGGTTCGACGCGAACTACGCGGCTGTGCCGGACTGCGATTCGCACAGCGGCCCGCCAATCTCGAAGACGTCTTCCTGCGTCTGACGGGCCGGGAACTGCGGGACTGAACCCATGAGCGATTCGCGCCTGCCCGTGTGGCCAAGGAATGCCTGGAACTGGGGCGCCGTTTGGCGCCGAAACTTCCTGGCCTGGAAGAGGCTGGCATTCGCCTCCATGGTCGGCAGTCTCGCCGATCCGATGATGTATCTTTTCGGGCTCGGCCTGGGCCTTGGAGCCATGGTCGGGCGCGTCGACGGCACGTCGTATATCGCGTTTCTCGCAGGCGGCATGGTCGCATCGAGCGCGATGCTGACGGCAAGCTTCGAAACGATCTACGCGAGCTTCTCTCGCATGCACGTTCAGCGCAACTGGGACGCGATCCTGCACACCCGGTTGACACTCGGCGACGTCGTGCTGGGCGAAGTCGTGTGGGCCGGTAGCAAGGCGCTGTTGTCCGGCACCGCAATCATGCTGGTTTCGGCAGTCATGGGTTACTCCGCGTGGCCCGCAATGCTCTTCTCCTTGCCCATCATTGCCATTACCGGCCTGGCTTTCGCGGCCCTCGCGATGATCGTGGTTGCGGTCTCGCCGAGCTACGACTACTTCGTCTTTTATCAAACGCTCGTATTGACGCCGATGTTGTTCTTCTGCGGCGGCGTGTTTCCAATCGCTCGATTGCCGCATGGTTTTCGGCAGGTCGCGGATCTGCTCCCGCTCACTCATGCGGTAGCGCTCATCCGTCCGCTCATGCTCGGACGTCTCCCCGATGAGGGCTGGTGGCACGCGGGGTCGCTCTGTGTGTACGCGCTGTGCGCGTTTCTCCTCTCGACCGCGCTCCTTCGTCGGCGTCTCATGCGCTGATCAGAAGCGCGCGAACGCATTTTCGAATGGTTGAGTCTTTTCCCGCTTTATCGCGGTGGAATTGACCGGCAGGGGACGCACTGAGACAGCGGATCATCAGCCATGAAGCCGCCGATGCGAGAGCATCCAAACACGCGAGCACGGCTACTGCGCCATCCGCAGATCCGCCATCGTCGCCGCAAGAAAACGCGCCGCCTCGCCACCCGTGACGACCCGATGGTCGAATGTCAGACTCAGCGGCAAGATCCGATGCACGGCGGGAACGCCGGCTACCGCCACGACCTGCTCGTGAATGCGGCCGGCTCCGAGAATCGCGACCGTGGGCGGCACGACAATTGGAGCCGCATATTTACCGGCGATCATGCCGAAGTTCGATAGCGTGATCGTATTGCCGCGCAGTTCTTCCGGTGGGATCCTGCGTGCCCGGATGTCGGCTCGCATCCGGTCGAGCCCGCCGCGCAGATCCGCTGCGTCGCGATGCGCGACGTCGCGCAACACCGGCACGAAGAGGCCATCCGGCAGATCGACCGCGATGCCGAGATCGATCTTCTCCAGCACGTGGCGCCGCCCCGTGTGTCCCTCGAACCATGCGTTGAGCCCCGGCTCGGCGCGGCATCCGGCCACGAGCGCACGGATCAGCCGGATCGTGACATCGGTATGCGGCGGCCATGCCTCGATGTCGGCGTCGTCGATGACGGTCGCCGCCGCCACTTCGCTCTGCGCGCGCGCCATGTTCTGCGCCATCGCGCGCCGCACGCCGCGCAGCACTTCGGGTGGCCCGAGCGCGGCGAGAACCTTCTCGACGCGCTGCACGTCAGCCGCCGTGACGACACCGTCCGGCCCCGATGGCGTCACCATCGCCAGATCGATATCGAGCTTGCGCGCGAGCGCTCGCGCCGCCGGGACCGCCTTGATCACGCCGGCACCCGCACCCGTGCCGCCGCCAGGCGCCGCCGGCGCTTCGCGCACCACATGCTGGCCGACCTCCATGTGGCCGACCACGGTGCCGGCATCGGCTTCGTCGCTTTCTCCTTCGAATGCGGCGAGCGGCGCGCCCAGATGCACGACGTCGCCCGGCTGGCCGAACAGCTTCGCGATACGGCCGGATTGAGGCGATGGAATCTCGACGATCGCTTTCGCCGTTTCGACCGACAACAGGGGTTGATCCGCGCGAACCTCGTCGCCGCTCGTGACGTGCCACTCGACGATCTCCGCTTCCTGCAAGCCTTCTCCGAGATCGGGCAGTTTGAAGACTTTCATGGCTTCACGACGCCTCCAGAGTCTGCCTGGCCGCGGCGACGATCCGCTCCGTGCCTGGCATATATTGATTCTCGAGTCTGTACAGCGGCACCACCACGTCGTATCCGGTGACGCGCTGCACCGGCGCGAGCAGCGAGTACAGTCCGCGCTCGGCGATATTGGCGGCAATTTCCGCGCCGACCCCTCCGGCTCGCGAGCCTTCGTGCACGATCACACAGCGTCCGGTTTTCGCCACCGACGCGAGAATGGTGTTCATGTCGAGCGGTTTGAGCGTCGCCACGTCGATCACCTCGACCGTCACACCTTCCTGCGCAAGCAGATCGGCGGCGGCCTGCACTTCCTGCAATGCGCCCCCCCAGCTCACCATGGTGAGATCCGACCCAACGCGCAACGTCAGGCAGCTATCGAGCGGCAACGCTTCGCCGTTATCCTCGACTGGCTGCCTGAAGAGCCGGTAGAGCCGCGTCGGCTCGAAGAAGATCACCGGATCCGGGTCGCGGATCGACGCGAGCAGCAAACCATACGCGCGTGCAGGAGACGACGGTGTCACGACGCGCACTCCGGGGATGTGGGCGAACAATGCTTCAGGGTTTTCGGAATGATGCTCCGGCGCGTGAATCCCCGCGCCGCACGGCGCACGAATCACGAGCGGGCACGTCAGCCGTCCGCGGGTTCGGTGCCGCAGACGCGACGCGTGATTCAGAACATGATCGATGACCGGATAGATGAACCCGCTGAACTGGATCTCCGCGACCGGCTTCAAGCCCATCGCCGCCATGCCGATCGCGGTGCCGGCGATGCCGGTTTCAGCCAAGGGCGTATCGATCACCCGCTGCGCACCGAATCGCGCCTGTAAGCCGATCGTCGCGCGGAACACGCCGCCGTTCACGCCGATATCCTCGCCGAGCAGCACGACGTCTGGATCGTGCGCCAGTTCGTAGGCGAGCGCCTGATTCAGCGCTTCGACCATGTTCAGATCAGCCATGGCGGTTCCCCGCGGAAGGCGCGAATCGCTGCGCCATCGCCAGTTGCTCACGCATCGCCAACGGCAAGGTCTCATACAGATGATCGAACATGGCGGAGGTGTCCGGCGGTGGTTGCGCCAGATACGCGTCGACGGCCTGCTCGACCTGCGCAAGACACGCGCGGCCGAGTTGCTCGTCCTGCGCCTTGTCCCAGACGTTCGCGCGCATCAGGTAAGTTCGCAAGCGCAGCAACGGTTCGTACGTCCATTGCTTGCTGAGGTCCTCGGCGTCGCGATAGCGTGTCGCGTCGTCGGCTGTCGTGTGATCGCCAAGGCGATAGCTGAGCGCTTCGATCAGCGTCGGGCCATCGCCGCGGCGAGCCTTGGCGAGCGCCGCGTGGACCATCTGATGCACCGCGATCACGTCGTTGCCGTCGACCTGCAGCCCATCGATTCCCGCAGCAATCGCTTTTTGCGCGAGCGTTTGCGCGGCGCTCTGGCGGCTGCGTGGCACGGAGATCGCCCACTGGTTGTTATTGACCACGAGAACGAGCGGAGCCTGCCAGACACCGGCCATGTTCATTGCCTCGTAGAAGTCGCCCTTGGACGTGCCGCCGTCGCCGAATATCGACACCGCGACGCGCGGTTCGCGACGCAACTGGAACGCGTAGGCCGCGCCGGCGGCATGGCATACCTGCGTGCCGATCGGCACACAGTTCGGGAAATCGTGGCGGGGCACGCTGAAGTCGCTGCCGCGTTCGTCGCCGCCCCAATACAGCAGACTTTCCGTCATGGTGACGCCGCGCAGCAATTGCGCCGCGTGATCGCGATACGAAGGAAACAGCACGTCGTCAGGCTGCATTGCGCTGGCGACGCCGACACCAATCGCCTCCTGGCCGACTGACGATGCGAAGGTGCCGAGCTTGCCGGTACGCTGAAGCGCAACCGCCTTCGTGTCGAACGCCCGTGTCAGCACCATCGCGCGATAAAGGGGAATCAGCGCCGTCGGGTCCTGTGCGAACGCAGGCAACGGCTGGACAGGCTCACCGTCGGGGCCAAGGTATTGCGTGTAGCCGATATGAAAACTGGCAGTCGCGGTCATGACCGCCCTCCATGTTCATTCAGATATCGTATCCGTGCCGGAGTTCACGTGCATGAGCGCTACCGCACGAACACGGCTGCCTTGCGCACTCGAACCGCAGCGCGTGCGAACCCGATTCTGGACGATGCCGGCGTGCACAAGGGGGCTACGGGCTCGCCTCGTTATTCACAGGCAGCAAGTGAGCCGGGCATACGAACCGACCCCAATGCACGATTGCCGCGTTGCATCATCGGATGAATGGCACGCGCCATCGATTGAGTGTGCCCGGTGTGTGTATTGCGGCTCCGCGGATGCCTGCCATAACCGATACCGGGACCGATACACGGCAATCGCCTCGCACCGCCACTTTTGTTCGCGCGGAACTTATGTCACGATAAAAGTCTCGCTTCGATTTCCGTCAAGACTCGCGCAGAGCGCGCACCGACGAACGGCTGCGGTCACGGACAAGGTACGAAGCGTGGCGATGAGCGACTTCAACGTGCTGAACACCACCTCGAGAGCTTTGAACAAGGCGGCTTGGACTTCGGCCCCGCGTGGCCTGTTGGCACTCTTGCTCATCACCTTGATCTTCCCACCGGGCCCGGCATCCACTGTTGCCGCCGAGGAGCGCGCCATGACTCTCACGCTGACGTCGCAAGCCTTCCAGCAGAACGGGGAGATTCCCCCACACAATACCTGCCAGGGCGCCGATGTTTCCCCGCCGCTCACGTGGTCCGGCGTGCCTTCGAACGCAAAAAGCCTGGCGCTGATCGTCGACGACCCCGATGCGCCGGACCCGGCCGCGCCGAAAATGACTTGGGTACATTGGGTGCTTTACAACATCCCGCCGACGGCCATCGGGCTATCCGAGGGCGCTGCTGCGGGCGGATTGCCGCGCGGCACGCTCGAAGGCACCAATGACTTCAAACGCGCTGCTTACGGCGGCCCGTGCCCGCCAGTGGGACGCCACCGCTATTTCCACAAGCTGTATGCGCTCGACACCGTGCTGCCCGATTTGAAAAGCCCCAGCAAGGCGGCGCTCGAAAAGGCCATGCAGGGGCACTTACTGGCGCACGCCGAACTGATCGGCACCTATCAGAAGCGATGAGCGAAAGCGTTGTTGCATAACTCGCGTTTGAAGACGACGCAACTCCGACATGGCTGACTTCATGCAAATTCGCACGCGTGAAGATCAAGACGCGAACATCCGCCTCGATTTTCGGAGATGCGGCAGTGATTACTGACGGATCGCGAAGACGTGTTCGTTCGCCGGATCGGGGGGGCCTAAAGTCTGGTCGTTTGCTCTGCTTTTGGGCGCACGCCGCGGCCGTTCTAGCGCCGAGTGACGCTGAACCGTCGGCGAAACTCACCGGGGGTGAGCCCCGTGACTCTGATGAAAATCTTGCGAAACGCGCCGGCGTCTCCGTAGCCCACTTCCCATGCAATCGTCTCGATGCTCGACGTCGTGAACTGCAGCCTTTCGCGCGCTTTGCCGACGCGCAACTGCTGACAGTAGTCGATGGCCGTCAGCCCCGTTGCCTTCCTGAATCGTCGCAGGAAGGTTCGCTCTTCGAGTCCGGCAGATGAGGCGAGCGACGCAAGAGTGATTTCTTTGGCCCCGGTAGCCTGGAGCCAATGCTGCGCTTTCAGCACGGCGGCGTCGCCGTGGGTCAGGTTCGGGGAGAAAGCGCTGTAATAGCGTTGCTCGCGCCCGGGAGGATCCACCAGAAGAAACCGAGCCGTCTCGGCCATGATGGTCGGCCCCAGAAAACGGTCGACCAGCTTCAGACCCAGGTCGATCCATGCCATCAAACCGCCGGCGCAGATAATATCGCCATCATCGATGATGAGCCTGTCGATATCGAGGCGCACATCTGGAAACCGCGTGCGGAAGATGTCGGCGTGAGCCCAGTGCGTCGTCGCCGTCCGTCCGTTGAGAAGCCCTGTTTCAGCCAGCAGGAAAGCGCCTCCGCACATGGAGCCGAGCGTCGTCCCCGTCTGATGATGTTCGACTAACCAGTCAACGAATGGCGCCGCGTCGTCGTGACTGATCTGTCCGCCAAGGCTTGGCGGCAACAGAATGACTGCAGGTGACCTGTCTGCATTTTCGCCCTTGCCAGAGTCTCTGACAGGTGCCTTGCCGCGTGTACGGGTTCGCCACTGACTGACCAGCAGAAGGGCCGATCCCTCACTGTGACGTTGCGCGACGAAGCCATTCGCGACTTCGAACAGGTCACTCAGACCATGTATCGCCGCGAGTTGCGCGCCCGGATAGTGGACGATGCCAATTTCGATTGTCGGATGTAAAGCCATGTGTCGGTATTGCCACGTTTAATGTCGATTTCGACACTGGTGATGATCCTGCGCGAGCCTCATGATGTCCAGACTTTTCCGTCGTCAACCAGAGGGGCGTGCAATGGCAGATCAGGTAGCTGAAAGCGTGATGGCGATTCCGGAGTGGCGGATCGCCGGCGAGTGGTTAGACGTGTGCTCGTGTAACACACCCTGTCCCTGCACCTTCGCGCAAGCTCCGACCGGCAATCACTGTGAAGTGCTATGGGCGTACAGAATCAATGAAGGCTACTACGGCAAGACGCCGATGGCGGGCCTGAAGGTGGTCCTCCTTTCCGGCTTTACCGGAAATCTTTGGGATGGCGCCAAGCTCGAGACAGGGGTGTTCTTTGACGAAGCCGCGAACGAGGATCAGAGGCGGGCGCTCGTGGCGATCTTCACGGGCCAGGCTGGAGGTTGGATGACACAGTTCGTGCCGGCCAAGGTAAGCGCGGTGCGGGGCGTGGAGTTCGCCAACATCTCGGTAGAGATCGACGGCTCGCTGGAACACTGGAGCGTGACGGTGGGCGACAAGGTGGATGCGAGCGGCGTCGCGCTGAGCGGGCCAACCTCGGATCCGACGAAACGGCTGCAAAGCTTCAACCCGCCGGGCAGCGAAGTCGGTCCGACCGACGGAGCCGTGACGTGGGGCAAGAGCGTGAATGGCCGTTGGAAAGGATTCGGCTTTGACCAGAACATCCCGGCGGGTCAGGCGAGCAAGCATATCCCGTTCGACTGGCATGGTCCGGACGCGCCATGAGGGCCGTTCCTTCCTTATCGCGATCAGCGGTGTCCGCGTTAGGCCGGGGCCAACCCGTACTCGGCTGGACGATGGTCGTCCTGCTAGCCAGCCTCGCAGCCTGGCTCGGCGTACTGGTATTCATGGCCGGCATGGACGAGGGACCGGGAACGCCGCTACACAACTTGCCGGCCTTTCTCGTCGGCTGGGTAGTCATGCTGACCGCGATGATGCTGCCGTCGGAATTGAATTACGTCGCGGCATTCGCGGCAGTGCTCAGGTCGCGTAACGGGGTATCGGTCGCGCCTGTGCGTCTCGTCGCCAGCTTCATTGCAGGCTACGGCGTCGCGTGGATCGCCTACGGCCTTGCCGCATACCTCCTGGATTTGCTGGTTCGAACTATCAGCCCGGAAATGATCGCGTGGAATCGCGCGGGTCCGTACATTGCCGGGACGGTGTTGGTCATCGCTGGTGTCTATCAGATCTCGTCCCTGAAGCATGTGTGCCTGACGGGATGCCGCACGCCTCTTTCGTTTTTTGGGCGCTACTGGCGGGAAGGTAGCGCGGGCGCCGTTGCCATGGGTGTCCGGCACGGCCTGGTATGCGTCGGCTGCTGCTGGGCTTTGATGGCAGTGATGTTCGCGGTCGGCGTCATGAGCCTCACCTGGATGGCATTGCTGACACTGTTTATGTTCGCTGAGAAGGTTTTGCCCAAGGGCGAGAAGCTGGCAATTCCAATCGCCAGCTTTCTCTGGGCAATGGGAATCTGGATTGCGGTGTCGCCCGCGACGGCGCCGCTGCTCAAAAATCCCATGATGTTTGCCAGTATATGCCAGGGGAACTGATCGCAGGCAACTGCGCTTCGTTTGAACCACGATAACTTGGCGGGTATCGAGAGCACAACTTCATTCGCGCTGAAGGACGAACGCAGTGTCGGCAGCGACCGCGTGTCAAAGTCACAGCGCTCTTACTTTGCAGTCACACATCATTTTGGAGCAGGAAAATGACGATGAAGTACAGCGAATTTGAATTCAGGACGCAACCCTGGTTTGACCAGGATAATTTTCAGGGCTTCAACGAAGTCATCCCGATGAAGACGATGATCATCTGCTGTTTCGATCCGCGAGCGTCGGAAGTACCCCAGGTGGTCGCCAAACATTTCGGTAATGAGATTTACCCGGGCGAGAACATTCTTGACGAACGTGGCAACAAGATCGGACATACCCGGACGCTGTTTGCTGTTTACTGCGCGGCAGGTCGTGCCGCGTCAGGTTTGCAGTCGGCCGCAACGATGGACTACCTGTTCAGCGTGCAGAACATCGTCGTCGTCCACCACTCATTCTGCGGCGCCACGGCCTTCAGGCCTGACCAGCTCATCGGGAAGTACCACGACTGCCATCACACCGACATCTCGACGATGTTCGATCACGATAGTCTCGCGATCATGAACTATGAGGAATCGCTCAGGCACGACGTGAAGCTGCTTCGCGACAGCCCTGCCGTGCCGAAACATATCAAGCTGTATGGCTTTTTCTACGAGATCAACAGCGGTGAGTTGATCGAGGTCGTGCGCGACGTGCCGTCTCGCGACGGTACCGGGCGTATCGCCTGATACTTTTCTTGAATCTGCTCGTCTTCTGCCATCGAAGCACGCGCGCGGGTATCGCACCGGCAGTGCAGGATAAGCAGCTAATGTCAACCGGACTGCATCGGCTCGGCGCTTTTGCCGAAGCGCCGAGCGTACTCTGTGGGGCTCACGCCGAAGCGGCGTGTGAATGCCTTCCTTAGCACGTCGACGCTGTGGTAACCGTTCCGACGACAGACGTCGTGCATCGATCGCTCGCCAAGCGCAAGTGAACGGCAAACGGATTCCAGCCGGACGTTTTCGACATATCTTGCGGGCGTGGTCTGCAATTCTCGTTGAAACATGCGTATCAACGTTCTGACGCTCGTTGAAGCTCTGGCTGCCATGACCTCGACTGTGAGATCCATATGCAGATGCTCACCGATCCAGAGGCATAACTCGCCGAGACCTGGGCTGTGCGCGCTCTGTGACTGAAGTGCGAAGCTGAACTGCGCCTGTCCGCCGGGGCGACGGAAGAACAGGACCAGATTCTTCGCAATCTCCAAGGCGAAGTCATTTCCCAGATCTTCGCTGACCAGCGAGAGCGCGAGGTCGATTCCAGACGATATGCCGGCCGACGTGTACACATTGCCGTCTTTCACCCAGATAGGAGCCGGGTCGACCCGTACCTTGGGATAGCGCTCCGCCAGGCGCCGTGCCACGCCCCAATGCGTCGTCGCCCTGCGTCCGTCCAGCAGGCCTGCGGCAGCCAGGGCGAATGCTCCAACACATATGGAGCACACGCGACGTACTGTCGGTGAGCGGGTCCGGATCCAGTCTATCGCTGCCTGATCGATCTGTTCGAACGTCCTGGAGCCCGCAGTCACGAGTAAGGTATCAATCGGCTTGTTCGCATGACCCTCCTGCTCGAGCGTGCTATGGCCTTTGAGGCCAATACCTGTTTCGCTGTCCAGGTGCACATCAACCGCTGAGCAAACCAGTTCCAGCACGTATGGGGCAGATTCACCGCCGTGCAGTTGATTCGCCCAGGCGAATACTTCCGCTGGACCGATCACGTCGAGCGCATCCACCGGTGGCAGACCCAATATGACGACGCGCTTCTGTCCCGGCTCTGCAGGCGGGGCGACCGGTTTCGTCCGTTTTCTCATTGAAAGAGGCGCTGCGTATCGGGACATAGGGAGAACGATTGTGGCAGAAATCGTCCGCGATCTGTCAATTGAGCTATTGACGAACCGCCTACACTGGATCGCTCTGTAAGTTCGCATGACCCGGAGGGTATGCAATGCGTCAACGTGTGATTGTGGGGGAGGTGAGTGCTCCAGATTCGGAGATCGCCACGAAGGCGGCTTTGCTCGTCGAGCGCGTCCATTCCAGAGCGATGATGCATCACGTGCATCGGACATGGTGGTTCGCCGAATTCCTGGGTAGGAAGCGAGGTTTGAAATACGATAGGGAAGTGGTGTATCTCGCATCGCTGCTTCACGACCTTGGCCTTACGGATGAATTTTCTGCCGACCAACGCTTTGAGGTGGATGGTGCCGACGCGGCCAGCCGCCTTTTGCTGGCCCATGACTACCCGGAAGCGAAAACGCAACTCGTGTGGGACGCCATCGCGCTTCACTCCGCTGGCGGCCTCGCCGACCGCAAGCAGCCGGAAATCGCTCTCGTCTATATGGGCGCACATCTCGACGTCTTCGGACTGTTTCTGGACGAAGTCACGCCGTCGCTGATCGATGACACGCTCGCGCTCTATCCGCGCGTTGGATTTAAAGCGGCGTTTACCGAAGCGCTGGCTGAAGTCGCCAGAAGAAAACCCCATACGACCGTCGGTACCGGGATCGCCGATATCGGCCGTCGCCATGTACACGGTTTCGAGATTCCGAACGTGTGCGACCTGATTAATGATGCACCGTTTGAAAGCTGAGGTAGCGCACCGCTGGCGCGCTCTCCGCCAGGGCGGCCGCGCTCCTGTTTCTGCATTACTAAGGCGGGTCAAGCCGAAGCTGGGATGCCGTGTTCCGTGACCTGGCGGGCCGATATCGGTCGGTAGCTATGGATCACCGCGGTTGGGGTCCCGAAGGTCAAGAGGAGATGCGCTCATGGCAATCCGTCTTTACGGAGCACAAACAGGCAACAGCCGAAGAGCGGCCATCGCCCTGGAAGAGGCTGGCATTTCGTATTCCGTCAGCCGGGTGGATTTGAGGGCCGGGGAACACAAGACTGCTGCGTTCCGGGAGCTTAATCCGCGTGGCCTTGTCCCGATCATGGTCGAAGAAGGCAAGGCAGGGACAGGCCTCGTCGTTACCCAATCGAACGCGATCATGTTCTATGCGGCGAGTCGATCGCGGGAGAGGCTAACGCCCGATCCGGGCCAGGAGGTAGCCTTGTTTTTCGATCGTCTGTTCTATTTCATTACCGAAGTGATTGCGCCGAACGGCAGTGCTTTCGCGCTTACGCAACAAGGCAACGAACCGGGCGCTCAATTTCTTGCTGCTCGTTCCATCGAGGCGCTCGTTCAGGCCGAACCATTCTTGGTCGACGCCCCCTATATCGCCGGTGATAGGTTCACACTCGCAGACATCGCGGCCTATACGTGTGCCTTTGCTGTGAGGCAGGACCTCGATTGGTCCGAACTCCCTCTGCTCGCGCCTGGTACGCAAGGATCAGTGCGCGGCCAGGCGTCGTTCGCGGCATGGCAGCTTTTTAGCGCGGCCTTCTTCCAGGCTCCGTGAGAGGCGAGGTGTTTCGCTCAAGGCGAACAAAAGCTGTCCGCAAAAAAAACTTGCATATAGGAGCATATGCTTCTATAGTGCCTCACATGAGCCAATGCTCTTAACCCTTCGGAGGATCAAAGCCATGAACGAATCGACCATTCTTGTAAGCGGCGCAACCGGCCGTACCGGCGGTGCAGCCCTCGACGAATTGCTGCGGATGGGTAAGCGCGTCCGCGCTTACGTGCGCTCGGATGATGAACGCGCAGCGGCGCTGCGGGCGCGCGGCGTTGACATCGCCGTCGGGGATTTCACCGACATCGACGACATCCGCGCAGCCATGGAGGGTGTCAGCTCCGCCTACTTCCTTCACCCGATCGCACCGGGGATTGTCGGAGCGGCAGCCTATTTCGCGCTGGCCGCGAAGGAAGCCGGCGTCGCTGCGATCGTCAACATGTCGCAGATTTCAGCGCGGCGCGAGTCGACCAGCCATGCCGCGCAGGACCACTGGATTTCCGAGCGGGTCTTCGACTGGTCCGGTGTGCCTACCACGCATCTGCGCCCCACATTCTTTGCGGATTGGCTCGTCTATCCGCATTTTGCAAAGCAAATCTGGGCCCGGAAGAAAATCGATTTTCCGTTCGAAAACGGTCGCCACGCTCCAATCAGCTCGGACGACCAGGGCAGGGTCATCGCTCACATTCTGGCGAATCCGGCAGAGCATGGCGGCAAGACCTACACGCTCCACGGCCCGGTCGAGATGAACCACACGGAAATCGCCGCAGCCATGAGTGAGGTGCTCGGCGCGACGATCGAATACGCCCCGACTTCGATCGAGGATTTCAAGCAACAGATGGAGCAGGTGTACAAGTTCCCTCCGTTCCTTGTGCAGCACCTCGTTGAAGTCGCGCAGCACTATCGTGAAGGGGTGTTCCAGGGTACTAACGATGCCGTCGAGAAAATCACCGGCACGCCGGCGCTTTCGGTCCCGGCGTTCATCGGAAAATACCGGAGCGCGTTTGCCTGACGAACGCGCGAGGCGCCTGGGCAATTTAACCAACGTTGAGGAAGACACGAGATGCTGCCGGAAAACCAACCCATCGGGATCGATCAATGCAACTGCTTTACGGTGAGGAAGGCCGCCCGTCAGATCTCGCGCCTTTACGACGCTTTTCTCCAGCCGTCCGGCCTTCGCATCACGCAGTTTCTCATCCTGGCGACCCTGAATGAGCAGCAGAGCGCTTCGGTCAATGCGCTCGCCGAGCGACTCGACATCGAACGGACAGCCATGGGAAAGATGATTGGCTTTCTGGAGCGCGATGGTTTCGTGACGATGCGGCCGTCTCCCACGGACGGTCGCATCCGTATCGTCGAACTCACCCCGGAGGGAACTGAACTTTTTGAACGGGCGGCGCCGCTCTGGCTTGAAGCGCAGCATCAGTTCAGCATCATGAACGGGCCCAAAAATGTGGCCTCGCTACGCCGCAATCTTTCGCGGATGAAGGTCGACAATGGGGCGGCTTCTTCCGTCGAATGATCGCCTCTCTGTTTGTTTCGTCGACTGTGCAGTTCGCATCGGCCGTACCTTGCGTTGCGATCCCAAACGTAGCCTTGCGATAAGTCAGCTTTGCAAACGGCAGACTGACCGCGCGAACGGCTTGACCATACAGAGGTAATGAAATGTCGAAGACATGGTTCATCACAGGTGCAGGTAGCGGTTTTGGCCGGGAGCTTGCAGAGCTTCTTCTCCAGCGCGGCGACCGCGTCGCAGCGACGGTTCGTAAGCCCGATGCTCTCAACGACCTTGCCGCCCAGTATGGCGAACGTCTTTGGGTCGCCATACTTGACGTCACGGACAGCTCAGCGGTGCGTAAGGTCATCGACCGCGCGTTTTCGGAACTGCAGAGTATCGACGTCGTCGTAAGCAACGCGGGCTATGCGCTCTTCGGCGCGGCGGAAGAAGTCGGCGACGCGCAGATCGAGCGGCAGATCGATACGAATCTGCTCGGTTCGATTCAGGTCGCGCGTGCGGCGATCCCGAATCTGCGGCGGCAAGGTGGCGGTCGAATCATCCAGATCTCGTCGTCGGTCGGCCAGGCGGCGTACCCGACGATGGGTGTTTACGCCGCGACAAAATGGGGCATCGAGGGTTTCTTCGAAGGCACGATGCCGGAGATCGCGCCGTTCGGCATAGAGGTAACGCTCGTTGAGCCTGGCGCATCGCGCACGAGCTTTGCCTCATCGAGCGCGGACATGGCGCAGGCATTGGACGTATATGACAAGACGCCTGCGGGCGAATTTCGCCGCATGGCCGCGACAGCCGGCCTCGCGATGTTTCCGGGCGATCCGCGCAAGGTTGCGGCGGCGATAATCGCGTCGGCGGACCTGCAGCCTGCGCCGAAGCGGCTCACGCTGGGCAGTGACGCATACGCACTCGTTCACGAAGCCCTGACCGAGCGTCTCGCCATGCTCGAGGCCCAGAAGGAACTGGCGCATTCGACCGATGTAAACGAGGCGCCGCAAGCATAGCCGCCAGCTACTTCTATACAGACCAGCCCGGCGATTCCAGAGATGAGATCCGTGCAGGTGGGCAAATTGCAGCCATTGGGGGTAGGCGATGTTCTCGTGCGGTTGATCGCACGTTCGATGGTTGGCATCCGCTCATCAAACGCTTTCATAGGTATGGCGACGAAAGCGTTTCACTTCCGTCGTGCCGGCGGCGGGATATACGGAGCTGCATTCATCACCTTTCCGATTCTCTATCAGATGTATTTCGGCGACACGTCCCACGCCGAAGCTCAGTCCGCGTTGCCCCAAAAGACACGTGGCTCCATTCATGACGTTTGACCTATCGTTTTCGATTGCTTGCGAACCTAGGATGACCTCGAGTCTCGAAGACTCAGGTTGTTCCGAATCACACCCAGTTCAACAGTGAGGTACGCAATCATGGTGTACGTACTCGAAATGTCTACCGATGCCGATATTCGTCAAACGCAGCTTGATGCGGCGTGGGGGAATGCGGTCACCCGATATTCATGGGCGCAGGTGAGCCACGGGGGGCTCAATATCCCCGCTGGCTCGACGATCATCGTCGTGGCGCATGGCAACGACACCGAGATCGGGAACGCGGCTCCCGGCACGGTGGATATCAATGAATCTGTCTTTCTCGCCACGGTGCATGCGTGCATGGCTGCGAACGCGGCACCGGCGCGTGTGTATTTGTCCACATGCGGCACGGGCCTTGCCATCTTTACGGCAAGGGTCCGTCTTGCGGCGACGCATAACCAGGTGTGGCATGGGGTGCAACTGCTCGGACACCACGATGCAGTCGCCGGCCCGGTGCCGCCCTCGACCGCGCTGGCGTGGACCCAGATTTTCTGAGGTTGCGGGGAAGGGTGCCAAACGCGATCCGGGCGAGTGCTGCCGGACGCATGCGTCGCGGACGCGGCTGGCACTCCGCTCGGGGCGATGAAGCGCACGAAGTCCTCGCGACGATGATCCGCGAGCGTGATCTTGATCGACACTATCAGCAACTCACCGGGCTTCTCGATCCGAACTAGCGCGCCTTCGAATACATGTTCAAGAAGCTTTGATGCGCAGCCTCACGAAACTCCGCGCGTCTCGTCGAGCTACGACGTGATGACCTCGGCACATTCGATCCCGCGACGCATGACCAGCCAGCACCTTCCGCTGGAACCCAAGTTCGATAGTGGGTTCAGCGGAGACTAACGTAAAAACCCGACACAGCAACCGTCTTGGGCCATTCACCGCAGACTGTGCCGCCAGCATTACCAACAACGGGCGGATTGTGTTTTTTTCCCGCGCAAATCAGCGCCACCCTGACTTTTTGCGCTGGTCAAATACTCGACATGAAGAGGGATCGCGCAGCTCCGGCGGCTCGTCCCCAGTACTGCCTTCCAGGTCTTCAGTGAAATCATCGTGCAATGCGCAGGAGCAAACAATGACCGTGGCCTTCGTGCTGCATCGCGCCGACGGCGCACCGCTTTCAACCTCGTTCCGCAGGGCGGCGTTCGGCAAGGACGACCCCTTTGGGCGAATCCGCGAAATCGCGTGGGAAGGACCGGACTCGATGATCGCGGGTCGCGCCAGCCTCATTGGCGAGCTCAACGTCGCGAGCTTTCCCCACCTTGAAACCATCGTCGTGGTCGAAGGAGAGCTCACGCTGGAAGCGGCCGGAGCGGCCCCGTTGGTGCTCGGTCCGCAAACGGGTGCGGTCATCGGGGGCGGTACGGCGCTTCGCGTCCGGGCCGAATCCCGCGTGCGTTTCGTGTTTTGCGCGGCCGCTTGCGAGAAACCGACGAAGCGCGGGCTCATCCCCCTGCGCGCCGACGCCGACTTCAAGCCGTCCGCTTCGCTACCTGCGGAGGTGCTGCTGGGCCCGGCCCCGCAATGCCGTAGCGACAATGTCTTCACCGACGACGCCGCGGAGTACCTCGCGGGCACGTGGGATTCGACGCCCTACCACCGGGTTGTTCGCCCGCATCGCGTGAACGAGTTCATGCACCTCCTGGCCGGCAGCGTGCGGTTCGCGGCGCCGGATGGCAGCGTGCTGTCGCTCCGCGCCGGCGACGCGCTTTTCGTGCCCCGGGGCGCACCGGTCGGGTGGGAAAGCCGCGATCGGGTGGCGAAGTTCTACGTTGTTCAAAACGTCCAGGCTTCAATCGAGCGAGATTAATCATGTCCCCTCCGCTGAACCACATCGAGACTTCGCCCACGTTGCCGGCCGCGGCCGACGTGGTCGTGATCGGGGGCGGCATCATCGGCGTCTTCACTGCCTACTACCTGGCGCAGCGCGGGCTTTCAGTCGCCCTGGTCGAGAAGGGCAGGATCGGCGCCGAACAGTCGAGCCGCAATTGGGGCTGGTGCCGGCAGCAGAACCGCGACGCCCGCGAATTGCCGATGGCGAGCAAGAGCCTCGATCTCTGGGAACGCTTTGCCGCCGAAACCGGTGAAGACACCGGCTTTCATCGCTGCGGGCTGTTGTATCTGAGTAACGACGAGGCCGAGCTGTCCCGTTGGTCCAGTTGGCGCGCCTTCGCGAAGACCGCCGGAGTGACGACCTACATGCTCGACAGCCGCCAAGCCGCCCAGCGCGGGCAGGCGACCGGCCGCGCCTGGAAAGGCGGCGTCTTCTCGCCCAGCGATGGCACCGCCGATCCCGGCAAGGCTGCGCCGGCCGTGGCACGTGCGCTCATGAAGCTCGGCGGCAGCGTCCACCAGCACTGCGCGGCCCGCGGCATCGAGCTGGAGGGCGGGCGGGTCAGCGGCGTCGTCACGGAAGCCGGGGTCATCAAGACGAGGACGGCTGTGCTCGCCGGTGGCGCCTGGGCGTCCTCGTTCTGCCGCCAGCTCGGCATCCGTTTCCCCCAGGCCTCGATCCGCCAATCCATCCTTAGCGTGTCCCCCGTGGAAAATCGCTTGCCGGATGCGCTGTTCACCTCCGGCGTGTCCGTGACGCGCCGCAACGACGGACGCTACGCACTGGCCATCAGCGGACGCGCGCGCGTGGACGTGACGCCACAGTTCATGCGCTTCGCCCCACAGTTCGTGCCGATGTTCGCCAAGCGCTGGCGCAACCTTCTTCCGGGCGGCCTGGAAGGCATTCGTGGCGGCCACGAAACGCTGAAGCGGTGGCGGCTCGATGCGCCGACTCCCATGGAGCGGGTGCGCATTCTGGACCCGAAGCCCGATCTGCCGACGGTGAGGGAAACCTACCGCCGCGCCGTCGAACTGCTGCCCGAACTTGGCGAGGCAAAGATCACGCACGCGTGGGCCGGCTTCGTCGACAGCACGCCGGACGGCGTTCCCGGTATTGGCGAAGTGCCGGACATGCCGGGATTGATTCTGGCAGCAGGCTTTTCCGGACACGGTTTCGGCATCGGTCCCGGCGCGGGCCACCTGATCGCCGACCTTGCCACCGGCGCCGAACCGATCGTGGATCCCATACCGTATCGGCCCAGCCGATTCAGCGGCTCCGCATGGGGCAAGGTCGCAGATTTCTAGGTCGCGTCATGGACGCGTTCGCGACTATCGCCGCCTGCATCACCGCACGCGAATAGTGCCGCCTTGCACCTCGACTGTGCGCGACGACGCTAAAAAAAGCGTCGTGCCGCCGAGAGAATCCGCCACGGCGCATCGCTTTCTCCCGCTTCGCGGAAGCCAGGCACTGAGTTTTCCTATGTGGCACGGCATGTGCATACAGAGCCGCATAGGATCAAAGTCGATCTAGCTTCATTCGAAGTACACGCAACAACCCCTACGGCATTTTGGACAACGGCGTCCCCCGAACCCGGTCATCTGACCGGGCTCGCGGGACGCTTTTTCTTTTTGTGGAACGACGATGACGGACAAAGCAACTCGCATCGAACTCTTCAGCCTGCGCACGCCACCGATGCGCGCTTTCCATCTCACCTGGATGGCGTTTTTCGTCTGCTTCTTTGCATGGTTCGCCTGTGCGCCATTGATGCCGCTCATCAAGCGCGAGTTCGGGCTTTCCGTCGATCAGGTCGCCAATATCAGCATCGCGGCGGTCGCCGTCACGATCCTCGTGCGCCTCGTGGTGGGTCCGCTATGCGATCGCTACGGCCCGCGCAAGGTCTATTGCGGGCTGATGCTCGCGGGTGTATTTCCGCTGCTCGGCGCCGCGCTTTCCACCGGCTACGAAAGCTTCCTGCTGTGCCGTCTGTGCATCGGCGCGATCGGCGCCTGCTTCGTCATTAGCCAGTACCACACGTCCATGATGTTCGCGCCGAACGTGGTCGGCACCGCCAACGCGGCGACCGCCGGATGGGGCAATACCGGCGCGGGCGCGGCGCAAGCACTCGTGCCCTTGCTGCTGGCGGCGATCATGGCGCTCGGTGTGGAGCACGCCTCGGCATGGCGCCTCGCGCTGGTGGTGCCGGCCCTCGCGATGCCGGTCATGGCGGTGTGTTACTGGCGCTTCACGCAGGATTGCCCGCAAGGAAACTTCGCGCAATTGCGAGCGCGCGGCATTCCGATCGAGGGCGGCAAGAAGGGCGGTTGGGCGAGCTTTCGCGCGGCCTGCGGGAACTATCGCGTGTGGATGCTGTTCATCACCTACGCAGCCTGTTTCGGCGTCGAGGTTTTCATTCACAACGTCGCGGCGATCTATTACGTCGATCATTTCCATCTGTCGCTGAAGGCCGCGGGCATGGCTGCCGGCAGCTTCGGCCTGCTGGCGCTGTTTGCCCGCGCACTGGGTGGCTGGCTGTCGGACAAGGTTGCCACGCATCGAGGTCTCGGCGTCCGTTCAACCTTGCTGTTCGGGCTGATGGTCGGCGAAGGCGTGGGCCTCGTGGCCTTCGCGCACGCGGACGGCATCGCCCTCGCCGTGATCGCCATGCTGGTGTTCGGTCTGTTCACGCACATGGCTTGCGGCGCGACCTACGCGCTGGTGCCGTTCATCGACCGCAAGGCGTTGGGCGGCGTGGCGGGCGTGATCGGCGCCGGTGGCAACGTCGGCGCGTTGGCCGCCGGTTTCCTGATGAAAGGCATCGGCAGTGTCCAGCAGACGCTGGCGATGCTGGGTGTCCTGGTCACGTTGTCCGCTTTGTGCGCGCTGGCAGTGCGGTTCAGCAGCGAACACACGGCACGCGAGGCGGCGCTCAGAGAGCGCGCGCTGGCCGCCGCCAGCACGCAAGGCGTTGCCAGTTGACGGACTCGCCCTCTCGCGCGAGCCGGTGCGTGCGGGCGAGCCTTCACCGATGAAGCCGCGACAAGTCGCGAGGACGAGCGCCCCACCGACTTTCGCGGACGACTCGCGGCGTGAAGCGCGCCGCGTCTGAAGTGGCGTGCTGCACGGAGAAGGTGCTGCGCCGCACCATCATTGCGCCTTCGTGCATCGGAATGCGTCAACTCCTGCTGACCGGTCGCGCGTTGCGATATGTGTCGCGAGCCCACCGGGCGGGGCGGCGGCGCGGTTTTTCGTCGTATGGCATGGGCTTTGCGTTGAAGAGGCGGCGGATCAAGGGCGATCCGGCCAGCTTGCAGCAATAGGTTTCTCCCCAGATCACTGTTTTTGGACAACGGCGTCCCACGAATTCAGTCGCACAGGCGATTGCATCCGCGGGACGCCGTTTTTATTTTCCGAATCACTTTCGCCATCTGCCACGCGGCGGCGAATCCAGCCCAGCACATTGAGGAAAGCGCGGTCATGAAAATCATCGTTATCGGTCACGGGATGGTCGGTCACAAACTGGTCGAATGCCTCGCGCAGGACGCGGCGCACGGCCTCGACATCACGGTGCTGTGCGAGGAACCGCGTCCCGCCTACGACCGCGTGCATCTGTCCGAATTCTTTTCGGGCAAGAGCGCGGACGACCTGTCGCTGGTCGAACCCGGTTTCTTCGAACGCCAGAACGTGCTGCTGAAGCTGAACGCGAAGGCCGTCGCGATCGACCGCGCCGCGCGCGCGGTGACGGTATCGACCGGCGAGACGCTGCCGTACGACAGGCTGGTGTTCGCCACCGGTTCCTATCCGTTCGTGCCGCCGGTTGAAGGCCGCGAGCGCGCCGACTGCTTCGTCTACCGCACCATCGACGATCTGGAAGCGATGCAGGAATGCGGCGCGCGCTCGAAGACGGGCACGGTGGTCGGCGGCGGGCTGCTCGGTCTCGAATGCGCGAAGGCGTTGCGCGACATGGGCCTGCAGACGCACGTGGTGGAATTCGCGCCGCGCCTGATGGCCGTGCAGGTCGACGAAGGCGGCGGCCGCGTGCTGCGCACCAGGATCGAGGAACTCGGCGTGACGGTGCACACGCAGAAGAACACCACGGCGATCGTCGATGGCGAAAACGGCACGCACCGCATGCAGTTCGCCGACGGCACGCACCTCGACACGGACATGATCGTGTTCTCCGCCGGCATCCGTCCGCGCGACGACCTCGCGCGCGACAGCGGCCTGACGCTCGGCGCGCGCGGCGGCATCGTGATCGACAACGCCTGCCGCACGAGCGATCCGCACATCTACGCGATCGGCGAATGCGCGCTGTGGAACGGTCAACTGTTCGGCCTCGTCGCGCCGGGGTACGACATGGCGCGCACGGTGGCGAAGCAGTTGCTCGGCGAGCCGGCCGAATTCGCCGGCGCCGACATGAGCACGAAGCTCAAGCTGATGGGCGTGGACGTCGCGAGCATCGGCGATGCGCATGGCACCACGCCGGGCAGCCGCGCCTACCAGTTCAGCGACGAGCGCAAGCAGGTCTACAAGAAGCTGGTGGTGTCGGAATGCGGCAAGTATCTGCTGGGCGGCGTGATGGTCGGCGACGCCAGCGAATACGGCACGCTGCTGCAGATGATGCTGAACCGCATCGAACTGCCGGAAGCGCCCGAATTCCTGATCCTGCCGCAGAGCGACGGCAAGGCGAAGCCGGGACTCGGCGTCGACGCGCTGCCCGCGGCCGCGCAGATCTGCTCGTGCAACAACGTCTCGAAGGGCGATCTGTGCGCGGCCGTCTGCGCGGGCGCGACCGACATCGGCGCGCTCAAATGCGCGACCAGCGCCGGCACCTCGTGCGGCGGCTGCGTGCCGCTCGTCACGCAGGTGATGAAGGCCGAGATGAAGAAGCAGGGCCTCGCGGTCAACAACCACGTCTGCGAGCACTTCCCGTTCTCGCGCCAGGAGCTGTATCACATCGTGCGCGTCGAGGGCGTGCGCAGCTTCGGCGAACTGCTCGCGAAGCACGGCCGCGGGCTCGGCTGCGACATCTGCAAGCCGACGGTGGCGAGCATTCTCGCGTCGTGCTGGAACGAGTTCGTGCTGAAGAAGGAGCACGCGTCGCTGCAGGACACCAACGACTACTACCTCGCCAACATCCAGCGCGACGGCACCTACTCGGTCGTGCCGCGCATGGCGGGCGGCGAGGTGACGCCGGACGGCCTGATCGCGGTCGGCCAGGTGGCGAAGAAATACGGCCTCTACACGAAGATCACCGGCGGCCAGCGGGTCGATCTGTTCGGCGCGCGCGTCGAACAGTTGCCGTTCATCTGGGAAGAACTGATCGCCGCCGGTTTCGAATCGGGCCATGCGTACGGCAAGGCGCTGCGCACCGTGAAGTCGTGCGTCGGTTCGACGTGGTGCCGTTATGGCGTCGGCGATTCGGTGGGTCTCGCGGTCGAACTGGAGAACCGCTACAAGGGCCTGCGCACGCCGCACAAGATCAAGTTCGGCGTGTCGGGCTGCACCCGCGAATGCGCGGAAGCGCAGGGCAAGGACGTCGGCGTGATCGCCACCGAGAAGGGCTGGAACCTCTACGTGTGCGGCAACGGCGGCATGAAGCCGCGCCACGCGGAACTGCTCGCGTCGGACCTCGATCGCGAAACGCTGGTGCGCTACATCGACCGCTTCCTGATGTTCTACGTGCGCACCGCCGACCGTCTGCAACGCACCAGCGTGTGGCGCGAGAGCCTCGAAGGCGGCCTCGATTATCTGATCGACGTGGTGGTCAACGATCACCTGGGCGTGGCGGCGGAACTGGAATCGGACATGCGGCACGTGGTCGAGACCTACGAATGCGAATGGAAGAAGGCCGTGACCGATCCTGAAACGCGCAAGCGCTTCCGCCATTTCGTCAACAGCGATCAGGCCGATAACACCGTGACGTTCGTCGAGGAGCGCGGACAGATCCGTCCCGCGACGCCGGTCGAACGGCAAGCGAAGCAGTTCCCGATACCTGTTGTCGCCGAACCCGCCTGATCGTTCATCCACCCGACGTGAGGAACCCAGCATGAGCAACAATCTGACTTCACAATCCTGGACGCCCGTGTGCGCGCTCGACGACATCGTTCCGAATACGGGCGTCTGCGCGCTGGTCAACGGCGAACAGGTCGCGGTATTTCACGTCGCGGACGGCGAGGGCGGCGTGTTCGCGATCCACAATTTCGATCCGGGTTCGCGCGCCGCGGTGCTCTCGCGCGGCCTGATCGGCAGCCTCGGCGAACGCATCGTGGTCGCCTCGCCGATCTACAAGCATCACTTCGATCTGCGCACCGGCGAGTGCCTGGAAGCGCCCGAGAACTCCGTCAGCGCATACCCCGTGCGCGTGCAGAGCGGCACGGTGTGGGTCGCGGCATGAAACATGAAGTCGACGCGCAGACCTCGGGAGGCGCATCGCCCGGCGCGCCTTCCCGCCCGCGCCTCGTCGTGATCGGCAACGGCATGGCGGGCATGCGCACCGTCGAGGAATTGCTGAAGCTCGCGCCGGATCTTTACGACATCACCGTATTCGGCGCCGAGCCGTACGGCAACTACAACCGCATCCTGCTTTCGCCGGTGCTGGCCGGCGAGAAGACGGTCGACGACATCATCCTCAATACGCGCGACTGGTATGCGCAGAACGGTATCCGGCTGCATGCCGGCGATCCGGTGATTGCGATCGACCGCAGACGCCGCATCGTGCGTTCGCAAAGCGGCGTCGAGGTGGGCTATGACCGGCTGCTGCTCGCGACCGGCTCGAAGCCTTTCCTGATTCCCGTGCCGGGCCACGACCTGCCGGGCGTGATCGCGTTCCGCGATATCCAGGACGTCGAAACGATGCTCGCCGCGGCGCGCAGTCATCGTCACGCCGTGGTGATCGGCGGTGGACTGCTCGGGTTGGAGGCGGCGAACGGACTCATGCGCCAGGGCATGTCGGTCACGGTCGTGCACGTCATGGACAGCCTGATGGAGCGCCAGCTCGACAGGAGCGCGTCGGCCTTGTTGCAGCAGGCGCTGGAACGCAAGGGCTTGCGTTTCCTGCTGCGGGCCAACACCGCGGAAATCGTCGGACCGGAGCGCGTCACCGCCGTGCGTTTCGACGACGGCACGGAGATTCCCGCGGACCTCGTCGTGATGACGGCCGGTGTGCGCCCGAACATCGACCTCGCGAAACAGGCGGGTCTGCACTGCGAGCGCGCGATCGTCGTCGACGACACCCTGCAGACCTACGATCCGCGCGTCTACGCCGTCGGCGAATGCGTGCAGCACCGCACGGCGACCTTCGGCCTCGTCGCGCCGATCTGGGATCAGGCGCGCGTTTGCGGCGCACATCTCGCCGGCGCGGGCCACCGCCGTTACGTGCAGCGCGCGACCGCGACCAAGCTGAAAGTGACCGGCGTCGAACTGTATTCGGCCGGCGACTTCATCGGCGGCCCGGATTCCGAGGACCTCGTGCTGCGCGATCCGCGACGCGGCGTCTACAAGCGCCTCGTGATCGAGGACAACCGGGTGGTCGGCGCCGTGCTCTATGGCGACGTCAAGGAAGGCGCGTGGTATTTCGAGCTGATCCAGAACCGGACCGACATTTCATCGCTGCGCAGCCAGTTGCTGTTCGGCAAAGCCCTCTGCGAGACGCAGCCCGCCTGAACCGGAACGCAACGTGAGTTTTCCCATCGCTATTTCCAGCGCGTCCGATGGCAGCCGCGACGCTGTCAGGACCACTTGTCCGTACTGCGGCGTAGGCTGTGGCGTACGCGCGACCCCGCGCCCGGACGGCCCGCCCGAGATTGCCGGCGACGAACGCCATCCGGCAAACGCCGGCCGCCTGTGCGTGAAGGGCTCGGCGCTCGGCGAGACGGTCGGACTCGACGGCCGCCTGCTGCAGCCGAAGCTGCGCGAGCCCGGCAGCGGCGCCTTGCGCGCCGCGTCGTGGAGCGATGCGCTCGACACGGTCGCCGGCGGCTTGCGCCGCATCATCGATCGGCACGGCCCGCAGGCGGTCGCGCTCTACGTCTCGGGACAACTGCTGACGGAGGACTACTACGTCGCCAACAAGCTGGTGAAGGGGTATATCGGCAGCGCGAACATCGACACCAATTCACGCCTGTGCATGTCCTCGTCGGTGGCGGGGCACAAGCGTGCGTTCGGCGAGGACCTCGTGCCGGTGTGCTACGAAGACCTCGAACTCGCGGACCTGGTCGTGCTGGTCGGATCGAATACCGCGTGGTGCCATCCGATCCTGTTCCAGCGGATCGTCAAGATCAAGGAAACGCGACCCGATATGAAGGTCGTCGTGATCGACCCGCGCTATACCGCGACCTGCGAAATGGCCGACCTCCACCTGCCGCTGAAGGCGGGCACCGATGTCCGGCTGTTCAACGGGCTGCTCAGTTTTCTGGCGGAACATGACACGACGGATGCGGGCTTCGTCGATGCGCATACGACCGGCTACGCACAGGCGCTCGATGCCGCTTCGACCGACGTGACGAACGGCTTCGACCTCGCGCAATGCGCGAAGGCCTGCAAGCTCGACCCGCACGATCTGCTCGAGTTCTATCGGCTTTTCGCGCGAACCGAGCGGGTGGTGACGGTCTATTCGCAAGGCGTGAACCAGTCGAGTTCCGGCACCGACAAGGTCAACAGCATCATCAATTGCCATCTGCTGACCGGTCGCATCGGCAAGCCGGGAATGGGCCCGTTCTCGTTTACCGGCCAGCCGAACGCGATGGGCGGACGTGAAGTGGGCGGCCTCGCGAACATGCTGGCGGCCCATCTGGAGCTCGACAATCCGCGTCATCGAGAACTCGTGCGGACGTTCTGGGATTCGCCCGCCATCGCGCAGCGTCCGGGACTCAAGGCGGTCGAACTGTTCGAGGCGATCGAGCGCGGCCAGATCAAGGCCGTCTGGATCATGGGCACGAATCCGGTCGTGAGCCTGCCCGACGGCGATCAGGCGAAGCGCGCGCTGGCGCGCTGCGAGCTCGTCGTCAGCTCCGACATCGTCGAGAACACGGACACCAATGCGTTCGCTCACGTCCTGCTGCCGGCGCTCGGCTGGGGCGAGAAGGACGGCACCGTCACCAACTCCGAGCGCAGGATCTCGCGCCAGCGCGCGTTCCTGCCGGCGCCGGGCGAAGCGCGCGCCGACTGGCGCATCATCTGCGACGTCGCGCAGCGCATGGGGTATGCCGGCTTCGATTTCTCGGATGCGCATGAAATCTTCGACGAGCATGCGCGGCTGAGTGCCTATCGCAACGACCCCGGCAACGACCCCGGCAACGGTGGCGAGACCGCTGACAGCCATGAGGCCGCAAGCGAAACACAAACCGATGGTAACGTGCCGCGCGTGTTCAATCTGGGCGGGCTCGTCGCGCTCGGCCGCGAGCGTTACGATGCGCTGCAGCCGATCCAGTGGCCGGTGCCGGTGCCGGCGGCGAGCGGCGCGGCGCCGCACGGCACCGCGCGTCTGTTCGGTGATCGCCGCTATGCCCACGCGGACGGCAAGGCGCGTTTCGTCGCGACGCCGCCGCGCGATCCGATCCACGCGCCGGACGACGACTATCCGCTGACGCTGAATACCGGCCGCGTGCGCGACCAATGGCACACGATGACCCGCACCGGTAAGTCGGAGAAACTCGCCGGTCACGTAACGGAAGCCTTCGTCGATCTGCATCCGCAGGACGCGCTGTCGTGCGGCGTGCGCGAAGGCGAACTCGCGCGCGTGTCGAGCCGCTGGGGCACGATGGTCGCGCGCGTGCAGCATGGTGGCGGCATGTCGCGCGGCAGCGTGTTCGTGCCGATCCACTGGAACGATCAGGTCGCGTCCGACGCGCGCATCGGCGCGGTGGTGAATCCCGTGGTCGATCCGGTTTCCGGGGAGCCCGAGTTCAAACACACGCCGGTGCGCGTCGACAGGTTCGACGTCGCCTGGCACGGCTTCTCGCTGAGCCGTCGCGCCCCGGTGCTGGATGACGTGACGTACTGGACGCGCGTCCACGGCGCGCAGTTCGTGCGCTATGAACTCGCGGGGCGCAAGCCGCTCGCCGATCACGGCGGCTGGGCGCAAGCGCTGTTCGGTATCGACGATCCGCACGCCGACTGGCTCGAGTACGAGGACCGCACGGCGGGCGTCTATCGCGCCGTGCACCTGGTGGACGAGCGTATCGAGAGTTGCATCTTCGTCTCGGCGCGTCCGCAATCGCAGTTGCCGTCGCGTACGTGGCTCGCGGGCCTGTTCGCCAAGGACAGGCTCGATGAAGCGGATCGTGCCGGCCTGCTGGCAGGACTGCCGATCGGCAAGGGCGTCGATACGGGGCCGACGGTCTGCTCGTGTTTCGGTGTCGGACGCAACACGATCTGCGCGGCGATCCGCGAGCAAGGGCTCAAGACCGCGGCGGAGATTACCGCGTGCCTGAAGGCCGGTGGTAACTGCGGGTCGTGCGTGCCTGAACTGAAGAAGCTGCTGGTCGACACCGAGCTTGCACGGTTGAGCACCGTCTGATCATGATGAAGAGACTCAAAACCCTGATGGCCGCGATCAAGCCCGGTAATAATTTTCCGGGTCGCCATGACGACGGCGAACTCACGCCCGCAGGCTCAGGGAGTATCGGCGAGCCACACCTGCGGCATACGGCGAGCCTGCGCTCCTCACAGCCGGGCGAACGCGGGCGGCATGAACGCGCACGGCGCCGCACCCGCAACCCTGGTGCGAACATGGGGCAGTCGCACGCCGAGACGCCCTGTTCGCATCGTCATCGATTGCGCTGAAGCGAGGCCCGTTGCGAACACCTGTGTGATTAACGCCGCAGTTCCGACATGATCTTTTCGGCGAGAAAGTCGCATGGCGGGCGCTTCGATTTGGCACTCCGCGCAAGTATGAGCTCCAGCGCAGCGATCTCGGGCAAGCCGTGTGCGTGGCCGAGCAAGCTCAGATGAGCAGGCACCGCGCATTGCGCGAGCGGCGCCACTGCGAGTCCCGCCTCGACCATGCTGAGCAGGCCGAGCAGGCTCGGGCTCTCATAGGAGGTCCGATAGGTGATCCTGGCCCGCTCTAGGCTGCGGATCGCGTTTTCGCGGGCGACGCTACCCGGCAGGAACACGGCAATCGGCAGCGGCCGCTCGCGCCAGATGTCATGCGAACTCGGCGCCGCGGCCCAGACCATCGGTTCGTGCCGGATGAACTCGCCCGATAGGCCCTTCACGCGGGTTCCGCAGACCAGGTCGACCGAGCCGTCCTTCACCATCGGCGCGAGCGCCACGCTCGGCAGTCCGACGACCTGAATCTCGACCTTCGGGTATTGGGCAGAAAATTTCTTCAGAATCGACGGCAACAGTGACGACGCGTAGTCGTCCGGCACACCGATGACGACCCGGCCGGTGACGTCGGGCCGGACCACCGCCGCCCATGCTTCATCGCGCAGCGCGAGCATGCGCCGCGCGAACGTCAGCAGGACCTCGCCGTCTTGCGTGGGGATCACGCTTCTCGGCTTGCGCACGAAAAGCGGCTTGCCGAGCGCGGTTTCGAGCGTCTTGATCTGCATGCTCACCGCCGATTGCGAGCGATGCACGACGTCCGCCGCCCGGCTGATGTTCCCCGTGTCGGCGACGGCGACGATCATTGTCAGAACGTCCAGATCGAGTGCTTTCATTGGTATCAGATAAATCGATAGATGCCATCAATATTACGCGATTTTCTTAGGTTATTGCGTCGTGCATAGTGCGGTGAAAGGAGCCCATGCATGAACGCGCGAACCGACCCTTCAATACTTGCTGTCCCGGAGTTGTGCTTTGCCACCGTCCCCTCCGGCATTTGCGTGCCCTATGTGGTCAGCGGTTCGGGAGCGCCACTGGTGTTCGTGCATGGATCGCTTTGCGATTACCGCTACTGGAGCGGTCAAACGGATTTTCTCTCGAAGCATTTCCTCTGCGTTTCGGTCAGTCTCAGCCATTACTGGCCGGCTTCCGATGCCTGCATTCAAGGGGAATTCGGCTGGAAGACGCACGTCGCGGAGCTTGCCGAGTTCATTGCCGCAATGAACCTCGGGCCGGTTCATCTGGTGGGGCACTCGCGGGGTGGCTGCGTCGCCTTCCACGTGGCGCGCGAGTATCCGCGGTTGGTTAAAACGCTGACGCTTGCTGATCCGGGCGGCCCGTTGCAAATCGATCGGGCGCCGGAAGCAGCGCTGCCGCCCGCGACCAATGTGCTTCGCGCCAAGGTTGCCGATCTGATCGAGAGCGGTGCGATCGACGCGGGACTGGAACTGTTCGTCGACTCGGTGAGCATGCCCGGCTTCTGGCGCAAGAGTCCCGCGAGCTTTCGCACCATGGCGATCGACAACGCCGCCACGTTGCCGAAGCAGTTTAGAGATCCGTTGCCCGCGTACTCACATGACGCGGCGCGTGACGTGAAGTGCAGGACGTTGCTGATCGAGGGCGAAAAGAGCCCTCGCATGTTTCGCAACAACGTTGAAAAGCTCGCCGACTGGATCGATTACGCGGACAAACAAACCATTTCCGGGGCGTCGCATGGAATGAACGTCGCGAAACCAGCGGTATTCAACCGGCTCATCCACGCCTTCGTGAGCGCCTGACAGTACAGGTTAGTACCGGTTAGCGCCGGTTGGTCCCGATCGCGCGGCGACGCGCATGACCATCAGAAAGAAGATCAGCCATGGACCATTTTCTGCGCGCCAGCCTCGCGCGCGAGTTGCATGCGCGGCCGTTTCTCCGGATCGGCGGATCAGTGGCGCTTACCCACTTTGCCATCTATGCCGACGGCGACCCTTCCGTTCACGAAGCACTGCTCCGATCGCTGTGCAGACTGACCGGCCTCGCGATTCCCGCCGAGGGAACGACGCATTACTCGGCACGGTGGAATGACGAGAAGCAATTGAAATGGGAGAGGCACACCGAATTCTCCACCTTCACATTCGTCGCGCAACGCCATGACGCGGACTACTTTTCCGATCTGGCGGAGGAACATGTTCCCTCTGAATGGTTTCACGGTTTTGAAGGCAAGCGGTTCGTCGCCGCCCGGATGGAACTCGTGTCGGGCGATGCAGCCGGCGCAGCACGTCAGAGCGTGCGTCAGTGGATCGACGGCGCCATTCTGGTGGGCAGCACGGTGCTGGGCGGCGGACAGGTTTACTGCGACTGGACCATCCGGTCCGACGGCTTCTCGCGATTTCTCGTGATCGACGATGGCTTCCGGGAAGAGCAGGGCGGACGTCTCCTGCAGCGCCTCTACGAGATCGAGACATACAGGATGATGGCCCTGCTGGCGCTGCCGGTCGCCCGCGAACTGGGCAGAAGTCTCGACGAATTGCAGTCGGCGCTTCAGCCGTTGATGCACAGCATGGACACGAGCCAGGGGCGCCGCAACGATGCGGAACTGCTGGTGCGTCTCACGCATCTTGCCGTGCGCATCGAGTCACTGGCGGGGTCGAGCGGGCGCTTCAGCGCGTCGCGTGCTTACGAAAAACTCGTGCTTGCGCGCATTCACGAGCTGCGCGAAGAACGCATTGAAGGGATGCCGACGATCGCCGAATTCATGGAGCGGCGCTTCGCTCCGGCGATGGAGACGTGCAAGACGGTCTGGGCGCGCCACGAACAATTCGCTGGACGGGTGGCGAGAGCCGTCGATCTGCTGCGCACGCGCGTCAACCTCGCGCAGGAAGAGGACACGACCCGCTTACTGGAAGGCATGAATCAGACCGCGCGCAGCCAGTTGAGGCTGCAACACGCGGTCGAGGGTCTGTCCGTGGCCGCGATCTCCTATTACGTGCTCTCGCTGGCGTCGGCCGGATTCAAGGCGCTTCATACACTGCATTTCCCTCTCGATCCGGAACTGGCGGAAGGATTGTTGATTGCCCCCGTCGTCTTGCTGGTCATGACGGCGATCCGGCGCAGCAAGGAAAGGCACACGGTGCGCAAGTCGGAATTGCCGACATCGGTATGAAAACCGCATCTGCAACGTGAGCTCGAAAGCGGAACTGAGCGCGCCATGGAACTCACCGATTCAGCTCCTCGAGTCGAACGCCGTTGGTCCTGGGTCCGAACACGCCGATCGCCACGGCAACGACCAGCATGCAGCCGGTAATGCCGGTGAACACACCCGCGACGCCGAAATCGCGTAACAGGAAGGCGATGAAGAACCCCGACATCATCGCCCCGATGCGGCTGACCGAATACACGATACCGCTCGCACGGCAGCGCACCGCGGTCGGAAAGAGTTCGGCCTGGTACGCGTGGAAGGATACGGAAATGGTCTGCCCGGCGAGACTGATCAGCACGCCGAGAATGATGAGCGGCACGGCTTCCTTCACCTGCCCGAATGCCAGGCCGCAAACGATCACCGCAAACGCCCCGCCGACGATCAGCCATTTGCGCTGGATCCTGTCGGCGTAGAGCATCGCGAGCATCGGGCCCGCCGGCATCGCGAACGCGATGATGAACGAATACAGCAGGCTCTTCGTCACGGTGATGCCCTGGCCGATCAGAAGCGTCGGCACCCAGTTGGCGAAGCCGTAATAGCCGATCGCCTGGCACAAGTTGAAGACGATCAGCATGATGAAGCGCGAGCGGTACGGCGGCTGCAACAGCTCCGCAAACGACGCGCGCCGATGCGCGGGCTGCTCGATCACCGGTAGCGGAGGCGGCAGCGGCTGGCCTGTCTCGCGCGCGACGATCGCCTCGATCTTCGCCACGACCCGCTCGCCCTTCTCCACGTGGCCATGCGTCGCGAGCCAGCGCGGGCTTTCCGGCACGGCGCGGCGGATGAACCACACGAGCACCGCGCCGATCGATCCCGCGAGCACCACGACACGCCATCCGTCGATGCCGAACACCGTCGTCGGCACGAGCCAGTACGAGAGGATCGCCGCGACCGGCGCGGCCGCGAACATCACCATCTGGTTGAACGCCATCGCGCGGCCGCGCATGTGTTGCGGGACCAGTTCGGTGACGTAGCTGTCGATCGTGATGATCTCCACGCCCACGCCGATGCCCGTGATGAAGCGCCACAGGATCACGCCTTCGGGCGTCGTCTGGAAGGCCATGATCGCCGAGCCGACCGAGTACCACAGCAGCGAAAAGGTGAACACGGCGCGGCGCCCGTAGCGGTCCGGCAGCCAGCCGAACCCGAAGGTGCCGACGAAGAGCCCCGCGAACGTCGCGGCGATGAAGCCGGCGATGCCGGTGAAGCCGAAGAACGCGCTCGTCGTGGTCTTGAGCAGACCGCTCTTCGCCATGCCCGGCGCGATATAGCCGGTGAAGATCAGGTCGTAGACCTCGAAGAAGCCGCCGAGCGAAATGAGGAACACGAGCATCCAGAGATGCCGCGTGATGGGCAGTCGATCCATGCGCGCGGAGATTTCCGCGCCGGGGTCGATGCCGATGCGAACGTTCGGCGACGCAAGCGGGGGGCTGCCCGCGGTGACGGTCTGCTGCATGTTTGTCTCCTGCTTTGTGCACCGGCGGCATTCTTTTGTGTGCACGCCTGCCGGTATGAAGGTGATGGGCCGCACGCTGCTCGCGCACGGCCCAAGCGATCTGCCGTTTAGTCCGCTCCGTGATTCGATGCGCGTTCAGTGCGCAAGCTCATGCGCTCACCCGGCTCTTCAGACGCGACAGCACTTCCTGCGTGTGCTCGCCGACGCGCGCGAGCGCCTGGCGCACGCCCGGCCGCCGGCCGCCCATCGTCAGCGGCAGAAGCACGACTTCGGTCATGCCGCCGTCGTCGGTTTCCATCGGCACGAGGCCGCCGCTCGCCTTCAGATGCGGGTCGTCGAGCAGTTGCTCGGGGCGCACGATCGGCGCATACGGAATGCCGGCCGCTTCGAGCTTCGGCGACAGTTCTTCAACGCGATGATCCTTGAGAATGACGCCGAGAACGTCGAGCAACTCGGGGCGGATCGCGACGCGCAACGCATTGGTTGCGAAGCGCGGTTCGGCTGGCAGATCCGGGCGGCCGAGCACGTCGCACAGCGTGATGAACTGCTTGTCGCTCACCGCGCCGATGAAAAGCTGCTCGCCGTCCGCCAGCGTGAATACGTCGTAGACGCTCCACGCCGACACGCGCGCGGGCATCGGCGGCGGCGGCTCGCGCGTCATCGCGTATTGCTGCATGTGCTGCGCGCAGAGGAACACGCAGTTCTCGAAGAGTGCGCTCTGCACTTCCTGGCCTTGGCCGGTGCGTTCGCGCTCGCGCAACGCGGCGAGCACGCCGATCGCGCCGAACATGCCGCCCATGATGTCGTTTACCGACGTCCCCGCGCGCAGCGGCCGACCGATCGGGCCCGTCATGTAGGACAGGCCGCCCATCATCTGCACGACTTCATCGAGCGCGAGGCGCTTCTCGTACGGCCCTGGCAGAAAGCCCTTGTGCGACACGTAGATGAGGCCGGGGTATGGCTTCGACAGCGTGTCGTAGTCGAGGCCCAGCTTTGCCATCAGACCGGGGCGGAAGTTTTCGAGCATCACGTCGCAGGTGCCGATCAGTTCCACCGCCGCTTCCTTGCCCTCCGGCGTATTGATGTCGAGCACGACGCTCTTCTTGTTGCGGTTGAACGAGCGAAAGAAGCCGATCCCCAGACCCGGCAGCTTGCGGGTCTTGTCGCCGCCGGGCGGCTCGATCTTGATGACCTCGGCGCCGAGATCGGCGAGGATCATGCCGCACGTCGGCCCCATGACCATGTGCGTGAATTCGATGACGCGCACGCCGTCGAGGGGAAGTCGGGTGTCGTTGCTCATGATGTCCTCAAGCGTTGAGCGCAGCCGGAACCGCGAAGGTTTTGGGCAGTCCGGCGAGCCACAACGCGCCGTGAAGCGTTTCGCCTTCGAGCCACCGGGCGACCTTCGCGCGCAGTGCCAGCAAGGCGGGAATATCGATGCCGGTTTCGATGCCCATGTCGGCGAGCATGAACGCCACGTCCTCGCTCGACGCGTTGCCGCTCGCGCCCGGCGCATGCGGACAACCGCCGATGCCGGCGAGCGTCGCATCGAAGCGTGCGACGCCGGTTTCGAGCGCCGCGTACACGTTGGCGAGCGCGAGGCCGCGCGTGTCGTGGAAGTGGCCGCACCAGAAGCGCTCGCCCGCAATCTCGCGGGCCTTCTCGAACAGATCGCGCACGGCGGCGGGGCCGGCGTAGCCGACCGTATCGGCGATGCTCACGCGATCCGCGCCTGCATCGAGCAAGGCCTGCATGCAGCGCAGCACCTCGGCCTGATCGACGCGGCCCTGGATCGTGCAGCCGAACGCCGTGCCGATGCCGCCTTCGATCAGCGTCTTCGAACCGGCGGCATCGCGTGCGGCCCGGATGCGCGCCACTTCGGCAACGACTTCATCGGGTGTCTTGCGCAGATTGGCGAGGCTGTGCTCGTGGCTCGCGGAGAGCGGCACGAGCAGCACGTCGGCTTCGCTATCGATGGCGCGCTCGGCGCCCTTGAGGTTCGGCACGAGCACCGAGACTACGAGGCCCGGCAGCGTCTTCGCGTAGGCGACGAGTTCAGCGGTGTCGGCGAGTTGCGGCAAAAGCCGCGCCGGCACGAACGAGCCGACTTCGATTTCGCGCTGGCCGGCGGCGTAGGCATCGCCGATCCATTCGATCTTGTGTTTCGTGGGAAGCATCGTCTGGATGCTTTGCAGGCCGTCGCGCAGACCGACTTCGCGAATGACGACGTTCATGGGGAACGAGGGCATTGAGTGCTGTCTCCGTTTGTCTCGTGCCGGTCGTCGGGTTGCCGGCGTTGTGCTAACTTTAGACATTCCAACGAAACCTTGAAGCGGTATTTTGGAACGGTTGGCGTTCCAATCGGGAATGTCTGAGCGAGCGACCTGGAGACTGCGAATGCGCGACATCGACCTCAAGACGCTGCGGCTTTTCGTGGCCGTGTGCGATCACCGCAATATCGCGCGGGCGGCGGAGGAGGCGCACATCGAGCCGTCCGCGATCAGCAAGCGCATCGCGCAACTTGAGAGCGAACTGGGCGTGCCGCTGCTGTCGCGCTCGCGGCGCGGCGTCCAGCCAACGGCGGCGGGCATCGCCTTGCTCGAACACGCGCGCAACGTGCTCTTCACGATGGAGCGCATCGCAAGCGACGTCGCCGCGTTCGGCGGCGGGTTGAAAGGGCGCGTGAGCGTGTGCGCGTCGGCCTCCGCGATCGCGGAGGCGCTGCTCGACGACATCGCTTCATTCATGCGCGAGCCCGAGTATCAGAACATCCGGGTCGATGTCGAGGAACGACTGTCGTCCGATCTCGTGCGGCAGTTACGCGAAGGCGCGGCGAGCATCGGCGTGTGCTGGGATAACGTCGACCTGCAAGGGCTTCAGCATCGTCCGTATCGGCAGGACCGGCTCGCGCTCGCGGTCCACCGCGATCATCCGCTCGCTGGCGAGGCGTCGCTGCGCTTCGATCAGACCTTGCGGTACGAGCATGTCGGATTGCTGCCGTCGACGGCCGTTCATACGATGCTGCAGCGCGCGGCGGCGAGCGCGGGCACGACCGTGTCCTACCGGGTGATCGTATCGAGCTTCGATGCGGCGTTTCGCGTGGTCGCGGCCGGGCTCGGGATCAGCGTCGTGCCGGTGGAAGTGGCCGAGACGTATCGGCCGGCGCTTGGAATCAGGATCATTCCTCTCACCGATGCCTGGGCACATCGCCGTTTCGTCGTGTGCTTCAAGAGTTTCGATGCGTTGCAGCCGGCCGCGCAGCGCATGGTTGACTATCTCGTGAGCCGGGTCGAACATCCGTCGACGGTGAAGTCCTGAGAGCCGCGACGATTGCGGTTCGAGATCGCATCGTGATGCCACGGCCCGTGCGCTGGAAATGAAACGATGTTGCTCAGACGATCTCAAGCGCCAGCGCCGTGGCCTCGCCGCCACCGATGCACAGGCTCGCCACGCCGCGCCTCGCGCCGCGCTGGCGAAGCGCGCCCAGCAGCGTCACGATGAGGCGCGCGCCCGTTGCGCCGATCGGATGACCCAGCGCGCAGGCGCCGCCATGCACGTTCACGCGCTCGTGCGGCAGCGACAGCTCACGCATCGCGGCCATGACGACCACGGCGAATGCCTCGTTGATTTCCCACAGGTCTACGTCGTCCACCTGCCACCCCACCTTGGCGAGCAACTTCTGAATCGCGCCCACGGGCGCAGTGGTGAACCAGGCCGGCTCCTGTGACTGTGTGGCGTGCCCATGGATGAGCGCCAGCGGTGCCAAACCACGCTCGCGCGCGGTGGACTGGCGCATCAGCACCAGGGCCGCCGCGCCATCCGCGATCGAACTGGAGTTCGCCGCCGTGACCGTGCCGTCCCTGGCGAAGGCGGGCTTGAGGGTGGGGATCTTGTCCAGTTGCGCCTTCGCGGGCGCCTCGTCGTCATCGATGCGTTTCTCGCCGCTGCGACCCGGCACGGTCACCGGCGTGATTTCCCAGCGGAACAGGCCGTCGCGCTGCGCCTGCTGCGCGCGCAGCGTGGAGGTGGAAGCATAGGCGTCCTGCTCCTCACGCGTGAAACCGAAATGGCGCGCGCAGTCCTCGGCGAAGGTGCCCATCAGGCGGCCGTCGGAGGCGGCGCCGTAGTGATCCTCCAGGCCGTCGAAGAACATGTGGTCCAGCATCTGGCCGTGCCCCAGGCGCTGGCCCGAGCGGGCCTTGGGCAACAGGTAGGGCGCGTTGCTCATGGATTCCATGCCGCCGGCCACGATCAGTTCTTGACTCCCTCCCAGCAGCAGGTCGTGCGCCAGCATGGTTGCCTTCATCCCCGAGCCGCAGACCTTGTTGATCGTGGTGCAGCCCGCTGAGACCGGCAAGCCCGCCGCCAGCGCCGCTTGACGGGCGGGCGCCTGGCCGAGGCCGGCGGGCAGCACGCAGCCCATGAGCACCTCGTCCACGGCCTCCGGCTGGAGCCCGGCCCGATGCACGGCGGCACGGATGGCGTTGGCGCCCAGTTGGGGCGCTGTCAGCGAGGCGAAGTTGCCCTGGAAACCACCCAGCGGCGTGCGGGCGGCGGCGACGATGACGACGGGATCATGGGAAGTCGAAAAGGCAGGCATGCGAGTCTCCATGCGCCGCTCGATGGCGGCGTTGCAAGGGGTGAGGAAAGTTTGGTGGTCGATGAATCAACTGACCCAATCCGGATTCGGCGAGTCGGGCTAACTGGAGCCGACCGAAGCCAACCGAAGCCAACGGAAGCAAGGCGGCAGCAGCAATCGTCATGCGTACGCCAGAGGCTGAATTCATCTGGCCGCCATGCGAATCGCGCCGTCAAGGCGAATCACCTCGCCATTGAGGTAGGTGTTGTCGAGGATGTGCAGCACAAGGCCCGCAAACTCATCCGGCCGTCCAAGGCGCGCGGGAAAGGGGACCATCTTGCCGAGGGCGTCTTGTACCTCCGTGGGCATGCCTTTGAGCATCGGCGTCTCCATGATGCCGGGCGCGATGGTGACCACCCGAATGCCATGGCGGGCCAACTCGCGCGCGATAGGCAGCGTCATCGCCACGACGCCGCCTTTGGAGGCGGCGTAGCCCGCTTGCCCGATCTGACCATCGAAGGCCGCGACTGAAGCGGTATTGATGATGACCCCGCGCTCGCCATCGGTCTCCGGCATGTTCCCGGCCATGCAGGCCGCGGCCAGCCGCACCATGTTGAAGGCGCCGATCAGGTTGATCTGAACGGTGCGCGCGAAACTTTCTAGCGCGTGCGGGCCTTCACGTCCGAGCACTTTCTCGGCGGGTGCGACGCCTGCGCAATTGATCAGGCCATGCAGCGTGCCGAAGGTGTCGCGGAATGCGGCCAACGCACTCTCCGCGCTGGCTGCGTCGGATAGGTCGGCCCTGGCGAAGTGAGCATGGCTGCCCAGTTCCGCCGCCAGCGCTGTACCGGCGTCGTGGTTCAGGTCCACGAGCAGCACGCGGGCGCCGCCCGCCACCAGACGGCGCGCCGTGGCGGCGCCGAGCCCTGAGCCGCCGCCTGTGACGACGAAACCTTTATGTTGAATCCGCACTTCTGTCTCCCGGGAATGAGCACACGTTCGCGACGATCTACTGGCTGGTGATGCTAAGCGTCGGGCGAGAGTAAGCCCATGCCCATGGACCTCTTCATGCATGAGCCTTTCGGACATGTCGTGGGGATTCGATTGCCGCGATGCTCGTCGGCCGATGACCGGTGGCGCCCAGTCGTGGCAGGTTTCGCTGGCGCCCGGCAGCGATTAACATCAGTGCACTTCTGTGGGTGGAACCTGACCATGAATGACGCTCAAGACAAGGGCACAACGTCTATCGGCCTGGTGCGTGAAGCGATTCTGGTCGCCACGCAACGTAATCTGGATGTGCCGGCCGCACTGCAGCACGCCGGCATCGCGGCGGAATTGTTGAATGCCCCGAGAGCCCGCGTGCCCGCGTTAGCTTTTTCGCGCCTATGGGCGGCGCTGGCCGACTTGATGGACGACGAGTTTTTCGGTCTGGACAGCCATCCACTGCGCCGGGGCAGTTACGCGCTGATGTGCCACGCGGTTCTGCATGCCGAGAACCTGGAACACGCGTTGCGTCGCATGCTGAAGTTTCTGCGTGCGGTTCTCGACGACATTCATGGGGAGCTACGCTGCGAGGGCGAGCACGCGCTGATCATCCTGCATGACGACGGCCTGACGCGCCGCCTGTTTGCCTACGGTACGTGGTTCATCCTCGTGCACGGGCTTGCGTGTTGGCTGGCACGCAGACGGATTCCGCTGATCGAGATGAGGTTTCGTGCTTGTGCGCCAATCGATGACAGCGACTACCGCATGCGCTTCTGCGAGGACGTGACATTCTCCGCCGACGAAACCCTGATCCGGTTCGATCGCAGTTTCCTCGATCTCAAACTGTCCGGGACGGAAACGAGCCTGCATGCATTCCTGCAGAACGCACCGGCCAATATCCTGGTTAAATATCGCAACGAATCCAGCACGACTGCCGTGGTAAGGCGCCGTTTGCGAAACCAGGTCCCCGACGAGTGGCCCGACCTCGACGCGCTATCGCAGTTGCTGAATCTGTCCTCGGCCACGCTGCAACGCCGCCTGCTGGCCGAAGGCACGAGCTACCGGCAACTGAAAGACGAATTGCGCCGCGACATCGCCATCGAGCTGTTTTCCAGCAGTTCTCTCACGGTCGCCGAAGTCGCCGCGCGCACCGGATTTCAGGAAACCAGTGCATTTCACCGGGCTTTCAGGAAGTGGACCGGGGCCAGCCCCGGAATGTACCGCCACGGCAGGGCGGTTTCGCCCGATTAACGCGGCATGTCCAGAGACCTCATTCAAGCTGAAGTCCGCGGACATGGATCGCGAGACCAACCAGGCTGACACTGCGGTTGCAACGGTGCCAACGGTCCAGCCAACAACGACTTATTGCTGAGGATTCAGCGGTTGCCGCTGCGAAGAACGCGACATAACGAGCGTCACGCACGGAGACAACATGACTCTTATCAGCACGACTTCCACCAGTTCGGCAGGCCTGGTACATAAAGGCGCACACAGCGTTGGCCCGAGGGCTTTCGTTCGTTCCCGTCTCATTCCGGCTGCGGCTTGCCTGGTACTCGCGTCCTGTGGCGGTAACGACCTGGCAACCGGGGAGTCGGCAACGACTGCCGAAGCCGCCTGCAACGCGCTTCTGAACAAGCAGTTTGAAGGAGCCACGATCACGAAGGCCGCCCTGGTTCCCGCGGCCGGCTCCGTGCCCGAAGCCTGCGTTGTTCGCGGTGAACTGCCCAAGGAACTCGCCTTCGAAGTCCGAATGCCTACGACATGGAACAACCGTGTGCTTTTCATGGGCGGCGGCGGTTTCGACGGCATCATCTACGAGACGGCATATAGCCCCGGCGTCGCTGAGAAGGGCTACGCCACCATCGCGACGAACCACGGGCACGATGCGGCGAAACATCCCCAAGGCTCCTTCGCGCTCGACGCGCAGATGTTGGAGGACTATGCCTACGCTGCCGTGCCAAAAGTGCTCGCCTCCGCCAAGGCAATTCTGCACAAGCGCTATGGCGGTTCTCTCGACAACACCAGGTTCGTCTATGAGGGATGCTCGGGCGGCGGGCGGCAGGCTTTGATTCAGGCTCAACGCCACCCCGATCTGTTCGACGGCATCATCGCCAGAGCCCCTGCAAATGCGTACACAGGTCAATTTCTCTGGTACCAAAAGATCCTCAGGCAGCTTGCAAAGCCGGGCGCCGCCTTGAGCGTCGGCAAGGTGCGGACTATCGCCAACTTCATGCAATCCCGGTGCGACGAACTGGATGGACTGAAGGACAACATCATCAGCAGGCCGGAGGCCTGCAAGGTCGACCTGACGGCACTGAGGTGCAATGCCGCCGACTCGGACGCCTGTCTCACCGACGCGCAACTCGAGTCCGCCAGAACGTTGTACGAGCCGACAAGCGTCGCGGGCGGGCGATACACGTGGCCCGCTTTCCCCCAAGGAGGCGGGGAGACCGCTGACGACGCTTCATGGCAAGCCGTGGGCGGAACCACCTATCAGATCCTGGGTGGGGACTACATGCGGTATTTCGTTGCGCAGGATCCTTCGGTCGATCCACTGCTCGTGGAGCCCCAGGCATACGCCACGCGGCTCGACTATCTCGCGAACCTGATCGATGCGGTCAACCCCGATCTCGGCGGCTTCAGGGCTCGCAACGGAAAACTGATGCTCTTTCACGGAACGACGGACTGGCTGATCACCCTGAATAACACCACCGACTACTACAACAAGCTCGTTGTTTCGGCGGGCGGGCAATCCGCGGCGGATCAGTTCGTCGAGTACTACGTGCTTCCGGGGAATGATCATTGTGCCGCCACGCCCAACGGTGGCCGTGGACCCGACATGGTCGATCTCGTGAATCCGATGTTCGAGTGGATCGAGAAGGGAGTCAAGCCATCCAGCCGCAAGATCGTCGCCACGCGCAGCGTCGATCCCGGGAAAGGAATGGAGCGGCCGCTCTGCAGGTATCCGCGGTACCCGGCGTACAACGGGTCCGGCGATCCGAACGCAGCGTCCAGTTTTACGTGCGTATCGCCGGATTAGCAGCCAGGTCGCCGCAGGCGGTCGCAACGACGGCCATATCCATTCGTCACGGGTGAACGCCGGCAACGCGGGTGTTCGGCGACCTCATTCAGATTGAAGTTGATGGACATGGACTGCCAGCCGCGTCCATCTCACACTGATTACAGCAGGGTACCAACGGCCGATCCGAGCCGCGACAAGGCCGCTCCATCGAGGGCGCCGTTGGAGCCCGCGTGGACTTCATCCACGACATTAAACCGAAGGAGACAACATGAACCAGATAGACGTGCACTCACTCGCGGGTCAGGCCAGATTCAATGGCTTTCATACCCTTGTCCTGTTCTGGTGTGTGTTGATGCTGATACTCGACGGCTACGATCTTGCCGTCGTGGGTGCGGCGCTGCCGTCGATCATGAAGGACATGCGCATCGACGCGACCAGCGCCGGCGTCATGGCCGGCTCGACGCTTTTCGGCGTCATGCTCGGGGCCATTTTCCTTGGCACGCTGGCTGACTGTTTCGGTCGACCCATGATGATGTGCGTGTGCGTGGCCCTGTTCAGTCTTTTCACCGCGGCCGCCGGGTTGACGAGCGATCCCATCAGTTTCAGCGTCACGCGATTCATCGCCGGCCTGGGCATTGGCGGAGTCTTGCCGATCGTCACCGCGCAGATGGCGGAGTTCTCGCCTAACGCGCTGCGTACGCGCTTGGTGACGCTGGTGTTCGCGGGATATTCCATTGGCGGGATTCTGGTGGCGCTGACCGCAAAGCAGCTTATCGGCAGCTATGGCTGGCAATCCGTCTTTTTTGCCGCGGGCCTGCCTGTGCTGCTGATCCCGTTCATCATCAAAACGATGCCGCACTCGATGACCTTCCTGGTCAAAAGCGGCCGGCGCGACGAACTGCGTGCGGTGATGAAGCGGTTGGTGCCCGACTATCCGTTGAGCGGTCAGGAGCAGTTTGCAGGGTCTTCGTCGGACAAAAGCAAGGACGCTTCGGTGCGACGGCTCTTCCAGGATGGACGCGGCTTCAGTACCACGATGATCTGGGTCGCGTTCATGACGGGCCTCTTCATGGTCTACGCGCTCAGTTCGTGGTTGACCAAGCTGATGGCCATGGCGGGATATAGCCTGGGTTCGGCTTTGAATTTCGTGATCGTCTTCAACGTCGGTGCGATTGCCGGCGCGATCTTCGGCGGTTGGCTCAGCGACAAGGTCAACATCAAGCGGGTGCTGATTGCGTTTTACGTCGTCGGGGCGGTTGCGCTGTCACTGATGGGCTACACGAAGTCGACCGTGTCGTTGTTTGCCGTTGTATTCGTCGTCGGCGCATCGACGCTCGGTACGCAATTGCTGGCCTATGCTTATGCGGGCGACTTCTATCCTCATGCGATCCGCTCTACCGGTGTCGGCTTTGCTTCCGGCGTGGGCCGGGTCGGCGCCATCGTGGCTCCGGTGCTCATTGGTTGGCTCGTCTCCTTGAAGCTGCCGCTCGAACAGAATTTCATGGCAATCGGCGTGGCTGGCCTCATTGGTGCGGCGGCGGTGACGCTGATCAACCAGACACGTGCCGACTCGCATCGCTCGAACAGCGTGCCCGTTGTCGCGGTTCAGGGTAGCGCGGGGCGCTGACGTTTCCGTCCTATGCCGCTTCATGGCCGGGATGCGTGCGAACAACGCGGCTCGTATGGGCTCTACCCTCGACAAACACGACATGGCTCAGTGCAGATCAACTTTCAATGCCGGCATCGAAATGGACCGTCTATCTCCTTCTCCCTTGAGCTCGCTTGCCGACGTGAACCGGGCCGTCGATTGGGCACTCGTCACGCGGCGCAGCGTCCGTGCTTTCCTGCCCACACCGGTTTCTCGCGGGCAAATCGAGTCCATCCTCGATGTTGCCCGTTTCAGCGCGACCGGCGTGAACATCCAGCCCTGGCATGTGCATGTCGTGACAGGCGCGATGAAGTCGCGCCTGTCTGCCGCCATCAATGAGATCAATGACGATCCTGCCCGCAGTTCCGACCTGGACGAGCCCTACGATTACTACCCGCGCGAATGGATCGCACCGTATGTGGATCGCCGGCGTGCGGTCGGTTGGAACCTGTATGGCCTGCTGGGCATCGAGAAGGGCGACAAGGAGCGGATGCATGTGCAGCACGGCCGCAACTACCGCTTCTTCGATGCACCCGTCGGCCTGTTCTTCACGGTCGACCGGGTCATGCGTGAAGGCAGTCTGCTGGACACGGGCATGTTCCTGCAAAGCGTCATGATTGCGGCCCGCGCGCGAGGCCTCGACACCTGCCCGCAGGCGGCTTTCAACAAGTTCCACCGTGTCATCGCCAACGAACTGTCCATTCCCGACAACCACATGTTGGTGTGCGGAATGAGCCTGGGTTATGCAGATCACAACTGCATCGAGAACTCTCTCGTCACGGAGCGCAGTCCGGTCGGCGATTTCACTACTTTCCACCAAGAATGAATGGAGACAAAGTCATGAGTGCAACGGCCTATTCTCGGGGACTCGAGAAGAACGCGGCAAACCACGTTCCATTGACGCCACTGACCTTCCTCGATCGAACCGCCGACGTCTATCCGGATCGAACCGCGATCGTTCATGGCGGCTTCCGGCAGACGTGGGCGAGAACGCGCGAGCGTTGCTATCGCCTCGCGTCGGCGCTCGTTCAGTTGGGGATCGAACCGGGCGATACGGTGTCGATCATCGCGCCGAACACGCCGGCCATGCTCGAGGCGCACTTCGGCGTGCCTCTCTCGGGGGCTGTGCTCAATGCCATCAATTGCCGCCTCGATGCCGACGGTGTTGCATTCATTCTGCGCCACGGAGAATGCAAGCTCCTGCTGGTGGACCGCGAACTGGCTCCGCTGGTCGAGAAAGCATTGCAGTCGGTTCCCAATCCGCCGCGTGTGATCGACATCAACGATCACGAAGCGCCTGACGGCCCCGCCATCGGGGAAACTGATTATGAGTCGCTGCTGGCGAGCGGTGATCCGGCATTTGCGGGCCGCCGTCCGCTCGACGAGTGGACGCCCATCGCATTGAACTACACCTCGGGTACGACCGGCGATCCGAAGGGCGTCGTTCCGAGCCACCGCGGCACCTATCTGATGAGCCTGTTGCAGATGACGAACTGGCCGCTCCCGCGTGCGCCGATTTACCTGTGGACGCTTCCCATGTTTCACGCGAACGGCTGGTGCTTCACATGGGCGATTACTGCGGCGGCGGGAACGCACGTCTGTTTGCGCAAGGTGAATGCCGCGAATATTCTCACCGCCATCGCCGAGCACGGGGTCGATCATTTTTGTGCGGCGCCGATCGTGCTCTCAGGCATCGCGAGCATGCCTCAATCGGAACGGCAGCCGCTGCCGCGTCGGGTGCGCGTCCTTACCGCCGGCTCGCCGGCGCCGGCAGCGGTTCTGGAGGCCGTGGGCGCGATGGGATTCGACGTCGACCATGTCTTTGGAATTACCGAGATCTCCGGCACGCCCATCAGCTGTGCCTGGCACGACGAGTGGGATACGTTGTCGCCGGAGCAACAAGGGAAACTGAAAGCGCGGCAAGGGGTACGCGCGGCGGCGTTCGAGAAAATGTCGGTCGCCGATCTCGCGACGCTCGAACCGGTGCCCGCCGATAGCAAGTCATGCGGTGAGGTTCTGGTCCGCGGGAATACGGTGATGATGGGATACTTCAAGAATGCCGACGCAACGGCGAAAGCTTTCGCCGGCGGTTGGTTCCATACCGGCGATCTTGCCGTCGTTCATTCCGATGGCTATATCCAGATCACCGACCGCTCCAAGGACGTCATCATCTCGGGCGGAGAGAACATTTCGTCCGTCGAGGTGGAGGAGGTCATTTATCGCATGTCGGGCGTTCTGAACGCGGCCGTGGTCGCGCAGCCGGATGACAAATGGGGCGAGACGCCTTGTGCGTTTATCGAACTGAAGCCGGATGCCTCCCACATCACGGAGCAGGATGTCATCTTGTTCTGCAGGGAGCGACTGGCGCATTTCAAATGCCCGCGTCGCGTGATTTTCGGGGAATTGCCCAAGACCGCTACCGGGAAGATCCAGAAGTTTCGTCTGCGCGAGCAAGCGGGCAGCCGGGTAGCGATCACGAGGCTGGCGGGATGAAGCTGTGGGTCCGCTGAGCGCGCCATGCGCTGTAAAGTGCGACTACGGTCGGTCGAGTGCGGCCGTATTCGCGCGTATCGGTGCGGCGTATTGGTGCGGCGTATTGGTGCGCGCGCTGGTCATGATGTTCGAGAGGGAGGTAAAGCGTGCAAAGCTTCTCAGGAACAGCGTTCGATCTCGGCTCCTATGCGTTGGTCGATGAGCCGTTGCCAGAGCCCGAACACGGCCAACTGCGGATTCGCATCGAAGCAACGGCTCTTGGTTTCGTCGACGGGCTGATGATGCAAGGCCGCTATCAGATCAAGCCGCGCTTGCCTTACGTGCCGGGCGGAGAAATTGCCGGCGTGGTCGACGCCGTCGGTTCGGGCGTGACGGGGCAACTTGTCGGTGATCGCGTCGTCACGTGGCAGCTTGGCGGAGGCCTGGCGGAATACGTGGTGGTCGACGCCGCCGACGTGGACGTTGTCCCCGGCGAGCTGCCGATGCCCGTTGCCGCAGCCATGCTGGTGGACTATCAGACGGCACACTATGCGTTGTTCGATCAGGGACGGTTGACGGCCGCCGATACGTTGCTCGTGCTTGGCGCGGGTGGTGCGGTGTCGTCCGCCGCGATTCAGCTTGCCGTGCATGCCGGGGCGCGCGTGATCGCGGCGGCGTCGAGCGAGTTCAAGCGTCAAGCCGCATGCGAGCTGGGTGCAGTGGCTGCGATCGACTACAGCCTTCCGGATTGGCGGGAGGCGCTCAAGCGAGTCGCGCCGGAAGGCGTCGATGTCGTGCTCGACCCGGTCGGCGCAAACATGCTGGAGCCGGCGTTCCGCTCCCTGGCCAAAGGCGGCCGCTATCTCGTGATCGGGTTTGCGGGTGGCGCCATTCCGTCGCTTCCGGTCAATCTGGCGCTTCTCAAGAACGCGACCTTGCATGGCGTCGATATACGGTACTTCCTGGCCAACCGGCCGGAACAGGCGCGGCGTGTACGCACCGCGCTGTTCTCGATGGTTGCCCGCAGCCACCTTCGGCCGCCTGCGACCATCACTTTCGATCTCGCAAATGCAAGAGACGCTGTGCTGGCAACATTCGACCGCGGCAGGCGCGGGAAAATCGTCGTGCTTCCCGGCGCGGCCGTCGGTGCGAGCGACGCTGGCTGACGCATGCCGCTCGATGCCGGGGGTTTGTTCACCGAGCGCCAGTGACCTGAACCGAACGGGGGCCGGGATGATTCATCGCCCTATCGGCGGACAGCATCAGTGAGTTGCCCGATAACGCTCCGCAGCCTCTCCCTGCCGGATGTCGGAGAGCAAAACCTGGCGTGCGGAGTCGAGCGCGTCCCAACGCTCGGCGACGTGAAGCGGCGGTATCGTGACTAATTCGCGGCGGTCGAAGCCGACCAACGCCGCGTCGACCAGTTCACCCACTTCCATGACTTCGGGCAGCGTGTTGATGTCGATGCCGGCGCGCTCCCATATCTCGGTGCGCGTGGCCGCCGGCAACACGGCTTGAACATAAACGCCCTTGGGCGCCAGTTCCAGGCTCATGCCCTGCGACAGGAACAGCACGTACGCCTTGGTCGCGCCGTAGACCGACATGCCGAACTCCGGCGCGAGACCGACCACCGAGCCGATGTTGACGATCGCGCCTTCGCCGGCCTGCGCGAGGCGCGGGGCGATGGCGGCCGCAAGCCGCGTCAGGGCGGTGATATTGAGCGTCACCAGACGGTCGATGGCGTCGGCGGTCTGCTCGACGAAGCCGCCTGATTGAGCGAGGCCGGCATTGTTGATCAGGATGCGGATACCGGCGTCTTCGCGCAGACGGGATTCGACCGCAGCCAGATCGGACGGCTGCGTCAGGTCGGCCCGGAGCACCTCGACGTCGATTTTCGTTTCGTCGCGCAGGCGGGCAGCCAGTGCATCCAGCCGCGCCTTGTCGCGCGCGACGAGAACGAGAGGATGGCCGCGGCGCGCGAGGCGCTCGGCATAGATCGCGCCGATGCCGGAGGAGGCGCCGGTAATGAGGACAGTGGGGAGGGTGTTCATCTTGTCGGTTCCGTGGGTTGGGTGTGGACCGTCGCCGCCCAGCAATCGGGGCGGCCGTGCCGGTTGATTAACTAGTGCTGGCTTCGGCCAGCGTGGGGTAGTCGATATAGCCTTCGGCGCCGCCGCCGTAGAGTGTGGCCGGGTTCAACGTCGCCAGCGGCGCGCCGGCTTTCAGGCGCCCCACCAGATCCGGATTACCGATGAACGGGCGGCCAAAGGCGAACAGATCGGCCTTGCCGTCATTGAGGCTGGCGGTGGCGAGGCCGAGGTCGTAGCCGTTGTTGGCGAGATAAGTCTGCTTGAAGCGGCTGCGCAGTGCGGCGTAGTCGAACGGCGCCACGTCGCGTGGGCCGCCGGTGGCCCCCTCGACGACATGCAGGTAGACGACGCCGAGCGCGCTGAGCTGCTCGACGATGTAGTCGTACTGTGGCTGCGGGTCACTGCAGGCGATGCCGTTGGCTGGCGACACCGGCGAGATGCGCACGCCCGTGCGGTCGGCACCGATTTGCTGAACGACCGCGGCAGTGACTTCCAATAGAAGGCGCGCACGGTTCTCGATGGAACCGCCGTATGCGTCGGTGCGGTGATTCGCCCCGTCCTTGATGAACTGCTCCAGCAGATAGCCGTTGGCGCCGTGGATCTCGACGCCGTCGAAGCCCGCCTCGATCGCGTTGGCCGCAGCCTGGCGAAAGTCGTTCACGATGCCTGGCAGTTCGTCCAGTTGCAGCGCCCGCGGCTCGGAAACATCGGCAAAGCCGTTATTGACGAAGGTCTTGGTCTCGGCGCGGATGGCCGAGGGCGCGACCGGCGCGGCGCCATCCGGCTGCAGATCGACGTGCGAGATACGGCCGACATGCCACAACTGCACGAAGATGCGGCCGCCCTGGGCGTGGACCGCATCGGTGACCTTGCGCCAGCCGTCGATCTGATGCTGGGTGTACAGGCCTGGGGTGTCCTGATAGCCCTGGGCCTGAGCGGAGACTTGGGTGGCCTCGGTGATGATCAGGCCCGCCGAGGCGCGCTGGGCATAGTAGGTGGCGGTCAGATCGGTGGGCACCAGCCCCTGGCCCGCACGATTGCGCGTCAACGGGGCCATGACGATACGGTTGGACAGCGTCAGCGCACCGAGAGTGCAGGAATCGAAGAGCGACTTGTGGGTCATGTCGTGCCTATAGCGTGGATGTCTGGAGAACCCGGGGCGCGGGATGCGCGCACATGTGAGCGCCGGAGTCGTTCTTCCGGCGCCGATCAACAAATGCATCGCCATTCCGATGCGATTCGCTTAATGATGATGCTCGTAATCAAAAATGTCAACGTCTTTGATGATGAGCGACATCAATGTATAGTGAGGACTTTAGCGTGGCGTTAGCCGAAGAGAGAGGCCCTGGACATGAAGGTCACTAAAGCGCAGGCGCAGGCGAACCGGGCGCACATCGTCGAGACCGCTTCGACGCTGTTTCGTGAGCGGGGCTACGACGGGGTGGGCGTGGCGGATTTGATGGCGGCCGCCGGCTTCACCCACGGCGGCTTCTATAAGCACTTCGGCTCCAAGGCCGACCTGATGGCGGAGGCCGCGGCCTGTGGTTTTTCGCAGTCGGCGGCCAAAACCGCGGGCGCCGACATTGCCGCGTTCATCAAGCAGTATTTGTCGCGAGAGCACCGTGACGATGCTGGCACCGGCTGCACGATGGCGGCGTTATCCGCGGACGCCGCGCGTCAGCCGAAGCAGGTCAAGCAAGCCTTTGCCGATGGTATTGAACGGCTGCTGGCGAGTTTTGAAAACGAACATGGCGCCAGGAAGGTGGCGGCTCGGCGAGAAGCGCGAGCGAGAGCAATCGACGCGATTGCGCAGGTCGTGGGCGCGGTCATGCTCTCACGAGCCTGTCCCGATGACTCGCCTCTGGCGGACGAAATTCTCGATGCCTGTCAGTCAGCAGCGCTTTCGCGCCTGTGCGCGCCGAAGAAACCCTAGCGCGCGGTCGCAAGTCGGCAGCCGTGGTCGCTCAGCCGCGCTCCGTTAGAACGGCCTGCAGGTGTGCGGTAAAGCGGAAACCCCGCTTCGAGCGGCTACTTGCGTCGTAGAAATGGGTTGTAGGTAATCAGCTTCAGGCCGTCGATCTCCGCCCGAGTTGCACGCGCCAACATGCCTTGAATCCTGGACTACATGTCGGCGTGCATGGCCGGTTGCTGGAAATCCAGGCGGGCAATCGCAAACGCACGTCGCGTAATAACGGCTGCGCGTGCCGACCGAAGCACTCAACGAGACGTATGCCGCCGGCTCACAGGCCGTCGGCTCTCACGTTAAGTTCGCCGGTGCTCGAATCCAACCAATCATTGCACATAAGAAAATCAGCGGACGTTCGATTTCTGCTGCTCGCGCAGCGCGAAAAACGCGCAAGCGCGATTGCCGATTTGCATAGTCGAATTCGTCGTTTTGCACACAGGAACGGCGTGGCTACCATGCAAGGCTTCAGCCAAACCGGCAAGGAGGCCGCAGCCTTTTATGTCCACCCAGTTCGATTCGATCGCGGCGCGAGGCGAGGCCGGCGATACGGCTTCACGCGACGTCATCCGCGCCACCCTGATAGCTGGGCTCGCCGCGTTAGCCTGGTTGACCAGCGCGGCGCTGACCGAGTGGTGGCCGAGTCTCGACGACTGGCCGTACACGAACGAATTCATCGCGCTCAAACTGCTGCTCGCGGCATTCGCGGCGGCAACCGCGATCGCGGGATGGCGCGGTCCTTCCGCAACGTCGGCCACGCCCGCGCGCATCGGCGCATGGCTTCGCGCGATGCCGTGGCTGCTCGCGCTGGCGCTCGGCGTGAGCGCATGGGAAGCCGTCACGGCGCAACTCGAATGGCTGCCGCGGCCGTTCTTCGCGCCGCCGCAAGCGCTGATCGGCGTGTATGCCGAGGACTATCCGCGGCTCGGCACGAGCGTGGTGCATTCGTTCGGTTTGCTCGCCTACGGCTACGTGCTCGGCGCGGCCGCGGGCTTCGTGACGGGCGTGAGCATCGGCTGGTCGCAGGCGGTGAGTTACTGGGTGCATCCGGTGCTGCGTCTGATCGGTCCGTTGCCGGCCACCGCATGGCTGCCGCTGGCGTTCTTCTTCTTTCCGTCGAGCTTTAGCGCGAGCGTGTTCCTGATCGCGCTGGCGACCGCGTTCCCGGTCGCGGTGCTGACCTGGTCGGGCGTGGCCGGGGTGAATCCGGCTTATTACGACATCGCGCGCACGCTCGGCGCGAGACCCGCTTTTCTGATTCTGCGCGTGGCGATTCCGGCCGCGTTGCCATCGGTGTTCGTCGGTCTGTTCATGGGGCTGGGCGCGTCGTTCTCGGTGCTCATCGTCGCGGAAATGATGGGCGTGAAAGCCGGGCTCGGCTGGTATTTGCAGTGGGCTCAGGGCTGGGCCGCGTATTCGAATATGTATGCCGCGCTACTGGTGATGGCGCTGATGTGTTCCGGCCTGATCACGTTGCTGTTCCGTCTGCGTGACCGCTTGCTGGCCTGGCAAAAAGGATTGCTCAAATGGTAGCCGTAGCCGAAACATTGAATCGGTCCGCCGCTGTCGCGGCCCCGCTCTCCGGCGGCGCGCGCATCGACGTGCGCCACGTCAGTCATCAATTCGCGTTGCGCGGCGCGGCGTTGCCGGTGCTGCACGACGTCAGCTTCACCGTGGAGCCGGGCGAGTTCGTCGCGCTGCTCGGCCCGAGCGGCTGCGGCAAGTCCACCTTGCTGCGGCTCGTGGCCGGACTCGATACGCCGACCCAGGGCAGCGTGCAGGCCGACGGCGCGGCGATCACGGGACCCGATCCGTCGCGTGTGGTGGCGTTCCAGGACCCCACGTTGTACCCGTGGCGCACGGTACGCGGCAACGTGGGGATCGGTCCGCAGGCACAACGCGCACGCTTTGCATGGCGCGGCGGCGCGCAGGAAGAACAGGCGCAACGGCGCATCGACGCCGCGCTCGAACTGGTCGGTCTCAGCGATTTCGCCGAGGCGTTTCCGCATCAACTGTCGGGCGGCATGGCGCAGCGGGTCGCGCTGGCGCGCGCGCTCGTCAACGATCCGGCGCTGCTGGTGCTGGACGAGCCGTTCGGCAAGCTCGACTCTCTCACGCGCATCCGCATGCAAGGTGAACTGGCGCGGCTCTGGCAGGACGCTCGTTTTTCCGTGCTGCTGGTGACGCACGACGTGGAAGAAGCGCTGCTGCTCGCCGCTCGCGTGATCGTCTTCAGCGAGCGGCCGGCGCGTGTGATTGCCGAAGTGCGCAACGACGCGCCGTATCCGCGCCACCGCGACGATCCGAAACTGGTGGCGCTGCGCCGCGAGGTGCTCGCGCAACTCGGGCTCGACACCTGAACGGCTACCACAATCGATAAACGACCAGAGGAACAACCCGACCATGAACCACCCCTACGATCGATCTCCGCTCAGTCCGGCTCGCCGCGCATGGTTGCGCACGACGGCCTGGCGCGCGGGCGCGGCGGCGCTCGGCGGCGCGTCGCTGAGCCTGTCGAACCCGCTTGCGCTGGCGCAAACGCCGCGGGCTCCGCTCAAGCCGCTCAAGCTCTCCTGGAATGCCGGCGCGATCTGCACCGCGCCGGTGGCCGTCGCGGTGAAGCAGGGCTTTTTCGAGCGGCACGGCTTGCAGGTCGAACTCGTGAACTTCTCGGGTTCCACCGACCAGTTGCTCGAGGCAATCGCGACGGGCAAGTCCGACGCGGGCGTCGGCATGGCGCTGCGCTGGATCAAGCCGCTGGAGCAGGGCTTCGACGTGAAACTCACGGCCGGGATTCATGGCGGCTGCATGCGTTTGCTGGCGACGCGCGCGTCGGGCATCGTGGATCTCGCGGGCTTGAAGGGCCGCACGATCGGCGTCAGCGACATGGCGAGCCCGACCAAGAACTTCTTCGCGATCGTGTTGAAGAAGCTCGGCGTCGATCCCGAGCGCGACGTGAACTGGCGTCAGTATCCGGCGAATCTGCTGGGCGAGGCGCTGAAGAAAGGCGAAGTACAGGCCATCGCGGACGGCGATCCGACCATCTGGACGATCCGCGAATCCGATCATCTGCATGAGGTGTCGAACAATCTGTGCGGCGAATATCAGACGCGCTCGTGCTGCGTGCTCGGCGTGCGCGGTTCGCTGGTGCGCAAGGATCGCGCCACCGCGCAGTCGTTGACGCAGGCGTTGCTCGAAGCCACCGAGTGGACCGCCAATCATCCGGACGACGCAGCCGCGATCTTTTCGGCCTACACGCCGTCCGCCGATGTCGGGCAATTGGCTGCGATGTTGAAGAGCCACACCGATCGCCATCATCCGGTAGGCGATGCGTTCAAGAAGGAAATCTCGCTCTATGCCGACGATCTGAAGGCGGTCGGCGTGCTCAACAGCGGAACGGATTCGAATCATCTGGCGGAGCGGGTGTTCTCGAACGTGCTGGCGTAGCGTCGCGTTTCGAGCGGCATGTTTCATATGCCGCTGTTTGACGTTATGCGTTCCCCTGCTAAGCATAGTTGAAACGCTCGCTTATCCGCGCGGCCCGGCATTGCTACGATCGCAGCTTCATCGTACCCATCAGAGCGGAATTTCGAGCCGTGACATTTTCCATCTTTCGATTGCTCGCGCGAGCGGCGCTGATTTCGCTGCTCGTCGTGGGCGCCGCCCATGCGCAAACCGCCGGCACTGCCGCAACGCCGGTCAAGCTGCGGATCGGCTATCAGAAGTCTTCGACGCTCATCACCATCCTCAAGGCGCGCGGCTCGCTGGAGCAGGCGCTCGCGCCGCTGGGCGTGAGCATTAGCTGGAACGAGTTCGCGAGCGGCTTGCCGCTGACCGAGGCGCTCAACGCGGACGCGGTCGACTTCAGCGCCGACGTGGCCGATACGGTCCCGGTGTTCGCTCAGGCCGCTCATGCAAGCTTCGTGTACGTCGCGCAGGAAGCGCCGTCGCCCGGCGCGCAGGCCATCATCGTGAAGCGTGACGGGCCGCTGCATACGCTTGCCGATCTCAAGGGCCGGCGCATCGCGGTGACCAAGGCCGCGGGCAGCCACTACCTGCTGCTCGCCGCGCTCGCCAAGGCGGGTCTCGCACCCGCTGACGCGCGCATCAGCTATCTGACGCCCGCCGACGGACGCGCCGCGTTCGAGCGCGGCAGCGTGGAAGCGTGGGTCACCTGGGACCCGTATGTCGCGGCGGTCGATAAAACGCCGGACGTGCGCATTCTCGCAAACGGCGGCGGGCTCGCGTCGTATCAGCGGTACTACCTCGCGTCCAGCAGCTTTGCCGCGGCACACCCCGAGGTGATCAGCACCGTGTTCGCGCAGTTGTCGTCGGCGGGAGCCTGGGTTCGCAGCCATCCCGAGGATGCGGCGAAGCTGCTCGCGCCCATCTGGGGCCTGGACGCGGCGACGATCGAGCGTGCGAATGGACGCCGCAGTTATGCGGTGCGTGCGGTGGACACGCGGAATTTCGGTGAGCAGCAAAAGATCGCCGACACCTTTTATCGAGCGGGGCTCTTGCCGGCACCGGTCGAGACGGCCACGGCGCTGCGCTGGAACTTCACCACCAAGCGGGCCGAAGCGGCGGGCGCCGCGGTCACCGCTTCCGGCGGATAGAACGGCGAGGGAACATGGCGCACGCGATGCGCTGAGGCGCATCGCACGCCGAGCGATGGAGCGATGGAGCGGTGGAGTGTGCCGCGTCGTCAAGCATCCGGCGCGATTAGCGTTCGACAGGTTCTCCGAATAACAATCCACAAAAGCTTGTTTGCGCTCGCGTTTCCGGCTGGCTAGATTCGTTCGCATGGCAATGAATCGACGGAGGCCGCCGTGACCGCACTTTCAGCGACGCTTATCTGGGGCGCGCTTCGACATCCTGTGCGAAGCCTCGCGAAGCACTGGCCGAAGCGAGCGGCCTATACGGTTGCCAAGTCTGAATCATCTTCCGACGTGACAGCCGCGGCCTATCGTTGCCAATTGCCCGAGCGGCCCGAGCGGCCCGAGCGCCTCGAACGCATCGCCGCTTACGCACGCTGCGGCTATTTCCATATGGCGTACATGCCGGGCCTGTTTGTCGTGCCGCTCGAGATTCCGCCGGAGTGACGTGCCATCGGCGGCGGCAGCGTTCGAGCATTTTTCCTTGCTGACGTAACTTTTAGTAAGTTGGGCGGTACTTACGCACGCGACAACTTATTAAAAAGGAAAAACTCATGGCTCTCGTGCGTTCGACGCTATTCAAATTGACCCTATCCGCCGCGCTCGCTGCAAGCCTCGCCGGCTGCGGCGGCGACGGCAATTCCGTTCAACCGGTCGGCTACAAGTCGAGCGTCGTGGTATCGGACGGCGGTGTTCCCGCTTCGAACACCGACGCGAACCTCAAGGACGGCTGGGGGATCGCGTTCAACCCGCAAGGCTTCGTGTGGGTCGCCGACGCGGGCTCGCAAAAGTCCACGCTGTATGACGGCAACGGCGTTCCGCAACAACTGGTCGTTTCGATCCCGGCGGGAACGAACGGCCCGGCAGGACCGACGGGAATCGTGTTCAGCGGGGCGAACAACTTCGCGGTGAGCCAGAACGGCGTGTCGGGAACGAGCGCATTTGTCTTCGCGACGCTCGCGGGCACGATCGCCGCGTGGTCTCCGACAGTCAATCTCACGTCGGCAGTCACCGTCTACGATGACGCGGCCGGCGCAGCCGAGTACACCGGTCTCGCGATCGGCGCCGACAACGGCGCCGGCCGTCTCTACGCTGCCGATTTTCACAACAACAAGATCGACGTGTTCGACAGCGCGTTCAACAAGCTCACGACGAGCGGCCGCTTCGTCGACCCATCGTTGCCCGCCGGTTTCGCACCGTTCGGCATTCAGGCCATCGGCAACAGTCTCTTCGTTGCATACGCGAAGCAGGACAGCAGCGCCAGGAGGTCCGTGCACGCGGCGGGTCAAGGCGTGATCGATGTATATGACATGAGCGGCGCGTTGCAGAAACGTTTCGCAACGGGTGGCGATCTGAACGCACCGTGGGGCATCACGATCGCGCCGTCGAACTTCGGGCCGTTCAGCAACAAGCTGATCGTCGGCAATTTCGGTGACGGCACGCTCCATGCCTTCGATCCGCAGACCGGTGCGGCAGCAGGCGCGTTGACGCAAAGGAGCGGGGCGCCGATCACGATTGCGGGTCTGTGGGGCATCGCCTTCGGCAACGGATTGAACGCTCAACCCACCAATACGCTGTTTTTTGCCGCCGGTCCCAATAGCGGCAGCAACGGCGCTTACGGACGACTCGACGTCGATCAGTAACGCTCGCAAGCATCGGGTTCAAGGTTAGAACCTGGCAGCCGGTCTCGGCGTCGCAGTGCGGGCGCCGGCCGGATCTGAGCTGTTTTGCATAAGCAAACCGACACGCCTAATCTTCGCGGCAAGCACACAAAATTCGCCCGTCCGTTTCGCACAGCGCATTGCGCGCGATACGGTTGGAAGCCTCGACACCCTGTTCAATAACACGGAGGCGTCGATCAGTAGATCGGCGAGCAGAATAAAGTGATTTCGCGGCGGGAATTTGTCAGGAAGTTCGCCTTGGCGGCCTGCGCGGCGCCAGCTTTGGCGCCCTTCGATGCGCGAGCCGACAATGCGGCTAATGCGACGAATGCTGTGCCGACTCTTCTCTGGCTGAGGCGGGGTAGCGAGGAACGGCAGATCGACTATTCGACCGCCGAGGGATATCGCGCGGTTTCCTGGTTGATGCGGGATGTGAAAGCCAACGTGGTCGGCAATCCGGACTGGAGGCTTTTGCAGCAGTGGTCATGGATGCAGGCCTGGCTCGCCGCGTATGGCCATCATGCGCGATTCGACGTCCATTCGGGCCTGCGGACACCGGCCACGAATACTTATTTCGAGGGTAAGCGGGCATCCTTCCATCTGCCTGACAGGAATATGGTTTTTCGCGCAGGCGACTTCAGCACGCCCGCGGCGCCGAGCGAATACATGGGGCGGCTGGCTTACCTTTCGCAACAGGGTGGCGTGGGTTTCTATCAAACGCGTGACTTCATTCACACTGATGTGCGGGGTCGAGTTGTAACGTGGCGCGCCAGGTAGCAATCAAAATCGCGGTTCCCTACCTATGCGTGCACTGCCAGTGGAAAAATGCTGCTACAGTGCCGCGCTATTACTTCGTCATCCCTTCGACGACACATAACGTTCCGACGGATGTTCATGCGCAACCGTGTTGCCCGCTCTCTGCGTGAGCGAGTGCTTCCTTTGATCCATGCGATTGCCGCTGCATGCTGCGCGGCTGCCGCGGCGCCGCTTGCCGCTCACCCGCATGTGTGGATCACTTACGAGAGCGTCGCGCGGATGAATGGCTCATCACTGGACGCCGTGCAGGAGAAATGGACCTTCTCGCAAGGGTTTCCGGTATCGATCGTCGGCGATCTGAAAGATATGCCGAAATCGGGACCGCTCGGCCCGAAGTACATCCGTATCTTCAGGCAGCAGGCGTTTGATTCGCTGAAGGGGGCCGACTATTTCGTGCATGTCTTTATCGACGGCAAGGCCGCGCGTTTCGGCGAGGTCCGCGACTTCGCCGTCTCTATCGAAGGCGGACGGATTGTTTACACGTTTGTGTTGCCGCTCGCGGATAAGGTCGACGTGAAATTCGCTCAGGTGCAACTCGGCACATGGGACGAAACTTTCTTCGTCGATTTTCAGGCGCCGTCCAGAAACGGGGCGCCCGTCGTCTTCGATGCGACAGCGCAAAAGAACTGCACCGCGCAACCGTTCGAAGACAAGGTTCACACGCTATTCGGCGGCGCGATTTCTCCGCTTTCCACGAGGCTTTCATGCTGATCCCTGACGGGCGCCGCGGTATTCGCCGTGGTGCGTTCGCGCTCATGTTCCTCATGATCACGGTCGTGCAGACCGCGAGTGCTGAGACAGTCGATGTATTTGGCAGGACATCGTCAGGGGCGCCAGGCGCCGCCAATGTACCGGCGCCGATGTCGCACAGAGGCGCTGAGCAGCCTGTCGCGATGCCGGAGCCCGTGCGACGCGCGATTGCGGCAAGTGTCGCGCTGCAAGGCCGCCTGAACGCCCAGCTTCAGGAGCAACTCGTCGAGCAGCGCAATGGCGCGAGCATGCTGGCCGCGTGGGCCCTCATGCTGCTGTCGTTCGGCTACGGCGTCCTGCATGCGCTCGGACCGGGGCATGGGAAGATAGTCGTGAGCGCGTATCTGATGTCGCATCGCGCTCGCGTTGGGCATGCCATCGCGCTAAGTGTATGGAGCGCCTGCGTGCAGGCGATCTCCGCGATTTGCCTGGTCGGCGGTGCGGCGTGGCTCGCGCGCGAGGGCGTGGGCGGCGTGCTGACGCGAGCGGCGGCGCTGGATCTCGTCAGCTATGTCTCGCTGCTTTGCGTCGGCCTTATCACTGTCTGGTCAATCGTCACGCGTCGCGACTGCTGCGACGAGCGGCGCATCACGCTGATCCCCAAACGTCGCGCGGGCCTGTTTGCCAACAGGCGCGACGATCGCAATCTTCAGCATGGCCGTTACCTTGGTGCAAGTTCACTGACGGGCCGGCGCGCGCAAGCCTGGACGAATGTCAACGAAAACGCGGGCAACGTCTGGATCGTGCGGCAGATTGTCATGACGGGACTGGCGGTGGGCGTGCGGCCCTGTGTCGGCGCGATCTTTGTAGTCATTGCGGCGCTCGCCAACGGCATTTTCATGGTGGGCGTGTTGTCGGCGCTCGCCATGGCCGCGGGGGTTTCGCTAACGGTATTGGCCGTGGGCCTGGCAAGCCTCGGCATCAACCGGGCGGTGTCCAGCCGTAGCCTTGCTCGCAGGCAGGTACTGGAAACGATCCGCACGCGCTTCGCGCTCGCGGGCGCACTGATCATTACGCTGTTCGCTGCATGGCAGGTGTTCGCGTTGCTGTCCGGCTTACAACTGGCTGCGCTCGCCTGAAAATCCGCAGCGCTTGCAGCGCACCCCCGGTAAAATCCCGGACCTCTAAGCGGAGGAAATCTTGCGGAAACTGCTACCGTCGATCGTGCTGGCTATCTTGACTGCGTCGGCGATGATGCTGGGCCCGGTCGAGGCAGAAGCGCATCCTCACGTCTGGGTGCTGTATGCGCTGAACCTGCAGATGAACCGCGGTTCCGTGAGCGCGATCGACGTGGAATGGACGTTTACGAACGGCTTCCAGGCGCTGCTGCCGATCGATCTCTCCCGCTATCCGAAGAACGGCGTGCTATCGGCGAAGGACATCGAATCGCTGCGCGCTTCGGCATTCCAGTCGCTCAAGAACGTTGGCTATTTCACGCATGCCTATGTGCAAGGACGCCCGGTTGCGCTTGGCGAGCCGCAACGCTTCAGCGTTGCGATGCACGACGGCAAACTCGTGTATACGTTCAGGATGATGCTTGCGCAGCCTGTGGACACGACGCGTACGCCACTCGAACTGGGCGTCTGGGACGACGAGTTTTTCGTCGACTTCGAAATGAAAAAGGACGGCGTGAGGCCCGTCTCGACCAATGCGGCATGCCGGGTCTTCTATACCCCGGACGCCGATCACGCGGTCTATTACGGCACTTATGCGCCGATGGCCGCGACCGTGGCCTGCTGATCAGGCATCGCGCGTTCGCAAGATATAGCCCAATCCTCGCAAGGTCATGATCTGCGCGGTCGAAGCGGACAGATGCTTGCGCAGGCGGTGAATATAAACGTCGATTGCGTCGACGCTCGGCTCATCGTCGAGACTGAATACGTTCTCCATTAGCGTCGCCTTGGATACGGTTTTCCCATGTCTCAGCATCAGCGTTTCGAGAATCGCATGTTCCCGGCGGCGTAATGGCAGCGGTGCGTCGTTATGACGGAATTCGCGGCTATTGAATTGATAGTGCAAATCGCCGCAAACGAGCGACACGTGTCTTTCGGAACACTGCCTTCGCACCAGCGCCTTGATGCGCGCAACGAGCTCGCGGGCATCGAACGGCTTGACGACATAGTCGTCCGCACCGGCTCCAAAGCAGTCGACCTTGTCGTCTATCGATCCATGCGCCGTCAGCATCAGTACAGGGACATTATCGCCGCGCCGTCGCAAACGGGTGAGCAAGTCCTTTCCGCTCATGGCGGGCAAGCGCATGTCGAGCAGCACGACGTCGTAGCTCTGGTTGGCCAATATCGCCTCGGCTCGCTCGGCATCGGGCACGCTGTCCATCACGAAGTTCTCCGCACGCAACAGTTTGACGATCCAATGTGCGAGTTCGGCGTTATCTTCCACGAGCAATAGTTTCATCGCGATGTCCTCAATGGCGCCATGCCGCCCGAGTCGATCGCGCGCGCAAGCTCAGCGTCAATCCAAATCTTCGTTTCATTTCTCGACCTTGATCGCTGAAGATCGCATGCCTCGCGTCCATGGCGCGATTCTATGAGGCCGAACCCTTCTCGATGCTTTCGCATGGCAACGCTTTTCGTACGGGATTTCCATGACGCGGTTTCTTTCATTTAGTAATTGGAATTAATGCTGCCGTTGCGACGCAACCAGAGCCTTGTCACGTCTATCAGTGAAATCACCGAGCGATACAAACGGCGCGGGAAAGGCGGGTGAAGGGTTGGCCTATTTAGGATTGCGCACTGCGATGCCGAGCCGGCTGTCAGCGGAGCGGCCACACGCAGAGGCCTGAATAAAAAGAGCAGGCTTTCAACGCAGCAATTCGAGGAGACGGACTTGAGGAAAACATACTTCACGCTGGCTGTCGCGGCCACCGTATTCGGGGCGAGCGGCGCGTACGCTCAATCGAGCGTCCAGCTCTATGGTCTGATGGACCTGAGCGTGCCGACTTACCAGTCGCATGCGGACGCGAACGGCAATCATGTCATCGGCATGGGTATCGGCGGCGAACCGTGGTTCAGCGGCAGCCGTTGGGGCCTCAAGGGCGCGGAGGATATCGGCGGCGGCACCAGGATCGTCTTCCGTCTGGAAAGCGAATACGTCGTGGCCAATGGCGAAATGGAAGACCCCGGCCAGATTTTCGATCGCGACGCATGGGTCGGCATTGAAAACGACACGCTCGGCAAGATTACGGCAGGCTTCCAGAACAGCATCGCGCGCGACGCAGCCGCGATCTATGGCGACCCGTACGGCAGCGCGCAGTTGACGACGGAAGAGGGCGGCTGGACGAACGCCAACAACTTCAAGCAGATGATTTTCTACGCGGCCAGCGCGACCGGCACGCGCTATAACAACGGCGTGGCGTGGAAAAAGCTCTTCGGCAATGGCATTTTTGCGAGCGCCGGTTACGCGTTCGGCAATTCGACCAGCTTCGGCGCGAATTCCAACTATCAGGCGGCGCTGGGTTACAACGGCGGCCCGTTCAACGTATCGGGCTTCTACAGTCACGTGAACCGTGCCGGCATAACGAACCAGTCGTTTTCGGTGGGCGGCAACTACACGTTCGGTATTCTGCGCGCCAATGCCGGCTACTTCCGCTATCTCGGCAATCAGGCCGCGCTGGGTCAGCGTCAGGACAACGCATGGACCGCCTCGCTCAAGCTGTCGCCGAAGGGGCCGCTCGATTACGAACTCGGCTATCAGCAGATGCGCGTGAAAAACGCCGCGTACAACGCCGACGGCGATATTCCGAACGCGAACATCGGCGCCTTCGACCCGAGTTCGGGCTTGCATAACGGTTACAAGGAAACGCTGTACTGGTCCGCGTTCTATCATCTGTCCAGGCGCACGGAAGTGTACCTGGCCGGCGACTATATGAGGCTGCATGGCGGCTATACGGTCGGCGGCACGTTCGGCGCGTCGAACCAGGTTGAGTTGACCACGGGGGTTCGGACACGCTTCTGATCAGGCTTCGCGCGGCGGTGCCGGCGTAGCGTTTCGCTACCTTCGCCAACTCTTCGTCGCGCGAGCGGAAAAGGAAAGACCCGTCCGTCATTGTCATCATCAGACGAAAAAGGCTGGGCGTCCGCTCAGCCCCGGCGGAACCCCGACGCTACCGACACTCGAGGCAGAGTAAGGGTCCCGAATCCCAACTACTGCCTAACGAGGTGAATGATGAGTCTGCAAATCAGTCCGACCAAGGTCGTCCCCACATCGGAGAACTGGCATTCCAGTGCTTCGAGATCCGGTGGCACCGGTAATCAGGGAATCGAAGCGATCCTCCAGAAAATTTTGCGCCTTCTCCAGCAATTGGCATCGAATCAGAATGGTGGCACCCAGTCGGGCGAATCCAATGGAGGCGGAAGCAAGGGGCATCATTCGCACGCATCGCACCACGAACACAAACATGCTCGCGATGCCAATCAGGACGACGCAAGCTCGGGCGACAACGGCAATCGGACGTCCGCGAATAACGGCGCCGCGAATGATCCGAACACCCATTCGAGCAAATCGTCAGCCTCACCAACCGACAACGCGCACGGCAACAAGAACTCGGGCGCGAACGACCGGCGAGTGTCCGCCACTCCCACGACCAGCACCGCCGCGCCGCAATACGTGGCTTCCGGGCCGCAAGCCACGCCGTCCTCCACGGCGGCAAGCTCGGGCGATCATTCGCGCGAAACCCTGGCGGCGGGGCACGGCTGGGGCGCACAGAATGGTGGCGTCACGGGCGGGTCGAAGGCCGATGCAGCGCACGTGTACACGGTGTCGACGCGTGAGCAACTGCTTGCCGCGCTCGGTGGAAACAATGCGACGAACGGCTCCAACGCCACACCCAAGATCATCCAGATCAAAGGCAACATCGATCTGAACGTCGACAGCAACGGCAAGGAATTGGCTAAGGGCGATTTCGCGAACGAGAAAGCGCAATTGGCACACGACATGCTGAACGTGGGCTCCAACACCACGATCATCGGCCTGGGCGCCAACGCGGGCATCAGCGGCGGCGGATTCAATCTGAGCAATCAGCACAACATCATCGTGCGCAATCTGGCGATGACCTCGCCATTCGATTTCTTCCCCGGCAAGGACGCTGAAGGCAATCCGCATGGGCGCGTCTACAGCATCGAGGCGAAGGGCACGCAGAACCTGTGGGTCGACCACAACACGTTCAAGGACGGCGCGACGCCATCGGGCGCCATCAGCGGAGATCAACTGGATTTTACGGACGGCGCGAACTATGCAACGGTCTCCTACAACCAGTTCCAGAGCCATAACAAATCAATCCTGATCGGATCGAGCGACGGCATGACGAGCGACCGCGGCAAACTCAACGTCACCATCGATCACAACCTGTTCGCCGGCGTATCGCAGCGCGACCCCCGCGTGCGCTTCGGCAACGTCGAGGTCGCCAACAATCTCTACCAGGACAGCTCATCGCAAGCGAATCGCTTCCAGTACAACCTGGGCGTCGGTGTCGAGTCGAAGATCACGTCGCAGAACAATGCGTTCGAAACGAACGGCGTCAATGAGGAAAATCTCGTGAAGCGCTTTGGCGCCTCGGGCCATCTGACCGATTCAGGTTCGCTGGTGAATGGCCGGTCCGTCGATCTGTCGTCTTCGCCGACTGGAAGCGGCCCGGGCGCCGGCTCGATCGCGCATCTCGATCCCACGAACGACGTTGCGGCAATCGTGTTGGCTCAGTCGGGTGCGGGCAAGATCGACCTTGGAGCATAAGTAAAAATCAGAGCCGCGCGGACACACGCAATGTTTATCCGCGCGGCGTCGCCGCAAAACAACGGCGCAGGTCAGTACGGCGATATCCACGGATGCAAATGGCTGATACGCGCGCCTTGGCCGCGCACCCATTCGAGTGCGTACTGGCTCGTGCCGGTGCGCGATTCCTCGACGCCGCGCGTGCTGTTGCGCACGCCGTGGCCGATGGTTCGGCCGTGATGGCACAGCGCGTCGATGCGCCCGCCCGGATAGCCTTGCGCAATCTGCTCGAATGCCGCACGGTCTTGCGCAAGCAGCGCCGAGCGGGGCTGTTCGATCTCGTGACGCGCGACTTCGGCAATGACGCGCAGGACCCCGGCGCGTGAAACGAAGGTGCCCGTGCGCATCACCTTGTTCATCCGCGTGTGCATCTGTTCGGTTGTCTGCCCGACGTGCACCTTGACCACGCGTTCAAGCGCGCCGCGTGAGATCACCTGCAATAGCGCCGGCTCGCGTGTGGCTTTGTCCCAGAGTCGACCGAGGCGGTTTTCGAGCTGTTCGCTCTGATTGCTCCGGGCAGCGCGCTCGCGTATTTGTGTCTTGCTTCCTTCACGCAGATGCTTCAGTGTCTGGTGGTGAGCCGACAGTTGCTGACCGATATCCTCCACTTCATCGGATACGGTCATATGGCGTGCGCTGAGCTTTGCGTAATGCTCGAACTCTTTCTTGTGCTGCTCCGCGTATTGAAGTATTTCGCCTTGCAGACGCCCGATGCGGATTTCCAACTGATCGATATCGACAAGGCTTGGACCTGCTCCAACCGTATCGAGCTCATCTGTCTTCGGCTTCGGCGCGCCCTCGCGCGTGAGCCTGTTGCGCTCTGCGTTCACTTCGTTGATCTTGTCTTTGTAGTAGGCGTCGAGCCGGGGCGCCACGCGCTGGCCCAGCGCTTCAATGTCGTCGATGTCGATGATCCCCGCGAAGCGTTTCTCCACCGCCTCGATCATCGCCTGAAACGCCGGGCGATTCGCGGTGAGCGCGGCGGTCACTCTCTCGACCTGCTCCGCCGCGAGCGCGATGTCCGGACCGATCAGGCGCAACTCACCGAACGTCACGCCGGGCGATTGACGTTGCACCGCGGCCTGAAGGTTCTGCTGCGCGTTCCTGAACGAGCGAAGTACCTCGCGTGTCGCGATTTGCGCGGGTGTCACGCCCAGCCAGCGGCGAAACCCATTCATGTAGTCCATTGTCTTGCCTTGCCGCCGCGCAACCGTCGCTACACGCAAGCAACGGGCGAAGTCCTCCACCAGTAAAGCCTCGACGACGGGATACAACGGCTTGAGCCGCGGATGCAACACGAGCGCCATGAACGCCTGCAACGCTTGTTCCGCGTCGACTTGCGGTTGCGCAGCACCGCTTTGCGCGATGCGATCGAGCGCGGTGGCGAAAGACTCCTCGAACTGGCGCTCGAGATCCACCGGACGGCGCGACCTTCGGCCTTGCGCGGGCTGCAGAGCGTGCAGCCATTCGGTGACCTTGCCCGCAAGTTCGGGACTCACGGTATCGATCATTTCGAAGGCGCCGACGTCCGCCAATGCGCGCAGCGCGTCGCGGCTCGCGACGGCTTGCACTTCATGCGCCGCCTTGCCGCGGCTGCTCTTCAGGAGTTGGGCCTGTTGTCCCAGTGCGGCGATGCGTTGCTCGTGCGCGGCGCGCAGATCGGCGCGGCTCGTGGCGACTGGCGACGGACGAGGTGCGGTGGGCGCGTCGGCGGTACGGGCTTCATGCAATTGTTCGAGGCGGCTCGACTTTTCCTCGAGTGACGCGTTCAGTTTTTCGACGGCCGCACGCGCGTGTTCGCACTGTTTGCCGAGCGTGTCGACCGTGCGCCGCGCAATGTCGCGGCGGGCTTCGAGCCGCGTGATGGCCTGCTGCACGTCGGCTTGCGACATCTCGGGCGCATCGGGCGCATCGGCCGCATCGGCCTGAGGCGGCGCCTTCAAAGCGAGCAATTGAGCCTCGGCTTCGCGGATTTCGTTGGCGAGTGCCAGCACCGCGTCGATATCGCGTTGCCTCGCCGCGAGCACGGTCGCACGGCTCGCAGGCTCCGGCGCTTGCTGCGCGAGGGGCGTCGCGTCGATCGAGGACGATGACGACGCGCCTTCAGCCGCCGGCGCACGCGCCGGCAAGCCGGCGATGAGCGGGTTCGCGCCGGCGCGCAGGCCGCGTCCCCGTGGCGTGGGCTGCCGTGCGCCGGGTTGTGCTCCGCTCGTCGCGGCTTCTTGCTCCGGCACTTCGTGAGGTCGTTGCGGTGATCGAATCGGCTGAACCATATGCATCCTTTCGTCGGGCGGCGGCTCACCGATGCTGCCGCCCGAAAGCAGAGATATCCGCGACGCATGAGCCTATGACGCGCCCATTGTGATGGCCGGTATTCCGCAAGCAACGAAGAGGCGGCGAACAGGCGGCGACGGTGGCGAACTGCCGAGGCGAGCATCGGGCGGCATCTTTGCCGACAGCGCAGCCGTACCGCGTCCGCACCAGCACCGAATAACGGACTGCGCACTGGAACTGTCCGCGGCCAATGCGAACGGCATGCCCCGGAATCCAAGGTTTACCTGCGCTGCATGGCCAGGTCGTGAACTGTCACAGGTACAGTTGGCTGTCTGTAGTCGCTAACTGTACCTTTCAAAAGGGTACAAACCACCTATTATTCGCGCATCCACTTCCGGCAGAACGAGAGCACCAGGAGAACGAAGATGATCGCGTATCCGACCCATCCATGTGACGCGCTGTTGGAATCATTCGAGCGGGATCGCGCCAGTTCGGCTCGCCTTCCGCGAAGGCTGCCGGTGCGGGTATGGGGCGTGTGCGCGGTACTGTTGGTGGCCGGCATGGGCGTCTATTGCGTGCGTCTGGAGGAAGTGTCCGCGTGGCCGGTGCGGGCGAGCATTGCCCTGCCGCTCATCGTGATGACTGTTCTCGCAATGAGCGTTGCCACCCTGGCGAGCCTGAAGGTGTCCGAGCTTCTGGACTGTCTGAAGCAGCTCACCGCCGCAATCGAGGCGGAGGATGGCGAGGGTACAGGGGCGGCGCTATCCGAACACGGTCCGCGGGCCGTTGCGGATCTGGCTCGCGCGATCAACCGCTCCGCACGTCATCGCGCGGGGCGACAGGCGGAATTGCTTCAGGTGCTTGCCGCCTATGCGCACGATCAGCGCACACCGCTGACGCGGATGGGCATGCGCTGCGAACTGCTCGACGACCCGGCGGCGCGCGAAGCCTTGCAACGCGATCTCGCGGAGATGGCCGAACTGGTCGAGGCCAGCCTCTCCTGCGCGCGGATGCAGTGCAGCGCTGGAGAAAAGACCCAGCGCGTCGACGCGGACGATCTGCTGGGCGCACTGATCGGCGACTACCAGGACGCGGGCCGCCCGGTTGCGCTGGAGGGACGCGTGGGGCGTCCGGTCGTCACCTGCCCGCATGCGTTGCGCCGTGTGCTCATGAATCTGATCGACAACGCGCTGCGCTACGGCGGCGACGCGCGCCTGTGCGTCCGGGTCGAAGCGCGCCGGCTGGTGCTGGCCGTGGTGGACTCGGGACCCGGTATCGTCCCCGCGCAGATGGATGCGGTGTTCGCGCCGTGGTACAGGTCGCCGGAGACCGCCGCGCGTGCGCCGGGTTCGGGATTGGGGCTGGCTATCGCACGGCGTCTGACGCTGGCGATGCGCGGCGAGCTTCAACTGGAAAACCGGCGCACGGGAGGTCTCGAAGCGCGGCTCACCTTGCCGCTGGTCGCCGCCTGAGTGCGCTCGCTTCAATTTTTTTTATCCTGCTTTGTCACGCGATACGTTTCGATACGCCGCGGACATACACGAGATACATGACCTACTTCTAATGGCTACATGGCGTCGGTTTAGCCAGATCGACAACGGCTCCGCGCATTCTCAGCAATATCGATCGGAACAGATAAGGGAGCGTAAACATGAGTGGCAGCAAAACCTGGTTCATCACCGGCTGCTCAGGCGGCTTGGGTCGTCAGCTTGCCGAGGCCGTACTCGCTAGCGGTCACACGCTGGTGGCAACGGCGAGGGACGTGGCGCATCTGAATAGTCTGGTGGACACATATGGCGATCGGGTTCGCGTGATTCCATTGGATGTCACCGATCCCGCCGCGGCGCGCGGTGCTCTTAATGTCGCCGTGGAGCACTTCGGCCGCCTCGACGTGCTGGTGAACAACGCGGGCTACGCCGATCTTGCGTCGATAGAAGATGTCAGCGACAAGGCGCTGCGCGACCAGATGGAGGTCAACTTCTTCGGCGTGTGCAATGTCAGCCGCGCGGCGCTGCCGATCATGCGCCAGCAACGAGCCGGCCACATCATGCAGATCTCCTCGGTCGGCGGGCGAGTGGCGGGTCCCGGACTCGCCGCCTATCAGGCAGCCAAATGGGCAGTGGGCGGTTTCTCCGAAGTGCTGGCCAAAGAGGTACGCGATTTCGGCATCAAGGTGACGATCGTCGAGCCAGGTTCGATGCGAACCCAGTGGGCCGGTTCGTCGATGAGCATTGCGCCGATCAGCGACGCGTACAAGCCGGTCATCGAACCGGTTGCCGCACGGCTGCGCCGCATCGACGGAAATCAGCCCGGCGATCCCGCGCGGATTGCCCGGGTGCTGCTCGACATTGCCGGCTCGCCGACGGCGCCGTTGCGATTGCTGATGGGCAGCGACGCCGTCGCGGCTGCCGGCGAAGCGGCAAGATTCCGCGCGGAAGAAGACGCCCAATGGCGCGAAGTGAGCGAATCGGTTGCGTATCCGCCGGTTCACGCTGAATGAAGCTGGCCGGATGATTTGCTGGTGGCAATGGTGTACCGGAACTCGAACGACTTTTTCTCATACCTCGAATAAAGGATCATGAAATCATGAAGCTCAGACTACTCGCCATGAGCAGCGGCCTTGCTATCGCTGTCGCGGCTTTCGCGTACACGCCGGCATTCGCGGCGGACGCGGCGGCTGCCGCATCGGATACCACCGTCGCGGCCGGCACGCAGGCAACGCCGACCAGGAAGTCGGTTCGCGCGGCCAATCGCGCATTTTCCAAAACGGTCCAGAAGGCTATTTTCAAAACCGCGGGTCTGCAGGACACGACGATCGCCGTGTTCGGCAATGCAAAAACCGGGCACGTGACGCTGGCCGGTCAGATCTCAAGCGAGGATCAGGACGCGCTGGCTGTGGATGCCGCCAGGAAAGTGCAGGGCGTTAGCTCGGTTAGCAGCAAACTGACGCTGCGCGAGCAAGGCGGCGGTTAAACGGTAGCCGCGGCGGTAGCGGCGTCACCGATACGCGATATCCGCAACTGCAATTGCGGATATCGCGTTGCGCCGTTTACGGCGCCACCGCACGCAGAGCGTTGACGAATCGTTCGTCGGCGAGATAGCTGACGTTGAATCTGCAATATGCCGACACCTGATCCGATGCCGGCGAAAAAACGGCGCCGGGCGCGAGGATCACGCCCCGTTCGAGCATGGCCTTCGCGAGCTTCATCGAGTCGGGCCATTCGGGCAAGGACGCCCACAAGTACATGCTTTGCTCGCTTTCCTTGAAGATCTCCGCGCCCAGTTTCTTCAATGAATTCTTCGCGCTCGCTGTCGCGCGCCGCAGCTTTTCCTGAAGCTGATTCGTGTGCCGCAGGAAATGGCCGTCGCTGACGATAGCGGCCAGGGTTCGCTCGCTGTATTCGGAACTGCTCACGTGAATCAGCATTTTCACGTCGGCAAGATCGCTCGCGAGTGCCGCATTGCATGCCAGAAAGCCGACGCGCAACGCGGCGGAGACCGACTTCGAAAAGCTGCCGATGTAAATGGTGCGGCGTAACTGGTCGAGTGTGGCGATGCGCGTCAATGCGCGCGGTTTCAGATCGGCGAACGCGTCGTTCTCCACAATCACGGTGTCGTGCATTTCGGCGAGTTGCAGAATGCGATATGCCTTTGCCGCGCTCGTATCCGTAGCCGTGGGATTGTGTCCCACCGATTGCGTGAAGAACAGCTTCGGCCGATATTCGATCATGCAGCGCTCGAGCTCGGCGAGGTTGGGGCCGTCGACTTCGCGCGGCACGCCGATGATGTTGGCGCCGCTCAATTTCAGTTTGCCGAAGAGCGGGTAGTAACCGGGATCGTCCACCAGCACCGCGTCGCCAGGCCGCACGAAGTAGCGCAATACGAGGTCCATTGCCTGATTCGCGCCATGAGTGAGGACGATCTGCGAAGGCGGGGCCTCGATTTCGTATCCCGACAATTTCTGTTGCAACGACTGGCGCAGCGGCAGATAGCCGTAGCGGCTCCCGTATCGAAAGAGCGACGCGACGCCGGTGCGTACCACCCGTTGATGGTACTGATCGAGACGGGTCGCTTCCAGCCATTCGATAGGCGGGAAGCCTTCGCCAAGATTGAGCACCTCGGGCTTGACCTGCAGTTGTTCGCGCATTAACCAGACGGTATCCATTGCCCGGTCGAGCACGCCTGTTTCATCGGCCTCGGTGGCGGCCTTCACTCGCCGCGCGACATAGAAACCCGAGCCGCGACGCGGTTCTATCAAACCCCTTGCCGTGAGCATTTCGAATGCGCTGATGACGGTGTTCTTGGAGCACCCCGATGCGTCGGCATATTCCCTGATCGAGGGTAGCTTGGCGCCGGTGGGAATAACGCCTTCTTCAATCTGTTTGGCGAGATTGTCTGCGATGGAACCGGATAGGCTGACATTGGCGCGCAGGCTCATCGTCGCTCCGCGGGAAATGGAAAGTGTTATGGGTATGGCGCTGGAACTGTAAGCTCAAACTGTACCTTTAAAAGGGGTACGGTCTGCCTATTATTGATCCTTTAATTCATGGTCGCAAGCGCGAATCAATTCAGCGACCGTCACCGGAGGACAATTAATGGCAATCGATTCGACGCTTCCGAATTTCCGCTCACTCAGTCCCGAAGAACGTCTTGTGCAGGTCTGCAAGGCGGCCGGTCTCGACGCTTCGCAGCACGCGCAATTGGCCGGGCCGGGTGCGCTTTCACTCGAAACGGCCAACGGAATGATCGAAAACGTCATCGGCACTTTCCAGTTGCCCATGGCGGTAGCCGGCTATTTCCAGATCAACGGAAAAGACGTGATCGTGCCGATGGTGGTCGAGGAACCTTCCATCGTCGCCGCTGCTTCATTCATGGCGAAGCTCGCGCGAGTGGGCGGCGGCTTCCATACCTCGAGTACGGGACCACTGATGCGCGCACAGGTACAGGTGGTCGGCGTAAGTGACCCGCATGGCGCGCGACTCGCGATTCTCCAACGCAAGAACGAACTGATCGGCCTCGCGAATAGCCGCGACAAAGTACTGCTCGGTTTGGGCGGCGGCTGTCGCGACATCGAGGTACAGGTCTTTCCGGATACGCCGCGCGGCCCGATGATCGTCGCGCATCTGATTGTCGACGTGCGCGATGCGATGGGCGCCAACACGGTCAACACGATGGCGGAGTCGGTCGCCGAGCGCGTCGAGATCATCACCGGTGGCAAGGTGCGCTTGCGCATTCTCTCCAATCTCGCCGACTTGCGACTCGCGCGCGCCTATGTGCGGTATTCGCCGGACACGCTCGCCACGAAAGAGTATTCAGGCGAAGAAGTCATCGACGGCGTGATCGAAGCGTATCTGCTGGCCGCCATCGATCCCTATCGCGCGGCGACGCATAACAAAGGCATCATGAACGGCATCGATCCGGTGATCGTCGCGACCGGGAACGACTGGCGCGCGGTGGAAGCGGGGGCTCACGCCTATGCGGCCAGGAGCGGCCGTTATTCATCGCTCACGATATGGGAGAAAGCGGAGAACGGCGATCTCGTCGGGACGATCGAGATGCCGATGGCGGTCGGGCTGGTTGGCGGTGCAACGAAGACGCATCCGCTCGCGCGTCTCGCGCTCAGGATAATGGACGTCGACTCCGCGCAGGAACTCGCGGAGATTGCGGTCGCCGTCGGCCTGGCCCAAAACATGGGAGCCTTGCGTGCACTGGCGACCGAGGGCATTCAACGCGGTCATATGACATTGCATGCGCGCAATATCGCCTTGGGCGCGGGCGCGACGGGTGAGGATGTTGACTGGATAGTCCAGAAAATGATAACTTCAATGGACTTTCGCACCGACTTCGCAAAAGAAGTACTCAACGGTCCACGCGATGCATGACATTTTCGAGGGCTCGATTTGCCGGGGTCCGCAATGGGCGGTCTCCGGCAAGCGGGCGCGGCCAACGCATGGGTCGCGTTCGTCACCCATCACGATTTCCGATGGTGTTGTATTCAGCAGGAACCGGAGAGCAATGTAGCGAAGTGTTTGTCCGTCTCCGCGAAGAATGCGTACGCTTTGAATAAACACTTCGATCAGGAGAGAGACAATTGGAACAACCCAGTGCCAGTGCAACGCCGGCCGCGAGAGACGGTTCCGGCATTCGCGCGCGCGCCGACGCATCGGCTTTCGTGCTCGCCGAAGTATGGGGCGACACGGTCGACCTCCGGCATCTGGCGTGGTCCGTGGTACTGGGTGTAGCCCTGAGTGTCGCGGCGTTCGAGGCCGGTCAAGCGGTGTTGTCCTCGGCTGCGCGCGATCCGGCAATCGTGCGTGCCTATGCCATGCTGATCGGACTCGGCGGATGCGTGGCGGCGGGCGCGCTCAGTGCCGTTTTCTTCCCGCCAAAGCGCGTCGTGATCGAACACACGGTCGACGAATCGGACCGGCTGCGGGTGCTCGATCAACTCGGTGAAGAATGCGGCGGCATCGGATCGCTCTCCGATCTTCCGGCCAGCGCCGTGGCCGAATTGAGGGAGCTGGGGCTGTACGATCCGTTTGCCGCCTACGAGGCTTCCCGAGTAGCCGGGCACGAGGGGAAGCGCTGATGGACTCGCTGCTTCACGCGCTACCCGTGGCTCTCGCAATGGGACTGATCGGCGCTGTCGTGTTCGCCGCGATCGGCCTCGTCTCAGGCACTGACGAAACCACGACCATCGCGCCCCTGACCTTGCTCGTGGCCTTGCTCGGCGTGCCGCCGGCCGGGGTATTCACATTTTTCATGTCGGGCGCGATAGCCAAGCATATGACGCACGCCATTCCCACCGCGTTGCTGGGCATTCCGGGCGACACGATGGCTGCGCCGCTTCTGCAGCAAGCCGCGATGCTGCGCTCGCTGGGCGTGCCGCATATCGCCTTGCGCAAGATGATATCGGGCGCGATCGTGGCGGCCTTGGTCGCGGTGCCTTTCGCCGTGCTGTTCGCGGTCATGCTCGCGCCCTTCGGCGGGGTGATCGCGAGCGCCGCGCCGTGGGTGTTCCTGTTCGCGGCAGTGTGCATCGCCTATTGTTCGATGGGTCGATGGGCTTCGGTGCTGTTGCTGATTCCGTTTGTCTTGCTGATCGTCGGGCTTCAGGCGCTGACGCGCAGTCATGGGGTCAACCTGAGCGTGAGCTATTTTCTCGGCATTGCCATTGGTCCCTTGATTACCGACCTGTTCTCGATACTCTCGCCGGCGGAAAGGCGGCGCATGCGTCGCGATAGCATGTCGAGATTCGCGCTGGCACCGGACCTCAAGGGTTGGCGCGGGTACTTTCCCAATCCGCTCAAGGTGCTCGACCGGCAGCAGATTGCCTATACCGTGGCGACGGCAGCAGTGTCGAGTGCAACGTTTGTTTTCAGCCCGGTCGCAATGACGGTGCTCATGGGCGAAGTCGTCGGCGCGCGAATCCGGCACGCGTACCAGCGTCTGACCACCGTTATCGCCGTGCGGAACGGCGTGACCGAAGCCACTTATATTGCCGAGGCGCTGATTCCGCTCATCGCGTTCGGCTTGCCGCTCAGCCCGGTGGCGGCGGGGCCCGCCGCGCCGCTCTTCAATGCGCCTCCGCGCTTTACTGTGAATGAAGCGACCGGCCACATCGACAACCTGCATACGCTGATGTCGACGTGGCAGTTTCTGGTGTTCGGCTTGCTGTCGGTTCTTCTGGCGGCATTGATCGCTTATCCGCTCGCCATGAACCATGCGCACCGCGCGGCTTCCTTCGTCGCGCGCAAGCTGAGTCATGAGGCGATAATCGCGACGTTTTCCGGCCTGATCGCGGTGATCGGTCTCTGGGAAGGACAGTTGCTCGGGCTTGCCGTGATTCTCACCGTCGGCCTTTTTGGCGGATTGCTCGCCCGGCTGTTTGCGTTTAATACCGGCGTCCAGTTCATGGGCTACTACGCCGCCGTGCTAAGCGTGCCGGCGATCAGCAAGCTGTTCTGACGCGCACGCCTCACGCCGCTGGCGGAGGCGCTTCGTGCGCCTTCATCGGTTCGATTCAAAACCGCCGCGAAATCAGCCTTGTTTTCCGTCGAGGCCGAGCAAGCCGCGGATCTTGCCTTCCGTTTCCGCATAGCGGCCCTCGCCGAAATGGCTGTACACCAGTTTGCCGTTCTGGTCGAAGAGATACAGCGCGGGCCAGTATTGATTGCCGTACGCATCCCATGTCGCGTACTGGTTGTCCTGCGCGACCGGGTACTCGATGCCGAAGCGTTTCACCGCATTCTTCAGATTGCCGGTGTCGCGCTCGAACGAGTATTCGGGCGTATGCACGCCGACGACCACCAGTCCCTTGTCGTGATAGTGGGCGTACCAGTCCTTGACGTGCGGGAGCGTGTGCGCGCAGTTGATGCAATCGAATGTCCAGAAGTCGACGAGCACAACCTTGCCGCGCAATTGCGCCTGGTCGAGCGGCGCACTGTTGATCCAGGTGCCAATGCCCGTGAAAGCCGGCGCGGACGCTCCGGTTTGCAGCGAGGACGTCTGGCCGGTCGCGCCGCCGGTATAGGCGAAGCCGGCGAGCAAGGCTGCGCCGGCCACGCCCGCGACGATGGCGGCCATCTTGAGACGATCGAACATGAAGAATCTCCAATGAGTCAGTACCTGAGCGTATTGGAGCGCATGGAAGTATCTGGCTTGTGTCCGCCGCGGGCCGGTGTGAAATTCTTCGTGTCGCCAGCGCGGCCAGATACGTTCGGATACAACGAGGACGGCGGCCCGCGGCCGGATGGCGGCGCTTTGTATCGCCATGTATCGCGGGCCGCAATCGATACATGGCGTTGCGCGTTGCCCGTTTGCTGAAATCCTCCCGATACATGAGAGCGGTGGAATACGGCTCATGGCCCGTTACGCCGTTTCACGCGGCGTTCGATGCCGGTCCGTCCAATTGCCTACTGTCTGGATACCGATCTCATGTTACTCATCGTCATCGCATTCCTCGCGGGCGTGTTCACTATCCTGAGCCCCTGCATTCTGCCCGTCGTGCCGTTCGTGTTCGCACGCTCCGACCAGCCGTTCGTGACGGACCGCCTGCCTCTTCTTGTCGGCCTCGCGGGCACCTTTGCGCTGGTGACCGGGCTCGGCACGGCCGGTCTGAGCGGCGCGGCGCAACTGAGCGAGTACGGGCGCTGGATATCGCTCGCACTTTTCGCGGTATTCGGCGCGGCGCTGCTGTTCCCGGAGATTGCGTCGCGCCTGTCGCGCCCGCTTTCCGGTCTCGCCGACCGCTTCGTCGCGAGTTCGCAAGGCCAGGGCGCGACGCGCCGGATCGGCTCGGCGGTGTTGCTCGGCGCGGCGACTGGCCTGCTGTGGGCGCCGTGCGCGGGACCCATTCTCGGCCTGATCCTGACCGGCGCCGCGCTGCATGGCGCGAGCTGGCAAACCGGGGCGGCGCTCGCCGCCTACGCCGGCGGCGCAGCGTGCTCGCTGGCGGTCGTGTCCGGGCTGGGCAAGCGCTCGCTGGATCTGCTCAAGCGTTCTTTCGGCCTCGGCGAGGGATTGCGCCGTGCAATGGGCGCACTGGTGCTGCTCACCGTGGGAGCGATCGCGCTGGGCATCGACACGCGGATTCTCGCGTACGTTCCGTCGGCTCCGACCAACGCTATCGAGAGCAGGCTGCTCAATCTGCTCGCAACGAAAAAGCCGGTGCCCGCAGCCGCGCAAGCGGACCGCATCGTGCGCGTGTCGAGTACGTCGAACGTGTCGAACGTGTCGAACGTGGCGAGCGCCTCGACGCCTGCCGCTCTGCCCGTGCAGGGCCGCCTGCCCTCGCTCGACGGCGCGACCTCGTGGCTGAACAGCGCGCCGCTTTCGAGCGACGCGTTGCGCGGCAAGGTTGTCGTGGTCAACTTCTGGACCTACTCGTGCATCAACTGTTTGCGGACCTTGCCGTATCTGAAGACGTGGGCGCAGCGCTATCACGACGACGGCCTCGTCGCGATCGGCGTGCACACGCCGGAGTTCGGCTTCGAGCACGACGCGGGCAACGTCGAACGCGCGCTGGGCGACCTGAACATCCACTACCCGGTGGCGATCGATAACGGCTACCGCATCTGGCAGGCGTTCGGCAACCAGTACTGGCCGGCGTTTTATATCGTCGATGCGCAGGGCCGCATCCGCTATCACCACTTCGGCGAAGGCGGCTATGACGAAGCGGAACAGGCCATCCGGCAACTGCTGGCCGACCACGGCGGTTCGCTGCCCGCCGCGGCCCGGCAGCCGGTGCAGGCAACTGGCGCGCAAGCCGCCGCGGACCCGGCGGATGTCGGCTCGGGCGAGACCTACGTGGGTTACCGGGAGGCGCAGGGCTTCGCATCGCCACAGCGCGTGAAGCGCGATGCCGCGTTCGCCTATACGCTGCCCGCGCAACTGCCGCTCAACAACTGGGGGCTGGCGGGCGAGTGGAACATCGGCGCGGAGTCCGCCGTGCCGACCGCGCGGCAAGGGCGCATCGCTTATCGCTTCCATGCGCGCGACCTGCACCTGGTGCTGGCGCCGAACGCGGATGGCAAGCCCGTGCGCTTCCGGATCACCGTCGACGGAGCGGCGCCCGGCGCGGCGCACGGTGCCGATGTCGCCAGCGACGGTACGGGTGTGGTGACGAGCGCGCGTCTGTATCAGCTCGTGCGTCAGCCGGGTCCGGTGAATGACCGCACGTTCCAGATCGAATTTCTCGATCCAGGCGTGCAGGTGTTCAGCTTCACATTCGGTTGATCATGCGGCAGCCTGGCAATCGAGGTGCCACGATGGAATAAACCGATACGCTCGATTGTTATACGAGGCTCGATCCGCGCTTTCGCGACACGGGACTGTCTATTCAAATGAGAGCAATCAACATGAATTCGTTTTTTTCGTCCGTGCTCAAGCCGCTCCACGCCGCTTGTCTGATCGCCGGCGTCTGGAGTCTTCAGGCGCATGCCGAAGTGAAAATCGGCGTAACCGTGTCGGCTACAGGGCCGGCTGCGTCGCTCGGCATTGCGCAGAAGAACACGATCGCCTTGCTGCCAAAAGAAATCGACGGGCAAAAGATCGACTACATCGTGCTGGACGACGCTTCCGATCCTACCCTCGCGGTCAAGAACACCCGCAAGCTCACTAGCGAGGATCACGTCGACGCATTGATCGGCTCGACCATCGTGCCCAATTCGCTGGCGATGATCGACGTCGCGGCGCGGAGTGAGACGCCGATGATCGCATTGGCCGCCGCTGCATCGATCGTCGAGCCGATGGATGCGAAGCGTGCGTGGGTCTTCAAAACCCCGCAGAACGACGCGCTCATGGCCGGCGCGATCGTGCAGAACATGGTGGCGCATCACGTAAAGACCGTGGGCTTCATTGGTTTTGCGGATGCGTATGGCGAAAGCTGGCTCACTGAATTCAGAAAGGACGCTGAAAAGGCCAACATCAAGCTTGTCGCAAGCGAGCGCTTCGCGCGCAACGACACGTCGGTAACGGGACAGGTGCTGAAGATCGTCTCGCAGAACCCGGACGCCGTGCTGATCGCCGCTGCCGGCACACCCGCCGCGCTGCCGCAGAAGACGCTGCAAGAGCGCGGCTATAAAGGCGTCTATTACCAGACGCACGGCATCGCCAATAACGATTTCCTGCGGGTTTGCGGCAAGGATTGCGACGGCACGTTGCTGCCGGCCGGCCCGCTGCTGGTCTCCGATCAACTGTCGGATTCGAATCCCGTGAAGCGCAGCGCGCTTGCCTACCGGCAGGCATACGACACGGCATACGGCGCCAACACGGTATCGACGTTCGGCGGCAATGCATGGGACGCGGGCTTGCTGCTGCAACATGCCATACCGCAGGCGCTCAAGAAAGGCCAACCCGGTAGCGAGGCATTCCGCGAGGCGCTGCGCTCGGCGCTTGAAAACACCACCGATCTCCATACATCGCAGGGCGTCGTGAATATGACCGCGGCCGATCATTCCGGCCTCGACGAGCGAGCCCGCGTGATGGTGCGGATCGTTGGCGGCGCGTGGCGGCTCGCTGCGAACTGACGCCCGATGATCTATGTGCGCGGCTCGGCGGGCAGACCGCTTCGGCGCGACGCTACGCCAATGGCAGCGTCACCGTGATGATGGTCGATCCGCACAGACGTTCGGCCAGATCGAGATGAATCGGCCGTTCTCTCCACCAGCGGGCCAGTCCTTTCTGCGTGCGATGTCCGACTACGACGATGTCCGAATTGAAGCTCGCCGCATGCCGGGAAACCGCGTCGACGGTTCGTCCGAAAACGATGTGCCCATGCGCGGTAATGCCGTTGTCGGCCAGCTTGCAGATCGCGGTTCCCAGGGTATGGCGGGCGAGTTCCTCCAGGCGACTATAGGCAAGCTCGCCGAGCATGCCCGCGGAATGCGCGTTCGCGCTGACCGAATCGACGACCGACACGACGTCGACCCGTGCCGACAACGCCAGGGATAGCTCCGAGCAGCGTGTCAACGCGGCTTGCGCTTCTTCTGTTCCGTCGTACACGAGTAGCATTTTCGAAAAGGGTGACATGTTCTGTGTCTATTGCAGGTTGGGGCCGAGATCTGGCCGGAGCCCGATTTTTTTGCCAGCGCAAAGCGCGCGGTGGCTGACACAAAACACGTGATCCAATGGATTTATTCCCGACTGACCGAAGCCCCGCCGCAGAGCCCGCCCGCCATGAATGCCACCGCGAGCCACGGCGCCGCGGTGCGAAGGCGCGAGCGGTTCGAACGCACGGTGTGCGCCTGTGCGAGTTCGTCGATCTTGCGCGCAAGGCTATCCCGAACCGGCGGCAATGCCTGATGTTGAAACGCGCGTTGATACGGCAGCACCGACGCTTCGAGCAACGCAACGCGTTCCGCAATATCAGCCGATGTACTCATCCCCTTTTCGACTTCCTCGCACTCCCGCGACGTAAGTTTGCCGTCCACATAGGCCATGAGCACCATGTCGTCCATTTTCATGCCCCTTGGTCCTCGCTATCCGCCGCGCTTTGCACGCGTTGTTCTTTTTGATCGCTGAACACGGCGCCGATGGCCTGGCGAGCCCGCGAAAGCCGGCTCATGATCGTGCCGATCGGCACGTCGAGCGCTTCGGCCGCCTCGTTGTAGCTGAGTCCCTCCACGCCCACCAGCAGCATCACCACGCGCTGCGCTTCGGGCAATTGCTGCACCGCCTTGACGATCTGCCCATGCATGGCCTGCTGTTCCGGCGTCCGCGCAGCCGGATCGGCGACCGTTTCGAGGAAGTCGTCGTCCCAATCCATGCCCGAGCGGCTACGCACGCTACGCGCGCGCAATTCGTTGATCCAGGTGGACTGCACGATCGAGAACATCCAGCTAAGCGGCGCGGTGCCGGGTTGCAATTGATGTGCGCGTTCGAGCGCGCGCACGCAGGCGCGTTGCACGAGATCCTCAGCGTCGTGACGGTCGCCCGAAATGCGCAGCGCAAAGGCCCAAAGACGCGGGAGCATCGACGGAAGCATGGCGGACAGGTCGGCTGCGGTCATCGACGTTGGCCCCCGTCCGATGCAGGGCAGCCGGCGTTCATCGGCTCTGCGGAGATACGCCTGTCCATGAGGCGAAAGCGCCGCTGTCGGCTTGATTCATGTTGCGGGCCCGGCGTCGGCTTTGAGCTTCGACGCATTGGGACCGGTTGCAATACCGGGTGAGTGTCCATGAGTTCAGGCGAGTGGGGCGCGCTATCCTGCCTGGCCGCGATTGCCGCGTTCCCATCCGCCGCGCTCAGGCGTGCGCGAGGAAGGGATAGGTGAACAAGCCGAACTGAAGCAGGTTCAGTCCGAAGTGCGTGAGCATCGCGGATTGCAACCCGCCGGCGCGATAGGCCAACCCGTAGCCGATGCCCGACAGGCCTGCCAGCAGAACCAGTTGAGCGCCGCCCTGATAGTGCGCGAGACCGAATAGAACCGCGCCGGCGACGAGCCCGAACCACTGGGCATGGCGTCGCGACTTCATCAGGCGGGTTATGCCTTCCTGGATATAGCCGCGGAAAAAAGCTTCTTCGGCAAAGGCAACCAGCAGCAAATTGTTGAGTGCCCACAGCCACGCGAGATGCGGCCACTTCGGCGCCCACGCAATCGATACGGCGTAAAACGCGATGGAGAGGCAGACAGCCGAAGTGACGGCGCAGGCAACGATCGCCGACATCGCCATAACGGAAAGTGGTCTTCTCGACTGCACCCACGGATAGGTCAGCAGCAGCCAGAACCCGATCAGCGGCTTGTCGAAGTTCAGGTACATCGTATAAGGCGCGGCATCCGGCGTGAAACGCGCGGCGTCGATGACTTTCAGGTTATGAAAGCCCGGCAGCCCATGTTGAAACAGACCGATTGCAACAACGACAAAAACGGCGTTGCAGAGCAACCTGCCGACCGGCGATGGATTGCGCCGCAGCAGGACGCCCGTGCCAACCAGAAGCACGAGAGGAATAACCGCGAGTACCTGCAACTGTCCCAAGGCGAAGGCGAGTCCGTAGCCGATTGCCAGAAGACCCATCGTCAGTGAGCGAGGCGCTTGAAAAACCGCCGCGAAAGCGGCAAGAAACACGGCAATCCACGGCAATGCGGCCATTTGAAAAAACGTCCCGAGATTGATTAAGCGCTATTGATCGATCCGCGCCGTGTTGCCATGCGGCAAGACGGTCGTGCGATGGTAGCCGACTCCTTCATGAACCGGAGCGCTCACTCCAGCGCCGGTCGCGGCGATCGTCGCGACCGGCTGCCGGCCTAGCGCAGCGTGCGGAATGCCGAGCGCACTTCGGTGGCGAACAACTGCGGCTCTTCCCACGCCGCGAAGTGGCCGCCCTTGTTGACCTCGTTGAAATAGATGAGGTTGTGATACGCGCGCTCCGTCCAACTGCGCGGCGCCTGATAGATCTCTCCGGGGAAGATCGTCACGGCAGCCGGCATGGAGATGTCCACGGCATTGAAGTTGTTGGAATGATCTTCCCAATAGATTTGCGCCGCGGAGGTGGCGCTGTCCGTCAGCCAGTAGAGCGAGATGTCGTCCAGAATCTCGTCGCGCGTGAGTGAGCGTTCCGGTACGCCGCCGCTATAAGTCCATTGGGAAATCTTGTCGTACATCCATGCGGCCTGGCCCACGGGCGAATCGGCGAGCGCGTAGCCGACGGTCTGCGGCCGCGTCACCATCATCGCGGAATAGCCGCAATTGTCGCGATAGAAGACGTTCAGCGAGTCATAGGCGGCCTTCTCTTTCGGCGACAGATTGCGCGGCGCGGGTTCTCCGAGAGCCAGCAAGGTCGCGATATCCGGTGGCACGGTCGCGGGCATGTTGACATGAATGCCGATCAGGCCTTTCACCTTCTGCATGGCCATGCGGTGCGAAATCACCGAGCCGCAATCGCCGCCTTGCGAGACGAAGCGCGTATAGCCGAGTCGCGCCATCAGTTCGCCCCATGCGCGCGCGATATGGTTCGAATCCCAGCCGGTGGTCTTCGGCTGTTCGGTGAAACCGAAGCCGGGTAGCGACGGCACGACGATGTGAAACGCGTCGTCGGCGCTTCCGCCGTAGGCAGTGGGATCGGTCAGCGGCGCAATGACCTTGATCAGTTCGAAAATCGAGCCGGGCCAGCCGTGCGTCATGATCAGCGGCAGAGCGTGCTCATGACGGGAACGCACGTGAATGAACTGCACGTCGAGGCCGTCGATTTGCGTCATGAACATCGGCAGCGCGTTCAGTTTCGCTTCGCCCTTGCGCCAATCGTAGTCGGTGCCCCAATACTTCGCGAGCGCCTGCATTCTGGCGAGCCGCACGCCTTGCGACTCATCGTTGACGGTCTCCTTGCCGGGCCAGCGCGTGGCCGCGATACGGCGGCGCAAATCGACGAGGTCGGCTTCGGGCACGTTGACCTTGAACGGGCGGATCGTGCTGTCGCCGGCGGCGGCGAACAAGGAGCCCGGAATCAGTCCCATCGCGCCGACTGCGACCGAAGCGGCGAGAACGTGACGTCGAGTTGGAAAAAACGGTGTTGATGACATGTTTGAAATCCTGGCGCTATGAAGGAGCCGGCGCACCGATCGCGACGCGCCGTGATGTTCACGAGGAGAGCGCCCCACTGCCGGGCTTGCCGATGGTCCGGCCGGCGTGGAGCGCTAGTCAGGCAACAGACGTATCGGCCGACCGTGACGAACGACCGGCGATCGACGATCAGTGATGCGCATACGGCGAGAGCGACGCGTCGGGCCCGATGCGCGCACCCGATTGCGACGTGGTGTCGTGCATGCCGCCATAAGATTGCGCGGCGGCGTCCGCACTGGCCATCGACTCGGCCTGTTCGGCGCGGACGGTCAGCGCGCTTTGGCCGCGCTGCGACGCAGGTGCGCCGACGAGCGGATCGTAGTGAGGGGCGGGACCGTAGCCGCTGCTGGCGAAAGCGGGGGAGACGATTGCAGCGCCGGCGGAGAGAACCGCGGCGAGAACGAGACGCTTGATCATGATGAAACCTCCACGAATCGAATCGAAAGAGAAGTGCTTGGTGATGGGATCGGACAAGGTTGAAAAGACACTGCCGATCGTGAATGAATCCGCCTGACGGGGCGCGACTCAACTGCCTTGATAGAGCTTGTTGAGCGCCGCGAGTTGTCCGTCTTTCTCGGCGCGCACCAGTTCCTGACGAACCTCCGCACGCGTCTTTACTTTTTGAGCGCTCTGAACCGGCGCCCATTGATGAACTTGTTGAACGTCGTTCGCGCCGGCATTCACGTCGACGGAATTAGCCGCATAAGCGGAGGCGGTCGTGGCGAAAGCGGCAAAAGCCAAAACGATCATCGATACTTTCATGTCATTCTCCTGAAGCAAATCAAGTGGGAAGATCCGCCCGGGCATCTGGGAAGCGGCGGCATGCGGTGATGTCTGCTTGCGCCTTGATCAGATTCCGTCGTTGGAAGCATTAGAACCAGGCGACGTATCTGGCTTGTGTCGTGAGAACGGGCTATTGCAATGCTGTGTATCGGTTCGAACGTCGTACACATTGAGAAACAAATCGGGTGATTGCCGAGGGGCGAATAGATCGGGAATAAATATTCGGCGGCGCGTTGAACGAAGTTCGAACGGCCGCGTTTGTATCCCAATGTATCTGAGCACCGGCGCGTTACATAACGTTGCACCGGCGCGCATTGCGGACATAAGCCAGATACGTCCGCCGGGTTTAATCCATCCATGCCAGTTGATCTGGCCTGGCTGACCCGAAACGCAAACGGGCGTTTGCGTGAAAAGAACTTCTCTTGAGGCGGACATCATGAAAGTCATTCAATCGCTTATCGTCGCCGCGGCTGTTGCCGGCCCGATTTACGCCAGGCCATAACGGCAAGCCTCGGGTTCAAACGCCGGCGCGCCGCGCCGACACCGTTCATATTCTTTCGCCCGCTTGTACTTGATTCGACCATCGGCTTGCTTCACCGCTTTGGTGGCATCGGGCAGGGGCAGCGGGTCTCTCTCAAGTCCATGCAGGCTTTTCGAAGCTCTCGTACATAAGGGGAAATAAACCATGTCTGAACAGATCAATACCCGGAGACGGCGTCTCCTCGGCACGACGGTTGCGGGCGTCGGCCTGATGGAGCTGGGATTGAGCGGACTCGCGCAGGCGCAGTCCAGCGGCACGAAGTCCGGGGCGAGCGCCGCTTCGTTCGACGACCTGCGGCAGATCAACGCCGGCACGCTCAACGTGGGCTATGCGGAAGCGGGTCCGCGCAACGGGCCCGTCGTGATTCTGCTGCACGGCTGGCCGTACGATATCTATAGCTACGCCGAAGTCACGCCGTTGCTGGTCGCCGCCGGCTATCGGGTCATCGTGCCGTATCTGCGGGGCTACGGCAGCACGCGGATTCTTTCCGCGGACACGCCGCGCAACGGCCAGCAGGCGGTTATCGCGGTCGACATCATCAACCTGATGGACGCGCTGAAGATCGACAAGGCGATCTTCGGCGGCTTCGACTGGGGCGCGCGGACGGTGAATATCATCGCCGCGCTGTGGCCGGAGCGCTGCAAGGCGATGGTGTCGGTGAGCGGTTATCTGATCGGCAGCCAGGCCGCCAACAAGGGACCGTTACCGCCGAAAGCGGAACTGGCATGGTGGTATCAGTTCTACTTCGCCACCGAGCGCGGCTACGCCGGCTACGATGCGAACCGCCGCGATTTCAACAAGCTGATCTGGCATACCGCTTCGCCGAAATGGGACTTCGACGAAGCGACCTACGGGCGCTCGGCTGCATCGTTCGATAACCCGGACCATGTCGCGATCGTGATCCACAACTACCGGTGGCGTCTGGGGCTGGCGACGGGCGAGGCGAAATACGACGAGCTCGAAAAGCGTCTCGCGACCGGGCCGACCATCTCGGTGCCGACCATCACGATGGAAGGCGACGCCAACGGCGCGCCGCATCCCGAGCCGTCGGCCTATGCGAAAAAATTCACCGGCAAGTACGCGCACCGGAACATCGGCGGCGGCGTCGGGCATAACCTGCCGCAAGAAGCGCCGAAAGCATTCGCCGACGCCGTCATCGACGTCGCCCGTTTCTGAGCAGCGAACGGGAGACCGACAAATGCGAAGAATCCGGACTGCGCATGTCGCGCTCAACGCGGCGCTTCTGCTTGGCGCCGTGGCGAATCACGCCGTGGCCGAACCCGCGAAATCGGCGCCTTCGCCGATCTATGGCGTGACGATTCCCGAGGGTTACCGCAAGTGGCAAATGATCGCGCCGGCCGAGGAAGCCGCGCCGCTCGACGAGCTACGCGTGGTGCTCGGCAACCCGGCCGCGATCAAGGCCATCGAGAACTCGACGCTGCCGTACCCTGACGGGACCATCCTGGTGAAACTCGCGTACAAGCGCAAGCAGTCGCCCGAGTTCCCATCGGCAACGATTCCCGGGGCGCCCACCACGGTGCAGGTGATGGTGAAAGACTCGCGTCGTTATGCGTCGACAGGCGGCTGGGGCTTCGGCCGGTTCGTCAACGGACAACCGGTCGACGCCGCGCAACATCAAACCTGCTTCGCGTGCCATGCGGCCAGGGTGAAGGACCGCGACTACGTGTTCACACGCTTTGCACCGTAGCCGCAGCGGCGGGAAAGCGGCGGCATGCAGCGACAAGCCGCCGCCGGTCGTCAGGCTCGCACCGCTCAGGAACGCGAGGTGCGCGAAGTGCGCGACGAACGCATTACAAGCGCACTACGAGCGCGCGACCAGCCGCTCGAGCGCGAATTTCGCTATGCGCCGAAGCGCGGCCGGCGACATGCCTGCGCGGGCATTCAACTGAATGCCCTGCAGGGTGCTGCCGATGAACAGCGCCACGTCTTCCGCGTCCATGTGCGGATCGATCTCGCCGTTGCGCTGCGCCTCTCCGATGCGAGCCAGAAGAGGCTCCCTCAGCCGCTTCGCGCCCGCAGCCCGGATTGCGTTGACCTCGGCATCCGATGCGCCGAATTCAGCGGCGCTATTGACGCCCATGCAGCCGTTCGCGCGCTCGGCGGCGTCGGCCGGTATCACGCCCAGCAAAAGCGACTTGATGCCGGCCAGCGCGGACGAACTGCGCGTCAACCGTTCGATGTGGGCGGCGACGCTGTGCTGCTGATAACGATCGAGCGCTTCAAGGTACAGCTTGCGCTTGTCGCCGAACGCGTTGTAAAGACTCTGCCGGCCAATTTGCATGGCCGCGAGCAGCTCGTCCGTGGACGCTGCCGAATAACCCTTGGACCAGAACACGCGCATGGCGCGATCCAGGGCTTCGTCTCGATCGAATTCACGTGGTCTCACCATTTATCAAGCCCGATACTTGTGGACGATGCAGTCAATAAACGGAAATTATAGGCGCGGCGCTTTCCGCTTGCGCGATCCTTGCGCTCGCGCACTGGCGAACATCGGCATGCGCTCCTGAATCCACTTCAGCAATTCGAGCGGCCCGGCGGCAAGCGGCCGGTCGGTCTTGACCAGCACCCTGGCCTGCGCGCTGTCGAACAGGGGATGTGCAATCGGCACGGTGGTCAGTTCGTTGTTTGCGAGTTCACGGTACGCGGCGAATTCCCCGATCAGCGTCATGAAATTTTCCGCTGTCACGAAGCGCTTCAGCGCGCTCAGCGAGTTGGTCGTGAGGGTGGGGCGAATCTTCACGTTCTCGGTCAGCTCCGCCATTGCCACGACATGGCCGATGCCGAATGTGGATGGCATGAGCGCCAGCGGATAGCTTTGCAGATCGTCGAGGCTTGCCGGACCACTGCGCCTGGCAAGAGGATGATCTTTTCTCAGCAGCAGCACAACCGGCTGTCGCGAGCTGGCCCGATACGCGATTCGCGCATGAGGCGGCGGATTAAAGGCGAGGCCGATGTGCGCCCGGTTTTCCGCCACTTCGTCCAGCAAGGCGTCCACCGCCAGCATGGTCATGCCGATTTCCAGACCGGGATAGCGCGTGCAGAACGGCGCCAGCACGTCGTCGACGAAGGTATCGACGAAGCCTTCGCTCACAGCCAGTTGAATCTGCCCGGTTTGAAGACCTTTCAACGCATGTAGCTGGTCTTCGAGCTTCTCCTGCTGCGAGCGGTAGCCGCGCCAGAATTCGAGCAGGTGAATGGCGGCTTCCGTCGGCCGGACTCCGCGCGCCTCGCGTTCGAACAGCACCGCGCCCAGTTCGTCTTCGAGCAGTTTGATCTGCCGCGTGATGACCGACGGCGACGTGTTGATGTGCTCCGCCGCGCCGCGGATGGTGCCGTGGGTGAGCACCTCGTGGAAATACCGCAGGCGCTGCTGGTTGATCTCGCGCATTTGATTGCTCCGACGCCGGAATTTTCAGGGTCCAAGGCATGGGCCGAGTGACGGCCAAGCGTTGCTCAGAAGGCAACGATACGTGAACTTAGTTGCTCTTGCTAGTCCCGTTTTGCGCTGCCACCATCGACTCAACCCCTGCGACGGGTCCAGTGAGGCAATCGGGAGACACCTATGTCAGCAATCCATCCATCGACCGCCGGCGATCCCGCCTCAGCGCTCTATAGCAAGCTCAACTGGCGGCTTCTGCCGTTTCTGGTGACCTGCTACATGTTCGCGTACCTGGACCGCGTCAACGTCGGGTTCGCCAAATTGCAGATGCAAACGGACCTCGGCTTTTCCGATGCCGCTTACGGTGTGGGCGCGGGGATTTTCTTCATCGGCTATGTGCTGTTCGAATTGCCGAGCAATCTGATGTTGCCGAAAGTCGGCGCCCGCAAGACCTTCAGCCGCATTCTCGTGCTGTGGGGCATCACGTCGGCCTGCATGCTGTTCGTGCGAAGCGTGCCGGCGTTTTACGCCATGCGCTTCCTGCTCGGCATATTCGAGGCGGGCTTCGCGCCGGGCATGATCTATTACCTGTCGCGCTGGTACGGGCCTGCCCGCATGGCGCGCGCCATTGCGCTGGTGTTCGTGGCCGGACCGCTCGGCGGCATTGTCGGCGGCCCTGTCTCGGCGTGGCTCATGACGAGTCTTGCCGGGGTCGGCGGTCTTGCCGGCTGGCAGTGGATGTTTCTCGTCGAAGGTCTGCCGTGCATCGTGCTCGGCGTGCTGACGCTGCGGGTGCTGTCCGACCGGCCCGCGGACGCGCGCTGGCTGACCGACCACGAAAAAGGCCTGCTCGAGCGCGAAACCGCACCGACCCGGCATGGCACGGATTCGTTCAGGGCGGTGCTGAAGAACCCCCGGATCTATGTACTCGCGCTCGCCTACTTCAGCATCATTTTTCCGATCTACGCGATCAGCTTCTGGCTGCCGACACTGCTCAAGGAGCAGGGCGTCAAGGACACCATTCGCCTCGGCTGGTACACGGCGATTCCCTACGTGGCGGCCGCGGTCTGCATGTATGCCGCAGGCCGCAGTTCCGACCGGGCGGGCGAGCGGCGCTACCACTGCGCGATTCCCGCGCTCGGCGCGGCGCTCTGCATGATCGCCGCTGTTTTCGCCGATGGAAGCGCGATGCTCACGCTCCTCGCGCTGACCGTGGGAACCGCATGTCTGTGGATGGCCTACACGGTTTTCTGGGCGATACCGGCCCAGCTCGTCGAGGGGACGGCCGCGGCCGGCGGCATCGCGCTCATCAATACCGTGGGATTGTCCGGCGGATTCTGGGGGCCGGCGGTGGTCGGCTGGACCAAGGCCGGCACGGGCAGCATGCATGCCGGTCTGCTGGTCATGGCCTGCGCCGCCGCGCTGGCAGCCATTCTGATACTGAAGTTCAAGTTGACGCTCAGGCGGGAACAGCCGGTTTTGCCACACAGTGCATTCGAGCAAGAGGTGAACACATGAAAATCCTGATCGCGGGTTTCCAGCATGAAACCAATACCTTCGCGCCCACCAAGGCGTCTTACGAGAGCTTCGTTCAAGGCGAGGGCTTTCCGCCGATGGTTCGTGGCGCCGACGTACTCGGGCTGCGCGACGTCAACGTGCCGATCGGCGGATTCATCAAGGTCATGCAAGCGCATGGACGCGAACTGAAACCGGTGATCTGGGCCGGCGCGAGCGCGTCGGCGCACGTCACGACGGATGCGTTCGAGCGGATTGGCGGCGAGATCATCGCCGCCGTCGAGCAAGGCGGTTTCGATGCGATCTATCTCGACCTGCACGGCGCGATGGTGACCGAGCAGCACGACGACGGCGAAGGCGAGTTGCTCGAACGCGTGCGGCGGATCGTCGGCGATCGCATGCCGGTGGTCGTGTCGCTGGACCTGCACGCCAACGTCACCGCGCGCATGTTCGCGCATGCCAGCGCGCTCGTGGCTTACCGGACCTATCCGCACGTCGATATGGCGGAAACCGGCGAACGTGCCGCGCGGATTCTCGAGGATCTGATGTGGGAGCAGCGCCCGTTGCATCGCGCGATGCGTCGCGTGCCCTTCCTCATTCCGGTGAACGGCATGTGCACGCTGGTCGAGCCCGCAAGGGGGATGGTTGGCATGCTGGCGGATCTGGAGACGCGGCCGGTCGTATCGGTGTCGTTCGCGCCGGGCTTTCCGGCGGCCGATTTTCCCGAATGCGGTCCGACCATCTGGGCCTATTCGTTCGAGGAAGAAGTCGCCGAGCGAGCCGCCGACGCGCTGCTCGCGAAGATCGTCGGCGAGGAGTCGCGCTGGGAGGTGCCGTTTCTCGCGCCCGACGAAGCCGCGCTCGAAGCGATCCGGCTGAGCGCGTCCGCATCGCGACCGGTCATCATCGCGGACACGCAGGACAACCCCGGCGTGGGCGGCGATTCGAACACGATGGGGATGGTGCGGGCGTTGTTGCGCAACGGCGCGACGGACGCGGCGGTGGGTGTGATCTGGGACGCCGAGGCCGCGGCCGCCGCGCATCGGGCCGGCGTGGGCGCGCGCATTGCGCTGCGCCTCGGCGGTCGGTCGGGTGTCGCGGGCGATTCGCCGCTGGAGGCGCTGTTCGAAGTCGAACACCTGTCGGACGGCCGCTTCCGTTTCGACGGCCCCATGCTCAACGGGATGGAAGGCGAGTTGGGACCGGTCGCCTGTTTGCGCGTCGAGGGCGTGAGGATTGCCGTGAGCTCGGTGAAGATGCAGGTGTTCGATCGCAATCTGTTCCGCGTGGCCGGCATCGAACCCGAACGCATGAAGATTCTCGTGAACAAGAGTTCGGTGCATTTTCGCGCGGACTTCGAGGCTATCGCCGAGGCCATTCTGGTGGCGAAAGCGCCCGGACCGATGGCCGCCGATCCGGCCGATCTTCCTTGGGAACGTCTCGATCCGTCCATGCGCGTCCGGCCGCTGGGGCCGTCGTTCAGCGAGTTGAGCCCGGTAGCCGGTTGATTCACATGCGACGCGCTGGGGTCGGCAATCGTCCGCTGCATGGCGGCCGATTTGTACCGCAATGTATCCAGGCCGTACCGGGATAAACACGCTTGCATTGGAGGCGTCGGCGAAAACATTCCAGATACGTCGGCAGGTTCAAATGTCTACACGCAAGGTTGATTCGCAACACTGCGTTCGAGTCCGGTGACACGGCGGCGCGCAGGTTTCGGCTTCCGCGCTTGTCATCCGAACTTCCGACCTTTGAATGCCGTCGTTTTCTGGAGAAAACTCATGAAGCTCGTTCAATCCCTGTTGGTGGCAGCGCTCGTTGCCGTTCCTGTCGCTTCGTTCGCCCAGTCGAATCACGCGTTGACGCGTGCCGACGTGCGCGCGGAACTGGTCCAGCTTCAGAAGGCCGGCTACAACCCGGCCAGCGACAACACCCAATATCCTCAGAACATCGAAGCCGCCGAGGCGCGTATCAATGCGCAGAAAGATTCGGCGACAGCGGCATATGGCGGCGCCGAACAAGGCAGCTCGGCTGCGGGCGCGCGCTCGACAATGACCCACACGTCGGCACCGGAGCAAGCCGTTGTCGGTCTCGGTTCGATCTATGCGCACTCGTAATCTCCATGACGACGGCGCGCGTTCGAGTGCGCCGTCATGGGGATGGTCGATTCAAAACCCATTCAAACTCAGTCGAAAAATACCCATGACCACGCTTCTCAAGAAATGCCTCGGTTCCGCGCTGTTGCTCGGTGGACTGTTCGCATTGCAGGCTTCGCACGCGGCGCCGCCGCAGGATTTGAAGGGCAAGAACGTCGTGCTGGTGCACGGCGCATTTGCCGACGGTTCCAGTTGGGAGAAAGTGATTCCGTTGCTCGAAGCGCGCGGCCTTCACGTGGTGGCGGTTCAAAACCCGCTGAGTTCGCTGGCCGACGACGTTGCCGCGACGAAACGCGTGATCGACCAGCAGACTGGCCCGGTCGTTCTGGTCGGCCACTCGTGGGCGGGCGTCGTGATCAGCGAAGCCGGCAACGACGACAAGGTGAGGAACCTCGTCTATGTAGCCGCGTTCGCGCCCGACAGCGGCCAATCCATCGACGACGTGACGAAAGGCAAGCCGGCGCCCGCATGGGCCAGCGAATTGCAGAAGGACTCGGCCGGCAATCTGACGCTGTCGACCAAGGCGGTGCTGGAAGATTTCGCTCAGGACGTGCCTTTGCCGCAACGGCGTGTGATTGCGGCAACGCAAGGGCCGTGGGCTTCCGCATGTATCGGCCAGAAGGTCACGACGGCGGCGTGGCACGACAAGCCGTCCTACTTCGTGGTGGCCGGTCAGGACCGGATGATCGATCCGAACCTGCAACGGAGCATGGCGAAGACCATCGGCGCGCACGTCACGATGGTCGATGCGAGCCACGTCGCGATGGTCAGCCAGCCGAAGGCAGTCGCCGACACGATCATTGCCGCTGCGAAAGCCGCGCAATAAGCGCGGCGAGATTGCCGTAGCGAGGCGTCAACGATCGACACCGCGCCGGAAGAGCGCGCTCTGCATTCCGACGCCGGTGAATCATCTGCTTCTGACGTCGATACAAGTGCCGGATAATCGGCAGGTCGCCGATAGGTAGGTCCGCACATGAAGGCTCGTTTCCGCATTCCCCGCTCGATAGTCCGTCTCACTCGCCTGCCGCCTCGCGCTGTCGGCCGGGCGCGGATGCGATGAGCGCGCCGATCTACATGTGGCTGCTCGCCGTACCGCTTGCCGGGTTGATCGCGTATGGCGTCGCGATCGTGCTTCTGTTCTGGCTGCAAGGGCGCCTGATTTATCCGCCCGAGCGAGTGCGCCGCCCCTCGGGTGCGCCGCAGGGCGATGGACGCATCGGCAACGTCCGCTTGCGAACCGTCGACGGTGTCGAGTTGATGTGCGGCTACGCAGCGCCGGCGCACGCGGATTCCGCCATCGTCGTTCTGTTTCATGGCAACGGCGAGGATATCTGGCAGCGCGAGCACATTGCCCATGATCTGCTCGATGCCGGATACGGCGTTCTGCTTGCCGAATACCGCGGCTACGGCGGCTCGGCGGGGCGGCCGCACGAGGCGGGTTTGTACGCGGACGGGCGTGCCGCGCTGGAGTTCGCCGCGCAACGCGCGCGCCGCGTCGTCGTGCACGGGTATTCGCTCGGCACGGGCGTGGCGGTGCAGATCGCGATCGAATACGCGCTTACGGCGCTGATTCTGGAGGCGCCGTTCACCAGCATCGCCGATGTCGCGGCGACGTGGTTTCGCTGGCTGCCGGTTCGGCGCCTCGTGCGCGACCGGTACGACAGTCTGTCGAAGATCGGCGCGGTGCGGGCACCGGTACTGATCTACGGAGGGAGCGCGGACGGTGTGATTCCCCCCGCCCATTTCTCGCGGCTGCACGCGGCGCTCGAAGCGCCAGGCCGGTTCGTGATGCTCGACGACGCAAACCATGTCGACGCATGGGAGCGCGGCGGCCGCGACCATGTATTGCGTTTCCTGCACGAACACCGTTCGCATAGCCCGCGCGCGCCGCGAACCTGATCACGCCGCGGGTCGACCGGTCGACTCCCGACCTATGACCGCTGGCTATCACCCCATGCCATCTTTTGATTGGCGCGGTAAGTCTTCGTCGCTCACACTTGCGAAATTCGGCACACGAGCAAAGACGGCGGAGACATCGTGAACAAAAAAGCGGGCATGAATAGCTTCGGCGGGGTTCGCGCATGACGCCGCGAGACACACAGCGAGCACACAGCGAGCACACAGCGAGAAGCGCAATGCACGATGACATAACGATCCACGATGCACGCGCAACCGGCCTCGTGCCGGCGGGCGCGGCGTTGGAACGGCTTTGCACCGGCGCGCAATGGAGCGAGGGGCCGGTATGGCTGCACGAGGACGCCTCGGTGCTGTGGAGCGACATTCCGAACAACCGCATCCTGCGTTGGAACGAGGCTGACGGCATGACGGTATGGCGCGATAACGCGGAATTCACCAACGGCCATGTTCGCGAGCAGGACGGCTCGATCCTGCATTGTTCGCATGGACAGCGGGCGATCGTGCGCACGCGTTTCGGCGCCGGCCTGTCGAATCCGCTCGACGAGATCGTGGTGGACCGCTACATGGGCAAGCGGCTGAATTCGCCGAACGACGTGGTGGTCAAGCGCGACGGCACGATCTGGTTCAGCGATCCGCCGTATGGCATCGTATCGGACCGCGAGGGACATCGGGCCGAGTCGGAGCTGGGCGACAACTACGTGTTCCGGTTCGATCCGCGCACCCGCGAACTGACGATTGCGACGGATTTCATCGAGGAGCCCAACGGCCTCGCGTTCTCGCCCGATGAAACGGTGCTGTACGTCTCGGATACTTCGGCGGCGCTCAGAAGCGACGGCGGCGGCCACCATCACATTGTCGCGTTCGACGTCGTCGATGGATGCACGCTTCACCATCCACGGATTGTCGCGGTGGTGACGCCCGGCCTTGCCGACGGTTTCCGCGTCGACGAAAACGGCTGGATCTTTACAAGCAGCGCCGACAGCGTGCAGGTCTATCATCCCGACGGCACGAGGCTCGCGCGCATCGGCGTGCCGGAGAAAGTGGCGAATCTCACGTTCGGCGGAGCAAACGGCAACGCGCTTTATATCTGCGCATCCACTTCCCTATACCGCATACGCCTGAACACGCGAGGAGCGACGTGAGTACCAATAACACCCTGCTGCTGGTGGAAAAATGCAGTCATTGCATTAGCTGGTACGACATCGAATCCGGCCGCCGTGTGCATTCGGTGGCGCTGCCCGATTTCCCGCACGAATTCGTCACCGACCGCGACAATCGCCACGCCTGGGTCGGGCACTACGGCGTGGAGACGTCCGGCCATGCGGGCCCTGGAGGCCACGCGTTGCTGCAGATCGACATTGCCGCGGGCAAGCAGGTGCGCACCATCGACCTGTCGCCGTTCAATCGCATTCACGGCTTGCAGATGGACGAGGCGGACCGCCTTTATGCGCTGAGCGAGGAGAAGGCCGCGCTCGTCGTGCTCGATCACCCGGCCACGGACGAGGCGCCGCGGCGAGCCGTGCCCTCGGGCGGCATCAAGAGCCATCTGTTCGCACTCACGCGCGACGGCCGGACGGCCTATTGCATGAATCTGCTCTCGCATACGGTCACGAAGGTCAAGCCGTGGGACCCGCTGGCCGTTCCGCTCGCCTGTCATCCCGGACAAAAGCCTGAGGGTTACTGCCTGAGCGGCGATGAACGCACGCTGTATGTGAGCAACCGCTGGAGCCGTTCGCTAACGGCGATCGATACGGAGACGATGCAAGTGGTGCGCTCGGCGCCGTCGCGCGACGACCCCACACGCATTTACCGTTGGAGCGATACGTGTCTCGTCGTGACCAACTACGGAGAACGCAGCCTGTCGATCGTCGATCCGACGACGCTTGCGGAGATCGATCACATTCCCCTGCAAGCGCGCGCGATTGCGCTGTCGTTCGATTTCGAAAGAGGTGTCGCATTCGTCTCGCAGGACGACGATCGCGTCGGCGTGTTCAACATGCATGCGCGACGCTTCGAACGGTATATCGCGACGCAGCGTGAACCGGACGTCTCGAAGGTCGTGCGCACGGCGCTCTAGGTAGTTAGCGCAGACCTGCGGATCGCCGGCCCGCATTCGAGGCCGCCGGCGCGCGTTGCAACCGATCGGGCAACCGACCAGCAACCGGTCAAAAACCGGCCTTGGCGGCGGCGCGGATCGCGTCGATGACGATTTGCGTGGCGGGCGTGGCGCGGCGATTGGACCGCAAGATCAGGCCATACGGCGCGAGGCGTCCGCGAAAGCGTGCGGGAACGACCGCCAGCGTGCCTTGCTCCTGATAGTAGCGGGCCACCGATGTCGGCAACACGGCGATCATGTCCGCCGCGAGCAACAGCGACAAGGTGGTGAGAATCGATGAGGTTTCGATCGTGTTTTCGGGCAGCGCGACGCGGCTATGACGAAAGGTTTGATCGATGATCTCGCGCATCGGGCTCGGATGCGGCTGAATGATCCACGGGTACTCCGCCAGCTCGCCGAGCCGAACCGGCGGCGTTCTCCCGCACACCGGATGCCGCGGCCGCGTGACGAGCGACAGCGGCTCTTCCCCCAGGGTCTCGAACGTCAGGTCGTCCGCCGGCCAGCCGTTGGGAACGCGCCCGACCACCAGATCCAGTTGATCTTCCTGTAGCGCCTGCACCAGCACGTCGCTCGTATCGATCTGCACGGTGATATGCAGCTTTGGGTGCGCTTCTTTCAACGCCACGATCGTGGTGGTCAACAGATCGGGCGACGGCGCCATCACCGCGCCGAGGCGGACCGCGCCGACATTGCCCGACTCGATCGCCACCAGTTCCTCGCGCAAGGTGCCGAGGTCGGCGAACACCACCCGCGCATAGCGGATGACCGCTTCACCGAAGATGGTCGGATCGATGCCCCGGGCGTGCCGCTCGAACAGGGTCACGCCCAGCAGATCCTCGAGTTCGTGCAGGGCCTTGGTGGCGGCCGGCTGGGTCATGCCGATCTCGTCCGAGGCGCGGCGCAGCGACCCGTGCTCCCATACCGCGAGAATCAGTTGAAGGTGGCGCAGGCGCAGCCGGGTTCGAATACTGGCGGTGGCTGGAATCATGGAGCGATAACTGGCATGAATCGGTATATAGCATTGTTTCATTGGTAAGTTATTGGGCATTCTCGCACACTACGAAGATGGCGCCACAGGGGACAACCCGTAAGCGCCCGCCAGCATGCGCTCTCACGAGCATGCAGCCGCTATCCAACCCGGTTCCTCGAACCCCGGAGACTTCGCATGAAAATCAAACATATCCGCACTCGCGTATTCGAATGGAAAGGCAAGGTCGTGCCGCCGCAGGCGCATTTCTGCACCAATGCGGTCGACATCCTGTATGAGCGCGGCGACGCGATGGGCTCGTTCCGCTTTCACGGCTGGCTGGTGGTCGAGATCGAGACGGATACGGGTGTCGTCGGCATCGGCAATTGCGCGCTCGCGCCGCGCATCGCCAAGCAGATCATCGACGAATACCTCGCGCCGATCGCGCTCGGCGAAGACCCGTTCGATACGGAATACATCTGGCAGAAAATGTATCGCCGCACGCTCGCGTGGGGCCGCAAGGGCATCGGCATGGCGGCGATCTCCGCCGTCGACATCGCCTTGTGGGACATCATGGGCAAGGTGGTCGGCAAGCCGGTGTTCAAGCTGCTCGGCGGACGGACCAAGGAAAAGATCTGGTGCTACGCGTCGAAGCTGTACAACAACGACGACCGCGACGCCTTCCTCGGCGAGGCACAGGGCTACCTCGACGAGGGCTTCACGGCCATGAAGATGCGCTTCGGCTATGGGCCGAAAGACGGCCCCAAGGGCATCGCGAAGAACCTCGAACAGGTGCGCTTGCTGCGCGAACTGGTGGGCGACGAAGTCGACATCATGCTCGAGTGCTACATGGGCTGGACGCTCGAATACGCCCGGCGCATGTTGCCGCGCCTCGCGGAATTCAATCCGCGCTGGATCGAGGAGACCGTGATCGCCGACGATGTCGAGGGTTACCAGGAACTGAAGAAGATGAACATCATCCCGATCTCGGGCGGCGAACACGAGTTCACCGTGTACGGCTTCAAGGATCTGCTGGAGCGGCGCGCGGTCGACGTGATCCAGTACGATACCAACCGGGTCGGCGGCATCACGGCGGCGCGCAAGATCAACGCAATGGCCGAGGCGTGGTCCGTACCGGTGATTCCGCACGCGGGCCAGATGCACAACTACCATCTGACGATGGCAAGCACGGCGAGCCCGATGGCCGAGTACTTTCCCGTATTCGACGTCGAGGTGGGCAACGAGCTGTTCTATTACATTTTCGAAGGCGAACCGCAGCCGCAGCAAAGCTTCCTCCAATTGTCGGACGAGACGCCGGGGCTCGGTTTGCGCCTGAGCGACAAGTACCTGAACGACTTCAACATCATTGAATGAGCCGGCGCCCGTGCCTATTGATATGACCGACCCGACCACGATCACCGGCGAGATGCCGATCGGCGCACGCAGGGTGCGAGGGGAAGCCGGATGTTTCCGCGCGCTCGATCCGGCCACCGGCGCGATGCTCGAACCGGCGTTCGGCTGCGCGACAGAAGCCGACGTGGCGCGCGCGTGCGAGTCGGCTCACGCGGCGTTCGACGCGTATCGCCGCACGCCGCCCGGCATACGGGCGGCTTTCCTCGAAACGATTGCCGCCAACATGCTCGCGTTGGGCGATGTGCTCATAGAGCGCGCCTGTGCGGAAACCGGCCTGCCGCGCGCGCGCATCGAAAGCGAACGCGGGCGCACGGTTGCGCAGTTGCGCCTGTTCGCGGCGCGAGCGCGTGAAGGCGACGGGATCGATGCGCGCATCGACGGCGCGCTGCCGGAGCGCAAGCCGCTGCCGCGCGTGGATATCCGCATGCAGCGCATTCCGCTCGGACCCGTCGCGGTGTTCGGGGCGAGCAACTTTCCGTTGGCGTTTTCCGTGGCCGGCGGCGATACCGCTTCCGCGCTCGCGGCCGGATGTCCGGTGGTGGTGAAGGCGCATGCCGCGCATCCGGGTATTTCCGAACTCGTCGGCCGGGCAGTGCAGGCGGCCGTGCTCGCGAACGGCTTGCCCGAGGGCGTGTTCTCGCTGCTGTTCGACGACGGCTTCGCCGCCGGCGCCGCGCTCGTCGCGCATCCCGCGATCAAGGCCGTCGGCTTTACCGGTTCGCGGCGCGGCGGCGTCGCGCTGATGAAAATCGCCGCCGCACGCGCGGAGCCGATTCCCGTCTATGCGGAGATGAGCAGCGTCAATCCGGTGTTTCTGTTGCCGGCCGCATTGGCCGCGCGCGGCAAGGCATTGGCGACCGGCTTTGTCGAATCGCTCACGCTAGGCGTCGGACAACTTTGCACCAATCCGGGTGTCGTGCTGGCCGTGGCCGGCGTCGCGTTCGAGCAGTTCAAGAACACCGCGGTCGCGCTGCTGGCCGCGAGGCACGCGGGCGTGATGCTGACGCCGGGCATTGCGGCTGCGTATGCAAGCGGCGTCGAGCGTCTGCACGAGCATCCGGCCGTGCGCGTGGCAGGGCATGGCGAAGCCGAGGGCGAGGGCGCCGCGGGCAGCCGGGCGCAGGCGGCGCTGTATGCGGTCGACGCCGACGCGCTGCTCGCCGATGCATCGCTTGCCGAGGAAGTATTCGGGCCGTGCTCGCTTCTGGTCGCGTGCCGGGATCTCGCGCAGATGCGTGAAGTCGCCGAGCGCCTGGAAGGACAACTCACCGCGACGCTGCAATTCGACGCCGCCGATCACGATGCCGCGCAAACGCTGCTGCCGGTATTGGAGCGCAAGGCCGGCCGCATCGTTGGAAACGGCTGGCCGACCGGCGTGGAAGTGTGCGACGCAATGGTGCACGGCGGTCCGTTTCCCGCGACGTCGGATGGCCGCTCGACGTCGGTCGGCACCGCGGCCATCGAGCGGTTCCTGCGGCCCGTCTGTTATCAGAACCTGCCGCAGCGCTTATTGCCCGATGCGTTGCACGATGCCAACCCGCTGGGCCTGCCGCGCCGCGTCGACGGCGTGCCGACGCAAGCGCCAATCAAATAACGCAATACCGTTCGAAGGAGCTTGAAATGAAACCACGCATTGCAGTGCTGCTGGGAGACCCGGCCGGCATCGGACCGGAACTGATCGCCAGGCTGCTGGCGCAGCCCGACAATCGCGAGCGCGCCGAACTGCTGCTGATCGCGGACCGGCGCGAGCTGGACGAAGGCATGCGCATCGCCGGCGTCGAATTCCCGTACACGGTGGCCGCGGATGCGCAAAGCGCGCGCTTCGCCGAGGGCGTGCCCGCGCTGATCGATTTCCGTCTGCCCGACGACGTACCGTACGCGCGGGCCGAAGCGAGCGAGCGCGGCGGCCGCTACTGTCTGGAGGCGTTCAAGCTGGCGCTCGCGCTGACGCAGCGGAACGTCACGCAGGCCGTGCTGTTCGCGCCGCTCAACAAGACCTCGTTGCATCTTGGCGGCATGCGGGAGAGCGACGAACTGGAGTGGTTCGCGCATCAGTTGGCGTATCGCGGCAGGTATTGCGAGTTCAATGTGATCGACGAGCTATGGACTTCCCGCGTGACGTCGCACATGGCGCTCAAGGACGTCAGCGCGAGGCTGTCGGTCGAGCGCATCGTCGAGGCGATCGATCTGATCGACGGCGGGCTCAAGGGCGCGGGCATCGCGCGTCCGAGAATCGCCGTGTGCGGCTTCAATCCGCACAACGGCGACAACGGCGCGTTCGGACGCGAGGAACTGGACGTGATCGCGCCGGCCGTGGAGTTGGCACGCATGCGCGGTTACGCGGCCGAGGGCCCGTACCCGGCGGACACGATCTTCGTGCGTGCGTTCGAGCAGCAAGCGTTCGACGGCGTGGTGACGATGTATCACGACCAAGGACAGATCGCGATGAAGCTGATGGGATTCTGGCGCGGCGTGACGGTTCATGGCGGCTTGCCGGTGCCGATCACGACGCCGGCGCACGGTACGGCGTTCGACATCCACGGTCAGGGGCGCGCCAATGTCGGCGCGACGCAGAAGGCGTTCGATATCGCCTGCAGGATGGCTTCGCAACGTCTTTGATGTGCTCGGGGACGCTCGTCCCCGTTGTTCCCACGATTGCCGATCGGACCCGCGAGCGGATCAGTCGCCGATCCGATAGAAGGCGATCGCATTGTGAGCGAAGATCCTTGCGATCGCCGCATCGTCATAGTCGGCCAGTGCTTCGAGCACGGCCTCCACGATAGTCGGAAAGCTCGCGCTGAGCGACGACACGGGCAGGTTGCTCGCGAACATGGCACGCTCGGGGCCGAAGATCGCGACAGCGTCGCGAATCACGCGGCGGTTGCTGTCGGCGTCCCATCGTCCGCCCGCGAGGCCAAACTCCGACAGCTTGACGTAGACGTTGGGGTTGGCCGCGAGTGCTTCGAGACCGCGACGCCACTCCGCCAGCCCCGCTTCCGATCGATCCAATGGCAAGCCGGTGTGATTGACCGCCATGCGGATGCGTGGAAACGCCGCCGCGACTTCCGCGGCTTGCGCGAGATGCCAGAACGGTACGCGCAAATCCCACGACAGGTCGTACCGTTCCAGCGCGGCGAGTCCGTCGAGCCAGCGCGGGTCCTGCATCGTGCCCGCTTGTCCCGTCACGCGCTCTTGCGGCGAACGCGCGGTCACGGGCTTCGAACGGATGCCGCGCACTTGCGGCCAGGCCATGTGAGCGGCCAGCACCTCGTCACGATCGGGCTGCACGAACGACACATGCGGCACGACGACCGAGGGCGTTCTGCTGCGCTCATGCACCTCGTGCAGCCAGCGCGTTTCGTCGACCTGCTGCATGCGCGAGCGTTCCGCCTCGATATGCACGCTGGCGACGACGCGGTACGGGTACGTGTCGCGCTGGTAGTCGTCCGCGAGATAGTCGCGGCGCAGCTTCTCGTATTCGCCGAGAAAGAATGCCGGACCGTGATAGGCGTCCTGCAGCCAGGGATAGTGGCCGCTTGCGAGATCCCAGAGATGGTGATGGGCATCGACGATAGCCAGTTGCGTTCCGGCGCGATGCGAGGGTTGCGTTGACATGACGGGAGCCGACTGAATCGAAACGGGTTGGGCTGGGGTTGGCTTGCTGTTGACGCATTCGGCGCGCTTTCGCGCGCCGGGTTCGGGCTCCGATCTACTCGTCGCACTTCGCGGGCAGCGTTGCGGCAATCAATCCTGCCAACACCAGCGCCGCCGCGAGACTGTAGACGCCGATGCTCGCGTTGTACTTCTGTATCAGCACGCCGACGAGGTAGGGTCCGCAGAAGCCGCCCAGATTGCCGAGTGCATTGATCACGCCGCGCGCGCCGCCGGCCACCTCGGCGCTGAACAGTCGGGGTGGAATGGTCCAGAACACGCCGGCCGCGGCCTGAAGGCAAACACCGCTGCCGATCAGGAACGCGTACGAGACCCAGGGCGTGCCCTGAAACCAGACGGAACCGAACATGCACAGCGCGAACGCGACGATCGGCAAGGCGACGAACAGTTTCCGCTTGCCCAGGCGGTCGGACAGATTCGAGATCGCCAGCATGCCGATCATCGTGCCGACGTAAGGCAGGATCGCCAGCAAGCCGACCTTCGTCATGCTGCCGTGCGTGAGATTTTTGAGGATCGTGGGCAGCCAGAGCGTGTAACCGTAGATACCCATCTGGTAGAAGAAATTCAAGCCGATGAGCCGCCACATCACGCCGTCCGCGAGAACCTGGCGCAATGACGCGCTCTTTGCCGCGTGGCCCGCGGTGCGTTCCTGCTCCGCGCGCAATTCGCCGAGAATGTACGCGCGCTCCGCCTCGGAAATCCACTTGGCGTCGGCGGGGCGGTCGCTTGCGAAGGCCCACCACACGAACAGAAACAGCAGCGACAGAATGCCTTCCACGATGAACAGGTAACGCCAGTTCAACGTTGCGATCAGCATGCCGGAGAGCGGCGCGGTCACGATGCCCGCTATCGGCACGAACAGGATCACGAGGGCGTTGGCGCGTCCGCGTTCCTTGTCCGGGAACCAGTTGCTGACCATCGTCAGCACGACCGGCAGCATGCCGCCTTCGGCCACGCCGAGTAGAAAGCGCAAAATCAGAAGCTCGGTATTGCTGCGCACGAAACCCGTGAGCACGGAAATCACCGCCCACGACACCAGCGACCACGCGATGAATTTCTTGCCGCTGCCGTGCACCGCCAGCCGGCCTCCGGGAATCTGCAGGAACAGATAGCCGAGAAAGAAAATGCCGCCCGCCATGCCGACCATGCTCGCGCTGATGCCGAGTTCGGCGCTCATGCCGCCCGGCATCGCGAAGCCGATATTGACGCGGTCCATATAGGAAATGATGCAGGCCATCAGGATCGGTGGAATGATCCGTGCCCAGCGCCTGCTTGGAATGGCCTGCGCGTGTTCCATCGGTACTGCGCTGCTGAAAGCGTCCATGTTGTCTCCTCCTGCGCGCCGTCGTGATTTGATATCCGCGGCGCTGGTTAGGGTTTTTACAGCGCGAGTATCGCGAGTCCGTCCGGTTCCTTGCCGACCGCGAAACCATGACGCAGCGTCAGCGTGGCGAGATCCAGCACGCCTACGCTGTTATCGTTGAACGCGACGTAGGCGAGCCCGCCGTCCGGATGAAACGAGACGGCGATCGGCTTGGCCACCGTGTCGACGCGGCCCAGCGCCTCCAGCGATTCGGGATCGAACACGCGGATGCTGCGCTCGCCGTAGTTGACGACCAGCAAGCGTCCATCCCGAGTGAGATAGAGGCGGGTCGGGTCTTCGCCGGTTGCCACGGTGCGCGTGACCTTCATGGTCGCGGCGTCGATCATCGAGAGCGTGTGATCGTCGCGGCTGGCGACGAACAGCACGGTTTCATCGCGGCTGAGACAGCATCCTTCGGGACGGCCGCCCGCATTGACCGCGAGCGGCGGCAGGCTGGCGTCGTAGGGATGCACGCGCGTCACCGTGTGCGACAGCAGGTTGCTGATGTAGGCCCGTTCCCCATCGCGCGACACGACGAACAGGTGACTCTTCACGCCGCCGCTCGGCACAGCGCGGTCGGGCACCTGGCGTGCGTGCGGATCGGCGAACACCAGCAGCATATTGTCGTGCTCGCTCAACGCGTAGACGCGGTCGCGGCTGTCGATCTGCAAGCCGTGAATTCGCGAGTACGGTTCGCAATCGAGTGTCAGCACATGCTCGCCGCGTTGAATGTCGATCACGAATACCTGATGCCCGCCGCGGCCCGGATGCGCGAATGTCTGCACGCCATAGTGCCCGACGTAGCCGAAACGTCCTTCACGATCGACGACGAATTCATGGGGATACTCGGGAAGCGCGACGCTGAACCGCTGTTCGCCTGTTGTAAGGTCGTAGCCACTGAACGCGTGGCCGAATTTCTCCACCAGAACGGCGGTGAGTGTGTGCGGCATGCCTGTCTCCTGACGTTGCGCGTATTTCTCACCCCTCTTGCGTTGCCTGTTCAATGAGGGCATACGGCGGGGGTAATGGATGCAGGCAAAGTATCGCCAGTTTCGCAATGAGCGACCACTGAATAATTTGGATCGAGATAGTCGCGGAGGTTATCGCTCGCGAGATGGAGAGGAAGGAGGAATGAGCGCAAACCGACGATCGGCTCGCCACTCGCGAACCGGTCGCGGCTAGTCGGATCTTCGACAGCGAGATTGCAGCTACAGCCAGCGCCAGATGCCCGCGGGCCAGCCTGAAAGTGGAAGGTGAGCCCAGCTCGCCGCGAGCCAGACAACGAGGCCGCCTAACAGCGCGTGCGAACCAAACCCGCCTAACCGCGCGCGGCCGGCAGCGATCGCCGCGAACGGCAGATAGCTCGTTTTCGCTTCCCACGCCGGCCAAAGATCGGGCTGGAGCCGCTGCTTCTTGCGGTCCTGTAATGCCGAGCCGACGAGCGCGAGCACGACGATCGCCACGGCGACGACGATGTTCTTCGCGACCGGGAACACCGCGACGTGACACAGGCCCCAGAGCGCGAACGACCACATCATCGGATGGCGCGTCACCGCGTACACGCCGCGCGCCGCGTCAGGAAACGAACCGGGCCGGCCGCCGGTGGGAAACGCCGGGTTGCGGATAAAAGAGCCCATGAGCAGGATCGAGGCGATCAGCATGACCACGGTCACGACCGCCCACAGACCGTCTCCGACCGGCCAAAGCGGCGCCGTGAGCGGCGCCTTTCGATAGGCCACGACCAGCCAGGCGAACGTCAGAAGTGCAACCACCGAATAGACGCCCTGGAACGGCGCTTCGCCAACGGCATCGACCAGCCGCCGGCGCAGCAGATGCGATAAGACCAGGTGACTGCCGACGAAGGCGGCTGCCGCCGCGACCACTGCATCGATGCTTCCCATTGACTCGGCTCCTCAAGTCACTCACCAGCGGATCGTATTGCCCTGAAGAATACTAGTTGGTGCGCGGCAAAAGTCCACCCGCCGTCACACCAAGGGCACCTGCTGACGACACACGCCGAGAACCAACTGCCGAAGCCAACGATGCACGGGGTCATTCTCCAAACGCGGATGCCACATCTGGTAAATCGTGAAACCGTCGGTCGCCACCGGAAGCTCGAACGAATACGTGTCGACGGATGCCGCGTGTTGCCTGTTCATGAAGGAGGCGGGCAGGAGCGCCACCAGATCGGACGCGCGAGCCACCGTCAACGCGGCCGGAAAGCTCGGCACGATCGCCACGGTGGTTCGTTCCAACCCTAGCCGGGCAATCGCGGCGTCGAGAGAATCGATGACCTGGCGACCGTGCGGCGCGACTACGTGGCCGAACGCCGCGTATTGCCGCGGGGTCACGTGTCGTTTCGCTTCGAGCGGATGCCCCTTTCTGACCACCCCCAGGTAGCGGTCGCGAAACAATGCCTGAACGCGTATTTCAGGCCCGGCGTCCTCCAGCACGCCAATCTCGAGATCGGCGGAACCGTTGCGCAGATACTCCGCGTTTCTTTCCCATCGCGATGAAAAGTGCAAGCGCACGAGCGGCGCAATGGCGGTCACTTCGGCGATCAATGGCGCACCTAAGGCTTCCACGAAAGCTTCATTGGCGCGAATCGCCAGTGTTCTGCGCAACGTTGAAAAGTCCGGCGCAACCGGCGAAGGACGGAGCAGGGCACGCGCCTCACGAACCATGTTTTCGGTTCGCTCGCGAATCTCCTCGGCATACGGCGTCAGCACCATCTGGCGTCCGGCGCGGACCAATAACGGATCGCCGGTTACAGCGCGAAGTCGAGTCAGCGTGCGACTCATGGCTGACGCACTCAAATGCAACGACCGTGCGGCACGTGTCACGTTTTTTTCGCTGAGCAACGCATCGAGCGCGAAAAGCAGATTGAGGTCCGGTTCAGGCATGGGTTGATCGTAGTAAGCCGAGGGGAGATAGGGCGTCCGATGCATATCTTAGTTGCATTCGGCGCGGCTTCCGCCATTGCTCATGTACCGCTACATTGGCTTTGACGATTTGCTCAAGAGGCTCCCATGCAAAACACACTTTCACGGAAAACCGTTCTTCTGATCGGCGCTTCCCGCGGCCTTGGATTGGCGATGGTTCAGGAATATTTGAAGCGCGGCTACCGGGTCATCGCCACCGGGCGAGCCGCGTCCACGGAAAAGCTTCGGCATAGCGCGGAAGCCTCCGCCGGCGCGCTCGAAGTGGACACCGTCGATATCACGATTCCCGAGCAGGTCGCCGCTTTGCGCGCCCGCCTTGCGAATCGGCGCATCGACGTGCTGTTTGTGAACGCGGGCGTCAAGAACGACGATCGCGAAATGATAGCGGGCGTCTCGACGGAAGAATTCATCCGGGTGATGGTAACGAACGCGCTGAGTCCGATGCGCGTGATCGAGGCGTTTCAAGACCTCGTTCCGCCGACTGGAACCATCGGCGTGATGTCGTCGGGGCAGGGCAGTATCACCAATGCCGCCAACGCGAATTACGAAGTCTACCGAGGGAGCAAGGCCGCGCTCAATATGTTCATGCGCACCTTCGCGGCTCGCAGCGCCAGCTATTCGCGCAGCCTTCTGATCATGGCGCCCGGATGGGTCCAGACGGATATGGGTGGTCCGACCGCGCGCTTGACCATCGAGGAAAGCATTCCGAACCTGGTCAATACGATCGAGGCCTATGAAGGGCGCTCCGGCTTGCATTACCTCGACTACCTCGGGAGAACCGTTCCGTGGTGACGAGCCACATCACGGAAAAGCCTGCGCTGATTGCGGGCCTGTCTTTGCCCGTTGCAATGATGTGCGCCTGTCGTCGCGTACTGCTGCTTCTGTTTTCGCTTGCGCGCTTAATGTTTCGTCGGCATCCGCGGTGAGCCACGCGGCACGCTGATAGCGTGGGGTCTTTCCTGGATTCCCCGGCTATGACGCGAATCTCCGGCACTGGCGGCCCTCCGCATGGACCCGCTTCCTCCCGCGACGAACAGCGGCCGCAGTCGACGTCCGCCTCGGGTTCTCGCAGGCTCGCGTCCGCCGCGTCGTCCGCTTTACCCGCGAGGCGTGTCGCGCGCGCGCAGGCCGGCGCGTCGCAGCCTGCAACGGCGAACCTGCCGCCGCGCGGACGTGCGCCCGCAAAACGCAGCCGCGACGAAAGCGGGCTCGACGCCGGGGCGGGCGCGAGCGGTTCGGGGCCCGCTGCCGCGAAGACGCGCCGCCGCATGGGCTGCGACGTGCTTGCCGCGTCGCTCAAGATGCTGGCCGACAATCCGCTGAACGGACTGGCCAAGGTCGCGAAACAACTCGAAGTGCCGGCTAATTTCATCGCGCGTTACGTCGGACGCGACGGGCTGAGAAAGGGTCCCGAAGTGTTTCAGGCATTTCCCGACTATCCGGAGTACGCCGCGTCGATCCAGGATTCGTTGCGGCGCATGGGTCGTCCCGAGGACGCCGAAGCGCTCGCGGCCGAACCCGCAACGGAAGGCCGGGGCCGTGAGCGCAAGCCGGTTACCGCGCAAATGGTGTTCGACGCCTTGTCGGCCTCGCAGCGCGACGGCGGCCGCAAACCGGCCGGCACGATGCGCGAATGGGTCACGGTGGAAGGCTGGCAGCAGCGCAATCTCGCCGATCGCCTTGCGAAAACAGCCGACTACCCCGAGTGGCGCGAGCAAATTCAGGCTTGCGCGCGGGCCCTGGGCATCCTGCCCGCCGACCATCAACTGCCCGAACCCGCGGCCAAAGCCCGGCGAGGGTTCGGCGCGGATCAACTGGTCCGCGCGCTGCGTCTCGTGCTGGAACGCAGGCAGGCGGCAGCCGGAGGCGGGCCTCGTCTGCCGGCGTGGAAGCAGCATCTGCGCGACAGTCTCGGCCTCGACACGGACACCGTGTTCAACTGGATCACCTCCGAAGGCCGGTTGCGCCGACCGGCGTCCAGCGTGTCGCAACTGCCGGGCTACGAGCAGGCCAGCGCCCGGATTCGCCAATTGTTGACCGAACTGGGCCACGCCGACCTCGTCACGGCGCTGCCCGAAGGGGCGGGACAGCGGCAACGCATGTGCGCTTCGAAGATCGTGGAGGGACTGGCGGCACTGGCCGACAACCCCGGCATATCGATGAAGGCCCTCGAACTGACGCTGGGCATTACCTATACGCAACTGGTCCGTTACCTCGGCATCGACGGCGCTCCGATGCCGCTCGAGCAGATCGCCGATATGCCGGACTACGCGTCCAACGTGGGAGCGCTTCGCGACGGCCTGCTGCGGCTCGGCCGCCCGGAAGTGGCGGCCGCCTTGCCCACGCCGCGAAGAGTCGCCGACGTCGCGGGTTCTTCCGGCATGTCCGCGCACGAACTGCTCGGCGTGGCCGACGCGCGTCTGCACGACGTCGTGGACGTCGCGCGAGCGCTGCGCGCCGAATCCGGCAAGCCGTTGGAAGACATCACGCGCGCGGGCGGCAGCGTCAGGCCGCTCGCGCGCATCCTGCTCGACGAACAGGGGATGGTGCGTGAGGTCGCCCATATCGAGCCGATGCTGACGGGCGCCGACGCCGGCACGCGCATGCGTCTTAACCGTCTGCTCGACCGGCTCGCCGCGGCGATCGCGCCTGCCGCCGCGGCGTCCCCGGCCCAGCATGCGCCGATGAAGCCTGTCCTGCTCACGGCCTGGGGCAATGCGCCGGATCGCATGCTGATCGTGGACCGCGAGACCACTCAGCCGACGGCCGGCTCGCGCGCCCGGCTCAGGGGAATCTACGCGGCGAACCCTGGCTTGATCCAGGCACAGCGCAGCTATGAAGGCGAGCGCGTTCCCCAGGTGTTGCGTTGGCTCAGCACGGTACTCAAGCGGAGATTCCCCGAAGGTCACGAGATCCAGTGTTTTTTCCGGCCCGCCACCGGGAGCGGGCCGGGGACGATCGTCGTGTCGTCGAATGTGCGGGAGGTCAATGAGCGGCTTCAGGCCTTTCTCCAAAGCGAGGATCTGGAGGTGCTGCTCGACGAAGCAGGCGCGCACGGTCCCGCGGATCAGACGGATCGCGGATGGCGTCATGGCACGAAGCTCGCGACCCGTATCAATCCGGCGGCGGACCCGCATCCCACGCCGGAATCCGACGAAGTTTTCGCGGCGATCGCGGCCCGCCATTTCCATGTGCCGTTACGCGGCGAAGTATTCAACGGCATGTCGGTCAATCTGCACGCCGAGCGGCGCATTCAGAACGAGCTTGGCAAAACGTTTCAGGAGTCGGTCGACCTGAAGCGGCTGGCGGGCACCATGCGGCCTTGCGGCAGTTGCGCGGACGAACTGGGCGCCGCGCCGGAGGTTCATCGCGGGCCGTACTGGATGAACCGCTCCGCTCGGGCCGGCACGTCGAGCGACGAAGCGATGGCGCGTGACGCGCAGGCAGGCGCGGGCACGTCGATCACGCTTGCGCGCAACGGCCGGCTGACCTTCGAACACGACACGGACAGCGATTCGGATGCCGAGCCCGCCGAGTGAGTGAAGGGCGCAGGCCTGATCGTCCTGTCGACGTCTTGTCGACGTCGATCGCTGGATGCGTACAAGAATGCGGTTCATGGCATGCCGCCGTGGCAATGGAACACGTGCACGCAGACGACGAATTTTTTCGAAGTTGTGTAATCTTGTCATCGTCAAAATTCCGGAGAGGTTCTTTGAGCGATGCGCTTGGCTTTTCTTTTCCTATTCTTTTTGTGCGCGAGTTTCACGCACTGGCGCGGGAAAGTTCGTCACGGTAGTTTCTTCAGGCAGTTGACCGATCATTCCACGTTCACCGCGCCGCTCAACTGTTTTGCGTATCTTTTTTCGTCGGTGCCCAATACGCCGTATATCTCGCCGCAACTGCTGCCGGAACTCGCGTTACTAAAGCGTGAATGGCGTGTATTCCGTGAAGAGGCGCTTGCGTTGGTCGAAGCAAGCCGCATTCGGGCGGCCAGTACGTATAACGACGTCGGGTTCAATTCGTTTTTCCGCACTGGCTGGAAGCGGTTTTATCTGAAATGGTACGGCAGTCCGCATCCGTCGGCGCAAGCGCTTTGCCCTCGCACTGTCGAGATTCTGCAACGCATTCCGTCGGTCAAGGCCGCGATGTTCGCCATGCTGCCGGCCGGCGGCTCGCTCAATCCGCATCGCGATCCCTACGCGGGCTCGCTCCGCTATCACCTGGGCCTGATCACGCCGAACGACGACCGCTGCGCGATTGTCGTCGACGGCATTCCTTATTCCTGGCGGGACGGGGAAGACGTGGTTTTCGACGAAACCTATTTGCACCACGCCGAGAATCGCACGGAGGAAGATCGCATCATTCTCTTTTGCGACGTTGAACGACCCATGAAGTTCGCCTGGGCGCAGGCAATCATCCGGGCGATTGGCGACGCTCTGTTACGCGCCGCGGCGTCGCCGAACGATGTCGGCGACCGCACGGGCGGCATCAATCGGCTATTTCGTTATGTTTATTCCGTGCGGCTGCTCGGCAAGCGGATAAAAGCCTGGAATCGGATGGCTTATTACGCCATCAAGTGGTGTCTGGGCGCGGCGATCGTGATAGCCATCATCTGGTAGCTCGTCAGCGGCATCACCGCCGCGCCGCGCCTTCACGGCCGCGCGGCAACTTCGTCCAGGTGCTCCAGCAAATCGGCGGGGTCGTCATAGACGCGCAGCGCGCCGGCGCGCTCCAGTTCATCGGTGCCGTATCCGCCCGACAGCAATCCGACGCCTAGCGCGCGGCACCGCTGGGCGGCGAGCATGTCCCAGATGCTGTCGCCCACCACCACCGCTTGCTCGATCGGTACGCCGAGGCGCGCCGCGGCGGCGATGAACAGGTCCGGGTCCGGCTTCGCGTATTTGACGTCGTCGCGCGTGACGACAACCGCCTTCGCCGGATCGACGCCCAGCGCTTCCAGATTGATCGCCGCGGTTTCCATGCGGCCGCTGGTCGCCACGGCCCACGGCGTGCCGGCCTGCGTCAGCGCGGCGAGCAGCTCGCGCGCGCCCGGCAGCGGGCACACCTGGGCGCGCAGCCGTTGATAGGCGTCGGCGTGAGCGCGGCGCAGCCGTTCGCCCAGTTCGGCGCTGATTTCATGGTGCGTTTCCCGCAAGAGCTGGTTGGTGAAGAGGCCGCCGCTCATGCCGATCTTGCGATGAATCCGCCACACGGACAGCGGAATGCCTTCGCTGTCGAGTGCTTCCTTCCAGGCCAGCACGTGCTGATAAACACTATCGACGAGCGTTCCGTCGAGATCGAACAGAAACGATGTCTGAATTCGCATGATGGGCTCCGTGGGTAACCGTTTGCGCCAATAATAGTGCAGCATTCCGGCTGAAGCATACAGGCTCCCTTCGGCGACACGTCGCCGCCAGTGTCGATTCGCGCGCGCAGGCTGCGCTGGTTTTCATGCAAGAGGACATCCGTTCATGGACAACGACGCACATGCCTTTAACGGGCTGCGCCCGCGACTGCAAAAGATTGCGTATCGAATGCTGGGGTCGGTCGCCGAGGCCGAGGATATCGTGCAGGACGTCTGGCTGCGTTGGCATGCCGCGGCGCGAGAACATATCGAAAACGCGGAAGCGTGGCTGGTCGCCGTCACCACGCGCATGTCCATCGACCGGCTGCGCGCGGCGAAGATTCAGCGCGAACACTACACGGGCATCTGGTTGCCCGAGCCGCTGTTGACCGACTCCCCGGCTACGCCCGAGGAAGCCACCGAGCGCGCCGACGAGGTCTCCGTGGCTTTTCTCGCGCTGCTCGAGCGGCTGACGCCGGAAGCACGGGCGGCCTTTCTGCTGCGCGAGGTTTTCGACGCCGACTACGACGAAGTCGCGCAAGCCATCGGCAAAACGGAGGCGGCGTGCCGTCAACTGGTGAGCCGTGCCAAGGCGCAACTGCGCGACGAACGCCCGCGTCACATGGTGCCGCGCGAAACGCATCTTCGCCTGTTGCGCATGTTCGCGCAGGCGCTGGAGCGCGGCGAGTTTCCGGCGATCAACGCATTGCTGGCCGAGGACGCGACGCTGTTCGGCGACGGCGGCGGCAAAGTCCAGAGTTTCCCGAAACCGCTGGCGGGCGGCCGGCGCATCGCGCAGCTTTTCTACGCGTCGTCGCGGCGTTATGGCAGCGAACTGAGCGTCAAGCTCGTGGTGCTCAACGGCCAATGGGCGCTGCTGCGCTTTATCGAAGGCCAACTCGAATCGGCACAGTCGTTCGAAACGGACGGCGAGCGCATCGTTCGCATCGACGTGCAGCGCAACCCCGAGAAGCTCGCGCGCATCGCGGCGGTCCACGCCGGCGGCTGAGCGCCGGGCCTCCGGTGAACGCGCGTTTACGTCGATATTGGTGCCTGGCGGACAACACTGTGAGCCCGCCCGCCCGCCTACCGCGATGCCCCGCGGCCACCTACGATGACCTCGTGCGGCTCATCGCCGCTCAGGTCACCCGCCATGCAGGGTGTTCGCTCATCGTCGCCGGGAGAAAATCATGTCGCAGCGCCTCAACTATATTCAGCAATCGCCCGAACTGTTCAAGAAGTTTTTCGAACTTAGCAATCTGCTCAAAGATTGCGCGATCGAGGAATCGATCCGCGATCTGGTATCGATCCGCGCATCGCAACTCAATGGCTGCGCCTTTTGCCTCGACATGCACGTGAAGGAAGCGCATATCCACGGCGAGCGCGAACTGCGCATCCATCACATCGCGGCGTGGCGCGAGTCCACGCTTTTCGCACCGCGCGAACGCGCCGCGCTCGCGTGGACGGAGGTGCTGACCAGGCTGCCCGAACACGGCGTGCCCGACGAAGTCTACGAGCGCGTGCGCACCCAGTTTTCCGAAAAGGAACTCTCGGACCTGACGTTCGAAGTGATGGCGATCAACGGCTGGAACCGCGCCAATGTCGCGTTCAGGACGGTGCCGGGTTCGTCCGACAAGCTCCTCGGTCTGGACAAGGCGAATCTCGCCTGAGCGGACGCGCTTCGCCGTCTCCGCCGCTCTTTCCCTGGTTCAGGCCCCCAGGCCCGCATGGGCGGGCCGCGTCGTTCAGGAACAACCATCATGCGAAATTTGAAACATACCGCTCTGGCAGCGCTCGTCGTCGCGGGCTTGTCGATGGGCGTGGCCCGCGCCGAGGCGCCCCACGCAATCGTCACGCCGTTGACGACGCAGCCGCTTGCCGACTATCCGGGCAAGGAAGTCACGATGATCACCGTCGAATATCCGCCGGGTTCCGTGGACCCGGTTCATCGGCATCATGCGCACGCCTTCGTCTACGTCCTGGAAGGATCGATCGTGATGCAGGTGAAGGGCGGCAAGGAAGTCACGCTGACGCCCGGCCAGACCTTCTATGAAGGTCCGAACGACGTGCACACGGTCGGACGCAACGCAAGCGCGACACAGCCGGCCAAATTCGTCGTCGTGCTGCTCAAGGACAAGGGCGCGCCTATCCTCGTTCCCGAAAAGTGAGCACATCGGCAAGCCGCATTAAAACCGGCGGCGTTTTTCACCGGGTCTGTCACAAACAGTAGCGCTGGTACGTCTAGTCGCTATGGACTTCACGACTCGCGCTCCCATGCCAGATCAATCACCACGCCGCCCCCTGGTCGGCGCCGACGACCCGTTCGCAAGCAGCTTCGCGACCAGCTATGCCGGCGTCGTTTCCTTCCTGGCCGTTGCCAACGAAGGCAGCTTCGCCCGCGCGGGCGATCGGCTCGGCATCGGCCGCTCGTCGGTTAGCCGCAACGTGCAGAAACTCGAGGCCCAGCTCGACGCGCGCCTTTTTCTGCGCACCACGCGCAGCACGTCGCTGACGCGCGAGGGCGAACTGTTCTACGAGAACTGTCAGCCAGGTATAGCGCGCATCGCACAAGCGCTGGAGGACATGCGCGAACTGCGCAACGGGCCGCCGCGCGGCCATCTGCGGATCGCCTCGACGCCGGGCTTCGGCCGCAAGATCGTCGCGCCGCTGTTGCGGGGCTTTCATGCGGGCTATCCCGAGATCGCGCTGGAATTGCTGCTCAACGATCGGCCCGCCGACTTCACCGCCGATCGCGTCGACGTGTCGTTTCGCGACGGGCGCATGGAAGACAGCGGAATCGTCGCGCGCCAGTTGATTCCGATGCAGATGCTCGTCTGCGCGTCGCCCGCTTATGCACGCGTACACGGCTTGCCGCGGCATATCGACGAACTGGACAAGCATCGTTGCATCAATTTCCGGGCCGCGTCCGGTCGTATCAGGGAATGGGCGTTCAAGGTCGACGGCCTGTCGCAGCGGCGCCAGCTCGCCGCGCAGCACACGTTCAACGACCCGGATCTGATCGTGCAGGCGGTGCTGGATGGACTGGGCATCGCGCAGTTGCCCGCGTATCAGGTGTGCGACCTGCTGCGCGACGGACAGTTGCTTAGCTGTCTCGCGCAGCATGCGCCGGACGACGGCGGACATTACCTCTGCTATCTCAGCCGAAAGCAGCTTCCGGCGCGCGTTCGCGTGTTCATCGACTACATGACGGAACACACGCGAGCGCTCGATTTGCAGTGCCTGACGACGATGGCAATGACAACGGCAACCACAACCACGTTATCGACGGTCGAATGACGGCGCCTCGCCCGCTATGCCTGGATTGATGCGCCTGATGCAACACGGTGCGTGCCTCGGCGGCGCTACCGCATGACGCAATACATGCCTACGATGCTTGATGTACGGATGAGACGCGCGTCGCAGACCATCCGGCAAAGCACCGGCAGGCGCATCGCGTAAGGCGCCGCGAAGCCGGAGTCGACAAGTTGACGGGCGGCGCAAGAGCCGCGCGCAAGCGCATGGAGAAGCATCATGAAGATCGTCGTGATCGGTGGAACCGGGCTCATCGGCAGCAAAGTCGTCAAGAACCTTCGCGCGCGCGGTCATACCGTCGTCGCGGCGTCGCCCGCATCGGGCGTGAACACCATCACTGGCGAAGGTCTGAGCGAGGCGTTGAGCGGCGCGAATGTGGTGGTCGATCTGGCCAATTCGCCGTCGTTCGAAGATGCCGCCGTGCTCGAATTCTTCGAGACTTCCGGGCGCAATCTGTTTGCGGCGGAACTTGCCGCGGGCGTACAGCACCACGTCGCACTCTCGATCGTCGGCGCGGACGAGCTGCCGCAAAGCGGCTATATGCGCGCCAAGGTCGCTCAGGAAACGCTGGTCCGCGAATCGGGCGTGCCCTATACGATCGTCCGTTCAACCCAGTTCTTCGAATTCCTTGGCGGCATCGCGCAAGCGGGCAGCGAGGGCGAGACCATACGGCTGTCGTCCGCCTTGTTTCAGCCGATCGCATCGGACGACGTGGCCGCGGCCGTCGCGGACTTCGCCGCCGGCGAACCGCGCAACGGCATCGCGGAGATCGCCGGCCCGGAACGCGCTCGAATGGCCGACATGGTGCAGCGTTTTCTTTCGGCGACGCACGATTCGCGCAAGGTCGTCGCCGATGCGCACGCCCGTTATTTCGGCGCGGAGTTGCAGGACGACTCGCTCGTGCCAGGCGCCGACCCGCGTCTCGGCAAGCTGAATTTCGACGCGTGGTTCAAAGAGACGCAAGCCACGCAATAAGCCATGAGCCGACGAGGCGCGCCATGACCACCTTGCGTCCACCGCCGCTGTCGCTGCTAGACAAATATCACGGGCAAGACACGCAAACGCTTTATTCGACCACGGTCACCGTGACGGGCGGCGACGCGGGTCACGGGCGCGCGTCGGGCATCGCCCGTTCCGACGACGGCAATCTCGCCGTCCACTTGCGATTGCCGAGGGCGCTGGGCGGGCCTGGCGGCGGCACCAATCCCGAGCAACTGTTCGCGGCGGGTTACGCCGCCTGCTTTCACGGCGCGCTGAGCTTGCTGGCCGCGCGGGCGGGTATTCCGGTTCCCGACGCCTCGGTGGACGTCACCGTCGATTTCGGCCGCGATCCGATGGACGGCCTGTTCATCCTGACCGCGCGCACCTTGATTCGCCTGCCCGGTGTCGAGCGCGCCGTCGCGGAGGAACTGGTGCGCAACACCGAACGCTTTTGCCCTTACACCAAGATGGCGCGCCAGGGAATCGAGAATGTCGTCGCGCTCGCGCAGCCGGACGACGCCGGCCAATCATGACGCCAGCGTTGATCGAGCGGCTGGGTTCACCGTTCGGGCTTCTCCCGAGCGAGGGCAAAGGCCGATGCCGCCGCCGCTTACGCCGCGCATGAACCGAATTCCATCGGGTCTGGACGCGGCTACAATGCGCCTGAGTTCAGTCCTCCTCGTCGCTCGCCGAGGACATAGGACAGTGCGCAACAATGCGTCGAATGGCGTATCGGGTTAACACGCGATGCCTTCACGCGACCGTCCGGGAATAAAAATCACATGCCGGCGGTTGTAGTCACTGTCGGTCACGGATTGCGGTTACTGCGGGAATTCATTTCACAATGGCCGATCCCCTCATCGCGAAGCGCTTCGAGACGCTCGTATTGCCTCATATGAATTCGGCCTTCAACGTCGCGCGATGGCTGACGCATGACGACCAGGACGCTCAGGACGTGGTCCAGGAGGCGTATCTGCGCGCGTTCAGGTTTTTCGGCGGATTCCGCGGCGACGATGCCCGCGCATGGCTGTTGAGCATCGTGCGCAACACCTTCTACACGTGGTATCAGCAGAACCGGGGTCATGCGCCGGACACGCTGGAGTTCGAGGAAGACATGCACAGCCTCGAGGCCGGCACGGCCAACCACGACGACGGCCCCGAAGCCATGCTGATACGCAGCCAGAGTCAGAAGCGCGTGCATCAGGCGCTGCGGGGCTTGCGTCTGGAATACCGTGAGGTGATCGTGTTGCGGGAGCTGGAAGAATTGTCGTACAAGGAGATCGCCACCATCGTGGGCATCCCGATGGGGACGGTGATGTCTCGCCTCGGGCGCGGCCGTCAGCAACTCGCGGCGCTGCTCGCGCCGACGGACCAGGAGGCGTGATGGATCACGAACAGGCGTTCGAACTGCTGCCCGGCTATCTCGATCAGGAATTGAGCCTCTCGGAAGCGCTCGAATTCGAGCGTCATCTGGCCGGCTGCGAACAGTGTCAACGGGAATGTGAACGTCACCGTCAGGTGAGTGCGCGACTCAGGCAGGCCGACTTGCGCGTCGAGGCGCCGGCGGAACTGGTCAAGCGCGTCAAGGCGTCGTTGCCGGGACGGCCGACGCCGTGGCAAAGGCTGGTTGAGCGTTTCGGTTGGCGCAGTGGCGATGGCGCCGTGCAATGGGCGCCGCTCGGCGCGATGGCGATCAGTCTGATCGCGTTGAGCTGGAGCGCGGGTTTGTATCTTTCGGTGCCCTCGGGCGAGACGCGTTTTACCCAGGAACTCGTGGACAACCATATTCGCTCGCTTCAGTTCGACCATCTCTCCGATGTGATTTCAACCGACCGGCATACCGTCAAGCCGTGGTTCGACGGCAAGCTGGATTTTGCGCCGCCTGTCGTCGATCTGGCGCAGCAAGGGTATCCGCTCGTCGGTGGGCGGCTCGATTATCTGAACGGGCGGCCGGTCGCGGTGATGGTCTATCGCTACAAGCTGCATCCGATCAATCTTTATGTGTGGCCGGGCAACGACGCGGGCACGGCGCCTCGCGTCTACCAGCAGCGGGGCTATCATCTCGCGCACTGGAGCGCGGCGGGCATGAATTACTGGGCGATTACCGACGCCGGCGACGCGGAACTGAACGGCTTCGTCACCGACTTGCGTGCGCATCCTGCTTCGTAGCCGTTGCATCCGGCGTGCTTCCCGGTCGCGGAATAAAACGAACGAGGCGGCAGTCTACCTCTTGCAAGCAGACAGGAAGTGCCGTTGGATGATCCGGCGGTCAACCTCCTGACTTTCAGCCAGGAGGACATCATGTCGTCAGATTCGCCGTTCGATCCATCGCGCCGCGGCGCGTTGAAATGCCTCGCCTTCGGTGGCGTGGGCACGCTGTTTGTTTTAGCCGGCGGTGTGCTCACGCCGGTCGAGCTAGCGCTCGCCGCGGGCGCGAAGGATTCGCCCGCCGCTTCGGGCGTTCCGCTGTTTCTGCAAATCAGCGACACGCACATAGGCTTCAGGAAGGAAGCGAATCCTGACGTTGCCGGCACGCTCAGGCAGACGATCGACTTCGTCAACGCGATGCCGGTGAAGCCGGCGCTGACGATTCACACCGGCGACATCACGCATCTTTCCAGGCCCGAGGAGTTCGACCTGGCGGCCCAGTTGCTAGCGGGTTTGAATATCACGGAGTTGCATACGGTGCCGGGCGAGCACGATGTCACCGACGGCCCCGGGACCGAATACTTCAAGCGTTTCGGTCAAGCGTCCGACAACAAGGGTTATTACAGCTTCGACCACCAGGGCGTGCACTTCGTCGGTCTCGTCAACGTGATGCATTTCAAGCCTAACGGTCTGGGCGGGCTCGGCGGCGACCAACTCGCCTGGCTGGAAAACGATCTGAAGGGCCGCTCGTCCAGCACGCCGGTTGTGGTCTTCGCGCACATGCCGATGTGGACGATCTACGAGCCGTGGGGGTGGGGCACCGGCGATGCCGGCGAGGCGATGAGCTACCTGAAGCGCTTCGGTTCGGTCACGGTGCTGAACGGCCATATTCACCAGATCGTTTCGAAGGTGGAAGGCAATATCACTTTCCATACCGCGCGTTCGACGGCCTTTCCGCAACCCACCGCCGGCAACGGCCCCGGACCCATGCCGCTGACCGTGCCGAGCGATCAGCTTCCCAGGATGCTCGGCGTGACCAGCATCAGGATCACGCGTCATCCGCTCAAGGCCGCGCTCGCCGATACGACGCTCGTCTGATTCCCGATACCTCGCTGACAGGATTCGCTCATGTTCAAGACTATCTTTCACCGCGCCGCCGTGGCCGTGGCCGTGCCCGGGATTGCGGTGCTCATCGCGGGGCTGGCTTTCGGCTTCACTGCCGCGCAAGCCCAAAACACCGATACCGTGGTCATCAAGAATTTCATGTTTTCGCCGATGTCGATCACGGTCAAGGCGGGGTCGACGGTGACCTGGAAAAATCTCGATGGCGAACCGCATACGGTGGTCAACGATGCCGGCATCTTCCGTTCCGCCGCGCTCGATCAGGACGACACGTATCAGTTCAAGTTCGATAAGCCAGGTGTGTACAAGGTGTTTTGCGGCATACACCCGAATATGAAAGAGACGATCACCGTGCAATAGCGGCGCGTGGTCGAACGGCACGCGGCTGCCGGCGGCACATCGACGCCGGCAGCCGGGCATTGCGCTCGATCACTGCTTCTCGTACCAGGAATAGGTAGCCAGTGTGCTAACCGGCGTGCCGATCTGCAAGGTGACGTCGCGCAGCGAGGTCAACTCGATGTCGCGCACGTCGCCCATGTAGCGGCGCGAGTCGCCATTGTCGTTGATATAGGCGACCACCGTTCCGCTCACGCCCGCCACGTTCGTGCTGGTCAGCGGCTGGCCCCAGATGTCGAAGAACTGGCCGAGCGTGAAGGTCTTGAAAGTGGGCGTTTCGATATGGATGATGCCGGTCTGGTCGTGCGTATGCATCTCATAGTTGCACTGCGACAGGACGCCCACGTTCATGGGCAAGGCGAGCCACTTGCCGTCCTTGAAGATCGCGAGATGAGCATGCACGTGATACAGCGCGCTCATGTTGGGCGCGCAGGTCAGACCATCCACCGGCGCTCCCGTGCCGCCCGTCGACGTATTGCCGTTCGGCCAGAAGGCGTCGCCCAATACACCCCCGAAGGCGAGCGTGATCGGCTTCGGATCGATCGGCGGCGGATCGGTCCATGCGTAGGTGGGAATCTGCGTCAACGGCGTGCCGATTTCAATGGTCACTTCGCCATGCGCGGGTAGCACGAGGCCGGCGAGGTCGCCCGTGTATTGCGTGAGGGTGCCGCCATCGTTCACATGGACCGTGACGGGCGAGCCGCTTACTCCGGCAACGTCGGACGTGCCGAGCGTTTCGCCCCAGATCGAGAAGAACTGACCGAGCGTGTACGATGCGCCGCCGCTTGGGTCCATGCGAATCTTGCCGCTCGAATCGTCCGTGTGCAGCGGATACACGCAGCCCGTCTGCGCCGACATGGTCGGCTTCACCACGCCGATGTTGGCCGGCAGCGCGAGCAGGCGGCCGTTCTGATAGATGGACAGATGCGTGTACGTATAGGCGTTGCCGGGCAGGGCGCAGTTGAGTCCGCTCACGCTTTGGCCGAGTCCGCCCGATGACGTGGACCCCGAAGGCCAGAAGGCGTCGCCGAGCGTCGTGCCGTCGATCACCGGAGTGGCGGCGGCCAGCTTCGGCTGGCTAGTGCCGGGGCTGGATGCGCCTGAGGCGGGAGCGGCCGCGCCCGTCGTACTGCTCGCGCCGCCGCCGCCACCGCCGCCGCAAGCCGTCAGTATCAGGAAGACGCCGATAGCGAGGAATCGTGAACCCAGCCCTGCCAACATGTCGTACTCCGCCTTGTTGGTTAAAAGAGGAATTCGTACAAGCCGATTTATTCGGAAGCTGGCGCCCCGCGAGTAACGATGGGTTGACCGGGACGACCCACGGTCACGCGTCGCGGACGGCAATCGAATGCCGCCAGAGGGGTCACGCATTCACGCGAAATTGCGTGACACATGCGGACTTAGCGTAACAGATGCGCTCACGAACCGAACCAACTGAACCACAACGTTTCGCGCCTTTTCATGTCGCATTTACGCGTGTCGGAGGCGGGTTCGCTGCGACGTGGTGAAATACGATGGGTGTGACTGAACATATGCCCGGCGCGCCTCGATGGCGGCCGGCATTTTCTACTGGCTGGCGTGCGTGGAAGATCCCACGGCGCGCAATCGCTTCGCCGACGAAGGCATGCCGGAGCAACGGCTTTGCGCGCGCGTGGCGGCGTGGTGGTCAGTCGGGAATCTCGGGCTCGACCAGTCTTGCCAACTGAACCAGCGACTCCTGCCAGCCGAGGTAGCACATCTCCACGGGAATGACCTCGGGCACGCCCTCCTGCACGATGGTCAGGTCGGTGCCGCACGACACCTGCCGCAATGAAACGGTGACCTGCATCTGGCCGGGCAGGTTCGCGTCGTCGAAGCGGTCCGAGTAGCGGATTTTCTCGAACGGCACCAGTTCGAGGTACTCGCCGCCGAACGAGTGGCCGTGGCCGGTGCTGAAGTTACGGAAGGACATCTTGTGCGTGCCGCCCACGCGCGCATCCATGTGATGGACCTGACAGGTGAACCCATAGGGAGGCAGCCACTTCGCTATCGCATCGGGTTCGAGAAAGGCCCGATAGATGCGTTCGGGAGTGGCGCGTAAGACGCGGTGCAGATGGATGGTTCCGGTAGTCATGGTGAGATCGCCTTTCACTGGAGAAGTTGGACACACTCCTACGACGATTCATCTACACCGATATCGACATGGATCGAGATCGGGAGAAACCCGCAGGCGCCGCCAGGCGACCTCGGCGCTGCGATGCAACACATGGCATACCGGTCGCGCGGAGCGGACAGCGGACATGACGCCGCCGCCCGCGCGCGATCTTACTTGCGCTTGAGTTGCGAGAGATCCCGCACCGCGCCGCGGTCGGCCGAAGTCGCCAGCGCGGCGTAGGCCTGCAACGCCTGCGACACCACGCGCTCACGGTTCAGCGGCAGCCAGGCCTGGTCGCCGCGTGCCTCCATGGCTTGCCGGCGGCGCACCAATTCCTCGTCCGGCACCGCGAGGTGCATCTTGCGGCTGGGAATGTCGATCTCGATCACATCGCCGTCTTCCACCAGACCGATCGTGCCGCCTTCGGCTGCTTCCGGCGACGCATGCCCGATCACGAGCCCCGACGACCCGCCCGAGAAACGGCCGTCGGTAAACAGCGCGCAGGTCTTGCCCAGGCCCTTGGATTTCAGATACGACGTGGGATACAGCATCTCCTGCATGCCGGGGCCGCCCTTGGGGCCCTCGTAACGGATCACGACCACGTCGCCCGCCACCACCTTGTCGCCGAGAATGGCTTCGACGGCGTCGTCCTGGCTCTCGAACACGCGCGCGCGTCCGGAGAAAATCCATTGCGATTCGTCGACACCCGCGGTCTTGACGATGCAGCCCTTCTCCGCGAGGTTGCCGTAGAGCACGGCGAGGCCGCCGTCTTTCGAATAGGCGTTCTGCTTGCTGCGGATGCAGCCGCTCTTGCGGTCGGTATCGAGCGACGCGAAGGTGGCTTCCTGGCTGAACGCGACCGTGGTCGGAATGCCGCCCGGCGCCGCGCGGAAAAAGGTCCGCGCTTCGTCGCTCGCGTCGCCGGCGACGTCCCATTTGGCGATGGCGTTGCCCAGCGTGCCGCTATGCACGTTGCCGCACGACAGATCGAGCAGATCCGCGCGTGCGAGTTCGCCGAGAATGCCGAGAATGCCGCCGGCGCGATGCACGTCCTCGATATGGTATTTGTCGGTAGCGGGCGCCGCTTTACACAAGCACGGCACTTTGCGCGAGATGCGGTCGATGTCGGACATCGTGAAATCGACGCTGGCTTCCTGCGCCGCCGCCAGCAGATGCAGCACGGTATTGGTCGAGCCGCCCATCGCCACGTCGAGCGCCATCGCGTTCTCGAAGGCCTGCTTGCTGGCGATGCTGCGCGGCAGCACCGAGCGGTCTTCTTCCTGATAGTAGCGGCGGCACAGGTCCACCACCAGGCGGCCGGCCTGTTCGAACAGGCCCTTGCGCCATGCATGCGTGGCGACGATCGTGCCGTTGCCGGGCAGCGCCAGGCCGATCGCTTCGGTCAGGCAGTTCATCGAGTTCGCGGTGAACATGCCCGAGCAGGAGCCGCAGGTGGGGCACGCGCTGCGCTCGACTTCGGCCACTTCGGCGTCGCTGATCCTCGGGTCGGCCGCCTTGATCATCGCGTCGATCAGGTCGATCTTGGCGATCACCTGGCCGTCGGTCGGCGATTTGACCTTGCCCGCTTCCATCGGACCGCCGGAGACGAACACGACGGGGATGTTCAGGCGCATGGCCGCCATCAGCATGCCCGGCGTGATCTTGTCGCAGTTGGAGATGCAGACCATCGCGTCGGCGCAGTGCGCGTTGACCATGTATTCGACCGAGTCGGCGATCAACTCGCGCGAGGGCAGCGAATACAGCATGCCGCCGTGACCCATGGCGATGCCGTCGTCCACTGCGATGGTGTTGAATTCCTTGGCGACGCCGCCGGCCGCTTCGATCTCCTTCGCCACCAGCGCGCCCAGGTCGCGCAGATGCACATGGCCCGGCACGAACTGGGTGAACGAGTTCACCACCGCGATGATGGGCTTGCCGAAATCGCCGTCCTTCATGCCGGTGGCGCGCCACAAGGCGCGGGCGCCGGCCATGTTGCGGCCATGCGTCGAAGTTCGTGATCGGTAATCAGGCATCCAGGTTCTCGCGTATTGGGGTGATTGGAATGGGTATCGCAGTCGACTCAGCCAACGCGCCGTTTTGAGCGCTGCCGAGGGCTCGCGGCCCGGAACGGCGTGCGGGGCGTGCGTTGGGAAAGTACGAATAGTGCGAGAGTACCGTTAAGACGTCCAATATCTTTTTCGGGGGCGATTAGGTCGAAAAAGGTATTAATTTGACGCTGCGACCCGCGCGAGCGCAAACCTCTCGTTCATGTGAGCGCCGGCGTGAAGGCGGTGTAGCGCGGATCGAGGTCGCGCGCCGGACTCAATGCGTCCAGATGTGCCCCAGCGCGGCGGCATGGTCGGCGGCATGTTCCGCGAGCAGGCGGCGCATGGTCGCCAGCAGTTCCGGCACCTCGACGGGCTTGCGCAGAAAGCCGTCGTACCGCACGAACGCGGGCGGGCTCGGCTCGGCCGACACCAGGATAAACACCGTGTCGGCGAGACCGGGCGTGTTGCGGATTTGCTGGCACAGCGCACTGCCGGACATCACGGGCATGCGCCAATCGGCTACGACGACATCGACGCTGGCCGAGCGCAGGATATCGAGCGCGGCCCTGCCGTCCGGCGCGGCTTTCACATCGAATCCGTCATGCTCGCAGCAGATTTCCCAGGCTGCCAGCGTCTCGGGTTCGTCGTCGACCAATAGCACCGTCGTCATGTTTCACTCCGTCCTGGGCGGTATCCGCGTGGACGTCAGGAAGGGTTCCTGGCTGCTGCGATCCGTGGCTGCGATACCTTTGTACATACTAATAAATCCAGCATGTTTTTGAAGCGAAATTTTTCGCGCGACGACGGCTCGAACGATCGGAACGGGGCGCGGAACCGCGCCACGATGCGCGCATAATGCAGAGATTCCTTTCTTTGGAGAGGTGGAGGCACATATGGCTACGTTTGCTATCGACGGCGTGCGCATCAACCCTGCAACCGACCGTGTCACACACGTGCGCTGGGCTCCCATCGACCTGAAGACGCACGACTCGCTATCTCCGAGCGCGGTGGTCGAGGTGGCTGAGGTGGTCAGGGCGATTCAGGCGGGGAACATTTGCTGGTCCCTTTTCACGCTCGGCGGCGCGAGATTTCTGGGTCCCAAGATCAAGATCGTCGCGCATACCAACGGCCCTGACGGGATCGACACCGAGGTCCCCGATGGGAGCATCGAAAAGTCCATCGACGATCTTCCGCAGGTTTGACGCGGCGCCGATACCGGCAGCCGCTCCGTAGGGAAGTCACGCAAGCGCGGGTTGAGGAGGAGGCCGGCTCAAGCCGGGCCGCTTCCTTGATCCGCCGATTGACGCGGCCGGCTCCGCCGGCGGTGTCGATCCGTCGCGGCATGCCGTTCCGGCGGGGCGATCAAACCTCGAATTTCAAGCGGGTTTTCGTGCTGGCGGTACGCCGGTTTGCGCCGGCTGCCGGACGACGAGCACCGGGATCTGACTGTGCGTCAGGACCTTCTGCGTCTCGCTGCCGAGCAGGAACGCGCGCATGCCGCTTCGACCGTGGGACGCCATGACGATGAGATCGCAGTTTTGCCGCGCTGCAACGCTGATGATTCCCTCGTAGGGATGCGCGCGGTTCATCGCCACGGTATCGCACTCGACGCCGGCATGCGCAGCCGCTTCCGCGACGACCGCGAGGTAGCCGTCCGCCTGCTGCCGGGCGATCTGAATGATGCGTTCCTCGTTGTCGGCGATCATTTCGGTGCCGTAGGCGAGGACGTGAAATTCAGGAATGACATGAAGCCCCGTGAGCTTGGCTCCATTTTCCACGGCGAGCGATACCGCCATGCGAATGGCGGCCTCGGAGAGCGCCGAGCCGTCGGTCGGCACCAGCAGATGCTTGAACATACGTTTTCTCCCCGCGCCTGGACCCTTCGCATTGACAGCGTGTTTCCGGCCCCGGCGTGTGCTTCAACTGTAGTTCGTCCGCGCGCGAAAACAAGGCGGCGTGCGCGCTCGCTAACGGTCGTGCTCGAGCGCTTTCAGATAGGCGTCGCCGGCGTCCTGAGCAGCAGCGCGCATCGCGTAGGTCTCGTCCGACACCAGCGAACGCTTGACCTGTTCGGCGCCGAAGTCGACCAGTGTGATGACCCACACATAGGCGCCGGATTGCTCGGCCGTTTGCACGAAAGCACGCACGTGCTTGCTGTCGTTTGCCTTCATTTTCATGGTGAGCTCCTGAGCAAGAGCCGCGCAACGAAAGCGGCTCTCGCAACGTGTGCCCGCTGGATTTACGGGAGTTTGCCGATAACCGCGCCGATTTCGCTCTTCGTGAAGGCACGCAGCGTTTGCGTGCGGACGTTGCCCGCGGAGCCGAGCGCGAAGCCGAACGCGGCGAAGTTTTGCTCATCCTGTGCCTCGACGATGGTGACAATGTCGTATTGCCCCAGCGTCCAGAAGACCTCTTTCATTTCGCAGCCAAAGCTCCTGGCCAGCTCCGCCACCTGGCCGGCGCGCTGCGGGCTGTTCTTGATGGTGCGGATACCCTGATCGGTGAACTGTGCAAGAACCACATACGTTGCCATGACGATTCCCCTTACGATTAGTACGAGTCGGGATTCATACGCGCAGGCACGCCCGATCGTCATACTCGAAAGCGTTCCGCGCGTAACCTGATTTTAGGCAATCGAAGCGTGTGTCACGGCGGTTTGGCTTGCCTCGCAGTGGGGAAGGCGTGAAGCGCAGACACAGGGCCCGCGCGATGCTGCCGGCGCAGCGGGAACGTTCGCCGCGCCCTCGCATCGGTTCATGGCGCGATGCCGAAGCCGAAGTAAGCTCGCTGCGAACTCACACGGTCGACGTTGCCGGAATCAGGGCGGCCTGGCCGCGATGCGCGCCGGTCTCATCGCGCAGTTGCCAGACCACGGCGTTTTCGATCCAGAAGCGCTTGCCCGACCTGGTCACGCGCATGCCGCGATAGGCGGCGACGAATCCATCGCGTTGCACCTGTTCGAGAAAGGCTTGACGTTCGTCGCGATCGGGTGCTTCCGCCGATAAGCGCGACGGCAGCGCCGTCAATTCGTCCCACTGGTATTCGAACAGTTTCTGAGCCGTCAGATTGCCGTACACGAACACCGGGTCCGCTTCCGTGTTGTGCGCGAGCACGCCGAATGGCGCACTTTCGTAAAGCCATCGGGCCGCGTCTTCGATCGGCACGTGCGCGGGAACAAGCGGCTTGCCGAGGAGGCGTGCGTAGCTATGGGAAAGCAGGCTAAAAAATTCGCGATCAGTCTGTAGGTTCATGTTCGTCGTTCGCTGCGTGGCGGTCATTTGCATCTTCTCCTGGAGGCGCTCCAGGCCGACGGCAGTATAACGGCGTGCCCGTGCGCTCGCGCGGCATCCGATTCGCATAGGTCATGAGGATGGAACCCCACGCTTTCGACTAGGGGTTTCCGCTTATCGCGTGAGCCGCCCAACGCGTCGTTAACCGAAGTATGCGTAGGGCCGGCCAGATATCGGATGTGCCCGCGCGCAGCACCAGGAGAGATGTCATGAGCTTGCCCGTTCGTACCGCCGCCGTCGCTCAGTCGACCCATTCCGATGCGCGTGAAGCCGTTCGGGAAGTACATGCCGCGCTCAATGCGTGCGAGGGCGCCTTGGTTTTATTCTTCTGCTCGAGTCATTTCGACCTCGAATCGCTCGCGGATGAAATCGGCCATTGTTTCGAAGGCACCGAGGTCATCGGTTGCATGACGGCCGGAGAAATCGGCCCGGCCGGTTATCTCGACCACAGTCTCGTCGCGGCCGTGTTGCCGCGCGCCTCGTTCACCGCCGTGACCGGGCGTCTGGATAATCTGCGCGACTTCACGATCGCACGCGGCCAGGCCTGCGCGCTCGACGCGCTGCATGACCTCGAAGGCCGGGCGCCCGAAGCCGACAGCACCAATACGTTCGCGCTACTGCTGATCGATGGGCTTTCCGTGCGGGAAGAACCGGTGACGCGCACGCTGCAAAGCGCGTTGGGCGATATTCCGCTGGTCGGCGGCTCGGCGGGCGACGATCTGAAGTTCGAACAAACGCGGATATTCCACGACGGGCGGTTCCATCGCGACTGCGCGGTGCTGGTTCTCGGGTCGACGCCGCTGCCGTTCAGGATCTTCAAGACGCAGCATTTCCGCTCCGGCGATGAACGGCTCGTCGTGACGGGCGCGAATGCGGAGTTGCGCACCGTGAGCGAAATCAACGGACTGCCGGCCGCGGCGGAATACGCGCGGCTGATCGGCGCGCGCGTGGAGGATCTTTGCCCCGGCCACTTCGCGGCGGCGCCCGTTGTCGTGTTGATCGACGGAACCGACTATGTGCGTTCGATCCAGAAACTGAACGCCGACGGCAGCCTCACTTTCTATTGCGCGATCGAAGAAGGTCTCGTCCTGCGCGTCGCTCGTGGGCTCGATCTCACGGAAAATCTGCGCACCATGTTCTCGGGGCTTCGCAGCGAACTCGGCGAGCCTCAACTCGTGCTCGCGTGGGACTGCATTCTGCGGCACCTGGAAATGGTGCAACAGGGTACGCGCGATGTGGCCGGGCGTTTGTTCCAGGAGAATCGATCGGTGGGCTTCAGCACGTATGGCGAGCAATACGGCGGCGTGCACGTCAACCAGACCTTGACGGGCATCGCGTTCGGTGGCGGAGGGGAGGTTGAACGTGCCTGACGCCTCGGCTGTCGCTGCCGTATCGGATGAATGCGTTGCCCTGCAAGCGGAAATCGTGCGCTTGAACAAAATGGTCCGATCGTTGATGGACCGCGCGGAGCGCAGCACGATTGTTTGCGGCTCGGACTTCAGCCTGTTCCAGATGGCCGTCACGCTCGAGGACCAGGTCCGGCATCGCACCCGCGAACTCGAGGACGCCCTGCGCGACAACAAGAAGATCACGCATGCGCTGGAACGCACCCAGCTTCTGATGAAGCAGGAAATCGAGGAACGCCGGCGCGGCCAGGTCGAACTGGAGCGGGAAAAAGAGGCGCAACGGCGCCTGATCGACCAGTTGGCCGACGCGCATGTCAAATTGCTGCAATCGGAGAAGCTGGCGTCGATCGGACAGCTCGCAGCCGGCGTCGCGCATGAAATCAACAATCCGATCGGCTTTGTCGATTCGAATCTTGGAACGTTGAAGAAGTGGGTGCGCAGTCTGCTCGACGTCATGGCGCTGCAAGATTCGCTGCTGACCGGGCTCGATCCCGAGAGCCGGGCTCGCCTCGATAAAGCGCGCAAGGATGCCGATCTCGAGTACCTGATCGAGGACATCAGCGTGTTGATCGATGAATCGATCGAGGGCACCTCGCGCGTGAGGCGGATCGTGCAGGATCTGCGCGATTTTTCCAGGGCGGGCAGCGAGGACTGGTGCGTCGTCGACTTGCATGCGGGTCTGGAAGCGACGTTGAATGTCGTGCGCAACGAGATGAAGTACAAGGCGGAGGTCGTCAAGGATTATGGGGACTTGCCTTCGATCGAATGCATGCCCTCGCAGATCAACCAGGTGCTGATGAACCTGCTCGTCAATGCGACGCAGGCGATTTCCGAGCGCGGCACCATCATGATCCGCACGCGTCGCGATGGCGACGGTGTGTCGATTGCCATCGCGGATACCGGCATAGGCATGTCCGCCGAAGTGCAGGCCAAAATATTCGATCCGTTCTTCACCACCAAACCGGTTGGACAGGGCACCGGGCTCGGTCTCTCCGTTTCGTATGGCATCGTGGAAAAGCACGGCGGCAGGATCGCCGTTGAAAGCAAGCCGGGGGAGGGGGCGTGCTTCACGGTGTGGCTTCCGCTCACGCAGAACCGCGAGACCACCGGGCAGCCTCGACCCCTTTAGCGGGATGTTTGGCAAGATCCCTAGCCAGGCCCGGATGATAGAATCATGTCCCACTCCGCCGATCACTCGCGAGAGGAATTCTCTTCCCATTCGACTTGCCGCGACCCGCCAGGAATGCGATGAGTGACACCCTGCAAGCGCCGTTTGCCGTTCTCTTCGTGGACGACGATGAGATGTCGCGCCAGCACTTCACCCGCGCGGTGAGCGAAGACTATCGCGTGCATATCGCCCGTGGCGCCGACGAGGCGATGGCGGTGCTGAAAGAGCACGCGGCGGAGATTGCGGTATTGGTCACCGACTTCCGCATGCCGGGCCGCGACGGCGACGATCTGCTGCGGCAGGTGGCGCAGGACTATCCGCAAATCGTGCGCATACTCGTGACCGCCTACGCCGACAAGCACATGTTGTTGCAGACGGTCAACAGCGGCGATGTATTCCGCATTCTCGAAAAGCCGCTGCGAACGGAAACCGTGTGCGAGGTCCTGCAATTGGCAATGGCGCGCTACACCGAGCGCGAAACGCGTCAACAGCGGCTATCGGCGATGGACGAGACGCTTGCCTTCCTCGCCCACGAACTGAATACGCCGTTGGCGACGATCTCGCTTTTTGCGCGCGCCGTCGAAGCCGATGTTGCCGAGCAGTACGACCCGGAACGGCAAAAAGAAATCGCCCACGCGGCGAGATCGATGCTCAGCAACGCGCAGTACTGCCTCACGCTGATCTCGTCTTTCTGGGCGACGGTGCATAAAAGCGGCGGCCAGCAGTCCTCGGCGGGCGGTGGTGTCCGCGAGGTGAAAGCGACGCGATTGATCGCCACCTTGCTCGATACCTATCCGTTCGTCGCGTCGCAGCGGGAGTGGGTACAGGTCGACGTGCAAGGCGATTTCGTCGTGCACGCGATGCCCAACTGCGTGGCGCTCGTGCTCTCCTCGCTGTTGTCCAACGCGCTGCGCGCGCTCGACGGTACGAGCGCGGCTTCGTTGCGCCTCGAAGTCGTGGCGAGCCCCGAACCGGAGATCCGCATTCGCGACAATGGGCCGGGAATCGCACCGGAAATCAAGGCGCGTCTTCTGCTGGACCCCGTCACGACGTATGCCGGAGCCGGCGGGCACGGCATGGGCATGATCTTTTGCAACCGCATCATGCGATCCTTCGGCGGCAGTCTGCGAATCGAATCCACCTTGGGCGCGGGCACCACGGTCACGATGGTTTTTCCCGCTTCGAAAAGCCGGGCGCGGGCCACTGACGAAAAGCAATCCTCCGGCAGCGAGATTGCGTCACCATGAGATCGAAGTGACGGACATCAGCTATCTGTCGCTCAACACGTCGCGCTGACCGCCGCGTGCTCTCGCCGAAACGAAATACGCATGCAGCGCGTCGGCCGAGCGCTCGCCCAACATCGAAATCCGCGCGAGCCAGTCGGCCTCGACGGGCCATTCGCCTTCAATCATCCTCGGATAAATCTGCCGCGCGAATTGGTGCAGCGCCTTTGCGCCGATATTGCCGCTGACGCCAAGAAGAAGATGCAAGGCTTCGTGTGTCGATTTGAGATCGTGGGCCGCGGCGCTCGTGGCAAGCCGCGCCACCAGCAGGCGAATCTGTTCGATGCCGTTGACGAAGGTTTGATCCAGCAAATCGAGCGCCACCAGTTCGTCGAGGTGTTTCTCGTCGAGCAGCGCGCTGTCCGCGATTGTCTCGTGCTTGCCGATCGGCATGGTTGGCGGCTGTGAAGGATCAGCCCGCGTCGGCGCCTTCAATGCGCGTTGCCGGGCAAACTGCCTTGCAAGCGAGGCATACAGGGAACCGACCTGCACGGGCTTGACCATGACCTCGTTCATGCCCGCGGCGAGGCATGTCTGCACGGCTTCGATATCCGATTGGCTGGTCAACGCGATGATGGGAACGTCGGCATACGAGTCGGCGCGAACGCGAATCAGCGCGGTGGTTTCCACGCCGCCCATTCCCGGCATGTTCATATCCATCACGATGGCGTCGATGCTGCTGTGCTGCTGCAATCGAGCCAGCACGGCCTGTCCATGTTCGGCTTCGACGACGGTCGCGCCGCATCGCTCCAGATACGCTTTGGCAACGAGCCTGCTGTAGGTGTCGTCGTCCGCCACCAGGATCGACTTGCCGGCGAAGCCGTCGAAGCGCTGGCTCAACGGGTACTTTCGACTGCCGTTTTCCAACAGCGTGTGCAAGGAGGTGATCAGTTCGGGCACGCTGCTGGATTTGCTGATGACTTCGTCCATGCCCGCTCGGCGGGCGAGGGCCCGTGCCACGTTTCCGGGCTCGGCCGTATAGGCGGCGATCAGCACATTCCAGTTCGGATACGCATGCCCGGCGCGAATCTTCTCGGTGGTCGTGTAGCCATCCGGAACCGGCATGTTGATATCCATCAACACGAGGTCGTAGTGCGAGGGCTGCCGAAGCGTGGTCAATGCCGCTTCACCGCTTTCGGCCTCGCTCACATGGGCGCCCACTTTCGACAATGCGCGCGCGGTTTTCGCCCGCTGGGCGGCGTCGTCGTCCACGACCAGAATGCGCTTGCCGGTAAACACCGGCTCGGCGCGTTCAAAGATCTTGCGCTCGTACTCCGCGACTTCGCTCTCGGAGACGACGGGAAATCGCAGCGTGAATTCGGTGAATTCCCCGACTTCGGACCGGCAACCGATCGAGCCGCCGAAAGCGCGCATCGCCCGCTGACAATAGGCGAGTCCCAACCCCGTCCCCGCGGAATTGCCCGCGGTGCGGAAAGGCTCGAAAAGATGCGGCATGATCTCGGGCGAAATGCCGGGGCCCGTGTCGCGAACCATGACCGTCTGCCTGTCGACCGTCAGCGTGAGCGTGGCCGTTGGATGCGTGGCGATGTGATGCAGGGCGTTCTTGATCAGATTGAACAGCGTGAACAGATAAACGGTTTCATCGACCTTGAAGGTGAAGTCCTCCAGCACCACGAGCCTGACCTTGCGGCGCTCCTTGTCATCGCCGAAACCATATTCGTCCAGCGCTTTACGTGTCGTGGCCGCCGCGCTCAAATAGGTGAGGTGATCCGAGCGGATGGGTTTTGCGCTGACTTCGTCCAGCGTCATCGCGATAATGCGCAGGCCCCGCTCGATCGACAATTGGCCGTGAGCCAGATGACGATAAAGCGCGGCCGCATTGTCTTGCGACGACACCGGCGAGTGGTTGGACTCGGTCGCCGCGGGCAGCGCCTCTTCCACGCGATCCAGAACGTGCCTCAACTGGCTGAGGGGATTGCGCATTTCATGGGCAATCGAGCCCGCGAGGGTCTGCAATGCCCGGTTCTTTTCGACAAAGATGCGTCCCTTGCTGATCGCATGACTGAAGGCCATGCTGCACAAGACCACAACCGGAAGCAGTGCGAGGTCCGACTGATTGGCCGCGGTGAGAACGATCGGCGCGGGAGAGGTGAGCACCGCGGCGAGCGAGCCGGCAAATACGCCTATGCCGATGCAGGCCATCAGCAAAAATGGGCTATCGATGCACAGCGCCATGATGAAGATCATCATGACCTCGGTCATCATCCACATGGTGGAGAATGAGTTTCGGATCGCGAGGAACGTGCAAACGAATGGCAGGACGTAGATCAGACAGCAATGCCAATAGATCAGCAGGTAGTGGTTGAACCGCCTCGGCCAATGCGCCTGGAAAATCAAGGGAATGCAGATGAGCGCCGCGCTTAGTCGAAGGAAGAGGTTGTCGTAAGGCTGCGGCAGGACATAGGTCCAGACGAGGTAATAGATGGGATGGCACAGGAGGCCCAGTGCGCCGCCCCATCGAATTGCAAACCGGCTTCGTTCCAGCACATCCCGCATGCTCTCGCGCGATATCACCATCAGGCCTCCAATGACACTCACGATCCCATCAGTTCATGCTTGCCGCGATGCTGGGCGTCCAGGACGATCGGCGACCCGTCTTTGCCGTGAAAAGGCCCGACCGAAAACCCGTACTTCTTCAGAAGACCGTGCGTATAGGAAACCGACCACACGGGAGGGCTGCCGATAATGAAATCGGAAGCGATGCCTTCCTGCCAGGCGGCGTAGCCTTCGGCGAAACAGGTGTAGCAATCGCGGGTGGTCGGCAGTCTGAACGGGAACGTGGTGTCGAGTCCGGCGGGGCCACGCGCGAAGCACTCAATATATAGCGTATGGTCGCGTGACGCGAGTTCCGCTTCGACGCTCGCGGCCCGCGGATGCGAATCGTCGATCCAGAACTGCGCCCGCTTGAGATCGGCGGCGGTGAGGTAGGGCACGCTGGTACTGCTGGCGAGGATCGCGCCGTCGAAATGCGGCAACGGAGTGTCGGGACTGAAGGTGTGCACCGAAACCCGGGTTTTACCGAGCAGATCCGCTGCCAGCAGCTCCCTGGCTTGTTCCGTGAGCAGGTTCGCCTTGTCCGGCAAGTCGATCAGAACGAGTTCTTTCGGCGCGTCCTTGTAAAGCATGTATTTGGCCACGGTAGTGCCGAGCCGCCCGGCCGCGCCGAATAGCGCGAGCTTCGTTTTGCCGAATTCGAGGTCGAGTTCATTGCAGCAGTGAACCGCCCAGTCTTTCAGCATCGCCGCGGTGGCCGCATGGCCCGTCGTGATGTGAGGCGGCTTGGTATGGCGGGGAAGCGCGCCGTAGTTGCAGGCATAAGGCGTGGAGGCGCCCATCGCCACCATGTTCAATCCCGCCTGCTTCGCCAGTTCCAGAGCCGGAAAAAATTGCGTCTCCCGAAACCGCTTGATGCCGCGCGGGCTTCCAAGCCACAACTCGAGTGGAACCGGGCACGCAATATTCGCCCCTATGACTTGCGATGCCGAATAGATGGGCGATGCAATAAAAGGCTCGGTTCTCCAAAGCTCTTCTTCGAACGACGCGTTTCGGTGTTTTACGTTGTGAAATGAAAACGACAGCGTATCCCAGTCTGTAGCGTGAAATAGAAACCCGACGCCGCCTTGTCCGGCCGGCAGATTCTCTCGTATCTCTTCCGGGCGAATGACGCGTTTCAGCGCCAGCGGTGCACTACTCGAGTGCGGATCGGAGCCGGCCCGTTGAGCGAAATCGGTCGGCGCTTCTTTGTAAAGAGAAGTTCTCATTTGGTTTTCCCGTGGGTTGAACTCGCGCTGGAAAATCAGCGCAGCGGCGCCGGTCAAGATGGACCGGCGCTCCTTCAACTTTAGAGAAATCCGCTGCTGTGCGTCCGTTTGTTCGTTTGCGAGCATGCCGGCGCCGATATCCCGCTGCCGGCCGCCGTGCCCGCCGGGTTGCGGATCGCGACAGAGGCCGTCGCGCTCGCGGAGGTGGGCGCTTATTGGACGGATATCGACAGTCTGCGGCGCACCGTTTTCATTCCCCGCCGCGACGATTGACGGCGGGACGGCACGCTCATGGGTTCCCGTTCGACTGGACTCGCGGCCCGGCATTCGCGCTTGCCTGCTCCTCCAGCCACTCGTGCCACACGGCCATCAGAACCGCCAGGATGACAGGCCCCATGAACAGGCCGACCAGGCCGAAGGCCGCAAGCCCGCCCAGTACGCCGAACACGACCAGCAGAAACGGAATCTGGGTCGCGCTGCTGATTACGAGCGGACGGATCAGGTTGTCCACCCAGCTCACCACCAGCGCGCCCCACAGCAAAAGGCCCACGCCGGCGATTGTTTTTCCGGTGACGAGGAGCCATACGCCGATCGCCCCCCAGACGAACGGCGTGCCGAACGGTATCAACGCGATCAGCACGGTAAACGCGGCCAGCAACACCGGCGCCTCCATCCCGGCAACCCAGTAGCCGAGGCCGGCAAGCGCGCCCTGCGCCAATGCCGTCAGCACGAGCCCGTAGACAACCGCCTTGGTCGTGCCGCCGATGGAGGCGAGGTAGGCGTCGAGACGATTGCCGAGAAAATGCCGTAATACGCGGCGCACCTGGTCCAATGCGCTTTCGCCGTCCCGATACATGAAAAACAGTGTCAACAGGGCAAAGCCCAATTTGGTCGCATTGCGGCCCACGCCGCCGACCAGTTGGCCGGCCTCGCCGGTCCACTGCCCGGCCCACTCCGCGACTTGCGCGCGAAACGCCGCAGGATCGGTCGATACCTGGTTCAGTAGTTCCTGGAGCCACTGCCCGAGCCACGGAATGCGAGCAATCAGTTCCGGCAGTTGGTGCGGACCGTGAGCGAGGAATACCGCGACGGCCTGATAGGCGGCGACCAGTTCGCCTCGCAACAGCACGATCAGCCAGATCAACGGCACGACGCACGCCGCCGTGAGCACGACGGTCATCAGCAGCGCGCTGGCGTTGGCGTTGCCGCGCATCAGCGAGCGCAAGCGGCGATAGGCGGGCCAGGTCACGTAGGCCAGAATGGTGGCCCATGCGGCGGGCACGAGGAACAGGTGCAGCACCACGTAGCTCAACACCACGAGCCCGCCGAGAAGAAACGCGAGGATGATGCGCTTGACCAGCGGCATCGGATAACTTTCGTCCATGAAACGCCTTTGCTGTGTGTCCGTTCTCATCACGTGCGGATGAGAGCGAACCTGTGTCCGGCAACGAGCAGCCGCAAATCGAGCGGCATCCCATTTCTTCGATGTCGTTGATGAAAGGTTATCGTAATGACAGTGGGCGGGGAAGGGGCGACGCTCAGGGACGATTCAAGCGTTGAACAATTCGCTGCGCGCCGCGTCGATGATCATCGCGACCGCCGGATGACTGATGCGGCGCTCGATCGAGATCGCAAAGAATTCCTCGACGATGGTGTTGATCTGCCCGACCATCGTCAGCTTATGTTCCGCCTGTAACTGGTTCTCCAGCACGGTTGGCGCGAACAGCAGGCCGCGGCCCTCGCGGCCGAACGCCATCGCCATTGCGCCGTCGTCGAATTCGCCGACGATGCGCGGCGAAATCGCGCGCGACGCCAGCCAGTGATCCAGCTTGCGGCGCACCGCCGATTCCGTGCCGGGCAGCAGCAGCGGCAACTGGCCGAGCGACATCGGAAAGCGTTTGCGGCCGCCTTGCAACAGCGCCTTGGCGCCGAAGCAGCTAAGCGTCGAACGGCCGAGCCGGTGATTGAACGCCTTGATGTTGACGTCGGCGGGAATGGGCGCGTCCGCGATGATCAGGTCGAGGCGGTGCACGGCCAGTTGCGCGAGCAGCGCATGCAATTTGCCTTCGTGGCAGATCACACGCAGCGAAGCGGGCGCGCTCAACGCCGGCTCCAGCAGCCGGTAGGCGATCGCCTTCGGCACCGAATCCGCGATGCCGACGCGGAACCGCGATTGCGTGCCGACCTCCTTTTCGCGCCGCACCGCGCTTTCGAGTTCCGAGCCCAGCGAGAAGATCTCATCGGCGTAATCGAGCGCCAGCCGGCCCGCGTCGGTGAGTTCGATCGAGCGGCCGCTCTTCTTGAAGAGCTTTTTATCCAGCGCTTCCTCGAGCAGCTTGATCTGGCCGCTAAGCGTCTGCGGCGTGATGTGCAACTGCTCGCCGGCGCGGACGATTCCGCCCGCATGCGCCGCGACCCAGAAGTAATACAGATGCTTGAAGTTCACACGTGCCTCCCTTGACCACGCCACGTTACGTTTTTCTCGAAGCATCAGCAACAAAAATACGAATTTTCCGTTGTCTCGGATTCGGTTAGATTCAAGCCTCGCCCCGAGGCGTCAGCGGGCGGCTAATGACAGATGACAGAGGTGACATATGGCATCGGTTGCACAATTTCTGCGGTCGAAGGCTTCCCAGACCGTGTGGTCGACCCAGGCATCGGCGTCGGTGTACGACGCGATAGCGATCATGGCTCACCGCCAGGTCGGCGCGCTCATCGTGGCGCACGAGGGGCGCATAGCCGGCATCGTCACGGAGCGGGACTACGCGCGAAAAATCGTGCTGATGGACCGTTCATCGCGCAATACGCCGGTGCGCGACATCATGTCGACGGCGGTGCGCTACGTCAGCCCGGAGCAGACAACGGAGGAATGCATGGCGCTCATGACGGCGCACCGCATACGTTATTTGCCGGTGATCGCGGCGGGGCAGGTGATCGGCATGGTGTCGATCGGCGACCTGATCAAGAACCAGATGTCGGAACAGGAACACACGATCCGGGAACTGGAGCATTACATCCACGGCAATGGTTTGCAGGCCGCGCATGGCGGATTGCAGGCCAACCGGCTGCAAGTTTAACGACCGAAAAAATATTACTGTCCGTAAGGTCGTCGCGAGGAAGGATGACGCGCAATGCGGGCAGCCCACAGGCACATCAAGAGAGGTTTTATATGTACACGCATACCATCGATCAACTGCGACGAGTTGCCAGTAAGGTGACGCGCGGGACCGCGGCGCTCGGTCTCGCGGGCGTGCTCGCACTCGGCGCGGTGGCGTCGAACGACGCCGAAGCGAAGCGAGTGGGCGGAAGCCAAAGTATCGGGCGCCAGTCGCAAATGGCGTCGCCGTCTGGTCAATCGCAACGAAGCCAGCAGGCTCAACCGGCGCAGCAGTCCGCGGCGCAGGCGCCTGCCGCCGCGCCGGCGCGTAATCGCTGGATGGGCCCGCTCGCCGGCCTCGCCGCCGGCTTGGGCATTGCCGCGCTGCTGTCGTCGCTCGGTCTCGGTGAGGGGCTCGCGCAAATGCTGTCGAATGCGTTGCTGATCGGCGCGGTGATTTTCGCCGGCGTCATGCTGTTCCGCTTCATCGCCAATCGGCGTCGTCCGGATCTGGCGTATGGGCACGGCGCGGGACATGGCGCAGGGCAAAGCGCCGCGAATCGGCAGCAGACCAACGGCTCGCCGTTTCTGAATCGAACCGGTGAGACGCGGCCCGATACGAACTTTTTCGGTTCGCAGCGCGCCTCGACGGGAGCGATCGGAATGGCGGGCGCGGTGAATGCGCCGGCGAATTCGCTCCCGTTGGACCAGGCCGAGTTGCTGGTTTCGGCAAAGACCATGTTCATGCGCCTGCAAAGCGCATGGGACCGCAACGAGCAGGGCGATCTGTTCGAGCTGACCACGCCGGAGATGTTCGCGCGAATCAAGCAGGATCTGGAAAGCCGCGGTAGCCAGCCGAACCGTACCGAGGTGCCGCAACTCGACGCCGAAGTGCTGGGTGTGGAGAACAATGCGGATGAGACTTTGGTCAGCGTGCGCTTTCACGGCCAGATGCGCGAAGACGGCGCTCAGAACGCCGAGCCGTTCCAGGAGGTTTGGAACATTGTTCGCGGCACGCATGGCGACCAGGCGTGGCGACTGGCCGGCATCCAGCAGTTGGATCGCTAACGGCGGCATTGCGCTCGATAGCAGGTGACGGATCGAACGCGGCGGCGGGCGTGCATCAATGGATGGACGCCCGCCGCTTAACTGAAAGACCGGCCAGCGAAATGGCCGCATTCCTGATGAACCGCGCTCATTCGTGACGCGCTCCCGCCGGTGGGTAACCGAACTCGCGCGAATACGCTCGCGAGAACGCCGCCGCGCTGCCAAATCCCACACGCAGAGCCACCGACTTGACGCGGGCGCCTTCCGCGAGCGCCCGATGCGCGAGCTTCAAACGCCACGCGCTCAGATAAGCGGCGGGCGTCGTCCCCACGGTTTCACGGAACGAAACCATGAAGCGGCTGCGGGACATACCCGCGATCTCCGCGAGTTCCTCGATCCGCCAGATGCGCGCGGGCGCGTCATGCAGGGCGACCAGCGCCCGATGAAGCGCAGGATGCGAGAGTCCCGCGAGGAGTCCCGGTTGCGTCGCGCCATTGTCGATCGCGCGTCTGAGGATCATCAACACGATCACCTCGCATAAACGTCCAAGCGCGGCCGTTCGTCCGCAGCGCGCGTCCAGCGCCTCTTCCACAAAAGCGTCGGTAATCGCCCGAAGCGTTGGCGCTTCGCTCAGGCCTACCTGAATGTCTTCAGGCATTGCCGAAACGATCGGATTGACCGCGCCGCCGAAGTACACGGACGCGGCCACGAGCACGTTGGATGGCGACGCCTGGACCGCCCGTTCACCGGTAAGAAGCGCGACCTGTTCGGCTTGCCGATGCGAGTCGCCGAGAACGAGCAGCAGGGCATCGGCATCCGGCTCGCGGGATTCCGATAACTGAACGGAGAGATCGAAAGCGCGGAAGAAAGCCGACAGACGATCGACTTTGGGTGTCGGGCTGGGACGTTCGATCATGTAATGTGGATTTTTCATGCGTTTGAGTGTGAGAAAGTCTAACTCAGGCGCCGATCCGGCGCGCGCCCGCCACCCACTGTCGAAGGAGATTCTCCATGCTGATTCCCCGTCAGAAAGCCCCCGAACTCACTGTCGAGACGCTGGCCCACGGTCCGTTCCGTCTCGCCGCCGAGAAGCCGGAACGCATGACGCTGATCTGTTTCTATCGGGGCCTGCATTGCCCCATCTGTGCGACCTATCTGAAAGAACTGGAGCGTCTGACGCCCAGCTTCGCCGAACGGGGCGTCGCAACGATTGCGATCAGTTCGGACGACAGAGACCGCGCGACGGCGATGGCCGACAAAATTGGCGCAAGCCATTTGCGTATTGGCTTTGGACTGCCGCTCGCCGACGCCCGCCAATGGGGCTTGTATCTATCGACGTCGCGAGGCAAAACCTCGATCGGCATCGAGGAGCCCGCGCTGTTCTCGGAGCCCGGCGTGTTTCTGTTGAAGCCGGATCAGACGGTCTACTACCTCTCGATCCAGTCGATGCCGTTCGTGCGACCCAATTTCAGCGAGCTATTGCAGGCGCTCGATTTCATCATCAAGAACGACTACCCGGCTCGCGGTGAGTACGTGGGCGAGGTGTGAGGACATGAGCCAGGCCCGCGTTCCGTGTTGCTGATCGACGGCGCACGCGCCGCGCCGCAGTCATCCGGCGATCGGCTCCGCGCTATCGCCGGGAAGCAGCAATTGCGGGACTTGCGAGAACGACCATCCGTCCGGCAGGCGATCGAGTATCCAGATCATGTCGAACCGGTCGCTGGGCCAGATGGCGGGAACCGCGGGCGCTCTGGGCAGGTGTTCGATCAGCGACGGCAGCACTTTATGCTCCCACGCGATCAGCACGATACCCGGTTGAGCCAGCACGTCCCTCATGAGCGCTGGCCCGTCGTCCTTCTGATGCGCCGTGACGTACTTCACGCGCGAGGTTGCCCGCAGCAGCGCAACCAGCGGCGCGACGGTCTGCATCGCGCGCTTGCTCTTGCTCGCCGGGCCGGTTCCCGGAGCAAACACGGCGGCCGGCGTCAGTCGCGCCGCACGCGCCTCGTCGATCGGACAGAAAAAGCGCGCCAAGGCGCCGGCACGCTGCCAGCCGCGAACCGCGAGGCTTTCCTCGTCCGACGTACCGTCCGTTTCGACGCCGATGCCTTCGTCGGCGCCCGGCTTTTCCGCGTGCCGAATGAAGATGATCCGCTCAGGTGCCATGTTGCCTCCGCGATATGACTGGCTGGGCGCATGAGTTGCGAACGCCGCCGCCGCATTTGAAGCACGAAGCGCAAGCCACGTGCCACGTAAGCTCGGCGGCGCGACAGCGTCTACGCTTCATCTTCCCAATCGCGCCATTCGACGTCGTGCGTCTCGAGGTAGCCGTTCACGGCTTGTCCGACGGTCGGGAAAAAGTGCTGGTCGCCGATTGCGTCGAACAGGCCATAGTGTTTCAGGCTGTCCTTCACGGGCCCCTTCATCTCCGCGAAGCAGAGCGTCACGTTCAACGCGAGCAGTTCGTCGCGAAGCCGCGCGAGCGTGTCGGCGGCGGTGAGGTCGACGTCCGTCACCGGTTCGGCGGCGATCACGATCCACGCGGTCTGAGTCGGCGCCTCGCGAACCGCCTGTAGCATGCGCTCGCGAAAAATCTCCGCGTTGGCGAAGAAAAGCGGCGCGTCCCATCGCAACAGCACGAGCCCCGGAATGCGGCGGGCCTCCGGATGCCGGGCGAGGTCGTGATAGCCCTTGATCCGGTCGACGCGGCCGAGCACGGCGGAATACGGACGCCAGCCGCGCCACAGGAACCCGAGAATCGCGAGCGCCAGCGCAATGCCGATGCCGTTCACGACGCCGAGCAGCGCGACGCCGGCGAGGCACGCGATGGATTGCACGAACTCGCTCGGTCTGAGCCGGTAAAGCCGCCACACGCCGCGCACTTCCAGCAGCCCGAGGCACGCGGCGATCACGACCGCGGCAAGCGCCGCCTGCGGTGTGTCGCGCAGCGCCCGCGGCGCGAACAGCAGCAGTCCCGCGACGACCAGCGCGGCGACCACGCCGGTCGCCTGGGTTTTTGCGCCGGCTGCTTCCGCGACCGGCGTGCGCGAGCCGCTCGCGCTCACGGCGAAGCCATGCGCGACGCCCGCCGCGATGTTGGCGAGCCCGAGCGCGACGAACTCCTGATTGCGGTCGACGGCTTCGCCGCTGCGCGCCTCGTAGGTCCGCGACAGGATGCTGATGTCGGTGAACGAGACCAACGCGATCGCGGCCGCGCCGCCGGCGAGCGTCGTCCATTCATCGAGGGAAAGCGCGGGAATGTGCAGCGCCGGCAGGCCTTGCGGCATGTTGCCGATCACCGCCAGCCCGAAGCGCGGCGCGAGGCCCAGCGCGGCGACCGCAAGCGTCGCGCCCGCGACCGCGACGAGCACGCCGGGCACCTTCGGCCAGTAGCGCTTGCAGCCGAGGATCACGGCCAGCGCCGCAACGCCGATCGTCAGCGCCATGCCGTTGATCTTGCCCGCGGCCACGCCGCTCGCCAGCTCGCGCACTTGTGCGAGGAACGACGCGCCCTGCACCTGGAAGCCCAGCAGCTTGGGTATTTGTCCGACGACGATGGTCAGCATGATGCCGTTGAGGTAGCCGTAGCGAATCGGCAGCGACAGCAGTTCGGTGACGAAGCCCAGCTTCAGCATGCCGACCGCCAGGCAGATCGCGCCGGAGAGTAGCGCGAGGCCGCCGGCGAGCGCGATCGCGTGTTCCGTGTTGCCGTGCGCCAAGGGCGCGACGCTCGCCGCGATCAACGCGACCAGCGCCGAGTCGGGACCGAGCACGAGAATCCGGCTCGGGCCGAACAGCGCGTAGGCGAGCAGCGCCGCGAGCGACGCGTAGAGTCCCGAGACGACGGGCAGGCCGGCGGCTTCCGCGTAAGCCATGCCGGCGGGCACCAGCACGGCGCTGAGACTGAGGCCCGCGATCGCGTCGTGCGGCAGCCATGCAAGCCGGTAGCCGCGCGCCACCGCCAGCCCGTTGACCCAGCGCGAGACGATACGCCCGGTACGGCTCGGCGGCCGCTCGGGCTCGCCGGTGTCAGGTTTCATGAAAACCCTCTCACTCGAAATTGATTCGATGGTCGCTCAATTTCTTGCGTGAGGCGAGACGTATCGCTAGCGGACTGGTTGCACCGCAGCGAGCGCTGTTACTCCGTTTCGCTGTCGTCGGTGTCCGCATTGGCGCTGACCGACTCCTGATTCATTGCCGCGGCCGCGAGTGTCGTTGCAAGCTCGGGATGCGCCTCTTTCCGCTCGCTGTAGCGATCGGTCAGGTAGTCGGAACGGTCGCGCACCAGCAGCGTGAACTTGTACAGCTCTTCCATCACGTCGACCACGCGATCGTAGTAAGCCGAGGGTTTCATTCGGCCGTTGCCGTCGAACTCCTGCCACGCCTTCGCCACCGACGACTGATTGGGGATCGTCACCATGCGCATCCAGCGGCCCAGAACCCGCAGCGCATTGACCGCGTTGAACGATTGCGAGCCGCCGCACACCTGCATCACCGCGAGCGTGCGGCCTTGCGTGGGACGCACGCCGCCGCTTTCGAGCGGCAGCCAGTCGATCTGGTTCTTGAAGACGGCCGTTAGCGTGCCGTGACGCTCGGGGCTGCACCATACCTGTCCTTCCGACCACTCGGAGAGCTTGCGCAACGCCACCACCTTCGGATGATCGGCTGTCACGCTGTCCACGATCGGCAGATCATGCGGATCGAACACGCGCGTGTCGGCGCTGAAATGACGCAGAATGCGTTCGGCTTCGAGCGTGAGCAGCCGGCTGTATGACGTGGGGCGCAGCGAGCCGTAGAGCAGCAGAATCCGCGGCGCGTGTTGCGAAACCACGGGCGCTTCGAGCTTTTGCAAGTCCGGCTTGTCGAGGTGCGGGGCGCTGACGTTGGGAAGATCTCGCGTCATGAGCGGGTTCTCCGACCTTCGCTATCGATGACCTGTTCGCTGTCTTCCTTCGTGAAGGAACCCTTTTGCGCGGCCGGCAAAATGTCGAGCACGATTTCGGACGGCCGGCACAGACGCGCGCCGAGCGGCGTCGCGACGAACGGGCGATTGATCAGGATGGGATGCGCCAGCATCGCGTCGAGTAGTTGCTCGTCGGTCAACGACGCATCGTCGAGTCCCAGTTCCGCGTAGGGCGTGCCCTTTTCACGCAGCGCGGCGCGTACCGTGAGGCCGGCGCGGGCGATCAGATCCTTCAGCGTCTCGCGATTCGGCGGCGTTTTCAGGTACTCGATGATTTCCGGCTCGATGCCGGCGTTGCGGATCATGGCCAGCGTATTGCGCGACGTGCCGCAATTCGGGTTGTGATAAATCGTGACGCTCATAGCGGTTGTCCCTTGTTGCCGAGTTTAGCTTCGTACCAGTGCTGCGAACGGTTGACGACGCTGACCACCAGCAGCATGACCGGCACCTCGATCAGCACGCCGACCACCGTCGCCAGCGCCGCACCCGAATGAAAGCCGAACAGGCTGATGGCCGTGGCCACCGCAAGCTCGAAGAAATTGCTCGCGCCGATCAAACTGGATGGACCCGCGACGCAATGCGCGACGCCGAGCCGGCGATTGAGCAGATAGGCGAGGCCTGAATTGAAGAACACCTGGATCAGGATCGGCACCGCGAGCATGGCGATGACGAGCGGCTCATCGACGATCGCCTGTCCTTGAAAAGCGAACAGCAGCACGAGCGTCGCGAGCAGCGCGCTGATCGAATACGGGCCGAGGCGCGCGACGGTCCGCCGGAAATGCGCCTCGCCTTTCGCGAGCAGATGCCGGCGCAGCCATTGCGCGAGCACGACCGGAATGATGATGTACAGCGCCACCGAAATGATCAGCGTGTCCCACGGCACCGTAATGGCGGACAGCCCGAGCAGCAGCGCGACGAGCGGCGCGAAGGCCACGATCATGATGGAGTCGTTCAACGCCACTTGCGAAAGCGTGAAATACGGATCGCCCTTGCAGAGTTGCGACCAGACAAACACCATCGCCGTGCAGGGCGCGGCCGCCAGCAGGATCAGGCCGGCGATGTAGCTGTCGAGCTGATCGGCGGGGAGCCACGGCGCGAACACATGGCGGATGAAGATCCAGCCGAGCAGCGCCATCGAGAACGGCTTGACGAACCAGTTCACGAACAGCGTGACGCCGATACCGCGCCACTGGCTTCTCACCTGCGTCATCGCGGCAAAGTCGATCTTGACGAGCATCGGAATGATCATCACCCAGATCAGCACGCCGACCGGCAGATTGACCTGCGCCACTTCCATGCGGCCGAGCGCCTGAAAGAGTTGCGGGAGCATTTGCCCGAGCGCGATGCCGCCGACGATGCACAGCGCCACCCACACCGTCAAATAGCGCTCGAAAAAACCGATCGCCGGCCGAGCGCTGGCGTTCGCCGTTTCAGTGCTGCTCATTGGGTTCCTTTGCGGGTTTTTCGCCGATGGCGCAGCAATCGGACAAATCGCTCGCGGCGCAGGTCGCGCCGGCGCAGCAGTTGTCGGTGAGAAAGCCGATCAGCCCCGTCATCGCGTCGAAGTTCGCCGTATAAATAACGAACCGCCCCTCTTGCCGCGGCTTCACCAGGTCTGCGTGAGACAGATCTTTCAGGTGAAACGACAGGCTCGATGGAGAAAGGCCGACTTGCTGCGCAATCTCGCCGGCGGCCATGCCGCCTGGGCCGGCGACCACCAGCAGGCGAAAGATCGCGAGGCGCGAGTCATGGGCGAGGGCGCCGAGGGCGCGGACGACGAGGTTCGAGTCCATGCCCGCCACGATAAGCCATTTGTTTCGTCATTTCAAGAGTTCTTGAATTGACGAATCGAAGAGGCGATGCAGGCCATTGACGACCGCCGCGGCGCCGTTAAGCGGACCTCGTTCACGTCCTCAGCAATAAAACAAACCATCTGGACGGTTTACACGGGGGGTCGCCGATGTTAGTCTGCGTCCTCGATGCTCGCGCATGTTTTGGCGCGGCTGCGTGAACCTGCAATCGCGCTCCCAGAGGAATAATGGACAACCCCACCCGCTCAGAACGTTCTCGCCACGCGGCCATTCAGGCGGCGCTCACCATCGTCGCTCGCGACGGTCCGGGACGTCTGACGTTTGACGCTATCGCGCGCGAAAGCGGCATGAGCAAGGGTGGATTGATGCATCAGTTCCGCACCAAGAGCGAGGTGCTGAAAGCGTTGCTCGACCACCAGACCGAGCACTTCGAGCAATTCTCCCGGGACTATCTGGCTGCGCTCGGTTCGGCCACGCGCGAAGCCGACCTATTGGCACAGATCGCGACATTGCGTGAAACGGTTACCCAGCCGCACTCCGTCGCCCTAGCCGTACTTGCCGCGCTCGTGGAAGATCCGACGCTTTTGTCTCCCGTTCGCAAGGGCAATGCGGCGAAGGTCAAACGCATCAGGAGCGAGGCAGCCGATCCCGACCTGGCGCTGCTGCGCTGGGCCGCGGCCAATGGCCTCGCATTGACGGCTCTGCTGGGGCTTTGTCCGTTTTCGGTAAAGGAGCGTGCGCGGTTGTTCGATCGCCTGCTGGATGAACGCCAGTGGTCGGCTATTGCTCACGTCAAAGGCGGGCCACGCGCCGTACCTGTATCGCGCCGTTCCAGCACTTCGCCAAACGAACGCGAATTGATTGTTGAGCGTTAAAAACTTCTGACTCAGGCGTCGCCGGGCATCAGCCACGGGCAAATCCCAAGCTTCAGATACAAAACAAACCGTATAGCTGGTTTTAACGAAGTAATTTGCCGTACCCCACAGGGAATCGAAACTGGAGATCTGAATGTATAAGTCAATGAAGCCGCGGCATCTGCTGATTGCCGCCATTTGCACCGCCTTGATCGGCTGTTCGAGCGTGAAGCCCGTTGCGTATTCGGGGATCGCGTCGTCGTCCTCGTTGCAACCGAATCAGCAGGATGAGTCCGGGCGAGTGCCTTATCGCTTTGCGACTCAGGTGGATTGGCGCAAGTACGGCCGGGTGATCATCGATCCGGTCGTGATCTACCGTGGCGCCGACAATCAGTTCGGCGACATGCAAGACAAGGATAAAGCGGCCCTCGCCGGTTACATGCAAACAACGTTTGCCGAAAAGCTGCGCACGCGTTTCGAACTGGCGAACGAGCCGGGCCTGAGCACGCTGCGCCTGAAGCTGACGCTGACGGGCGCGGCCACCACGACGCCGGTGATCAGTACTTTTTCGCGCTTCGACATTGCGGGCGGCATTTACAACGTCGTTCAAACGGCCCGTGGCAAAGAGGGCGCTTTCACAGGCTCCGTCAGCTATGCGGTCGAAATCTACGACGCCTCGACCAACCGCCTGCTCAATGCCTACGTAACGAAGCAATACCCCAATCCGTACAACCTGGGCGCGAGTTTCGGATCGCTCAGCGCGTCGAAAACCGGCATCGATAAAGGGGCCGACGCGCTCGTCGCGCAATTCAAATGAACCAGGTTTGCCACGCGACATAACCGGCCGAGGCGGCCGGCTCGCGCGGCATTGACCGGTCTCCACGGCGCTGCATGAACGTGGCCGCGCCGGCCGGGTATAAGGCGCGCGCTTCCCGGAGCGTGCGGCCGCTAGCGAATGCAAAAAATGAAAAAAGCCAAATTGATTGCATGTCACGAATGCGACTTTCTCCAGTGGGAGACGCCGCTCGTCGAGAACGGTGTCGCGCGATGCCAGCGATGCAATGCAACGCTCTACCGCTGCTTGCCGGCAACCTATGATCGCGCGCTCGCCCTCACCCTGGCTGCCGCCGTGCTGTTCGTGGTGGCGAACTGCTTTCCGATCGTCGGCCTGTGGGTCAATGGCGTGCTGGTCGAAACCACGCTTTTCGGGGCGGCTTATTCGCTGTACCTGGACGGCATGTGGCCGATTGCCGGCCTCGTGTTCGTGACAACGCTTCTGATGCCGGCGTTGAACATCGCGTCTGTGATCTATGTGCTCATACCGTTGCATATCGGCGGCCTGCCTCAACGTTCCGAGATCGTGCTTCGCGTGCTCCGCCATGTTGCGCCGTGGGGAATGATCGAAGTGCTCATGCTCGGCATGCTGGTCGCGCTCGTCAAACTGCAGCACATTGCCTCGGTAGTGCCCGGCGTCGCGATCTGGGCATTCGGCGCGGTCATGGTGCTGCTCGCGGCAGCGGCCGTGACATTCAATCCGCGCGATATATGGGCGCGCCTCGATGCGGTGCAAGGCCGCGGCATGCCGCCTGCGCTCGCTTCCCACGCCACACAAGTGACCGCCGCGCGTGCGGGTCTGTTCGTGTGCCACGATTGCGGCTTGCTGTCGAAGCCGCTCGTTCACGGTCACGTCGGAACCTGCCCGCGTTGCAGCGCGGCGCTGCATTTGCGCAAGCCCAATAGTCTTTTGCGCACCTGGGCATTTCTGTTTGCCGCCATGATCCTTTACATCCCGGCCATTCTGTTGCCGGTCATGGTCACCAGTACGCTGTTCGGTGCGCAATCGGACACCATCCTGAGCGGCATTGTTTATCTCTGGACCTCGGGGTCGTGGCCGCTTGCCGCTATCGTTTTTGTCGCAAGCATCGTGGTGCCCATGCTCAAGATTCTGTCGTTGATCTACCTCGCGTGGAGCACCCAGTTGCGCTCTCCGCTGATTCCACACACGCGAACGCGTATTTATCGCGCCGTGGAGAGGGTCGGCCGCTGGTCGATGCTCGATATTTACGTCATTACCATTCTGGTTGCGTTCGTGCAATTCGGTACGGTTGCCTCGGTCGATGCGGGTCCTGGCGCCATTGCATTCGGCGCGGTCGTGGTGCTCACCATGTTCGCCGCGCTGTCGTTCGATCCCCGGCTGATATGGGACGCCGTGGAGCCGGAAGGTGAATAGATCGTCAGCGCAGAACGGAACCGCTATTCCCGAAGCCGTCGCGATTGAACCACCGAAGTGGCGCATTCAACTGATCTGGCTGGTGCCGCTGATCGCCGTACTCGTTGCCGGTTGGCTGATGGTGCGTTCCGTGATGCAAACGGGCCCGACCGTCACGATCCGCTTTTCCACCGGTGAGGGCATCGAGGCCGGCAAGACCAGGATCAAGTTCAAGAACGTCGACGTGGGCATCATCAAAAGCGTCGAGCTTTCCGACGACCACAAAACCGTGCTGGCCAGCGCGGAGATGTCGCGCAACGCTTCCAGCATGCTCGTCGACGATACGCGGTTCTGGGTTGTCCGGCCGCGCATTGCCGGCGGTACGGTATCGGGTATCGGAACGATATTGACCGGCTCTCACATCGGCATGGATATCGGCACTTCGAAAACAGCGCGTGGCGATTTCGTCGGACTGGAGTCGCCACCGGCTCTCGCATCGGGCACGCCGGGACGGGAGTTCGTGCTGAAGAGCGAGAACCTCGGTTCACTCGATATCGGCTCGCCGGTTTTTTTCCGGCGCCTTCAGGTCGGGCAGATCGTTTCATACGCGCTCGACGCGGACGGCGTCGGCATGACGCTGCACGTTTTCATCAATGCGCCCTACGACAAGTACGTCACCAGCGACAGCCGCTTCTGGCACGCCAGCGGCGTGGATATGACGCTGGATGCGAGCGGCGTGAAGATCAACACCGAATCGATGGTGTCGCTTCTGATTGGCGGCCTCGCATTCGAGACTCCGCCTGACGCGACGCTCCGAATCGAAGCAGAAGCGCGGCACGAGTACAAACTTTTCGCCGACCGTGCCGAGGCGATGAAACGGCACGACGCAATCGTCGATAAATACGTGCTGAACTTCAAGGAATCCGTGCGCGGCTTGACCCTCGGCGCGCCGGTCGATTTCCGCGGCATCGTCATCGGCGAGGTGTCGGCGATCAGCTCGCATTTTGATCCGGCGACAAAGGCGTTCGATATCCCGGTGGAAGTCAGCATTTTCCCCGAGCGTTTGATTTCTCGCGATGACGCAGGAAGCGCCGTCGGGCGAATACCGTCGGAGCGCAAGGCGTTTGCGGACTATCTGGTGACAAAAGGAATGCGTGCGCAACTGAGAACAGCGAGCCTGCTGACGGGCCAACTGTATGTCGCGATCGATTTCTTCCCCGCTTCACCGAAGGCGAGCATGGACTGGAGCAAAAAGACGCCCCAATTGCCGACCGTGCCGGGCAACTTGCAGAGTTTGCAAGACTCGATCACCACGCTCGTGGCGACGTTGAACAGGATTCCATTCGAGGGCATCAGCCACGATCTGCGCAAAACGCTCACTGACGCGGACGCGCTGATGAATACGATCAGCACCGATCTCGCGCCCGACGCCAAGGCGACGCTGAGCGCGGCGCGCGAAGCACTCACGTCGGCGAATCGCGCGTTGCAAAGCGACTCGCCGTTGCAGCAGAGCAGCGCCGAGACCATGCGCGAGTTGTCGCGCACCGCGGCCTCGTTCCGCTCGCTGGCGGAGTACCTGCAACGCCATCCGGAAGCGCTGCTGCGCGGCAAGGTCGAGGACAAGTAATGCGTCGATATGCAACGCTACTGCTGGGCGTGTTCGTGCCGATGCTTCTGGCGGGATGCGCGAGTTCGCCGGCGTCGAGGTTCTATACCTTGAGTCCGGTTCAGGCTGTCGCGCCGCCGCAAGGCGCCAATGCGATCGCGATTCAGATTGCTATCGACCCGGTTACAGTGCCCGACCTGGTCGACCGGCCGCAAATCGTTTCGAGGCTGGATGCGAACCGCGTGTCGATAAACGAGTTCGCCCGCTGGGCCGAGCCATTGAAGAGTCAGATTCCGCGCGTGCTCGCCGTGGATCTCACGCGGCTCATGCCGGGCGCGATGATCTCCACCTATCCGCAGCGCGTGGACGATGACGCCTACCGCGTGTCGATCGACGTGCAGAGCTTCGATTCCTTGGCGGACGGCACGGTAACGCTGGCCGTGATGTGGTCAGTGCGTGCGCCGAAGGGAGCACGGAGAGTGAATGGACGCTCGCTCGTGCGCGAGGCGGCAAGCGCGCCAGGCTATGACGCGCTGATCGAGGCGCACAGTCGAGCGCTCGCGTCGGTGGCGAGAGACGTCGCGGTGGCGGCGCAATCGCTCATGCCGTCATGAATTTCTGAAGCACTTGCGCACCAGCGAGCAACCAACCAGCAACCATTCACGCGGACATCTTCCCATCGGACTCGTCATCCGCATGGTCCACCGCCGCGCCCGCCGCATCGCGCATGCCATACGCGGTCATCAGCCGATACAGCGTGACGCGCGAGATGCCGAGCGCCGTCGCGGCTTCGCCCAGCCGGTTGTTGTAGCGCCGCAAGGCGGTTTCGATCGCGCCGCGCTCGGCCGTTTCGCGGATATGGTCGAGCGTCGCGGTTCTCCTGTCGGCAGGCGATTCGAGATCGAGGTCGTGCGGCGTCAGCAGCCGGCCTTCGGCCATCACGAGCGCATGGCGCACGCGATTGATCAACTCGCGCACGTTGCCGGGCCAGTGATAGTGGCGCATGGCCTCGATCGCCGACGGCGTGAAGCCATGAATCTTGTGCGTGCTGTCGGTCTTGTACTTCTGCAGAACGTGGTGCGCGAGCACTTCGATATCCGCGCCGCGCTGGTTCAGCGGCGGTTCGTCCACGCGCAGCACGCACAGGCGATGGAACAGGTCGGCGCGAAAGCGTCCGTCTTCTATCGCCGCTTCGAGGTCGACGTGAGTCGCTGAAATGATGCGGATGTCGACCGCAATCGGCTCATTGCCGCCGAGCCGCTCGATCTTGCCTTCCTGCAGGAAGCGCAGCAGGCTCGCTTGCGCTTCGAGCGGCATGTCGCCGATTTCGTCGAGAAACAGCGTGCCGCCGTTGGCCGATTCGATGCGGCCTATCTTGCGCCGGTCCGCCCCCGTGAACGCGCCGCGTTCGTAACCGAACAACTCTGACTGGAGAAGATTATGGGCGATCGCGCCGCAATTGATCGCCACGAACGGCGCCTTGCGGCGCGGCGAACGACGGTGGATCGCGAGCGCGGTGAGTTCCTTGCCGGTGCCGGACTGCCCGGAAATGAACACGCTGGCGTTCGTGTTGGCGACCTTGCGGATGGTGCTGAAAAGCTGCCGCATGGCCTCGCAATTGCCCACCATCTCGTCGTCGTCCGCGAGCGGGGTTCCGGCGGCGGTGTCGAGGTAATCCAATGCCGCCATGCCCCGAGCGTGCCCGAGCACGCGCGCGATCGATTCGCGCGGCAACGGCAGCGTGACGTAGTCGAAACAGTAATTGCGGATCAGCTCGCGCACCGGCTTGCTGGCCGCCTGGCCATCGGCCGTGACCGCCACCCAGCCGATCGCGGTTTGGCTCAGGCAGGCCTTGAGCACGGAAAAGTCGCGCAGCGTGAAGCCGTCGAAATCGATGAGCCCCGCGGCGACGCCGGTCTTCCTCGTCGCGGCCTCGGCGCTGGCGGGGGTCTTCGCCACGACCACGTCCCAGCCGGCCGCGCGCAGGTCCGCGAGAAGCGCGTCGTCCGGCGTGCGAGCAACGCAGATCAGACGGCGCCGAGTGTCGGGCAGGCGCGCGGGAGCCGACTCAGCCGGACCGGCCGTCGCGCAGACGACCGTTGCAGCGCGCTCGGATGACTTTCGCACGGTACTTCCCCCTTCATTCTTGCGTCGGTGCGCGCCCGCACACCTGTTGCCGCGAGGAGCGTGAAACGCCCCCTCAGCAATAACGTCCGGATTCGCCCTGGACGTATCGGTACTTTCCCGGCGACCTGCGATGCACGAACACCCGATGCACACCCGCCGGTTCGAGCACCTCCTAACCGCCGCCGCTCAACGTGGGCAGCAACACCCGGTAGATATGGATGAACGCGGGCCCGAGCAGAACCGTGAGCAGCGCGGGAAAGATGCAGAAGATCAGCGGAAACAGCAATTTCAGCGCGATCTTCGCCGCCTGTTCCTCGGCGCGCATGCGCCGGCGCGTGCGCAGCGTGTCCGACAGCACGCGCAACGACGAGCCGATACTGGTGCCGAACCGTTCGGCCTGCACCAGCATCGCGCAAAACGAATCGACGTCCTCGACGCCCGTGCGCAGCGAGAGATTGCGTAGCGCCTTTTCCTTGGTAAAGCCGGAGCGCATTTCGAGCAGCATGAGTTGCAGTTCGCTCGCGACCACCGGGCTGCGCAATTCGATTTCTCCCGCCACTTTCATCAAGCCCGCGTCGAGGCTGAGACCCGCTTCGACGCACACGGTCAGCAGATCGAGCGCGTCGGGGAAGTCCTCGAAGATGGTCCGCTTGCGCCACGCGATGCGCCGCGTCAGCACCACGTTCGGCAGGTAGTAGCCGAACGCGGCGAGCAGCGCGAGCGTGCCCATGAACATGTACTGTTGCGCGAAGAACGACGTATTGGAGAGCAACGCGAGCGCGATCAGCGGCAGCACGAGCGCAAGGATGGTCTTGGCGGCGAAATAAAGCGCGGCGGCTCCCTGCGTGCGCCAGCCCGCGTTCATCATTTGCACGCGCAGCGCCGAGTTTTCCCAGCCTTCGGCCGGGATCGACAGCTTCGAGATCGGCTGCGAAATCTCCGCGAGCTTTTCGAGCCAGGCCGACCCGGTCGACGTACTGCCGGGTTCGGACATCGGCAGGTTCGCGCCGCCCGCCTGCTCGATGCGCCGGCGCATATCGCGTGGCGAGAGCAGCAGCATCGCGGCGAATGCCGCGCCGAACACCACGGCGAAAAGACCGGCTAGCAACAGCATATGCATCGAGTCGAGCGTTTGCATGACAACTCCCTGGTATCTTGTTACGCGACACGCCTGCGAGGCGGGCGCGTCAGACGCGAATCTTCACGATGCGCCGCATCCACATCACGCCGAACAGCATGGAGAAGGCCAGCGTCTGCAGCATCTTGATGCCGGCCGGGTCCTGCCACAGCACGTCGAGAAAGCTGGGGTTCAGGACCATCATGAAGCCGGCGGTGACGAACGGCAGCAGGCCGAGGATCCACGCCGACAGCTTGCCCTCGGCCGACAGCACGCGGATCTTGTCGAACAGCTTGAGGCGCTCGCGGATCAGCGTCGCGATGCCGTCCAGCACCTCGGCGAGATTGCCGCCCGTTTCCCGCTGGATCAGCACGGCGATCACGAAGTAGCGCAGATCGCGAACCGGCACGCGCGTCGCCAGATTCAACAGGGCTTCGTTCAGCGAGACGCCGTAGTTGATCTCGTCGAACGTGATGCGGAATTCGCCGCCCATCGGCTCGGCGAACTCGGTGCTCACCATGCCGATCGCGCCCGAGAACGCATGCCCCGCGCGCAGCGCGCGGCTGATCATGTCGGCGACGTCGGGCAACTGGCGTTCGAGTTGACGCAGCCGCTTGCTGCGCCGCCGGCTCACGTACAGGAACGGAATCGCCGAGGTGGTGAGCGCGCCGAGCGCGGCGAACAGCGTCGGCACCGGTGCGAACGTGGCCGCCCCGAGCACGGCGGCCGGCAGCACGAGGCTCGCGCCGAACAGCCGCGCGATCGACCACTTGAGCCCCGACTGCTGGATCCACAGGTCGAGCGTCTGGATGCGCGGCAGCCGCATCAGCAGTTTGTCGAGCGTTTGGGACTCGCTCAGCATGCGGTTCTTCAGGATCGTGAGGCGATCCTTATGCACCTGGCCGCCGGCGGACAACGCGCGGATTCGCGATTCGATCCGGCGCGCGGAAGGGCCGTGACGATTGTTCCACCACTGGTAGCCGCCCTCGAGCGCAAGCACGACAGCGAGGAACAGCAAGATGGCGAATGCGTAGAAGATCGGGTTCATGCAGGTCTCCTGAGACCGCGACGAGTCAATGAGCGGATCGGCCTCGCCGGATCACCGGGTTTCGAAGTGCCGTCCCGGATCGTAGGTCTGATCGGGCAGGTTGATGCCGAACGCCTGCAGGCGCTCGGCGAATTTGGGCCGCACGCCGGTCGCGCAAAAGTACCCGCGCACCGAACCGTTTTCGTCGATGCCGGTCCGCTTGAACGTGAAGATTTCCTGCATGTTGACGATGTCGCCTTCCATGCCGGTGATCTCCTGAATGCTGACGATCTTGCGGCGTCCGTCGGTCAGGCGGGCCGCCTGCACCACCACCGAGATAGCCGACGAAATCTGCTGGCGCATGGTTTTGGTCGGCAGCGACAGGCCGCCCAGGTTGATCATGTTTTCGAGGCGCGTGAGCGCATCGCGCGGCGTATTCGCGTGGATCGTGGCGAGCGATCCTTCGTGACCCGTGTTCATCGCGTTGAGCATGTCGAGCGCTTCCGGCCCGCGCACTTCGCCGAGAATGATGCGGTCAGGCCGCATCCGCAGCGCGTTGCGCACCAGCGTGCGCTGCGTGATCTCGCCGCGCCCCTCGATGTTCGGCGGGCGTGTCTCGAGCCGCAGTACGTGCTGCTGGCGCATCTGCAGTTCGGCGGCGTCCTCGATCGTGACGATGCGTTCGTCGTCGGGAATAAAGCCCGACAGCACGTTGAGCAGCGTGGTCTTGCCGCTGCCGGTGCCGCCCGACACCAGCACGTTGACCTTCGCGCGCGCCAGCGCATCGAGCACCTCGGCCATCGGCGGCGTCAGGCTTTGCAACTCGATCATGTCGGAGACCTGCAACGGATTGACCGCGAAGCGCCGGATCGAGAGCAGCGGTCCATCCACCGCCGAGGGCGGAATGATCGCGTTCACGCGCGAGCCGTCCGGCAGACGCGCGTCGACCATCGGGCTCGATTCGTCGATGCGGCGCCCGACGCGCGACACGATCTTCTCGATCACCTTCATCAGATGCGTGTCGTCGTAGAACGTCACGTCGGTCAGTTCGAGCCGACCCTTGCGTTCGACGTAAGTGTGCTGGTACGTGTTGACCAGAATGTCCGACACGGTCGGATCGCGCAGCAGGCTTTCCAGCGGACCGAAGCCGAACATCTCGTCGTACACGTCGATCACCAGCTGGCGGCGTTCAAAATCGTTGGCCGGCGCTTTCTCTTCTTCGAGAATGCGCGTGATGAGCGTGCCGATCTCCTGGCGGACCTGATCGGTCGGCAGGCGCGCGAGACGTTCGAGTTCGACGCGTTCGAGCACGCACTGATGTATTTCGCGTTTGAGCTTCTGGTAAGCGCCCCGCGCCATCTGATTCGACGAATGGTGGCTGCTTTCGCGCTCGGCGAACGGCTGCACGCGTTGAGCGGAAATCTGTTCACGCAGCGACATGGTGTGTCTCCCTGTTGTGTATCACATAGCCTTGAGTTTCGGCGCCGGCTGGCGGCCGAAGAAGCGGCTCAGCAGCGGCTCGCTTTTGACGCGGCTGCCTTCGGGTCCCGCCGAGAGGCTGACGATGTTGCCGGCGAGCGCGAGCAGGCTGCGCGACACGCTGCTAGTGCGGCTCACCTTGGTGATCGGCACGCCGTGATTCACCGATTCCAATACCGTGTCGGTATCCTCCGGGATCACCTGATACGGCCGCATGCCGAGCACTTCTTCGAGCGCGGCGCGCGCGCGTTCGCCGTGGCGCGTGTAGCGGTTCAGCAGCAGCCGCGTGCGGTCGGCCGGATAGGCGAGCGACGCGAGGATTTCCTGCAAACGCCGGCCGGCTCGCACGTGCGGCATGCTTGCCTGCAGCACGAGATGAATCTGGTCGCTGCGATCGAGCGCGAGGATGGACAGCGCGTTCACGGACTGGCCGAGGTCGAAGATCACCATGTCGTAGCGCGGAACGGCCACGCCCAGGATCCATTCGAGCCTTTCTTCCTTGATCTCCGACGCCTTGATCGGATCGCCCGCGCCGGCGAGGATGTGGAACGTGTCGCTCACGTGCACGAGGCAGGCGTCGAAGAAAGCCGCGTCCATGCGCTCGACCTGCGCACACATTTGCGGCAGCGTGGAGGGCGCTTTTTCCTCGGTCACGAGAAACGCGGCGTCGCCGAAAAGCTGATTGAGGTCGATCAGCAGCACGCGCTTTTTTTGCGTTTCGGAGATCGCATGCGCGACGTTGCTGGCAATGAAGCTGGTTCCCGCGCCGCCCTTGCAGGACAGGAACGAAACGATCTGCGTCTCGTGCGCGCCATTGAGCGCCCGCTGGCTCTCGATGCGCGAGAGCGCGTCGCCGAGCGAGGCGCGATTGAGCGGCCAGCCCAGCACGTCGCGAAAGCCCGCGCGCATAGCTTCGATCAGCGTCTGCGGCGACGCGTCGGGAATCAGCAGAATGCTGGTGACGTGGGTGCGCCCGCTGCAGAGCCTCGCGACGACCGGCAGCTCCGCGGCATCGAGCGACGCGGCGTCGACGATCAGCACGTCGAACGCGTCCAGGCTGTCGCCGCGCTCGATCAGCAACGACGGCCTGCCTGCCACGCGCGTGGTGCGATAGTTGCCGCACTCGCCGATCAGACGCACGATTTGCGCGAGCCGCGTGGCGTCTTCCGAAGTGATGAGAATGTTGATCATGATCGTGGTGGCCTGGTTATAGGAAGTTATTGACAGACGGTGCCGCCGGTCGACGTCGCGAGGCTTTCGCGCGGCAGCGTGGTGGTGAGCGGCGGCATCGTGAGCGTGAGCGGCACGAACGGAATCATGGTTTGCACGCTGACGTTGCTGATGCTGACGGTAACGAGCCGGCATGTGTTGCGCGCCGTCGCGGGGTCCGCGTCGCAGCCGGTCGGCGTGTACGCGACGTTCACGTTGGACGAGGCGAGCAGGGGCAATAGGCTGGTCATCTTGCTCTTGATCACCGCCGCGTTGGCATCGCACACCACGGCGGTGCGCGCGCCGAGACGCACGGCCTCGCTCGCGGTGTTCCAGTAAAACAGCACGCGGCTGAATTCGCAGATGCCGATCAGCACCGTGCAGAGAATGCCGGCAACCAGTGCGAACTCCACGACGGCGGCGCCGCGCTGCTTGCGCAGCCGCCTCGATACGGATAACGGTAGCGGGTTCTTCATGACACTTGCCTCATCACGGTAACGATGTTGCCGAACGTCAGGCCCACCAGGTTGAAGTAGGTGAGGAGCGGCGAGTACGGATACCCGGCGATCTTCACTTCGACCAGGTTGATGCTGCCGGCGGCGTTCGAGGGGCCGACGCCGTTGTCGTTGTCGTAGGTCGGGACGTTGGCGAACTGCGGCGGGTCGGACGGATCGGTGCAGCCGCTCGTGTGCGCGCTGTCGCATACGACCACCATCGAAGTCGTCAGGCCCGACACGAGTTCGGTTCCGCTGCCCGACGAGGGGCACGTCGTGCTGCCGTAGACGGCGAGGCACTGAGCCTGCGCGAGCGGGTAGGCGCTATCGGTCGGCAGGTAGGTGGACAGATAGCGGGCCGCGTCGCGCGTCGCCTTGGTGAGCGCTTCGTACTGGTAGATCGCGTGACCGAATTCGGCCACGCCGGCCACGAGCGTGACGAGCGGAATCAGCACGATGGCGAATTCCACCGCGGCCGCGCCGTGCATGCGCGCCAAACGGGAAGAGTGTTTTTTCATGACGGCCCCTATTGCAACAGCACGGGAACTTGCGGTCCGACCGAGCTGCCGGAGCCCGGCACGCCCTGGGTCGCGCACGGGCTTCCCGCCATCGACGACGAACCGCGGTACTCGAGATGGACCGGCCCGGCGGTGCCGGTGGAGCCCATCGGATCGAGCATCAGCACGCAATCCCACGTCACGACCGGGGCGCTGTGGGCGCTTGCCAGCGTGCCGCAATCCAGTTCGGGGGCGAGCGCGAGACGCCGGTCGGCGCCGAGCGGATAGTTGCCGGCGCTGAACGAGCCCTTGGTGTCGACGCCGGAGAGCGTGTCGCCCTGATAGCTCTGAAACGTGTTGCGCTTGCTGACGAAGTCGCTATAGGCGTTGAACTTTGAGCTAAAGGTGGTCTCCGTGTACGCATATCCCGTGAAATCCGGCGCGCCGTCCTGAGGTCCCTTGAACGAGGTGCCGTAGATCCCGAAGCGCGTATTCCATGCGCCCGCGTCGGCGACCTTGTTGCCGGTCGAACCGATGCTCGCGCCGACCGCGGGCAGGCTGCAAAAATTCCCCGTCAATTCGTTCTTGATCGCGACCGCATTGCTGCTGCCGTCGAGGGCGGCCCAGCCAAAGTTGCCGGGGCCGCTGGCCGGCGAGGAGCCGCTTTTCGACGCGATCCACTGCCCGATCGTATAGCTCGCGCCCACGATGGGCGGCGTGACCTCCGTTCCCGGCTTGCAGATGAAGACCGGAATCGCGCAGGTGGTTTGCGCCGCGCCGACGGTCGCGACCGCCGAAGCGGAAACCGTCGCGTTGGCGATGGTCGCGCCGGTGAATGCGCCGAGCACCTGGATGAACCAGTGCGCGATGTTCGACTTCGACGTCGTGCATTTGGCGTACTTCATGCTCGCCGGGCTGGCGACGGCGCTCTTCGGCAGGAACGGGTTGCTCAGCGAATCGCTGAACAGCACGCTGCTGTCGGTCGTCAGTTGCACCGCGCCGCTTTGAAACAGCGCGTAGTTGAGGTGGCCGGCCGTGATGCCGGCGGCCTCGGGCACGGACAGATTGACGGTGGCGCCGGTGAGATCGCGCGCGGCCGCCAGCGCGCAGGCATCGGCGCTGTTCTGCAACTCGCTCTTGGCGACGTACAGCTTGCCGAGATCGAGTGCGAGACCCACGAAGCCGATCAACGCCACCAGCGACACCGCGACGATGATCGATACCGCGCCGCGTTCGCCGCGGCGAGCCGCGCGGTATCCCCCTGATTGTTTTACGCGATACATGACGCCCCCCGGTGCATGGTGTCGTTACTGGCTGCCGCCCCCGCTGCCGACGCCGATGACGAATGCATTCGGTGTCGGCACGGGTTGTTGAAACGACTTGTCGTAGGTGTTCATCGCCGAGGCCGCGGCCTTGCCGTCCACGCCCTGTGCCGCTTGCGCGTGTTCCGCCGCGTGCGGATCGATGATCTGCGCCTGGGTGACGCTTTTCAGCGCCTCGCCGATATGCGCATCCCAGATCGGCGTGCTGGTCATGCAACCGCCGAGCGCCGCGCAGACCGGCACGATGAGCGCGGTCCAGCGTGCGAAAGCAAAGTGTTGGTGTTTCATGAGATTCCCCTTGGCATCACATCAATGTTGGAGCGCGGTGCTCGAAGCGTCCGCTTTCGCGACTTCCTGCTTCGCCGTGCGCGCGGCGATCCGTGCCGCCGCGCTTTCGATACGGGCGGCGCGAGCGGCCTGCGCGGAGTCGGCGGATGGCGTCGGCGTCTCCGCCAGCGGTTCCACGGTGACCGTCGTCGCCGGCACCGCGGCCGACGTGACCGGTGGCGCGTCGGGCTGCCGCAGCACGGTTTCCGTCGGTTCCTGACGCGCCGGCGTGGGCGTGGGCTGCGGTGCTTGCGGCTTCACGGAAGCCGGCGCGGTAGCGGGTGCAGTAGCAGGCGCGGCGGCGGGTGTGGCGTTGGCAGGCGCGGCGGCGGATGCGGCAGGTGTGACATTGCCAGGCGCTGCGATCTCCGGCGTCGCGGCGCTGGGCGCGGCGGTCGCTGCCGGCGCTTTCAGCTTCGGATGACGGCCTTCCATGTTGCCGGTGGCGTAGACATCGACCGCATTGGCCGGCGAGAAGCTGTCGGTCGGCAGCGGATAGTCTGCGGTCTGCAGCGGCTTGACGAGGTGCGGCGTGATGATGAACACCAGCTCGGTCAGGTCCTGCTGGAACGACGTGCTGCGGGCCAGCGCACCGAGCACTGGAATTTCGCCGATGCCGGGCACCGCCTTCAGCGCGCCGGTGACGTTGCTCTTCATGAGCCCGCCGATTGCGAACGATTCGCCGTCGCTCATCTGCACGACCGTGGACGCGCGGCGTGTCGTGATGAGCGGCAGGATCGAGACGCCGCTCACGTTGGTCGCGCTGAGCGTGATGCCGGTCGGCGAGAGTTCGGAGACTTCGGGCGCGACCTTCAGGCTGATGCGGCCATTGGCGAGCACCGTCGGCGTGAACTTCAGGCCCACGCCGAACTCTTCTTCCTGCAGCGTGATGGTCGTCGCGCCCGTGCTGCTGCTCTGCGGCACCGGAATGAAGATCTTGCCGCCCGCGAGGAAGGTGGCTTCCTGTCCGCTGATCGCGACCAGATTCGGCTCGGCCAGAATTTTCACGAGGTCGTCGGTCTTCTGCGCGTCGACCGCGAAGCCGAACGGCCGGTTGTTCGCCTTGTTGCCCGCGGCGAAGCTGGTTACGCCGGCCAGCAGGTTGCTCACGAGCGCGCCGCTCCATGAACCGAAGCCGCCCTGAATGTTGAATGCGGCGCCCATCTGATTGATGAGCGTCTTCGACACCTCGGCGACCTTCACTTCGAGCATCACCTGTTGCGGCGCATCCACCACCATCATGTTGATGACGTCGGCGGGTTTGCTGGTGCTCGAGCTTTGCTGGGCCACATTGTTGCCGTTGCCCATCGTGCCGGTGCCGCTTTGCGATTGCTGCGTGGGCTGGGCGCTCGCGTGAGCCTTGGCGATTTCCATCGCCTGCTGGGCAGCCGGCGAACTCGACACGTGGCCGCCGAGCACCAGGTTGCCCGCCGCGGTCGACACGCGGATGCCGCGCTCCGCGGGCAACAGTTGGCCGAGCGATTGCTGCACGCCGTTGGCGTCGATGTTGACGATCACGTCGATGATCTGGCAACTGCCGCTGCGTCCCTGCACGATCATGTTGGTCGTGCCGACCGCCATGCCGACGAGGTACAGCGTGCGGGGCGATACCAGCGTCGCCTGCACGATCGTCGGATTGCCGAGCGTGCGGTTGCGGACCGGTTCGGCGAGCGGCAGCAGGGCCGACTTGCCGACCGGCACGACGACGCTGGTTTGCTCATGGACCGCGCCGGTGCAGTCCGGGCCGCGCAGCGGCGCGGCCGATCCGCCGGCCGGCGTCGGCGCCGCGGCGAGCATCATCTGCCCCGGCACGCGGCCGCCGGGCAAGGGCGTGTTCGGCCGCGCTTTCGCGAGCGCCGGACCCTCGAATGCTTCCTGCGCCACGCTGCCTTGCGCAACCATTAGTCCGGCGCACAGTGCCGAGGCGACTACGACGCCACCCAGCGAGCGGCCACGCTTTGCGCCGCCGGATGAGAACCCCAGTTTTGTTTTCATTTCTTCATCCCCCATTCCCGACATCTTTGTGAATCGAGATTTCTGATCTTTGCTTTGGTGTCAGCTGCGGCGTTCCGTCTTCGCGGATGCCGCCGCGTCCGGTTTAGAAACATTCGACACTGCCCAGCACACCCGAGAGCACGCCGACGCAATCGCGCTTGACGGCCGGCCGGGCGGCGTAACGCACCTTCGCCGGCTGAACCGGCAAGGCGGCCGGCGCCGAGGCGGGCACGGCGGCAGAGGTGCCGAGCAAGGTGAATTTGGTGGCGCCGACGGTCGGCAGCGTGGCCTTGTCGATCTGATTGCGCAGCACGAGCGAGAGCGTGCCGACGCTGCGCGCCAGATCGAGTTTTTCCGCCTGCACGGGCGAGACTTCGAGCGTGACGGCGTTGACGACCTTCGGCGCGGTATCGTCGCGATTCACTTGCTGCGCCACCGCGAGCACCAGGATCTTTTCCAGCACGATCTTCGAGATGCTTTGCTGATCGGCCTTGCCCGGCTCCTGCGTGTTCACGATCACGTCGACGTAGTTGCCCGGCAGCGCGAAGCCCGCGACGCCGACCACGTCGTTCACGCGCACCGTGATCGCGCGGTTGCCTTCGCCGATCACGGCCGACAGGCCGCCCTTGGTGCCGATCGGCGCGAGCTTCGACTCGATCACCGGCTCGCCGCGGCCGAGACTCGTGCGCACGACGCGGCCCTCCAGCGCTTTCGGATCGGTGAACGCACCGGGCGGCACGCTGCCCGTCGGCCAGTTGACGGTGCGGATCAGGCCGGCGTTGAGCGGCTCGCCGAGATTGACGTCACCCGCGGCGACCGCGATCGGCGTGATGGCGCTCGACGAGGTTTGCATCAGCCACCGCGAGGCGAAGACCACGGCAGCGAGACCCGCCAGGACGGCGATGGCCAGCATGACTAAAGCGCGACTGTTTTTCATGGTGATACTCCTGCGTAGGTCGTTGGACACTTGCCGGTCAACCGGCGGCCAACTGTCGGCCCGGCCGGTCGGCCGTGGGTGGGTAAGAGGCGTCGTGGTCGGTCGCGATGCCGAAGTAGTTATGCCAGGCGTCGCGCAGTCCTTCTTCCGTCACTTCGCGCGCCGCGCCCCGGTAGTGCGCCGCGGCGGAAAACAGATCGAGCAGGTCGCCGGGATAGCAGGCGAGGAACGGTCTGCCGCTCGGGAAGTGCAGGTTGTGCAACAGGTAATCGAATACGGCCTGGCTCGAGGTGAGTTCGAGCGCCGCGCAGCGGGCGTTGAAGACCGCGTGGTAGTCGTCGACCGATAACGGGCCGACGTACAGCTTCGAACCGAGCCGGCGCAGGAAGGCGTCGTCGAATTCGCTCGGCGTGAGGTTGCTGGAGAACACCGGCCAGACGTCGAACGGCGCCATGAAGCGCGAGCCGGATTGCAGCGTGAATTGATCGACGCCACGATCGAGCGGCATCAGCCAGCGATTGAGCAGTTCATGCGGCGCGATGCGCTGGCGGCCGAGGTCGTCGACGATATAAAGACCCATGCTCGCCTTCATGTGCGGCGGCGCCTGATAGAAACCGGCCGCGGCGTCGTAGCGCAGGTCGAGCCCCTCGAGCGTCAGTTCGCCGCCGGAGATCACCACCGGGCGGCGGCACATGCGCCAGCGCCGGTCGGCGGTCGACGCCGGCTCCTGCTCGGGCGCGTCGCGGTGCACGAGCGGGTCGTAAAGCTGAATGATTTCGCCGCCTACGAAGAGCGCGTAAGGAATCGGCACGTTGCCGCGCAACAGCAGGCCGAGCCGCTCCGCGAGAAAGGTCTTGCCGCTGCCCGCGAGGCCGTGCAGCAGCAAGGGCCGTCCCGCATTGAGCGAGGCGGCGGCGGCGTCGAGCAGCGCCGGATCGATGACCACGCCGTGGAACGCCGCCCGCACCTCCGCTTGCGTGATGCGCAGCCAGCGCACCGAATGTTCGCGCACGCTTTGCACATAGCTTTCGAAGACGACGGGTGCGGGGCCGCAATAGCGGCAGCGCGCCATGTCGTCCTGCGCGAGCGTGCGGCCGCTGTCCGTGAGACGAACCTGCACGTCCATGTCGGTCGCGCCGCGGTGCGTGATCTCCAGAAGATGCTCGCGCACGAGAAAGGCCAGCACTTCATCGAGCACGCCGATGGACAAGCGGTGCCGCTCGGCGAGTTCGGCGAAGCTCGACTTGCCGTGCAGCAGCGCGGACTTGAGCACGAGGCGGCTCACGAATTCCAGAGGCAAGCCCGTTTCGGCCAGCGTGCGCGGCGCACGCAGCGACACGGCGGATTCCTCCGCGCGACGCCCATGCGAGGGCGCCGGCTCGGGAAGGCGCGTCACCTGGGCAAGCGTCGCGCTTTCGATGTTGTGCTGGTTCATCGCTCTTTTCTCCAGCGCCGTTTGCCACTGGCGCTACAGGCTGTACCGCTGTTAGCTGCCTCGTATCGAAGGCAACCCCGGATTGCTCGGCTACGCAGCCGATGCGAACAACACACCTAATGTCCCGGCGGCAATGGCGACGCCGTAGGGCAGTGATCCAACCGATTCGACCTGCAGATGCTCACGATTCCTCGCCCGTTGTGCGGGGCGCCACGCGCTCGTCGTCATGCACCAGAGATTCACGAGCAACTGCCGCATGCGGCCTTGATGCAAGGCGACCCACAGCGACCAGATTCCGCCGATGACGAACGTCGCCAGTGCGATGCGCACGGTCAGCGCCGGTCCGACCCAGGCGCCGATCGTCAGCAGCAGCTTGACGTCGCCGGCCGCCATGCCGCGCAGCAGATAGAACGGCAGCAGGACCGCGAAGCCGGTCAACGCGCCCATCAACCAGTCCGCGCCGCCCGCAAGCGGGCCTTGCAGCCACACCTGCACCACCAGCGCGGCGGCGAGGCCGAGCGCGATGATCCGGTTCGGAATGCGCCGGCTGGTGATGTCCGTGCTGGCGGTCACGATGGCCAGCGCGATCACGCATGCGGGAATGGGTTGGGGCGGCAGTAACATGACGTGTCCGGTCTCGTTCTTCTGCGTTCATGCGAGCGCCGCCGCGACCTTCGTCGCGATGCGCTGATAGAGATCGCTCACGGAGCTGCCCAGTGAAGCGACGGCGCCGAGGACCGTCACCGCGATCAGCGACGCGATCAACGCGTACTCGATCGAAGTCACGCCGCCTTCGTCTCGCAGAAGCTGCTTCACTACGTCGCTCCATGCATGCATGACGATCTCCTGAATGGGTTCGTTGCCGGGTCCCGTTTGGCAACGGGCCCGCAACGATCTTAAGGAAGACGGGAGAGACGGAAAAACCGCTCACCCGTCAATCCCGTCTCTACAGTTCCGAGCCGATCGTGGTGAACACTGAGTCCAGCTTTTCGCCAACGGTCTTGACCGCACCGATGATGACGACCGCGATCAGCGCGGCGATAAGTCCGTATTCAATGGCGGTGACACCATCTTCGTCACGAACGAAACGCTTGGCTTGGGCGATGATGTTTTGCATGGCTAACTCCTTTGGATGGCAACAATAAGCCCTTGACCTGAACAGGCTGAGGGAAGGAACTACAAAGGAACTACAGGGCACTACGGAAAAAACCGGCGTCGAATCTAGACCTGACGTGTTGGTGCGCGCGCAAGAGCGTGCAAACCGGTCGGGGCCGGGGATTCCTTGCGAGGAAACGGATAGGGGAGCGTGAGCGCGGCGATCGGCCGGGCGCACGGTCCATGAAGATCACCTTCAGCGCGTTGGTGCGCGCCGCGGACGATCGATGCAATGGCAGCAGGGAACGTAGCGTTCGAGTCGCTGTTGCGGCGGTGGGTCCGCCGCTTGGTTTGATGGTTCTTCATCTCGTGGTCCTCTGCTTCGTTGCTCGTTATTGGCTTCCGGTGTGAGCTGGAGCCCGCTAGTCAGTCGGCGACCACCCTCTGTTCCATCCACACGCGCTGTGATGTTCTTGCAGCAGCGCATGCGGACGAACTTCCCCGTGGCTGACTTCCGTCGCGGTTCAGGCTCTCGCTTGTCGCTGCTGCCTGAATCGCATCGGTCGTCACGTCGTCGACTTCCGCGCTTTCCCCTTTGCAAGCTCCAGGCCAGCGACCCCAAATGCCAGGAAAGACGGCGTTGACGCCGATTCGTCCGCACTTCGGTTGCGTTCCTGAAGCACAGGTTGTCTCCGATCTGCGACGTTTTCGGGTGCCGGCCGGCCACGCTGAAAAACCCGCGGAGGCCCGCCAATCAAGGCGCTGCGCAAAATTTCTAGCGATTTACCCTGGGACCAGTTCAACGCCTCGGCGGTCGATATCGGGAGGTTTTCAATCGGCTTGCCAGCCCAAACCGTTGCATGCGTGAAACATGACCTCTTCGGCACGCTCGAAATCGCGCCGAATTTCCGCTTCGAGGGGTTGATTTCGGACCTGCCTCGGCTGGGCAGGAAAACGATGGGTTGAAAGTCTGAATATTTCCTACAACAATGAATCGACCGTAAGCGCGCGACGTTCACTTCGCTAGCTTAGGAATAGAAAGAAAAAACGAATCGACCGGATGAGTAGAAAAACATTCGGACCTCATGTGAGGCGGGGATCATGTATCTTTGGGATCGGGGAACGCTTGGTGCGGAACATCGCATCCATAGCTGGCTGACGCGCGAACGGGTGCTGCTTTATAGCTGCACGATGCTCGTGCTTTGCGCCATCATGCTGGCGGCATGGGGCTGGACTAGCGGCGGTTTCATGGCAACTGACGTTACCCGACCCGGCGTCGATTTTTCGGTGTTCTGGACTGCGTCGCACGTGATGCTGCACGCTACGCCGGCGGCGGTCTACGACTATCCGACGTTTGCGCGCGCCGAGGCAGCGCTATTCGGTTTGCACGGTTTCTTGCCGTGGCTTTATCCGCCCACATTGCTGCTGCTCGTCGCGCCGCTTTCCCTTTTGCCGTACCCCCTCTGCTATTTGATGTTTGTCTGCGTCGGCGCGCGGCTGTTTGCGGCTGGCACGCTGGGCGTTACCGGATTCGCTGCTCAGTTCCGGCAACGGAAATTTGCTGCCCTCGTTGTGCTTGCGTATCCAGGCGTCTTTGCTGCAGCAATCGTTGGGCAGAATGCGTTGATTACCGCCGCGCTAATGGCGTTCGCCGTTCGCTGGACGGAACGATATCCCATACGAGCGGGAATCTGTATCGGTTTGCTGGCAACCAAACCACAATTAGCCGTGTTATTTCCGGTTGTGCTGATAGCGGCGCGTGCATGGAAAACCATGTGGGCTGCGGCAATCAGCGCTGCGGGGTTTGTTGGAATCAGTGTGCTCGTGTGCGGCACGCAATCACTCCGCGCGTTTATAGTCGGCACCAGCCTGGCGCGAGAGTTGGTGCTCGAGAATCGCGTCCTGTACTGGCCTTCGTCTCCGACGCCGTTTGCGGCCCTGCGTCTCGCAGATGCGTCTGCCGGCATGGCTTATGCGGCGCAAGGCGCTGTCGCCTTGATCGCTGCTACGGCAGCGTGCTATGTGTGGCGATGCACAGACGATCTGAGAATGCGCGCCGCGGTGATTGCAGTGGCGACGCTGCTAGCCAATCCGTACGTATGGTTTTACGAACTGACCTGGCTCGGTGTTGCGCTTGCCTGTCTTGCTGCGTGTGGCCTTGAAAGAGGCTGGCGGCGCGGCGAGCAGACTGTTCTGGTGCTTGCGTGGCTGCTGCCGGTATACGAACTGTTCAATCGCCTGACTCACTTGCCCCAAATCGGACCGATGGTGCTGCTGCTGGTGCTGCTCGTCATCGTGCGGCGCGCGCGGCTCGACACAGAGGTGACGGCATGAATCCGCACGCGTTCCGTCATGCGCCGTCGAAGTCACGGCCTTTGCCCGCGTTGCAGGTGGCGGGTCCGCGGCGGCGTCCGCATTGGCTCAATGCAAACCGGCTGCGGCTCTATCCGCTCGTCGTGTTCGCCTGCTTCGCATTGTTCGTTGCGATCTATCTGTTCCGCCTGAACACGCAGAGCGGGATCAGTCCGCTCATGGTGGACTTCCTGCCGTTCTGGAGCGCGGCGGTCATGGCTCTGCAGGGGCATGCGGTCGACGCCTATAACGTGCACGCGCTTTCGCTGATCGAGATCGGCGCGATGCCGCATTTCGCCACGGTCGACGGCATCCTGCCGTGGCTGTACCCGCCCAATGCGCTGCTCATGATCGTTCCGCTCGCGCTGCTTCCTTATAAGCTGGCGGCGGCGGTGTGGCTCGGCGGCGCGTATCTGCTATTCGTCAAGACGATTCGCACGATCTTGCCGGACCGGCATGCCCTTCTGCCCGCGCTGTTCTTTCCGGGCGCGCTGTTCGTCATCACCGTCGGGCAAAACGGTTTGCTGACGGCCGCGCTCGCCGGATGCGGCCTCGTGTGGCTGCGTCGCCGCCCGGTCGCGGCGGGCATCTGCTTCGGCCTCTTGTGCATGAAGCCGCAACTGGTGGTGCTGTTTCCGCTGGCGCTGCTGTGCTCTCGTTCGTGGCGCGCGCTGGCCGCGATGGTGGTGACGGCGGGGGCCACACTCGGCTTCTCGCTGCTCGCATTCGGCACCGGCACGCTGGGCGCGTTCCTGCATAACACGGGGATCGCCACCTACAGCATCGAATCGGCGCACGCGACGCTCGCGCGCATGCCGACCCTCTTCGCGCTCGCGACGCTGCTGCACGCGCCCGCGCTGCTCGCTTATGCGGCGCAGGGCGCGTGTGCGCTGCTCGCCGCGGCGGCGGTCTGCTACGCATGGGGACGCGAAAGCTCGCACGCGCTGCGCGCCGCCACGCTGGTCTGCGCGAGCCTGTTCGTGAGCCCCTATCTTTACGACTACGACCTCGCCTGGTATGGCGTGTTGATCGCGTGGTATTGCCGGCATGCGCTGGCCGAAGGCTGGCGGCGCGGCGAACGCGAATGGCTGGTGGTCCTGTGGATCGCGCCGCTTGCCGGCATGCTGATCGTCGCCATGGGGCCGTTCCAGTTCATGCCGTTGATTTCGCTCACCACGCTCGCGATGCTGGTCGGGCGCATCGCGGTCGAACGGCGCGCGGCGCCGGTCTTGCAAGCTTACGTGGACGAATGAGAGACGAGTAACGGCTCATCCGCACGAGGCGTCAAATCAGAATTACGGGGAGGTCATCATGTCTGAACATAACAATATTCCATTGATTTCACTGGTGGTGCCGTTCTACAACGAAGGCGAGGCAGTCGGCCATTTCTTTAGCGAGATCGTTCCGGTGCTCGAAGGCATCGAATCGACGCGCTTCGAAATCGTCTGCATCAACGACGGCAGCAACGACGGCACGCTCGACAAGCTCATCGCCGCCAGCGTGCGCGACCCGCGCATACGCGTGATCGACCTCACGCGCAACTTCGGCAAGGAGGCCGCGCTGACGGCCGGCATCGACGAAGCGTGGGGGGACGCGGTGATTCCCATCGACGCGGATTTGCAGGATCCGCCGAGCCTGATTCCGGTGATGATCGAACACTGGCGCGCAGGCGCGGAAGTGGTGGCCGCCAAGCGGGCCAACCGCGCATGCGATACGTTCGCGAAGCGCACCGCCGCCTCGATCTACTATCGCGTTCACAATGCGCTCTCCGAAGTGAAGCTGCCGGAAAACGTCGGCGATTTCCGTTTGATGGACCGCCAGGTGGTCAACGCGCTGCGCAATTTGCCGGAGCGGCGGCGCTTCATGAAGGGGCTCTTCGCATGGGTCGGCTATCGCACCGTGATCGTCGAGTATCAACGCGAACCGCGCAGCGCGGGCCGTTCGAAATTCTCCGGATGGCGCTTGTGGAATTTCGCGCTCGAAGGCATCACGAGTTTCAGCACCGTGCCGCTGCGCAGTTGGACCTATATCGGTCTCGCGATCGCGACCGTGGCTTTCGTGTACGGCGGCTTCATCATCGGCCGCACGCTGTGGCTCGGCAATCCCGTGCCGGGTTATGCGTCATTGCTTTCCGTGATGCTGTTCATGGGCGGCATCGAGTTGATCGGCATCGGCGTGGTCGGCGAATACATTGGCCGCATCTACTACGAGACGAAGGGGCGGCCGGTCTATCTCGTGCGCCGCCGCTATCAGGAGAACAGCAAGATCAGCACGCTGCCGGTCGGGCGCAACGGTTCGCGCGCGTCGAACATGGTACGGATCGACGCGGCACGCAAGCGCGTGCGCTTCGCGAGCCGCTGAACGGAGGCGCGAATCATGTCCCCCGACGCTTATCTTCAGATGGCCGAGACCGAGTCCGAACATTGGTGGTTTCGCGGCCGGCGCGACGTGTTGCGTTCGGTGTTGCGTCGCCTCGCGTTGCCGTCGCGTGCGCGCGTGCTCGAAGTGGGTTCGGGCACCGGCGGCAACCTCGACATGCTGGCCGGATTCGGCAGCGTGAGCGGAATGGAAATGGACGAAACGGCGCGCAGGCTGACCGCGCAAAGCACCGGTGCGCGTTTCGACATCCGCGCCGGGCGATGCCCGGACGATCTGCCGTTCCATGGCGAACGCTTCGATCTGATCTGCTTTTTCGATTGCCTCGAACACATCGCCGACGACGTCGCTTCGCTCGAACGCATGCGGGACGTGCTGGCCGTGGGCGGAAAGGTCGTGGTGACGGTGCCGGCCTATCAATGGCTGTGGAGCGCGCACGACGTGCATCTCCATCACCATCGGCGCTACAGCCGGGCGACGCTGGCGGCGTGCGCCGCAAAAGCGGGGTATCGCATCGAGCGCATCACGTACTTCAACACGCTGCTGCTTCCGCTCGCGATCGCCGTGCGTTTTGCCGATCGCCTGTTCAGACGCGGCGAGTCGAGCGGGGACGCCGTGCCGTCCAGTGCGCTGAACGCGCTGCTTTACCGGATCTTCAGCGCCGAGCGTCACTGGGTTTCACGCGGCGCATTGCCGTGCGGCGTGTCGCTGCTCGCCGTGCTGAGCGCGAAGTGACGCACAGGGTGAAGCACCCATGACGAAGCGCACGGAGTTGATACGGCTGATGCGCTTCGGCGTATGCGGACTCTCGGCGACAGGCCTGCATATCGCGATTGCCGTGGTGTTGATCTCGCGCGCCGGTGTCTCGCCGACGCTCGCCAACACGGTCGCGTTCGCCTGCGCGACCTGTTGGTCGTATCTGGTGAATACGCTGTGGAGCTTTTCGTCGTCGCTTCGCGTGCGCAACGTTTGGCGATTCATCGCCGTGTCGCTCGGCGGTGCGGCTTTGACCGGCCTTGTATCGACGCTCGCGCAAGTTGCGGGAGCGGGGCCGTGGATCGGGATTGCTCTCGTGGTTTGCGCGGTCACGCCGCTTTCCTTTCTCACGCACCGCCGCTGGACGTATCGCTAGCGCGCGGCGGCGCGCGCTTATCTCGTTGGTCTTCAGCGCCGGCTTCGCGCGGCGGGCATGCGGGATGCTCGCCTGCCAGCCAGGTGGAGGCGAGGCGCGGCCCCGGAGCGATCGTATCCGTCATGATGCGGGCGAGCGGTGCGCGGGGATGCCAGGCGGCTCGCCCTTTCCACCGCTAGACAGTGAGCCGCGCCATGACTTCGAGACCGCTGCAATTCGCGCACAAGCCAGGAGGCACACGCAATTTGCGGGGCGTCGCCCTAACGGCGCTCAAACGCTTTTCATCGGACCGCTGCACGACACTCGCCGCGAGCATCGGCTTCTATTCGGCTTTCTCGCTCGCGCCGACGCTGCTGATCGTGCTGACGGTGGCCGGCTGGTTTTTCGGCGAGTCGGCCGCAAGCGGCAGGCTGTTCGCACAAGTGCGCGACGTCATGGGCAAGGACGCGGCAATGGCGATGCAAACCATTGTCGAACATGCTCATCGCGCGAGCGGCGGCGGTCTCGCCGCGCTTGTGTCGACGGGGCTGCTGATCGTCGGCGCGTCGGCCACCTTCAGTTCGCTGAACACCGCATTGGATGTCGTTTTTTCAGCGCGACAGCGCTCGGGCATGGCGGGGCTCGCGCTGCTCGTGCGGGCGCGGCTCATCTCAGTGGGCCTGGTGCTCGGCGTCGGCTTTCTGCTGGTCGTCTCGCTCGTGCTCGATGCGGCGATCGCTTACGTCGGACATCGAATACTCGGTGACTCGCCGCTGGCCGTCGCGGCGCAGATCGCGCAGACCGTGTTCGGCTTGCTCGTACTATGGGCCGCTTTCGCCGCGCTATTGCGCTGGCTTCCGGATACGCGCGTGCGGTGGACTCAGGCATTGAGCGGCGCGGCGGTATCGGCGGTTCTCTTCACCGTGGGACGGCGGCTCTTCGGCATCTATCTGGCTTATGCCGGCACGGCGAACTCATTCGGCGCGGCGGGCTCGCTTGCGGTCTTGATGATGTGGCTTTACTTTTCGGCGGCCGTATTCCTGCTCGGCGCGGAGATAGCCGCCGCGATGGGCGAGCGCCGCGACCCTCGCGACGATCGACGGAATGCGAAAAAACCTCCCGGCAAGGTAACGGGCAGCGCTCACGGGTGACGGCCGGGCGCGCCGTCGCTCGCGCTGCATGGCGTCGGGCGGGAAACCCGGCATCGGCCAAACGTTGCTTGCATGACAGGCGATAGATCACGGCGTAACACGAATGAAACCCGCGATGCTCTGGCTACCATTGATCCTCTTAAGACCGACGCAGATAACGGTGGGTCTGATCTACGTCGCCGTCAAGATCGACATCATGCGGCGGATGGAGGACGGCGCGCGCAAGCGTTTCATGGAAAAGCACGCGATCAAATGCGCGCGCGCCGCGGACGGCTCCTTGCATATCGTCGATCATCATCATTGGGCGCGAGCCTGGCATGACTGCGGCATCGAGAAGGTTCCCGTCGAGATCGTGGCGCACTTGCCCACGGATTGCTCAAACGGCATCTGGACCGCGCTCGCTGAAAGAAGCTGGCTGCATCCCTATGACGAATTCGGGCGGCGTCGCGACGCCAGCGAGCTTCCCGTCACGGTCGGACTGATGCGCGACGATCCGTATCAAAGTCTTGCGGCGTTGACGAGACGCGCCGGCGCCTATCGCAAAGCTCACGCGACGTGCAGCAGTTTCATCTGGACGGACTTCATCCGCGGCGCCGTGCAACTGGAGGGAAGCGACACCGTTGCTTTCACCAGCGCGCTTCTAGCCTCGATAAAAGCCGCGCGCAGCGACGCGGCGCGAGCGCTGCCGGGGTTCATCGGCAATCGCGATCAGTAGGGCTTCATTGCGCGCTACCGCTTAACCCGCGCCTAACCCGCGCTCAACCGTTTTCATCGACCCATTCGATTGCCCAGCGCCGCGCGTATTCCATCGCATCGCGTTCCGAAGGAAACTGCCCCAGGTCGCCTGACCATTTCTGCTCGACCAGTTGCGTGCCGTCGGCGGAGCGGCGCAACAGTTTCGCGCGTGCGAAGTAGTGGCCGCCTTCGCTCAACGGCGTGGCGTCGATATGAAAATCCTTGTAGTCGAATTCCATTATTTCCCCGCCGTGCTGTTGCGATACGTGTTGGCGCAGCAAACGTTGCGCCCGTCACGGCTCTTCACCGCTGACGCGTATCTTTTTCCACCGACTCGCGGCATCCGCGCTTCGCTCGGGGCATCGCACCGCCCGCGTCGCTGGCACACGCCATGCGCGGTTGCCGGCATGGGTGGCCTTCAGCAAGGAATCGGAATGCGAGTCGCACAGGTTTCTCCGTTGTACGAGCGCGTGCCGCCGCTGGCCTATGGCGGAACCGAGCGCGTGGTCGGCTGGCTGACCGACGGCCTCGTCGAACGCGGCCACGACGTGACGCTGTTCGCCAGCGGCGACTCGTCCACCGCTGCGCACCTCGTGCCCGGCAGCGCGTGCGCCGTGCGGTTGATCGAGAACAGCGCCGACGCGCAGGCGTTTCACTTCGCGATGCTGGAAGAGGTCGTGCGGCGCTCCGCCGAGTTCGACATCGTGCATTTCCACACCGATTACCTCGGCTTCCCGTTCGCGCGCCGGCTGGTTTGCCCGAGCGTGACGACCTTGCACTGGCGCATGGACGTGCCCGGCCTGGCCGACCTGTACCGCCAATTCGCCGACATACCGCTGGTCTCCATCTCGAACGCGCAGCGCGCGCCGGTGCCGTGGGCGAACTGGCGCGCGACCATCGGTCATGGCTTGCCCGAGCGGCTGTATCGCTTTCGCGCCGAAGCGGGCGGCCATGTTGCATTCCTCGGCCGTATCGCGCCGGCCAAGCGGCCCGACCTGGCGATCGAGATTGCCGCGCGCGCCGGTGTGCCGATCGAGATCGCCGCGAAAATCGACAACGGCGACCGCGACTACTACGAGAAGCGCATCGCACGCCTGTTCGACATGCCGCACGTGCGCTTTCGCGGCGAACTCGACGACGCGGGCAAGAGCGACTTGCTCGGCGGCGCGCGCGCGTTGCTGTTCCCGATCGATTGGCCCGAGCCGTTCGGTCTTGTGATGATCGAGGCGCTGGCATGCGGCACGCCGGTGATCGCGTTCGGCAACGGCTCGGTGACGGAAATCATCGAGGACGGCGTGACCGGCTTCATCGTCGATTCGGTCGAAGAAGCCGTCGCGGCGGTGAAGCGTGTCGGCATGTTGAGCCGCGTGCGTTGCCGCGAGGAATTCGAGCGGCGCTTCACGGTTCAGCGAATGGTCGACGCATACCTCGGCGTCTATGAAGAACTCCGCAACGCGCGCAGAGCCGGCGAGTCCCGGGGTACGCGCGAGGCGGACATGCCCGCGCCGATGCAAGCCGCTGCTGCGCCTAAGTAAGTCGAATGAGTGAGTCGAATGAGTGAACCGAATGAGTCAATCGAAGGAGGAAAGAGGATGCGATTTTTCGCCGTTGCGACCGACTACGACAACACGCTCGCTTCCAACGGCCGGGTCGGCGACGCGGCCTGGGCCGCGCTCGACCGGCTGCGGGCCTCGGGGCGGCAAGCCATTCTCGTCAGCGGACGGGAACTGGATGATCTTCTGAATATCTGCCCGCGGCTCGACGTGTTCTCGCGCGTCGTCGCGGAAAACGGCGGCGTACTGTACGACCCGTCGAGCGGCGAACGCCGCCTGCTCGCCCCCGCGCCGCCTCCGCGCTTCGCGGAAGAATTGCGCAAGCGCGGCCTGGGCGATTTCAGCGTCAGCGAAACGCTGGTTGCGATGATGCGGCCCAACGAACAAACCGCGCTCGCGGCCATTCGCGATCTCGGCCTCGAATTGCAGATCGTTTTCAACGGCGACGCGGTGATGATCGTCGCGCCGGGCGTCTCGAAGGCGAGCGGATTGCAAGCGGCGTTGAACGATCTCGCGCTGTCGCCGTTCAACGTGGTCGCGATCGGCGACGCCGAGAACGACCATGCATTACTCGCTGCGTGCGGTTTTCCGGTGGCCGTGGCGAACGCCTTGCCGGCCCTGAAGGAACACGCGGTCTGGGTCACGCGCCAGGCGGCCGGCGCGGGTGTCGCCGAGTTGGTCGATGCGCTCGTCGCCGACGATCTGCGCAGCCATGCGAGCCCCGCGATGCGCAATCAGGTGACGCTCGGCCAGCGCCGCGACGCGCCCGACGAAGCGCCGCTCGGCTTCCCGGCGCACGGCACGATGGCGTTGCTGGTGGGCGAGTCGGGTTGCGGCAAGTCCACCGCGACCGCCGGCTTGCTCGAACGGTTGACCGCCGCCGGCTGCCAGTTGTGCATCATCGATCCCGAGGGCGACTACGGCGGCGACGACAGCATCATCGCCGTGGGCGACGCGCACACCGCGCCGCCGCTCGACGAGGTATTGCAACTCTTGCGGCGGCCCGGCGTGCCGGTTGTCGCGGCCAACTTGCTGCGGGTGCCGCTGGATGAGCGGCCGGGCTTTTGCGCGGCCCTGTTGCTGCACATCCAGCAATTGCGTCTGCAAACCGGCCGCCCGCATTGGCTAGTGTTCGAGGAAGCGCATCATCTGTTTCCCGCGGACTGGGCGGGCGTCGCGCAGACGATTCCCGAGGCGCTCGAAACCGCGCTCGCGATCACGGTGTCGCCCGATCAGGTGTCGCCCGCGTTCCTGCGCCAGGTGAACACGGTGCTCGCGATGGGGCGCGACGCTCGCGCCGCATTGGCGCAATTCGCGGCGGCGGTCGGCCGTCCCGCGCCGACGTCCGCGGCGTTGCCGTCCAAACCCGGCGAAGCGTTGTTTTGGCGCGTCGACGACGAGGCGCAGCCGCCTTGCGTCGTTCTGCTCGAACCGGGCAACGAGCATCGCCGCAGACATCGCCGCAAGTATGCCGAGGGGATGTTGATTCCCGAACGCAGCTTTTACTTTCGCGGCCCGCAAGGCGCGCTGAATCTGCGTGCGCACAATCTGATTCTGTTCCTCGAGATCGCCGAGGGCGTCGACCCGGCGACGTGGCAATTCCATCTGGAGCGCGGCGATTATTCCCGCTGGTTCGAGAACGAAATCGGCGATGCCGAATTGGCGCAGGAGGCGCGGCAGATCGAACGGGATCGTCACCTCAGCCCGGCGGAGAGCCTCGACCTGATTCGAACCGCCGTGCAGGCGCGCTATACGCAGCCGGAAAATCCGTCGCTGCCGGCCATACTGTCCAGTTCGACGCAAACGGGACAGGCGGCGGGCGAATAGACAAACGCGCCGATAGATTTCAGCGCTCAGCCGCAAGCGCATCGCCATGCGGGGAATGGATTTTGCAGCGCCTCGGCAATCTCATTGCCGGAGCCACCCGATGACCAGTGAATCGAAGAAACCGCTCGAACAACGGCGCCGCCTCGGCGGATGGCTGCCCGATAAGGAAGCCGAACTCGTCGCGTTCAGGAAGGAACTCGCGCGGCGGGCGCGGCAACGCGCGGCCAGCGCGCCGCGCACCCACGTGGTCGATGAACTGCGTGCGTTGATCGAAGGCGACACGGTGCTGCGAATGAATCTGAGCCGGGCGATCGACCAGGCGCAGTCGGCCGGCTACGAACTCGGCTATTCGACGATCGGCGAGCTGATCGACATCATCGACTACGTGACGACGTATGCGCCGCCCTTCAGCGAGTCGAGCCTGATTCACTGTCCGCTCAACGCGCTGCTCGACTGGCCGATGTGCATGCCCTCGGGGTATGCCGTGTTTCGCGACCCGGCGTTCAACGCGCGACTCAAGCGCGTTCTCAATGTGTGGTGCGGTTTCCTGAGCGGGCCGCATTCGAGAATGCATCTGAACGGCTCGCCGGACGGATGGTTCTGCGAGGAGGCGCAACAGCGGCTGGGCATCTCGCAGTTCCTGTGCGATCCGCACGAACCGCATTGGGGCTTTGCCTCATGGAACAGCTTTTTTACCCGCCAGTTCAAGCCCGGCGCGCGCCCGCTCGCCGAAGCGGGGGATAACAAGATCATCGTGAGCGCCTGCGAGGCATCGCCGTATGAAGTGCGGCACGGCATCAGGTTCGAGGACAGTTTCTGGCTGAAGTCGCAGCCGTACTCGGTCAGGGAAATTCTCGAACGCAGCCCGCGCGAACTCGCCGAGCGCTTCGTCGGCGGCTCGATCTATCAGGCTTTCCTCAGCGCATTCAACTATCACCGTTGGCATGCGCCCGTTGCCGGAACGATTCGTGAAGCGTACCAGGTGGATGGGACCTACTATTCGGACGCGGAGTCGGAAGGCGAGGACCCCGGCGGGCTGAACGATTCGCAGGGCTACACCACGGCGGTCGCCGCGCGCGCCGTGATCGTGATCGACTGCGACGATCCGGCGATCGGGCAGGTGGGCTGCGTTTTCGTCGGCATGGCCGAGGTGTCGTCGTGCATGATCGACGTGTTCCCCGGCCAGCACGTGAGCAAGGGCGAGGAACTGGGCTTCTTCCAGTATGGCGGCTCGACCTACTGCCTGATATTCGAACCGGACGTGATCCGCAGCTTCGTCGTGCAACCGCCTTTCGACAACGCGCAGCCGATCCGGGTCAACGCGCATCTCGCGACAGCACGGTAGCGCGATAGCACCGCGGCAGCGCTGCCAAAGCGCGCGGCAGGAGAAGCGCGCTCAATCGATTTCGGCCGCCGTCTGCGCGATGCTGCGCACGGCGCTCACCGCCGACTCCAGCCGCTGCAGACTCGCGCGCAGCGGCGCGACGCTGCCGTCGCCGTGCTTCTCGCTGTGAGCGAGCGCCTCGCGCAGCAGAACCACGCGTTCCTGCAAGCGGCGTATCGACGCCCACAGCGCGTCTTCCGTGCCGTCTTTCTGCGCATGAGCCAGCGAGAGTTCGGAGAAGGCGTGGCCCGTATGGCACCGGAAGCGCAGCGGCTCGCCGTCGTCGAGCCGCCACAGGATGCCGCCGCATTCCGGACAGGTGAGCGCGCTGCGTTTGCCGATCGCATCGAGATCGGCGGGCTCGGAGCGCAGGCCCAGCGCGATGCGGCTTTCCAGCGCGGCTTTGTCGGTCGAGTGTTCCATCGTCGGGTTCTCGGGTGCGGGGGCCTTCACCGCGGCAACGATCGCATCGCCGAGCTTGTCGATCGGCGCGATGACGTCGACGCGGGTGGCCCGTAATGCGCTGCGCGGCATCGACGGGGCGACGCAGTCAGCCGGATCCTGAACCATCGCGACGCCGCCGGCGGCCGTGATCGCGCGCAAGCCGGCTGCGCCGTCGTCCAGATCGCCGGTGAGCACGACGCCGATCGCGCGCGAGCGGTATTCGACGGCGGCCGAGCGGAACAGCGGGTCGATCGCCGGCCGGGCGAAGTTTTCCTTGGGGCCGTGCGAGAGCCGCACGCGGGTCTGATGAATCAGCATATGACGGTCGGGCGGCGCGACGTAGACCGTCGACGGCAGCACCGCCTCGCCATCGCGCGTATCGGCGACGCGCAACGCGGTCTCCCTCTGCAACAGTTGAGGCAGCACGCTGTCCCAACTGCCGATGTGCATCACGATCAGCACGGCCGCGTCCATGTCGGGCGGCAAGGATCCCACCAGCGTTTTCAGCGCCGCGAGACCTCCAACGGAGGCTCCGACGACGACGACTCTTTTTGCAGTCATGTCGGCCTTATGTTCGTCACCTTTGAACCGATGACTCGCAATTTTCGATCCGCCAAGTATGAACGCCGTCGGCAAGGCCTGGCAGCGCCTGAAAGCGGGGAGATGCAGCCCGCCGCGGCACGCGCCGGCCATGCGCGCAGACGACTGCGGCTTGCCGGCACTTTGCAAACCTTACCCGGTGGCGATGAAGAGGCTGGTGGAGCGGCTCACGGCCGATCGACGGGTCGCTTTCGGGCCATCTCGGCTTCGCGGCACAAGCGTTGCTCCACGGCGGATGAAGCGACCGCAATGTGGAGATGCGCATGGCACACGGGGACCCGTCCCGCACGCAAGATGGCGCGCCGCCCATCGACGCCGCGAACGGACCCTCCGTGAATGGGCCCGCGACGCACGACAGCCCGCGCGCGAACGAAGACCCGTCTGTCGGGCCGGCCGTCCCCGGCGAAGCCGGTGGAACGATGCATCTGACGCATCGGGGCGTCGACGCGACGGTGAGCGCGCGGCAGAACCCGCAGGGCGCATGGGTGGACGTGATCGTCGCGTCGCAAGCGGGCAAGCCGTTCGCGTTGCCCGACGCGCAGCCCATCACGCCTGAATGGCTGACGCGCGAGGAAGCGTTGCGCGCGGGTGTCGAACGCGCCTGTTTCCTGATAGACCGATGCCTGCGCGACAGCGGCCCGGACCGTGACGTGCTCGATTGGGAGGCCAGGCAATGACTCTTCTCGCCAGCATCATGCGCCGCGCGCTCGTGTCGGGCAGCGCGGCGGGCAGCGCCGCCGCCGTCGCCGCCGCGGCGCGCGCGCCCGCCGAGGGCAGCACGCCTTACGCGCCGATCAACGCGGTGACGCACAGCTTGTGGCCGCGGCGGGCCTTCAGCGAGACTGGGCCGAGCGCGCGTTTCACGTTGACCGGCCTCGCGATTCACCAGGCCGCGGCGGTGTTCTGGGGCCTGCTGTTCGAAGCCCTGCTGGCGCGCCGGCAAAACACGCACGGCGCGCGTCCCGGCGCCGCGGCGATCGCGGCGGCGGCCGGCACCACGGCGGCAGTGGCTTACGTGGTCGACTATCACGCGGTGCCGAAGCGGCTCACGCCCGGTTTCGAGGCGCACCTGTCAGGGCGTTCGATGTTTCTGATCTACGCCGCGCTTGCGGCCGGTTTCGCGGCGGCCGCGCTTCGCCGCAAAGAATAAACAGCGTCCGCGGCAAAGCGGATCGCCCACCCTTCCCGCGCCGGCGCATCTTGCGATGCTTGCGGGTTCGCATCAAGGAGACCGTCATGGAGTTCAAGTACAAGTCCTGCACGATTCACGCGACCGCGAGCCTCGACGGCGACGCGATCGTCGCCAATGCGCGAATCTATATGCCGTCAGCGGACGATTGCCCGGCCGACGATACCCATGAGATGGAGTTCCACCGCGATTTCCTCGATGAACACGAGGCGATCGAATTCGCGCACGAGCGCGCCGTCGCGTGGCTCGACGAACATTGGGACGCGGAGCTGGACCGTCCGGTCGGCGCATAGCGAAGCGCGCTAGCTGCATAGCCGATAGGCGCCCATGTCCAGATGGAAATGCGCGCGGTGCAACGCGTCGTAGTCGGGGCCGAGCACGGCATTGAACACGCTGCAAGCGCCGTCGTGCGCAAGCTTGACGAACGCGCCCGCGCGCGTGTCGCTCGCCCAGTCGCGGGCGACCGTGATCCGCGTGCCGTCGGTCAGCAACGAAGCCCTCGATATCGATCGCATTGGCGAACGCATGCTGGCTGAGCGAGCCTTGCGCGGCACGGGCGACGTTCCTGCACGCGTAACTGCCCACGTGCAGGATCTGCCGCACGTCCTCGCCATACACCGCGCGCGCGGCCGGCTGCAAGTAGTGGCGGTCGTACATCGCAAGGCCGAGTGCGAGCGGACAGGTGGCGAGAAAACGGCTGCTCACCCGCGCTTCGTCGAGGCGCTCGACGCGCAGCGCGTCATGCAGCGCGCAACCTTCGGGCGTGGCCTGATCGGCGACCGGCGCATACGTCAGATGCGAGGTGTTCAACGCGGCGCGGCAGGCCTGCGGATCGCGCGTCGCGCGCCAGAGCTTCCACGAAGTCAGCGGGCCTGGCGGCGCCTGAACGTTCAACGGTGCAAACGGATTCCAGCGCTCGGGAATCGATACGCGCTGAGTGGCGACGAGCCACGCTCCCACGAGCGCGGCGCCGGTCAATGCCAGCAGGACAAGGCGCAGCATGCGCTCACAGCGACGCGGCGGCGCTCACAGCGCGCGGCACGCTTCCGCGCACGCACGGCAGGCGTCGCTGCATGCCTGGCAATGCGCCGGAGGATGACGGCCGCATTCGTCCGCGCATGAATCGCAGATTCGCGCGCACAGGTCGCAGAAATCACGCATGAATTCGGTGTCGCGCGCGAGCGCCGCCGACGTGAACCGGCACAGCGATGCGCAGTCCAGATCCAGCCGGATGCACTTTTCCATCTCGGGCAGCGCGCCTTCGGCGATGCACGCCGAAGCGCAGTTCTCGCACGCCCTGGCGCACTTGTCGAGTGCTTCGATGCAGCGGTCGGCGTCGTTCATGGTCGACTCTCCTAGGGTTTGGCGGCGCGGGGCCGCGAGCGTTGTAAGTACTTCCCGGGCGGTTGAATATTTGACCGCGCTTTGAAATCACAGACGCGCGATCGATGTGGCGTATCGACCCACGCGGCCGATTCCTCGCCGGATGCCCGTTGCAGGCAAGCAGCATCGACTGTTCCCACGCGGCGCATCCCGCGCATTTGGCACGCGCATTGCTCGTCAACAGGCGTGACATGTCGAGCGATCGAGCGTGCCTCGCGCGCCCGACGAACAGGTGCCGGCCGGCATCGTGAAGCGCGCAGTTTGACGAACTCAACTGGAGGTCATCATGCCGTTAAAGAGAGGAACTTCAAGAGAGACCGTCTCGCACAACGTCAAGACGGAAACCAAGCATGGCAAGTCGCAAAAGCAGGCGGTCGCCATTGCGTTGAATCAGGCGCGCAAGTCGGGCGCGAAGATCCCGAAGAAGAGCGGCAAGTGAGTGCCGCCGCTCGCGCGTCATCCTCAACACGGGAGTCGTTATGAGCAATACCAAGCAGTCCAACACCCAGCCGGCCAACCCGAAGGAGCCGGCCAAGGAAAAGGCCCAGCAGCAACAGAACCAGCAGAAAGCGCCGCAGCACCAGGGCGGCCAGCGGCAGCCTTGAGTCCAACGGGGAAATGAGCGGTGCGCCGTAGCGGGCGCACCATGAGTCGCGCGCGGCGCCTGAACGGCCGCGCGTTTTTATTGGTACTTTCCCCAGCGCCGCTGGGCTCATCGGCCAACCTGGCCCAGGCATGCGTCGCACGATCCCCGCTCCTGCTTAGCAGGCTACGGGTCATTCGATCGTCATAACGTGACGTCATGGACCCTCAAACAATTCCGGCGTTGTCGCGGCAAATTAGACTCACTATATTTTGATCAAACGCGCGGTATAAGGCCCGCTCCCCTTTGCGTTTCCCGCATCGCCGCCGTTTTCGCCGCCGGCGCGAGGCGCCGACGAAAGCCGCATTACATAGACGATATTTTTCGCTCACCCGCTCACCCGTATCGAGGACAAAGTCGTGATCAAGAAGCCAACGTTGCGCCCGCTTGTCGCTGTTCTGATCCTTGGGGTCGCGAGTCTCGCGACTGTGTGTCCGACGCCCGCCTTCGCCGCGGGAAAAATCACGTTCGTCTCGCAAGGCGGCACGTATCAGGAAGCGCAGACCAAGGCGATTCTCGACCCGGCGGCGAAGCTGCTGAACATCACCGTCAACCAGGACAGCATTCCGGACGCGTGGCCGCAAATCAAGGCGCAGGCCGCCACCGGCAAGCCGATCTGGGACGTGGTGGATACGCCGACATCCAACTGTCTGCGCGGCGGCCGCGAGGGTCTGCTGGAAAAGCTCGATTTCTCGAAGATCCCGAACGGCGCCGCGATGCCGGAGAAATACCGCACGCCGTACTCGGTCGCCTATGAGTTCTATTCGACGGTGATCGGCTACAACAAGAAGACGTTGAAGAAGGTGCCGCAAAGCTGGGCCGATTTCTGGAACGTGAAGGCGTTTCCCGGCTCGCGCGCGCTGCGCAACGATCCGCAGACGGTGCTCGAAGCCGCGCTGCTCGCCGACGGCGTGCCGCGCGACAAGCTCTATCCGCTCGACGTCGATCGCGCGTTCAGGAAGCTTCAGCAGATCAAGCCGGACGTGACCGTGTGGTGGACCTCGGGCGGGCAGTCCGCGCAATTGCTGCACGACGGCGAAGTGGACATGACGATGATCTGGAACGGCCGCGCGAGCGCCGTGCGCAAGGACAATCCCGATGTCGACTTCACCTTCAACGACGGCATTCTCCAGAACACGCAGTTGTGCGTGCTGAAGAACGCGCCGAATCTCGCCGACGCGATCAGGTTCGTCAACGCCGCCGTCTCGCCGGAATTGCAGGCGAATCTGCCGCGTTATATCGACTACGGTCCGGGCAATCCGGCCGCCTTCAAAACGGGCAAGATCGACGCGAAGCGCGCGAGCGAACTGCCGAGTTCGCCGGAGAACGCGGCGAAGCAGGCGCTCATGTCGGAAGATTGGTGGGCCTCGGACGCGGGCATCCAGGCGAAGGCGCGCTGGCTCAAGTTCATGCAGTGAGGCGGGTCTAACGCATTGACCGGCGCGCGGGCCGCTGAACCCAGCGGCTCGCGCGCAAGGTCGTTTCCTGTCGCAGCTTCCATCGCCCGCGCATTCATCGAACGTGATCGACTATCTGATTCTCGGCGGCGGCTCGGCCGGCTGCGTGCTGGCCGCGCGCCTGTCCGAAGACCCCGGCAAGACGGTTTGCCTCATCGAGGCGGGCCGCAATATCTCGCGTACGGACATGCCCGCGGCGGTGCGCAGCCGCTATCCGGGCCGCGCTTATCTCGACACGGCGAACATCTGGCGACGCCTGAAGGCGCGCATGAGCGCGTCGGCGACGACACGCCGCTACGAACAGGCGCGTTTGCTCGGCGGCGGCTCGGCGATCAATGCGCTCATGGCCAATCGCGGCGCTCCCGCCGACTACGACGAATGGCACGCGCTCGGCGCGCACGGCTGGACCTGGAGCGCGTGCCTGCCGTATTTCCGCAAGCTCGAACACGATTGCGACTTCGGCGGCGAACTGCATGGCGCGAGCGGTCCGCTTCGCATTCAGCGCGCGAAGTGGGCACGCATCTCGCCTTTCGTGCGCGCGGTGCTCGCCACGCTCGACGCACGCGGCCACGTGCGGCGCGACGATCAGAACGGGGCGTGGGAGGACGGCACGTTCATCGGGGCGATCGCGGTGAGCGAGGCGGGCGAGCGCATTCCGACTTCGGTCTGTTATCTCGACGACGCCGTGCGGGCGCGGCCCAATCTCACGATCCGCACGGGCAGGGTGGTCGAGCGTGTGCTGTTCGACGGCAAGCGCGCGGTGGGTGCGCGCATCGTCGGCGGCGAAGCGAACGACGGCGCGGCCGAGGATGTGCTGGCCGCGCAGGTGATCGTTTGCTCGGGCGCGATCCACAGTCCCGCGCTCCTGATGCGAAGCGGCATCGGACCCGCCGCCGACCTCGCGGCGCTCGGCATCGAAGTGCGCGCGGATCGGCCGGGCGTCGGCGGCAATCTGATGGAGCATCCGTCGATCGCGGTCTCCGCCGTCTTGCCGCGCGCGGCCCGCACGCCGTTTCCCGATGAACATCACGAGCAGGCCATCGTGCGCTTTTCGTCAGGCGTGCGCGATACGGTGCCCGGCGACATGCACGGCGCGATCCTCTCGCGTTCGGGCTGGCATTCGGTCGGTTATCGGCTCGGCACGATCTTCTTCTGGGTGAACAAGTCGTACTCGCGTGGGCGCGTCACGCTCACGTCGGCGGACCCGCATGGCGAGCCCGCCGTCGACTTCAACATGCTGTCCGATCCACGCGATCTCGAACGGCTGAAGCTCGCGCTGCGCTTCGGCGCAACCACGCTGGCCGATCCGATGATGGCGCAACATCGCGCCACGCTGTTGCCTTCGAGCTATTCGCCGCGCGTCGCGAGCGTGGCCGTGCCGGGTGCATGGAACGCGTTGCAGCGCGGCACGCTGAGCGCGCTGCTGGATATCGCCGGTCCGCTGCGCGGGTGGCTCGTGCGGCGCGTGGTCACCCAAGGCGTGACGCTCGACGATCTGCTCGCCGACGATCACGCGCTCACGCGTTTCGTCACGCGTTCGGTGGGCGGCACGTGGCATCCGTCGGGAACCTGCCGGATGGGCGCCGCCGACGATCCGCTCGCCGTGTGCGATGCGCGCGGCGCGGTGTACGGCGTCGACGGGCTCTATGTGTGCGATGCGTCGCTGATGCCGTCGATACCTTGCGCCAACACGAATGTGCCGACCATCATGATCGCGGAGCGCATCGCGGATGGGCTGCGAGGGCGCTGATCGCCTCGCGCGCCTTCGCTTAAGTTGCACTCAATCGCCAAACCCCACGATTCCCTTCACTTCGAGAAACGCCTCCAGGCCCCACTCGGCGTATTCGCGCCCATTGCCCGACTGCTTGTATCCGCCGAAAGGCGAGCCCGCATCCCACGACGGATAGTTCAGGTATACGCTGCCCGCGCGCAACCTGAACGCCACGCGCCGCGCGCGTTCCAGGTCGGCGGATTGAACATAGGCCGCGAGGCCGAAAGGGCTGTCGTTGGCCATGGCAATCGCCTCTTCTTCGTCGCGATACGGCATGATCGCGAGCACCGGCCCGAAGATTTCCTCGCGCGCGATCGTCATCGAGGGGCGCACGTTCGCGAACACGGTCGGCTGCACGTAATAGCCGCGTTCGAGACCCGGCGGACGGCCGAGGCCACCCGCCACGACGCGCGCGCCTTCCTCGATGCCGGCCGCGATCAGCCGCTCCACGCGCTCGAACTGCACGCTGCTGACCACCGGCCCCATGGTCGTGCGTTCGTGGTCGGCGGGGCCGACGCACTGCGCCTTAGCCGCGCGCCGTGCGATCTGCGCCGCTTCGTCGTGACGCGCCGCGGGCACGAGCATGCGCGTCGGCGCGTTGCACGACTGACCGCTGTTGCCGAAGCACGCGTTGACGCCCGCGGTCACGGCCGCTTCGAAATCCACGTCGTCCAGCAGGATGTTGGCCGACTTGCCGCCGAGTTCCTGGTGCACGCGCTTGACGGTCGGCGCGGCAAGCTTCGCGATCTCGATGCCCGCGCGCGTCGAGCCGGTGAACGACACCATGTCCACGTCGGGATGCGCGGCAAGCGCCGCGCCGACGCTCGGCCCGTCGCCGTTGACGAGATTGAAGACGCCGGGCGGCACGCCCGCGGCGTCCAGGATCTCCGCGAACAGCAGCGCGTTCAACGGCGTGACTTCGCTCGGCTTGAGCACCATCGTGCAGCCGGCCGCAATCGCGGGCGCGGCCTTGCAGACGATCTGATTGATCGGCCAGTTCCACGGCGTGATGAGCGCGACCACGCCCACCGGCTCGTGATTGATGAGCGTGGTGCCTTTCCTGCGCTGCCAGGCGAAGCTCTCGCAAGTGCGGATCAGTTCTTCCAGATGCCGCCGGCCGATCCCCGCCTGCCACGCATGCGCCATCGCGCGCGGCGCGCCCAACTCGCGCGAAATCGTCTCGCCCATTTCGTCGTGGCGTTCGAGAAACACGTCGAGAATGCGGCGGATCAGCGCGAGGCGCTCGGCGGGCGTGGTTTGCGAGAACGAGGTGAACGCATGTTTGGCCGCCGCCACCGCGCGATCGATGTCGGCGGGCGTGCCCATCGCCACTTCGGCAATCGCTTCCTCGGTGCAGGGATCGATGACGGGCAGGCGAGCGGCGCCCGACGGCTCGACCCATTTGCCGTCGATATAGAACTTCAGTGCATTGGTCATGGCGTAGAGGGTTTTTGAAGGATGGGCTCAGGCGCGCGCCGCGCTGGAGCGGCGGCTCACCACGACGATCATCACGAGGCACAGCGTCAGCGCGGTAAGCATCGTGCTGATCGCGGCGATGGTGGGGTCGATCTCGTCGCGCAAGGTGACGAACATGCGGCGCGTGAGCGTCTGGTTGGTGCCGCCCGACACGAACAGCGCGACCACGGTTTCGTCGAGCGCCTGGATGAACACGAACACCGCGCCGGAAATCACGCTCGCCTTGATCTGCGGCAGCGTCACCGCCATGAAGCTGCGAAAGCGGTTCATGCCGAGGCTGCGCGCGACCATCTCCTGCGTGCGGTCGAAGGTGCGCAGATCCGCGCCGACCGAAATCAGCACATACGGCAGCCCGAGCATCGTGTCGGCGAGAATCAGGCCGCCGAGCGTATTCACATAGCCCGCCTGCGAGTAGACGAAAAACACGCCCACTGCGACGATGATGATCGGCACCATCAACGGCAGCATCAGCAGCGTGCGCAGATAGCGCATGATCCAGTGCGTGCCGTTCTGGATCGCGTAGGCGGCGCACACGCCGAGCGGCGTGGCGATCAGCGCGGCGGCGCTCGATGCGATGAGCGTGGTGCGCGCGGCGTCGATCCACGCGGGGTTGTCGAAGAACGAGTGATACCAGCGCAGCGAGTAGGCGGGCGGCGGGAAGGTCATGAAGCGCGTGTCGGAAAACGACAGCGGCACGACGATCAGCACCGGCACCATCAGGAACAGCAGGATCAGCACGACCGTCGCGCCGAGCACGATGCGTCCGAACGAGAGCCTGTTCATTTCGCCCCCAGGGTTTTTTCGAGCGGCACGACGCGGCTCGCGGCATAGAAGATCGCGCCCACGCAGACGAGCAGCACGACGCTCACCGCGCTCGCCGCGCCCCAACTGTTGTAGATCTCGACGTTGCGGCTCACCACCATCGACACCATGATCGACTTGCCGCCGCCCATCAGTTCGGGCGTGATGTAGAAGCCGAGGCACAGCACGAATACGAGGGTGACGCCGGCGAATACGCCGCTCATCGAGAGCGGCAGGAACACGCGCAGGAATACGTGCAGCGGCGAGCCGCCCAGGCTCGCGCCCGCTTGCGAGAGATTCGGCGGGATTTTCTGCATCGCCGAATAGAGCGGCAGCACCATGAACGGCAGCAGGATATGAACCATCGCGAGGATCGTGCCGAACTGGTTGTATGCGAGTTGCACGGGCCGGTCGATCAGGCCCGAGGCGATCAGCGCCTTGTTGACGAGCCCCGTGCGCTGCAACAGCACGAGCCACGCATAAGTGCGCACGAGCACGCTGGTCCAGAACGGCAGGATCACCATGCCGAGCACGAGCGCGCTGAGTTTCGGCGGCAGCGAGGCCGCGAGATACGCAACCGGATAGCCGAGCGCCAGCGTGATGACGGTCACGACGATACTCAGCTTGAACGTGAGCAGGAACGTGTCGACGTAGGCGCCCGTGAACATGCGCCGATAGTTGTCGAGCGTGAAGCCGTCGTGCCAGATGGATTGCCACGACAGCCACGCGAGCGGCACGACGAGCAGCACCACGATCACGAGGAGCGCGGGCGTCATCAGCAGAAGCATCGTGCGATCCTCGCGCCGCTGGTGGCGCGTGGCGGGATCGGACTCGGTGGCCTGGATCAAGGTGGGTTCCTGGAGCATCCGCTTGGCGGTTGTCATCATGCACCTACAGCGTCGAGAAACTGATACCACGCGGCGACGAGCCTCACGCCCGGCGCGCGCAGCGAATGAAAGGGCACGGGGCGCAGGCCGGGCGCGGCGAGCAGCGAAAGCTCGGGCGTTTCGCCGAGCGCGAGCGCGGCGGCGTGTTGTCCGAGCAGACTCGCCATCGCGACGCCTGCTCCGTTATACCCCAGACAAAAGGTCGTGGCGTCGTCGCTGCGGCCAACGTGCGGCAGCGAGTTGAACGTCATGCCCACATAGCCCGACCAGCGATACGCCACGCGCAGGTCCGCGAGTTCGGGAAAGAGCGCGATCATCGCGCGCTGCAACGCGTCGAAGCCGGTCGTTTGGCCTTCCTTGCCGAACGCGTCGCGTCCGCCGAACAGTATGCGGCCGTCCACCTTGCGGAACCACTTCATCATGCGCCGCGTTTCGGTGTAGCTGCGGCGCTCGACCATCAGGCGCGCGTCGAGTTCGGCGGGAAGGCGGGCGGTGGCGATCATCGCGCTGCGAAACGGCACCAGTTCGCGCTGATAGGGCGAGGTCGCGGGCGTGAGGTCGGAGTAGGCATTGGTCGCGACGATCACCTGTTTCGCGCGCACCGTGCCGCCGGGCGTGCGCAGCGTGACGCGCGTGTCGCCGGGCGCGCGGCGCATCTCCAGCACCGGCGTCGATTCGTGGATCGGCACGCCGCGCCGCGCGATGCCGCGCGCGAGGCCGCGCACGTATTCGAGCGGCAGGATCGTGCCGGCGTCCGCGCTCAGCACGCCGCCGACAAAGCCCTTGGAACCCGTCTCGCGCGTGACTTCATCGCGCGATTGCACGGTCATCGAGGTATCGCCGAGGGTCGTGCGCACCCAGTCGGCCTCGGCGCGGATCGACGCGAACGCGCGCTCGGTGTGCGCGCAGCGCAGGCTGCCGGTGTGCTCGAAGCGGGCGCGTTCGAGCCCGAACTCGTCGACCAGCGATTCGACGACGCGCACGCCTTCGTGCGCGAGCCGGTGCATGCGCTTCGCGGTGTCGAGGCCGTGCAGCGCGTGGATCGCCGGAAACGACAGCCTGAACTTCGACGACACCACGCCGCCATTGCGCCCGCTCGCGCCCCAGCCGACCGGGTTCGCATCGAGCACCACGCATTCGACGCCGCGCTTTTGCAGCGCATAGGCGGCCGCGAGGCCCGAATAGCCCGCGCCGATCACCGCGACTTCGACGTCGAGATCGCGCGTCAGCGGCGTGCCGAGCGCCGCGCTTTCGTCGGGCGATGTGGCGGCGAGCGCGCGCCAGAGCGAGTCCGGCTGGTTATGCGGCTGCTTGTCCGGCTGGTTATGCGGCGCGGGCATGAGGCGCGATGTCGTCGGCGCGGGCATGGCGTTACGCGGCGAGGCGCGCTTCGGCTTCGACGGCGTCCGCGAGCGCGGCGAGCGTCGCGAACCTGAACGTCGGCGTGGTGACGGCCTCGGGCACCGGCGTCGCGCCGAAGCCCTTGCTGCCCTGACGGCGCTCGATCCAGCAGGTCGCGTAGCCGAGCTGCGTGGCGACGCCGATATCGTGGTACTGGCTCTGCGCGGTGTGCAGGATTTCGCTGAACTTGTAGCCGAAGGCCGCCTGGCGGCCGCGGTTGTACGCGAAGAACTGCGGGTCCGGCTTGGCGACGCCGGTTTCGTCGCAGCACACGGTGTCGTCGAACGGATCGCCGAGCGTGTGCGCATACGCCGACAATGCGACGCGGTCCGCGTTCGTCATCGCGACGAGGCGGTAGTGCTTGCGCAAGCGCTTGAGCGCCGCGACCGAATCCGCGAACGCGGGCCATTCGAGCACGTCGCGCTGGAACGCGGCGGCCGATTGCGGGTCGTCGGGCAAATTGAGTTCCTTCGCCAGCGACAGATACACGTTCGCCATTTCGTGGCTCGAACGTCCGGGGAACGCCGCGCGGCCGCGCATGTACGGCTCGAAGATCTGATCGTCGCTGAGGTCCTTCGCCGCCGCGCCGCCGAGGCGCCGCACGGAGGCGAGCACGCCGCGCTCGAAGTCGATGAGTGTGCCGACGACGTCGAACGTCAGGACCTTGAAATCGGTGAGCTTCATGAAATCATCCTTTTGCGGTTTGCTGTGATGCGGAGAGGGAAAGGCCCGCGCACGGGCGGCTGGAAAGGTTGGATTGGCGCATAAGCGTGCAGGCGTGTAGGCGTTGGTTCAGGCGGGCACCACGATCGTGTCTTGCGGATCGAGCGTGACGCTCATGTGCGCGCCCGGCTGCGGAATGCGGCGGCGCGCATCGTGGCCGCCCGGCTGCCGGAGACTGATGGCGGTGCCGTCGGCGAGCGCCGCGAACACACGCAGGCTTTCGCCTTGATAAAGCACCTCGGTGACGCGGCACGACAGGCGGTTCACGCCGTCGCGCGCGTCGCCGTTGTCGATCACGAGCTTTTCGGTTTGCACCGCGAGCAGCAGCTTGTCGCCGCGCGGCAGCGGGTGCGCGGTGCGCAGCACCGTCTCGCCGAGGCGCACGGCGTCGTCGCCCGCGCGCGTGACGTCGAGCAGCGTCGCCTCGCCGATGAAACTCGCGACGAACGCATCGCACGGACGGTCATAGAGCCGCTCGGGCGTATCAATCTGCACGAGCCGGCCGTTCTTCAGCACCGCGACGCGGTCGCTCATCGTGAGCGCCTCGCGCTGGTCGTGCGTCACGTAGACGATCGTCGCGCCGAGCTTGCGATGCAGCCGCCGCAATTCGATCTGCATGGTTTCGCGCAGTTGCTTGTCGAGCGCGGAAAGCGGCTCGTCCATCAGGATCAGTTGCGGCTCGAACACCATCGCGCGGGCGAGCGCCACGCGCTGGCGCTGGCCGCCCGAAAGCTGGCCGATGCCGCGGTTCTCGTAGCCGGAGAGTTCGACCATCGCGAGGGCGTCGGCCACTTTCCTCGCCCATGTGTTTTTCGGCTGACGGCGCGCGCGCAGCGGAAACGCGACGTTCTCGCCGACGCTCATGTGCGGAAACAGCGCGTAGTTCTGAAACACGATGCCGATGTCGCGTTTATGCGGCGGCGCAAATGTAATGTCGCGCTCGCCGACCCAGACCGCCCCCGAGCTCGGCTGCACGAAGCCGCCGAGAATGCCGAGCAGCGTGGTCTTGCCCGAGCCCGAGGGGCCCAGCAGCGAGACGAATTCGCCGGGGGCGATCTCCAGCGAAACGTCGTCGAGGGCCACTACCGGGCCATAACGCTTCGCTGCCGATCGGATCGAAACACCTGTTTTCGCTCGTGCGTCCATTGCGTTCTGTCTCGCTGAAGAAGCCTGCGTTAGGGAAAATATAGGCCGCGTCTATTTTGGCGGCAATTCCCAAATTGTTGGAGAAGGCATAACATGAGGTCATGCCTAACCTGCGTAAAAAACTGCCGAGCGCCAATGCGCTGTTCGTGTTCGAAGCCGCCGCCCGCTGCGGCAACTTCACGCGCGCGGCACAGGAACTGTATGTCAGCCAGCCCGCGGTGAGCCGAATGCTCGCGCGCATGGAGGACCATCTCGGCGTGCGCCTGTTCGAGCGCGTGCGCGGCGGCATCGAGCTGACCGAGAACGGCAGGATTCTTTACCGGAAAATTTCCGAGGGCTTCAACGGCATAGAAGGCGCGATCCGCGAGATCGAGGCGAGGGCGACCGGCGTGGAGTCGGTCACGTTGTCCGTCTCCACGGCCTTCACCACGCACTGGCTGATGCCGCGCATGAACCGGCTGAACCAGGCGTTTCCGAACGTCGATCTGCGCTTTCAACTGATTTCAGGGCGCATCGGCGGGCCGCTCATCGACGTCGATCTCGGCATGCGCTTTCTGCGCGAGGACGAGATCGGCGAGAACAGCGTGCTCGTGATGCCGGAGACGCTGCTGCCGGTGTGCAACCATCGCTACCATGAGACGGCGTCGACCGAGGCGGGCCGCGAGCACGGCGATACGGTGATCGTGATGGACGACGGCGAGCGCGGCTGGCATGAGCGCTTCGGCGAGTTCGCGGCGCACGGGCGGCATCCGGCGAGCATGCTGAGCTTCAACGATTACGCGATCGTCGTGCAGGCCGCGTTGCTCGGGCAGGGTGTGGCGCTAGGCTGGCTCAACGTGGTGTCGCACTGGCTGCTGGAAGGCGCGCTGTTGCCGGCCGAAGAACAGGTGATCGTCACCAACCGGCGCTGCTGCCTGGTGTGGCCGGAGGGCCGGCCGTTGCGGCCGGTCGCGGCGGAGGTGCGCGACTGGATCATCGGCGAGACGCGCGCCGACGTGCGCGCGGTGGATAGCCGATATCCGAAGCTCGGGTTGCGCGGGTTGCTGGGTGACGCGGGGCTCGCGATCGGGTCTTGATGCGGGCCGCGTGGTTCGATTCCGCGCCGCGCCGAAGAAGCGGCGGCGGCGCGGCTGGCAGATGAGGTGAGGTGAGGCGAGTTGCGGTAGGCCGCGGCGGGCCTACCGATGCGCTAGATCACGGGCCGACCCGCAGAATCACGCCGGACGAAATCTGCACCATCAGATAGTCGCCGCCAATGCCGACCCACGAATAGCCGCGTGGAGGCGGAGCAAGGTGGTAGTCGCGCCAGTTGTCGATCACGTACTGGCGATCGCGGTATTCCGGAGGCAGGCGATCGCCCTTGCGCCAGTGCCCGGGCGCGTTCGCCGAATTGCCTGGACCGTCGGCGCCGTGTCCGGGCGGCGCGTCTTTCGGGCCGTGCCCCTTCGATCCATGACCATGATCGCCTTTACCCGAGTTGCCGTGGCCGGACTTGTCGTGCGGCGGTTGTGCGCTCGCGAGCGACGATGCCAGCATGCCCGTGACTATCAGCGACGCGAGAAGCATGCGCGATTTCTTCATTGCTTATCTCCTGTTAGGTGGTTGCCCGACGGCCCAGGCATGAAGCAGCATCCCGGCGACAGTCATCGGACCTCAGAAGCACTGGGTCAGGGGCATGATAGCGAACTGTCGGGGATTGATCTACTTGTGTTGGGTGAGGGTGGACACATTGCAAAGGAGCCAATGAGTGGCCGAAATATCGAGTAATGCCTTGAAAGATGGCCTGACTTCCGCGCGCTTGAAACTCGTGCGGGCGGAAGCCGCGTTCGCGCCGGAGCTTCGTGATTACTCCCTTCGCAATCGCGAGCACTTGCAGCCTTGGGAGCCCGCACGCCCGGATTCCTTTTTCGAACTCGAGGCCGTCAAGAACCGACTGGGCGCGATGAGTCGTGACAATGCCTTGGGCAATGCCGTTCATTGGTTGCTAACGCGTAGGGACTCGGCGGAAGTGATCGGCGAATGCCACTTCACGAATATCGTCCGTGGTCCATTCCAGGCATGTCATCTCGGCTTTTCTCTCGCGAAACATGCGCAAGGTCAAGGGCTGATGCAAGAAGCCCTTACGGTAGCGATACCGCATGTGTTCAATGACGTCGGATTGCATCGCATCATGGCGAACTATCGGCCTGAGAACATACGCAGCGGGCAATTGCTGAAGCGGCTAGGGTTCGAACGCGAGGGACTCGCGCGAGCGTATCTGAAGATCAACGGCGCGTGGGCCGACCATGTACTCACGTCGCTGATCAACCCGAGTGCTACATCTTGACGACCACCTTTCCCTTCACGCGTCCTCTCTCGACATAAGCCAGCGCCTCGTTGGTCGACTCGAACGGGAAAACCCGATCGATCACGGGCTTTATCGCACCTGCGTCGACGAGCGCGGCGATCTGACCGAGTTGCTCCCCATTCGCACGCATGAAAAGAAACGAATAGCTGACGTGATGACGTTTCGCCGCCTTTCTAATGCGGTAGCTCAGAAAGCGCATCGCCGTTTTCAGGAACAACGAGGCACCTATCTCTTTGGCGAAATCAGGATCAGGCGGACCCGCGATTCCAATGAGTTTGCCCCCCGGCTTGAGCACTCGCAGCGACTTCTCGAGCGTGTTTCCGCCTTGTGTGTCCAGCACCACGTCGTAGTCTTTCAGAATGGCCGCAAAGTCGTCTTTCTTGTAATCGATGACGACATCCGCGCCGAGTTGCTTCAACCACTCGGCATTCGCCGCGCTCGCCGTCGTTGCGACAGTCGCGCCCACATGCTTCGCCAGTTGAATCGCGAAGGTGCCGACGCCGCCCGAGCCCGCATGGATGAGTACTTTCTGCCCTTTCGCGAGTTGGCCTTTTTCGATCAGCGCCTGCCAGGCGGTCAATCCCACCAAGGGCATTGAAGCCGCTTCTTCCATGCTGAGTGACGTGGGCTTGAGCGCCACGCCGTCTTCCTTGACCGCGATGAATTCCGCGAAAGTGCCGATGCGGTCCTTATGCGGTCGCGCAAAGACTTCATCGCCCGGCTTGAATCGCCGCACGTGCGGTCCGACGCGGACCACCACTCCCGCCAGGTCGTGGCCTAAAATCAATGGCAAACGATAAGGCAGGAGGAGCTTGAATTCCCCGTCTCTGATCTTCGAATCGAGCGGGTTCACGCCGGCGGCGTGAATCTGGATCAATACGTCGTCCTCGCGCAGTTCGGGAACCGGCATATCGCCGGCCCGTACGCCATTCTTGCGTCCATATCGATCGACGACGAATGCCTTCATCACAGTTCCTTATTGCTCATTGCATCACATTGTTTCGCGGGTTGCGGCTTTAAAACGGGAGAGACAGTCACGCGGCCTACGTTGCCAGCCGCAAATCCTTGCGAACGCCGGCGTCCACCAGGCCTGCAGGCGCGAACCTGCGTAGCAATTGCAGACGGCCGGCGAGTCCGCCGGCCGTATAGCGCAGCTTCGGGCGAGCCGCGCTGGCGGCCCGCAGTACGGTTTCGGCCACGACCTCGGGACCGTCGGCATTCTCGACCACCTCTTTCACCCGCTTGTCGACGGCCGAGCGCACCTCGCGATATTCGTCGAGCGGGGCGTCGGGCGCCATGAAGTTCGCGTCGAAGGCCGTCTTGACGTAGGCGGGCTCGATGACCGAAACCCGAATGCCCTTGGTACGCAACTCGTGGTCGAGCGACTCCGAGTAACCCGCGACCGCGTGCTTGGTGGCGGAATACAGCGCCATATAGGGCATCGGCAGAAAACCCAGCACGGAGCCGATGTTGATGATGCGGCCGCTGCCGTGTCGGCGCATATGGGGCACCACGGCGCGCGTCATGCGGACGATCCCGAAGAAGTTCGTATCGAAGATCGCTCGGGCCTGATCGATCGAACTCTCTTCCGCGGCGGCCGGGGCGACGCCGAAGCCCGCGTTGTTCACCAGCAGGTCGATGCGGCCGTGCAGGCGCAGGACTTCGCTGACCGCCGCTTCCACCGATTCCTCGCTCGTCACGTCGAGCGGCAGCATCTCGAAGGTCCGTTGGCCGCCTTGCGCACCGCGCCGGCTCGTGCCGTAGACCGTGTATCCGGCCTGCGCGAGCCGCTCGGCCGTGGCTTCGCCGATTCCCGACGACGCGCCGGTAACGAGCGCTATTCTGGTTTCCATGATGTTCTTCCGATAGTGAGCGATGTGAGCGATGTCCGATACGTGGGCGGCGGGGCTTTCATCCTGCCATTTGTATGATTGTCATCATATTTCAGGTGCAGCGAAAACCGGCGCCGGGCCGGGCGGATTCACACATCAGTGGGCGCGAGTTTTTTCAATGCGGTTTCAAGAAAACTATCCGTGAGCTTCGGATCGTCGACGGCGCGCGCCAGCATCAGGGTGCCGACCATCGTGGCGACCGTCATCAGCGCCTGTTCGTGTGCGCCCGGTTGGCCCCAGTCGGGCAATTGGCGCGCGACGACATCGATCATTTCCTTGATGCGGCGGGTGGCCGCGCGCCGCACGACGGGCGCCTGGCGCGGCATCTCCGAGCCGAGCGCGGAGACCGGACAGCCCGTTTCCACGCTTTGGCAATGCTCTTTCGACAGATACGCGCGCACGATCGCCGGCAACGCCTGGTCGGGCGCCACGGAGGCCGCGATATGTTCGGATATGGCCACGGCTTCGGCGCCGGCGCGGTCGGCCGCTTCGGCAAGCAGCACTTCGCGCGACGGAAAGTGGGCATAAAAGCCGCCATGCGTCAGGCCGGCCTCCTTCATGATGTCGGCCACGCCCGTGCCGGCGTAGCCGCTGCGCCGGATCGCGCGGGCGGCCACCTCGACGATGCGCTCGTGTGTGAGTTCCTTGCGGCTGGCGGTATTCCGCTTGACTGGGGGCTTCTTCATGATGGTCATCATATACTAGTTTCGACACCTGCGTTTTTTCCGCGCGACGGCCGGCGCTCAAGCCAACGCTTCGGCAGGGCTGCCGGCTGGTCGCGATGACTTTACAATCCTGCGCTTAGATCCACAAAACGGGAACCGCGCCATGAAGTCCATCATCGCATCGTCGCTTATCGCAGGCATCGCCGCGATGAGCGCGCACGCGAACGCCGAAACGTCGACCGGCAATGAAACGCCGAAACAGCAGTGCGCGATTGCCTACGTGACCGGCATTGGCGGGACGGCGCAAAGCCTTCGCGAATACCTGTCGAGTTCGAACCGGTATCGCTATCTGGCCGAGAATCCGATTCAGTGCAAACTCTCCGATGAGGGCCGCGCGTCCGGCTGCGTCGGCGTCACCAGCCTTCGGCACGAGAGGGTGAGCGTGTACGACGACAGCGACGACGCGACAATGACCGTGGTGGCGCGCGTGGAACTGGACAGGGGAACGTATCCGGTGATCATCGTCGTGCCGAGGCAAGACGTGAAGTGCGAGGAGTGAATGCGCGGAGCGGCCGCGGCCGCCGTTCATCCAATCGCTCAATCGTTCAATGGTCAGAGGCCGATCGTTAGCGCAATGCCGGCGCGAAACCGCGATCGACAAGCAGTCCAAGGAGGGAAAACCCGTGTCCAGGACATCCGCATCCACGCTGTTTCCGGTCTTCGAGCGCGCGGTGATCAGCCTGTATGACGGCGGCGTGCTGTCGCCCGCGGTGCTTGAGCGTGTGATTGGCGCGTTCGCCCAGACCGACATCGACTGGCGCACGACCCCGACCGCGCGCTCCGTCGACGGCCGCACGCTGCGCGACATCGTTGCTCAGACGATGCTTCCGGGCGATGCGCCAAAATCGGCGTCGAGTTCGTTTGCGGCCGTGATCGGGCACATCGCCGGAGCAAAAGTATCCGAGGACGACACGCAGGCAACCTCAGAAGAGCGTGAACCGTCGCGCGGCAAACCAAAGAAATCGGCTCGATCAGACGAAGCCGGGAGCAGCGACGAGGACAGCGACAACAACGACGCAAGTTCGGAAGAACTACTCGCCCAATTGTCGGGTAACGCGCCAAGGGGTAAGCGTAAGGCCGAGGGCAAGGCCAAGGCCGCCGCCGACTCGACCCGCTTCAACCCGCTTCTGAACGCGGCGCTGCCGCACAAAAAGAAAGACTGACGGCGCGCCCTTCGCGGCATCGCAACGGCGGTTCCGCACCCCCGCGCTAACCCATGCGAGCGCAGACCGCGCATCATCCGCGCGTTCGCCGGAACATTCGTGAATGTGAGCAACCGAAGCCGCTACGGTCTCCGTTTCTCGTCGAAGCCGCGGCTTCATGCGGGCTTCACGACCCATCGGCGCATGCGCTCAATGCGAGTTGTTGAATGCGAGCTTCCGCTTATATTCTGACGTCATCGGCGCTGGCATAGGGCCGCCGCCAATGAACGAGAGACCGATGATGACCGCCTTTATCGACAGCATGAAACTCAACCACTTGAGCTTCCCCTCAGCCGACACCCCCGCGACCGCCAGGTTCTTTGAACAGCACCTGGGTTTCACTATCGCGGGAACCTGGGACCAATCGTACATTCTCAAGCGCCCCGGCTTCGACGTGGTGATCGATCACGCGAGCGGCGATGCGCCGGCATGGCCCAAGGCTTTCCATGTCGGCTTCGAATTGCCGAGCCTCGATGCCGTTCACGCGTTGTATGAGCGCTTCAAGACGGAGGGTGTCGAGATGGAGACCGAAGTCTTCAACAATGGCCGCGGTTCGCGCTTCTTTTGCCGCGCGCCGGGCGGCGTGATGTTCGAAATCAACACGCGCCGCGACGCCGCGCCGGAATATCGCGGCACATTCGACGACTGAAAAATGATCCATGCGTAGCTGAAGCGCTGGGGCCGGGGACATTCAGCGCGCGTGCTCGCAAGCGGTGTCGCCGGCGTATTACTATCGTGGTCCCATGACACGGATTTCGAGGTGAGAAGAACCATGAACCCATCGGAACGCATCGACCAGATGATCGCGGAACTCACGGACTGGCGCGGCGAAACGTTTGCCGGCATCCGCAAGAGCATTCTCCAGGCCGACCCGCAGATCATCGAGGAATGGAAGTGGATGGGAAGCCCGGTATGGTCCCGCGACGGCATGATCGCGGTCGCCAACGCGCATAAAGGCAAGGTGAAGCTGACCTTTGCCCACGGTGCGAATCTTCCCGATCCCGACCAACTCTTCAACGCGGGACTCGAAGGCAACGCGAGACGCGCAATCGACTTTTTCGAGGGCGACAAGATCAATGCGCGCGCGCTGAAAAATCTCGTGCGCGCCGCTATCGATTTCAATCACACCAGCTTGAAGAAGAACGCGCCTGCTCGGGCCAAAAGTGCGCAAAAGTGAAAGACCCGAAGCAATGGCCGATTGAATCGGCCATTGCCGCACGCACGTTTCGTCAGCCTGCTGATATGTCCGTTCACCACGCCCGCGCAAAGCGGTGATTCGCCGATTCGGCTCGACCGGTTCGCGCCGCTGGCCCGGTCACGCATAACGGTCATTATTCAGTCACAAACCTCACGCACTATTACCGCCGGCCTTCAACGGCCCACCGAGCTGCGCGCTGGCCCTCCCTGACCACCCCCGAAGATCCACGCGAGCCACGCACGCATGGGCGACGCTTAGCGCCAGACACGTCCAAAACAAGCATTCCCTTCAAGGAACATCATCGTGTCTCGTTCAAGACTTCTTGCCCTGACGGCGATCGCCTCGTCGCTCCTGTTCGCCACGGCGGCGCATGCAGCCGTGGACCTCATCGCGGTCGGTCAGTTGAGCGGCTTGAGCGGCGATTTGTCGAAGGAAACGGCGGCGCCGCTGGAGAACGGCGCGGCGGGCAATCTGCTGGGCGGCCTGGGTTCGGGCATCGCCTACGCGGGATGCCATACGTTTGTCGCGGTGCCGGACCGCGGCCCGAATGCCGTGCCGTACAACGCGGCCATCGACGACACCGCGTCGTACATCAACCGCTTTCAGACCTTGCGCCTGCGCCTGAAACCGGGTGCGGCGGGCGCTGCGCTGCCGTACACGCTGACGCCGAAACTCATCGGCACGACGCTGCTTCACGCGTCTGAAACGCTCGTCTACGGAACGGGCGCCGCGGCCGGCGTGCCCAACGGCGCGCCCGCGCTGAACCGCCGCAACCGCACTCACTACTTCACCGGCCGCTCCGACAACTTCGACCCGACGCGCCTGTCGACCAACGATCTCGACGCACGCTTCGATCCCGAAAGCGTGCGTGTGAGCAGCGACGGCGAAAGCGTCTTTATCTCCGACGAATACGGTCCCTACGTCTATCGCTTCGATCGCCGCAGCGGCCGCCGCACCGATAGCTACAAGCTGCCCGATACGTTCGCGGTGTCGACGCTCGCCGCCGTCGGCAGCGACGAAATCTCGCAGAACACTTCGGGCCGCGTGGCGAACAAGGGGATGGAAGGTCTCGCGATCTCGCCGGACGGCAAGACGCTGTTCGGCGCGATGCAAAGCCCGCTGATTCAGGACGGCGGCACCAGTGGCGGGTATACGCGCATCGTCAGGATTGATTTACGCAGCGGCAAGACCACGCAGTTTGCCTATCCGCTGACGAACATCGGTACGGCGGCGAAGCCGAAGTATCCGACCATCAGCGACGTGGTGGCCGTCAACGACCATGAATTGCTGGTCGACGAGCGCGACGGCAAGGGACTCGGCGACAACTCCACGGCGGCCTTCAAGAAGGTGTTTCACATCGACCTGACAGGCGCGCAGGACGTGAGCAACGCGAGCAGCGAGGCCGGTCTCGCGCCGTATGCGGTGCGCAAAGCCTTGTTCCTCGACGTGGTCGCGTCGTTGACCGCGCACGGCTACAACGCGAACGACATTCCGGCGAAACTGGAAGGCCTGGCGTTCGGCCCCGACGTGGTGGTCGGCGGCGTGAAGAAGCACACGCTGTTCATCGCCAACGATAACGACTTCCTCGGCACGGTCACCGATACGAATCATCCGGCCGGCATCGCGAACCCGAACCAGTTCTTCGTGTTCGCATGGGATGCGAGCGAGTTGCCCGCCTACGTGCCGCAGACGCTGCCGGGCGCGGACGACGATCGTCGCGGCGACGGTCATGGTCATTCGGCTCAGGCTTGCGGTCGCGACGGCGACGACGAGCGTTGAGCCAGGGCACGGCAAGCGCCCCGGCGTTTTGCCGCGCGCCGGTTTTCCGCAAGGCTGAAGCCAGCGCCACGCATCGTCGATGAGCGGATCCGTCACCATAATGGCGGTTCCGCTCTGCATAACAGCCGCGATATCCGTCCTTTTTGTTCTACGCTATAAGCGCGACGCGCAGCGCGTCCTGGCGTTCGTCCCGAGGTTCGGCCGAGGTTCGTCACACCCCGCGGCGGGTTTCTTTCAGGGAGCCGCCGCACGCGCTGCGCCCGCTAACGGGCTCCTGCGCCATGCCGTTCGATTAGCGGGAGCCCGATCGTCAGTCAGGCTGCTCGCCTGATTGCCAACCAACCAGCCGGGGCCGCCGACGGTGTACCCCGGCAGCACGCTTCATGGAGGATGACGATGTCGATTCGACTAGGCGAAGAAGCTCCGGATTTCACCGCGGAAACCACCGAAGGGACGATCCATTTTCACGAATGGATCGGCGACCATTGGGCGATCCTGTTTTCTCATCCTAAGGATTTCACGCCGGTTTGCACCACCGAACTCGGATACATGGCCCGGCTGAAGCCGGAATTCGATAAGCGCAACACGAAGATCATCGGTCTTAGCATCGATCCCGTCAGCGATCACGAGAAATGGGTCAAGGATATCGAGGAGACGCAGGGTCACGCGATCAACTACCCGCTGATCGGCGACGCCGACCTGAGCGTCGCGAAGGCCTACGACATGATCCATCCGAGTGCGAGCGGCGGCCCGCGCACCGCCGTGGATAACGCAACGGTGCGCTCGGTGTTTCTGATCGGCCCCGACAAGAAGGTCAAGGCGATGCTCGTGTATCCGATGAGCGCGGGCCGCAATTTCGACGAAGTGCTGCGTCTGCTCGATGCGCTGCAGCTCAACGCGAAACACACGGTGGCGACGCCGGTGAACTGGAAACCGGGGGAGGACGTCATCATCCCGACCTCCGTTTCGAACGACGACGCAGCGAAGAAATACCCGCAAGGCTTCAAGACGGTGAAGCCGTATCTGCGTTACGTCGAGCAGCCGAAGTGAAACCGGCGCGCGTTAGCGCACCTCGCGGTTAAGACGAAGCGCCGTTCTCCACAGTGGCGGCGCGGCCACCGGCGCCAGGCCTTCCCGGCCTGGCGCCCCAATACGGCCGGACCATGCCCGCTCGGCGAACGCCCGCGGCATCCAGAGCCAAATAGCGGTTCGAGATAACGTTATCGGAATCGAATCATTCTCAAGGCCCGCTTCGCTCGTTACGCTTGGCGAACTATTGCAAAGCGAGGGCGTATGGCCGCTTCTGTTCCCACATCGTTTTCCACGCGACGGCGCACGCTGAAGCTATTAGGCGCGGCGCCCGCACTGAGCGTCTTCGCCGTGACCGGCGCGTTGCACGCGCACGGCGCGCAGGCCGCCGAAGCCGCCGCCACTTCCATCACGCTCGTTCTCGGCGACCAGGCCGGCGGCACGCGCGCGCTGGCGGAAGCGGCGAAAGTGCTCGACGGCGCGCCCTACGCTTTTCGCTGGGCCAACTTCCAGGGCGCCGCGCCGCTCTTCGAAGCGCAACGCGCGGGCGCGGTCGATCTCGCGCCGGCGGGCGACTTGCCGGTGCTCGCGGCGGCGGTGGGCGATCCGAGCTTGAAGATCGTCGCGACGCGCGTGGGCTCCGGCGCGCAACTCGGCATTCTGGTCGCGGCGGATTCGAAGATTCGCACGGTCGCGGATCTGAAGGGGCGCACCGTGTTCGTCTCCTCGGCGCGCGGCAGCATTTCGCAGTTTCAGTTATACGGCGCGCTGGCTGAAGCGGGGCTCTCGAAAGAAGACGTCAGCGTGCGTTTCATCTTGCCGGTCGATGCATTTGCCGCGTTCGCATCGGGATCGATTGAAGCATGGGCGACGTTCGATCCGTACTACGGCATCGCGGTGCAACGCGGCGCGCGGATTTTGCGCGACGGCACCGGCATCAACAGCGGTCTCGGTTTCATCACCGCCTCCGGGGCCGCGCTCGCGGACACGCGCAAACGCGCGGCGATCGCGGACGTCCTGCTCAGGCTGCAACGCGCGGGCGATTGGGCGCTGGCGAACCCCGACGCCTACGCGCAAATCTACGCGACGCTGACGCGCTCGCCGCTCGATGCCGCGAAGCGGATCACGCAACGCGCGTCGCTGAAACAGCACTTCATCACCGAGGCGGATATTGCCGCGCTGCAAAAGGTGGCGGACAGCGCGAACCGCGACGCGATCCTGCCGCGCCGCATCGACGTGCGCGCGATTGCGGACACGCACATCGCGAACGTGTGAACTGTGGCTGAGCGCGTTCGCGTTCACGCGCCGGGTGTGGCCGGTTGCACGTGAGCCGGCCGGCGAGCGCAACGGCCACCGCTATCTAGCCGGCGCTAGCGGGAGCCGCCAAAGCCGCGCGCGTGTCGAGCGGCGGCATGGTGTCGAACGCCGCCCGGCGAAGCGGTTTGCCTGAGCGCGAGCGCAGCGTCCCGATGGTCTCGAACAACGCATCGACGTCGGCGCTGCCGGATGCCGCGTCGAAACAGAGCGCGATTCGTTCGAGCAGTTCAAGCGCCGCCTCGGTTCGGCCTTCGTCGCGCAGCAGCGCGGCGAGCGCCATCGAGGCGCGCAGTTCCCACATCCTCGCGCCCTGCGTGCGGGACAGTTCGATCGCCTTCGCGAAGCATGCCGACGCGTCACTGCGCCGCGCGTTGGACGCATTCCCCGCATAGGCCTGCGCGCGCGCTTCGGCGTGTGCCGCAAGCCCCAGCACGCGCCAGATTTCCGGCAGGAAAATCAGCTCGCCGTTGCTTTCGCAGAATGCCAGCGCTTCGTTCAATCGGCTGCGGGCTTCGTGGATCTGCCCGGCCGTGACGAGCGCCTCGGCGTAGGCGACGATGAACAGCGTGATCAAACGCCGGAAGCCGCGCGCGATCAACGCGTCGAGCGCCTGCGCGAGAACCGGCAGCGCCCGCTGCGCGTGTCCGTCGAGAATGTCGCGATACGCGGACAGGCAGTCGCAGTAATCCAGCCACACCTCGGAGCGATGCAGCGCGGCTTGCGAGCGCATGATCTCCAGATAGGCCGCGCCGCCGCTCAGATCGCCCGACAACAACGCCAGCGGCGCCGCCGCCGCGCCGAGCACATGCGTGAGCGACGGTTCCATCGTATGGGGGCGCACCAGGCTCACGAGTTGATCGACGAGCGCCAGGGCCTCGCCGACATTCCCTTCGAGCCACGCGATTCGCGCGAGCGTGCCGTTGCAATAGACGAGCGGATCGACGGCGAAGCTGCCCACCCGCTGCGCTTTGCCGTCGAGCGAGACGATACGTTGCCTGACGTCGAGCAGCGCCTGCCGGGCTTCGCCATGCCGGCCGAGACAATGCAGCGAAATGGCCACCAGTTGATCCGCCAGGATCTGTTGCCACGGGTTCTCTTGTGCTTGTGCTTGTGCCTGCGTGAATTGCTGGAACCGCTTCGCGTACTTCATCGATTCGTGGATGTTTCCGCCGGACATCATCGTGTTCCAGAGGCCCCATAGCGCGCGGGCATGAAACGCTTCGTCGCCGCACGCCAGCGCGAGCGCGAGCACGTCGCGCCACAATTCCGCCGACCGCCCAACCGCGCCGTGAATGTAGGGCAAGGCCGACGCCAACGCCGCGCGCACGCGCATTTCGCTGACGGCGGCGACCGATGCGGCGGGGAGCTTGTCGAGCGCGTCGACCGCTTGCCCGGTGCGCGCGCAGCACTCCGCGATCATGCCGGCGTCGAGCAGCGCGCCGGCCAGATTTGACGCGAGTTCGACGCCGAGCCGCACGTCGCCCTCCGGGGAGAACGCCCAATCCAGGGCGCTGCACGCGTCGTCGAGCGAATGCTGGAAAACCGCCGCGTGATCGGCGGCGCTCGAGTCGGTGCTGGTCGCCGCGCCGGCAGCCGTCCGCGCCGGGCGAGCCTGCAAGCAGCAGGCGAGATAGCGCGCATGGCGCGCGGCCAGATCCTGCCGCTCGCCTTCCGCCTGGAGCTTTTCGAGCGCATAGGCGCGCGTCGATTCGGAGAGGCGATACCGCGCCACCGGACCGTCGAATTCGACATTCACCAGCGATTTGGCGAGCAGTTCGCTGATGCCGTTGATCGCGCTCGCGACCGTCAAGCCGGCGTCGCACACGACCGCGCACATGGCCTCGAACGTGAACAGGCCGCCGAACACCGCGATTCGTCTGAACAGCGACTGCGCGCCGGCGTCGAGCAGCGCGAAGCTCCAGTCGAAGGTCGCGCGCAAGGTTTGATGGCGCGGCAGCGCGGTCCGATAGCCGCCCGCGAGAATCGCCATGCGATCGTCCAGCCGCTGATACACGCCTTCCACGCCGAGCGCCACGACGCGGGCCGCGGCCAGTTCGAGCGCGAGCGGAATGCCGTCGAGCCGCCGGCATATCTCGCCGACCAGCCGCAGTTCCGCACGCTCCGCGCCCACCTTGCGTTGCAACGAGTTGGCGCGCAGCAGAAACAGATTCACGGCCGACTGCTGCAAGATCTCCGCGTCGCTCGAATCCGGTTGCGGCACGTCGAGCGGGTCCACCCGGAAAATCGCTTCGGGCATGATGCGCAGCGGCTCCCTGCTCGTGACGAGCACGCGCAGCGAAGCGCATTCCGCGACCAGCGCCTCGACGACTTCCGCCACCTCGTCCACCAGGTGCTCGGCGTTGTCGAGCACCAGCAGCCGGCGTTTTTGCGCGAGCGCGGCGGCCATTTGTGCAACACCCGGCGTGACCCCCGGCGCGGCGTCTGCCCCAGCCAGGCCGCAGCCTTCGGCGATGGCGGCGAGCACGCCGCCGTGCGCGGTGAGCGCGGCGAGTTCCACGAAGCACACTTCGACGAAGTCCGCGGCGGCGTGACGGGCCGCTTCGATCGCGAGACTGGTTTTGCCGATGCCGCCGGCGCCCACCAGCGTCAGCACGTGCGCGTGCGCGAGCATCGCGCGGATTTGCCGAACCGCCGCCTCGCGGCCCACCAGGTGCGTCTTGGGCGGCGGCAACGGGCACGCGGCAGGCGCGGGCGCGAAGGATTGCCCGGGCGCCGACCGGTTCGATCGGCGCACCAGTTGATAACCGCGGCCGGGCACGGTGAGAATCAGATCGCGGTCCGCGCCGAGTATTTTTCGCAGCGCGGAGAGGTGTACCTGAATGTTGTTTTCTTCGACTATGGTGTTGGGCCAGACCGCGTTCATCAACTCGTCTTTCGTAACGAGGCGCCCGCCCGCCGATGCGACCACCGCGAGGATATCGAACGCACGGGAGCCGAGATGCACCGGTTCGCCGTCCTTGCGCAACGTGCGCATCTCCAGATCGATGTGAAAGCGGCCTAATTCGATCATGTCGTTTTCAGGTTCCGGGCAATGAGCGTGATAAGGCAACGGTGCGGCTCGATCGTGGCGTCACCCGCCTTTGCATGATTTCCATCCGGCGAGGCGCGCTCGAACGGCCATCGTCGACGTGATCGAAAGTACCTTGGCGAATCGCGCGTGTCTTGTCGGTTAGTGCGATGCTTTGTATGAAAGTCCATTGGCATGAAACAACGGCGGCGCTCGATCGTTCAATCGGCGCCGGCTCGACGCATGCGTTGCAAGCGGGTCAGTTGCAGGCTTGCCGGCGCCACGCGCCGGGCGGCACGCCGACCCATTGCGAGAATATTCGCGTGAAATGACTCTGATCGGAGAAGCCGCAGGCGATGGCGATTTCCGACAGGGAATAGTCCGAATGCTTCAGCAGGTCGCGGGCGCGGTCGATACGCCGTTCGAGCAGCCATTGATGCGGCGTGCGATGCGTGGTCTCGCGAAACGCGCGAATGAAGTAGCTGCGTGACAGATTGCACGCGCTTGCGATTTCCTCGATCGAAACGTTGCCTTGCGACTTTGCGAGCAGCATGTCCTTGGCGCGTGCTTCCTGCAAACTGGAGAGGCGGCGGCTTTTCTTCTCCGATTGCGGCGGCGCGTTGCCGTACCGATCGAGCAGATGGGTTCCGATGGTGACGCCCAATTGTTCGACGAAGAGCGGGCTGGCCTCGCTCTGCCGGTCGAGCGTGAGCGCCAGCACCTGGGCGAGATGGCCGAGCACCGGGTCCTTGTGCCCGGCCAGCGGCGCGAGCCGCGGCACGCTCGCGCCGCTTCGCTCATAGCAGGCGTTCGCCATGAAAGCGCGCGACAGTTCGATCAGCACGAAATCGAAGCCGCTTTGCAAGTCGGCTTTATAGTCGTCCGCGAAGTCGCGAATGTAGATGCTGTCCTGTTCGAAGTCGTGCGAGGTCCAGCGGTGGCCCGAGAAAATACGCCGGCGATGCCCGGTTTTCAGCGACACGCCAATCAGAAAGCCGCGCTCCGAACCGTGCATGGCAACGGCGCTGGCCTTGTTGTCGCGCGTGCATTTGCGATGGAACCTGAACTCGCCGGTGTCGAGTTCGAGATCGCGGTACAGGTGGCTCGACAGGCAGCCGAGCGAGTCCTTCGGGCGTGCGGCCGTGGCGGCGGATGTCTGAGTATCGTCAAGCATGGATCGTCACCTCGATTCGTCGCGCAGCGGTCCCGCTACCTCGGTAATTTATCCGAAAATAACGAAATGTAATTACTCGTCATTATGGCTTACCGGTCGCAATCGGTCGAATGACGAGTTCAATCTCCAACGCACGCGCGGCGCGTTTTTCCGGCGAGCCAGGTTCGCCAGGAAAACGCGCCGCGCATGGGCAACGAGCGTTGCCCCGATTCATCCCGGGATCAGCGCCCGGGCTTCGGCATCAGCTTTGCAAGAACTCCAGCAGATCGGCGTTGACCTTATCCGCCAGCGTCGTGCACATGCCGTGCGGCGCGCCCGGATAAACCTTCAGCGTGGCGTTCTTCACCAGCTTCGCCGAGAGGCGCGCCGAGTCGTCGATCGGCACGATCTGGTCGTCGTCGCCGTGCAGGATCAGCGTGGGGACGTCGATCTTCTTCAGGTCGGCGGTGTAGTCCACCTCGGAGAACTGCTTCACGCATTCGTACTGGCCGAGTATCGAGCCGAGCATGCCTTCGCGCCAGAACTCGTCGATCGTGCCTTGCGAGGTCTTCGCGTTGGGCCGGTTGAAGCCGTAGAACGGCATGGCCAGGTCCTTGTAGAACTGCGAGCGGTTCGCCGCCACGTTCGCGCGAATGCCGTCGAACACGGACATCGGCAGGCCGTTCGGGTTGCTCTCGGTCTTGACCATGATCGGCGGCACGGCGCCGATCAGCACGGCCTTGGCGACCCGCGAGGTGCCGTGGCGGCCGATGTAATGCGCGACTTCGCCGCCGCCCGTCGAATGGCCGACGAGCGTCGCGCCCTTCAGGTCGAGCGCGTTGATCACCGCGGCCAGGTCGTCGGCGTAGGTATCCATGTCGTTGCCGTGGGACGGCTGATCGGAGCGGCCGTGGCCGCGGCGGTCGTGGGCGATGACCCGATAGCCCTTCTGCACGAGGAAGAGCATTTGCGCGTCCCACGCGTCGGCGTCGAGCGGCCAGCCGTGCGAGAACACCACGGGCTTGCCGGCGCCCCAGTCCTTGAAGAAGATCCGCGTGCCGTCTTTTGTGGTTACCGTGTTCATCGTGTGTCGCTCTCCATGCTGTGAGTGGGATGCACTGCCTGCGTGCGGATTGCCGCCGGCCGCCGCGGCGGCCATCGCGACGCCCGGCGCGGCCATGGCGGCGACTGCCGCGCCGGCCGCGCCAGCGCCCGCAACCAGCAGTTGCCGACGATTCGCCGAGGGGATTGCGGATGGGTTAGCCAAATTTCTCTCCAGTCTTGACGTTGATGAATCGCTGTTCTTGACGATGCATGATGCGACATCGCAGGTTTCAATCGTAAGACTGCGCGCACTGTATTGAACTTCAGATTGCTTAAATCTTCTTAACGGGCATGCCGTCAGGCGTCGATCCGGCGGCGCAGGCCGTCTCCGGCGAGCGGCATGTCGCGCAGGCGCTGGCCGGTCGCGTCGAACAACGCATTGCCGAGCGCGCCGGCGGTCGGCCCCATCGACGCTTCGGCCGCGCCCAGAAACGGTGCGCCGGGGCGGTCGAGCAGGTGCACGTTCAGGCTGCGCGGCACGGCGGAGAACCGCAGGATCGGATAGCTGCTCCAGTCGAAGCTGCGGATGCGCCGCGTGTCGAACTTCAAGGCCTCGTAGAGGGTCCAGCTCGCCGACTGGATCACACCGCCTTCGATCTGGTTGCGGATGCCGTCGGGGTTGACGATCTGCCCGGAGTCCACCGCCACTTCCGCGTGTTCGAGCGTCACCTGACCGGTCTCGCGCACGACGGCAACCTCGACGGCGATCGCCACGTACGCCATCAGGTTCTTGTACTTGCCGAACGCGAAGCCGACGCCGTGATTGGCCTTGCGCGGCGCGCGCGGCCAGCCGAATTTCTCGGCGGCGAGGCGGATCACGTCGCGTGCGCGCGGGTCATGCAGATGCTTCAGACGGAACGCGACCGGATCGGCGCCCGCCGCGGCGCTGAGTTCGTCCATGAAGGACTCGATCGTGAACACGTTCATGTGCGCGCCGAGCGAGCGCATCGCCGAGGTATGCAGCGGCATGGTCGGCGAGAAATGGTTCATCACGCGCAGGTTCGGAAACGTGTACAGCGGAATCGCGTTGCGGTCGCCGCCGCCTTCGGGCTGCACCATCGGCACCGAGGGCGCCGGCGTGAACGGCTTCTCCAGCAACTGCGCCGGAATCAGCCGGCCGGCGTTGACGATCCGCTCGTTGTGCGAGCTGCTCCACAGCGCGTAATCCCAGTCGACGATGCCGCCGCCGGCGTCGAGCGAGGCCTTCGCTTGCGTGACCATCGCGGGCGTGTAGTGGTCCCACGTGTGTTCCTGTTCGCGCATCCATTGCACGCGAACCGGGCGGCCGGCCATGTCGCGCGCGATCAGCGCGGCGTGCGCGGCGACGTCGTCCGCGCCGTTGTGGCCGTAGCAGCCCGAGCCTTCGACGTGGACGCAGCGCACGTTCTCTTTCGGCAGCGCGAGCATTTCGGCCAGCGCGTCGCGCAGCGGATAGACGCCTTGCGAGTGCGTCCACACGGTCATGTGGCCGTCCTTGAACTGCGCGACCGAGCACGACGGTCCGATCGAGCCGTGCAGCATGTAGCGCTTGGTGTAGGTCGCGCTCAGCGTTTTGAGCGGCGCGCCCGCCGGGCCATGCGTGTTGGCGATCTCGATGTGTTCGGTGGAAATCTGTTTGAGATCGCGGTGCACGGTGGCGGGATCGGGCAGCGCGTGCCCCGCGCTCCACTGGCTGCCCGCCGCGAGCGCGCGTTGCGCCTGCACCGCCTGCCATTCGCCGCTGGCGACCACGGCCAGCATGCTGCCGTCGCGGATCACGTCGACCACGCCCGGCATCTTCAGGACATCGGGCGTGTTGGTGCGCAGCAGTTGCGCGCCGTACACCGGCGGCAGCACCACGCGCGCATGCAGCATGTCCGGCATGACCATGTCCTGCACGTAGCTCGGGCCGCCCGTCACCTTGCCCGGTATGTCGAGACGCGGCAACGAGGTGCCGATCACGCTGAAGGTCGCGGGATCTTTCAGCGGCGACTCGGGTGTGGCTACGCGATGCAGGTCGACCAGGCCGACGGCTTCGCCATAGGTCATCGATCTTCCATCGGGCGCCTTGATGATCGCGTCGTGCGCGCTCAACGCGCTGCCGCTCACGCCGAAGTGTTTGGCCGCCGCGCCGACGAGCAGCCCGCGGACCTGCGCCGCCGCGTTCAGCAGCGCGCTGCCGCTATCGGCGATGGTGTGGCTGCCCGCAGTGAGTCCTTCGTCGGGCGACGCGCCGGTGTCCGCGGTCAGGAAGGTGATCAGCGACGGCGCCATGCTCAGTTCCTCGGCCGCGACCTGGAGCAGCGCGGTGCGCACGCCCGTGCCGAGTTCCACCTTGCCGGTATAAACGGTCACCCTGCCGGCGGGATCGATCTTGATCCACGCGTCGAGATAGGGATTGGTTTTCAGGCTGCCCGCCAGCTTCTCGGTGGCTTTCGCGATGTGCACGGCGGCGCCTTCGTCGGCGATCACTTGCTGCGCGAGCGCCTTCGCGCCGGGGAACAGGCTGAAGCTCACCGCTAGCGCGCCGGACATCATGAAACGGCGGCGTCCTTCGTCGATGCCGTTGATGTCGTCGATCCTGTCGATCTTGTCGTGGACGCTCATTGCGTGCCTCCGTGGTTCGCCGTGCGTGGTGGCTTCGCGGCGGGCACGCCGTCGCCGGCCGGCAGATGCGCAACCTCGCGGATCGCCGCGAGAATGCGCATATGCGTGCCGCAGCGGCACAGGTTCGGCTCCATATGCTCGCGCAATTCGCTTTCCGTCGGATGCGGATTGCGATCCAGCAGCGCCTGCGCGCGCATGATCATGCCGGCGATGCAATAGCCGCACTGCGCGGCCTGATGCTCGATGAACGACTTCTGCAACGGACCGGGATGCTCCGCGGTGCCGAGACTTTCCACGGTGCGCACGGGCCGCGCGCCGATCGACGAAACCGGCACCAGGCACGAGAAAACCGCTTCCCCGCCGACGATCACGGTGCATGCGCCGCATTGCCCGAGACCGCAGCCGAACTTCGCGCCGTGCAGGTGCAGACCGTCGCGCAACGCATAAAGCAGCGGCGTGGACGGGTCGATATCGAGGGCGTGCTGCACGCCATTCACGGTAAGCGTGATCATCGCGCGTTGTTCTCCTTTCTGACTTTCGCCACGGTGGCTTCGACGTCGTTCCACGGGCCGCGCTGCGAATACGCGGCGCGAATGTAGGCGGCGAGATCGGCGATTTGCCGGTCGCTATAAATCTCGCCGAAGGCCGGCATGTAGTTCATCGTGTCCGCGCCGTGCCAGCCGATGCCGCCGAGCATCATCTGGATCGCGTTGCGCGGCGTGGCGGCATTCACCGCGGTGCTGTACGCGAGGGTGGGGCGCTCGCCGATTGCCTGCATCGGCGCGGCGGGTCCGTGGCATTGCGCGCATGACGCGCCGAACAGGATCGCGCCGCGCTGCGCCGACGCGGACGTTTCGGCTTGCGTTCTGCCTTGCGTTTCGCCTTGCTCAGCAGCCTGTGCCGATACGTTCGCGACAGCGGGCCGCGGCTTCTGAAGCGACAGGATGTAGGTGGCGATGGCCTCCACGTCCTGCTCGGGCACGCTGGCGAGATCGCGCGTGACGGGCAGCATCGGGCCGGCCGCCGCGCCGTGTTCGCTCGCGCGGCCGCTGCGCAAATAGGCGACGAGCTGCTCTTTCGTCCACGGTTTCGGCGCGCCGCCGAGCGCATTGAGCGCGGGCGCTTCCCAACCGTCGACCATCCCGCCGTCGAACGCGTGGCCCGACTTCTCGCCGCCGATCGCGTCGAGCGGCGAATGGCACGAGGCGCAATGGCCGAGGCCATCCACCAGCAGCTTGCCGCGATTCCATTCGGCGTCTTTCGACGTCTCCGCGGGACGCTCGCCGGCACGCAGGAACAACACGTTCCAGAATGCCAGCAAGGGCCGGAAGTTCAGCGGGAAGATCAGGTCGTTAGGCGGCGCGCTAGCGCTGACCGGTTCGCGCGTCATCAGATACGCGTATGCCGCGGCAATGTCGGGATCGGACATGCGCGTGAAGTGGATGTACGGAAACGCGGGATACAACAGGTGCCCGTCGCGCGCCACGCCGTGACGCACGGCGCGCGTGAACGCTTCGAGCGACCAGTTGCCGATGCCGGTCTGCACGTCCGGTGTGATGTTGGTGGCGTAGATCGTGCCGAACGGCGTGGCGAGCGGCAGGCCGCCCGCGAACGGCTTGCCGCCCTTGGCCGTGTGGCACACGATGCAGTCGCCCAGCGCGACGACGCGCGCGCCCGCGAGCCTCGTCTGCGAATCGAACGATGAAGCCGGCGGCGCACTGAGCGGCGCGATTGCGGGCTTCCACATCGACCACACGGCGACGATCAGCGCGGCGACGATCAGCGCGCCGGTTGCCGCTAGCAAGATTGGCTTGCGAGTCATCAGGCACCTGTCAATGAAGTATCTCGAGCAGCGTATCGCCGCCGTCACGCGAATTCCTTAAAGCCACGCTTAAACGTTGTGAAACCGTACCGTGACCGGTTCCGCTCACGCGCTGTGCCGCGCCGCATGCGGACGGCCGATCGCCAGGTAGTGAATCAGCGCGACGAGCGGGAATGCCGTGGCGACGCCGGCGACCAGCGTCCATCCGCCGTGCTCATAGAGGGGACTCGCGAGCGCCGAGCCGAACGCGCCGCCGACAAAAATGCTCGTCATGTACAGCGCATTCAGACGGTTTCGGCTCGCGGCATGCAGCGCATAGATTTCGCGCTGGCCGAGCACCATGTTCATCTGCACGGCGAAGTCGAGCACGATGCCGGTCGCGACCAGCCCCACCACGCCCCACGCGGGATGGATCAACGCAGGCGTATAGGCGAGCGCGCCCACCACCAGCGCGATCAACGTCGCGCGCACCGTGTGGCCCGCGTCGGCGAGACGTCCCGCAACCGGCGCCGAGGTCGCGCCGATCGCGCCGACCAGCGCGAAGATGCCGATCGCGGTTTGCGAGAGTCCGAACTGCCGGGTCAACTCGATCGGGATCGCGGTCCAGAAGAGGCTGAACGAAGCGAACATCAGCGCCTGATACAACGAGCGGTGGCGCAGCACCGGCATCGTGCGGATCAGATGACCGAGCGAGGCGATCAACTGGAAGTACGTGGCCTGGTGATCCGGCTGGCGGCGCGGAATAGTGAGCGCGAGCACGCTGGTGACGATCGCCATCAACACCGCCGCCGCGGCGAATACCGCGCGCCAGCCGAAGTGCCCGGCCACCACGCTGGAGATCGGGCGCGCCAGCAGAATGCCGAGCAGCAGTCCGCTCATGATGGTGCCGACCACCTTGCCGCGCGATTCGTCCGGCGCGAGATGGGCGGCGAGCGGAATCAGGATCTGCACGGCCACGGAACTGAAGCCGATCAGCAGCGAAATTGCGAGCAACCCGTCTGGCTGGTGCGCGAACGCGGCGGCGGCGAGACTCACGATCGATACCAGCGCGGTGGCGATCATCAGCTTGCGGTTTTCCAGCAGATCGCCGAGCGGCACGAGAAAGAACAGCCCGAGCGCATAGCCGATTTGCGTGAGCGAAACGATCAGGCTCGCGGTGCCGCCGGACATGTGAATGTCCGGCGCGATCAGTTCGGTGATCGGCTGCGCGTAGTAGAGATTCGCGACGATCGCGCCGCAGCAGAAGGCGAATAGCGCGATCAGGCCGCGCGTCAGTTTGACGGGGCCTGGGCTTGCGGCGGTGATGGATGCGTCGGTCGACATGAGCAACTCCTGAAATGAAAAAGCGGGAAAGCGGAAAGAGCGGGAAAGCGGAAAGAGCGGGAAAGCGGAAAAAGCGGCGGAAAGAGCCTCGGATCTAACCGGCGATATTCATCAAACGGTCGCCGAGCGAAATGCCCAGATCGGTCATGCGCTTGCCGCGTTGCAACTGCTGGCTCTCCCAACGCGTGAGCAACGCATCGATGCTCGTGTCGGCTTGCCTCGCACCCGCCAGCGCGAGCGCGAGCGCATGCGCGTTGGCCGCGGCCTTGGCGGTGCTGCCCGCCGTATGGGGACGCGGCACCGATGCGGCGTCGCCGATCAGCACCACACGTCCGAACACCATCCTGGGGGTGCGCAGGTCGACGATCGGCTGCATGAACGGCTCGCCGGTTGCATCGACCAGCGCGCGAAACGTCGGCCCGAGCAAGGCTTTTGCATCGAGCCGAAGCTGCTCGACATCGGCGTGCTTGGCCGTGCCCGGCGGCAGCGAGAAAGCGCGCGCCGCGCCGTGACGGTCCACCAGCAGTTCATTGAGCCGGGCGCGGTCGTACTTGCGATACCACACCCAGTTCCAGCGACGCTCGCCGGCCGCGGTCGAGTCGTTTTCGCCGGGAATCAGATAGGCGAGTGCCGAGTGTTCGTCGCCTTGCTGGAACGTAAAGCGCTCGCGCAAGATGTCCGCGGCGAAGAGCGGCAGATCGGGTTCGGCGACGAGTCCACGCCATGCCGCATAGCCCGCGTAGGCCGGCACGATCTCGGGCAGCAGGCGGCGCCTGAGCGTCGAGCGGATGCCGTCCGCGCCGATCAGCAGATCGGCGCGCTCGCTGCGGCCGCTTTCGAAGCGCGCGACGATCTGCTCGCCGTCCATGCGGAAGTCGCTAAAGGTCTCGCCGGTATGCAGGCGCGCCGCGGGCAGCGCGTTTCTCATGGCGCTGTACAGCAGGCTCCATGAAGTCTGCATTTGCGGCATGAACAGTTGCTCGACGCGCCTGTCCTCGCGATCCAGATAGATGCGTTCGCCCGACGCCACGCCCGGCGGATCGGGCAGGGCGACGCCCGCGAAATGCAGCGCGTCCAGCACGTCCGGTTGCAGCACGATGCCGCCGCCGCGGCTGTCGAGCTGATTGGGCGAGGTCTCGAACACGTCCACGTCCCAGCCGGCCGCGCGCAAGGTGGTGGCCGAGAACAGTCCGCCGAGCGAGCCGCCGATCACCACGGCGCGCGGTGCGTCGAGCGCGTTCATGCCGCGCTCCGTTGCATGGCGGCACGCAGCGCGTTCGCGAACACGGCGCCCGGTTGCGCGCCGCTGATCAATTCGCCGGCAATCGAGATCGTCGGCACCGAATGAATGCCGAGGCGCTCCGCCTCGTCGCGTGCGGCCTCGATGTGCGGCGTGCCGGAAGCGGCGAGCAGATAAGCGCGAACTTCATCGGCATCGAATGCGTGTTCGGCGGCGATGTCGACCAGCGTGTCCAGCGAGCCGATGTCGCGGCCTTCCGAAAAGTAGGCGGCATAGATGGCTTGATATAGCGCGGCGGTCTGCCGGGCTCGATTGAGCGCTTGCGCGAACTGCATCAGACGATGCGCGAGCCGCGTGTTCGGCGTGCGCAGCACCTTGTCGTAATTGAACTGCGCGCCCGCCGCGAGACCCGCCGCGGCAACCTGCGCGTCCATGCCTTGCGAGCGCGCCCAACTGCCGAACTTGCGGGTGCGATAGTCGCGCCGGTTCATGCCTTCGGCGGGCATCGCCGGATTCAACTCGAACGGCACATAGCGGATCGCCACGCGCGCCTCGGCGCCCGACTCCGCGAGCGCCGCGGCGAGATTCCGCTGGCCGATCCAGCACCACGGACAAATGAAGTCGTAATGGACCTCGACCTGAATGGTTTGCATGCTGCACCTCTCGCTAAGTAACGACGACAGGTTATTCGTTGCGCGCCATTGAGTGAATACGTCTAGAATGCAATCCCCCGTTGCGTGTGACGCAACCAAACCCGCATTGAGGCCGTGCATGGACAAACTCCTGGCCCTGAATACCTTGCTCGAAGTGGCCGACGCCGGCGGCTTTTCGAAGGCCGCGCAACGTCTCGGCGTGGCGACCTCGTCGGTCACGCGTCTGATGGATGCACTCGAAACCTCGCTCGGCACCGCGCTGCTGACCCGTACGCCGAGAAAGGTCAGCCTCACCGACGCCGGCATTGCCTACGTCGAACAGGTCGGCAAGGTGCTCGACGATCTGGCCGAGGCGGACGAAAGCGTGTTCGACAGCGGCGCGTCGCCGGTCGGCGCGCTGCGCATCGCGGTGCCCTCCGCGTTCAGCCGTCTGCGGCTCGCGCCGCACCTCGCCGCCTTTCTCGCCGAGCATCCGCGCGTGTTTCTCGACGTCGTCGTGGCCGATCACTACGCCGACCTCGCGCTCGACAGAATCGATATCGCGATCCGCATCGGCCTGCCCGATCGCGACGCGAATCTGGTCGTCAGAAAGCTCGCGGACAATCCGCGCTATGTCGTGGCGAGCCACGACTATCTCGAACGCAGCGGCACACCGCCTACGCCGCAGGCGCTCGATTCCCACGAGTGCCTGCGCGTCGCCTATGGCGGCGGTTACCGCACGCGCCAGGTCTGGAGCTTCCGCCGCGACGGCGCGGAAGAGCGCGTCGAAGTGCGCGGGCATCTGCTGTCGAACAGCATCGACATCCTGCTCGAAGCCGTTCTCGCCGGACGCGGCATTGCGTTGCTGCCGGAATGGCTCGTCGCCGCGGAGATTCGCGCGGGACGCCTGATGCGGCTGTTCGAGCAGTTCGAGGCGACGCCGCACAATGGCGACGCCGTGGTCTATGCGGCGTATCTGCCCAATCGCCGCCATTCCAGCAAGGTGCGCGCGTTCCTTCAGTTTCTCGGAGCGCGGCTTCAGTCCGCGCTGGAAGGCTGACGCACCGCGCGCGTGCTTACGAATGGCGTCCCGATTCGAACAGGAACCACACGCGCTGCTCCGCTTCGTCGATCCAGTTTTCCAGCAGGCTCGCCGTGGCGACGTCGCCGTATTCGTCGCATAGCGCATGCGTTTCGCGCATGTAGCCCGCCAGCGCCAGGTTGTCTTCGCGCAATTCCGCGAGCATGTCGCTGGGCGTGACGAACTCCGCGTCGTTATCGGCGATGCGTTGCAGCTTCGTGATCTGCCCCGCCGAGCGCAGCGTCTTGCCGCCGATCTTGCGCGCGCGTTCCGCGATCGGGTCGGTGGTCGCGTAGATCTGATCGGACTGGTCGTCGAGCAGCAGGTGGTAGTCGCGGAAGTACGGCCCCGACATATGCCAGTGGAAATTCTTGGTCTTCAGATAGAGCGCGAACACGTCGGCCAGCAGGGTCGTCAACGCGGCGGCGATGTCGCGCGTCGCGTCTTCGCCGAGGCTGGTCGGTGTCTTGAGCGGCGCGGCGCGATGCGCGGCTGCGGTCTGTGCGTCTTTCATGGCGGTTCCTTTTAGATGTCGATAAGTGCGGCCGAAGGTCCTGAATCCGGCAACTGAAGTGTGAAACGGCGCGCACGTAAAGTCCTGCACAAAACATGAATTTTTCTGAAGCGGCTTGAAGCGGCTTGTAGAGCGGCTTTCGAGGCGGCAACCAGGATCGGGCGCGCGCGATTTCCGTTGCGGGCTCATTTCTCCAGAACTCTCAATTAAGAACGATTAAGGGCTTTGCCAAGGACTTGGCCAATGGCCGTCGATAGACTGGCCTCAGTTTTTCGCGCACTTCAACGCAGTGCGGCATGTCCATCAAACCCTTTCAGGATCTACACAGCCATGTCAAACCCCAAACTCGAAGTTCTGACGCCTGCAAACTCGCAGATCATTTTCATCGACCAACAGCCGCAAATGGCGTTTGGCGTTCAGTCCATCGACCGTCAGGTACTGAAGAACAACGTGGTCGGACTCGCGAAGGCCGCGCGCGTGTTCAACATCCCCACCACCATCACGACGGTGGAGTCGGAAAGTTTCTCGGGCTACACCTACCCCGAACTGCTGGACGTATTCCCGGGACACAAGGTGCTCGAACGCACGTCCATGAATTCGTGGGACGACCAGAAGGTGCGTGACTCGCTCGCCGCGAACGGCCGGAAGAAAGTCGTGGTGGCGGGCTTGTGGACCGAGGTGTGCAACAACACGTTTTCGTTGTGCGCGATGGACGAAGGCGACTACGAAATCTACATGGTCGCCGACGCATCGGGCGGCACGTCGAAGGAAGCGCATGAGTATTCGATGCAGCGCATGATCCAGGCCGGCGTGGTGCCCGTCACGTGGCAACAGGTGCTGCTCGAATGGCAACGCGACTGGGCGCACAAGGAGACTTACGACGCGGTCATGGCCATCGCCAAGGAGCATTCGGGTGCCTACGGCATGGGCGTGGACTACGCGTACACGATGGTCCACAAGGCCGCCCAGCGTGCGGTGGGAACGCACGAAGTGCTGGCGCCGGTGCCGGCACGCAAGTAACGGTCGCGTCACGTCGCGTTACGTCGCGTCACGCCGTCGCGCGGAATTCGAGCGTCTACCGACGCTCTGGATTCCGCTTGCCGGCTGGTTTCTGAATGCTTCATGGAAGCGGGCGTCACGAGCGCCCGTTTTCCATGAATCGCTCCGCGCGTGAAACGCGGAGCGCTCCCTATGAGGATCGCCATGACTTCCACCACTTCCGCGCCGACGCCGGCCGAAGTCGTCTTCTTCAACGGCAAGATCGCCACGCAGGACGACAAACGCTCGTTCGCGGACGCGCTCGCCGTCGCGAACGGCCGCGTGATCGCGGCCGGCTCGCGCGACACCGTGATGCGCCACGTCAACGACAACACGCGCCACGTCGACCTGAAAGGCCGCACGGTCATTCCCGGTCTCAACGATTCGCACCTGCACGTGATTCGCGGCGGCCTGAACTTCAACATGGAACTGCGCTGGGACGGCGTGCCGTCGCTCGCGGATGCGCTCGACATGCTGCGCAAGCAGGTGGCCCGCACGCCCGCGCCGCAGTGGGTGCGCGTGGTGGGCGGCTGGAACGAATTCCAGTTCGCCGAGCGGCGCGGACCGACGCTCGAAGAGATCAACGCGATCGCGCCGGATACGCCGGTGTTCATCCTGCACCTGTACGACAGCGCGCTCCTGAATGGCGCTGCCTTGCGCGCGGTCGGCTATACGAAAGACACCCCCAATCCGCCCGGCGGCGAGATTCAGCGCGACAAGCGCGGCAATCCGACGGGCATGCTGATCGCACGGCCGAATGCGGGCCTGCTATACGCGACGCTGGCAAAAGGTCCGAAGCTCGCGCCGGAGGATCAGCGCAATTCCACGCGCCATTTCATGCGCGAACTGAACCGCCTCGGCGTGACGAGCGCGATCGACGCGGGCGGCGGCTACCAGGCCTATCCCGACGACTACGCCGTCATCATGGACATGGCGAAGCACAATGAACTGACCGTGCGGATCGCGTACAACCTGTTCACGCAAAACGCCAAGCAGGAAATCGAGGACTTCGCCAAGTGGGTGAAGATGACGAAGCCCGGCGAGGGCGACGACTTTCTGCGCGTGAACGGCGCGGGCGAAATGCTGGTGTTCTCCGCCGCCGACTTCGAGGACTTCCTGGAGCCGCGCCCCGATTTGCCGGACACGCTCGAAGCGGAACTCGAAGGTGTCGTCAGGCTGCTGGTGGCGAACCGCTGGCCGTTCCGTCTGCACGCAACCTATAACGAATCGATCGAGCGCTTCCTGAACGTATTCGAACGCGTGAACGCCGACATTCCGTTCAACGGCCTGCGCTGGTTCTTCGACCATTGCGAGACCATCACGCAAAAGAATATCGACCGCGTGCGCGCGCTCGGCGGCGGCATTGCGATTCAGCACCGCATGGCTTACCAGGGCGAGTACTTCATTCAGCAATACGGTGAGGAAGCCGTGAAGCGCACGCCGCCGATCCGCCACATGCTCGATGCGGGCCTGCCGGTGGGCGCGGGCACGGACGCCACGCGCGTCGCGAGCTTCAACCCGTTCGTGTCGCTGTACTGGATGGTGTCGGGCAAGACGGTCGGCGGCACGGCGATGTACACGAGCGAGAACCGGCTCGACCGCATGGAAGCGCTGCGCCGCTATACGGTCGGCAGCGCGTGGTTCTCGAATGAGGACGACCGCAAGGGTGCGCTCGTGCCCGGCCAGTTCGCGGACTTCGCGGTGCTCAGCGACGACTATTTCACGGTCGACGAAAGCCATATCAAGTATCTCGAATCGGTGATGACGGTGGTGGGCGGCAAGGTGGTCTACGCAGCCGACGACTTCGCGCCGCTCGCGCCGCCCGATTTGCCGGTCAGCCCGTCGTGGTCGCCGGTCGCGGAGTTCGGCGGCTACAGCCGGTACAAGCCGACCGCGGTGGCGTGCGTGGACGGCTGCGTGAATCTGTGCGGCGTGCATGCGCATGCGCACGGCTGGGCCTGGCGCAAGAACGTGCCCGTCAGCGATTCGAACGGCTTCTGGGGCGCGCTGGGCTGTAGCTGCTTCGCGTTCTGATCGTTCGATTGTTCCGGTTGTTCCGATAGCCACGGTTTCATGCCGCCACGCGAGCGAGGACCTTCATGCCGACCCTGACCGACGGCGTGCTGTACGGGCTAGGCATCCTGGTCCTCGATTTCCTCGCCTGGCGTTTCGTCGCGATCAGGCGCGAGCAGGCGCGTCTCGCCTTGCGCGCGCTGATGTTCGGGCTATCGACCTACGTGCTGTTCAGGTCAGGCATGAATCCGCTGCGCGCCGCGCCATGGGAGGATCAGCCGCTGCGCCATCTGCTCGCGCAGATGCTCGAAGTGGTGTGGTGGCTGCAAGGCGCGCGTCTCGTGACGATCGTGCTGGATCGCACCGTGTTGCCCGAGTCGTGGCACAAGGAGCGTCTGTTTCAGGACGTGTTCGGCGCGCTGGTGTTTCTCGCGGCGGCGGTGGGCGCGATCGCGTTCGTGTTGCAACTGCCGGTGCGCGGTTTGCTCGCGACCTCCGGCGCGCTCGCGGTGGTGCTCGGCCTCGCGATTCAGAGCACGCTCAACGACGTGTTTTCCGGGGTGGTGCTGAACGCCACGCAGCCGTTTCACATCGGCGACTGGGTGACGATCGGCGACGTGGAAGGCAAGGTGGTGGAGAGCAACTGGCGCGCGACCAGCCTGCTGAACGGGCAGGGCAATATCGTCGTGATTCCGAACAGCGTGGCGGCGCGCACCAACATCGTCAACGCGAACCAGCCCTCGCATACGCACGGCATCAGCGTGGTGCTGCCGGTCAAGCCGACGATCCGGCCGGCCACGGTGTTGCAGGCGCTGGCCGACGCCGCCGCCAGTTCCGACGCGGTGCTCGCCGACCCCAAGCCGATTGTCAGCGTGCGCCGCGCGACCAACGACGCGATCGAGTACGAGATCGTCTGCTACGTCGATACCCTGAGCAAGAAGATCGACGTGCGCAACGATCTGTTCGATCTGGCGCACCGGCATTTGCTGTCGCGCGGCGTGGTGTTGCGGCCGTTGTCGGTGCCCGAGCCTGCCGCCGAGGCGACGGACGAAAAGCACCGGCTGCTCTGCAACGTATTGATCTTCCAGACGCTCGACGACGGCGAAATAGCCGAACTCGCGGCGAAGCTGACGAAACACGAATTCGACACCGCCGACACGATCTACGCCGCCGCCGACGAAAGCGGCCACGAACTGCACATTCTCGCGCGCGGCGTCGCGAGCGTGAGCGTGCCGAAGGGCGGCGGCGAGATCGAATTGCGACGGCTCGCGCCGGGCGATTCGATCGGCCAGTCGGGCATCCTGGCGGGCGTGAGGTCCGGCGTGATCGTGCGAGCGCTTACGCGCGCCACGGTGTTTCGCCTCGACAAGAGCGCGTTGACGCCGATCCTCGCGCGGCGGCCCGAGGTGGCGAAAGAGATGTGCCGGCTGCTCACGGAACACCATGAAACCGAGAAGATGCTGCTCGCGTCGCCCGAGCATGCCGGTCAGCACGCCGGCGGCTTGCTGCAGTGGATACGCGACGGTCTGCGGCGCTTTCATGAACTGGCGATTTGAGCGGGCCCGCAAAAAGCGCCGCGCGAATTAAGTCTTTTTAAGGAACGGCCAAAGTCTTTATTGGATTAATTCGCTACGCTGCATCGGACAGTGGGCAAGCATCGCGCGGCGGAGCGACCGAGGAGCGAGGATGGGCGATAGGGAGGAGGTGACATGAAGAAAATGATTGCGGGAGTCGAGATTCCCGATGGTGCGATGGCTGGGGCGGCAACCGCCCAGATGCGCGCCACGGAATCCGAGTTGATGTTTCAGCATGCGTTGCGGGTCTTTCTGTTCGGTGCGCTGACCGGCTATCGCAAGAACCTGAGTTTCGACGCGGAATTGCTTTACGTGGCCGCGCTGTTTCACAACGCCGGTTTGAATGCGCAGTACCGGCACTCGCCTTACCGATTCGAAGTGGATGGCGCGAATGCGGCGCGCGCGTTCATGCGGCAGCACGGCGCGGCGCAAAGCGATATCCACGAAGCATGGACGGCGATCGCGTTGCACACCACGCCCGGCATTGCGGAGCATATGTCGCCGCTCGTCGCGCTGACCCGCGCCGGCGTGCAGATGGATGTGTGCGGCGACGGTTACGACGAATTCACCGCGCAGCAGCGCGACGAAATCATGCAGGCGTGTCCGCGCGAACTGGACTTCAAGAAGAAGATCATCGAAGCCTACGCGCGCGGCATGGAGCATCGTCCCGAGACGACGTTCGGCACGGTGAACGCGGACGTGCTGGACCGCTGGGACCCGAACTATCGCCGGCTGAATTTCTGCGGTCTGGTGCTGGGTTCGGACTGGCCGAATTAAGGCATTTGCAGGTATCGAAAGGAAAGGAAAACGCAATGGGCTACGTCATTTCACTGGGAGTCGGCTTCGGCGTCGGACTGCTTTACTGGCTGCTCAAGGTGCAGTCGCCGGCGCCGCCGTTGATCGCGCTGGCAGGTCTGCTCGGCATGGTGCTGGGCGAGCACGCGATACCGGTCGTCAAGGCGCAGTTGTTCGCGCAGACGCCGACGGTTCAGGCCGCGCCGCCAGCCGGGACCGCCCCGGCGGCTTCGGCGCTGCAAAAGCCGAACGCGCCCGGCGCGGCGAAAGAGGGCGGTTGATGCCGTCGGCACGCGTCTTTTCTCGTCGAGGAAATCGTCCGTGAACAAGCACGAAGACACGATTCTCGCGATGATCGCCGGCTATGTGGACACGGTTGGCTTCATCGCATTGTTCGGCCTGTTCACCGCGCATGTGACCGGCAACTTCGTGCTGCTCGGCGCGGAAGTGGCGGGCGTGGGCCAGGGCGCGTTGCTCAAGCTGCTGGCGTTTCCGTCCTTCATCGTGGGCATTGCGTTGGGCAGCGTGATTTTCAAGTTCACGGAGCGGCATCAGTCGCCGAATGCCGCGAGCGTGCTCTATCTGTTGCAGGCGGCGCTGCTCGTTTCGTTCCTCGTCACGGGCATGCTGATCACGCCCGCGATGGGTTCGGACGCCTCGATGGTGCTGCTGTGCGGCGTGCTCGGAACGATGGGGATGGGCGTACAGAATGCGCGCGGCAAGCTGCTTCAGGTGAGCGGCCTGCCGAATACGGTGATGACCGGCAACGTCACGCAGATCGTGCTGGATGTGATCGAGCTGATTCACCGGGGCGCGGCGGGCGGACATGGCCAGCAGGTTAGCGAACGACTCAAATGGACCTTGGCGGCCATGTGCGGATTCGCGGCCGGCGCGATCCTCGGCGCGCTCGCTTATATGCAGTTTTCGTTCGTCGCGATTGCGCTACCGGTGGCCGTGCTGCTTGCTCTCGCATGGAACAGAAGGGCGGCGCCCGCGAGCCATTAGGTCACGACGATACGTCGCCGTCGCTTGAACGCGCGCGCGGTTTCCACGGATAACTCACGCGGCCTCGCAGGGGGCCGGCTAATCACGCTATTCAAGCTATTCACTATTGCCAACACAATCGGGTTACAACACATGTTCACATCGCTGAAACGCTTTCGTCCCGTCGCGCTTGTCTGCGCCGCGCTGCTGATCGGCTTGGCGCCGGTCTCGTCCGCATTCGCCGATGCGGGGCCGCCTGAAGTATCGAACGGCAAGACCGCGCTCGCCGCGAAACATGCCGACGTTTCCGTGGGTCCGCAATACGACACCACGCACGTCTATGTCGCCTCCGCCGATCTCGACGCGTTCGTCACGAGCTTTGTCGCGACGTTCGGCGGCAAGGCTTCGCCGCGCGCGGTGTTCACGGTCACGCCGACGCCGAGCAAGACGGCCTCGCAGTACGTGCAGACGCCGGTCGGCATGCTGTCGGTATTCGGCTTCGAAACGCCGATTCCCTATCCGTTCGGCAACGAGCGCACCGGCTATCTGGTGACGAACATCGATCAGGCGTTGAAGGCGGCGCGCGCGGCGGGCGCCGACGTGCTCGTGGATAGCTTCGACGATCCGATCGGCAAGGACGCGATCATTCAATGGCCGGGCGGCCTGACGATGCAACTCTACTGGCACACCAAGGCGCCCAGCTACGCGCCCTTGCACAGCGTGCCGGATAACCGCGTGTATGTGTCGCGCTACGAAGCCGACAACTTCGTGCGCCGCTGGCTGCATTTTTCGCACGGCAAGGTGGTGTCGGACACTCCGCGCGCCGACGCGGGCGTGATTGGCCGGCCGGGCGAGACCATCCGCGAGATTCGTCTCGAATCGGGCTTTGGCCGCATGGTGGTGTTCGTCACGGACGGCAAGTTGCCGTTCCCGTTCGGACGCGAAACGACCGGCTATGCCGTCGACGATCTGGCGCAGACGTTGCAGCGCGCGCAGGCGGCCGGCGCGAAGGTGCTGTACGCGCCGTATGGCAGCGCATCGGGCAAGACGGCGGTGCTGGAATTCCCCGGCGGCTACATCGCTGAAGTGCACGATGGCCGCTAAAGCGAGCGCAACGAAGGCGCACAACGCGCGCGCCCGGCGGGCGCTGCGCGCCGCGCGCGCGCTGCTGGTCAGCACGGGGCTGGCGGCGGCGCTGCCGGCCTCGGCGGCGGACACCGCGCTCGGCAGCGCCGACGATACCGCCGCGACCAGCACGGCGGCTAGCGCTTCGTGCGCGCGTCCGGTGGTCATGTTCAATCGCTGGCAGGAAAACTGGTCGGCGCTCGCCAATCCGTGCGTGCCGAAACGGCCTTTCGATTCGCTGAAGTACATTCCGCTGTTCGGCAATCCCGACGCGTATATCTCGCTCGGCGTGGTGTTGCGCGAGCGGCTGGAAGTCAACGACGCGCCGCTGTTCGGCCTCGGCTCCGGGCGCGACGATACCTATCTGCTGCAACGTCTCGAAGTTCATGCGGATGTGCGGCTCGGCCCGCACGTGCAGTTCTTCACGCAATTCGAGGATGCGCGTCCCTATGGCAAGGACAACGTTTCGCCGGTCGACAAGAACCCGCTCGACTTGCGCCAGGCGTTCGTCGCGATCACCGAGCCGCTGGGTCCCGGCACCGTGAAGGTCCGCGTCGGGCGGCAGGAAATGGCGTTCGACTTGCAGCGCTTCATCTCCGTGCGCGACGGCCCGAACGTGCGCCAGGCCTTCGACGCGATCTGGGCCGACTATGAAACCGGCCCGTGGCGCTGGATCGCCTACGCGACGCAGCCGGTGCAGTACCGCGACAACTCGGATTTCGACGACGTGTCCAACCGTCACCTCACCTTCAGCGGCGTGCGCGTGGAGCGCCAGGGCGTCGGTCCGGGCGATCTGTCCGCGTACTACTCGCGCTACAACCGCAGCAATGCGCGCTTTCTCGACGCGGCCGGCGACGAGCATCGCGACGTATTCGACGCGCGCTATGCCGGCAAGGTCGCGCAGATCGACTGGGACGTGGAAGCGATGTATCAGTCGGGGCACGTGGGCAACAAGACCATCGGCGCGTGGGCGGTGGGCTCGCTCGCGGGCTATACGCTGGCCTCGGTGCCGTGGACGCCGCGTGTCGGCATTCAGGTCGACGCCGCATCCGGCGACCGTCATCCGGGAGACGGCCGCGTCGGCACGTTCAATCCGCTGTTTCCGAACGGCTACTACTTCGCGCTCGCGGGCTACACCGGCTACACCAACCTGATTCACGTCAAGCCGTCGCTGATCGTCAAGCCGAACAGCAAGCTCACGCTGCTGGCGGGCGTGGGCCTGCAATGGCGGCAGACCACCGCGGACGCGGTGTACGGACAGGGCTCCTCGGTGGTGCCGGGCACGGCGGGACACGGCGGACGCTGGACCGGTTTCTACACGCAGTTGCGCGCTGACTGGGCGGTTACCGCGAATCTCGCCGCCGCGCTCGAAGCCGTGCATTTCCAGGTCGGCCCGTCGCTGCGCGAACTGGGCGCGCGCAATGCCGACTACGTAGGGGCCGAATTGAAGTTCGGCTGGTAAGCGCAACGCCGTCATTTTGCGGGACGTCGTCGGTTCGACGAGGCCCGAGAGAGGTCCATTGTCATGAGCACCCCCGATCTACCGATCGACGCGTCCGTACCGTCGGAACTCGAGATTCCGTATTCGTCGCTGGAATATAGGCGGCATCAGATGTTTCCGCGTCTTTCGCCGGCGGAGATTCAAAGTCTGCGGCGCTTCGCGAAGCCGATGTCGTTCAAGGCCGGTGAACTGATCTTCGAAACCGGGCATGTCGCGCTCGGCCTCTTCGTGTTGCTGCATGGGCGCGTGCGCATCTATTCGCGCGACAGCTTCGGGCGCTCCACGCTCGTCACCGAACACGACGACGGCCACTTCATGGCGGAGATGGCGCAACTCTCCGGCAAGCCCGCGTTGATCGACGGCGTCGCGTTGACGGATGTCGAGACGCTCGTGATCGACCCCGACCGCCTGCGCGCGCTGATCGTCGCCGATGCGCAACTCGGCGAGCACATCATGCGTGCCTTGATCTTGCGGCGGCTCGGTCTCATCGAGCAGGGTTTAGGGCCGATCATCGTCGGCAACGGCGACGACGCGCGGCTGGTTCGCCTGCAAGGCTTCCTGCGCCGCAATGCGTACCCCGCGACGGTGATCGACGCGCGCAGCGATCCCGAAGCGGTCACGTTGCTGGGCGGCATGACGACCGGTCCCGGCGATTTCCCGCTGGTGTTCTGCGCGAACGGCAACGTGCTGCGCGCGCCGGACGAAGCGCAACTCGCGTCGTGCCTCGGCCTCGTGCCGATCTTCGAGCCATCGCACGTGTACGACGTCGCGATCGTCGGCGCGGGCCCGGCGGGACTCGCGGCGTCCGTTTATGCCGCGACGGAAGGCCTGTCGGTCGCCGTGTTCGATCAGCGCGCGCCAGGCGGCCAGGCCGGCGCGAGTTCGCGCATCGAAAACTATCTGGGCTTTCCCACCGGCATTTCCGGCCAGGCGCTCGCCGCGCGCGCGTTCCAGCAGGCGTTGAAGTTCGGCGCGCATCTGGCGATTCCCGGCAAGGTCGTCGACGTGAGCCGGCAGGAGGGCATCTTTCTGCTGACGCTGCTCGACGGCCAGCGCATCAGCGCGCGCACGGTGGTGGTCGCGAGCGGCGCCGCCTATCGCAAGCCGACGGTGCCGGACTTCGAACGCTTCGAGGGGCGCGGCACGTATTACTGGGCCTCGACGATCGAAGCGAAGCTGGTGAAAGGCCAGGACATCGTGCTGATCGGCGGCGGCAATTCCGCGGGGCAAGCGGTGGTGTTCCTCGCCAACTTCGCGCGCAGCATCCGCATGCTGATTCGCGGCAGGGACCTCAACGCGAGCATGTCGAAGTATCTGATCGACCGCATCGGCTCGCTGCCGAACGTCTCGCTATGCACCGGCTGCACGCTGCATTCGCTTGAAGGCGACGAAGCGGGCCTCACGCATCTTCGCGTGCGTCATGAGGACGACGGCAGCGACGAAGTGCTCGCGTCGCGCCATCTGTTTCTCTTCATCGGCGCGGACCCGAAAACGGATTGGCTCGCGTCGAGCGGCGTGGAGCTCGATAACCGCGGCTTCGTCGTGACCGGCTTTGCGCGCAGCGAGCATGGATTGTCCGAGGCCAGCGCGCGCTATCCGCTCGAAACGAGCGTGCCGGGCATGTTCGCGGTCGGCGACGTGCGCTCGGAATCCGCGAAACGGGTGGCCGCGGCGGTGGGCGACGGCGCGGCGGTCGTCGCGCAGATTCACGCGTATCTGAGCCAACGGGCGGCGTCGCCGGTTCAGCACGTTTAATAAAAATTAGCGACTGCGTGGAGCGCGCGGTCGTTATGCTTTTCTCATGCACACGGCAAACAGGGATCGAATGATGAAGCGGCTTCAGCGCGTTTGGGCGATGCAGGTGGGCACCTGGTGCGTGCTGATGCTGAGCGTCGTCGCGAGCGGTACCGCGTTCGCCGCCGCGCCCCAGGTCAAGACCCAGGGGCCGGGCTTCTACCGGATCATGCTCGGCGCGTTCGAAGTCACGGCGCTGCTCGACGGCACGCATCCGTTTCCGATCGACACGGTAGTGGAAGGCGTGCCGAAGAATGAAATCGCCCGCGATCTCGCACGCGATTTTTTGCAGCCGCCGGTTCAAGGCTCGATCAACGCGTTTCTGATCAATACCGGTTCGAAGCTGATCCTGATCGATTCCGGCGCGGGCGTGCTGTACGGCGATTGCTGCGGCAAGCTGCTCGCCAACCTGCGCGCGGCGGGCTATCAACCGGGGCAGGTCGACGAAGTGTTGCTCACGCATCTGCATAAGGATCACGTCGGCGGTGTCGTGTCGAACGGCGCGATGGCGTTTCCGAATGCGCTCGTGCGGGTGAGCCAGACCGAAGCGGATTACTGGCTGAATCCGGCCAACAAGTCGAAAGCGCCGGCTTTTCTCAGCACGTTCTTCGACGCCGCCATCGCCTCCGTCGCGCCTTATGCGGCAGCCGGACGCTTCAAGCCGTTCAGCGGCGACGCGGAACTCGACGCGGGCATCCGCTCGATCGCATTGCCGGGCCATACGCCGGGCCACACCGGCTATCTCGTGCAAAGCGATTCGAAGGATCTGCTGGTGTGGGGCGACATCATCCACGTCGCGTCGATCCAGTTGCAAAACCCGGCCGCTTCCGTCGAATACGACACCGACGCGGCCGACGCGCGGCGCTCGCGCCGCGCGGTGCTCGAACTCGCCGCGAAGCAGCGCTATCTGATCGGCGCGGCGCATATCGCGTTCCCCGGCCTCGGACACGTCAGGAAAAACGGGCGCACGTATGACTGGGTGCCGGTCAATTACGAGGCGGCGCCCGGTCAGTAGCACCGGCGCCTCGCGCGCTCATTACTTCGAGGAACACGAGATGAATACGGAAATGGAAAGCCAAGCGATCGACATCACGCATCACACGCGCCGTGCGAACGGCATCCGGCAGCACTACCTCGATGCCGGTAGCGGTCCGGTGGTCGTGCTGCTGCATGGCTTTCCGGAAACGAGCTTTGCGTGGCGCCATCAGATTCCGGTGCTGGCTCGCCACTATCGCGTCATCGCGCCGGATCTGCGCGGTTATGGCGAGACCGACAAGCCCGGTTCGGGCTACGACAAGCGCAACATGGCGCTCGATATCGTCCGTCTGCTCGACGAACTCGGCATCGGCAAGGTCGCGCTCGTCGGGCACGACCGCGGCGCGCGCGTGGCGACGCGTCTCACCAAGGATCACCCCGAGCGGGTCGACCGGCTCGTCGTGATGGATAACGTGCCGACGCGGGTGGTCGCGCAAAACATGAATCCGCAGACCGCGCGCGCCTACTGGTTCTTCCTGTTCCATCTGGTGGCGGACCTGCCGGAAACGCTGATCGCGGGCAAGGAAGCCGAGTGGCTGCATCACTTCTTCGCGGACTGGTGCTACAACCCGCACACCATCGAAGGCGCGGACTTCGAGACTTATGTGAAGGCGTATAAGCGCCCCGGCGCGGTGCGCGGCGCGATGGCCGATTACCGCGCGAACGCGGAAGACGTCGCGCAGGATCTCGTCGATGCCGACACGAAAATCGCGTGTCCGACCATGGCGCTATGGGGCGAGGACTTCTACGCGGTGGGCGGCATGTTCGACATGAAGGCGGTGTGGGAAAGCATGGCGACCGATCTGCGCGCCGAGCCGATCGCGCGTTGCGGACACTTGCCGCAAGAGGAACAGCCGGAGCGGGTCAATGAACTGCTGGTGGATTTCTTGCGCGACTGGACCGGTGCCTGAGCGGGCGGCGGGCGTGAGCGTGCTGAAGTTCATCGCGGTTCATCGCGCTTCATTGCACCTCATTGCACTTCACGAACGGCATGCCCGCTGGTCTCGCCTGCGACCGGCCGGCGCGAACGCCGCGGCTCGATGGAACGAAGCGAGTAACACGCTAGGGAGAAGCGCGATGCAGATCGAAAGCCCCTTGAAGCCACGCACGGATGCGCTTCGACCGGAAGCGGGCAGCCGCCGTGAAGGCTGTTGCGCGGCCGCCGAGAACCCGGCGGCATCATGCGACGCCGGCCGCGATGCGCGCGCCCCCGTGTGGGATCACGTGATCAGCCGGCTGCTCGCCGGCTATCGCAGCGAAGCCGAAGGCGAGGCGTATCTTCTCAGGCCGCGGATCGATCGCGCCGCCTTGAACGCGCCGTCGCGGCACGTCCAGGTCGAGGTGATCGAGCGTTTGTCCGACACGTCGATCGCCGTGCTCTGGCAGGACGCCACCCGCTGCCGTTACGCGGACCAGGTGTGGATCGCCTGCCGTGCGCGTCTCAAGGGACGCTGCGCGCTGAGCGGCGCGATCATCCGCCGTAATGATCCGATCTACAAGCCGAGGGTGCGCAGCGCGGTCCCGGTGAATGCCGGAGCGATGATTCTCGCTTCCGTGATCGCATGCATGCCGTGCATGGGAATGAAGGGCGACGCGCGCTAGCGCGTCGGTGGTTCGGCAACTACATCGCGGCCGCATTGCGTCGCTCCGTGCGCGCTCTCACAGTACAAAAAATTCGAACGATAGGTTCATTTTTTTCCGCGCATGGGCACCCGGCCTTGGTCTAGACTTCGGGGCACAACGCCGACCGGTCCGTCGGCGGTGGTTCTTTTCCCCGCAAGTCCTGGATATTCCCGCAATGATCCGCATCGGCCCCCTTCAGGTGGACCTTGCCAGTCGAGAGCTGTTTCTCGACGGACAGCCTGTGCGCATCGGCAGCCGTGCGTTCGACATCCTCGCCGTGTTGATCGCCGCCAATGGCGCGCTCGTATCGAAGAACGACATTCTCAAGCAGGTATGGCCCGACACGATCGTTGAAGAGAACAATCTTCAGGTGCATATGTCCGCGCTGCGCAAAGTGCTGGGCGAGAGCCGCGGCCTGATACAGACCGTCTCCGGGCGAGGCTACCGGCTGGTGCTGAGAGACCCGTCCGCGATCCTGGCCGGCAAGCCCGACGCCGCGGAGCGCGCCGCGCCCGCGCTCACGGTGCCCAATAATCTGCCCGCGAGTTTGTCGGCGCTGATCGGCCGCGAGCAAGCCATCGAGAACGTTGCGCTCGCGCTCGCCTCCGCGCGCACCGTCACGCTCGTCGGCTCGGGCGGCATCGGCAAGACGCGGCTCGCGATCGAGGTCGCGCGCAGCCTGCTCGCGGACTTTCCCGACGGCGTCTATCTGGTATCGCTCGCGTCCACGTCGGATTCGAACAGCGTGCTCGCCATGTTCGCCAACAGCATCGGCGTGAAGGCGGCGGCCGGCCCGCTCACGCTCGCGCGGGTCAGCAAGGAGCTGGGCGGACGGCGCGTGCTGTTCGTGCTCGACAATTGCGAGCACGTGCTCGGCCCCGCCGCCGAACTGGCCGAGACGTTGTTGAGCGTAAGCGCGGCCACCCGCATTCTCGCCACCAGCCGCGAGCCGTTGCGCGTCGCCGATGAGCACCTGTACTGGGTCGCGTCGCTGGAGGTGCCCGGCCAGGACGATCAGAGCGAGGACGTTCTGCAACGCAGCGCGGTCAAGCTGTTCCTGTCGCGCGCCCGCGCGATGGACGCGCGGTTTTCGTCCGACGAGCGCAGCATCCATCTGACCGGCACCGTGTGCCGCCGGCTCGACGGCATTCCGCTCGCGATCGAACTTGCGGCGGCGCGCGCCGCGATACTCGGCATCGAAACGCTCGCCGATCATCTCGACGACCGCTTCAACATGCTGACGGGCGGCAACCGCACGGCATTGCCGCGCCACCAGACCCTGAAGGCGACGCTCGACTGGAGCCATGCGCTGCTCGACGAAACCGGGCGCGCCACGCTTCGCAGGCTCGGCATCTTCGTCAACAGCTTCACGCTGGAAGCGGCGATCGCGGTCGCCGGAGACGGCGCATCGAGCGACGCCGAAGTGGTCGCCGCGCTCTCCGGCCTGGTCGAGAAATCGCTGGTGGTGACCTGCGTGGTGCGCGGCAAAACCGGCTATCGCCTGCTGGAAACCACGCGCGCCTATGCGCTGCAAAAGCTGGACGACAACGGCGAGCGGCGTCTCGTCACGCTGCATCACGCGCGCTACTTCGCGAGCCTGCTCGAACGCGAAGCATCGGCCGGCAGGAATCCGGCGAGCGCTTACGCGGACGCATGGCAGCAGCAGATGCGCGATCTGCTCGACGACCTGCGCGCCGCGCTGGCCTGGGCGCTCTCGCCGAAGGGCGACCAGGCGCTGGGCGAAGCGCTCGCGGTGAAGGTCGTATCGTTGCTGTACGAGCTTTCGCTGGTCGACGAATGCTGCGCGTGGGCGCGGCGCGCGCTCGACACGGTGGCCGCCGCGCATCAGGGCTCGCGCGCGAGCCGGCATCTGCGCGTGCGCATGCAACTGCTGGCCGCGCTCGCCGCGGCGCTCGTCTATGTCAGCGGACCGAACCGCGAGACCCTCGGCATCTGGGCCGAGGTGCTGGCGCTGGCCATCGCGCTGGGCGAGCAGCGCTTCGAAGCGCGCGCGTTGTGGGGCATGTGGAACGCAAGTCAGTCGTCCGGCGCGGCGCGCAATGCGCTCGCGTTCGCGCAGCGCTTCGGCTCGCTCGCCGCCGAGACGGGCGACGCGAGCAACGCGATCCTCGCGTACCGGCTGCTCGGCATCGCCTCGCATCATGCGGGCGATCAGCAGCAGGCGCGGGCGTCGCTGGAACAGTTTCTACAGCACACCGGCAGCTTGCGGCATCGGCTGCCGCTCGGGCAGTCCGTCGATCAGCGCGTGGTGGGCCGCGCGACGCTGGCGCGCGTGCTATGGCTCCAGGGCTTGCGCGATCAGGCGCTCGGCATGGCGGCGGAGTGCGTGGCCGATGCCTGCGGGCAGGAACAGTCCATCGTCACGTGCTACGTGCTGGTCGAGGCCGAGGTGCCGCTCGCGCTGCTGGCGGGCCTGCGCGAGCGGGCCGCCGAGGCGATAGCGTTGCTGCGCGAGGTGTCGGCGCGCGCGGGCCTGAGCGTGTCGCAAGTGTGCTGCCGCTGTTTCGACGCCTACCTGCGCTCGCTGGACGAAGCCACGCCGCCGCATTTGCAGGCGTTCGGCGCGGCGCTGGACGAGATGGACGCGCTCGAATACGGCGCGCCGCGCGCGCTGCTCGCCGCGCAATACAGCCTCGCGCTGGGCCGCGCGGGGCGGCGCGACGAGGGCATCGCCGCGGTGGTGGAGGCGCTCGCGCAATGCGACGAAAGCGGCGATCACTGGTACACGGTCGAACTCAGGCGCGTGCATGGCGAGTTGCTGCTGATGGCGTATGCCGGCGAGCCGCCCTATGGCGACACGGCGACCGACGCCGAAGCGTGCCTGAGCGCGGCGCTCGACGAATCGTTGGCGCAAGGCTGCCGCTCGCTGCAATTGCGGGCGGCGACCAGCCTGAGCCGGCTTTGGCATGCTCAGGGCCGCAACGGCGAAGCCGGGCAGTTGCTGAAGTCCGCCTGCGCGCGGCTCACCGAAGGGCTCGATCTCGATGACTTCAACGAGGCGATCGCGTTGCTGCGGCTTGTCGATGAAGCGCGCGGCGCTGCGTCACGAGCGGACCCGGATGTGGGCGCGGACGCGGACGTAGATGCAGACATTGCGGCCCGCCCGTTCGACGAACCGCCGTCGGGCGAGATCAACGAACCCGGCTAGAAGAACCGGCTAGAACGTCGCTCAGCCTTGCAGTGCCCGCTGTCGCGCCACGTCGTCGATCAGGTCCGGCCGGTCCAACTGCTCGACCCACCATTGCAGCGCCTTGCCGCTTTCATCGTCGCGCCATGCGAGATAGAAATGCGTGAGCTCGCGCATGCCGAGCACTTCTTTCTTCACCAGTTCGCCCCGGTTCATCGGCTCGATCGCAAGGCATTCGGGAATCGTGCCCGCGGCCAGCCCCTTGATCTGCGCGGCGAGCTTGGCTTCGAGCGTCGGCACCGTCAGCACCTCCTGATTGGCGGCGAGCGCGATCGTGCGCGGCGCGAGCTTGCGCGACGTATCGCCGATCGCGACCGCGCGATGGCGCGCGACGACGTCCAGCGTGAGCGGCTCCGGCATCACTGCGAGCGGATGATCGGGCGCCACCACGAACACATGCCGCAGCGAGCCGATCGGCTTCGCGACCAGATGAGGAATCTGCGGCGGATCGCCCGCCGCGCCGACGATCAGATCCGCGCGGCGCGTCAACAGCGCGTCCCACGAACCGCCCAGCACTTCGGTCGACAGATGCAGCCGCGTGTCCAGCTTCAGCTTGTAAAACTCGCTGACGTGCGGCCAGATCAGGTCGAACGGAATGATTTCATCGACGGCGATGCGCAACTCGGATTCCCAGCCGTGCTGGATTCTTCTCGCCTTGCATTCGAGGTCTTCCGCCGCTTCCAGCAGCCGCCGCCCTTCCTCGACCACCACGCGCCCCGCGTGCGTGAGCGTCGCGCGCCGGCCCGTGCGGTCGAACAGCTTGACGCCGAGATCGAGTTCGAGCTTCTGAACCAGGTAGGAGAGCGACGAGGGCACCCTGTGAAGCGTTTCCGCGGCGCTTGCAAAGGTGCCGGTTCGATCGATCGCATCGAGCGCCTGGAGGACTTCAAAGGATAGGTTCATGACGAGGAGGCGGATTGTCGGGGGTGTCGGCGGGACGTTCAGGATACTGGATTTCAGCGCGCCCGCCGTGCCCGGCGCCATGGCCGGCTCCGTGCCGGCCGCATGCCGTGCGCCGCGTCGAGCAGATCGATTCAGGTGTTTTCAGCCTGGTTTCAGGACATTTACTCCGCCTTCCCCTAGCTTTAGCTGACTCGATTTAGCTGACTCGACTCGCACAGGCCGCGCACGGCGGCGGCGAGTATTCTTCAGATCAGTCAGGGCGCCGCCGCGATGTGCGCCGGCGCCCGGCTGATCTTCAATTTCCGTGACAAGGAGTCAAGCATGGCCAACAGCACCATTGCCGGATATCTCGCGGGCACGCTCGCCGCGGCGGGCGTCGAACGGATCTGGGGCGTGACGGGCGACAGCCTGAACGGACTCGCCTACGCCCTCGATCAAGCCGGATCGATCCGCTGGATGCACACGCGCCACGAGGAAGCCGCCGCGTTCGCCGCCGGCGCCGACGCGGCTTCCACCGGACGCCTCGCCGTGTGCGCGGGCAGTTGCGGACCGGGCAACCTGCATCTGATCAACGGCTTGTTCGATTGCCATCGCAATCATCAGCCGGTGCTGGCCATCGCCGCGCATATTCCGTCGACGGAAATCGGGCTCGGCTACTTTCAGGAAACGCATCCGCAGGAACTGTTCAAGGAGTGCAGCCATTACGTCGAGCTGGTGTCGTCCGCGTCGCAGTTTCCGCGCGTGCTGGCGCGCGCGATGCGCACCGCGATCGAGGAGCGCGGCGTCGCGGTGATCGTGTTGCCGGGCGACGTCGCGTTGTCGGAGGGACCCGCCGAACTGCCGTCGTGGACGCACAGCGCGCCGCCGACGATCATGCCCGCCGAGGCCGACCTCGATCGCCTCGCGGCCATGCTCAACGAGTCGGACGCGGTGACGATCATGTGCGGCAGCGGCGTGCAGGGCGCGCACGACGAAGTGGTGGCGCTCGCCGACACGCTCGGCGCGCCGGTGGTCCACGCGCTGCGCGGCAAGCCGTTCATCGAATACGACAACCCCTACGACGTCGGCATGACCGGGCTGATCGGCTTCAGTTCGGGCTATCACGCGATGATGTCGTGCGACACGCTGCTGCTGCTCGGCTGCGACTTTCCTTATCGCCCGTTCTATCCGGCCGATGCCAGGATCATCCAGATCGACTGGAAGGGCTCGAAGCTCGGCCACCGCGCGCCGCTCGCGCTGGGGCTGGTCGGCACGGTCAAGGAAACGATCGCGGCCACGCTGCCGAGGCTCGATCGCAAGACCGACCGCGGCTTCGTCGACAACGCGCGCAAGCACTATGCGTCGGCCCGCAAGGGGCTGGACGATCTGGCGACGCCTTCCGGCGCGGGCCGCCCGATTCATCCGCAATATCTGGCGAGGCTGATCGACGAAGCCGCGGACGACGACGCCATTTTCACCGCCGACGTCGGCACGCCGACCGTCTGGGCCGCCCGCTATCTGACGATGAACGGCAAGCGCCAACTGCACGGCTCGTTCAACCACGGTTCGATGGCGAACGCGATGCCGCAGGCGCTCGGCGCGCAAGGCGCGCATCCGGGCCGGCAGGTGGTGTCCTTGTCGGGCGACGGCGGTTTGTCGATGATGCTCGGCGATCTGCTCACCGCGCGGCAGCTCGATTTGCCGATCAAGATCGTCGTGTTCAACAACAGCCTGCTCGGCTTCGTGTCGATGGAATTGAAGGCGGGCGGTTACCTCGATACCAACGTCGACCTCAGCAAGACCGACTTCGCGGCGATCGCGAAAGGCGCGGGCATTTTCAGCGTTCGCGTCGAGGAATCGGAAGACGTGGCGGGCGCGCTGAAGCAGGCGTTCGCGCATCCGGGCCCCGCGCTCGTGGACGTCGTCACGTCGAAACACGAACTCGCGATGCCGCCGAAGATCGAGCTTGCGCAAGCCAAGGGCTTCAGCCTCTACATGATGCGGGCGATCCTGAGCGGGCGCGGCGACGAGATCGTCGAACTCGCGCGCACCAACCTGCGATAGACCCGGCGATGACCCCGCATGCCGGCGGCGCGGCGTGGCCGCGACTACGCGACGAGCTCAAGACGTACTGGAGCGACGACGCGCCGCGCTTCCTTCACATGGCGAAGGTGGCGCTCGCGGCCGCCCTCGCGATGGGGCTGTGCATGCGTCTGGAACTGCGCTCGCCCGGCACCGCGATGGTGTCCGTCGTCATCGTGATGATGCATCAGCAAAGCGGCATGGTGATCGCGCGCGGCTTCTATCGCGGCTTGGGCATGGTGTGCGGCAGCCTGGCCGGGCTCGCGCTGATCGCATGGTTCGCGCAGCAGCCGCTGCTGTTCTTCATCGCGCTGGCGGCGTGGATCGGCGCGTGCGTGTTCGGCGCGTCGTACTACCGCAATTTCCAGTCATACGGCTTCGTGCTGACCGGCTACGGCACGGCCATCACGGCGATACCGGCCTGGCCCGATCCGTATGGCGTGTTCGACAACGTGGTGTACACGGTCAGCGAGGTGGTGATCGGCGTGGTCTGCGCAAGTCTGGTCAGCGCGCTGGTGTGGCCGCGGCGGGTCGCGCCGGCGCTGTATGCGTCGAGCCAGAAGAACTTCGCGAACCTGCTGGATGCGCTGCATGCCATGCTCGAACGCGGGTCCGCCGCGGCCGGCTTCGATACTTTTCTCGGCCTGATCCGCGAGCGCGCGGGCGTGGAAAGCCTGCGCAGCGGCGCGGTGTTCGAGGACCCGTCGATCCGCCTGCACGGCCACGTGTTTCTCGATCTCGACAGAAGTTTTCTCGACAGCGTCGCGTGGCTGCACGCGCTGCATCAATTGAAGGCGCGCGTGGCCGCCGAAGCCGAGCCGCGCGCGCAAGCCGCCGTCGACGCGCTGATCGGCGGGTTGCTCGCGATCGTGCCGCGCGGCTCGCCGGCCGGGGCGCTCACGCTGGAACAGATCGAGACCTTGCCGGGCCGGCTTGCCGCGTTCGAACAGGCGTTGCCCGCGCGACTGGGCACGCTGCTCGATTCGCTCGCGGACCTGTCGCCGCGTCAGCGCCAGTTCGTCGCGACCACCGGCGCGGCGCTGTTTTTTTCGATCGCGGATCTGCGCGTGCTGTGCAGCAGCTACGTCGAAGCGCGCAGCGCCGACCGGCGCCCGTGGTCGCAATCGGTGCTTCAGGCGCTCGGCCGCATCGGCCGCATCGGCACCACGCGCGCGACGGCCAATCGCACGGCAGCAACGATCGCCGGCATGCGCGCGGCCGTCGCCGTGTCGCTGGTCGGCGCGGCGTGGCTCGCGTCCGGTTGGGTCGGCGGGGCGAGCGCGATCGTCGCGGTGGCGATTACCAGCGCACTGTTCGCGCTCGCGCCGAACCCCGCCGTCGCGAGCTGGCAGATCTTCTGCGGTTGCCTCGCCGGCTGGCTCGCGGGTTTCGCGTTCAATTTCTTCCTGCTGCCGCGCCTCGACGGTTTCGTGTTGCTGGCGTCGTCGATGGCGATCTTCGTGATGGCCGGCAGCTACATCAATACGTTCGCGAAAACAGCGGTTCTCGGGCTGGGTTTCAGCATCTATTTCTGCTTTATCGTCGGCATTTCGAATCCGACCGTGTACAACCCGAGCGCCTATCTCGACACGGGTTTCGCCTTGCTGTTCGGCATCGCGGCCGCCGCGGTTGCTTTTTCGGTCATCGTGCCGCGCGCGGGCGACTGGATCACCGCGCAATACCTGAAGCAGATTCGCGCGCTCGTGGCGCACACCGCGCCCGACGCCGAACTCGACGATGAACTGCTGTTGTCGTTCGAGGCGCATCTGCGCGATTTCATCATTCAGATCGCGTCGGCGCCGGCGGATGCGCGCGTGGACCGCAATGGCCTGATCGGCTGGGCGTTCGCCGCGCTGGAACTCGGCCGGGCGATGATCCAGATGCGGCTCGACACCGAACAACTCGGCGACACGCTGCCGGCAAGCTGGCCGGAGGTGCAGCGCGCGTGGCTCGCGGCGCTGGCCGAGGTGTTCACCGTCATGACGCCGCAGGCCGGCGAAAACGCCGTTGCCGCGACCCGGCGCGCCCTGGTCGTGCTGCCGTTCGCGCAGGACCCAGCGGTCGGCCCGATGCTGCTCGCGCGCTGCCGGATGCGGGCGCTGCTGCACTTCACCGAACTCACGTTGCAGGACGAGAGCTTGCCGCTGTGGCGCGCGGCGAAGGCGGCCGTATGAGGACGCTTGCCATGCCGCGCGTGATGGCGGTTGTCCGCGGGCTGCTTGTCAGCGCGTGGACTCGCACGTTCGCGAGGGCGAGAATGCGGGCGCGCCCGCCGATGCAACCGCTTCGCTCCCTCGCGCCGGCGCTCGCCGCCGCGCTCATGCTGTGCGCGTGCATCGACAGCGGCGGCATCCGTCCGCGCGAATCGCTGCTCGATCCCGCGACGCTCGACCCCGGCGTCGCGCTGCGCGACACGCAAGCGGACGCGAAGTGGCCCGACGACGGCTGGTGGCGTCAATGGAACGATCCGCAGCTCGACACGCTGGTGCGCGACGCGACCGCGGGCAACCCAGGCTTGCGCGCCGTCGAAGCGCGCGTGGACGCCGCGGCATTCCAGGCCAGCATCGCCGGCGCGGACACGTTGCCGCAACTGAACGCCGTCGGCGACTTCCAGCGCCGGCGCTACGCCGGCTACACCACGCCCGCGCCGCCGGGCGGCACGACGGTGTGGAGCAACAGCGTCACAGCGGATCTCTCCTATGACCTCGACCTGTGGGGCAAGGCGCGCGCGCTTCGCGAGGGCGCGCTCGACAACCTGCATGCGGCCGCCGCCGACGCCCGCTTCGCGCAACTCGAATTGCAGACCGCGATGGTCCGCGGCTATGTGCGCTTCTCGCTGCAATACGCATTGCTCGATGTCTACCGCGCGATGCAGGACCAGCAGCAGCGCACGCTCGACATCGCGACGCGCCGCTGGCGCGCGGGTGTCGGCAGTCAGTTGGAGGTGAGCCAGGCGTCGACGCAATACGCGATGAGCACGACGCGCGCGCAGCAGGCCCAGCAGCAACTCGCGTTGAGCCGGCTCAGCATCGCGGCTCTCGCGGGCAAGGGACCGGGTTTCGGCGATTCGCTGCGCCGGCCGAGCCTTGCGTTGAGCGTGCCGGTGGCGCTGCCCGCGCGCTTGCCCGCCGAACTCGTCGGCCATCGGCCGGACGTGGTGGCGGGGCGCTGGCGCGTGCTGGAAGCGGACAAGGGCATCGACGCCGCGCACGCCGATTTCTATCCCGACATCGATTTGCTGGCGACCGCGTCGTTCGGTTCGGCGGCGACCTTCGGCGGGTTCCTGAACTTCCTGAACAGCGACGGCATGGGTCACGGGGTGGGCGCGGCGATCTCGCTGCCGATCTTCGACGGCGGCCGCCGCCGCGGCCGTTACGGCGTGGCGGTCGCGTCGCGGGATGCGGCGGTGGACGCGTACAACCAGAGCGTGGTGAACGCGATGCAGGCCGTCGCGGCGCAGGTGGTCTCGCTGCGCTCGCTCGATGAGCAGCAGGCGTCGATTGAAACCACGCTCGATGCCGCGCGCCGTTCGTTCCGGCTCGCCGATGCCGGTTATCGCAGCGGCATCACCGAGTTTCTCAACGTGCTGGCCGCGCAGAACGCACAACTGCAACAGGCGGAAAGTCTCGCGACGGTGCAGGCGCAGCGCCTCGACGCGTGGGCCTTGTTGATGAAGGAACTGGGCGGCGGTTATGGGCCGCCGTCCGCTCCGTCCACGCCATCCGCCTCGTCCGAACATGCGTCGCAAGGAGCCGACGATGCCCGGTGAAATTGAACTGTTCTCGCTGCTGGTGCCAGGGCTGCTGCCGATCCTCGTGGGCTGCGTGGCGGTTTTCGTCGTCGTCGATCTGCTGCTGGCGCGCGTCGGTGTGTATCGCTACGCGTGGCACCCCGGGCTCTTTCGCGTCGCGCTGTTCGCCGCGATGTTCAGCGGCGCTTCACTGCTGCTGTTGCGGCCATGAATCCCGCGCGCCTGCACGCTTGCCAAAGCAGCGCTCCCAGCAACGCTCCGAAGGCTCACCGCACTTAACGCTCAAGCATAGAAGATGAAAACGCAATCCCTCCTGCGCGCGCTTGTCACCCTCACGCTTTTGCTGGTGGCGATCGTGCTGGTGCGCCTGCTGTGGCTCGACTATATGTACGCGCCGTGGACCCGCGACGGCCGCGTCCGCGCGAACGTGGTGCAGGTCGCGACCGACGTGTCGGGCCTCGTCAGCGAAGTGCGCGTGAAAGACAACCAACGGGTTCGCCAGGGCGACATCCTGTTCGTGCTCGACCCGGCCCGTTTCCGCTATGCGGTGGCGCAAGCCGACGCGGACCTCGAGCGGGCGCGGGCGCAAATGGCGCAGGCGCGGGCGCGCGTGGCGGGCAGCGAAACCGACTTCGCGATGAAGCGCGCGCAGGCGGCGCGCCGGGCGAATCTGGGCGGCGACGTGATCTCCGACGAAAGCCGTGCCGATGCGGCGTCGCTCGCGCGGCAGTCGCAGTCCGCGTATGCCGCCGACGTGGCTGCCTACAGCGCCGCCGAAGCCATGTACAAAGCCGCCGTGGTCGCGCAACAGACGGCGGCGCTCAACCTCGCGCGCAGCGAAGTGCGCGCGCCCGCCGACGGCTTCATCACCAACCTGAACCTGTATCCCGGCGATTTCGCCACGGCGGGCGTCGCGCGCATGGCGCTGATCGACTCGCACTCGTTCTGGGTCTATGCGTATTTCGAGGAGACCAAGCTGCCCAACGTGCAGGTCGGCGATCAGGCCGTGGTGCGGCTGCTGTCGAGCGGCGAGGAGATTCACGGGCACGTCGACAGTCTCGCGAGCGGCATCGCCGATCGCGACAACCCGACCAGCAACGGCGATCTGCTCGCGGACGTCAACCCGATTTTCACGTGGGTGCGGCTGGCTCAACGGGTGCCGGTGCGGGTGCATCTGGACCGGATTCCGGCCGGCATCAAGCTCGCGACCGGCATGACCTGCACGGTGACCTTGAAGCCGCGGGCCGGTCAATCCGCTGCTGTCGAGAGCAAAGGCGCGGCGTCGTGAACCGGCACGCGCTGCGATCGTGCGAATTGGAAAACGGCGCGCCGCGAACTGGCCCACAGTGTTCAACAGCGCGACACAGGCAGGGCGCGTAGGCAGATATCGGCAGATATCGGCGGATCACGCCGGCCGCGCCGTCACCGTGTTGCCGACCATCGGTTCGAATCAACTCATCTGGAGAAGAACATCATGAAGGCAAAGTGGGCAATCGTATTTCTGGCGGCGTCGGCGTTCGGTGCGCTCTGCCAGCCGGCCAGCGCGCAGGTGGCGGGTGCGCAGACCATCGGCGTGTCGGTCGAACAGGATCAACTGATCGTCGAAGGCTGGAGCGCGAAGAAAAGCCTGCTCGGCAAGGCGATCTATAACGACAGCGGCGAGAAGGTCGGCGTGCTGCACGACATCATCATCGCGCCGGATAACGCCGTGTCGTTCGCCATCGTGGCGGCCCATCAGTTTCTCGGCGTCTCGCAGCACGACGTGGCGGTGCCGATGTCGCAACTCGATTATGTGAGCGGCAAGCTCGTCTGGGCCGGCGCCACGCGCGACGCGCTCAAGTCGATTCCGGCGTTCAGGTATACGAAGGTGCGCACCGTTCCGATCGCACGCAAGGACTTCGGCCACCATTGAAGCGATGACCGCGCCACGGGCTTGCCGCGCGAGCCCGTGGTTCAGGAAAGCATCGGCCCCTGCCTGTCTAGACAAGCAGGGGCGGGTGCGTTTGTGCGATTAAGATAAGTTAAGTACCGCATCGACGCGGGCTCGCGCATGATGTGCATCACATCAGGTCCGCGCCGCTTCGTTCCGTTTTTGTACGCCGGCGCTCGTCGCGCGCGGCTTGGGATCGCCGCCGTTCATGGTCACGAGCGATCCCGAGAACGCGTGCCGCGTTTTACCTGTCCGTCCAACGACAGCGACCGTATGAGGAACGAGGTGGAAAGCAACGAAACCGATAATGGCGATGCCGTGGTCTACGTGGTGGACGACGACGAGTCGATGCGCGAATCCTTGCGCCGGCTGTTGCGCTCGGTCGGGCTGAAGGTCGAGATCTTTGCTTCCGCGCAGGAGTTTCTCGCGTTCGAGATGCCCGACGTGCCGAGCTGCCTCGTGCTCGACGTTCGCCTGAAAGGACAAAGCGGCCTTGTCGTGCAGGAACAGGTCACGGCGGCGCGGCTCGGCTTGCCGATCGTTTTCATGACCGGGCATGGCGACATCGCGATGACCGTGAAGGCGATGAAGGCGGGCGCGCAGGATTTCCTGGCCAAGCCGTTTCGCGACCAGGACATGCTCGACGCGGTCGAGCAGGCGCTCGCCACGGACGCGGCGCGGCGCGAGGCGAGCCGCTCGGTCGCGGATCTGCGCCGCTGCTACGAATCGCTGACGCCGCGCGAACGCGAGGTCATGGGCTTCGTCGTGACGGGGTTGATGAACAAGCAGATCGCGGCCGAGATGAACCTCAGCGAAATCACCGTGAAGATCCATCGCGGGCAGGCCATGAGGAAGATGGGCGCGCGCTCGCTCGCCGACTTCGTGCTGAAGGCCGAGGCATTGGGCATCACCTCGGTGCCTGTGGCGCGCGCCGCGCGCGGCTGAGCGCGCCGTCAGCGCGCAGTTCGCCACGCCGTCGCCATGCAGTTCACCACGCAGTTCGCCACGCAGTCGAGTGCGCGGCTCGCCGGATAGCGCGGCAGTGACCCCCCGCGTTTCATCCGCTTGCGCCGCATGGCTTGCGCAGAATGGCTTACGACGACGCGCCGCCGACCCGCGCCTTCGCTCCAGATCGAAGCAGCACCGCTCACGCATTTCACTTTCTCCATGCCCGTGGCCGGCAGGCTGCGGCGTGCCGTGTCACGCCCGGCGGCATGATTAAACCTAGATATGAGTCGGCCCTACCATTGGTCGTTTCGGGCAACCGTATGTAGGCTGGTTGACGGGTTTGCGGTGCGTTACCGTGGAGTCATCGCGGCGCCTGTTTTTCGGGGCGTTGCATCACCACTGTATCGGATGGCTAAACCATGCTCAGCCCGCTGCCTTTGTATGCCGAACCCGCCTCGCATGCCGTTCACGACGACCGGGCAAGCCCGATCGGCATCGAGCGTCAATGGCGCTCTCCCGCGCATGCCGACACCGGCGCGCCGCCGCGCGATCTCGTCGTGTCGCGCTGGATTCACAACGATTGCGCTCCGCTCGCGGTCGCCAGCGCCGGCAGCGCGGCGCATCACTGCATCGCGGTGAACCTCAAGTGCACCTCGCTGACCTTTGCCCATGCCGGCCGCACGCTGGTTCACGGCCGGCTCGGCGCGGGGGCCGCGCAGATCACCGCGCCCAGGGTGCCGTGCAGCGCCGTGTTCGAATCGCCCGCCGACGTGCTGCATCTGTTCGTCTCGCAACAGGTGCTCGCCGAGTGTTACGAAGACCGCTTCGGTCGTCCGCATGCCGATGAAATACGTATCGACGAGCCGCGGCTCGTGCGCGATCCGGCGCTGGAACGGCTGGGGCAGGCGCTCGCCGTGTCGCAGTCGGATGACGCCGTGCTCGGCAAGGTGTTCGCCGAGAGCGTCGGCCTCGCGATCGTCTCGCGCGTGGTGGCGCGCCACTTCGGCGAGGCGAGGCGTGAGACCCGCGCGGCCCTCGCGTTGCCTTCATGGCGGCTGAACCGCGCCGTCGAATTCATCGACGCGCATCTCGCCGAGCCGATTGGACTCGAGGATATCGCGCACAGCGCGGGACTCACGCGAATGCATTTCGCTTCGCAGTTTCGCGTCGCGACGGGCATGCGTCCGCACGAATATCTGGTGCGCCGGCGCATCGAACACGCCCAGCGCCTGTTGCTCGAACCGAAACACAAAGTGCTCGACGTCGCCTTGAGTTGCGGCTTTCGCACCCAGGCTCACTTTACGACGGTGTTCAAGCGCCTGGTCGGCGATACGCCGTATTGCTGGAGGACCCGGATCCATGTCGATCGGTGAGCGGATTCATGCGTTTCTCGCGGTCAGCGAAACCTTCTTGCGGCAGTCCGATGACGCGGCGTCGCGCGACGGCCTCGACCATCAACCCGATTTCTGGAAACTGGAGAGCGAACATGCAGGCGAATGCGAAATGCAGCGACGATCCGTGGATGCGAACCATCGGTCTGTTGTCGGTCTTGTCCGGGGCGCCTGATTCCGGCATGGCCGAAATCGCCGCGCTGGCGGCGGGGCGCCCACGCAAAGGCGCGATGCCGCCGTTCATGAGCGCGCGCAGCGACGTTCAGGTGCAACTGATCGACCGGCCTTCGCAATCCACCGCGACAATCGCATGGCGCGACTCCACCCATTGCTCCTATGGCGACCAGGTGTGGCACGCCTGCCGCGCGCGCATGGCCGGCGTGTGCGCGATGAGCGGCCGTGCGATCCGGCCGGGCGATGCGATCTACAAGCCGCGTCCGTGCCGTCCCGCGCCGTTGAACACCGGCGCGATGATTCTGCGCTCCGTGCTGCACGAAGCCGACACGCTCTGAACTTGCCCGCTCGAGCGCCGCGACATCGGCGCTCACGCTACCCGCGCCGGCCGTCCATGCAAAATCGCATCGACGGCCGGCGTATTTTTATTTGCCGCCGCGCCTGCTTCCCTCATTCGCCCGCCTCCGAGCCGCCCACCACCTTGCCGCGAAAAATGTAGTACTGGTAGAGGTTGTAGCCGATCATCACCGGGAAGATCAGGCCGATGCCGATCAGCATGAAGACGAGGGTCGCCGAATCGGACGCCGCTTCGACGATGCCCAGCTTGCCCGGAACGAAGTCGGGAAAGAGGCTGATCGCGAGCCCGGCGAACGAGAGCACGAAAAGCGTCACCGACGCGCGAAACGGCACGCCGGCGCTGCCGAGATAGAGCGACGCCATGATCGCCGCGAAGGCGAGCGCGGCGGCGGCGCCGAGCGCCAGCAGCAGATGGAACACGCCGGGCTGAGTCCAGCGCTCGTGGCCGACCTCGCTGAGGAACCAGGTGGCGGCGGTCAGCAGCACGGCGGCCGCGACGGTGATCGGCGCGCAGAGCAACGCAAGGCGGCGCGCCCATTGTTCGAGCGTGCCCACGGTTTTCTTGACCAGATACGTCGCGCCGAGCAGCGAATAGCCGGCCACCACGCCGAGCGCCGACACGGCGACGAACACGTCGCCACGCGCGCCGGGAACGAATCCGGTGATGACCTTGCCGAGCACGATGCCCTGCGCGAGGGCGGCGACCAGGCTGCCGATGCCGAACACCTTGTCCCACAGCGGACCGTGCGCCACGCCATGACGGAACTCGATCGCCGCGCCGCGCATGATGAGCCCCGCGATCAGCGCCATCACCGGCAGATACAGGTCTTGCAGAAGCAGCGCATACGCGTCGGGAAACGCGCCGAAGAGCGCGCCGCCCACCACCACGAGCCACGTTTCGTTGGCGTCCCAAACGTGGCCGATGGTTCGCACCATGACGTCGTGATCCTCGCGGCGTTTGCGCAACAGGCTGAGTATGCCGATGCCGAGATCGAAGCCGTCGGTGATCACGTAGAACGCCAGCATGAGTCCGATCAGGCCGAACCAGGTGACGGCGAGCATCGTGTGAGTGGAGCTGTCCATGAGATATCCTCGCGACGAAAATGTTTTAGTACTCGGTGAGCTTGACCGCCGCCTCGGCGTTGAGAGGAGCGGGCGGGTTCAACGTGAGGTCCGGGCCGGTCTTCAGCCAGTTGCGCGCCAGCACGAAGAACGTGACGAGCAGCACGACGTAAAAGGCAACGAACATCGCCATGCTCAGCGTGACCGACGAGGCGGCGACGGCGGACGCCGCGTCTTGCGTGCGCAGCAGCCCGTACACCACCCAGGGCTGGCGTCCCACCTCGCGCACGATCCAGCCGGCCTCCACGGCGACGTAGGGCAGCGGAATGCACAGCACCCACGCGAGCAGCAGCTTGCGTTGCGCGAGCAACGCTTCGAGACTGCCGCGCGTCCGTCGCAAGACCCAGACGGTCCAGAACGCCAGCAGCATGAAAAGAAAACCGATGCCCGCCATCACGCGGAATGCGTAATAGAGGAGCGGAATCATCGGCGGCTGATCGGCGCGCGCGAAATCGGTGAGCCCTTTCACCTGGCCGTGCAGCGTATGAGTGCCGAGCACGCTCAGCATGCCGGGCACTTCGAGCGACCAGTCGTTGCGCTGCGCGTGCTGATTCGGCCACGCGAGCAGCGACCACGACGCGCCGGTGCCCGGCGCGTTGGTGATCCAATGCCCCTCGATCGCCGCGCCCTTGGCCGGCTGTGTCCTGAACACGCTGCCGCCGCTCGCGTCGCCGAGCCAGATCTGCAGCGGCGCGGCGAACACCAGCACCGTCAGCGCGAGCCTGAACGAGCGCGCGAAGAACTCGGGATGACGCCGCCTGAACAGATGCCACGCCGAGATGCCCGCGATCACGAACATGCCGGTTTCGATCGCGGCCACCCACATGTGCGTGACGCCCCACACCATGTCGGGATTGAAGATCGCCGCCACGTAATCCGTCACGACGAGCTTGCCGTTTTGCACCGTGACGCCGGCGGGCGTCTGCATCCACGAATTGGCGACCATGATCCAGAACGCGGAGATGCTGGAGCCGAGCGCGACCATCGAGGTGGCGAACAGATGCACGCCGCGCGGCACGCGTCCCAGCCGAGCAGCATCACGCCGATGAAGCCCGCCTCCAGCATGAAGGCCATCGCCCCTTCGAAGCCGAGAATGTTGCCGAAGAACTGCCCGCTGTAGCGCGAAAAGCCGGCCCAGTTGGTGCCGAACTGAAATTCCATCGGAATGCCGCTCACCACGCCGACCGCGAAATTCAGCACCAGCAGCTTGCTCCAGAAGCGCGCATGCCGGTAATAGACGACGTTGCCGGTTCTGAGCCACAGCACTTCGATCAGCACGAGAAAGGCCGACAGACTGATCGTCAGAATCGGCCACAGGATGTGGAAGATCGCCGTCATCGCGAACTGCGCGCGCGACAGATCGAGTACGTCACTGACATGCATGGTGGGCTCCGGCGTTCGACATGAGGCTCAAGCATGGGTTCGGGTCGCGCGCGGCACTTGTTCAAATGCCCCGCTGTTGCCGATTCGCACGCTGGCGGACGCGCATGCTGCGCCATGCGCGTGGCGGCGCGCCGTGCATTTACGAAACCTCGCGGACGATTCGAAAGCCCGGCGAGTCGCGTCGCCGAATAATGGTGTCGAACGTGGGCCGCTGCGCGAACGCACGAAGACCCGTCCGCAAGAAAACCGGAGAACGACGATGCGATATGTGAACGAGTCACACCATGAGATGAACGGCGGCGAGTTGGGATATTGGACGCGGACGAACCGCGCCGCGCTGCACGATTCGCACGCGCACAACATGCCGGCTCCGCAACCGGCTCTCGGACGCTGGACCCGCTTCGTCGTGATCGCGACGGGCGTGTGGTCGCTGTGCGAGTTGCCGTTCGAAGTCTGGGCGAGCCGCTCGGCGAGCGAGGCGGCCGCGTGCATCGTCGCCAAGCTGCTGTGGGTGGCGCTGGTCGGTTTCGTTCTGGCCGGAAACCGCACGGCGCGGATCGTCTACGCGTTTCTGTGCACGATCGGATTGATGGCGGTGGCGTTCGGCCTGCCTGCCGAATACCGGGTGTTCCCGCTGGGCTTCGTTCTATCTTCGGTGGAATGTGTGTTGAAGGCGAGCGCGTTCGTTTGCCTCGTGTCGGCCGGCATCTATCCCGACGAGGCGTGAGCTGTGACGCGTGCCGCTGCCCGCGCGCATCGGGTTATACCAAGGTGTGAATGCCAGGCCGTGATGCCGCGGCCCGCGTTGCATGCCCGAGCCGCCAGGGCTTGCCGGCTCGCGATCCGCGCCGTTTGCGGTACGCCGCGGGCGAGAGTGGGAACAAGCGCGGGCACAAGCGTGCGGCAAGCGCCGGCGTCATATCCCTATGGATAATGGTTTCAGAGGAGATTCCCCCCTACCATGCTTCTGACGACAAGCGCTTCGCCCCCGACACGGGGTGCACGGGGCGGCGTCTTCGAACGTGCCCGTTCCGCTAACCAACCAGGCGTGAGTGCAGCATGATAAAGATCGGTCGAGTTACCGTATCACTGGAAATGCGCGAGATTTACCTGGACGGTCAACTGGTTCAGGTGGGTTCACGCGCGTTCGACATCCTCGAACTGCTGATCAACGCGAGAGGAAAGACCGTGACCAAGGACGAGATTTTGCGTGAGGTGTGGCCGAAGTCGGTGGTCGAGGAAAACAATATTCACGTGCAGTTATCGGCGCTCAGGAAGATTTTCGGCGCGGACAAGGACGTGATCCGCACGATATCCGGGCGCGGCTATCGCCTGGCCGCGCCGGTCGAGGAAAGCGCGACGCTCGGCATGGCCGACGCCGGCGCCATCCATGCCGGCCGCACGGAACCCGGAAAACTGAGCGGCCTGCCGGTGTGCCATGCGCCGCTGATCGGGCGCGATGCGGCGATCGCCGAGATCGGCGGCGCGCTGACGGGCACGCCGATCGTCACCTTGCTCGGGCCGGGCGGCATTGGCAAGACGCAGCTCGCTATCGCAGTTGCGGCAGTCGCGGCGAGCGCGGCGACCGCGGACGTCGAAGTGTGCTTCGTCGCGCTGGCTTCGGTGGAGCGCGGGCAGTGCATCGTCGGCACGCTCGCCGAAGCGCTGGGCGTTCGGCGCGGCGATGGCGCGGACGATGCCGATGGCGCGCTCACGCCCGAAACCCTCGTCGCCGCGATCGCGGGGCGCAAGCTGCTGATCCTGCTGGATAACTGCGAGCACGTGATCGAGTCGGCGGCAACGGTGTGCGAACTGCTCGTTCAGGCGAGCGCCGAGGTCCGCATTCTCGCGACGAGCCGCGAACCCCTGCGCACCCGCGACGAAAAGTTCTACTGGGTGCCGCCGCTCGACACGCCGGATCTCGACGCGTCCTCGCAGCGCATTCTCGCCTGCGCTTCGGTCAGACTGTTTCTTGCGCGGCTCGATGCGTTCAATGCCGATTTCACGAGCGAGCGCGACAGCCTCGACATGATCGCGACGATTTGCCGTCGGCTCGACGGCGTGCCGCTCGCGCTCGAACTCGCGGCGGCGCGCGCGGGCGTGTTCGGGATTCGCAAGCTGTTGTCCGAGATGGACGACCGTTTCCGCTGTCTGACCGGCGGGCGGCGCACCGCGCCGGCGCGGCAGCAGACATTGGCCGCGGCGCTCGACTGGAGCTACCGTCTGCTCGACGAGACGGAACGACTCGTGCTGCACCGGCTCGGCGTGTTTCCGGCGCGTTTTTCGCTGGACGCGGCCTGCGCGATCGCAACGTGCGAGCGTCTGTCGCGCAACGAGGTGACCGAGGCGATGGTGGGGCTTGCGTCGAAGTGCCTCGTCATGACAACCTTCGACAGCACGGTCAAGGCGTATTTCCTGCTTGAAACGACGCGTGAATACGCGCTGTGCAAGCTATACGAATCGGGCGAGGCGGACGAGGTCCACGCGCGCGGCGCCGATTATCTGGAGCCGGCGTACGAGCAGCGTTACACGCGCGGCGTCGTTGCGGGCGCGCCCGGCCGCGAGCGTGCGCTGAGTTCGATCGCGCCGGGATGAACGGCGCGCAATCCTCGGCGAACCCGCGCCGAACCCCTGCGCACCCCGGCCGCCGCGGCAATCGCGCCGAATATGATCTACACGCATGATGTGGGCGCGCCTCGCGCGCCCCTGGAGTACAGGCAGCCATGAGTTTTGTTTGCATCGTCGACGATGACGCTTCGGTACGGAGCGGTCTCGGGAATCTCCTGAAGGCCGTGGGCTATACGACCGTGTCCTTTTCATCGGGCGAGGACTTCCTTGCCTCGCCCGTCGTCGACGATGCGTTGTGCGTGTTGCTCGACGTGCGGATGCAGGGCATGCAGGGGCTCGACGTGCAGCGTCGACTGAACGCGGAGCATCGGCGGGTTCCCATCGTGTTCATGTCGGCGCACGGCGACGATGACACCGTGCAGCGCGCCATGCGCCAGGGCGCGGTCGGCTTTCTGCGCAAGCCCTTTGCGGAAGAAATGCTGCTCGATTCGATCGAGCTTGCGATCGGACGCAAAGGGGCGGCGAATTGAGCACGGACGCGATCATCGAGAGCCCCGGTCCCGGCCCCGGCGAATCCGCCGTCGTCATCCACTTCGATCAGGCGTGGTTCGATCAGCTCCTGCTCGAACCGCTGCTGATCGACGGCAACATCGTGCGGTATCGCGCGAGGTCGTCTGACGGATTGCAGTCGTGGCTGATCGCGGCGGCCACCGACGTTCCGTCGGAAGCCGTTTTCCGCCGTTTGCAGCAGGAGTTCGCCGCCGCCTCCAGACTCGAATCGACGTGGGCCGTGCGGCCCGTCGCGCTCTTGCGGCTAGCCGAGAGCCCGGTTCTCGTGTGCGAGGATGGCGGCGGCGCGCTGATTCACCTCGCGGCGGACGGAACCATCGCGCCCGGCCGTTTCCTGCGACTGTCGGTGGGCGCGGCCCGCGCGTTGCGGCATGCGCATTCGCGCGGCGTGCTTCATCGCGACCTCAAGCCGGCGAATCTGCTGGAAGGCGCGGACGGCACGGTGCGGCTGCTGGGCGTGCGCGACGCGTCCAGCGCCGCCGGTGAGCCGGCTGCGGAAGCGCACGACACGCTATACGGCACGCTCGCCTACATGTCGCCCGAACAGGCGCGCCGCGCCGAGCGTCACGCGGACGAGCGCAGCGATCTCTATTCGCTCGGCGTGACGCTCTACGAACTGCTCACCGGGCGGCTGCCATTCGAAGCGAACGACGCGGTCGAGTGGGTCTACAACCACGTCGCGCGTCAGCCCGCGAATCCGCTGCAATTTCGCCACGCGATTCCCGAGGTGCTCGGCGCGATCATTCTGAAGTTGCTCGCCAAGAATCCCGACGAGCGGTATCAGAGCGCGTCGAGTCTCGAAGCGGATTTGCGCCGCTGTCTCGCGGACTGGAACGAAATGCAGCACGTCGTGCCGTTCGAACCCGCGGCCGAGGACAACGTGAGGCACCTCGCGGTGACGCATCGTCTGTTCGGAAGGGCGAACGAACATGACACGCTGCTGGAGGCGTTCCGGCGCAACGCGCGGCAAGGCAGCCCCGAACTGATCCTCGTGTCCGGCTATTCGGGCGCGGGCAAATCGGAACTGGTGCGAAGCGCGCACCGCGCCACGGCTCAGTCGCCCACGCTGTTCGCTTCGGGCAAGCTCGAACAATACGGACAGAACGCGCCCTACGCGCCGTTGATGCAGGCCGTGCGCTCGCTGTTCCAGCGCATTCTCGGCGAAGCCGAAGCCGATCTGCAACGCTGGCGCAACGTGCTGCGCGAGGCGCTGCAATGGCAGGGCAAACTGCTCGCCAGTTTCATTCCCGAACTCGAACTGGTGCTGGGCGCGCAGCCGGACGTGCCGGATCTGCCGCCGGTGGAGGCGCAGCTTCGTTTCCGGGCGTTGCTCACGCGGCTCATTTCCGTGTTCGCCACCGCGCAGCATCCGTTGATCCTGTTCTTCGACGACGTTCACTGGTTCGACGACGCCACGTTGAATTTCATCGCGGGCTTCGTCACGAATCCGGAGATCAGGCATGTGCTGCTGATCTGCGCGTATCGCGACAACGAGGTCGAGCGTTCGCCGAAGTTCAAGGCTTTCCTCGACGCGCTGCCGGGCGGCGCGGCACGCGTCACGCGGCTCGCGGTCGCGCCGCTCGATCCCGCCAACGTCGCCGCGTTGCTGGCCGACGCGCTGCATTGCGCGCCCGCGCAGGTCTTGGCGCTCGCGCAGGTGGTTCACGACAAGACAGGCGGCAATCCGTTCTTCGTCAAGCAACTGCTGCTGGCCTTGGCCGACAATCAGCTGATCCGTTACGACGGGATCGTGGGCCGCTGGACGTGGGAGCTCGAACGCATCCGCGAGCATCAGTATTCCGACAACGTGGTCGACCTGATGGTCACGCGCGTGGCCCGCTTGCCCGCCGACGCGCAGGCCGTTCTGCGGCTGCTGGCGTTCATGGGGCGGCGGGTGGACAAGACCACGCTGTTGCGGATCGACCGTGACGCCGATGCCGAACTGGAGCGGCGCCTGCGTCCCGCCGTCGAAGCGGGGCTCGTGCTGTCGGACAGAACCGGCTTCGCCTTCGCGCACGACCGCGTGCAGGAAGCGGCGTATGCGCTGACCGATGTGCGCGACCGCGCGGCCGAACATGCGCGCATCGCGCGCGTGCTGTTCGAGGAGTTCAACGTGCGCGAGGTCCGCAAGTCGGCCTTTGAAATCGCGCATCACATTCAACTGGCGCAGGCGGCCGGCGCGTTTCATTCGCTCGATGCCGACGAAACGCGCGTGTTCAGCAAGATCTGTCTGCAAGCGGCCCGCCACGCGAAGGAAGCGATCGCGATTCAATCGGCGCTGAACTACCTGGACGTCGCGCAAAATCTGCTCGACGCGAGCGGCGACGACTATTCGCGCTCGCTCGGCTTCGAGGTCGGCCTGTTGCGCGTGCAGTGTCATATTCTGAACGCCGACTTCGAGGCGGCGGGCGCGCGGATCGAGACGCTGCTGCGCCAGGACTTGCCGGTGATCGCGCGCGCCTCGGTGTACAAGCTCAAGGTCGACATGCAGCAGCATCTGTCGGACTACGAGGCCGCGATCGAGACGGCGCTGGAAGGCATCAAGCTATTCGGCCGCGACATGCCGCGTTATCCCGAAGCGGCGGATGTCGACGCCGCGTATAACCGCCTGAACGAATCGCTGCGCACGCGCAGCATCGCCTCGCTGGCCGAATTGCCGGCCTTGCAAAACGAGGCGATCGAATCGGAATTGAATCTGCTGGCGAGCGTCTATGCGCCGGCCTCGTTCGTGAACGAACGGCTCGGTTTCCTGCACCTGTGTCACATGGCGCAGTTGACGATCGATCATGGCGTCACGGCGGCGTCGGCGCATTGTTTCGCCTGGTTCGGCGTCTATGTGGCCGAGTTCTTCGGCCGCTACGAGGAAGGCTTCGAATATTCGCGGCTCGGCCGCAGGCTGACCGAGCAACGCGGCTACCAGTCGGCGGTGACCAGCACGCTCGTTGCGCTCGACCAGGTGAGCGTGTGGACGCAGCCGCTGCCCTACGTGCTGGAATGCGCGCGCGGCGCGTTCGAATCGGCGCGTCCGAGCGGCGATCTGACGATGAGCTGCTACGCGTGCAATCACATCGTGTCGGACCTGCTGACCCAGGGCGTGCCGTTGGATCAGGTCGACAAGGAAATCGACGTGGGCCTTTCGTTCGCGCGGCGCGTGCGTTTCAAGGACGTCGAGCACATTCTCGAACTGCAAAAGCGCTTCGTGCATAGCCTGAGCGGCGGGCCTGGCCTGCCGGGCAATTTCGGCATGGTGGTCGATGGGCGAATGACCTTCGACCCCGCGCTGCTCGACACGCAGATGACCACCCTGCGTTTCTGGATCTGGCTGTTCAAGGGCGTCTCCTGCTATTTCCACGGCGACCATCACAACGCGGCGTATTGCCTGAGCGTGGCCGGCGAGTTGAAGTGGGCGACGCCCGCGCATATTCATCTGCTGGACTATCACTTTTATCAAGCCCTCAACCTTGCGAAAACCTGCGCCGATCACAACGAGGCCGTCGAGAAGATCGAGCCGCATCTGGCGAAGCTGAGGCACTGGGCGCGGATCAATCCGGCCACCTTCAAGGACAAGCTGCTGATCGTCGAGGCCGAGGTCGCGCGGCTCAAGGGCTCGCCGCTCGAGGCGCTGGCCTTCTACGAGCAGGCGGCGGGCGCGGCGGCGGAGAACGGTTTCACGCACAGCCACGCGCTCGCTCATGAACTCGCGTCGCTGTGCTGCAAGTCGAACGGGCTTTTCACCGCGGCGCGCCATCATCACCGCTGCGCGATCGAGGGCTATACCCGCTGGGGCGCGCTTCTCAAGGTCGAGCAGCTCGAACGCGCCGAACGTCCGCTGCATCATGCGTTCGAGCGGCCTGGCGCGGCGCGCGCCGCGGTCGAAATCGCCGACGCGCAGGAGCAGTTCGATCTGGTGTCCGCGCTCAAATCGTCGCAGGCCTTGTCCGAGGAGATCGTGCTCGACAAGCTGGTCAGAACGCTCGTGACGTTGGCGATCGTCCACGCGGGCGCGCAGCGCGGCGCGCTGATGCTGCTGAAGGACGATGTGCCGGTTATCGAGGCGCATGGGCAGGAGGAGCCGGGCGGCGTTCAGGTGACGCTATCCGGCGAACGCGCCGAGGGCTCGTACATTCCGCTGTCGGTGTTCTATACGGCGCTGCGCACGCGCAAGCCCGTGGTGGTGGAAGACGCGCGGCGCGATGCGCGCTTTTCGTTCGATACGTCGCTTGCGGAACGGTCCGTGCGTTCGGTGCTGTGCCTGCCGCTCGTCAAGCAGGGCAACGCGATCGGCGCGTTGTACCTGGAGAACGACCTGACGGCCGGCGTTTTCACCGCGAGCCGCACGTCGGTGCTCGAATTGCTGGCGTCACAGGCGGCGATTTCGCTGGAGACGGCGCGCCTCTATGCGGAACTCGTCGAGGAAAACAAGCGCAGAAAGCAGACCGAGTCGGCGTTGCGGATGAGCGAGGAGGCGCTTGCGCTGGGGCAGAAGATCGGCCGGTCGGGCAGCTACATCTGGAACAGTCTGAGCGGCGAACGCTACTGGTCCGATGAGCTTTACAACGTGTTCGGCTGGCCGATGGAGAGGGGCAGCCCGAGCGACGAGGCGATCATCGAACGCATTCATCCCGAGGACGTGGACGCATACCGCGAAGCGGTGGAGCGCGCCACGCGCGAGCGCACGCCGTTCCGCATGAAATTCCGCGTGCGCGTGCCCGGCGGCGCGGTCCGGCACCTGGAAGCGCTCGGCGAGCCTTCGGGCGTGAGCAACTTCGTCGGCGTGGTGACGGATTACACCGAGCGTCACATGACCGAACTCGCGCTGCAAAACGCCAAGATCGAACTAGCGCGCGCCTCGCGCGCGACCACGATGGGCGAGCTAGCGGCTTCGGTCGCGCATGAGATCAATCAGCCGCTCGCGTCCATCGTCTCGAACGCGAGCGCGGGCGTGCGCTGGCTGAACCGCCCGGAGCCCGACATGCACGAGGCGCTGGCCGGCTTGCGCGATATCGTCAAGGACGGCAAGCGCGCCGGCGACATCATCCGCTCGCTGCAATCGCTCGCCAAGGAAGCGAAGCCGAGCCCGGTGCCGACCTTCGTCGACAGCGTGGTGCGCGAGGTGTTCGCGCTGGCGGCCGCCGAAATCGAGCAGAAGGGCGTGAACGTCAGGCTCGATCTGGCGTCGCGCTGCGCGGTGCTGGCCGATCGCGTGCAATTGCAGCAGGTGCTGTTCAACCTCGTCATGAACGCCGCGGATGCGATGAGCCATCTCGACGCGCGGCAGCGCTTGCTGAGCGTCGCCACGGCGGTCAACGGCCAGGGTTCGGTGACGGTGTCGGTGCAGGACAACGGCTGCGGCATCAGCGCCGAGATCGCGCCGCGCATTTTCGACGCGTTCTTTACGACGAAGGAAACCGGCATGGGGATGGGGCTCGCGATCTGCAAGTCGATCATCGAGGCGCATGGCGGCACGTTGACCGCCACGCCGGGCGAGCCGACGGGGACGGTGTTCGGATTTACGCTGCCGGTGGCCGAGCACCCGGTTTTGCCTTGACCGCCGAGCCGGTTCGCTCGCGGCGCAGGGCATTTTTAACCAGGACAGCCTCTTAAAAGACTGAGTATGCCAGGCGCAGTCAGTCATTGACGGGAGCGCATCGAGGTGCCGCACAACGCATGAGAACGAGCCGGAAGCAACGTGCTGGCGGGACGGCGCGCTCGACGGCGCGTGTCTTGCCACCGCCCGCTACGGCAAGCACAAGTTCGATCGGCACCTGCACGACGAACTCCTCATCGTCGCCACGAGGCGCGCGCGATAACCGCGGGTGATCGCCGTATCGAAACAATTCATTGGTCAACCATCCGGCGTTCACCTAATGTCCCACAAAACTGGGCGCATACCGGCTCGAACGCATCAAGCCTGCCGGCACGCGCCCTACGCGGCGTCGTGAAAAAAAACGGAGGAGACAATGTTTCATCGACCCAGAGTCAGTCGAGCGATTCTCGCGATCATGTGCGGGATGTCGTTCATCATGTATCTCGATCGCGTCAATCTCTCGGCGGCCGCGGGCCTGATCCGCGATGATCTGCATCTGAGCAATACCAACGTGGGCCTCGTCTTCGCGGCGTTCGCCTACACGTATGCAATCTGTCAGGTGATCGGCGGCTGGGTCAGCGACCGCTTCGGCGCGAAGCTGACGCTGGTCGTCTGCGCGAGCATCTGGATCGTCGCCACCGTCGCCACGGGGCTGGCGGGCGGCGTCGTGTCGCTGTTCTGCGCGCGCATGTTGCTCGGCGTCGGCGAAGGCGCGGCCTTGCCCGCGCAGGCGCGTGCCCTGACCAACTGGTTTCCGTCCAGCAAGCGCGGCTTCGTGCAGGGTCTCACCCATTCTTTTTCGCGGCTCGGCAACGCCATTACGCCGCCGTTTGTCGCCTTGCTCGTCGCGTTCTCGTCGTGGCGCGCGTCGTTCTTCGTGGTCGGCGCATTGACGCTGGCATGGGTGCTGGTCTACGCATGGTATTTCACCGACAATCCGCGCAAGCATCGCCATATGACGGCGCAGGAAGAAGCGGAATTGCCGCCCGCGGGCAGGGTCGCCATCGAAAAAACGAGTGAGCCGACGCCGTGGCGGCGTCTCATCAAACGCATCGGGCCGACCATGCTCGTGTACTTCTGCTATGGCTGGACCGGCTGGCTCTTCTTCACGTGGCTGCCGACCTTCTTCATGCACGGGCGCGGGCTCGATCTGAAAAGCTCTGCGATGTTTTCGGCCGGCGTGTTTCTGTCCGGCGTGGTCGGCAATACGGCGGGCGGCGTGCTCAGCGATCGCGTGCTGAAGCGCACGCGCAACGTGGTCGCCGCGCGGCGCAACGTGATTATCGGCGCGTTCCTCGGCGCGCTGGTGTTCCTTGCGCCGGTGATGGTCGTGAAATCCTTGCCGGTCATGGCGGCGTGCATGAGCCTTTCGTTCTTCTTCCTCGAAATGACGATCGGACCGGTCTGGGCCGTGCCGATGGATATCACGCCCAAACACGTCGGCGTGGCGAGCGGGCTGGTGAATGCCGGCTCGGCGGTGGCGGGCATTTTCACGCCTATCGTGTTCGGTCTCGTGGTCGATCGCACGGGCAGTTGGACGCTGCCGTTCGCCGGTTCGCTCGGGCTGCTCGCCGTGGGGATCGTCGCGACGTTCTTCATGCGGCCGGATATTCCGCTCGACACGGCGAGCGCGCCGGCCGATACGAGTGGTGGCAATGATCTGAGATTCGCCGAGCGTCCGGGCCAGTGAGACGAGATGTGATTGCCGTAACGGCCGCGGCTGGAAGCCTCTACACTGTGGCTTCAATCCGCGAACCACTGAGGCAATGGCATGCAACTGACCGACTTCGATACGCTGACGTTCGATTGCTACGGCACCTTGATCGATTGGGAAACGGGCATTTTCGAGGGCTTGCGGCCGCTGCTCGAACGCGTCGCGCAGCCGCTGACGCGTGACCAGGTGCTCGAAGCTCACGCGCGGCATGAGTCGTCGCAACAGCGGTACACGCCCGCGCGGCGTTATCGGGAACTGCTGCCGATCGTCTACAAGCGTCTCGCGGAAGAATGGCGCGTGCCGTTCACGCTCGCGGACTGCGTGGCCTATGGCGAGTCCATTCGCAACTGGCCGGCGTTCGACGACTCGGCACAAGCGCTGCGGTATTTGAAAAAGCACTACAAGCTCGTCATCCTCTCGAACGTGGACAACGAAAGCTTTGCGTATAGCAACGCGAAATTGCAGGTGGAGTTCGACGCGATCATCACGGCCGAAGACGTCGGTTCATACAAGCCGTCACCGCGTAATTTCGAGTACATGCTGGAGAAACTGGGCGAGCGCGGAATCTCGAAAGAGACGATTCTTCATACGGCCGAGAGCCTGTTTCACGACCATAAACCGGCGAACGCATTCGGTCTCGCGTCGTGCTGGATTTATCGACGTCATGCGAAGCAGGGCTTCGGCGCGACGATGGACCCCGGTTCACAGCCGAGGATCGACTTCCGCTTCAACAGCATGGCCGATCTCGTGAAAGCGCATCAGGAAGCTTTGCAGCGAGGGTAGTGCTCGAAGCAGAGGCTGCCGCCTCGGCGCATTGTTGCAGACGGCGCGATGGCGTGTCGGCGGCAGCGGAATTCAGCAAGCACGGCGGCGTATCAATCGAGCCCGCCCTGGCACAGATACTTGATCGACAGGTAATCGTCGAGGCCGTACTTCGAGCCTTCGCGGCCATAGCCCGATTCCTTCACGCCGCCGAACGGCGCCGCTTCGCTCGACACCGCGCCCTCGTTGATGCCGATCACGCCCGCTTCGAGCTGGCCGGCCACGCGGTGGATGCGCCGCACGTCCTGCGTGTAGAAGTAGGCGGCGAGTCCGAACGGCGTGTCGTTGGCGAGGCGGATCGCTTCGGCTTCGTCGTCGAAGCGGAACAGCGGCGCCACCGGGCCAAAGGTTTCCTCGCAGCAAACGAGCATGCCGTCGCGCGTGTCGGTGAGCACCGTCGGCGCATAGTAGTTCGGGCCGAGTTCGGTCAGGCGCCTGCCGCCCGTGAGCACTTTTGCCCCTTGTTTGACGGCGTCTTCCACGTGGCTCGCGATCTTGTCGATCGCGCGGGTGTTGATCATCGGACCGATCTGCGCTTGCGGGTCGGTGGCCGGCGCGACCTTCAGGGCGGCGACGCGTGTCGCGAGCAGGTCGGCGAAACGCGCATAGACGCCGGCTTGCACATACACGCGGTTCGGGCACACGCAGGTCTGGCCGCCGTTGCGGAACTTGGCCGCCATCAGGCCCGTGACCGCCGCGTCGAGATCGGCGTCGTCGAATACGATGAAGGGCGCGTTGCCGCCCAATTCGAGCGACAGTTTTTTCAGCGTGGCCGCGGATTCGCGCGCGAGATGCTTGCCGACCGGCGTCGAGCCGGTGAAGGTGATCTTGCGCACGTGCGCGTCGGCGAGCCAATCGGCGACCGCCGCGATGCCGTTCTCACGCGAAGCCGACAGCATGTTCAGCACGCCGTTCGGCAAGCCGGCTTCCTGCGCGAGCGCGGCCAACGCGAGCGCGGTGAGCGGCGTATCCTCGGCGGGCTTGGCGATCACGGTGCAACCGGCCGCGAGCGCGGGCGCGATCTTGCGCGCGATCATCGCCAGCGGGAAATTCCACGGCGTGATCGCCGCGACCACGCCGACCGGTTCCTTCACCGCGCTCATGCGCTTGCCGCGCTGCTGCTGCGGAATCAGGTCGCCGTAGATGCGCGTCGCCTCGTCGGCGAACCACGCGACGTAGGACGCACCGTATGCCACTTCGCCGCGGCTCTCCGCGAGCGGCTTGCCTTGTTCCGTCGACATGAGTTTCGCGAGGTCGTCGGTATTGGCGACGATCAGCGCGTGCCAGCGGCGCAAGATCTCGGCGCGCTCGCGCGGCAGCTTGTCGCGCCATGCGGGGAACGCGCGGGCGGCGGCGTCGGTGGCGGCGCGGGCATCCGCCGCGCTGCTGTTCGCGACTTCGGCGATCGTCTCGCCGGTGGCTGGGTTGGTGACGGCGAAGCGGGCGCCGTCGGCGGCGCCGGTCCATGTGCCGTCGATCAGATTGAGCGGGCGGATCAGTTCGTTGCGCGTCAAGGCGAGAGACATGCGAATGCTCCTTCAATGCGGCGGCGCGGCCGCTTATTTTGGGTCGGGTGATGGATCGATGCTACGCGTGCGGCGCAGTCAATGAAACCGCCTGGCCGGGGCTTTCACGGTGTGCGCGAGGTTTTTTTGGGGCTGGCGCAGCATTTTATGCTGCGGGGTGTTCCTGCTGCTGAAATGGCTGTTAGCTCGAAGTCGGCGCAGCGGGTTCCTTTCGCCTGATCGGGACGAAGCCGACCCTCAGGCCGAAGAGCTTCGCCACGCTATTGAGCGAGTCGACGGTCGGATTGCCGGTCCCGCGCTCGATGTCCTGGATCACCCGGCGGCTCACGCCCCGATGCGCGGCGAATTCCGCCTGGGTGAGGCCGGTCATCGCGCGCATCGCTCTAAGGGCCTCGGGAATGGTCATGTCGCCCGCGTCGATCCTTTCGTAGAAAGCGCGGCGCAGCGCGTTCTGCTCTTCACGGGTAGGTCGGTTCCGGCGCGGCATGGTCAGCTTGTGGTGGTTGAAGGGCTTTGAGTTGTCGAACCTGCGTATCGATGTGCTGCGTCAGGAACTCGATGATGTCGTGATCGACGCCCTGCGCTTGCATGATGCCGGGCAGGCGTTCGACCCGCGCGGCAAAGCGGCTCAATGCCTCGACGAGCATGCGGCGCTCGTGAGCGGGTACAGGTAGCGCCGCGAGCACGTCGCACTGTCGTATTGCGCGCCTGATTGAGGTCACTCCTAATGCCGCATAAATGTAGCACGGTACGGTGAGGAACGGCTTATACGCTTCTTATAAGAGCTTTTTTGTCCCGATCGGTAGCTGATAGCTCGACGGTGCACCCGCATCCCACCCAACAGTGAAAACCCGCTTATTCCCTCCTCCGCACCCCCGTCGACGCGCGCACGACCAGTTCCGGCGGCGCGGCCAGCACCATCGACGGCTGCCGTTCCGGCGTCTCGATCAACCGGATCAAACTTTCGATCGCCAATTCCGCGATCGCCGCGGTTTGAATCGCGACCGTGGTCAGCGCGGGGTGCACCTGGTGCGCGAGCTGAATGTCGGTAATGCCGATCACCGACACATCGTCCGGCACCGCGCGGCCCAGCGTGATCAACGCTTGCGCCGCGCCGATCGCGAGCAGATCGTTGGTCGCGAAGATGGCGGTCAAATGCGGCCGGTTCGTCATCAACTGCATGCAGGCGGCGTAGCCGGCGTCGATCGAATCGCGAATCTGCAGCACGGCGGCGGCGTCGGTTTCGATGCCGGCTTCGCGCATCACCGCGCGAAAGCCGTTCGAGCGCGCATCCTGCAAGCCGCCGCAACCATCGCCGATCAAAAGCCCGATCTCGCGATGCCCGAGTTCCAGCAGATGCCGCGCGGCGAGCGCGCCCGCGCGCGCAAAATCCACGGCGATGCAGGGCAGCGCGGGCGGTGTCTCCGGGTGCTCCCACATGGCGAGCAGAATCGGCGCGCTATGTCTCGCCGACGCGCACAGATCGTTGATCTCGATGTCCGTGTTCATGACGAGCACGCCGTCCGCCAGCGTGCCCGCGATCTGGTTCAGATACGCGCGGCCGATTTCGGCGTCGTCGTCGGTGTTGCAAACCATCAGGAAGCGGCCGGCTTTGCGCGCCGCGCGCTCGGCGGCCAGCACGAACTCGGGGTAGAAGGGGTTCGAGATGTTCGAGAGCATCAACGCGAGCGTCGACGAACGGCCCTCGGCCAGCGCGCGCGCGTTCAGATTGGGCCGGTAGCCGAGATCGGCGATCGCCTTCAGCACGCGTTCGGCGGTTTCCGGGCGGACCTTCTCGCGGTTGCGCAACACGTTGGAAACGGTGGCGGCGGTGACGTGCGCGCGCTTCGCCACTTCGGATAGGGTGACCATGGTTTGTTGATCCCAGATTCAGGGAATGTGATTCAAATGTTGCAAGCGGCGGGCGAGGTTGATACTTTCTCGAAAACGCAGCAAGACACAAGGAGACGAGCCATCATGAATTCTTTCCCCGCCCTCGAATTTAAGCGATTAAACGCCTGCCGCACAAGGCCCGCCGATTTCTTTTTTCACGAAATTTAAGCGGTTAAATCCGCGTGGAGGCAGCATGGCGACGATCCGTCTCACGAATGTGCAGAAGTCATACGGCGACCATCCGCCGGTGATCCGGCGAGTGAATCTCGACATCGCGCAGCATGAGTTCTGCGTGTTTCTGGGGCCCTCGGGCTGCGGCAAGTCGACCTTGCTGCGAATGATCGCCGGTCTCGAAGACTTGAGCGAAGGCGAATTGCACATCGGTGGGCGCCTGATGAACGACGTGCCCTCCGCAAAGCGCGGCGTGGCGATGGTGTTCCAGAGCTACGCGCTGTTTCCGCACATGACCGTGTTCGACAACATGGCGTTCGGCCTGAAGCTCGCGAAGCAACCGAAAGACGTTATCGAGAGCAAGGTGCGCGAAGCCGCTCGCATTCTGCAACTCGAGGACTTTCTACAGCGCTACCCGAAAGCGCTCTCGGGCGGACAGCGGCAGCGTGTCGCGATCGGCCGGGCCATCGTGCGCGAACCCGGCGTGTTCCTCTTTGACGAACCGCTGTCGAATCTCGACGCCGCGCTGCGCGGCCAGACGCGTGTCGAAATCGCGCGGCTGCATCAACGGTTCGCGAATGCGAGCGTGGTCTACGTGACTCACGATCAGGTCGAAGCCATGACGCTCGCCGACAGAATCGTGCTGCTGCATGCGGGCGCCGATGCCGAACGCTTCGGCAGCATCGCGCAAACGGGCGCGCCGCTGGAGCTGTATCACCATCCGAAGTCGCGCTTCGTGGCGGGGTTCATCGGCTCGCCGCGCATGAATTTCGTGGATGCCGTTGTCGACTCGATCGAGCCGGGCAGAGTGGCGCTCACGCTCGCTCAAGGCGGCGAGCGCCTGAGCGTACATGTCGACGGCCAACGCTTGCAGCGCGGCCAGGCGGTCACGCTCGGCGTGCGGCCGGAACATCTGCGGCTCGATGGCGACGGGCAGTTCATTCAATGCGTGACGGTGCTGTCGGAACGGCTCGGCGAGCATAGCTACATTCACGCGGATCACGCGGCCGGCTCGCTCGTCGCCAAGGCACCGGGCGATACGCCGATCGAATCCGGCGAGCGCATTCGCATTCATGTGTCGCCTTCCGCATGCCATCTGTTCGACGCGGACGGCGTGGCTTTGCGGCGCAGCACGTTCGAGCCCGAGCGCGTGGCCGCTTGAGGCACGACGTAACGCGTGCTCGAGCTTCACCCAACCGAATTCCGCCACAGAGCGGGTTACACCGTCTGCCAGCCATTCGCTGTCAGCCAACAAGGTAGTCAAGGAGACAAAAGATGATTGCTCTTCGCCTTCGCCGTCTTGCCCATGCGTCGATTGCAGCCGCGCTGGTTGCCGGCTCGCTGTGCCATGCCGTCGCCGACGCCGCCACGCTCACCGTCAACGTAGCGGCGCGCGGCAACCAGCGTTCGACGTGGCAGGACGCGTTCGACAAGTTCAAAAAAGCCAATCCCGACGTCGACCTCAAGGTGACTTACATCACCGAGGAAGCGTACAAGGTGCAAATGGGCGGCTGGCTCGCCACCGATCCGCCCGATGTCGTGTCGTGGCACGACGGCGAGCGCATGGCGTATTACGCGCAACGCGGCCTGCTCGAAGATCTCTCGCCGGACTGGAGCAAGAACGGCTGGTCGCAGCAGTACGCATCGGTGAAGGAAGCGTCGACGTATAAGGGCAAGCAGTACGCGGCGCCGCTCGGCTACGACGCCTACGGCTTCTTCTATCGCAAGGATCTGTTCGAGAAGGCCGGCATCAGGAGCGAGCCGAAAACATGGGATGAATTTCTCGACGCCTGCAAGAAGCTGAAAGCCAGCGGCGTTGCGCCGATCGCCGTCGCCGCGCGCGATAGCTGGACACTGGCCGCATGGTTCGACTATCTCGACCTGCGCATCAACGGCAACGCTTTCCATCAGCAATTGATGGCCGGCGAAGTGCCGTACACCGATGCGCGCGTGAAGAAGGTCTACACCGCGTGGAAAACGCTGATCGACGATCACTACTACATCGACAACGCGCTTTCATACGACCTCGATTCGATCGCGCCGTTTCTCGTGAACGGCAAGGCCTCGATGATGCTGATGGGCACGTTCTTCTCGGCGAGCATTCCGGCGCCGCTCAAACCGCAAACCGGTTTCTTCCGCTTTCCCGTGATCGACGCGAACGTGCCGATGGCCGAGGACGGTCCGGTCAACGTGCTGCTGATTCCGGCGAAGGCAAGGAACAAGGCCGACGCCCGCAGGCTGCTGGCCTTCATGGAGCGGCCGGAGATCAACGCCGATCTCGCGAAGGGCTGGGGAACGCTGCCGTCGAACAGCCTGGCCGCCGAACCGGACGATCCGATTTCGAAGGTCGGTTTCCAGACGCTCGCGAACACCAAGGGCGGCATCGCGCAGTTCTACGATCGCGACATGCAGAAGGAAATGGCCGACGAAGGCATGAAAGCCATGCAGCAGTTCTACAGCGATCCGTCGCAACTCGACGCGCTGCTCGCGCGCCTCGAAACGACGCGCAAGCGCATCTACAAGAAGTAAGTCCCGGAGCGCCGGCGGCCTAGCCACGGCCGGCGCTCGCCTTCGATTTTCGACGAGGCCCGATCCATGTCTGATTCCGCAGCGAGCCGCCTGCCCGCGGCCCGGTACCGTCACGTCTCGACGACGCGCCGTCACCAGCACCGCGCCGCGTTTTTCTTCCTGCTGCCGGGTTGCGCGTTGTTCTGCCTGTGCGTGATTTACCCGATCGTGAGCAGCATCTCGCTCAGCTTCTATCACTGGGACGGCATGACGCCGAAGACGTTCGCGGGCTTCGATAATTACATCGAGCTGTTTCATGCGGACACCTTCTATACGGCGCTCAGGAACAACCTGATCTGGCTCGCGCTGTTCCTGCTGGCGCCGCCGCTCGGTCTGCTGTTCGCGTTGTATCTGAACCAGCATGTGCGCGGCATGCGCGTGGTGAAGTCGCTGTTCTTCGCGCCGTTCGTGCTCTCGGGCGTGGTGGTCGGTCTCGTGTTCAGCTGGTTCTACGACCCCGGCTTCGGCTTGCTGCGCCTGATCGTCGGCCACGGCATTCCGGTGCTCGGCGATCCCGGCACGGCGACGTTCGGCATTATCTTCGCCGCGCTATGGCCGCAGACGCCGTTCTGCATGGTGCTGTATCTCACCGGCCTCACGGGCATCAACCCCGAAGTGGTCGAGGCGGCGCGCATGGAGGGCGCGAAGGGTTTGCGTCTCCTGTGGCACGTGATTCTTCCGCAACTGCGGCCCGCCACGTTCATGGCCGTCGTGCTGACCGTGATCGGCGCGCTGCGCAGCTTCGACCTGATTGCCGTGATGAGCGGCGGCGGTCCGTTCGACAGTTCCACCGTGCTCGCCTATTACATGTACGACCAGGCCATCAAGTACTACCGCGAAGGCTATTCCGCGGCGATTGCCGTCGTGCTGTTCGCCATCATGCTCGTCTACATCGTGTTCCATCTGCGCCGCATGCTGCGCGAGGAACGTTGATTTCCAGGAGTCACGCGTCATGTATCCGCTTCCCGTCGAACGCTGGAAACCGCTCAATCGCACGCTATACAAAGCGTCGCTGCCGATCGCGCTGCTCGTGTGGCTGCTGCCGATGCTGGCGGTGCTGGTCACGTCGATCCGTTCTTCCGATGAGCTTTCTCGCGGCGATTACTGGGGCTGGCCCCAGCACTTCGCGTTGATCGAGAACTACGGCACCGCGCTCACGCAAACGCCGATGCTGCATTACTTCGCCAATAGTGTGCTGATTACCGTGCCGTCCGTGCTCGGCGCGATCGTGCTGGCGTCGATGGCGGGCTTCGCGCTGGCGACCTATCGGTTTCCCGGCAATACGGCGGTGCTGTTCGCGTTTGTCGCCGGCAATTTCGTGCCGATCCAGATCCTGATGATTCCCGTGCGCGACATGGCGCTGAAAGTCGGGCTCTTCAATACCGTGTGGGCGCTGGTGATTTTTCACGTGTCGTTTCAGACCGGCTTTTGCACGCTGTTCCTGCGCAATTTCATCAAGCAGTTGCCGTTCGAAATGATCGAGGCCGCGCGCGTGGAAGGCGCGAGCGAATGGACCATCTACTGGCGCATCGTGTTGCCGCTGATCCGTCCCGCGCTCGCCGCGCTCGGCATTCTGGTGTTCACGTTCGTCTGGAACGACTACTTCTGGGCGCTGTGTCTCACGCAAGGCGACGAGGCCGCGCCGATCACCGTCGGCGTCGCGGCGCTCAAGGGTCAGTGGACAACCGCATGGAACCTGGTGGCGGCGGGCTCCGTGCTGGCCGCGTTGCCTTCGGTGCTGATGTTCTTCGCGATGCAAAAGCATTTCGTCGCCGGCCTGACTTTTGGCGCAAGCAAGGGCTGAGCGCCCGTTCGAATTCATCTACCCACGAGACTCTCTCATGCAACTTGGCGTGTGTTACTACCCTGAACAATGGCCGCGATCGATGTGGGCCGACGACGCAAAGCGGATGGTCGAACTCGGCATCACGCACGTGCGGATCGCGGAATTCGCGTGGAGCCGGATGGAGCCGCGCGCCGGCGAATTCGCGTGGGAATGGCTCGATGAAGCCGTCGCCACGCTCGCCAATGCGGGACTGAAACTCGTGCTGGGCACGCCGACCGCGTCGCCGCCGAAGTGGCTGATGGACGCGCATCCGGACGTGTTGCCGGTGCGCGCCGACGGCACGCGCTGGAATTTCGGTTCGCGCCGCCACTACGACATTTCAAGCGAAGTCTATCGCCGCGAGTGCCGGCGCATCGTCACGGCAATGGCCGAGCGCTACGGACGGCATCCGTCTATCGTCGCGTGGCAGACCGATAACGAACTCGGTTGCCACGATACCGTGCCGAGCTATTCCGACGCGGCACGGGCGCGCTTTCAGGCGTGGCTGCGGCAGCGCTACGAGCGCATTGACGCGCTGAACGACGCGTGGGGCAACGTGTTCTGGAGCATGGAGTATCCGTCCTTCGACGCAATCGGCTTGCCGAATCTCACGCCCACCGACGCCAATCCGATTCATCTGCTCGACTTTCGCCGCTTCATGTCGGACGAAGTGGCGAGCTTTCATCGCGAGCAGATCGAGGTATTGCACGAGCATGCGCCGGCCGCCGATCTGCTGCATAACTTCATGGGTTTCTTCACGACCTTCGACCACTACCGCTTTGCCGACGACAACGCGCTCGATGTGGCCGCGTGGGACAGCTATCCGATCGCGCGCACCGAATCGATCGCGTTGCCGGAAGAGCAGAAGGCGCGTTACGCGCGCACCGCGCATCCCGATGTTTCCGCATTCGATCACGACCGCTATCGGGCGATCGGTCGCGGCCGTTTCTGGGTGATGGAGCAGCAAGCCGGACCGGTGAATTGGGCGCCGTGGAATCCGGTGCCGGCCAGGGGCATGGTCCGCCTCTGGGCTTACGAGGCGTTCGCGCACGGCGCGGAGCTGGTGTCGTATTTCCGCTGGCGTCAGTGCCCGTATGCGCAGGAGCAGATGCATTCCGGGCTGAATCTGCCGAACAACGAACTCTCGCCGGGCGGTCTGGAAGTGCAACAGGCGGCGCGCGAGATTGCGCGGTCGCCGGCATTGACGGGACTCGGCGCGCCCGCGCGCGCGTCCGTTGCGGTCGTGTTCGACTACGAGACGCAATGGATGTTCGAGATTCAGCGCCACGGCAAGAGCTTCGATTATCAGACGCTGGTGTTCGACTATTACGCGTCGCTGCGCGAACTCGGGCTCGACGTCGATATCGTTTCGAGCAAGGCCGACCTTTCGTCATATCGCCTCGTGGTCGTGCCGAGCATCGCGGTGATCGACGCTGCGCTCGTCGAGCAGATCGAGCGCGGCAGCGCGCACTGGGTTTTCGGTCCGCGAAGCGGTTCGAAAACCACCACCTTCGCGATTCCTTCGAGCCTGCCGCCTGGCGCGTTGCAAAGCGTCCTGCCGATGCAGGTGCTCGAAGTCGAAACGCTGCGTCCGACGCTTGCGCCCGCGATTTCCATCGGCGACGCGCAAGGCGTGGCGATCCATTGGCGCGAGCATGTTCGCGCCAATGGCGAGACCCGCATCGACGCCCAATTCGACGACGCGTGGCCCGCGATTCTTTCGCGCGGCAAGGTGCGTTACGTGGCGGCGTGGCTATCGCATGCGTTGCATCGCGCGGTCTTGCAGCAGGCGGCGAACGAGGCCGGCATCGAAACGCAACAGCTCGCCGACGGCTTGCGCATTCGCCGCCGCGGCGGTTTGACCTTCGCGTTCAATTTCGGCGCGCAGCCGGTGCAAGCGCCCGCGCCGGCCAACGCCACATTCGTGCTCGGCGATGCGCTGCTGAAAACCGGCGATGTCTGCGCATGGCAGGACGCTTGAACCGGCATTCGGCCAGACGTGGATCAAGTCGAAAGAAGGCATCGCAGGCGCTTCAACCCCGAACAGGCGGCCTTCCAAAAAGCCGCCATTCAACATGGAGGATGACAGATGAACCGAAGAGAAATGCTGGGATGGCTCGCTTCCGCCGCGGCCGCGGCCGGCGTCGGGGCGACGGTCGGCACGCCGGCTCTTGCTGCCGATTTGGCATTGGCCGGCCGCGGCAAGCGGTTTGCAATGGGCGCGGACGTCTCTACGCTGCTGGAACTGGAGGCGAACGGCGCGAAGTTCTACGAGCAGGGCGTGCCGCTCGACTGTCTGCTGCTCCTGAAGAAGCACGGCGTCGACTCGATCCGCATCAAGGTCTGGAACGATCCCGGCAATCCGGATTTTTTCCCCGCCGACCAAAGCCCCGCAGCCGGCTACAACAACGCCGAACATGTGCGCGTGCTGGCGCGGCGAGCCGCCGCGCTCGGCATGCGCGTGCTGATCGACTTCCACTACAGCGACTGGTGGGCCGATCCGGGCAAGCAGTATCCGCCGCATGCATGGGCGGGCAAGGACATCGCGCAAACTTGCGCGCTGTTGTCGGAATACACGTCGAACGTTCTCAGGATGCTCGAGCGCGACGGGGTGCGTCCCGAGTGGGTTCAGGTCGGCAACGAAATCACCGGCGGCATGCTGTGGCCGCTGGGCAAGTACGATCAGTGGGACAACCTCGCGCAGTTGCTGAAGGCGGGGCACGACGCGGTCAAATCGGTCGACGAGCGCATCCAGGTCATGCTGCATATCGACAGCGGCGGCAACAACGCGACGAGCCGTTGGTGGTACGACAGCGCGATACAGCGCGGCGTCACGTTCGATGTGATCGGCCTGTCGTATTACCCGCAATGGCAGGGGTCGCTAAGCGATCTGCAAAACAACGCGAACGATCTGGCGACGCGCTACGGCAAGGACGTGATGGTCGTCGAGACCGCTTATCCGTGGACCACCAGCGACGGTGATTCGGAGCCGAACGCGATGACCAACACCGGGTCGACGGCTTTCCCGCAGACGCCTGCCGGCCAGGCGCAGTTTCTCGGCGCGGTGACGGATATCGTGAAGGCGATCCCCGGCGGCCACGGCAAGGGCGTGTTCTGGTGGGAACCCGAGTGGATACCGACGCCGAACGTGGGATGGAAAGTCGGCGCCGGCGATCAGTGGGACAACAATACGTTGTTCGATTTCAAGGGCAACGTGCTGAGTTCGCTGGACGCGTTCCGCAAGCGCTAGAAGCGGCGAAATCTTCGTGCGATAGCAGGCGCCAGCGTCCCGGCGCCTGCTTCCTTGTCCACATCAATGCCCGCATCAATGCCCGAACGACTCCGCTTTCGGCGCATTCGCCGCGGCCGTGTGCGGCCGCACCGCCTGCTTGATCAGGAGCGCCACGCACGAAATCACGCCGGCCACCGCGATCGTCGCGAAGATACCGGCGAACGAGAAATGCCGGCGCGCCAGTTCGGCCACGAGGAACGAGCCCGCGATCCCGCCGAAGCGTCCGATGCCGAGCATCCACGCCACGCCCGTGCCGCGCCCTTCGGTCGGATAAAACGCGGCGGCGAGCGCCGGCATCGACGATTGCGCCGTATTCATCAGCACGCCCGCGACGAACACGATGAACACCAGCACGCCCACGTTGCCGACCGCCTGGCCGATGAAGTACACGCTGATCGCGGTGAGCGCATAGCAGGCCGCGATGATGCGGTTCGCGTTAAAGCGGTCCATCAGCATGCCGCACAACACCGCGCCCACGCCGCCGAGCGGGAACAGCGCGGAGATCAGCGTCGCGCGTTGCGGCGTGAGTCCGGCGTCCTTCAGCAAGATCGGCATCCAGTTGATCGACGCGTAAAAGATCACGAGGCCCATGAAGTAGGTGATCCACAGCATCACTGAGCCGATGATGTACGAGCGCGACAGCACCACGGCGAGACCCTTGCCGCCGGTTTGCGGCGCGGTTTCGGTCATCACGAAGGTGCCGGCTTGCGCCGCTTCGCTCGAAATGCGCGCGAGCGCCGCGCGAATCCGTTCGACCGGCTTGTTGTTGGCCACCATGTAGCGGACCGATTCCGGCATTTGCAACACCAGCACGATCAGCAGCAGAAGCGGCGCGACGCCGCCGAGCACCAGCACGCTGCGCCAGCCGAAGTGCGGAATCATCCACGCGGCGAGAAAACCGCCGAAGGCGGCGCCGAGCGGGAAGCCGCAAAACATCAGATTGATGAGGGTCGCGCGGCGGCGGTCCGGGCAGTACTCGCCCATCATCGTCACGGCGTTCGGCATGGCCGCGCCGAGACCGACGCCGGTGATGAAGCGCAGCACGGTCAATTGCTCGATGCTGTTCGAGAACGCCGAGCCGAGGCAGGCCACGCCGAACAGCAGCACCGAGCCGAGCAGCATGGAGCGCCGCCCGAGCCGGTCCGACAGCGGCCCGGAGCCCAGCGCGCCGCACGCGAGACCGAACAGCGCCGCGCTCAGCACCGGCGCGAGCGCCGGTTTCGTGATGCCCCACTGGACGATCAGCGAAGGCGCGATGAAGCCGATCGCGGCCGTGTCGAAACCGTCCAGCAGGACGATGACGAAGCACATGCAAAAGATCAGCCACTGGAACGGCGAGAAGGGCTGTTCGTTGAGGAAGGTTTGAACGTTCACAGCGGTGCTGCGGTTCATGGTGGGTCTCCTGACTGCGAAAAGGCTCGTTCATGGCGAGCCTCTTCTTATTTTACGACCGCTGTCGATATTTGCTGGCTAGTTTGTTCGGATATAGAACCGTGATTCTTTATATGAACAAGTGCGACTGTAGTGAGTTTGACGAGAACGGGTCAACGCGGGATTACCCGACATCGTTTGCAAGAATGGATCAGGCAGCGCGAACCGCTGGGGATGCCGCGGCGCGCGTCGATGTGACGGCAGGCGCCGGGAGAGGACGAAATGGGAGGGGGATTTCAAGCGCCGCGTCCACGGGTTGAAGACGGCGCGGCGCTTCATGCAAGCAAGCGGTTCAGAAGATCACATAAACCTTGCGGATGGTTTCCTCGACTTCCCACAGCCCTTCAGTGTTGGCTTCGAAAAAGAGCGTATCGCCGCTCGCGAAATGGATCGTTTCTTCGTTGTCGGGCGTGAAGCGTCCGCGCCCCGCGAGAAAGTGCATCACTTCGGCCTGTTTGACCGAGCGCCGGTAGGTGCCCGCCGTGCATTCGAAAATGCCGGCGTCGACGGATTCGCTGCCCTTGATCACGCGCTGCACGCCCGACACCTGGGCCGGCGTCGTGCCGGGCAGGCCCGCGGTGCCCCAATCCTCGAGATTGGTCAGATTCACGCTCTGCTCGATGTGTTGAACCTTCATCTTCACGCTGCCTTTTGAATGTGCACGAGCCGGGTCATCGGCCGGTGTTGGCGATGGTTTGCTCGATCTTGCCCAGCCGCACGACGGTCACGCCCGGACGCAGTTGCCGCAGCGAGGGCATGACGAGCATGCAGTTGTCGTAAGGCGTGGCGACCGCTTCGCCGTTCGACCAGCCGATCACCGCGCCGGCTTTGTCGAATATCTCAAGGCCGGTGTACGGCGCCGCGAAGCGAAAGTCCATGCTGCTCGCCACCACCGGCTGCGTCACGCGAACGATGTGCTGGACGGGCGGCAAGGGCGCGAGCCAATCGGCCGGCAAATCCGTTGCATCGACCACGCCCGCCAGCAACAGGAAGCGGGCGGTGGTGTCGCGCGCCACGGCGACCGCGCTTTGTTCCCAGTGTTGTCCGCATTCGATCAGCAACGCGTTCTTCGGACTGTCCGCCATGCCGAAGCCTGCGTAGTCGCGCATGCGGCGGCCTTCGGGATGCCCTTCGTCGCAGATCACGGTGGCGGGCGTGCCGAGTTGCACCGCGAGGTCGATGCCTTTTTGCAGCGGTCCCGCCACGATCAGCGGCTTGCTCTTTTCATGCATCGAATGCAGATCGAGCAGCGCGTCGACCGTATCGATCACCGGCCGCATCTCTCTCGCGCGCGCCAGTTCGCTGGACGTGCGCGACGTGTCGTCGAGCACGGCGGCGGTCCAGACGCGGTTGAAATCCTGATCGACGAAACGTGCCGCGTCGGGCTTCGCGGGATCGAAGCGCCGGTACGCGGCGACGTTCGCGAACGCCAGCGTGAGGCGCCCGCGCCGCGGCCGCAACGCGCGGCGCAGCAAGTCGTCCACGACGATTGCGCCGCACACCTCGTTGCCGTGCGTGAGCGCGTTGATCATCACGTGCGGTCCCGGCACGCCCGAGTCGAACGTGTGCACATAGGTAATGCCGGACGGCGACTGTTCATGCTTCGAAATATCGGGGAATTCGACCTCGATGGGATAGGCTTCCATGCTCATGCGCGTGTCCTGGCGTAGATAAGTAATCGAAACTCTCAAGCAAGCCTTGCCGCGATCGCCTCGCCCACTTCGGTGGTGTTCGCCTTGCCGCCCAGGTCGCCGGTATGCGGGCCTTCGACCAGCGTTGCCTCGATCGCCGCGAGAATCGCGTCGTGCGCCTCGCGTTCCTTGCCCGCGTGATTGCCGAGGAAGTCGAGCATCATCGCCGCCGACCAGATCATCGCGATCGGATTGGCGATGTTCTTGCCGGCGATGTCGGGCGCCGAGCCGTGCACCGGCTCGAACAGCGAGGGAAACTTGCGGTCGGGGTTCAGGTTGCCCGACGGTGCGAGACCGATCGTGCCGGTGCAGGCCGGGCCGAGATCGGAGAGGATGTCGCCGAACAGATTGGTGGCGACCACCACGTCGAAGCGGTCCGGGTTCAGCACGAAGCGCGCGCACAAGATGTCGATGTGCTGCTTGTCCCACGTCACGTCGGGATACTGCGCCGCGATGCCGGCCGCGCATTTGTCCCACCACGGCATGCTGATCGCGATGCCGTTGCTCTTGGTGGCCACCGTGATCTTCTTGCGCTCGCGCCGCTGCGCGAGGTCGAACGCGAACTTCAGCACGCGCTCGCTGCCGTGGCGCGTGAAGACGGATTCCTGCAACACGAATTCGCGCTCGGTGCCTTCGAACATCACGCCGCCCACCGACGAATATTCGCCCTCGGTGTTTTCGCGCACGATCCAGAAATCGATGTCGCCAGCCTTGCGGCCCGCGAGCGGCGAAGGCACGCCGGCAAAGAGCCGCGCCGGGCGCAGGTTGATGTATTGATCGAACTCGCGGCGGAATTTCAGCAGCGAGCCCCACAGGGAGATGTGGTCGGGCACCGTGTCGGGCCAGCCCACCGCGCCGAACAGAATCGCATCCGCCGATTGCAGTTGCGCTTTCCAGTCGTCCGGCATCATCTTGCCGTGCTTCGCGTAGTAGTCGCAGCTCGCCCATTCGATGTGCTGATACTCCAGCTCGATGCCGAAGCGCGCCTTCACCGCCTCCAGCACGCGAATGGCTTCCGGCATGACTTCGACGCCGATGCCGTCGCCGGGAATGACCGCGATCCGATAGGTGTTCGACATGTTCTGCTCCTCCGTTGGGTTTTCGATTCCGGCTATTTTATTCCTGCTGTTTGAGCCTAAAATGATCGCTTTAGTTAAGCCACTGTGCACGATTCGTGCACAAACGCATTCGCCTCGTCACAGGCATGATCACGTACCTTTCAACCACCTATGAATGCCATCCCGTCACCCGATCTCGGCGATTTGCGCGTGTTCTGCGAAGTGGCGCGCAAGTCCAGTTTCAGCGCGGCGGCGGAGGCCTTGTCGGTATCCGCGGCCTACGTGAGCAAGCGGATCAACGTGCTGGAGACTACGCTCGGCACGCGTTTGTTGCACCGCTCGACGCGCCGCGTCGCGATTACCGAAGCCGGCGAGCGCGTCTACACATGGGCTGAAAAGATTCTCGACGACGTCGAGCAACTGGTGGAAGACGTCTCCACCACGCGCCGCATTCCGGGCGGCAAGCTGCGCATTTCCAGCAGCTTCGGCTTTGGCCGCCGCTTCGTCGCGCCGGCGCTGGCAACTTTCTCCGAGCGCTATCCGCAACTGAGCGTGCGGCTCGATCTGTTCGACCGGCTCGTCGACGTGGCCGGCGAGGGCTTCGACCTCGACATTCGCATCGGCGACGAAATCGCGCCGCATCTGATCGCGCGGCGGCTCGCGTCGAATCATCGCGTGCTGTGCGCGTCGCCCGGCTATCTCGCGCGGCACGGCATGCCGCGGCAACTCGCCGATCTGTCCTCGCATGCGTGTCTCGCGATCAAGGAGCGCGACCATCCATTCGGTCTCTGGCGTTTGACGGTGCGCGGCGAAACGGCGTCGATCAAGGTGACGGGACCGTTGTCGACCAATCACGGCGAAGTGGCGGTGCAATGGGCGCTGGCCGGACGCGGCATCGTGCTGCGTTCCATGTGGGACGTGCGGCCGCTGCTGGAGAGCGGCCAGTTGCAGCAGGTGCTGCCCGAGGTCACGCAACCGGCGAACCTGTGGGCGGTGTATCCGGCGCGGCTCGCGCAGTCGGCGAAGGTGCGGGTGTGCGTGGACTTTCTGAGCGAGGAGTTCGCGCAATGGAGTCCCCCCGAAACCGCCGGCTAGTGATGATTCTGCGAGAACAAGGTTTCGAGCGGATAGTGGCTTTTCACGAACGGCGACTTGATGATCACGTAGCTGAAGTACTTCTCGATGCCGATATTGCGTTCGAGCAAGCCCTCCACGATGCTTTGATAGTGGCTCACGCTGCGCGTGACGAACTTCAGCAAATAGTCATAGCCGCCGCTCGCCAGATGGCACTCCACGATTTCATCCACGTCGCGAATCGCATTGACGAACTTGATGAAGTCTTCACGCCGATGGTCGGCGAGCGTGACCTCGGTGAAGACGATCTGCACGTCGCCGAGCTTTTCCAACTGAATCTGCGCACCGTAGCCGATGATGTAGCCGGCTTTCTCCAGACGCTTGACCCGGATCAGGCAAGGGCTGGGCGAAAGGCCGACCGCGTCGGCAAGCTCGACGTTGGTTATGCGGCCTTTCTTCTGCAACTGTGAAAGTATGCGCAGATCAATCCGGTCCAGCTTGCAGTCGCTGCTCATCGTAACGTTGTCGCTCTGGCGATCGGGTAAGGGAGTAAGGGGCTCGGGGTGCCCTCTACTCTAGCATGCAGTGGCATGAATTTTGACCTTCAGCGCGGCCCGGACATCGGCCTGCGCGAGAACGTCGTCGAGTGTCTTTTCGAGCCGCTCGAACATCAGGTCGAAGTCCGCTTCGGTGTACGAGAGCGCCGGTGCAAAGCCGAGAATGTTGTCGCCGAATGCGCGGAAAATCAGGCGGTTTTCATACGCGGCGGCGGCGATCCGTTCCGACAGTTTCAACGCCGGGTCGAAGCCCGCCTTGGTGTCCTTGTCCGCGACGAGTTCGAGCGCGCCGAGCAGGCCGCGATGGCGCGAGTCGCCCACCAGCGGATGCGCGAGCAGCGCATCGAGCCCTCGCGCGAAACGCGGCCCGCGCGCCACGCCGTTCGCGAGCAAGCCACCCTCGTGATAGAGGCGCAGCACTTCGAGGCCGATCGCCGCGCTGACCGGGTGCGCGGAATAAGTATGACCGTGGCCGACGACCGCTTCGGCGTCGCCGCTCGCAATGCCTTGATAGATTTCATCCGACATGAGCACCGCGCCCATCGGCGCATAGCCCGCGGTCAAACCTTTCGCCACCGTCATCAGATCCGGTTCGACGTTTTCACCCTGGCAGGCGAAGAGCGGACCGGTGCGGCCGAACCCGGTGATCACTTCATCCGCGACGAACAGGATGCCGAGCTTGCGGCAGCTTTCACGCATGGCTTTCAGCCAGCCGACCGGCGGCACGACCACGCCGCCCGAGCCCTGAATCGGCTCGCAGAAAAACGCGGCGACGTGGTCCGCGCCGAGTTCGGCCACCTTCGCTTCGAGCGCGGCCACCGAGGCGGCGATCAGCGCGGCGTCGTCGGCGAAATCGTTGCGGTACGCGTAGGGCGACGGCAGATGATGCTGGTTCGGCAGCGGCAGGTCGAAGTTGCGATGGAACGCGGGCAACGCGGTGAGCCCCGCGCCCATCGTCGACGAGCCGTGGTAGCCGCGCTGCAACGCGATGATGTGCTTCTTCGTGGGACGGCCCGTCGCATTGAAGTAATGCGTGATGAAGCGGATGGCCGAATCCACCGCGTCGGACCCGCCGAGCGTGAAGTACACATGCTGCAACGAGGCAGGAGACACCTCGACCAGTTTCCGCGCCAGTTCGATCGCGGGTTCCGAGCCGAAATGAAAATAGCCGGTGGCGTAGGGCAGTTTCTTCATCTGCTCGGTGGCGGCGTCGACAATGCTCTGCTGGCCGTAGCCCACGTTCACGCACCACAGGCCCGAGAATGCGTCGAGCAACTCGTTGCCGGCTGCGTCGCGTAGAAACGCGCCGCTGGCCGATTCGAGAATCGTGACGCCGCGCGCTTCGTGCGCGCGGTAGTTGATGACGGGGTGAATCAGGTGTTTGCGGTCGGCTTCAATGAGCGCTTGAATCGGCATGATGGTTTCTCGTCGCGGGAAGGGGCTGTTGACCGTTCCATACTACTGATCCGCGACTATCGCCCGCTTGGCTAAACAATTGCCTGAAAAGCGCGCGCGCCGCGTTTTGATGCGCGGCCTTAGCATTTTCTGCTGCGGACGCTGAAAAGCGGCGGCGCGAGGGTGTTGCAGTGCGTTCGATACAGCGCGCCGGGTTCAGTAGCCGCGCGTGCGGTCGACCAGGCCGAGCATCGGCAAGCCTTCGCGATGACGGCGCAGATTGTCGAGCACCACGTCGACGGCGGTGTCCGGCCGCGTCGAACTGGCGATATGCGGCGTGATGCGCACGCGCGGATGCGTCCACAACGGATGCCCCGCGGGCAAGGGCTCGGGATCGGTCACGTCGAGAATCGCGTTGCCGAGTTGGCCGCTTTCCAGCGCGGCGAGCAGGTCCGGCTGATTCAGATGCGGACCGCGCCCCGTTTGAATCAACGACGCGCCGCGCGGCAGCTTCGCGAACAGCCTGGCGTCGAGCAGCCCGCGCGTGGCCGGCGTGAGCGGCAACAGGCAGATCAGAATGTCGGTGCGCGCGAGAAACGCATCGAGCGCGCCTTCGCCCGCATGACAGTCGACGCCCTCGATCTCGCGCGGCGAACGGCTCCAACCCGCGCATGCAAAACCGAACAGACGCAGCCGTTCCAGCACCGCGGTGCCCAGCACGCCGAGTCCGAGCACGCCGATCCGGCGTTGGCCGGCGGGCCCTGGCGGCAGTTCGCGCCATACCTGTTGCTGCTGCTGCAACGCGTAGTCGAACAGATTGCGATGAATCGTCAGCACGGCCTGCGTGACGTATTCGACCATGCCTTCCACGATGCCCGGCTCGATCATCCGCACCACCGGCACGTGCGCTGGCACGCGCGACAGATCGAACTGGTCGATGCCCGCGCCCACCGAGAACACGACTTCGAGGTTGGGAAAGGTGCGCGTGGGATCGTCAGGCGGCTGCCAGGCGGCGAGGTAGCGGATCGCGGCGGGATCGCCGACTTCGGGCCAGACGTGAAACGGCAAGTCCGGCGCCTTTTGCGCAAAGAGTTTCGCCCATTGCGCGCCGCGCGCCGGATCGGCTTTATAGAGGAAGGCCATGCGTCAGAAAATCGCCTGATTGATGATGCCGTATTGCAGATAGCGCGTGTCCTTGCCGGCCGCCGTGCTTGCGCCGCCGTTCGCGAGTTCGGCCGGCGTCGCGTTGCGAACCATCCGCACGACGGTATCCACGCGCGGCAGCCCCAACTGTTCCAGCCAGTCGGTGAGCCCGCTCTCGCCGGGCGTATCGACTCGCACGAACACGCCTTCGTTGAGCGCCAGCCAATGACTGATGAGCGCCTTCGCGCGGCTCGAATCCTCCGACGCGGGCGCGACCACCGGTCCGATTGCGAAGCCCCGGCCGAAGCGGCGGAACAGCGCGAAGCCGATCAGTTCGCCGTCGCGGTCGAGCGCGATGCCGTCGGCGGCGCTCAGCAGCGCGGGCAAGACTTCGCCGCGATCCATGCCGCTCGCCTGCGAAGCCAGCTCGATCAGCCGCGCCGTATCGCTCGATCCCAGCGGACGCAAACGCTCGCCCGCCGGCAGCGACACCAGCGGCGGCTGGAATGCCGCGCCCTGATGCTGATCGAGCGTGCCGATCGCGCGAAAGCCGAGCTTTTCATAGAGCGGCTGGCCGGCGGGCGTCGCGTGCAGGAAGGTGACGCGGCCGCCGAGTTCCTCCAGCGCCAGTTCCATCAACTTTCTGCCAATGCCGCGCCCCTGGTGCGCGGGCGACACGATCACCATGCCGAGCGAGGCGCGCTCGGCGCCGTACTTCCAGCACAGCGCGGTGCCGATCACGCCGCTGGCGTCTTCCGCGACGAAGCCCACGCCCAGTTGCTCCACGAATCGCCAGTCGTCCGCGCGATGCGGCCATTTGAGTTCGACCGTGAGCGCGTGCGCGGCGGCGATGTCGTCCTGGGTGAAGCCTCTGTAGCTAATCGAATCGTTGATCGAAGCGGACACGCGGTACTCCCTGTCGTTCGGAGCGGGTGCAAGGCACCGGCTCCTGTCCATGCAAGATAGTTGACTGAAGACTTACGCCGTCACTGTGTCATTCAGTGTGCGGCGTGACTAGGACGATCTTTTTATCCGGGCCGCCTGTCAAGGCCGTGGAGAAAATCGATGCAAAACGCCCAGTCTGGGCATGCATTACAAGCATGTTGTGCTGCACGGCGATTTTTGTCGGCGACATATGCCGGGGCCGTGGCTCTACGATTTTGTCATCGCGGCGCAGTCGTGACGACGCGCCGCACGGGACCACCAGGCAGCCACACAGGACACTCTTCTCATGGACAGCTTCAACCCAGACGACGTCGCGGTTCGCAGCGGGCATTTCATCGGCGGCGAATTCGTGGACGTAGGCGAGCGCCGCATCGAGGTGGCGCGTCCCTCGGACGGCGTGGTCTACGCCTCGGTGCCGTTCGCCGACGCGGAGATGGTGGACCGCGCGGTCGAGAATGCGTGGCAGGCGTTCAGAACGAGCGGCTGGGCGCGCATGGCGCCGCGTGAACGCGCCAGGATCCTGCGGCGTTTCGCCGACCTGGTCGATGCCGATGCGCCCACGCTGGGCCGCCTCGAAGCGCTCGGCTCGACGCGTCCGATCGCGCAGGCCATCGGCTGGGACGTGCCGTTCACCGCCGAGGGCATCCGCTTCTATGCCGAGTTCGCCGACAAGCTCGGCGGCGACGTGGCCGCCACCGATCACGATCATCTCGGCATGACGATCGCCGAGCCGTATGGCGTGATCGGAGCGATCGCGCCGTGGAATTTCCCGCTGGTGATGGCGTCGTGGAAGATCGCGCCCGCGCTCGCGGCGGGCAACGCGGTGGTGCTCAAGCCCTCGGAGATGACGCCGTTCTCGGTGTTGCGGCTCGCCGAACTCGCCGTGCAGGCGGGCGTGCCCGCGGGCATCTTCAACGTGATTCAAGGCGACGGACGCGTGACCGGCGACGAGCTGGTGCGTCATCCGAGGATCAGCAAGGTGACCTTCACCGGCTCCACGCGCACGGGCGCGTCGATCATGGCGGCTTGCGCGAATAGCGGCACCAAGCCGGTCACGCTCGAACTCGGCGGCAAGAGCCCGCAAATCGTCTTCGCGGATGCGCCGCGTCTGGACGACGTCGCGCGGCGCATTGCCGGCGCGATCACCGGCAATGCCGGCCAGGTGTGCGTGGCGGGCTCGCGTCTGCTGGTCGAGCGCTCGCTGGCGGAACCGCTCGCCGAGCGCATCGGCAGGATCTTCGCCGAGTCGAAAGCGGGCGCGACGTGGGCCGCGGGCACCACGCTCTCGCCGATCATCTCGGCGCCGCAGGCGGCGCGCATCGAGGCAATCGTGGGGCGCACGCTCGAAGCGGGCGCGACCTTGCGCTACGGCGGCGTGCGAGCCGACGGCGGCGCGCACGGCGCTTTCTATACGCCTACGTTGCTGACGGACGTCACGGCTCGATCGGAGGCGGTGCGCGAGGAAGTCTTCGGCCCGGTGCTGACGCTGCAAACCTTCGACACCGAGGAGGAAGCGCTCGCGCTCGCCCAGCATCCCGAGTACGGGCTCGCGGCCGGCGTGCATACCGCCGACCTGGGCCGGGCGCTGCGCTTCGTGCGCGGTCTCGAAGCGGGCACGGTGTGGGTCAACCGCTACGGCCGCACGTCCGACTTCATGATCCCGACGGGCGGCTATAAGCGTTCCGGCATCGGCAAGGACCTCGGCCGCCAGGCCTACGAGGCGAACCTGCGCTTCAAGAGCGTGCTGATCGATTTGCGGGTATGACGGCGAACGCCGGGCGTCTCGTCTTGCATCGCGTCGCCTTTCGCAGCGCTGCATAACGGCGGTAAACCGGGCGATGAAACCGGTGGTAAACCCGATGCCAAATCGGCCGCAACCCAACAGCCACGGGGCTTGCAGGAGAGCACGGCACACTGTGCTGCGCGACGGCCCCAAAACGCATGGTTTGTGTCACCGGCAGCGCGCGAATCAGGAACATCTATGTTTTTGCGCTGATTAAATCTTTTACAGGACTGAGCAGGATGGTTGCTGTTCCACCCATCGGGCTCGCTGCAAGTTCACCCCAACGAAAGGACTGCACCATGATCGATTTCGAACCGAAGTACATCACCTTCGATTGCTACGGCACGCTCACCAGATTCCGCATGGCCGAGATGACGCGCGAAATGTACGGCCACCTGCTGAACGCCGAGGACCTGGAGAAGCTCGTCGCGTTCTACTCGGGCTATCGCCGCGACGAAGTGCTCGGCGCATGGAAGCCGTACCGCGACGTGGTCGTGAACGCGCTGCGCCGCGCCTGCAAGCGCCTGAACGTCGAGTTCGACGAAGCGGGTGCGGAGAAGATCTATACCGCGGTGCCGACCTGGGGTCCGCACGCGGACGTGCCGGAAGGCCTCGCGCGTCTCGCGAAGAAGTACAAGCTGGTGATTCTGTCGAACGCGTCGAACAACCAGATTCAGAGCAACGTCGACAAGCTCGGCGCGCCGTTTCATGCGGTGTTCACGGCGGAGCAGGCGCAGTCGTACAAGCCGCGCATGCAAGGCTTCGAGTACATGTTCGATCAACTGAACTGCAATCCCGAAGACGTGCTGCACGTTTCGTCGAGCCTGCGCTACGACCTGATGACCGCGCACGACCTGGGCATCAAGCACAAGGCGTTCGTCAACCGCGGCCATGAACCGTCGACCCCGTACTACCAGTACTACGAGGTCAAGGACATTCCGCACCTGGCCTCGGAACTCGGCCTGTAAGCGGCTCATTGCGCAATTCAAGGACAGTCTGGATGAAGCTCGATTCCTATTGGCTCGACACCGCGCCGCCGCTCCTCTCGGCGTGTGAAGGCCCGGTCGACGGCGGCGCCGACGTGGTGGTGATCGGCGCCGGCTTCACCGGACTCTCGGCGGCGCAGGCGTTGGGCAAGCGCGGCGCGTCGGTGACGGTGCTCGACGCCGGGCGCATCGGCGGCGGCGCATCCGGGCGCAACGGCGGCCAGGTCAATACCGGCGTCGCGCAGGATTTCGTCGCGCTGGCCGCGCAACTCGGCATGGAGCGGGCGCGCGCCTGCTACCGCGCGTTCGCCGATGCGGTCGATACCGTCGAGCGCCTGATTCGCGAGGAGAACATCGACTGCGATTACCTCGCCACCGGCAAGCTGAAGCTGGCGTCCAAACCGCATCACGTTGCGCATCTGGAGAAAACGGCGGCGCTGATCCGGCGCGAAGTCGATACGAATATCGAACTGCTCGACCGTGAACGGATTCGCGATGAAGTGCAGTCGGAGAGCTTTTACGGCGGCTTGCTGCAACGCCACGGCGGCCAGATGCACATGGGCAAGTTCACGGTCGGTCTCGCGGATGCGGCCGTGCGCCACGGCGCGAAGCTGTACGAACACGCGGCCGTTTCCGCAATCGTGAAAGACGGCGCGGGCTACAGGATCACCACGACGCGCGGCGAAGTGCGCGCGAGGCAGGTGCTGATCGCGACCGGTCCGTCGCGGCATGGTCCGTTCGGCTGGTATCGGCGGCGTCTCGCGCCGGTCGGCTCGTTCATCGTCGTGACGGAGCCGCTTGCGCCGGAACTGCTGGCGCGGGTGTTGCCCAAGCGGCGCGCGTATACCACCACGCGCCTGATGCACAACTACTTCCGCGTGACGCCCGACGCGCGCTTGCTGTTCGGTGGCCGCGCGCGCTTCACGGCCTCGGAGCGTCCGTCCGATGCGAAGAGCGGGCGCATTCTGCAAGAAGGTCTCGCCGCGATGTTCCCGGCGCTTGCGAATGCCCGCATCGACTATTGCTGGGGCGGTCTGGTGGACATGAGCGCCGACCGTCTGCCGCACGCGGGGCAACACGACGGCGTTTATTTTTCGATGGGTTATAGCGGCCACGGCACGCAAATGTCGACGCACATGGGCCAGGTGATGGCCGACGTGATGGACGGGCGCGAAGCGCGCAATCCGTGGCGCGAGTCGGAATGGCCCGCGATTCCGGGCCACACCGGCAAGCCCTGGTTCCTGCCGCTCGTGGGGACGTATTACCGTATCAAGGACATTTTTTATTGAGTTCCCGTAGTTCCATTAGCCAATTAAAACCACGCAGCCATCCCTGCAATCCTCGCGGAGAAGTTCGATGAATAAGGAAAACTCGCAATACGGCGCTTTTGAACTCGACAACGGGTTGGAGCGATTGACAGCCAAGGGCGCCTCGCGGCGCGACGTGCTGCGTGCGATGGCCGCGGCCGGCATGATGTCGGTGACGGGCGCGGGCCTCCTCACCGCGAGCGGCGCGGCCTTTGCGCAAGCCAAGCCGAAGCAGGGCGGCAAGATTCGCGTGGCGACGCAGTCGGCGTCCGCAGCCGACACGCTCGACCCCGCGAAGGGCGCGCTCGGCACCGACTACGTGCGTTGCAACATGTTCTACAACGGCCTGACCGAACTCGATTCGCACCTCGGCGCGAAGATGGCGCTCGCCACTTCGCTGGAGACGAAGGACGCCATCGTGTGGGTCGCGAAGCTGCGCCCCGGCGTGCAGTTCCACGACGGCAAGTCGCTCGCGCCCGCGGACGTGGTCTACTCGATCATGCGTCACAAAGATCCGGCCACGGCGTCGAAAGCGAAGACGCTCGCCGACCAGATCAAGGAAGTGAAGGCCACCGGCCCGAACGAAGTGACGATCACGCTGGAAGGCCCGAACGCCGATCTGCCCGTGATTCTCGCCACCTCGCATTTCCTCATCATCAAGGACGGCACCAAGGAATTCAAAACGGCGGTCGGCACCGGCCCGTTCAAGGTCAAGGAATTCGCGCCGGGCGTGCGCACGGTCGGCGTGAAGAACGACAAGTACTGGAAGCCGGGCATGCCGCATCTGGACGAAGTGGAGCTGATCGGCATCGGCGACGAATCGGCGCGCGTGAACGCGCTGCTGTCCGGCGACGTGCAACTGATCAACGCGGTGAGCCCGCGCTCCACCACGCAGATCAAGAACGCGGGCGGCTTCTCCGTGCTCGAAACCAAGACCGGCCAGTACACCGACCTGATCGTTCGCGACGAAGGCGGAATTACCGGCAACGACGATTTCCGGCGAGGCATGATGTATCTGATGGACCGCGAGCAGATTCGCCGCGCGATCTTCCAGGGCTACGGCGCGATCGGCAACGATCAGCCGATCGATCCGACCAACAAGTATTACCTGGCCGGTCTGCCGCAGCGCACCGTCGATCTGGACAAGGCGAAGTTCCACTTCCAGAAGGCGAAAGTCGGCAGCGCGCCGATCCAGATTTTCGCGTCGCCGGCAGCCGAAGGCTCGGTGGAAATGGCGATGCTGCTTCAGCAGGTCGCGCCGCAAGCGGGGCTCAACCTGCAGGTGTCGCGCGTGCCGGCGGACGGCTTCTGGTCGAACCACTGGATGAAGCATCCGCTCGTGTACGGTTCGGTGAATGCGCGGCCGAGCGCCGACGTGCTGTTCACGCAGTTCTTCAAGTCCGACGCGCCGTGGAACGAGGCGAACTGGAAGAGCCCGAAGTTCGACCAGATGCTGGTCGCGGCGCGCGGCGAGCCGGACGACGACAAGCGCAAGAAGATCTACGGCGACATGCAGGTGCTGGTGCATGAAACGGGCGGCATCGGCATTCCGCTGTTCCAGAGTTCGCTGGATGCTTACACGACGAAGCTCAAGGGCCTCGGCTCGATTCCGCTGGCCGGCCTGATGGGCTTCATGTTCGCGGAAAACGTCTGGCTCGACGCCTGAACGCTTTCGCATTTTCGTATCGCTGCAAGTTCGGCCCGCCGGTCTGACGAACCGGAAAGCCAGGGTCGGTCATACGCACGCCGCGCGTTTTCGTTTTCGCGGCGTGCGGCTTCAACCTAAAGGCGACTCTCGATGAAAGCACACGCGCAACGACTCATCGCCGCGCGCCTCGGCCTTGCGCTGCTGACGCTGCTGCTGGTTTCGGCGGTGGTGTTCGCCATCACCGGCCTGCTTCCCGGCGATGCCGCACAGCAGGCGCTCGGCCAGGCGGCCACCCCCGAAGCCGTCGCGGCATTGCGGCATCAATTCGGCCTCGACCAGCCGGCGCTGCAACGCTACGTCGAGTGGCTCATGCATATTGTCACCGGCAACTTTGGCACTTCGATGTCAAACAATCTGCCGGTCAGCGAATTGATCGCCACGCGCCTGCCGAACTCGCTGGTGCTGGCCGGTCTCACGTCGCTCGTCTCGGTGCCGATCGCGTTGCTGATCGGCATTTCGTCGGCGATGTTCCGCGGCTCGCTGCTCGACCGCACGCTCAACGTGCTCACGCTTTCCACGGTGGCGGTGCCGGAATTCCTGGTCGCCACCATCGCGGTGCTGATCTTCGCGGTCAAGCTGCGCTGGCTGCCCGCGCTGTCGTACCTGTCGGAAGTGCATTCGTTCGGCGCGCTGCTGCGCATCTACGCGATGCCCGTGATGACGCTGTGCTGCGTGATCGTCGCGCAGATGGCGCGCATGACGCGCGCCGCGGTGCTCGATCAGCTCAATTCCTCGTATGTCGAGATGGCGATACTCAAGGGCGCCTCGCCCGTGCGCGTGGTGTGGCGGCACGTGTTGCCGAACACCATCGGTCCGATTGCCAACGCGGTGGCGCTGAGCCTGTCATATCTGTTCGGCGGCGTGGTGATCGTCGAATCGATCTTCAACTATCCCGGTCTCGCGAGCCTGATGGTGGATGCCGTGACGAACCGCGACATGCCGCTCGTGCAAGGCTGCGTGATGGTGTTCTGCGCGGCGTATCTCGCGCTCGTGCTGATCGCCGACCTGTGTCAAATCGTCTCCAACCCGAGGCTGCGCCGATGATGAGCCAACCGACCAACCCCCATGTTCCCCACGCCGGCACGGAACTGTACGACGTGAGCCGCGATGAACTCGTCGCTGATTCGGCGCCGCCGGGCGAGCCGACCCCCGCGCCGAAAACCGGTGTGTTGAAACGCCTCGTGCACCGCTTCTCGGTGCTCGGACTGATCGGCCTGCTGCTGGTGGCGTTCTGGCTGCTGATCGCATTCGTCGGTCCGCTCATCGCACCGTACAAAGGCGGCGCGCTCACCTCGACGGAAATTTTCGGCAGCTATGGCGCGGCCCATCCGCTCGGCACCGACTATCTCGGCCGCGACATGCTGAGCCGCATTCTCTACGGCGCGCGCTACACGGTCGGCCTCGCGCTGGCGGCGGCGCTGCTCGCGAGTTTGATCGGCACGTTCTTCGGCCTGCTCGCCGCGGTGTCCGGGCGCTGGGTCGACGAGATTCTGAGCCGTCTGTTCGACGCGATCATTTCGATTCCGAGCAAGGTGCTCGCGCTCGTCGTGATCGCCGCGTTCGGTTCGTCGATCACGATGCTGACGACCGTGGCCGCCGCGGCGTATATCCCCGGCGCGTTCCGCATTTCGCGCTCGCTCGCGATGAACGTGATGAGCCTCGAATACGTGCAGGTGGCCCGCGCGCGCGGCGAGGGCATCTTCTATATCGCGCGGGTCGAGGTGCTGCCGAACATGATTCATCCGATGCTCGCCGATTTCGGCCTGCGTTTCGTGTTCATCGTGCTGCTGCTGAGCGGGCTGAGTTTTCTCGGCCTCGGCGTGCAGCCGCCGAATGCCGACTGGGGCTCGCTCGTGCGCGAGAACATCGGCGGCTTGTCGGAGGGCGCGCCCGCGGTGCTGATGCCGGCCGTCGCCATCGCGACGCTGACCATCGGCATGAATCTGCTGATCGACAATTTGCGGCGTCGCGGCCGCAGCCACGGAGGCGCGTGATGGCTGAACGGGACATGATCGAAGTGAAGGGCCTGCGCGTGGTCGCGGGCGCCGCGCCGGCAGCCGTGACGGAGATCGTCAAGGGCGTCGATTTTTCGGTGAGGAAGGGCGAGGTGCTCGCGCTGATCGGCGAGTCGGGCTCGGGCAAGACGACCATCGCGCTGTCGCTGCTCGGCTATGCGCGCGCGGGCTGCGCGATTAGCGGCGGGTCGGTGCGCATCGGCGACGTGGATGTGCTGTCGCTCGACGCGAAGGGCCGCCGCGCGTTGCGAGCGCGCACGGTGGCCTATGTGGCGCAGAGCGCGTCGGCGGGTTTCAATCCCGCGCGCACGATCATGGATCAGGTCACCGAGCCGGCGCTGCTGCATCAGTTGATGACGAAAGACGCCGCGCGCGCCAAGGCGATCGGCCTGTTCCGCTCGCTTGCGTTGCCCGCGCCGGAAACGCTCGGCGAGCGCTATCCGCATCAGGTGTCGGGCGGGCAGTTGCAGCGCTTGATGGCCGCGATGGCGCTGATCACCGATCCGGCCGTCGTCGTATTCGACGAACCGACCACCGCGCTCGACGTCACCACGCAGATCGAAGTGCTCGCGGCCTTCAAGAAGGTGATCCGCGAACTCGGCACGACGGCGGTGTACGTGTCGCACGACCTGGCTGTGGTTGCGCAGATGGCCGACCGCATCGTCGTGTTGAACGGCGGCGCGGTGAAGGAAAACGGCGCGGTCGCGCAAGTGCTCGACGCGCCCGTCGACGCCTACACGCGCCAGTTGCTGGCCGCCACGCGCCGCCCGGAAGCCGCGTTGGAAACGCCGCCGCAGTCCGGAAAACACGTGCCGCCGCTGCTCGAGATTCGCGGACTCGCGGCCGGCTATGGCCGCCTCGACCGCTTCGGCGCGCCGGCCGTGCGCGTGCTCGACGACGTCAGCCTGTCGATCGCGCGCGGCAGCACGCTCGGCGTGATCGGCGAATCGGGTTCCGGCAAGACGACGCTCGCGCGCGTGGTGGCGGGGCTGGTCGACCGGGCGCGCGGCGAGGTGCTGTTCAACGGCGAGGCGTTGCCCGCGCAACTCTCGCGCCGCACGCCGGAGCAATACCGGCAGATTCAGATCGTGTTTCAGAACGCCGATACCGCGCTGAACCCGAGCCATTCGATCGCCGATATCCTCGCGCGGCCGCTCGCGTTCTATCACCATCTGCGCGGCTCGGCGGCGAAGAAGCGGATGCTGGCGCTGCTCGATCTGGTCAAGCTGCCGGCCTCGATCGCCACGCGCACGCCGGCCGGACTTTCCGGCGGCCAGAAGCAGCGCGTGAACCTGGCGCGCGCGCTCGCCGCCGATCCCGCGTTGATTCTCTGCGACGAAGTGACGTCCGCGCTCGACACGGTGGTCGGCGCGGCGATCCTCGATCTGCTGGCCGAATTGCGGCGCGAACTGGGCGTGTCGTACATGTTCATCAGCCACGACATTTCCACGGTGCGCGCGATCTGCGACGAAGTGATCGTGCTGTACGCAGGGCATCGCGTGGAAGCCGGGCAGCGCGACGTGCTCGCCGCGCCGCCGTATCACCCGTACACGGGCTTGCTGGTGGACTCGGTGCCCGCGTTGAAACCCGGCTGGCTCGACGCGCGCCGCGAGATCAACGCCGCCGCGTTGCCGCCGCTCGGCGAGAGCGCCGGGATTCCCGAGTTGTGCGCGTTCCGCGCGCGCTGCCCGGTGCGCATCGACGGCATGTGCAACATGACGCCGCCTTCGCTCAAGAAGCTGCCTTCGGGCGCGGAAATCCTTTGCCATCATTCGACATCCGAGCTGAATCGCCTGCAGACCCTGGAGGCCATTCCGGCATGAACGGACGATTCGTACGGCTTGCGGAGCAGGGCCGCAAGACTTTTGCGATCACGGTGGACGGCGTCGTGCGCGAAGCCGCCGAGGGCGACACGCTGATGGTCGCGCTGCTGACCGGCATGAACACGTTGCGCGATTCCGAATTCGGCGACGGCCGCCGCGCCGGTTTCTGTTTGATGGGCGCGTGCCAGGACTGTTGGGTATGGACGGCGGCGGGCGAGCGCGTGCGCGCGTGCAGCACGCCGGCGGCGCCCGGCATGTCGATCGTGACGAAACTCGCCGAAGCCGGGGAGGGCGTATGGCCCCGCGCGTAGTCGTCATCGGGAGCGGGCCGGCGGGCGTGCGCGCCGCGCAGGCGCTGGTGGAGGCGGGGCTGCGGCCCACGGTCATCGACGAAGGGCGGCGCGATGGCGGGCAGATCTATCGGCGGCAACCGGAAGGGTTTTCGCGCAGCTACGACACGCTTTACGGCACCGAGGCGGAACGCGCCGCTTCGCTGCACGCGAGTTTCGATGCGCTGAAAAGCATGATCGACTATCTGCCGGAAACGCTCGTGTGGAATATCTCGCCGAACGCCGTGCATCTGGTGAGCGGCACGCGTTATCGCACGCTCGCGTTCGATTCGCTGATCGTGTGCAGCGGCGCGACCGATCGGCTGATGCCGGTCAAGGGCTGGCACCAGGCGGGCGCCTATAGCCTCGGCGGCGCGCAAGTCGCGCTGAAATCGCAGGGCTGCGCGATCGGCTCGCGCATCGTGATGATGGGCAGCGGTCCGCTGTTGTACCTCGTCGCGGCGCAATACGTGAAGGCGGGCGCACAGGTGGCCGCGGTGCTCGATACGTCGACGCTCATGCAGCGCGTGGCCGCGTTGCCGCGTTTGCTGGCGATTCCCGCCGCTTTGAAGAAAGGCATCGCATTGACGCGCGTGCTGACGCAAGCGCGCGTGCCTGTTCATCGCGGCGTGCAGCCTGTCGAAATCAAGGGCTCGCCGCACGACGGCGTGAGCGGCGTCGAGGTGGCGTTGCCCGGCGGCGAGCGGATCGAGATTGCGTGCGACGCCGTGGCGCTCGGTTATCACTTGCGCCCGGAGACGCAACTCGCGGACCTCGCGGGTTGCCGCTTCCTGTTCGACGCCGATACACAGCAGTGGCTCCCGCAAATCGACGACGACGGCCGCGGCAGCGTCAAAGGCGTCTATCTGGCCGGCGACGGCGCAAGGGTGCGCGGCGCGGACGCGGCGGAACGTTCGGGACGCCTCGCGGCGCTCGCGGTTCTGCACGATCACGGCATGCACGTCGAGGGGATGGAGCGCTTGCGTCGCGAACTCGCGCGCTTCACGCGCTTTGCCGCGGGCTTGCGCGCGGCCTTTCCGTGGCCGGCGAAATTCGCCGCGTCGCTGCCGGATGAAACCATCGTCTGCCGTTGCGAAGCGATCACGGCGGGCGAATTGCGCCGCGTCGTGCGCGCGACCGGCGCGCAGGAAGCCAATCGCGCGAAGGCGTTTTCGCGCGTCGGCATGGGACGCTGCCAGGGACGCTATTGCGGCCACGCGGGCGCGGAGATCATCGCGGCGGCGGCGTCCGTGCCCTTGGCTTCGGTGGGGCGCTTGCGCGGGCAGGCGCCTGTCAAGCCGCTGCCTGTCGCGTTGACCGAAGCTTCAATCGAAGCGGCCAGCACCGAAGCAAGCGCGGAGATAAGCGAATGAGCGCGGCGACCCATAACGAAGCCGATGTGATCGTGATCGGCGGCGGCATCATGGGCACGACGACCGCGTTCTTCCTGCGTCGGCGCAAGCGCTCGGTGATCCTGCTCGAACGCGGACTCACGGGCCAGCAGGCGAGCGGCGTGAACTTCGGCGGGATTCGCCGCCAGGGGCGCGCGCTGCCGCAACTGGCGATGGCGAACCGCGCGCTGCGCACATGGCAACGCTCGGCGGAACTGCTCGGCGAGGACATCGAGTTTCTGCCGGTGGGCCATACGCGCGTGTGCTACCACCAGAAGGACGTCGAGAACTTCGATCAGTACGCGATCGACGCGCGCGCCTACGGTCTCGACCTCGAAGTGCTGCACGGCGAAGCGCTGTTCCGGCGTTTCCCGTTTCTCGGCCGCGAGGTGCTGGCCGCCTCCATTTCGCCGTTCGACGGTCATGCGAATCCGCGCCTCGCCGCGCCCGCGTTCGGCCGGGCCGCCGCACGGCTCGGCGCGCGCGTGGTCGAGAACACGGAAATCGTGCGCGTCGAAAAAGAGGCTGGCCGGTTTCGCGTGCAGAGCGCGCGCGGCGACGTGTATTGGGCCGCGCAGCTCGTGATTTGCGCCGGCGCCTGGGCGAGCCGTCTGAGCGAGCAGTTCGGCGAAGCGGCCCCGCTCACCACGCACGGGCCGCAAATGTGCGTGACCGAACCGGTGCCGTATGTCTTCAAATCGTCGATGGGCGTGTTCACGTCGATCAAGGAAGAGAGCATCTATTTCCGGCAGATTCCGCGCGGCAACATCATCGTGGGCGGCGGGCCGCCAGGTCCCGCGGATGCGCTGACGTGCCGCGCGTCGGTGCTGCCGATCAACACCGTGCGCCAGCTCGCGCAAATGCGGCGGCTAGTACCCGCATTGGCGCCGCTCAATGTGATTCGCGTGTGGAGCGGCGTCGAAAGTTATCTGCCCGACGGCGAACCGGTGATCGGTCCGAGCAGCAAGGTCGACGGCCTCTTCTATGCGTTCGGCTTCAACGGCGCGGGCTTTCAGATCGGCCCCGGCGTCGGCGAGACGATGGCCGAACTGCTCGGCACCGGCAACGCCGCGATTCCCCTCGACGTGTTTTCCATCGCGCGGTTCGCGAAGCAGCCGGCGGCCAGCTCGACGGTCGCGGCGTCATGAAACAGTCGATCAGCCTGAATGCCGCGCGGGCGTTCATCGAAGCGCATTTCGACGAACCGGTGACGCTCGCGCAACTGGCCGCGTTGTCCGCGTTGAGCGTGTCGCGCTTCGCGACGGTGTTCCGGCAGCAATACGGTTCATCGCCATATCGCTATCTGTGCGGGCTGCGGATTCAGCGCGCGCAGACGCTGTTGCTCGCAGGCGTGCCGGGGTCGGTCGTCGCGACGGAGGTTGGTTTCTTCGATCAGAGCCATTTCGGGCGGCATTTCAAGCGGTGCTGCGGGATGACGCCGAGCATGTTCATCGCGCGCGCGGGGGCCAAGGCGACCCATGCGACCCATGCGACCCATGCGACCCATGCGACCAAACAGGGCGACGCGATGTCTACTGTGTCGCGTTCAGCTTCCGCCATAACGTCGTCTTGCTGATGCCGAGCGCCTCGCACACCGCGTCGCGATCGCCGTCGTGCGCGGCGAGCGCGGCGCGGATCTCGTCGGCTTCCACGTGACGGCTGCGCTCGCGTAGCGTGAGCGCGGTTTTTTTCGCGCGTGCGTGCGGCTCGAAGATTTCTGGCGCGACGGTGCGCAGCATGTCGCGTGTGAGGATGGATTTGGCATCGGCATCCGTTGCCGCGTGGGTGTCGGGGCCGGTGTCCGCGTCCGCCAGTTCGACCGCGATCCGTTCGGTCACGTTCTGCAATTCACGCACGTTGCCCGGCCATGCGTAACGGCGCAATGGCTCGGCAAGCTCCGCAAGCGTGCGTCGAGCGGCCTCCGTATCGGGCAGGCGCGCCGCGAGCCTCGGTTCGCGCGCCGCGGCTTGCAGCAGCAGTTCGGCGGCGAGCGGCAGCAGGTCGGTGGGCCGCTCGCGCAGCGGCGGCAGCGCGATGCTCAGAATGTTGAGCCGGTAGTACAGGTCCGCGCGAAAACGGCCCGCCGCGATGCCCTCGGTCAACGCGCGATGCGTCGCCGCGACCACGCGAATGTCGACGCGCGTCGGCTCCGTCGAACCGAGCCGCACGACTTCGCGTTCCTGCAGCACGCGCAGCAGCCGGCTTTGCAACGACAACGGCATCTCGCCGATTTCATCGAGAAACAGCGTGCCGCGATGCGCGACTTCGATCAGTCCCGCCTTGCCGCCCTTGCGCGCGCCGGTGAACGCGCCTTCCTCGTAGCCGAACAATTCGCTTTCCAGCAAGGCCTCGGGAAACGCGCCGCAATTGATCGCGACGAACGCGAAGTCGCGCCGCGCGCTCAGTCGATGCATGCTCTGCGCGACCATTTCCTTGCCGGTGCCGCTCTCGCCGAGAATCAGCACGGTGGCGTCCGATCGCGCATAGCGCCGCACGAGCGAGCGCACCCGTTCGATCGATGCGGATGCGCCGACGATGTCGTCGAGCCGGTAGCGCGCGCTGAACTGCTGCACGCGTTGCCGCGAGCGCAGCGTGCGGTCGAGTTTTTCGACGGCGCGCGATTCCTGAAACGTCAGCACGGTGCCCGCCGCCGCGCCGCTGCTCGCCAGCGGTCCGCGATGCACGACGTAGCTCGCGCCGCGCACCGTGCAGAAGGAGTCGCCGTCCGAGTCCGGCAAGCTGCCCGCCAGGTCGGGCGCGAGTTCCCGTAGCGGGCGGCCCGCCGCCTTTGCCGCGTCGAGGCCGAGGACGTCGGCGAGGCGTTGATTCATCGCTTCGACGCGGCCTTGCGCATCGAGCGCGACCACGCCGTCGCGCAGATGTTGCAGCAGATTGTCGAGCCGTTGACGGCGAAGCGTTTCGCGGCGAGTGGCCTGCGCGACTTCGAGCGCGGTATCGAATGCGGCGCGCACCGACGCGCGCGAATAGAGAAACACCGCGCCCATGCCGGCGCTTGCGGCGAGATCGGTCACGAGTCCGGGGCCGACCACCACGTCGATGCCGCGATCGCGCAGATCGAGCACGACGCTCTCGGCGTCCTGCGCCGACTCATAGGAGGCGAACGTCACGTCGAGTTCGTAAGCGGCCGTGAAGCGGCGCACTTCGTCGGGCGTGTCGCCGTGCGTGACGAGCGCGACCCGCGCGCCGTCGCGGCGGGCCCGCGCGAGCGCATGCATCACGTCGAAGCCGGTCGGGTTGATCAGCACGACGGGAACCGCGACACGCGTTTTCAGATACGCGCCGCTGGAGCCGCCGGCGATCACGACATCGGGACGGCCCGCGCCCGCGGCGTCGATTTCGCGCACCGCATCCTCGAAGCCCTGCGCGACGATGCGCAGGTCCGCGATTTCGACATATTCGCCGGCGATGTCGAAAAACAGATCGCGCAAGCGGCTGATGCTGACGGCCCAGATGCGCGGGCGCTGGGGAGAGTCGAAATGGGGCGTGCTCAAGGTCGGACGGCTCCTGCGAGGCTGCTTACGGGTGCCGTCATTATGCGCGCATCGGTTTCTGATTTGAAATTTGAATTTCATTTGTGAAATTCGGCGCGGCGCGCGGCGGCCTGCTCTTTTTTGAGAAATCAGGCACTTAGCCCGCTCGGCGCCGCCTGGCCCGTTCTTTGCAATTTGGACTTCCATCCAAAACTTCCCCCATGCATCTGGAGACGAACTCATGAGCGAAGCAGACAACAGCACGCCGAACGCGGGCGCGTTCAAACCGAAAAAGTCCGTGGCGCTGTCCGGCGTGACCGCGGGGAATACGGCGCTGTGCACGGTCGGCAAGACCGGCAACGACCTGCACTACCGGGGTTACGACATTCTCGACCTCGCCGGCGCGTGCGAATTCGAGGAGATCGCGTACCTGCTGGTCCACGAGAAACTGCCGACCCAGGCCGAACTGGGCGCCTACAAGACGAAGCTCAAGGCGCTGCGCGGCCTGCCCGCGAACGTGAAGGCCGCGCTCGAATGGATTCCCGCCGCCGCGCATCCGATGGACGTGATGCGCACGGGCGTCTCGGTGCTCGGCACCGTGCTCCCGGAAAAGGACGATCACAACCTGCCGGGCGCGCGCGACATCGCCGACAAACTGATGGCCTCGCTCGGCTCGATGCTGCTCTACTGGTATCACTACTCGCACAACGGCAGGCGCATCGAGGTCGAAACCGACGACGACTCGATCGGCGGCCATTTCCTGCATCTGCTGCATGGCGTGGCGCCGTCGAAGTCGTGGGTCGACGCGATGCATGTGTCGCTGAACCTGTACGCGGAGCATGAGTTCAACGCGTCGACCTTCGCCGGCCGCGTGATCGCGGGCACGGGCTCGGACATCTATTCGGCGATCACCGGCGCGATCGGCGCGCTGCGCGGCCCGAAGCACGGCGGCGCGAACGAAGCCGCGTTCGAGATCCAGTCGCGCTACCCGACACCCGACGAAGCCGAGGCGGACATCCGCCGTCGCGTGGAGAACAAGGAAGTGGTGATCGGCTTCGGCCACCCGGTGTACACGATCTCCGATCCGCGCAACAAGGTGATCAAGGAAGTCGCGCGAAAACTCTCGAAGGAAGCGGGCAACACCAAGCTGTTCAGCATCGCGGAGCGACTTGAAACAGTGATGGCTGAAGTGAAAAAGATGTTTCCAAATCTCGACTGGTTCAGCGCGGTTTCGTACCACATGATGGGCGTGCCGACGGCGATGTTCACGCCGCTCTTCGTGATCTCGCGCACGGCAGGCTGGAGCGCGCACATCATCGAGCAGCGCATCGACAACAAGATCATCCGGCCGAGCGCGAATTACACCGGACCGGACGATTTGCCGTTCGTGCCGTTGGCGAAGCGGGTTTAAGGGCGTTTGAAAAACGCGCAAGCCGCGAACGTTGAACGCGTGAAAGCCTGGCTGCCAGCTTTGCTCCTCCATTGCGTCCAAAGAGCGCGACGCGATGAAGTTAAGCCTTGGTTCGCCCATACCCCGAGCCAAGGCTGTTTTTTGCAGCGCGTTCACGAAGCCGCCCGCAAACCTGCACGCTACGCGAGCTACACTCCACTTACTGTTTGACCGACCCGCCAGCGAAGCGCCGCGTTGAAAAGGCGTGGCGGATCGTGACCCACGGCCGCCGCCACCGTCCCCGAATCGATACTGTTTTTCTCAAGCCATGAATACTGCAAACCGCAAACGCCTTCCCGGCACCCGGCTCGATTTCTTCGACACGCGCGCCGCCGTCGACGCGATCCAGCCCGGCGCTTACGACACGCTGCCGTACACGTCCCGCGTGCTGGCCGAAAACCTGGTGCGCCGCTGCGATCCGGTGACGCTCGTCGCGTCGCTCAAGCAGATCATCGAACGCAAGCGCGAGCTGGATTTCCCGTGGTTTCCGGCGCGCGTGGTGTGTCATGACATTCTCGGTCAGACCGCGCTGGTCGACCTCGCCGGTCTGCGCGACGCAATCGCCGCGCAAGGCGGCGATCCGGCGCTGGTCAACCCGGTGGTCCCCACGCAACTCGTGGTGGATCATTCGCTCGCCGTCGAGTGCGGCGGCTTCGATCCCGACGCGTTCGCGAAGAACCGCGCGATCGAAGACCGTCGCAATGAAGACCGCTTCGATTTCATCAACTGGACCAAGCGCGCGTTCAGGAACGTCGACGTGATTCCGCCGGGCAACGGCATCCTGCATCAGATCAATCTGGAGCGCATGAGCCCGGTGGTGCAGGTGAGCGACGGCGTGGCCTTTCCCGATACGCTGGTGGGCACCGATTCGCATACGCCGATGGTCGACGCGCTCGGCGTGATCGCGATCGGCGTGGGCGGTCTCGAAGCCGAAAGCGTGATGCTGGGCCGCGCGTCGTATATGCGCCTGCCGGACATCGTCGGCGTGGAACTGACGGGCAAGCCGGGCGAGGGCATCACGGCGACCGACGTGGTGCTCTCGTTGACCGAATTCCTGCGCAACGAAAAAGTGGTCGGCGCGTATCTGGAGTTCTTCGGCGAAGGCACGGCGCGGCTGACCTTGGGCGACCGCGCGACCATCGCCAACATGGCGCCCGAATTCGGCGCCACCGCCGCGATGTTCTACATCGACGGGCAGACCATCAAGTACCTCAAGCTCACGGGCCGCGACGACGAACTGGTCAAGCTGGTCGAGACTTACGCGAAGGAAACCGGCCTGTGGGCGGATAGCCTGAAGAACGCCGACTACGAGCGCGTGCTGAAGTTCGATCTCTCCAGCGTGGTGCGCACGCTGGCCGGTCCGTCGAATCCGCATCGCCGCTTGCCGGTGTCCGAACTCGCCGCGCGCGGCATCAGCGGCAAGGTGGAGAACGAGCCGGGCCTGATGCCGGACGGCGCGGTGATCATCGCCGCGATCACGAGTTGCACGAATACCAACAACCCGCGCAACATGATCGCCGCCGGGCTGCTGGCGCGCAACGCGAACCGGCGCGGACTCACGCGCAAGCCGTGGGCGAAGACTTCGCTCGCGCCGGGCTCGAAGGCGGTCACGCTGTATCTGGAAGAAGCGGGGCTGCTGCCGGAACTGGAGCAACTCGGCTTCGGCGTGGTCGCGTATGCGTGCACGTCGTGCAACGGCATGTCGGGCGCGCTGGACCCGGCGATCCAGAAAGAAATCGTCGAGCGCGATCTGTATGCGACCGCCGTGCTGTCCGGCAACCGCAACTTCGACGGCCGTATTCATCCGTATGCGAAGCAGGCGTTTCTGGCTTCGCCGCCGCTGGTGGTGGCGTATGCGATCGCGGGGACGATCCGCTTCGACATCGAAAAGGACGTGCTCGGTATCGACGCCGACGGCCATGCCGTCACGCTGAAGGACATCTGGCCGTCGGATGAGGAGATCGACGCGGTGGTCGCGTCGAGCGTGAAGCCGGAACAGTTCCGCAAGGTGTACGAGCCGATGTTCGCGGTTTCCGTCGACACCGGCGAGAAAGCGAATCCGCTCTACGACTGGCGGCCGATGAGCACCTACATTCGCCGTCCGCCGTACTGGGAAGGCGCGCTCGCCGGCGAGCGCACGCTTAAGGGCATGCGCCCGCTCGCGGTGCTCGGCGACAACATCACCACCGACCACCTGTCGCCGTCCAACGCGATCCTGGCGGACAGCGCCTCGGGCGAATACCTCGCAAAAATGGGCTTGCCGGAAGAGGACTTCAATTCGTACGCGACGCATCGTGGCGACCACCTCACCGCGCAGCGCGCCACCTTCGCGAACCCGACGCTGAAGAACGAGATGGTGCTGGAAGACGGCAAGGTGAAGGCCGGCTCGCTGGCTCGCATCGAACCGGAGGGCAAGGTCACGCGCATGTGGGAAGCGATTGAAACCTACATGGAGCGCAAGCAGCCGCTGATCGTGATCGCCGGGGCCGACTACGGCCAGGGTTCGTCGCGCGACTGGGCGGCCAAGGGCGTGCGTCTTGCCGGCGCGGAAGCGATCGTCGCGGAAGGCTTCGAGCGCATTCACCGCACGAATCTGGTGGGCATGGGCGTGTTGCCGCTGGAGTTCAAGCCCGGCGTGAACCGCATCACGCTCGCCATCGACGGCACGGAAACCTTCGACGTGATCGGCGAGCGCAAGCCGCGCGCCGACCTCACGCTGGTGATTCATCGCAGGAACGGGGAGCGCGTGGATGTGCCGGTGACGTGCCGGCTCGATACCGCCGAGGAAGTCTCTATTTACGAAGCCGGCGGCGTGTTGCAGCGCTTCGCGCAGGACTTTCTCGAATCGTCGAAAGCGGCGGCTTGATCAACAAGACGCCAACCAGGACACCATCAACATGGCCCACCAGCCTCAGATCAAGATTCCGGCCACCTACATGCGTGGCGGCACCAGTAAAGGCGTGTTCTTTCGCCTGCAGGATTTGCCCGAAGCCGCGCAAGCGCCGGGCGCGGCGCGCGACGCGCTGCTGCTGCGCGTGATCGGCAGCCCCGACCCGTACGGCAAGCAGATCGACGGCATGGGCGGCGCGACGTCGAGCACCAGCAAGACGGTGATCATCGCCAAAAGCAGCAAGCCCGATCACGACGTGGATTACCTGTTCGGCCAGGTCTCGATCGACAAGGCGTTCGTCGACTGGAGCGGCAACTGCGGCAATCTCTCGGCCGCCGTGGGACCGTTCGCGATCGGCGCGGGCCTCGTCGACCCGAGCCGCGTTCCGCGCGACGGCGTGGCGGTCGTGCGCATCTGGCAGGCGAATATCGGCAAGACGATCATCGGCCACGTGCCGATGACCGACGGCGCGGTGCAGGAAACCGGCGACTTCGAACTCGACGGCGTCACGTTTCCCGCCGCCGAGGTGCAACTCGAATTCATGGACCCGGCCGCGGAAGAAGAAGGCGCGGGCGGCTCGATGTTCCCGACCGGCAATCTGGTCGACGACCTCGAAGTGCCGGGCGTCGGCACGCTGAAGGCGACGATGATCAACGCCGGCATTCCCACCATCTTCGTGGAGGCGGCAGCGATCGGCTATCGGGGCACCGAGTTGCAGGACGCCATCAACAGCGACGAAAAAGCGCTGGCGATGTTCGAGACGATCCGCGCGCACGGCGCGCTGCGCATGGGCCTCATCGAGCATCTCGATGAGATCGCGACGCGTCAGCACACGCCGAAAATCGCCTTCGTCGCCAAGCCCGCCGACTACGTGGCGTCGAGCGGCAAGCGCATCGGCGCGGGCGATGTGGATCTGCTGGTGCGGGCGATGTCGATGGGCAAGCTGCATCACGCGATGATGGGCACGGCCGCGGTGGCGATCGGCACGGCGGCCGCGATTCCGGGCACGCTCGTGAATCTCGCCGCCGGCGGCGGCGCGCGCGAGGCGGTGCGCTTCGGGCATCCGTCCGGCACGTTGCGCGTGGGAGCGCAAGCGAGCCGCAACGGCGACGAGTGGACCGTCACCAAGGCCATCATGAGCCGTAGCGCGCGGGTGCTGATGGAAGGGTGGGTGCGCGTGCCCCCGCCGGCTTGACGGACACGCGACGCCGCAACTGAGCCGGCTTGCACCGGCCAGCAGGTGCAAGCCGGCCGCGACGACACGATTCGCCGTCGCGTGGGGCACGCACTGTCCCGCTCAAATCACGTTGATGACCACGTCGATATTGCCGCGCGTCGCCTTCGAATACGGACACGTTTGATGCGCGGTGTTCGCGAGCGCTTGCGCGACCTCGCGGTCCAGACCCGGCAGGCTGACGTTCAAGCGCGCCCGCAGGAAGTAGGCGTTGTCCGCCACGACGAGATCCACTTCGGTGTCGACGGCGGTGTCCGCGGGAACGGCGACTTTCATTCGCGCAGCGGCCAATCCGATCGCGCCGAGGAAGCAGGCGGACCAGCCCGCCGCGAACAACTGCTCGGGATTGGTGCCGGCGCCCGACGCGCCCGGACTCGTGAGCTTGATGTCGAGACGGCCGTCGGAACTGCGCGATGCGCCGTCCCGGCCGCCGGTCGTGTGGGTCTTGCCTGTGTACAGCACTTTTTCTTGCGTCATGACGATGCCTTCGTGAAGTTGAGGGGCGACAGTCCCTGAACGGACTGACAAAAAAACGGAAATAAAACGCCCGGATAGCCGCGCCGCGCGTGGCGTTCGTCTGCTATCCGCCGTTGCCTGATTAAAGCGCGCCGAGGTATCCGGCTCGTGTCGGCCGGCTCGTGTCGGCATAACGGACTATTGCAAGGTTCTGTGTCCGTACAACCCGCCGATACGTTGCGATACGAATCCGCGCTCGAACCGCGCACGCGCGGTCACTTTTGCGCCAGCAATGCCTTGATCGCCGACTCGGTTTCGGCGTAATCGCCTTCGCCGAAGTGTGTGTAGACCACCCGTCCTTTCTTGTCGATCAGGTAGAGCGCGGGCCAATACTGGTTGTGATAGGCGCTCCACGTCGCGTACTCGTTGTCCTGCGCGACCGGGTACGTAATGCCGAAGCGCTTGATGGCGGTCTTGACGTTTTCCGTGCTGCGCTCGAACGGATACTCGGGCGTATGCACGCCGATCACCGCAAGACCCTGATCCTTGTATTTCTGATTCCAGCTTTTGACGTAAGGCAGCGTGTGAATGCAGTTGATGCAGGTGTAAGTCCAGAAGTCGACGAGCACGACCTTGCCGCGCAACTGCTGCAAGGTCAGCGGCTCGCTGTTGAGCCATGTGTCGATGCCGGTGAATTCCGGCGCGGGGAGGCTCGTGGCGGGCGTGTCGGCCAGCGCGGCGCCGCTGCTGGCCGCGGCGGCGGCCAACACGGCGGCGGCGGTCAATGTCTTGAGCGTGGTGACCATATCAAAGTCCTTAAAGTGCGCAAGGGTCGAAGGGAGTGGCATGGCTGCTATTGAAACGCCCGCACGTATCCGGCTTGTGTCGGCGAAACCCCGCCTGTGCAATGTTTTGTGTAGCGCGGCAGGCCGGATACATTGGGACACAATTCGCGCGTGACGCTCCGCTATAACGCAGTCATCGCTTATCGAGGGGAGCCGTATGAGTCACGAAAGCCACGAACCGCTGAAGGGAGCCTGTCATTGCGGCGCCGTCCGATTCGAAGTGCGCACCGCCGTCACGCCTGCCGCCCGCTGCAATTGCAGCCTGTGCCGGCGCAAGGGCGCGCTGATGACGCCGCCGTTCGCGGCGGGCGCGCTGAACATCCTGAGCGGTGAGGACGCGCTCACGCTGTATCAGTTCAATACGCGCGTCGCCCGGCATTACTTCTGCAAGCATTGCGGCATCTATCCGTTTCATCAGACGCGCAAGGACCCGCACCTGTGGCGTGCGAACATCGGTTGCCTTGAAGGCGTCGATCCGTATACGCTGGATGCCGGCGTCAACGACGGTGCGAGTCTGTCCGTCGTGGAGGACGCATGAAGCGGCTGCTTGCGATCCTCGCCTTCCTCGCGGGCGGCGTCGCGGCGGAAATGGCGCACCCCGTGCAGTGCGAACTGGTCAATGCGAGCCGGGTGCAGATGAAACGCAGGAGGCAATGAGCTGTCGATGGAAACCACCGACCACGTGCTGATCGTCGACGACGATCGCGGCATCCGCGAACTGCTCGCGGGCTATCTGGAGAAGAACGGCATGCGCGTTTCGCTGGCCGCCAACGGCCGGCAGATGCGCGCCGTGCTGGAGCACGGCGCGCCCGATCTGATCGTGCTCGACCTCATGATGCCAGGCGAGGATGGCCTCGTGCTGTGCCGCGAACTGCGCGCGGGCAAGTTCCGCGCGGTGCCGGTGCTGATGCTCACGGCGCGCAACGAGGAGGCGGACCGTATCGTCGGGCTCGAAATGGGCGCGGACGACTATCTGCCCAAGCCCTTCGCCGTGCGCGAACTGCTGGCGCGGATTCGCGCGGTGCTGCGCCGCGCGCGCATGCTGCCGCCCGGCATGGAGGTCACGGAATCGGCGCAGATGCTCGCTTTCGGCGACTGGCGGCTCGACACCACCGCGCGCCATCTGCTCGACGCCGAGAACACGATGGTCGCGTTGAGCGGCGCGGAGTACCGTCTGCTGCGCGTGTTCCTCGATCATCCGCAGCGCGTGCTCACGCGCGATCAGCTGCTCAATCTCACGCAAGGCCGCCAGGCCGATGCCTTCGACCGCTCCATCGACCTGCTGGTGAGCCGGCTGCGTCAGCGTTTGCGGGACGTGGCGCGCGAGCCGCGCTACATCAAGACGCTGCGCAGCGAAGGCTATGTGTTCAGCGCCGCCGTGACGCATATCGAAGGCCCGCAATGAACGCGCGTTCGCTGTTGCGCTGGCCGCGCAGCCTGTTCGCGAGGCTCGCGCTGATCCTGTTCGTCGGCCTCGCGCTCGCGCAGACGCTGTCGTTCTGGTTGACCATGACCGAGCGCGATCAGACCATGACCAATGTGATGATGGGCTATATCGAACGCGAGGTCGCCAGTTCGGTCGCGCTGCTCGATCATTTGCCGCCCGCCGAGCGCGACGCCTGGTTGCCGCGGCTCGCGCGGCGCAGTTACAGCTTCATGCTCGAGCCGGGCGTGGGCGGCGGCCCGCCCGATGCGCGGCTGTCGGCGCGCGCGGCGGAATCGATCGCCGAAGGCATCGGCAAGCGCTATGCGTTGACGGCCAACGCCGTGCCCGGCGAGGCCGAGCATCTGCAGGTGCACCTGAAGCTGAGCGACGGCGCGCCGCTCACCATCGACATGCACCCGATGTCCGGCGCGCCTTTGTCGCGCTGGCTGCCGCTGGTGCTGGCGCTGCAACTGGCGGTGCTCGCCGCGTGCTGCTGGCTGGCGGTGCGGCTCGCCACGCGTCCGCTCGAACGGCTGGCGCGGGCGGCCGATACGCTGGGCCCCGACCTGAAAGCGGAGCGCCTGCCGGAGAACGGACCGGACGAAGTGGCGCGCGCGGCAAGGGCGTTCAATGCGATGCAGGACCGCGTGGCGACCTACATGACCGAACGCATGCAGATTCTCGCGGCGATCTCGCACGATCTGCAAACGCCGATCACGCGCATGCGTTTGCGGGTCGACGTGATGGACAACAGCGCAGAGGGCGCGAGACTGCAGCAGGATTTGCAGGAGATGGAAACGCTGGTGAAGGAGGGCGTGACCTACGCGCGCACGCTGCACGGCGCGACCGAGGTGCCTTGCCGGATCGACCCCGACGCGCTGTTCGACAGCCTCGTGTGCGATTACGTCGACGCGGGGCAGGACGTGTCGCTGAACGGCCGCATTTCGACCGCGCTGGTCACGCGGCCGCAGGCGCTGCGCCGGATCGTCGGCAACCTGGTCGACAACGCGCTGAAGTTCGGCGGCGCGGCCGAGATCGGGCTGGCCGCGGCGGGGAACGGGCAGGTCACCGTGTCGGTGCTCGACCGCGGGCCGGGCATACCGGCTGAATCGCTGGAGGCGGTGTTCGAACCGTTCTACCGGCTCGAAGGGTCGCGTAACCGGCACACGGGCGGCACCGGGCTCGGCCTTGCGATTGCCCGCCAACTCGCGCTGGCGATGGATGCGACGCTGACCTTGCACAATCGTCCGGGCGGCGGGCTGGAAGCGCGGCTGGTGTTGAAGAACCTCGGGTAGTGGCGGGGGGCCAGGACGGTCGATGTCGGGACGGCGCGCGAAGGCGGCCCGGCTTTCTAACCGCGCTGGCCAAGCCCCGCGAAATCGACGCTCCTCGCTTCGCAAGCCTGGGTGAACACCGCGTCGTAGCTCGAGAAAAACACCGTGCGCGTTCGGGCGAGCATCCTGAACAGATCGACCAGCGCGGCGCGCGCGGCGGCGTCGAGCCCGCCGACCGGTTCGTCCGCGATGAGCACCCTGGTCTCGCCGAGCGCGGCTGCCGTGAGGAACATCTTTTTTCTCGTGCCGAACGACATCTGTTCGAAGCGTTTGTCGAGATGCGGCGTGAGACCGAAGCGCTCGGCCAGCGCCAGGATATCGCCGCCGACCGCCGCGTTTCTCGCCGAAGCCACCGCGTTCAGATACGCGCGACCGGTTTGATCGGGGTACGTCATGCAGTCTTCCGGCACATACGTCAGCAACGATTTCGCCGCGGCCGGCGCGGTGCGCAGCGAATGCCCGCCGATCCAGACTTCGCCCGCGTCGGGCTCGATCGTGCCGGCGATAATGCCGAGCAAGGTGGATTTGCCGCTGCCCGATTCGTCGTCGAGGGCCACGCAGCCGGACGTGCTGTCGTAGCGCAGTCCTTCGAAGAGGATGCGATCGCCATAGCGCTTGCTGAGGTTGTCGAATCGAAGCATGGGTTGGAGCGGGCTCGGCGAAGAATTGCGATGGTGCGCAGTGTAGCAGCGCGAGTTTTTCGCCTGCGGATCGGGCCGATCCAAGGGCGGCTAAAGTCGCGTGTTTCAAGACCGTTAATGCGGAGAGGCCGGCACGGAAGCCGGGTCTCTTCCGTCATCTTCCCGAACCCTTCGACAGACGCTTCAAGCGCCCCTCATGCACACTGCCGCCGGAAACACGGCTACGCCGTCCCGCGCCGAACTTCGACGTATCGTCACGGCGATCGTGATCGGCAACGGCTTCGTCGCCTACGACTTCACCGTCTACAGCTTTTCGGCCGTCATCATCGGCAATCTGTTCTTTCCGTCGGACGATCCCGGCTCGTCGCTGCTGCTCTCGCTCGCCACCTTCGGCGCGGGCTTCGTGATGCGCCCGCTCGGCGCGCTGATGATCGGTCACATTGCCGACAGCCACGGCCGCAAGGCCGGCCTCACCGTCTCGCTCGCGCTGATGACGCTCGGCACATGGCTGATCGCGTGCCTGCCCGGCTATGCGTCGATCGGCCCCGCCGCGAGCGTGCTGATGGTGCTCGCGCGCCTGATGCAGGGGCTCGCGGCGGGCGGCGAGATCGGCCCGGCGTCGGCCTCGCTGATGGAGTCGGCGGGCCGTGGGCGCCGCTGCTTCATGGCGAGCTGGCGCGGGGCCAGCCAGGGGGCGGCCGCCTTCGCCGCCGCGCTGGTCGGCGCCGGCACCACCGCGCTGCTGTCGCCCGCCGCCATGCACGACTGGGGATGGCGCATTCCGTTCGTGCTGGGCGGGCTGATCGGTCCGGTGGGCTGGTATTTGCGCCGCCGCATGCCGGCCGGCGCGCCGCCGCGCCGCGCACGGCTGAATCCGCGGCGCATGTTCGCCGAGCACACGCGCCCGCTCGTCTGCGGAATTCTGATGATGGCGGCGCCCTCGGTGAGCATCTACCTCACCGTGTTCTATATGCCGGCCTACCTCGTTCGCACGCTGCATCGGCCGCCGGTGGTCAGCCTGCTGACGGCGTGCCTGTCGGGCGTCGCGATTCTCGTGGCGACACCGCTCGTCGCACGCGCGGCCGACCGGCTCGCGAGCCGCAAGACGCTGCAATACGTGTCGCTGGCGGCGTCGCTCATCGCGGCCTGGCCGGTGTTCTGGGCGCTGACTCACGGCGTGAGCGATCTCGCCGCGCTGGTCATCATCACGGCCTACGTCGCGCTGGCGGTCAACAACGCGGGCGCGAGTTCGGTGCTGATGATGGAGGCGTTTCCCGCGCATCGGCGCGCTAGCGGCGTGTCGGTGATCTACAGCTTCGGCGTCGTGCTGTTCGGCGGATTTTTGCCGTTCCTCGTGACGTGGCTCATCAATCTGACGGGCGATCCGATGATTCCGGCGTGGTATCTGATGGGCGCGACGGCACTCGCGCTGGCCGCGCTGAAGCAGTTCCCCGAGAGCGCGGCGCCGCAGGCGCGCACCGCCTGCGCCGTGCCCCGGCCGCCGCTCTGATTGCTACGCCGGGGTGCCTGCTTGCAGGGCGAGTGCGCGCCCGCGCATGTCCTGCGGACTCATGTCGAAGGCGCGCCGGAACGCGCGCGTAAAGTCGGACGCGCTGTGAAAACCCAACCCATAGGCGATTTCCGCCACCTGCAACTGCGGGAAGCGAACCAGTTCGTCCGCGGCTTCCCGCAGCCGGCGATTGCGGATATAGGCGCCGAGTCCGCCCTCGTGCTCGAACCAGCGATAGATCGTCGCGCGTTTCAGTTGCAACGCCTGAACCACACGTGTGGGCGTGAGTTCGCCGTCGTGCAGATTGGCTTCGACGTAGCGGCGCACGCGGCCCATCAACGCCGCCTGTAGCGCGGCGCGGTCCGCGCCCGTCAGGCGCGCCTCCTGGCGAAACACGGCGGTCAGCAACTGCGCGCCGGCGTGCAGGGCCTCGCTCGCGCTACCCGCGTCGAGCCTGGGGATTTCCCTGGCAAGCGCGGCCAGATGATCCAGCGCGAGGCCGGCGAGCGGCGAGCCTTGCTGAACGATGCGGCCGTGAAGCGCCGCGCCGTCGCGCAATTCCTGGTGGATCATCGCGGCCGGTACGAACACGCTCAGCAGGCGGCACCGGGGGCGTTCGACGCGAAACGGCTGGTTCAGATCGAACGCGACGATGCCTTGCACGGAGCCCGGCGCACTGCGCTTCCTGTGCATGCCCTTGACGTGGCCGATTTCTCCTTCGAGAAAGAGCTGGAAGACGTAATCGCGCCGCGCGTCGGTGGAGACGCGGGCCACCGAGCGTTCGAGCAGCATCGGGTCGGTGCGGCAGTCGGTAAACACGATGCCGCCGACCGCATACAAATCGATTTCACCGCGAAATCCCCCGGCGATCTGCTCTTTCGACGGCGGGGCGTCGACCACATGGCCCACGCGCTGGCGCCAGGCCAGAAATTGCTCGCCGGGCGCGAGTTCGTGCGTGCTGAAACGGTTCACCGAGACGATGGAGCGCGAATCGGCCGTGGCGGCCGCGGCCAGATGTGGCGGCAAGGTGCGCTGGTTCATGGGTCCGATGCGGCAAGCGGGGGATGCGGCGGCGGGCCGTATTTCGGCTGCCGTCGCCGGAATTTGAGACGGATGGTAAAGCCTAACAAAAAACCTACGTTAATGTCACACGATTAGATGCAGATCGTTTTCGCCGACGGCGCGGCCGAAATCCACTGCCCGGTCACGTGAAATCGCAACTGCGCGCTCACAGAGCGTTGGTTCGCCGCGGCGCGGGGGCGAGGTCCACGCTCGGCCAATCTGGCAACTCACCGGGGCATGGAACGATGAACGGCACGAAGCGGCAACCGGGCGGGCGGTATCCGGCGAGCCTGGCGGACATACAGTTGGAGCATCTGGAGAACATGGTCGAGTACCTGTCGCGCGAGGGCGGCGCCGGCGTGACGCATCCGCTCGGCCAGGACTACTGGGAAAAGCGCATCCGCGCGCTCGAAGAGACGCATGAGCTGATTGGCAGCCAGCGGCAACGTCTCACCAGACTTCTGACGAGACTGGGCAACGAAGCGCCGGTCGCGAACCGTGGACGCGAAGGTTGAACAGCAGATTGACAGCGCGAGACCAGATCGATGCCGGCCTGCATCGAAAATAAAAACGAAGAGCCTGGGAGAGAAGCGGCGATGATGCGAACGGGCCCGAAGAGGCCCGTCGCTCATTGGTGCGGGCGTCGAACGCACGCCTTCGAATAAAGCGGCTTCGCGAGCGCGGCCAAGCAGCCGTTTTCCTCGATCCCAATCGACTCCAATCGAGTCTATGTGCCGTAAATCTGACCGCTTTTAAATAGGGCGCGGCTAATTGTAGGTATCCAAAGTACACAGCGAATAGAGGGCTGCTAAACTGTGCCCGGAGCAGCGTATCTCGTATTTCAACCGATCGCTCGTTCCCTAAAAATTCCGGCGGGCGCAAATCCCCGGATAGACGGTGGAAATGGGCTTTTTCCGTGATTTGGAAAGAGCGGCGCCACGGCATACTCACCTGCATGAGTGCCGCTAAAAGCGCGCAGGCCTGGGGCGCTCTTCAGGCTGCAGGGTGTCGCAGCAGTCGATCCCCACACATCTCTACTCCTCTGACTTTTACAAGTATTGGGGCTCGCTTTGAGCCCGTTTTTGGAAGTGACTCATGAAGCCGGGAAAGAACTCGCTTGGGAAAAGACGCGCACGCAAACTCGCGATTGCGGTAGGTGCGGCGCTCATCGCCGCGTTGCTCGCATTCAGCTTCTGGCATCACCAGCAGCGCAACGCGCAAGCCGCACCGGCGCTGACCGGCGTCGCACAGGACATGCGCCACGATCCGTCGGCGTGGACGCGCGAAGAGAAAGACGCGTCGCAAATGATGCGTGATGTGCGCGGCGCCAACGTCGCGGCGATCGGCGTGAGTCCGAACGCGATCCTGGTGTCGAGGCGCGACGGCTCGAAGTACTTCGTCACCGATAACAATGCGGCGTTCTCGCATGCGCTGCTGCTCGACGAACCCAAGTCCGGCGAGGCCGCGCCGTATCAACTCGTCTGGCTTCCCGATGCGGATATCCGCACCGGCGGCGCCACCTGGATTCGCGTATTCGAGCAGACCCGCGACGCGATCAGCGTGCTGCTGCCGCTGCTGCTGATCGGCGGCATGGTGTGGTTCATGCGCCGCGAGATGCGAGGCGGCGCGCAGTTGCTCAGCAAGGCGCCCACGCTGCGTTTCGACGACGTGATCGGCGCGGGCGAAGCGAAGGCCGCGCTCGCGGATATTCGCGGCTATTTGTCGGACCCGAAGCAATTCACGTCGATGGGCGTGCGCGCGCCGTGCGGCATTCTGATGGTGGGCGGTCCGGGCGTCGGCAAGACGCGGCTCGCGCAGGCGCTCGCGGGCGAGTGCGGCGCGAGCTTCATCTCGATCACGGGCAGCTACTTCAGCGCGAAGTACTACGGCGTCGGCATTCAGAAGGTCAAGAATCTGTTCGAACTCGCGCGCAAGAACGCGCCCACGGTGATCTTCATCGACGAGGCCGACGGTCTCGCCAAGCGCACGGATACCGGCGGCGGTCCGGTGGAGGCCGAGAGCAATCGCATCATCAATCAGCTGCTCGCGGAAATGGACGGCTTTGCTTCGAACGAAGGCGTCATCATCGTCGCGGCGACCAACCACCCCGACAATCTGGATGAAGCATTGCGCCGGCCGGGCCGTTTCGATCGCACCGTGCAGGTTCGTTTGCCCGACCGCGAGGACCGCGCGAAGATCTTCCGCTTCTACGCGGAAAAGCTGAAGTCGAAATCCGCCGACATCGACTACGATCAACTCGCTCGCCTCACCACGGGTCTGTCTCCGGCGACGGTCGCGATGGTGGTGAATCAGGCGGGGCTCGTCGCGCGCAAGGCCGGCGACACGGAGATCGCCTCGAAGCACTTCATGGAAGCGATCAAGATCGCGCGCATCGGCGACGTGAGCGGCGCCGAGCGCGCACTGAGCGAGGATGAACGCACGCGCATCGCCGTGCACGAAGCAGGGCACGGTCTCGTCGCGGCGCTGCTCGGCACCGGCGTGCTGGAAGAGGTCACGATTCTGCCGCGCGGCGGCGCATTGGGCGTGGCGCTCATCACCAAGGCGCAGGACAAGCATCTGTACCGCGAGACCGAGATTCGCAACGAAATCCAGGTGTTGCTCGGCGGGCGCAATGCCGAGATCCTCACCTTCTCCGAGGCATCGAGCGGCGCCGCGTCGGATTTGCAGGAGGCGTCGCGCATCAGCCTCGACATGGTGTCGAAATTCGGTTTCAACAGCGACGGCGACCTGTTCAGCCTCGCGGCGCTGCCCTCGCAGTACGCGGGTCTGCAGATGAAGAGCGCCATCGAGCACGCGAACGTGCTGCTCAAGGAGTTGAACGAACTCTGCTACGGTCTGCTGCACGCTTACGAACCGGTGCTGCGGGCCATCGCGGACGAATTGCTCGAACAGGAAACGGTGCCCGGAGAAACGGTCTATCGGTTGATCCGGGAACACAAGAACTCGCTCAAGATCGTCCACGAGCCGGCCGCCGCCTGAAGCGGATTTTGTAGCGCGCGGGTCTCACTCACGCGAAGTCGGAAGGGCCGGGCGGCGGCACGCCCGGCGGCGTTTCGGTTTCGCCTAACGGGTTGTGTTTGGCCTCGTCGTCGTGCGGCGGGGTTTCGCCTTTTTCCGGCAACGGCTGATCGAGGCCCGGCTCGACTGGCGTGGGAAATGCGTCGCCAACGGGCTTGGAGACCTCGGTGGGCGGGCCGCCGGGGTCTTCATCAGGCTTCTGCTCCTGTTCGTTCGGGGGATTGGGCATGTTTGCCATGACGAATCTCCGGTTGATGTGATGCCCTCATTCGTCAGCAACGCCTGTGCCACCCTCGCCGCATAGGCGGTTTTATCAAACGGCGTCCGAAGCGGCGCCGTCCTCCCTCAACGTGGGCTCATTGCGAGCCGCGCGCGCGATAGGTGCTTGCGCCGCAGCGGGATTTGTCGCGTCAGCCGGCGCACGCCGCGTCTTCAGGCGAAGGATCGGCTCTTCGATCAGCCGCCACGACAGCAGCGCTATCGCCAGCGAAATCGCAAACGACGCGATGATGCCCGCGACATGCGCCCACATCGGCACCGCGCCGCCGAAGAACGCCACCGCATGATGGTTGCGGGTCAGGTCGGGAATCAGGTTGTGATAAAGATAAAAACCGTAGCTGACACGCCCGAAGCTCACCAGCCAGCCGGTTTCGAGCAAGCCGATCACCACCGCGTTGCGGCAGCACGCAATCGAACAGACCAGCGCGGCAATGCAGAGGCCGTATAACGCGCTCACGGCGGTGAAGGCGAATGAACTGTCGAACTCGCTCCACGCCGGTTCGGTCGCGCAAAAACCCACGAGGCACAGACTCAACACGAACAGCGTCGCGCCGTGACCGAGCCAGGCGCGCAAGCGGCTCGCGTTGCCCGCGATCATCAAGCCGCCGATGCCGCCCAGCGCCAGCAGCCAGAAATTGGTCAACGGGTGCGTGTAGATCGTGATTTCCTGCCAGTGCGCCGCGCGCATCGCGAAGAGCGACACCAGTCCGGCCGCGACGATCGCGAGGCACACCGCGCGATGCCGCCGCGCCGCGAGCAGCAGCAATAGCGGCGCGAACACGAGATAGAACTGCTCCTCGATCGCGAGACTCCACAAGTGCGAGTAACGCCCCGGCCAGTAATGCAGCACGGAGCCGATCCAGAAGTTCGACAGATACGCGAAGTGAAACGGCATGCCGCTCGCCAGTTCGGGACTCGCGATGCCGAACGCCATTAGCACGCACATCACGATCAGCATCAGGTAGTAAATCGGAAAGATGCGCAGCGTGCGGCGGAACAGGAAACGCTTGAGCTCGGCGCCGAACCGGCTGGCGTTTTTCTCGATGCGCGCGCGCTGTGCGGAGAGGATGCCGATGATCAGAAAACCGCTCAGCGCAAAGAAGATCCATACGCCGAGATGGCCGATCTCGCCGATGTCGCCGAACAGGCGGTGCTGAAAAAATACCATCAGGACCGCGATTGCGCGCAGTCCGTCGAAGCCGGCAATTCTGTTGTTCATGTGGTCTTCTTCCAGAGCGAAGGCGGCGCGCGCGGCGCTGCGCTTCAGGGCGGTAGTGGAAGGACCGGCGCGCATCGGTGACGGCAAAGTCAGCGGCGGCGAATAGAAGGCGTCGCAATGACGCTCGGCGAGCCGGCTGATCGCGGATCAGCGGCAGCGTGTCCGGTCCACATGAGTGGCCGCCGTCGAAGGGTGGCATCGCTCGCACTGCGCGATGTCCGACGGGCGTGCGTGAATTCATCCTACGATGAAAAAAAGCGAAAAAAATCGCATAGGCGGTTCAGGGATTTTTTTTTGCGGCTATTAGCGGCGGCATTGGCGTTTTGAACGTCGAAAGCCGCAAATCTTTCCGCAAACCGGGTGCGTGAAGCCCCACTCTTACCGCACGCCGACAGTTGAATTTCAACTCGCCGCCACGCGGTTCGATGTGTCAGGCGAGTTGTCAGCGAGCGCCGCGACGCTGCACGGCGCCGGCGGAAACGTTCTATTCTGGTCGCTTCGTATGACAAACAGCGAGCGACATGTGCGGCTCTCACCGCGCGCCGCATGCGCGCGCGATCCAGCGAGAACCCGAATGGAAACACGCCACGGGCGCCCCGAAGGAAGTCCCCGAACGGGACGTTCGATCGAAGTGGATTTCTTCCGCGGCATCGTCCTGCTCGTGATCGTGCTGGATCACATTCCCGGCAGCACGCTGTCGCATCTGATGTTGCACGCCTACGCGTTGTGCGACTCCGCCGAAGTGTTCGTGTTTCTCGGCGGCTATGCATCGGCGGCGGCGTATACGGCGGTGCTCGCGGGTCGTGGCGAGAGCGCGGCGAGAATGCGCTTCGTCAAACGCTGCTGGGAAATCTATCGCGCCTATCTGTTGACGGCGGTATTGACGCTGCTCTCCGGCGCGGTGCTCGCGCTGCTGCGCCTGAATCAACCGATGGTCGAGCTCACCCATTGGCAGCCGTTCGCGGCCCAGCCGCTGCGCGAAGCGTTCGATATCGCGTTGCTGCGGCGTCAGCCGTATCTGTCGAGCGTGTTGCCCATGTATATGCTCTACGCGCTCTGCGTGCCGTTCGCGGTGCCGCTCGCGCGCCGCTCCGCGCTCCTGGCGCTGGCCTTGAGCGCGGCGATCTGGGCGCTCGCACGGCCGCTCGCCGCGCTCTTCGCCATTGACGACATGGCCGAGTGGGCTTTTAATCCGTTTGCGTGGCAGTTGGTGTTCGTACTCGGAATCCTGTGCCGCGTGCAGCCGATCAGCGAGCGCTTTCACGCAGGCGGCACCGCGCGCTGGTTCACGCGCGTCGCGGTGATCGCGGTGCTGGCGTTCGCTATCATCCAACTCTTCGTGCTGACGCAACCGCTGCCCGGCGCCTTTAAACAGAACCTCTCCATCTACCGCGTGATCAACTTCATCGTCATTGCCTGGCTTGCCGCGCAGTTCGTGCGCATGGGCAGCATCGCGCGGCTCGCACGGCGGCTGCCCGCCGTGGTGGCGGTCGGCCGCACCGGGCTCGTGTGTTTCGTCATGGGCACGCTGGTGTCGTTGATCGTCGATACGGCCACGCCGCATGCGTTGCACGGTTTTCGCGGCGTGCTGATCGGACTCGGCGGCGATCTGGTCGCGATCGGCGCACTCCTGATGATCGCGCGTGGCTGGAGCGGCTGGAAAGGGCAGCATGCGCGCGCGGTCGCGAGCGGCGCGGGTTGCGGATGAGGGCGTGTCGGCGCGGTGCGCGCGGTAGGCGGGATTCGCGCACGGCCCGCTGGGCCGTCGGCGCGCTGTCGTGGCTGAGCCTGGGCCTGGGCCTGGGCTTGAGCTTGAGCTTGAGCCTGGGCGTGGGGCCCGCGCTGGCCGCGCCGACGGAAGCGCCGCTCGCGCTGCGTTGCGCCGGATTCGCGGGCGCGGTGCTGCCGGCTGAACTGATCGCGTTGCCGACCGCCGGCGCGCTGATCGAGAGCGCGGTGATGGTCGGCGCCACCGCGCCCGGCAATCAGCAAGGCGGCGAATTTTGCCGCATCACCGGCCGCATCAAGGCGCTGAAGGCCGACACGCCCGATATCCGTTTCGATCTGAATCTGCCGCGCCGCTGGAACGGCCGCGCGCTGCAAATCGGCGGCGGCGGCTACAACGGCGTAGTGGTGAGCGGCACCGGCGTGATGCCGTTTTCGCCGGATCGCGCGCCGCTCGCGCAAGGCTATGCGACGTTCGGCGATGACTCGGGGCACGTCGGCGATTCGTCGCTCGCGGTGTTCGGCCTCGTCGACGAAGCCGTGACGAACTTCGGCTACGCACACCTGAAGAAAACGCACGACGTGGCGGTCGCATTGATCGCGCGCGCGTACGGTCAGCCGCCGCAGCGCATGTACTTCGCGGGCGGCTCGACCGGCGGACGCGAAGGCTACACGGTCATGCAGCGCTTTCCCGACGACTACGACGGGGTGATCGCCAATTCACCCGCGCTCAATTTTTCCGGCGTGCGGCTGCTCGGCGTGAAGCTCGGCCATGCGGAATACGCGACGCCGGGCGGCTTCGTTCCACCGTTGCTGCTCGAACGCGTGTATCAACGAACGATCGCGGCTTGCGACCGGCTCGACGGCGCGGCGGACGCCATCGTCAGCGACGTCGCCGCTTGCCGCGCGCACGAAGCGGAGATCATCGCGTCGTTGCGCTGCGCGGGCCGCGCGCCGGCGACCGACGAATGCCTCACGGACGCGCAACTCGCCACCTTGCTCGTGATGCGCGACGGCCTTTCGCTGCCGTACCGGCTGGCGTGGGACGTGACCGGCTATCGCGGCTACAACATTTTTCAGGGCACGCGTTTGAACGGCACGCTCGGGCTCGGACATCAGGCGGCGCGTTTGCCGGTGCCGACGTTCCTCGCCAACGGCTACCTGTTCGCGCAAGGCGACGGCTACGTCCGCTATTTCGTCGCGCGGGACGCGGGCTTCGATTCACTCAGGTTCGATCCGCAAGCTCCGGGCAAATATCGCCAGCAACTGGTCGCCTTGTCGCAGACCATCGGTTCGATGAACCACGACCTCGCCCGCTACATTGCGCGCGGCGGCAAGCTCATCACGCTGCAAGGCCTCGCCGACGAAGTCATCAGCCCCAATCAGACGATTGCCTACTACGACGCATTGGTCGAGCGCTTCGGCATCGACCAGGTCAACGGGTTCATGCGGCTCTACATGGTGCCGGGTTTTCAGCACGGCGGCGGCGCGTTCATTCCCTCGGTGGATCTGTTGGGCGCGCTCGACAATTGGGTCACGCGCGGCGCGGCGCCCGAAACCTTGACGGCGACCGACATCGCCGCGGCCACCAATGGACGCTCGCGTCCGTTGTGCCGCTATCCGCTGTTTCCGCGCTACGCCGGCAAGGGCAACGTGAATCTCGCCGCCAGTTTCGTGTGCGCGGAACCGTGATGCGTCTCACGCGTAGTGCTTGAAAAAACCACAAGGGCGTTGAAAGGGAAAACCCGTCGCGGTTGCCGGCGCCGACCGTTCGTTTGCGCCTCGACGAAAGAGGGCGGCGACGCCCGTTTTAGGCGCCGCCGCCCCGGTTGCACGGGATCGGCTCGATAGAGCGTCGCTTGCGGTTACTGGCTGCCTTGCGTCGCGCCGCTCGTCCCGCGATTCATGTCGTCGCTGGTGCCGCTGCGCGTACCGTTCTTCATGCCTTTGTGCATGCCGCTGTTCGAACGGTCCGTCGGCAGGCTGTTGGGCGTGGCGCCGGTGCCGGTGCCCATGCCGCCGCCGGTGCCGGTCACGCCCGGCGAGCCATAGCCCGAATCGCTCGGGCTCTTCATCGTGCCGGGGCCGACGCCAGGTGTCGCGGTGCCGCCCGCTCCGCCCGTCGTGCCGCCGCCCGCGCCCACGCCGGTGCCGCCGCTGCCGGTCCCGCCCGCACCGCCGCCGGCCTGTGCATACACGCCGCCCGACAGCGCCATCACGAGCGCTGAAGCAAGGATTGTCCTGGTCATGTGTTTCATGGTTCACCTCCATGGAGTCGGATTGATGCCACGCAAGCGCATGTCGCTCGCATGGACGAACTGCCGCAAGCGATGTGCCCCGGACCGAACGGTGCGTCGCGGACAACGCGGCGGCGCGGCCCCGCACGCGCCGCTTGCGCGGGTTCGAATCGAATCCGGGGCTGCGCGGCAGCGTGTCTTGAATCGAGCATGGCGCGTTCCCGAAACGGTGCTTCGGAAGCCATTGAACCGCTGTGGGCAGGCGCGTGGCGGCGACGTGTTCCGGCACCAGAGAGCGCTTTTCGGGCGCGCCGCGACGTCGCGCTGCACGCTTTGCCACTTTCCATTACATTGCGGGTGCGGTCGCGCGCTCGCGACGCTGTTTCCAATCAAATTACGGTGTCTGCCATCATCGAATCCATGCAGCCAATCGTCTCGGTCACCAATCTGTCGAAAACCTATGCCAGCGGTTTTCATGCACTGAAGAACATCAATCTGGCCATCAACCGAGGGGAAATTTTCGCCTTGCTCGGGCCGAACGGCGCGGGCAAAACCACGCTCATCAGCATCATCTGCGGCATCGTGAATGCGAGCGAAGGCCGCGTGACGGTGGACGGCCGCGACATCGCGGCGGACTATCGCGGCGCGCGTTCGCTGATCGGCCTCGTGCCGCAGGAACTCACCACCGACTCGTTCGAAACCGTCTGGGCCACCGTCTCGTTCAGCCGCGGCCTGTTCGGCAAGCCGAAAAACCCCGCTCACATCGAGAAGGTGTTGCGCGACCTGTCGCTGTGGGAAAAGCGCGATAGCAAGATCATCACGCTGTCGGGCGGCATGAAGCGCCGCGTGCTGATCGCCAAGGCGCTCTCGCACGAACCGCGCGTGCTGTTCCTCGACGAACCCACCGCCGGCGTGGACGTGGAGTTGCGGCGCGATATGTGGAAGCTGGTGCGCTCGCTCGCCGCGAGCGGCGTGACGATCATCCTCACCACGCACTACATCGACGAAGCGGAGGAGATGGCCGACCGCATCGGCGTGATCAACGCGGGCGAGATCATGCTGGTCGAGGAAAAGACGGAGTTGATGCGCAAGCTCGGCAAGAAGCAGCTCACGCTGCAACTCGAGAGTCCGCTCCACGAGTTGCCGCCCGCGCTGGCCGGCTACGGGCTCGATGTCGCGAAGGGCGGCAACGAGCTGATCTACACCTACGAGGGCGATGGCGGGCGCACCGACATCATCGCGCTGCTCAAGGCGCTCGACGACGCCCGCATCCGCTTCAAGGACCTGCATACGACGCAAAGCTCGCTCGAAGACATCTTCGTCAGTCTGCTCCGGGGTAATCAATGAACATTCATGCAATTCGCGCGATCTACAAGTTCGAAATGGCGCGCACCTGGCGCACGCTGATGCAGAGCATCATCGCGCCGGTGATTTCCACGTCGCTTTACTTCGTCGTGTTCGGCGCGGCGATCGGCTCGCGCATCAAGGAAGTGGACGGCATCAGCTACGGCGCGTTCATCGTGCCGGGCTTGATCATGTTGTCGCTGCTGTCGCAAAGCATTTCGAACGCGTCGTTCGGGATTTACTTTCCGCGCTTTACCGGCACGATCTACGAGTTGTTGTCGGCGCCGGTCTCGTATCTGGAGATCGTCGTGAGCTACGTGGGCGCGGCGGCCACCAAGTCGATTCTGCTCGGGCTGATCATTCTCGCTACCGCGGGTCTGTTCGTGCCGCTGCAAGTGCAGCACCCGTTCTGGATGATCCTCTTCCTGGTGCTCACCGCGGTCACGTTCAGTCTGCTCGGCTTCATCATCGGCATCTGGGCGGACAGCTTCGAGAAGCTGCAACTCGTGCCGCTGCTGATCATCACGCCGCTCACGTTTCTCGGCGGCAGTTTCTATGCGGTCAATATGCTGCCGCCGTTCTGGCGCGCCGTGACGTTGCTCAATCCGATCGTTTATCTGGTGAGCGGATTTCGCTGGAGCTTCTATGGACTCGCCGATGTGAACGTCGAGGTGAGTCTCGGCATGACCGCGCTGTTTCTGGCGGTGTTTCTGGCGATCGTCGCGTGGATCTTCAAGACCGGTTATCGGCTCAAGAGTTGACGTGGGAGCGGGCGGACGTGACGGCGCTTGCCGTCACGTCACTTCGCGTCACTTCGCGTCACGTCCATCGGCTATGACACGTAGGCCTGCGCGACGTTGATCAACTGCACGCGGTTGCGCACCTTGAACAGTTGCCGCAAACGCCGCAGATGGTAGTCGACGTTATGCGGCGACAAGCCGAGGAAATAGGCGATTTCCTTGTCGCGCTGGCCCTGTACGACCGCCTTCAGCACCGCATGCTGCAAGTCGCTCAGCGCGACGCGCGGCGGCTGCGCCGGCGCGATGCCGATCACGCTCCTCGCGTGCGTCCAGATGAATTCGTGAATCGTGTGCGCGAACATCAATGTTTCGGCAACGATCGATTCGGTCATCCAGCGCGGATTGCCGATTTCCGAGTTGAAGCACAGGCTTGCGCTCAGTTCCGGCTCGGGCAGCGGCATCTGCGTGAGGATCCCGCTCTTGCGCCCGTTCGCCTCCAGCATGTCGATCAGGCCGCCGAGCCGCTCGCTGCGCAGTTGCGCGCGCGGCAGGTCGGCACGCATGTCGGCCGTGCTCCACAGAAGCGGCATGCCGGTCGGGGAGGCGAGCGCCACGCGCGGGTCGAGCTCGAAATAACGCTCGCGGAAATAACGCGTGAGCCATGCCTGCGACTCGTAGCTGGTCAGCACGAACATCGTCTTGTGATGCGCGGTGGTGCGCGTGGCCGAATAGCTGAACGACTCGAAGCCGAGCTGCTTGATGCGCCGCCGCACGAACTCGATGCGGTCCTGCGCGCTGCCGAAACGCACCAGCGGACTGATGACCGGCGCCCGCCGCGCGGCGGGCGAGGGAGCGAGCGACGGCGTGCCGATCTCCTCTTCGGTGAAGAGCGTCAGAAAACCCGCGGGCGCCATGCCTGCGGTGCGGTTGGGTGTTCTGGATGCTTCAGCCGCGTGGGCCGATTTCTCGCGTGGCCGCGTGCCGGCCGGGTAAGCCGGTTGCGCGGTCAGCGCCGAGTTGTATGCCGCCGATGCCTGCCCGGCTTCGCCTTGCGGCGAGCCGGTCAGCCAGTGCGGCAGCGTATCGCATTCGTGTTCCATGAAACGGTAGCTCCGGCGTTCAGAACGCATGAAGGAAGACAAGCTGAATGATTAGCTATTTCCAAAAATTACGGTAGCCGGTTCCTTGCTATCATTTTTGGGATCTTGCGCTGACAGCAGGCCGGCAATGCGGCTGTGACAGGTTTTCTCATCTGCATACGGCACCTCCCTCGTAATGGACGACGTGATGGCACGAATTCCGAAGCTGACAACGACGCTCGCCTACGACCGCTACATGGCGGGCCAGAAACTGGTGTCGAGCGTGGAGCGCCCGTGGCGGCACCTGGTACTGCGCTCCTATCTCGAACCGGTCGAGCAGGAACTGCTGGAGGCGCCCGGCTTGCAGGACCTCACGCTGATGACGCTCGGCAGCGGCGCCGAACATCTCGAGCGCAACCTGAACGGGCGCTGGGAGAGCGCCGAGCTGCGCGTGGGCGACGTGTGGTTCGTGCCGCCCGCGCCGATCTCGTGGCGCTGGCGGTCGACCAGCGATGAGCCGCTGTCGACCGTCCATTTGCATATCGAGCGTGGCCTGATCGACAGCGTCGCCGATCAGATGGAACTCGACGGCTCGCGCGAGCTGTCGCTTGGCGACGCGATGCAGTTCAAGGATCCGCTGGTCGCCGCGATGATCGACGCGTTGCACCGCGCCGCGGCCGATCCGGCCGACTCGCGTCTCTATGTGGACGCGCTGGTTCACGCGCTCGCCGCGCATCTTCTGCAGCATTACTCGCGCGGCCGGCAAGCGCGGGGTGCCATGCCTGCACAGCGGCCCGACAGGCTGGTGCCGCGCCGCATCCGCCGCGTGACCGACTATATCCGCGCGAATCTGGCCGCCGATCTGGCGATCAGCGAACTGGCCGCGCAGGCCGGGTTAAGCAGTTTTCATTTTGCGCGCGTGTTTCGCCGCGAGACCGGGGAAACGCCCCATCAGTTCGTCACGCGCTTGAGGCTCGAGCAAGCAGCGAGGCTTTTGCGCGCCACCGGGCAGACGGTGCTGCAGATTGCGATTGCAGTTGGTTTCGAGAGTGCCAGTCATTTCTCCGTGCAGTTCAAGCGTGGCTACGGCGTGACGCCGCTTGCCTACCGGCTGCGCGGCTGAAGTACGGATTGCGCGGCTGGAAGTGGCCGGTTGCCCGGCGGCGATGTCTGAGCGGCGAGCCGCCGGTGGGTGCGGGACATGGACCCCGCCAATGTCTTTTTCCAGGGCCGGCGACGCTGCTCGGCCGCACGACCCCACCGCAGGCGCTGCGGCTGGTGGCCGGCTATGTTTTGCCAGCAAGGCGCAAAGCGCGCAAAGTGCAACGCGCCGCCTTGCTGGGAACCACGTACGTTGCACAGTGTGCTGCGCATTGCGCGGCTTGCAAACTACGAACTTTCGTGACAGTGCCGCGGCCGGACCTGGCATGGCCGTGCCGTGCCGGGGTTACGGCCGTCTTTCGCGCGTGGCCTTGCTGCCTGGTGCAACTGGCCTGACGGCATGGACGGGAACTGTATCTGTCGAAGCCTTGCATCGGACGACAGAATAGCGGGCTTGCCCCAAAGCGCATGGCACGCGGGCGCGGCAGGTTCCAACGGGCGTCTTTCCGATCATTCCGTTCCACGGCCACGCCGCCACACCCGGATATCTAGCGATGCCCCGACTCCGAATCACTTCCTGCGGTTATGTGTTTATCGCCGAAACGCATCCCGACGCGCCGCAAACCGTGGCCGCCTTTCTGAAGCTGCTGCCGTACCGTCAGAAGATCATTCACGTGCGCTGGAGCGGCGAAGGCTGCTGGGTGCCGCTCGGCGACTTCAAGCTCGAGAACGACGGCGCCGCGGTCGGCTTCGAGAATCACACGAGCCATCCGTCGGTTGGTGACATTCTGTTTTATCCGGGCGGCTTCAGCGAAACCGAGATTTTGATTGCGTACGGATCGTGCTGCTTCGCGAGCAAGATGGGGCAACTCGCGGGCAATCACTTTCTGACCATCGTCGAGGGTAAGGACAAGCTGCGCGAACTCGGCACCAAGGTGTTGTGGGAAGGCGCGCAGGACGTGGTGTTCGAAAAGATCTAAAACGCTGGCGGCGTCGGCGGGCGCGGGCGGCATCGAGACCGCGCTCGCGAACCGTCGGGCCGCCGGTATGAAAGCGCGGGTCGACGACCTGTTCGAATACTCGATGGCGCCTGGGCGGCAAAACATCCGCTCGCGTTGGTCTCGCCCTCCGCCCGGTCCGGGCGCTGCTCCCATCTCGCCGTCGAGAAAACGGCTGACGATCTGACTCCGTTCCCACCACGAACAACTTCTCCCTGAGCGCGAGTGACGGGCCCTCGGGGGTGACCGTGACGGCTGCGCTTACGTTAAAGAATTTCACCGCGCGCGAATTGGCGCTTTCTGCGGTTGTCATTTGAGACAAATTAAGCTTTCTCTTGTATTTGCCTAATTGCATTTAGTTTGAATTAAGAGGTTTGGCATTTTCCGTCTTAAATCCATTATGCCGTTTTTGCTAATTAAAGCTAAAAATTAGCTTTTAGGATTAATCGTATTCGCGATATTGCGCCGTGACGGCAGACTGCCTCCATCGCCTTTATCGGCCGAGTGAAAGCGCGATGCGATCTTGGTTTCCTTTTGTTTTATAGCGTGGAATTGAGATTGCATAAGAAAAATCTCGGTAAATGAACTTTCGATTAAAAGATTGGGAGGAATGTTGAACCGGACTTATAAAACCGTATGGAATAGCGCCACTCGCACCTACGTCGCGGCTTCTGAAATGACGAAGAGCAGGGGCGCGAAAGGCGCGTCCGCATGCACGACACTGATGGCCGCTGGTGGAGGGCTTTTGAGCGCGTTGGCGTTCTCGCTGCCGGCCGGCGCCGCGGAATGCGAGTCGCCGGCGCAGTACTGTTCGAGCGCCGCGGAGGCGCTTGCGGCTCAAACCGGAGACGGGGTCACGCCGCCCGCCAACGATGCGGCCACCCCCGCGGAGTTGACTGCCGCGATCAATAACGCAAGCGTATTCGCCAGCAATCCGATCGTTGCGCCGGCCACCCAGCCGGCGGTTGCCGCGTCGAGCCTGGCTGCCATGCCCGCGCCGCTCGCAAGCGCGCCGGTGACCGACTATATTGCCGTCAGCCCGAATGTGGTCGGTGGCACCAGCACCAGCACGACGAGCTCGCTGAACGCAATGGCGATCGGGCCCGCCGCGGCGGCGAGCGGCATCAACGCGCTGACAGTCGGCGCCGGTTCCGGCGCCGCCAAGGACGGGACCACGGCGGTGGGCTCGGGCGCATTCGCGGTGTCGGCGAACGCGACCGTGATCGGTGCGTATTCGTCGGTGGCAGCCAACGCGGATAATTCGGTGTCGATCGGGTACTCATCCCGTTCGAGCAAGGTCAATGCGACGTCCATTGGCTCCTTCGCTAGCGCCGCCGCAAACGGTGCCGTGGCCATCGGCTACAAAACATTTATCCCGTCTTCCGGGGCGGATTCAGTGGTGCTGGGTTCCTATTCCTCGGCCACCGCAACGGGTTCGGTGGCGCTCGGCACGGGCGCGGTGGCAGACCGCGTCAACGTGGTGTCCGTGGGCAACCTCGCGCAAGGCCGGCAGATCGCCTATGTCGCGGCAGGCACGTTGCCTACGGATGCCGCCAACGTCGGCCAACTCTCGGGCGTGACCGGGGCGCTCGGCGGCGGCGCGGTCATCGACCCGGCAAACGGCGCGGTCGTCGCACCGGTCTATACGATCGGCGGCGCGACCTACAACGATGTCGGCGCCGCCCTGGCGGCGGTCGCATCGGGCAACGCGCTCGAAAGCGCGGATTCGCTGCGCTACGACACCGCGAACCATGACGTGGCGACGCTGGGCAACCCCGGCATGCCCGTCAAACTGACGAACGTCGCGGACGCCGCGCTGAACGCGGATAGTTCCGACGCCGTCACCGGCGCGCAGCTTTACGGCACCAATCAGGCAGTCGCGCAAAATACCGCCGACATCACCAACATCAGTAACGGTAGCGCTGGCCTGCTGCGGCAAAATCCGACCTCGCGCGACCTGACCGTCGCAAAGGACACGGCCAGCAAGCGCGTCGACTTCACGGGCACCGCGGGGCCGCGTGAACTGCTCGGCGTGGCCGCGGGTACGACCGCAAGCTCCGCGATCAATCTGGGCCAGCTCAGCCCGGCTGTCGCATCGCTTGGCGGCGGCGCAACCGTCAGTGCCAGCGGTTCGGTAACCGGCCCGACGTATCACGTGCAAGCCGGCACGCAAACCACGGTGGGCGGCGCGCTCAGCTCGCTCGACACGGGCCTGACGTCGCTGGAAACCCGAATCAATAGCGGCACCGTCGGTCTGGTCACGCACAATCCGAGTACTCGCGACATTCTGGTTGGCGCGGCCATGTTCGGAACCCGCGTCGACTTCGCCGGCGCGAGCGGCACCCGCGTGTTGGACGGCGTCGCGGCCGGCGCGGTCAACGACGCCAGCAGCGAAGCGGTGAACGGCGCGCAGCTTCAGGCGAACACCGCGAGCACGGCTGCGGCGCTGGGCGGCGGCGCCCGCGTCGCCGCGGACGGAACGGTCACGCGCCCCGTCTACGACATCGGCGGAAAGACATACGGCGACGTGGGTGCCGCACTTGCGGCGGTGGTCTCGGGCAGCACGGAGGCTGGAGCCGATGCCGTTCGATACGATTCGGCCGAGCACGCTTCGGTGACATTGGGCGGCACTGCGCCGGTACAGGTGACGAACGTGCGCGCCGCCACGCTCGACGCAGCCAGTCTCGATGCCGTCAACGGCGCGCAACTGTACGAGACCAACGAGGCCGTCGCGCGGAACACGGATGGCATCACGAACCTCGGCCAGCGCGTCACCGACAACACCACGAATATCACCCACCTCGACGCGCGCACCACGACGATCGAAGGGAATGTGAGCCACATCGCGAACCAGATCACGAACGGTGAGCTCGGGCTCTTGCGGCAGGATCAGGAGTCGCGCGATCTCACCGTCGCGAAAGACACGGACGGCGCTCGCGTCGACTTCGGCGGCACTGCCGGCTCCCGGGAGTTGATCGGGATTGCGGCGGGCACCACGGATACGTCGGCGATCAATCTGGGCCAGTTCAAGCCGATGGTGACCGCGCTTGGCGGCGGCGCGCAGATCAACGCCGACGGTTCGGTGACCGGCCCCACGTACCAGGTTCAGGGCGCCACGCAAACCACCGTCGGCGACGCGCTCGGCTCGCTCGACACCAGCCTCACCACGTTGCGGCAGAACATGGAGACCGGCGGCATCGGCATCGTCACGCAAGATAGTCTGTCGCGCGTGATCAACGTCGGCGCGACGACCGACGGCAATCTGATCGACATGGCCGGCACGGCAGGCAATCGGGTCGTCACCGGCGTAGCGCGAGGCGCGGTCAGCGCGAGCAGCAACGATGCGGTCAACGGTTCGCAACTGCACGCGCAGGCAGCGAGTACGGCTGTCGCGCTCGGCGGCGGCGCAACCGTGAATGAGGATGGATCGGTGACGGCGCCGTCGTACAGCGTGGGCGGTGCGGTCGTGAGCAATGTGGGCAGCGCCATCACCAACCTGGACGGCCGCGTGACGCAGAACAGCAGCGACATCATGAATCTGCAAACCTCCGTCGGCAGCATCAGCGGGACGGTGGCGAATGCGGTGCAGTACGACAGTTCGGCTCATGACAAGGTCACGCTCGGAGGCACCGCTGCCGACGCGCAGAAGGTCCAGCTAACCAACCTGAAGGACGGCGATATATCGGCCACGAGCAGCGATGCGGTGACGGGTGCGCAGCTCTGGAGCACCAACCAGCGGATCGGCAATCTCGATCAGACGGTGCGGAATAGCCAGCAGAACGGCAGCGCCTATCTCGCCACCAATAGCTCCGGTAACGCGGCGCAGGCGATCGGCAACGGTTCGGCGGCGATCGGCGGAGGCGCGATAGCATCGGCGCCCAACGCAGTGGCGATCGGCGAGGGTTCGGTGGCCGATCAGACGAACACGGTGTCGATAGGTTCAGCCGGTAACGAGCGCCGCATCACCAACGTCGCGGCGGGACAGGCGCCCACCGACGCCGTGAACATGCAGCAGTTCCAGGGCAGCATGAGCGACATGGCGCGTAACGCGTATTCGGGAACGGCGTCGGCTATCGCGCTGGGCATGGTCCCCGAAGTCGACGCGAACAAGAACCTCGCGGTCGGTGTCGGCACGGCCGGCTACAAAGGCTATCAGGCGGTGGCGGTTGGCTTGTCGGCGCGCGTCACGCAGAGTCTGAAGCTGAAACTCGGCGCGGGCATCAGTTCAGCCGCGACAACCGTCGGCGCCGGTGCGGCGTATCAGTGGTAGGAGAGAGGCGGAAGTCGGACGCGCCTTGACCGGCGCGGGTGATCCGCAGTGAGTCAGCGCCGCAGTGAGTCAGCGGCAATGAGTCAGCGGCAGTGAGTCAGCGTGAGCGACTCAGCGGCAGCAAGCCGGGCCGGCGGCGAGTCAAACTCCCGCCGGCACCCCGCGCGTTTTCACCACGCGCGGGGTGCTACCGCACTTACCTGAACAGCTTCATCGCTTGTGAAAGCGTATTGAACACGCCCCACGCCAACGGGAGCGTCACATACAGCCAGAAGACGGCGAGCTTGACCTTGTTGGTCGGATGCACGGCTTGAATCGTCGACATGCGGGTCTCCTTAGGCGCCTTTGGCGAGTTGAGCGTCGGTCATGTGATGCTTGTCGTCCACCCGCTTGACCAGCAGATTGCAGACGAAGCCGATCACCAGCAGCACGACCATGATGTGAATCGTCATCGTGTAGGCGTCCGCCTTCGCCACGCCCTGCGACACCTGGTACGCGCGGATGTAATTCACCAGCACCGGCCCGGCAACGCCCGCCGCGGCCCATGCGGTCAACAGACGGCCGTGAATGCCGCCGACGAACGCGGTGCCGAACATGTCCGCGAGATAGGCGGGCACGGTCGAGAACCCGCCGCCGTACATCGACAGGATCACGCAGTAGGCGAGCACGAAGAGGGCGATCTGGCCTGAAGCCGCGAAGCCGGGCACGAGGTAGTACAGCACGGCGCCGAGCGCGAAGAAGATGAAGTAGGTGTTCTTGCGGCCGATCCAGTCGGAAGCGGAGGCCCACACGAAACGGCCGCCCATGTTGAACAGCGAGAGCAGACCGACGAAACCGGCTGCCGCGGCCGGCGTCACCGTGTCCTTGAAGCTCTCCTGGATCATCACCGAAGCCTGGCCGAGAATGCCGATGCCGGCCGTCACGTTCAGGAACAGCACGAGCCAGATCAGATAGAACTGCGGCGTCTTCAACGCCTGATCGATATGCACGTGGTTGTGCGAAATCATCTTCTTCTGCTGGGCCGCGGGCGGCGTCCAGCCGGCCGGCTTCCAGTCGGCGGGCGGCACGCGGATCGCGAGCGCACCGATCGACATCGAGATGAAATACGCAATGCCGAGCACGATGAACGTCTCGGCCACGCCGATGCTCGTTGCGCTGCGGAAATGGTTCATCAGGGCCACCGACAAAGGCGCGGCAATCATCGCGCCGCCGCCGAAGCCCATGATCGCCATGCCGGTCGCCATGCCGCGGCGATCCGGGAACCAGCGGATCAGCGTCGACACCGGCGATACATAGCCGAGGCCGAGTCCGATTCCGCCGATCACGCCATAGCCGAGATATAGCAGCACGATCTGATGCAGATACACCCCGAGCGCGGAAATCAGAAAGCCGCCGCCGAAGCAGCATGCCGCGGTGAACATCGTGCGGCGCGGGCCGACGTGCTCGAGCCACTTGCCGGCAAAGGCCGCCGACAAGCCCAGGAACACGATCGCCAGCGAAAAGATCCAGCCGAGGGAAGTGAGCGACCAGTCGTCAGCGGCGGATTGCGTGATGCCGATAACCTTGGTCAGCGGGCCGTTGAATACGGAGAACGCGTACGCCTGGCCGATACAGAGGTGGACGGCGAGGGCCGCGGGCGGAACCATCCAGCGTGAAAAGCCCGGCTTGGCAACGGTGGCTTCTTTGGAAAAGAAGGATGCGGAGCCTGAATTCCCGCTCGGCTCGGTGATGCTGCTCATTGGTCGGTCTCCGGTGTGACAAATGCTTTGTTATCGGCGTTTAGCGCAAATGCTTTAGGGGCCATGCCTAAAAACCGGCAGGTTTGCGCGCCGCTGATATATGTTTTTTTGTTTCATATCGCGGGCGCGGACTCGGGCTGAGACCTGCAGGGTCGAACGATAGGGCGCGCGGTTGGCCTTGGCAATATGAGATGGAAATGCATAAGGTATTGACCTGACGAAACGTCGCCGGACGGATCGAATTGGGGCGAAGCGGTAAGAAAAAGAAACGCCGCGCCCAAACAAAACGGGCCGGCCGTGGCAGCTTCGCCACGGCCGGCCCGTCGTCGTCAACGAGGGTTTGCCGGAGAATCAGGCGATCGTGCGCCCGGTTTTCATCTTTGCCGCCACGAGCACGGAGATCAGGCAGCCGATCGCCAGATAAGCGGCGACCGGGTGCCACGAGCCGCCGGCAAGGCTGACCAGCGCCACCGCGATAAACGGCGTGAAACCGCCGCCGACCACGCTCGCCACCTGATAGCCCACCCCCGCGCCGCTATAGCGATACTCGGTGCCGAACAGTTCGGTGAACATCGGCTGCTGAACGCTCACCACCATGTCGTGCGCGATATTGGCGAGCATCACCGCGAAGACCACGATCCATACGGTGGAGCGTGCTTCGAGCGCGAGAAAGAAGGGCACCGCGCTGAACATGCCGACCAGCGCGCCGACGATGTACACGCGGCGGCGGCCGAAGCGGTCCGCGAGCCAGGCAAAGCACGGAATCGTCACGCAACTCACGCCGCCCACCAGCAAGCCGATCGTAAGAAAGAACTCGCGCGGCATGTGCAGATTGGCCGTCGAGTAGTTCAGCGCGAACGCCGTCACGATGTACATGGTGAACAGTTCGGCGAGCCGCAGCGCGATGATCAGCAGGAACGCCTTCGGATGCCGCAGCAGTGCTTCCACGATCGGCAGGCGCACGCTGCGCTCGCCATGCTCGCCGACTTTTTCGACGAATTCCGTCGACTCCTCCATGCTCGAGCGGATCCACAGCGCGATCAGCACCAGCACCACGCTGAACAGGAAGGGCAGACGCCAGCCCCAGCTCAGGAACGACGCGTTGTCCATCGAACGGCTAATCAGCGTGACGAGCCCCGTCGACAATACCAGGCCCACGCCGTAGCCGACCTGCACGCCGCTGCTATAGAACGCTTTTTTCTTCTCCGGCGCGCTTTCGACCGCCATCAAAGCCGCGCCGCCCCATTCGCCGCCGACCGCGAAGCCCTGGATCGCGCGCAACGTCACGAGCAGCACCGGCGCCCACCAGCCGATGGTGGCAAAGGCCGGCAGCAGACCGATCGCGGCGGTCGAGAGGCCCATCATCATCACCGTGAGGACCAGCATGCGCTTGCGTCCGAGGCGGTCGCCGTAATGTCCGAACACGAAGCCGCCAAGCGGCCTGAACAGAAAGCCGACGCCGAAGGTGGCGAACGCCGCGAGCGTGCCCATCGCCGGGCTGACCTTCGGGAAAAACTCCGAGTTGAACACGAGCGCGGCGACGATGCCGTACAGCAGAAAGTCATACCAGTCGACTACCGCGCCGACGAAGCTGCCGAGCGCCGCCTTGCGTGCCTGGCTGCGCGTCTTGCGGTTGTCGGCCATTGCGGATGGCTGGATGGTGGTGCTCATGACGGTGTCTCCTTTTAACCTTTGGCTGCTGGGTGGCTCGGGTGGTCGATTCCGGCGCACTGGCCGTCGCCGGCCCCTTGCAGGATTTCCGGAAGGTTAGTGAGAGGAGACGGATCGCACAATCCGCATTCGGGCGAAACTGCGCGATAATCGGACGTGACTGCGCGAATAGCGCGCGTTTTGCGCGTTTACACCGAGCGCTGCCGCATTTCCGCGACGGGGGAAGCGTCCGGAGCGCGCCCGTGCTACCTTGGTGACGTCGTCTGAAAAACAACAAGTACTGATATACTGAATACAGAATATTGACTTATGCGGCGTTGCAGCATATGATTGAGTCATTCCTTCACTCAATCATTCGGAGTTACAAATGGAACTTGTTCCTCTCGCCCTGCTCGCCGTTGCCTTCGTAGGCTTAGGGTCTGCCGCCACTGTCCTGTTGACTCGCTGGATTCCCCAGCCGGTCGCGCAACTCGCAGCGCAACATGGCCGATTCGTGGGCTTGGGCGAACAGCGCGTCGGGGTAGCGGCAGCACGATATCGTTCACATGTTCAACATGAGGCGATGAATGTCGTCAGAACTTCAAACTGAAGCAGTGTCAACACCATTGACGTTGTCATTACAGCCGATCGGCGCAAGCGCGAGCTTGCGCGATCAGGCGTATGCGATGCTCCGCCAGGCGATTGCCGACGCGGACATCTACCAGTCCCGCGAGGAAATCCGTCTCGACGAGCGCGTGCTGAGCGAGTCGCTCGGCGTGAGCCGCACGCCGGTCCGCGAGGCGATGACGCTATTGGAGCAGGAAGGTTTTCTGCGCATGGTGCCGCGGCGCGGCATTTATATCGTGCGCAAGAGCAAGCGCGAAATCGTCGAAATGATCCAGATGTGGGCCGCGCTCGAAAGCATGGCCGCGCGCCTTGCGACGCTGCACGCCACGGACGAGGAAATCGCCCGGCTGCGCCACATGTTCGACCATTTCCGCGACGCCACGCCGGCTGAGCACATCGCCGAATACTCGGATGCGAATATCGCGTTTCACCAGGCGATCGTCGAATTGTCGAAGTCGCGGATCATTCTCGACACGATCAAGAACATCTTCATCCACGTGCGCGCGATCCGGCGCATGACCATTTCACAGAGCGACCGCGCGTCGCGCTCGATCGTCGACCATCTGCGCATTATCGAGGCGCTTGAACAGCGCGATACCGAACTGGCCGAGCGGCTCACGCGTCAGCATTCGCTCGATCTCGCTGCGTTTGTCGAAGCGAATTGCGACTTTCTGGATTGATGCGCGCTCGAGCGCTCCAATGGCGTAGCGAATAAAAAGTCCGTGGTGATCAAAACACCGCGGACTTTTTCGTTTGGCTGCGCCTTCATCCGCGGCTCATGACCCTTCGCCGCCCACACGCCTGCCTCAGTGCCGCCCGGCTAAGCCAGCCCGGTTGTCGCCACCGTGCCTAGGCCCATGATTCCCGCCTTCATCCGTTGCATTCCCTACCTTTTAGCATGACTGTCCCGCCGAGGCGTTCGGTATAAAACCTCGGTTGACGCAAACTCGAATTCGGTATGTGATATATCAAATATCGCGAGCGCATTCTTGGCCAGGCGAAAAGCAGGACGGGTACTCAGGAGACAACATGGGCAAAGCACTCGACGGCGTGCGCATTCTCGATTTCACGCACGTGCAATCGGGACCGACCTGCACCCAGTTGCTCGCATGGTTCGGCGCGGACGTGATCAAGGTGGAGAGGGCCGGCGTCGGCGATATCACGCGCGAACAGCTGCGAGACATTCCCGACGCGGACAGCTTGTACTTCACGATGCTCAATCACAACAAGCGCTCGGTCACCATCGATACGAAGAACCCGGAAGGCAAGCAGGTTCTCGAGGCGCTGATTCAGACATGCGACGTCCTGGTGGAGAACTTCGCTCCGGGCGCGCTCGACCGGATGGGCTTCACGTGGGAGCGAATTCAGGAGCTGAATCCGCGCATGATCGTCGCTTCGGTGAAGGGCTTCGGCCCTGGGCCCTATGAGCATTGCAAGGTCTATGAGAACGTCGCGCAATGCGCGGGCGGTGCGGCTTCAACCACCGGTTTCGACGACGGCCCGCCGGTCGTAAGCGGCGCGCAGATCGGCGACAGCGGCACGGGTTTGCATCTGGCGCTGGGCATTGTCACCGCGCTCTACCAGCGCACGCACACCGGGCGCGGCCAAAAGGTGCTTGCAGCGATGCAGGACAGCGTGCTCAACCTGTGCCGCGTGAAGCTGCGCGACCAGCAGCGGCTCGAACGCACCGGGGTCATGAAGGAGTATCCGCAATATCCGAACAGTACGTTCGGTGAAGCGGTGCCGCGTGCGGGCAACGCATCGGGCGGCGGCCAGCCGGGCTGGATTCTCAAATGCAAGGGATGGGAGACCGACCCGAACGCATACATCTATTTCATCACGCAGGCGCCGGTGTGGGTGAAGATCTGCAACGTGATCGGCAAGGAGGAGTGGGCCACCGATCCCGACTATGCGACGCCCGCCGCACGCCTGCCGCGCCTGAAGGAAATCTTCGCCGAGATCGAGCGCTGGACCATGACGAAGACCAAGTTCGAGGCGATGGAAATCCTCAACCGGTACGACATTCCGTGCGGGCCGATTCTGTCGATGAAGGAAATCGCCGAGGAGCCCTCGTTGCGCGAAACGGGCACGATCGTCGAAGTGGATCATCCGACGCGCGGCAAGTATTTGACGGTTGGCAATCCCATCAAACTGTCCGATAGCCCGACCGAAGTGCAGCGCTCGCCGCTGCTTGGCGAACACACCGACGAGGTCATGACCGAGCTCGGCTATTCGCGCGAGCAGATCAGCGCGTTACGTGCGGTCGGGGCGATCTAGGCCTACCGAGGTCTGGGTGCGTGCCGCCCCGGCTCGCGGGGCGGAGCTAGTGGGAAGCGTTCGATTAGCGACGACAAGCATCGCCTGACGGGCGGACCCGCTTCTGGTCCCTCTGCCTGACGCGATGAAAGCGCAACACGGAGGAGCACACATGCCGCAACCTTCCGACAGTGCCGAATGGCTCGACATGTCGTGTTTGCTTGCCGCTGTGCTCGGCATTCTGCTGGGTGTTGCGCTTGCCGCGCTCGGACAACTGCCGCTTGCGTGGCGATCGCGACGTCAGCCTGCGTGGCGCGCTGGCGCATTGGCCGCGGTACAGGTGGCGCTTTTCGCGGCGGGCACTGGCGGTGGCTGTAGTGTGGTCGCTGCCGCCGTAGTGGGCGCCGCGTTCGGCGCATGGCGCGTGCGCAAACGCGATCTGACACGGCGGCCGCTGCTCGTCGCGTTGGCCGGCATCGCCACGGGACTCGCTGTCATGACGGGCGGATTCGCGCGCTATCTGTTCTCCGCCGCGCAGGCGAATGCCGAGCGTATCGAACGTATCGAACTTTATGCCGCGGTATTCATGGGTGCGTTGATCTTCGCCGCGTCGGCGATCGCATTCTGCAAACTGCTCGGTGTGTTGCAGGCGAGCGCGGCGGCGCGTCCGGGTCACCGCATCGTCAATCTGTTTGCGCTGTTGCTATGCGGATGGCTCGGCTATGGCTTCGTCACCGAGCAGGCGCAGCCGTTCGGTTTCGCCGCGCTGCTCGCGATGAGCGCGCTGGCTTGTGCGATGGGCGTGCATCTGATGACGAGCCACGAATACTCAAACGATCACGCGAGTAATCACGGCTCGCATGCACATGCGTTCGCTGCCCGTCGCGATGGGCTCATCGCGGGACGGTCAGGGCTGCTGGCGCGCATCGAATGGCGCGGTGGCGAAGAGCAGGCCTGGGCGTGGCGAGAGATCGCGCCGGGCAGGGTGCGTGTGGCATCCAGGCACCGTCGCGGTTGGCATGACAGCAGGAATCTGGATGGGCAAAAGCGGCGCTGTGTCCGCGATTCGGGCAGTCATTCCGCGATGCGCCGTCAAATATGAAGGCGCGTCTTTTTTTGCGGCAATGGCGGCGCGCCTGGCGAGATTGCGATCCCGCCAAAGCCCTCAGTCGCCCGCCGATGCGAACTCGCTGTAGTAATGGGCCTTCCTTTGCAGGATCAGTTGCGCAAGAAAGTCGGCATCGTACGCGCGATGGAGATGGGCGTGAAAGCGCTCGATATAGGCGGTGATACGCGCCGCTTCACCGTTGAATTCCTTGAGCACCTCGAGCATCGCATGGTCCCAGCGAAAGCGCAGACCGAGATCGCTGAAGGCGGCGTTGTAGGCGCTCAGATGCGCGTCGTCGGAACTGCCGGCGGCAGTACGGCCAGTACGCGTGCTGGCGAAAGACTCAACCGAAGCGTAGGTCATGATCGGCCTCCTGGGCTGACGAGTAATCAAACCAGCTCGCAGCATAAAAGCGCCGACGAATTTCCAATAGTTAAAGTTTTATTGGGTACCCATAGCCTAGCGTTTATATACGCTCAGTTCCCGCACTCGCGTGATCTTTTCGATCAGGTTCGCGCCTTCTTCCATCAGAAAACGTTTGAAGGCGACCGCGACCGGCGGCAGGCGTTTGTTCTTCCGATGCACGACGTACCAGTTCAACATCAGAGGAAAGCTCTCGACGTCGAGCACGACGAGGTGGCCCAATTGCAATTCGAGGCTGATCGTATGTGCGGACAGGAATGCGATTCCCATGCCGGCAATCACGGCCTGCTTGATCGTCTCGGTGCTTTTGATCTCCATGGCGATCTTGAGATTGGCGAGACGTCCGGCGAAGCCTTCTTCCATCGAATTCCAGGTATCCGAGCCGCGCTCGCGCACGATGAAGGCCTCGCTCGCCAATTGGCTCATCTTGATGTTGCGTTTGTTGGCGAGCGGATGCGTGGGCGCGGCCACGATCACATACGGGTGAGGCGCGAACGGCTCGTTGGTCGCGTCCGTTTCATGCGGAGGGCGCACCATTACCGCGAGGTCGGTTTGGTTGCTCGCGAGCTGATGCAGCAATTCGTCGCGATTGTGCACCGCGAGATTGAGCACGACGCCGGAGTAGCGGCGCGTGAATTCGGCCAGCACGCGCGGAAAGAAGTAATCGCCCGCACTGATCACCGCGACATTCAGCTTGCCGCCCGAAACGCCCTTGAGTTGCCCCATGGCTTCGTCGACTTCGTGGAACTGCTGAATGATCGCGCGGCTGTAGTGGAGCATTTCGGTGCCGGCCGGCGTCAGGTAGATCTTTTTGCCGAGTTGTTCGAACAGCGGCAGCCCCGCGTGCTCCTCGAGTTGGCGCACTTGCGTGGAGACGGCGGGCTGTGTGAGATGCAATTCCTCCGCCGCACGCGAGAAGCTCAGATGGCGCGCCACCGTTTCGAAAACCTTCAATTGCCGCAGCGTGGCATTGCGCATCGTCATGACCGATGTATAAGCAAATGTGAATCAACATAATAACAAACTTTAATTATTAGTAATTCAGCAATCACCCTAGCATGGCTCTCACATCGAAGTGGAATGGCCCGCTGCTGTACTCGGGTTAACGCTTGGAGTTGGTGGCTAGGCGCACGAAGCGGCGAAGGTTTGTGTTGCAGCGCGGATGTTAATCGATCGGGATAAGTAAGCTTACAACCACGACGATTAAGCGCCGAAGTTCTTCCCCGAAAAACAAGCTTTCGGGTCGTAACGATAAGGTGGACAGGACACGGCACGCTGGGCCGGCTGAACCAGATAAATAGCGGAGACAAGGCACATGGACAACATCACTCGCCGGAAGACGGCCAGGGCGTTTTGAGCGAACCGTTGGTGGCAGCTCGTCATCGGCATGGTGTGCATGGCATTGGTGGCGAATCCGCGATACGCATGGACGCTGTTCGTCACACCGATGAATGCACGACATCAGATCCTCGCGGCTTAGCCGCTGGCCCGAGCAAACGGGGAATAGCATGAAGCGCCGCGCCGCAGGTAAGTCATGAACGTCTCGCTGCAGCAGCTCAAGGTATTCGTCGCCGTCGCCCGTGAGCGCAGTTTCACGCGCGCCGCGCGTCAATTCGATCTGACGCAATCGGCGGTGAGCCGCTGTGTACGCGAGCTCGAGGACTCGCTCGAACTGAAACTATTCGACCGCACTACGCGTCAGGTGGCACTGACGAATGCGGGCGCCAGTCTCGAGCGAAGAATCGGCCGCCTGCTCGACGAAATCGAGCTGACATTGCGTGAGGAACGCGCCGCTTACGATGGCCATACCGGCGTCGTGGCGCTGGCCAGCAATCCGGTGTTGTCGTCGAGTTGGGTCGCGCAGGGACTCGCGCGTTGCACGGCGGCTTTTCCCGAACTGATCGTATCCGTGGAGGACCAGCCGCAAAGCGGCGTGCTCGCGAGTGTCGAGCAAGGCGAGGCGGATTTCGGCGTCGTCTCCACGGCTGAACCTCTCGCGGGTGATTTGTTGCACGCGCAAGTGGTCTTCACGACGCCGCTGCATGCGGTCATGCCGCCCACGCATCCGCTGGCGTGCGAGACGAGCGTTGCGTGGAGCGCGTTGCAGGAATGGGCGCTCGTCACGTTGAATGCGGATGCGGGCGTGCGCGCGGCGGTTGAACTCGCTTTCAGCGCGAATGGACTGAAACGGCGCACGGTGCAGGAATTCGGACACGTCGCGGCGGTATTGCGCATGGTCGAACTCGGGCTTGGCGTCGGCGTGTTACCCGTCGACGCGCATTGGCCGCCGTTGGCCGCATCGCTAGTGAGCCGGCCGCTCTTGCCCGAGATGAATCTCGCGACGCTGCTCGTGCATCGTCGTAACCGCTCGCTCAGACCGAACGCCGCGGCGGCCTGGGCGCAGTTCGCGGCGCTGGCCACGATGCCTTTGGCGGCCGTTGAGGCGGCGCCCTCCGCTTGTTCTCACGGACTCGTGTGGCCGGCGGTGGCGCGAAGCGGTGCCGTACTGCATGAGCCTTAGGCTTGGCATCGCGAAGCGCAGACCGCAGCCAATGGCTTCGTCCCTGGCGAGATCGTCGCGATTGAAAGTTCACCCGGTTGAAGGCGGTGTAGTTGCAATCGATCAATTGACCGGAGTATCGCGGCGTCAAAAAAGGATCGGACGCATTGCGCGTCCGATCCTTTTCCTCATCAGCTTCAAGAGCTAAGCGGTGGCCTTCAATCGCCCTGCAATGCCATCTTCTCGCGCAGTTTGACAAGCGCCAGCACCACGTCGATGGTCGGCGTGGGTTCGCCGACGAGACGACCCATCTCCTGCACCACCGTCAGAAGCGGATCGATTTCCATGGGTCTCCGATTCTCCAGATCGACCAGCGTGGAGGTTTTATGCGCGCCGACCGCACCCGCACCGTCGATGCGTTTTTCCACATCAACGCGAAAATGCACGCCGAATTGATCCGCGATGCGCTTGGCCTCGAGCATCATCGTGCGTGATACCGCGCGCGTGCCGGGGTCGCTCGTGAGGATATCGAGCGTGGCGTGAGTCAATGCGCTAATCGGATTGAAGCACAGGTTGCCCCACAACTTGAGCCAGATTTCGTCGCGGATATTGTCACGAACCGGCGCGTCGAAACCGGCCGCCTGCATGATTTCGTGCAACTGCTGAATGCGCGGCGTGCGCTCGCCGCTCGGCTCGCCGATCGGGAATTTCTTGCCGTACACGTGCTTGATCACGCCGGGTTCGACGATCTCCGCGGCGGGATACAGCACACAGCCGATCGCGCGTTCGGGGCCGAGCTTGGTCCATTGCGCGCCGTCCGGATCGATGCTCGCGAGGCGCGTGCCGGCGAACTTGCCGCCGTGCTGATGGAAGTACCAATACGGAATGCCGTTTACGCCGGTGACGATCGCCGTGTGCTTGCCCAGTAGCGGCTGCATTGCGTCGACCACGCCGGGCAGCGAGTGCGCTTTCAGCGTGATGATCACGAAGTCCTGCACGCCGAGTTCGCGTGGATCGGACGTGCAGCGTACGGGCGCGCTGAACGTTTCGCCATCCATGATCAGACGCGCGCCGTGTTCGCGCATTGCCGCGAGATGCGCGCCGCGCGCGATGAAACTCACGTCAGCGCCGGCGCGTGCCAACTGCACGCCCATCATGCCGCCAATCGCTCCCGCTCCGAAGATGCAAATCTTCATGATGCCGTCTCCTGTGACTATGTAAATCTTTTGCCCGATGCCACCTTTCACCGGTGCAAGGCGGCGGGCCACTAATCGAGCATACGGGCGCGGCGCAATCACAGATAGTTAAAGTTTCTCGATCGATGCATTAGCAATTGATTATGAAAGGAGGCGGCGCAAACCGCTCTCAAGAGATGCCGAATTCATCGGACGCGGATTGGAAAGCGATCCATTGGACCGGCTAAAGCGGCGGCCATTTGGGAAATTTCGCACTCTACGGCGATGCCAGCCAGAGCAGAATGCGCCTTCTTTAAGAATTGACCCATTGAGGCGGAACCGTGAACAAACACGCTGCAAGTGATGCCGCGAATAAGAACGTTGATTTGGCGCGTTTGGCTGAATTGCCGTCTCTCGTACCGGTGCGAGGTTTGCCGCGTGTCGAAACCGGTTCTCGGCGTTGCTGCCTGGCTGGATGCTAGAGCCAAGCACGATGCCGATCGTGATTCGTCAAGCCGGTACGCGTAACTTCGTCGATAAAGAGGGCGTGCTGGCGCGCCTGCTCGATGTGATGCTGATCCCGCTGGGCGCGGCTCTGGCGTCGCATTTCTTCATGCCGGACTCGGGGCACTTGATTGTCGAGGGTGCGTTTGTCGCATTCGATATGGCGCTCGGCATTCTGCTCTTGCCGTTGTTCGGTGTTTACGACTCATGGCGCGGCCGCTCCAAATGGCATCTGAGTCTGAACATTGTGTTCGGCTGGATCATCGTGCAGGTCTGCGGCCTTGCCTTGATGTTTCTGCTTCATCGCACAGCATCGATCTCGCGAATCTGGTGCGTGAGTTGGACCGTGATGACGGCAACGGGTCTGGTGGCGTCGCGGCTGCTCGTGCATGCAGTGCTTCAGCGAATGAGGCGCGCCGGGCGCTATTTGCGCACGGTCGCCGTGGTCGGCGCGGGCGCGCATCGCGACAGCGTGATCGCCAACATTGTGAAGTCGCCTGGCGCGGGTTTCCGAGCGGTCGGGGCGTTCAACACGCGACGGGGTAGCGAGCCGGACGTTCCGGGCTTGCCGTCGTTTGCGCACTTGCGTGAATTCGCGGATTGGGTGCGCCGCGAAAGGATCGAGGAAGTATGGATTGCGCTGCCGATGTCCGAAGAGCGCACCGTATTGCGGATCATCGACGAGTTCAGCGGCGACCTCGTCAATTTGCGCTTTATTCCCGACGTACGCGGCCTTGCGATGTTCGACCGGAACGTCGTGGACCTGATCGGCGCGCCTGCTATCAATTTGATGGCCTCGCCGATGACTCCCTACGCCCTGATTCAGAAAGCGATTTTCGATCGGCTGTTTGCCGCGGCGGTCCTGATTGCATTGTTACCGCTGATGTCGGCGATTGCGGTGGCCGTCAAGTCGACATCGAAAGGACCGGTTCTGTTTACCCAGCGGCGCAAGGGGGCGGACGGGCGTGTCTTTCGCATCTACAAGTTCCGTTCGATGAGCGCGCATGCGGAGCAGCCCGGCGTGGTTCGTCAGGCTACACGCGGAGATCCGCGCATCACTCGCGTCGGCGCTTTCTTGCGCCGTACGAGTCTTGACGAGTTGCCGCAATTCTTGAATGTGCTGCGTGGCGAAATGTCGGTGGTCGGACCCAGGCCGCACGCAATAGAACACGACGACCAATACCGGTCCATCGTCGACGGCTATATCCATCGTTACAGGATTAAGCCGGGCATCACCGGGTGGGCTCAAGTGAACGGATTTCGCGGAGAAACCGACCGGATAGAAAAGATGCAGGGGCGTGTGGAACACGATCTGTATTACCTGCGGAACTGGTCGTTCGGGTTGGATATGCGCATCGTTCTTGCGACGGTGGTGAAGGGGTTGGTGCATCGGAATGCGTATTGATGTCCGCGCATTTTCTCCGGCGTGCGGTGACGCGTCCGGCGATGTGTATCTCAATGAAACACGAATGACGTCTGCCCGAACTCGGGCAGCGAGGGCAAAGCTACGGCTTGCTCGCTTGAATAGGTTGAACACGATGTTAGCGGTAATTCAGTCGCGGCCGGTGTATCGGCTTGGGGCACTTATGGCGGCCGTCACGCTGCTGACCAGCGCGTGCGCGGTGGCGCCGGGTATGCGGATGGAAACCTCCCGAGTGCAGGATGCATCGAGCAATTCGAATGCCGCCGGCGCAGACGTGATTCAGGAAAAAGCCAATGCGACGCCAGGCACGCCTGACATCGCGATCACTAAGGTTGATGCAGCGCTCATCTCGAGCCTCGCTCAAACCCGCAAGCAACAGCAACTGGAGCTTTCGCAGCTACTTTCGGAAGCGCCGCAGGCCTATGCCGTCGGGCCCGGTGATGTGCTGCAGATCGTTGTCTGGGATCACCCCGAATTCGCAGCCGCGCTCGGTACTTCGCAAACGCAGTCCTCGCCGCGACCTGGTGATCCTCTTGCCGGTTTCATTATCGATCAGAACGGCACTCTGACTTTTCCGTATGCAGGCACGTTGGATGTGGCAGGGCTGCGTACCGAGGAGATACAACGGCGCCTGACCGCGGCGCTCGCGAAGTACTTCGTCAAACCACAGGTCACTGTGCGAATGGCTTCTTACCGTGCGCGTCAGATCTATGTCGACGGAGAGGTGCATAGCCCCGGCGCGCTGGCTGTCAATGACGTGCCCATGACGCTTTATGAAGCAATCGGTCGTGCCGGCGGCTTCAATGAAAACGCTGATCAGAGTGACCTCGTGCTGGTACGCGACGGCCAATCGCATCGCCTCAACATGACGCAATTGCTGGCCCAAGGAGTGAGCCCGTCACGACTTTATCTGAAACACGGTGATTTGCTGCGTGTCGTGTCCCGAGACGAAAACGATGTGTACGTGATGGGCGAGGTGAACAAACCCGTATCAGCGATTCCGCGTCGAACCGGACGCATCACGCTCGCGGACGCATTGTCGCAGGCCGGTAGCGTCAACGCATCGACTGCCGATGCCGCGCAGATGTTCGTGGTTCGTGGTTCGTTGAGCGGGACGCCCGAAGTATTTCACCTCGATGGCCGCTCGCCGGTCGCGATGCTGCTGGCCAAGGATTTCGATCTGCAACCGAAAGACGTCGTGTATGTGGATGGCAGCGGTCTCGTTCGCTTCAATCGTGTGCTGAGTCTGTTGATGCCGTTGATTAGCACGGGGTTGACCGCGGGAGTTATTGCGAAATGATTGAACGCGTGCTGGCCGTATGCGCCGGCAATATCTGCCGCAGTCCTATGGCGGCGGCTCTCCTCTCGCGGCGCCTTAAGTCCGTAACTGTGGAGTCCGCCGGTATTACGGCGCTGATCGGCCGTGAAGCGGATCCTCATGCCATAAGCCTGATGCGCGAACACCGTCTCGATATCCGTGCGCACCGTGCCCGGCAGTTGGTGGGGTGGATGGCGGCATCCGCCGATCTTGTCCTTGTCATGAGCCATCGGCAGAGGCAGTACCTCGAGCGTCGATTCCCGTTTTTGTCTGGACGCGTATATCGACTCGGCGACTTCTCGAATCCCCCGGGGGATTCCCTGGCAGGATTCGACATTCCGGACCCATACGGCAGGGACCGGGCGACATTCGAAGAAAGTCTGAGCCTCATCGAGGCCGGCGTCGAAGGCTGGTCCCTCCGCATCGCGGGCGTATCCGGTACAGCCGTTATGCCGGTTTCGCGTACCGACAAGACTTTGCCTTGACACTCCCTCAAAACACCCACCTTTGTTCACAATGAAATCGTTGCAGTCGCCTGAGAACGAGGCGTTAAAAAATGACGATGAGCTAGATCTCATCGGGGTACTGGACGTCCTGGTCGAGTACCGAAGTGCCATTCTCAAGATTTGCCTCACTTGCGCCGCACTTGCGACCGCTTTCGCTTTTCTGTTTCCGCCACGCTATCAGGCGGACATTTCGGTTCAGGTTGAGGACGGCAGAGATAAGGTCAAGTCTGGTGTATGGGCGGTTAATGGCCGGCGACGTCAAGCGGCGAGTTTCTGCTGAACCGGTTGATCGCCTTGCACCGGCTCGCCGTCCCTGAAGGCAATGCCCTCCAGCAACAGCTTGATCTGCTCAGGGCCGTTGATGCGGCGCCAGGTTTTCTCGGCTTCCTCGATCAGCTTGAATGCCAGACCGAGGAAGGTCGGTCGCGACACGCAGTTGCGCGTGCGCGTGGTGCGATGACGCACGGTCGCGAACGTCGACTCAATCGCATTCGTCGTGCGCAGGTGCTGCCAGTGTTCGGCCGGAAAGTCGTAAAAGGCCAGCAGACTCTCCCGGTCCTTCTTCAGCGTCTCAGTCGCCTTCGGGTATTTCGCCGCATAGACCGTCACGAAACGATCGAACGCGACATACGCGTCGGCGCGCGTCGCGGCCATCCAGATTGCCTGCAGATCCGCCTTCGCGCGGCCTTGCTGCGACTTCGGCAGTGCATTGAGCACGTTGCCCATTTTGTGAAACCAGCAGCGCTGGCCGCGTGTCGCAGGAAACACTTCTTCCAGCGCCGCCCAGAAGCCCATTGCGCCGTCCCCAACTGCCAGGAGTGGTCCGGTCTGCAGGCCACGCGATTTCAGATCGAGCAGCAGCTCCTGCCATGACGCCTTCGACTCGCGATACCCGTCCCCGATCGCGACACGCTCCTTGCGCCCATCCGGCCTGACGCCGATGATCACCAGCAGGCACTGGCCGTCCGAGTTCTCACTACGCAGGCCGGTATGAATGCCGTCGATCCACCAATAGACGTAGCGCGACTTCGACAGATCACGCCGGCTCCAGTTGGCATGCTCATCGGCCCACTGCGCCTTCAGCCGGCTCACCACGTTGGCCGACAGGCCTTTGGCGTCATCTCCCAGCAGCACGCTCAGCGCCTCGCTCATGTCGCCCGTCGAGATGCCTTTCAGATACAGCCACGGCAACGCGGCACTCACGCGCGGCGATTTCCTCACGTACGGCGGCACGATCGACGAATTGAACTTCACACCTGATCCTGATCGATCCCGAACCTTCGGCACCTTCACCGGAATGGGGCCGGCTGCTGTCAGCACCTCGCGCTCCGGCAAATAGCCGTTGCGTACCACGGCACGCTGGCCGTGCAGGGTCTTGACGTTCTCGAACCGTTCCAATAGCGCCGACAGCTCCGCCTCGATGGCCTGCTGAATCACCTGCCGCGCTCCCTGCCGCACCAGTTCGTCCAGACCCAGACCGGCCGCCGATAGACCGACGACTTCTTTTTCCGTAAACTTGTTCATGGTGGATGGTTTGTTGTTTGCTGGTTTCCGACTTCGACAATCAGATTCTCAGCTGAAACCTCCACCGCCTTCAATCTCCCGCCTTAACTCCCCCGTACACCAGTTCCGACTTTAGCTCAGGACGGCAACGGTATGGCTGCTGCCCAGAGCCTGCTGGGCGACGTGTCGTCGCTGTTCAACTACAACTCGCCGACTTCCGCCGAGCAGCAGATCATGGCCTCGCGGCTCGTCGTGACCAGCGTTGTCGACGAACTGCATAGCTATATCACGGTGCACCCGAGCCGTTTCCCGCTGATCGGCGATTTTGTGGCACGCGTCAGTGACACGGCAATGCGCCCAGGTATTTTTGGTATCGGTGGCTGGGCGTGGGGCGCGGAACACGCCGACATTATTCAGTTCGACGTCCCGACGCGCGTGGAGGGTGACCGATTCTCGCTTACCGTGCTTTCTACGGGCCGCTATAGCCTATCCGGTCGGATTCTTGAGAATCCGTTTGTTGGCCGGGCTGGCCGGGTCGAGGTGATTCAGACCAGCCATGGGCCGATGACGCTGTTCGTGAGGTCGTTCAATGCGGCACCAGGCACCAAGTTCGAACTGTCCCGGAAATCTCGCCTTGGCACAATCACGGAAATGCAGAGCCGTCTTGACGTCAAGGAGAAGATCAAATCGTCGGGCGTGCTCATTGCAACCCTGAGGGGAACTGATCCCGTCATGATTCGGGACCAGATGCAGGCGGTCGGCCGTTACTACCTGAAGCAGAACATCGAACGCAAGGTGGCCGACGCTGCGCAATCTCTAGCATTTCTGGATGCGCAAGTCCCGGTGCTCAAGAAGCAACTTGAGGATGCCGAGGTCCGCTACACGCTGTTGCGTAATAAGCGGGGGTCCGTCGATTTGACGGAGGAAGCCAAAATCGCACTTCAGCAGACGGCGGATGCAAAGACGCGCATGCTCGAACTGCAACAGAAGCGCGACGAACTCTCCTCCCGGTTTACCGGTTCACATCCTGAAGTGATTGCGCTCAACGCGCAGATCGCCACACTTCGCGCCCAGGAGAGCGTATTCGCCCAGCAGATAGAGCGCTTGCCCGATGTTCAGCAGGATGCTGTGCGTCTGATGCTGGATGTAAAAGTCAATACGGATCTCTACGCGGCGCTGCTGAATAACGTTCAGCAACTGAAACTGGTCAAGGCGGGCAAGACAGGAAGCGTGCGCCTCGTCGATTCACCGGTAGTTCCTGAAAAAATCGCCTTTCCTAACCGCCCGGTGACGATCGCTATCGGCACGTTGCTCGGGCTGTTACTGGGTGTTGGTTTTGCTTTTGTTCACAACTACCTGTTCGCCGGAATTGCCGAGGCGGAGGAGATCGAGAGCCACGCCGGCCTGACCGTGTATGCAACGATTCCGGAGTCGCGCTATCAACAGCAACTCAATAAGGAGCGTAACACTCACCCGTTGGACGTCCGTCTGCTGGTGCAAGCCTATCCGCACGAACCTGCGGTCGAAAGTCTTCGAAGCTTGCGAACGGCACTTCAGTTCGCGATGCTGAACGCGAAAAATAACGTGGTCCTCATTTCCGGCCCTACGCCCGACGTTGGGAAATCATTCGTGTCGGCGAATTTCGCAGCGCTGCTGGCCGCAAGTGGCAAGCGCGTATTGGTCATCGACGGGGATATTCGCAGGGGCCATCTCCATCAATACTTCGGTCGGCAGCGCGAGCGTGGCTTTACGGACGTCGTTGCAGGGAAGCTTGCGCTGGATCAGGTCATTCATCGCGACGTGGTCCCGCATCTGGACTTTATTGCCACGGGCGGGCTGCCAGGTAGCGCAGCGGAGGTGCTCATCCAGGAACGCGTGGGGCAGATTCTCGATGCGAGCGCACGTAACTACGACGTAGTGCTCGTCGACTCGCCGCCGGTTCTGGCCGTAACCGACGCGATGGTATTGGCAGACCACTGCGCGACGGTGTTGCTCGTTGCACGAGCCGGCCGCACTCGCGTGGCGGAACTCTCGGAATCGGTCAAGCGATTTGCGCACTCTGGTATTTCAGTGGCTGGTGCACTTCTTAACGGCCTCGATCCAAAATCCGGAAGGCGAAGCTACGGCCGAAAGACCGGAGCCTATCGGTACGTGCAGTACCGGTACGAAGAGGCGCAGCCGGCACTAGTATCTCGCTGGCGTCAGATATTGGTGCGTCTTGGACTGGGGCGGTGATGCGAGTCAATACAGCAGTTGCCGCTGAACGATCGCAATCAGTTGTCGCCCACGGTAGTCGGACTGCCCTGCGAGATCGTCGGAACTCGCGGGAGCCCGCATTACGTGTGGCGCTCGTGGTCGAAGCGGCGGGTGGCGGCGTAGCCGTCCATATCGCTGATATGGTACGCGGCTTGCGCGCCCGCGGGGGCTTCGAGGTTCACCTGGTGATTCCCATCGGAGCTCGTTTTGACGGCGTAATTCTGGCGGACGATGTTCTCGCACAGTGTGATACGGTTCATCGGCTGCCGATGGTCCGCTCGATCAGCAGTTCCGATACGATCGCCTTCGCTCATTTATTCAAATGTCTGCAAAAGATCAAGCCAGACATCGTTCACAGTCACAGCTCAAAGGCGGGTGCGCTCGCCCGTCTGTGCTTAGGCCCGTGGAAACAGGTCTACACCCCACATGCCGTTTACACGCTCAATCCGTATCTGCCGCGTGCGCAACGCCGTTTCTATGGACTGGTCGAAGGATTTCTCGGTCGCATGCGCAGCGACCGAATTATCGCTGTTTCGCTCGATGAAGCGGAACATTTGCGGCAGGTATTGCGCATACCCGCGGACAAGATCGAGACGATCTTCAACGGCGTACCAACCCCTATGCTGCTTCCAGCCGTCGAAGCCCGCGCGGCGTTGGACTTGCCGAGCAACGCGGTCGTTGTCGGATTCGTGGGGCGGCTGGATTTCCAGAAGGGTGTCGACCGGCTGGTACGGGTTGCCCAAAGCCTGCTCGACCGTGGAATCGATAACGTCATTTTCGCGGTGATGGGGCCGGGGGACTTCGTTGCCGCGTCGGGTGTGAGCGCCGACGCCATTCCGCGCAACATGCGTGTGTTGGGGCTGTTCCCGGAGGCGCGTCGCTACTTCTCCGCCTTCGACATCTTCGCACTATCCAGCCGTTATGAAGGCTTCCCTTATGTCGTCCTCGAGGCAATGGCAGCGCACGTCCCAATCGTTGCCACGCGGGTCTCCGGCGCGGCCGAACTGGTTGACGCGGAACAGATGGGATTCGTGGTTCCCAATGCAGACGACATGACGGTGTTCACGGACGCCATAGCCGCGCTCGCCCAAGATCCGATGATGCGCGAACACATGGGCCGCAATTGCGAACGGGCCGTTGAGCGTTTTTCCGCTAACGCCATGATCGATCGCACGGTGGACCTCTACAGGCGTTTGCTCAAGGAGAGCAATTGATGGCAACCCAAACGCACGTGGTTCTCCTTCACGCTTACAGCTCAAGGAATTCGGGCGATGGACTGCTCGTCGACCTCTCGGTCACTCTGCTGAACGAGGCTTTGGGCGAGGGGACGCGCGTATCGATCGTCGCGGCCGATCCCGGTTCGTTCCCCCAGTACCCCGATGTCTATCCGGCGCCAGTTCTTGCGGACAGTGGCATGACCCGTCTTGGGGCCGGCGCGGCCGGTCTTATGTTTCCCATTGACAGCAACGGCCGGATGCGCGCGTTGTTGCAGCTTCTGAAGTCGGCCGATCTCGTCGTCGGCGTGGGAGGCGGATACCTGCGCGCGCGCAACTGTATCGAGGCGCTCAAGCTCGAAGCGGGCCATCTGCTGCAGATGCGCGCGGCACGTCTCGCTGACAAACCGACCGTGTATCTGCCGCAAAGCATCGGACCGACTATGCCAGCGGAACCGCTGCGCTCGCATCTGTCGGGCATGCTCAGCGGGTTTTCATCCGTGTTCGTTCGCGACAACCGCTCATTGGCCTTTCTCGAGCGCAATGCGAACACCCTGCGGGCTCCCGATCTCGCGGTGCTCGATTTCGAACGGCGCAGCGAGCAGATCATGACGCGCGCACGGAAGGCCCGTCCTGCCGTCAGCCATGTAGCGTTCGTGCTACGGCGGGCGCCGAGTTGGAGTGCGCAGCAGCGCGGGCGCTACGAGAGCGCCACGCGAACGTTGATCCATCAGCTGGGCGAAACGTGCCGGATCAGCTTTGCCGTGCAAAGTAGGGGCCGCGGCAACGACGACCTTGCATACTACCGAAGCATCGGCATCGACGGCGAACCGACGACGCTGAAAGACTTGCTCGTGAAGGACACGCCAGACGTCGTGGTATCGGTGCGCCTGCATGGCGCTCTCGAGTCGGTGCTGAATGGCGTGCCGTCCTATCACCTCAGCTATGAGCGCAAGGGTTTCGGTGCGTATGCTGATCTCGGTTTGCACGACTGGGTGGCCAACGCGGCCGACTTCGATGCCGGGAAGGTTGCCGCGACGATCATGGCGCCGGATGCGATTCGCGCTTTCTGGGCGAACGCCTCGTCGGGTTTCGAGCGGATCCGCAGCGGACGGGACAGCATTCTCGCCGCGCTGCGCACCGCGAGAAACGCATAGCGCGGTATTGTCATGCACCTGCTCATTCGCCTGACGCTTCGCATCGCATCGCTGGCGCTGAAATTCGTGCTGACGATCGTCGTCGCACGCACGCTCGGATTCGCAGCCGTGGCCGATTATGGTCTGGCGCTCGCCGTATCGGTCGTATCGTCCAAATTACTCGGTCTGGGATTCAGCACCGAGATCAACCGGCGACTGAGCAGCGTGAACCCGGTGGGCGCGATCCGCGACGCGCGCCGTTTGCTCCTGCTCTATTGCGTCGTGTACGCGGTGATTGCCGCCATCGTCGCGTTTCTGTACGACAGCGCGGGTTTGGATGTATTTCATCGCATCACGCCTGGCATTCTCTGGGGCGTGGTGCTCGTGGCGTTCTCCGAGCATCTGGGGCTTGAGACGACCTCGTACGTCTTTTCGCTGCATCGCCCGAGGCTGGGGTCGGCGCTGCTTTTCATCCGTACCGGCGCATGGGCGGGTGTGGCGATTGTCGGCCTGCTCGCCGGCGGGGTCCGTTCCGTCGAGATGATTTTCACATTGTGGTGCGGGACGAACGTCATCGCCGCGGTCGCGGCGTGCTGGTGCGTGTGGCGTTCAGGGCATGCAGGGCACGAGGCGGGATTGCAGCGGGAAACACCTGCCACCGACGGCGCGCGAAGCGTCCGCTCGGTGTGGATCGCCGGTTTGCCATTTTTCGTCGCGACGACCGTGCTATCCGGTCTGCAATACGGTGAGCGGTTTCTCGCGAGTGGTGTCGTGACGGCGGACAAACTCGGGCGTTATGTTTTCGCGTGGTCGATCGCAAACTCGATCCAGACGATCGCCTACGCGACGATCGTCGTGACGGCGGGACCACGGCTGGTGCGCGCGCTGAGTGCGGTCGACGGTGACTTCTGGACGGTGCTGCGAGCCTCGGCGCGATCGAGCGCCTGCATTTCGATCCTTGCCGTCGCTGGGATTCTATTCGCCAGCCAGCCGATCTTTCGGCTCGCTGGCGAACCCGCTGACGGCCCGGCACTCATGATGCTGCTCACGCTGCTCGTCTCGTTCGTTCTGAGGTCCATCGCGGACGTTTTCTGGAGTGGCGCGGTCGCGCTGCGCCTCGGGAAGCCGGTTGTCATTGCGATTTCGGTTGTGGCGGTCGTAAGTATTCCGCTCGAATGGATGCTGGTCACGCGGCTGGGCGCAATCGGCGCGGCATTGGCGCACCTGACGGCGAGTGTGGGGATCGTGGCGATACTGGTGCTGATCGTCATGCGTGCCCGCGAGACTCCCGTCGTCGTGGACAGCAATAAGGAAGCGTTTTATGTTTCGTAAGGCACTTAACGCCGGTCCGCGGCTCAGCGTGGGTGTCATCCGGCTCATCGCCAGTCTATCCATCCTGCTGTATCTGATGATGTACGCGAAGGCGGGCGTGTTTTTGCCCGAGTTCGTGTTCCGCGATTCGGAGAAGATCCAGTCGCAGATCGGTGGCTCGAACACGTATCAAGATACGTCTTTCGACGCAGTTGCGAAGTTTTATGCTTCGCTCGGTGATCTCGGTACCAATGTCTTTGTGGTGAGTATCGGTGCGCTATTTATCTGGCTGATGGTTGGAAGCTCGAAGCGCCTCGGCGGCCTGCTGATGAATATGGTGCTGATCGCGCCATGCGTGTTCTTCAATCTGTTCGTGGCCAGCAAGGACACGCTCGTCGTCCTGATATCGGTGGTGCTGGTTCTGATCGCCCGAAGGTGGAGTGTGGTGCATGTCGCGCTCGCCGCAGCGGTGCTTTATCTCGGATACGCGTTAACGGTTCGTATCTATTTCGTGATGATTCTCGCGGTTGCCGCGGGCGCATGGATATTCCGCTCAGCATCGCTGCGACTAAAGACGTTTCTGGTTCTCGCGGGCGTGGCGGGGCTGTACCTGCTGCCGGATGCCACCTACTACGTACTGTTGCATCCGCGCGATATGGCAGTCGACTATCTGGTCGCGGGCTCGCCCTACGGCGCGCGCACCGGCTTCTACAACCTGCTGGAGCCGACCTCGTTCGCAGCATTCTGCGCAGACTATTTCTACGCGATCCTCAGACTGAACGTTCCCGTGCTGTTTTCCCCTGAGCCCAAGGAGTTCGTGATGCTGATCTTCGTATGGATCGCAATCGGCGCCGTGTTCGGCCGCAAGAGCGGCCTCGCGGCGGGCATCGACACACGCGCGATGGATGTGCTCGCCAGCCTTGTCATCGGGCACATGGCCGTATCGATGCTGTTCGAGCCGGATCTGGGTAGCTACACACGGCACCTTTCCAGCGTCGCGCTCTTTTGTGCATGGCGGCTCAGCGCTCTGGCTGTCCGCTCGCGGGCCCCGAATGGCCAAACGCCGGCGGGTTATCCGCCGGTCGATTCTCAACCACAGTCATCGGCAGCTCAACAGCGATATGGCTCAACCGAAGAGGCGTTTAACCCATGAGCACGATAATTGACCGGCCGCGAGTTTATGACAACGTGCAGGGCGCACGCGCGCTCGCCGCGCTTGTAGTCGTCGCCTATCACCTCGGTGTATTGCCGTTCGGACAATGCGGCGTCGACATATTCTTCGTAATCAGTGGCTTCATCATGTCGCTCGTCGCGCCGGGCGAGGGGCGCGACTTTCTGCGCAAGCGCCTCATCCGCATTCTGCCGCTCTATTGGCTGTCGACTATCGGCGTATACATCATTGCAACGATCAGGCCGCACTGGTTGAACACGACGACTGCAGACGCCATATACCTAGTGAAGTCGCTCCTATTCATCCCTTACGTAAAGGACAACGGTCATTGGGGACCGCTCAACCTCAATGGGTGGACGCTCGAATACGAGCTGCTTTTCTATCTTGTCATCGCAGTCGCGATCAGCGTGGTACGTCCGCGCTTCGCTACGGCGGTTGCAGCTGCCGCGCTTGCTTTATATAGCTTGCTCAATGCGCTGGTCAAACCATCGAATCTCATCGTCGACTACCTCGGGCAACCATTTCTGCTGGAATTCTGCCTAGGGGTCCTCGCGTACTGGACCGTGCAATTGGCGAGAGTCGAGCGTATTTCGCGGTGGTTCTGGCTGGTCAGCGCTGTAGCGAGCCTTGCAGCGATGCCTGCGTATTTCATGTTGTATGGCGCACCAAGCGGATTTATGCGCACGGCGGTGTATGGCGTGCCGGCGTTCGCGTTCATCACGTCCCTGATCGCAATGGAAACGGGAGGCTGGAGCACGCGGAGCAGGCTTGTTGCTCGCCTTGGGGCTGCCAGCTACGCGATCTATCTGTTGCATCCCTATGTCGTCGGCTTTCTGCGAAAGGTGTTGACGATGCAGACGAATCTGAACTCGTGGAATGGCGCGGCGACGGTCTTCATCGTGATCGCTGTGGTGTGCGCGGCCAGTAACGTGTGTCACCGTCGGATTGAGAAACCCGTGCTTGCGTGGCTGAATCGCTGGTTTGGACGACGGGAACCTCTTGGAGTGACTATCAGGTGATTTCATTTCAACGTTTATCGAAAGTAGGCGTGATCGCGTTTTGCATGTGCAGCGCCGCCATGCAAGTGCAGGCGAAGAAGCAAGACTGGATTTCAGATCACGAAGGCGCCTCCAAGGTTGGCGTTCAGGTAAAGATCGAGCGGTTTACGCCGACCACGGCGAAACAGATCAAAGCCACCGGATTTAGCTTCGTTCGCTTTGGGGTGTGGACGAATTCAATGCAGACAGCGGAATACCAAAAGAAGGTGACTGACGCGTTTAACGCTGCTCAAGCGGCAGATTTACCCGTCCTTCTGACGGTGCGTTCGACGATCCCGCTCGCGAGGTCTTCGAACGATGAGGCGGCGCGCAATGCGCAACTGCGCGACTCAGCGAAGCAACTGATCAACGTAGTGGGCAGCCTGGCTGGCGCAAATGGTAGCGATCTGCTCGCCGTTGAACTCTGGAACGAACCGGAGTTGCCCACGTTCTGGCCAACTGGCGATGTCGATTCCACATTTCCAGTTTATATGCAGGCGGTGTGCAGCGGGTTGAGGGCCGTTCTCGGCACGACTCCTGTCATCGGATTCGGTTTTGCGACGGTTCCTGCCTCCGGGTCCCACTCCGATAAGCTATTGCAAAGCATTCAATCGCCGTCGAGCCATTGCATCGACGCGGTTTCATATCACGCGTACGGCATGAGCGAATCGCAGATTCGAGAAGCATCCGTGTACGTGCGTTCCCGATATGGACTACCGGCGGTTATCACAGAGTGGGGCGTTTCCTCCGGGCGCAATGGGGGTATCGCCGGTCAGGCGGCAGACATCAAGTCGTTTCTCCTAAAGCGCAATTCGATGAGGACGCCGCTGATTTCAATCTACGAATGGCAGGATACAGCGCATGGCAAAAATGCACGCGAGCGCAATTTTGGCTTGGTGGATGCGTCCGATACCCAAAAACCGGCGCTACGCGCGGCGTTGACTGTCTTTGGCAAGCAATGACGGAGGCTTAACGCGGCGGCTGCGATTTTCTGATGCTTCCGGTCAGCTTGCATGCGAGCGCGGTCAATAACATGACGCAGACCAGCGTCTCGCCAAGAGCGAAGGCGAGTGCCGTAGCGATGTAACGTTTAATCCGGTTCATTCGTTCGGAGCGTTGTTTGGCAAGGACTTTATTATCCCGCGTAACGGTGATTTAAGACAAACCTGCGCCCCTTCAACGCCTCACCCCCGCCGAACCAACAAAAAACTCACCCCAACCCCCGCCAGAAACGCTCCGCAGCAACGATTAAACCACCGACGAACCGTAACCCGTACCAGCCATTTCCCAAGATACATCCCGGCCCACGAATACAGCGCGATCGCGACCCACTCGAGCACGAGAAAGCTCGCGCCCAGCACGGCGAACTGCGGCAGTATCGGCTTCGCGATATCGACGAATTGCGGTAGGAACGCGGTAAACACGAGAATCGCCTTCGGATTGCCGGCGGCCACGAAAAACTCACGACGTGCAGTCCGTCCGAGCGATGCCTCGTCCTGCTGTGTCGAGTCGATGGCAGGGGCGTCGCTGCGCCACAGTTGAATCGCCAACCAGATCAGATAAGCGGCGCCAACCAGTTTGATGGCGAGAAAGAACCACTCGGATGCATGTAGCACAACAGCGAGTCCCGTTGCGGCAAGCACCAGCATCAATGCGAACGCAACAAGCCGGCCAGTGCCGCCAACGAAAGCGGTTATGAAACCGTGACGCGCGGCCACGTTAATCGACAGTAGATTGTTCGGTCCGGGCGCGAGGTTGATCGCGAAGCAGGCGGGCAGAAAAAATAGCCAGGCGGTGATGGACATGACAGGCTCGCACGATGAACAGGCATTTCGACGCATCGCGCGGCGCAACGGCAGGCTCTCGCGACACTCCTGGATGATTGTAGCGAAACCGACTTGCATCCATGCAACGACGCCTCAATTCACCGACTTAACAAACCCCGGATCACTAATCAACGCGTCAACGCTCAGCTTCACCGTATCCTCGATAGCGATGGGACTGCTGGTGAATTTAGGCGACTTCCGGCTGACCGTTTTCGAGGTTGAGAACACGACCTTACGAGTCGCGGCATCGGTCACCACATAGCGCATCTTCAACGTCCAGAATGCCGGCGACCGCGCGTCGTCCACGGTGAATTTCTCGATGCTGCCGCTCAGCACCTTCCTGTCGTCGTTCAGATGAAAGCCGGCGACCTGCAAGCTGTTCGCGATGCCGTTGCGCACCGCTTCGTTGATGTCGCCTTTTAGCACGATGCTGGTCATTGCCGTGTTTTCGATGCGGTTCGGCGAGACGCGTCCGGTGCGAGCGGGTAGGTAGGCAAAGTCGCGCGCGGGGGCGACGATGAGCCGTCCCGTGGGCTGCGAATGCGCAACTGGGTGAGGCGCGGACGCGGCATTCAGGCCGAACCACGACCATGAGCAGGCGGACAGCATCAAGGGTAGCGCGACGGCGCCGCAGCCCTTGAGCACGGTGCGTGTCAATGCGAGGCAGGAAGGACTGAAGGTCTGCCGCAGCGACTGGATTCGTTGCTGCGACTCAGGCGCTGTGCGGGAAGAAGCGGCGGTCGAGGTCAGAGGAGCACCTTTTTAATGAATCATCGCGGTGGAGGGCAGCATGGTAACAGCGGGCCGCGCAAGCGCGTCTTGTTAATCAGCGCGCGGCGTGCCGGCAGACGAGCACGCTGAAAACCGCGAAGCCGTTTCAGAAGAACCCGGCTTTTCCCTGCGTCATATCCACGAGCGCTCGCCTGGCGTCGTCCATCGCGGTGACCGGCAAGCGGATCGTCATCCTCACGAGCATCCCGTACGCGCTATCGACAAGCGCATATTCCTCGGCTTCGAGCCATCTCCGCACTTTCGCTTCATCGGCGTAGCTGACCTCGACAGTCAACGAGACCTGAGCAATTCTCTCGATCCGCGGCGCATTCAGTAAGGCGGAAGCAATCGCATCGGTATACGCCCGCACCAGGCCACCGGCGCCGAGCTTCACGCCGCCGTAATACCGAACGACGGCGGCCAGCACGCCGTCCAGATCATGATGCCGCAGCACTTCGAGAATCGGCCGTCCCGCGGTGCCGGAGGGCTCGCCGTCGTCGGACATGCCGGACTGGCCGCCCGCCAGCAGCGCCCAGCACACATGCGTCGCGGCAGGATGCTCGTCGCGCAGACGACGCAACTCGGCCATCGCCGCGTCGCGGTCGGCAACCGGTATCGCGTGCGCGATGAAACGGCTCTTGCGGATTTCGAGTTCCGCGGTCAGCGCCGCAGGCAAGGTATAGGTGGGCAAGGCAAGGACTTCGGTGAAGGAAAATTGCGGACACACGTGGCTCCGTGAGCGCAATGGTAACGGATCGCAGCCGGCGAACCGGCAAAACGCGGATGTAAGATGGCGTCGCCGTTCTCCGCATCCACTGGCGGCTTGGAAAACGGCGCATCCCGCGCACTTTGCGCGCCTGTCTACCACGCTACGCTGCACGCCGATGAAACCCGGCACCTTCGACTACAATCCCTCACTGAACGCGCATCCCGTCCATGAAACCCAGCGCGTCAAAGGAGACAACATGCTCGATCTTTCCACCTTGGGAACCTTCATCGCCGTCGTACTTGGACTCTTTCTGATTCCGGGTCCAGCCGTGCTGCTGGTTTTAACGCGTACCGTGCACGGTGGCCGCAAGGCCGGCATTCTCACCGGCCTCGGTGTCGCCGTGGGCGATTTCGTTCATACGCTGGGAGCGGCGGTAGGCCTGTCGGCCTTGCTGATGACCTCGGCGCTTGCGTTCAACGCCGTGAAATTCGTCGGCGCGGCGTACCTCGTCTATCTGGGCATTCGCGCCTTGCGCGAAAAGCAGGCGAACGCGCAAAGGCCGGCCGTCGCGTCGGTGTCCGCTTCCAAAGCCTTCTTTCAGGCGATTCCCGCCGAAGTATTGAATCCCAAGACCGCGCTTTTTTTCCTCGCGTTCCTGCCGCAGTTCGTGCGCCCGGAGCACGGCTCTTCGTTCCTTCAATTCGCGACGCTTGGACTTATCTTCGTTGGCATGAGCGCGCTTTATACGACGCTGATCGTGTTGACCATCCGGCCGCTGGGCAGGCTCGTCAAGCGTCTGACATGGCTGACTCGCTGGCAAAACAAGATCATCGGCGTGCTGTTCATTTCGCTCGGCCTGCGTGTGGCCACGCAAACGCGTTGACTTGACCCGCCCGCGCGGTTTGCCCGCGCATCGCGCCTGCGAAAAGAACTTCGGGCTGTTAGCACAACGCGATCATGATCGAGGTCGAAACCGCAATGATGAACAGGCAGGTCGCGGTAAGGAGATCGTACGGATAGTTCATGGCATGACCGTCAAACGTGGCGAATGAAGCGCCGATCATAGGCGTGATCGTTCCACGTGACTGTCAAGCATTGCCAGATGCGGGCCTATCGCGAACGCGATTGGTTGGGTAGGAAAACGGCGCGCTGGCATAGCGCGTGAGCGTTCCGCATTAGAACGCCACGCGCGCGCCAGATAATGAAAATTTCAGTTGCGGCGAAGTGCGAGCAGGCGTTATTCGTCGCCATGCTGGCAGAAGCGGCGGCCCGGTATGTGCGATACCACGGCCTGGGCGATTTCGAACGGCGTGCTTTCCGCGGGCACCACGCGGCGGCTGGATTCGGGCGTGTGCTTCATCGTCCATTCGACGAGGCGATACGAACGTCCCCAAGGATGCTGCAGCGGGTCCGAGACCTTGCACGTGTGGATCTGGCGCACCCATTCGTTGCCGGGCATGGCGCGCAGATGCGCAAATACCGTATCTTCAACCATGGTTTGACTCCTTCTTCGCAGGCATGCAGCCCATCTTTCGGCGCGTCGGCGACACCCCTTAAAAAAAGCGCCGCCGATGCTCTGGCGGCTCAACAGGGGGATGGTGAGCGCCATGGTTGCAGGGAAGAATTAAGCCAGACTTAAGATCGGATAAAAGCGCATGCGCCAGCGCCCAGCCGTCCCAACTGTTTTACGGCAACGCCGTTTCCGAAACCGGCTTCGTCCTGCCGAGTTCCTTCTTCACGCCTTCGGCGTAACCGGGGTCGACCTTGTCGAACAGCGCCAATTGCCGGTTGACGATGTCCGGCGCGACGCCCGCCATCGCTTCGGCGATATTGCGGAAAAAACGCTCGCGCTGCGGCGCGTCGAACAGCTTGTACAACGCGCGCGGATGGCTGTAGTAGTCGTCGTCCTCGCGATGGTCATAGCGCTGGATCGCGCCATCCACGGCGAGCGGCGGCTCGTTCACCGAGGCGTCCTGCGGGAATGCCCCGAACCGATTCGGCTCATAGTTCGGCGTGTTGCCGAGATTGCCGTCCGTGCGCATGCCGCCGTCGCGATGATAGGAATTCAGGTTCGCCGTGCGCGGCGCATTCACCGGAATCTGATGATGGTTGATGCCGAGCCGATAGCGCTGCGTGTCGCCATATGAGAAGAGCCGTCCCTGCAACAGGCGATCCGGCGAGAAGCCGATGCCCGGCACGATATTGGCGGGCGTGAAAGCGGCCTGCTCGACATCGGCGAAATAGTTGTCCGGATTCCTGTTCAGTTCGAGCACGCCGACGTCGATCAGCGGAAACTCCTTGTGCGACCACACCTTGGTGATGTCGAACGGATTTTCCGCGCGCGCATGCGCGTCGGCTTCCGTCATCACCTGAATGCAGAAGCGCCATTGCGGGAAGTTCTTCTTGTCGATCTGCTCGAACAGATCGCGCTGCGCGCTTTCCCGATCGCGGCCGATCAGCTCGGCGGCCTCGGCATTCGTATAGTTTTCGATGCCCTGTTTCGACTTGAAATGGAACTTCACATAGAAGCGCTCGTTTTGCGCATTGATCAGCGAGAACGTATGCGAACCGAAGCCGTGCATCTGCCGGTAGTTCTTCGGGATGCCGCGGTCGCTCATCAAGATCGTGACTTGATGCAGCGATTCCGGATTGCGCGACCAGAAATCCCACACCATGTTGGCGTCGCGCAAATTGGTTTGCGGATTGCGCTTTTGCGTGTGAATGAAGTCGGGGAACTTGAGCGGATCGCGAATGAAAAACACCGGCGTGTTATTGCCGACAATGTCCCAATTGCCTTCTTCGGTATAGAACTTCACCGAGAAACCGCGCACGTCCCGCTCCGCATCGGCCGCGCCGCGCTCGCCCGCCACGGTGGAAAAGCGCATGAACGTCGGCGTGACCTTGCCGACTTCGAACACCTTCGCTTTGCTGTACCGGCTGATGTCGTGCGTGACGGTGAGCGTGCCGAATGCGCCGGAGCCTTTGGCATGAACACGGCGTTCTGGAATGACTTCGCGGTCGAAGTGCGCGAGCTTTTCGAGCAGCCAGAAATCTTGCAGCGTGATCGGGCCGCGCGGGCCGGCGGTTTCGGAGTTCTGGTTATCGCCGACCGGCGCACCGGCGGCGGTCGTCAAGATTCGATTCGTCATGGCGTTTCCTTTGCTTGCCTGGGCGGGGGAGAATGCATCGACCGCTTGCGTGGCGATCGATGCGCAATGGCGCGCCGGATTGCCGGATGTCCGGCGCGCGGCCCAGTCTAGCAATGCTTCTGCCGCGCCACGCAATAAAACGTTGTTAAGAGATCTAAATCGAGGCGGTTACATTACGTCGGGCGCATTGGCAGTGCGTGTATCGTGCTTCCCCGTCAAATCATTGCTAACGAATCTGTCAAACGCCCGGCGCATCCGGCGGCACCCCGAGCAACTGCAGCGCGCCGCCCGTCACTCCGCTGAACACCGGCCCCGCCACCGTGCCCCCATAGAACGCCTTGCCCGCCGGGTCGTCGATCATCACGGCGACGATCAGCCGCGGGTCGCTCATCGGCGCCATGCCGACGAAAAGCGCGCGATAGCGGTTTTTCGCGTAAGTCGCGCCCACCTGCTTGCGCGCCGTGCCGGTCTTGCCGCCGATCCGGTAGCCGGGCACCGCCGCGGCGCGCCCGGTGCCGCCTTCGCCGGTGGCCATTTCCAGCATCGAGCGAATCGCGCGCGCGGTAGCCGGCGTCGTGACCGCATGGCCGGTTTGCGCTGATTGCATGACCGCACCCGCGCCGTCGCGCACCAGACTCACGCGATGCATCGTGCCGTCGCCGGCATAGGCGGTGTAGACCTGCGCCATCTGCAGCAGCGAAGCGGACAACCCGTAGCCGTAGGCCATCGTCGCCTGTTCGATCGGACGCCAGCGTTTGTACGGCCGCACCTTGCCGGACGCCACGCCCGGAAAAGTCAGATCGGGCCGCGAGCCGAGCCCGTATTCCTGATATTTGGTCCAGATCTTTTCGGCCGGCAGATTCAGCGCGAGCTTGGCGAGCGCGATATTGCTCGACTTCTGCACCGCTTCGGCGACCGTCATCATGCCGTGGTTCGAGGTGTCGTGAATCACCGCCGGGCCGATCTTGTACCAGCCAGGGGCGGTATTGATGACGCTTTGCGGCCGCACCTTGCCCTCGTCGATCGACAGCGCGACGACCAGCGGCTTGATGGTCGAGCCGGGCTCGAAAGTGTCGACCACCGCGCGATTGCGCAGTTGCCGCCCGGTCAGCCGGGCGCGGTCGTTCGGATCGAAGCTCGGATAGTTCGCGAGCGCCAGGATCTCGCCGTTGCGCGCATCGAGCACGACCACGCTGCCGGCTTCGGCGTGGTGTTTGGCAATGGCTTCCTTCAGTTGCGCATAGGCGAGTTGCTGAATGCGCCGGTCGATCGTCAGGTGGATGGTCGCGCCGTTTTGCGCGGGCACCAGCGGCCGGGTCTCGGACACCACGCGGCCGAGCCGGTCGCGGATCACCTCGCGATGACCGGGCACGCCGAGCAACTGCTCGTTGGCGGCGAGTTCGACGCCTTCCTGGCCGTTGTCCTCGATATCGGTGAAGCCGACCACGTGCGCCGCCGACTCGCCTTCGGGATAAAAGCGCTTCGAATCCGCGATCTGCGTGATGCCCGCAAGCCCCAGCTTGTTCAGATGACCGGCGGTGTCGGCATCCACCTGGCGCTTGAGCAGCACGAAGCTCTTGTCGCCGTTCAGACGCCGGCGCAATTCCGCGAGCGGCAGATCGAGCAGCTTCGAGAGCGGCGGCAGCGCGGCCTCGTCGAGCTGTTTGGGCGAGGCCCAGATCTCATAGGTCGCGAGACTGACCGCGAGCATCGAACCATTGCGGTCGACAATGCGCCCGCGTGTCGCATCGAGTTCGATGGTGCGCTGATAGCGCTTTTGCCCTTGATCGACGTAGAAGTCCTGGTTCATCACCTGCACCCAGAACGCGCGGCCCGCCAGCGAGGCGAACGCCGCGAACACCAGCAGGACGATGAGCTTCGAGCGCCACATCGGCAGGCGTGCGGTCAGCAACTGGTTCTTCGCGACGGGCGCGTAGGGTGCGTGCTCGGACTTCCTCTTCTGGGTCATGGGCTTTGCATCTTTGAAAGACAAACAGCAATGAACAGCGGATCGGCCAGCGCCGCCTGAACCGGCGCCGCCCGAACCGGCGCCGCCGCTCCGATTGTAATCAGAACGTAATCTGTATGCGAGGCCTCCGCAAGCCGATCGTGGATGCGCGGCACGTCGCGCACGCCCAAGCAGCATGAAAAAAGCCGCGCGGACTTGAAAATCCGCGCGGCTCGTTCGTTCGATTAATGCGTCAACTCCGACGCGGCGTGTTAAAGAGGCGCTCCCTGCTGTCGAGCGCCTTCTTTCTTTGCGCTTCCGCTAACCTCCGTCAGCGTCCAAATTTATCCTCAAGCCGGCAGCGCAAAGCTCGAAATCGCCTCGCGCAGCACGCCCACCTGATCCTTCAGCGAATGAGCCGCGGCGGCGGCCTGCTCGACCAGCGCGGCATTCTGCTGGGTGACCTGATCCATTTCGCCGACGGCGCGATTGACCTGTTCGATGCCCGCGCTCTGCTCGCGCGACGCGTTGCTGATTTCCTCGAGGATTTCGTTGACGCGGCGCACCGACTGCACGATCTCGCCCATCGTCGAGCCGGCGTTGGACACCAGCGACGCGCCGGCCTCCACGGTATGCGTCGAGGTCTCGATCAACGCCTTGATTTCCTTCGCCGCCGTGGCCGAGCGCTGCGCGAGGCTGCGCACTTCGGCGGCGACCACGGCGAAGCCGCGCCCCTGTTCGCCCGCGCGCGCCGCTTCCACGGCCGCGTTGAGCGCGAGAATGTTGGTCTGGAAGGCGATGCCGTCGATCACGCCGATGATGTCGCCGATCTGCCGCGAGCTGCTGGTGATCTCGCCCATCGTGCGGACCACGTCGTCGACCACGCGGCTGCCGCGCGTGGCGACATCGGCGGCCTGACCGGCGAGCTGCGACGCTTGCTGCGCGCTGTCCGCGTTCTGCTTCACGTTGACCGTCATCTGGTCCATGCTCGACGCGGTTTGGACGAGCGCGGCCGCCTGTTCCTCGGTGCGTTGCGAGAGATCGGTGTTGCCGGCGGCGATTTCGGTCGCGCCGATGTTGATGTTTTCCGTGCCCAGGCGCACGCGCGAAACGGTGTCGACCAGACCGGCCTGCATCGTGCTCAGCGCATGCAGCAGACTTTGCGTGTCGCCCGGCGCGACCGGCACGCGTGCGGCGAGATTGCCGCGCGCCATCAGTTGCGCGGCTTCCACGGCGACTTCGAGATCGCCGCCGAGCGAGCGGCGGATGCTGCGCAACACCAGCAGCATCGCGGCGGTGGCGATCGCGCCGAGCGTGACGGTGATGAGAAGCCAGCGCAGCAGATTCGCATAAAACGCGCGCTGCACGTCGTCCATGTACATGCCGGTGACGAGATACCAGTCCCACGGCGTGAAATGCAACGAGTAGCTGGTTTTCGCCACCGGCTGGTCGCTGCCCGGCTTCGACCACAGGTAATCGACGAAGCCGCCGCCATCGTGATTGCCCGCCTTGACGATGTCGACGAACAGATGGTTGCCCGCCGGATCGGCGAATTGCGCGAGGTTCTTGCCGATCATCTCCTTCTTGAACGGGTGCATCAGCATGACGGGCTGCGAGTCGTTGATGGAGATGTAGCCGTCCTTGCCGTAGCGCATCGACGCGAGTGTTTCGAGCGCCTGTTTTTTCGCGTCTTCCTCCGACATCGCGTGCTGTTGGGCGAGCGTGTGGTAGCGGGCCACGATGTGGTTGGCCTGGTCGATCAACGCGGTCAACTGATCGCGGCGGTCCGCGATCATCGAGGCGCGGCTTTGCCATGCGCCGAAGCCGCCGATCAGAATCAGGCCGATCCAGAGGATGGCGATCATGGAAGCGAGTTTTTTGTTCAGAGTCATAGCGATGGGTTTTGCTTTCGCACAGTGGTCGGTCAGAGGTCGGCTCCGCGTGTTCGCTGGCCGCGGATGGTTTGTCGCTCACTCTGTTTACGGCGTAATGGCCTGCTATCCGCAGTGAGGGGAAACCCGCTGTTTCGCGTTTTTATTCGTCTGAATAAATTGGCGCTTTTACGGCATTGAACGCATTGGCGGTTATACGTTTTTTCCGCTTGGAGCGGGTTGCTCCGGGTATTTTCGAGTTTCAAGTCACGGGCGCCAGCGCATTGAAAAGTTAATGAAAACCGCGAATTAAATGCGATATTGGAAATGGGCGAATAATTCGCCCGCCAAAAAAGGATGAATGGACAAACCCTTAATCGGAGGACTGGCGCGGCTTGCATCAAGTCTCCACAAAACGCCAACAAAACCCAAAGTCCGGGGCACCGTCCGGGTCACCGCACGGGCGCAAAAAACGACACAGTTTTCCACGTAAGCGCAACGGAACATGCGCTCTGTCATCAAAAAGACAAATAAATAAAAATTCCGCTATAGTCGCCATTTTCCGGCCGACAGCCGGGCAAAAAACAGCACCAATAAGCCCGCCACAGGAGAGAACAGAACATGAACGCCCGCGAACCCGCATTCGTTTCCGCTTCCCGCAGCGCGCGCCTGCGCCAGATGCTGGTCAGCAACGAACTCGAATTCATGATGGAGGCGCACAACGGCCTCTCCGCGCGCATTGTCCGCGAAGCCGGCTTTAAAGCCATCTGGGGCTCCGGCCTCGCCATCTCCGCGCAATTCGGCGTACGCGACAATAACGAAGCAAGCTGGACGCAAGTCGTCGACAACCTCGAATTCATGGCCGACGCCAGCGACCTGCCGATTCTGCTCGACGGCGACACCGGCTACGGCAACTTCAACAACGTGCGCCGTCTGGTGCGCAAACTCGAACAGCGCGGCATCGCCGGCGTGTGTATCGAGGACAAGCAATTTCCCAAGACCAATAGCTTCATCAACGGCGAAGCGCAGCCGCTCGCCGACATGGACGAGTTCTGCGGCAAGATCAAGGCCGGCAAGGACTCGCAGTCGGACGAAAACTTTTCGATCGTCGCGCGCGTCGAGGCGTTGATCGCCGGTTGGGGCATGGACGAAGCGCTGCGTCGCGCGGAAGCCTATCGCCGCGCCGGCGCGGACGCGATCCTGATTCACAGCAAGCTCTCGCGTCCCGACGAAATCCTGGAGTTCGCGCGCGAATGGGCCGGCCGCGGTCCGCTCGTGATCGTGCCGACCAAGTACTACAGCACGCCCACCGAGGTATTCCGCGAAGCCGGCATCAGCACCGTGATCTGGGCGAATCACCTGATTCGCGCGGCCACCTCGGCAATGCAGGCCGTCGCCAAGGAAATTCATTCGAGCCAGACGCTCGTGAACGTCGAGGACAGCATTGCCGCCGTCAACGAAATTTTCCGCCTGCAAGACGCCGACGAATACTCGGAAGCCGAAGACCGCTATCTGACGAGCGGCCGCGCGGCCGGTTCGGCGGTGGTGCTCGCGGCGAGCCGCGGCGCGGGCCTCGAAGCCGTCACCGAGGACCGTCCGAAGGTCATGCTGCCGATCGCCGGCAAACCGCTGCTGCGCTGGCTCGTCGATGCGTTCAAGAAGCAGGGTGTAAACGACATCACGGTGGTCGGCGGTTATCGCGCGGACGCGATCGACACGGCGGGCATCAAGCTGGTCGTCAACGAACGGCATGCGCAAACCGGCGAACTGGCGTCGCTCGCTTGCGCGGTCCAGGGCGACAAACTCGCGGGCGACACCGTGATCTCCTACGGCGACCTGCTGTTCCGCAGCTATATCCTGCGCGACCTCGTGGAGAGCGAAGCGGCGTTCAGCGTGGTGGTGGATTCGTCGCTGACCGACGCGGAAAACGCCAGCGTGCGCGATTTTGCATGGTGCTCGGCGGCCGACGACCGCGGCCTGTTCGGCAACAAGGTCACGCTGCGTCATGTGTCGAGCGGGCAGGAGGCTTCGTCCGCGATCGCCTCGCAAACGCCGCACGGCCGCTGGGTGGGTTTGCTGAACGTGCGCGGCGAAGGGCGCGAGCGTCTGCAAGCGGTGCTCGGCCAGTTGCAGGCGCGTCCGGATTTCGATTCGCTCGACATGCCCGCGCTGCTGAACGCGCTGATCGAAGCCGGTGAATCGATCGAAGTGCAATACGTGCACGGCCACTGGCGCGGTGTGAACGACCTGGAAGACTTCCGTCGCGCCGGCGATTTCGCGCATGCGCAAGCGCCGTTCGCGGCAACGGCGGGCAACAAGGCCGCGGACGCAACCGGCGGAGCCGCGCAATGATCGAGGCGGCACAGTTCGTCGAGGCGGCGCGCGAACGCGGCTTCGACTGGTATGCGGGCGTGCCGTGTTCGTATCTGACGCCGTTCATCAATTACGTGTTGCAGGACGAATCGCTGCACTACGTGTCGGCGGCGAACGAGGGCGACGCGGTCGCGCTGATCGCGGGCGTCACGCTCGGCGCACGCAACGGCCGGCGCGGCATCACGATGATGCAGAACTCCGGGCTCGGCAACGCGGTGAGCCCGTTGACCTCGCTCACTTGGACCTTCCGTTTGCCGCAATTGCTGATCGTCACGTGGCGCGGCCAGCCCGGCGTCGCCGACGAACCGCAGCACGCGCTGATGGGCCCGGTCACGCCCGCGATGCTGGAGACGATGGAGATTCCCTGGGAGACGTTCCCGACCGAGGCCGACGCGATCGGCCCGGCGCTCGATCGCGCCATCGCGCATATGAATGAAACCGGCCGCCCGTACGCGCTCGTCATGCAAAAGGGCAGCGTGGCGCCGTACGAGTTGAAAGACGCTGGCGCGGGCGCGCGCCGCGTGCCGGCGGCGGCGCGTTCGCAGTTCAGGAACGTGGCCGCGAGCGAATTGGCTTCACGTCACGAGGCGTTGAAGAAGGTTATCGCGCATACGCCGCTCGAATCGACGGTGGTGCTGGCGTCGACCGGCTTTTGCGGCCGCGAGCTGTATGCGATCGACGACCGTCCGAACCAGTTGTACATGGTCGGCTCGATGGGCTGCGTGACGCCGTTCGCGCTGGGCCTCGCGCTCGCGCGTCCCGACCTGCACGTGGTCGCGCTCGACGGCGACGGCGCGGCGCTCATGCGCATGGGCGCGTTCGCGACGCTCGGCGCGTACGGCCCGTCGAATCTCACGCACGTGCTGCTCGACAACGGCGCGCACGACTCGACCGGCGGTCAGGCGACGGTATCGTCGCAAGTTTCGTTTGCGGGAGTGGCGGCGGCGTGCGGTTATGCGTCGGCGATTGAAAGCGACGACCCGAGCGTGATCGACGAGTTGTTCGACGCGGCACCGGCGCCGCACGGCCCGCGCTTCGCGCGTCTCGCGATTCGCCGCGGCACGCCCGACGGCCTGCCGCGTCCCACCATCACCCCGCCCGATGTGAAAACGCGCCTGATGCGCCACATCGGCGCCGCTTAAGGAGTCCGCGAATGCTGCTGCTCAATCCCGGCCCGGTGACGCTCACCGAACGCGTTCGCAACAGCCTGCTGCAGACAGACCTGTGCCACCGCGAAAGCGAGTTTTTCGACTTGCAGGAAGAAGCCCGCACGCGTCTGGTCGATCTGTACGGTCTGAACGCGAGCGAATGGCAGGCGGTGTTGATGACCGGCTCCGGCACGGCCGCCGTCGAGAGCATGACCGCCGCGCTGGTGCCGCAAAACGGCAAGCTGCTGGTGGTGGAAAACGGCGTGTACGGCGAACGCATTGCGCAGATCGCCACGCAATACGGCATCGCGCATGAATCGCTGAAGCACGACTGGATGCAGGCGCCGGATCTCGCGAAAATCGCCGAACGGCTCGACGCCGACAAGGCGTTCACGCACCTCGCCGTGATCCATCACGAAACCACCACCGGCCGCCTGAACGATCTGCCGGCGCTCGCCGCGCTGTGCCGCGCACGCGGTCTGCGTTTGCTGGTGGACGGCGTCAGCAGCTTCGGCGCGGAAGCGATCGATTTCGCGGACGTGAGCCTCGACGCGGTCGCGGCGACGGCGAACAAATGCCTGCACGGCGTGCCGGGCGCGTCGTTCGTGCTGGTGCGGCGCGCCGCGCTTGCGCAGGCGGCGAGCCGCACGTACTACCTGGACCTCGGGCGTCTCGCGCGTTTGCAGGATCAGCGCAACACGCCGTTCACGCCGTCGGTGCATGCGTACTACGCGCTCGTCGAGGCGTTGCGCGAACTGGCCGACGAAGGCGGCTGGCACGCGCGTCACGCGCGCTATGCCGCGCTCGCCGAGCAGACGCGCGCGGGTCTCGCCGAGCGGGGTATCGGCAGCGTGTTGCCGGCGGAGCAATCGTCGGTGGTGCTGCGCGCGTATCGCTTGCCGGCCGGCGTGTCGTATCCGCAACTGCACGACGCGCTCAAGGCGCGCGGCTTCGTCATCTATGCGGGGCAGGGCGGGCTGTCGGCGGAACTGTTCCGCATCTCGACGATGGGCAACCTCCACGCCGCCGACATCGACCGGCTGTTGCAGGGCTTTACCGATCTCATGCGCTGATCGGGGGCGGCTCGGGTTCAGGCGCCGGGCCGCTTTCGGCTCGGCGCCGATTCACGCTTCGGCCTCGCGCCAATTCATGCGTCAAGCCCACCGCGGCGCCAATCCTCATACCGGGTCTTTGTCCGGCGGTCCCTCGGGCTGCTGCGGCTCATCGGTGTGATGCCCCGGCGACGGCGGCACGAGCGGATCGGCTTCCGGGTCGCGGGTCGGATCGGCGTTGGGATCGGGAATCGGGCTGGTATGCATGTCGTAGCTCATTGCACCACCTGTGAGTGGAAAAGAAGGCGTGGCCGGCGATGAAATGCGCGCCGGCCATTTCCTTCAATCGTAGGCGATCCGGCGTGCATGGCGCCGCCTACTTTTTCAAGCGGCGGCCCACGCTCAACTGCCAGTAACGCTCGGTGGCGAACACGTCGTCGTAATTGCCCGCGCCGAACGCACGCAACTGGCTTTCGTAGGCGAGCACCGCTTCGCGTTTGAGCAGCGCGCGGCGCTGAACGTCGATGGTGTGCCCCGCGCTCGGATGCGCCGGCGTCGCGACGATGCCGCGCTGCGCGAGATCGGCGAGCCGCGCCTGCACGACGCCGGGCGTGCGCCGGTGAATCGCTTCCTCATAGCCGAACCACGTCAGATGCGACAGGCGCGGCAGGATTTCGCAGCAGGCTTCGAACACCCGCACGTGGTCGTCGTGATACAGGCCGAGCGGCATCAGCAAGGTGTTCGCGGTCGAGCGATAGATGGTTTCCTCCAGCGCCGCCGCCATCCTGCTGATCGACGGCGAGTCCGAATACTGGGCGTCGCGAAACGGCATGCGCAACGGAATCGCGTCGAGTAGCTCGAGCGCGCGGTTGTCTTCGAGCGTGCGTTCGTGAATGGCCTGATGCGCGTTCGCGAAGCCCGACTTTTCATCCCATTCGGTATGCATCTGCTGCTCGGGCGGCGCGGCGAACACCGTGCAGACCGCCGCGTCGGGATGCGCGGCGAGCAACGCGCCGCAACTGAAGACGGCGTCGTCGAAATGGGGCGAGACGATGAAGAGGCGTCGGCTGGTTTCGCTCATGGACGTGTGGTGGTGTCGAACGCGCGGGGCCGCATTCGAGGCGTAAGCGTGGGCGCAAATCGCGATGTCACCTCAGCTTAGGCGGAATCGGGACGGCTTGCGCAACATCTGATGAGCGCAAGGCGCATGCCTGGGCGCGCCGGGCTGCCGGCAGTCGTCTGCGCACCAGCATCGCGGCCACGCCGCCTACACGTTGCGCAAATCTTCCGGCGTATCGACATCGCGCAAGATGCCCGGATCGTCGACGTCCAGCCGCGTGACATGCTGCGACATCAACAGGGAGCGCGCGCCCGCGTCGCCGTCGAGCTTCAGCAGCGCATCGCGGTGCGCGACGCCGAAGCCGACCGGATGCCCGCGTTGCCCCTCGTAAAACGGCGCGACCAGCGACGCGCCGCCATCCAGCGCACGCGCGAGCGCTTCGATCGTCGTCACGGCGATGCGCGGCATGTCGGCGAGCGCGACGATCCAGCCTTCGGCGTCGTCGCTCGCCTCGATGCCCGCGGCGAGGCTCGCGCCCATGCCGCGCTCGGCGGCCGGGGCGAACACCACCTCGCAGCCGGCGTCGTTCAGCAGGCGCGCAAGGGCGTCCGAGCCGGGCCGCACCACGGCCACCACGCGCGGCACGACCGCGAGCAGCCGATGCGCGGCTTCATGCGCGACCGGCGTGCCGTCGCGCATGCGCGCGAGCAGCTTGTTGTGCATGCCGTCCGGGTCGAAGCGCGAGCCGAGACCGGCGGCGAGCAACACGCCAGTGGCGAGCGAGGCATAGGCCATGAGCGGGCACCGGGAGAAAGGATGAAACCGATTGTGCGTTGCAACGCATGACGAGGCAAGCGCGAAAGCATCCCTTCAAACCCGCACCTGCCCCATCACCTTATCGAGCGTGATCGGCAAATCGCGCACGCGCACGCCGGTCGCGTGAAACACCGCATTCGCAATCGCCGCCGGCACGCCCGTAATGCCGATCTCACCGATGCCGCGCACGCCGAGCGAGTTGATATACGGATCCGGCCGGTCAATGAAGGTAATGTCGAGGGAGCCGATATCCGCGTTCACCGGCACGTGGTACTCCGCGAGATTCGCGTTGGTGAAGCGTCCAGTGCGCGTATCGAGCGAGCTTTCCTCCTGCAACGCGGCCCCCACGCCCCACACGATGCCGCCCAGCATCTGGCTGCGCGCGGTCTTCTCGTTGAGCACGCGGCCCACGTCGTAGACGGCGACGACCCGCGGCACGCGGATCGTGCCGAGATCCGCGTCGACGTGAACCTCGACGAATACCGCGCCGAACGAGTGAAACGAGTACTTCTGCTTCTCGTCGCCGGGCTTGACGCTCGAGGCCGCCTCGATCGGCTTGCCGCCCGAGCGCGCGATGATCGCCGCCGCCGGATCGCGCTTCGCCGGCTGTGAGCGGCTCATCACCCAGCCGTTTTCCACGGTGACGTCGTCGAGCGCGAGGCCGTGCACGGGCGAGGCCTGATCCGCGAGCGCCAGTGCGATCAACTGGCTGCGCGCCTGGCTCGCGGCGTCGCGCACGGCCGGCGATACGCTCGCCGCCGATTGCGAGCCGCCCGACACCGGCGCGCGAGGCAGCGACGAATCGCCGAGCGCGAAGCGGATGCTTTCGGGCGCGAAGCCGAGCGCGTCGGCGGCCACCTGGGTCATCACGGTGTAGGTGCCGGTGCCGATGTCCTGCGTGCCGGAGGCGACCATCGCGGTGCCGTCCGGCAGAATCCGCGCAATCGCCGCGGCTTCGCTGCGGTTGGCCGGATACGTGGCGGTCGCCATGCCCATGCCGATCAGCGTATTGCCGTTACGCATCGAGCGGGGCGCGCCGCTGCGCCGCGACCAGCCGAACTTCTGCGCGCCGATCTGGTAACACTCGCGCAAGGATTTGCCCGACCACGGCTTGTTTTCCTGCGGATCGGCGTCGGCGTGATTCTTCATGCGCAGCGCGAGCGGGTCCATGTTCAACGCCGCCGCGAGTTCGTCCATGGCCGATTCGAGCGCGAACGAGCCGGTCGTTTCGCCGGGGGCGCGCATGAAGGTCGGCGTGCCGAGGTTCAACTGCACGAGCCGGTGCGTGGTGATCTGATTAGGCACCGCGTACAGCATGCGCGTGACCATGCAGCAGGTCTCGGTCCAATCCTCGATCGTCGACGTGTTCGAGATGCTGTCGTGGCGCATCGCGGTCAGCGTGCCGTCGCGCCGCGCGGCGAGCAGCAGGTGCTGCTCGGTTCGCGGACGCGCGCCGACCGGGCCGAACATCTGCGGCCGTTGCAGCACGAGCCGCACCGGGCGTCCCGTCTGCTTCGCCGCCATCGCGCACAACGACACATGCGACCACGACGAGCCCTTGCAACCGAACCCGCCGCCGACGAACGGCGAGATCACGCGCACGTCGCCGGGCGCGATGCCGAACGTTTTGGCGACCGCCTGCGCCGCGCCGCTCACGCCTTGCGTCGAATCGTAGAGCGTGAGTTGCGGGCCGTCCCAGCGCGCCATCGTCGCGTGCGGTTCCATCGGATTGTGATGCTCGATCGGCGTGGTGTAGGTCACGTCGACGTGCACCGCCGCGCCGCGCATGCCGTCCTCGAAGCTGCCGCGCCGCGTATCGGTCTGCCGGCCTTGCGGCTTGTCCGGCGCATGGCTGTTCGACTTGGCCCGCGTGAAATCGAGCATCGCCGGGCTCGCCTGGTAAGCGATGCGCAACTGACGCGCGGCGTCGGTCGCCTGTTCGAGCGTGTCCGCGACCACCACCGCGACTGGCTCGTTGTTGTAGTGAACCTCGTTGTCCTGCAGCAGCGAGAGGCGGCGGCCGGCCGGCGGCGCCAACGCGGGCTTGCCGCCGTTCGGCAGGCGCGGCGCGTTCTGATACGTCATCACGAGCAGCACGCCGGGCAGCGCCTGCGCGCGGGCCGCGTCGATCGACGCAATCGTGCCGCACGCGATCGTGCTGGTGACGAGCACCGCATGCGCGAGACGCGCCTCGGGAAACTCGCCGGCATAGCGCGCCTCGCCGGTTACCTTGAGCAGACCGTCGGTGCGGTCGAACGGTTGTCCGATCAGATTCATGCGACACCTCCGGCACGGCCAGCGGCCTGGTTCACCGCGCGCACGATCGCGCGTTGCGCGAGCTGCACCTTGAAACGGTTGTCGTGTTGGGGCCGCGCATCGCGCAGCGCGGCGGCGGCGGCGTCTCGCAGCGTCGCTTGCGTGAGCGGCCGGCCGTCGAGCATCTGTTCGGCGGCGCTCGCGCGCCACGGTTTATGCGCGACGCCGCCCAAGGCGATACGCGCGGTCTTCACGCGCTCGCCGTCCATCTGCAAGGCGGCGGCGACCGAGACGAGCGCGAACGCATAACTGGCCCGGTCGCGCACTTTCAGGTAATGCGAACGCGCGCTGAAGAGCGCTGGCGGCAGATCCACCGCGGTAATCAATTCACCGGGCTGCAAGGTGGTGTCGAGCTCGGGCCGATCGCCGGGGAGCCGGTGAAAATCGGCGAACGCAATGGTCCGCTCGCCTGCCGGGCCGCTCACGCGCACCACCGCATCGAGCGCGGCAAGCGCCACGCTCATATCCGACGGGTTCACGGCGATGCATTGCGCACTCGCGCCGAGAATCGCGTGCGTGCGATTGTGGCCGTCGAGCGCGGCGCACCCGCTGCCGGGCGTGCGTTTATTGCATTGCGTGAAGGCGGTGTCGTAAAAGTAGCCGCAGCGGGTTCGTTGCAGCAGATTCCCGCCGACCGTCGCCATATTGCGCAGTTGCGCCGATGCGCCCGCCAGAAATGCTTGCGACAACAGCGGGTATTGCTCGCGCACCAGCGCATGATTCGCCGCATCGCTGTTGCGCACGAGCGCGCCGATGCGGATGCCGCCGTCGGGGAGCGTCGTGATCGTATCGAGTCCGCGAATATGCGTGATATCGATGAGCCGCACGGGCCGCGTCACGCCGCCCTTCATCAGATCGAGCAGATTCGTGCCGCCGCCGATGAACACCGCGCCGGGTTGCTGAACCGCGCGCACCGCGCCGGCGATATCGCCGGCGCGTTCGTAAGAGATTGCATCCATGCTGGTCGCTCCGTCAGGCGTTGCCGGTGCCGTTGCCATCGCTCGCGGCGCTGCCGCTCTGGCTACCGCCTTCATGCACCGCGCGCACCGCGGCGACGATGTTCGCGTAGGCGCCGCAACGGCAAATATTGCCGCTCATGCGCTCGCGAATCTCGTCGTCGGAAAATTGAGCAGGGCGGCGGCGCACATCGGCCGTCACGGTGCTGGCCGCGCCGTCGCGGAATTCGCTCAGCAGGGCCGTCGCGGAACATAACTGACCCGGTGTGCAGTAACCGCACTGGAAAGCATCGTGTTCGATGAAGGCGCGCTGCATCGGACTCAGCGCGCCGTTGGCGGCGAGCCCCTCGACCGTCGTGATGTGCTCGCCTTCATGCATGACGGCGAGCGTCAGGCACGAGTTGATGCGGCGGCCGTCGGCGAGCACGGTGCAGGCGCCGCACTGCCCGCGGTCGCAACCTTTCTTGGTGCCCATCAGCCCCGCGTATTCGCGCAGCGCATCGAGCAGGGTCACGCGCGGTTCGAGTCGTAGCGCATAAGCGCGGCCGTTGATCGTCAACGTGACCGGGCGCGGCGGTACGGCGTCGCGAGCTTGCGCGGGCGGTGCGGACGGCGATTGATCTTGCGCGCGAAGGTGCGGCGCCGCACCGACCGTGGCGGCCGCGGCAGCCGATTGCAGAAAGCGGCGTCGCGCGGGTCGACGTGGGGTGGCGTTCTTGTCGCCCGAATCCTGACATTCCTTATTCGAAGACATGACGTTCAGTTGACTCCATTCAAAGGTGCATGCACGCTGGCGATGCGCCGGTATCCGACGCGCGCGATCCGACACACGGCAGGTAGCATGTTCGGTGCCGTTGCGTCTTCAACCGTATGAAAAAATCACGGAGACAGCAAAGATGACTTCACGAAAAAGAGTCACGCCGGCGCTACAGTCCGGCTCACCGGCGCGGGCGATCGCCACGGGCGTGGCGGCCGTTATCGTTCTGACCGCTTGCCACAGCGGTGACGACGACGTCAAGCCTCCGCAAGCCAACGTCTTGCCGAGCTTCATCAAGAGCGCGGTGAAAACCCAATCCTACGACGGCAACGCCGACGATCTGCTGACAGCGGGCCTCGGCAAGACCGGCCTCGCGTCGGCCACCGCGCCGGCCATCGCCAACCCGGCGCAGCCGAGCGCCGCCGAGCTGCGGCGGCTTGCGATCTGGTCGAACTATCGCGCGCTCGTCGACATGACGGCGAACGGCGGTTATGGACGCTTCTGGGGACCCAATGTCGACCTGAACGGCAACGACACGCTGGGCGAAGGCAAGATCGCCGGCAAGGAATACCTCGCATTCGCCGACGACGGCAGCGGCAAGCAGAACGTCAGCATGCTCGTGCAGATACCGGCGAGCTTCAATGCGGATCAGCCGTGCATCGTCACGGCGACGTCATCCGGTTCGCGGGGCGTATACGGCGCGATTTCCGCGGCCGGCGAGTGGGGCCTCAAGCGCGGCTGCGCGGTGGCCTACACCGACAAGGGCGGCGGCAACGGCGCGCATGAACTGTCGACCAACCGCGTCACCTTGATCGACGGCACGCTCGCGGACGCGGGCGCCGCGGGCAAGGCGAGCCTCTTCACGGCGAACCTCGGCAATGTCGATCTGGCCACGTTCAATAGCCAGTTCCCGAATCGCTATGCGTTCAAGCATGCGCATTCGCAGCAGAACCCGGAGCAGGACTGGGGCAAGAACACGCTGCAAGCCATCCAGTTCGCCTATTGGGCGCTCAACGATTCGTATGGTCCGCTCAACGGCTCGGCGCACACGGTGCGTTATGCGAGCGGCAGCATCACGACCATCGCGGCGTCGGTGAGCAATGGCGGGGGCGCGTCGCTCGCGGCGGCCGAGCAGGATACGTCCGGCCTGATCACCGCGGTCGTGGTCGGCGAACCGCAGATCAACTTGCGACTGCCCGCCTCGGTGTCGGTCACGCAGGGCGGCGCGCCGGTCGGGGCGATCGGCAAGCCGCTCGCCGACTACACCACGCTCGCCAACACCTTGCAGCCGTGCGCGGCGCTCGCGCCGGCCGCAACCGGCGCGCCCTATCTGAGCGCGCTGCCGCTGGCCACGACCAATGCGATTCGCAGCGCGCGATGCGCGTCGCTGGCGAGCGCCGGCATCATCACCGGCGGCGACGTGGCGACCCAGGCGACCAACGCGCTCGCGCTGCTGCATCAGAACGGCTATCAGACCGACTCCGATGTGCTGCAAGCGCCGATGTGGGATTCGCAAGCGGTGCCGGCCGTCGCCGTGACCTATGCGAACGCGTACGCGCGTTCGAGCGTCACGGACAACCTCTGCAACTTCAGCTTAGGCACCACCAGTTCGACGGGTGCGGCCGGCGTGACGCCGGCGGTCTCGCCGATGCTCACGGTATTCGGCAACGGCAACGGCGTGCCGCCCACCAACGGCGTCAATCTCGTCTTCAACGCGGGGGCGACGGGAGCCGCGGATCATCGGCTCGCGACCGCCGACGCCAGCTACGCCGGCGCGGCCTGCCTGCGTACGCTGTGGACCAACGGCACGTTGACCAACAGCGTGGAGGCGGTGCGCGTCAACGCCAATCTGCACGGCAAGCCCGCGATCATCGTGCAGGGTCGCGCCGATGCGCTCGTGCCGATCAACCACGCATCGCGTCCGTACCTCGGGCTCAATCAGTTGACCGAGGGCGGCGCAAGCAAGCTGTCGTTCTATGAAGTGACGAACGCCCAGCATTTCGATGCGTTTCTCGGCGTGGCCGGCTTCGATACGCGCTTCGTGCCGCTGCACTACTACGATATTCAGGCGCTCAATCTGATGTGGAGTCATCTGAAGAGCGGCACGCCGCTGCCGCCGTCGCAGGTGATTCACACGGTGCCGCGCGGCGGCACCGCCGGCGCCGCGCCGCCGCTCACCACGGCCAACTTGCCGGCGATCGCGGCCACCCCGGCCGCCAATGCGATCACGGTCGCCAATGGCGCGGTGAACGTGCCGAACTGAGTGGGCGAGGCCCGCGGCGGCGCGCTTTCAGCGCGCGAGACGCGGGCCGCTCAGGCACGACCAGGCACGGCCAGGAACAAGCGATGCTACCGCTGACGAGGTCAAGCGCGTTCAGAGGAGAGCGAATGCAGTTCGACTACCGGCATTTCCACATCGACTGCCGCGCCCGCCATGCGGAAGACGGCTACTACTACGCGAGAGCCCGCATCACGCACGTTCCGCAAGATAACGGGCATTGCCGCTCGCACGATTCCGGCGACATCGACGCCTTTTCGAACGAAGCCGATGCCATTTCCTGCGCGAAGTCATGGGCGATGGAGTGGTGCGATACGGCGGCAGCCTAGATCGCCTTGCAGGGAGAACACGCCGTGGCGAAGCTCCGAATTGCAACTTTCAACATCAACGGAATCCGTTCGCGCTTGCCGGCGCTATTGCAATGGCTCGAGCGGGAGGCACCCGACATCGTGTGCCTGCAGGAACTCAAGGCGCTCGACAGCGCGTTTCCCGTCGAGCCGCTGCGCGAAGCGGGCTATAGCGCCATCTGGCAAGGACAGAGCGCGTGGAACGGCGTGGCGATTCTGTCGAAGGGAGAGGCCCCGCATGAAAGCCGCCGCGGCCTGCCCGGTTTCGAGGAGGACACGCACAGCCGCTATCTGGAAGCGGCCGTGGGCGGCGTGCTGGTGTGCTGCCTGTATCTGCCGAACGGCAATCCGCAACCGGGCCCCAAGTTCGACTACAAGCTCGCATGGTTCGACCATCTGATCGCGCATGCGGCGAAGCTGTTCAGGAGCGGCCATCCGGTGGTGCTGGCCGGCGACTTCAACGTCGTGCCCACCGACGAGGACATCTACAATCCGCGTTCATGGCTGAAGGATGCGCTGCTGCAACCCGAAAGCCGCGAGCGTTATCGGCGCCTGCTCGCGCAAGGCTGGACCGACGCGCTGCGCACGCATTTCGGCGACGAGCGCGTCTACACCTTCTGGGATTATTTCCGCCGTCATTGGGACACCAACTCCGGCTTGCGGATCGACCACATTCTGCTGAGCGCGGACCTCGCGCCGCGTTTGCGCGATGCGGGCGTCGACCGCTGGGTGCGCGGCGAGCCGCATGCGAGCGATCATGCGCCGGCGTGGGTGGAACTGGAGATGGGCGCGGCGCGCCGCAGGAAAAACGGCTGACGGGCGATCGCTCACGGCGGACCGCCCGGCGTTCATCGAAGCCGCCGAATAGCGGCGAGACCAGGAGACTAATAGTCGCGCCGCGAGCCGCCGTGCGACCACAGCGCGCCGGCCACGAAACCGGCGAGCGCGACCACCGCGAGCGTGGTGAACGGGCTTTCAGCCGTGGTTTCGCGTAACAGACTGGTGGTATTCGCGCAAAGCTGCTGCGCCTTGCCGCTCAATTCGCGGGCCTTGCCCGCCATCTGCTCGCGTGTGTCGCCGAGCATCTCGCCGGCCGCGCCTTGAACCTTGCCCGCGGCTTCCTTCACCGCGCCTTGTGCTGAATTGGTGTCCATACGTTTGCTCCCGTTGTCATATTTACGTGTGAACTCGTCGCAATTGCAACGCCGCCACACCAAGGTTCGCGCAGGCCGCCCGGCAAAAAGGGCGGCTTACGTCCACCGGACAGGGCGCAAGAAGCGCGCCCGAGGAGCCGCGAACAACTGGACGCCGGCAAAAGACTACGGCGAGCGGCGGGTGAAGCTCACCGGCTGCAAGCGCCCGGCCACCGTGGGAATGGCTGAACTCGCCGGCACGCTGTCGTCGATCGCGGTGCGTCCGCCGTCGTGGAAGAACGCCAGCTCCGCGGCCTTGTTCAGCACGAGGATGCTGATGCGCCGGTTAGTCGGTTCGTCCGTGACGCGGCTATTCAGCGGCAGCACGTCCGCCAGCCCGCGCACTTGCAGCACCTTGTCCGCATGCATGCCGCCGGCCACCAGCGCGCGGCGCGCGGCGTTCGCGCGTTCGGACGACAACTCCCAGTTCGAATAGCCTTCCGGGCCCGCGGCGAACATCACCGCGTCCGTATGGCCGGCAATCGAAACGCGGTTCTCCACGTCGTTGAGCGCCGCGCCGATCTGCGTGAGGATCGTCACCGCGTACGGTTGCAGCTTCGAACTGCCGGACGGAAACATCGGCCGGTTCTGCGAATCGACGATCTCGATGCGCAGCCCTTCGTTCGTGATCGAAATGCGGATCTGGTCCTTGAACGACTTCAGCGTGGGGCTCTGCTCGATCAACGCGGTGAGCTTCGCCTTCAGTTGCTGCAGGCGGGCCGCGTCGGCGGGCGACACGGTCGGCGCGGCCGTGGCCGGCGGCTCGATCTGGCTTTTCTTGCCGTCGCCGGGCCGCGTATCGGAGACGTCGCGGCCGCCGCCTTGCACCACGCTGGGACGCGCCGCGGCCGTGCTGTCGTTGCCGCCGAGCATGGCCGACAGCGGGGTGTTGAAGTAATCCTCGATGCCCTGCTTGTCGTACTTCGACGTGGAGCCGAGCAGCCACATCAGCAGAAAGAACGCCATCATCGCGGTGACGAAGTCGGCGTAGGCGATTTTCCATGCGCCGCCGTGATGCGCGCCGTGGTCGCCGCCTTTCCTCGAGCGGCGCACGATCACCGGGGCCGGCGTCTCGCCCTGCGAGCCGCGCGATTTTCTGTCGCTCATCATGCCGCTCCGGTCAGGCCGAGGCCGATGCCGGCTTCGGCGTCTTGGTGGCGCGCACGGCGTCGTCGAGTTCCTGGAAGCTCGGACGGTCCGCGGTGAACAGCACCTTGCGGCCGAATTCGACGGCCACCGGCGGCGCGTAGCCCGAGAGCGACGCGAGCAGCACGGCCTTCACGCACTGATACGGTTTGGCTTCCGCGCGGGCCTTCGCATTGAGCAGGTCGGCGAGCGGGCCGATGAAGCCATACGCGAGAAGAATGCCGAGAAACGTGCCGACCAATGCGCCGGCGATCATTTCGCCGAGCACGGCGGGCGGCGCGCCGACCGAACCCATCGTGTGAACCACGCCCATGACCGCGGCGACGATGCCGAAGGCGGGCAGGCCGTCGGCCATTTTCTGGATCGCGTTGGCCGCGATCGACGCTTCCGCGTGATGCGTGGCCAGTTCCTCGTCGATCAGGTCCTGCACTTCGAGCACGTTGACGTTGCCGCCGGACATCATGCGCAGATAGTCGACGATGAAGTCGAGCAGATGATGGTCGCCGAGAATCTGCGGATACTTCTGGAAGATCACGCTTTCTTCCGGGGCGTTGACGTCGGCTTCGAGCGACATCATGCCCTCCTTGCGCGCCTTCTGAAGCAGTTCGTAGAGCAGCGCGATCAGTTCAAGGTATTTCGCCTTGGTATAGCCGCCGCCCTTGAAGCATGAAGGGATCGCCTTGAGGGTTTTCTTCAGCGTGGAAGTCGGATTGCTCACGACGAACGCACCGATCGCCGCGCCGAAAATGCAGAGCAATTCGAACGGCTGAATGAGCGCCGGCAAATGCCCGCCCACGCCTAGAAAACTGCCCAGGACGGACCCCAGCACGAGGATCCAGCCGATTGCGACGAACATACTCTCTCCGTTTGACTTGGGCGACGCACGTCGAATGGCGCACCCCTTTTTTCGAGGGTTGGCCGGTGCGTCGTAAGGTTCCGTATGTATTGGTAAACGGCGGGATTCGCGCCGGCTGAAGTGCGGGCGTGAACGAAAGAAGAAATTCGCCGGACGATTGGCTTTTGAACCGGCTGCCGGTAATTTTGCCCGTGTGCTTTGCCCGTTGCGATGCCGTCGTTGCGGCTGCAACGTTGCCGCGGCAGGTCTGCTAGCATGACAGGCAGTGTTCAACGATGGCCGGTTCCGGCCGGTGTCCGCACTCGGGCGGCACACCGGTGAGTTGTCGAATAAAAGGCCGGCAGCCATACACGGCCTGTGGCGATAAAGGGCTTACCCACAGAGGCAGGCAGCATGCGACATCTCAATCGCGCTGTTCACTGTAGGCGCGGGTTCAACGCAGCGCGCTCCATTGCCGGTTTCCTGTTGTTGTCCGTATCCACGGTCGGTCTCGCGCAGGAATTCTCGCTGTTCGGCGGCGGCTCGCGCGCGGGCAGCACCAACACCTACACCTGGGCGCTGAACTATCAGGAAGGCTTGGGGCGCTACTTCGCCGCCAGCTTCACATGGCTCAACGAAGGCCACATCCCAGGCCATCACCGCGACGGCCAGACCATCCAGCTATGGGGGCGCATTCCCGTGGGCAGCCCGCGATTCGTGCTGCAGGCGGGCATCGGCCCCTACCGTTACTTCGATACGACCACCGCCGAGCAAGGCGGAAATTATGCCGACACGCACGGCTGGGGCGTCGTGTATAGCGTGCGCGCCGCGTACTACGCGTCGAACCGGTGGATCACGCAACTTCAGTTGAATCGCGTGCACGTGCAGCGCGGGCCGGACTCGGCCGGCGTGATGATGGGCGTCGGCTATCAGCTCGATGCGCCGGCCACGCCCGGTCCGCGCGAGAGGGCAAGCGACGGGGCAAGCGACAGCGCCCACCCGGTCACGCATAACGAAGTGGCCGTCTACCTGGGCCAAACCATCATCAACTCGAGCGATTCGCCGACCGCGCTGGGCGGCGCGATCGAATACCGGCGCGGCCTCGCGAAGTATCTCGACGTGACGGTCGGCTATCTTCACGAAGGCAGCAGCCGGGAGACGCGCCGCGACGGCATGACGAGCCAGTTGTGGGCCACCCGCGCATTCCTCGACGACAAGGTCACGCTGGCGGCCGGCCTCGGCGTGTACTACGCGATCAACGGCAATGCGAACGAGCACAGCCTGGACTCGGGCTCGGGGGCCGGCACGTTCTCCGGCCTCGTGACGGTCGCGGGCGCGTATCGTCTGACCGATCACTGGGAGGCACGGCTCGCCTGGAATCGCGTGCTGACCCGTTACGACCGCGACTCGGATGTGATTTTCGGCGGAGTGGGCTACCGTTGGTGACGGCGTGGGCGTGGGCGTGGGCGTGGGCGTGGGCGTGGGCGTGGGCGTGAGGCGCGCGGCGCGATTTTTCGAACCGCCGGTCGAGGCTCGAGCGGTTGAAGCCCGCGCGAGGCACGATCAGCCGTCGATGCGCGCCTCGCGCAATGTGACGAAGCGCAGACCTTGCTTGCGGGCCGCGTCGATCACACGCGGCAGCACCGCGAGAATCAGCGGCTTGCCCTCGACGGTGAGCGCGGCGTTGCCGTCGTGCAGCAGCAGGATGTCGCGTGGCGCAAGGCCGTCGATGAGCCGCCGCGTCACTACTTGCGGATCGCGCTCGCGCGTGTCGTAGCCGCGCCGCGTCCATGAGGCGAGCCGCAGATCGAGCTTGCGCAACACGGGTTCGAGAAAGATGTTGCGCAAGCCGGCCGGCGCGCGGAAGAACATCGGCCGCGCGCCGCCCAGTTCCTCCAGGGTACGCTGCGCGGCGTCGATTTCACGCGTGAGCGCGCCCGGCAACGTCACCGAAAACGTGTGTACGTGAACCTGCGAATGGTTCTCCAGCGCATGGCCGCGCGCGACGATCTCGCGCGTGAGTTCGGGATGGCGCCGCGCGTTCTCGCCGATGCAGAAGAACGTGGCGCGCACGCCGAACGTGTCGAGCAGATCGAGCACTTGCGGCGTGACGGCGGGATCGGGGCCGTCGTCGATGGTCAGTGCGATCGCGTCCGCGTTGCGTGCGTCGGCGGGCAGGCGCGTCCAGTTCGGGCCCAGCAGCGAGGTGCGCGGCAGCAAGCCGGCCACCGTGAAAATCGCGTGGTTGACGAAGATCGCGGCCAGCCACCACGGCCACGCGGCAGGCGCGAGCAGCCATCCGGCCAGCACGAACACATGCCATGCGGCGGTGGCCGTGAGCATCGCGGGATAGCCGGTGTTCGGCCAGCGGCGCGGCGGCGTGGCCTCTCCGGCAGGCGGCGGTGTCGATAGGTCTTTCATGAAGCGTGCTTCCTGTCTTCCTTCTTCCATCCTCGGAAGGCCTTGAATCGCGCGCGTGACGCGCAACGGCGAAAGATACCATTGATGCGCCGTCCGATACGGGCGCGGACAGGAACGGCAAATAATGAAAGCATGCTGAAAGACGTTATGCTTCGCGACGGCCGCCGGGTTCGCGCTCGACGTCGACGGCGGCTCGTCCATGTCTATCCATTTGTGCTTATTTCGCCGGTCCGTGCCGGTCATGCGTCCATGCGTTTGCGCCACATCGAAATTTTTCACGCCATCATGCGCACGGGGTCGCTGTCGAAAGCGGCCGAACTGTTGTGCGTGTCGCAGCCCGCCGTGAGCAAGACGCTCGCGCAGGCGGAGCGCAGCCTCGGCTTCGCGCTGTTCAATCGCGTGCATGGCCGGTTGCAGCCGACGCGCGAGGCGGAACTGCTGTTCTCCGAATCGCAGAAGCTGCAAGCGAATCTCGACGGCATTCGCCATCTGGCGCGCAACCTCGCGTTGCAACCGGAAGGGCATCTGCGTATCGGCTGTTTGCCGAGCCTCGGCTTGAGCCTGATTCCGCCGGCGGTGCAAGCGTTCCGGCGCGGCTATCCGCGCGTGTCGCTGAAGGTGCAGACGCGGCACACGGAGGAGTTGCTGAACGCGCTGCTCACGCGCGACCTCGATCTCGCGGTCGCGCTGAATCCGCCGGCGCGGCCGGGCATCACGGCGGTCGAGCTGGGGCGCACGGCGATTGTCTGCGTGTGCCCGCCCGACGATCCCGACGCGCAACGGCCAATCGACCTGCCGGCGTTCCTCGCACGGGAATGGATCAGCATCGGCAACAGCGATCCGCTCGGCGAGCTGATCGGCAATGCGCTCGACGCGCAGGAGCTGGACGAAAGCGTCGCCGCCGTCGAGGCGCAGACCTGGTACGTGGCGCGCGCCCTGGCCGCGCGCGGCGTTGGCTATGCGCTGCTCGACGAACTGACGGCGCATTGCGGTGCCGAGCCGGTTGCGATCCGGCCGGTCACGCCCGCGCTGTCGGCCGGCGTGTTCGCGCTCTGGCGCGACGGCGGGATGGACTCGCAGGCGGGCAACGCGTTTCTCGACGTGTTGCGCGCGCATTTCGCGTGAACTCCGCATGAGCCTGCGCGAACCTCCCGCCGACGTCTTAACCCTGGGTTATGGAGCCGTGCATCTGCTCATTTGATGCGCGTATTTCGTCGCGCCACACTCGCGGTGAACGGATTCCTCGAAGGTGTGGTTGCTATGCGCGTGTGTGTACTCGGTGCGGGCGTGGTGGGTTTGACGAGCGCCTATCAATTGGCGCGCGACGGTCATGACGTGACGATTCTGGAAGGCCGCGACGGCGCCGCGCTCGAAGCGAGCTTCGCGAACGGCGGCCAGTTGAGCTATAGCTACGTCGCGCCGCTTGCCGATCCTTCGGTGTTGCCGCATCTGCCCGCGTGGCTGTTGCAAGGCGATTCCGCGTTGCGTTTCGTGCCGCGCCTCGATCCTCGGCAATGGCGCTGGTGCCTGTCGTTTCTGCTCGCATGCCGCGGCGGCCGCGCGCGCCAAACGGCCGTGGAAATGCTGCGATTGGGCGCGTTGAGCCGCGAGGCGTTGCACGAACTCGTGCAGCGCGAGTCGATCGATTTCAATTACGTGCGCAACGGCAAGCTCGTCGTCTATCGGGATGCGAATGCATTCGACGCGGCGCGCCGCAAGATGGATTTTCTGCAAGCGGCCGGTTCCGAACAGCGCGCCCTCGACGCCGCCGCTTGCGTGGCGCTCGAACCCGCATTGGAACACGCGCGGCCCTTGCTGGCGGGCGGTATTCACACGCCCTCGGAAGAGGCCGGCGATTGTCATCGGTTCAGCGTGGCGCTCGCCGGCGTGCTGAACACGCGATACGGCGTGGCGATTCACTACGAGACGCCGGTTCATTCGTTCGTCACCGAGCGCGGCGCGGCGCTTGCCGTGCGCACGCCGCGCGGCGAGATTCGCGCCGATGCATTCGTGGTCGCGTTGGGCAACGGCAGCGCGCCGTTGCTGCATGCGCTCGGCATGCGTCTGCCGATGTATCCGCTCACCGGCTACAGCCTGACGATACCCGTCGCGCCCGGCCACGCGCCGCGCGTGAGCGTGACCGATCTGCATCGCAAGGTGGTGTATGCGCCGCTCGGCGAGCGCTTGCGGATTGCGGGCATGGTCGAAATCGCCGGCATGGATGTGACGCGGCGCGACCGGCGCCTCGACCTGCTCAAGCGCCAGGCGCAGGAAATTTTCCCCGCTGCCGGCAACTACGCCGCGGCGCAGACGTGGTGCGGCCACCGTCCGGCCACGCCCGACAGCAAGCCGCTCATCGGTCCCACGCCGTATCGCAACCTGTGGCTGAACACCGGCCACGGCGCGCTCGGCTTCACGCTGGCGTGCGGCAGTGCGCGCCTGATCGCGGATGCGATCGCGGGCCGCGCGCCGCCGCTCGAACCCGGCGCTTATGCATGGCCACGCTGAGCGCGGCATACCTCGCATCATGTTTCGATTGCAACGATCCGGCTGCACCCATACAACCGCCGCATAACCGCCACACAACCGCCACACAACCGCCACACGCCGCTTCGGCACAACCCAAGGAGATGCCATGAAACTTGCAGCAGCACTCACCACGATCGCCATCGCCACGAGCTTCGCCGGCACCGCGCGCGCCGAGGAACCGAGCGCCACACTGAAAAAGATCCGCGACACCGGCGTGATTTCGCTTGGCGTACGCGAATCGTCGGTGCCGTTTTCTTACTACGATGAACAGCAGCAAGTGATCGGCTATTCGCAGGCGATCGCGCTGAAGATCGTCGACGAGGTGAAGAAGGAACTGAACCTGCCGAACCTCAAGGTGAAGGAAGTGCCGATCACGTCGCAGAACCGGATTCCGCTGGTGCAGAACGGCACCATCGACATCGAATGCGGTTCGACCACGCACACGAAGGAGCGCGACAACCAGGCGGCGTTTTCGAACAGCTTCTTCCAGTACGGCGTGCGGATGATCGTGAAGAAAAGCTCGGGCGTGAAGGACTTTCCCGACCTCGCGGGCAAGACCGTGGTGACCACGGCGGGCACGTCGGAAGAACGCCTGCTGCGGCAGATGAACAACGAGAAGGGCATGAACATGCGCCTCATCAGCGCGAAAGATCATGCCGAATCCTTTCTCAATGTAAAGACCGGCCGCGCCGTGGCATTTGTGATGGACGATCCGCTGCTGTATGGTGCTAAGGCCAAGGAGGCGGACGCGAACGACTACCTGATCACCGGCAACTCGCCGATGTCCGAGGTGTATGGCTGCATGTTCCGCAAGGACGACCCCGGCTTCAAGAAGCTCGCCGACGGCGTGATCGCGCGGCTGCAAACCTCGGGCGAGGCGGCGGCTATGTACCAGAAGTGGTTCACGCAGCCGATTCCGCCCAAGGGCATCAACCTCAACTATCCGCTCTCCGCGGATATGAAGTCGCTGTTCGCGAACCCGAACGACCGCGCGCTGGATTGACCGCTCGTCGAGCGAACGCTCGACGAAGCCGGGGCGTCGAGGCCGGCAGGTTCGCGTGCGGCGAGTTGGCCAATCGAATCTGCAAGCAAAGGAGACGTGCTGTGACGGGAACGGGAAGCAAAAAAGTCGCACTGGTGACGGGCGCGGGCAGCGGCATCGGCCGCGCGTGCGCGCTGCGGCTGGTGGAGCACGGCTATAGCGTCGTGCTGGCGGGGCGTCGTCAGGCGCTGCTCGATGCTGTCGTCGAGGCAGCACGGCCGCTCGGCGGCGAGGCGCTGGCCGTGGCGTGCGACGTGACCGACGCCGCGAACGTCGCCGCGCTGTTCGATACGATCCGCGAACGGCATGGGCGGCTCGACGTGCTGTTCAACAACGCGGGCCGCAGCGGTTCGCCCGTCGATATCGACGAACTCGATATCGACGAATGGCGCTCCGTGGTCGACACCAACCTCACCGGCGTGTTTCTCTGCACGCGCGCGGCGTTCGGTCTGATGAAGACACAGAGCCCGCGCGGCGGGCGCATCATCAACAACGGCTCGATCTCGGCGCATGCGCCGCGGCCGAACAGCATCGCGTACACGGCCACCAAGCACGCGATCACCGGCCTCACGAAAGCCGTCTCGCTCGACGGCCGCAAATACGACATCGTGTGCGGGCAGATCGACATCGGCAACGCGGCCACCGAGATGGCCGAGCGGATGGCGCGCGGCATCGTGCAGGCGAACGGCGAAATCGCGGTCGAGCCGCTGATGGACGTTCAGCACGTCGCCGACGCGGTGCTGCATATGGCGCAATTGCCGCTGTCGGCGAACGTGCAGTTCATGACCATCATGGCGAGCAAGATGCCGTTCGTGGGCCGGGGCTGACGGCTGTCTTGACGACCGCGGGCTGAAAGCGCGGCGCGGCGGATCAACTTATACTGACTGCTTCCCGCCACTTCGGAAAGCGATTCGCCGTGCCCCGAGCCACACCCAGGGACGACCCGCCGCCGGTGCCGCCCGTGCGGCCCGATCTCGACGATTGTTGTCACAGCGGCTGCAATCCGTGTGTCTTCGATCTCTACGATGAAGCGCTCGAACGCTATCAGGCCGCGCTTGCCGAATGGCAGGCGCGGCAAGCACGGCAGGCAAGCAAAGCGGCGCAAGCAAGACAGGGCAAGCCGCGCGCGCCGCGCCGTTAGTCAGCGTTCCGGTTCCACGCGAAGGCCGCAGTCCTACCACGTCCCGTCATGAGCGAACTTCAGCCCGCACACATCGAAACCATCAACGCATCGCATACGCTCGACGATCTGCATGACTTCGTGCAGCGTTATCCGCGTCTGTTCGTGCTGACCGGCGCGGGCATCAGCACCGACTCCGGCATTCCCGGCTATCGCGACGACAACGGCGAATGGAAGCGCTCGCCGCCGATCACGTTGCAGGAATTTCTCGGCACGGCCGGCATGCGCCAGCGCTACTGGGCGCGCAGCATGGTCGGCTGGCCGGTGGTCGCAGAGGCGCAGCCGAATGCCGCGCATACCGCGCTGGCCCGCCTCGAAGCGGCGGGCCGCGTGCGGGCGCTGGTCACGCAGAACGTCGACGGCCTGCATCAGCGGGCGGGCAGCCGCGAGGTGATCGAACTGCACGGCGGCATCGACGGCGTAACGTGTCTGGACTGCGGCATGCGGCACGCGCGCGCGTCGATTCAGCAGACGCTCGAAGCCGACAATCCCGCGCTCCTGAACATTACCGCCGAAACCGCCGCCGACGGCGACGCGCATCTCGAATGGCACGATCTCGAAGCGTTCCGCATTCCGGCGTGTTCGAACTGCGGCGGCTTGCTGAAACCCTCGGTGGTGTTCTTCGGCGAAAGCGTGCCGCGCGAGCGGGTCGACGCGGCCTCGCAGGCGCTCGACGCGGCGGATGCGCTGCTGGTGGTCGGCTCCTCGCTGATGGTCTACTCGGGCTATCGCTTCTGCGTGTGGGCGCAGAAGCAGGGCAAGCCGATCGTCGCGATCAATCTCGGGCGCACGCGCGCCGATTCGCTGCTGTCGCTGAAAATCGCGGCGCCGTGCGCCGATGCCTTGACCGCGCTGGCCGGTCGCCTTGCGCTGGATTGACCGGGCCGTCCGAACGAAGAACAACCGCCATCAAAGGAACGCAGATGTTGACCACGATTGAACAGCTCGAAGCGCGCTACGGCCAGCCGAATGAACGCTCCGTGCGCAAGGAGATCGCCTACGTCAATGAAGACTATCGCGCCTTTATCGAGGTCGCGCCGTTCGTCGTGCTGGCCACCGCGGGACCGGACGGCCTCGATTGTTCGCCGCGCGGCGACACGCCGGGTTTCGTGCGTATCGTCGACGGACGCACGCTCGCGCTGCCGGATCGCATCGGCAACAATCGTATCGACAGTCTGCGCAACATCATCGTCAATCCGCATCTGGCGCTGTTGTTCATCATTCCGGGCGTCGGCGAAAGTTTGCGCGTGAATGGCCGCGGTCGCATTTCCGACGATCCGGCCATGCTGAACAGTTTCGCCGTCGAGGGTAAACTGCCGCGCACCGTGCTGCTGATCGACGTCGACGCGGTGTATTTTCATTGCTCGAAGGCGCTGGTGCGCTCGAAACTATGGGACCCGGCGCATCATGTCGAACGGTCCCGGCTGCCGAGCGCGGGTGAAATTCTCCGGCGCGTCAGCGGCGCGAATTTCGACGCCGCCACTTACGACCGCGAACTCGCCGAAAGAGTGCGCACGTCGTTGTACTGAACCCAAAGCCTGAACATGACGAATCCCCAAGCGGCGCTGCGGCAACATTCGCCTTCCGCGGAACGCAACCGCGAACCGATCCTCGCCGTGCTGCGCACGGTGCTGCCGGCCACCGGCCGCGTGCTCGAAATCGCGAGCGGCACGGGGCAGCACGCGGTCTGCTTCGCCGGCGCCTTGCCGGGCCTCGACTGGCAGCCGAGCGATCTCGATGCGCAAGCACGGGCGTCGATTGCCGCGTGGGTGGCGCACGCGGGGCTGGCGAACGTGCGCGCGCCGCTCGCGCTCGACGTGCATCAGCCGGATTGGGGCGTGGACGCGCTCGACGCCGTGGTCTGCATCAACATGATTCATATCTCGCCGTGGAGCGCGGCGCAGGCGCTTTTCGCGGGCGCGGGCAATCGGCTCGTGGACGGCGGCGTGCTGTATCTGTACGGCCCTTACAAGCGCGGCGGCGCGCATACCTCGCCGAGCAACGACGCGTTCGACCGGCAATTGCGCAGCCGCGACCCCGCGTGGGGCGTGCGCGACATGGAAGCGGTGATCGCGTTGGGCGCCGCGGCGGGACTCGAGTGCGACGAGCCGATCGCGATGCCGGCCAATAACTTCAGTCTGGTGTTCAGAAGACGGCGGGGCGCGGTGCGGGGCTGAGATACGTTCGTTGGCGGGCATGCGCACGTTGCGTCTTGCGCTGGCTCGTGTCGGGCACGAACTCATGCGGCAATGCGGACGCACGGCAAGGGTGCTGCAAGAAGCACCGCCGCAATGGCCCGCTTCCGCAAGCAATCGCGAAAGGCGAACCGCAACAACCAACCGCAACAAACACCGCACTCGGCAAAAAAACTTCCGTCCGCTGCCCGCCATCAAGCGGCAAGCCGGCATTTCTTTTATGCTTTCACCCTCGACGCTCCGCCGATGTTCATTCCGGCGCGGCGTCACGACATTTTTTGGACTCTGGAGAATTCACATGGGCAAACAGGCAATCGGCGTGGTGGGGCTGGCGGTCATGGGCCGCAATCTGGCGCTCAACATCGAGAGCCGCGGCCACGCGGTGTCGGTCTACAACCGTAGCCGCGAGAAAACCGACGAACTCATCGCCGAATATCCGGGCAAGAAACTGGTGCCGGCCTTCACGCCGGAAGAGTTCGTGGAGTCGCTCGAAAAACCGCGCCGCATTCTGCTGATGGTCAAGGCAGGCGAGCCCACCGACGCCACCATCGCCCAGCTCAAACCGCTGCTGGACAAGGGCGACATTCTGATCGACGGCGGCAACACGCATTTCACCGACACGATCCGCCGCAATCAGGAACTGGCGAAGGCCGGCCTGCACTTCATCGGCACGGGCGTGTCGGGCGGCGAGGAGGGCGCGTTGAAAGGCCCGTCGATCATGCCGGGCGGCCAGCGCGACGCCTACGATCTGGTGGCGCCGATCCTCACCGAAATCGCCGCCAAGGCGCCGGACGGCGAGCCGTGCGTCGCCTACATGGGACCGGACGGCGCGGGCCACTTCGTGAAGATGGTGCACAACGGCATCGAATACGGCGACATGCAACTGATCGCCGAAAGCTATGCGGTGCTCAAGCAGGTGGTCGGTCTCTCGAACGAAGAACTCGGCAAGGTCTATACCGAGTGGAATCAGGGCGAGCTCGACAGCTATCTGATCGAAATCACCTCGAAGATTTTCAGCAAGAAAGACGAGGAAACCGGCAAGGACCTGGTGGACGTGATCCTCGACCGCGCCGCGCAGAAGGGCACCGGCAAGTGGACCAGCCAGAATGCGCTCGACCTCGGCGCACCGCTGCCGCTGATCACGGAGGCTGTGTTCGCGCGCGTGCTGTCGTCGCTGAAAGATCAGCGCGTCGCCGCGAGCAAGCTGCTGGAAGGGCCGGCGGCGAAGCCGCTCGGCGTCGAGCGCGACGCGTTCGTCGAATCGGTGCGCCGCGCGCTGTATTTCAGCAAGGTGATTTCCTACGCGCAAGGTTTCGCGCAACTGCGCGCGGCGTCGCAAGAGTACAAGTGGGATCTGGACTTCGGCACGATCGCGAAGATTTTCCGCGCCGGCTGTATCATCCGCGCCCGCTTCCTGCAGAAGATCACGGACGCCTATGCGAAAGACAAGGCGATCGCCAACCTGCTGCTCGATCCGTACTTCCGCGACATCGCGAAGAACTATCAGTCGGCGTTGCGCGAGGTCGTGGTGGCCGCGATCAATGCGGGCGTGCCGGTGCCGGCTTTCGCGTCGGCGGTGGCGTATTTCGACGCGTATCGCTCGGAGCGCCTGCCGGCGAATCTGGTGCAGGCACAGCGCGATTTCTTCGGCGCGCACACGTTCGAGCGCACCGACAAGCCGGGCAGCTTCCACGCGAACTGGAACTGAGGGTTCGAGCAGGGGACCGGCGGGCGCTTGCGATAAGGGCGCGCCGGGCCGCGCGAGCGGTTCAGATCGGGTGCCGATTGTTGCCCAACCTTGCCGGCCAGATAGCGGAACTGCCGGACTCGGCCGCTACTGTTGCAATAATCGAAATTGAGTTTCGTCGTTTAAGGGGTTTCCCCTAGATGTCGACCCTCCTAAACTTCTTCTCAAGCGCTACGGGATAACAAGCCCAAAGCGATTCAAAACAAGTTCTGGAGGTTTACATCATGAAGACGCTCATTTCCGCCGTTGTCGTCGCCGCCGCCCTGGCCGCTCCTGTCGCATCGTTTGCTCAATCGAATCAGCCGGTCACGCGCGCTCAAGTCCGCGCCGAACTGGTGCAACTCGAAAAGGCCGGCTACAACCCCACGGGCGATCACATCGACTACCCGGCTAACCTGCAAGCCGCGCAAGCACGTGTCGATGCGCAAAACGGCACCACTCAAGCGGTCAACAGCGGCTACGGCGCGCCGATCGCCGGCAGCTCGCAAGCCGGCCGTCCGGTGAGCGGCAACGACCGTAACTCGGTCTACTTCGGCAACTGATTCGCGCTGAAGAGACTTGTAGAAACACCGCCGTCAACAGGCGGTGCGCGTTAATAAAAACGCCGACCGGTTTTGCCGGCCGGCGTTTTGCTTTTTGTCGTTTGCAGCGCTCGTCAACGCCGAGTCCCGCAGTCGGTTTCAAGCACCGGTTTCAAGCGCCGGTTCAGCGATTCGGCAGATGCGGAATCGCTTCATTGCTCGTCAGGCTGAGCTGGTGAATCTGCCGGTGCGCCTTGTTCAGATGCGCCTGCGCGGCCACGCGCTGCGCCTCGAGTTGCGACACTTCCTTGTGTACCTGATGCTGCCGGTTCGACACCGCATGCTCCTGCGCGCCGCGTCGCTGAAGATCGTTGCGCAGCCTTTCGGCCTGCGCCTCGGAGCGAGCGATCAGGCGCGCCAACTGTTCGTTCTGCGCTTCCAGTTGCGCGCGGCGCGTTTCGCCTTCCGAGAGCCGCGTCGCCTGTTCCTCGAAATGAAGGAAGGCGGTTTCGGCGGCTTCGAGATCGGCGGCCTTGAGCGCGCGCCACAGCGAGCCGTCCTGATACAGCGCGACGTAGTACGTCAGCTCCTTCGCGTGGAACAGCAGGCTGACCGAGTAGTCGAAGCTGCGGAAAACCCGGAACGGCGTCAGCGCTTCCTCCTCGGCGAGCCATTCGATGTCTGCCGTATCGGCGATCTGCACGCCGCGCGCGCTGACCTGCGACGGCACCACCTGCACTTGCCGCAAGGTCGTCACCGGACGCATGGGCGTGGGCGTCGGCGGTGCCCCGGGCGTGACGCCGGCCGCCGCGGCCAGCGCCGCTTCTTCCCTGTCGTCGGGCGAGACGCGGGCGGCGGTGTTTTCCCGCTCGATCTGCACGAGATGCGATGGGCCTGTCAGCACGCTGCGGCGGTTCAGGAAAGTTTTCACGGCGGTTCCTCCGGTTGACTCGCTACAACCCGCGAATGGCGCCGACGGTGAAACTGCCGGCTGCTCCGCGGTGCGAGCGGTGAGCGAAATCTGGCGGACCGGCGACGTTGTCGGCGGGACGCCGGCCGTGCGCGGGCAGCGCGGATGCGAGCCGCGAGCGCGGGCCTAATGCAGCGTACGTTGCCGGCGGGCGATGTCCTCGAACAGCGCGTCGCTCGGCTCCAGGGCAAGCAGCCAGGACTCGTCGTAGCCGCTCAGATTGTCGAGCGCCTCGCGCAGCCGCTCGATCGCGACGGCGGGAATCTCGACGCTCGCCTGCACGCCGCTCGACAACCTCGCGATGCTCGCCAACTGCACCAGCGCGTCGGCGGCCTCGGCCACGTCCGCGGCAAAAACCAGGTGCGTGTTCAGCAACTCGACCAAACCGGGCGATGACGTCACATCGTCGACGTTGAGCTGCACGGCCAGAAAGGTGGCGTTGTTCATCCTCAAATTCCTCGCGAGATTCGTGGTTCGCCGGCAGGCGTCTTGCATATTTGACTGAGTATAGGCGAGGGTCCGGATGATTCAATGCTCACAGGAATGAAGCCCGCCTGGCCGGGCGCGCCAATCCCTGGACCTTATAATGGGGCCAGCAGAAACGCCGGATCGCGGCGGGGCGGGCCGCCCGTCATGCCCGCCGCATGATGAACCACGGCGTTGCATTTTTTCGAGCATCCATTGCCATGAAGATCATTCGCAGCAAGAGCTTCACCGCGACGCGCGCCTGGGGCGCGCTCGATATCGCCAACATGGGCGGCATCACGACGCGCCTGCACTGGACCGACCAGCCGTACAAGTGGCACGTCAACGACGGCGAGGAAGTGTTCGCCGTGCTCGACGGTCGCGTGGAGATGCGCTACCGGGAAGGCGGCGTCGAGCAGTCGACCGTGCTGGAAACCGGCGATGTGTTCTACGCGTCGGTGGGTACGGAGCACGTGGCGCATCCGCTCGGCGCGGCGCGCATTCTGGTGGTGGAGGCGGAGGGCAGCGTGTGAGCGCCCATGCGGCGACGCCGTGTCGCCGCGGTTGCAAACGTAGCCGGCGGCATAATGGCGGGTTGCCGCTCACGCCCGCGCCCACGCCCGCGCGCCGGGCGGCACGGCAAATGCTGGGCTGATTGAATCCGATTGAATCAACATGTCGAGGACATCACATGACAGGACACTGGCGATTGACGGGGACCCGAATGCTGACCGTGGTCGCGCTCGGCGCGATGTTCACGGGCTGTACGAGCATGCCGTGGGACAGCACGCCGTTCTATGGCAATGCGCCCGCCCGCCCGACCACCCTCAACACGGTCCCGGTGCCGGCCGGTTTCTATCGCGTCAATCCGGGCGATACGCTGGCGGGCATCGCCTCGGCGTATGGGCATAAGCCGCAGGATATCGCCGCGTGGAACGGGCTCGCCGCGAACGCCATCGTCAATCCGGGCCAGGTGCTGCGCGTGTCTCCGCCGATGGCGTCCGGCAGTGTCGTGACGCCGCCTGTCGGCGTCGCCGGTCCGAATGCGCCGGCCGCGCCGGCCGGCCCCACGGCTTCCGGCGCGCCGCAACAAGGCGTGCTGCTGTGGCCGCTGCGTGGACCGGTGCTGAAAACGTTCGCGCCCGGCAGATCGAACGGCATCGTGATCGGCGGCCGTCCCGGCGATCCGGTCAAGGCGGCCGCCACCGGCCGCGTGGTCTATGCGGGCACGGGCATCGAAGCGTACGGTCCGCTCATCATCATCAAGCACGACGACTCCCTGATCACCGCCTACGGGCAGAACAGCACGCTGCTCGTCAAGGAAGGCGACGCGGTCGCGCAAGGGCAAACCATCGGCGAAGTCGGGGTGGACGGCCGCGGCGTGGCGTCGATCCAGTTCGAGGTCCGCCAGAACGGCCAACCCGTCGATCCGCTGGCGTGGCTGCCGAGGTCGGGCGGGTAAGCGAAGTGCAAGGTTCTGCTCGCCCGAGCCCGGCTGGGCCAGGGCGAGGGCGAGGGCGAGGGTGAGGGCGGCATGAGCGTGCGGCACGCGAGAACTTGCGCCATGCGTCACCCCTTCAGCGTGAGTCCAGGCGCTGCGTCGCTTAAATAATTTGAATACACTGTGTGGCTTCGCAGCCGGCGCGCCGGCTGCGATCGGCTGTCATCCCTAGATAGACGCACAGGAATTCACCATGATCGATTTGCGCAGCGATACCGTAACCCGTCCGACCCCGGCCATGCTCGCGGCCATGTCGGCTGCCGAAGTGGGCGACGACGTCTGGGGCGACGACCCCACCGTGCTGCGCCTGCAGGCAAGCGTCGCGGAGCGCGCCGGCAAGGAGGCGGGGCTGTTCTTCCCGAGCGGCACGCAAAGCAATCTGGCGGCGTTGATGGCGCACTGCGCGCGCGGCGACGAATACATCGTCGGGCAACTGGCGCACACCTATAAGTACGAGGGCGGCGGCGCGGCGGTCCTCGGCAGCATCCAGCCGCAGCCGCTCGAAAACGCCGCCGACGGTTCGATCCCGCTCGACAAGATCGCCGCCGCGATCAAGCCGATCGACAACCACTTCGCGCGCACGCGCCTGCTGGCGCTGGAGAACACCATCGGCGGCAAGGTGCTGCCCGAGGGGTATGTCGCCGAGGCGGTGCAACTCGCGCGTCAACGCGGCCTGTCGGCCCACCTCGACGGCGCGCGCGTCTACAACGCGGCGGTCGCGTCGGGCAAGCCGGTCGCGGCGCTGTGCGAGCCGTTCGATTCGGTCTCGATCTGTTTCTCGAAGGGGCTCGGCGCGCCGGTGGGCTCGGTGCTGGTCGGCAGCCACGCGCTGATCGAGGTGGCGCACCGCTGGCGCAAGGTGCTGGGCGGCGGCATGCGCCAGGCCGGCGTGCTGGCGGCGGCGTGCCTGTACGCGCTGGATCACAACGTCGAGCGTCTCGCCGACGACCACGCGAACGCCGCCCACCTGGCGGCCGGGCTCGAAGCGATCGAGCCGGTCAAGGTGCAGTCGGTCGCGACCAACATGGTGTTCGCGCAGTTTCCGCAGCAGCATTGCGCGCCGCTCGAAGCGTGGCTGAAGGAGCGCGGCATTCTCACGCAGATGCTGTACGCGTCGCGATTCGTCACGCACAAGGATGTGTCGCGTGCCGATATCGATACGTTTGTCGCCGCGGTGAAGGGGTATTTCGCGGCGCGGTGAGCGAAGAGACGCATGCTTCTCGAGGCCGGGATCTGAAAAGTCCGCCGGGAGGAACCGTTATCCGAACGAGAGCATGAGCATTCAAAAGCGGGCGCACTGTCACAGCAGTACGCCCGCTTTTTCTTATTTCGCCGACGCTTGCACATGCGCCCCCGCGCGATGCGACGGCGCCAGCAGCCGCAGTCCGCTCGCGAGGCTCGCCGCGCCGGCGAAGAAGGCGCCGGCCGCCAGCGCGAGCGTCGGACCATGCCGTCCGGCGATACCGAAGCTCAACGCGACGAGCGCCGCGCCGGTGGTTTGCCCGAGCAGCCGCGCGGTCGCGACGATTCCGCTGGCGCCGCCGCTGCGCTCGGGCGGCGCGCTCGCCATCAACGCCTTCAGGTTCGGCGATTGAAAGAAGCCGAAGCCCGCGCCGCAGATCGCCATGCGGATGCCGATGTCGAGCACGTGCGGATGCACCGGCAAGAGCGCGAGCGACGCCATTCCCGCCGACATCACCGCGAGGCCGATCGCGCCTAGCAGTCCGGGCGGATAGCGGTCGGACAGACCGCCCGCCAGCGGCGCGGCCAACGCCACCACCACCGGCCACGGCGTCATCAGGAAACCAGTCTCGACCTGGCTGCGATGCAGCACGTCCTCGAAGTAAAAGGGCAGCGAGACGAACGCGAGCCCTTGCGCGGCGAACGAGCACACGGCGGTCAGCGCGGACAACGCGAACACCGGCCGCTTGAACAGATCGACGGGCAGCATCGGCGCCGGATGACCCGTTTCACGCCGGATCAGCAACAGCCCGAATATCACGGCGACCGCCGCCGCGCTCAGCACGACTTGCGCCGGCGCGCGCTGGGCCGCCTCGCCGAGCGCGAAGATCAGCGCGGCAAAGGTGATGACGTTGAGCAGCGCCGCGACCGGGTCGAAGTTGTGCGTGCCGCGTTCCGTGTGCGGCAACGCGGGCCACGCGAAGCCCAACGCCAGTAGGCCGAGCGGCACGTTGACCGCGAACAGCCACGGCCATGCGGCCACAGAAAGAATCAGCGATGCCACCGTCGGCCCGACCGCGAACGACACGCCGACGATCAGCGCGTTGGTGCCGAGGCCGCGCCCGAGCCGATGCGGCGGATAAAGATAGCGGATCAGCGCGGTGTTGACGCTCATGATCGCGCTCGCGCCGAGCCCTTGCAGCACGCGCGCGGCGGTGAGCATCGGCAGCGTCGAGGCGAGCGAGCAGACGAGCGACGCCAGCGTGAACAGCGCGATGCCGCCGATATAAATCCGCCGATGCCCGACGATGTCGCCGAGCGCCGCGAGCGGCAACAGCGTCGCGACCATCGCGAGCTGATACGCGTTGATGATCCACACCGACGCCGCGGGCGCGGCGTGCAAGTCCGCCGCGATGGCGGGCAAGGCGGTGTTGGCGATCGCGGTGTCGAGCGTGGCGAGCGCGACCGCGAGCATGATCGCGGCCATCGCGCGGCGGTTGGCGGCGGACATGGGGCCGTCTGCCGGAAGGATTGGGACGGCGGTGGCGCTGTTCTCTGACAAGGCGTGGCTCGGCGGGTAGGCATGCCGATGCGCGGCATGGTCGAGGATGCGGCGCGCAGGTGGCAGGGTTACGTGGAGAGGCGCGCGCATGACCCAGGTGCAGCGTTCGAGGCGAGCCGCGCGGCGAATGTAGCGATTGTTACAGAGTCGTGGAAATCGTGCTGGGAGATGGGGAGATGGGGAGATGGGGAGATGGGGAGATGGGGAGATGGGGAGATGGGGAGATGGGGAGTGGAGGAAGTGGGCGGCGCGCGGTTGCGCCTTGCGCTGTTGCAACTAACGGCCAGGCCCGCCTCGCGTCCGCGAATCGGCGCGCGCGCCGCGCCATCGCAAGCCGCTTTGGCACAACCTGTCACTCAACGATGACAGCCCGATTCGAGCACGGCTTGCGGCGATCGGCTCATTCATCCCCGCGTCACCCATGCGGAAAATAATCGAACTGCGTTGCGCCCTATGCGCCCCATGCGCCCCATGCGCCCTTGACCGCCCGCAATCGTTTGCCTGCTTTGCGGGCCGATGCACGTGCGCAGTGCTGCGCCCGTGCCGCTTGCACCGCCTGCGTGCGCAAAACCCGCGCGCCGGCGGATGACGGCGGGCATGGCATGTGCGTGAACACGCGCTCGCGCTTGCCGGTGTCCGCGAGCCGTAAAATGTCCTACTCTCTTTTTTAACCCGCCTGACCGGCACGCGCCTCCCGCCCGTCATCTGTGCGGTCCGCGCATGCCGCGTCTTTTTACCGGAGGCTTCGATGACAGCCGTCGATCTGGAATTCGACCAGCTCAACAGTACCGTCGACGCGCTACGGCGCTCAATTTCCAATCGCATGATGTATGGCGTCGGCAAGGACGCCGTCACCGCCCATCCGCATGACTGGCTGCATGCCGCCGCGCTCGCCGTGCGCGACCGGCTGGTCGCGCGCTGGATGAAAACCACGCGCCTGCAATACGAACAGGACGTGAAACGCGTCTACTACCTGTCGATGGAATTCCTGATCGGCCGGACCTTCACGAACGCGCTGCTCGCGCTCGGCATCCACGATCAGATGAAGGAAGCGCTCGCGAGTCTCGGCGTGGACATGGAAGCGCTCACCGATATCGAGCCGGACGCCGCGCTCGGCAACGGCGGCCTGGGCCGGCTCGCGGCCTGCTTCCTCGATTCGATGGCGACGCTCGGCATTCCGGGCTTCGGCTACGGCATCCGTTACGAGTACGGCATGTTCCGTCAGGAAATCGTCAACGGCGAGCAGGTCGAGGCGCCGGACTACTGGCTGCGCGCGGGCAATCCGTGGGAGTTTCCGCGGCCCGAGATCAAGTACATGGTGCACTTCGGCGGGCGCACCGTGCAGCGTGGCGAACACGTGGAATGGATCGACACCGAGCACGTGAACGCGACCGCCTACGACACCGTCATCCCCGGTTATGCGACGGACGCGACCAATACGCTGCGCCTGTGGTCGGCGCGCGCGACCGACGAGCTCGACCTCGGCGCGTTCAATCGCGGCGACTACCGCAATGCGGTCGACACGAAGAACATGTCGGAGAACGTCTCGCGCCTGCTCTATCCCGACGACTCGACGCCCGCGGGCCGCGAACTGCGGCTGCGCCAGGAATATTTTTTCGTCTCGGCGACCATGCAGGATCTGATTCGCCGCTATCAGCGCACGCACAGCACCTTCGGGCGCTTCTCCGAAAAGGTCGCGGTGCATCTGAACGATACGCACCCGGTGCTCGCGATTCCCGAACTGATGCGTTTGCTCGTGGACGTTCATCACCTGCCGTGGGACAAGGCGTGGCATCACGTCACGAAGATCTTCTCGTACACGAACCACACGCTGATGCCCGAGGCGCTCGAAACATGGGACGTCGAGATGCTCGCGCGTCTGTTGCCGCGACATCTGGAGATCATCTTCGAGATCAACGCCGGCTTTCTCAAGCATGTGAGCGAGCAGTCGGGGCATGACGCCGAGATGATCCGCCGCATTTCGCTCGTCGACGAATATGGGCAGCGGCGCGTGCGAATGGCCTATCTGGCGATCGTCGCGAGCCACAAGGTGAACGGCGTCTCCAAGCTGCATTCGCAACTGATGACGCGCGACATCTTCGCCGACTTCGCGCGCATCTATCCGGACCGCTTCACCAACGTGACCAACGGCATCACGCCGCGCCGCTGGCTCGCGCAAGCGAGTCCGTCGCTGTCGTCGCTGATCGATCAGCAGATCGGCCGGCATTGGCGCAGCAATCTGTTCGACCTCGAACAACTGCGCGAGCTGCGCGGCGACAGCGCGTTCGTCGAGGCTTTCCGCGAGGCGAAGCGGCAGAACAAGCTGCGGCTCGTGCAGCGGCTCGCGCATCACACGAAGCTGCATTTCGATCCCGACGCGCTGTTCGATCTGCAGGTCAAGCGCATTCACGAATACAAGCGGCAACTGCTGAACGTGCTGCACGTGATCGTGCGCTACAACCAGATTCGCGCGAACCCCGAGCGCGACTGGGTGCCGCGCGTGGTGATGTTCGCGGGCAAGGCGGCGTCCGCGTACCGGATGGCGAAGACGATCATCAAGCTGATCGGCGACGTGGGGCAGACGATCAATCACGACCCGCTGGTGGGCGACCGCCTGAAGGTGGTGTTCGTGCCGAACTACGGCGTGAGCGTGGCGGAGCTGATCATTCCGGCGGCCGATCTGTCGGAGCAGATTTCGATGGCCGGCACGGAAGCGTCGGGCACCGGCAACATGAAACTGGCGCTCAACGGCGCGTTGACGATCGGCACGATGGACGGCGCGAACATCGAAATCTGCGACGCCGTGGGGCGCGAGAACATCTTCATCTTCGGCCACACCGCCGACGAAGTGGACAGTCTGCGCGCCACCGGCTACCGGCCGCGGCAACTCTACGAGGAAAATCCCGAGCTACGCATGGCGCTCGACCAGATCCGCACGGGTTTTTTCTCGCCTGACGATCCGCTGCGCTTTTCGGACATCTTTCACACGCTGGTCGACTGGGGCGATCACTACATGGTGCTCGCCGACTTCGCCGCCTTCGCCAAGGCTCAGCGCGAAGTGGATGCGCGCTTCGTCGACAAACGCGCGTGGACTGAAAGCGCGATCGAGAACGTCGCGGGCATGGGGCAGTTTTCGTCGGACCGCACGATCGGCGAATATGCGCGCGATATCTGGCGGGTGAGTCCGCTCGACATGGCGTGATTTGAAGGCAGGGTTGCGCGGATTGTGTTCCGCGCGCTCGCATGAAAAACAAAGGCCGTGCGATTTTGCGCACGGCCTTTGTTCTTTATCGCTCGCCGAATATCGCCGAGCGTTGACCGAATGTCACTGCACGAGCGTCTCGGTCTCGCTCGCGGCATACAGGCCCAACTGCCCGCGCGGGAAATCGAACAGCACGTCGATGTTCTGCATGCCCATCAGGCCGATCACGATACGGTTGGCGCCCGGCTTTGCCTTGACGATCTCGACTTGCGCGTCCTGATAGCGATGCAGCCATTTGCCCGTGCCGAGCGCCACGTTGTAGTTGCCCTGATTGAGCACCTTGCCCACTTCGTCGTCACCGGTCCAGTTCGGCGCCTTGTCCATTTCGACGCGGATCATCTGCGTGCTGGCGGTGGCGAACACCAGCGGCGCGCAAAAGGTCATCTTGTCGCCGACGTTCACGCAGGCTCGCGGCCATTGCGCCGTGCCGTCTTTCGAGACCGTCATCGGCACCATCGTGTAGTCCTTCGTGAGCGCGTTCGACGGACTCAGCACCAGATACGGCTTGGTGAAGTTCGCATGCACCAGGTACCGCTGACCGATGTTGCCGGGCAATGCGCGCAGCGGTTGCGTGCAGCAGTTGTCGTCCGCTTGAGCCGCGCCGACGCCGAACAGGCCCGAGAACGCCCAGCCGAATTCGGCGGTGTAGCCGTCCATTCCCACGCAGCGCCGCGCGTTTTCCTGGCACTTCACCTGGTCGACCGCCTGCGCGTCGATCTGCGCCGGCTTCGTACCCGCGATGCTGAATGGCACCTTGACCGCCGCGCCGGAAATCTGCGCGCCGTTCGTGAGCGGCAGCGAACTCGCCGGGCCGGCATTCGGATAGCTCCTGCCGGGCAGGACCGACTTCAACACGCGCACGCCTTGTGTGCCGGTATCGAGCGCCAGATACACCGGCTTGCCGTCGATCTGGACAGGCAGGCCGAGGCGTGCGTGACCCTGATCGGCGCGTTCCACTTGCAGCGGAATCAGCAGGCCGTCGTTGCCGTTGTTGATCAGCGCGGCAGTCGAGGCGGGCGGGGTGGGAACCGGGAACGTCGTGGAGCAGCCGCTCAGCGCGACGAGCGCGCCGGTGACGGCGAGCGCCGCGGCGCCCAGATGACGGAAACGATGAAGCGGGTGCCGGCGTGCGGCATCGGGAGACGACAGGGACATAGGATCACGCTTTGCAAAAATGCGGGTCCCTGGCGAAGGCGATGCATCGTGAGCTGACCGGTAGACGGCACTGAGACAGCACGGGCGGCAATCTCGATGGATTGCCGCAGTGTCAAGCGGGGAAACCGGGACGCTTGCGGGGCCTGCGGGGCGGGAACACGCGATGAGAGGAGCGGCGACTCTACACGGCCACCCAAGCTCAATTGCAAAGATGTGTCGACGCTTGCGGCTGAGCCGCGCGGCTGGCGACGCGCCTGCGCAAACATTGATCCAGGTCAAGCATCCCGTGGACGACGACTCAAGCGTTAGGCGTTGCCTCTGCCTTTGCTTCGTCCACGGCCGCGCCGACGCGCTCGACGAACTCGCGATCGGTGCTCGACAGCGCCTCACGCTCGCCGTTGGCGGTTTGCACCATCAGACGATGCGTGACGTCCTGGGTCAGCCACGTGAGCCAGCCCACCACGATCAGCATCGTGCCGCAGACCATGCCCGCCGGCGAGTTCAGAATCCCGCCGGCAAGCGCGCCGACGACACCGACGAGCGAGATCGCGCGCGGCAAGACCTTGTTCTTCTGCACGGTGACGACCTGCACGCTCACGATGTCGCGCAGCGGAAAAACCTGACCGGCGGACGAGAGTGCGTTGCGCGTGACCGACACGCCACGATCATTGAAGGGAGTTTCCATCGAGTTCGATGCAAGCAGTTGCGAAGGGCGCAGCGTACCAGACTTTGAACGCCGGAAATCGTGCGACTTTCTCGCCGCCGCTACCGGCCGAACGGCAGGAAGAGCCCATCAGGATGCCGGGTTTCGGAGGACCGGGCCTAGCGGCTTTTTTCGGTGCTGCCGCCATAGGCAGCCATGAAAACGTCCAGCGCCCGGTTCACCACTTGCGTAATGTTGCGTGCCGACGTGTCCGTCGGCACGCCGAGAAGACATAGCTCGGCCAGCTCGGCTTCGAATAGCGCGCGAAGATGCGCCGTCGCGACCGTGACATTGCATTTGCGCAAGTGGCCCGCTTCGCACGACTGCTGCAGGAAGTTCGCCACCGTTTGCCAGCCGAGTTTCGGTCCGCGTTCGTAAAACAGCGCGCCCACATGCGAGCGGCCGCCTTCATGAATGGCGAGGCGCCGTACCGCGAGCAACTGCGGCTTGAGGATGGCGATCAGATAGTGCTTGCCGAAGCTCGTCAGCGCCTCGCGGATCGGCACCGATGTCTTGAGCAGCGCGAACGCCCCTTTGATTTCGTGCGCGGCGCACTCGTGCATCACTTCGAAGAACATCTCTTCCTTCGACTGGAAATAGCCGTACAGCGTCGCCTTGGACGCGCCGGCCCGCGCCGCGATGTCGGACATCGACGCCTGCTCGAAGCTTGTTTCGCTGAACACCTCAAATGCGGCGTCGACGATCGCCTGCCGCTTTTCTTCCGTTTTCTTTCTCATTCCCGAGGCTTTCCTGTGCTTTGCCGGAAGGTTCATGAAATCTGTCCGTGCGTGATGTTACCAAAGGCCGTTGCCGGACTTCGCCCCTCAAAACTGAACCGGTCAGTTTATTTTAGTTGACACGCCAACATCCGCATAACTAAACTGCACGGTATTGTTTAAGATGAGACTGAGATCGTGAAAGAAACTGCGGTAATCGGAGAGAGGGCGCGTTCGGCACGAACCACGAAGCCGGTCATGACGCTTGTCGCGGCGCTTGTCGTCAGCGTGCTGGCGAGCGCATGCGCGCAATTTCCCGACATGCCGCCAAAGCCGTCGCCAAAGGATGCGGGCCGCTACGAGAGCGCGCGCAGTTTCGGCACGGGCGCGGGCGAGCGCGCGCCATCCACATGGCCCACGGAACAGTGGTGGCTGCGCTACAACGATGCGCAGTTGAACGCGCTGATCGCCGAAGCGTTAAAGGGCGAGCCGACCCTGGCGACCGCGCAGGCGCGTCTGCACAATGCAGAAGCGTCGGCGCAGGAAGCGGGCGCCGCGCTGTTGCCTGAAGTCAGCGCGCAAGGGTCGGTCGAAAAGCAGAAGCAGAGTTACAACAACGGCGTGCCGCCCGCCTTCGTGCCGCGCGGCTGGCGTCCATACGGCTCTGCCGAACTCAACTTCAGCTACGAGATCGACTTCTGGGGTAAGAATCGCGCGTCGCTTGCCGCCGCCACGTCGGAGCTCGACGCGGCGCGCGCCGATGCCGCCCAGGCTCGCATGGTGCTGGCGGCGTCGATTGCCGATGCGTATGCGGATCTCGCGCGCCAGTTCGCCGAACGCGACAGCGCGGAAGCGGCGGTCAAGGTACGCACGCAGTCCGCGCAACTGTTCGCCGAACGCTTTGCCAACGGACTGGAGACGCAGGCCGGCGTCAAGCAGGCGGAATCGAAGCAGCAAAGCGCGCGCGCCGATCTTTTCGAACTCGACGAATCGATCGCGCTCACCCGCAACCGGATTGCCGCGCTGATGGGCGACGGTCCCGACCGTGGCCTCGCCATCGGCCGTCCGGCGGTGGATCTGGCGCAGCCGGCCGGCATGCCCGCCGACCTCGCGCTCGGCCTGCTGGGCCGCCGTCCCGACGTCGTGATCGCCCGCTTGCGCGCGGAAGCGGCGAGCAAGCGGATCGACGTCGCCAAGGCCGGCTTCTATCCGAACGTGAACCTCTCCGCGATGATCGGCTTCCAGTCGCTCGGCCTGAACATGCTGACGCGCGCGGGATCGGCGGTCGGCAATGTCGGCCCGGCCGTCACGCTGCCCATCTTCAACGGCGGCCGCTTGCGCGGCGAGTTGCGCGGCGCGCGCGCGAATTACGAGGAAGCCGTCGCCAACTACGACGAAACGCTGACCAAGGCGCTGCGCGACGTCGCCGATGTCGCCGTCAGCAAACGCGCGCTCACCGACCGGTTGCAGGCGACGCAAGCGTCGTACGACGCGGCCGCGCAATCGCATCGCGTGGCGCTCGAGCGCTATCAGGGCGGACTGTCCGGCTATCTCGACGTGCTGAGCGCCGCCGACACGCTGGTGAGCGCGGAGCGCCAGCTCGCCGACATGCGCTCGCGCACCTTCACGCTCGACGTTTCGCTCGTGCGCGCGCTCGGCGGCGGTTATCAGGTTGACGCGCAGGCCAACGCACCGGCCAATGCACCAACCACCGCGCCGTCCGCCGCCGCAACGAACCCCCAAGCGAATCCGAAAAATCAAAGCTGATCCCAAGGACCAGAACATGTCTCAAAGCCATTCCCCCGCGGCCGACGCGCCGTCCATGCCGAGCGCCGACCATTCGACCTATGCCGGCGAGAAGACCGCGACGGCCGCCGCGCCCGTCGCTCGCCGCCAGAAGCTGTTCGCCTTGCTGGGCGCGGTCATCGTGCTGGCCGGTCTCGCTTATGGCGGCTACTGGTACTTCATCGGCTCGCGTTACGTGTCGACCGACAACGCGTACACCGCGGCCGAAATCGCGTCGATTACGCCGTCGGTGAGCGGCATCGTGCAGCGCGTCGCCGCGGTCGACACGCAGCATGTCCGCAAGGGCGACGTGCTCGTCGTGATCGACGACACCGATGCGAAGCTCGCGCTCGAACAGGCCGAAGCCGAAGTGGGGCGCGCCGAGCGCAAGGTGCGCGGCTACCTCGCGACCGACGCCGGGCTCGCCGCCCAGGTGGCGGCGCGCGCCGCCGACGAAGCGCGCATGAACGCGCAAATCGCGTCGGCCAAGGCCGACTTCGACCGCGCGGCGATCGATCTGAAGCGCCGCGAAGCGCTCGCGCATTCCGGCTCGGTGTCCGGGGAGGAACTCAGCAACGCGCAGACCTCGTTCGCGAGCGCCCAGGCGGCGCTGATGGCGGCCCGCGCCAACGCCTTGCAGGCGCAGGCGAGCCGTGCGGCGGCCATCGGTTCACAGGACGCCAACAAGGTGCTGTTCGCCGACACCACCGTCGACACCAATCCCGAAGTGCTGCTCGCACGCGCCAAGCGGGACCAGGCGCGCGTCGATCTGCAACGCACGGTGTTGCGTGCGCCGGTCGACGGCGTCGTCGCGCGCCGCCAGGTGCAGGTGGGTCAGCGGGTCGAGCCGGGCGCGTCGCTGCTGTCCGTCGTGCCGGTGGATTCGCTGCACGTCGACGCGAATTTCAAGGAAGTTCAGCTCGACAAGGTGCGCATCGGTCAGCCGGTGGAACTGACGTCCGACCTGTACGGCGGCAAGGTCGTCTATCACGGCAAGGTCGCCGGACTGGCCGGCGGCGCGGGTTCCGCGTTCGCGATGATTCCCGCGCAGAACGCGACCGGCAACTGGATCAAGGTGGTCCAGCGGCTACCGGTGCGGGTCGCGATCGACCCGGCCGATCTGCGCGCGCATCCGCTGGGCGTCGGCTTGTCGATGGAAGCGACCGTGGATACGCGCGACGGCGGCGACAACAACGCGACGCCCGCAAGCTGAGGCCGCGCCGACCATGTCATCCAGTCAAACGCATCAAACGCGGGACATCCCGTTGCCGCCGCTCAGCGGCGGCATGCTGATCGGCGCGGCGTTGCTGCTGGCCGCCGCCAACTTCGTCGCGGTGCTGGACACGACGATCGCGAACGTGTCGGTGCCGACCATTTCCGGCGCGCTCGGCGCGTCGTCCAGCCAGGGCACCTACGTCATCACGTCCTACGCGGTGGCCGAGGCGATTACCGTGCCGCTGACCGGCTGGCTGGCAAACCGCTTCGGCACGGTGCGCGTGTTCATCACGTCGCTGATCATGTTCGGCCTGTGTTCGGCGCTGTGCGGCATGGCGACTTCGCTCGAAATGCTGGTGCTGTTCCGCGTGTTTCAGGGACTCGCCGGCGGGCCGCTGATGCCGCTGTCGCAGACGCTGCTGCTGCGCATTTTCCCGAAAGAGAAAGCGGCCGCGGCGATCGGCTTGTGGAGCATGACGACGCTGGTCGCGCCGGTGCTGGGCCCGATCTTGGGCGGCGTGATCTGCGACCGCATGCACTGGGCGTACATCTTCTACATCAACGTTCCGGTCGCGCTGATCTGCGGGTATCTCGGCTGGCGTTTGCTCAAGCGCTACGAGACGAGCCTGATGCGCGTTCCAATCGACGCCGTGGGTCTCGCGCTGCTCGTCGTATGGGTCGGCGCGCTGCAAATCCTGCTCGATGAAGGCAAGGATCACGACTGGTTCGCGTCGACGGAAATCCGCGTGCTCGCAATCATCGCGGCGATCGGCTTTGCGTCGTTCCTGATCTGGGAGCTGACGGACCGTCATCCCGTGGTCGACCTGCGGGTGTTTCGTCATCGCGGCTTTAGTGCGAGCGTAATCACGATCACGCTGGCGTTCGGCGCGTTTTTCGGCGCGACCGTGCTGACGCCGCTGTGGCTACAGAGCTACATGGGCTACACGGCGACGTGGGCGGGGTGCGCCACGGCGATGACCGGCATCCTCGCCGTGCTCTCGGCGCCGCTCGCGGCCAACCTGTCGTCCCGGTTCGACGGACGCTGGCTGGTGTTCGCAGGCGTGATGTGGCTCGGCGCGGTCACGCTGTGGCGCACGCACGCGAACACCGACATGACGTTCTGGCAAGTGGCGTTGCCGCTGCTGCTGCAAGGCGTCGGCTTGCCGTTCTTCTTTGTGCCGCTCACGGGGCTCGCGCTGAGCAGCGTGGAGGAACCCGAAACGGCATCGGCGGCGGGGCTCATGAATTTCTGCCGGACCTTCGGCGGCGCGATTGCGACGTCGCTGGTCAATACCGGGTGGGAAGACCGCACGAAGTATGACCGGGCGGAGTTGTCGGGACTCGTCGATCAGGCCGGCCACTTCTCGACCATGCTGACGAATTCGGGCTGGAGCGCGGGTCAGGCGCAGGCGCAGATCAGCGACGTGGTGCAGTCGCAGGCCGTGATGCTCGCGACCAATCAGCTCTTCACGATTGCAGGCGCATGTTTCATTTTCGCCGCGCTGGCGGTGTGGCTCGCGCCGAAACCGACGCGGGTCGCGGATACGTCGCAGGCGCATTGAAGTTGCGCACTGAAGCTGCACACCGAAGCTGCACCGAAGCGGCATGCGTCTTTCGCCCTCGCGCGGAATTCGCGAGTCGTAATCAACACGGAACGGTTATGTCCAACGCAACACGCATTGTCATCGTCGGCGGCGGCATCGCCGGCATTCTGCTCGCCACGCGGCTCGGCAATCATTTCGCGCATTCGCACGAGGCGTCCGTGACGCTGATCGACAGCAGCCACACGCATATCTGGAAGCCGATGCTGCACACCATCGCGGCCGGCACGCGCGATGTGAAGCAACAGCAGGTGAGCTACCTCGCGCATGCGAGCGCGCACCGCTTCGCCTGGCAGCCGGGCGAGATGTGCGGACTCGACCGGCAACGCAAGGAAGTCCTGCTCAACGAAGTCAGGACGCCCGAAGGCGAACTGGTGCTGGAGGCGCGAGCGGTTCCGTACGACGTGCTGGTGCTGTCGCTAGGCAGCCGGGCAAACGACTTCGGGGTGCCGGGCGTGAGGCAGCACTGTCATTTCATCGACAGCCAGCAGCAGGCCGAAGGCTTCAACGGCGTGTTGCGCGCGCGCATGTTGCGCGCGGTGGTGCGCGACGAAAGACTGCGCGTGGCGATCGTCGGCGCCGGAGCCACCGGCGTCGAGCTTGCCGCCGAGCTGAGCCGGGTGCTCGAAATCGCACAAGGCTACGGCGATCCCACGCTGCGCAGCCGGTTGAGTCTCACGCTGCTCGAAAGCGGCCCGCGCGTGCTCGCCTCGTTTCCGCCGGCGATTTCCGCATCGACCCAGCAGCAGCTCGAACACATCGGCTTTCGCGTGCTGACCTCGGTGCGCGTCACGGCGGCGCAGGAGGACGGATTCCGTCACGGCGACGATCGTCTGGTGAAAGCCGATCTAATGGTGTGGGCGGCGGGCGTCAAGGCGCCGGACTTCCTGAGCGAACTGGCCGGGCTGGAAACCAACCGCTCGAATCAGATCGTGATCGGCGCAACGCTTCAGTCCGCCCGCGACGACCACGTGTTCGCGCTCGGCGATTGCGCGAGCTTGACGCCGGAGAACCATGAGCGGCCGTTGCCGCCCACCGCCCAGGTGGCCACGCAGCAGGCGGGGCATCTGGCTCGTCATCTGCCTGGATGGCTGGCGGGCGCGCCGATGCCGGAGTTCGCTTTTCGGGACTTCGGCTCGCTCGTGTCGCTAAGCGATTACGGCGCCTTCGGCACACTCGGACGGTTCGGCTTCTTCCCCGGCGGCTTCATTCGCGGGCGGTTCGCGCAATTGAGCCATGCCATGCTCTATCGACGTCATCAGCAGGCGCTTCACGGTTTCGGCAGAGCGGGCCTAATGTGGACCGCCGAGCAGATCAACGCACTGGTTCAGCCGAAGATCAGGCTGAGTTGATGACGCATTGCCCGTTTTAACGCAGCGGCCCGGCATGCCGCGCTTCCAGATGGATCAGCCATGATGAACGACGACGACACCCGCCGTTCCCGCGCGATGTGGGACGAGATGACGGTGCTGCACACGAGCGTTTCCGCTATTCGCAAGGCGCAGGGCAAACGCAATCCGTCCGACTGCGAAGCGAACACCGCGGAATACGAAAAGGTGGTGACCGACTACGTGGACGACCTCGAACGCGCGATGCGCGAGGCATGGTGGGACAGATGGCCCGACCCGCAACGCTAACCGGCAAGGCGCCGCTCAGAAGAAGTGACGGACACCCGTTGCGAAAATATAGCTGGACTTCACGGGCTGTCCATGAAGCAGTTCGCCGTAATAGCTATAACTATAGGCAGCGTAGAGCGACGTGCGTTTTGACAGGTTATAGATGGCCTCCATTCCCGCCCCGATGTCGCTCTTCGGAAGACGCTTGCTGTTACTGCCCGCCACGCTCGGTTTCAATACCCACTGACCGAGTGGAACACTCGCCCCAATCGACCACTCCGTAGACGAAACCCGCTCGCCCAGGGAGTACAGGTCGTATCGGGACTGCCCTGCCATCGTCATCAATGTGAAGGCGCCAAAGTCGTAGTTGAACGCACCGGTAAGCGTTGTCAGATTTCCCGTCTTCAACCGGTTTGGATCGTAGCGTTGCGTGGCGGGGTCGTAATTGCTCGCGGTCGACTGGCGAAAATAGCCGAGGCCGGCGCGGATCCGGTCGCGCGCATAGATGATGGCAAAGGTGCTTGCGGTAATTGTTTTCCTCGGATCATTCATGCCGACCTGCGCGGATAAAGTCACCCCACCCATGTTCGGTGAATCGTAGCGAACGGAGTTATCTATCCGCACATGCGACCAATTGTTTGGGTCTCCAACAACGTTGTTGGCGCCAACGGCCCCTGATAACCCCGTGACTTGCCCGCTGGCGCTCGGAACCGGTGAACCCAGCGGAACCGGCCCCGCGATTCGCCATACGCGCACGAATGGATCGTATGTGTCGCCATAACCAGGCGCCGCGTTGGATGCGACGTCATTCCAGGCGGAGTAGATGCGACCCAGACGAATCTGACCGAAGCCCCCCGTGAGTCCGATATTGGCTTGCCGATGAAAAAGACGCGCAGGCATGGAGCCGTCCGCGAGCGAGTTCTGTGTTTCGAGCACAAACGTGGCGGACATTCCGTTGCCGAGATTCTCGACGCCCTTGATGCCGAACCTCGACGCATTGATGCCGTAGGGGATCGCACCGATGCTCGCCGTCGGAGACGCCGTCACCCCGAACGGATTGGCTGACGATACCGGCGCCGCACCGAGGTTCCGAAAGCTTCCAAACTGTGCTTCCGCCACGCCATAAAACGTCATGGAACTATTCGGTGCGGTTTGGGACATTGCGGGAATCGACAGACTCGATATGCCAACCATGAACACTATTTTTTTCAAACTATCTCCAGATTTAATTTGTTTGTATTTGCAGGGCGAGCCCAATTCATTTACATGCCCGGGCCAGCAGGAGCCCGCTTGAAATCACACCCGCACCCTGGTGATGAATTCAAGCGTTCAATGGAAGGAAACGAGGGCGATGTGCGGAGGCCGATCGATCACGTCATGTCGACGTCGCGACATCCCCACGCGTACGTAAACGCGAATCCGGCGAGGTAAGCGGAGAAAATGCCGACGAGGTAAATAGCCATGGCCGGCAGGGCTCCGTGATCGGATGTGATCAACGGCAGCGATACGAGGCCCGAGGGGCCGAATACCGTATTGAGGCCGATCGGGAAATGAAACCATGCAAACAACCCGATTACAAAGCCGCCAACCGCACCGCCAAAGCAGGCGGAAATAAAGGGCTTGACGCGAGGGAGCGTGACGCCGTAAATGAGCGGCTCGCCGACGCCGAGTAATGCAGGCGCGATCGCTCCTTTGATCTGCTTGCGCAAAACCGATTCTCGCGGCGCTCTCACATAAAGCGCGATGGCGGCGCCCACCTGACCCGCGCCCGCCATCGCCAGAATCGGGAACAACGAATTGAAGCCGCGACTTTGCACCAAGGCAAAATACACCGGGATAAAACCTTGATGGACGCCGAACATCACCGCAATCAGGAACAGCCCCGACAGTAACGCGGCACCAATCGGATTGTCGTTCAGATGCCCGAATAACCACGACATGCCGTCGAATAGCAGAACCCCGACAGGCATGATGACCACGTACGTCAACGCCCCGGCAATCAGCAATGTGAGCAGCGAGGTAAGGATCATGTCGAGGTTGGCGGGCATTCGCCGCCTTATCTGCTGCTCGATCCATGCACCCGCTATGCCCGCGATCAGAATGCCGATGATGCTTCCGCGCGGATCGATCTGAAGACCGAAGAAGTCCTGGATTCCCGCGTGAAAACTGCCGCTGCCGGTCGAACCGTAATCGAGCAGAAACAGGGACGCGAGGATCGCGCCATTTACCCCTGAACCGCCAAAGGCCTGCTGGGTGTTATAGCCGACCAGAATTCCCAGAAAGCCGAACAGTCCCTTGCCGAATACGTTCATGTATGCGACCAGATGCACGATCGTGGGATTCCGATCGAGGACATTCGCCAGCATCGCCTGTTCGATGAGTGTCGCGCCCCCTAGCAACAGCCCCGCACCAAGAAAGCCGGGGATCAGCGGCGTAAAAATAGTCGCAAATTTGCTCAGGAACTGATGAATCCGCGTTCCGTGGCGCGCTTTCATGGCCTTCTTGTTATCGCGCGCGACCGCGGCCAATTGATCCGCGGCATTGTCGACAGGCGCTTCGGGGGCCGCCCTTGACTCGTGCTTCGCCAGCAGTTCCTTGACCAGGTCCGCGGCGCGCTGCACCTTGCCCGCCCCGATGACGACCTGCAATTGATCCGCGGCGGCAAGTACGCCCTGGACACAGGCAACCCGTTTTAATGCTGCCGTGTCAACGCGGTCTTGCCCGCCCAAAACAAAGCGAAGGCGAGTCATGCAATTGCTGCAACGAACCACATTAGTAGGCCCACCAATAGCATCTAATATTTCTTGTGCCGTTGTTTCGTTAATGCTTTGCATCGTCAGGTCTTCTCTCTGTGGATTGTGCTTTTGGAATGTGGTCGATTTGCATCGAGGGCCAGCAGGGCGGCTCGAACGTGCCCCTTCGTCCGGGCCAGCGCCGCTTTCGCCGCATGGAGATCGACTCCGGCGCGAATCATCACGATGGCTGTCTTGCACTGTCTGCCGCTCTCATTGACGGCCTCGCGCGCACGCTCGCGGGAACAATCGCAGGCCGCGATGACAATCTGGATTTGTCGCTCGACCAGCTTTGCATTGGTCGCTTCGACATCCACCATGAGGTTGCCGAACACCTTGCCTAATCGGATCATGGCGCCCGTCGACAGCATGTTCAAAACCAGCTTTTGAGCAGTTCCGGCCTTCAGGCGGGATGAGCCGGTGACCGCCTCGGGACCCACCACGGGGGTGATGGCGATATCCGCCAGCGCGACCATCGGGCCGGTCGGATTGCAAGTGACGGCGATCGTGCGGGCGCCCAGTGAGGCCGCCCACTTCATGGCGCCGATGACATACGGCGTGCGTCCGCTCGCCGCGATTCCAACAAGAATGTCTCGCTCAGAAAATCGGATCTGCTCGAGATCACGCCGGCCCGCTTCGGCATCGTCCTCGGCATTCTCGACGGCGCCCACCATGGCAGCCGTGCCGCCGGCTATCAGTCCCTGAACGACCGACGGGGCGACACCGAAGGTAGGCGGACATTCGCTGGCATCCAGAATGCCCAGGCGTCCCGACGTGCCGGCGCCGACATAAATCAGGCGGCCGCCGTGCGACAAGGCTTCGGTAATGACATCGACCGCCGCCGCGACCGCCGGTAGAACTGCCTCAACGGCGAGTGCGACCTTCTGGTCCTCATGGTTGAGGATGCGCAGCATGGCCAGCGTATCCACGCGATCGATCTGCTCGCTGGCTGGATTGCGTTGTTCTGTGATCAAGTCATGTAGTTGAATCCGCGGCGTGTCCATAGTCCTGTTATTCCATTATTCGTTCATATGGAATAGGTTATTCCTTGAGCCGGGCAAGGTAAACATTAAAAGTGTGGATCGAGTGTTAGGGATGCCAGGAGCGCCGAGGCGCGAGCATGGAAATCGCCCGGCAGCAGACGCGGCATTCCCGCGCAAGGCATGCGGGGCACCCGTTCAAGGTCGTGGGGAGCGGGGAGGTTTAAACGCGTTGAAGTTAGCTGCGTCTTTCAGATCGTTGCCGAGGCGGATCGGTGTCGCCAGTGAGGAAGCGCAATCACAGTGCTTGCCACGATCTCGTTTCGGCGCTGGCGCATCGCTTCGCAATCAGCGCGTCACGGCATCACCGCATCACCGCGAACATGGCTTCATGGCGCAAGGAAAAGAGCCGCGTCGTGCGCCGGCAATTGTCTGTTTTTCGTGCCGCTACCAGCTATGCATAGGGACCGGCGCCCCTCGGTTGCCGTGTTAACATCGCCCTACCGCTGAAGGCACCAGCAGCAGAGCACGCGAATCGAACGTCGCTTAGGGCAAGCACAAATACGACACGCGGCATCCCGCGCAACCAGCACCTGATCCGATGAAGATAATCAACCAGATCGCCCAGTCTCGCAGTCAATTTTCACCCAGCGAACTGAAGATCGCCGAGACCATCCTCGCTCACCAGGAACGCATTTCCAAAATTTCGTCCAGTGAGCTTGCTCAGTTAGCAGCGGTCAGCCAGTCCAGCATCGTGAAGTTCGTCCAGAAGATCGGGTTCAAGGGCATGACGGCTTTTCGCCTCGCGCTGAGCGAGGAGTCGGGTCGCCAGCAAGCCATCCAGCTTCCCGTGGCAACGAACTTCCCGCTGCACAACGCGATCAACAGCGACGACGACGCGCCCACGATCGCGCGAAAATTGATGCAGGAGAAGATTCGCGCACTGGTCGAGACCACCGGTAGTGTCGATTACGAGATCCTGGGAAAGATCGTGACGGCGCTGAGTGAAGCGCGGTTCGTGCACATTACCGGGCTCGGTGGCTCCATGACAGTGGGGAGCGACTTTGCGCACAAGCTCCTTAAAATCGGAGTGATCGCCCTGATCGACCCGGATAGCCATGCCCAGCTCAGCATCGCCAATACGCTGGGTCCGCAGGACATTCAGGTGGCGATTTCTTATTCGGGGCGCAGGAAAGAGATTCTCGACGCCGCACGCGTCGCTCAGCAGCGCAAAGCCCGCGTCATCGCCTTGACCAATCCGGTGGAGAATCCTCTTCGTGCGCTGGCCGACTTGTCTCTCGTCACGTTGGCGGAAGAGGATCAGTGGCGCAGTTCCGCCATTTCCTCACGCACGGCGCAAAACGCGCTGACTGATTTGATCTTCATGGTGCTGATACAAACTCAGTCATGGCGAAACGATCTGATCCGAGACACGCAGTCGCTCATCGACGAACTTATGTAATCGTTCAGTATGCGATTTATCGTTGGGTGCTCAGCCGCCGTTCCGCGCTCGCGCAAATAATGAAAACGCCCCCGCAGGGGCGTTTTTCACAACCTCGCGACGGCAAGGAACCTGCGTTCCTCGCCTGCAAGACCCGCTTAGAACTTGTGACGCAGACCGACGCGGAACGCCAGCTGGTTGTCCGCACCCGTGCCCGACGTGTTGAAGTAGCTCGTGCTCGAACCGATCTGCGCTTGCAGATCCTGGGTGCCGTTGCGGCCGGCGGCGATCTGGTAGATGCCCAGTGCGTACACGTCCGTGCGCTTGCTCAGCGCGTAGTCGATGCTCAGGTCAGCCTGATTCCAGTGGCCGCGGTTCGCATTGCTCAGGTGCATGTACGTGTAGCCCGCACCTGCCGTCAAGGCCGGCGTGAACGCGTATTTCGCGCCCGCTTCATAGGCGGCGAACGTCGTCGCGCCGCCGCTGATCGTCTCGAAGCGCGTGTTCGTGTACAACGCCCACAGCGTCGCCGCGCCGATCGAATAGCGGCCGCCCACACCGAACGTGCGCAGATCGCGGACGTTGCCGGTCGCGACGTTGGCGATGGTCGTCGAGAATGACGGGGTCGACTGGCTCGGGTAACGGATGTCCGTGTACGCCGCGCCGATGCCGAACGGGCCGTTCGCGTAGTTCAGGCCGAAGCTGTACGCACGCGACGAACCTGCAACCGGTGCAGCCGTCGTGCCGCTTGCCGGCGCGCCCGCGAATGCGCCGGCCTGGTTCGAGAAGCCGTACATCGCGCCGAACGTCAAGCCGTGGAAGTTGGCGCTGCTGAACTTGACCGCGTTGTTGATGCGGCTCGACGTGAGTTGATCCACGTCGTTGATGTGATAAGCGTAGTTACCCGCGACGGTCTGGCCGCCGGTCGAGTAGTTGCCGCCGAGATAGTCCGTCGAAAACGAGTACTGGCGGCCGAACGTCAGCGAGCCGATGTCGTTCTTCGACAGACCGACATACGCCTGACGGCCGAACATCGCACCGCCCTGGCCGAGCGTGCCGTTGCCGCTGTTGAAACCGTTCTCCAACACGAACAGCGCCTTCAGGCCGCCACCGAGGTCTTCGGTGCCGCGCAGGCCCCAACGGCTGCCTTGGGCCACGCCGTCGTCGTACTTGAAGAGGTTGTCGTGACCGGTAGCGGTCTTCGAGTTGTTCACGTAGCTGATACCGGCATCGATCACGCCATACAGCGTGACGCTGCTTTGCGCGTGGGCGGCGCTTGCGAAAACGGCGAGGGTAGCGGCGGTCAATAGTTTCTTGTTCAAGACTTTCTCCAATAAAGATTAGGCAATCGCAGCGCCGTGCTCTTTGGTCAGGTCGCGCGATGGCCCGAAATTTAAGGGACCGCAGAGTAAGGTATGTGACAGGCCGAAATTTTTTGGAATCTGTCGCGCCGGCGCGACATGCGCGTGGCTTTACGTGGCTTTTGCAAGCGGACATCACGCAAGGCGTCGTGCGGGCGGGATCGGCAATCGGCGTGTCAAAGCAGATCGCCCGCTGAAAAGCGGGCGATGTTGGGAGGTGAAGCTACGGCCTTGCGAAGCCGTTGCCAGCGTTAAGTTGTTGTCCGTTCAATTGCTCAGCAGCGAGCCGCTTCTGAACGCCTTCGCGCCGGCAATGCGCGCGAATTCGAGCCCCGCCGTCGCGAAACGCGTCAGATGCCGCGCGTACAGCACGCCGGCCACGCTGCTCTTGACCGTGACCGCGCGATCGGTCAACGGGTCGACGATATCGGCGATCTCGTGGCCGGCGTCCACCCACGTGCCGACTTCACAGCGGTACACCAGCACGCCGCTGATCGGCGCGACGAGCGGTTCGGCGCCGGCAAGGGGGGTCGCGGCGAATTCGAGCGGCGGCAACGGCGCCGGGGTGCCGTCGACCACGCCACGCACGGTCAGATATTCGATGATGGCTTGCGCGTCGTGCTCGGCGTACTCGTAGGACACCTCGCGCTGGCCGCGCAACTCGATCGTGACCGAGATCGAGCCGTTCGGAATCGGGAAGCGCTCGCCGTAGCGGCCGCGCAGATCGGACCAGCAGAAGCTGTGGATCTCGTCGAACGGATTGCCCACCGAATTGAGCGCGAGCAGCGACGCCCTGGCGTGCAGATAGCAGGCCAGCGGCTCGACTTCGGGCCACAGGTCGGGGTTCGTATAGAGGTGCATCGCGGCTTCCCAGTCGCAATGCAGATCGAGCACGACGTCGGCGTCGTAGGAAAGTTTTTGCAGCGCGAGACGTTGCGATTCCAGTTCGGTTTGCGGCTTCTCCGCGTCGAGCGCCTCGCGCATCGCCGCGCGGATCGCGTTGCGATTGGCGTCGATGTCGTCGCTCAGGCGCGCCTCGATAACCGGCTGCACCAGCGCCCCCAGGTCGTGGAAATTGCGGTTGAAATTCTGCGCGGTGTTGGTTTCGAAACGGCCCGTCAGGTGGCCGAGAAAGTGCTGATTCAGGCCGATCGGATTGGCCACCGGCACGATCACGACTTCGCCGCGCAGCTTGCCGGCGGCCTCCAGCGCGGCCAGCTTGCGGCGCAGCGCCCATGACACCAGCATGCCGGGCAACTCGTCGGCATGCAGCGACGACTGAATGTAAATCTTCTGCCCGCCGCCGGGACCGTAGTGAAAACTCGTCAGGTTGCGGGCGGTGCCGAGCGTCGGGGCAATCAGCGGATGGGTTTGGGTTTGCATGGTTTTCAAATCCGCGGGCAAGTTGGGCATGCCGCGCTATGTCGTTGATTACAGGAGGAAAGCGTGCCGTTGGTCCGGTTGATGGCAGGCCGGCCGGGGCGTATTTCGCGGCGTCTCGATCGCACGATCTTAGCCGATATGGCGGGCCGCGTGGTCTTACGCGGCCCGCAAACAAAACGGGCTCCGCGTGTGGCGGAGCCCGTTGCCTGCGAGCCCGCCGGCGCGCCTTCAGATGCGCGCGGCGGGCATGGCTGCCTGTTTAGCTGCCGTACACGTCGAAGTCGAAGTACTTCTTCTCCAGCTTCTTGTACGTGCCGTCCTTGATGATCTCGGCGATCGCCTTGTCGACCTTCGCCTTCAGATCGGTGTCTTCCTTGCGCATGCCGATGCCGGCGCCGTTGCCGAGGATCTTCGGATCGTCGAGGTTCTTGCCGACGAAGTCGTAGCCCGCGCCGCGCGGCGTCTTCAGGAAGCCGATTTCAGCCTGCACCGCGTCTTGCAACGCCGCGTCCAGACGGCCCGACAGCAAGTCGGCGTAGACCTGGTCCTGGTTCTGGTACGGCACGACCTTCGTGCCCTTCGCTTCCCAGTAGGTCTTCGCGTAGGTTTCCTGGATCGTGCCTTGCTCGACGCCAACCGTCTTGCCCTTCAGCGATTCGGCCGTCGGCAGGATGCCCGAGCCCTTCTTCGCGACGAGGCGCGTCGGCGTGTTGAACAGCTTCGACGAGAAAGCGATCTGCTCGGCGCGTTGCGGCGTCATGGACATCGACGACAGCACGCCGTCGAACTTCTTCGCCTTCAGGGCGGGGATCATGCCGTCGAAGTCGTTTTCGACCCACACGCATTTGGCCTTCAGGCGCGCGCAGATTTCATTGCCGAGGTCGATGTCGAAGCCAACGAGCTTGCCATCCGGGCCCTTGGACTCGAACGGGGGATAGCTGGCGTCGACGCCGAAACGGATGGTCGTCCAATCTTTAGCGTGTGCGCCGATCGAGACGGTGGCCAGCAGAGCAACCGTCAAAGCCGCTAGCAGTTTTTTCACTGTTTAACTCCTCGTGTGGTTCAAATACGCCCGCCTGCGGTTGTGCCGCCGCGGGACGCCCGGCGCGACTTACGACCGGGCTTGGGTTGAGTCTGCCGGCCGGGGCGGCCAGCAGCGCGCGCCAAGCTTATCAGTTCAAAAAAATTGGGTAGCTAGTGAAACACCGGATGGCGCACGAGGATAGCTTCTAAAGCCGGGTTGTGCAGGGGTGGGCGGAGGGCGCCGCCGCAGTGCGTGGTTTAAGCGAATTGGATCGCGGCTCCGGCCGCGTGCCGCGCTGTGCGTTGCGTTGTAATGCGTTAGTAATGCAATTGGCTCGCCGGCCGTGGCCCGGCTACGAGTCGATCAACCAGCGCGGCTACTCCTTACTGAAGGAATCCGCGCGTGCGGGGTCGATGCTGCCGCACCAGAGTTCGCCCTTGTCCATCATCTCCGCGTCTCGTGTGCTCATCCCCGCGCAGACGCCGCGCGAGTCTTGCGCCTGACGCTGAACGCGCGCGAGTGATGCGCGGTTCATTTCGCCCTGGAGCCAGTTGCCGAAGCCCGCAATCGATCCGGCCACGACGAGCACCAGCATCCAGTCTGTTTTCCTCAAGCGCATCATCGGTTTCACCTTCAATTGCCCGCCGGGCAGGCCGTGCTTCGCGGTCCGCCGACAGCCGCCGGCGGCGGGTCGGGGCAAGTCATCGTTATCGGCAGCGGCGCGCGGGTTCTTGAGTTGCAGCGCCGCACGCGTTTTAATCGGCCGCCGGCCATTAAAGATTTCACACCGATTGCCGTTAAATACAGATGAGCGCGTTTGTTAAATCACGCCGGAACGTGTTTTTCGGACTCCGGCGACGCCAAAAACCAAAAAACGCATTGCTTGGCGCTATCATCGATGCTCCCCGCGCTCACAACGCAGCATAACGAGTGCATCTGTCTGAAGAAAGTCATCGAGCAACGCGCCCCGCAGCCAAGCGCCGCGGGTTCTGCCGCGCTCGTCCAAACGGCCTTCTGCTAAACGGTGTTGCATATGCACATGATTTCGATGGCAGATGAGATGCGCTGCGGCATACGGTCCGTTCGTGGGCGACTCCTCATGCCGTGCGCGCTTCGCCAAGCCGTTTTTCGCGCAGGTCCGGCGCTTCTGATCACGGCGGTTTTCTGCTGCGGGCTGCTGCTCGCAGGGCCGGTCGCGGCCGGCGACAGAGTGCTGCGCGTGCTCGCCTGGCCGGGCTATGCGGACGCCGACGTGGTGCGCGGTTTCGAGGCCCGCTACCAGGCGAAAGTGGAAGTCACGATGGTGGATTCCGACGAGGCGCTGTGGGCCCAGATGCACGCGAAAGACACGCCGCCTTTCGACGTGCTCGCCGCCAATACCGCCGAAATCCAGCGCTATACGCGCGCCAATCTGCTGGCCCCGCTCGACCTCGCGAGCCTGCCGAACACGAAAAGACAGTTGCCGCGTTTCCAGGCGTTGTCGTCGATCGAGGGGCTCACCTCGGCGGGCCAGGTGTACGGCATCCCATTCACGTATTCGTCGATGGGGCTGATTTACGACCGCAAGCAGATCCCCGTCGCGCCGCGCTCGATGCTCGAATTGTGGAACCCGCGCTATCGCGGCAAGGTGCTGGACTTCAATAGCGCGCAGCACAATTTCTCGTTTACCGCATTGGCGCTCGGCTACGCGCATCCGTTTCAGCTCGACGCCGCGCAGATGCGCGTGATTACCCAGAAGCTCATCGCGCTGCGCCGCAATCTGCTCACCTACTACACGTTGCCGGAAGAGGCGACCGCGTTCTTCATCGAGCACAAGGTCGCGTTGATGTTCGGCAATTACGGCACGCAGCAGGTCGAATTGCTGCGCCGCGCGGGCGCGGATGTGGGCTATGTGATTCCCGACGAAGGCGTGCTTGCGTGGCTGGATTGCTGGGCGATGACGCGCTCGGCCTCGGATCGCACGCTCGCGCTCGCGTGGATCGATTACATGCTCGAACCGGAAGTCAGCGGGTTGCTGCCGCAACGCCAGGGACTCGCCAACACGTTGACGGCGCCCGTGGACAACAACGCTAACGCACGCATCATGTGGATCGGCCCGGTGGAAGATATCCAGCGGCGCGAGGAACTGTGGACCCGAATCGTGTCCGGAGACCGGTCGGAGCGTTTTTGATGATACGCCCAGGCTTAACGTTCAAGTTATCGGTGCTGCTCGCGTGCATCGGCGTGATCGCGTCCGGCGCGACCGGCTATTACGCGTATCGCGCCAACCGCGCGATGCTCGTGAACGAAGCCGGGCGCAGCCTGCTGACCTCGACGGAACTGCTGGGGCAGCGCTTTTCCGTCGCGATCGACGACATCGGCGCCGACGCGCTGGTGCTCGCGGGCATGCCGTCCTCGGCGGAGATCGCCCAGACCGACGACGGGCTCGGCGAGAATGCGGCGCGCGAACGGCTCGCGCAGGTGTATTCGAGCTTCATGGTCCATCATCCCGACTATCTGCAGATTCGCCTGATTACCCGTCAGCATTACGGGCTCGAACTGATCCGTTTTGACCGCGACGCCGACGGCCTCGTGCGGGTCGAGGGCAACCGGCTGCAGGAAAAAGGCCAGTTCGCCTACGTTTTCGACACGCTCGCGTTCTCGCCCGGCCGCCTGTACGCGTCGCCGATCTCGGTCAATCACGAGTACGGCGCCCATGCCGCCGAAAACAGGCCGACGCTGCGGCTCGGCACGCCGGTGGCGAACGGGAGGGGGCAGGTGGTGGGCGTCGTCGTGATCGACGTCGATCTGGCCGGCTTGCTCAAACGCTTGCAGAGCGATTTGCCGAGCGACTACCAGGTGTATCTCGCGAACGAATGGGGCGATTTCCTCGTGCATCCCGACAGTTCGAAAACCTTCGGCTTCGACAAGGGCCGGCGCGTGCTGATGCAGGACAGTTTCTCGGTGACCAAGCCGCTCTTCGAGCAGTCGCAAAGCGAAGTGCTGGTGAACGGCCTGACGTATCCGCGGCAGGCGGCGGGGCAGGTGCTCTCGTTCGTGCGCAGGCCGTTCGGCGCGTCCGAGGGCAACCGCTTCATCGTGCTGGGTCTCGCCAAGCCGCTCGAGGACGTATTGTCCGACGCCGATCTGCTCGGCAACCGGATCATTCGCATGGTGCTCGTGTTCAGCGCATTGGCGGTGCTGCTCGCGATTCTGTTCGCCCGCGCGCTCACCAAGCCGTTGCACATTCTCGCGTACGCGGCCACGCATCTGTTCGCCGAGCACGCGATGGAAACGCTGCCGCTCAAGCGTACCGACGAGATCGGCGTGCTGGCGCGCTGCTTCGATCGTCTGCGCCGCGAGATCAAGTCGCAAATGGACACGCTCCATAACAAGCAGACTGAACTCGTGCATCTCGCCACGCACGACGGGCTGACGGGATTGCCGAACCGCATGCTGTTCATGCAGAAGCTCGAGAACGCGATCGAGGAAGCGGCGCGGCGTCAGGAAAGTCTCGCGGTGCTGTTCGTCGACCTCGACCGTTTCAAGCAGATCAACGACCAGTTCGGGCACTCCGTCGGCGACAAGGTGCTGGTGGTCGTGGCGCGCCGGCTGAAGCAGGTGCTCTGCACCGCCGACGTGGTGGCGCGGCTCGGCGGCGACGAATTCATCGTGCTGATCGAGGGACCGCGTGCCGCGGAAGCGGCGCCGGCAATCGCCTCGCGCATCGTGGACACGCTGAACGAGGAACTGCTGATGGATGGACACAACATGGCGGTGGGCGCGAGCATCGGCATCAGTCAGTTCCCCGACGACAGCGGCACGGCGGAGGAACTGCTGCTCAACGCCGACGCGGCGATGTACGCGGCTAAATCCGGCGGACGATGCGCCTATTTGCGTTACCAGGATCTGCTCGAAGCGCGCCGGCTCGAACAACTCGAACAGGCGCGGGCGCAGGCGAGCGAAGGGGCCACAGAAGGGCACGAGGCCGAGCCGCTGGCATGAGGCGAGCGCGGTCGCGCTTCATTGCATGGCGGCAACGGCGCGACGCGCTCCGTTTTTCCGCAGCAATTGCAACGCTCCTTGCAGCGCCGTTCTGAACTCGGGGCGCGCGGCGAGCTGTGCCGGAAACACGTCGCGCACGGACAGCACCGCGTTCATCAGCGCTTGCGGTTCGCCTTGCGCGGAGGCGGCGAGCGCCTTCAATTCATCCGCGAGCGGATCGCCGATCTCGTAGCGCGTGCCGTCGTCCGCATGGCCGCGCAAGAACGTCATCCATGCCGCTACCGCCAGCGCGAGACGCGCGAACGGCTCTCCCGCGTCGATTCTCGCCTCGATCGTGGCGAGCAGGCGCGGCGGAATCTTCTGGCTGCCATCCATTGCAATCTGCGCGCAACGATGCTTGAGCGCGGGGTTGGCGTAACGCGCCAGCAAGGCGTCCCGATAGCCGGCGACATCGAACGACGCGGGCAGGGTGAGTGTAGGCGCGATTTCCTGCGTCATCATCGCGTGAATGAGCTTGTGCATGGCGGGGTCCACGATCGCGGCGTCGATGGTGGCGAAGCCGCCCAGCATCGAGAGATACGCCAGCGTCGAATGCGTGCCGTTCAGCATGCGCAGTTTCGCCAGTTCGAACGGCGTGACGTCGTCGACGAGTTGCGCGCCGACAGCGTCCCACGCGGGACGTCCCGCCGGGAAACGATCCTCGATCACCCATTGCCTGAACGGCTCGCACGGTACGGGCGCCGCGTCCCGATAGCCGAGTTGCTCGGCGACGGTGGCGCGCTCGGCGTCGGTGGTGGCCGGCACGATGCGATCGACCATCGTTGACGGAAACGCGACTTCGGCGGCGATCCAGTCGGCCAGCGCCGCATCGACTCGCCGCGCGAACGAACAGACCACCTGGCGCAGCGCCGCGCCATTGTGTGCGAGGTTGTCGCACGAAAGCACGGTGAACGGCTGGCCGTCGGCGGCGTCGCGCCGCGCGCGCAATGCCGCGACGAGAATGCCGGGCACTGTGCGCGGCGCGAGCGGATGAGCGAGATCGTGTGCGACCCCCGGATCGTCGAGCGCGACGTCGCCGGTTTTCGCGTCGCGGCAATAGCCCTTTTCCGTGACGGTGAGCGAGACGATCCGCACCAATGGATCGGCGAGGCGCCCGAATAGCGCCGCGTGATCGTGCGGCATCGCCAGCACCTCGCGCAGGGCGCGCACGACCGTGACCCGTGCGCCGCCGGGACCGCGTTCGACGACGCTGTACAAACCCTGCTGTTCCATCAGCGCGTCGCGCTTGCCGACGTCGCCTTGCAGCGTCACGCCGCAAATACCCCATTCGCCGCCCGCCGCCAGCATCGCTTCTTCCGTATAGAGCGCCTGATGCGCGCGATGGAAATTGCCGATGCCCAGATGAACGATGCCGATTGCCGGCTCGCGCCATCGAGGAGAAAGCACATGCGTTTGCAGTGCCGGCAATACGGAGCGGGTGAGGCGAGGCAAGTTGGCTGGCGAGGACATGGAAGGAAATCCGTCGTGTGAAAAAAGCTGGGAATAACGTCGTGCAGCGGGAAAACCCTGTTTGACGATTAGCAATACTTGTATGGTAGCATCGTTCAAACGACGCCGGACAGCATCGGCAAGGTTGTTTTTCATCTGGGCCGCTGTTCGGAACCGTCACGAAAACCGCGAGTTGCATGCCGTGCGTTCAGCACGTCCGGCACGTTTCGCAACTCGTTTCTGCAAGGAAGGATGTCATGAAAATCGTTCGCGCCGACGTGATCGTCACGTGCCCCGGCCGCAATTTCGTCACGCTGAAAATCGTCACGGACGAAGGCGTGCACGGTATCGGCGACGCCACGCTGAACGGCCGCGAACTGGCGGTCGCATCGTATCTGAAAGACCACGTGTGCCCGCTTCTGATCGGCCGCGACCCCGGCCGGATCGAGGACACCTGGCAGTATCTCTACAAGGGCGCGTACTGGCGCCGCGGTCCCGTCACGATGACGGCGATCGCCGCGGTGGACATGGCGCTGTGGGACATTCTCGGCAAGGTGACGGGCATGCCGCTCTACAAGCTGCTCGGCGGCGCGTCGCGCGAGGGCGTGATGGTGTACGGCCATGCCACCGGCCGCGACATTCCCGAAGCGCTCGACCGTTACGCCGAACATATCGAGGCCGGCTACCAGGCCATTCGCATTCAAAGCGGCGTGCCGAACATGCGCTCGGTGTACGGCGTGTCGAAAGGCAGCGGCATGTACGAGCCGGCCACCAAGGGCGCGGTCGAGGAGCAGAGCTGGTCGTCGGAAAAGTATCTCGACTTCGTGCCGAAGCTGTTCGAGGCCGTGCGCGACAAATTCGGCTTCGACACGCATTTGCTGCATGACGTGCACCACCGCTTGACGCCGATCGAAGCCGCGCGCCTCGGCAAAGCGGTCGAACCGTATCGCCTCTTCTGGATGGAGGATCCCACGCCCGCTGAAAATCAGGCCGGTTTCCGGTTGATTCGCGAGCACACGGTCACGCCGATCGCGGTGGGCGAGGTGTTCAACAGCATCTGGGATTGCAAGCAGTTGATCGAGGAGCAGTTGATCGACTACATTCGCGCGACCTTGACGCACGCGGGCGGCATCACGCATCTGCGGCGTATCGCTGATTTCGCTTCGCTGTATCAGGTGCGCACCGGTTGTCACGGGCCGTCGGATTTGTCGCCGGTGTGCATGGGCGCGGCGTTGCATTTCGATCTGTGGGTGCCGAATTTCGGCGTGCAGGAGTACATGGGCTTTCCCAAGGAAGCGCTCGACGTGTTCCCGCATGCATGGCGCTTCGACAAGGGCATGATGCATCCCGGCGAGGCGCCCGGCCACGGCGTCGACATCGACGAAGCGGTGGCCGCCCGTTATCCGTACGACCCGGCGTATCTGCCGGTGGCGCGTCTCGAGGACGGGACGTTGTGGAACTGGTGAGCCGACCCGTTCGAGTAACCCGCTCATAGCCTTCACGCCCTCGTCATCTTCTTCTCTCGCGGTATTGAACGCGCCACCTTTTGCGATTCGGAGTCCACCATGCTCGCAGCCGTGCTTCACGAACCCAAACTGATCCGCATCGACGAAGTCGATCCGCCCGAACCCGGCAAAGGCCAGGTGCGGGTGCGAGTGCGCGCCGGCGGCATTTGCGGTTCCGACCTGTCCTACTACTTCAAAGGCAAGAGCGGTGATTTCGCGGTGCGCGAGCCCTTCGTGCTCGGTCACGAAGTAGCGGGCGAGATCGATTCGCTCGGCGAGGGCGTGAGCGCGGAGAGTCGCTTGACGCGAGGCCAACGTGTCGCCGTGAATCCGGGGCTGGCTTGCGGAACTTGCCGCTTCTGCGTGAGCGGGATGCCGAACCACTGCCTGAACATGCGCTTCATGGGCAGCGCCTCGACCTTTCCGCACACGCAGGGCATGTTCCGTCAATACATCGTCGTGGCGGCGCGGCAGTGCGTGCCCGTGCCGGACGGCGTCGACTTCGCTCAGGCCTCGATGGCCGAACCGCTCGCCGTCGCGCTGCATGCGGTGAAGCAGGCCGGTTCGCTGGTGGGCGCGAGCGTGCTCGTGGTCGGCTGCGGTCCGATCGGCGGCATTCTGCTGACGGTCGCGCGCCGCGCCGGCGCGCACCGCGTGGTCGCGCTCGATCTGTCGGACCGGGCCTTGCAGGTCGCCCGGCAACTCGGCGCGGACGAGGCCGTGAACGCCGCGGACACCGCCACGATCGACCCCTGGTCCGCGGAGCGCGGCACATTCGACGTCGTCATCGAAGCGTCAGGCAGTCCCGCCGGTCTCGATACGGCGCTGCGCTCGGCGCGCGCGGGCGGCACGGTGATTCAGGTCGGCAATCTGCCGGCCGGTCAATCGCCGGTGGCGGCGAACCTGGTGATGTCCAAGGAACTCCGCTATCAAGGCTCGTTTCGCTTCACCGGCGAATACGCGATTGCCGCCGACGAAATCGCTTCCGGCAAGATCGACTTGCGGCCGTTGATGACGCATGCCTTCGCGATGAACGAGGCGAATCACGCATTCGAAGTGGCGCTCGACCGCGCGCAGTCGATGAAGGTGCATCTGAACTTCGACTGAGTCCCGGCGCTTGCACAGGCATTGCGTTGGCGATGCCTTGCACGGCGAATCACATCATCAAGCCGTTCAAACGCCCGTGAAGAGGCGAACTGAAGGAGACACCCAATGATCAAGAGTCAACGCTGGTTCGTCGTCGCGCTGCTGTTTCTGGCCGGCGTCATCAATTATCTCGACCGCGCCGCGTTGTCGATCGCGGCGCCGTTGATCCAGAAAGACCTGAACTTCTCGCATGCGCAAATGGGCATCGTGTTCAGCAGCTTTTTCGTCGGCTATGCGCTGTTCAATTTCGTCGGTGGCGTGTTGTCCGACAAGATCGGTGCGAAACGCGTGTTCGGCACCGCGATGGGCGTGTGGTCGGTGTTCTGCGGCGCGACTGCGCTCGCGACCGGCATCGGTTCGTTGATCGTGCTGCGCGTGTTGTTCGGCATGGGCGAGGGGCCGTTCAGCTCGTCCAACAGCAAGATGGTCAACAACTGGTTCCCGCGCAGGGAAGTGGCGAGCGCGATCGGCGTGATCAGTTCCGGCACGCCGCTCGGCGGCGCGCTGGCGGGGCCGGTGGTCGGTTTCATGGCGGTGCAGTTCGGCTGGCGTTGGGCCTTCGTCGCGATCATGCTGCTGGGACTCGTATGGCTCGTCGTGTGGGCCGCGACGACCACCGAACATCCGCATGAAAACGCGCGCGTGACGCCGCGCGAGGCGGAACTCATCCGCGCGGGCCAGGCGGACGAACATGTGATCGCCCATTCGGCGGACGGCGCGAAGCTCGGCCTTGGCCACTTCCTGCGCAAGCCGATCATTCTCGCGACCGCCTTCGCATTCTTCTCGTATAACTACGTGCTGTTCTTCTTTCTGTCGTGGTTTCCCACGTATCTGACCGAGGCGCATCACCTGAGCCTGCGCGACATGAGCATCGCGACGGTGATTCCCTGGGTGCTCGGCAGCGTGGGGCTCGCGTCCGGCGGCTTCATCTCGGACTTCATCCTGCGCCTAACGGGCAAGCCGCTGCTCTCGCGCAAGCTCGTGCTGAGTACCTGCCTCGGCGCCGCGGCGGTATGCGTCGCGCTGGCCGGCCGTGTCGCCAGCACACAGAGCGCGGTTGCGCTGATGTCGGTATCGATCTTCTTCCTGTATGTGACGGGCGCCGTGTATTGGGCGGTGATTCAGGACACCGTGCCGCGCGAACACGTGGGCGGCGCGGGCGGCTTCGTGCATCTGCTGGCCAATCTGGCCGGCGTGATCGGACCCGCGGTGACGGGCTTCATCGTCGAGGCGACGCATGGCGCTTATGGCAGTGCGTTCGTGCTGGCGGGCGCGATTGCGGTGCTCGGCGCGCTGTGTTCGCTGGTATGGATTCGCGAGCCGCGCGCCGGTGCGTTGAGCATGAAAAGTGCATGGTAGTATGGTGCGACGTTCGCGCGAAACCACGGAATGAATTTTCGCGGCGCGCAACGTCCCACTTGAAATCACTCGCCGCTTTTCGCTGTTTCGACATGCCGACCAAGAACGTCCACGCCGCCAAGCCTTCTGTTTCCGCCAATGCAACGCCTGGCGCCGCGCCTCGCACACGACGCCGGTCGAGCGTGCAGGCAGGCGCGCGTGCCACCCTGCCCGATCTCACTGCCAACGTTTCTTTCGATACGCACGAGCCGATCGGCAAGCAGATTTTCCGCGCATTGCGGCAGGCGATTTTCGTCGGACAGATGGTGCCGGGCACGCCGCTTTCGGAGAAGGAAGTGTCCGACATGTTTCAGGTGTCGCGGCAGCCCGTGCGGGAGGCGTTCATCAAACTGGTCGAAGCTGGCGTGTTGCAGGTGCTGCCGCAACGCGGCACCTTCGTTAAGCGCATTTCGCCGCGCCAGGTGCGCGAAGGCCGCTTCATTCGCGAGGCGATCGAGACCGCGGTGGTGCGCAAGGCGGCCGTTTCGATCACCGACGCGCAGTTGCAGGCGCTTGCCGACAACCTCCGTGACCAGAAGCTCGCCGCGAAATCGAACGATACCGCCGCATTCCTCGCACTCGACGAGGCGTTTCATTACGCGATCGCCCAGGCCATCGACTGCACGGCCGCATGGGAGACGATTCAGGACATCAAGGCCCAAATGGACCGGGTGCGCTATCTGAGCCTGCCCGACGTGTCGCCGCTTGATCTGCTGATCAAGCAGCACGCGAAGATTCTCGCCGGCCTGCGTGCTCACGATCCGGCCGCGGCTGAAGATGCGATGCGCCGCCATCTGCGCGAGATTCTGACGTCGCTCGGGCCGATTGCCGAGCGCAACCCCGCGTGGTTCGAAGCGGATGAGCCGGAGCGCGTGCCGCTGTCGATCTGATCGAACGCGTGGCGACAAGCCACGCGCCGCAAAACCACGCTCCCTGCTCCAACGCGTCAAACGATCCGTGCGCCGGCGCGATAAGTCGCGCGCGGCACCGGTAACGCGCCGAGCATCGTCACGCGCACGAAGTCCGCGCGCAAGCCCGGTTCGATCGCGCCGCGATCCTGCAAGCCGGCGGTGCGCGCCGGTTCGGCGGAGACCGTCGCCATCGCGCGCGGCAAACTCCAGCCGGCCTTGTCGACGAGTTCGAACACGGCGGTCAGCAAACTGGACGGCACGTAATCCGACGAGAGGATGTCGAGCAGGCCGGCTCGCGCCAGTTCGAGCGCCGACACGTTGCCCGAATGCGAGCCGCCGCGCACGATGTTCGGCGCGCCCATGATGGTCGAAATGCCGTGCTCGCGCGCCGCTTGCGCGGCGATGCGCGTGGTCGGGAATTCGGCGAGCACGATGCCTTCGGCTCTCGCCTGTTCGACGTGCTCGATCAACGTGTCGTCGTGGCTCGCGACCGGAATGCCGAGTTGCTTGCAGCGCGCGACGATCTCGCGGCGATGCGCGTCGGCATAGCGCTCCTGCTCGATCGACAGTTCAGCGAGCGCGGTCGCGACGTGTTCGTCGCTCAGCTTGCCGTCGCGTTCCTGAAAGCGGCGCCATTGCTCGCGGTCATGCCACTGACGCTGACCGGGCGTGTGATCCATCACCGAGGCGAGCCGCAGCAGCGGATGCGCGCATAACGAATCGAATACTTCGACCACGTCGGCGGTGGCGATTTCACAGCGCAGATGCAGAAAGTGTTCGGCGCGCAGCAGATTGCGCTCGGAAAAGCGCGTGAGCGCCTCGGCGCATTGCGTTTGCAGATCGCGGCCACGCAGCCCGACGTTCGAACGCGAACCGATGGCGAGCGCGTCGAACACGGTGGTGATGCCGGCGGCCGCCACTTGCGCGTCGTGAATCACGAAGGCGGCATCGGTGTTCCATTGCACGCCTGGACGCGGCGCGAGATGCTTCTCAAGGTTATCCGTGTGCAATTCGATCAGGCCCGGCAACAGATAATCGCCGTCCCAATCTTCCGCTTCGAGCGCCGCGGTCGTGCCGCGCTCGACGCCGCGAATCACGCCGTGCTCGACGCGGATCATGCCGGTGAAAACTTCATCTCGCGTCACGATGCGAGCGTTTCTGATCAACATCGAGTGGCTCCGTGGTGAGTCCGTTTTGAATGCCAGTGTAGTACCGTTTGATGCCGCTCACTGACGCAGGGGCGGCCTCAGTTCGAGACGGCGCGTGGCGACCTTGTGGCGCGTATCTTCATCATGAAAGATGCCGACGATCGCCGCGCCGCGCTCGCGCGCCTCGACGATCAGATCCGCGACCACGTCGCGATTCTCCGCGTCGAGCGAGGCGGTGGGTTCATCGAGCAGCAGGAGCGGATGCTCCGCGATCAAGCCGCGCGCAATGTTCACGCGCTGTTGCTCGCCGCCCGAGAAGGTGGCGGGCGCGAGCGTCCACAACCGCTCGGGCACGTTCAGCCGGGCGAGCAGCGCAGCGGCGCGCGCCCGCGCCTCGTCTTGCGCCACACCGCGCGAGAGCAGCGGCTCGGCGACCAGCGTGAGCGTCGGCACGCGCGGAATCACGCGCAGAAACTGGCTCACGTAGCCCACCACCGCGCGGCGCAGACGCAATACGTCGTGCGGTTCAGCGCCGGTCAGCGACACCGGTTGCCCATCGTTCGCCGCGTCGCGAATCGCAATCGAGCCGCGGCTTGCGAGGTAATTGCCGTACAGGCAGCGCAGCAGCGTACTCTTGCCCGCGCCGGAAGGTCCGACCAGCACCACGCATTCGCCGCGCTCGACATCGAGCGAGACGCCCGTGAGCGCTTCGATCCGCACGCCGCCCTGGCCGTGCAGCGTGAAGGTCTTGCCGAGGCCGACGGCGCGCAGCATCAACGCGCGGTTGTCGATGAATGGCTGCGAGTGCGCGCCTGTTTCGATGGATCGCATTGTGAGCCTCAAACCGGCAGAACCGAGGAAACCAGCGTTTGCGTGTAAGGGTGCTGCGGATCGTCGAGCACCTGATCGGTCAATCCCGCCTCGACCACTTCACCGCCTTGCATGACCATCAGACGATGCGCGAGCAAGCGCGCCACGCCGATGTCATGCGTGACGATCAGCACCGACAGATGCAGCGTGGAAGTGAGCGTGCGCAGCAGATCGAGCAGACGCGCCTGCACCGACACGTCGAGCCCCGCCGTGGGTTCGTCCATGAAAACGAGGCGCGGCGCGGTGACGAGATTGCGCGCGATCCGCAAACGCTGCTGCATGCCGCCCGAAAACGCGGCGGGGAATTCGTCGATACGCAAGGCATCGAGTTCGACGCGCTCCATCCATTGCGTCGCCGCGTGGCGGATATCGCCATAGTGGCGCGCGCCCACGGCCATCAGCGGCTCGCCGATATTCGCGCCGGCTGAGACGCCGCTGCGCAATCCGTCGCGCGGGTTCTGCTGGACGAAGCCCCACTCGGTGCGCATCAGCAGACGCCGGCGCGGTTCCGACAAAGCCAGCAGATCGAGCTTCTCGCCATGCGTGGCGGTGTAATGGAGCGAGCCGCCATCGGCCGCGGTTTTCAATGCGAGCGTATTCAGCAGCGTGGTCTTGCCCGAGCCCGATTCGCCGACGATGCACAGCACCTCGCCCGGATACAGATCGAAGCTGACGTTCCTGCAACCGTTGCGGCCGCCGTATTGTTTGCTCAGCGCGCGCGCGCTCAACAGCGGCGTCATGCGGATTCTCCTTCGCGCGCATCAGATGCTTCGGGCGCTTCGGACGCGGGCAGCGCGAATTCGCGATCGCCGCGGCGTTCGTGGCAGTAGTCGCTATCCGAGCAGACGAACATGCGTTTGCCCGCATCGTCGACGATCATTTCGTCGAGGAAACTTTCCGTCGATCCGCACAGCGCGCACGCATGTTGCCATTGCTGCACCTCGAACGGATGATCGTCGAAGTCGAGACTGCGCACCGGCGTATAGGGCGGAATGGCATGAATGCGCCGTTCGCGGCCGGCGCCGAACAATTGCAGCGCGGGGTTCATATGCAACTTCGGGTTGTCGAACTTCGGGATCGGCGAGGGCGAAGTCAGATAGCGGTTGTTGACGATCACCGGGTAATCGTAGGTGGTGGCGATGCTGCCGTGATGCACGATGTCCTCGTACAGCTTCACGCTGATCAGGCCGTAATCGGCGAGCGCATGCAGCTTCTTGCATTCGGCGACGCGCGGCTCCAGCCGGAATAGCGGTTCGGGCATCGGCACCTGATAGACCAGAATCTGCTTGTCGGTGAGCGGCGCTTCGGGAATGCGGTGACGTGTCTGGATGATCGTCGCTTCGGTGGTGCGCCGCGTGGTCGCCACGCCGGTCGTGCGAGCGAAGAAACGGCGGATGTTGACCGCGTTGGTGGTTTCGTCGGAGCCCTGGTCGATGACCTTCAGCGTATCGCGCCTGCCGATGATCGCCGCAGTGACCTGAATGCCGCCCGTGCCCCAGCCGAACGGCAACGGCATCTCACGCGACGCGAACGGCACCTGATAACCGGGCACGGCCACCGCCTTGAGCAACGCGCGGCGCAGCATGCGCTTGGTCTGTTCGTCGAGGTAGGCGAAGTTGTAGCCGTGCGCGGCGCTGTCGTATGACGCGGTGGCATGAATCGAGTCGGGCGCGTTCATGCTGCCTGCTCCTGATCGTTCGATCCGTTCACGCTTTCACCCTGATCGCGCGTGGCGTGCCGCGCTCGCAAGCGCCGCACGAGTTCCAGCTCCGACTGAAAGTCGACATAGTGCGGCAATTTCAGATGCTGAACGAAGCCGGACGCCTCGACGTTATCGCTATGCGAGAGCATGAATTCGATGTCTTGCGCCGGCGAGCCGAGCGTTTCGCCGAGTTCCTCGGCACGCAACGCGCGATCCACCAGCGCCATCGCCATCGCCTTGCGCTCCGAGTGGCCGAATGCAAGACCGTAACCTTGCGTGAACGTGGGCGGCACCTCGCTGCTGCCGGCGAACTGGTTGATCATCTGGCATTCGGTAATGTCGATGTCGCCGATCTCAACCGATTCGCCCAATTCGTCGAGTTCCATTTCAACGGCAATCGTGCCGAAGCGTATCTCGCCCGCAAACGGATGCGAGTTCGCGTAGCCGCGCTGTGTCGCGTAACCCATCGCAAGCAGGAAGCCTTCGTCGCCGCGCGCGAGATTCTGCAAGCGCGTGGCGCGGCTCGCGGGAAAGGCGAGCGGTTCACGCGTCAGATCGTGCGGTTGCGGCGCGTCCGGCGTGGGGCGTTCCTGTTCGATCAGACCTTCGTTGTCGAGCAGCGTGACGACGCGCGGCATCGTCTCCGTTTCGGGCGGTGGTGCTTGCAGTGAACAGGCAGGGCTTGAACCCGTATCCGTCGCGGCGTGGCCTTCGGCGAGCAACGCGAAATCCAGCAGACGCTGCGTGTAATCGTAAGTCGCGCCCAGCAACTGGCCGCCGGGGACGTCCTTGAACGTGGCCGAAATGCGGCGCTCCACCTGCATCGCCTCGGTATCGATCGCCTGCGTATAGCCGAAACGCGGCAGCGTGGTGCGGTAGGCGCGCAACAGGAAGATCGCTTCGACCAGATCGCCGGCGGCCTGCTTGATCGCGAGTGCGGCGAGTTCTTCATCGTAGACCGAGCCCTCGGTCATCACGCGCGCGACGGCGAGGCGCAATTGCTCGCGAATCTGCGCGGCGCTGAGTTCGGCGAGCCGCGTGTCGCCGCGGCGCGCTTTATCGAGCAGACGCCACGACGCTTCAATGGCGCGCTCTCCACCCTTGACGGCAACGTACATCAGTTCACCTTCGCTTGAGTTGTGCGCGGCAGGCCGATCAACTCGGCGCCGCAAAGCAGATAGCAATCGACGCCGCACGGAAAGAGCGGCGCGAGGGCCGCGCGTTCGCGCCAGAAACGCTCGGGTAGTCCGACGGGCGCGATGGTCTGCGTGTGCTGAATGCCGGGGCCGCTCAATACGATCGGCGTTCCGTCTGTTAGCGCGTCCACGCGGATCAGCAACGTCGCCGACTGTTCAGGCGATTCCGCTGAACCGAGTGCGAAGCGTTCGAGCGCCGGCATCGTGTCGGCGTCGTGGATATACGCGAAGGCGGCTTGCGCGGCTTCGTCGGCGAGCGGCGCGCCGGTATGAAAGCGCAATGCGGAAGCCAGCGCCGCATCCGGTTGCGCGAGCCATACGGGCGTGGCGTAGTCGCATAGCGTCAGCAGCGCGGCAAATGCGGCGAACTCGGCGCGCGTCGCCCGCGCGTCAGGCAAGACGTTTTCGATGACACCGACCGTGCCCGGTCGCGACAACGCGTCGAGCAGCGTGCGGAATACCGCTTGCGTATCGTGGACAGGGTCCGCGAAACCCGGCGTCAATTCAGCTAATGAGGCGGCCAATGCCATTCGCGAGTTTTCCATCATTCGCCCCGGACCATCGTGAAGAATTCCACGCGCGTGGCCGCGGCGTCTCGCCGCCGCTCGGCGCGCAGAGCCGCCTGCCGCGCTGCGAACGGCTCGATCAACTGCCGATGCAAGGCCGCGTGATGCTCGGGCGTTTGCAGCAACGCATCGGCCAGCGCGGCCAGTTCGGCGCGGCGGCGGTCGCGGCCCAGATGACACGCGACGCCGACGGCCGGCGCGGCATTGCCCGCCACGCGCAAACGCAGCGTGGCGCGCGTGACGGTGGCTTCGCCGAGATTGAACGGATCGCCGCTGCCGCCGACGCGGCCGCGCACCATCGCGAGGCCGATTTCAGGAGGACGCAGCCAGTCGTACGAGGGGACGGCCACGCCTTGCAACGCGCGCTCGAATGCGGCTTCGAGATCGGCGCGCGGCGTGCGGGCCAGCACGGCCATCCAGGCGCGCCGCATGGCGGAGGAAGGCGAGGCGGAAGTGGCGCTCATCGAATGTCCTGTTGATCCAGCGAGTGCTCATTTGACCACTTATTCATCTAAACGTCTAGACGTCTATGCGCGTACATCGACGTTTCATATTTCCATCACCGCTTGCGCACTACAATGCACGTCATGGCGAATATTTGAACCCAGGGGAATGACAGCACCATGACATCGAACGACAGCGCGACGCCGGGCACGACGCTCGAACGCGGCGCGGGCGTTGCCGTCTGGCGGCAGATCGAGCAGATTCTGGCCGCCGAAATCGCCGCCAGCGGTTTCGGAGAAGAAGGGCGCTTGCCGAGCGAGGGGGAACTGGCGAAACGCTTCGACGTGAACCGGCACACCGTGCGCCGGGCCATGCTGGGTCTTGCCGCATCGGGACTCATCAGCGTCGAGCAGGGGCGCGGCACCTTCGTGCAACCCGGCGCGATCGACTATTCGATTGGCCGACGCACGCGCTTCACAGAAAACTTGCGTCAGCAGAATCATGCGGCGGCGGGCAAGATGTTATCGGCCGTGCGTGTGAAGGCCGAGCCGACTGTCGCGAAGGCGCTGGGCCTGCGCGCCGGTGCGCCGGTTTACCGGATCGAATCGCTGCACGAGTCGGACGGCGTGCCGATCACGTTCGCGCGCAACTGGTATCCCGCCACGCGTTTTGCCGACTTGCCCGCTGTGCTCGAACGTACCGGCAGTATCACCAGGTCGATGGCCGAATTCGGCGTGAACGACTACCTGCGCAAGTGGAGCCGTATCGGCAGCGTGCTGCCCGATCCAGAGGTGGCGCGGCGTTTGAACATCAACCGGCAGCAGCCGGTGTTGTGGGTCGAGAACGTCGACGTGGATCTGCAAGGCACGCCGGTCAAATACGGCTTCACGCATTTCGCCGCGGACCGCGTGCAACTGCTGGTGGAGCACGACGTATGAGCGGCGCGGCGTGGAACAAGGGCGCGCGTTTTGCCGTGTATTACGCGCCGTCGCGTGAGTCGGCATGGTGGCGCGCCGGCTCAACGTGGCTCGGCCGCGACGCGGAAAGCGGCGAGCCGTGCGAGCCGCCGCAGCCGCAAGGCTTGACGCGTCCGCTGCAAGAGTTGACGGAAGCGCCGCGCCGCTATGGTTGGCACGGCACGCTCGTCGCTCCCTTTCGGCTCGCCGACGGCGTCACGCAAGACAATGTGCTGGACGCAACGCGCGCATGGGCCGAGACGCAAAGTCCCTTCATGCTGCCGGTGGAAGCGGCGACGCTCGGCGATTTCGTCGCGCTGCGTCCCGCCGATCAGCAAGGCGAGGCGAACCTGCGCGCCGTCGCCGCCAGCGCGTTGCACACGCTCGGCGCACTGCGCGCGAGATCATCCGCCGCCGATCTTACGCGCCGGCTCGCCGCGCCGTTGAGCGAACGGCAACGCGCGTTGCTGATCGAATGGGGTTATCCGTATGTGCTGGACGAATTCCGTTTTCACATGACGCTATCCGGTTCGCTCGCCGACATCGATGAGCGCGCGACGCTGGTGGCTTGGTGGCAGGCGCAAACGCCGGTGCTCGGGCCGCTTTCGATCGACCACGCCGCGCTTTTCGTCGAACCGGCGCCAGGCGAGCCGTTCGTGCTGTGGCAGCGCGTGCCGTTCAGACCCGCGAGGTGAAATAACAATGACAGGTCGTTTGATCTATGTGATGGGCCCGTCCGGCGCGGGCAAGGATTCGTTGCTGAGCTTCGCGCGCAAGCACTTGATGGGCGAGCCGATTCTGTTCGCGCATCGCTATATCACGCGGCCGAGCGGCAATGGCGAGGAGCATGTGGCGCTGAGCATCGAGGAATTCGCCGAGCGCTCCGTGCTCGGTCTGTTCGCGCTCGAATGGTCGAGTCACTCGTTGCGTTACGGCATCGGCATCGAACTCGATGCGTGGCTCGCGCGCGGTTGCACGGTGGTCGTCAATGGGTCGCGGCAGCATGTACCGCATGCGCTGGCGCGCTATCCGCGTGCGGAGATCGTGCACGTCGACGCCGCGCCGCATATTCTGGAAGCGCGGCTCGGCGCGCGGGCGCGTGAATCGGCGGAACAGGTCGCGGCACGGCTCGCGCGCCGCGCGCCGTTTTCGTTGCCCAGCGGCGTGCGCTGCACGACGATCGACAATTCCGGCGCGCTCGAGGAAGCGGGGCATGCGCTGATCGCATTTCTCAAGTCGGAAGCCGACGTTCGATAAAACGCGTTACGCCGCGGCCGCCATGCGCTCCCTGGTCGCTTCCTGCAAGCACGATACGAATTGCAGCACGGCGGGCGTGGGCAGCAGATCGCGCCGCGAAATGATGCTGAGGTCGTAATTCGGCAGTGCCTCTTCGATTTGCGCGACGCGTATGCCGAGCGGCGCGACCCTTTCCGCGAGCGGCCGCGTGAAGCAGCCGATCACGTCGGTTTGCGACACCAGCCCCAGCGTCACCGCGAACGACGACGGCGCGCGCAGCAGCCGCTTCGGCACGGGCAAGCCGTGCGCGTTGAACATCGCCATCATCACGCTGTGCGGAAAATGATCGGCGCCGACAGTTGCGATCCACTCCGCGTCGAGCAGTTCATGAAGACGCGTGACGTTCGCAAGCGGATGCCCGGCCCGCATCGCGACGACGAATTGCGTCGAGTAGAGCGGCGCTTGCACCAGATCGCTGTCGAGCGCCTGCACGTGATGAATCGCCGCGATGTCGAGTGCGCCGTTGCGAAGGCGCGCAACCGCGTCCGGTATCGTCACTTCCTCCAGATGCAGATTCACCAGCGGCATCGCGCGGCGAAACTTCGAGACGGCATGCGGCAACGCCGTCAACGCGATCGACGGCATGGTCCCCACGCTCACCTTGCCGGCGAGTTCGCCCTTCACCTGTTCGACCGCTTCAACCGTGCGCCGCACGTCGCCGAGCAACTGCTCGGCGCGCGGCAACAGCGCGTGCCCGCATGCGGTCAACTCGATGCCGCGCACGCTGCGCACCATCAGTTCGGCATTCAGCGCGCTCTCCAACTCGCGGATCGTATGCGTGACGGCCGGTTGCGTCACGCCGAGTTCGCGCGCGGCGGCACGCAGGCTGCGGTGATGGGCGGCGGCGACGAACGCTTGCAACTGCTGGAGCTTCATGAGGGTAAGCCCGTATATAAAGCGTGTTTATCGGGGTGAAAAAAACAGCATCTTATTCGAACAAAATGGCGTGGCTATAGTGCTTGCCTGCTTTTGCCCGCTTTTTGCCTGCCTGTCAGCCGATTTGTCACCCCTTTCGTCAACCGTTTAGCCGCCTCATGCGGCGTGTATCCCTGGAGCAATAGATGAGCGAAGCCGCGCGTTTTACCGAAGTGTCCGACCTGATGCCCGCCGCCGAAAGCCTGCGCGAGATTCGCCACCACATTCATCACCATCCGGAACTGGCTTACGAGGAAGTGCAAACGGGTGCGCTGGTGGCGGAGAGGCTCGAACAATGGGACTGGCGGGTGACGCGCGGCGTCGGCCAAACGGGTGTGGTGGGCACGCTGAAGGTGGGCGACGGCAAGCGCAGCATCGGCATTCGCGCCGACATGGACGCGCTGCCGATCATCGAGCAAACCGGCCTGCCGTACGCGAGCGGCACGCACGGCAAGATGCACGCATGCGGCCACGACGGCCATACGGCCATGCTGCTCGGCGCCGCGCAGCATCTCGCCGCCACGCGCAATTTCTCGGGCACCGTGCATCTGTATTTCCAGCCGGCCGAGGAAAGCGGCATCGACAGCGGTGCGCTGAAGATGATCAACGACGGTTTGTTCGAACGCTTTCCCTGCGACGCCGTGTTCGGCGTGCACAACCATCCGGGCGAACAGCCGGGCGTGCTGCTGTTTCGCAAGGGGCCGTTCATGTCGGCGGGCGACAAGGCGATCATCACCATCGAAGGCGTCGGCGGCCACGCGGCGCGTCCGCATCTGACGGTCGATCCGGTGGTGGTGGCGGCGAGCATCGTGATGGCGCTGCAAACGATCGTCGCGCGCAACGTCGATCCGTCGCAGCCGGCCGTGGTGACGGTCGGCTCGATGCATGCGGGCACCGCGAACAACGTGATCTCGAGCAGCGCGAAGCTGGAGCTGAGCGTGCGTTCGTTCAGCCCGGAAGTGCGCGCGCTGCTGAAGAAGCGCATCACCGAACTCGCCGAAAGCCAGGCCGCGAGCTATGGCGGCAAGGCGGTGGTGGAGTACATCGAGGGCTATCCGGTGGTCGTCAATTCGGACGCGGAAACGGATTTCGCGGTGGAGGTGGCGCGCGAACTGGTCGGCGACGACAAGGTGATCGCGCAGAGCGACATGCTGATGGGCAGCGAGGATTTCGCCTTCATGCTGCAGAAGCGGCCGGGCACGTTCCTGCGCATCGGCAACGGCGCGGGCGAGGACGGCTGCATGGTGCACAACCCGCATTACGATTTCAACGACCGTAACCTGCCGGTCGGCGCGGCGTTCTGGGCGCGGCTGGTGGAGCGGTATCTCGGTCGATGAAGGGCAACGGGCGACCTGCATGCGGCGCGCGTGAGACGCGCGCCTTCATCGCCATCACCCGCGCCGCGCCACCATCTCCGACACCGTCTGCGCCGCCTGCTGCAGCGGTTCAAGAAACGCCTTCACCATCTGTTTGGCCGAATTGCGCTGTGCATTGCCGCTGATGTTCATCGCCGCGATCACGCGTCCCTGGCGGTTGCGAATCGGCGCGGACAGCGAAATCAAGCCGCCTTCCAGTTCCTGATCGACGATCGCCCACCCCTGGCGGCGCACCTGCGCGATCAGCTTCTTCAACTCTTCTTTATCGGTGACCGTGCGCGGCGTGTGCGCATAGAGCGGCGTCGAGCCGAGCGTCGCGTCGAGCGTTTCGTCGTCGAGCGCGGCCAGCAGCACGCGGCCCATCGACGTGCAATACGCCGGCAAGCGGCTGCCGATCGACAGGTTGATGGTCATGATCTTGTGAGTCGGCACGCGCAGCACATAGACGATTTCCGTGCGATCGAGCACGGCCGCCGAGCAGCTTTCGTGGACCCGCGCCGACAGTGCTTCCATCACCGGTTCGGCGAGATTCCAGAACGGCATCGAGGTCAGATACGCGAAGCCCAGGTCGAGAATCTTCGGCGTGAGGCGGAACAGCCGCCCTTCGGCTTCCACATAACCGAGCGTTTGCAGCGTCAACAGAATGCGGCGGGCGCCCGCGCGCGTGAGCCCGGTGGCGGTCGCGACGTCGGTGAGCGTCTGTTCGGGGCGGCTGGCGTCGAACGCGCGGATCACGGCGAGGCCGCGCGCGAACGACTGCACATACGAGTCGCCCGGCTTCTCCGGGGCCGGTTCGGCGCTGGCGGGAACGGCGGAAGACGGCGGCAGGGCTTTGCTCATGGGCCTTGAAAGTGCGTGCGAGGAAATGCGCGCGCATCGCGCGGACTCGGCCGGCAGCGATGCGGCGCAAAGGCGTGACGATAGCTTAAGCCTTCCGTTTCGCCAACTTTGCGCGCTCTTACTTCAAAACACTCAGGGTTTGCATGGATGCACGCTGCATCGAAAATTTGTATGATGACCCGACGACATGACAAATCGAGGCATCGATGTTCGACAAGATTCCTGCCCGGGCACTGAGCGACACGGTTGCCCAGCAGCTTCTCAAGCAGATCGACAAAGGCGCGTTCCCGCGCGGCGGCAAGCTGCCGACCGAGGCCGTGCTGGCGCAGCAGTTCGGCGTGAGCCGCACGGTGATTCGCGAGGCGATCTCGCGGCTGAAGAACGAAGGCGTGGTCGAGCCGCGCCAGGGCAGCGGCGTGTTCATCGCGGCGCACGGCGCGGTCCGGCCGCTGCGCATCGACTACGCGGAAGCCGTCGAGCCCGGCTCGGTGGTGCAGATCCTCGCGCTGCGGCGCGCGATCGAGGCGGAAGTGGCCTCCGAGGCCGCGATGCGCCGCAGCGATGCCGACATGATGGCGATCGACAGCGCCCTCGCCAAAATCGACCAGGCGGTGGCCGAGGGCGAGGAGGGCGTCGCCGAGGACGTGGCGTTCCATCGTGCGATCGCGGCGGCAACAGGCAATCCGTATTTCCTCAAGACGCTCACGTTCCTGAATCAATACCTCGAAGCCGGCACGTTCGTGACGCGGCGTAACGAAGCCTTGCGCGAGGACTTTTCGCGTCAGGTGCGCGAGGAGCACGCGGCGATCGCCGCCGCGATCCGCGCGGGCGATCCGATGGCGGCGCGCAACGCGGCGCGCACGCATATGTACAACGCGGCGCGGCGTCTCGCGGAAGCGGGGATTTGCTGAACCGAGCGCGGAACTGAGCCGATCCAGGCGCCGCGGGCGCATCAGCGGTTAACGAATTTTCAGAGGTCAAGCATGTCCAGAAATGTCGGTGTCATCGGTCTTGGTGCAATGGGCCTGGGTGTGGCGCGCTCGCTGCTGCGCGCGGGTTTTCGGGTTCACGCATGCGATCTGCGCAGAGAGATCCTGCAGGCGTTCGTCGCGGAAGGCGGTGTGGGCTGTGCGACGCCCGCCGAACTCGGCGCGCAATGCGAAGTGGTCGTCACGCTCGTGGTCAATGCCGCGCAAACCGAGGCGGTGCTGTTCGGCGACCAGGGCGCGGTCCCGGCGATGAAGCCAGGCGCCGTGGTGATTTCGAGCGCGACGGTCGCGCCGGACTTCGCGATCGAACTCGGCAAGCGCATCGAGGCGGCCGGTTTGCAGATGCTCGACGCGCCGGTTTCGGGTGGCGCGGCGCGCGCCGCGTCGGGCGAGATGACGATGATGACCTCCGGTCCCGACGCCGCCTATGCCGCGTGCGAGGACGTGCTCGCGGCGATGGCGGGCAAGGTGTATCGCCTCGGCTCGGCGCATGGCGCCGGCTCGAAAGTGAAGATCATCAATCAGTTGCTGGCCGGCGTGCATATCGCGGTGGCCGCCGAGGCGATGGCGCTCGGCTTGCGCGAAGGCGTCGATCCCGACGCGCTGTACGAGGTCATCACGCACAGCGCAGGCAATTCGTGGATGTTCGAGAACCGCGTGCCGCACATTCTGAAGGGCGATTACACGCCGCTGTCGGCGGTCGATATTTTCGTCAAGGATCTCGGCCTCGTGCTCGATACCGCGCGTCGTTCGAAATTCCCGCTGCCGCTTTCGGCGGCCGCGCATCAGATGTTCATGATGGCGTCGACCGCCGGCCACGGCGGCGAGGACGACTCCGCGGTGATCAAGATTTTCCCCGGCATCGACGTGCCGGCGGCGCAGTAAGCACGGGAGCGAGCCATGACGTCCCCATCGAAACGCGCGCTTCTGGGCTGCATCGCCGATGATTTCACCGGCGCCACCGATCTCGCCAACATGCTGGTGCGCGGCGGCATGCGCACGGTGCAGACCATCGGCGTGCCCGAGTCGAATGAAACCATTGAAGCCGACGCGCTGGTGGTCGCGCTGAAATCGCGCACGATTCCCGCCGCCGACGCGGTCGCGCAATCGCTCGCCGCGCTCCACTGGCTGCGCGCGCAAGGCTGCCGCCAGTTCTTTTTCAAATACTGCTCGACGTTCGATTCAACTGACGCCGGCAATATCGGCGCGGTGACGGATGCGTTGCTCGACGCGTTATCCGCCGACGCGGCAAGCGCGGCCTTTACGATTGCATGCCCGGCATTCCCCGAGAACGGCCGTACGATTTATCGCGGTCATCTGTTCGTCGGCGATGCGTTGCTGAACGAATCGGGCATGGAAAACCATCCGCTCACGCCGATGCGCGACGCGAACCTCGTGCGCGTGCTGCAACGGCAGACGCAATCGAAGGTCGGTCTCGTGCGTTATGACGCCGTCGCGCAGGGCGTTTCCAAGGTACGTGAAGCGTTCGGCGCACTGCGCGGCGACGGCGTGCGGATGGCGATCGCGGACGCGGTCTCCGACGCGGATCTGTACGTGCTCGGCGAAGCCTGCGCCGACCTCACGCTGATCACGGGCGGTTCCGGCGTCGCGCTGGGTTTGCCCGCGAATTTCCGGCGTGCCGGCTTGCTCGCGGAACAGGCCGACGCCGCGCAATTGCCGCGCGTCGAAGGCTGGTCGGTCGTGCTGGCGGGCAGCGCGTCCAAGGCGACCAACGCGCAAGTGGCGGCATGGCGCGAGACGCGCTCGTCGTTTCGCATCGATCCGCTAGCGGTCGCGCGCGGCGAGCCGGTGGTCGAACAGGCGCTGGCGTTCGCACAGGAGCACTTCGATAAGGCGCAACCCGTGCTGATCTACGCGACCGCCACGCCCGACGAAGTCAAGGCGGTTCAGCGCGAACTCGGCGTCAACGAAGCGGGGCATCTGGTGGAAACGACGCTGGCGTCGATCGCACGCGGCTTGCGCGAACGCGGCGTGCGCAAGTTCGTGGTGGCGGGCGGCGAAACATCCGGCGCGGTGGTGCAGGCGCTTGACGTGCGCACGCTGCGCATCGGCGCGCAAATCGATCCGGGCGTGCCGGCTACCGCGACGACCGGCGCGGAACCGCTCGCGCTCGCGTTGAAATCAGGCAACTTCGGCACGACCGATTTCTTCGAAAAAGCGCTGCGTCATCTCGAAGGAGCCACGCCATGACCGGCGCGCCCGCACTGCACGTCAACGATGAAGCCAGGGTCCGCGAGGAAATCTGCGTGAGCGGCGCGAGTCTTTATCAGCGCGGCTACACCGTGGGCACCGCCGGCAACATCAGTGCGCGCCTGAACGACGGCTGGCTGATCACGCCCACCGACGCCTGTCTCGGCCGGCTCGATCCCGCCGAGATCGCCAAGGTCGATTTCAACGGTAACGCGGTGTCGGGCGGCAAGCCGTCGAAAACACTCGCGCTGCATCGCGGCATCTATGCGCGCAACGGCGAGGCGCGCGGCATCGTCCACACGCACTCGACGCATCTGGTCGCGTTGACGCTCGCGGGCGTATGGCGCGACACCGACGTATTGCCGCCCATCACGCCGTACTACGTGATGAAAGTGGGCCACGTCCCCCTGATTCGTTATCGACGCCCAGGCGACCCGCAAGTGGCCGAACAGATCGCCGCGCTTGCCGATACCGTGCGCGCGGTTCTGCTCGAACGGCTCGGTCCGGTGGTGTGGGAGCGCTCGGTGGCGCACGCCGCCTATGCGCTGGAAGAGCTCGAAGAGACCGCGCGCCTGTGGCTGATGACGAATCCGCGGCCCGCGCCGCTTGATGAAGCAGCGCTCGAAGAACTGCGCACCGTGTTCGGCGCGCGCTGGTAAGAACCTGACATACACAATGCCGGACGACACCGCGATGCGGTGCGCACGGCAATACATCGAAGGAGACAATGCATGAGTTCCTATCAGTCCGCATCCAGCCGCCCGCTTGCAGCGGCCGTGGGGCAACCCGGCGCTGACGAAGTCGAGCGCACTTACAAGAAAGTGTTCTGGCGCATCGTGCCGTTTCTGATGCTGTGCTACGTGGTCGCGTATCTGGACCGCGTGAACGTCGGCTTCGCGAAGCTGCAGATGTCGCAGGATCTCGCGTTCAGCGAGACCGTGTTCGGTCTCGGCGCCGGCGTGTTCTTTATCGGCTACTTCCTGTTCGAATTGCCGAGCAACATTCTGATGCACAAGATCGGCGCGCGAATCTGGATCGCGCGGATCATGATTACCTGGGGTTTGCTCTCGGCGCTGTTCGTGTTCGTGAAAACGCCGATGCAGTTCTACACCTTGCGCTTCCTGCTGGGTCTCGCCGAAGCGGGTTTCTACCCCGGCGTGATCCTGTATCTGACGTACTGGTTCCCGTCGCATCGGCGCGCGAAGATCATTGCCGTGTTCATGTCGGCGATTCCGGTCTCGGGCATTTTCGGCAATCCGCTGTCGGGCTGGATCATGCAGCGCTTCCACAACAGCAGCGGTTTCGCCGGCTGGCAATGGATGTTCCTGATCGAAGCGCTGCCCGCGCTCGCCATCGGTATCGCCACGATCCTGTATCTCGACAACGGCATTGCCAGCGCGAAGTGGCTGAGCGAGCGCGAAAAGCGCCTGCTCACCGATGAAATCGCCGCCGCGCAACCGCAAGAGAAAACGCAAGCGCATTCGCTCGGCGCGGTGTTCCGCGATCCGCGCACGTGGTGGATGTCGCTGATCTACTTCGCGTTCGTCACGGGGCAATACGGCCTGACGTTCTGGATGCCGACGCTCGTCAAATCGACTGGCGTGAGCGGTGCGTTCAATATCGGCCTGCTGAGCGCGATTCCGTTCCTGTGCGCGATCGTCGTGATGAATCTGATGGGACATAGCGCGGACAAGCGCCGCGAGCGCCGCTGGCATCTGATCGTGCCGGCGCTGTTCGGTGCAATCGGCTTTACGGTGGCCGCTTCGTTCGCGGAGAACACCGTGGTGTCGATCACGTTTCTCTCGCTTGCCGCCGCCGGTGTGCTGACCTGCGCGCCGTTGTTCTGGTCGCTGCCCACCGCTTTCATGTCGGGTGCGACCGCCGCGGCCGGCATCGCGATCATCAATTCGATCGGCAATCTCGCGGGTTTTGCGAGTCCTTACATGATCGGTTATCTGAAGGACCTCACGCATAGCACGCAAACCGGCATGTATGTGCTGGCCGGCATGCTGGTGATCGGCGCGATCGCCACCTGGCTCACGCCGGCCAAACTGGTCAATCGCTAAACCGGGTCGCGCGCGGCGCACCGATCGTTTTCGTTGCCGCGCGCCGATCCGTTTCAAAGGAGTTGCTGTCATGCCTCGCTTCGCCGCCAATCTGACGATGATGTACAACGAGCACGCCTTCCTCGACCGTTTCGCCGCCGCGGCAAAAGACGGCTTCAAGGCGGTCGAGTTTCTGTTTCCCTACGATTTCCGCGCCAGCGAAATCAAGGCGCGGCTCGATGCGGACGATCTGACTCAGGCCCTCTTCAATGCGCCGCCCGGCGACTGGGCCGCGGGCGAGCGCGGCATTGCCTCGCTGCCGGGCCGCGAGGACGAATTTCGCCGCAGCGTCGATACGGCGCTCGACTACACGCGAGTCATCGGCAATCGCAAGCTGCACGTGATGGCCGGGCTGATCGGCGCGGACGAATCGCGCGCCCGGCATCGCGACGTGTATCTGAAGAATCTCGCCCATGCCGCGAAGGCCGCGCAAGCCGACGGCGTCACGGTGGTGATCGAGCCGATCAACACGCGCGATATCCCCGGCTTCTTCCTGAACCGTCAGGACGACGCGCAGGCGATTTGCGCGGAAGTGGGCGCGCCGAATCTGAAGGTGCAGTTCGACTGCTATCACTGCCAGATCGTCGAAGGCGATCTCGCGGTGAAACTCAAACGCGATATGGCGGGCATCGGCCACATTCAGATCGCCGGCGTGCCGGAGCGGCACGAGCCCGACGTCGGCGAATTGAACTACCCGTACCTGTTCGATCTGATCGACTCGCTCGGCTATGACGGCTACATCGGTTGCGAATACCGGCCGCGTGCCGGCACGTCAGCGGGCCTCGGCTGGCTGGAGCCGTATCTGCATAACGCCTGTTAAGAGAGACGAAAAACATCATGAAAGTACTGATTACCGGCGGCGCGGGTTTTCTCGGCCAGCGCCTCGCGCGTGAACTGCTGGCGCGCGGTTCGTTGAAGGGCGCGGACGGCAAGCCGCAAGCCATTACCGAACTCGTGCTGCTCGACGTGGTGCGCGCAAGCGATTTCGGCGACAGCCGCGTGCGCGCGGAAGTGGGCGACATCGCCGAGCGCAGCGTGCTGGAACGCGTGATCGACGAGCGGACCTCGGCGATCTTTCATCTGGCCGCGATCGTGAGCGGGCAAGCCGAAGCCGATTTCGATCTCGGCATGCGCATCAATCTGGATGCGTCGCGGCTGCTGCTCGAAGTTTGCCGGCAACGCGGGCACCAACCGCGCGTGCTCTTCACGAGTTCGGTGGCGGTGTATGGCGGCGAGTTGCCCGATATGGTGCGGGACGATACCGCGTTGAAGCCGCAGTCGTCGTATGGCGCGCAGAAGGCGATCGCGGAACTGCTGCTCAACGATTACGCGCGGCGCGGTTTCGTCGACGGCCGCGTGGTGCGGCTGCCCACCATCAGCGTGCGGCCGGGCAAGCCGAACGCGGCGGCGTCGTCGTTTGCGAGCGGCATCATCCGCGAGCCGTTGAACGGCGAGGCGGCCGTGTGCCCGGTGGCGGGCGCGACGCGCTTGTGGCTGCTGTCGCCGCGCAAGGCGATCGAGAGCCTGATCGCCGGGCTCGAACTCGACGCCGCGTTGCTCGGCAACCAGCGCATGCTGAACCTGCCGGGCATCTCGGTGAGCGTCGACGAGATGGTGGCCGCGTTGCGCGAGGTCGCGGGCGACGAGGCCGTGAAGCGGATCGTGTGGGAGCGCGATGCGCGCGTGGAAAAGATCGTCGGCAGCTGGCCGGGGCGGTGGGATACGTCGCGCGCCGAAAGCCTGGGCCTCACCGGCGAGCGCAGTTTCGCCGACGTGATCCGCAGCTATATCGCGGACGAACAGATTCAGATTCGCTGAAACACTTCAAAAGCTTCGTGCCGGCGGCCCCGAGCGCACTTTCGCCGGCGCGAACGCGTCGATCTTCCGATCCTTCTCCGACTCTCGTCACAACAATAGACGGCCCGCACGTATTCCCTGGTGCGGGCCTGACCGCGCTTGACATGCTTTCGGCCACGCGCCTATTATCGTGTCCAGTTGTTCGATATACGGCCATTGCGTTCATATAACGAACTTTCTGGCAAATCCCGAACGCGTCGCCCACCATCCTGCGCTAAGCTGATCCAACGTCACCGCTGCCCCCGCAGCCGATTTCCGTTGCGTTCGCGGAGCCGGTACGTCGGCGCATCTCGCCCGCGCCGCCGTGCTTTACCTCTCGCACCGCGGGGTGCGGGTCCGGGGTGCGGTCCATCACGGCGCGGCGCACGCAGCCTATCAACTGGAGACATCACATGACCGAAGCATTCCTGTGCGACGCGATTCGCACCCCCATCGGCCGCTATGCGGGTTCGCTGTCGTCGGTGCGCGCCGACGACCTGGGCGCCGTGCCGCTCAAGGCGCTGATGGAGCGCAACCGGAACGTCGACTGGAGCGCGATCGACGACGTGATCTACGGCTGCGCGAACCAGGCCGGTGAAGACAACCGCAACGTCGCGCGCATGTCGCTGCTGCTGGCCGGTTTGCCGCAAGACGTGCCGGGCTCGACGGTGAACCGCCTGTGCGGTTCGGGCATGGACGCGGTGGGCATCGCCGCGCGCGCGATCAAGTCGGGCGAGGCCGCGTTGATGGTGGCGGGCGGCGTCGAAAGCATGAGCCGCGCGCCGTTCGTAATGGGCAAGGCGGCCAGCGCGTTTTCGCGCCAGGCCGACATTCACGACACCACGATCGGCTGGCGTTTCGTCAACCTGTTGATGAAGCAGATGTACGGCGTCGATTCGATGCCGGAGACCGGCGAAAACGTCGCGACCGATTACAAGATCAGCCGCGCCGATCAGGACGCGTTCGCGCTGCGCAGCCAGCAGAAGGCGGCGCGCGCGCAACGCGACGGCACGCTCGCGCAGGAAATCGTCGGCGTGACGATCGCGCAGAAGAAGGGCGATCCGATCACGGTGTTGCAGGACGAACATCCGCGCGAAACCAGCCTCGAAGCGCTAGGCAAACTGAAGGGCGTGGTGCGCGCCGACGGCACCGTGACCGCGGGCAATGCGTCGGGCGTGAACGACGGCGCGGCGGCGCTGCTGCTCGCCAACGAAGCAACGGCCAGGCGCTTCGGCCTCACGCCGCGCGCGCGCGTGCTGGGCATTGCAACGGCCGGCGTCGCGCCGCGCGTGATGGGCATCGGTCCGGCGCCCGCCACGCAAAAGCTGCTCGCGCGGTTGAACATGAGCATTGGCCAGTTCGACGTGATCGAGCTGAACGAGGCATTCGCCTCGCAAGGCATTGCGGTGCTGCGCACGCTCGGCGTTGCCGACGACGACGCCCGCGTGAACCCGAACGGCGGCGCGATCGCGCTCGGCCATCCGCTTGGCATGAGCGGCGCGCGTCTGGTGACCACCGCGATGTATCAGTTGCAGCGCACGCAGGGCCGGTTCGCGCTGTGCACGATGTGTATCGGCGTCGGACAGGGCATTGCGATTGCTATTGAACGCGTGTGATGGTTTAGGCGTTATTCGAGCCGAAGCGCAGCCTCATTGAACAGCCCCGTCACGCATGCGACGGGGCTGTTTCATTTGATGCGGCGCATGGGTTCGCGGCTCGATGGATCTATGCTTGATTCACGATCGCCATCACGCCGGATCGAACCGATTTTTCAAGGAGAGCGTCAATGAAACTAGCGACGATTACCGCAACGCTGATAGCGGCGGCGCTCGCGGTGGCTCAGCCGGCGTGCGCGCAAGATGCGATGGCCAGCGCCGCGCAAGGACCCGCGCTCGCCGTGGAGCCGGTGCACGTGAAGGCGGAGATCGTCGGCATCGATCCGGGCAGCCGTGCGCTCACGCTCAAGGGTCCGCAAGGCAACACGGTGATCGTGCTGGTGGGCCAGCAAGTCGCCGCTTTCGATCAACTGAAGGTGGGCGATCGGGTAGACGTGCTCTACAAGAATGCGCTGCTCGTGAAGGCGGAAAAAGTGACCGCGAAGGGCAAGGGAAAGGGCAGTCGTGAACGCGTCGATACGCAGGCGTACGCGCCGGCCTCGGGCGGTCTCGATTCGACGCGCGAGATCGAAACACTCGCCACCGTGCAGAAGATCGATCGGACCAGGCGACTCGTCACGCTGCGCGGCGCATCCCGGACGCAAACGCTCGAAGTCAGTCCCGAGGTCGATCTGGCAGACATCAAGGCCGGCGACACGATACACGCGGTATTCGTCTCGGCTGCGGCCGTGCAGGTGACGCCGCAACAAGCGGCGCAATGAGGCGCAAATAAGTCGCAATGAGACGCCATAGGGCCGCCATAAGGCGCACCGATTCGCGGTGCGCCGGGCAGGCTAACGCGGCGCGGGCGGGCCCAGGCTCAACCATGCGAGACGCCCCAGCCAACGCCTGAACGCACCGGTTTTCGCCGGCAGCGCACTCGTGAGCGAGACGCGCGCGGCGCGTTCGCCGTCGGTGCTGAGCCAAACGCGTTCGCCGCGTTGCAGCCGAAACTCCTCACCGGGACCGAGCCAATGATCGTACGGGGAGCTGACGCGGGTGAGCCAGAGGCGCGCGCCCTGTACGGCGAGCGTGCTGTCGGCGTCGACGCGCCATGTCAGCGTGGCGCTTGGCATCACGGAAAAATGCACCACCACTTTCGGCAGACGTTCGTCCTGCTGACACGCATACAGACTCGAATCGTCGTCCATGCACTGCGGGCTTGCCTGATCCATCTTGCTCTCCGTCATTGAGCCGGCAGACAGAGGCGCCCACAAAACAAAAGGCCCCTTCCGTTACCGGCGGGGCCTTTGGGGTCTTGTGTCGCAGATTCAGACTGCTAACGCGCACATGCTCCCAATGGCCAGCCGATGATGGCTCGCTTTGGGTTTTTAATCGCTACGGCGATGGAGGTGTGCGTCAACATGAAAACGAGTGTGCCGTTTTGCCGCATGGCTTGTCAATGACAGATTGCCGTAGTTCGTTCATCGGCGCGCGCCGCGGCTTGCAACAATCCATGTCGGGATATGTGGCGGTGCAGTCGGGTTGCCCGCGAATGCTTGTGCTCACGCGTCGAGATGAATCCGCAAGCCCGACGCGCTATAAAGCGCGGTGGCCTTGAAGCTGTCCACCGTGACCGTCGAAAAGCGGCCTTGCAGACCGTTGCAATCGAGCAGGGCGATCGTGTCGCCAACCTTCGGCGTGAAGCCGGCGGCGAACTTCACATGCAGCGTGCCGCCGACGATCGACGTCTGCCCGCCGACCGCAAGCCGTCCCTGGTCACCCGCACCGCGATCGATCTCCAGCGTGCCGCCCGCCAGTTGCGTGTATTTGCCGCCGATCTTCACACGCGACGTTGCGTTCACGGCCACGGTGCCGCCGCTCACATACACGTCGCCCGTGCCGAATGCGTTTGCCGATCCGGCCACGAGCACGCCGCCCTGCACCTGAGTGCCGCCGCCATACGTATTCGAGCCCGCGAGCGTGAGCGAACCCGTGCCGTTGAAGGTCAGCTTGCCGGCGCCCGAGATGTCGTTGCGCCACGTGTCGGCCGCGTTGAAGCCGCCTTGCGCGGCGTCCATCGACACGACGACGTTGCCCGCGAACGCGCCATAACCGTCGGCGGCGGCGAACAGGTTCAGACGCCCCCAGCCTTCGGCGTCATCGAGTGCGGGAAAACCGGACGGCAGGGCGGTGGTCTTCAATACGACGCGGCGCTGGTCGGCGCTCAGATACGGCAGGCGCGTTTCGAGCAGCACCTCCGCGCCTTTCGGCACGACGGCGGGCATGGTGGTCGCGGCGCTCGGCGCGAAGCCGAACGTCAGGCGGCGCAGATAGTTGGCCTTGTTGGCCGCGTAATCCGCGAAGCGGTCGCTCGCTGGCGTGCCCGATTCGGCGAACGCGCGGAACGTGACGGCGTTCGTGCCGGTCAGCGTGTACAGCGTGTCATGCGCTTGCCTGAAGGCCGCCTGCTTGAGCGTCGCGTTGTTCGGATCGACGAGGTTCGCGGCGACCACCGCTTCGCCGAGGATGCGTCCGCCGATCACGTCGAGCGGTGAATGCATGCCGGCGAGAATGCGGTTCTCGCCCAGTTCGAGGCCGCGGCTCAGCATTTCCTGGTAGCGCTCGGGCAACGCGTAAGCCATCGCGAGCGCGTCGCGCACGCCTTCGGCGGAATGGCCGCTTGGGAAGCCGCTGTCGGTCGACGGCGTGGCGCTCTCGGCGGGCACGAGCGTCGGCGCGACGATCACGCTGCTGCTCCAGCGGTACGGTCGCGCATATTTGTAGAAGCGCTTCGCGGGTTCCGTGGAACCGTTGGTGCCGATCGCATTGATGAAGCTGACGACCGAGCCGAACTGCGCATTCGCGGTGCCGCTCACGCCGGTATTGTTGCCGCTGTCGTTGTACACGGTGGTGGTCGCGTTCGCCGGAATGCTCGTGATGCTGGTGGTTTGCTGCGCGGCGCTGCGCCATGCGGCGGTGAGCGGGCCCATGCCGTCGGAGACGCTGTAGCCCTTGCCGCGGCGGTCGTCGTAATACGCGGCCTCGGCTTGCGCGGCCGTGCGCTGCGTGGTGGCGGTGACCACATACTGGACGTTCGCGTTCAGCACCGTGGGGTTCAACGCGGTGCCGTTCGGTGTGCCGTCGCTCGGCACGCCGGTCCAGGCGGAAGCCACGACGGCCGGGAAACTGCCCACGGCGGGCGCGCTGACGCCGGCGTCGACGATATCCGTCAACGGTTGCCACAAGGTGCGAAAGCTGTTGAGCACGCGCACGCCCGCGTTGGTTTCCATCGTGGCGTAGCGCGCATCGCCGCGCTGGTTGCTGAACGCGTTGTCGACGAATGCGGCCACCGAACTTTGTACCGGCGCGCTGTCGACAAAGCCGGGATCGGCGGGCGCAGCGGGCACGGCCGCGACCGTCGCGGCCGAACGGGTGCCGTCGTCGATGCCGTCGCCGCCGCAGGCACCGAGCAGAAGTGCGGAGCTCGTGGCGACGAGCAGTAGACTGAAGCGAAGGAATTGCGACGAATGCATGGTGGCCGTGTCCGTAAGGTTGCGCAAGAAAGCGCGCAGTCTAGCGGGGCCGCATGAAGCTAACGTTACACTTGCCGACGCATCCCGGACCTTGCAGGCCGCATCAGCGATGCGGTTTTACCGGGGATCGACGGCCGGCGCATCCACCACCGGCGGCTCGACGATCATCGACGGGAAGCGGATTTCGAACGTGGTGCCCACGCCTTGGCGGGACGCAAAATCGATCTGCCCGTTCAGCACGCGGCACAGCTCCTTGACGATCGCGAGTCCGAGTCCCGTGCCGGGAATGTCCTCGCCCGCGGCGCGTTCGAATTCGTCGAATACGCGGTCCTTGTCCGAAGGCGCGATGCCCACGCCGGTATCCGACACGCGAATCGACCAGTGATCGGCGCCGGCCAGCGCGAAGCTGAATTCGATTTGCCCCGAGGTCGTGTACTTGGTCGCGTTCGACAACAGGTTGACCGCGATCTGCTTCAGCTTGAGCCGATTGGACGTGACCGCGCCCAGCGCCGGATCGAACGATGTGCGCAGCACCAGCCCCTTGGCCTCGATCGCCGGGCGCGATGCGGCGGCGAGTTCGTCGTAAAGCTCGCGCAGTTCGACTTGCTCCAGGGTGAGCGGCGCGCCGTCGCCGAGTACGACGGAGTACTCGACCATCTGGTCGACGAGCTGTTTCATGTCGGCGGCCAGGCGATTGGCGAGCGCCAACGCGGTGTCGGCCTTGGCGGGCGCGCGTTCGATCAATTGCAGCGCGATCGAAAACGCATTCAGGAAGTTGCGCAGATCGTGCACGACGCTACGCGTGATCTGCATCCTCGATTCATAAAGATCGCTGACGAGCCGCTGTTTCAGCGTCAGTTCGTGGTTCGCGCGTTCGAGCCGGCCGGTGTACTCGTCGATCTTGCGGTCGCGCTCGCTGACCACCTCGCGGATCGACGTGAGCGTGACCATGCTGAGCGTCTCCGCAATCAGGCGACGAGCGCGGCTTTCGTGGCGGCGCGTGAACGTGTTGTCACGCTCGGCGAATTGTTCGAGCGCTTCCACGAGCACCTGGTGGAAGAGATCGAGCTCACGCACGAGTTCCTCGATCCGGTAACCCTGGCGCCAGCGGACCTTGCCGTGTTGCCTCGCATTGCGTTCGATCGCCGGCTCGACCCGTTCGAGATCCTCGAGGTCGAGCGCGGCGCACAGACCGTCGAGAATGTCGGGCAGGTGATCCGCAAGTTGCTGATAAGTGAGTTTGTCCGCTTCGACCAGGTCGGCGTCGCCGAACACGGCTTTCATCCATTGCCCGGTCAGTCGGGTCCGCTCCGAGCGAACGAAGTCGGCGAATTGGTGCAGCGGGCTAACGCGTGTGTCGGTCATGATGATGCATCGGGATCGGGTTTCTACTACTTGTCTATGCTCGAACCACACCGGACGCGTCGAACGGAAGGCGGGTCATGACGCCTCGCGAGCAAGCACTTTCGGCTGGGATGAGTGGGCGCCTGGCCGCCGGGCGCTGTGCTCCGGTGTTCGAGAGCGCGTCGCCGCCGCCGATGATTGGCGTCATTATCGCCGCAATGGGCGTTCGCGGAACAGCGCTCGCGTGGCGGTGGCGCAACCGCGATGAGGTTCGACTCCGCCGCCCGCGATGGGCGAGCTTAAGCGCGCCTTGCAGCGTGAATCACCGCGGGCGCGTGCGCGTCGGCGTCACGCGCCTTTAGAAAATCCACGAACGCGCGTAACGGCGCGGGCAGATGACGGCGCCCCGGATAGTACAGAAAGGGCCCCGAAAAGCGTTGCCACCAGGGCTCGAGAATCGGCTCCAGCGCTCCGCTGTCGAGATGCGGGCGCAACATGTGCTCGAACAGATGAATTACGCCCACGCCCGCGACGGCCGCATCGATCGCCAGATCGATCGCGGCGCTGGGGCGCACGAGCAGCGGCCCCGACGGATTCAACTGCAGCACTTCGCCGTCGCGCTCGAAATACCACGCCGGCGTGGCGCCTCCCGCGAATTGCACGCGCAGGCAGGCATGCGAAAGCAGCTCGCGCGGGTGCCCGGGCCGGCCGTGCGCGTCGAGATAGCCCGGCGCGGCGGCGGTGGCGAAGCGCTGCGCGCGCGGCCCGATCGGCACCGCGATCATGTCCTGTTCGAGCCGTTCGTCGTAGCGAATGCCGGCGTCGCAGCCGATCGACAGTACGTCGACGAAGCCGTCTTCCACCACGACTTCCACGCGGATGTCGGGGTACGCCTTCAGGAACGGCGCGATGACCTCGGGCAAGTCGATGCGCGCCGCGCTCAGCGGAACGTTGAGCTTGAGCGTGCCGGTGGGCTTGTCCCTGAAGCCGTTCAGAACGTCGAGCGCGGCTTCCATTTCGCTGAACAGGGGCGTCAGCTTTTCGATGAGACGAAGGCCGGCTTCGGTCGGGGCCACGCTGCGCGTGGTGCGGTTCAGCAGGCGCAGGCCGAGCTTCGACTCGAGACGGCGCACGGCGACGCTCAGACTCGATGCCGACACGCCGCTGCTGCGCGCGGCGTCCCGAAAGCCGCCGGCGCGGGCGACTGAAACGAAGGCGGCAAGGTCGTTCAGTTCCATGGCGATTGTGCATATTTTTAAACAACCCGTGCACGTTAAGCCGATTTATCTAACAACGCAACCGGCTCATACTGCCGCTCAATCGTTCATCAAGGAGAGCGCCATGCCGAATTTCACTTCCGCCACCCGCACCTTTTCGCTTGCCGGCCGACCCGTGCGGCGCATGGGGTACGGCGCGATGCAACTTGCCGGGCCCGGCGTCTTCGGGCCGCCGAAAGATCGCGACGCGGCGCTCGCGGTACTGCGCGAAGCGGTGGCGTCGGGCGTCGATCACATCGATACCAGCGACTTTTATGGACCGCACATCACCAACCAGTTGATTCGCGAAGCGCTGCATCCCTACCCGGACAACCTGACGATCGTCACGAAGGTGGGCGCGGTGCGTGGCAGCGACGGCGCGTGGCTGCCGGCGTCCGAGCCGCAAGATATCGAGCGCGGGGTGCACGACAATCTGCGCAACCTCGGACTCGACGTGCTCGACGTCGTCAATATGCGGATCATGGGCAGCGTGCACGCTCCCGCCGAAGGCTCGATCGAAAAGCAGGTGACGGCGCTCGCCGAGCTTCAACAGCGGGGGCTCATTCGCCACATCGGTTTGAGCAACGTGACCGCGGCGCAGATCGACGAGGCGCGGCGGATCGCGGAGGTCGTCTGCGTGCAGAACCAGTACAACCTGGTTCATCGTGAAGACGATGCGCTGATCGACGATCTGGCGGGCAAGGGGATCGCTTACGTGCCGTTCTTCCCGCTGGGCGGCTTCACGCCGATTCAATCGTCGGCGTTGTCCGGCATCGCGCAAGCGATCGGCGCGACGCCGATGCAGGCCGCGCTCGCATGGCTTCTGCATCGCGCGCCCAACATTCTGCTGATTCCAGGCACGTCGTCAGTCCAGCATTTGCGCGAAAACCTGCAGGCCGCGCAATTGCGTTTGACCGATGACGTGTATGCGGAACTCGATGCAATCGGCAAAGCCGACCACAAGGCGTAATCGCGCCGCGCGAAGTCCGACGCACGCCGATAGCCGCGTCACGCCAAACTACCAGGCGTTACCGCCATTGCTGCAAGAATGACTTGGCGGCGCCTGAGTTTTCCCGGCTGCGAATGGTAAATTGAGTTGCGCGCAATCGGGAGACGAGGTCTATGGCGATGGACTCAAATCAGTCGGGCAGTGCGTTTCCCGCATTGACGAGTATCCGGTTCATCGCGGCATTCGCGGTCGTCGTCTCTCACTACTCGGAAAACAATCTGCTGCCGTTGCCGTCGGCGATATTCGATTTCATCGACGGCGGCCGTTCGGCGGTGTCGTTGTTCTTCGTGCTGTCCGGCTTCATTCTCACCTTCACGTATCGCGACAAACTCGGGCACGGCGGCGTGCGCACGTTCTACGAAGCGCGGATCGCGCGGATCTATCCGATGATCCTGCTCGGTCTGCTGCTGTGCGTTCCCGTGGTGGCCTATCTTCTTTATACCGGCGACGCCTCCCTGATGCTGGAGTGGTATGCAATCAAGGAAGCGGTCTATCCGGCGCTCGTCGTTAGCCTCGTATGCCAGTTACTGTTGATCAACGGCTGGTTTCCATTTTCGGCGATCAAGCAGCCGTGGAACGGGCCGTCCGACAGCGTCTCCTGCGAGGTGTTCTTTTATCTGCTGTTCCCGTTTCTGCTGCGCCGGATGACGCGCATGCGCGCAGCGCGGATCGCGCTTGTCTCGATCGCGCTGTGGCTCGCGACGGGCGTGTGGATCGCGCTTCTGCATGCCTATATGCCGATCTCGCGCAGCGGCGCGATGATCTACTCGATGCCATTGTCGCGGCTCTCCGAGTTTGTCATGGGGATCGCCGCGGCCATTTTCTATTTGCGGCTTCGGGCGAGCGGCACGTCGCAACACGTTAGAGGCGTGGTGCTGATCGGCGTGGCATCGTTTGCCTTGACGGGGCTCAGCGCATGGCGGCCGGTGGCGCCGTCATTTTTTCTCGACGCGCCGTTGTTCGCCGCGCTGATACTCGGCCTCGCGTTGCTGGAGCGGCCGGTCGTGGGTCTGCTGAACTGGCGGCCGCTCGTTCGGCTGGGCGACGCGAGCTATTCGCTGTATCTCATTCACATGCCCCTCGCGCTCTGGTCGCTGATGCTTGGATTCGGACCATCGAACGGCTGGATGGTGATCGTGTTCTGCATCGTGGCGAGCCTGCTCTGCTTCAAACTATACGAAGAGCCGATGCGCAGGCGCCTCAAGGCGCGCCTCGCGAGGGTGATGACACCGCTTTCCGTCGGCAAGCCGGGGCAGCCCGTGGCTCGACCGACGCACGGAATGGACTCCGGTTGATTCGATCGAAGGACGGCGCGCTGGCTGACACGCCGTGCGTGGCGCGCTCTCAAACCGAGGCCGCGATGTGTTCCCGCAGCCATTGATGCGCCGGGTCGCGATGCGCGCGCTCATGCCATAGCATCGCCATCTCATAGCCCGGCACTTCCACGGGCGGCTCGACGGTTCGCAGCGCGCCGGTGCCGCGTACCAGCCGCGCGGGCACCATCGCCACGAGGTCCGTGCTCGCCAGCGCGGAGATCGCGAACAGGAAATGCGGCACCGACAGCACGACCTTGCGCGTGAGGCCGGCCTTTGCAAGCACCTGGTCCGTGATGCCGACGAAGCCGCCGCCGTCCGGCGACACGATCACATGCTCCAGCTTGCGGAACTGCGCGAGCGTCGGCCGGCGCTTCAAGCGCGGGTGGCCGGCGCGGCCCGCGAGAACATACCGCTCCGCGAAGAGCACGCGCCTTCGCAGCCCAGCGGGCGATCCTTCGCTCGTATGGAATGCGAGGTCGATCTCGCCCTGTTCCGCTTGCCTCGCGATGCGCGGCGGGACAGCTTCCACGATCGCGAGACGCGTGCCGGGAGCGGCCGCCCGCAGGCCGGCCAACGCGGGCAGGACGATGGTCGATTCGGCGTAGTCGGTGGCGGCGATGCGCCACGTGTGGGTCGCCCCGGCGGGATCGAAAGGCCTGGCGGGCGTCACCGCGCGTTCGAGCGCCTCCAGCGCTTGCCGCAAGGGTTCGCGCAGCGCCTCGGCTCGCGCCGTGGGCCGCATGCCGCGCGGTCCCGGCAGCAACAGCGGGTCGCCGAGGACATCCCTGAGTTTGGCGAGATGCACGCTGACCGACGGCTGCGAGAAGTTCAGACGTTCCGCCGCGCGGGTGACGTTGTGCTCGGAGAGCAACACGTCGAGCGTGACTAGCAGGTTGAGGTCGAGCCTTCTGAGATTATTCATTGCAATACCTGCAATATCGGTAATTCATTTCCAATATACCGTAGCGAGAACTATCGTGTTGCTTCTCACCACGATCAGCAATGAAGGCCACGATCATGAACGTTCTTATTGTCTACGCTCACCCCGAACCCAAATCGTTGAATGGGTCGCTCAAGGACTTTTCGGTCAAACGTCTCGAGCGTGCGGGGCACGTCGTGCAGGTATCCGATTTGTATGCGATGAACTGGAAAGCGTCGCTCGATGCGGACGATTTTCCCGGCAGGCAGGCCGGCGCACGTTTCGATCCATCGCTCGACTCGAAGCATGCGTTCGAGAATGGCTCGCAGAGTCAGGACATCGCGCTCGAACAGGAAAAGCTCAGATGGGCCGATGCCGTCATCCTGCAGTTTCCGCTGTGGTGGTTTTCGATGCCGGCGATTCTCAAGGGCTGGGTGGAGCGCGTCTATGCATACGGCTTCGCGTATGGGGTGGGGGAGCACTCCGACACGCGCTGGGGCGAACGCTACGGCGAAGGCACGCTGGCGGGAAAGCGCGCGATGCTGGTCGTCACGACGGGCGGATGGGAGTCGCATTATGGTCCGCGCGGCATCAACGGTCCGATCGACGATATCTTGTTTCCGATTCAGCACGGCATTCTGTATTACCCAGGCTTCGACGTGTTGCCGCCATTCGTGATCTATCGGACGAGCCGGATCGACGAAGCGAAATACGCAGAAGCGCGCGATGCGCTCGGCCAACGTCTGGACGCATTGGGCACAACCGCGCCGATACCGTTCCGGCCACAGAACGGCGGCGCGTACAGGATTCCGGCGCTGACGTTGCGGGACGAGATTGCGCCGGGACAGACCGGTTTCGCGGCCCATGTCGCCTGAACGTGACAGGTGTCGCTTCTTGCCGGGGGCGCTCAAGCGCAACGGGAGCGTCGCACCGTTCGCGATGCGCGGTTCACGCTCGCCGCCTGCGACATGCGCTCTGCCGTATCAATCGATGCCGTGAAACACGGCGTCGTCCGGGCCGAGATACGCGGGCGGGCGCCATGCGGCGTCGCGCATCGAATGCTGGACCAGCTTTTCGACGCCCAGCAGCACCGCGAAAATCGCCATCCGCACCGGAATGCCGTTGTCGGTCTGCCGGAAAATCGCCAGCCGTGAATCGTGATTCAGATCGACGCTCAGGTCGTTCGCGCCCGGCCGGCTGTCGCGCGGCAGCGGGTGCATGATCAGCGTATCGGTGCCGCACACGCTGTCGACCAGCGCCTGATTGATCTGGAAATCCGGCGTATAGCCCTCGAACGATTCGTCGGTGAAACGCTCTTTCTGAATGCGCGTGGCGTACACCACGTCCGCGCCGCGCAAGCCGTTGGGCAGATCGCTGGTCTGCTCGATCACGTGGCCGTTGCGCGAAATCTGCTCGATGATGTAGCCCGGCATCTCGAGCATGGGCGGCGAGACCAGCGTGAACTTGATGCCGCGATACAGCGCCAGCAGCTTGACCAGCGAGTGCACCGTGCGCCCGTACTTCAGGTCGCCCACCAGCGCGATATGCGCGCCGTCTACGATCTTGCCGAGCCGCGAAAACTCGCGCTGGATGGTGTAGAGATCGAGCAGCGCCTGACTCGGGTGTTCGCCGGGGCCGTCGCCGCCGTTGATCACCGGCACGTTGGTGGCGCGCGCGAATTCGGCCACCGAGCCTTGTTCCGGATGGCGGATCACCAGCGCGTCCACGTAGCCGCTCATCACGCGGCTCGTGTCGTAGATCGATTCGCCCTTGGCCATCGACGAAAACGTGAAGCCGGTCGTGTCGCACACCGAGCCGCCCAGCCGGCAGAACGCCGCACCGAAGCTCACACGCGTGCGCGTGCTGGCCTCGAAAAACAGATTGCCGAGCACGGCGCCTTCCAGCACACGCGAGATTTTTCGGCGCCGCGCGATCGGCTGCATGATGTCGGCCACACGAAACAGCGCCTCGACCGAGTCGCGCGAGAACTGATCGACCGACAGCAGTTGCGGCTTGCCCTCGAACAGCATCTGACTCGCGAGCGACTGTGAGTCTACGCTTTGCGTATATTTTTCGCCCGGCTCGCCGTGCACGACGATCTCGGACACGAAGCGCTCCACGATCTCCGGCATGGCCCGCGATTCCTGCGAGTCGTCCGGCAGGAGCCAGGTGTCGAGCGCCCGGCGCGATACGCCGATGCGGCCGGCGAAGGTGTCGCGGGTCATGTTCAGGCGACGCATCGCATCGCGTAGGAAGGCTTGTTGCGGGACGCTCATGCGGGCACCTGTCGGAAGGGAGGAAGTGTACGGGTGATGTACGCGGTGCGTATATTAGTTTCCCGGCGTCAGAAGTCAAGTCATTTTGCGATGGCTTTGCCAGGCAGCGCCGGACGCGGTTACACTGCGCTTCATGCATTCCGGCCAAACGCTCCGACTCCGTCCGTCAATCGCCGCGCGCTCCGCTTTCGCGAGCGCCGTGGTTGCACGCGCGAACCGTGCGGGCCTTTCAAGCGTTAGCGCCAAAGCCAAAAAACAGCCGCTCATCTGACCGGAGCACGCTGTTCCGTCAGATGTGCGACGGAACAGCCGGTCAACGCCCGCCTGCGGCATTTCCTGTCTTTCCTCCCTCGCACCGCTGTACGGAATCGATACGGTCGTCATCGAGGTAAAGACATGTCTATTTTTTCGGGTATCTGGGTTCCGCTCATCACGCCTTTCGCCGACGGCGAAGTCGATCACGCCGCGTTGCGCGCGTTGGTGCGCCGTTACGCCGACGCGGGCATCGCCGGGCTGGTCGCGCTGGGAACGACCGGCGAGCCGGCCGCGCTCGACGCCGCCGAACAGGACGCCGTGCTGGCGACGATTCTCGACGAAGCGAACGCCGCCGCCCGCGACGCGCACGATGCGCCGGCACTGCCGGTGCTGGTTGGCGTATCGGGCAATCACACGACGAGCATGCGCGAGCGCATCGAGCAACTGAACCCGCTGCCGATTGCCGGCGTGCTGATGGCCGCGCCGTATTACATCCGGCCGTCGCAGGCGGGCATCGTCGGCCATTTCACGGCGCTTGCCGATGCCAGCGAGAAGCCTGTCGTGCTCTACGACATTCCCTATCGAACCGGCGTGCGCATGGAACTCGGCACGCTGCTGACGCTCGCCGCGCATCCACGGATTCGCGCAATCAAGGATTGCGCCGGCTCGCTCGACACCACGCTAGCGCTGATTCGCGACGGCCGTTTGCGAGTGCTCGCCGGCGAGGACATGAATCTCTTCAACACCTTGTGTCTGGGCGGCAGCGGGGCGATAGCCGCGTCGGCGCATGTGCGCCCCGAGCGGTTTGTCGCGCTGTATCGCGCGCTCGCGGCGGGCCGCCTCGATGAAGGGCGGCGCATTTTTCACGCGCTCGCGCCGCTGATGGAGGCACTGTTCGCGGAACCGAATCCGGCGCCGGTGAAGGCGCTGCTGGCCGCCCAAGGGCTGATACGCGACGAATTGCGCATGCCGATGACGCGCGCTGGCGACGCGCTGGTCGCGCGGTTGCTCGCGCTGGAAGGTGATCTCACCTCGGCGTGAAGAATTTACATGTGCTTGCACCACATTGGGCAGGTTCGGAATATTCCGAGATGATCATTCGGCATGCCAGGTGATAATTGCGACACTTTTTTCACGATTATCACCGGGTTCGTCCGGTGCACGCCTTATGCAGTTATCCCTGTTAGTTCCGTTTGCCGATGTCTTGTCCTACTTAGTAGCAGCGCTCAATTCGTGCCATCCGCGCTCCGCGCGTCGTCGCTCGCCGTGCGTGTGGGGCCGCTGATGTCCTCCGTCCTTTTTTCCGGCCGCCTGAGCAGCGGCTCTATCAGCTTCGTTACTCGCCGCACCGCTGTGATCATCGCCGCCAGCGCAGCCCTCAGCACGGCGGCGCTGGCGCTCGCCGCCGGCATCGCGATCGGCTTGCACTGGCCGGCCGAAGCATCCGGCAATCCCGACTCGGGCCGTGTCGAGCGCGACTATACGATCGGTGAACTCGGCAAGTTGAACGCGTCGGTGGCGCAGATCGAACCGCGTATTGCGCGCCTGACCGCGCAGATCGGCGCGCTGCACGATTTCGAGTCGCGTCTGAATACACCCAGGCGGTCGCCACGCGCGCCGGCCATGCCGGCTGGCGCTGAAGACCTGGCTGGCGATAGCGAGGGCGGTCCTTTATTGCCGCCGCGCCGCTGCGTCGACGTGAGCGCGCAGCCCGGCGATCGCGCCGACCCCGCGCGCACCCGGCAACAACTGGACTGCATGTCGGCGGTGCTGTCGTCATTGGAACGGGAGAGCGCCGGCCTCCAGATGGCCTATAACGCGTTTCCCGGCCGCATGCCTGCCGACGGCGCGCGCTTCGGCTCACCGTTCGGCAACCGCGCCGATCCGTTCACGCGTCGTTTGAGCTTTCATTCCGGCATCGATCTGGTCGCGTCAACCGGTACGCCGATTCTGGCGGCGGCCGGCGGCCGCGTGATCTTCGCCGGCGAAAAGTCGGGTTATGGCAAGGTGGTCGAAATCGATCATGGCAATGGTTTCATGACACGCTACGGCCACGCGTCGCGCATTCTCGTGCATGCAGGCGATCTCGTACTGCCGCGCCAGCATGTCGCCGACGTCGGTTCGACCGGGCGTTCCACCGGTCCGCATCTGCACTTCGAGGTGCTGGTCAACGGCGTGCACGTCGATCCGGCCGCCTACCTCGCGCTCTTCGCACCCGCACGTCATGGATGAGCGGCGTTTCTCCCGTAATGCGATCGGCCTCACGCAGCGCGCCTATACATTGCAGCCCGCGCGTTCGCTCGGCGTTCGCGTGATGCTGTGGCTAGCCGCGTGCGCGGCCAGCGCCGCCATCGGCGCAACGGCCCTGATGGCCTGGCAAGCGCAGCGCGCCGGAGCGCTTGCGGACTCGTGCCATGCGGCGCCCGTCCCGCCGGATGTCGTGCAGGCGGAACTCGAGCGCACACGCCTTGCGCTGGCACAGGAAACAGCGGCGCGCGGCGCCGTGCAGAAAACCGCCGACAGCGCGGCTGCCGAAGTCGCGCGTTTGACCAGCCAACTGCAGTTTCTGCAAGGGCGGGGCAAGACGAAAGCCGCTTCTGCAACGGCGTCGAGCCGCTGAGCACGCTCACGCAGCAACCCGGCAACCGCGCCTGACGCAAGCGCCGGACAAGCAAGCCCACCCCCGCTCGTCGCGTGGGACATCACGCGACAACCATTTCCATTCCCGAGAGATCTTTATGTTCAGCAAGAAAAAAACCCCCGGTATCCAGCAATCCAAACTCGCCACCCTGGTCGCTCACGACGTGCGCATCGCGGGCGACCTGCAGTTCAGCGACGGCCTGCGCATGGACGGTCACGTGAAGGGCAACGTCAGCGGCGAGCCGGGCAGTCAGACGCTGCTGGTATTGAGCGACCGCGGCTCCGTCGAGGGCAACGTGCACGGTTATGACGTGGTGATCAACGGCCGGATCGTCGGAGACGTGATTGCCGATCACTTCGTCGAGTTGCAAAGCAACGCGCACGTGACGGGCAACATCTATTACCAGCAATTGCGGATGGATTGCGGCGCCTCGGTGGACGGCAAGCTCACCAAGCGCGAAACCGCGCATGCGGCGCCGCTGCTGGTGGCGGTGACGGACACGCCGTATGAGGAGCGCGAGGACCGCAAGGCGGGCTAGGCGGCCGTGAGGCGCTTCGAACCAAGCCCGCACGGCTTGGCTGTCGCGAAGCGCTTGGAACCGAGCCGGCTGCGACTGGCGTCGCGCGAAGTTGTCGTGGCCGAGCGCTTCGCCGCATTCGCCGGCTATTCACCCATTCATTCGCCCTTGTTTGCCCACTTGTTTGCCCAAGCAAGCCGCGCGCACCTTCACCCTCCAGAACATTCCAGAACATCAGCGACCTCGCATGACAGAAAGGTCGACATCGTCGTGATCGGCACAGGCCGCACCGAAGCGACGCAGGAAGAAATCCTCCGGATCGATGCCGGGTCAGTGTCCCGATGACATTCCCGCCGGAGAGGCGGAGCCTCGATTTCGACAGTCTTACGAAACTAGTTGCATTTCGATACCAAATTGCCTACGATCCGAGTGGTTGCACATTAAAACCATTTGGCCGGTAATGCCGCCATCTGGTTCCCGCTCGAACCGCCTGTCCAGCCGGCTCTTCTTGCCCGAAATCTCCGGCTGGCGGCGCGTTCGTCAAACATCGGATTTGGAAGAGTGACAATGGACATCTCATACGCCCGCTCTGGTCGAAACACGATTGCCCTCGCCGCGATTTGTCTCGCCCAGCTCATGTTCGCGCTGGAAATCTCCAGCGTCCCCGTTATCCTGCCGACGCTCGAAAGGCTGCTGCATGCGGACTTCCGCGACATTCAGTGGATCATGAACGCGTACACGATCGCGTGTACCACCGTGTTGATGGCGGCCGGCACACTCGCTGACCGCTACGGAAGAAAGCTTCTCTTCATGACTAGCCTCGTGGTGTTCGGCGTGGCGTCGCTGATCTGCGGGCTCACGCAGAGCGCCCCGCTGCTCATCGCGAGCCGTTTCGTGCAAGGCATGGGCGGCGGCTCGATGTTCATATGCCTGATCGCCATTCTTTCCAACCAGTTCAAGGAAGGCCACGAACGCATCAAGGCGTTCGGTATCTGGGGCATTTTTCTCGGTTTCGGGCTCGGTTTCGGCCCGATCATCGGTGGCGTGATCGCCGAGTTGGCTGGCTGGAAGTGGGTGTTCCTCGTCCACGTTCCGTTAGCCATTCTGACGTTCTTCCTGGCGATCGGTAGCATAGAGGAGTCGCGCGATCCGGACGCGCGCAAGCTCGACCTCGCCGGCATCGTCACGCTCTCGCTCGCCGTCTTCGGGCTCACCTGGTACATCACGCAAGGCTCTGAGCAGGGCTTCACGAGCCGCGGCTCGCTGTACATCATTGCGGCTACGATCCTGAGCTTCGTTCTGTTTCTCGTGGCCGAGCGAGTGAACGCGCATCCCATGTTCGACTTCTCGGTCTTTCGAATCCGCAAGTTTTCCGGTGCGATCATGGGTTCGATCGGCATGAACTTCAGCTTCTGGCCGTTCATTATTTTCCTGCCGATCTTCTACCAGGGCGCGCTGCACTACGACATCGTCGCGGCAGGCCTCTCGTTGCTGGCCTATACACTGCCGACGCTCGTCATTCCGCCTGTCGCCGAGCGGCTATCGCATCGCTATCAGCCGGGCGTCATCATTCCTCTCGGCATGTTCACGATCGGCCTCGGATTCATTCTGATGCGTTTCGGCGCGAGCGCTGAACATGCCAGCGGCTTCACGATGCTGCCGGGCTCGCTGCTCGCGGGCATCGGACTCGGCCTGACCAACACGCCCACCACCAATACCACCACGGGCTCGGTGCCGTCGAATCGTGCCGGCATGGCCTCGGGAATGGACATCAGCGCACGGTTGATCAGTCTCGCCATCAATATCGCGGTGATGGGCTTCGTGCTGGTGGCGGGCATCAGCGATTACCTCAAGAACGTCCTGCCGAGTGTGTTCGACGCGGCACAGCGCCAGTCGCTCGCCGAGCACATCGCGGCCGGCAGCGTGGAAGGGCTGACTGAACGCTTCCCCGCGCTCGTGCAGGCGGACCCCTCTGGCGCGGTCCTGCACGGCGCACTGGTGCACGGCTTTGGCTGGGTCATGCTCTATGGCGGGCTCGGGGTGTGGGCGCTGGGCGCGGTCAGCCTGGTGCTGTTCGGCACGCAGCGCTCGGCGCAACGCGCGAGCGTCTGATACCGGCAAACGGACGGCATGGTCCCGCGCCGCGCAAGACGGTCCGGTCGCACGGCGCGGCGTGAGAAAAAGAAGGCGAACCGAACGAAAACGCGATGGAGCAGCCGATGAACGATCTCCTGAAGCACGTGCTGGATGCCTACGGCGGCCTCGACCGCTGGCATTCGCATTCGCGGTTGAGTGTAAAGAGCGCGACGGGCGGACCGTTCTGGCCGTCGAAGGGTATTGCCGAGAACCACGGCTGGGGCAACGTGACGATTCGCACGGCGAGCGAATGGACTCGCATAGCGCCATACGGTGCGCCAGATCGAACGATGACGTTCGTGCCGGAGCGGGTCGTCATCGAAGACGGCGATCGACAGATCGTGCAGGAACTCGTCGATCCTCGCGCGGCTTTCAAGGGCTACGGTCCACATTCCTATTGGGACGCATCCCGCCAGGCCTACTTCAACGGCTACGCGCTCTGGACCTATCTCGCCACACCGTTTCTGCTGGCGCAGCCGGGTGTCGAGCTCACCGAGGGTGCGCCGTCGTACGAAGACGGTGAAGTGTGGCGCGTCCTCGACGTGTTGCTGCCGGAAACGATCGCCAGTCACAGTGCGGCTCAGCGCTTTTACTTCGGACCCGACTACCTGCTGCGTCGCCAGGACTACCGCCTGGATGTCTCGGGAGGCACGCAGGTCGCGCATTACGTGTCCGATTTCGTCGAAGTGGAGGGCCTGCGCTTTCCGTCGAAGCGACGTGCGTATCCGCGAGGTGAGGGCGGCCAGCCGGATCGCAATCAGTTGTTGGTGTGGATCCGCTTCGATGAGTTTCGCTTCGATTGACGGGCTCGCGAGTAGGCGCATCGCGAAGCGAACGTGGGCGGGAATCTATCCACGAAGCATTAGATAACGCTTGTGGCGGTAAAAAGAAGTTTTATAATGGAACCAGCCGTGTCGACGTTTCACACGGCTGTTCTTGTCGAAGAGGGTGGTCCGCGCGTCGTGCGCCATCTTCTAACGGGCGTAAATGACTGCTCGACGGGGAACGTAGCCGTTGAGGTCTATGTAATCGGTCGGGCCAGTTTGTCAGGCAGCTGGAGGGCCGCGATGGTGAAGCGAACGAGTCACAAGGCAACGGGTTGTCCCATCGCGCGCCCGCTGGACGCCATAGGCGACTGGTGGTCGCTCCTGATCATCCGCGATGCTTTCGATGGCTACGAGCGCTTCGGTGAATTCCAGAAGAGTCTCGGTCTTGCAAAGAACATCCTGACGACACGGCTGCGCAATCTCGTTGAGCACGGCATTCTGGAAACGGCGCCGGCTTCGGACGGCAGCGCCTATCAGAAGTATGTCCTCACGAAGAAAGGGCTCGGTCTCTTTCCACTGCTGGTGGCGTTGCGTCAGTGGGGCGAGGAGCATTTCTTCGAGCCGTCCGAACTCGATGTTCGCCTCGTCGATCGCAAGTTCGGTCAGCCTGTCAAACGGCTCGAGCTTCGTTCGCAAGACGGGCGTTTGCTGGGCCCGGAGGATGCCGAAGTACGAAAGATCAGCAGTGGTTTGCGCGCATCGCCCCGGCCGTCGTCCGCACAGCAGGTCAACGACGGTCGCCGTAAAAAAGATCCAGCCTGACGATCCGCTTCATTGCGGTTTTGGCGATGTCCATTCGAGTCATCGCCGATCGTCGGGTGAATGACAGTTCTTCCCAACGTTCCCGGCCGATAACCACGGTCCGAACTCGCACCGACAGCGTTGCACGAGCTGCGGTCGCGTAGGTGACGTTTCAACCTTTGAAGATTTATTCGCAACGCCAACTCTTCCAGTGAGAGTTTTCGGCGTGCGCTCGTTTTGCACTGGCCGGGTAGCCAGGTATTCGCGCATGCATAAAGGCGCCATTGCACCGGATTCGCTGCTTCAATATTATTTCCGCGCTATGAAGTAGTTACATACCAGAAGCCGAAAAAACGGAGCTATCGAAGTCTGGTTTTCGATAAAAAGGTATTTGCAAGAACGTCGATTAAAATAGTTGCAAGTTGAAACCTCAACATCTATATTGTGAACCGTTGTCCTGGAGAAGATCGTTGCCAGCACGTAGTTATTAAAACTGAATAAAACGTTTTGCTGTCGCTCAAACTAGATCGGGGTGGCCATGTGCATCGTGAAGCTCATGCCTCAGGGCATTGAAGTCGCATTGCCGGCGGGGAGTCCGTTGACCGAACTCGAATTCGAGTTGTACGGCCAGGAATCTATTCCGTTCGGCTGTAAAGCCGGCGTATGCGGCGCCTGTGTCATTGAAGTGCAGGAAGGTCTGGATCATCTCGGCAATAAAGGCAAGGACGAAAAGACTTTCCTCGAATCTCTAGGTTATCCGGACGAGATATTCAGATTGGCATGTCAGTGCCGTGTCACCGGAGCGGTAATCATCAAAGTCGCGGATTCACAGGTTTAACCCATTCCCGCAACACCTCTTTTTGCGTAGTTATTTCATTATCATCTTTCAAGGAATGAGCCATGAGTAATCGCGTTAAAAATGTCGGCTTAAAAGATCGCATTCCGTTCATTAATGCGGAAAGATCACTCCAGCTGCGTAAGCAAATCGATGCCATTATCGACGGGCAGATCGAGAACTGGTATGAAACCGTGCCGTATGCCGCCCATCTGGAAGGAAAGAAAATCGACTCCGATTATTATCAGCGTCACCTGATCGAAACCGCCTGGCGGATTCGCCTGTTGCGGGTGGTCGAGTCGAAAACACTCGCCGAAGTCGCCAAGCAGAGCCCGGAGGCGGCGCAAATCTGGGCGAATTACGAGCGCGAGGAGATGTTGCACGACGAGCTGTTCGTTCAGGACCTCGAACGCGCCGGTGTCTCCCGCGAGCAGTTTCTCGCGACCGAACCGTATCTGTCGACCAAGCTGCTCAGCGGCTACTTCTCGTATCTGCTCGATCACGAGGGCCCGCTCGGCGTGATCGCCTATTCGTATCTGGTCGAGTACGTCAACGTGAAGCTCGAGCCGCGCAAGCTCAAGGCGCTCAAGGAGTCGGTGGGCGAAACGAACATCACGGGCCAGATTGCGCATTCGCATACCGACATCAACGACGATCATCCCGGTGAAGTCTGGCAGGCGATCCGCTATCTGCTGCGCAGCGATGACGACATCGACTCGCTCAAGCGCTACCTGCGCGAGCACCAGACCGTCCTCGCGCTCTACTTCAAGGAACTCTACGAAGACAAAATTCTGCCGACGCTCAAGGCGGCGGCCTGACCAATCAGGGGAGACGAGGCGATGTCGTCCGATGGCGTTTTAATTCTGAGTCACTGCGGCTTTTCGTTCGCGGAGGACCTGATCGCGGCGATCAAGGCGCGCGGCCTGCTTCCGTTCGTGCTGAGTTCGCGGCCCGTGCCGGAGCACGGGGAACAGCGGCTGCAAACACTGCGCGATCATGCGGCGGCGGTCTTCGCGACCGATTCGCATGTGTTGCGGATGGAGGACGTCGAAGACGCCGTCGCCTCGTTGCGCGCGGCGGGCCAAACGGTGCTTGCCTGCATCAGCGTGTGGGAAGGCTACCGTCCGCTCATGGCCGAGGCCAACAGCCGGCTCGGCGTGAGCGATCTTTCCGCGCAGCGGATCGAGTTTCTGCGCGACAAGCATGCCGTGCGCAACGCGCTCCATCACGCCGGGCTTTCGCGGGTCACGGCGCGGCGCGTGACGCCGGCCGTGCTCGATGAATTGCGGCGCGACGCGCAGGCGTGGTTCATCAAGCCGGTGCGAGGCATCGCGTCCTACGGTGCGTTCCGGCTCTCGCCTGACACCACATGGGCCACGCTCGAGGCGATCGGCGAGCATGCGCGGGCCGACACGGTCTACGCTTCGGCGCTCGGCGAGCACGTCGAGTTCATCGCCGAAGGCTATCTCGCGGGCACCGAATTCAGCTTCGAACTGCTGGTCTCGCACGGCAAGCCGTTCGTGCTCGGCGTCCACGAAAAGTGCGAACTGACCGAAGCCAACGGCACGGTGCTCGAAGACAGTTGCACGAGCCCGCCGGCGTCGCTTGCCGCGGGCGATCTCGCGAGCGGCCTCGACTGGCTGCGCGCCGTATTCGAGCAACTCGAACTCGGCAGTGGCTGCTTTCATGTCGAAGCGCGCTTTGACGGCGCGCGCTGGGATCTCATCGAGATCAATCCCCGGGTGGGCGGCAGCCTCATCTCGCACAGCGTGAAGGCGCTCAACGAGGAAGCCGGCATGCTCGAACTCTGGCTGGACCTGCTGCTGGAGCAAAGCGGCGGCACGCAGCACCGTGCGTTTGCCGAACGCCTGCAACGCCTCGCCTACACCGCCGACGGCACGCCGCCGAGCGAGTTCGCCACGTTCTTTCGCGTCTACTTTGCGACGCCCGGCGAGATTGAACGCATCGAGACACGCACCGACGGCCGCCGCCCGTTGATCGCGCAAATCCTGCTCAAGCCCGGCGACGTCGTGCCGGCCACGCCACGCGAAGCGTTCCTCGGTCAACTGCTTTGGCGCATGACGCGCGCCGAGCGTGACGCGGCGCTTCCCGACCTGCTCGCGGCCTCCGTCACCGCGCTCGACGTGCACTACAGAACGACAACGCCCGCATTGGAGACCTGATCGTGAACGCTAACCGACCGCTGCTGCTGATCGTCGACTACAACCTGACCCGCGTGGCCGATGTCGCGCACATCGCGTCTTACGCACGCCAGCGGTATGGCGCGGAGATCGCGCTGATCCGCGCGAATCCGACCGAGCGGGACTCGCTGCTGTGCGAATACCTGATCGACCTCGATCCGCTCGCACCGAATTTCGTCGACGAGGCGCTCTACTATCTGAAGTCGTGGCGCGAACGCCTGCGCGCCGGCATGGTGTTCTCCGACAACGCGGTGCAAAGCGGTGCGGCGCTTCTCGAACGGCTCGGCCTGGTCGTCGATTCGGCGGCGCTCGCCGCCAACGCGTACAGCAAACGCGATTACCGGGTGTGCGAGGCGCGCGTGCGCGATCTGCTCGAAGCGCAAGGCATGCTGGTGCCCGATTGCGTCGAAGTGCACGACGTCGACGACCTGGGCCGCTTCGCTAGCGCGCACGAGGGCGGCTTCGTGGTCAAGCCTTCGTGCGAGGGCAACAATCGCGGCGTCGTGATCGTGGCGCCGGGCGACAGCCTCGACGCCGCGTTCGCGGCAGTCGCGCCGTACCTGGAGCGCGGCGCGATCTGCGAATCGTTCATTTCGTTTGCGCGTGAGTTTTCGTTCGACGGCGTGGGCGCCACGCACTTCATCACCGAGAAGGTGAGCGCGCAAGGCCGCTATCCGGTCGAGGTCGCGCAAATCCTGCCCGCGCGTCTCACCGCCGCCGAACAGGCGACGCTCGTGCGGGCGGGGCGGGTCGCGAATCTGCTCGTGGGCCAATTGCGCGGCCCCTTTCACAACGAGATCAAGCTCGACGACACGGGCTTGCGCGCCGCGGTGGTCGAACCGAATCGCCGTCCCGCCGGCATGAAGATCTGGACGATCGCGCGGGAAGTCTATGAGATCGACTTCTACGCGCTGTGGGTCGACGCGGCCTTCGGCGTCGTGCGTGAGCCGGCGCTCGTCAGCGCCGGCCGACAGGCCGCGACCGTCATGCTCGGCGTGCCCGCGGACGGCCGGCTCACGCCGCCCGACGCGGACGAAGGCGCCGAACTTTTCGACCGCGCACTCGCTCGCGCCGCCGCGCTGCTGGGCACGGACGCGCTGCGGCGCGTCGAGTTCGGCTGGCTCTCCGAAACCGCGCGCTTCATTCCCGCCCTGCCGCGCGATAACGCGGACTTCGCCGCACAGGCCTGCTTCGCGCTGGAAAGCGACGTGCACGACATGCGCAGCGTGGTCGCCACGGTACGCGCGGTCTGGTTGTCGGTGCTCGCCGAGGCGTGCCACATCTTCGAGCCGGCGAACGCAGCCGCGTCGCTCGCCATCGCGTGAACGGAGAGATCATGAAGATTCTTGTCCTGCATCGCGTGCCCTATCCGCGTATCGAATACGCGCGCGGCATCGATCACGAACAGCACGACGTGACTTACCTCGGCGTCGCCGATCTGCTCGCGACGCTGCCCGCCGATCTGCGCTGCGAACGCGTGGAGCGTCCCGTTGAACTCGGTCCGTTCGAGGCGGCGCACGCGTGGATCACGCGCACGGCGCGTCCGGTCGATCGCGTGATCGCTCTGTCGGAATACGACCTGGTCGACGCCGCGCGGTTGCGCGAATGGCTCGGCATACCCGGTGCGACGCTCGAACAGGTGCGTCTGGTGCGCGACAAGGTGGTGATGAAGGAGGCCGTGCGCGCGGCGGGTCTGCGCGTGCCGCGCTTCATCGGCTTAGCTGGGTTTCTGCATGAGCCGGCCGGCACACCCTGGCGCGCGCGCACCGTGCTCAAGCCGTTGAGCGGCGCATCGAGCGAAGACGTCGTTATCTTCGAGACGCCGGCGGCCGCTGCCGCCGCGATCTCCGCGCGCCGCTGCGGCGTGGCGCGTCTCGACGCGCCGGAGCCGGCGATCGATGGCTACGAAGTCGAGGAATTCGTCGACGGCGACATCGTGCATTTCGACGGACTCGTCGCCAATCGCGAGGTGCTCACGCTCACGGCGAGCCGCTACATCGGCACCTGCCTCGGCTACGCGAAAGGACAGCCGCTCGGCTCGTATCACTTTCCCGTGTCGGCACGGATTCGCGACTGGGTCGTGGCCGCGCTCGCGGCGGTCGGCATCCGTCAGGGCAGCTTTCATCTGGAGGCCATCGAGGACGGCGACGAACTCGTGTTCCTCGAAGTCGGCAATCGGGTAGGGGGCGCCGACGTCGTGGCGACTTTCGAATACGCGACGGGCGTCCATCTGCCGTCGGAGGAACTGCGCATTCTGCTCGAGGGCAAGCCTTCGCGCGCGCTGCCGCCGACGCAGCCGCGGACCCAGGCGCGCTGGCACGGCTGGTTCGTATTTCCCGGCCACACGCTTGCGGGGACCACGTACGAGGATATCGGGGGCATTGCGAGGTTTCGCGGCGACCCGGCGCTCGTGCGCTGGCTCGAGTTGCCCGCGGGCGCCGCGCTGCCGCGGCGAGTCACCTACTCGGCGAACGAGGCGCCGCTCGCCGGGATCGTGGCGTACGGCAGTTGGCAGGGTACGCGCGACTGGATCGACGCCCTGTTCGCCGCGGCCACCCAGATGCGTGAACCGGCGCCGCCCGTTTGCGCCTGGCCGCACGCCGTACCCGCCGTACTGCAATGAGCGCGCGGCGCCTCGCGGCGTCCGCGCATCCCACGATCGACACAATGGAGAAACGACTGTGACCACGCAACAGCAATTGCCCGTGACGCCCGATCCGAATTCCCTGGCTGGCCAGATGGAACTGAACGCGTTCTATCTGCGCGAACTCGCGCCGCCGAGCGCGCCCGAGACCGTGCCGCTCGCCGCCGACTACGCCCGCATCCTCGGTTTGGAAACTGCCTGGAGCGACTACGAGGCCGCGCGCATCGTGCTCGACGACGTGCCCGCGAACGCGGAGCAGTTCGAGGAGTGGTACGTCACGCTGCGCAACACGCATCGCAAGGAAGTCGCGCCGTTCTTCGACTTCCTCGCGGAAGAAGCATCGCTGCCGCAGTTGTCGCTTTTCGTGAGCCTCGAAGCGCAGGTGGACGGCCGCTTCGACGACATCATCGCGCTCTCGCAACTCGGCATGGACGGCGACATGAAGCTCGCGCTCGCCGAGAACTACTGGGATGAAATGGGCCTCGGCAAGCTCGACGAAATGCACACGCGCACGTTCATGCGGGCGTCGCCGTTCTTTCGCGCCCAACTGGGCGAGCTCGACCTGGAGGCGGAAATGCCGGTCGCGGCGCTCAAGAACGGCAACCTGCTGCTGCTGTATGCGTTGCGCCGCCAGCACGTGGGGCGCCTGCTCGGCGCGCTGACGCTGCTCGAGCAGACCGTGCCGTACCGCTTCACGCGCATGCTGCGCGGCATGCATCGTCACGATGTGCCGAGGGAATTCCGTTACTACCACGAGCTGCACGTGCCGGTGGACGCCAATCACGGCAAGCAACTGGTCGAGCGCGTGCTGCTGCCGCTCGCGCGCAACAACCCACGCGTGATCCGCGATCTCTGCGAAGGCTGCCTGATCCGCTACCAGATCGAGAAGGAATATTACGCAGGCGCGCGCGACGTGATGGATCGCCGGCTGCACTGACCCGATCGAACGCCACGCATTTCTTCCAGTCAACCTCGACGATCTCTCCATGCACTCGACACTTGCTTCCGACCTCGCCAACTTCGACGCGCTGCTGGAGCGCACGCGCCGCCATGCCGTGGCGGCGCTCGCCTCTCTCGACGACCGCCCGGCCGCGCTCGCGCCGCCGCCCGCCACGTTGCGCGCCTTGCCCGAGGAGGGCGCCGGATTGGCGGGCGCGCTGGAAGAATTCGTCGCGCGCTGGAGCGCGGGCTTTTCCGGCAGCGCCGGCCCGCGCTACCTCGGCTTCGTGACGGGCGGCGCCACACCGGCCTCGCTCGCGGGCGACTGGCTCACCGGCGTCTACGATCAGAATCCGACCGCCGGCATCGACAGCGCCGCGCCGGATCTCGAGCGCGAAACCATTGCGCGGTTGCGCGAGCTGTTCGGTCTGAGCGAGGCGCAGCAGGGCGTGTTCGTCACGGGCGCGACGATGTCGAACCTGGTGGGTCTCGCGCTCGGCCGCGAATGGCTCGGCGAGCGCAACGGCGTGAATGTTTCCGAGCAAGGCGTGGGCGCGCTCGGCGCGGTGCGCGTGCTGGCCGCGACGCCGCATTCGAGCGTGTACAAGGCGCTCTCCGTGCTCGGCATCGGCCGGCAGGCGGTGCGCAAGGTGCCGACGCTCGCGGGCCGCGAAGCGATCGACCTCGTTGCGCTCGAAGCGGCGCTGGCCGAGTCCGAGGGCGTGCCCGTCATCGTGGTGGCGAGCGCGGGGACCGTCAACACGGTGGATTTCGACGATCTGCAGGCGATCCACGCGCTCAAGGCGCGCTATCCGTTCTGGCTCCACGTCGACGCGGCGTTCGGCGCCTTCGCCGCGCTCGCGCCGGCGTATGCGCCGCTGGTCGCGGGGCTCGATGCGGCGGACTCGATCTGCATCGACCTGCACAAGTGGCTGAACGTGCCTTACGACGCCGCGGTGCAGTTCACGCGGCGCCGCGACCTGCAGGTGCGCGTGTTCCAGAACAGCGCCGCCTATCTCGGCATTCCCACCGACAACCCCGACTTCGTTCATCTCACGCCCGAGAATTCGCGGCGCTTGCGCGCGCTCGCGACGTGGTTCTCGCTCGCCGCGTATGGCCGCGCGGGGCACGCGGAGATCGTCGCGCGCAACATCGCGCTCGCGCAGGCTCTCGGTGCGCGTCTCGAAGGGCAGCGCGGTTTTCGCCTGCTGGCGCCGACGCGGCTGAACGTCGTTTGCTTCACGCTTGCCGCGAACGCGGACGAAGCGCGCATCAACGCCTATGTGCGCGCGGTGCGCGATCTGGGCGAGGTGTTCATCACGAGCACGGTCTACGCCGGCACGTGGGGACTACGCGTCGCGTTCACCAACTGGCGGACGGGCGAGGCCGACGTTGCGCGCATCTTCGACTCGCTGTGCAAGGCGCTCGATGCCGTCGAGGCATCCGGGCGCTAATGCCGCGCCGCGATTAACCGACTTTCCATTCCAACCAAAACTGGTGACTCCATGAGCATAATTGTTGGCGTGTCCGCGCATTACCACGACGCTGCGTGCTGCATCATCAAGGACGGCAAGCTGATCGCCGCCGCCGAGGAAGAGCGTTTTTCGAAGGTGAAGCACGACAGCAGCATTCCCACGGGCGCGTTCCGTTATTGCCTGCGAGAAGCGAACGCGACGATCGACGACGTCGATTGCATCGCCTATTACGAGGACCCGTACAAGAAGGCCTCGCGCCAGATCGCGACCAACGTGCTGGATCTGCTGCAGAACCCGAAGCGCCGCTTCAGGATCGATCCCGCCCGTCCCGAACGCGACATTCGCCAGAGCCTCGGCTTCAACGGCCGGATCGAATATGTCGATCACCATCTGTCGCACGCGGCCAGCGCATTCTTCTACTCCGGTTTCGCCGACGCGGCGCTGCTGACCGTCGACGGCGTCGGCGAATGGGCGACCACCACCTACGGCCGCGGCGCCGACGCGCACATCGAACTGTTCGAGGAAGTGTCGTTCCCGGACTCGCTGGGCCTGCTCTACAGCACGATCACGGCCTACCTCGGCTTCGATGTGAACGACGCCGAATACAAGGTGATGGGACTCGCGCCCTACGGCCGGCCGCTCTATGTCGAACAGATGCGGCGTCTGCTCGACGTGAACGAGCGCGGCCAGTACCGGCTCAACATGGAGTACTTCGATTTCCTCAATGGCGAGCGCATGTATTCCGAGCGTTTGCCGGAGCTGTTCGGCGCCGCGCCGCGCGAGGCGGAGTCGGAACTCGGCGTGTTCCACAAGGATCTCGCCGCGAGCCTGCAGCGCACGCTCGAAGACATTCTGCTCGAGAAGGCGCGCTATCTGCACGACGCGGTGCCCGTCGAGAATCTGTGCATGGCGGGCGGCGTCGCGCTCAATTGCGTCGCGAATGGCCGGATTCAGCGCGAAGGTCCGTTCGCCAGGCTTTTCGTGCAACCGGCCGCGAGCGACGCGGGCGGCTCGCTCGGCGCCGCGGCCGTCGCGCATACACGGCTCACCGGGCGCCGTCCCGAGTTGAAGGCGCTGCCGCACGTGTATCTCGGCCCCGCCTATTCGAATGCCGAGATCCGTCAGACCGTCCGCGCGATTTTCCCGGATACCTCGATCGTCGACTGCACGGAGCGGCCCGAGGAACTGATCGCGCAAACCGCGCAGCGCCTCGCCGACGGCAAGGTGATCGGCTGGTTCCAGGGACGCATGGAGTTCGGACCGCGCGCGCTCGGTTCGCGCTCGATCATCGCGGACCCGCGCCGGCCGGAAATGCGCGACCGCATCAACGCGCTCGTGAAGATGCGCGAGGCGTTCCGTCCGTTCGCTCCCGCCGTGCTCGAAGCCAAGGCCGCCGAGCATTTCGAGCTCGATCATCCGTCGCCGTTCATGCTCGAAACGTGTCAGGTCATTTCGCCGCTTTCGCTGCCCGCCATCACGCATGTCGACGGCTCCGCGCGCGTGCAGACCGTCAGCGAACAGAGCAATCCGCGCTTTCACGCGCTGCTCGCCGAGTTCGACCGCCTGACCGGCTGCCCGATCCTGCTGAACACCTCGTTCAACATGCGCGGCGACGCGATCGTGCTCGATCCGGTGGATGCCGTGTGGTGCTTTGTCGTGTCGGATATCGACGCACTCGTGATCGGCGATTACATCGTCGATCGCGGCTTCAAACTCGAGACCTGGAACAAGCTGAAGGAAATCTTCACCGCGCGCGCCGCGAAAAAGCGCGTCGCGCCGGAGTCGGTCAACGTCTACACGTTCCTGTGAGCGGGCGGCTCGCCCGCGCGTCGCGCTCCTGTCACTTCAGCGGCCACCATGTCCATTCAGATCCCGCCAGGCGATTGCCCTTGGGCCATTCGGCAAACGCAGTGCTTCGACAGCACGACGCACCGGTTCGTACGCCGCGACATCGAAATTGCGGGAGCGCGCATCCGGGCGGTCTTGCCGGCCGGCGCGTCGTCGCTCGCCGAGGGGTTCGATGGGGAACGTTATCTGTGTACGCCGGGCGTGGTCGGCATGGCGGCAGCCGGCGCCGCGCCGCCGCCGTTCGTGACGACGATGGGCTGGCAGTGCGCGCGCTTGCGTGATGTGCCGCCCGCGCGCGCCGGCGGGCCACGCGCAGTCGCGCTATTGAAGTTCGACGGCAGGCAACTCGAAGAGGTCAACAGCCTGCTCGAATGGTCGGGCGCGTCGGGGGGCGACCGCTTCGACGGCGGCGGCGCTCATCCGGTCAAGGTGCTGCCGGTGCTCGCGAGCGCCAGCCTGCTGTCGGCGACGGAGCTCATGGAGGCGGCGAAATTCGCCCGCGCGATCGGCACGCGCATCGGCATCGCGCTCTGTGCCGATGCCGACGAAGCACGCGAATTTCGCAGCCGCTTCTACTGCTCGGAAAGCGCGCTGATTTCGTATTTGCTGCCGCAAGAGCCGCACGTCACGGTGTTCGGCGCGGCGCGCATCGACGCACGCGAGGCGCAGGCGTTCGCGCGCACGCTCTGCGCGGTCGCGCTGGGCGAGCCGGACGCCGAGCACCTGGGCCGCCGCTGGCGTCAGCATGCGCCGCTGTTCACGCAGCGCCGCGCCGCGCTGTTCGCGGGCGCGAACGGCACCAACGGCACGAACGGCATCAACGGCACCAACGGCACCAACGGCACCAACGGCACCAACGGCACCAACGGGCGGCTGGCGCCGAACGCGGGCGCGGAGCAGCCCGACTACTACGCGGACGCGCTGACGCGCCACGCCGCCGCCGCGCTCGGTCTGCCCGACGTGGGCACGCTCGCGCCGGGCATGCGCGCGGACCTGTGTCTGTTCGAGCGCGACGGCGCGGACGAGCGCGGCGGCAGCGCGACTTTTCTCTCGCTGCTCGCGAGCCGCGCGCCGGCAGCCACGCTGGTTGACGGGCGACGCATGCATGACGAGGCGCGCGCAAGTCCGGTACGCGCCCCGGTTCTCGCGGCATGCGCGTGAGCGCGCCCGCTTCGCTGGTTTATCGACGGTTCGTCGGGTTGTCGACGTAGAAGAAACGTAGGCGAGTTCACCTGTTCTCACACACTTGAGGAGCATCTCCAAATGTCAATCCATGCCACGCGGCAGGAATTGAGCGACCGGTTTGCCGCGTTGCTCAAGCAGGACAACGCGGCGCTGTCGGTGCTGCAATTGCTGAGCGAAAGCACACAGCGCGCGGACACGCACGGCCAGGATCACTGGTCCGGCCCGTTCGCGGCGCTCGCGGAAGATTTTGCGAGTCTCAGAGGGCAGGAACCGGGCGAGGCGCGTCGCACGCGCTCGGTCAGCATCTGGGAGGAGGAAGAGGGCACCGGCGAGTTCGTTCGCGCTCGCAAGCACATCGACCTGTGGCGCTTTTGCGCGGACGTGGAGCGCATCGGCAGAAAGGGTGCGAAAAAACGCATCGTGCTGCTGGGCGAGTCGGTTGCGCGCGGCTTCTTTTTCGACCCCGTGTACAGCCCGGCCAAGGTGCTGCGCGAACAGATCACGGCTGGCGCCGAGGCGGTCGAGGTCGTCGATCTCGCGCAGAGCAATTGCGATCCGTGGTGGCTCTCGCGTATCGCGGCTTCGGTGCATCTGCTGGAGCCGGACGCGGTCGTGGTGTTTGCCGGCAACAACTGGCGCGTGGGTGCGCTCGCCAACACGTCGACGGAATCGTTCGTCGCCGACGGCGAACTGATCGAGGAAAATCTCGGTTTCTCGAAGCTGCTGGACCGGCAGCTCGAAAGCCTCGAGCGTTTCGCGGGGCAGGTGGTCGAACAACTGACGTCCTCGCTTGCGCCACTGAATGTGCCGGTGACGTTCGTGATTCCCGAAATCAACGTGGCGGATTGGAGCAGCACGCCCGCCGGCGCGCTCGACGTGCCGCTCATGTCCCCCGACGACACGCGCGCCTGGGTTGCCGCCTGGCAGGACGCGACGGACAAGCTCGCGCACGGCGATTTCGCGGGCGCCGAGGCGGCCATCCTGATCGCGCGCGGGCTCGACGGCGGCACCTCGTCGGCGAGCCTCGACTTGCTGGCGCGCGCGCAGCGCGGTCTTCACAAGCGCAGTCAGGAGATCTACCGCACGCTGCGCGAAAGCCGGGACATCATCGACGATACGCGCGTCGTTCCCGGCATCTTCGTGAACGTGGCCGAGGCGATACGGCGGCGCGCGCCGTCGTTCGGCGCGACGGTCGTCGATCTGCCGCAGATATTCGGCGATCGCTACGAGCACGAAATTCCGGGCCGCCGTCTGTATCTCGACTTCTGCCATCACACGTCGGAAGGCATGCGCGTCGCGATGGCGGCGGTCGCCCAGAAACTGCTGCCGGCGCTGTTCGGCAAGGACGCGCACCTCGACGATCTCGTCGACGCGGCCTCGAAGCCCGCGCCGCAGCATGAGGCCTGGGCGCACCTGCTCGCCGGCATTCACAACGCGCACTGGGGCCAGGACGACGAGATCTGCAAGTATCACCTCGAACGCGCGAAGCAATACGACCCGTCGATCGCGACCACCGGCGTGGCGCTTGTCCACGAGGCATACCGGCACAAGACGCCGCCCGTCCTGTTGCCCGCGTTCGACCAGCTCGTGAAGAACGACATCGCCGAAGTCTGTCTGGTCGGTTATAGCCCGCTCGCACGCGGGATCATCAAGGAGCAGGCGCTGCTGGGCGCGATCGCGTCGGTGTTTCCCGAGTTCGCGGCGCAGTCGGTCGACCCCGACCTCTCGCTCGGCGAGGTCGCGCGGATCGATCTGCTGGAGTCGCATTGGGCCGAACTCACCGACCGCAACCGCTGGTATCGCCGCGCGTACTCCGCCGTCTACGGGCTCACGAGCGCGTATGCGTTTTCATGCAATGCGCCGCGCGATCTGTCCATAGAACTGACCGCGCGCATTCCGGGCGCGCGGGATGCGGGCACGATCGCGGTCGAACTCAATGGCCGGCGCGTGGGCGACGCGTTGCTCAACGACGAATGGCTCTCGCTGCGCGTGGCGGTGCCGGCCGAGATCGTGAACGATGGCGTCAACCAGTTGACCATCGCGTGGCCGAACGTGCTGCGCGAGGACATTCGGGCGCGGCTGCGCGGCGATTTCGAGTCCGGGCAGAAGGTCGACATCCGCACGCAGTTCGGCCAGATTCACGCTTTGACAGTCGCGCTCGCCGCATGACGCGAGCGACGCCCAACCGGCAGACGGAGGACGGCATGAGCGAACCGGTATGCCTGATTACGGGAGTGGGAGCGGCAACCGGCGCGTCGATCGCGCGCCGGTTTGCCCGTGCGGGCTACCGCATCGCGATGCTGGCGCGCAATGGCGAGCGGCTGCGGCGCCTCGAGCACGAGATTGCGCACAGCGCGGCCTTCGTCTGCGATGTGGCGGATCTCGACGCGCTGGCGCGCACGCTCGAGGCGGTGCGCGAGACGCTCGGCAAGCCGTCGGTCGTTGTGCACAATGCGGTCTCGGAAACGTTCGCCACGTTTCTCGACGGCGACCCGGCAGCGCTCGAGCGCAACTTTCGCGTGAACACGACCGCGCTGCTGCATCTGGCGCGCGCGTGCGCGCCGGACATGGTGCTGGCGGGCGGCGGAGCGATCGTCGTGACGGGCAATACGGCGGCGCTGCGCGGCAAGCCGAACTACGCGCTGTTCGCGCCCAGCAAGGCCGCGCAGCGCGTGCTCGCCGAAGCGCTCGCACGCGAACTCGGACCGAAGCGGGTGCATGTCGGTTACCTGATGATCGACGCGGTAATCGACGCGGCGTGGCTCGGCGAAGACGGGCGCGTGCGGCCCGCATGGGGTGAGCCGCCGCCGGACTGGGCCTTTTCGCGCGACGAATATTTCGCGCATCCCGACGCCATTGCGGACGAGGTGTTTCACATCGCGCATCAGCATCCGTCCGCATGGTCCTTCGACTATACGATTCGACCGTTCGCGGAGAAGTGGTGAGCAGCGGGAGCATGGGGAGACGCGAGCCTGGCTGCGCAAGGACGGCGGCGAACTCGAGATTGCACCGGGCGACATTGGGCGCGGATTCGGAAGAAGGGCTTCTGAGCGTATTGCCGGCAAAACCGGTCATGGCAGCGTGGCGGGATGTTACCGGAATCTGTCAATTGCGCCACTGGTCGATCGTGCATGGGAACGGGACAATGCGTTGCAACGATCCACGCACGAGGAGCCTGATATGTCCGCTGTCTCATCCATTCCCTTTGCCGACAGCGCCGCGGCGCTCGTCCACTTCAGCGCGTCGCTGACATTCGAAACCGATTGCGCCGACGTCCACGCGGCACTCGGCAGCGATGACCCGCGGTCGGTCGATTTCGTGCTGCTCGACGTGCGCAGTCCCGCGCATTTCTCGCGCGGACATGTGCCAGGCGCAGTGAATCTGCCGCACGGCAAGATCGTGGCGTCGAAGCTTGCCGGATATCCGCCCGATACGCTCTTCGTCACCTATTGCGCGGGCCCTCACTGCAATGGAGCAACGCGCGCCGCAATCCGGCTCGCCCAGCTCGGCCGCCCGGTCAAGATCATGATCGGCGGCATGACAGGCTGGCTCGACGAGGGGTTCGCTGTCACGGGAACCTGATCACGTCGTGCGCGGCTTATTACCACGGGTCTTTTATCGTGAGCGGGAAACAGCGGTGTCTCCATCCGGTGCGCTGGATAACTGGCGTAATCGCCGATCTTCGGTAACATCGCGCCATGCACAATCATCTCGTCGTCGCGCTGGCTTACGACCGGCTTTGCACATTCGAATTCGGCTGCGTGACCGAGCTGTTCGCGCTCGAGCGCCCCGAGCTCGGCGTCGACTGGTATCGCTTCGCGGCATGCGCGAGCGAACCCGGCCCGATTCGCGCGGCGGGCGGCATCACCATCGCCGCGCCGTACACGCTCAGGTTGCTGGATCGCGCCGACACGATCGTCATTCCGGGCTGGCGCGATGCGGACGAAGTGCCGCCCGAACCGCTCCTCAAGAAGATTCGCGCCGCGTATCGACGCGGCGCGCGCCTCTGCTCGATCTGCTCCGGCGTGTTCGTGCTGGCGGCGGCGGGCGTGCTCGATGGCAAGACCGTCACGACACACTGGCGCTACGCTGAACGATTGCAGCAGCGCTATCCGCAACTGCGTGTGCAGCCGGACGCGCTCTATGTCGACGAAGGGCAAATCATCACGTCGGCGGGATCGGCGGCCGGACTCGACATGCTGCTGCATCTGGTGCGGCGCGATCACGGCAGCGCGGTGGCGAACCGGGTCGCGCAGCGGCTCGTGGTGCCGCCGCATCGCGAGGGCGGCCAGGCGCAGTTCGTGCCGCGGCCGATGCCGCAAGACGAAAGCGGACGTCTCGCCAAACTGATGGACTGGGTGCGCAGTCATCCCGCCTTGCCGCATACACTGCGCTCGCTGGCAGAACGGGCCGCGATGAGCCCGCGTACATTGCAACGGCAGTTTCGCGACGCCACCGGCATGGCGCCGTACGAATGGCTGCTGCGCGAGCGCGTGGCGATGGCCCGCGAACTGCTCGAAGCACCGGCCCCGTTGGCGATGTCGCGTGTGGCCGAACTCGCCGGCTTCGGCTCCGAGGAATCGCTGCGGCGGCATTTCCGGCGCATCGCGCTGACGAGCCCCGGTGCATATCGCAAGAAGTTCGGCGTGCAGGAGCCGGCGTAGAAACGCATCGGCGCAAACACGGGCGGCAGGCGCGCGTCGCCGTTTGCAAACACGACGACAAGCGCCTGCGCGAATCGCGGCTCAGCGCGCCCGAAACGATCGACGTGCTCGCGCATGATCCCGTGAGGCTATGCGGTTTCGGCTTCAACGTGAGCGCCAACGGGCGTTACTATCGGATGACTATCGGACGACCGGTTCCTGAGCGCCGACACGCCGCCTTTTTTTGGGGAAACAACTTATGCCAGATGTCGCGCAGATCATCTCCGCCTTCAATGCCGGCCGCGACCCCGAACGACTCGCGATGAAATACAAAGCCATGCGCGGCTCGCCGTTCGTGTTTCTGCGTGGCACCTGTCATCTGTTTTACGAACGCCTGCCGCGCGACAAGGTGCTCGACGACGCGCCGCCGGTTTGGATTTGCGGCGACATGCATCTGGAAAATTTCGGCAGTTACAAGGCCGACAACCGCCTGATCTATTTCGACAACAACGATTTCGACGAAGCCTGCCTCGCGCCGGGCCTTTACGAACTGGTGCGACTGTTGACGAGCGTGCTGGTCGGCGCAAGCGCTCTGAAGCTGAGCCGCGCGCAGGCGCTCGCGCTTTGCCACACCGCGGTGGATGCTTACGGCGCGGCGCTCGCCTTCGGCAAAGCTCGCTGGATCGAAACCGAAACCGCGGTCGGCATGGTGCGCGATCTGTTCGACGGGCTGGCAGGCCGCACGCGCATCGCGCATCTGGACCGGCGCACCACGCTCAAAAGCAAAGCCCGCATGCTGAAAGTGGACGGCAAGAAAGCGCTGCCGGTGAGCGACGAGCGGCGCGCCGCTGTCACCGGGTTCATGAACCGGTTCGCGGCGAGTGAGGCCAATCCCGACTTCTATCGCATTCTCGACGTGGCGCGGCGAATCGCGGGGACGGGAAGCCTCGGCGTGGATCGCTACGTGATTCTCGTCGAGGGCAAGGGCTCGCCGGACGGCAACTATCTGATCGATCTGAAGGAGGCGCTGCCTTCCTCGGTGGCGCCGCACGTGGGCACGCCGCAGCCGAAGTGGCGGAGCGAGGCGGAACGCGTCGTCGACATTCAGCGGCGCAATCAGGCGGTTTCGCAGGCGTTCCTGCACGCGGTGGACTTCAATCAGCGATCGTATGTGTTGCGCAGCCTGCAACCGTCCGAGGACCGCGTTGCCTTGAGCGACTGGGACGGCAAGTTGTCCAGGCTGGAGGCGGTGATCAACAGCATGGCCGAACTGAGCGCGTGGGCGCATCTGCGCAGCGGCGGCCGGCAGAAGTCGTCGATCGCCGATGACCTGATCGCCTTCGGCAATCGCCGGGACTGGCAAGCGCCGCTGATCGAACTTGCGACGCAATGCGCGGCGCAGGTGGCCGCCGACTGGAAAACGTATAGCGAAGCCTACGATCGCGGCGTTTTCGACTTGCCGGTAAAGGCCTGAACTTCATCAGCAACGCTGTTCGCCTGACGCGGCGCGCGGCCTTTCGACTGGGCGGCGAATCACGTTCCGCTCGCGCATTCGCGCGTCGTTCAAGCCTCTCGCAATGCACGGCGCATCCCGGCGCCGCGCATGCCAGCATCGCTCCAGACATACCCTGATTGCTGCGTGGAATCCGCCGCTGCTATCGTTCGCTGGTCCTTGTGGAAGCGCTTCCACTCCTATCAGGAGGATCCGTGGATAACGACGCATTCGCTGTATCCGACGCACGCTCCCCTCAATCTCTCGCCGATCCCTTTACGCCGCCTGCGGACTCGTCGCTATGGCGCAAGAATTTTCTGCTCGGCGCCGCCACCGCGTCGTATCAGATCGAGGGCGCGGTGAACGAGGACGGCCGCTTGCCATCCATCTGGGACACGTTTTCGGCCACGCCCGGCAAGGTGCTCGCGGGCGATACCGGCGCCGTGGCCTGCGATCACTATCATCGCTGGGAAGCGGATGTCGACCTGCTGGCGAGCCTGGGCCTCGAAGCTTATCGGCTCTCGATTGCCTGGCCGCGCGTGATGGACGCGGCAGGCGCGCCGAACCGCAAGGGACTCGACTTCTACAAACGCCTGCTCGGGCGCTTGAAAGAGAAGGGCATCAAGACCTTCGTCACGCTGTATCACTGGGACTTGCCGCAGCATCTGGAAGATCGCGGCGGCTGGCTCAATCGCGATACCGCCTACCGTTTCGCCGATTACGCCAACCTGATGAGCCGCGAACTCGCCGGCACGGTCGACGCGTGGGCAACGCTCAACGAGCCGTGGTGCTCGGCCTATCTCGGCTACGGCAACGGCCACCACGCGCCGGGTCTCGCGAACCCGCGCTTCGCGACCCAGGCGATGCATCATCTGCTGCTTGCGCACGGTCTTGCGATACCTGTGCTGCGCGTCAACGATCCGGCCTCGCAAAAGGGCATTGTCGCGAACATCGGACGAGGCACGGCCAACAGCGAGCGCGCCGCCGATCAGCGCGCCGCGCATCTGTTCGAAGTGCAGCACAACGCCTGGATTCTCGATCCGCTGCTCAAGGGCGCGTATCCGCAAGACCTGTTCGAGTTGTGGCCGGGCACCGAGCCGCTGGTGCTGGACCGCGACATGCGGACCATCGCCGCGCCGCTGGATTTTCTCGGCATCAACTATTACTTCCGCACCAATGTCGCGAGCGACGGCGCGCATGGGTTCAAGGAGGTGCCGCTCGAAGGCGTCGAGCGCACGCAGATGGGCTGGGAGGTGTATCCCGACGGCTTGCGCGATCTGCTGACCGGTTTCAGGCGCACGTATCGGAATCTGCCGCCGATCTACATCACCGAAAACGGCATGGCCTCGGACGACAAGGTGATCGACGGCCGCGTCGATGACACGCAGCGCGTCTCGTTCCTCAAGCGCCATCTCGCCGCGGTCGATGAAGCGATCAAGGCCGGCGTGGACATTCGCGGCTATTTTCTGTGGTCGCTGATGGACAACTTCGAATGGGCGTTCGGATACGAGCGGCGCTTCGGTATCGTGCACGTCGATTACGCCACGCAGAAACGCACCGTTAAACGTAGCGCCGAGCTGGTGTCCAGGTTCCTGAAGGAGCGAGCGCACGTCAACAACGCGGGCCTATAAAACGCGTCTATAAAGCGGATGAAGCCGGTCCGCATATCGACCCGAAACAGGGCGTCGAGCCAGGAGAAGACGGAATGAACAGCAGAAAAATGGCCGTGGCGAATGTAGTGGCGGCGCTGGCGTTATATGGCGTGGCCGCGCACGCGGAGCCCCTGAAAGCCAACGTGATTCACTGGTGGACCTCGGGCGGCGAGTCCGCCGCGATCCGCCAGTTCGCCGATGCGTACAACAAGGCCGGCGGCCAATGGGTCGACAACGCGGTGGCCGGCGCCGACCAGGCGCGCTCCACCGCGATCAACCGGATCGTCGGCGGCGATCCGCCCACGGCCGCGCAGTTCAACACGTCGAAGCAGTTTCACGACCTGATCGATCAGGGCCTGCTGAACAATGTCGACGACGTCGCCGCGAAAGAGAACTGGAACGGCGTGTTCCCGCAGTCGATCATCGACAGCATCAAGGTGAAGGGCCATTACTATGCGGCGCCCGTCGACATTCACATGCCCGCGTGGTTCTTCTATTCGAAGCCGGTGTTCCAGAAGGCCGGCATTACCGCCGAGCCGAAGAGCTTCGATGAATTCATCGCCAATCTGGGCAAGCTGAAAGCCGCGGGCGTGATCCCGCTCGCCTTCGGCGGCCAGCCGTGGCAGGAAAAAATCACCTTCGACGCGGTGCTGGCCGACGTGGGCGGTCCCGATCTCTATCTGAAGGTGTACCGCGATCACGACATGAACGCGGTGAAGTCCGATGCGTTCAGGAAGGTGCTCGCTTCCTTCAAGCGCCTGCATGATTTCGTCGATCCAGGCTCGCCGGGGCGTAACTGGAACGATGCGACCGCGCTCGTGATTTCCGGCAAGGCGGGCGTGCAGATCATGGGCGACTGGGCCAAGGGCGAATTCTCGGCTGCGAAGCAAAGCGCCGGAAAAGACTTCGGCTGCTTCCCCGGCTTCGGTCCGCATTCGCCGTATCTGGTCGCGGGCGACGTCTTCGTGTTCCCGAAAACGGACAACGCCAGCGCGATCAAGGCGCAGAACCTGCTCGCGACGGTCATGACCTCGCCGTCCGCGCAAGTCGCATTCAGCGCGAGGAAAGGCTCCATTCCGATTCGTCCCGACGCGGATGCGAGCAGTCTCGACATCTGCGCGAAGGAGGGCATGGCGATCATGAAGGACAAGTCGCGTCAGTTGCCGAATCCCGAGATGCTGCTGTCGCCCGACATGCAGGGCGCGTTGATCGACGTCGTCACGAACTTCTGGAACAAGAACCAGTCGGTCGACGATGCACAAAAAGCGTTTGCCAATGCGCTGAAGAGCTAGGTGCTCGCGATGCACGCGCTCAAGCTGCAAACCGCCGGTTCGAAGCATCGGGCCAAGCCGCGCACGAAACCGCTGAAAAAGCGTTGGCCGATCGCGGCGTGGCTTGCGTTGCTGCCGATGGTGGCGACCGTCGTGTTCGCCTATCTCGGCACGATGATCTGGACCGCGCGCGTGTCGCTCAGCAATTCGCGCACCTTTCCATCCGGCGACTTCGCGGGCTTCACGCAATACGTGCGGCTCTTCAACAACGACCGCTGGCTGCTGTCGCTGCAAAACATCGTGATCTACGGCGCGTGCTTCATCGTCGCGTGCATGGTGATCGGTTTGCTGCTGGCGATTTTCATCGATCAGCGGGTGGTCGGCGAGGGCGCGTTGCGCACGGTGTTTCTGTATCCGTATGCGATGTCGTTCGTGGCGACGGGCCTCGTCTGGCAATGGATTCTGAATCCGCAGCTCGGCGCGCAGGCCGTGTTGCACACGCTCGGCTTCGCGCATGCGCGCTTCGACTGGATCGTCGATCAGGATCGGGTGATCTATACGATCGTCATCGCCACCGTGTGGCAGGCGTCGGGTCTGGTGATGGCCTTGTTGCTCGCGGGCTTGCGCGGCATCGACGACGAACTGTGGAAAGCCGCGCGCATCGACGGCATTCCGCGTTGGCGCGTTTATGCGAGCATCGTCGTGCCGATGCTCGGCCCTTCGATCTCCACCGCTTTCGTGCTGCTGTTCGTGATGGTCGTGAAGCTTTACGACGCGGTGGTCGCGATGACGCAAGGCGGCCCCGGCACGGCGAGCGAAGTGCCGGCGAAGTTCATCATGGACTACCTGTTCGGCCGCGCCAATATCGGCCTGGCATCCGCGGCCTCGATCGTGTTGCTGACGACGGTGCTGGCGATTCTCGCGCCGTTCTTCTATGCCCGCAGCCGGGCGGCGTTGCGCAAGGAGGTGTGATGAACGCGCTCGGCTCCACGCTGAAGGGCGGCACGCAGCGTCGCCGCCGGTCGACCTTCACACCGGCGCGTCTCGGCGTCTACGCGTTTCTCTTGACGGCCGCCTTGTTCTTTCTGCTGCCGCTTTACGTGATGCTCGTCACGTCGGTCAAACCGATGAGCGAGATCCGTCTCGGCAATCTTCTGGCTCTCCCCGCGCATTTCACGCTCGACGCATGGGGCGCCGCATGGCAATCCGCGTGCACGGGCCTCGATTGCAACGGCATTCAGGTCGGCTTCTGGAACTCGGTGCGTATCGTCGTGCCGAGCACGGTGCTCTCGATCGCGATCGGCGCGGTGAACGGCTATGCGCTGTCGTTCTGGCGGCCGCGCGGCGCGGGCCTGCTGTTCGGCGTGCTGCTGATGGGCGCGTTCATTCCGGTGCAGGTGATGGTGTATCCGCTCGTGCGCGTGCTGGCGAGCGTGCATCTGTTCAGTTCGCTGCCGGGCATCGTCGTGATTCACACGATCTTCGGCATGCCGGTGATGACGCTGCTGTTTCGCAACTACTACGCGTCGATTCCGCAGGAGCTGTTCAAGGCGGCGCGCGTGGACGGCGGCGGTTTCTGGCGCATCTTCGTGCAACTGATGCTGCCCATGTCCACGCCGATCATCGTCGTCGCGATCATCATGCAGGTGACCGGCATCTGGAACGACTTCATTCTCGGGCTGGTATTCGCCGGCACGAAAAACCTGCCGATGACCGTGCAACTGAACAACATCATCAACACGACGACCGGCGAGCGGCTCTATAACGTGAACATGGCGGCGACGATTCTGACTTCGATGGTGCCGCTCGCGGTCTACTTCATTTCAGGCCGCTGGTTCGTGCGCGGCATTGCGTCCGGCGCGGTCAAGGGATAAGGCGATGACGAACCTGGCAAATATGACAGCGGTGGCCGAGGCGGCGGGCGTGGCGAACGCCCCTGAGGTCGCGGACGCGGCGAGCCTGACGCATCCGGCCAACGTGGCGGTGCGCAATCTGACGATCCGGTTGGGCGCGAATACCGTGATCGAGAATCTCGACCTCGACGTGCGCGCGGGCGAGTTCGTCGTGCTGCTCGGACCGTCGGGCTGCGGCAAGTCCACCTTGCTGCACAGCATTGCCGGCTTGATCGACGTGACGGACGGCAGCATCGAGATCGCCGGCGAGGACATGACGTGGGCCGATCCGAAAGACCGCCGCATCGCGCTGGTGTTTCAGTCGTACGCGTTGTATCCGACCATGAGCGTGGAGCGCAACCTGTCGTTCGCGTTGCGCATCAACGGCACGCCGAAAGCGGAAATCGCGCGGCGCGTGGCGCGCGCTTCCGAGATGCTGCAACTCGGGCCGCTGCTCAAGCGCAAACCCGCGCAGCTCTCGGGCGGGCAGCGGCAGCGCGTGGCGATCGGGCGGGCGATCGTGCGTGAGGCCGACGTATTCCTGTTCGACGAGCCGCTGTCGAATCTCGACGCCAAGCTGCGCACCGAACTGCGCCGCGAACTCAAGCAACTGCATCAGCGTCTCGGCGCGACGATGATCTACGTGACCCACGATCAGGTCGAAGCGATGACGCTCGCCACGCGCATGGCGGTGATGCGCGGCGGCGTGATCCAGCAGTTCGGCACGCCGGCCGAGGTCTACGCGCGGCCCGGCAATCTGTTCGTCGCGACCTTCCTGGGATCGCCGGCGATGAACCTGCTCAAGGGCACGCTCGAGTCGCGCGACGGCGCGCCGCATTTCCGCTCCGCGCATTTATGGCTCGACGTGTCGGCGTATCCGTTCAAAAGTGCGCCGGCGGATTCGCTGCCGTGCGTGCTCGGCGTGCGCGCCGAGGACGTGCGGGTGCGGATGGGCGAGGCCGCGAGCGAGCGCGCAAAAGTTTCGCTCGTGGAGCCGATGGGCAACCACCGCGTGATTTGGCTCGACTATCATGGAGCGCAGATTGCGTCGATCGACCAGACCAAAACGCCGGTTGCGGTCGGCGACACCGCGGCGTTTTCATTCGACGGCGCGCATGTTTCGCTGTTCGACGAAGCGGACGGCACCCGCCTGTAGCGCCGGCGCGCGGTGCGCTAAACGCCACATCGAAAACCACCTCGCTCGACGGAGAACCGCGTGGCAACACTCAAGGATGTCGCGGCACTGGCCGGCGTGGGCATGTCGACCGCCTCGCGCGCCATTTCCGGCAAGGGGCCCGTCTCGGCCGACGCCGCCGCGCGCGTGCAGGCGGCGATCGAAGCGCTGAACTTCCGTCCGTCGTCGATCGGCCGCGCGATGGCGGCGCAATCGCTCGGCATGATCGGCATTTTCGTGCCGACGTTCTTCGGCTCCTACTACGGCACGATCCTCAAGCAGACGGATACCGAACTGCGCGCGGTGCACCGTCACGTGGTGGTGGCGACCGGCTGCGGAGATGTGTCGCCGCGCGAACAGGCCATCGAGGCGGTGCGTTTTCTGATTGGCCGCGATTGCGACGGCGTGGTGGTGATCAGCCACGATCTGCACGACGAGGACCTGATCATGCTGCACCGGATGCATCCGAAAATGGTGTTCCTGAACCGCGCGTTCGATCAATTGCCGGAGGCGTCGTTCTGCGCCGACCACCGGCGCGGCGGCGAACTGGCGGCGCGCACGCTGCTCGATCACGGGCATCGGGACATCGCGGTGATTTCGGGGCCTTTCACCGCGTCGGACAACCTGATCCGGCTCGAAGGCTTCTTCGCCGAACTGGCGCGGGCGGGCATCGCGCGCGACGACGTCACGCTGATCGAATCGGACTTCTCGCCGGAAGGCGGCTACGCCGCCGCCATCAGGCTGCTCGATTCGAAGCGGCGTTTCACCGGCCTGTTCTGCGCGAACGACACGATGGCGGTGAGCGTGCTCGCGCGCTTTCATCAGGTCGGCATTTCGGTGCCGGACGAAGTCTCGGTGATCGGCTATGACGACGATTACTCGGCGGCCTACGCCGCGCCGGGACTCACCTCGGTGCGGATTCCGACGGCGGAATTGACCCAGAACGCGGTGCGCTGGCTCGTCAATCAATGCTACCGAACCACGTGGGAGATATTCCGCGAGTTTCCGGTGAGCGTGACGATGCGCGAATCGGTGGGGCCGGCGCCGGGCGTTATGGGTTCTTCCGGCTGCGGCAAGGTGACTAGCCGCGATAACGCGTCGTAGCCCCGATTCGGCGCGACGTTGATGCCGCGTTCATACGGCATTCAGGCGGCGTTTACATGCCGCCGCGCGAACGGCTCATGTGCCGCTGCGCAGCGACTGTTCGTAGCGCAGGCGCGCTTCTTCGTCGAGCCGCGTATCTTCGAGCTCTTGCAGCACGGCTTCGAGGTCGATCGGCGTGGTGTCCAGTTCGACGCGGCCGGTCAGCTTCGCGTCGACATGCAGCGCGCCGGCTTCGAACAGCGCCCAGATTTCCTTGCCGTAGCTGGCGTCGAGCAACGCCGGCGCAAAGCGGCCGAAATAGGTGGCGAGGTTGTTCACGTCGCGCTCCAGCATGGCCGGCGCCTCGAGATTACCGGCGGCATCCACGGCTTGCGGCAAGTCGATGATTACCGGGCCGTCCGCGGCAAGCAGGATGTTGTATTCGGACAGGTCGCCGTGAATCACGCCGGCGCACAGCATGCGCACCACCTGATCGAGCAGCAGCGCGTGCAATTCGAGCGCGCGTTCCTCGGTCATGTCGACGTCGTTCAGACGCGGCGCGACGTTGCCGTCGGCGTCGGTCACGAGTTCCATCAGCAATACGCCGTCGGTGCAGATGAACGGCTGCGGCACGCGCACGCCGGCATTGGCGAGCTGGAACAGCGCATCCACTTCGGCGTTCTGCCAGGCCTGTTCCTGCACTTCGCGGCCGTAGCGGCTGCCTTTTTCCATCGCGCGCTGCTGACGGCTGTTCTTGACCTTGCGGCCTTCGCGATAGGACGCGGCCTGGCGGAAACTGCGCTGTTTGGCGTCTTTATAGACCTTCGCGCAGCGCGTGGAGTCGCCGCTGCGCACCACGTAGACGGTGGCTTCCTTGCCGCTCATCAATTGCGAAATGACCTCGTCGATCAGGCCCTCTTCGACGAGCGGCAGCAGGCGTTTAGGGGTTTTCATGCGGCCACCGTGAAGCGGTGGGCGGCGCGGCGGCGTATTGCGGCTGGGTGGGCGCGCGTGGGCGGCGGGAGGAGCGGGGTTCGGGTCATGCCGGATTATAAGGGAGTCTGCTGGGCTTGCCTTTAATGCTGCGCGCCGCTGTGCGCCCGGTCACCGCGATAGCCCGTCAAACCTGAAACACGTTCTCCATCCGCTGTATCTCGGGGCGGGACAGATCGAGGGCGGAGGCTTCTTGCCGCCACGTGCTGACGGCGTCTTTTACCTCCTCTATCACGCGGCTCGCTTGCGCGTGATCCAGCCGATAAAACCCGGCGGTCTCGATCACTGTTTCGAGATCCGGCAATGCGCTCATGCCGTCCAGCGTAAGTGCATGTTCGCGCTTGGCCGGGTTTGGATTCATATCGAACGCTGGCGACAGCCGCCAGCCCGACGCTTCGCGGATGAAGCCGTGATTGCGTGGATGATCGTCGCGATTTCCTGCAATGACATTGAAGGCCACTCTTTTGAAAAGCTGAGCAAGATCTTCGTCGATATGGCTTTGCGCGCCGTTGCTCGCAAGATACTCGGCGATGTCCAGATAGCTTGCATCCGAATCCCCGTCCCGACGTTCAAGCAAGGTCATGGCGGATGCGTACATGCGCCGGCTGCCCGCGCTGCGATCGAACCGTTCGACGCAGAAGGTGCCATAACGTGCGCCGACATACTTGAGTTCGGATGCAGGCACCTCGATACCCGCTTTCCTTGCCAGGCGATGAACGATGTACTCCCACGCGCCGATGTCGTAGCGATCGTCTTTCGCGGGGAATTTCGCGATCCAGAGAGCGTCGCCGAGACTGCTGAAGTTGGCCTTGGGACGAGCGCCGCCGAGCGATGTGCCAGGGGCGATCAGCATCGCAAGCCATTGATCGTATTCCGGCAGTTTTTCGACACCGGCTTCTTCGATACGCAGGCTGACATAGGCCAGGGTCGCAAGATCGGTGACGGGTGGAGCGGCATTGGCGCTGTTGTCGAGAAAATTGCCGTCCATGTCCTGGAAGCGCAGCGCACCGACGCGTGTCAGATCGTGCACGCCAAGCAGGAAATCGATCTCCCGCAGATTACGCATTGGCCGGTTTTCGCGATCGGCTGCGCCAGCCTCGCGGCGCTCCATGAGGACACGGCCCCAACGATCCGGCGCTGAGTCCATGAAAACGCCGAATGCCGCGGACTTGGCGGGCGGGTATTGCTCGTCGGTCCACAACTCGAGACGCGGATCGAGCATGAACGCATGGCGGCTCTCTACCCAGTTCTTCGTATAAGCAAACGATACGGGCAAATCGCTGCGCGCAGCCTGGCGATACAACGTGCCGACGTGTTGAAGGTTGCCCAGTTCGGCCGTGTCGAGAAACACATGGTACGTGTCACGGGGCTTATTGCTGACCATCGGACTTCTTGGAAGTTTTCTGGGTTGCTGTACGCTCCGCCTTGATCTGGACGGCGCCGGGCGCTTTGGGGCGCGGCTTTCGCTGACCCGGCAGCTTGAGATCCTGGAGCTTGCGACCAAGTTCGTCGTCGCGGGCGACGGCATCCATGTCCTTGTCGAGGCCCAACACGCGAAGCGCTCTCATATAGGTGCCGAGCGCGATATTCGGATCGCCTTTCTCAAGGCGGTTCAGCGTATCGCGTGAGATGCCCAGCCGTTCGGCGAACAGTGCCGTTGGGAGTTCACGCCGCAGACGTGCGAGCTTGAGCCGTTCGCCGAGCGAATGGATTTGCCTTTCGACTGACGGAAAGGGGCGCGGAAAGGTGCGAGGCATGTCCGATATATTAGGCAAACACTCATATTTTGTCAAAAATATCGGACATCTAGCGTCGACGAGAGCGGTCGGGGTCTATAAGGAGAGAAGTGACGACGTCCGATATTTCAGACAAAACCCGTCTCTTCGTCAGGAATATTGGACGCCGGACCACGGCAAGTACCGCCCCCAAGATTCCTTACTGGCGTAATAACTGGCAACACTGCATTGCGTTTTCCTCCCTTTAATTTGCTGGCCGATCGCCTAGACTTGCCGGTAACAAAACGTTACTGCTACGGGGTGTGAGATGTTGACCGTGTTTATCATCGCCTGTCCAATCTGTATCGCCGCGCTGTTCGGGTTCGCGCGGCATGTGGATCCGCTGACGGGGCAGTTCAGGCGTTGAACCCGCGAAGTCCGACGCTACCCGGACCTTGCCTTTAAGTGCCGAGTCACGGCACGATGCGCGATAACCTAAGTACGGGGCAGCATCGCGCATGCGAGATTTTCTGGGGTATATCAACGCCCGCGTCGGCGTGTTGAAAGGTGTGCTTCCGTTGAGCCGCGCCGGCGCCGCCCGCGACGCGCTAGCCGGTGTGCAGCTTGCGTCGATGGATATTCCGCAAGTGCTCGGCTACGCGCGCATCGCCGGCATGCCGGCCGTCGCGGGTCTTTACACCGTCTTTCTGCCGCTTGTGGCGTTTGCGTTTTTCGGCGCATCGCGGCATCTCGTCGTGGCCGCCGATTCGGCCACCGCCACCATTTTCGCGAGCCAGCTCTCCACGATGGCGCCGGCTTCGAGCGCGGAATATGCGTCGCTCGCCGCGATGGTCGCGTTGCTGACCGCCGCCTTGCTGTTCGTCGCGCGCATTTTCAAACTGGGCTTTCTCGCCGATTTCCTGTCGCGCACGGTGCTGGTCGGCTTTCTCGCCGGCGTCGGCGTGCAAGTCGGCATCGCCATGCTGGGCGATATGTCGGGCGTGCCGGGGCATGCCGCGCGCAGCGTCGATCAGCTCGCGCTGGTAGTGCGCGAGTCGACGCAAATCCATTGGCCGACGCTGGCGATTTCGCTGCTGGTGGTCGTGTCCATTCTGGCGTGCAAGCGCTTTCTGCCACGCGTGCCCGTGCCGTTGATCGCGGTCGTCGCGGGCATCGCGGCGAGCGACGTCTACGGGTTCGCCGCCCACGGCATCGCCGTGCTCGGTCCGGTAGCGGGCGGATTGCCGGGGCTGTCGATGCCGTCGGTCACATGGCAGCAGATGCTCGATCTCTTCCCGGTCGCGGCGTCCTGCTTCGTGATGATCGTCGCGCAAAGCGCCGCTGCGAGCCGCGTGTTCGCCGAGCGGTATCACGAGCCCGTGAATGTCAATGCCGACTTGCTGGGCATCGCCGCGGCCAACGCGGCGGCGGCGTTGTCGGGCGCGTTCGTGGTCAACGGCAGTCCCACGCAGACCGCGATGGCCGATCGCGCCGGCACGCGCAGCCAGGTCGCGCAACTCGTGTTCGCGGCGGTGGTGGTGCTCGTGCTGCTGTTTTTCAGCCGCTTTTTGCAGTATCTGCCGCACTGCATTCTCGCCAGCATCGTGTTGACGATCGCCATCGGCCTGATCGATCTCAAGACGCTGTTTGCGATTCGCCGCGAAAGTCCCGGCGAATTCGCGCTCGCCGTGTTCACGGCGGCGGCCGTGGTGCTGATCGGCGTCGAGCACGGCATTCTCGTGGCGGTGGCGCTATCGCTGCTGCGTCACGTGCGGCACAGCTACCGGCCGCACACCATGATCCTCGCCCCCGGCCAGGACGGCGTGTGGATTCCGGTGCCCGCCGTGCCCGGTATCGAGACCGCGCCGGGGTTGATCGTCTATCGCTTCGGCGCCGATCTGTTCTACGCGAACGATCACTTTTTCGTCGACGATACCCGTCGCCTGATCGCCGATGCGCCGAGCCCCGTGCGCTGGTTCGTGATCGACGCGAGCGCGATTACCGATGTCGATTATTCAGCGGCGCGCTCGGTGGGCGAATTGTGCGAGAGCTTGAAACACGGCGGCATCGGCGTGATTTTCGCGCGCGTGAACCGTTATTTGCGCTCGGATATGGACCGGCATGGCATCACGCCGATCGTCGGCGCGAGCTGTATTTTCGGCACGCTGCATGAGGCGCTGCGCTCGGCGGGCGTGGAGGAGCCGCACAAGCACGTGAAAGATGCTTCGTAGCGGCGCGGCGGTTTTGCTCGCACGCCAACGCTATTGGAAGACGTCAAGCAAGCGTTTGCGGTTGGCGAATAGCGGCTAGTTTTTCGACGTCAGCAACTTGATGCCGGCAATGCCGAACATGATCGCGAGCGACCCGTCGAGCCAGCGCCGGATCGCCACATAGACGCGCCGTGCGGACGCGGTGGAAAACAGCACGGCATAACTGCTGAACACCGATACCCCGATGCACATGCAGCCGAGCACCACAGGCGCGGTATGCGAAACGTGCGATGCGCCGTCGCCCGGCGCCATGGCCAGCGAAACGATCGACAGCCAGACGAGGATCGCTTTCGGGTTGGTGAGATGCAACAGCAGGCCGCGCAGATACAGACGCCCGAGCGGTTCATCTTGCCGGACGGTATTCGCAGGCAACGCGCCGGCGCTGAATGCCGAACGCGCGGACTTGAACCCGAGCCACAGCAGATAAAGCCCGCCGGCAATCTTGATCGCGACGAGACATTCCGAGTAGCTGGCGAGCACCGCCGACAAACCCAGCGAAGCCAGCAGCGCCCAGAAGAACGAGCCGGATACGACGCCGAGCGCGAAGGTCAGCGCGGATTTGCGGCCGGCGCTCATTGCCAGCGACATGATCGCGAGATTGCTCGGCCCCGGACTCGCCGTGCCGACGAAGTAGGCGCTATAGGCGATCAGGACGTCGGCGGTGAGGAAGGTGCTGGCGGTCATGGGACTTGATCCTTGGCGGCGGGCCGAAAAGCGCGAATGAAGGCGCATGCGCCGATTCTGCACGCCGCCATGCGAAGCTCACAGGTACAGTTGACGGCCATCGCGACAGCACAATCGAGCGTGCGCCGCGCGGCTCAGTGACCCGCCGCCGCGCCGATGCAATCGGCCAGCGCTTCCGCCACCGCCTGCCGGCTATGCCGCGGCCGCTGCACGAGACCGATTTCACGGTGAAACGTCGCGTCGCCGAGTTCGAGCGCGGCGACGTTGGCGGGCCATTTGCCGAGCCCCGCCGTATTCGGAATCAGCGCCACGCCGATGCCGCGCGCCACCAGTTGCATGATCCCCTGCAACTCATCCAGTTCGATCACGTCGTGCACGTTCAGGCGCGAGCGCCTCAGAAACCGATCGACCAGCCGGCCGCCGAACGACGTGCGGTCGTAGCGGATGAACGGCTCGCTTTTGAGCAGTTCGCGCCAGGACCGCTTGCCGCGCGCCAGCGCCTTGGGCGCGAGCAGCACGAACGGCTCGGTGACGAGCGTGCGCCATTCGAGTTCCGAGGGCAGCGCGAACGGCGGCTTGATGATGACGGCGAGATCCAGTTCGCCGGAATCCACCTGGCCCAACAAACCCAGCGACACGCCGGGCACGACGCGAATTCGCCAGCCCGGCCGGTCGACGCGAAAGCGGGCGAGGGCGTCGGCGAGAAACGACACTTGCGCGGACGCGATCGCGCCTACCCGCAGCATGCCGCTTTCCGCCGCGACCGCGCCGCGTTCGGAGAGCCGCGCGTAGAGCGTCATCATTTCCTCCGCGAGCGCGAGGGTTTCGCGGCCGGCATCGTTGAGCGTCGCGGAGCGGCCGGTGCGGTCGAACAGCGCGAAGCCGAGTTCCGCTTCGAGCCGCTGCATCTGCGCGCTCACCGCCGACTGCGTGAGGCCGATGCGCGCGCCCGCGGCGGAAAACGTGCCGTACTGGCTGACGGCGATAAAGGTTTTGAGTTCGCTGAGCATCAGTCGATCAATCGATTTTGGTGGTGGTCAGGTCAAATATATATCGTTTTTCACCATTTTTAGTCATGGTTAAACTGGCTCCCATTTCCAGTCAGCGAGTTTTTACATCATGAGCGTTGCCGAAACCGTTTTGCCGCCGTTTCATCTGGCGTTTCCTGTCCATAGCCTCGCCGCCGCGCGCGCGTTTTACGGCGAACTGCTGGGCTGCCCCGAAGGGCGCAGTTCCGAAGCGTGGGTCGACTTCAACTTCTACGGCCACCAGATCGTCGCGCACCTCGCGCCGGACGAAATCGGCCACCGTCACACCAGCAAGGTCGACGGCGATGCGGTGCCGGTCCGTCACTTCGGCGCGGTGCTGTCGATGCAGCAATGGCAGGCCGCGGCCGACAAGCTGCAACAAGCCGGCATCGACTTCATCATCGAGCCGCATGTGCGCTTCAAGGGCGAAGTCGGCGAACAGGCGACGATGTTCTTCCTCGATCCCTCGGGCAATGCGCTGGAGTTCAAGGCGTTCGCGGATATGTCGTCGCTGTTTGCGAAGTAAGCCGGCGATCGAAGCCCCGCGTGCTGGAAATGGAAAGCCGGTCGACCGTGATGGTCGGCCGGTTTTTTTGTTGCTTCGAAGCGGCATACGTCTGCACGTCTAGCCTTACGTTTACCTTGCTGACATTCCGGCCATTTTGGCGCCATGCAGGCGTTGGTGCGACCGATCTAGCATAAGCGCTGATCTCTCCCTCCATCCCTCACCAGGTATCCCCCAGGCGCGTTTCATGTGGATCGTCAACGTTGCGCTTAAGCGGCCGTACACGTTCATCGTGATGGCCATCATGATCGTGCTGGCGACGCCGTTCGTGCTGTTCACCACGCCGGTCGACGTGCTGCCGGAAATCAACATTCCGGTGGTCAGCATCATCTGGACTTACAACGGCTTGTCGGCGGAAGACATGGCCCATCGGATCGCGTCGGTCAACGAGCGTAGCTTGACCACCACGGTCAACGACATCGAACACATCGAATCGCAATCGCTCGCGGGCATCACGATCCTGAAGGTGTTTTTGCAGCCGAACGCGAACATCCAGACCGCGATCGCGCAGACCGTGGCCGTCGAACAGGCGCAACTCAAGCAGATGCCGCCGGGCGCGACGCCGCCGCTGGTGATCAGCTACTCCGCTTCCAGCATTCCGGTGATTCAACTCGGCTTGTCGAGCCCGAAGCTGTCCGAGCAGGCGCTCAACGACACCGCGCTGAATTTCCTGCGCCCGCAACTCGTGACGATTCCGGGCGCGGCCGTGCCGTATCCCTACGGCGGCAAGTCGCGCCTGATTTCAGTCGATCTCGACACGCGCGCGTTGCTCGCCAAGGGGCTGACGCCCTCCGACGTGGTGAGCGCGTTCAACGCGCAAAACCTGATTCTGCCGACCGGCACGGCGAAGATCGGGCCGAAGGAATACACGATCAACATGAACGGTTCGCCCGCCACGCTGGACGGTCTCAACGACATTCCGGTGCGCACGGTGAATGGCGCGACGACCTATCTGCGCGAAGTCGCGCACGTGCGCGACGGTTTTTCGCCGCAAACCAACGTCGTGCGGCAGGACGGCCGCCGCGGCGTGCTGATCTCGGTGCTGAAGAACGGCAACGCGTCGACGCTGTCGATCGTCGATACGCTGCATCGCTTGCTGCCGGCCGCGCGCGCGGCGCTGCCGCCCGATCTGAACATCACCGCCCTGTTCGATCAGTCGATCTTCGTGAAGGCGGCGGTGCAGGGCGTGATGCACGAGGCGCTGGTGGCCGCGGCGCTCACCGCCGCGATGATCCTGCTGTTTCTCGGCAACTGGCGCAGCACCTGCATCATCGCGATCTCGATTCCGCTGTCGATTCTGTCCTCGCTGATCGCGCTGCATGCGCTCGGGGAAACCATCAACATCATGACGCTCGGCGGCCTCGCGCTGGCGGTCGGGATTCTCGTCGACGACGCCACGGTGACGATCGAAAACATCGAACGGCATCTGCATATGGGCACGAATCTGCACGATGCGATTCTCGAAGGCGCCGGCGAAATCGCGATTCCCGCGCTCGTCTCGACGCTGTGCATCTGCATCGTGTTCGTGCCGATGTTCTTCCTGACCGGCGTCGCGCGTTACCTGTTCGTGCCGCTTGCCGAAGCCGTGGTGTTCGCGATGCTCGCCTCCTACGTTCTGTCGCGCACGCTGGTGCCGACCCTGGCGTTGCTGCTGATGGGCCACGCGCACAAGCCCGGCGCCGGCGCCGCGCCGAATCTGTTCATGCGCCTCCATCATCGGTTCGATCGCGGCTTCGAGCGCATGCGGGCCGCCTACATCGTGATTCTCAGCAGCCTGCTGGTGCGCCGCGCGCGCTTCGGCAGCCTGTTCCTCGGTTTCTGCGTGCTCTCGATGAGCCTCGTTTTCGTGCTCGGCGAAGATTTTTTTCCGAGCGTCGACGCGGGCAACATCCGCCTGCACATGCGCGCGCCGACCGGCACGCGCATCGAGGAAACCGCGCGCCTCGCCGACGAAGTCGAAAAGGTGATCCGCGAAGTCGTGCCGGCGAAACAACTCGGCACGATCCTCGACAACCTCGGCTTGCCGTATAGCGGCATCAATCTCTCGTACAGCAACGCGGGCACGATCGGCACGCTCGACGGCGAGATTCAGGTGGCTTTGAAGGCCGGCCACGAGCCGACGCAAACCTATATCGAGCGATTGCGCGCGATCCTGCCGCAGCGTTTTCCGGGCGTCGAGTTCTTCTTTCAGCCCGCCGACATCGTCACGCAGATTCTCAACTTCGGCCTGCCCGCCGCGGTGGACGTGCAGATTGCCGGCGCGGACCAGCAGGGCAACTTCGAGGTCGCGCGCAAGCTGCTGAAACAGGTGCGCATGATTCCGGGCACCGTCGACACGCACATTCAGCAGAAACTCGACGCACCGGCGCTCAATCTGCAAATGGATCGCACCCGCTTGCAGCAGCTCAATCTGAGCGCGGCGAACGTCGCGCAGAACGTGCTGATTTCGCTGTCGGGCAGTTCGCAGACTTCGCCGGGGTTCTGGTACAACAACAGCAACGGTGTCGAGTACAACGTCGCGGTGCAAACGCCGCAGTATCGGATCTCGTCCATCGACGAGTTGTTGCGCACGCCGGTGTCGGGCTCGGCGACCGGTCCGACGCAACTGCTCGGCAATCTGGTGCGGGTCTCGCCGCAGAACCAGTTCGCGATCGTCTCGCACTACAACATCAGGCCGGTGATCGACCTGTACGTGAGCGTGGACAAGCGCGATCTCGGCAGCGTCGCGGATCAGGTCGACAAGCTCGTGAACGACGCGCGCGCGCAACTGCCGCGCGGCAGTCAGATTACGGTGCGCGGCCAGGTGCAGACCATGCGCAGTTCGTTCCTCGGTCTCGGGCTCGGCGTGGCGATGGCGATCGTGCTGGTGTATCTGCTGATCGTGGTGAATTTCCAGTCGTGGGTCGATCCGCTGATCATCGTCAGCGCGTTGCCCGCGGCGCTGGCGGGCATCGTGTGGATGCTGTTTCTCACGGGCACCCATTTGAGCGTGCCCGCGCTGACCGGCGCGATCATGACGATGGGCGTCGCCACCGCCAACAGCATTCTGATGGTGTCGTTCGCGCGCCAGCGGCTCTCGGCCGGCGCACCGCCGCTCACCGCCGCGCTCGAAGCCGGTGCAAGCCGGATCAGGCCGGTGCTGATGACCGCGTTCGCGATGATCATCGGCATGATTCCGATGGCGCTCGGTCTGGGCGAAGGCGCCGAGCAGAATGCGCCGCTCGGCCGTTCGGTGATCGGCGGCTTGCTGTTCGCCACGGTGTCCACGCTGTTTTTCGTGCCGCTGGTGTTCGCGGGCATTCATACGCGCCTCGCGCGGCGCCATCGTAACGACGGCGCGGGCCACGAAGATAACGGCAGCGACGACGGCCCCGCGCCGGAACACGGCGGCGCCGGCAAGCACGCGTAGCGTTTAACGACAGGCTTAACGACGGCTGAACCAGATAGCTGACTCAAATGACCGAAAAAACTCATGCATCGCTGGCGATTCCCGCGCGCGAGACCGAAGACGGCCACGCGTTGCCGCCGCGCCATCGCGAATGGAAGCGCGCCAAAATCACGCTGTGGATCGTGCTGGCGCTGCTCGCCGTGGGCGCGCTGCGCACTGTGATCGCAAACGTAATGGAAAGCCGCTCGATCGCCGAAACGACGAAGCAGAACGCGGTGCAGTACGTGCACGTGGTGAGCCCGACGCGGGCCGACGGCGGCGGCCACACCTTGTTGCCCGGCACCTTGCGCGGCAGCGTCGAATCGCCGATCTACGCGCGCGCCACCGGTTATCTGCTGCACTGGGACGTCGATATCGGCGCGCGCGTGAAGCAGGGGCAATTGCTCGCCGATCTGGACACGCCCGAAATCGATCAGGAACTCGCGCAGGCATTGGCGCAGCGCCAGCAAACCAGCGCGAGCCTCGGCCTCGCCAAAAGCTCGCTGGAACGCTGGCAGCAATTGCGTCAACGCGATGCGGTCTCGCAACAGGAACTCGACGAACGGCAAAGCACCTACACGCAAGGTCTCGCCAACCTCGCCGCCGCGGACGCGAACGTGCAGCGCTTGCGCCAGCTCGAATCGTTCAAGCGCATCGTCGCGCCGTTCGCGGGCGTGGTCACGCAGCGCAACGTCGACGTCGGCGATCTGATCGACGCCGGTAGCGGCACGAGCCGCGCGCTCTTCGCGCTCGCGCAGTCGGACCCGCTGCGCGTGTATGTGCAATTGCCGCAGGCGTATGCGCAAAACGTTTCGATCGGACAGAACGTGGTGGTCACGCAGGCGGAACTGCCGGGCCAGCAGTTTCACGGCACGATCACGCACATGTCCGGCGCGATCGACGTGCCCACCCGTTCGCTGCAGGTGGAAGTGACGCTGCCCAACCCCGACGACACGCTGCGCCCCGGCGCGTATGTGCAGGTCGCCGTGCCGACCGTCGCGCATGCGCAATTGATGGTGCCGGGCAACACGCTGCTGTTTCGCGCGGAAGGTCCGCGGCTTGCGGTGGTGGACGCGAAGGGCAACGTGCAGTTGCGCAAGATCGTGATCGCGCGCGACCTCGGGCAGTCGTTGGAAATCGAAAGCGGGATCGAGGCGGGCGACAAGGTCATCATCAACCCGAGCGATTCGATCGCCGACGGCGATCACGTGCAGATCGCGCAGCCGGGCAAGGACGGCGAGGGGGCGTCGTGAGGCGGGCGTTCGTTTGCCACACTCTCTCCCGCACCCTGGCGGCGCTCGCCGTCACCGCGAGCGCCGCGTGGCTCGCCGCCTGCACGGTCGGGCCGGACTATCAGCGGCCGCAAGCCGACGTGCCGCCCACCTGGCAAACCGATTCGTACTGGCGCGTGGGGGTGCCCTCGCACGCGCCGATTTCGCCGGACTGGTGGCAGGCGTTCGGCGATACCACGCTCGACACGCTGGAAACCCAGGCGCTCGCGCAGAATCAGACGCTCGCCGCCGCCAGCGCGCACTACGAGCAGGCCAAGGCGACGCTCGCGACTACCCGCGCGCAGCAGACGCCCGAAGTGGATTTGAATGCATCGGCGTCGCGTTTCAGGATTTCGCGCAGCCGTCCACAGACCAATTACGCCACGCCGACGATGTCGACGGTGCAGAACAATCTGCAGCTCGGTCCGTCGATCAACTACGACACCGATCTGTTCGGCCGGATACGGCGGCAAGTGGAAGGCGCGGCGGCGTCCGCGCAGCAATCGGCGGACGACCTCGCCAACGCGCGCCTCGTGCTCACCACCGACCTCGCCACCAGCTATTTCTCGCTGCGCGAACTCGACGCCGAGATCGACGTGCTGAATCAGTCGGTGAAGCTCCAGCAGAAGGCGCTCGACTACGTGACATCGCAGCACGATCTGGGCGCGGTGTCGGGCCTCGACGTGTTGCAGCAGAAGTCGCTGCTCGATTCGACCCGCGTGCAGGCGCAACTGCTGCTGAACCAGCGCGCGCAGTTCGAGCATGCGATCGCCGCGCTGGTCGGCGTGCCCGCGCCGCAGTTCGCGATCGCACCCAGGGCGCTCGACGCGAAGCTGCCGGCGATCGCGCTCGGCGTGCCCAGCGACGTCCTGCAACGCCGTCCCGACGTGGCGTCCGCCGAGCGCGCAATGGCGGCGGCGAATGCGCAGATCGGCGTCGCCACGGCGGCGTTTTTTCCGAGCTTGACGCTCACGCCCAGCATCGGCTGGGAAAGCACGCAGTTCGCGAGCCTGCTGAGCGCGCCCACGCTGATGTGGACGCTCGGCGCGGCGGCCGGCCAGGTGCTGTTCGACGGCGGCCGGCGCGCGGCCAACGTTCAGTTTGCGAGCGAAGGCTACAAGGCCACCCAGGCGACCTACCGGCAGACCGTGCTCAACGCATTCCAGCAGGTGCAGGACGGCATCACCGGACTCTCGGTGCTCGACGGCGCGGCGAAGGAGTCACACGCGGCGGTGGCCGACGCGCAGCATCTGCTGGCGCTCGCCAACGACCGTTATTCGGGCGGCCTCGTCGCCTATCTGGACGTGATCACCGCGCAGCAATCGCTGCTCAACAGCGAGCGCCAGGACGTGCAGATTCGCGGCCAGCAGATGACGCTGGCGGTGTCGCTGGTGAAGGCGCTGGGCGGCGGCTGGGACGCCGGCGCGGACGTGGCGGGCCTGTCATCGCCGAAGGACGCGACGCGACAGGATTCGAAGCAACAGGATTCGAAGCAGGCGGATTCGAAGCAGGCGGATTCGAAGCAGGCGCTGGCTCCCGCGCGATGAGCCGCCCGGCCATGATGCAGCAGGACACGCAAGAGCGTGGCGAAAGCGTTTCGTATAATGCCGACACAAGGGGACGCGCATGAAATTGCTGATCGTTGAAGACGAGCACAAGGTGGTGGACTACCTGCGCTCCGGCTTGACGGAGCAGGGCTGGGTCGTCGACGTCGCGCTCGACGGCGAGGAAGGCATGCATCTGGCCACCGAATTCGATTACGACGTGATCGTGCTCGACGTGATGCTGCCCAAGCGCGATGGTTTCAGCGTGCTGAAGGCGCTGCGCATGCGCAAGTCCACGCCGGTCATCATGCTCACCGCGCGCGATCACGTGAACGACCGCGTGCGCGGCCTGCGCGAAGGCGCCGACGACTACCTCACCAAACCGTTTTCCTTCCTCGAACTGGTCGAGCGGCTGCATGCGCTCGCGCGCCGCACGCGTTCGCAGGAGTCGACGATGATCGCCATCGGCGATCTGTTCGTCGATCTGATTGGCCGGCGCGCGACCCGCGACGGCGTGCGTCTCGACCTGACCGCGAAAGAGTTTCAACTGCTCAGCGTGCTGGCCCGCCGTCAAGGCGACATTCTCTCCAAGACGGCGATTACCGAACTCGTGTGGGACGTCAATTTCGACAGCCATACGAACGTGGTCGAAACCGCGATCAAACGCTTGCGCGCCAAGCTCGACGGACCGTTTCCGTCGAAGCTGCTGCACACCGTGCGCGGCATGGGCTACGTGCTCGAAGTGCGCGAAGAGGCGGAGCCGTCATGAACCGTTCGATCGCCCGCCGCCTCGCGCTGATGTTCGCGCTCGTCGCGCTCTCGGTGTTCACGCTGGTCGGCACGGGCCTGTTTCTGGTGTTGCGCACGCAGCTCGAACACCACCTGCGCGAGTCGCTCGACGACCGCGCCCAGGTCGCGCGCCTCATGGTGTACCACGCGGTGACGCCGGAAAAGTGGCGCATGACCCGTGAAAAACTCACCAACATGATGCCGCACGACCGCAGCACGATGTACGCGGTGTCGAGCGCCGATCCGTATTTCCACTACGGCACGCCGGTCGCGGGCACGGTGGTGAAAAGCTGGCCCGAGGGCTACGCGCGCGTGTCCCCCGCCGGCGGCGGCGACGACATGCTCATCGCCACGCTGGCGATCCCGGCCAATGCCGCGCGTCCGCCCGTGCAATTGCAGGTGGCCGCCAGTTGTTCTCCCAACGACCGCACGATGCGCGCCTTCGGCGCGGCGCTCGCGGCGCTGTCGGCGCTGGGCAGTCTCGCCGTGCTGCTGCTCAGTTACTCGGTGACGCGGCTCGGCCTCGCGCCGCTCAGGCGTTTGACGCGGGAGGCGTCCGCCGTGAGCCCGAACAACCGCTCGCAGCGGCTGAACACCGCGTCGCTGCCGCTCGAACTGAGCGATCTCGCCAACTCGTTCAACGGCGCGCTGGAACGCCTCGACGGCGCCTATGGGCGCCTCGAATCGTTCAACGCGGACGTGGCCCATGAACTGCGCACGCCGGTCACGATCCTGATCGGCCAGACCGAAGTGGCGTTGACGCGCAATCGTTCCGTGGAAGATCTGCGCCATACGCTGCAATCGAATCTGGAGGAATACGAGCGCATGCGCGCGATCATCAACGACATGCTGTTTCTCGCCCGCGCCGATCAGGGCGAGCGCGCGACGGGTCTCGTGGAAGTGTCGCTCGCCGCGGAAGTCGCGCATACGCTGGAGTTCCTGGAGATTCCGCTCGAAGAGGCGCGCGTGCATGCGCAATTGCACGGCGACGCGATGGCGCGCGTGAACCGCTCGCTGTTCGGCCGCGCCTGCGCGAATCTGTTGATGAACGCGATCCAGCACTGCGCGCCGGGCGATGCGATCAGCGTGACGATCGCGCGTGAAGAAGACCACGTGCGCGTGGCGGTGGCGAACCCCGGCGAGCCGATCGAGCCGGCCGTGCTGGAGCATCTGTTCGACCGCTTCTATCGCGCGGAAGTCTCGCGCACCAATAGCCGCGAAAACCACGGACTCGGTCTTGCGATCGTGAAGGCGATTGCGGAAATGCATCGCGGCACCGTGTCGGCGCACAGCGCGGGCGGCGTCAATACGTTCGCGTTCTCGGTCGCCGCCGCGCGCAGGGAAACGGAGCCACAGGCGGCGCGCGCGAATGCCGGCGTGCCTGCCGAGGCGGCCGCTTATTCGTCGCTGGTAAAGGGCAAGTCGGCCTGAACCGGACGGCGCTGCCTGACCGGTTGCGCGTTGGCCGGCGTCAACGCGCTCACGCGCACGCCCAGGAGCCGCAGCTTGCGGTTCAACTCTACGCGCCGCAGACATTCGGTGGCCGCGCGGCGTATCTCGGCGGCGTCGGCGGTCGGCTCGTCCAGCGTCAGATCGCGCGTGACCGTGCGGAAGTCGTCGTAGCGCAGCTTGATGCCGATCGTCCGGCCCACGTAGCCCTTGCGCACGAGGTCTTCCGCGACCCGCACGCACAGGCCGGTAAACGAACTGGAGAGCGCCGGCCGGTCATGACGCGGATGCAGATCGCGCTCGAAGGTCGTTTCGCGGCTGATCGACTTGGGCTCCGACTCCACCACCACCGGCCGCTCATCGTGGCCTTGCGCGATCTGCATCAGCCACGCGGAGTAGCTGCGCCCGAAGTGGTCCTGCAACAATCCCGCGTCCGCCGCCGCCAGATCGCCGACCGTCGCGAGACCGAGCGCCGTCAGTTTTTCCGCCGCCTTCGGCCCGATGCCGTTGACCTTGCGCACCGGCAACGGCCACACGCGCAACGGCACGTCCGCCGGCGTGAGAATCGTGAGGCCGTCCGGCTTGTCGAGTTCCGAGCCGATTTTCGCGAGCAGCTTGTTCGGCGCCACGCAAATGGAGCAGGTGAGGCCGGTCGCCTGATTGACCGCCTGCTTGATGCGCGCGGCGATCTCGCGCGGCTCGCCCGGCACCTCGGTCAGATCGATATAGATTTCGTCGATGCCGCGGTCCTCGATCCGATCGGTAAACGTGGCGACCGCCGACTTGAAGAGGCGCGAGTAGTGCCGATACGAGTCGAAGTCGGTGGGCAGCAGAACCGCGTCGGGCGCGAGCACGGCGGCCTTCATCATGCCCATCGCGGAGAACACGCCGAGCGCGCGGGCTTCGTAAGTGGAGGTGGTGACGACGCCGCGGCCCGCGTAATCGCGCAGCTTCGCGAAGCGCCGGCTGCCGTCCTCGAGTGTTTGCGGCGCGCCGTTGCGGCCGCCGCCGATCACCACCGCCTTGCCGCGCAGTTCCGGATAGCGCAGGAGTTCGACGGACGCGTAGAACGCGTCCATGTCCAGGTGCGCGATGCGGCGGCTTGCAGAACTCATGGATGGATGGCGGAAACGAATGACGGCAAGGGATGACGGCAAGAGACGGCAAGAAACGACGGCAACGGCGGCAGGCCCGGTTTGATTCGATGCGCTTGCCGTGCTGCCTGTGAAGTGGCTTGCCGCGTCGGGCGTCTGGATACGCGCCGCGCAATGAACGCGCGGCGCGCCGGATGCCAAGCCGTAATAGTACCTTGCTCCGCCTGGGCAAGGTGCCGCGCGCGGGCGATCCGCCACCGCCGCCGCTACCGTTTTACGCAAGCCGCAAGGGCTTGCCGTGACGCTTACTGCTTGATGCCTTCGGCCTGGATATGCAGCGCGGTCTGCATCTTGAAGCCGTACGCCTTGCCGAAGTCGACGCCGAAATCGTCGCGATTGAACGTCGCGGCCGCTTCGGTGCCGCACACTTCACGCTTGAGCATCGGGTTCACGAAGCACTTGAACGATTCGATCTTCAGATTCACCGGCTTCGTGATGCCGTGCATCGTCAGCGTGCCGATCACTTCCACCGGCTTGTCGCCGTCGAAGCGGACCTGGGTGCCCTTGTAGGTGGCGGTCGGATACTTCGCGGCGTCGAAGAATTTGTCGGTGGCCAGTTCCGCGTCGAGCTTGTCGTTGCCGATGTCCGCCGAGCTCATGTCGATCGTCACGTTCACCGTGCCGGTCTTCGCCGCGCGGTCCAGCACCACGGTGCCGCTGCTTTTCGTGAACTTGCCGCGCCAGGTCGACACGCCGCCGAAGTGATCGGTTTCGAAGCTCGGGTAGGTGTGCGTCGGGTCGAGCTGATACGTGTCGATAGCCATTGCGTTGAACGACATGGCTGCGGCGAGCGCGCCCGCGGCGAGCAAAAATTGTTTCTTCAAGTTGTTCTCCAGATTTCGGGAAGTACGGCGATGCTTCGGGTTTGATTCGGGTTGGAATTACTTCTTCGAGGCGACGATGTGAAACTTGATGACGACTTCGTCCGCGACCACCGACGTGTCTTTCCATTCGCCGGTGCCCACGTCGAACTGCGTGCGCCTGATCGGCAACGCGCCGTCGAAGGTCTGCGTGGCGCCCTGGCTCGCGATGGTGACCGGCACCACCACGGTTTGCGACTTGCCCTTGATGGTGAGCTTGCCGGTGATCTTGTACTGGTTGCCGCCGGCCGGCGCGATGGCGCTGGAAACGAAGGTCGCGGCCGGATAGGCGGCGCTGTCGAACCATTCCTTGCCTTGGGCCTGCTTGTTGTAGTCGTCGGCGCCGAGGTCGTAGCTGCCGGTGTCGATCGACACGTTGGCGCTGCCGGCGGTCGGCTTGGCCGGATCGAAATTCAGTTGCGCGGAGAACTTCCTGAACTTGCCGTCGACCGGCACGTTCATCTGCTTCGTCGTTGCAATCACGCTGCTTTTGCTGGTGTCGACATCGGCATGCGCGAGGCTCGCGCCGAAAAGGGAAAGGCCGGCGATGACCGCGACTGCCGGGCGCAAGAATGGGCGAGAGAAGTTGGTTTTCATGGTGGTACGCATCCTATCGAACCCGCGTGCGTTGATTGCACACCGTCGGGAATTAAATTGCCAACAGGCCGTGGCCAATCGCCTGTTACCTGATAAACGGAATCATGCGGGCGAGCAAGCCGTCGCGATCGACGAACTGATGCTTGAGCGCCGCGAGAACATGCATGGCGACGAGCGCGAGCAACGTGTAATTGAGCAGCACATGCACCGTGCGCAGCGTTGCCTTCAGCGCCTGGTCCGGGCCGATGAAGGTGGGCAGCGGCACGATGCCGAGGTACACCACCTGAATGCCGGCGGCGGAACTGTAGAAGTAGCCGGAGAGCGGAATCGCCAGCATCAGCAGGTAGAGCACGCCGTGCACGAGATGGGCCGCGGCCTTCTGCCAGGCGGGCGTGGCGCTGTCGAGCGCCGGCGCGCGATGCGTGGCGCGCCACAGCACGCGGGCGACGGCGAGCATGAAGACGGTCACGCCGATCCACTTGTGCCAGGAGAAGTACTTCAGCTTGGCGGGCGTGAAGCCGGGGATATCGGTCATGATCCAGCCGAGATAAAAGCCGCAGACGATCCATACCGCGATCAGCCAGTGCAACGCAACGGCGGGTCCGTTGTAACGGACGGGATCGGAGGAAAGCGATTTCATTCGTTGATGCTCATGGTCGTAACGGTCGCGAGTGAATGCGGATAGTAGGGATCTCAACGAAAACTGAATAGGCGGGCGGAAGGGAACAGATCGTTGTAGCCGTGACGCTAATACGGATGAATCGAGCGGTGCGGCGGCCCGGAACCGGCGGGGGCGACCGGGCACTGTGTTAATTTGCCGGCTAAATGACACCCGCGTGACACCAGCGTGCCATCAGCGCGCCACGTCAGGCGCCGCACAAGCACAAGCACCACGACAGCCCCCATGAGGACTTTCAAGCCATGAACAGCACCGACGAAAACAGCGCCGCGCCAGGCCCGGACTTTCTGCAGCACGACACGGCGCCGGCCACGGCTGCCGTGGAAGGCTATCTGGAACACGATGCGGCGGTCTACCGGACCTTGCTCGAATCGACCAAGGCGATTCCGTGGAAGATCGATTGGGCGACGATGCAGTTCGCCTATATCGGTCCGCAGATCGAAGCCTTGCTGGGCTGGACGCCCGCGAGCTGGAAGACCGTGCAGGACTGGGCCGCGCGCATGCATCCCGACGATCGCGACAAGGTGGTGAATTTCTGCGTCGCGCAATCGAAGGCGGGCACCGATCACGAAGCGGACTATCGCGCGCTGACCAGCAAGGGCGAATACGTGTGGTTGCGCGACGTCGTGCACGTGGTGCGCGACGCGCGCGGCGAGGTCGAGTCGCTGGTCGGCTTCATGTTCGACATCAGCGAGCGCAAGAAGACCGAGGAGAAACTCGCCGAGTTGCAACGGGAACTGGAAGCGCTGTCGTTCCAGGACGGTCTGACCGGCGTGGGCAACCGCCGCCAGTTCGACGCCGTCCTGCACCGCGAATGGAGCGCGGCCAAGCATCATGGCGCGCCGCTGTCGCTGGTCATGGTCGACGTCGATTTCTTCAAGTCCTACAACGACTATTACGGACACGTGCAAGGCGACGCGTGCCTGAAGCGGATCGCCGCCGTCTTGAGCGCGGCGGTGCGGCCGGGGGATTTCGTCGGCCGCTTCGGCGGGGAAGAGTTCGTGCTGGTGTTGCCGAACACCGGCGCCGAGGCCGCGCGGCAGGTGGCCGAGCGCTGCCGCGACCGGATCTCGGCCGCGGACATCGCGCACGAGCGCTCGCCCTTCCGGCAAACCGTCACCGCGAGCTTCGGCGTCGGAACCATGATTCCGTCTGAAGCGGCCGATCCGATTGCCTTCGTCAACCTGGTGGATTCGCAGTTGTATCTCGCGAAGGACAACGGACGCGACTGCATCGCGGCGGTGAACCGGGCCGGGTAGCGGCGAAGCCAGGGGCCGGATCGCGGGTCATGCCGCGCAGCCACGCCGCGCTCGCGCGCCGATCAACAAGAATTCAGGACCTGTGTCGTGACCGCTATTTTTCTCTCATGGGGTATCGCCGCCGCCGCCACGGCCGGCGTCATCGCCCGGCCGTTCAAATGGCCCGAAGCCGTGTGGGCCGTCGCCGGCGCGCTGCTGCTGGTGTCGCTCGGGCTGTTGCCCGCCCATCTGGCGATCGAGGCGGTCGGCAAGGGCGCCGACGTCTACCTGTTCCTGTTCGGCATGATGCTGCTGTCGGAAGTCGGCCGCCGCGAGGGGCTGTTCGACTGGGTCGCCGTGCTCGCGGTCAACCATGCGCAAGGCTCGCCGCGTAAGCTGTTCCTGCTGGTCTATCTGGTCGGCGTGGTCATCACCGCCTTCCTTTCGAACGACGCCACGGCGGTCGTCCTCACCCCCGCCGTGTTCGCCGCCGCGAAAAAGGCGAAGACGGATCCGCTGCCCTTGCTGTTCGTCTGCGCGTTCATCGCCAACGCGGCCAGCTTCGTGCTGCCGATCTCGAATCCGGCCAACATCGTGCTGTACGGCAATCACACGCCCGCGCTCGGCGCCTGGCTGATGCGCTTCACGCTGCCCTCGCTGTTGTCGATCGCCGCGACTTACGCGCTGTTGCGCTGGACTCAGCGCAAGGCGCTCGCCGGCATCTGCGAGACGAATCTCGAACCGCTCGAATTGTCGTCGAGCGGGCGTGTCGCGCTGGCGGGCATCGCGGTGACGGCCGCCGTGCTGCTGACGGTCTCCGCGTTCGACGTGCCGCTCGGCTTGCCCACCGCGATCCTCGGCGCGCTGACGGCGCTGGTCGTGCTGATTCAGGAGCGCAAGTCGCCGCTGCCGATGATCCGCGAAATCTCGTGGAGCGTGCTGCCGCTCGTCGCGGCCTTGTTCGTGCTGGTCGAGATGCTCGATCACACCGGCGTCATCGCGATGCTGGCCGCGCTCACGCAGCAGGGTGCGCTGCATAACGAAGTGACGACAGCCGGTTGGGCCGGCGCCGCGATCGCGTTCGGCAGCAATCTGATGAACAATCTGCCGGCGGGCCTGATCGCCAGTTCGACGGTGATGCAGGCGCACAGTCCCGAGCGCGTGATCGACGCGCTGCTGATCGGCGTCGATCTCGGCCCGAACCTGTCGATCACCGGCTCGCTCGCGACGATCCTCTGGCTCAACGCGATCCGCCGCGAAGGCGAGGACGTGAGCTTCATGAAGTTTCTGAAAGTGGGCGCGGTGGTGATGGCGCCGGCGCTCGTGCTGGCGCTGGCCGCGCGCATCCTGATGGGTTGAGCGGCTGGCGGGGCGCGCGGCGGTTCATGGGTGAGCGCCGCGCGCCGGGCAGCCCGGCGATTTTGCGTTTCTGCGTTTCTGCGTTTCAGCGTTTCAGCGTTTCAGCGTTTCCGCGATTCAGCGTTTCCGCGATTCAGCGACCGCCGCCCACGCGTTGCGCGAGGGCGGCGCCATGCGTCATGAGCGCGTGCCCGCCGTACGCAACACGGGCTCGGCGTGGGCGGTTTGCGCCGCCGACGTCTCGATCGCGCGCAGCGTCGCCTCTAGCCGTGCAACGCGGGCGCGTTGCGTGGGCATCAGCGACGACTGGTCAAACATGCGCAGGCGATTGCGCCAGTAAGACAGCGGAATGCGGTCCTGCGCGGAAATAAGCCCAAATACGTGTTCGAGATGGGCGATCTCCTGGTCGACGTTCTGATAGCTCATCTGGCGTTCCGGAAGAAGAGGTGGCTGGGCAATGCGGCAAGCGGTGCGTCGTCGTGCCGACGCCGCCGCTGCGCGCTTGTCCGTCACGGTGAAGGCGCGGCCATCGACAGGCTCGCTTACGAGCGCGCCCGCTGGCCGCCCTCCTGGGCATCCTCTGGCAGCGGATCGGCGGTGCGCCGCTTGGCCGACTGATCCACGGGCGGCGGCGCACTCTCGCCGAGCTGTCCCTCGGCTTCCAGCTGACGCAGCGCTTTCTCCCAGTATTCGTCCGCCTTGCCTTCGGGCGACGCATCCTGTTCCCACAACTCGTAGGCCCGCGTGCGGATTCGTGCTTCGAGGTCCTGGTCCATCGTTTCGGCTCCCTTGGTGCTGGCTGGATTGCTGGGTTGCGGGCGCGTAAGCCCGCGGTCGGGCGCGCATATCCGACGTGGTCGACCCGTGGACATGCCCGCCGGTATGAGGATTCAGCAAGGAGCGTTCCGCGGTTCGCGGGTCGCGCGCGGGTTGACGTGCCTTGTTGATCCGCGATTTCCCCCGAGATTTGGCCTTGACCCGTTGCGCCCCGCCACTGGCGCGTCGCGGCATTCTTCAGCACAAGGGAAATCCACCGGGCGTGTTGCCCGCCGGCTTGCTCTATGCTGCTGCAACGGCTTTTGCGGCATCCGCCACGCCGGGACCGCAGAGCACCCAGCGCGCCATGACATAGGCGACACGATTCCGGAATGGCCTTCGGGCAGCGCATCCATAAGAACCCGGCCTGTCATCGAACGGATCGCGGGACAAGCAGGCGACGCTCGACAGCTCGATCCAGGGAGTCAGTCATGAAAAAGTTGCTCGCCAGCGTGGTTCTTTCGGCAGAGGAACCGGAGCAACTGAAGGCGCCGTTTCAGCGCGGGCGCAATGCTCGCGCGCATGGCGGCGGCTGCCGTTTCATCCGCGCGCGGGCGGAGGGCTGGAATGTGGGTGGCGTTGCCGCGGTTATCCGGCCAGGCCGCTTGAGAAAGCGGCGCCGGTTACGCGTTGGCCGTGCCGCTCAGCTTCGGTCCAGCCACGCATCCAGGCCCACGCGGAAAGCCACGCCCGCGATCACCGGCACGGTCAGCATGAGGATGATGCCGAAGTTCGGGATCGGGTCGCCGTAGGTGATCGGACCATACAGCACGACACCCGCGACGACCGCGAAGACCAGCACGCCGACGACAACCATCAGCAGATTGCGCGCCACGATGGAGAGGGACTTGCGCTTTGCCTTGCCCGTGGTGCTGGCAGTGGGGGCGTCGTCGTGTTGGGCGGGCATGATGGTTCTCGTGACGGGGAAGATACGGCCGCAAGTCCGGCGAAAGCGGTGGTAATGAGCAATGGCGAAAGCGACGCCAAAAGCGACGCCAAAAGCGACGGCGATCAGCAATGGCGATCAGCAATGGCAAGAGCGCAACGCCGGAACGAACGGCGGTCCCGGCGCGCGACCGGCATCATACCAGGGCGCGCCGGCTTCTAACACTTTATACCGCGCCGCGCGCCATCGAGACGACATCGCGGCGACCTCGCGGCGACATCGGCGAGACCGCTAGGACGCCGCCGCCGTATGATCGAGCCACTCCGCGAGTTCGCGCCGCAACTGCATGATGTCGACCGGTTTGCCGAGCAGACGCGCGCCGGGGATCGTGTCGCCGATCTCCGCGCTGTCGCCATACCCCGACACCAGCAGCACGCGAATCTCCGGCTGCTCGCGCAGCACGGCACGCGCGAGGTTGTCGCCGGACATGCCGGGCAGCGTGAGATCGGTGAACAGCACCTCGTAACGTTGCGTGGGCAGAAGCGTCAGCGCTTCTTCCGCGCTCGCGACGGCGGTGCAGTGGAGACCGAGCGCGGCGAGCAGCTCGCGAAGCGCGTCGCGCGAGTCCGCGTCGTCCTCCACCAGCAGCACGCGAGCCGTGTGCCTCGTGGAACGGGCAGCGCGCGTCGAGGCGCCAGCCGGCGCGACCGCACGCCGATGCGTTTCCACCTTGGACTGTGTGCCGCAGCCGTACACGGCGGGCGGCACGCAGGCGGCGATCTGACCATCCGCGACGCTGGCCGCGGCGGCCGCGCCGGCCACGCCCGCGCGCAACACGTGGCGCACCTTGCGGGCGAGGTCGTCGCGCCGGTAGGGTTTGGACAGCAGCGTGATGCCGGCGTCGAGCTTGCCGTGATGAACGATTTCGTCGCGCGTGTAGCCGGAGGTGAACAGCGTCGGCACCGGCGGCTTGCGCGCGGCGGCGCGCTGCGCCAGTTCCACGCTTTTCACGATGCCCGGCATGACCACGTCGGTGAACAGCAGATCGATCGGCACGTCGCTCTCGATGAACTCGATCGCCGCGTCGCCGCTCGACGCGGTCAGCACTTTATAGCCGAGTTGCGCGAGCATTTCGACGGCGGTGAGACGCACGTCGGCATCGTCCTCGACCACCAGAATCGTTTCGCCGCCGCCGGCCGGCGCCGTCGTTTGATCGACCGTTTCGACTGTTTCGGGCTCGCGGCAGCGCGGGAAAAACAGCGAGACGGTGGTGCCGCTTCCCACCTCGCTCTCGATCACCGTGTGCCCGCCGCTTTGTCTGACGAAGCCGAACACCATGCTCAGGCCGAGGCCGGTGCCGTGGCCGTCGGGCTTGGTCGTGAAGAACGGTTCGAACACGCGTTGCAGCACGTCGGGCGACATGCCGGCGCCTGTATCGGTTACCGAAAACACCACGTATTCGCCCGGCGAGAGATCCGGCTTGTCGCGGCAAAACGCGGGGTTCAGCACGCGATTCGCGGCGCGCACGGTGAGCGTGCCGTCCGCCTGCATCGCGTCGCGCGCGTTGATCGCGAGATTCAGCAGCGCATTCTCCAGCTGATTGCGGTCGGCCTGCACGTGCCACAGATCGTCGCTCAATACCGTTTCGATCTTGACGGTCTCGCCGAGCGCGCGGTGCAGCATTTCGCTCATGCCGGCGAGCAGCCGGCGCGGGTTCAGCACGGTAGGCGAGAGCGGCTGGCGACGCGCGAAGGCGAGCAGATGCGCGGCCAGTTTCGCGCCGCGTTTCACCGCTTCGGTCGCGGCGGACAAGCGGCGCTGCGTGGCCGGATTGTCGCCGGCGTCGGCGGCAAGCATCTGCAGATTGCCGTTGATCACTTGCAGCACGTTGTTGAAGTCGTGCGCGACGCCGCCCGTGAGGCTGCCGATCGCTTCCATCTTCTGCGCCTGGCGCAACTGGTCCTCGGCCAGCGCGCGCGCCGCGACTTCATCGGCGACGCGCTGTTCGAGCGTTTCCGTCAACTGACGCAGCGACTGTTCGGCGATCTTGCGCTCGTGAACGTCGATCAGCACGCCGGGAAAACGCGTGGGTTGGCCGTGCTCGTCGAACTGGCACTGGCCGTTCGCCTGCACCCACATGTACTCGCCATCGGGCCGGCGAATCCGGTACTCGGCGCGAAACGGCTCGCCCGTGCGGATCGCCTCGATGGTGAGGCGATCGTTGAGCGGCTGGTCGTCGGGATGGATCACCTGCGTGGCGGACCCGCGTTCGACGCCCTGCACGGCTTCCTCGACGGAAAACGAAAAGGTGCGCGCGAAACGTTCGTCGCCGGTGACTTTGCCCGTGCGCACGTCGAGCACCCAGGTGCCGAGCACGGCGCCGGTGTTGAGCGCGAGTTGCAGCCGCTCGTTGGTCTCGTGCAGTTCGGCCTCGGCGCGTTGCCGCCAGCGTTCGGTGAGCACCCGCGCGGTGGTTTCGACCACCACCGCCAGCACGCCGGCCGGCGCGCCGCTGTCGTCGGCGACCGGGCTGTAGTAGAGGTCCATCCAGACGTCTTCGGGGTTGCCGTCGCGCAGCAGCACGAGTTCCTTGTCGCGATACGACAGCGTGCCGCCCGCGAGACAGGTGCTCATGACATGACGATTGAACTCGGCGACCTCGGGCCAGCCGATTTCGACCGGACAGCCGAGCAGATACGGATGCCGCCCGCCCGCGAAGACCGCGTAGGCGTCGTTGTAGATCATGTAGCCCGGCTTGCCCCACAGCAGGACGAGCGGAACGGGCGAGGCGAGCAGCAGTTGAACGGTGGCGGTCAGACTGCGCGGCCAGTGTTCGATCGCGCCGAGGCCGGTGGCGGCCCAGTCGAATGCGCTGATGCGCTGCGCCATCTCCCCTCGCCAGCCGGGGCAACCGTGGTCTTGTGCCGGAAAGGGCATGCTGCGCTCCACAGAGGTCACGTCGATGAGAGGCCCGCTCCACCGCTGCGCATCATGCGCTCGACTTCCCAGCGGAAGCGGGGCGAATCTTCCGCCGTGGGCAGCGGGCCGGCGCGACGCTGCCGGCAGCGTCAATTGTAGGCCACAACGCCCGGCTCGTGACGCGCACGGCCCGTGCGCCGGGGGTTGAGGCGAGGATTGAATCGATGGAGCGTGCGAAGAACGTTGTCGCGAGTTTTAGCGGCGCTTTCGTGGAGTTCGTGGACTCGCTGACGGCATCTTCAATTGCACGTCGCCGTTCACCACGGCGATGGACACCGTGAATGCTTCGATCAACGCGCCGCGTTTCAACTGCCGGTGGTGGACTCGATGGCGAAAGGCATTGAGGCGAGGATCGTGAACGGCGGCTTGCAGATGCGACTCGCCGCGTTATACGCGCCACGTGATGCCGCTACCGTCGAGGCAGCGCGCCGGAAAGCGGCATCACGTGATTGCAGGGTGTGAGCCAGCGCCGCCGATTCAATGCACGAGGCGCGGAATCCTGATCTGGCCGATCTGCTCCACTTCTCCGAGCCCATTGATCACGCATGCCTGACCGAGCAGCACATCGTAGTTCAGCCCCGCACCCCTGAGTTGTTGCGCACTGAGCCCGCCGCTCGTATGGCCGATATAGACCCAGTATTGCAGCGGCTGACTGCCGACGTCGATCTCGCCCGCGTTGAGGATGATGCCCACGTGTTTCTCGGCCCGATAGTGGTCGGGCCGGGCGTTCTTGTCGTCGTCGGCTTTCCATTCCTCGATGAAGCTGTCGTAGCGGCTCGCGCGCAAGGAGACGAAATCGTAAGCGAGCGCGTCGTTGAAGACGCCTTCGAGAAAGGCCCGGCGCGCTCCGTCGGCGCCCATCGCCTTGCACATCGCGCCGAGCAGGTCGCTGTTCAGATTGGCCGCCGCGCGATTGAAATGCTCCGGCAATCCCACGACGTACCAACTGGCGCTTCGTTCCGACTCGTGCATGGCGGGCATGCCGAACTCCATGCGCATACCGCGTTCATCCCAGCCGAGGAAGACGCGCATCAGGCATTCGATGTCGTTGGAGAAAAGCCATTCGCCCGGTTGGGTTCGAGATTCCCCCGGATCGTCTCCCGCGCAACTGATTGCGAAGCGCGGACGCCCGATTTCGTTGACGTATTCCTCGAATTGCTTCCCGCACGGAAGAACGGCCCTAAAAACCTTGGTGACTTGCAGGGGGGACTTCATCATTTTAATACCTCCTGACTGGATGTCCTTGGCAGACAAGAAACGAAAATACTCCAAATTATTTACGACAGGAAGAGGGTATCGGTAATAAAAAACGTTCTATGGCATGGCATCTTTTATTGTGCGGTGCGATTAAAAAATTCAGATTGAAATTCACTCATTGTCATGCTCTTATGTTTGGCTTGGTTATCGCACGACAGGGGATTTTATTGAGATAGTCTATAGAGTGAATGGAGAATCAATTTCAAAGGGAAAAGTAAAACCGAGAAATGGAATTGGTGCGTACAGGGCTATGAAGATTATTGGCCGGATTGGGCTTGAATTTTTTCATTCGATGGCATAAAGACTTTCGCGACCGAATTGTTGAATCGCCCCGCGCATGCATGCGACTACTTCGGACAAAGCGGCGTTTTTAACAATCTCGCCAGTCGTTGCCGAAACCTGCCGGTTCTTTTTTTGCGTGAAGGCATAAATATTGGTCATACGATTGCCGATATACAGTGGCAGAGTGACCTGGACCCGCCTGATATTCATCAATATGCCTTTTACCTCAACGCAGAAACCGCCCGATTCAGGCTTGCGCGAACGCTTTCACCGGCGATCGCTGGAGCACCAGCGTCCGCTCTCGACCGTGACGATGGCCTTCACGGTTGTCGCGTTCCTTTGCTTCGTGGCGGCGCGCGACCTCGTCGACGGTCCGGCCGTGCCGCTGGCCTACCGGCTGACGTGCGCGCCGGTGCTCGCGCTGCTGGTGCTGGCGATCCCGCGCGCAAAGTCGACGTGGTTGTTCGGCGCGATCGGCGTCGCGTATTCACTGGTGCTGACGGCGGGCATTGCGCTTAATATCGTCGGGGTCCAGCAGCCGCTGTTATGGGCGCTGCCCGCGATGGTGGTCATACCCATCTGCGCCGCGCCTTTGTGGCTCACGCCAACGCATTACTTCGTCGGCAGCGCGCTGTTCTATGCCGCCGCGTTCGCCTTGCTGTCCGGCGAGCCGCGCACGCACGACCTCGACGTGGTCGCGTGGATGTGGATCGCGGCGATCGGCATGCCGACGTCGGCCGTGTATCACTTCGGCTTTTACCGGTTCCGGCGCAATCACTTCTTGCTCGAGAGCCAGCTCGCGCAGCTCGCCGCGACCGATCCGCTCACCGGCTTGCAAAACCGCCGCTCGTTCGTCAAGCAGGCCGAGCGTCGCCTCGACAATTCGCAGCCGGGCGCGCGGGTTAGCGCGATCTTTCTGGACATCGACAACTTCAAATCGCTGAATGACCGTTTCGGCCATGCTGCCGGCGACCAGGTGCTGTACCAGGTCGCCCAGGCGCTGATGGAGGAAACCGCCGCCGAAGACAGCGTGAGCCGGGTCGGCGGCGAGGAGTTCGCGGTGCTGCTGCAGGACGGTCTCACGGGCGCGCTCCAGACGGCCGAGCGGCTGCGCGGCGCGATTGCCGCGATCGAGCGGCCGGACGGCTATCTGACCGCGAGCTTCGGCGTGGCCGAGCATCGCAGCGGCGAGACCATCATGGCGCTGCTCGATCGCGCCGACGAAGCCTTGCTGCGCGCCAAGCACTCCGGCAGAAACCGCGTGTGCGCCGAACGCGCGCCGCCGTTCGAGCCGTTGCAACTGCTTGCCGGCGAGGCATCCGCGCAAGGCGGCGCGGCGGCGCGCTACCGGTGGGAGGATTACTATCTCGCCTCGCATTTTCAGCCGCTCTATAGCTTGTCGCATCAGAAGCAGGTGGGCTTCGAGGCGTTGCTGCGCGGCGAGCAGGACGACGGCACGCTCGTCCCGCCGATGGTGCTGTTCGCACCGAGACCGTCCAGCGACGAAGGCGCGCTCGACCGCGCGAGCCACGCGGTGCATCTCGCCCACGCGCGCACCCGATTGCCCGCCGAGGCGTGGCTCTTCCTCAACATCCTGCCGGCCACGTTCGTCGCGGATGGCTATGCCGACAAGCTCGCGGCAATGGTGTGCGCGGTCGGCCTGGAACCGGAACGGGTGATTCTCGAGATTCTCGAGTCGCACGGCGGCAGCGTCGACGATATGTCGCGGGCGGCGGCCTTGTATCGCGCGCACGGCTTCCTGATCGCCGTCGACGATTTCGGCGCGGGTCAATCGAATCTCGACCGTCTGTTCCGTATCCGGCCGGACCTCGTCAAGCTCGACGGCGAACTGATTCGCGCGACGGGACACGGCATCGAGCAGCCGATCCTGCCGAAGCTCGTGTCGCTGCTGCATCATGCCGGGATGCTGGTGGTGGTCGAGGGCGTGGAGACCACGGAGGAACTGATTCTCGCGGTGGAGTCGAACGTCGATTTCGCGCAAGGCTACCTGCTCGGCCGGCCGGCCGCGGAGATCGCGCCGCCGGAGTCGGTGCGCCGGCGCATCGATGACGCGTTCAACGTGATCGCGCAGGGGCGGGCGCATCAGCATGCGTTGTTCGAGTCGGAGGTCGAGCCTTACCGGTCCGCGTTGCGCCTCGCCGCCGACGCGTTGCTGCGCGGCGTCGCGATGGAGGAGGCGTTTGCGTCGCTCGCCACGTTCGAGCGTTGCGTGAGCTGTTTCATTCTCGACGATGCCGGCCGGCAGATCGGGCGCGAACTGCCGGGGCCGGCGTGGCGTAGCGAGGTCGCCTCGCTGCATCCGGTGGCCAATCCTCGCGATGCCCGGTGGGATCATCGGCCTTACTTTCGGAATGCGGTTCTGTTGCCTGGCGTTGCCGTGGCGAGCAACCCGTATCTTTCCCTCGCGAGCGGCAGGCCGTGTATCGCGGTGACGCTGGCGGTGCAGTTCGCCGCCGGGCGCTCCGTCATTGGAGTGGAACTGGATTGGTCGGCGCTCGGCTTGCCCTGGCCCGCCGGCGACTGAGCCGTCCGCTGCTTCGTTCTACCGGCTGCTTCAAGCGCCGCGTCCCGACTTCCTCCCGTTTTTCTGTTGTTCCCCTCCACCACGCTCGTCAATGATCACGCCTTTGTTCGAATGAACATGCGCGTGCGGATGACATTAACGTAAGTCGTCAGATGACATAGGCAGAATGCTCGCTCTCATATGGTATTACGCGCTGAAAACCGCATATTTCGTTCGAAAAACATGGTTTACCCGAGTATCAACGATCGAACAAATTGATATGATGTCCGACCATAAAAGGACAAAAATTGTTCGTTTGCGAACAAGGACATCACTGCCGGCGCGCTGCGCGCTGCTTGGCACCGAGACAAATGGAGGAGCATCTTGCGAAAAATCGTCGGTCTACGCTGGTGGATCATCGCGCTGGTTTGCCTCGGCACGATCGTCAACTACCTGTCGCGCAACGCGCTCGGCGTGATGGCGCCGCAGTTGATGACGCTGCTGCACATGGACACCAAACAGTACTCGTATGTCGTCGGCGCATTCCAGGTCGGCTACACGATCATGCAGCCGGTGTGCGGTTTGATCATCGACCTGATCGGTCTGCGGCTCGGCTTCGCGCTGTTCGCGTGTCTGTGGTCGCTGGTCGGCTGTCTGCATGGCTTCGCGACCGGCTGGGTGTCGCTGGCGGCGCTGCGCGGCCTGATGGGGCTGTCGGAAGCGGTCGCCATTCCCGCGGGCATGAAAGTGGTGGCCGAGTGGTTTCCGAATCGCGAGCGCTCGGTGGCGGTCGGCTACTTCAATGCGGGCACGTCGCTGGGTTCGTTGTTCGCACCGCCGCTCGTCGTGTTCCTCTCGTTGCGCTACGGCTGGCAGAGCGCTTTCGCCGTGACGGGTGCGTTGGGTTTCGTGTGGGCGGCGGTCTGGTTCGCGCTGTATCGCTCGCCGGCCGATCATCCGCGTATTTCGCCGAAAGAACGCGACAAGATTCTCGACGGCCAGCCGCCGGTTGCGTTGTCGGGCGAGGGCGGGCATCGCGTGCGCAAGGTGCTCGGCACGCGGCGTTTCTGGGCCATCGCGCAGGCGCGTTTCTTCGCCGAGCCGGCATGGCAGACCTTCAGTTTCTGGATTCCGCTCTATCTCGCCACCGAACGCCACATGGATCTGAAGCACATCGCCATGTTCGCGTGGCTGCCGTTTCTCGCCGCCGACCTGGGCGGCCTGTTCGGCGGTTATCTCTCACCGTTCCTGATGAAACGGTTCCGCATGCCGATGATCGCCTCGCGCATCGCCGGCGTGGTGCTCGGCGCGTTCATGATGCTCGGGCCGGCCTGCATCGGACTCGTGGCGTCGCCGTATGAGGCGATCGCGCTCTTCTGCGTCGGCGGCTTCGCGCACCAGATGATCTCGGCGCTCGTCAACACGCTCGCCGCCGACGTGTTCGAACCCGGCGAGGTCGGCACGGCGAGCGGCTTCGCCGGCATGGCGGCGTGGATCGGCGGCCTCGGCTTTTCGCTGCTGGTCGGCCAGCTTGCCGGCTCGATCGGCTATACGCCGCTGTTCGCCGCCCTCGGCGCGTTCGACCTGATCGGCGCGACCTTGCTCATCGTCCTGATGCGCGGCGTGTCGCGCGACGCGCAGCCGCATCCCACCGATCAAAGCGCGAGCGCGTCCGCCTGACCTTGGATAAAGACACATCATGGCTTCGTTGAAAAATCGTCCGCATTTCTCGCTATCCGCTCGCACCGGCAACACGATCGTTCTGACGGCGGCGCACAACTGCCGGATCGAGCTGTTCGTGCTCGCCGACGACATCGTCCGCGTGCTCGTCTTGCCCGATGGCGAACTGCATGGCCCGCGCTCGTGGGCGATCGCGCCCGGCATGGAGGACGTGCCGCTCGAAGGGCGCGAGCGGCGCGACCTGAGCGGCTTCGCCGCCACGCCGCACAGCGTGTCCGACGACGGGCGCAGTGTCGTGATCGAGACCGCTTGCATCCGCTTGACGGTGGCGCGCGACGGCGGCTTCTGCTCGTGGGCGATCCGGGACGGCGGGCAAGACGGCGCATGGCGCCACGTCATGAGCGATCGCAAGACCCAGGCGTACAACTTCGGCTGGTGGGATTCGCGCGTGTATCACTACGTCGAACGGCAGCGCGGCGAGATGTACGTGGGCCTCGGCGAACGGGCCGGCTCGCTCGATCGCGCGGGGCAGCGCTACGAGATGCGCAACATCGACGCGATGGGCTATAGCGCGCGCGGCACCGACCCCCTGTACAAGCACATTCCCTTTTACGTGACGTGGCAGCCGGAAACGGCGACCGGCTTCGGCCTGTTCTACGACACGCTGGCCGATTGCCGTTTCGACATGGGCCGCGAGCTCGATAACTATCACGGGCACTACCGGCATTTCGTCGCGGAACACGGCGATCTGGATTACTACTTCATCGCGTCGGCGGGCACGCCGTTGCATGCGGTGCGCCGCTTCACGTGGCTCACCGGCCGCCCGGCATGGATGCCCAAATGGGGCCTCGGCTATTCCGGTTCGACGATGAGCTACACCGACGCGCCCGATGCGCAGCACCGCATGGCCGAATTCATCGACCAATGCAAGGCGCACGACGTGCTGTGCGATTCGTTTCATCTGTCGTCGGGCTATACGTCGATTGGCGCGAAGCGTTATGTGTTCAACTGGAACCGCGAGAAGTTTCCCGACATCGACGGCTTCGTCCGAAGCTATCTCGACGAAGGCGTGCGCCTGTGCGCGAACATCAAGCCTTGCTTGCTGCGAGATCATCCCGCGTTCGAGGAGGCGGCGCGCGCCGGTCTGCTGATCGAGTCGCGCGACGGCGAGCCGGCGTGGGTGCAGTTCTGGGACGAAGTCGGCGCCTATCTGGACTTCACGAATCCGGCCACGCTCGACTGGTGGAAGGCGCGCGTGACGGACAGCCTGTTGCGTTACGGCGTGGCCGCCACGTGGAACGACAACAACGAATTCGAAATCTGGACGCCTGACGCGATTGCGCAGGGTTTCGGCGAACCGTTTCCGGCGTGGCAGGCAAAGGTTTTGCAAACGCAACTGATGATGCGCGCGTCACGCGACGCCCAACGCGAATATGCGCCCGGGCGCCGGCCCTTTCTCGTTTCGCGCGCGGGCGGCGTCGGCATGCATCGCTATGTGCAGACGTGGTCGGGCGACAACTACACGTCGTGGGAAACGCTGCGCTACAACCTGAAGATGGGCCTCGGTCTCGCGATGTCGGGCGTGTCGAACAGCGGGCACGACATCGGCGGTTTTTCCGGCCCCGCGCCGGAGCCGGAACTGTTCGCACGCTGGGTCGCGTTCGGCATCTTCCTGCCGCGTTTCAGCATTCATTCGTGGAACGACGACGGCACCGTCAACGAACCGTGGATGCATGCCGAACTCACGCCGCGAATCGCCGCGCTAATCAAGCTGCGCTACCGGCTGATTCCCTACCTGTACGAACTGCTGTGGCAATCGCATGCTGCATACGAGCCGGTGCTGCGTCCGATGTTCGCGGAGTTTCCGCACGATCCGCGCTGCTACGTCGACGGCGACGACATGATGCTCGGCGCTTCGCTGCTCGTCGCGCCCGTGGTGGAAGCGGGGCAGAGTACGCGCGACGTGTATCTGCCGGCCGGCGCGCGCTGGGCGTCGTACTGGAGCGGCGAGGTGTTCGAAGGCGGCCAGTCGGTCAGCTTGCCCGCGCCGTTCGAGCAGCCGGTGATGCTCCTGCGCGAGGGCGGCGTGATTCCGCTGAACGTCGCGGAACAGCACTTCGGGCGCCCTGCCGATACGCGTGCGTTCATTGCCTTGCCGTTCGCGAGCGTCGGAACGGCATGCGGCGCTTGCGTGGAAGACGACGGCGAGAGCGAGGCGTGGCGCAACGGCGAGCAAGGGCGTTGGCGCGTCACGATCGACAGCGACACCGACGCGCTGCGCGTCTCGATAGCGCGCGAAGGCCACATGCCGCGCGCGCAAACGGAGGTCCAGGTGCTGGTGCCCGCAAGCGAGACGCGCGCGGCTACCTGCACGAGTGGCGCACTCGTCGCCGACGAGACGGCAGGCGGTTGGCGTCATCTGACGGTGCGACTGCACGGTTGAGAGCGCAGGCATCAACGGCCTTGCTTGAACACACACATACATACGGAGACTCACCAGCAATGAACCAGATGAAGCGCATCGGCGCCCGTGTTTTCACCCTGTCATGCGTACCGTTCGCGAGCATGGCGCTATCGACCCAGGCGGCGGCGCAAAGCAGCGTGACGTTGTACGGCGTTGTCGATAACGCGTTCGCCTACGTGAGCAACCAGCGTGGCCATTCGAACTTTTATATGAGCCAGGGCAATCTGCAGGCGAGCAAGTTCGGCCTGCTCGGCGCGGAAGACATCGGCGGCGGCACCAAGGCGATTTTCCGGCTGGAAAGCGGCTTCAATTCGCTCACTGGCGCGCAAAGCAGCGCGGGCCTCATCTTCAACCGGCAGGCCTACGCCGGCCTGAGCAACGACCGGTACGGCACGCTGACGCTCGGCCGCCAGTACACGCCGTACTTCCAGATGGTCGGCGCGCTCGGACCGACGGGCGTGCTGACCGGCGCGACCGGCGCGCACCCGGGCGACCTCGATGCGCTCGATACCACGCTGCGCTTCAACAACTCGGTCACCTACACGTCGCCCACTATTGCGGGCCTCGCATTCAGCGCGCAATACGGGCTGGGCGGCGTGCCCGGCAGCGTTGCGAGCGGCAGCAATTTCAGCGCGGCGTTCCGCTACGACTACAAGCCGTTCGCCGTCGCCGTGGGCTACCTCAAGCTGCGCGACATCGCGACGAGCCAATCGTTGGGCAGCTTCGCGATCAATTCGCCGGTCAACAGCGGCTACGCGACTGCGCACAGCGCGCAACTCCTCGCGGCCGCGGCCCGCTATACGCACGACGACCTGATGGTCGGCGTGAACTACTCGAACGTGCAATATGCGCCGGGCTCCCGATCGCTGTTCGCGAGCGAGGCGGTGTTCAACACGTATGGTTTGATTTCGACGTATCGCTTCTCGCCGGCGGTGACCGTCGGCGCGGGGTATAGCTATACGCGCGCGAGCAAGGCGAACGGCGTGAGCGATCCGGCGCGCTATCACCAGATTTCGCTCGAACAGACCTACAACCTGACAACCCGCACCACGCTTTATGCAATCCAGGCGTATCAACTGGCGCGCGGCAAGTCGTTGATCGCGGCGGGCTCCACCGGAACCAGCATTGTCGACGCGGTGGCGGTGGTCGGCGACTCGCAGAACGCCACGCCTTCGTCCGGGCCGTCGCAGTTCGTCGGCATGGTGGGGTTGCGGCACGCGTTCTAGCCGCTTTTGCCGTTACTGGAGGCGGGGCTTTCGCTGAACGGCGACGGTATGCACGAAGGGCGGCGCGGAGTGCGCCGCCTGTTTAGCGCGGTGTACGGTTCGCTGTTTCCGGTTTGCGGGTTCGATCAATACCCGCCTCTCGCCGGCATCGCCGCTTCCGCTGTCTGCTTATACGACGCGGCCAGGTCCGCCGCCGCGCGGCTCAGCAAGCCCGTATCCGTGCCGACCGCCACGAACGTGGCGCCCGCCGCGAGATACTCAGCGGCAATCGCGGAATCGGGCGCCAATACGCCCGCCGCCTTGCCGGCGCTGCGTACCGTCTCGATGCCGTTGCAAATCGCTTCGCGCACGCGCGCGTCGCCCGGCTTGCCAAGCAAGCCCATCGACGCGCTCAAATCCGCAGGACCGAAAAACACGCCGTCGACCCCTTCCACGCCCGCGATTGCCGGCAGATTTTGCATGCCTTGCAGCGTTTCCACCTGCACCAGCACGCACAATTCCCGTGCCGCTGTGTGCAGATAATCCGGTATCCGGTTCCAACGCGATGCGCGCGCCAACGCACTGCCTACGCCGCGAATTCCTTGCGGCGGATAGCGTGTCGCCGCGACGGCATCGATTGCCTGGTCGGCGGTATCGATCATCGGCAGCAGCAAGGTCTGCGCGCCGATGTCGAGCAACTGTTTGATCAACGCGCTGTCGCTGCGCACCGGACGCACCACCGGATGCGACGCATACGCGGCGACCGCCTGCAATTGCGCGAGCGTGCTGCGTATGTCGTTCGGCGCATGCTCGTTGTCGATCAGCAGCCAGTCGAAACCCGCGGTGGCGAGCAACTCGGTGACGTAGGCGTCGGCGAGCGCGGCCCATAAACCGAACTGCGGCTTGCCTTCGATCAACGCGCGTTTGAAGGTGTTGTGCGGAAGTGACATGTCGGCCAACTCAAATGAAATTCAAACCGATGCCGCCCAATGGACCGTAGTCGACATGAAACGTGTCGCCGGCTCGCGCGGGGATCGGGCTCGTGAACGAGCCGCTCAGGATCACGTCGTTCGCGTTCAGCGCTTCGTCGTATCGGGCGATCTTGTTGGCGAGCCAGGCGACGCCGGTTGCGGGATGATTCAGCACCGCGGCTGCGAGACCGCTTTCCTCCACCGCGCCGTTCTTGTACAGCAGCGCGCCGACCCAGCGCAGATCGACGTCGAGCGGCCGCACTGGACGGCCGCCCAGAACGATGCCCGCATTGGCCGCGAAGTCCGAGATCGTGTCGTAGACCTTGCGCGGCGCTTTCGTTTCGCGGTCGAACTGTTCGATGCGCGCGTCGATGATCTCCACGGCGGGGCTGACGTAAGCCGTGGCGTCGAGCACGTCGAACAGCGTGACGCCGGGGCCCTTCAGCGGCTTGCTCAAGATGAACGCGAGTTCCACTTCCACGCGCGGCGCGATGAAGCGGTCCGCGCGAATGTCCTGGCCGCTTTCGATGAACATGCTGTCGAGCAGCGGCGCATAGTCGGGTTCGTCGATCTGCGACGAACGCTGCATGGCGCGCGACGTGAGGCCGATCTTGCGGCCCTTGATTACGTGACCCTCGGCCAGCTTGAGCTTGACCCATTCGCGCTGAATCGCGTAGCCGTCCTCGACGGTCATGTGCGGGTACGCGGCGGAGAAGTGACGCAGTTGCGTGCGGGTTTTCTCGGCGTTGTCGAGTTGCGCCGCAAGCTCGCGGATGGTCTGTTCGTCTAGCATGTTGAGGTCTCCATGAGCCGCTGCATCGGCTGGGCTGGGCGCTATGGCTTGAGCCGCGCGTGCAGATTGTTGTGCTTCCACGTGCCGGCTTCGCTGAATTCATTGAGTTCGAGCGATAACGCGAGGCCCCGTTGTTCGAAGTCGGCGGCGAAGTGCTGTTTGATCAACGCGAATAACGCGTCGCCGGTCGATTTTTTAACGGCTTGCGAGCGGCCCGCGGCGATCTTCAGGTTCGCGTGCAGGAACGCGGCGTCGGGCCGGCCGTCGGCGATGCAGTACTGCGCGCAGCGCAACGCGCGCACGCGGATACCGCCGAGCGGATAAACATGCTGCTCATTCTCGCGCTGGGCGCCCAGGCAGTGAGCCAGCGTCTTGCATAATTCGCCGATGCTTTCCTCGCCGGCAAGATTGGCGCTGTATTCCAAGGTCAAATGCGGCACGTTGAACTCCTCAAAACTCAGACGGGCAGGGGCGTAACCGGAAAGATCGCGTTGATCTGGCCGGTGCCCGAACTGCCGAAATACGGCGTGACGACTTCCACCTTGCCGTCGTAACGGTCCCAGCCGAGTGCGCCGAGCAGCATCGCGGTGTCGTGCATGCCGCCTTCGCCCCAGCATTTCTCGTTGTAGAGCGGCAGCATCTCGCAGAAGGTCTTCCAGTCGCCGGCTTCCCAGAGATCGACCACCTTGCGATCCATCAATTCGAGGAACGGGCTCCAGACCTTGTGCATGAACTGCTCGGCCGTGCCGTTGTCGGCGAAATGGTGGCTCAACGAACCGCTCGCCAGAATCGCCACGGTGCCGTCGTAACGCTCCTCGATCGCCTTGCGCACCGCGAGACCGAAACGCGCGCTAGTCGCGAGGTCGTGCCACATGCACCAGCCCGCCACCGAGACTGCCTTGAAGTGCTGGTCGCCATTCATATAGCGCATCGGCACCAGCGTGCCGTACTCCAGATCGAGCGTGGTCTCGCTGTGCGCGCGGCTTTTCACGCCGATTTCGTTGGCGACTTCCGCGATCAGATTGCCGAGTTCGACATTGCCGGGATACGCGTAGGCCATGTTCTTGATGAAGTGCGGCAATTCATTGCTCGTGTAGACGCCTTCGAACTTCGGTGCGCAATTGATGTGGTATTCGCTGTTCACCAGCCAGTGCACGTCGAATACGACGATCGTATCCACACCCAGTTCGCGGCAACGCCGGCCGATTTCATGATGACCGTCGATCGCGGCCTGGCGGCAACCTCGGTGCGGACCGTCGAGTTCGGAAAGATACAGCGACGGGACGTGAGTCACTTTTGCTGCCAACGCGAGTTTGCCCATCGCGGTCTCCTTCTTTGTGTGGCGCGAGGCGAGATGCGCTCGCGCGTCGAACAGCGGTTCAGACGCCCCAACGCGGAATGTGATGCGAGCCGAGCGACACGCATACGTTCTTCGGTTCGAGGAACACTTCGTAGCTCCACGTGCCGCCTTCGCGGCCCACGCCCGATGCCTTCGTGCCGCCGAACGGCTGACGCAGATCGCGCACGTTCTGACTGTTGACGAAACACATGCCCGCTTCGACGGCGGCGGCGACGCGATGCGCGCGGCCCGTGTTCTCGGTCCAGATGTAGCTCGACAGGCCGTAGGCGATGTCGTTGGCGAGCCTGATCGCATCGGCTTCGTCGTCGAATGGAATCAGGCAGGCGACCGGGCCGAAGATTTCTTCCTGCGCGATTCGCATGCGGTTGTCGACGTCGACGAATACAGTTGGCGCAACGAAGTTGCCCTTGCGCATGGCTTCGGGCAAGTCCGGCATATCGAGGCCGCCACAGGCGAGCGTCGCGCCTTCTTTGGGACCCAGTTCGATATAGCTGCGCACTTTCGCCAGATGCCCCTGGCTGATCATCGGTCCGATGATGGTGCCGTCGGCGAGCGGATCGCCCACCGCCAGGCGCTTCGCGCGTTCGATGAAACGCGCGGCAAAGCGTGCGTAAATCGAGCGCTGCACCAGAATGCGCGAGCCCGCCGTGCAGCGTTCGCCGTTGTTCGAGAAGATCATGAACACGGCGGCGTCGAGCGCGCGTTCAAAATCGGCGTCGTCGAAAATCACGAACGGCGACTTGCCGCCGAGTTCCATCGAAAACTTCTTCAGGCCCGCGCTTTGCACGATGCGGTTGCCGGTGGCGGTGGATCCGGTGAACGACACCGCATGCACATCGGGATGCGCCACCAGCGGCTCGCCGGTTTCCTTGCCGAAGCCGTGCACGACATTCAGCACGCCCGCCGGAATGCCCGCTTCGAGCGCGAGATTGCCGAGCATCGACGCGGTGAGCGGCGACAGCTCGCTCATCTTCAACACGGCCGTATTGCCGAACGCGAGGCAGGGCGCGACCTTCCACGTGGCCGTCATGAACGGCACGTTCCACGGCGAAATCAGCGCGCACACGCCGACCGGATGAAACAGCGTGTAGTTCAGATGCGTATCGGTGGGATACGTGTGGCCGTCGACGCGCGTGCACATCTCGGCGAAGTAGCTGAAGTTGTCGGCGGCGCGCGGCACGAGTTGCTTGCGGGTCTGCGAGATGGTCTGGCCGGTGTCCTTCGTTTCAGTCTCCGAGATCTCCGGCACGTTCTTCGCGATCAGTTCGCCGAGCTTGCGCACCAGCTTGGCGCGCTCAACCGCGGGCTTGCCGGCCCACGCGGGAAACGCATCCTTGGCCGCGCGCACCGCGGCGTCCACTTCTGCCGCGCCGGCGCGCGCGACTTCGGCAAGCACCTCTTGCGTGGCCGGATCGACGGTCTCGAAGTAGTCACGCGCAACGCTCGATTTGCCGTTGATCAGATGTTCGATTCGCATTGCCTTGTCCTTTTTTCAGCCTTGATCAAACGCGGCCGAAGTCCGCGTCGGATGCAATCGTATTGACGAGACGGCCCAGTCCGTCGATCTCGCAGACCACTTCATCGCCCGCATTCACGTTGACGATGCCTTCCGGCGTGCCGGTCAGGATCACGTCGCCGGGCGCGAGCGTCATGAAGCTGCTCAGGTATTCGATCAGCGCCGGGATATCCGTGACGAGATCGCGCGTATTGCCGCGCTGCTGCAATGTGCCGTTCACGAAGGTGCGCAATTCCAGTTGCGTGACGTCCTCGACATCCGCCGCATCCACGAACCAGGGGCCCAGCACCGTGCCGCCGTCACGATTCTTCACGCGAAGGTTGGGGCGGTAGTAGTTTTCCAGGTAGTCGCGGATCGCGTAGTCGTTCGCGGTCATGTAGCCGGCCACGTGCCGCATGGCGTTTTCGCGCTTGACGTGCTGCGCGGTTCGGCCGATCACGACGGCGAGTTCGCACTCGTAATGCATGAAGGCGACATCGGCGGGGCGGCGCGTGATGCCGCGGTGACCGATCACCGTGCCCGGTCCCTTGAGGAACACCAGCGGCTCTTCCTGCTTCGTGAACTGCAATTCCTTCGCGTGCTCGGCGTAGTTCAGGCCGAGCGCGAAGATCGTGCCGACTTCGATCGGCGCGAGCCACACGAGCTCATCCTCGCGACGCACGCGGCCGTCGGCGAGGCGCACGCCGTTGGCGTCGGGCGAGGCTTCGTGAATCGCGCCGGCATATGCGACGCGGCCGCGCATCATGGCTGTTCTCCGGCTTGTTCCCGTGCGTCGATAAACGACACGTCGAGGGGCGGCCATGTACCAATGGACAGCGTGGCCGTGTCGCCGATATGGGCGACGGGCGATCCATACGGCACGCCCAGCGTGATGACATCGCCTGCGCCAAGGGTCATGAAATCGGTCACGTCCGCGAGCAATTGCGCCACGTTGCGCACCGACGACGCCGTGCTCGCCGCGAAGATCTCGCGTCCATTGAGCGAAACCTTGATCGCGAGATCGTCGGGCGCGGGAACATGACGCGCGGCAACCAACGCCGGCCCGATCACGCAAAAGCCGTCGCGTGCGCGGAATCGCACCGAAGGACGATACACGCTGGCATGCGGCACACTCAGATCGGCGACCAGCGTATAGCCCGCGATGTAATCGAACGCACGCTCCACGCTCAGCCTCGTTGCAGTGCGGCCGATCACGATGCCCAGCGAAGCGCCGACTTCCACGCCGAGTGCATCGTCCGGCACGACGACGCGCGCGCGATGCCCGGCGAGCGTGTTGCGCGGCTTCAGATACAGAACGGGCGCTTGCGGCGGCGCTTTATATGGCGGCGCGTGCAGCGCGTCGCCTAGTGCGTTCAGCGCGGCACGGTCGTTCAGCAAGGTTCCGTAGACAGCGCCGTTCACCGGCGCGCGGCAGGCAATGCCGCGTGCGAGCAGCGCGGCCACGGCGTTCGCATCCACGTCGCGCGGCAAGGCGGTGCCCTCGGGATGCAGCAGATGATCGGCAAGTGCGAACATGACTCGGCTGTCTCTTTGATAAACTACTAACATGCTAGTAGTATTGCGCTTGATATCATCCACGGTCAATAGTCTGTCGGCTGATCGCGGGTTTTCCCTTGCGCTTCGACGGTTGCCTTTTACTTATCTTCCGATATGTCCGCTCACGCCTCCAAACGAGTTTTGCACCGCAATCTGCCGATGCTGCTGTTGCGCGCCCGGGAAAAAATGATGGAGCGGTTCCGTCCATTGATTACCGCGCACGGACTCACCGAGCAGCAATGGCGCGTGATTCGCGCGCTCAACGAACACGGCCCGATGGAGCCGCGTCATATTTCCGATATCTGCACGATTTCGAGCCCGAGCATGGCCGGCGTGCTCGCGCGCATGGAGAGCATGGATCTGGTCACGAAGGAGCGTTTCGCGGAAGACCAGCGCCGCGTGCTGGTGTCGCTCACCGATACGAGCGTGGACCTGGTGCGCGTGATTTCGAAGGATCTCGAAGCGCACTATCGCGCGCTGGAGCGCAAGGTCGGGCCGGAGGTCGTCGAGCGCGTGTACCGCGCGGTCGACGATCTGCTGGCCGGCCTGGAGGCAGAGGATTAAGGAAGCGCGTGTTCCCTGGCGGCGAAGCCGCTCACCAGCCCTGAAAGCGCCGCCATTCCACGCTGTTGCCTTCCGGCGAAACGGCGTGATACTCGGGAAATTGCGCGCCGGTGGCGCAGGCGTGATTCGGCAGAATGCGCAGTTTCATGCCGATGGGAAAGCGTTGCGCGATGTCGTCGGCATGGCCGCCTTCGTCACCCGTCGCCCACGTTAATGAAAGAATCCCATGCTCCTGATTGGCGCCGCTCACCACGTAACCGGCAAGCGGCGTGCCATTCAGCAAACACGGCTGGCCGTAGCCGAAATCGTGCGATTGCCTCGACGTGCCGCGATCGCGGCTCATCGCCATCCAGCCCGCGTCGAGAATCGCCCAGCCTTTATCCGCCTGGTGGCCGATCACGGTGGCGAGCACGCTGAGCGCGATGTCTTCGAGCGCGCACACGCCCACGTTGTGCATGACCAGATCGAAGAACACGTACACGCCCGCCCGCACTTCGGTGACACCTTCCAGTTGCCCGACCGCGAGCGCGGTGGGCGTCGAGCCGACACTGACGGCCGGGCACGGAATGCCCGCATCGCGCAAGCGTTGCGCCGCGCGCACGCAGCCGGCGCGTTCCTGCTCCGCGAGCGCGGCGAGCGCCTGCGGCGTATGCAGTTCGTAGCTGGAGCCCGCGTGAGTCATCACGCCGCCAACAGTTACGCCGTTGTCATGCAGAATCCGGCCGACTTCGAGCAACGTGTCCTGTTCCGGCGTGATGCCCGAGCGGTGCCCGTCGGTGTCCACCTCGATCCACACCTCGAAGGTTTCGCCGTGCTGGTCGCCGAATGCGGCGACGGCCGCCGCGGCGGTGGGGTTGTCCACCACCAGCTTGAGGTCGCAGCCCTGGCGACGCAGCGCCAACGCTCGCGGCAACTTTGCAGGGACGATGCTGACCGCGTAGAGAATGTCGTCCACGCCCGCGGCGAAGAACGCCTCCGCTTCCTTCAGCGTCGAGACCGTGATGCCGCGCGCGCCGGCGGCGATCTGCGCGCGCACCACGTCGATACATTTGGTGGTTTTCACATGCGGACGGAACGCGACGCCCAAGGCGTTCATGCGCCCCTGCATCCGCGCAATGTTCTTCTGCATGCGGGCGATGTCGATTAGCGCGGCTGGGGTATCGATATGGTCGAGTTTCATGCTTTCGCGGAGAACGGAAGGGTTTCAGAGCGCGCCGAAGCGACTGAGCCACGGCACCAGCGAGTCGAGCGTCGGCGACTCGATTTCCGGCGACTGCGCGCCCGTCACGAGCGGCAGACCGACGTGGTTATGCCAATACGTCCGCAAGCCGATGGCGGCGGTGCCGAACATGTCGTAGCTGGAGCCGGCCACGAACGCGGCTTCGTGGGCTTGCACGCCGAGTTTTTCGAGCGCGAGCCGGTACGGCAAGGGGTTCGGTTTGTACACGCCGGCTTCTTCGGCGGTAACGATTGCGTCCCAGCCGATCGGCAAGAGATCGGCCGCCTGCTTGCCGAGGCGCGCGGAGCAGTTGGTGACGACCGCCAGTTTGCAATGCGGCTTGAGCGCCTGCAGTGTTTCCAGGGCGCGAGGCCACGGCGCGAGTTCCAGCCAGTCCGCTTCGAGCGCGAACGCGGCGGATTCCGGCAGGCCGACTTTTTCGGCCGCGTTGCGCACCAATTGTTCATACGCAATGTAGCGGCCGCAGCCATAGGTCAGGCGCAAATACGCCGCGCGCCACGCGCGACCCGCCTGCTCGGAACCCGCGGCGCGATTCCATGACGACCATGAATCGAGCAGGGCGGTCAGCAGGTCGAACAGGACAGCCTTGGGATAGGCAGCGGGGACGGCGGCGGAAGTCATGATCTGGACCGGCGGTGGACGGTGCTTCGATTATAGGGTTTCACCGCCGATACGGCGTTCAGCCAGCCTGATTCATAGATTCAATCGAACTGAATAGAGCAATTTGCATGCGAGGTGCCCCATGAATATCATCGCCGCCACGGCGGCAGCGGTCTGAATCTGGCCTGCAAATACTGCATGAAGTGACGGGTACGCGCCGGCAGCCCCGCCCGTTGATGCGTGAGCGCCATGACGTTGGCGTCCGGCGCCTTCCATCCGGGCAACAAGCGCACCAGCCGGCCCCGCGCGATGTCGTCGGCGACATCCCATTCCGAGCGCAGAATCACGCCGCGGCCTTCGCACGCCCACTGGCGGATCACGTCGCCGTCGTTGCAACTCAAATGCGCGGACACGCGCACGCTGCGGCGCGTTCTGCCCTTGCTGAATTGCCACAGCGAGACGTCCTCGTTGTTCTCGCGCAGCACGATGCAGGGCAGCTTGCTCAATTCATCCGGCGATTCCGGTGCGCCAAGGCGCTTGACGAGCGCCGGCGCCGCGCAGACGAATCGCGCATTCGGGGCAATCGCGTAACCGACGCGGTTGGAGGCCGGCAACTCGCCGATATGCACGACGATGTCGAAGCGATCCATGGTGTCCGTCAAAGGCTGATCGGACAGCGTGAGCGCCACGTCGATATCCGGGTTCTGCTGCTGGAAGTCGGCAATGGCCGGTGCGAGGTGGCGCCGTCCGAAGCCCAGCGGGCCATTGATTTTCAACGTGCCGACCAGGCCGCCACGGCGCGTCTGCACGTCTTCGAACAATGAATCGAACTGCTGGACGAGTTCGGCGCCGCGCTCGCATAGCAGCGCGCCTTCTTCCGTGAACTGCAAGCGGCGTGCCGTGCGATTCACGAGTTGCGCGCCCAGCTTCTTTTCGAGTTGCTGAAGGCGCTGGGTCACCGCCGAGGGCGACAGCCCCAGTTTTCTCGCCGCGGCGATCAGGCTGCCGCTTTCGCGGATCGTCAGCAGGAAGCGGATATCAGCCGAATCGTTCATGTCAGCGGCGTTTGAGTTCGTGAGTCTGGGAGCTTAAAGCGTTTGGGTGCGCGGTTCCAGTCCACCGTATGTCACCTCGCTCGCGTCGATGAATGCGGTGCGTCGGTGCAAGGTAAAGTGATGGCTTTTGTAACGCAGTCGACAGCCTGAACCGCTAGAGTGTGGGCTTCTGCATCGAGGCGGGCAGTCGTTGCTTTAACTTGAAGAGAAGTCCCATGCCGTTTTCAAATCGACCGTTGCGCGGCCTCTCGGTCGCGCAAAAAGGTGACCCGTATGTCGAATGATCCATCGCAACGCCAGGATGACACCGCAAGCGAAAGTGCCCTGAAACAGGGCGTATTTCTGCATACCGGCTGGCGCAGCGCCGGCACGTGGATCTGGTCGCGTCTGCGCGCGCTCGAGACGGTGACCGGCTTCTACGAACCGTTGAGCAATGTGCTCGCCGACCTGAGCTTCGCCGATGTTTCCGCTGTTCGTCCCACGCTGACCTCGGGGCATCCGCCGCTCGCCGCGCCATACTTCGACGAGTACCGCCCGTATCTGCAAGAGGGCGCGCGCGGTGTCGCCGGATACAGAAAGCGCTTCGGCACCGATCGTTTCGGCCGCGAGCCGGATGCGGAATTTCCCGCGTTGCAAGGCTATTTGCGCAATCTGTGTGAGCGCTCCGTCGAGCAGGGCAAGGTGCCGGTCTTGAAGTTTTGCCGTTCATCGGGCCGCTTGCCGTGGCTCAAGCGCGCGTTTCCCGAGGCGCTCCATGTGAGCGTGTTGCGAAATCCCGCGTCGCAGTTCGCTTCGGGGTGGCTGCTCAACCAGCAGTGGAGCAATCCGTTCTTCGTGGCCGCGCCGTTTCGCGTGCTGGGCTTGAACCAGTCGGAGCCGTTGGTCAGGCAGGCTATCGCGGTTTGCGGCGTGAGCTTGCCACCGGTCGCGCCCTCATCGGAGGACGCCTACGCGATGGCATGCGAGCAATATGCCCGCACGGCCGAAGGCAACAACGCGTATCGGGCTTTCATTGCGCTATGGATTCTCTGCGCGCTGCGCATGGCCGAGGGTGTCGATCTGCTGATCGACGTCGACCGGCTTGGGCAGTCGCGCGACTACGCGGCTGCTTTGCGCGCCGAATTCGATGCGCACACGGGCTTGTCGCCGGACTTCGCGAGCGCCCGCGATCTGGTCGAGGAGACCAAACGCAGCGCGCCGCGCATGGCCGGCATCGACGGTCGCTCGATGCGCGCCGTGCACTCCGCCGCGCTGAAATTCCTCAAGACGCACGGCGGCGCGGACACGCCCTTTGCCGAACTGATCCGCGAGAAGATGGTGCTCGCCAACGAACTGACCGAGCAATGGCGCTAGCTGCTTGCCGCGAACACTGCGAAGGCGGCGAACGCATCGACGGCCATCGCGATGCATCGCCGCCCGCTGCCGTCAGGCAACCGCTTTCTTCGCTTCGGCGATGGTCTGGGCGCGCTGCAGTTCATAGCTTTCCTTGTCGATCGGCACCGCGTTGGGTTCGCCCAGGTCGCTCAGCCTGACGCGATAATTTTCCCGCGCGCTCCATGCCGTCGCCGCCGCGAGAATGGTGATGCCGAAGGTAATCGCGCCGACGGTCAGCGGAATGTTGTGCGATCCGGGCGGCGCGACGTAAGCGAACAACGCCGGCAGCAGCGCGGTGATGGTCGTGCCGATGTTCTGGCCGATCGCCATCGCGGAGACGCGTGAACGGCTCGGGAACAGTTCGGGATAGAAGCTCGGAAACGTGGCGTTATAACCCTGGTAAATGACGCCCCACATGAGGATCGATATCACGATCGCCAGCGGCACGTTGCGAATGCTGATCGCGTACAGGTAAGCGAACGAGAGCAGTCCGGCGCCGAGCGCCCCGACGATGATCGGCAAGCGCCGGCCGATCCGGTCCGACAGATTGCCCACGAACGGAATCACCAGCACCGCGACGATGTTGCCGATCACCGGAATCCACAGATACACGCTCTTCGAAAAGCCGATGCCGTACGACGCCTGCACCGCATACGCCGCGCCGAAAATGGTGGCGACCACGGGAATCACGTTCATCAGCGAGCAGCCGACCACCCGCAGCATATCCGGCAGGTTGTAGCGGAAGGCCTCCGCGATCGGCGACTTGGGCACGGCGCCGGTGGCGTCTTCTTTCCTGAAGACCGGCGTTTCCTGCACCTCGCGGCGAATGATGTAGCCGGCAACCAGCACCAGTGCGCTCAGCAGGAACGGCACGCGCCAGCCCCACGAATTGAACGAGCTTTCCTCCATGTAATAGGCGAGCGGCAGGAACACGGCCGCGGCGAGAATCTGGCCGGCCTGCACGCCCTGCAGCGTGAAGCTGGCGTAATAGCCGCGTCGTCCGAACGGCGCGTGTTCGAGAATCATCGAACTCGCGCCGGAGATTTCGCCCGCGACGGCAAAGCCCTGGATCAGACGAAGCACCACCAGCATCGCGGGCGCCAGCAGGCCGGCCTGCTGATAGGTGGGCAGCAGGCCGGCCGCCATGGTCGAAAACCCCATCATGAACATGCAAAGCAGCAGCACGTTCTTGCGGCCGTGGGTATCGCCCCAGTGCCCGAGCACGAACGCGCCGATCGGCCGCGCGACGTAGCCGACGCCATAGGTGGCGAGCGACGCGACGATCGCGATCTTTGGATTGCCCGACGGAAAGAACAACTGCGGAAAGATGAGAGCGGCCGCTTGCGCGTAGATGAAGAAATCGTAGTATTCGAGCGCCGAGCCGATCCAGCCGCTGGCGGTGGCTTTGCGGGTCTGCGAGCGATGCTCGCGGCCGTCTGCCGATGCGTTCGTTTCCATCATTGCCTCCTGAACGGAACTGTTTTCGAGCAGCTTTCAAGGCGACTTCATTGGCGTCCTTAAAGCGAAACTTTGCAAGCCAGGACTTACGGGGAGTAGGCGGGCCGCGCCAGGTTCACCGACCAATACAGTTGTCAGGCGAAAAACAATACAGCGAGGCGCGGTTTTATTGCGCTGTATCGGGAATATGACCGGCACCGTCGATACAGTTGGCGGGTCTTGACGGAGCCTGCCGGCGAGCGCGCGGCCTTGCATACCGCGCCGTGCGGCGCGGCCCGATCTTCCTGCTTACGGCGCGGTGCTGACGCGTCGATCCCGAACGAGGTAAGGAAATGAATGTAGCGAATGAACAAGCGAAGCTGACTGTGCAGCAGTTGGGCCACTACATCGGCGGCGCGCCCGCCGCACCGGCGAGCGGCCGCTTCAAGGACGTGTTCAATCCCGCCACCGGCCAGGTGAGCGGCTCGGTCGCGCTCGCGTCGGTCGAGGAAGTGGACGCGGCGGTCAAGGCCGCCAGGGCGGCGTTTCCGGCCTGGAGCGAAACCGCGCCGCTCAAGCGCGCCCGCATTCTGTTCAGGTTCAAGGAATTGCTCAATCAGCATCACGACGAACTGGCGATGCTGATCACGCGCGAACACGGCAAGGTGTTCACGGACGCGCAAGGCGAAGTGGTGCGCGGCATCGAAGTGGTCGAGTTCGCGTGCGGCGTTCCGAATCTGCTCAAGACCGACTTCACCGACCAGATCGGCGGCGGCATCGACAACTGGAATCTGCGTCAGCCGCTCGGCGTGGTCGCGGGCATCACGCCGTTCAATTTCCCGGTGATGGTGCCGATGTGGATGTTCCCGGTCGCGCTCGCCTGCGGCAACACCTTCGTGTTGAAGCCGTCGGAGCGCGATCCGTCCGCGTCGCTGCGCCTCGCCGAATTGCTCAAGGAAGCCGGCTTGCCGGACGGCGTGTTCAACGTCGTGAACGGCGACAAGGTGGCCGTCGATGCGCTGATCGATCATCCCGACGTCGCCGCGCTGTCGTTCGTCGGCTCGACGCCGATCGCCGAATATATTCATACGGAAGCGTCGAAGCGCGGCAAGCGCGTGCAGGCGCTCGGCGGCGCGAAGAATCATCTGGTGGTGATGCCGGACGCCGATCTGGACCAGGCCGTCGATGCGTTGATCGGCGCGGCCTACGGTTCGGCGGGCGAGCGCTGCATGGCGATCTCGGTGGCGGTGGCGGTCGGCAACGTCGCCGATCGGTTGATCGAGAAGCTGGTGCCGCGCGTCGAATCGCTGGTGATCAAGAACGGCGAACACCTCGACGCCGAGATGGGGCCGTTGGTGACCGCCGAACATAAGGCCAAGGTGGCCGGTTATATCGCGTCGGGCGTGGCCGAAGGGGCGAAGCTGATCGTCGACGGCCGCGCGCATCCGGTGGCGAGCGAAGAGGGCTTCTTCATCGGCGGCACGCTGTTCGACCAGGTCGGCACGCACATGAAGATCTACAAGGAAGAGATTTTCGGCCCGGTGCTGGCGGTGGTGCGGGTGCCCGATTTCGCGAGCGCGGTGGAGTTGATCAACGCGCACGAGTTCGGCAACGGCGTGTCGCTTTTCACGTCGGACGGCGGCGTGGCGCGTGCGTTCGGCCGGCAGATCCAGGTGGGCATGGTCGGCATCAACGTGCCGATTCCGGTGCCGATGGCCTGGCACTCGTTCGGCGGCTGGAAGCGCTCGCTGTTCGGCGACCACCACGCTTACGGCGAAGAAGGCATCCGCTTCTACACGCGCTACAAGAGCATCATGCAGCGCTGGCCGGACAGCATCGCGAAGGGCGCCGAATTCACAATGCCGGTGGCGAAGTAAGGCGGCGTATAGCGGACTCATGGCGGCCTGGAGTGGCCCATAGCGCTGTACCGAACCAGCGGCCAGCGGCTCGCCGCGCGGCAAGTCGATGCCGCCCGAGCCGCCTCACCGAATCGGCGGGTTCGCTGCTTCGCCCCGGCTGCCCGCTCGCAAGCCGCCGATCATCTCGCCGAGCCACGTCACGACGAGCGCCGTGTACGCACGCTGACTGCCTTCGTCGCTCAGTCCATGATCGGCGCCGTCGATGATCCGGTAGGTCAACGAATGCGCGCTCAGGAACGCCTGCAGATAGCTGGCGATTACCGTGTGCGGCACGAACTGATCGCGCTCCGACTCGACCAGCAGCACGTCGCCCTTGAATGCCGCCGCGGCGCGCAACGCGCGATTCTCGCCGGAGGCCACGATGCGCTTTCTATAAGCGACGATGTCATGCTTGACGTGCAGCGCGCGCTTCGGAATGTTCCAGCCTTCGTCGAGATACAGGGCGGGCACGCGCATGCCGAGCCAGCGCACCGGCCGCAGCGAGGTAAGAATGCTCGCGAGGTAGCCGCCGTAACTGCTGCCGATCACCGCGATCGAATTGCGGTCGATCAGCGGATGCTTCGCCAACGTGTCGTAGGCGGCCAGCAGATCGTTGAGGTTGGTTTCGCGCGTGACCGTCTCCTGCTCGCTGCGTGTGCGCGCGTGCCCGGTCAGGTCGAACGTGAGGCACACGCAGCCGAGCGCCGCGGCCTGCCGCGCGCGTTCCAGATACTGGTCCTGATTGCCGCCCCAGCCATGCACGAAGAGCACGCCTGGCACGGTCGTCTTCGGCGCGAGGATGGTCGCGTCGAGATGACCGGTTTCGATGGGTATTTGCACGCGGTATCTGTCCGCCGTCATGTTTCGCTACTCCCGTCTACCGTATAAAACTTCGTGATTTCGCCCGCCTGCGGATCGGTGCCGTGATAGATCAGGCACGCGTCCGCGGGCACCTCGGCGTGCGCGCCATAGATTTCCCACGTCGACGCCCGCACCGTGTGCGCGTTGCGGTCCGCCTGGAGCACGCGCAGCGCGCCGATTTCCGCGCCGCTCGCGCCGCCCAGCCGCCACGACTGTTCGAGCACGCCGCAATAGTGCGTGCCGTTCGCGTCGGCGCCCCAGCCCACGTCATAGTTGCGCCGCGACGCGTAGAAGCCGGCGTAGTACTTTTGCACGCAGGCATCGAACGCGCGCGCCCGGGCAATGGCCTCTCGAACGTCGTCCGCCATGTCGAGACGCGCGAGCGCGTCGAAATCGCCGCGCACGACGACGAGGTCCGAGCCGCCGTACACATGATGACCGTGGTTGTTGACCGTCAGTCTCTGCACGCCGTGATAGCTCGCCACCAGGCCGTCGAGCGTGACGCGGCCGACACTCAGCGTCTCGATGTTCTCCAGATGCCGTTCGACGACGACGCCCTCGGCCCGCAACGCAGCGTCGCCGATGTCGTCGAGTTCGGCGGCGAGCTGCTCGCCGGTTTCCACGAGCGCTTGCCCCGCGCCGCCGATGCCGTAAGGCCGCTTGATGCGCACCCGCCCGCCCGGCCACAGCAACGCGGCGGCGTCGAGCGCGTCGTCCCGCGAGAACGCCGCGTAGCCCGGCAGCACGAGTCCGCGAACCTGCTCGCTGAATTCACGCGACCAGCCTTGCGGCGCATGCCGCGCGCCCGGCGGCAATTCGTGCGCGATCAGCTTCGTCGCGACGAACGGATACGGCACCACGCCGCCGTACAGATCGCGCTCCGACGCGACGCCCAGCTTGCGCGCTTCATCCACGGTCAACGTGTCGTCGGGGACCAGGTAGCGGTCCGCCGAAACGATGCACGCGTCATCGACGTTGCCAGCAAGTTGCGCGCCTTTCAGTTCGGCGATCTGCCGGGCAAGCTCCCATTGGGTGTCGAGTTCGTGACCGCCGCCCGCCGCTTTGCGGCCCTGGCTGTACACCAGCACGATGGGGACCGGCGGTGGCGCGGGTAATGCAGAAGCCGCTGATGCGTCCATGTCGCGCTCCCGATGCGAACGATAGGCTGCCGCGACACCGCGCGCCGAGCGCCGGCATGCCGCGTTGCTTTCATTACGCAAACGTCGTGCCGACAAACAGCTTCCTGGCTGCGTGGGTACGCGGATGAACGATCGGACCGAACGGGGCCGCCGCGGCCACATCATTCCGCCTTGTCGATCCGCTTAACCGCGGTGTTAAATATCGACGTGAAGGCTTACAAAGGAGACAAGCATGAGCGATTCGCTTCATCGTCCGTCGCTGGGTTCGGCGGTGTACTACCGGGACCCGTTCGCCGCGCTCGACTGGCTCGAAAAAGCATTCGGCTTCGAGCGCCGGATGGTCATCACGGATAGCGACGGCCGATTGGCCCATTCGGAGATGCGCTTTGGCGACAGCTACGTGATGATCGCCGGCGAATGGTCCGACGACTCGGCCAGTCCCGCTTCGATCGGCGGCAAGAACACGCAGTCGGTACACGTGCAATTGCGCGAGGGCATCGACGAACACTGCGCGAGCGCGCGCGCCGCGGGCGCGATCATTACGCGTGAGCCGGCCGATCAGTTTTACGGCGACCGCGTCTACGCCGCCCGCGATCCTGAAGGGCACATCTGGAGCTTCGGCCAAACGGTGCGCAGCGTGTCGCGCGAGGAAGCCGAGCGCGCGAGCGGCCTGAAGATCGAAGGCTGGGTGTAAGCAGAGGTGAGCCGGTCATGCGCCGATGACACGGCGCGGCCCGGCTTATCGCGGCGTGGCGTTGGTCAGCACGCGCGCGACCCGCGCGGCGATGCGGGGACGGGTGTGCCGACCGCGACGATCAGCGCCGGCGCGAAAGCCCGCAAGGCGGATAACGCTGTCATGACCCTGCGAATCAGTGAGCGCGCATGCGCCGGTTGACGAAGCGCCACACGGCGCTGACGAGCAACGAACCGACGCCGAGCGAGACGCCCAGCAGCACGATCGAACTCATGTGATCGCGCACCAGCGGCACGTTGCCGAACAGATAACCCGCCGCGACCAGCGAGACGATCCACAGCGCCGCTCCGGCGGTGACGAACGACACGAAACGCGCGAACGTCATGCGTGAAACGCCGGCGACGAACGGCGCGAAGGTTCGCACCACGGCGATGAACGGCGACAGCAGAAACGTCAGGCCGCCACGCGCTTCGTAAAACGCGTGCGCCTTGCGCAGCGCATTCTTGTCGAGCCAGCGATAGTCGGCGGTATAGACCTTTTCGCCGATCGCGCGGCCGATTGCATAGTCGACGATGCTGCCGGCCACCGTGGCGGCGAACAGCACCGGAACCACGAACCAGACGTTCAGCGCGCCGGTGGCGGCGAGCGCGCCGCAGATGAAAATCAGCGGATCGCCAGGCAGGAAAAAGAGCGGCAGAAAACCGATCTCCACGAATACGACGAGAAACAGCATCGCGTAAACGACGGCGCCGTATTCGGCGGTCAGGCCGCTCAGGTGCTGGTCGAAGTGCAGGGCGATCTGCAGAAAATGCGTCAGGTCCATCGTGGCTCGAAAGGGAAATACCGATGCTCAGGAGTTTAGTGCCGTGGCGGCGTTGGGCGCTTGTTTATTTCGCGTGGCCAATGTCAATATCGCGGCATGCCCTGGAATAAACGAACGTAGGAAACGCTCATGCAACGCGCCCACGCCGTCACTTTCCGTTTTGCCGAACCGCACGATGCGGCCGTGATCCGTGCGATCGAATTCGAAGCGGGTCTGCGTTTCGTCAGCGTCGGCATGACGGGTATTGCCGATGCGCCGCCCATGCCGCTGGAACTCGTCGAGCGCAAGATCGCCGCGCGCGAAATCATCGTCGCCGTGGAAGCCGATCAAACATGCGTCGGATTCGTGATGTTCGAGCCGCAGCCCGCGCGCTTCTACGTGCAGGAGTTGGACGTGCTCACCACGCATGCCGGGCGGCGCATCGGCGCGGCGCTGATCGAGCAGGTCGCGCAACTCGCGCGTGCGCGAGGGGCGATGCAACTCACGCTGTCGACGTATCGCGAGGTGCCGTGGAATGCGCCGTACTATCGGCGGCTCGGCTTTCGCGACATCGAGTCAGCCGAACTCGACGCGGCGCTGATCGCGCGGCGCGAAGCGCATATCGCGCGCGGACTCGACGAATCGAAACGCGTGTTCATGCGGCGCGATCTGGCGTGAGGTTCGACGAGCGCGCGTTCGCTTCCAATGACTGAAAACAGGCGGCGCGCCGCTTCAGCTTTATTACAACTGCACACGCTTCACCTCTCATTTTCCTTCGTATAACCGCCGGCAATCACCCTATTCATAACTTTCAATAGTTGGCAATCGAGTGGGTGCCCATAATCTGCACCCAATCGAGACCACGCCGCGACGATAAAGAGAAGAACGTCGAGCGTGAACCAAGAACAAGAATGCGTCTTTGCGGAATTGAACCGGTGTCGGCGCCGTCTGTTTGAAGGAACGGTCTCGCTACGACTTCTGCGAACCGCGCAAGGGCCGCAGGTGACGGCGAATCCGTTCGCACCCATCGCACCCGCCTACAGGGCATAGCATGCACAGTGTCTTTACCTGGCTTCTCATGCCGCTATCAGGCGCCGGCGAACATCACGTCGCGACCTGGCTCGCCTGGCATGGACGACTGATGGTGCTTAGTTGGGCGGTGTTGCTGCCTGCCGGTGTCCTCGCGGCGCGATATTTCAAAGTCCTGCCACATCAGTCGTGGCCCGCCGAACTCGACAACAAGACATGGTGGCGCGCGCACCAGACGCTTCAGTGGGCAGGCGTGCTGCTGATGAGCGCTGGCCTCGCCCTCGCATGGCGCAACGCGCCCGGCGCTTCATGGCTGGCGAGGGCGCATGGAACCTTGGGATGGTGCATCGGTGCGGCGGGCTGGCTGCAGATTGCCGGCGGGATAGTGCGCGGAACCAAGGGCGGTCCCAACGATCCGCGTCGCGGAAACCAGCGTTCCGGCGATTCCTTTCGAGGCGATCACTACGACATGACGCCGCGCCGCGTCGCGTTCGAACTCCTTCACAAGATACTCGGCACGAGCGCGATTCTGGCTGCGCTCTTCGCGGTGGCGACAGGTCTGTATGCGGCGGACGCGCCGCGCTGGATGGCGGTCGTGCTCGCGTCATGGTTGTGCCTGCTCGGCGCGCTTGCGGTTCGCTGGCAGCGGCAAGGCCGATGCATCGATACCTACCAGGCGATCTGGGGACCCGACGAGATTCATCCAGGAAACAGGCGCCGATCGATCGGATGGGGCATACGCCGCTATTCGGCGCGGTCATGGGAGCGCCGCTGGCGCACGCCGCGACACGATTGAACCGAACGACATCAACATACGGAGACTTCATGTCAGGACTTGAACTGCGCCAGGTCGTCAAGCGCTTTGGTGCGACAACGGTGGTCGAGCATCTGGATCTGCGGATCGACGAAGGCGAGTTCGTCGTGCTGCTGGGCGAATCCGGCTGCGGGAAATCCACCACATTGCGCATGATCGCGGGTCTCGAGTCGGTGACCGAAGGCCAGATCCACATTGCTGGCCGTGATGTGACGCGGGTTGCACCAGCGAAGCGCGACATTGCCATGGTGTTTCAGAACTATGCGTTGTACCCGCACATGGACGTCGCGCAAAACCTGTCGTTTGCATTGCGCCTTGCGGGGCGGTCCGACTCGGACATCGAAACCCTGGTCAATGCCGCTGCCAAAACACTGAATATCGAAAAGCTGCTGTCACGCAAACCCAGGGAGCTATCGGGCGGCCAGCGACAGCGTGTGGCGATCGGTCGGGCCATCGTGCGCGAGCCGGAAGTATTTCTCTTCGATGAGCCGCTCTCGAATCTCGACGCCAAGTTGCGCGGCCATATGCGCGCGGAACTCGCGCTGTTGCATGAGCGCCTCGGAAAGACGACGGTCTACGTGACGCACGACCAGGTCGAAGCGATGACGCTCGCTTCACGCATCGTCATCTTCGACAAGGGAAGGATTCAGCAGATCGGCACACCCGCCGAAGTCTTTTCAAAGCCGGCCAATCTGTTCGTGGCGAGCTTTATCGGCACGCCGACGATGAATCTGATTCCCGCGCGCGTGGAAGTTCATGACGGTGCGCTCACGCTGGCCGGGACGGGGTTCCAGTTTCATGTACCCGCCGCGCGGCTGCAAACCGCATTGGAAGCGGGGCGCGACATCACGCTCGGGTTGCGGCCACAAGCGCTGCAACTCACGGGTGGCGCGCATTCGTTGAGACTGATCGTCGACGTCGTCGAGTACCTCGGCACGGAAAGCGTGCTGGTTGGCCGTCTCGCGACCGATCCGCGCGTGCGGCTCACCGTGGTCGCCCCCGGCGATTGTCACGCGCTCGCGCACCAGACCGTCGGCATCGGTTTCGATCCGCAGGCACTGCATCTATTCGACACGGCCACCACGCAACGCCTGGGACATTGACGGCAACGCATCCAGCACCATTCAGGAGACAATCGTGCAACGCAGGGAATTCGTAAAACTCGCGGGACTTTCGGTGTTCGCGGCAGGGCTTCCGATCTCCAGCAGTCACGCGCAGGATCGGTTCGCGAAGTACAAGGGAACGTCGCTCGTTCTGAGCATTCCGTCGCATCCGCACTACGAGGCGATGATCAGGCTGTTGCCTCAATTCACCGCGCTGACCGGCATCAAGGTCGAACTGGACAAGATGCAGATGCTGCGCATGCGCGACAAGCAGTTGCTGGAAATGTCGAAGCCTCAAGGCGATTACGATCTGATCAGCTACATTGCCACGTGGAAAACCGAGTACGTCAACAAGAACCTGCTGCGCGAGCTTGCGCCGTTCTTCAAGAACCCACAGTTGTCGGACGCAGGTTACGACATGGCGGACATGGTGCCGGCCTATGTGGAGAACATCGGACTCGTGGGCGGGGAGAAGGGATATCTGTCCGGCCCTGGCGCCAGGTTATACGGCGTCCCCTATGGCGCGGAGACGTCCATTTTGGCTTATCGGCGTGACGTTTTCAGCCAATATGATCTGAAGGTGCCGCAAACCTACGACGAGCTTCACAAACTGCTTTACGTCATCAAGGACAAGGCGCGGATCGGCGCATTGACCTCGCGCGGACAGGCTGGACACCAATGTCTGCAAGCATGGCTGCTGCACCTCAATCCGCTGGGCGGAAAAGTGTTTGACTATAACTCCGGCGTTTTTTCGCCGGTCTTCAACGACGATAACGGCGTGAAGGCGTTGAGGTTTCTGCAGGATGTCGTGCAAACAGGACCGGTGGGCATCCCGAGCTACGGTCAGGGGGAAATGATGACCGCTTTCCTGGAAGGGCAGGCGGCGATGTACCTGGACGCGACCGCTATTTTCGGTCCGGTGCGGGACAAGACTCGCTCCAGAATCAGCGACAAGGTGGGGTATGCGGTTCACCCCAAAGGCAGCCGTTACTCGAGCGAAGCAGGCGGGCTTGGCCTCGCGATCCCGCGAAATTCGAGGAATGCCGAGGCGGCGTTCCTTCTTCTTCAATGGCTCACATCGAAAGAACAGGACAAAGCCGTTTGCCGTGCGGGCGGTAGCCCCAGCCGGGTCTCGACGATAGCCGACCCCGCGATGACCCGGCAGTTTCCCGAATTTGCCGTATTGCGGGAACAGATCAAATACATCGATCCGGACTGGCGGCCAATGATTCCCGTTTGGGACGCCATTGTCGATCAGGCTCTCGGCGTGGGCATTTCGAACGCGCTGATTGGCGCTTCGTCACCAGCTGCGGCATTGAACGGTGAGATCGCCAAAGTACTGGAGATCATGCGAAGCGCCGGCTACAAGGTCTGAGCACGTAGATATCCCATACAAGAGGCAGCCTTCGATCGGATGCGATCACCGGCGCCGCTGTCACCGGAATTTCCTTTCATGAGAACGCCCTCCTGGGTCCCGTTGGTTTACGTGGGCCCGGCGGCGGCCGTCATGGCCGCCGCCTGTCTATATCCCTTGATCTCCGGCATTCAGCTAGGTTTCTTCGACTGGTCGATGGGAACGCCGTGGGCCGACGCCCACTGGGTCGGACTTCGTCACTTCAGGACAGCCTTTGCGGACCCTGCCGTCTGGAGTTCGTTGCGGGTTACGCTGCTGTTCGCGTTTGTTTGCGTCACCGCCGAAATGAGCCTCGGCATCGCATTGGCGCTGTTGCTCGAAGCGCCCGCGCGCGCAATGGCGTTCTTCCGCAGCATGTTCATTCTTCCCATGATGATTGCGCCGATTGCCGTGGGTCTGACGTGGCGATATCTGTTCGACGCGCAGTTCGGCTTCGTCAATGCGATCCTGCAGCACTTCGGCATGGCGCCTCATGCGTGGCTGGCCGATCCCAGCCTTTCCTTCATTGCAATCGTCGTGTCGGATATCTGGCAATGGACGCCATTCGTGTTGATCATGATGCTTGCGGCCCTCGCCAGTGTCGATGGATCGGTACTCGAAGCGTCGCGTATCGACGGCGCCACGTGGTGGCAAATGACCTGGCGGGTCAAGCTGCCGATGGTCGCTCACGTGATTGCGATCACGCTGTTGATGCGCGTGATCGACGCATTTCGTGTGCTCGAGGTTATCTACATTCTCACCTTCGGCGGGCCGGGTGATGCGACGGAAATTCTTTCCCTGCACATCTACAAGGCCGCGTTCGTCAGCCAGAACCTGGGCTCCGCCGCGGCGATTTCCGTGCTGTTGCTGGCGGTCGTCGCACTCCTGTCGTGCGTGGCGCTGCGCTTTTCGAATCCACTGAAACAGGAGAAGATGTAATGCGCCGCTCCCCGTTGCTCATCGGCCTGCACTACACCGCGCTGGTGATCCTGGCCTGTCTGTGCGTGGCGCCGATCGCACTCATCTTCGTCACGTCGCTGCGCAATCAGACGCAGATATTTGGCGAGCCTTTGAATCTGCTGTTCACGCCGACGCTGGAGAACTACCGCGCGGTGCTCGGCGAGGACAATTTCGCCCGTTACCTCGGAAACAGCCTGATCGTGGGTGTCGTGTCGACGGCGCTTACGCTTCTGCTCGGCTGCATGGCGGCTTATGGACTGGCGCGTTTCCGTTTCCCGGGGCGTACCGCCGTTGCCTACGCGACGCTGATGCTGCGCACGGTGCCGCTAGCGGTACTGGCACTGCCGGTGTTCATGATCTGGAGCCGGTGGAACATGGTGAACAGCCTTTCAGGTCTGATCCTGTTGTATGTGGCGGTGAACCTGCCGTTCACTATCTGGCTGCTGTACGGTTTCGTCATTCAGATTCCGATTGAACTGGAGGAAGCCGCCGCGCTCGATGGTTGCGGGCCGATTGGGGTCTTCTACAAGGTATTTCTCCCGCTGATCCGGCCAGGTCTTGCCGCCGCCGCCATTTTTACTTTCCGCATCGCGTGGAATGAATTCATCCTTGCACTCGTGCTGACCGACCGCGGAACGCGCACGTTGCCCGTTGCAACGTCGCTTTACATCACGGACATAGGCGTCGACTGGGGAAAGATCATGGCGCTCGGAAGCCTGATTGCGATTCCCCCGCTCATTTTCACGCTCGTCGCCGCGCGCCAGATCATCACCGGATTGACTGCGGGGGCGGTCAAGGGTTAGGCATTGCAATGGAACACGGGCGCGAGGCCGGATGATCGCGCCCGCGCCGATCTTCGCGCGTCTGACGGACGCCAATTCGAACAGAGCCGCGCAGGCGCCCACACAGCGGCGCTGAAATCGCCCGGCGCAGCCCGCCTGCACGTAATCGATCGCGCCACCGATTGCGCCAACAAAAAAAGTAAAAAAGGCGTGTCGCGTCGCACCGGTCCGGGTGACCAGTCCAAGTCCTTATGCGGATTTTTGCAAGCGTGGTTTTTTATGTCTCGGTACATTTGCGCCGTGTTGAGCATAACCACTAATAACTAACGGGCCGGCGGTTCTTGTCAGATGTTTCTCACGGATTCGCTTTAATCAAATCATTGAGAAAAGATCTCTTATAAATCCGAATTTCACGGATCTAATTATCATGTTTAAAACTATTGCAACCGCATGTCTGCTTCTCGCGGCGATCGGCTCGTCTCAGTCTGTGTTTGCGTATTCCGGGGGATTTGTGAATTACCAGTCGTTCGACGTGAGCGGCTATCTGCAGGGGGGCAACAAGGTCGATCCTAAAACCACCTTCTCGCCGATTTTTGAATCGTTCGGTGACTATCGCTTTGGTGATCTCTACACCTATTCTATTTTCGAAACCTCGCTGCAGAACGACTATGCCGGCGGCGCCACGACCTACTATTACAAGCTCGTTCCGAGATTGAGCCTGGGCAAGCTGTTGGGCAAGGATATCTCTCTGGGACCGTTCAAGGATATTACGTTTGCCCAATGGATCTCCAAGACAGAGCACCAGGGCTATAACTACTTTCCCGGCATCGGCATCGATTGGCAGGCTCCTTGGATCGGCTGGCTGCGCACGATCTATTACTGGGAAAGAAATCCCGGCCTGGGCTGGAATGACCGGCGACTTCACATAGATTATGGTTTCCCGTTTTCGACGAAACTGGGCGATTTCCGGATTGTCGGGACTTTCGACCATACCTTCGGTTTGCACGGCCAGGCCGAGACGACCGATTTCAAACCGGAACTCCACTACGACCTCGGCAAGGAATTGGGCCAGCCCGGCGGGCATTTGTGGCTGGGTATCGTTCTGAATCCGATCAGGAACAAGTACAAGATCCAGAGCACGGAGTACTTCCCCACCGATCAATTCAGCTATGGCGCGCTGATCAGATACAGCTTCAATTGAAGCCCGAATGATTCGGAACGGTCTTAATTAAATATCAGCTTGCGAGGCATTGCATGAATAGCTATAGCAGAGGTTATCAGTGGGCCATACTTGCGCTATTGAGCGCGATCTATTTCATGATCACAGCGGCCACCTTCACGTCGTTGGGCGTGGTACTGCCGGACATGATCAAGGAAATGCAATGGAGCTGGTCTAGCGCCGGACTGGGGTTCACGTTACTGGGTTTGGCCTGCGGCCTGTCGAGTTATCTGCCGGCCATCTTCATCCGCCGAGTTGGCGTGCGGCCGACGTTTCTGGCCGGCACCGTCATCCTCGCCGCGGCTTTCGCGCTTCTCGCGCATTGTCACGGCCTCGCACTGTATTTCGCCGGCGCGATTCTGCTGGGCGTCGGCTTCAGCTTCGTCGCCACCGTGCCGGGGACTTACGTTATCGGCCGGATGTACAAGAATCAGGCGTTCGCGTTTGGCTTCTATTTCACGGTCGGCGGACTCGGCGGCGTCGTGGGTCCGTGGCTCGTGGTTCTGGCCGTGAATGTGCTGGGGAACTGGCGCATGCATTGGGCGTTGTCCGGCTTCTTCCTGGTGGTACTCGGGCTCCTCGCGACCGTATTGCTGCCTTCGGGTGTCCGGGAGCGCGAGCACGCCGAACAGTTGGGCAACGCGCATCGTCAGGAAGAGAACAGCTCGGTTTATCACACCGAGCAGGCATGGACGGCGCGTGAGGCAATGGGCACGTGGCAGTTTTACGCGATCGCTGCCGCCTACACCACGTTCCTGCTGGTCGGCATTACCACCAATAGCTTTGCCGTCGCGCATATCACGGATCACGGATTCAGCGCGCAGACCGCGGCCGCGCTGCTGAGCGCCGAGGCGCTGATCAATTCTTTCTCCCGTTTTATCGCGGGCCTGTTCGGCGAAAAGATCGAACCGAAGAAGATGCTGATTGCGAGCCTGTTGTTGATGGTCATCGGCACACTCGCGCTCAGCGCGGCGACTTCATTGCCGATGCTGATCGTCTTCTCGATCGGAATCGGCGCGGGCTATGGCATGACCTTTCTCGCCACGAGCGTTCTTCTGTCCAACTATTACGGACGGCTTCCGTACCTGGAGATTTTCTCCGTGGCGAATCTTATTTCGACACTCGCCTGTTTTGGTCCGTTGGTTGCCGGCCGCGTGAAAGATGAACTCGGAAGCTTCACCGGCGCGTTTTTGCTGGTCGCGATCATTCCGTTAATTATCGCGTTCGCGGTCACGCTCATGCGACCGCCCGTGAAGGGGCAGCTATTCAGCCGTAAAGCCTCTTCCGGTATTTGAGGCGCTGTTTGTCGGTAAAGCGAAGAAGCTGTTTTATTAGTTGTGGATCATAGGTGCCTAATGACATGTTCTAAAGAGTTCGGCGTTTTTCTGCCAATCGCGAAAGGCGGATGGATCATTTCGCGCAGCACGCCGGTGCTGGATGCCTCGTACCGGCAAAATCGCGAGGCCGCCATCCTCGCCGACGAGATCGGTCTGGATTTCATTATGTCGATGGCGAAATGGCGAGGTTTCGGCGGCGCCACGCAACACTGGGACGTCTCGCTCGAATCGGTCACGATGATGGCGGGGATTGCAGAGGCAACGCGTCGCGCGCGCATTATCGCCACGATGCATGCCGGCCTGCACAATCCCGCGGTTGTCGCGAAGATGATCACGACGCTCGACCAGATCAGCGGAGGGCGAGCCGGACTCAATATCGTCTCGGGCTCGTTCAAGGAGGAATTCGAGCAGATGGGCGCCTGGGACGCCTCGCTCGATCACGACCAGCGCTACGCGATGACGGCTGAATGGACCGACATCATCAAATCGCTATGGTCTGATCAACGCGTCGATTACGAGGGGCAGTTCTTCACCATCAAGGATTGCATCTCGGAGCCCAAGCCCATCGCGAATCCGCGTCCTTTCCTGGTATGTGCCGGACAGTCCGAACGAGGACTCCGGTTCAGCGTTCGCAACACCGATGCCTGCTTTATCGGTGGCAAGGACGACGCCGAGACCGGCGCTATCAGCCGGCGTGCCAAGGCGCTGGCCGAGGAGTTCGGCACCACGATCAAGACGTACTGCATGTCCACGGTGATTTGCGCGGACACGAATGCGCGGGCGGAGGCGCTCGCCCAACAGTATCGGGAGGGTCTCGATGTCGAGGCCGTGACGGGCATGATGCGCAGCTTCGGCGTGGATGTCAGCGGCAAGAACAACGCAATGGTCGAGCGGGCGAGCAATGCATTCATGACCCATACGACGATCGGCAATCCGGCCGCTTGCCACGCACAGTTATCCGCATTGCTGCGGGATTGCGAACTGGATGGCGTGATGTTGATTTTCCCCGATTACGTCACTGGGCTGACGCGCTTTGGTCAGGACATTCTTCCGCATTTGCGCGCCGAGTTCTCATGACCGCTCCTTCCATGAACGAATGGCTGGCGCCAGGCGGTGTGGCGCTCTGCATCATCGATATCCAGGTTGATTTCGGCTCGCCGGAAGGTGCGCTCGCGCAGATGGGCGTGCCGGTCGCGGACGTCGCGCCGGCCATTGAAAACGCCGGCCGCCTGGCCACGCTTGCGCGCCAGGCAGGCATCCCGGTGATCTTCGCGGGCCTGAAAACGGACCCCGCGACCGATTCGCCAGCCTGGATCAAATGGATGCGCTATCGCAACGTCGATCCCGCTTGTGCTTATGCCGTATGCCGCGACGGCTCCGGTGGCGAAGCCTTCTACCAGGTCGTGCCGGAGGCGGGCGACCAGATTGTATGGAAGCAGCGCTATAGCGCGTTTGTCGGGACCGATCTCGACAGCCGGCTTCGAGCCCAAGGCATCGACACGCTGGTGATATGCGGGTTGACCACGGAATGTTGCGTCGACTCGACGGTGCGGGATGCGTTTCAGCGAGACTGGCTGGTGGTTGTCGCGGGCGACGCCTGCGGCGCTTACCGCGATGACTTCCACCACAACACCCTCGAGGTGCTGGCGGAGAACTTTGCGGTCGTTCTCGATACGGACGATATCGTCGGTATGTGGAACGGCCGCGTCACGAAAGGATCGTAGTGTGACCTCGAAAATGATCAAGCGGCCCGCTTCAACGTTGCACCCGATTTCCGCCGAGGACAAAGCGCGCATCGAGGACGCCATCGATCCCGTTGAACTGACCGAACTGGCGCTCGAACTCGGCAATATTCCGAGCCGTTCCGGCGAGGAGGCCGCGGCGGCGGGCTATGTATTCGACTGGATGCAACGGGAAGGGCTCAAGCCTCGCGCCGTCGGGGCCACGCCCGCGCGTCCGAACATCGTCGGCGAGTATGGCGGTCGCGGCGATGCGCCCAATCTGCTGTTTACCGCGCATCTGGATACCGAAAGCCCGGCGGGCTCGGCCGCGCTCGACGGCTACAAGTACCGTCAGGAAACCGTTCAACGCAAGGAATGGACGCAGTGCTGGCTGCAGGACAATCGCCTGCACGGTTACCCCATCACGAACGACCGCGGGCCGATGAGCTGCTTTCTCATTGCCGCCAAGGCACTGCGCAAGGCCGGCATCGAACTGTCCGGCAGGCTTTACCTGACTGCCTGTCCCGGTGAGATCGGTCCCGAGCCGATCGAGGAATATCAGGGTATCGACTACCTCGGCAAGGATATCGGCGCGCATTACCTGTTCCATCATGGCGGCGTTGCGGCCGACTATGCGATTGCCGCTGAAGGGACCGACTACGGCATCACGTGGCAGGGTTGCGGCTATGTGTTGTTCCGTATCCGCTTGCTGGGCGAGAGCGCGTTCACGCCCGCGCTGACGTACAACCCGGATTGCGCGTCGCATCCGAACCCCATCTATCGAACCGGCAAGCTGATCGAAGCCTTGCACGCATGGACGGCGGACTACGAAGTGCGCAACCGGTATGAAACGGAGGGCGGCCTATCGGTTCCCAAGGTCCAGATCGATTCGATTCGAGCCGGCGTACCGCATACGTTCGGAAGCGGAAGCGAGGTATGCGCGCTCTATCTGGAAGTCGGACTGACCGCCAGGCAAACCGTCGCGCCAGTGCAGCGGGAATTGGAGCGCTTGCTGCGCTCCCTGCATCTCGGCGAGTTCGAGATCAGTCCCCTCGTTGTGCGCCACGGGTATCGGGCCGACGACGAGGCCGTCGCGCCACTCGTCGGCGCGCTTGGCTGCGCGACCGAGATGGTCCGCGGGCAGCCCCTGGCGCGGGCGGACCCGATCTATTCGAGCATGTGGCGCGACCACAATGTCTTCAACATGCACCGGATTCCCGCGGTCACGTGCGGCATTCCGCGCGTGTTGCCCACACCCGAGGACCTCGCCCGAAGCGCGCAGATTTACGCGCTTGCCGCACTCGCCATCTGCGGACGCATGGAATAGCACCTCATCCAAAGTAAGAAACCCTGACAATGAAAGACTCATCGACCCAGTCGAGTGTGCTCGCCCTGCCGCAAGGCGCGTTCAACTCGAAAGAGCAGAGTGCCGAGTGGCGCGAGACCATGGCGGACTTCCCGAGCGGCGTCACGATCGTGACCGCGATGGAAAACGGACGGCCGCTAGGCAGCACCGTGAGCGCGTTTTGCAGCCTGTCGCTTCGTCCGCGTCTGTTACTCGTATGCATGGACCTTCGCAGCCATACGCTCGCGGCGATCAATAAGTCGCACGCGTTCGCAGTCAATATTCTTTCCGATCGTGCGCAGTCTCTGGCACTGAAGTTCGGGGCGAAAGACGGCGACAAGTTCTCGGATGTGGACTACGAGATAGGGGACATGGGTTGCCCTTTGCTGACGGATTGCTGCGTGAACATCGAATGCCGTCTCGGCGCGAGCTATATCGAGGGCGATCACGCGATCCTGACAGGGCAGCCCGAGCGGATCGTGCGTGAGCCGACGCGCTCGCCGCTCGTCTACCATCGCGGCGCATTCAGGGCATAGCCGAATGGCGTTGACGGAGAAAGCCGCCCGGTGCGTCTTTCTCCGCATGACCGGCGCCTTTATACCGGTTGCTCTTCCAGCAATTGTGTCCGGTATGCGCGGGGTGAACAGCCGTATTCGGCGCTAAACGCCCGGCTGAAGTAAGCGAGATCGTTGAACCCCCAACGAAAGCAGATTTCCGAAATCGACAGCGACGCATTCGCCCTGCTCGACAAATCCTTCCTGCACTGTTCCAGCCTGCGCTTGCGGACGAACTGGCTGAAGCTCGAATTGGCCTGCGAGAAAATCTTCTGGACGTAGCGCGGCGATACGTTGTTGCGACGCGCCACCTTGTCGAGACTCAGATCGCAATCGCCCAGATGCAGATCGATCGAATGGCAGAGTTCCTGGAAATGCCTGGCATGACCGAGATCCTTGAAGCCGTTGAGCGCGGGCCGTCTTGCGAGGCAGTAAGTGAGCAATTCGGAGAGCGCCATTTCCACCGGATGGAACGACGTCTCCGTCAGACTCTCCATTTGCGCCGCCACTGAAGACAGAAAATCGGACAGGACGTGATTGATGCCTTCCTGGCGGGAAATGGTTCCGGCCTGGATCGCGAGCGGATTGAGCAGCCGCTTGTAGAACACCTCATGAGGCATCTCGACGGTAAGAATCTCGAAGTCGCTGCTCAACAGCAACTCCACGCGGTCCCCGCCGCCGGCGCCGTACAGGATGTCGCCGACTTCCAGCGCGTGCGTTTCGCCGCCGATCCGCAAGGCCGCGTTTCCTTCCAGGATCAAGGCAATCCAGAGGTTGGCGGAGGTCGTCCCGCTTGCGGGGTAATCTCCGGCGATCGCTTGCGGAGAGCCGGCCAGTTTGACGAACTGCATGCCGAGCGGGGACCGGTTGTAGCTCACCTCGCCGCGCAGGCCGTCCCTCAATGTTTCGCTGGACATCGACAGATATACCCTTTGCAGCGCATCTCGCCAGATCTGCTCCCGGTGTTCGGTGGCATAGGCGGACGTGCACAAGCTCCAACTGTTCATTGCGACCCCTCATAGAACGCTAGCCATTGCAAAGCAAATTCCGAGCCCATCAAACGGCGTGGTGAAGGGCGCTTTCCGGCGTCTTTTCAGCGAAGCCTGCCCCAGCTTCATGCGATTCGCACAACCGTGGGGCGGTGCGAGCCGTCGGCGAATTGAAGGGTAAGGCGTTTAGGCCTCGCAGGCCCATTGCCGGCCCATCGTCGGTCCAAATGGGGCTAAACTCGAAACGGGATAAATTCCCGGAGCAAATCATGATCAATGCCGACCCCAAAAGTACTTTTCGCGGCCTCCCCTTGACTCCCGAGCAAGACGCCGAAGTCAGGCATTACATAAAGAAAAAGAAGCAGCATGGGGCGCCGTGGGACACACCGGAACTGGCCGCCATGCTTCGAGACATGCTGGAGCCGCCGGGCGACGAAGACGAGGACGAAACACTCGATACCACCGTCGATGAAGCGTTGGCCGCCACCGAACGCGCGACGGCTTCCATCGACGAGTCGATGGACCCGATCGAAGCGAGCGAGGAACGACATGCCGCGATGGAAACCGAGGGCATGAAGGGCCCCAAGCGTTGAACCCGAGGCCGCATTGGCGAGTCGTAGCAGACCAGTCAGCATGATCGACCGACGGCGCGCCCTCGCTTGCGGGCGGCGGGTGCCATTTGAACCCAACAACATAAGGACCTCATGAGTCGACTAGTCGTCGTTTCGAATCGCACCGCCGATCCGCGCAAGCCCGCGGCCGGCGGCCTTGCCGTAGCGGTACGGGAGAGCCTGCAACAAACGGGCGGACTCTGGTTCGGCTGGAGCGGCAAGATTCACGAAGCGGCGGACGTCGCGACAACGGGGCAGGGCGACGTTCATGTTCAAACGGCCGGCAACGTCACGCTTGCCACGCTCGATCTGAGCCGCGAAGACCACGACACGTATTACCTCGGTTACGCCAACGACGTGTTGTGGCCGGTGTTTCACTACCGGCTCGACCTCGCGAATTTCGACACGCGCTTCGCCGCGGGCTATCGCAGGGTCAACCAGTTGTTCGCGCGGAAGTTGTTGCCGCTCCTGAAACCGGACGACCTGATCTGGGTTCACGACTATCAGTTGATCCCGCTCGCGGCCGAGTTGCGCGCGATGGGATGCACCAACCGTATCGGCTTTTTCCTGCATATCCCGATGCCGCCGCCGCTGATCATGGCCGCGATTCCCGAGCACGAATGGCTGATGCGTTCGCTGTTTGCCTACGATCTGGTGGGTTTCCAGAGCGAAGCGGACCTCACGCATTTTTCTCACTACGTCGAATCGGAAGCGCAAGCGCAACGGTTGAGTCCCGATCGCCTGCGGGCGTTCGGCCGAACGCTGCGGGTCGGCGCGTACCCCATCGGCATCGACGTCGACGACTTCATTCGTCTCGCCGATTCGAAGGAAGGGCGCGACATGTTCGCGCGCATGCGCGAGGAGTACTCGCGGCGTCGTCTGCTGGTGGGCGTCGACCGCCTGGATTATTCGAAGGGCTTGCCGCAACGCGTTCATGCTTTCCGCGAACTGCTGACCTTCTACCCGGAAAACCGCGACAGCGCCACGCTGATCCAGATCGCTTCGCCGAGCCGCGAGGACGTCGGCGCGTACGACGATCTGCGGCGTCAAATGGACAGCCTGTGCGGCGCGATCAATGGCGACTTCGGCGAACTGGACTGGATGCCGGTGCGCTACATTCATCGCAACGTGGCCCGCAAGCGTCTGCCGGGCCTTTATCGCGCGAGTCGCGTGGCGCTCGTCACGCCGTTGCGGGACGGCATGAATCTGGTCGCGAAAGAGTTCATCGCCGCGCAAGACGCCGCCGATCCCGGCATGCTCGTGCTCTCGCGCTTTGCCGGCGCCGCGGAGCAATTGAAGGAAGCGCTGCTGGTCAATCCGTACGACACGCAAGGCACGGCGCAGGCCATTCAGCGCGCGCTAACCATGTCGCTCGACGAGCGGATCAACCGGCATGAAGCCCTGCTTCGGCGAATCCGCAAGTTCGACGTGCACTGGTGGAGTTCGACGTTTCTGCGGGCGCTGGAAGATTGCGAGTCGCAGGAAGAGGGACAAGATCAGACCCGCCACGCGGCGCCCTGCGGAAAGTGAAACTGTTCGAGCGACTCGGCTCGCATCTCGATGCTGTAGCCGGGTTGTTGCGGCGGCATATAGCGTCCGTTGCGAATCACGACGGGATCGACAAAGTGCTCGTGCAGATGGTCCACGTATTCGAGCACGCGATTCTCGAGCGACGCCGACACGCAGATGTAGTCGAACAGCGAGATGTGCTGCACGTACTCGCATAGTCCGACGCCACCCGCGTGCGGACAGACCGGCACGCCGAACTTCGCCGCCATCAGCAACACCACGAGCACCTCGTTGAGCCCGCCCAGCCGGCAACTGTCCACCTGGCAAAAATCGATCGCCTGTGCCTGCAATAGCTGCTTGAACATCACGCGGTTATGGCAGTGCTCGCCGGTCGCCACGCCGATCGGCGCGACGCGGCGGCGGATCGCCGCGTGGCCGAGGATATCGTCGGGGCTCGTCGGTTCTTCGATCCACCACGGGTCGAACTCCGCGAGACGGCGCATGTTGGCGATCGCTTCGTCGACTTCCCATACCTGGTTCGCGTCCATCATCAGCTTGCGATCCGCGCCGATTTCGTCGCGCAGAATGCGCGCGCGCCGCACGTCCTCGTCGAGATTGCCGCCCACCTTCTGCTTGAAATGCGTCCATCCCTGCGCGACGCCTTCGCGAGCGAGGCGGCGGATTTTCTCGTCGTCGTAACCGAGCCAGCCCGCCGACGTGGTGTAAGCCGGATAGCCGTGCGCGAGCATCTGCGCTTCGCGCTCGCCCCTGGTGGCCGCATGGCGGCGCAGGATCGCCAGCGCTTCGTGCGGCGTGAGCGCGTCGGTCACATAGCGGAAATCGAGGCACCGCACCAGCGCCTCGGGGCTCATGTCCACCAGAAGCTTCCACACCGGTTTGCGTTCCGTTTTGGCCCACAAGTCCCACACGGCGTTCACGACCGCGGCGGTCGCGAGATGAATCGCGCCTTTGTCCGGGCCGATCCAGCGCAATTGACTATCGGACGTGAAGGCGCGCCAGAACGAACCCATGTCCGCGACGATCGCTTCGAGTGTCTTGCCGACGACGAGCGGCGCCAGCGCGTTCACCGCGGTCACGCAAATTTCATTGCCGCGGCCGATAGTGAAGGTGAGGCCGTGCCCCGCGAACTGTTCCGGCGAATCGGTTTCGAGCACGACGTAGGCAGCCGAATAATCGGGCGCGGCATTCATCGCGTCGGAGCCGTCGAGCGAGCGGGAGGTCGGGAAACGAATATCCCTAACGGACAGATTCGTGATCGTGGTCATCTCAACGCCCCCAAAAAAGGTGACGGGTGCGATAGCCTGGACGGCATGCGAGACCTTGGCGGCGCAGCGCCGCCGACATGCCGATGACCAGGGTGCATACCAGGTTATACCAAGCGTTAGCACGCGTTGACAGCACCGGTTTCGGCTCCTAGCATGCTAGCATGTTAGTCACAAATCACGACCTCCGTGAGCCTTTCGATCCATGAAGTCAGCGGCTGCCGACCCCTATGGCGCACTGCAAAAACTGCAGGGTGGGGAGCGCAGCAGCTTGACCGATGCAGTGGCGGCGGCATTGCGCGAGGCTATCGTCACGCTGGCTTTGGAGCCGGGAATGATGATCGACAAGCAGGCGATCTGCGAACGAATGGGCGTGTCGCGTTTTCCGGTTTCGGCGGCGCTCGCCAGGCTGGCAACCGCCGGTCTCGTCGAGGTATTGCCGCAGCGCGGCACGCGCGTGAAGCCGATCGTGATTCACGATATTCGCCAGCATCTGTTCATTCGCAGCGCGCTCGAAGTCGAAGCCGTGCGCGGCCTCGCGTCCACCTGTTCCGAGGCAACGCTCGCGGCGCTCGCCGCCAACCTGGAGAAGCAGCGCGAGGCGGTGACCGGCGGCTTGCGCCATGAATTTCACCTGCTCGACCTGGCGTTCCACGAGATTCTGCTCGACGCCATCGACCTGCCGCGCGTCAAGGAAATCGTCGCCACGTCGCGCGGCGCGCTCGATCGCGCGCGCCAGTTGCTGGGAAGCCCCGAACGTCAGATTCAAACGCTCGCGGAGCATGTGCGCATCTTCGAAGCCATCGCGGCGCGCGACGCCGAAGCGGCGGCCCGCGCGATGCACGGTCATCTGGATCAAGTGGTGGCGGAGTTGCAGCGCTTTGCCGGCGAACGCCCCGGTTTGTTCGAGGCGTAAGCCGGGCCCTTGCGCGGATTTCGCAGAGCCCACCGGAGCGCCGCGGTCCGCACGCGCCGGGGTGTGCGGTTAGTCGGACCTTGGCCGTGGCGTAGTCAACTCGGTATGGAGGAGACGAAAAATGAAATGCATCAAACGTGCAAGCGTGGCCGTGGCTTTCGCGGTCGCGGGGTTCATGGCGGCAGGGCATGCGCTCGCCGCCGGGGAATTCCAGGGCGTCACCGTCAACGTCATGACGTTCGTGGGGCCGCAAATCGCGGAACCGCTGCAACGCCGCGCGCCTGAGTTCGAAAAGCTCACGGGCGCCAAGATCAACATTCTGACCGTGCCGTTCTCCGACCTGTATCAGAAGCTGCTGACCGACTGGGCCTCCGGTACGAACTCGGTGAACGCCGCGGTATTCGCGCCGCAGTGGATGGTCGACTACACGAAGGGCGGTTTCCTCGAAGACCTGTCCGCGCGCGTCGCTCGCGATTCGGCATTGCAGGAAGACGACGTCATGCCGTTCTTCCGCGATTTTTCGCAGCGCTTCAACGGCAAGACCTATCTGATCGCGCTCGACGGCGACTTCCAGATGGTCTACTACCGCACCGACATTCTCAAACAACTCGGCAAACAGCCGCCGAAAACGTGGGACGAGTACCTCGACATCGCGAAGGCGGCGAACGGCAAGGTATTCGGCGGCGACGGCAAACCGGTGGCGGGCTCCTGCATTTCGAAGAAGCGCAACGCGCAGGCGTACTGGGCGATCATCTCGATCGCGGGCGGCTACATTCAGTCGAAAGGCACGGCGCAAGGGGCGTTCTTCGATCCGCGCGACTTCAAGCCGCTCGTCAACAACGACGCATTCAAGGCCGCGCTCAACGTCTATAAGCAATCGACGCAATACGGGCCGCCGAACGAAATCAATCTCGACGTCGGCGACACGCGCAGCGCGTTCATTTCCGGCCACTGCGCGCTGACGCTCGACTGGGGCGACATCGGCGTGCTGGCGATCGACCCGAAGCAGTCGAAGGTGATCGACAAGGTCGGCGCGGTCATGCTGCCGGGCTCGACGAAGGTATTGAACCGTGACACCGGCAAGCTCGTGGCGTGCGACAAGAACACCTGCCCGTATGCGGTGGAGGGCGTGAACCACGCGCCGTTTGCGGCATTCGGCGGCTGGTCCGGCGGCATCAACGCGAAAGCGAGCCCCAAGGTGAAGGACGCCGCCTACGCGTTTCTCTCGTACATGAGCCAGCCCGCGCAAGCCAATGTGGATGTGACGATCGGCGCGACCGGCTTCAATCCGTATCGCCGTTCGCAGTTCACGGATATGTCGATCTGGAAGAAGTCGGGCATGAGCGACGCGGCGGCGGCCTCTTATCTCGGCGCGATCAAGGCCAGCCTGCAAAGCCCGAACATGGTCATCGATCTGCGTATTCCGCAGAATCAGCGCTATGAGCAAGTGGTGCTGGACACGGCGGTGGCGCGTTTTCTCGCGGGCGAACTCGACGCCGACGCCACCATGAAGGCGATCCAGACAGGCTGGGACGAAATCACCGACGACGCCGGCAAGGACGCCCAACTGAAAGCCTACAAGGCGTCGATCGGCGCCCATTGACTCATGCAATCCTCGTCGCGCGTTTCGTCATCGGCTGCATCGCGACGCGGGTCGCGCAGGTCGGTCGCGGCCAACTGGCTCGACCGCCAGGCGCCTTATGTATTCGTGCTGCCGGCCGTGCTGCTGATTCTCGGCTTTTCGATCTTCCCGCTCGTCACGTCCGCGTATCTGTCGTTGATGCGCTTCGCGCTCGGCGAGGGCGGCTACGAACTGAAGTTCGTCGGCATGCGCAACTACGTGAGGCTGTTTAGCGGCAGCCAGCAGTTTCACTTCGTCGGCGTATTCAGGCCGCCGGGCGTCATCAGCATCGCGGTAATGGCCGCCGCCGCGCTGGCGATCGGCTGGTGGCTGGTCCGCTATCTGCGCGGCGGGCAGCGCTCGGTGATCGGCGGCATTGGCCGGCTGATCGCCGCGGCGTCGCTGCTGGCCGTCGTGTGGCTTGCCGCCAATACCACTGGCGACGGCGGCGCGCTGGGCAGTTTGATGGTGACGCTCTTTTACGTGGTGTTCGGCGTGGCGCTGCAATTCCTGCTCGGCCTCGGCCTCGCCTACCTGTGCACGCTGCCGCTCAAGGGCGGCCGGTTTTTCCGCATCCTGTTCTTTCTGCCGCTGATGGTGACGCCCGTCGGCATCGCCTACATGTTCCGCATGATGGCCGACACCGCGGTCGGCCCGCTCGCGCCGCTCTGGGCATGGCTCGGCCTCGGGCAGATCGCGTGGGCGGCGGACCCGTGGCTCGCGCGCATCGTGGTCGTGATCGGCGATACGTGGCAGTGGGTGCCGTTCATGTTTCTCGTGTTGCTGGCCGCGCTGGAAGGCACGTCGCGCGATCAGATCGAGGCCGCGCAACTCGACGGCGCGTCGAGCTGGCGCATCTTTCGCGACGTGATCTGGCCGTCGATCGCGCCGGTCGCCGCGAGCGCGGTGCTGATTCGCCTGATCGAGGCGTTCAAGGTGGTGGACCTGCCGAACGTGCTGACCAACGGCGGCCCCGGCATCGCGACGGAATCGATGACGTTGCACGCTTTCATCGAGTGGCGCACGCTGAATCTCGGCAGCGCGTCGGCGGTCGCCTACATGTTGTTCTTCGTGTCGACGATCGCGTGCGTGTCGTTCTTTCAACTCGTCGTGCGGCGCGCGCGGGGGCGGCAATCATGATCAAGCGCCTGTTCGTGCCCACCAGGCTCGATGAAATCCCGATCGGCACGCGGGTGATCGCCTATGGCCTGCTGGGTCTATGGACGCTGGTCGTATTGTTTCCGTTGTACTGGATGGCGATCACGTCGTTCAAGCTGCCCATCGACGTCTCCAACGGGCCGGCCTACGTGCCGTTCGTCGACTTCAAGCCGAGTCTCGATGCGTGGCATTACATCTTTGTCGATCTCGGGCCGGACACGTATCGTCCGTACATGAACTCGCTCGTCATCGCCACGCTTTCCACGGTCGCCGCGGTGTTTCTCGGCTCGATGGCGGCTTACGCGCTCGCGCGCATCGAGTACAAACCGCCGGTGGCGGCGGTGGGGCTCGCCGTTCTCATGCTGGCGCTGGTGGTGGCCGCCGTCGGCTGGGGCGGGGTGGACCTGCGTATCGCGGTGGCCGTGTGCGGCGCGCTGTTCTTCCTGCTGCTGCGCCCGATTGTCCGGCGCGCAAGGCGTCATCTCGCCAACGACGACATCATCTTCTGGATGATCTCGCAACGCATTCTGCCGCCGGTCGTCACGGTGATTCCGATCTACCTGACCTTCAAGAGCGCGGGCCTGCTCGACACGCGCACCGCGTTGATCATCACGTACGCAACGGCGAATCTGCCGATCGTCGTCTGGCTGATGTTCGATTTTTTCGCCAGCGTGCCGAAGGAAATCGAGGAGAGCGCGCAGATCGACGGCGCGACGCGCTTCGCCATTCTGTTCGGCATCGTGGTGCCGCTCGTCGCGCCGGGCATCGTGGCGACCGGCCTGCTGGTGCTGATTCTTTCGTGGAACGAGTACCTGTTCGCACTTTTCCTCTCGACGGCCAACGCGCAGACGCTGCCGCTTCTCGTCGCCGCGCAGAACGCCACGCGCGGGCCGCAATGGTGGAACATGTCGGTGCTGATCCTGATCATGATCCTGCCGGTGATGCTGCTCACGCTCACGCTGCAGCGCTTTATCGTCAAAGGCATTCTCGTGGGGGCCGTGAAAGGATGAACGATATGCAGACGCAGGCGTCACGCTCGCCACAACACGCGAACCCGGCGGGGCAGCATTCGAAAAGCGTCTCGCTGCGCAACGTCAGCAAGTTTTTCGGCGACACGCGCGTGCTGCACGACTTGTCGCTCGACGTGCGCGCCGGCGAGTTTCTGGTCTTGCTCGGCGAGTCCGGCTGCGGCAAGACGACGGCGCTGCGCATCGTCGCGGGACTCGAATCGGCGAGCGAGGGGAGCATTTACGTCGGCGAGAACGACGTGTCGCAGCAATTGCCGCGAGATCGCGACGTCGCGATGGTGTTTCAGTCCTACGCGCTGTATCCGCATAAGACGGTGTTCGAGAACATCGCGTATCCGCTGATCGTGCGAAAGCGCGCGAAGGCCGAGATCGACGCGGCCGTGCGCGAAGTCGCGGCGAGCGTGCATCTCGAACCGCAGCTCGACCGCTATCCGCGCCAGCTCTCGGGCGGGCAGCGCCAGCGCGTGGCGCTCGCGCGCGCCATTGTGCGCCGCCCGGCGGCGTTTCTGATGGACGAACCGTTGTCGAATCTCGATGCGAAACTGCGCGGCCATATGCGCGCCGAACTGAAGCACATGCAGCACGAACTCGGCGTCACCACGATCTACGTCACGCATGACCAGATCGAGGCGATGACGCTGGCACACCGTGTCGCGCTGATCGACAAGGGCGTGCTGCAACAACTGGACGCCCCGGCGCGGATCTATTCGGACCCGGCCAATCTGTTCGTGGCGGGTTTCATCGGCTCGCCGCCGATGAACTTCTTGCGCGGCACGCTGGCGAACAACCGCTTCGAGTCGGAAGGGCTCGCCATCGCGGCGGACGTGAACCATCAGGGGGAGGCGGTGCTCGGCGTGCGCGCGGAAGACTGCGCGCTCGTCGCCGCGGGCGAGGGCGAGTTCCGTGGCCGCATCTATTCGGTCGAGTTGATCGGCGACCATTCGCTCGTCACGGTCAACGTGGGCGAGCAACAGGTCGTCGTGAAGGTGTCGAACATGTTTGCCGGCGAAATCGGCACCGAGGTCGGCTTGCGCGCGAACCGCGAGCGGGTTTATTTCTTCGACCAGGCTTCGGGCAAGCGTATCCGCTAGCGATGACTTGCGGTTGCTCGCGCGCGTCACGCCGGAAAGCGCTTCTTTAACGCTGGCTAGCGGGCTACGTCGCGTTGGCCGAGTCCGGCAACGGCAACGGCAACGGCGATGCGATCGCGTCCGTCTTTGCCTCCACGCTTCGGCCGGCAAGCAGCGCGGGCGCTTCTTCCAGCGAATCGATCAAGCCATCGCATGCGAGCGCCCCGACACCCTGCGCACCCGCATATCCGTAGCGCACGATGAACACCGGCAGAGCCGCCGCCCGCGCGGCCGCGACATCGACAGGCGAATCGCCGATCAGCACGCCGCCTTCGGGCTCGACGCCGAGCAGCCGGCAGGCGTGCCACAGCGGTTCGGGTGCGGGCTTCATCTGCGCGATCGAGTCGCCCGCGACGAGCGCATCCAGATAGCCGGCGAGGCCGGTCATCTCCAGCAGCGGCGCAGCGAGCGCTTCCGGCTTGTTGGTGACGCACGCGAGCCGGTAGCCGCGTTGCCGCAATGCGCGGAGCCCGGCTGCCACGCCGGGGAAAACGTCGCCGTGCCGTCCGTTGGTGTCGGCGTAGTGCCGATGGAATACCGCAAGCGCCCGCTCGATGGCGACTCGCTGATCCAACGCGGCCGCTTCGAGCGAACGCCGAACCAGGTTGGGCACGCCCTTGCCGATAAACCCGACGACCGTCGCGAACGGCAACGGCGCGGTGCCGAGTTCGCCGAGCATGCGGCTGACGGCCTCGACGATGTCCGGCGCGGTGTCGATCATCGTGCCGTCCAGATCGACCAGCACGGCCTTGCGTTGCAGGTTCGTCATCGCTATGCGCCTCGCGGTGAATGGAGCGTGTTCGATGCCTGAGCAGCGGTCGGCGCAAGGAAAGAAACGTCGCGGCTCGCTGGCATGCCGAGCGGCATGTACGGCAGCGGAGGTCTCGGACTCATCTCACGCCGCCTCGGACACGGCGTGACGATGCCAGCGTCGCAACGTGGCGAGGTCGACCCAGCCCGGCGTTTCATCCGGCGCGAGATGCGGAATCGGCGCATGCGGGTCGCCCAGATGAGGCAGCACGGTCAGCGCCCCGTCGAAGCATTCATGCGACGTGTATTCGCTCGGCGTCACCACGGTGGGGACGCCCGCGGCGCGCGCGGCGGTGAGGCCGTTGACGGAGTCCTCGAACGCGATACAGTCCGCGCCCTTCAGACCAAGGCGCCGCAGCACGTCGAAATAGACATCGGGCGAGGGCTTCTTCACCCGCGTGGTGCCGGCGTCGCCAATCGCGGCAAAGCGCGCGCGCCAGTCCGTTCCCAGGGGCGCGCGCAGCAGCGCGTCCAGGTTGGCCGACGTGGTGGTCGTCGCGATCGCCAGCGGGATGCCGGCCGTGCCGGCCTCGTCGATCAGGCGCGCAATGCCCGGCCGCAGCGGCACCGCGCCGTCGCGTACCCGCTCGGCGTAATGGCGCGTCTTGATCGCGTGCACGGCGTCGATCACTTCCCTCACCCTGGCGCCGTCGGCTTCCTCCAGGTCGGCGACGCGCCAGTAGTGCATCAGGCGCTCCTTGCCGCCCGCCACGCGCAGAAGCCGCGTATAGAGCGCCTTGTCCCAGTACCAGCCGAGACCCACCTCCGCGAACGCCGCATTGAATGCCTGCAGATGAACGGTTTCGGTATCGGCGAGCGTGCCGTCCACGTCGAAGATGAGCGCTTGCATGGTTCAGTCCTTGTCCGGCGACCGCGCAGCGATGACACTGCCCGGCCGATCACGCGAGGAAGAAAGCGAGGGGCGAGGGCCGGCGCAGCGGTGTGCCATGCCGAGCGCGCCGCTGCGTCAGTCCGTTGAAACACGCACCACGATAGCGGAGCCGAATGCCGATTTGAATTCAGAGATTCTTTGAACTCCGATAACTCATGCTTTGGGTGGACGCGCGCGGCGCTTTTCGCGGGGTCGCCGCCCGCGTCGCGTCAATTCGGGAAATTCTCCCGCCCTTGTCCGTTGTCAAACGATCCCACAATGGGCTACTTTGCCTGGATGACGCGGGCTTTCGCGGCGCAGCGCTTTCACCACGGAGCACAACAATGCTGGAGACACGGTTTGCCATCACAACGCCACGACGCCGTTCGCTCGTTCTCATCGCCGCGCTCGCGGCCGCGAGCATCGCGCATGCCGCGCCGCTCGCCTATGTGACGAGCGAGAAGGCGGGCGTCGGCGTGATCGATCTGGACCAGATGACGCTGACCCGAACCTTTCCGGTAGGCGCGGACGGCCCGCGCGGGCTGAGCCTGAACGCGGACGGCACACGGCTTCTGGTGGCCAACAAGAACACCGGCGATCTGGCGGTGATCGACACGGCCTCGGGCGAGGTGGTGCGGCGCGTGAAGATCGGCAAAAATCCCGAGTTCGTCCGCGTGCACAACGGCTATGCGTACGTGACCTATGAGCCGGGCGAAGAGGGCGGCCCGCCGGCAGGCGGGAAGCCGGCCGACAAGGCGGGTGAAAAGCCCGCCGAAAAGCCCGCCGACAAATCGGCCGGCACGCCAGGCGAAAAGCCGTCAGGCAAGCCCGCCGCCGACGACGACGACGACGCCAACAAGCCGCCCGCGCAAATCGCGATCATCGATATGAAGACATGGCGCATGGTGCGCTCGGTGACGAGCGGCCACGAAACCGAGGGCATCGAGTTTTCGCGCGACGGCAAGACGATACTCGTCACCAACGAAGGCGACGATACGGTATCGGTGTACCACGCCCGCACCGGCGCGCCGATCAAGACCGTGAAGCTCGCCGCGGGCGGGCGTCCGCGCGGCATCCGTTTGTCGCCTGACGGCAAGGACTACGTGGTCACGCTGGAATCGCTGAGCAAGCTGGTGGTGATCGATGCGCGCACGCTGAAGGTGATCAAGACGGTCGATACGAAGCTTGGGCCTTACGGCGTGGCGTTCGGCCCCGAGGGCAAGCGGCTCTTCGTCGCCGCGTCGCGCGACAAGACCTTGCAGGTTTTCGACGGGCACAGCTACGAGCATGTGGCCGACGTGCCGGTCGGCCAGCGCTGCTGGCATTTCAGCTTCACGCCCGACGGCGCGAAACTGCTGCTGGCGTGCGGCCGTTCGGATTCGGTCTATGTGCTCGATGCGCAGAGCTACCAGCCGATCAAGCAGATCGGCGAGTTGCCTCTGGCATGGGGTATCGTCACCTATCCGCATGGCGACGGCTCGATCGAATCGAAATGAGCGAGCGCTAATCCTGCAATGAGCGTCCGGCGGACGCTCATTTCTCAGCGCTATTTCCACGCATACCGCAAACCCATCCACACGCCGCGCGGCGCGCCCGGCCCGACGAACTGCTCGTTGACCGCGCTCGCGCCGTCGAACGTATGGTTCGGTCCGTTGAAGAAATTTTCGCCGAGCGTGCCGAAGCTCGCATAGCGCTTGTCGAGCAGGTTCGTGATGCTCGCGAAAACCTGCAACTGTTTGGTCACCTGGTAAGACGTGTCCAAATCGATCAGCAGGTAGCCCGCGATCTTGCCGTTCACATCCTGATTGTTCTCGTCGCCCTGCGCATAGATGCCGCCGCGCCAGGTCAGGTTCGCGCCGACGTTCCATTTGGACGTGGCCGCGTAGTCGAGTTGCAGCTTGATCGTGTTCGCGGGAATGCCCGGAATGTGATTGCCGGACTTGACCGTGATGTTGCCGTTCGCGTCCGCGCTGGAATTGCTCGGGCTGTGTTCGGTCCACGTCGACCGGTAGGTCGCATCGACGTAGCTGTAGCTCGCGGTAACGGCGAGCGGCCCGAACTTGCTGTGCCCCGAAAGCTCGGCCCCTTGCCGGCGCGTGCGGCCCACGTTCTGAAAAAATCCCTCGGTACTCGACGCGCCGTTGCTGCTGATGAACTGGATATCGTTGTCGAGCGTGGTGCTGTAGACGGCGGCGCTCCAGGTCGTCGCCTGGCCCACGCGCCCTCGCGCGCCGATCTCGAAGGTCCTGGAGATCACCGGTTCGAGCGACGGGTCCGACACGAAGTCGTTCGGCAGCGAGCAGGGCGCGGCCGGATCGGCGCAGGCCAGTTCGATGGCGGTGGGCGAGCGCATGCCTTCGTTGTAGGTCGCATACGCGGTGAACGCGGAGCTCGGATTCCAGTTGATGCCCACGGCCGGATTGAAGCGCGAAAACGTATGGTGGCCGTTCAGTTGCGGCTGCGTGCCGCTCGAATCGCCGATGGTGGCGTCGGCCCAGTTATAGCGGCCGGCGAGCGTCAGCGACCACTGCCTGGTCAGCGACAACGTATCTTGCAGATAGATCCCATAGTTGCCGTTGTGGGTTTTCGCCGCGGTTTCCTGCGTGAAATCGCCGAGGCCGAGCGTCGCGCGTGAATCGGTGAAGGCGGCCTCTTGCGACGCGGCGACGTAGCGCGAGTTGGCAAGATCGGCCGAGACGCCCGCGACGAACTGGTTTTCCATGCCGCCCAGCTTGCCGAGCAGCGTGAGTTGCAGGCTCGCGCCATAGCTTTCCGTCGTGACCGATGATTTGTCGTTGGTCGCCTGCACGGTGTCGATATTGCCGTCGTCATCCACCGAGCCGAAGCCGCTATTCACGTTGCTGCTAAGGTTGCTGTTGCGGAAGTGCCGGTAATAGAGGTTGCCGCTCAACTCCACGTGATCGTTGAAGTAATGATCGCCCGAAAGCGTCACGTAGCCGACCTCGTTCACGTTCTGGTCGGGGTAGGTATAAGGCTGCTTCGGGTTGCCGAGAAAGGAGCGCGGAATGGTTTGCGCGCCGTGCAGATCGTTGTCCGCGCCGCCGGCGGAGAACGACAGGGTCGTGTCGGCGTCGGTGTAGCGCAGCTTGCCGAACGCCTGGCGCACGCGGCTCGCGTTCTGTTCGGCCCAGCCGTTGTCGTTCGCCACGCTGCCCGTCACGTAGTAGTCCAGGTTGGCGCCGAGGGTGCCGCCCTGTTCGATCTGCGCGGTCTTGCGGCCCCATGAGCCCAACGCCACTTCGGCCTCGCCGCCGGGGCTGGTCTTGCCGTTCTTCGTGCTGATCGAAATGGCGCCGCCGAGCGTATTGAATCCATAGGTGGGATTCGAGCCGGGAATCAGTTGAATCGTATCGATCGCCTGCTGCGGAATCAGGTCCCAGTTCACCACGTCGCCGAACGGCTCGTTCACGCGCACGCCGTCGACGAACACAGAGAGACCCTGCGGCGTGCCGAGCAGCGGCGACGCGGTGAAGCCACGATAGTTGATGTTCACCTGATACGGATTGCCTTGCGCGTCCGCGATATCGACGCTCGGCAGATTCTTCGCGAAGTAATCGGTGAGCGTGCTGCGATGCTGCTGGTCGAGCTCCTGCGCGCGGACCGTCTGCACGTTGGCGGGCACCTGCGAGAGCGGCGTGCCGATGCCGAGAAGCGGCGTGGTGCCCACCACGACCACAGGCGCGAGCGTGACGTCGGCGCTCGCCTGGTCCGGCTTGGCCGCGGCGGCGGAGGCCGCCACGGCAGGCTCCGCCTGCGCCCACGCGGTGACGCTCAGACCGGCGAGCGCGCCGCCGAAACCCAGGGTCAGGCCGATGCGTCGTCGCAAGCGGACCGTGCGGCGCGAATGGAACGGCATGTTCATGATTTGTCTCCTGCCGGGTCGATGCGCTATCGTGATTGGCGTCGCTCATGCGGGCGATGCGTCGGGCACGTAGCGCTTTCTCATGGTGTGGAGAAAAGCTTCGCATACCGGGGCAACGCGGGCCCGGGAGCTTTTCCCGATCTGGCGGGGAAGCGTTCCCAAATGCGTCGCCGGAATCCTCCGCGCGCAAGCGGGCTGCGTAAAATGCAAACGTGATGTCAAACGATCCCTCGAATTCCGATTCCACGCATCGCACGCATCCCACGCGCCGCGCTTCGCCGCATTCGACAGTGGCGCGCGACCTTGCATGGGTGTTCGTCGTGACGGTCGCGGCGGCCGCATGCGGCGCGCTGCTGGATGTCAGCGAACGCGCCTATCGCTGGACGCGCGGCGTGGAACGCTTTCAGCTCGACGAATTGCCGGGCACGCTCTGCGTGCTCTCGGTCGGCCTTGCGTGGTTCGCCTGGCGCCGCTATCGCGAGGCGCGTGGCGAACTGAACCGCCGCCGCGTGCTCGAGGAACAGGCCGAGCGCCTGCTCGCGGAGAACCGTCGTCTCGCCAACCAGGCCCTGCAGGCGCAGGAGTTCGAGCGCCGTCATCTCGCACGCGAACTGCACGACGAACTCGGCCAGTACCTGAACGCCATCGCGCTCGACGCGGCGCGCATCCGCGATCTGTCCGCGGCGCGCGAGCCGGAGATTCATCGCGTGTCGCTCGGTTTGATTCAGAGCGCGAGCCACGTGTACCGCCAGATCGGCGGAATGATCCGGCGTCTGCGGCCCATCGGCCTCGACGAATTCGGCTTGCCGAGCGCGCTCGAACATTGCGTCGACGGCTGGCGCGAGCGTTTGCCGGAGGCCTCGTTCTCGTTGACGATCGAAGGGGATTTCACGGGTTTGAGCGACGCGCTGACCATCACGCTCTATCGGCTCGTGCAGGAAGGGCTCACCAATGTTTCGAAGTTCGCCCGCGGCTCGCGCGTGGAGGTGTTCATGGTGCGCGCGCCACGCGAGAGGCGGCCCGGACAGGAGGATGAGGTGATCGACGAGATCGTCGTGACGATGGCCGACGACGGCCCCGGCGCCGACCTCGCGAAGCCGCGCGGCGGACTCGGGCTGATCGGCATGCGCGAGCGCGTCGAGGCGCTAGGCGGCGAATTTCACGTGGCGAGCAAGCCCGACGGCGGCTTTCTGTTCTGCGCGCGCGTGCCGGCTCAAGCCGGGCTGGCCGACGAGCCCGAGCCGGTGAACTGAAGCCCGAGCCGGCTCGCCATTTGCGCGAGCTGCACGCCGTTGTCGGCGCCGAATTTTTGCCGGATCACCGATTGATGGTTGGCGACGGTCTTCTGGCTCAAGCCCAGTTTCTCGGCGATGCTCGGCAGCGTATAACCCTGCACCAGCAAGCGCAGCACCTCGAATTCACGCGCGGACAATTGCCGCCCCGGCGGCCCTTCGCTGAACGCGGTGCGCAGCGCGAGCGCCTGCGAGATGTCGGGGCTCAGATAGCCCGCGCGCCGCGCGACCGTGCGCACCGCTTCCACCAGCACGTCGGGCGCGCTCGCCTTGGTCACGTAGCCGAGCGCGCCGGCGTCCAGCGCGCGGCGCACGAAAATCGCTTCTTCGTGCACGCTGAAAATCAGCACGCGGGCATCGGGCACGCGGGCGAGCATCCGTCGCATTGCCTCGACGCCGCTCGCGCCCGGCAATGACACGTCCATCACCACCACGTCGGGCCGCAGCGCGCAAAAGCGCTGATAGGCCTGCGCCGCATCCGCCGCTTCTCCGCACACGTGCACGTCGGCATTCAATTCGAGCAGGCGGCGATAACCTTCGCGCACCACCGCGTGATCGTCGACGAGCAGAACGGAGATGCCGCCGGCTGTCATGCGCGGCCTCCGGGACCGCCTTGCTCATCAGGTGCAACGAAGGCGGCGGCCGCGAGCTTGCGCGAGTTCGCGTCGTTGCGAAACAGGATGGGCTGCTCGCGTGGCTCGGGCGCTTCATGTGCTGCGGGCGTCGCCGCGCGCCGCACCACCTTCACCACGGCTTCGTGAAACGGCGACTTGTCGCAGACGGGATCGGCATTGGCCGCGTCGCCGGTGAGCAGGTAGGCCTGGCAGCGGCAGCCGCCCAGATCGTGTTCCTTCTCGTCGCAACTGCGGCAGGGCTCTTTCATCCAGTCGAGGCCGCGAAAGCGCGTGAACGCATCGCTCTCGTACCAGATCTCGCGCAGCGGCGTGTCCTTCACGTTCGGCAGCACGAGGCCGGGCAGGCCGCGCGCGGCGTGGCACGGCAGCGCCGCGCCGTCCGGCGCGACGCCGAGAAACACCGCGCCCCAGCCGTTCATGCAGCGCTTGGGCCGACGCTCGAAATAGTCCGGCACGACGAAGAAGATCTTGCAGCGCTCGCCGTGCGTGCGGCGGTAACGCTCGACCACGGCTTCGGCTTCTTCCAGTTGCTCGCGCGTCGGCATGAGCTGCGCCTGGTTCGTATGCGCCCAGCCGTAATACTGCGTGTTCGCGAGCTCCAGATATTCGGCGCCCATCGCGAGTGCCATGTCGATGATCTTATCGACGTGCGGCAGGTTGTAGCGATGCAGCACGCAGTTGAGCACCATCGGAAAGCCATGCCGTTTGATCGACGTGGCCACGCGCTGTTTCAGATCGAAGGTGCGCGTGCTGCTCAGGAAATCGTTCAGTTCCTGCGTCGAATCCTGGAACGATAACTGGATGTGATCGAGCCCGGCCGCCTTCAGGTCGCCGAGCCGTTTGTCGGTGAGACCGATGCCGGAGGTGATCAGGTTCGTATAGAAGCCGAGCTTGCGCGCTTCTTCCACCAGCACTTCGAGATCGTCGCGCATGAGCGGTTCGCCGCCCGAAAAACCGAGTTGCGCGGCGCCGAGCGCGCGCGCCTCGCGCAGCACGCCGAGCCATTGCTCGGTGCTCAGTTCGCGGCTGTGGTCCGTATAGTCGACCGGGTTGTAGCAGAACGCGCAATGCAGCGGACAACGGTACGTGAGTTCCGCGAGCAGCCACAGCGGCGGCGCGACGCCGCCTCCGGCGGCATGCGCCTCGGCATCGGTAACGGGTTGCGAGAGATCGGTCATGACGCTATCCCAGCCAGCCGCGTGCCCGCGCGTCGGCGATGAAGGCGCGCACTTCGGGACCGAGCCCGCTGGTGTTGAACGCCTGTTCCAGATCGGCGATGAGCGCGTCGACGTCGCGCGTGCCGTCGCAGCGCTTGAGGATTTCCGCCGCGCTCTGATTGAGCTTCACCATGCCCTCGGGATAGAGCAGCACATGAGCGTTCTGCGCCGGTTCCCATTGCAGGCGAAACAGCTTGTTGATCGTCGGTCGATCGGCGGTTGGCATGGCGCCGCCGGCGCCTGGCGCGTCGTTCATTGGGGGAAAGCCTTTTCGATCGAATCCAGCATCGTCCACAGAATGTCGAGCTTGAACTGCAGGATATCCAGCGCGCGGTCCTGCTGCTCGCGCCGCGTGAAATGATTCAGCGTGACTTCGAGTCCGTGCAGCACGTCGCGCTGCGCGAGCGTGATGCGCGAGCGGAAATAGGCGAGGCCGGCGGACTCGATCCACGGATAGTGTTCGGGCCAACCCGCGAGCCGGTCGCGGTGAATCTGCGGCGCGAACATCTCGGTGAGCGACGAACACACCGCTTCCTGCCACGGCGCGCGGCGCGCGAAATTCACATAAGCATCGACGGCGAAGCGCACGCCGGGTGTCACCATTTTCTGCGACCACAGATCGTCGCGCGAGAGACCGACCGCGTCGGCCAGGCGCGCCCACGTTTCGATGCCGCCTTCCTGGTCGCCATAACCGTCGTGATCGAGAATGCGCTGCACCCAGCGGCGGCGCGTGTCGCGATCGGGGCAGTTCGACAGCACCGCCGCATCCTTCAGCGGAATATTGATCTGATAGTAGAAGCGGTTCGCGACCCAGCCGCGAATCTGTTCGCGCGAGCAGCCGCCGCTATTCATCTTCACATTGAACGGATGATGGATGTGATAGGCCGTGCCTTTGGCGCGCAACCGCGCCTCGAATTCCTCGCGGGTCCACGCCGGTTGGTTCGCGTCTGTCGCGCTGGACGGCGCCGTGCCGAAGGTGTCGTTCGCGTTCATGCCTTCTCCGTGGTTCGTGCTCGTGCCTGCGCTTCACAGGTCGAACGTCATGCCGTCGTACGCCACTTCGATCCCATGTTCGCTCAGGATGCGGCGCTCGGGACCATCGTCGACGAGGATCGGGTTCGTGTTGTTGATGTGGATCAGCACCTTGCGCGCGCCGCGTGCCTCGCCGGCGTCGAGCGAGTCGAGCACTTCCATCATGCCACCTTCGCCGGACTGCTGCAGATGGCCCATATCGGCGGAGGTTTTCTTCGACAAGCCGAGGCGGATCATCTCGTCGCCCGTCCATAGCGTGCCGTCGACCAGCAGCAGATCCGCGTCGCGCATCGCGGCGAGCACGTGCGGCTCGATCGCGCCGAGTCCCGGCGCGTAGAACACGCGCTTGCCCGACTGAAGATTGGTGAACACCAGTCCGATGTTGTCGCCGCGTTCCGGCGCATTGCGATGCGGCGAGTAGGGCGGCGCCTTGCTGGACAGCGGCAGCGCGTCGATCCGCACGTCGCGCAGCGCATCCACCGCGAGCGGCGCGCCGTCGAGCGCGATGCGATGGTGCTCGACGCCGCAATAGTGCGAGAGGATCGGCCCGACCGGAAAACCGGTGCACAGGTCTTGCCATACGGCGTCGGTCGCGTAGAGCGGCAGCGGCGCGTCGCGTTCGCGCAGCATCAGCAGGCCGGTGACGTGGTCGATCTGCGCGTCGATCACGAGCACCGCGGCAATGCCGCTGTCGCGCGCGCGGCGGGCCGGCTGCAACTCCGGGTTGGCGGCGATCTGCGCGAGCAGATCGGGCGACGCGTTGACGAGCAGCCAGTCCTCGCCGTTCGCGCTGACCGCGATCGATGACTGCGTGCGGCGCGTCGCCTTCAGCGTGCCGCGCCGCACGCCGTCGCAATTACGGCAATTGCAGTTCCATTGCGGAAAACCGCCGCCCGCCGATGAACCGAGTACCTTGATTTTCATGCCGCGTGGCGCATGCCGCGCCCCTCGTGAGCGGGTGGAATGAACATGGCGGTGAGCGCGCGCATGACGCTGTCGCGCAGCGCGGGATCGCTCGCCAGATGACCGGCGCGCACGCATTCGACGCGCGCCGTGGGCACGGCTCGCGCGAGACGCCGCAAGTTGCCGCGCGGACACACCGGATCGCGTGAGCCGTGCACCGCGGCAAGCGGCACGCCCGCTGCGGCGGCGCGGCGCGCGAGCGACAGCAGACGCGTTTCGCCGAGCCAGCAGCGATGCATCAGATAGTGCGCTTGAATGCGGTATTTGCCGATCAGCTTGCGGGTGTTTCGGCGTGAGACGCGTGCGGTGGTGGAACGCGCGCGGCGCGTCGAGGCGCTTGCGAGCACCGCGTCTTCATAGCCGCGCCATGCCAGCGCGAGGGCATGTTGCTGGGCTTCGTTGGCACCTCCGCGGTGGAGCGTTATGTGACAGCGCGCGAGTAGCGCGGCGGGGCGGTTGGCGAGGTTGCTGAAGGTGTGGGGTTCGTTAGCGCTGCGGTGCTTGCTAAGGCTGCTGTGGTTGCCAATGCGGCTGTGTTCGCCAACGTCGCTGTGTCTCGCAATGCCGCTGTATTCGCCATCGCGGCTGTGTCCGCTAACATCGCCGCAGCCGCCCATGCCGCGCTCATCACCGCGCGCCGCATCCCGCAACCGCGTCCATGCCCGAGGCGCGCGCCCACGCGACGACACGAACAGCCCGCGCACTTCACGCGCCGAAGTGAGAAACAGCCCGCGCATCACCACGCCCGTCACCGACCGCGGATGCGTTCCCGCATACGCGAGCGCGAGCGCCGCGCCCCACGATCCGCCGAACACGCCCCAGCGCTCGACGCCGAGCCGCTCGCGCACCGCTTCGAGATCGTCGATCAGATGAGCGGTGCGGTTATGGCGCACGCTGCCATGCGGCGTCGATGCGCCGGTGCCGCGCTGATCGACCAGCACGACTCTGAAACGCGTCAAATCGAACAATTGCAGCGCGCCCGGCTGGCTGCCGCTGCCCGGTCCGCCATGCAACACGACGACCGGCACGCCATCGGGAGCGCCCGCCACCGCATACGCCACGCGATGCCCGTCACGCGTCGGCAGCGCGCCGCGCATCATGCGCGGCGAGGCGGTAGGCGCATGAGGTGCATGAAGCGCGTTCGTCGCTTGAAGCGCCTGAAGCGCCTGAAGCGTCTCAAGCACCTGCGGCCCATGCGACGAACCACCCCGCGCAGCCCGCCTAGTCATGGCAGCATCCTCGCCAGCAGGTTGTCGCGGTCGATCAACTGATGCTTGATCGCCCCCGCCACATGCAGCACGATCAGCGCGATCAGCACATACGCTGCCGCTTCGTGAATGCCGAAGAACAGCGAGCGCAGTTCCTTGTCGTCCCAGCCCCACTTCGGCAGCAGGATGCCCCAGAAACGCGTGCCATACGTGTTGAACGACGAGCCGAGATAGCCGGAGAGCGGCATCACGACCATTGCCACGTATAAAAGACCCTGCGTAGTGCGCGCGGCGGCGCGTTGCCACGGTCGCATCGGCGGTAGCGGCGGCCGACCAACGACCGCGCGCACCATGATACGGAGAAGCACCAGCAGGAAAACCGTCAGTCCGAGTGACTTGTGGAAGGTGATCAACGACGCCTTGAGAGGCAGCCCCTTCGGCAACCCGACCATGTACAGCCCGAGCGCAAGCAGACCGATGATGCCGAACGCGATCACCCAGTGCAGCACGATCAGCGAGCCGGCATAGCGCGGCTCGCGCGCGCCGGCTTTGGCGTCGGCGCGTGGCTTCGTGGCGTGAGGCGAATGCACCGTCGTCACTCCGTCTCCTTTCGTTTGATGTGTCCATCGAACACACTAATACAGCCTCGCGTGCGCACCACTCGGGTGTTACCCGGCGATCAGGATTTCGCCCCGTCCGTCGACCGCGAGATCGCCGGCGTAGCGCGCCGGCAGCTTCATCGTGCGCCACTGCGAGAAGGGCGTGATTTCGCGCGCGAGACTGCGCACCAGCAGCGCCCAGAATACGTCGAAACCGCGGCCGCCCTCGGTGAAGGTCGGCGGCAATTGCACGGGCCGCTGCGCGAGCAGCAGCGTGCCGCGCCTCATACCGTACGCATAATGCGGGCCGAGTTCCCCCGCCACGCAGACGGTGCCCGCGACGAGCCGCGACGCGGCGAATTCGCCCGCATCGCCGCCGACGAGCACGAGGCCGCGGCGCATGCGATCGGCGAGCCGCGCGCCCGCGTCGCCGTGAATCGTCAGCGTGCCGCCGGTCATGCCTTCCATGTCGCCGGTGAGCGCGCCGGCGGCGAAGTCGCCGCTATTGCCGGCCACGCTCAGGCGTCCGCCGCGCATTTCACAGGCGGTGAAGTGTCCCGCATCGCCGTCGATGCGCAGCACGCCGCCCGCCATGTGCAAGCCGCTATAGTCGCCCGTCGAACCGTGGACGACGAGGTGGCCCGCCGTCATATGCGCGCCCACGCGGTCGAGCCACGGCTCGGCGCCGTCGATCACGAGCGTCGCGTCGGCGTGCTCGATGTGAGGCGCGTGAGGCGTGTGAGGTGTATGAGGCGCATCCGCCGCCGCACGCGCCGCCGCTGTTTCGCTACGCGACACCTCGAACACGTCGCCCACCGCGCAGCGCTCGTTGCCCGCGGGCAGCACGATGCGCTCGATTTCGTTCAAGCTCAGTTCGGCGAGCGGCGCGGGCAACAGCGCGCCCGCATCCACGCGGAAACCGGGCGGCGCTTTCACGCGCAAGGTGGTCGTCGTGCTCATGCGCGGCTCCCGTCGAGGCCGGCGGCCAGTTCGTGCAAATGGAAGTGGTACGGCCCCAGCTTGCCGCCGTAGTTGCCCGCCGAAATCCGCAGCATGCCCGCCGCGCGTCCGCGCGCGGTGGCCGCCACGATGCCCGCCGTCATCGCAAGGCCGACGTCCGCGTCGGTGAGGCCGTCGATCACGATCTCCAGCACGCAGCCGACTTCCGCGCCCAGTTCGCTGCGCGGCGAGAGGCCGACCAGCGTCGGGCAGAACGCGTCGTTGCTCGACGCGGTCGCGCCTTTGTACTTCGAACCGACCTTCGATCCCGAGCGGACGACGCCGCCAGGAAACGGCATGATCACGTTCGGCAGCTTGCGCATTGCCGCGACCGCGGCTTCGGAGGCGGCCAGCGCGGCGTCGATGTCGCGCGCGAGCAGCAGCAGATTGCCGCCGCCGACGGCCTTCACCGTCGCCGTGGTTTCTTCGCAGACGAACTCGCCGTCCATCACCGGCACGCGCCAGTAACGCGTGCCGGCGAGCACCTTCGAGATTTGCCAGCCGTCGCCGAAAAAGCGCAAGCCACGGCCGAGCGAGGCGACGTCGGAGAGCGGCGCGCGGCTCGTCGCCGGATCGATGCCGCCATAGATCGCGGTGGTCGGGCAGGTAAGCACGCATTGGCCCACGCGCCGTTCGATCTGCTTGGCCAATTCCTTCGACGACACCGCGAACAGCAGGACCGCGACCCCGGGCCGCCCATCCGGCGTGTCGCCCGGCGCGAGTTCGCGCTCGATGCCGGCCTCGCAACCGCAGCCGATCACCGAGGTCGCGAAGCCCGTCATCGCGTTGGCGGCGTTGAGCGCCCACGTCGGCGTGTGCGCGGTGATGACGAGCCGGGTCGCCTTCATCGGAAAGGCTTCCGCGAAGGTTGCGTCGATCGTGGTGCCGTTGATCTGAAGAGGTGCCGGGTCGCTCATCGTCTGGGGTTCGTGTTGGCGTGAATCAACCGTTCTGGTCAACCGTGCTTGTCGGCCGCGTTCATCAATTATTGGAGAAACATTCGACCGGCAGCAGCCTGCCGCCGCGGCAGCAATTGCAGATCTCGTCGTCGCTGATCGCCGCATGCGCGAAGTTGTTCGCGAGATTGGCGTCGCTATAGGCGCGCAGCGTTTTTTCGATGCCGCGGTCGAAATCGGGCGACACGAAATGGATGCCGCCCGTGGGCGTGGCGACGAGCGTGCCGTCGCGCGCGACCAGTTCGCCGTCCTTGAACACATACGCGGGCGAGGTGAACATCCGCTCGCGATCCGGCTCGTCGCGATACACGGCGATGTCGGCCGCGGCACCCTCGCCCAGATGGCCGCGGTCGCGCAGGCCGAGCAGGCGTGCGGGCCCGGCGCGCGTGATGATGGCGATCTCGTACAGCGAGAATTCGCGTTTCAAATGCGGCAGCGCGCTCGCCACTTGCGCTTCGGGATGCAGCTTCGCGATCTGCTCGTCGCGAAACGATTTGTCCATCAGCAGGCGGATCAGATGCGGATAGCTGGTGAACGGGCCGCCGTTCGGATGATCGGTGGTCATCGAGACACGCCAGGGATCGTCGACCAGCAAAAAGATTTCGAGTCCGATGATCCATTGCAGCGCATTCACGAAGCTTTGCTCGCGATAGCGGAACGGCACCACGCCGCAGCCCGCGTCGCATTCGATGTCGCCCACCACCCACTTGTGCGGCCGCGCCATCGGCGCGTTGCGGAACTGCATCATCGTGTCACCCGAGGCGGTGACGGTTTGCCCGAAGATGATCTGGCCCACGTCGATCGACACGTTCGGCCGCGCGTTCACCGCTTCGGCGATATGGCGCGCGCCCGACGAAAACTTCTGCGGACCTTCGACGCCGTAGCTGTGAAACTGGATATGCGTGAGATGGATCGGCAGGCCGTCGGCGGCGTCCATCGTCGCGATGGTCGAATCGATGTTGCCGGGCACGCCGAGATTGCTCGCGTGCACATGCAGCGGATGCGGCACGCGCAGTTCGGTCAACGCGCGCGACAGCGTATGCAGCACCTCGCGCGGCGTGATGCCGTAGTGCTTGTGCTGCTCGTCCACGTTGAGCGAACGCTGGTTGAACTTGAACGCGGAGATGCCGCCGGGATTGACCACCTTCACGCCGAGCGCCTTGCTCGCGTGAATCGTCCAGCCGACGTAATCGCGCAGCCGCTCGAAGTCGTGGCGCGCGGCGAGCATCTGCAGGAACAGTTCGTCGTTGCCGAGCATCACATAGGCGCCGTGATCGATGATCGGCGTGTCGCCCATTTCGAGGTGCGTATGGCGCGCGTTGGACGGCATCATCGCAGGCTCGAACGCGGCCGTGTAGCCCATCTCGGCGTAGCGGTAGCCGGTCGCAAGCGTGCCCGGCGCGCAGACGCCGCAAGACGGCAGACGCAAGTAACGCCCCGCGCCGTCCTGCACCGATTCGTAGGCCGCATCGCGCACGGGATCGGCGCGGTGATCCTCGGGCAGCAGCAGGCGCGACAGATTCGTCTTGCCGCCGCCGATGTGCGAATGCATGTCGATGCCGCCCGCCATCACGATCATGCCGGTGGCGTCGTATTCGTGATCGACCGGCGTGTTCGCCGCAACGTCGACGATGCGGCCGTCGCGAATCGTCAGATCGCGGCGCTCGCCGTTCACGCCGTTGGTGGGATCGTAGATCGTGCCGCCTTTCAGCCGGACGAGGCTCATGGCTGCTCCTGAACGGCGGGGCGCGCATCGGGCGCATGAAGCCGCGCGGCCAGTTGCGTGGCGATCGCCTCGACCGAGGGCAGCGCGGCGCCGCGTGCGGCGGCGAGCGGCATCACGACCGAACTGTCGACCCGGAACAGATGGCCGCCGCTGTCGATGCCGGGCGTCGCAACCGGGATGAAAACCGTCGCGGCGCCGCGCGACCTGGCCGCTTCGGCGAGAGCGGGATGACCGAGCACCACCGCGGGCACGGCCGGATTGAGCGAGGCCGGCCACGCGTGCGGCCCGAAACTCGCGACCCATAACAGCGCGTCGACTTCACCCTCGGCGAGCAGCCTGCTGGTGCGATAGCGATACGGATCATGATCGAGCGGCGCGGTGCCGGCGAGCCGCCCTGGCTTCGAGACATGGGTGCGCAGCGGCAGGCCCGAGAGCCACGTCACCGTCTGGTTGACCGTGAGCGCGCCGTCGTCGCCGCCGAGCGCGAGACAGCCCGCGCGAGCCGTGAGGTTCGTCGTCTTGACGATGCGGTTCAATGCTTCGATCAACAGCGCCGCGTGCGGACCGGGCAGCGCGGCGGGCTCATAAACGAACACCGTATAGCGCGCGGCGGCAATGCGCGCTTGCAGCGCGGCTAGCGTCGCCAGCGTCTCCGACGTGCCCGTTCCGTTATCGGGCAACGCGCCGGGCTCGCGTCCCACGCTCAACGCGGACCATTGCGCGAGCGTGTGATACGGATCGGCGTCCGGCAGGATCGCTTCGACGCGCGCTTGCGCGAACGCGCTCGCGGCAGGGTCCGGCTCGCAACCGACGAACACCAGGTCGCGCGCGCCTTCGGTGCCCTCCAGCGTGCGCGCGTAAAAGCGCGGATAGCGCCGCGACGGCTGGCAGCCGAAAAACACCAGCAGGTCGGCGCGGCTGCGCACTTCGGAGAGCGTCGTGAAGAACGAGCCGCGGTCCTGCAGCGCGAGTGTCGCGGCGCTCATCGCGTCGCCGTGCAAATGATCGAGGATCGCGCCGCAACCGGCCGCGAGCGTGTACAACGCGCGTGCGCCGGCGACGTCGGTGGCGAGCGCGCCGAACAGCGGACGGCGCGCGTTCGACAGCATCCGCGCCGCATGAGTGAGCGCGTCGTCGAGATTGGCGTCCTGTCCGTCGATGCTGCTCGCGCACTGCGCGTCGCTCGCGCCGTAGCACGTGAGCGCGCCGGCGAGCCGCGGGCAATCGGTGTCGGGCACGCTGAGCGTGGCGTCGTCGTGCGCATTGACGACCAGGTCGTCGCACAGCAGCGGGCAGAACGGACAGGTCCAGTCGCGCGTGGTCGACAAGGCGGGCACGTTGGCCGCGCCCGAGGGGCTCGTGTTCGACGGATCGGTCGGTGGAAGGTGCATGGCTTCGTTTTAGCAAGCTCCATGCCGATGGCCGCGGTAGTGCAACGACGCTCGCGCGGATCGAATCGCGCACCGCTAATGTGGCCGTGTGCTTAAAAGGATCGGACGGTCGTGGCACTCGCATTGCATGCGGCTTGCGTGCGTCGGCGGCTGTGGCATCGGCGGCGCCGAAACCCCGGTGCGCCGCACAGGTTGTGTGCCGATCTGGAGCAGAGTGTCACACGCGGCCGCATTGCTTTCTGTTTGTTTACCGCCGTGCGTTGTCCCGCGATTGGCATGGATTTTGTATAGGCTGCTACGTGGATTCGAAGAGCGGGAGGCCGATCTGGCGATCATGCAGTGCGGACGCCACCAGCCATGCGGTGGCGCCAGTCCGCGCCGCCGCGCTCAGATCGGCTCGATCGCGAATGCCGCCCGCGCCGATCACGGCGGTGCCCGCGGGCGCATTCGAGCGGATGCGCTCGACGCTGCGCAAGTCGGGACCGTCGTAGCTGCCGACCTGGTCGAGCGTCATGGCGATCACCCGGCCGGGCCACCATGACGATGTGGGTTCGAACGCAGGGTCGGCAAGCAACTGGCCGGCGCGATGATCGAGCGAAAGAATGGGCGAGAGGCCGGCAGCCTCGGCCGCTTGCAGCGCGTGAAGGTCGCGCAGCGACTCGGTGCCGAACACGGGCACGAGGGGCGCGAGATCGTGAGTCGTGCGGTCGTTGGGGGCGTTGCGCTCGCCGGTGTGCGAGTGGGCCGGGCCGCTCTGCTCGATGTGCTGAATGTGATTGAGGCGCTCGATGCTGTCGAATAGCGCGCGCATCGACGCAAAGTCGGCATAGCCCGCATCGAGCCAGATGTCGATGCCGGGGAGGGCGGCACGCAGCATGGCGAGCGTCGCGACATGGGCGCCGCGTTGAAGGATGGCGCCGAGGTCGGCGATATAGAGCGTGCGCGCGCCGCTTGCGGCAATGAGCGCACGGGCGATGTGAAGCGGCTCGCTGGTGGCGGCGAGCGGCGACTGGATCGGCAGATAAGCGGTCCGCTCGCCGCGCACCGCGCGCACCACGTGGCCGTCGAGCAGATCGAGAACCGGTATCACCTGCATTGGGGGCGTGCTCCTTTGACCAAGATCTTTGTCTATGAGTATCTCACCGGCGGCGGCATCGACCCGGCGCTGGCCGGCGCGGGTAGTCTCGCCGATCTGAGCGCGTTGATCGTCGAGGGGCGGGTGATGCGCGACGCGCTGGTCGCGGATCTGCGCGAACTCGACGGCGTGCAGGTGACGTTCGCCAGTTCGCGCTTCGAAACCGTCGACCCGGCGCTGGCCCATTGTAGGGCCGCGCCGGGTGAATCGATGACGGCCTTCGTCGCAAGGGTGGCGCGCGAACACGATTACGCGTGGATCATCGCGCCCGAATGCGACGGCTTGCTGCTGCATCTTTACGATGCGGTCGGCACGGCGCGCTGGCTCGGTTGCGCGAAGGAAGCGATTCGCGCGGCATCGAGCAAGAGCGTGACCGCCGCGTGTCTCGCGGCGCATGGCATCGCGACGACGCCCGCGCTCGAACCGGGGCAGGCCGATGCGCGTTCGGAGCGTCATCCGTCCGCCGGCCGCTGGGTCGTGAAACCGGACGACGGCGCGGGCGGTCTCGACACGTTCGTGTTCGACCGTTTCGCCGACGCCTGCGCGGAATACGATGCACGTGCCGCCGCCGGACGCAATCCGGTGCTTCAGGAATGGGTCGACGGCGAGCCGCTCAGTCTCTCGCTGATCTGTCACGAGGACCGCGCCGAGCTCATCAGCATCAACCGGCAGCAGATCGGTTTGAGCGGAGCCGACGCAAGCGGACCGCAACCGCGGATCGTCGAATTCGACGGCGTGATGGTGAACCAGATCGATCGTCTCGGCGACCAGGGCCGTGTGCTCGGCGACCTCGCGCAGCGCGTGTATGCGGCGCTGCCCGGCTTGCGCGGCTTTGCCGGCATCGACGTGGTGTGGCATCCCGAGCGCGGCCCGGTGGTGATCGAGGTCAATCCGCGGTTGACCGTCGCGTATGCGGGGCTGTCCGCGTCGCTCGGCGGCAATCTCGCGCGCGCGTTGCTGGCGGCGCATGGGGCGCGCATCGACAGAAGCGCGGCGGCGCGCCCGCACGGCTCCGAGACGGCCTGTGGAGCGCGGCCGTGAGCGCGGCGCAGGCAGCGCATGCGAGCCACGCGGGCGTCGATGGCGCGATTTTCGGCTGGGATGTGGGCGGCGCGCACGTGAAGGTGTCGATGGCCGATGCCGGCGGCGCGGTGCTCGACGTCGCGCAATGGGCGTGTCCGCTGTGGCAGGGACTCGAACATCTGGAGCGGACGATCGACCTCGTGTTCGAGCGCTGGCCGGCCGCGAACACGGCCGCCGCGCGGCACGCCGTGACGATGACGGGCGAAATGGTCGACCTGTTCCCCGATCGCGCCGCAGGCGTGCGGGCGATTGCCGGCACGCTCGCGCAGCGGCTCGCGACGCGCTCGCATGCGCCGTTGCAGTCGCAAACGCACGCGCGGTTGGGCTCGCGATCAGATGCACGAGCAGGCGCACAGGCAGGCGCACAGGCAGGCCCACAAGCAGGCTCACAAGCGGGCGCACAGTTGCGTTTTTATGCAGGCGAAACCGGCTGGCTCGCGCCGCAAGACTGCGCCGCCAACTGGCGTGACGTTGCCTCCGCGAACTGGCTCGCCACCGCGCACTGGGTCGCCACGCGCGCAGCCGACGCGGTGCTCATCGACATCGGCAGCACGACCACCGACATCATTCCGATCGCTGGCGGGCGCGTCGTCGCGCGCGCCGCGACCGATGCCGGGCGGCTCGCGACCGGCGAACTGGTCTACCAGGGTGTCGTGCGCACGCCGTTGTGCGGGATCGCGCACCGCATCGAATTCGCGGGCGCGGCCGTCAACGTGATGAACGAATGGTTCGCGACGAGCGCGGACGTCTATCGGCTGACCGGCGAACTGGAGCCGCACTACGACCTCTATCCGAGCGCCGACCAGGGACCGAAGACGGAAGCCGCGAGCCGTGCGCGGATCGCGCGGATGATCGGCCGCGACGCCTACGAAACGGAGCCCGCCGAATGGCGCCGGTTCGCGCTGCGCTGGCGCGAACTGCAATTGCGCGAGATCGGCGTGAACCTCGCGCGCGTGACGGCGGCGCATCCCGAGCTGGCCGCCGCGCCGCTGGTGGGCGCGGGCTGCGGACGCTTCCTCGTGGCGGCGCTGGCGCGTGAGGAGGCGCGCGGCTATGTCGATTTCGGCGCGCTGGCGGGCGTTCCCGACGCATGCTCGGAGTGGGCCGCGACTTGCGCGCCGAGCGTGGCGGTGGCGCTGCTCGCGGCCGCGCACGACCGGCATGCGGGCCGCGACGGCGCGGGCGCGGTATCGCGGGCGGCATGAGCCGAAGCGCGATGAGCCGCGCGATGGACGGCACACGGAACGGCACGGCGTGAGCTTTTGGGTGTGACAGGTAGGGCGCGGTATCGCGGGCGGCATGAGCCGAAGCGCGATGAGCCGCGCGATGGACGGCACGCGGAACGGCACGGCGTGAGCTTTTGGGTGTGACAGGTAGGGCGCGATATCGCAGGCGGCATGAGCCGAAGCGCAATGAGCCGCGCGTCGGCACAAGCAGCAAGACGACGCGAGCTTTGGTCAGACAGCGCTCGAACGCGCGAGCCAATCAGCAGGTGAAGGCACCCGCAACGAACATGCAGCGAACACACCAACGCAGTTAATCGGAAACGAGGACAACGGTCATGTGGGTGGTCAAGATCGGGGGCAGCCTGAGTCACGAGCCGACGCTGCGCAACTGGCTCGACGAGCTATGCGAGGTGGGGGGCGGGCGCGTCGTGATCGTGCCGGGCGGCGGCGATTTCGCCGACAAGGTGCGGCAATATCAGAGCGAGTGGCGTTTCGACGATCTCGTCGCGCACAACATGTGTCTGCTCGCGATGACGCAGTACGCAATCATGATGCAAGGCGTGCGGCCCGAACTCGTGCTTGCGTCGAGCGAGGCCAAGATTCGCCGCGCGTTGCGCGACGGCCATGTCGCCGTATGGGTGCCGACCGCGCTGATGCGCGACACGCCCGACGCGATGAGCAACTGGGACACGACCTCCGACAGCCTCGCCGCCTGGCTCTCGACGATGCTCAACGCCGAGCGGCTGATCGTGGTGAAGTCATGTCCGATCTTCGAGGACGAACGGCTTGAAACGCTGGCGGCAACGGGCGTGGTGGACCGCCGTTTCGTCGACTATGTGAACGACGCGAATTACGTGGTGGAGTTGCTTAACAAGGACAACGTGGCGTTGATGCGCGACCGGCTGCTGAACATGCCGGTGACGTAGTCGGCAAGCTGACATCCGTGGATGAGCAGCATGGGCGGCACGAGCGCCGCACCATGCGCCGGGAGAAGAATCCTACAAACGGGCCGCGTCCGAAGAAACGCCCGAGCCCGAAGTAGCGCCCGCAAGACCCCTATCACCGCTTGCACTGTGTAGCGCGCCGGCCAGGTCGGCGACCCGTTGCGGATCGAGCCGCGAGCGGCGCCCATCCACGCACAAGGCCGTGCGAAAGCCCGCGAAATCCGGCGCCAGCGCCCTGATCTGCGCGAGCTGCGCCCAGCCGAGCGAACCGGCGATGCCGCTCATCGCGCCCTGCTCGCGGATCAGCCGCAGCCATTGCCCCAGCGATTCGCTGTCCACGTGATCGAACAGCGTGTTGCCGTCCTTGCCCTCGGTGTCGAACATCACGCCCACGAACCCGAGCGTGGCCGCGTAGGCGACCAGTTCGCCGTCCATGCCGCCGTCGCACAGCAGCACCGGCACGACGGTCGCCGGCAGATTCGCGAGGTGTTCGAGGCAACGCCGCGCGGCCGGTCCCGGCGCCACGCCCACTTTCACATAATCGACGCCCGCCTCGCTGACCTCGATGACGCGCGCGGCGATCTCGTCGAGCGCTTCGGCCGGCACGTCGCCTATCGTCGCGCTGATCGGCTTGACCGGGTAACGGGCGCGTAGATGACGCGCGATATTCGTGATGTCGCCGATCGACAGGCCGCCGAGCGCGCCCGCGTTCGGTTCCTTCAGGTCGATCAGCTCGGCGCCGGCCTGGGCGGCGTCGAACGCCTCCTCGTGCGAGCGGACGCTCGCGAGCAATGCGGTCATCGGGTTCTCCGAAAGACTAGTGGGACACGAGTTCGGCGGACGAACCGCCGGCGGAATCGAGGCTCGCGCGGTGCCGCGCGATCGCGGAGGTGAGCCAGCCCCAGGCGGTGCGCTCGGCATCGCCCGCGGTTTTGTCGATGGCGATCTGCAGGTAAGCCATTTCGCGGTCGACCTTGTCGGCCGGCAGCATGAAGAGCCGGCTCACCAGCACCGCGCCTTCGATCACCGCCGCCTGAGCGCGGTTGAAACCGGCGAACGGCGCGTGATTCTCGCGGTGCACGCACTTCATGCGCAGCACCGGGCGCTGGTTGTCGTCGCGCAGTTCATCGAGTTCGAGTTCGGCATGCGCGAGCGACTCCGCCAGCCGGATACTCGCGACGCGAGTGGCGGCGACAGTGGGCCAATCGGTCGCGCAATGCGTGACGCAGCCCGCGAAAACGCGGACGTCGGTGGTGAAATTCAGAACCGCCGCGCGCGACGCGACGATATTGTCGAGTGTGGTCGACGGGCGAAACGGGGAAAGAATGACGAACTCGCCCTCGTAACGCGCCCCCATCGGCGCTATGTGAGGACGGCCATCGCACGCTGCCGTGGTGACGATCGTTTCGTGGATCATGATGGGAACGTGAGTCGTGACAGCGCCGAAAGGCCGGCCGATTCAGCTAAAGAAAAAGTGATCCGCGAAAGGGCCGCGCATGCGGCCCGTGCGGGCTTAACGCGTCGCGATATACATCGTGATTTCAAAACCAAAGCGCATATCGGTGTAGCTAGGTGTCGTCCATTGCATATGTGTTCCTCCATGTGGTTGACACATCGTTGCGCCGTGAACCGAGCGTGATGCCGGGCTGCATCGGCGTTGCTGACTACGCAAACTCCATGCCGGGCGCTGTACTGCAACGCGCGGGCGGCAGGCGGTTCGCGCGAAATACAGCATACGCCGAATTGCATCGGCATGCCGCTCGTGCGGGTTCGCAAATCGCCGGCCGCGCAGTGTCCCGATCCCGAAGCAAAGTGTTCCATTACGATTCGAAGGTTTCTGTCCTCCTGTCACGCCATTTGAAATCGTCGCGTGGAATATCGGCGTGGGTTGAAAACGCATTTCATGAAAACGTGTTTCGTGATGCGCAGTTGATAATGGATCGGTTAACTCTGCCAAATTAAATCGTGAATTCCCAATGATGACGCCCTTGTCTACAGTGCAACTCAAGCGCTTCGTTCTCCCGGCAGCGCGCTTGCCACAATCGAGGATACGTCATGAACGATTTCAGTCAACCGGTGATCGAGACAGCACTTGATTCGCAAAAACCGGGCAATCCTGGCAGTTCGGGCAAGCCGCGCGAACGCTACGCCGCGGGTGTCATGAAATACCGCGAAATGGGTTACTGGCAGCCGGATTACATACCGAAAGACACCGACGTGATCGCGCTCTTTCGCATTACGCCGCAACCCGGCGTCGAGCCGGAGGAAGCGGCGGCCGCCGTGGCCGGCGAATCGTCCACGGCAACGTGGACCGTGGTGTGGACCGACCGCCTCACCGCTTGCGACATGTATCGCGCCAAGGCTTACCGCGTCGATCCGGTGCCGTCGTCGTCCTCCGGCGAACCGCAGTACTTCGCGTACATCGCCTATGAACTCGATCTGTTCGAGGAGGGCTCGGTCGCCAACCTCACGGCGTCGATCATCGGCAACGTGTTCGGTTTCAAGCCGCTCAAGGCGCTGCGTCTCGAGGACATGCGCATACCGGTGGCGTATCTGAAGACCTTTCAGGGGCCGCCGACCGGCATCGTCGTCGAACGCGAACGGCTCGACAAATACGGTCGGCCGCTGCTCGGCGCGACGGTCAAGCCGAAGCTCGGCTTGTCGGGCAAGAACTATGGCCGCGTGGTGTACGAGGGGCTCAGAGGCGGACTCGATTTCCTGAAAGACGACGAGAACATCAACTCGCAGGCCTTCATGCACTGGCGCGACCGCTTTCTGTTTTCGATGGAAGCGGTGAACCGCGCGCAAGCGGAAACGGGGGAGGTGAAGGGCCATTATCTGAACGTCACGGCCGGCACGATGGAGGACATGTACGAGCGCGCCGAATTCGCGAAGGAGCTCGGCTCGTGCATCGTGATGATCGACCTCGTGATCGGTTGGACCGCGATTCAATCGATGTCGCGTTGGGCGCGCAAGAACGACATGATCCTGCATCTGCATCGCGCCGGGCACAGCACGTACACACGGCAACGCAATCACGGCATTTCATTCCGCGTGATCGCCAAATGGCTGCGCATGGCGGGCGTCGATCATGCGCATGCGGGCACGGCGGTCGGCAAGCTCGAAGGTGATCCATTGTCGGTACAGGGGTATTACAACGTGTGCCGCGACGCGCACAACGAAGTGGACCTGTCGCGCGGTATTTTCTTCGATCAGCCGTGGGCCGGCTTGCGCAAGATCATGCCGGTCGCCTCGGGCGGGATTCACGCGGGACAGATGCATCAACTGCTCGATCTGTTCGGCGACGACGCGATCCTGCAATTCGGCGGCGGCACGATCGGGCATCCGGCCGGCATTCAGGCGGGCGCCGTGGCGAACCGCGTCGCGCTCGAATCGATGGTGAAGGCGCGCAACGAGGGCCGCGACATCGTGAACGAGGGGCCCGAGATTCTCGAAGCCGCCGCGCGCTGGTGCACGCCGCTCAAGCAGGCGCTCGATACATGGCGGGACGTGAGCTTCAACTACGCATCGACCGACACGCCCGACTTCGCCGCCACGCCGAGCGTCGCGTAAAACGCCGCATTCACGGCAATCGTTATCGCGGGAACGACAGCAGTGCCGCCGCACTGCGTTGGACAACTGTCGACCCGATTCAGGCCGTCACATCAATCAACGAGGTTCGCCATGCGCATTACACAAGGCACATTTTCCTTCTTGCCGGAATTGACCGACGAGGAGATCGGCTTGCAGATCGACTATGCGTTGAGCCAGGGCTGGGCCTGCTCGGTGGAATACACCGACGATCCGCATCCGCGCAATACGTACTGGGAAATGTGGGGCTTGCCCATGTTCGATCTGCGCGATGCGGCCGGCGTGTTGCAGGAGGTGAGGGCATGCCGCGCGGCGTGGCCGCAGCACTACATCAAGGTCAATGCGTTCGATTCGGAGCGCACCTTCGAGACGATGCGCCTGTCGTTCATCGTCAACCGGCCGGACGACGAGCCGGGTTTCCGTCTCACGCGGCAGGATGGCGCGGGGCGCGTGCAGCGCTATGGACTGTCGAGCTATGCGGGCGACCGGCCCGCGGGTGAGCGCTACGGCCCGGCACGGTAATTGGATGCGGTGCGGTGCATGAATCGCTGTATCGCTCACCGCATCGCTTACCGCGTCGATCACCGCGCGAATGGTATGAACAAGGAGATGCAATGACCGAAGCTGCCGTAGTGGACACGCATGCGCCGTCCGTTGCACGAGCCGGCGCGCAGGATTCGCGTCAGGAGCCGCCGCATATCGATCTCGCGGCGCTGTATCGCGACTCCGGCATCGGCGACGTGCTCGCCGAACTCGACCGCGACCTGGTCGGACTCGTGCCGGTCAAGACCCGCATCCGCGAGGTCGCCGCTCATCTGCTGGTGGAGCGCGCCCGCGATTCGCTCGGCCTCGCGAGCGGCGCGCCGACCCTGCACATGTGTTTCTCCGGCAATCCCGGCACGGGCAAGACCACGGTCGCGCTGCGCATGGCCGAAGTGCTGCACCGGCTCGGCTACATTCGCCGCAATCATCTGGTTTCGGTGACGCGCGACGACCTCGTCGGTCAATACATCGGCCATACCGCGCCGAAAACGCGCGATGTGCTGAAGCGCGCGATGGGCGGCGTGCTGTTCATCGACGAAGCGTATTACCTGTATCGCCCCGAGAACGAGCGCGACTACGGCCAGGAAGCGATCGAAATCCTGCTGCAGACAATGGAAAACCAGCGCGACGATCTGGTGGTGATTCTCGCGGGCTACGCGTCGCGGATGGAAATCTTCTTCGAAAGCAATCCGGGTTTCCGTTCCCGGATCGCGCATCACATCACGTTCCCCGATTACGAGGAAGCGGAACTGCTCGACATCGCCGAGCGCATGCTCGCGACGATGCACTACCGCTTCGACGCCGACTCGCGGCGCGCTTTCGCCGAGTACCTCGCGCTGCGGATCCGTCAGCCGAATTTCGCCAACGCCCGTTCGGTGCGCAATGCGCTCGACCGCGCGCGGCTGCGCCAGGCGAACCGCCTGTTCGCCAACGCGATGAAGGGCGGCGCGCCGATCGACGCCGCCGCGCTCACGTTGATCGGCGCCGCCGACGTGCGCGCGAGCCGCGTATTCGACGAGCCGTCCGCCGAGGCCGGGAGCGACGCCGCTTGTGCGTCCGCGTCCGCATCCCCGCCAGCGCCGCGCGCCTTTCAGGCGCCGCCAGGCTGAACGACAACAATCCTTCAGGAGATCGCCATGCAAGACGGACGTACGACCCTTTCGAAGTTCCTGATCGACACGCTCGACCGCCAGCCCTCTCCTGCGGGGACGACGGAGACGGCGGGGCTCTCGGCGCTGCTCATCGACGTGGCCGCGGCGATCAAGTCGATCTCGGCGATGCTCACCAAGGGCGCGCTCGGCGGCAATTACGGTTCGGCGCAAAGCATCAACACGCATGGCGAGGAGCAGAAGAAGCTCGACGTCGCGACCAACGAGATTTTCGTGCAGCAATGCGAGTGGGACGGTTTGCTCGCCGCGATGGCGTCGGAGGAAATGGAGACCGTCTACGCGATTCCGCCGGGCTATCCGCGCGGCGACTATCTGCTCGCCTTCGATCCGCTCGACGGCTCGTCGAACATCGACATCAACGGCGTGGTGGGCTCGATTTTCTCGGTGCTGCGCAATCACGGCGACAAGGACGCGCCGGTCGGCGAGGCCGCGTTCCTGCGGCCCGGTTGCGAGCAGGTCGCGGCGGGCTACGCCGTCTATGGTCCGTCGACCATGCTCGTGCTGTCGGTCGGCAACGGCACGCATGGCTTCACGCTGGAGCGCGACATCGGCAATTTCGTGCTCACGCATTCGAACATCCGCATTCCCGAGGACACCGTGGAGTTCGCGATCAACGCGTCGAACGAGCGCTTCTGGGAGCCGCCCGTGCGCCGCTACGTGCAGGAGTGCAAGGACGGCCGCAGCGGCTGCCGCGCGAGCGACTTCAACATGCGCTGGATCGCGTCGATGGTCGCGGAAGTGCATCGGATCCTGATGCGCGGCGGCGTGTTCATGTACCCGCGCGACTCCAAGACGCCGGCGATGGAAGGACGCCTGCGCCTGCTCTACGAAGCGAACCCGATGAGTTTTCTGATCGAGCAGGCGGGCGGCCTGTCGATCACCGGACGCGAACGGATACTCGATGTCGTGCCGGCCACGCTGCATGGGCGCGTGCCCGTGATCCTCGGTTCGAAGAACGAGGTGGAGCGCATCGGCCGGTATCACGGCGAATACGACCGTGGCGAGGACAAGCCGTTCTCGTCGCCGCTCTTCAACCGGCGCTCGCTGTTTTTGCCCGACTTCACGGCGTGACACGCGTGACTCGCATGACCCGGGCAACCCGCGTGCGCGCGTAATCCGCGCGGCAGCGGCGCAGCCCAGCAGCCGAAAAGAACATCACCTTCCGGAGACAAGCGTATGTCACTCAAACACCCGATCATCGCGGTAACCGGTTCGAGCGGCGCCGGCACCACGACCGTCATGAAAAGCTTCACCCACATCTTTCGGCGCGAGAAGATCAACGCGCAGATCGTCGAGGGCGACGCCTTTCACCGTTACGACCGCAACGGCATGCGCGAGGCGATGAAGGAGCACGAGCGCGACGGCGCGCCGAACTTCAGCCATTTCGGACCCGAGGCGAATCTGCTCGAAGAACTGGAGACGCTGTTCGCCAGTTACGGCGAAAGCGGCTCGGGCAAGTTGCGCCACTACGTGCACGACGAAGGCGAATCGCGGGTCTACAAGCAGGACGCCGGCACCTTCACGCCGTGGGAGGACGTGACGCCCGGCACCGATCTGATGTTCTACGAGGGGCTGCACGGCGCGGCGGTGACCGACAGGATCGACGTCGCGCGGCATGCGGATCTGCTGATCGGCGTGGTGCCGATCATCAACCTCGAATGGATTCAGAAGCTGCACCGCGATCAGAACATGCGCGGTTACTCGCACGAAGCGGTGGTCGATACGATCCTGCGGCGCATGCCCGATTACGTGAACTACATCTGTCCGCAATTCTCCCGCACGCATGTCAACTTTCAGCGCGTGCCGACCGTGGATACCTCGAATCCCTTCACCGCCCGCGAGATTCCGGCGCCGGACGAGAGCTTCGTCGTGATCCGTTTCGCGCGGCCGAAGGGCATCGACTTCCAGTACCTGCTGACGATGCTGCACGACTCGTTCATGTCGCGCCCCAATGTGATCGTCGTTCCGGGCGGCAAGATGGGCCTCGCGATGCAACTGATTTTCACGCCGATGATTCTGCAACTGATCGACCGGCAGGCGCGCGCCTGAGCGCGGGGCGATCGGCAAGCCACGGCGGGACCCGTTTTTCTATTTCGTGCAAGGAGACACTTTCATGAGTGCCGTTGCAGAATCTGTTGGTGCGCCCGCGACCCGGCTCATGGCCGACGCGCTGCGCATGCTCGCGATCGATGCGGTGGAAGCGGCGAAGTCCGGCCATCCGGGCATGCCGCTCGGCATGGCGGAGATTGCCGTCGCGTTGTGGGACCGGCATCTGAAGCACAATCCGCGCGATCCGGCGTGGCCCGACCGCGATCGCTTCGTGTTGTCGAACGGACACGGCTCGATGCTGTTGTACGGCTTGCTGCATCTGAGCGGCTATGACTTGCCGATCGACGAGTTGAAGCGCTTTCGTCAGTTGCACAGCAAGACGCCGGGGCATCCCGAAGTGGGCGTGACGCCCGGCGTCGAAACCACCACGGGTCCGCTCGGGCAAGGTCTCGCGAACGCGGTCGGCATGGCGCTCGCCGAGGCGCTGCTCGCGCGCGAGTTCAACCGGCCCGGCCATGCGATCGTCGATCACCGCACCTACGTGTTCACCGGCGACGGCTGTCTGATGGAAGGCATCTCGCACGAGGCCGCGTCGCTCGCGGGCACGCTGAAGCTCGACAAGCTCACGGTGCTGTACGACGACAACGGCATTTCGATCGACGGCCACGTTCAGCAGTGGTTCGCCGACGACACGCCGGCGCGCTTCGCCGCGTATGGCTGGCACGTGGTGCGCGCGGTGGACGGCCATGACGTCGACGCGGTCGATCGCGCCTTGCAGGACGCGCGCGCGGCGGGCAAGCCGACGCTGATCTGCTGCAAGACGGTGATCGGCAAGGGTTCGCCGTCGAAAGCCGGCACCCACGACGTGCACGGCGCGCCGCTCGGCGCGGACGAGATCGGCGCGACCCGGCGCGCGCTCGGCTGGCCGCATCCGCCCTTCGTGATGCCGGGCGAGGTCCGCACGCTATGGGACGCAAGCGAGCGCGGCGCCGCCGCGCAAGCGGAGTGGACGCAGCGCTTCGACGCCTATCGCAGGCATTACCCCGCCGAGGCGGCCGAATTCGAACGCCGGACCCAGGGCACGCTGCCCGCGCAATGGCGCGACGCGGTCCGCGCGATGGTGCGCGACGTCGACTGCGCGGCGGAATCGATTGCGACGCGCAAGGCCTCGCAGCAGACCATCGCCGTGCTCGCGCGCGTCCTCCCCGAGTTTCTGGGCGGCTCGGCCGACCTGACCGGCTCCAATCTCACCAACTGGAAAAGCGCCGTCGACGTGCATGCCGACGACGGCGGCCTGCAAGGCGGCAACTATCTGCACTACGGCGTGCGCGAATTCGGCATGAGCGCGCTGATGAACGGCATTGCGCTGCATCGCGGGCATGTTCCGTTCGGCGGCACGTTCCTCACGTTTTCCGACTACTCGCGCAACGCTTTGCGCATGGCCTCGCTGATGAAAACGCGCGCGATCTTCGTGTTCACGCACGATTCGATCGGTCTCGGCGAGGACGGGCCGACACACCAGGCGGTGGAACATGCGGCGAGCCTCAGACTGATTCCGGGGCTCGACATCTGGCGTCCGTGCGACACGGTCGAAACGGCGCAGGCCTGGGCGCAAGCGGTCGAACGCGACGGGCCGTCGTGCCTGCTGCTGAGCCGGCAGAACCTGCCGTTCGCGGCGCGTAGCGGCGAACAGATCGACGCCGTCGAGCAAGGCGGTTATGTGCTGCGCGACTGGCCGGACGAGTCCGCGTCGCAGCCGCGCGTCGTGCTGATCGCGACCGGTTCGGAAGTCGCGCTCGCGCTCGACGCCGTCGCGCCGCTTGCCGAAGCCGGCATCGCCGCGCGGGTCGTCTCGATGCCGTCCACCAGCGTGTTCGACCGGCAGCCGCGCGCATGGCGCGATGCGGTGTTGCCGCCGGGTGTGCCGCGGGTCGCGGTGGAAGCGGGCGTGACCGCGTTCTGGCGGCAATACGTCGGGCTGGAGGGCGGCGTGGTCGGCATCGATTCGTTCGGCGAATCGGCGCCCGCCGCCGCGCTGTTCACGCACTTCAATCTGACGGCGCAGGCGGTGGTGGACGAAGCCCGCCGCGTCGCGCATGGCGCGCCATGATCCGTTTCATTCGATAAGAGCTCAAGGAGTTTGCGATGGCCTTCATAGCACTGCGGCAACTACTGGACCACGCGGCCGAGCACGGCTACGGCGTGCCGGCGTTCAACGTCAACAACATGGAGCAGATTCACGCGATCATGCAGGCCGCCGAGGCCACCGCGAGCCCGGTGATCCTGCAGGCGTCGGCGGGGGCGCGCAAATATGCGGGCGAACCGTATTTGCGGCATCTCGTCCTGGCTGCGCTGGAGGCGCACCCCGATATTCCGCTCGTGCTGCATCAGGATCATGGCGCGAGCCCGGCGGTGTGCCAGCAGGCGATCCGTTCGGGCTTCACGTCGGTGATGATGGACGGCTCGCTGCTGCCCGACCAGAAAACGCCGGCCGGCTACGACTACAACGTCGACGTGAGCCGCCGCGTGGTGGAGTCCGCGCATGCGGTGGGCGTTTCCGTGGAGGGCGAGCTGGGTTGTCTCGGTTCGCTCGAAACCGGCGAGGCGGGCGAGGAGGACGGCGTCGGCGCGCAAGGCAAACTCTCGCGCGACGATCTGCTCACCGATCCGCACGAGGCGCAGATTTTCGTCGAAGCCACCGGCGTCGATGCGTTGGCGATTGCGATTGGCACCTCGCACGGCGCGTACAAGTTCAGCCGCCAGCCGACCGGCGACATTCTGGCGATCGACCGCATCGTCGAGATTCATGAGCGGATTCCGAACACGCATCTGGTGATGCACGGCTCGTCGTCGGTGCCGCAGGAATGGCTCGCGATCATCCGCGAATACGGCGGCGAGATTCCGGTGACTTACGGCGTGCCGGTCGAGGAGATCCGGCGCGGCATCGCGCATGGCGTGCGCAAGGTGAACATCGACACGGACATCCGCCTCGCAATGAGCGGCGCGATGCGCAAGTCGATGGCGAATGCGCGTTCCGAGTTCGATCCGCGCGCCGCGTTGAAGGCCGCGACCGCGGCGGCGAGCGCCGTGTGCGTCGAGCGCTTCGAGGCGTTCGGCTGCGCGGGGCAGGCGCCGCGCATCAAGCCGCTGCCGCTCGAGGCGATGGCGCGCCGCTACCACTGAACCCACATCGAGAGGAAACGGCCATGCGCGACTTCCTGATTGCCCCGTCGCTGCTGTCGGCGGATTTCGCCCGTCTCGCCGACGAGATCCGCGACGTGAGCGCGGCCGGCGCGGACTGGATCCATCTGGACGTGATGGACAACCACTACGTGCCGAACCTCACGGTCGGGCCGCTCGTGTGCGCGGCGATCCGCCCGCATACGCCGGTGCCGATCGACGTGCATCTGATGACGATGCCCGTCGATCCGCTCGTGCTCGCGTTCGCGGAGGCGGGCGCGAACACGATCAGCTTTCATCCCGAAGCGTCGCTACACGTGCACCGCACCATCGAACTGATCAAGGCCAACGGCGCGCGCGCGGGACTGGCGCTCAATCCGGCCACGCCGCTCGCGGTGCTCGATCATGTGATGGAAATGCTTGACGTGGTGGTGGTGATGTCGGTGAATCCGGGGTTCGGCGGGCAGGCCTTCATTCCCGAAACGCTGGAGAAGCTGCGCAGCCTGCGCAAGTCGGTCGACGCGACGATGCAGCGCACCGGACGGCCGTTGCTGATCGAAGTGGATGGCGGCGTGAAGGCGTCGAACATCGCGGCGATCGCGGCCGCGGGCGCGGATGTGTTCGTTGCGGGTTCGGCTGTGTTCGGCGCGGATAACTATGCGCAGGCGATCGGCGGGATGCGCGCCGAACTGGCGCTTGGCAATGTCAACTTGGGTGTTGATCTGAACGATGCGGCGGGCCTCGCCGTGACGCACTGAAGCGGGTAGTCGAGGCTGGCACTTCACGCGGCCACTTCACACGACTACCTGCAACTCGCAGGCGCTAGCGTTTCTTCATGGTCTCGCCGGGTGCGCACCATGCGGCGAGATCCTGTTCGGGCCGGTCGACCGCGCAGCCCCAGTCGAGCGGCTGGTCCTGGTCGAAGCGCTTGCCGAGGCGCCAGGCGATTTCCGCGCGGGCGAGTTGCACGCCCATGTAGAACGCGTGGCCGCCGTCGCTCTCCAGATTCAGTTGCGGATAGAGCGCGAAGGGGTCGTCCGCCACGCGATGGCCGTCGCGGTTGTAGACGTGGATGCCGTCGTCGCTGACTTGTACGCGGAAATTCGGATCGCGCACCTCGCGGGCGAAGTCGTCGATTTCCGCGGCGCTGTAGGGAAACGGGCGTTTCGCGTGAACCGTGGCGAGATCGCCGTTGATGCCTTTCGGCAGCACTTGCGCTTCGCGTGCGGCATGCATCACGCGGCGCGCGACGTCGGCCTCGCGCACGGCGCGCCGCGCATGCAGGCTCACGGCGGTCGTGAGCACCGCGCTCACGCGAAGCTCCGCGGCCATGCCGAGCAGCACCGCGTTGATGCCGCTCGTATCGGCTTCGGTCAACTCGGTTACGTTGCCGATGCCCATCATGATCGCGATGTCGGGATAGCGCTCGCGCAGCCCGACATAACGCGCTATCGACGCGGCGAGCCCGAACGGGATCGGATCGAGAATCGGGTCGGCGAGAAACGCGCGTCCGCGCGCGGACAGCAGGTCGATCGCGGCGTCGAGCGAGGCCGGCTCGCGCTGATCGCGCGCGACCAGAATCGGCGTCGACGGGACTTCGTCGGCGATCCACAGCGTGTCGAGGTTCAGGCTCATCAGATAGTCGGCGCCCGCGCGGCCGCCGCGCAGCAGTTCCTCGCTGCGCATCGAATCGACGCTCACGCGATAGCCTTCGGCCTTCAGCAGACGAACCGCGTCTTCGAGATGAGGAAACGGTGTTTCGGGCAGGCAGCCGATGTCGATCACGTCGGCGCCCTGGGCGGCATAATCGCGTGCGCGCTTCGCGATGCCTTCCAGATCGAGGCGCGGCGCATCGACGATCTCCGCGAAAATCTCGGTCTCGTAGTGCGTCAGATCCATCGGCTTGGCCTCGCGGCCGAAGAACTGCGGCAGATCCTTGACCTCTTCGGGACCGCGCTCCACCGGCACGCCGTAGTGCGCGCTCAACGCGTCGAGATCGCCGCGGCAGCGTCCCGGCACGATCACCCGCTGCGCCGCGAGCGGCGCGGCCACGCGGCGGCGAATCATGTCCGCCGTCATCAACGCGGCCACCTGTAGCCCGATTTCGCGGATCTCCCAACTGAACGGCGTCGGCGCCATGCTGTCGAGCACGCGTGCGAGGCTCTTCTCGGCGAGCCGGCCAGTCAGGAAGACGATGTGGTCCATGTCGGTCAGGTCAGTACGCGCCGGGCCGCCCCAAGCGTGCTGACGCCCCTTCGGGGGGCAGCGACCGCAGGGAGCATGGGGGTCGTTTCAAGTACGCGCCGGGCAGCGACCGCAGGGAGCGTGGGGTTCGTCTCATACCAGATCGAGCGTCGACAAGCGTTCACCGAGCGCCGCTTTCAGCTCATCCAGCGAGCGAACGAGGGTCGTATATTCGAAGCGCGACAGGCGCTCGACGTTGTCGAGTTCGATCGCCCGCGGACGCAGTTCCACCCATTCGTTCGGGCTTTGCGTGATCACGGTCGGTTCGGTGTCGCATGCAAACACAATGCCCGGAATGCATTGCTTGCCCGCCTGCGCGAACATGTTGGTGGGCAGCGTATCGGAGATGCCGAACGCGCATTTGGCGACGGTGTTGCTGGTGGCGGGCGCGATCACCACCGTGTGATAGACGCCGTGATACAGCATGCCGACCGGCACGCCGCTCGCGCTGTTGTCGCGCAGCACGCGGAAATGCTTGCGCAGCTTCGGCAGCGGCCAACCGTAAAGCGGTAGCACTTCCTCGCCGGCCGCGGACAGAAAGAGGTCCACGCGCGGCAGTTCGAGCGCGAGCGCGATGGACTCCTCGATCATATGGCCGGAGCCGGTCACGCACCACGCAAAACGCGCATCGGGCTTGAACTCGTTGAGGTGACGCGCGGGTGCCTGGGTCATGCGGCAGCGGCGGGCGACGATCCGTTGTACGGCATGCCATCGGACGGATCGTCGGGCGACCCGTCGGGCGGCGCGCCATCGAGCGGCGTGCCGTCGTGCGACAGCCGGATATGCAGCCGGCGCATCTTCCGGTACAGGGTGTTGCGGCTGATGCCGAGCGCCTTCGCGACGTTGCTGACGTTCCAGCGGTGCTCGTCGAGCAGCGACAGCACGGTTTCGCGCTCGTTCAACTGGATCGCGTTGAGCGCGGAGAGGTCCGCGTCGTCGGTCAGGTGCGCTTCGAACTCCGCGGCGGCAACGTTCGGCGCCGACGGCATGCCGACGCTCGGCGCGCGCTGCGTGATTTCGACGGGCAGGTCCTCGCAGCGGATCGGTTGTCCGTCACTGAGCGCGATCGCCATTTGCAACACGTGCCGCAACTGGCGAATGTTGCCGGGCCACGCATAGGTCAGGAGCGCGTGTTCGGCCTCGGCGGTCAACTCGGGCGGTTCGTCGTCGCCGGATTCGTTTTCGAGCAGATGGTGGATCAGCGCAAGTTTGTCGAGCCGCTCGCAAAGCGGCGGCAGGTTCAGTTCGACGCCCTTGAGCCGGTAATACAGATCCTCGCGGAACTGCCCGCCATGCACGAGTTCGAGCAGATTGCGGTGACTCGCGCTGATGAGCTGAAAATTGACCTTGACGGTCGTTTCCGCGCCGAGCGGCGTCACCTCGTGTTCCTCGATCACGCGCAAGAGCCGCGCTTGCAACGCGAGCGGCATGTCGCCGATTTCATCGAGAAACAGCGTGCCGGTATTCGCCTGCACGATCTTGCCGCGACGCCCTTCGCGTTGCGCGCCGGTAAACGCGCCGGCGCGATAGCCGAACAACTCGCTTTCGATCAGATTCTCCGGCAACGATGCGCAATTCACCGGCACGAACGGGCCGGCCGAGTGCGGGCTGATGCTGTGCAATGCCTGGGCGAACACTTCCTTGCCGGTGCCCGTTTGGCCTCTGATCACGATCGGGATCTTGCGCTGAATGACGCGCGCGGCCAGCTGGATTTGCGAGGCCATGCGCGGGTCGCCGAATTCCAGATGCGCGATTTCGTCGAGCCGGGCGGGCGGCGGGCGCTTTTCGGGCGGCGCGGCGCGCGGCACGGGACTGGCGAGCGCCACGCGGGTGGCGCGCCCGGCGCGGTTCTGCGGCGTCTGCGCGACGAGAAAGAAACGGTTGGTCGCGTTCGCGCTGTAGACGGTGACCGGATGGAACGAGCCGCGAATGCTGCGCGCGATCATGTCTTCGAGCGAGGCGTTGAAGGCTTCCTCGATGCGCCGTCCGCGCAATTCGCTCAAGCTGCGAAAGCCGAGCTGGAACAGCGCGCTGCGGTTCGCGGCGAGCACGGTGCTGTCGTCCGCGACGGCGAGCTTGCCGCCGTGCAGCGTGCCGACGAATTCCGGGCGGCTATGGAAGTGAATCATGTTGGCATGCCGGTAACGCGAGTCCAGCAAGCGGTTTTCGATCATTTGCCGCGACATGCCCACCAGCACCAGCGAGTGCTGCTGCAACAGCTTGGAGCGGCTCGTCACGTCGAGCACGCCGGCAATCTCGCCGCTATCGTCGAAGATCGGCGCGGCCGAGCAGGTGAGCGACGTATAGCGCGGATAGAAATGCTCGTGCTGGCAGACGGCGATGCAGTCGCGTTCGGCGAGACAGGTGCCCATGCCGTTGGTGCCCGCCTCGCGCTCGCTCCACAGGGCGCCCACGCGAAAGCCGTCGGGCGCGACCGCTTCGGCGAACGGCACCGACGAAACCTGATGGACGATCACGCCGCCGGCGTCGACGAGGACCACCGCGAGTTCGGGATCGGCCAGTTGCTGATAGAGCGTGGTCATCTCGAGCTTCGAGCACGCGATCAGATCGCCGAGCGCCTCGCGGCGTTCACTCAGTTCGTACTCGGTGAGAATGGGGGGCGTGACAAAGCGTGAAGGGTCGAGCTGAAACTCGTTCATGCAGCGCGCCCACGATTGAGCGACGGGTTCGCTCGTTGGACGCGTCGCCAATTGATGATTGACTACGTTCAGAACTTCTCGGACGTGCAGACTGCTATCAGCAAGCAACGACATGGGGTTTGTCTCCGTTGCGTCAATTCGGGCACTTTGCTAAGCGTGCCGCGAGCGCCGCTTTTATCGATACTGTCATCCCCTGCGCCGCGAATTCTGACGTCCGCATGCGCACTGAAAACCGGTCCTGATGTCAGGCTGTCTTAAAACTCTACGCTCGATGACGTTTGCGATCAATACGGAGTCGCATTACTTGTGCACGGCGCGCCCGATTTTTGCTTTTATCGGGGGAGGGCTTCGGTGCGGCTGCTTGTGGCGTGCCTGTGCGTTCGCTTATGCGTTCGAATGTGCGTTCGCCTATGCGTTCGTTCATGCGCTTTTCATGCGCCGCGTCCGGAGCCGAACGCGGGAGCGTGTTGCAGGCGCGGCGCAGATTGCTTCGCGCCGTGGCTGAACTGTCCCGCATTCCGTTCCATTACACCTGACTTCACCTGTTCCACCACTTGCCGCGCCGCGGCGGAGCACATCATGGATCGTATCGACACCGTTCGTCTCGCCCGTTTCTCCGGCGCCCGCGCCGACGCCGACGCGTCAAGCCCGGCCGCGCGGCGCGACGCGCCCTCGGCGGGCGCGTCGTCCGGGCGCATGGACATCGTGTTCATCGAAAATTTCGTGGGACAGACGATCATCGGTATCGACAGCAGCGAGCAGCATGTGTTGCAGCCGATCCGCATGGATCTCGCGATCGGGGTGCCGTCCATTCGCGCCTGCACGACCGATCGCATCGAAGATACGATCAATTACGCGGCGGTGCGCGAGGCGCTGCATGCGCTGCTCGCGGCGCACGGCGTGCGCTTGCTGGAGGCGCTTGCCGAAGCGGTCGCGCGATTGCTGATTACCGACTTCGGCGCGCACTGGGTGCGCGTGTCGCTCGCCAAGCCGGCGAAGTTCGACGACGTGGCGGCGGTCGGCGTGCGGATCGAACGGCAACGCAGCGATCTGGCGACGACGGGTTCCGGGCTCGACAGCTACGCGTCGCTGGGGAAAGGGCTGATTCCGAATTGAACGGCTGGCGCGGCGGCACGGCGCGCGGCGCGGATCGCGTGGCCGCCGTCTAGGGGGCGGGTAGGTGCGCCGCTGGTCAGGGCGTTGGCGGACAGGGCGTCATTCGCTCGCGTCGGGCGTTGGCGTTATGCACGTCACGTCACGCGTTGAGGTTGCGCATCGACCTCGCGCGTTGACCTCGCGCATCGACATCACGCGTTGATCTCGCCCATCGACGTCACGCATCGACGTCATGCATCGACCTTGCCCATCGACCTCACGCCTTCACGTCACTTCGACGCCGCCGTCTTGTCGGACGCCAACCCGCAGCTTCGATACGCCTCTGCTTGCAGCGCGCGGAATTTCTTCGTTTGCGCCTTGGCGTGGTCGACGCGAAACTCCGAACCGCCTTCGCCGCCCAGCGTCGCGTACTTCGAGAACGTGGACTGATCGACAAAATCGTCGTAAGGCAGCGCCGCGGCCATCTTGTCGATCACGCACGAGCATTTGTAGACGTTCGCGAAGTCGTGTCCGTTGTCGTCCATGCAACTCAGCACGTATTCGACGCGGCCCTGCGTCGGGTAATTGAAGCCGCCTGCCGGAGCCGCCGCGCCCGGCGCATCGCCGGCGCCCCAGGCGAGCGGTCCCGCGAGTGCGAGACAGGCGCCGGCCACCAGCGCACGACATCGTTTGCTCATCTCATGCCTCGGGTAGAACCTTCCAACGTGACGAAGACCCGCGGGGCGGGCCTTCGCTCTCTCCACACAAAACCTGCCGCGCATTCTCAGTTAGGTGCGAACGGGTGCGCGACGGTGCTCTTCTTCGCCACCACCTCGGCGGCGTTGGGTTCGCCGTTGACGGCGCGCTTGATCGCCTCGCGCGTCGCCTCGTAGTTGAACTGCTGGATCTTCTTGTCGTCGTCCGCCTCCCAGTGAATGAAGACGCCGACGCACAGGAACAGGTCGTCGGCCTCGTCCTGCGGGATCGTGCCGTCCTCGACGCTGTCCGCGACCGCGAGCGCGACGCCGTGCTGCGCGGGGCCGAACATCTGCACCGCCTGCTTGGCGCCCTTGATCGTCACCTTGTTGAAGAGGATCGTGTTCGGTTTGGTGAGCAGGTTAGGCGCGACGACGGCCAGAAGCGAAGTGAAGCCATCCTTATTGTTGGTGAGCGCGTTGCAGAACGCGGTTTCTGCAGCCGAACCTCGCGGTCCGATCAGCAAGTCTATGTGCGCGACCTCGTTGCCATCGCCGACGAGCGACTCGCCTATCAGGACGCGGTTGATCTTGGCCATTCTATTCCTCCGATGAGTGGGGTAGGGCTTGCTGAAGTCCGCCGCCGCAACGATCCTGGTCCGCGATCGCCGAGCGGCGTGTTGATGCACGGTGGCACTAACTAACATGTTCCGTGCCAGTGCGAGGTCCGCGCGGCTCGATAGGCGCGTCACGGTGAGCTTCGAGGCAGCCGGCGACGAAGAGCGTGGCCACCGTCAGGTCCGCGCTGGTGCCGGGGTTGATTCCTCGGGCCTTCAGTTCGGCATCCCACGTATCGAGCGATGGGGTGGGCGCTTTTTGCGGTGATAGGGCGAGCGTTCGCCGCCATTCGGTGTGTCGTTCGCGGGCGGCGCGCGTGACACTCTGCGCCAGTGCGACACCGTGCTTGCGCACAATGTGTGAGTCGGGCCAGCCGCCGAGGAAGGCGAGGAATACGTTGAGGGTGGCGGTTTGCGCGGGGGTTCGGGTGGTGGTCTCACTGGCGACGTGCGCGTCGCGCCACGCCGCAAGGCCGGTCTCGAAGATGTCGCAAAAGCCGTTCGCGTACTGACGCGCGATGCTGTCGCGCCCGGCGGCGAGCGCCATCGCGTCGCGCAGGCCGACCGTGGGCGCGGCATGAACCGATTGCTCGGGCGCGTCGCCCAGGCCCCCGGGATTGGCGAGCGAGATCGCGCGGTACGCGAGGCGTGTGTCGTCGAGATCGAGCCGGGCGAGCACGCGCTCGGTGGCAGCGCGCCAGGCATCCGCGGACAACGGCAGCGGGGTTTCCTCTAGCGCGGCGGCAAGCGGCGCCACGAGCAGCAGAATGCCGAGATTCGTATTGCAGCCGACCGCCTCGCGCGTGCGCGTCACCGCATCGAGAATGCGCGAGCCGACTCGCGCGCCCGGCGCGAGCAGCGCGTCGGCGGCCACCTCGGCGCTGGTGAGAAACTGCGCCGCGCTCATCCCATGTCCCTCGCTTTGCATGCTGACGTTGCCGGGCTTGGGCGTCTCCACGTCGAGCCGGCATGCCGCGAGAAAAGCCGCGCGAACGCGTGCGGGCGGAATCGCGGAAAGCGGCTCAGGCATGGCGTCCGGGCAGCGTCGCGACGGCGGAATCGCCGCCTTGCGCCAGCTCGCGGCGCGCGTCGGCGAGTTTGCGGTCGAGCAGATCGTCGACGAGCGCCGCCGCGATGTCGACCGGCGTGACCGACTGCAAGCCGCGCCACGCCGCCACGCCATTGACTTCGAGCACGAGCGGCCGGGCCGGATCGCGCGGATCGGGAATCAGGTCGACGCCGGCGTAGTCGAGCCCCAGCGCATGCGTCGCGCGGATCGCCGTTTGCGCAAGCGGCAAATCGAGTTCGGCGGGTTGGCACTCGGCCCCTTGCGCGAAGTTATGAATCCAGCCCTTGCCGCCGATACGGCGCATCGCCGCCACCGCGCGCCCGCCGATCACCAGCACGCGCCAATCGAAACCGCTGCGGCCGCCGTCGACGTAGCGTTGCAGGTAAGCCACCTGCTGATACGGCTTGAGCGAGGGCAGCGGCGCCAACGCGCCGCCGCGCGCGCGGCTTGCGCCCAGGCGCTTCAGTCCGTGGCCCTGCGAGCCGAACAGCGGCTTCAACACGACCTGGCGGCCCGCGGCCGCTTCGCGCATCAACACGCGCTGCGCGAACGCAGCCGATTCGCCGGCCCATGTCGCGGGTGTCGGCACGCCGTTGCGATGCAGCAGAAAACTGGTCATCGACTTGTCGACGCTGCGCTCGATCGCGCGCGCGTCGTTGTAGACGGGCACGCCCGATTCGCGCAGCGCGTGCAGGATGCCGAGACGCAGCGTCACCTGCTCGAACGTGCCGCCGGCGATGCCGCGCACGAACACCGCATCCGGCAGCGTGCGGCCGAAGCCCGGCAGCACCAGCCCATGCGGCTCCCACGTCGTGTCGATCCGGCAATCCGCGAGGTCGATGCAGCGCGCTTCGGCGCCGCGCGCGCGGAAAGCCTTCTTCAGACGCCCGGTGTGCCAGCCCGTTTCGTCGCACATGATCGCGATGCGCAGGTTCGCGTGCGCGTTGACCGGATTCGGATCGGGCAGCGCCAGCGTCATGGTTGGCCGTCCCATTGTTCGTGCAGCAACGCGCTGTTGAGCGCGCCGCCGTGATACGTCGCGCCGCTTTCGAGGCTGCTGACCCACACTTCGGCCGGCGCGAACAGCGCGGGATCGATCTGATAGAAGTCGTAGTTGAACGACGTGAAGATGTCCGCGAAGGGCCGTCCGTAATCGCGCGAGTTCGAAGCCGGCAATTCGGCGGCGAGCTGCTGCGCCGCCGCATCGTGCTTGACGGTCAGATGGACGCGGCCGCCATAGAGAATCGCGTCGTTGGTGCGGCCCATCGCCTGAATGCCGTCCGGTGCGGGCGGCGGCAAGGGCGCCGAGCCGCCGGCCTCGACCACCTCATCCAGCGGCACGCCGAGCACGTGCGTTTTGTGCAATGCAACCTCCACCACGCGCGCCACCACCTGTACCGTTCCGGCGACAGAGTGGGTCGGCGTCATGACGAGCGTCAGCCGGTCGGGGGCGAGGCCGCAGTCGCGCAACACCTTGTCGATCACGACTTGCGGCGGCAAGCGATCGACTTCGAGCACCAGCACGCCGCGCTCGTGGGCGTCCTTGTAGCCGAGTTCGGCGAACAGCGGCTCCTTGACGGCGAGTGCGCGCGCCGGACCCGAACCGAGCGAGAAGAACTTCTTGCCGCCGGTCTGCTCCTTGGTCGCGGAAAGGCTCCAGCCGGCGTACTGGCTGCCGAGGCACGCGAGCACCGGCGACGAGGTGCGCACGTCGATCATGCTGGGCCAGAGCGGATGCGCGTCGAAATTCGTGCGTACCGCGACGTGCCCGAGACCGCCCATGCAGATGCGCGCGATCAGCACGCCCGCGGCGACGCTGCCCGGCGCGGCGATGCCCGCGTCCGCGAGCACGGTGCCGTCGTCGGTACGCGTGAGCGCCACGCCGAGGCGCGCCGCATCGCCGACCAGCCGTGCGACGAGCCGCTCGCTCAGCGCGTTGACGCTCAATGGCGCGGCCGTCGCGCCGGAGGGCTGCGACGATGCATCAGGAATGGCACTGGATGAAGGCATAGTCGGGTTCATGGCAGGTTTCGATTCGTTCGAGGACCAGCGCGCGCTGCCGCTCCAGCGCTTGCCGCACCCCACTCACGGATGCCGCGCGCACGAGCAGTGTGCAGACCGGCTGGCCGGCTTCCATCCAGGTGCCGGGCATCGGCACGTCGCGGCAGGCGGGATCGTGCAGGCACGCATCGCTGAACGCCTGCGAGACGGTGAACGGATGCGGCGCGAACAGCACCTGCTGACCGGCGCGCCACGAGGCCGGCGCGAGCGGTTCGGGCGGCAGGCGGCCGTAGCGGCAGGCGTCGATATGACAGGCGAGCAGCCCGCGCGGCCACGCGTGAGGCGACGCGGTTTCGTACAGCGTCATCGTGGACGAGGGGCGGGCGTTGATTTCCAGGAGTTCGAAGGTGTCGCCGTCGAGCAGGAAATCGCAGCTATTGATGCCCGTCAGGCCGGTGCGCTCGCACAGCGCCTCGATGGCTTCGCGCACGCGCGCCGCGACGCGCGGCGGCAGATCGATCGGACCGATCGAGCCCGCATGCACGAACGGCAGATCGCCCATCGTGCAGGTCAATTGTTCGGCGAAGCCGAGCAGGCGTGCGCCGCCGCGAGCGCCGATGAACAGCGCCGACAGCGAGCGGCCGTTGCGCCGCCGCTGGAAGTAGGCTTGCGCGGGCACCGGCGCATCGCGCGAGGCCGTGGCCGGTTCGATGTGCGTGCCGCCGCAGCCGTCCGCGCGCTTGAGCAGCCAGCCTTGCGCGACGGCCGGTCGCGTGGACGAGACCTCGGGATGCGGAATATGCAGCGCGTCGAGCAGCGGGAAGAACCGTTGCGGCTCGCGCACCGCGACGCTGGCCTCCAGCGGGTTGCCGATGAAGCGGGGCAAGCCGGGCGCGCGGCTCAGTTGCGCGACGAACGGTTCGAGTCCGCTGCCGTCGATCCAGCCGAGCATGTGCGGCAGGCGCGCGACGCGCACGAGCGCGTCGACGAGCTTGGCGCCGTCGATCGTGAGCGGGCCGCCGCCGATGTCGAACCACAACTCGGACGCCTCGCGCGTGTCGCGGTCGCCGAATACGTCGAGCGCGACGACGCGCAGCCCCGCGCGCGCGGCGGACTGCGCGAGCATTCGCGCGGACAGCCCGGCCACCGCGACGAAGGGCGCATGCGCAAGCGTCGGGCGCGCGTTCATGATGGCGCAGAGCGGCGTGCCGGGCGTGACATCGCGCGCGCTCATTCGAGGCCGGCCGCGACGGCGCGGGCCTCGTCGAACGCTTGGGGGAAACCCAGGTAGACCGGCTTGCCGCCCGCGCGCATCCGCATGAAGAGCCGGTGCTCGACCTGATACTTGACGTTGCCGATCGCGAGCGCGCCGATGCCGATGGCGTCCGCGTTCGGCACGCCCTCGATCGGCTTGCCGTCGTTCATCACGTTGACGCCCGCGATGCCTTCCGGCGGCACGGCGTTCACGTCGGCGGCGATCAGCAGATGTTTCGCGTGGGCCAGGTCGGCGGCGCTCACCACCTGAACGCCCGCGATGGCGGTGGCGAGCACGATCTCGGCCTCGCCCAGCGCCGCGTGCAACTGGTCCGGCGTGGCCGTGCTGATGCCCTTGGTGACGATGCCGAAGCGCTGGTTGATTTCGTCGCTGACCCGCACGGCGCGCGCCTGCTCGGCATGGCTCGCAATCGACACGTCGGCGCCGAGCGAGGCGGCCATCGCCGCCGCCACGCGCCCGACCGCGCCGGTGCCGCCGAGAATCAGCACGCGCTTGCCGCCTAGCTCCATCCCATAGGCCTTGCTCAAATGCCGCTCGACGAGCGCGACGAGCGCGGCCGCGGTCGTGTACGAACCGCTCGGGTCGGCGAACACCGACACCTCGAACGGCGGGACCATCGCGCGGCGCGCGGTGTCGAGCATGTCGGCGGCGAGCATCACGTCGCGCCCGCCGATGAAGATGCCGGTGCGCGACACGCCCTTCGGGCCGCGCGAAAAGATCGCGTCTTGCGTGAGGTTCGCGATCATCCCCTGATCGACGCTGCAATACGGGACGATGACCTGGTAGCCGGCGTCGGCGGCCATGTTCACGTCGAACGGACTCATCTGCGGCGTGGCCGTGAACATGTGCAGGATATAGGGCCTTTCTGCGGGCTTTTCGGTGGTGTCGGACATGGCGGAAGGCTCGTTTTAGTGGCGATCTCGTGGACGGCGCAAGGCGACAGTGCGGGCACTTGCGCGGACGTCGATAAGTGAGTGGCGCTGCGGCGGGGCGAGCGCGGCGGGGCAAATGCGGCCTGGCAATCGAGCGTCACCTGGCGTCGCTTGCGCGAAGACGATGGACGCCGCGGGCTTCGCGGTCGGCCACGCCGCCGTGAGCCGCGTTGCAGTGAGCCGCGCCGCGGCTAGCCGGATCGGGCCGCGCGGCGTCATGCGGCGTCGCTGCGCGGCTGGCGCGCTTCGGCGGAGCGGATCGTCGCGCCGCGATTGCGTCCCGCGACGATCGTGCATTCGATGTGCGGCATGCCGCGCGTCGCCTCGCGCGCGGTGGCGAGCGCGCGTTCGGCGTCGTCCGCGCTCGCGACGATGGCGAATCCCGTCGGTCCCCAGGATGTCTGACCGATACCCGCGGTCCGCTGCGCGGCCACCGCGCGCAACGCGCGCTCGACCTCGGGACTCGCGAACACGCCGCCTTGCACCGGCGCGAAATATTCGCCGATGGTCTGCTGCATCTCGGTCAGCCCATGCGCGAACGGCACGATATTGCGCTCGGCGGCGCCGGGCAGAATCTTCATCAGAACGAGGTGGCAAAGATGCGCGGCGAGTTCTTGCGGAAACGGCGCGAGCGCGGCGAGGCCGCGGCGTTCTTCCGCGCCGTGCAAACCTTCGCGCGAGTTGTCGCTCACGAGCAGCACGCGCCAGTTCTCGGGAAACGGCTGGCGCGCGAGCAGCGGCGGCACACCGGAGCGCAGTTCGCCGGCGGGGCCGCCGTCCACCAGCAGGCCGCCCGAATCGAATCCGAGAATGCCGATGCCGGAGCGCGCGCCGCGCCCGAGCAGGCTCGCGAGCTCGGTGCTGGTCGCGCTGTGGCCGAGCAGGCGAACGAAGGCCGTGCCGACCGCCATCGCGAGTTGGGTGCCCGAGCCGAGGCCGGTGTGCGCGCGCGGAATATGCGCGACGTCGATGGCGACGGGGGTGGGATCGTAGGCCGCGTGCAGCCGCGCAAGACAGGTCGCGATGCGCTCGCGCTCCGCTTCGGTCACCGCGCCGTCGATGCGGTCGCGGTCCGCGACGCGCGCTTCGAGCCGCGTGCCATGTCCGTCGATGACGAGGCCGACGCTGCCGAACGCGCGCCCGAGCGACGCGTTCGGATCGAGAAAGCCGAGATGCAGGCGCGCGGGAGCATCGACCGTCACGACGGCCTGCGGCGGAAGGCGGCGAAACTGAAGCTGCATCGCGGATGTCCTCGTGTGTGCTTGAGCGGATCTGGTTGCGTGGCCGTCTTGCGGACGGCCGCGCAACCAGGCGAATAGGGCGAACGGGGCGTGCCGGGTGACGTCAAGCAGAAGCCGTACCAGGCGAATGCGGTGGCCGGCGGCAAGGCTGCATACGAGGTTCACTGCGGGCCTTGCGCCGCAAGCATGGAGAGAACGGCGCGGCCTTTCCCGGGCGGGAGGTGCCGCGCTTTGCGCCGCCACAGGGGCACAGTGTCACCGTGGCGGCGCACGACGCGTGGCATCGCTGCCGGGTGCCGCGCTCAACCGCCTTGCGCGGGTTTCGGCGCGTCGTACTTGATATAGCGGAAGCGCTGGTCGTCGGTGGGCGTGCCTTCCAGCGCACCGCCCTCCAGACGCGGCTGCCACTGAATGAACGATTCCATTTTTTCGGCGAGTGTGAAGTCCTTGTCCGTGATGCCCTTCGCGGAGTGGGTCTTGAGCTTCACGATGACGAACGCATAGGAAACCGTCAGATCCGGGTGATGCCAGGCGGCTTCCGCGAGGTGGCCGACCGCGTTCACCACCATCAACGTTCCCTTCCAGCCTTCCGTCCGATACTTGCGCCGCAGCCAGCCGTCCTCCAGATACCAGTGCTGTAGCGGACCGACGAGGCGCTGCTGGATCTCGTCGTCGGAATAGACCTTTTCCGTGTTTGCCATGACCGTTGCTCCGCGCGTGATGGAACCAGTCAGCGCCGCAAGCTGCGCGCCAGCTTCGCCTTGCCGTCCGCGTTGCCATCGCAAGACGGCACAGGCGCGGCAATGCAAGACGTGCAAGGCAAATGCGCGCGGCCGATTCACCGCGCATTCGCGCGCCAGGCAGGTGACGCATGCGACGGCTATCCCGGAAGTGACACAGTATGTTCCGCGTCGTTCGGCACAGGCGGTCACGCCGTGACACCGCGGCATCGCGACGCGTGTGACCGCGAGCGCGCCGAAGGAGCCCCGCGCGCCGCGCGGCGTATGCCAACGAGCTTGTGGCCGCGAATACCGTGAAGCGCGCTTTCTTCCGGCATGGAATATGCGTTGGGGCTTCATGCGCCGCAAAGCCCGACGTCGAATCGGGAAAGGGCGCTTGATCGTTACCCGCATTGAGGAAGGCGCGCGCAGTGCGACGAGGTAGCGTGGGTCATTCGTGAGTTGAACAGCAAGACAATTCTGGAGGAGACATGAACTTACGCACCATGGTTCTTGGGCTCTCGATCCTCGCATCGGCAGCCTTCAGCTCTATCGTTGCACACGCCGATCCGCAACTGGACGGGCTCATCAAAAATCCATCTAACTGGGCTGCCCAGGCGGGCGATTATTCGAATCACCGCTACAGTCCGCTCAAGCAGATCAACGAAAGCAACGTCGGCAAGCTACAGGTCGCATGGACCATGTCCACCGGCGTGCTGCGCGGCCATGAAGGCGCGCCGCTCGTCATCGGCGACACGATGTATATCCATTCGCCGTTTCCCAACAAGGTCATCGCAATCAACCTGAAGGATCAGACATTCATTTGGCAATACCAGCCGAAGCAGGACGAATCGGTGGTGTCCGTGATGTGTTGCGACACGGTCAACCGCGGGCTGGCGTATGGCGACGGCAAGATCTTCCTGCAACAGGCCGACACCAAGCTCGTCGCGCTGAACGCCAAGACCGGCGACGTGGTGTGGACCGCGCAGAACGGCAATCCGAAGGCGGGTGAAACCAACACCAACGCGCCGCACGTATTCGGCGACAAGGTGCTGACCGGCATTTCGGGCGGCGAGTTCGGCGTGCGCGGGCGTTTGATCGCCTACGACATCAAGAGCGGCAAGATGGTCTGGACCGCATACAGCACGGGTCCCGACAAGGAAATGCTGCTGAACCCCGACAAGACGATGACCTATGCCGACGGCAAGATGGTGCCGGTGGGCGCGGACTCGTCGCTGAAATCGTGGAAGGGGGATCAGTGGAAGCTGGGCGGCGGCACCACGTGGGGCTGGTATGCGTGGGACCCGAAGCTCAATCTTGTCTACTACGGCACCGGCAATCCGGGCACGTGGAATCCGACGCAACGACCGGGCGACAACAAATGGTCGCTGTCGATCTTCGCGCGCGACCTGAATACCGGCGAAGCCAAATGGGTCTATCAGATGACGCCCCACGACGAGTGGGACTATGACGGCGTCAACGAAATGATCCTGTCCGATCTGACGATCGGCGGCAAGAAGGTGCCCGCCATCGTTCACTTCGACCGCAACGGCTTCGGCTATACGTTGAACCGTGAGACCGGACAACTGCTCGTGGCCGAGAAGTTCGACCCGGCGGTGAACTGGGCGGAACGCGTCGACATCAAGAGCGGTCTGCCGATCCGCGCAGCGGCGTATTCGACGCAGGCGGCGGGTTCCGATCATAACGTGAAGGGCATCTGCCCGGCGGCGCTCGGCTCGAAGGACCAGCAACCCGCGGCGTTCGATCCGGCGACCAGCCTGTTCCTCGTGCCGACCAATCACGTCTGCATGGACTACGAGCCGTTCGACGTGGACTACGTGTCCGGTCAGCCGTATGTGGGCGCCACGCTCTCGATGTACCCCGGCACGAAGGGCAGCAACACGATGGGCAACTTCATCGCATGGGACGCGGCGAAGGGCAAGATCGTCTGGTCCAAGCCGGAGCGCTTCTCGGTGTGGTCCGGCGCGCTCGCCACGGCCGGCGGGATTGCCTTCTACGGCACGCTCGAAGGCTACATCAAGGCGGTTCGCATCAAGGACGGCAAGGAACTGTGGCGCTTCAAGACCCCGTCGGGGATCATCGGCAACGTGTTCACCTACGAGTATCAAGGCAAGCAGTTCGTCGGCGTCTACTCGGGCATTGGCGGCTGGGCCGGCATCGGCATGGCGGCGGGCCTCGAGAAGTCCACCGAAGGGCTGGGCGCGGTCGGCGGCTATCGCGACCTCGCGAAGTACACGGCGCTGGGCGGCACGCTGTTCGTGTTCGCCATTCCGGGCGGCAACGGCTGACGCGCCGCATCAAACCGAAGCGCGCGGCCGGCGCGCCCTCGCAACGAGGGCGCGGACCGCGGCGGCTTCGGTCTTACGAGTGACCTGAGCCGCGCCCATTCGCGGATGCGTCGATGAAACGCATCGGGGCGCGGCCATTATTCAAGGAGACATGTGCATGAAAGGCCGATCAATCTTGTTGCGGGCGGCAGTGCCCGCCTTATTCGTCGTGCTGCCTGTGACGTACGCCCAGACCAATCCCGCGATTGCCCAGGTGGCGTACAAGGTGGTCGACGGCAGCAAGGTCGACAGCAACACGCTGCAAGGATGGAAGACGTGGCGTGCGCTCGCCTGTGAACGCTGTCACGGCGCGAAGCAGGAGGGGATGGTGGGTCCGTCGCTGATCGAGGGGCTCAAGACCATCGACAAGAACGAATTTCATCGCACTGTATTTGGCGGCCGGGTGGACAAGGGTATGCCCGACTTCAGTACCAGCCAGATGATGCAAAAGAATTGGGAGAATCTCTACGCCTATCTGAAAGGGCGCTCCGACGGCCAGATCAAGCCGGGCGATCTGCAGGCCATCGACGCGAAGTAATGCCCGTGCCGCAATTCCTTCGGAGGTTTTCGATGCGTCATGGCAAACGAATGCCCGCTCACGTCGTGCTCGCGGCCGCCACGCTCTGCACCGCCGCGCTGGCGAGCGCCGCGGTGCAGGCGCAGGGCGGCGCGCTACCCAATAACGACGGCGCCGACGGCGTGCTGAGGGTCTGCGCGGACCCCAACAACATGCCGCTGTCCAACAGCAAGGGCGAGGGCTACGAGAACCGGATCGCGAGCCAGATGGCGAGCGACTTCGGCTACAAGCTGGAGTACACGTATTTTCCGCAGCGCATGGGTTTCGTGCGCCACACGCTGCGCGACAAGGTGCCGAACACCGAGCAATACAAATGCGACCTGATCATCGGCGTGCCGAAAGGCTACGACATGACCTCGACGACCCAGCCTTATCTGCGCTCCACGTATGCGATGGTGTTCACCAAGCGGCCCGAGCTGGCCGGCATCAATACGCCGGACGATCTGCTCAAGCTGCCGCCCGAGCAACTGCACAAGCTGCGCTTCGGCATTTTCTCGCAGACACCCGCGGTGGACTGGCTGCTCGCGCACAACCTGATCGATCAGGCGGTCTCCTACAAGGTGCAAAGCGGGGACCCGCAGGAGTATCCCGGCCAGATGATCGAACATGATCTGAAGGCGGGCAATGTCGACGTCGTGTTCCTGTGGGGGCCGATCGCGGGCTACTTCGCGACGCGCTCCGGCGACACGGTGAAACTGGTGCCGTTCCCGGCCTCGCCCGGCATCCGCTTCGACTATGCGATCTCGATGGGCGTGCGCTATGGCGAGAAGGCGTGGAAGGACAAGGTCGATCAATGGATCGGCGCGAACCACGACAAGATCGACAAGATCCTCACCAGCTACCAGGTGCCGCTTCTGAAGCCCATCGACGCGCCCGCGGGCAAGCCCGCGGATGCGTCGCCATGAGGGGCGCGCCGCGGCCGTTGCGCCGCGCACGGCCCTGGGCGATCGCGGCACGCGTGATGGTCGCCGCGTGCGTTGTCTGCATGCTGCCGGCCGGCGCTCGCGCGGCCGGCACCGACGACATCACGCCCGCCGAAAAGCTCATCTTCACGACGGATCATCTGCGCGGCATCGAGGCGCAGACCGAGCTCGACTATACGGTGCTGACTTCGGACCAGCCGGCGCAGAGCGCGAACGTCGTGAAGGTGCTGGTGGTCAGCAAGGACAACGCGAAAGGGGACGCGCAGGTCTCGGACAAAAGCGGCGGCGTGCCGCTGCCGAACGCCGGCTTGCAGTGCAACCCGGTGATCATCTATTTCCTGGAGCGCGACATCACCGAGATGCAGCATCTGACGGGCGGCCAGCGGCGCTACTTCCAGCAGCGTTTGCGGCTCGCGCTCGCGGCGGGCCCGCGCATCGAGACGGTGACGAGCCAGATCGGTGGCAAGCCCGTGAAGGCGCAGCAGATCGTCGTGCAGCCGTATCTCGGCGACCCCAATGCGGAACGCTTCGCTCAGTACGTCGGCAAGCGCTACACGTTCCTGATCGCCGATTCGCTGCCGGGGCAGGTGGCGTTGATTCGCACCGACATTCCCGGCGCGAACAACGACTTCACGCACCCGTTGCGGACGGAGACGCTGAGCTTTCAGGCGGTGTTGCGCAAACTGTCACCGCCGCCCAATGCGCCTCATGCGCCCGGTGCGCCGGCCGCGCCGGTGAATCCGTCCAACGCGCCGCGGGCGAGCCGCTAGCGCGTTGTTCTCGGGTTGTTCTCGGGTTTAGTCCTTGCCATCGGCGCATTGCGCACGGCGTTCAACGCATTTCACAGCGAGTCCCGCCAACGTGAATTTCATCCGCTCGCTCACCTTGCGTCAGTTGCAGATCTTCGTCGTCGCGAGCCGTTATACGAGCTTTGCGCGCGCGGCGGAGGAACTGCATCTGACGCAGCCGGCGGTGTCGATGCAGATTCATCAGTTGGAGGAAGCGGTCGGCATGCGCCTGTTCGAGCGCATCGCGCGCAAACTCACGCTGACCGAGGCGGGCGAAAAACTGTCGCATCACGCGAGCCGGATTCTCGGCGAGATCAAGGATGCCGAGGATGCGATGACCTCGTTGAAGCAGGCCGACACCGGCTCGATCGCGGTCGGCATCGTCAGTTCGGCGACGTACTTCGCGCCGAAGCTGCTGGCGCTGTATTCGCACCTGTATCCGAAGGTCGACGTGCATTTTTCGGTCGGCAACCGCGACGCGCTGCTGCGCATGTTGCAGGACAACGCGATCGACCTCGCCATCATGGGGCGCCCGCCCCCGGAACTCGACACCACCACCGAACCGCTCGCCTACCATCCGCAAGTGGTGATCGCGCCGTTGACGCATCCGCTGTGCGGCGCGCGGCGCTTCGATCTGCAGGAACTGCGCGGCGACACGTTCCTGTTGCGCGAGCCCGGCTCGGGCACGCGCATGGCCGCGGAGGAAATGTTCAGGCAGCATCTGTTCACGCCCGCCAAGGTCGTCACGCTCGGCAGCAACGAAACCATCAAGCAGGCGGTCATGGCGGGGATGGGCGTGAGCCTGATTTCGCTGCACACGCTGCTGCTGGAATTGCGCACCGGAGAAATCGCGTTGCTGGATGTGAACGGCACGCCGATCGAACGCACCTGGCAGATCGTGCATCTGCGGGCCAAGCAGTTGTCGCCGACTTGCAAGGTGTTCCGGCAATTCCTGCTCGAACAGGCAGCCGCGTATCTGGATCGCGAGTATTCGGCGTTCGCGACGTTTCCCACGCGGGCGGCGGCCAGTGAGCGGCTCGGGGCCAAGGCCAGCTCCGCTTCCGACGCGGGGCTTTAGCGCGCCCGGCGACATGGCGGTGCGGGAACGTGCCATGCTTCGATCGTCGACGGCGACGCATGCCGTCATGCGTTGTCGTGTGAACGATCAACCGAGGATGAGCGATGAATGCCGATACCGAACCCGTGGAACAAACCGGCGGCTGCGCGTGCGGCGCCGTGCGTTTTCGTGTGAGCGCCGCGCCGACGCGCGTTTCCCTCTGTCATTGCATGACCTGCCGGCGCGTGCACGGCAGCGCGTTCGGCGCTTACGCGATTTTTGCGCGCGACGCCGTGCGGTTCACCGGACAGACCCAGGCCTGGCAAAGCTCCGAGCTGGGGCGGCGATATTTTTGCCCGGTCTGCGGCTCGGTGGCCTTCATGGAATATGTGGGCCACGATGAACTCGACCTTCCGCTGGGCGCATTCGACAATGTGGGTATCTACGAACCTACGTATGAATTGTGGTGTTGCCACAAGGAACCGTGGTTGCCCAAAGGCGTGCGCACCGAGTATGACGAGGACCGGCCGGGGTAGGTTGATGCTGTCTTTTCGTTGGCGCCGTAAGCTGCCTCACGGCGCATGACTCGTTGCCGGAATCCAGTGCGGCCGCGCGGCGGCGACGCGCTCCAGCAGATAGTCGTTGAACGGGGCGAGCTTCGTTGCTCGCGGCTCACGCTGGCTGTAACGGCTAGCCTGCTTGTTCCTCAGATAGTGAGTGTTGCGCGATAAGCCTGTTTGACTCGCTATTTCACGCACCGCTGTCCCGCGCCTGGCCAATACCTTGATTTCACTGCCTGCTCCTGAGTCAGCAGTGGCGGCAAAAGCCGCCATCGTCTCCCGGGTAGGTCAGGTTTACGTCGGCGCCAGCACACGCCTACCCCAAAACCGCCAACAAACCCATGCCAAAACAGCATTAAACAAATGACACCCATGCTCTCGTGAAACCAGTTCAAAACACCGAGAATGCCTCCCATGACGGCATCGAGCCGTATTCAAGGAGAGCGAGCATGTTTGCAATTACCGGTGTAACAGGGCAAGTCGGCGGCGCGGCGGCGCGCGCTTTATTAGACGCGGGGCATCCGGTGCGCGCCGTTCTGCGCGACAAAAACAAAGCGGCGCAGTGGACGGAGCGAGGCGCCGAAGTAGCGATCGCCTCATTCGAGGACGCCGACGCGCTCGCCGATGCATTCAGCGGTACGGCGGGCGTCTTCGCCATGATGGCGCCCAACTTCGCGCCGCAGCCGGGTTACCCGAGCGCCCATGCGGCCGCAGCCGTGCTGATCGAAGCGCTGACGAAGGCACGGCCACAGCGTATCGCAGCGCTGTCGTCGGTTGGCGGGCAGCGCGAGTCGGGCCTCGGCCTCATCACGCAAGTCCATATTCTCGAGCAAGCGCTCGCGGATCTGCCGATTCCGACCGCGATCTTGCGACCGGCATGGTTCATGGAAAACTCGCTGTGGGACTTCGCGCCGGCGCGCGAAACGGGCGTGATGCCGAGCTTTTTGCAACCGCTCGATCGCCCGTATCCGATGGTCGCCACCGCCGATATCGGCCGCGTGATCGCCGATACGCTCGCGCAGCCGTGGCAGGGCCGTCGCGTGATCGAGATCGAAGGGCCGCAGCGCTACACGCAGCTTGAGATCGCCGCGCTGCTGGGCGGCGTGCTCGGGCGCTCGGTCAAGTCTCAGGCGGTGCCGCGCGATCAGTGGGAAGCGCGCTTCCAGGCGCAGGGCACGGCGTGGCCCGCGCCGCGCATCGAAATGCTCGACGGCTTCAATTCAGGGTGGATCGATTTCGAGGACGGCGTGAACGAGCGGGTGATCGGCACCACCGCGTATCAGACCGTGCTGGCGGAACTGGTCAAGCGCGCGCAGTGAGCGAGGGATGAGCCGACGTTCGGCGGCGCGGTGGAAAGGCGCTCGCCTTGCGGCATCGCCAAGGGTTCGCGGCTGCGGGCGCCAACGCATCCGCGCCCCGCGCGCGGTTCGCCGTCAAAAAATCGACTGCCCCGTATAAGTCGTCAGCCACTCCAGCGCCAACACTCCCGCCAGCGAATTGCCGTTGCTATCCAATCCCGGCGACCACACGCACACCGCCATCTCGCCGGGCAGCACCGCGACGATCCCGCCGCCCACGCCGCTTTTCGCGGGCAAGCCCACGCGGTAGACGAAATCGCCTGCCGCGTCATACGTGCCGCAGGTCAACATCAGCGCGGACAGGCGCTTGGCGGAACTGGTGTCGAGAATCCGCTCGCCGCTCGCGGGCACCACGCCGTGATTGGTGAGAAACAGCGCCGCCTTTGCCAGTTCGACGCAACTCATCGAGATCGCGCACTGGCGGCAATAGGCATCGACGACCACTTCCGGCGGCATTTCCATGTTGCCGAAGCTCGCCATGAAGTGCGCCATCGCGCGGTTGCGGTGCGCGTGCTGCAACTCCGACTGCGCGACGCGCGAGTCGTAGTCGATGCCGGTTTCGCCCGTCAGCCGCCGCATGAATTCAACCAGCGCCGTCTCGGCTTGCACGAAGCGGCGGCACAGCACGTCGGTGACGACGAGCGCGCCAGCGTTGATGAACGGATTGCGCGGCTTGCCCTGTTCGGCTTCGAGCTGGACCAGCGAATTGAAGGCGTTGCCGGACGGCTCGCGCCCCACGCGCTGCCATAGCGCGTCGCCGAGCAGCCGGAACGCCATCGTGCAGGCGAACAGCTTCGAAATGCTCTGAATCGAAAAGCGCGTGTCGGCCTGGCCGGTGCGAAATACTTCGCCCGACGCGGTGACGATCGCCATGCCGAAACTGTCGGCGGGCACGTTGGCCAGTTCGGGAATGTAGTCGGCGACCTTGCCGGTGCCGAGATAAGGCTGCAGATCGCCGTGGATCTGTTCGAGGATGGATGCGTAGTTCATGGGGCTCGGCTCGTTGAAGCCGCGATTCTACTGGCAAGCCGCGGCGTAGGGTTCGACTCGCGTCGCCTTGGCGGGATCGGGCAGCGGTTCCCCCGGCTATGCTAATCTTGCTGCCTTTCCTGCAACAACACGGCAAAACAGACACCATGATGGAAGCTTTTGATCCGGACGGCGTCGAGCATCCGGTATTCGTGATCGACCAGAATCACGACACGCTGGACGAGCCGTGGCGCGCCTATCGCCGCGCGCGGCTGATCCATGTGAACGCGGGCGTGCTGACCGCGCACACAGAAACCGGGCGATGGGTGGTGCCGCCGGGGCACGCGGTCTGGGTGGCGGCGAATGTGCTGCACCGCCTGTCCGCCGTCGGACCCGTGCGGCTCTATTCGCTGTACGCGGACGCCGAGGCGGCGCCGCTGCCCGCGCAAAGCGATGCGGTCGTACCCGACCGGCTGGTGGAAGCCTTGCTGATCGCCGCCGCCGATCTGCCGCACGATCAACCCTTCGACGAAGCGGCCGCGCGTCTCGTGCAAGTGTTGCTGGACCGCCTGCCGCGTTTGCGCGCCGCGCCGCTGAGATTGAACTGGCCGAGCGATCCGCGCACCCAGCGGATTGCCGATGCGCTGAGCGCCAACCCGGCCGAGCCCGCGATTCTCGAGGACCTGGCCGCGGCGGCGGGCGTGACGGCTCGCACGGCGGCGCGTCTGTTCGTCAAGGAGACGGGGCAGACCTTCGGCCAATGGCGTCAGCAATTGCGGCTGCTGGTTGCGCTGGAGCACCTCGGCGCGGGCGCGAGCGTCACGCGGGTCGCGCTCGACGTCGGCTACAACGACGTGTCGTCGTTTATCGCGGTGTTCCGCGATGCGTTCGGCGACACACCCGCGCGCTATTTCCGCTGACGCTGACGCTGACGCAGCGCGACCACGCCCTTAACGCCGCACGCGAGCGGTGACGCGACGCAAATGAGCCCGAGCGGACACTTCGACATCAATGCGCGCCCGCCGCATCCGGTCCGCCGCCGCCCTTGGCCGGCCGCGTGATCCAGATCAGCGGAATGATCAGAATGAAGATGATCGCCGACACATAGAAAATGTCGTTCAGCCCCATCATCGCGGCTTGCGTATTCACGGTGAAATCGAACAGCGCATGCGCCGATTGCGGGTTCAGATGCAGCAGCGACTGCGTCGAGTCGATCTGCTGGTTGAACAGCGGGTTGTCGATCGTGGCGCGCTCCGTGAGTCGCGCGTGATGCAGCACCGTGCGGTTGTTCCATTCGTTGCCGGCGATCGAGGTGCCCACCGCGCCGCAAAACACACGCACGAAATTCGACAGACCCGCCGCCGCCGGAATCTTGTGCGGCGGCTGGCCGGACAGAATGATCGCGGTCAGCGGCACGAAGAACAGCGCCATCGGAATGCCTTGCAGCAGCGTGGGAATCACGAGGTGCCATGTGTCGATCTCGATCACGTACTTCGAGCGCATGTAAAACACGATCGCGAAACCGACGAACGCGAGCGTCGCGATCACGCGCGCGTCCGAGCGCGGCAGCACGCGGCCCAGCACCGGCGCGAGCAGCACCGCGAAGATGCCGAGCGGCGCGGTGACGAGACCCGCATCCACCGACCGGTAGTTCAGATACTCCTGCATCCATTGCGGCAGCAGCACCAGGTTGCCGAAGAACACGCCGTAAGCCACCGAAATCGCAATCGTGCCGCCGAGGAAATTGCGCTGCTGAAAGAGCCGCAAATCGACGATCGGATGGTCCTCGGTCAGCTCCCACACGAGGAAGAACGAGAAGCTGATCAGCGCGGTGATGCCGAGAATCACGATTACCGGCGACGAGAACCAGTCGAGATCCTTGCCCTTGTCGAGCATGATCTGCAGCGACGCCACCCAGGTAATCAACAGGCCGAGCCCGACCACGTCGATGGGCGGCTTGCGGGTGGGCGACTCGCGGGTGCGATAGATCATCCACGTGACGCCCGCCGCGAACAGTCCGACCGGGATGTTGATGTAGAAGATCCACGACCAGCTATAACTATCCGTGATCCAGCCGCCGAGCGCCGGGCCCAGCGATCGGGCCGACGGTCGCCGTCATCGCCCACAGCGAGAGCGCGGTCGACGCTTTCTCCTTCGGATACGAGCCGAGCAGAATCGCTTGCGACAGCGGAATCAGCGGACCGGCCACCGCGCCCTGGAATACCCGCGCGACCAGCAGGATCGGCAGCGTGGGCGCGATGCCGCACAGCCACGAAGCCAGCACGAACATCAGGATCGCGCCGACGAACAGCTTCACCTGGCCGACGCGCTGCGTGAGCCAGCCGGTCAGCGGAATCGACACGGCGTTGGCGGCGGCGAACACGGTGATGACCCAAGTGCCTTCGTCGACCGAGACGCCGAGATTGCCCGAAATGGTCGGGATCGCGACGTTCGCGATCGACGTGTCGAGCACGTTCATGAAGGTGGCGAGCGCCACGGCGATGGTCGCCAGAACCAGTTGCCCGCCCTTGAGCGGCGGCGGTGGCGCGGGTGGCGCAGGGGGTGGGGAGGCGGGCACGGAAGTCGGCTGGCTCAAACGGTTTCTCCGATCGGGACGCTGCGAATGTTCTGCGTGACTGGGCCGTTCACCGCTCACGGCATGCTGCATGCGCGGTCGGCGGGTCCGTCGAATGCTCGCAAAAGCATACCTGTATTCAGGTTTTGGCGTCGTCGGCGCGGGCAGGCCGGAGGGCGGAACCCGGCGCGGCAGCGTATGCTCGCGGGTTGGGCCGCATGAAGCGGGCACGCGCGGCTGCATGCCGCGACACGAAGAACCATCACGAACCACGAATCGACACGAACAGGGAGCGGATATGAGCTGGGAGCAATTCGAACACGGCTGGCGGCGCGCGCCGGCGGCTGCGCCTGCCAAGGCGTTGGTGGTGCTGATGCACGGCGTCGGCAGCAATGCGCGCGATCTGATGCCGCTCGCGGACATCTGGAGCGAGAGCCTGCCCGATGTCGCATTCACGTCGCTCGACGGCACCGACGCGTTCGACGGCGGCTTCGGCGGACGCCAGTGGTTCAGTCTGCGCGACATCAACGAGGGCAATCGCGAGACGCGCGTCGCGGCCGCCTATCCGGCATTGCGCCGCATGCTCGAAGCCGAACTCGCGCACTGGCAGTTGCCTTTCGGACGGCTTGCGCTCGTCGGCTTTTCGCAAGGTTCGATCATGGCGATGCATCACGTGGCGACCAGCGCCGAGGGCGCGGCCGGCGTCGTCGCGTATTCGGGGCGGCTCGCCTCGGTGATCGTCGCGCAGAACGGCACGCCGCTCACGCTGATCCACGGCGAGGAAGACGAAGTGATTCCGGTGCAGGAACTGGAATCCGCCGCCGACGCATTCCACGGCGCCGGCTACACGGTCGACGCCTACGCGTTGCCCGGCATCGGCCACACGATCAACGCGGACGGTGTCGCGCTCGGCCAGGCGGCGCTGGCGCATACGGTGGGCGCTTTGTCGCGGGACTGACACGGCCCTGAATGAAAGAAGGCCTCAAGATATTTATCTGCTTGTCGTTAACTGCTCATTAGCATGAAAATCACCCCCGCCGCGCGGACCGCGCAACGCCCACGCGGCGCCACGCGGCTCGGGTGACCGGGGGCGCATTTTTCCAGACTGCCCGGCAAGGGCGGATAACGACACAACAGAGCCTTCCTATGGCCAGACCGACGCCGCATTACCCGCTTTTCGATCGACTGTTCCGTCATTCCGTGGCGGTGGACCTCGGTACGGCCAACACCCTCATCTATACCGACGACGGGGGCATCGTGCTGAATCAGCCGTCCGTCGTGTGTTTTCAGAAAGAGGCCGCTGCCGGGCAAAAGCGCGTGGCGGCCGTGGGCGTCGAGGCGCGCCAGCTACTCGGCCGCGCGCCGCGCAATCTCGAAGCCGTGCGGCCGATGCGCCACGGCGTGATCGCCAACTTTTCCGCCGCCGAGCACATGATCCGGCAATTCGTCGACATGGCGCGCCCGCGGCCGCTCTTCAGCCGCCGCGCCGCGTTCACGTTGTGCGTGCCGGCGGGCGCGACCCAGGTCGAGCGGCGCGCGATCAAGGAAGCGGCCGTCGCGGCCGGCGCGTGGAAGGTGAGCCTGATCGGCGAGTCGCTCGCGTCGGCGCTCGGCGCGGGCTTGCCGGTGTCGGAGGCGACCGGGTCGATGGTGGTCGACATCGGCGGCGGCACCACCGAGGTCGGCGTGATTGCGCTCGGCGGCATGGCCTATAGCGGATCGATTCGCGTGGGAGGCGACAGCTTCGACATGGCGATCGTCAGTTACGTGCGCAATCTGTACGGCGTGCTGCTCGGCGAGCAGACGGCGGAGCACGTGAAGAAGAGCATCGGTTCGGCCGTGCGCGACGTGCGGCTCGAGCACATGAATGCGACGGGCCGCAGCGTCGACGACGGCCTGCCGCGCACGGTCCAGTTGAGCAACCACGATATCGCCGATGCAATCGAAGGGCCGCTGCGCCAGGTGATCGGCGCGGTGAAGCGCGGGCTGGAAATGACGCCGGCCGAACTGGTGACCGACATCGCGCACAACGGCATCGTGTTGACCGGCGGCGGCGCGCTGCTCGGCAACCTGAGCCGTCGCCTGAGCAATGAAATCGGACTGGAGGTGCGCGTGGCCGATGAACCGCTGACCTGCGCGGTGCGCGGCGCCGGCACGGCGGTGGCCGCGGGTTTGCTCGACGAGCTTGCTTACGAATGATTCGGCGCGGCGCATTTCACGTCACGGGCGCCAGGAGCCATGAACGCGGGAATCCGCGCGCGATATGAGCCGCCACCGGGATTAATGGCCGTGTGACAATACGCGTCGCGTCCATCTTCAGGAATGCGCGCGCGCTTTCTTTCCAGATCATGTCCAGTCGGCGCGGCTGTAATCAGGCGCTGCCGCGCCGTCCGCGAACCATCCGTGAATCCATCTGTTCCCGCTTCGTCCCCGGCGTCATCGTCGTCTTTCGTCGAACTGCGAAGCGGCTTGCGCATGCCTTACGTGGAAGCCGGCGAGGGCGAACCGCTGCTGTTCGTGCACGGCTCGCTGTGCGACTACCGCTACTGGCAGCCGCAACTCGCGGGACTGTCGAAGCATTACCGCTGCATCGCGGTGAGTCTCACGCATTACTGGCCGGTGACCGACACCGGGCCCGATCTGCCGTTCAGTTGGAGCGAGCATGCCGACGAAGTGGCCGAGTTCATCGACCGTTTCGGCGCGGGACCGGCGCACGTCGTCGGACATTCGCGCGGCGGCTGCGTCGCGTTTCATTTCGCGCGGCGGCATGCTCGGCACGTGCGCACGCTGACGCTCGCCGATCCTGGTGGGCCGCTGCAGATCGCGGGACGGCCGCCCGCGCGCTTGCCGGAAACGGTCAACGCATTGCGTGCGAAAGCGGCGCAACTGATCGACGCGGGCGAGGTGGACGCGGGCTTGCAACTGTTTGTCGACTCGGTGAGCCGGCCGGGTTTCTGGGCCATGAGCACGCCGGGCTTTCGCCGCATGGCGACCGACAACGCGCACACGCTGGCACGGCAATTCCGCGATCCGTTGCCTGCCTACGTGCCCGAGGAAGCGGCCGAAGTGCGCTGCCCGGTTCTGCTGATCGACGGCGAAAAGAGTCCCGACATGTTCCGCCGTACCGCGACCGCGCTGCAATCCTGGCTGCCCGATGCCCGTCGCGAAACAGTGCGCGGGGCGTCGCACGGCATGAACCTCGCGCATCCGTCGGCGTTCAATCGCTACGTCGACGAGTTCATTCGCGCGATGAGCGGGAGGTGACAGAGAGGTATGTCGCCGGGGGAGCCCGGGGTTCGCGCTGGCGCGGCGGAAACCTTCCCATGAGTCTCAGCACATTCGGCGCTTTCCTGACGAACCTCAAGCCTTGCGATGCGCGTCCTTGTCGAGCGCCACTTCCGCTGCTTCGCCGACGAGCCCGTGGTAATACAGGTGCACGCCGATCGCGAGCGAGTCGTTGCGAATTTCGTGGAAGGCTTTCCATGCCTTCACCGGATCCTTGAACAGCAGATAGTGCGCTTCCTGCGAGATGAGATCCGCCACTTCATGCAGACCGTGGCCGTGCAACACGTTCACGAGCGCATCGAGACTGCGGTGGGTGCGCGCGTCCGTGCGCGGATAAAGCATGTGCAACACCGCCACGTCTTGCGTCTTCAGCGCCGCCGACAACGCGACGACGATGTCCTGATGATTCAGCGCGGTGACGATGCTGTCGTCGCTATGGACGTGATCGGGAAACAGCGTTTCGAGAGAGGCGTTCATGTGGTTTTCCTGTTCTTCTGGCTGATTAAAAAAGCCCGCCGCAGGACGGCGGGCCAAAGACAGCGATGTGTTTGCAGGGGAAGCAAAACACGGATTCAGTATCGCAGAAGCGGGGCTGTTGACGCAGGCTGGCTGGAGCAAAACATTGTTGCAGTTCGTGGGCTGGCTTTCATTTGGCTGGCGGGTTGGGGTGGTTTTTTTGCCTGCGCGGCGCTTTTAGTCGTGGCGTTGCTGGGTTGGCCTTTCCTTGGTTTGTTAGTGGTCTATTGGCGTTGCCCCTGTGCGGGGCGGCACCTACTTTCTTTGCCGCCGCAAAGAAAGTAGGCAAAGAAAGCGGCTCACACCGCTAATTCTTAAGCGGGTCTCCTGGCTTGGAGGGGATCGTGGTGCATCTGGAATCCGTGTTCTCGCACACTCCGCGCGCGTGACAAGGCAGTCATGCTTCCCGCCTCGCACTGCGTGCTCGCCGGAACGGTCTGCTTAAAACCCAGGGCTTCGCTTTGTGACGCGGGTTTTCCGCTTCGGCGCGGCGCTGGAATCGGTGCTCTCGCACACTCCGCGCTTCTGACAAGGCAGTCGTGCTTCCCGTCTCGCACTGCGTGCTTGCCGGAACGGTCTGCTTAAAACCCAGGGCTTCGCTTTGTGACGCGGGTTCTCCGCTTCGCCTCGGCGCGGCGCTGGAATCGGTGCTCTCGCACACTCCACGCTCGTGACAAGGCAGTCGTGCTTCCCGTCTCGCACTGCGTGCTTGCCGGAACGGTCTGCTTAAAACCCAGGGCTTCGCTTTGTGACGCGGGTTCTCCGCTTCGCCTCGGCGCTGGAGCTTGGCGCGTCGTTGCGTTCGCCGTTGGTTCGGCGAGGCGCCAGTGATTTGATGGCATGGCGAGGCGCGCGGCACGTCATCAGCTTTCGTGATGTGGCGTTGGCGCGTGCGGCGCTCGCCGACCGCGCGCTTATTCGCTGCCGAGATAAAAATAGCGGAACAGAAAAATCGCCGCGATGATCCACACCACCAGCTTTACCTTGCGTGCCTGGCCCGTCAGCAGTTTCAGTCCGGCGTAGGAAATGAATCCGAACGCGACGCCGTTGGCGATCGAATAGGTGAACGGCATCAACAGCGCAGTCAGCGAGGCCGGCACGACTTCGGTGGCGTCGTCCCACGGCAGGTCGAGCATTTCCCGCAACATCAGGCACGACACGTACAGCAACGCCGGTGCGGTCGCGTAGCCGGGCACCACGCTCGCCAGCGGCGCGAAAAACAACGCCGCGAGAAACAGCACGGCGACGGTGATCGCGGTCACACCCGTGCGGCCGCCCGCTTGCACGCCCGACGCGCTTTCGATGTACGCCGTGGTCGAAGACGTGCCCAGCATCGAGCCAGCCAGAATCGCCGTGCTGTCCGCGAGCAGCGCGCGGTTCAGCCGGTGCATCTTGCCTTCCACGAGCAGCCCCGCGCGGTTGGCGACCCCCATCAGCGTGCCGGTCGCGTCGAACAGTTCGACAAGGAAGAACACCAGGATCACGTTCAGCACGCCGGTGGAGAGCGCGGCGCGTATGTCGAGCTGGAACAGCGTCGGTGAAATGGACGGCGGCGTGGAGACGATGCCGTGGAACGCGTTGCCGCCGAAGAAAAAACTCAGCACTGTCACGCCCACAATGCCGATCAGGATCGCGCCGCGCACCCGCAGATAGTCGAGCGCGACGATCGCGAAGAAGCCGACCGTCGCGAGAATCACGTGCGGGTTGTGCAGATCGCCGAGCGTGACGAGCGTGGCCGGGTTGCCCACCACGACGCCCGCCGTCTTCAGCGAAATGATCGCGAGGAACAGGCCGATGCCGCCGGTGATCGCTATGCGTATCGAATGCGGAATGCCGGTGACGATCGCTTCGCGCACGCGAAACAGCGTGACGACCAGAAACAGGCAGCCGGAAATGAACACCGCGCCGAGCGCGGCCTGCCACGTAAAGCCCATGCCCTTGACGACGGTGTACGCGAAGTACGCGTTCAGGCCCATGCCGGGCGCGAGCGCGATCGGGTAATTCGCGTAGAGACCCATGATCAGCGAGGCGAGCGCGGCCACGAGGCAGGTCGCGACGAACACCGAGTCTTTCGGCATGCCGGCGTCGCCGAGAATGGCCGGATTGACGAAGATGATGTAGGCCATCGTCAGGAAGGTGGTCACGCCGGCGAGCACTTCGGTGCGTAAGGCCGAGCCGGATTCCGTAATGCCAAAGTAACGGTCGATCTTGTTCATTGCTTGCATTCCCCCACGAGTCCCCAAAAGCTTAGTCGCAACGACGCCACCTGATGGGTCGAAATTAAATGACGGGCGAAAAAGAACACATGTTGGACATATTTGTCAACAAATCGCTTTTGCTCGGAATTCATCGAGCAGGTCGCTGCGAGGTCGTGCAGGAAGATGGGTTGGGGAATTTGTGCCTACGCCCTGAGCACTTTCAGGCGTTGGGTTCGCACCTGGCCGATGCGAATAGCGATTCAGTCATGCGAACGCAGCCCTCAAACCCGAAGGATGCAACTGCGGGCTGGGATATGAACTCGCCGGCATGGACGAGGGTGTGTCGGTCCTCATAGAGGCGGACGAGGGATGCGTGCCGGACATCTTTTCCGTTGACCGTCTCGACGGCGAACCTCTTGTCACCTACCCGGAAGCGGGCGACTCATCGATGATCGTGAACAGCAACAGACGCGTTGGCGGAGCAGACGTTCGCCATGTCCACGGCGGATTTGATTCGTAGCCTGTCGCTGTCATGGAGCCCGGCAACGCATACTCGAAGGCAAGCCGCGGCATCACGCCGGCGGCTTCCCAAACCGCTCCATCACCGCGCTCAACAAATCGATCGGCAGCGGAAACACAATGGTCGAATTCTTATCCGCGGCGATCGTCGTGAGCGTTTGCAGATAGCGCAACTGCATTGCCTGCGGTTGCCGCGACAGCGTCTGCGCCGCCTCCAGCAGATGCTGCGACGCCTGCAACTCGCCTTGCGCGTGAATCACCTTGGCGCGCCGCTCACGCTCGGCTTCCGCCTGGCGGGCAATTGCGCGGATCATCGTTTCGTTGATATCCACGTGCTTGATTTCGACGATCGACACCTTGATGCCCCACGCGTCGGTCTGGGCGTCGAGCACTTTCTGGATGTCGGTGTTCAGTTGCTCACGCTCCGCGAGCAGTTCGTCGAGTTCATGCTTGCCGAGCACCGCGCGCAGCGTGGTCTGCGACAACTGGCTGGTCGCCTCGAAGAAACGCGCCACCTGAATCACCGCTTTCTCGGGATCGACCACGCGGAAATACACCACCGCGTTGACCTTCACCGAGACGTTGTCGCGCGTGATGACGTCCTGCGGCGGCACGTCGAACACGACGGTGCGCAGATCGATGCGCACCACCTGCTGCACCACCGGAATGATCAGCACCAGCCCCGGCCCCTTGACCTTCCAGAAGCGCCCGAGCATGAACACGACGCCGCGTTCATACTCCCGAAAAATCCGTATCGACGAAGCAATCAGCGCGGCCGCCAGCAGAATCAGAATGCTGCTGAAGCCGAATGTGAAACCGATCATGAGCGTTCTCCTTGTTGTAGCGTTTCAACGGGCTCGACCGTCAGCGTCAGTCCGCGCCGCGCGGTGACGCGCACCATTTGCCCTGCCGCAAGCGGGGCCGTGCTGGACACCCGCCAGCGCTCGCCATGCACGCGCGCCCAACCGGCCGGCGTGCCGCCTGTCCCGGGCGTCGCGCCGGGCTCCGCCAGCAGACCCTCGTCGAGCACCACGCCGATATTGCCGATCAGCGCCTCCGAACCGCTCACCACGGGCCGCCGCCGCGCGTGCAACGCGAGCCGCGACACGCCCAGCACGAACAGCAGGCTGAACACGGCGACCGCCGCGATCATCGGCAGCGGGATGCCGTAGCCGGGCACGTCGGTGTCGATCAGCATCAGCGCGCCGATCACGAACGCGACGATGCCGCCGAAGCCGAGCGAGCCGAAGGTCGGCAGAAATGCCTCGCCGATCAGGAACGCGATGCCGAGAAAGATCAGGCCCAGGCCGACGTAGTTGACCGGCAGCATCTGCATCGCGAAGAGGCCGAGCAGCAGACTGATCGCGCCGACCACACCCGGCAGCACGAAGCCCGGATTGGCGAATTCGAAGAAGAGCCCGTACATGCCGAGCATCAGCAGCACCAGCGCGACGTTCGGATCGGTGATGACCGCGAGAAAGTGGCTGCGCCAGTCGGCTTCGAGCGTCGCGACGGCGGCGTTGGCGGTGCTGAGCGTGACGTTGCCGGCGCTCGTGACGAGCGTGCGGCCGTTCAGTTGGCGCAGCAGGTCCGGTACGTCGCGCGCGTTGAGATCGACCACGTGCTGCGCGAGCGCATCGGCGGCCGACAGGCTCACGGCTTCGCGCACCGCGCGCTCGGCCCAGTCGGCGTTGCGCCCGCGCATTTGCGCGAGACCGCGAATGTACGCGGCGGCGTCGTGGACCTGCTTGCGCAGTTCGGTGGACTGCGTGTCGAGCGGCAGTGCGGCGCTGGCCGCGCTGGCGGCGCTGGTGGCGCTGGCAGGGGCCGCCGCCGAGGGTTTCGACGCGCCGTCGCCGCCCCCGATGCCGGGCAGGCCCGGTGCGCCGCGGCCCCCCGGCGGCTCCGTGCCGCCGATGCCTACCTGGATCGGCGTCGCCGCGCCGAGATTGGTGCCCGGCGCCATCGCCGCGATGTGGCTGGCATAAACGATGTAGGTGCCGGCGCTCGCGGCGCGCGCGCCGCTCGGCGCGATGAAGGTGGCGACCGGCACCGGCGAGCCGAGAATCGCCTTGATGATCTGCCGCATCGACGTATCCAGGCCGCCGGGCGTATCGAGTTGCAGCACGGCGAGTTGCGCGTGCTCGTCGGCGGCGCGTTGCAGGCTGCGCACGATGAAGTCGGCGCTGGCCGGACCGATCGCGCCGCTCACCGGAATCACCACGACGCCATGAGGCGCGGCCGCGGCCCGCAGCGGCGGCGCGGCGCTTTCGAACGACGCGAAGCCAAAGGCCAAAAGCGCGGCTAGCGCGGTCATGCCGCGCATCAAGCGGCCCACGGCTCCGCCACGGATAAGCGAAGGACGCGGACCGGATTGCCGGAACGGGAGACGCGGATACGTGCTCATCGCTGACGGCTGCCGCGCCGGGTCTGTCGAGACTGATCGAGGATGTTCGAGGCCGATCGACCGGCGCGGGCCGATACCTCCAGAAGAAGGCTGGCCTGCTTTTAACAGCTTAGTCCGATTCCGCGCGCCGCGTGAGGTCCGCGCGCGCCAACCGGTAATCGGTCGGCCGCATGCCGGTCCATTTGCGAAACGCGCGATGGAACGCGCTCGGTTCCGCGAAACCCACCGCGGCGGCGATGTCGGCAATGGTGCGGTCGGTATCCTGCAACTCGCCGATTGCGATGTCGCGCCGCAAGTCGTCCTTGATCGATTGATACGTATAGCCTTCCTGCTTCAGACGCCGCCGCATGGTCGCCTCGGCGACGTGCAGGCGCGCGGCCATCTGGTCGGCGGCGGGCCAGCCGGCCATCGGCAGCGCGCGCAGCAGCTTGCGCACGCGCGCCGCGAGCGAGCCGGGATTGCGGTACTTGACGACAAAACTGCCGGGCGCGTCGCGCAGGAACGGTTTGACCGACTTGCCCGTCTGGATCACCGGCAGATCGAGAAACGCGGGCGAGAGGTCCACATACGACTCGCCTTGGCCGAACGTCATGTGATCGCAGAACATGAGCCGGTATTCGTGCGCGGCGGGCGGCTCGGCGCAGCGAAAGCGCGCCTCGATCAAGGGAATGCGCCGCCCGACCAGCCAGCACAGCAGGCCGTAGACGAGGATGAACCACGTTGCATAGGCGAACATGGTCGGCGGCTTCGTGCCTTCGCGCTCCGTGAAGCGCAGCCGCACCCGTTGGGCGTCCGTTTCGATCAGCACGCCGAGGTCGTCCAGCACCAGCCGCATGAAGCCGACCGCGCGCGCGAGCGCTTGCGCGCCGTTGCGGGCGGTCAGCGCGGTTTGCGTCATCGCGATGAAGCTGCCGCTTTTCATGCGATGTGAATCCTGGCCGAGGAATTCGTCGTCGAGCGCGCGCGCGATGCCGGCCCACAGCGCGCCGTATTGCGCCGACGATACGCGGCTTTTCGGCGATGCGAGCATCGGCGCCGCGATGCCGGCCGCTTCGGCGAGCGGCAGCGTATCCAGACCGCGTGCGCGCGCCAGTGCCAGGGTTTCCTCTACCAGGCTGACCGAAATCGTGCCTTTATCGTTTTTTGGGTGTTTCATGCGTATCTGGCAAATGCGCTCAACGTTTGGCTGGTGGCGATTCGAGAAGCCCTTGAAAGACGGCGCGAATCTTCGTGGCATCGTACCAGCATGGCAAATGCGCTCAGCCAGATTGAGCGGGCTGAGCATCGAACCCGCCTGTCGGCTTCCCTACACTGGCCCTGAGCCGACCGCACGCAACGCGATCGGCCGCACAGGACAGGACACGCGCCTCATGGACAGCTTCTACACCGACGAGCAACGGATGATCCGCGACGCCGCTCGCGACTTCGCGACCGAGCGCCTCGCGCCACACGCGGCGCAGTGGGACCGCGACGCGCGATTGCCCGCCGACGTCGTCACGCAGATGGGCGAACTCGGCTTTCTCGGCATGATCGTGCCGGCCGAGTGGGGCGGCTCGTACACCGACTACGTGGCTTATGCGCTCGCGCTCGAAGAGATCGCCGCCGGTTGCGCCGCCTGCGCGACGCTGATGAGCGTGCACAACTCGGTGGGCTGCGGGCCGATCCTCAACTTCGGCAGCGACGCGCAAAAAGACCGCTATCTGCAAGACCTCGCCACCGGCCGGTGCATCGGCGCGTTCTGCCTGACCGAGCCGCAAGCCGGGTCCGAGGCGAACAATCTGCGCACGCGCGCCGTGCTGCGGGACGGCAAATGGCTGCTCAACGGCAGCAAGCAGTTCGTGACCAACGGCGCGCGCGCGGACCTCGCGATCGTGTTCGCCGTCACCGATCCCGATCGCGGCAAACGCGGCCTGTCCGCCTTCATCGTGCCGACCGATACGCCGGGCTTCAACGTCGGCAAGCCGGAGCACAAGCTCGGCATTCGCGCTTCCGACACCTGTCCGATTTCCCTCGACGATTGCGCCGTGCCCGAAGCCAATCTGCTCGGCGAACCGGGCGAAGGCTTGCGCATCGCGCTATCGAATCTGGAAGGCGGGCGCATCGGCATCGCCGCGCAGGCGGTCGGCATCGCGCGGGCCGCGTTCGACGCCGCGCGCCGCTATGCGAGCGAGCGCGTGCAGTTCGGCAAGGCGCTGAAGGATCATCAGACCATCGCCAACATGCTCGCCGACATGGCCACGCGCCTGAACGCCGCGCGGCTGCTCGTGCATCACGCGGCGCGGCTGCGCTCGGCGGGCAAGCCGTGTTTGTCGGAGGCGTCGCAGGCCAAGCTGTTCGCGTCGGAACTGGCCGAGGAGGTCTGCTCGAACGCGATACAGATTCACGGCGGCTATGGCTATCTCGAGGACTACGCGGTGGAGCGCCACTACCGCGACGCCCGCATCACGCAGATTTACGAAGGGACCAGCGAAGTGCAGCGCATGGTGATCGCGCGGCATGTTTAGCGCGATCGTGGCGGAGTTTGAGAGCAGAATAGGCTGCGGATGGAGAGTGTGGGGCGAAGTAGAAGCGGACGCATACCGCGCCACCTAACGCCATATTCATGGGACCGGAGCGCGCTGCGTGGGACCGGAGTAAGTGCTGAAGCACTAACTCCGGATCGACATAAGCGCTAAAGCGCTAACTCCGGTCGACAGCGGTGCATGGGACCGGAGTAAGCGCTGAAGCGCTAACTCCGATCGACAGGAGACAACGATGACCACGGCGCAACCCTTTTTCGACGCGCGCGATCTGCTATTGCGCCATCGAACCGACTACGACCGCGCATACCGCGAATTCGCGTGGCCCGCATTAGGCGAGTTCAACTGGGCGCTCGATTACTTCGACGTAATCGCCCGCGACAACCACAACCCCGCGCTGTGGATCGTCGACGATCCCACCGGCGACGGTCTGCGATTGTCCTACGCGCAGATGTCCGAGCGTTCCGCGCGCATGGCGAACTTTCTGCGCGGCGTGGGTGTCGCGCGCGGCGATCGTCTGCTGCTGATGCTGCCGAACCGCGTCGAGCTATGGGACGTGATGCTCGCGGCGATGAAGCTCGGCGCAATCGTGCTGCCCGCCACCACCCAGCTTTCCGCCGACGACGTGCGCGACCGCGTGCAGATCGGCGGCGCGAATTTCGCGGTGGTCGATAGCGCCGAGTCGGCGAAATTCGACGCGCTCGACGTGCCGCTCACGCGCATTTCAGTCGGCACGCCGCGCGACGGCTGGATCGATCTGGCCGCGGCCTATGACGCATCGCCGCAATTCACGCCCGACGGCGTCACGCGGGCGAGCGATCCGATGCTGCTGTACTTCACCTCGGGCACCACGTCGAAGCCCAAGCTGGTCGAGCATACGCACGAGAGCTATCCCGTCGGGCATCTGTCGACGATGTACTGGATCGGTCTGCAACCGAACGACGTCCATTGGAATATCAGTTCGCCGGGCTGGGCCAAGCACGCGTGGAGCTGCTTCTTCGCGCCGTGGAATGCGCAGGCTTGCGTGTTCGTGTTCAACTTCGCGCGCTTCGTGCCGAAAGATACGCTCGACGCGCTGGTGCGTTTCAACGTCACCACGCTGTGCGCGCCGCCAACTGTATGGCGCATGCTCGTTCAGGAGCCGCTCGCCGACTATCCGGTCAAGCTGCGCGAGATCGTCGGCGCGGGCGAGCCGTTGAATCCCGAGGTCATCGAACGGGTCAGGCACGCGTGGGGCATCACGATTCGTGACGGCTTCGGCCAGACCGAAACCACCTGCCAGATCGGCAATTCGCCGGGGCAACCAGTCGTGCCGGGGTCGATGGGACGTCCGCTGCCGGGCTACAGGATCGAACTTCTCGACGCCGACGATCAACCCGTCACCGAAGGCGAAATCGCGTTGCCGCTGGCCGAGCGTCCGCTGGGTTTGATGACGGGCTACGCGAATAACGCGAACGCCACCGCGCAAGCGATGCGCAACGGCTTCTATCGCACCTCCGATGTGGCGCTGCGCCGCGACGACGGTTATTACGTGTACGTGGGCCGCGCCGACGACGTCTTCAAATCGTCCGACTACCGGCTGAGCCCGTTCGAACTCGAAAGCGTGCTGATCGAACACGAGGCGATCGGTGAAGCCGCGGTGGTGCCGAGCGCCGACGCGCTGCGCCTGGCGGTGCCCAAAGCGTTCGTCACCGTGCGCCAGGGCTACGAAGCCGGGCCCGAACTGGCGCGCGCCGTGTTCGCGTTCTCGCGCGAAAAGCTCGCGCCATACAAGCGGATTCGCCGACTGCAATTCAGCGAACTGCCGAAAACCATTTCCGGCAAGATTCGCCGCGTCGAATTGCGGCGCCGCGAAATGGAACGCGAGGCCGAGCCCGCGCGCCTGCCAGGCGAGTACTGGGAAGAAGACTTCCCGGATCTGCGTTGATTTTTCATTTCCATCGAGTCACTGTCCGGCCGCCGCGCGGCCATCGCACAGGAGTTCCAGCATGAGCGCAATTGCTTCGAACAACGCCGGGCGCGCGGTTGCCGCCAATGCCGCCGCAACCGCCATCGCCACCGTCAAGCTGTTGATCAACGGCGAGTTCGTCGAATCGAAAACCATCGAATGGCGCGACATCGTCAATCCCGCCACGCAAGAAGTGCTGGCGCGCGTGCCGTTCGCCACCGCCGACGAAGTGAACGAAGCGATCCGCTCCGCGCATGCCGCGTTCAAGACCTGGAAGGACACGCCGATCGGCGCACGCATGCGCATCATGCTGAAGTACCAGGCGCTGATTCGCGAGCACATGCCGCGCATCGCCAGGACCTTGAGCGCCGAGCAGGGCAAGACGATTCCCGATGCCGAGGGCGATATCTTCCGCGGTCTCGAAGTGGTCGAGCATGCGTGCTCGATCGGCAGCTTGCAGCAGGGCGAATTCGCGGAGAACGTGGCGGGCGGCGTGGATACGTACACGTTGCGTCAGCCGCTCGGCGTCTGCGTCGGCATCACGCCGTTCAACTTCCCCGCGATGATCCCGCTGTGGATGTTCCCGATGGCGATCGTCTGCGGCAATACCTTCGTGCTGAAGCCGTCCGAGCAGGACCCGTTGTCGACGATGCAACTGGTTGAACTCGCGCTCGCAGCGGGCGTGCCGAAGGGCGTGCTGAACGTCGTGCACGGCGGCAAGGAGGTGGTCGACGCGCTCTGCACGCACGAAGCGGTGAAGGCGATTTCCTTCGTCGGTTCGACGGCGGTCGGCACGCACGTCTATCGCCTCGGCAGCGAACACGGCAAACGCGTGCAATCGATGATGGGCGCGAAGAACCACGCCGTCGTCCTGCCCGATGCGAACCGCGAGCAAACCTTGAATGCGCTGGCCGGCGCGGGCTTCGGCGCGGCGGGGCAGCGCTGCATGGCGACCTCGGTGGTGGTGCTGGTCGGCGCGGCGCAGCAGTGGTTGCCCGATCTGATCGCCAGGGCGAAAGCGCTCAGGATCAACGCGGGCAGCGAGCCGAATACGGACATCGGCCCGGTGGTCTCGCGCGCGGCGAAGCAGCGCATTCTCGGCCTGATCGAAGCGGGCGTGAACGAAGGCGCGACGCTCGCGCTCGACGGCCGCGGCGTGAAGGTGCCCGGCTACGAGGAAGGCAATTTCATCGGCCCGACGGTTTTTACCGGCGTCACGACCGCAATGGAAATCTATCGCACGGAAATTTTCGGGCCGGTGCTGCTCGTGCTGAACGCCGCCACGCTCGACGACGCAATCGAACTCGTCAACCGCAATCCGTTCGGCAACGGCGTCGGCCTCTTTACGCAAAGCGGCGCGGCGGCGCGCAAGTTTCAGAGCGAGATCGATGTCGGCCAGGTCGGCATCAACATTCCGATTCCCGTGCCGGTGCCGTTCTTCAGCTTTACCGGCTCGCGCGGTTCGAAGCTCGGCGACCTCGGTCCCTACGGCAAACAGGTCGTGCAGTTCTATACGCAGACCAAGACCGTCACAGCGCGTTGGTTCGACGACGACACGGTCAACGACGGCGTGAACACGACCATCAGCCTGCGCTGATCGCTCGGGTTCATTGCTTTGCATGGGACAGGAGACGGCATCATGAAAATAGGCTTTATCGGACTCGGCAACATGGGCGCGCCGATGGCGCTCAACCTGCTCAAGGCGGGTCACGCGGTCAACGTGTTCGACCTGAATGCGCAAGCCGTGCACGCACTCGTCGACGCGGGCGCCAAGGCGGCCGGCTCGCCGAAAGACGCGGTGACGGACGTGGAATGCGTGATCACGATGCTGCCGGCCGCCGCGCACGTGCGCAGCGTGCTGACCGCGGACGACGGCGTGTTCGCCGGCATCGCCAGGGGCGTGACGATCATCGATTCGAGCACGATCGACCCGCACAGCGTCAGGGCATTCGCCGAACTCGCGAAGCAGCGCGGCAACACCTTCGTCGACGCGCCCGTCTCGGGCGGCACGGGCGGCGCGGCGGCGGGCACGCTGACCTTCATGGTCGGCGGCAGCGCAAGCGCCTATGAAGCGGTCAAGCCGGTGCTTTCGGCGATGGGCAAGAACATCGTCCATTGCGGCGACACCGGCACGGGCCAGGTCGCGAAGATCTGCAACAACCTCGTGCTCGGCATCACGATGGCGGGCGTGGCCGAAGCGATGTCGCTGGGCGAGGCGCTCGGCATCGACACCAAAGTGCTGGGCGGCATCATCAATACGTCGACGGGGCGTTGCTGGAGTTCGGACACGTATAACCCGATGCCCGGCGTGATCGAGACCGCGCCGTCCACGCGCGGCTATACCGGTGGCTTCGGCACCGACCTGATGCTGAAGGACCTGGGCCTCGCCACCGACGCCGCGAAAGCCGCGCGTCAACCGCTGTATCTCGGCGCATTGGCTCAACAGCTTTATCAGACGATGAGCACGAAAGGCGCGGGACGTCTCGACTTTTCCGCCGTCATCAAGCTTTATCGCGGCGACGCTGGCGACGGCAAGAACGGAGACGCGCGATGATCGAACTCGACTACGCGCACGAGGGCGCCGTCGCGCTGCTCACGTTGAAGCGGCCGCCCGCGAACGCTTTCACGCCCGAGGGCTTGCTGCTGTTGCAACGAACGGTCGAGCGTCTGAACGGCGAGGCGCAAGTGCGGGCCATCGTCGTCACCGGAGATGGGCCGAAGTTCTTCAGCGCGGGCGCCGACCTGAACACCTTCGCCGACGGCAACCGCGAAGTCGCGCGCACGGCGGCCATGCGTTTCGGCGCGGCGTTCGAGGCGTTGCAGAATGCGCGCCCCGTGGTGATCGCGGCGATCAACGGCTATGCGATGGGCGGCGGCCTCGAATGCGCGCTGGCCTGCGATATCCGCATCGCCGAGCAGCATGCGTTGCTGGCCTTGCCCGAAACCGCAGTCGGTCTGCTGCCGTGCGGCTGCGGAACGCAGACGCTGCCGTGGCTGGTCGGCGAAGGCTGGGCCAAGCGGATGATTCTCACCGGCGAGCGCGTCGACGCGGCCACCGCGTTGCGCATCGGTCTGGTCGAGGAAGTGGTGGAAAAGGGCGCCGCGCGCGAGGCCGCATTGACGATGGCGGCGCGTGTCGCGACGCTGAGTCCGCAAGCGGTCGGCTTCAGCAAGACGCTGATTCATCAGGCCCGCAACGGTGTGCCGCGTGCGGCGGCGTTGGCGGTGGAGCGCGAGCGCTTTGTCGATCTGTTCGACGGTGTGGATCAGCGCGAAGGGGTGAACGCGTTCCTGGAGAAACGCGCGCCGCGCTGGCAGGTGACGCAGGCGGGAACCGGGGAGCAGAGCTAGAGAGGCGAGCGCGCGGCAGGGGCGAGAGAGCATGGGTTTTGCCCCGACATGCAACGCGTCGGCGAGCGCCCCGTGGTTCGTTCATGGCGCTCGCCACACCTACGCGTTCAACGGCTGTGCGTCGTGCTGTTCTACTTCGTCACGAGGAGCGGGGCGATGGCGGCCCCGCTTCTTGCGCTTACCATCGGCCGAACCGCTCGACCCGACGCAACGGCCGAGTCAACGCACTGAGCGCCGATCAACCGCCGTCCGCCGAAATTCGCGCGGACTCGCTGACGAAGGGCGACGCGGGGCTATACGGCATATCGAGCACCGGCGCGGCGTGCCGTTCGGCGTACGCGCGGCGCATCGGCTTCAGCACGAACAGCGCGAGCAGGGCGGCCACCGCGGCCATGCCGGAGGCGAGCATGAAGACCGCGTGCCAACTGCCCGTCATCGCCGTGACGACGCTCGTGAACGGCACCAGCAGCGCAGCCGTTCCCTTCGCCGTGTACAACAGGCCGGCGTTGGTGGCGGCGTATTTCGGTCCGTACGTGTCGCCGCAGGTCGCGGGGAACAGGCTGTAGATTTCGCCCCATGCAAAGAACACGATGCCGGTCAGCACGACAAACGCGACCGGACTGTGGCCGTACTTCGACAGCGCCAGAATGCCGACCGCTTCGATCGCGAACGCCATGAACATCGTATTTTCCCGGCCGATACGATCCGAGATCCAGCCGAAGAACGGCCGCGTCAGACCGTTCAGCACGCGGTCGATGGTCAGCGCGAAGGTCAGTGCGGGCAAGGTCAGGCCAAGCAGCGAAACCGGCGAATCGTGCAGACCGAAGTCTTTCGCGATCGGTCCGAGCTGCGCGGTCGCCATCAAGCCGCCCGCGGCCATCATGATGAACATCAGGTACATGACCCAGAACACCGGCGAGCTGACCACTTCGCGTGGCGTCGCGTTGTAGACCACGCGCTGCACGGTGCTTTTCGCCGTCGCGAGCAGCTTGGTCGGCGGCGCGAGCAGCGCGAGACCGAGCAGGAAAACGATGATCCCCTGACCGAGGCCGAACCACAGGAACGTGGCTTCGTAACCGCTGCTCTTGATCATGCTGGCAATCGGCACGACGGTGGCCGCCGACCCCGCGCCGAACCCCGCCGCGGTGATGCCGGCAGCGAGTCCGCGACGCGTGGGGAACCACTTCAGCGCATTGCCCACGCAGGTGCCGTACACCGCGCCCGCGCCGACGCCGCCTATCGCCGCCGCGATATACAGCACCGGCAGCGACGACGCCACCGAGTTCAGCGCCCACGCCACGCCGCAGAGCAGGCCGCCCGCGACCACCACGGGACGCGGCCCGTACTTGTCGACGAGATAGCCTTCCACCGGCACGAGCCACGTTTCAGTCACCACGAAGATCGTGAATGCCACCTGAATGGCGGCCCGGCCCCACTGATACTTCTCGTTGATCGGGTTGACGAACAACGTCCAGCCGTACTGCATGTTGGCAATCATCGCCATGCAAATCACGCCGAATACGAGTTGCACCCACGGTGACGCTCTCCACGACGACGCCCCTCCCTGGTGATCCGTGTCCATTACTGTCTCCTTGGCATGGCTGCCTCATGTTTGCGGGCGCCAAAGTGGCTTCTTCCCCCGCCGATCAATCGCGCGATGATCTACCCCATACAGTATGTGATATATCAAGTAAGTCAAGCGAAAGAATGGCTGGGGTTTTCACCACGTCATTTGCCAGATGAAAGACAAATGAAGGACCGCAGCCGGATCGGCGTCCACGATAAAAAAAGCCCGCAGGCAAGGCCAGCGGGCGAGGGCATGAGGCGGACAAGGCTGTTCGCGCCTGCCTTGCCTTTATAGGTGAAAGATAAACGTAATGTTAGTTTTTTATTTGTAGGAATGCGAGGCGCCGCTCAAGCTTCGCTGACGGCGTCGGACGTCAACACGGGCGAGGCCGGCGCATCGCCTTGCACGCCTCGCACGCGCGAAATCCAGAACACGCCCAACGACGCGACGCCGACCGCGGCCCATCCGGCGGTCCCGTATCCGATGACCTGCCCGCCAGGCGAACTGCCGAGCATGAGCCCGCCGAGCCACGCCCCGCATCCCGTGCCCAATGCCTGGAGCGCGCTGTTCGCGCTGAGAAACGCGCCTCGATGGGCGGGTTCGGGCACGGTGGTGAGCAGCGCCTGCATCGGCACCATCCGCGATGACACGAGCACCATGAAAAACGGAAACAGCAGCAGCAGCCCATAAAACGGCAGGTCGGGCAGATGCGTCATGAGCAGCACGGGCAGAAACGAAAGCACGACTGCGATGCGAAACACCCGCCGCGTGCCGAACTGATCGGCAAGCCTGCCGACCCGGCGCGACGTGAAGAACGTCGCCGCGCCGCCGGCCATGTACAGCCACGAAAGCTGCGCGGGCGCGACGCCGTGGTTGGCGACCAGCACCGGCGAAATGAACGGAATCACCAGCATGTTCGCGACCATCATCATGAAGGTCAGCGCGAAGGCATTCAGATGCCGCGGGTTGCTGAGGAGCCCCCACAAATCAGGCAGCACTTCGCCGAGCGCCGGCTGACGGCGGTTCAAATGTTCGGCGAGCGACGGCACCAGTTGCCGGCCCGCGAACCACACGATGAGCGACAGCGCCACCAGCAGGAAGAACGGCGCGGCCCAACTGAAATGCGCGCCCAGCATGACGCCGGCCGGCACGCCCGCGATCGCCGCGAGGGAGAAAGCGGTCATGATGGTGCCCGTCGCGGCGCCGCGCCGCTCAACCGGAATCACGTCGCTGACGATTGCCATGATCACCGAGCCCAACACGCCGCCCGTGATGCCCGCGAAAGCGCGCGCGGCCAGCAGCAGCGCGAAGCTGTCAGCCAGCGCGCACGCGAGATTCGATAGCGCGAACAGCGCATACACGGTCAGCAGCAGACGGCGCCGGTTGAAGCGGTCGATATAGGTTGCCGCGAACAGGCCGGAAAGCCCGGAGCACCACGAATACGCCGACACGGCGGTGGCGAACGCCGCCGGCGTGATGCTGAACGCGTGCATGATCTGCGGGCCGAGCGGCATCATGACCATGAAGTCCATGATGACGGTGAATTGCGTCAGCGCGAGCAGCCATAGCAAACGGCGCTCGTGCTTCGTACTGATTGAGTACATTGGTCGATTCCTTATTGTTGTTCGAAGTTCGCCGCTGCTTGCATGAGTCACGCAGTCCAGCGCGACGCGCGCTTGCGATTCGCACGCGCCAGGACCGCGGATCGGGAACGCTCAATCGTCGAGCGTCTCATGCACCGCTGCGGCGCCCTGTTTCCAGTAGCTCGCCGCGCGAATGCGCGACTTGTCGACGCCACGTTCGGTGCAGAGGTGGTAGCGCACCGCGCGCATCGTCGCGGATTCGCCGGCGGCCCAGACATAGCCTTCGCCGTCCTCGGGCAAATACGTGTCGCGGACGGCTTGCAGCAAGGCTTCGCCGCGATAGGCCGCTTCGCTGCGATAGCACCAGACGAGGTGCAGTTCGGCCCGCGTCGTGAACTCGATATGCGCCGACGGGTCGGCTACCTCGATCACCGCGGCGGCGCGCGCGCCGGCCGGCAGTTCCTCGAGACGGCGGGCGATCGCCGGCAGCGCGGTGTCGTCGCCGATCAGCAGATGCCAGTCGAACGCGGTCGGGATCACGAGCGAGCCGCGCGGCCCGCCCACGCCGAGATACTGGCCGACCTTGGCTTGCGCGGCCCATGCCGCGGCGGGACCGGCCTCGTGCAACGCGAATTCGATGTCGAGCTCGCGCGCCTCGCGGTCGAAGCGGCGCGGCGTGAAGTCGCGCGCCGTCGGACGCGGCCGGCCGGCGGGAAACACCGGACCCTCGGGGCCGGCTTCCGGCAGCGCGGGTTGGTCCGCGCCGGGTTCGGAGAAGAACACCTTGATGTGGTCGTCGAACGACGCGGACACGAAGTCGTGCAGATCCTCGCCCGTGAAGGTGACGCGGATCAGGTGCGGGGTCAGCGCATGCACCTTCTTGACTTGCAGCAGCCGGAACTTCAGCGGATGCCGCACGCGATGCACTGCCAGATCGGGTCTGTCGGCTTGTTTGTCGGCTTGTTTGTCGTTTGTCAGCATAGGGATGCCACTCCTGTTGGTTCGGTTGACGCGCGGGCGCGCGCGTCGCGCAGCCAGGCGCGCAACGGTGCGCCAGGGCCAAGGTCGGGACGGCGCGCGATCACGCAGCAGGCTCGCCGCCGGGCTTGCCTTCACTTTCGTTTTCGATTTCCTTCGCCGCGCGCATCAGGATCGCGGCGATGCGGCGTTGCTCGGCAGCCGGCGCGTTATCGCGGCGTAAAAGCGCATGCTTCAGCGCGCGGCGCGCTTCGTTCAGTTCGGGCAGCCAGCCGCCTTCGCTGATGTCGGCCGGTTCCTCGCCGGCAAACGCGCGGCGCACGGAATCCATCTTGCGGGCGATATGGTTCAGCTTCGCCAGCATCAACTCGACGCGGTCGCGATTGGCGTTCAGATATTCGCGGCCCGTTTCCGATAATTCGTAACGCTTGCGGTTGCCTTCGAGTTGCACGGTCACGTAGCCGAGCTCTTCCAGATACGTGAGCGCCGGATAAACCATGCCGGGGCTCGGGCTATAGAAGCCGTTCGAGCGCGTTTCGAGCGCCTTGATCAGCTCGTAGCCGTGGCTCGGCTGCGCGTCGATCATCGATAGCAGCAGCAGTTGCAGATCCTCGGAGCTGAATTTGCGGCCGCGCGGAAAACCGTCGCCATCGCCGCCGAAGCCGCCGGGACCGCCGGGACCGCCGCCGAAACGCCCACCGCGCCCGCCGCCGCGATGGTCGTGATGACGGCCGATCGCATGCCACAGCGCATGCAGCGAGAAGCGGTCGTGGCCGTGGCGGTTTTGGCGTTCGCCGTCGTAGAAGCCGGGGCGCTCGCCGTCATGACGCGCGAACGCATGCCAGAGCGCGTGGAGCGAAGGGCGGCCATGCCCGGCAGGGAAAGAGTCGTCGGCGCCTGGCCAACGCGAAAAACGGCGGTGATGACGCATCTTGGGATACTCCGTTTTGTGTCTTAAGATGTGTCGTACGATATATATCTAAAGATAGTTTGTCAAACGATGTTTTTGCGAGTGTGGGAACGACGACAGTTGCGTGTGACTTGCAATGGATGCGGATACCGTGCGCGGGAGCCTTCCCTCTGACAAGGCCGAGAGCCTGTTACGCCTTCGATGGCGAGTTGCTTGGGACGTGCGCCGTCAAAAGGTGGCGGATTGGTGACTGCGCGAATCCGCAGGCTGTAACGCGAGCGATCCTTGACTTGTCCCCTGGGGTCGCCCCGACACTCAACGCTTTAACCGAGCACTGGGGGAATTCGTGGGCGCATGCTTTAGCGTATCGGATGTCGTCAAACTGCTAGGGGTGACCCGTAAAGCTTTGCGCGTGTGGGAGGACCATGGGCTCGTGCATCCCGGCCGGAACGCGTCCGGATATCGCGTCTATACGGAAGACGATCTTCTGCGCGCATTCGAAACCTGGCACCTTCAGTCAATCGGTTTTTCGCTTGACAGCGTTAAATCGTATTTCTCGGTCTTTGAGCGGCTTGAATCGGAAAATAGAATCCCGGATGACACGCCAATCGCTTCACTATATAAAGATCTCTCGTCGATCTATGCGCAACATAAAGAAAAGCTCGAGAAACAAATAAGCCGGGTTTTCAATCGCATGGACGAGACTCTCGCTTCACTCGATTTTTATTCGGACGCTCCGACTTCATGGCGGGGTCAGGATAAAACCAGCCAGTCGGCCAACGCTGCGATCATCAATTTGCCGCGCCCCTGGAAGGGAGAACGGTTCGATCTGCGGGATATTCAGTTGTTGAATTACATCACAGGCTCGCTGGAGAGCGGTAAAACGCAACTGGCGCGTCGATTGTTTTTAAGCATATCTGGACGCGCCTGTTTCATAGATGCCTCGCATGCAATGCATTATCGCTATGACGACTCGAGTCCGGAGTCGTCGGCGATCTGCCTGCCTAGTGAATCGCGCGTTGATACGGTCGTAGCGAACCTTATTGCCGACGGTGCCACGGAATCGGAAGCCCTTCGAAGGCGAGTACAGAGTATCGAGCGCGCAATAGAAGCACGATACGATCCCGTGTTCATCGACGATGTGGAGAATGATCTGGATTTGCCCACTCAACGGGCGTTGCGCCGCCATTTTCTGGCGCTAACGAAGAGCGGGGGGCCGTGTTTATTCCTCGTCACGTGTTCGTCGGTGATCGTTGATCTTGCGGCGGTTGGGCCGAATGAGAAGATTATTTTTTGCCCGTCCAACCATAGCTCGCCCATTTGCGTGTTGTCTCAGCCGGGATCGCCGGGTTACGAGGCTCTCACGATGAGTCTGGTGTCGCCCGATGTCGATCGGAATGAGTTTGTCCTCGCCTCTGCCCAGCAATCACGGTCAAAAGCGCAGACGCGTTGACGTTTTTAATCGCGCACGAAATAGCCAGCTTATTTTTCCCGTCGCGCATTCGCTCATACTCGAGATCGGTATGCGGGCTAACAGCAGTGCGAATAAGCGGTAGGCTAGCCGCATTGTTCCGCTGCGGTAATGGCATCCGCTACCAGTTGCCCGACGTAAACGCTTTCCAGAGCCAATTCAGCTATAAGGGCGGCGCCGTCACTAGCGAACCAGGCCGTCAACTGTGCCGCAACAATAATCGCTGAGATTGTCCAGTCATACCAATGCATGGTGCGAGTCAGAGCAGTCACGATAGAGCTAATTCCGATCACATTAGATACGGACGAAAGCAGTTTCCAGATTTCAACTGCTTGCTGGTAAGACGACGTTGCATTCACAATGTCATGGATATTTGCTCTTAGCCCACGCAGAGTCTCCTCTCCCAACTCTTGCAACAGCGCTCTGGTGGCGGCGCGAGCCTGTGCCTGGTTGATTCCGCAGAACTGGAAAAGGATAATAAAACTGTCGGCAACCACCACTGCGACGGCGAATGCACATGGCGAGAGGTCATTCCTAACGAGGGCTGAGGCCTGCGTGAAGGTAAAATTACGCGCGGCTGCATGTCGTAGCCGATCATATGCGCTGTCCACTGCCTGGTCAAACGTGATTTGCTTTCTTTCTGAATCAGACAGCAATTCGCGCATGTTCAAGTAATGCGGCTCCAGCGCCATTGAGAGTTCATCTCGTGAAAGAGTCCACAGTGCATCCGGAGTGCTTTTCATGATTTAATCCTTTTCGCTTGAAGTTGGGTAAATTAAAACTGTCACTCTAAAGAAAATTTTTCAGACTGACGGCTTTCTTTACGTCTTGCAGACTGGATGGGTATATTTTATCCGCGCTTTATCGAATTCGAACGTGCCATCCCGTTACTCTTCAGAACTCGGTTTAGATCTGAGAGCGCTTTTGCCAAGGTTCGTTAGTTTCATGTCGTAAACTCCATTGTTTAAAATCACAACAAAATGGCCAGCGTGCCAGGAATGGTGTTCATGGGCCGCCTTTAATTTGTTTCCGATACGCCGACTCTAAAGCCGGCCCCAAGGGACAGCGCAAGAGAAAAATCGCGGCATCTGAAAAATCGGGCTGAACCGCCCTGGATTGGGTGAAGAAGCTGATGCGCCGAGCGTGACGAGTCGAGTCGATCTGCAAGGTCTCGCGGATTGCCCGCTGGGCTATCTGCCTCGAGAGTTACCCACAGAAATTGTTCATATCCTTGTGGACAACTCCTGGCCATGCTCTCCAACTACCTGATCGCATGGCGATTTCCGCAATCGATGCAACGAGGGCACCCGCTCGTCCCCGCGCTCGATTTTATGACCGCTCACTCCACCGGCGAAGCAAGCAGCGCCACCGGCACGCCATGACAACTCACCGTCGCAACAAGCGCCGCGCCGAGACCGGCATCGGCTGCATCGCGCGCCTGGAACGACGCCGCCCGTTTCTCGACCCGCAGAATGTTGAGCGGCCACGACGGCCGGGAAAGCCGTTCGCGCACGAAAGCGCCGACCCACAGCGGCGTCGCGGACGTGCCGTTCTCCACCGCATACCCGCTCGGCCAGAAACGCAACACATCGCGTTCGTCGCGCGTGTCGCCGGGACGCATGAAGACGAGCGCCGAAGGCACGCCGTCGTTGAGCTTCGGCAACACCGGCAGCGACACCGCCGCGACGTTCGGCGAGGCGAGCGAGAGCAGGCTGCGCGCGGACAGGTCCGTGCCCTCGACCCATCCCTGCGCGCGCAGATGTCCCTTGATCGAATCGATACTCGACGCCCATTGCAGCGTGAGCGGCTCCTTGCGGTCGCCCCCCATGTCCGAGCGATAACACGGCAGCCGTTCCCACACGGACGCCGTCCATTGCGATTGCGTGATCAGCACGGGCTGCGGGCGCGGCGCGCGGTCCGGCGGCGGCGCGGGCGGCCTCATGCGCAATTGCACGCCCACGCTCGCGAGTATCACCACCAGCACCACGGCGGGCATGAACCTGCGCTGCGGCGGTGTTTGCGGATGCCGCAGCATCGCCGTCAACGCGACGATCGCCACCCAGACATAGGCGAGCGCCGCGCCGCCAATCGCATCGGAGACCCAGAATCTGCCGAAGTAGAGGCCGGCCAGCGCGACCACGATCACCACGGCCATGCTCGCCGCCGCCACCAGCAGGCTCTCGACCATGCCGACCCGGCGCGCCAGCAGAAACGCGAGAAAACCGTACACGACGACGGCCGCGGCGACGTGATCGCTCGGAAACACGTAGCTGCCCGACATGAGTTGATCGGGCGGCGCGCGGTGCATCGCGAACTGCATCGCGAAGATCAGCAATTGCGAAAACACGACCGCCGCCAGCCAGTAGCCGATCGCGCGCCAACGCCGTTCCCACAGCATCCACACGGCGACCGTCACGACCAGCGCCGTCAGCGTGGCGACGCTGCCGAGCGTGGCCAGCCCCGCGAGGACCGTATCGCCCCAGGGCGTGCGCACCGATTGCAGAAAGTGATAGACGGATAGATCGACGCGCGTCAGCGGATCGCCGCTCACGACGTCTTCGAGCACCCCGAAAAAGAGCGCCCCGCAGGCCAGCACGAACAGCGACGTCACGACGACGCTGCTGGCGTCCGGCTGCGCGGGATCGAGCAGTTTTCGCGCGAGACGGCCGAGCGGCCCCGGATGCCGGCACGCCCAACTGCCGAGATGGCGGCCGGCCGCGCTCGACCACGCATTGGCATGCGAGAGCAGGAACGCCGCGGCGCGAAAGCTCAGCCACAGAATGACGGCGAGCAGCGCGATGATCACGACGAGGCGAAACGACACGGCGCCCGCCAGCAGCACCGAGGCGCCGAACACCACGCCCGGCAGAATGTGAGCGGGCGCCCAGAGCAGCGCCGATAGCACGTTCATCGCGTAGAAGCGCGCCGGCGTCATGTGCAACATGCCGGCCACCACCGGCACGATCGCTCGCAAGGGGCCGATGAAGCGCGCGAGCACGACGCTCTTCGCGCCATGCCTGTCGAAGAAACGGTAGCCTGCTTCCAGCACTTCGGGATGCCGCGAGAACGGCCAGAGCCGAACGATCCGTTGCTGGTAACGGCTGCCGATCCAGAAGCTCATGCCGTCCCCGGCGATGGCGCCGATGATCGCCCAGGCGAACACCCAGCCGAGACTCAGCGAGCCGGTGCCGGCCAGCGCACCGGCGAGAAACATCGCGGTGCTGCCAGGAATGAAGGTGCCGATGACGGCAACGGCTTCGAGAAAAGCCGCAAGGAACACAACCGTGAGCATCCACTCCGGGTGACCGGACAGCAGGTGCAAAAAGTGGACGTAGGCATGCTCCATCGTGCGCGATCAGCCGTTGTGGAGTAACGGTTGATCATAACGCGCACGGGAGCGCCATTCCTTTCCGAAGCCCGCCCGGCGTGACAACGGGCAGGGAAGGTTACGAAGCCGTCAGCGAATCGCCGGAGACGTGCACGCGTTCGCCGACTTGCACGGACGGTTGCGTCTCATAGTTGAAGTTGCGGTAGCTGCCGTCCTGCATGCGCACCTGCACCTGATACGAGGTCTGCTTGCGCACCGCATGCTCGATGCCGTTGCCGGCGAGACCGCCGGCGGCCGCGCCCGCGATGGTCGTCAGGATCTTGCCGCGTCCGCCGCCGATCTGGTTGCCGACGAGGCCGCCCGCGACCGCTCCGCCGAGCGCGCCGAGCCCCGTCGTGGGCTCGGGCGTTTGCACCGTGTTGATGGCGACGACTTCGCCTGCATACGGGTCTGCGGCAACGGGTTTCGCCGGCGGCGATTGGTAACCCGCCTGGGCCCCTTGATTGTTCGCGTACCTCGGTGCGTCCGTCGCGGTGGCGCTCGGCGTGTGATGCACGCGCGGGCGGGCGGGCGCGGCTTGCTGCGCGGTCTGCTGAACCGGAGCCGCGAGCGGCGCGCTGGCGGCTTGCGTCGCGACGATTGCCGGGGCCGGCGCGGCGGGTCCGGTCACGGCGCGCGAGGTCGGCAACAGGCCGGTCATCGCGGCAATGCCGGTGGCGCTCGCGAGGATCACGCACACCGCCGCACCGGCGACCAACGGGTGAATGCGGCTGCGCTGCGGATTGCTGGAAGTGAGGTTCGTGTTCATTGCGGACTCCGCGGGTAGGTTCCCAGCAATAACGCCGCACGGCGGCGCGCGGTGCACGCACAACGCTTGCTCCTTTGTAAGCATTTGTACGACTGCTGTCGTGATGTTGCGGGCTCTGACGGCTCGGTGGTGAACAAAGCGGGCCGCTCGCACTCATACTTTTTGACCGGTTCGCAACGCGGGCGCGGCGTCGGGCAATTCGACAATGTGACGGAGCAGGCTATGAAAGTCATCGCAGGCAGGTTCGTGCTATCCGCATTCGTGATCGCGTTTGCGGGGTCGGCCTATGCGCAGTCAACGCAACTCAGTGGCGGTTTGAACGGCGAGTCGGCTGGCCGGGGCGACAGTGCGGGCGGCGCTGCGGGAACGAGTCGTGGGACGGCAGTCGGTCCAGCACCGACGACTGGCGTGAGAACGCCCGGCAACTCAGCGGCGATTGGCGGCACCGCCAGCGCACGCTCGGGCCCGCTGCTCAACAACATGCGGGCAAACGGCACGAGCCTGAACATGAATCCCGATCCGCGAGCGCCGAACGTGACCGGACGCGTGCCGCCAACGCGATAAGGCATGCTCGCCGACGCCGTGGGCTCCGGTTCTCCGCGAGCAGCAGCGGCAATGAGAAACCAACGGCGCTGGCATTCGAAACGCCACGTTCGCAGCGCGGGTGAACGACGGTGCGCCCTAAAATACGAATCCCGCCCATTCGGACGGGTTCAAACGACAAGGAGATCGGCATGGCATACGGCGAGCACAAATACAAGGTATCGGTGCGGTGGACGGGCAACCGCGGCAGCGGCACCTCGGGGTATCGCGATTACGGCCGCGATCATGTCATCGCCGCGGGGAACAAGCCGGACATTGCCGGTTCGTCGGATGCCGCGTTTCTCGGCGACGCCGGTCGCTGGAACCCCGAGGATCTGCTGGTCGCCTCGGCTTCCGCCTGCCACAAGCTCTGGTATCTGCATCTTTGCGCGGACGCCGGCATCGTCGTGCTCGAGTATCGCGACGAAGCAGAGGGAACGATGCTCGACAGCCCGGAGCAGGGACGTTTTTCAGAGATCGTTTTGCGCCCGCGCGTGGTGATTCGCGCGGGCGGCGATGCGGAGTTGGCGAAGCGCTTGCATCACGTGGCGCACGAGAAGTGCTATATCGCGAACTCGGTCAACTTTCCGATTGCCTGCGAGCCGGTGATCGAGACGCGGGCCGGGTGAAAGCTTCACTGGTTCCGCGAATTCAGTCGAGCCTGTGAGAGCGGCTCAACGAGCGCCCGGTAACCGCATGCGGCCGCTGCCGCTAGCGAACGACGCAGCGGCCGCGCGACTCCGCAGCAGCGGCGCAGCGGCGATTCGTCGATTCGGCAAATCCGGCGCGCCGGCCGCTCAACGATTGCCGTCGAGCAGATCGCCGAGCATTTCGTCGAACGCCGCCTGCGCGTCTTCGAGTTCCTGCAACGCGGCGTCGAAGGTTTGCAGCGCGAACTGCGAAGGCTTGCCGCTGCCCGCCGGCGGAAACTGCGATTGCAGCGACGCGAAGGCCGCCTGCACCCGTTGCGTGGCGGTCAATACACGCTCCATCGCGGCCGTTTCCTCGGCTCGCGCCTGTTCCTGATTCAGTTGATCCATGACATCTCCGTACTCGTCCGCTCGGCTCGCGCCGAATCAAATGCGTGACTATGCCACGTTGGCGTTCAGGCGACCGGCAAGCCGCCGTTGGCTTTCACTTCGCGCAGCGAGAGCGCCGATTCCACCGACGTCACGCCCGGCAGGCTGCGCATCTCGTCGCGCATGAACGTGCCGTAGTCGTCGAGGTCGCGCGCCACCACTTGCAGGATGTAGTCGGCGCTGCCCGACACGTTGTGGCACGACAGGATTCTCGGAATCGCCTGCACCTCGCGCTCGAAGCGCGTCGCCACCGCGCGGTCATGCACGGCAAAGCGCACATAGACGAACGCCACCACGCCGAAACCGAGAGCGGAGCGCGACAGCATCGCGCGGTAGTGGTCGATATAGCCGTCATTTTCGAGGCGTTTGAGACGGCGCGCGCAGGGCGTTTCGCTGAGGCCGACCATCTCGGCCAGCCGCGCGTTCGACATGCGGCCGTCTTTCTGCAGCGCGGCGAGGATCGCGCGGTCTGTCTTATCGAGGTCGGTTGTCATGGTTCGGGAGATCTCCGCGGGTTGGCGGAAAACATGGAGAGAAGGCGGAATGTTAGCGTATTCCTCCAAATCGTAACCATGAAGACCGGAAATTCGCCAGCAAACCCTCCGCTGACGATAGCAACATAGAGCCATTGAAAACCGGAGGCTTCCTTGATTTCCGCACACTTGCTGGCCGTCTATATCGCTGCGCTGTTCGTCGTCTATGCCGTGCCCGGACCCGACATGGCGCTGATTCTGCAAACCAGTATCGGACGCGGCATGCGCCACGGTTTCGCGGCAGCCGCCGGCCTCGGCGTGGCGCGTGCGACCCACGTCACGCTCTCGGCATGCGGGGCGGCGGCGCTGTTGCGCGGCGCGCCCTGGCTCTACGACATCGTGCGTTATGGCGGCGCGGTGTATCTCGCGTGGGTCGGCATTCAGATTTTCCGTTCGCCGGTGTTCGCGTTGCCCGGCGGACATGACGCGCGCGGCGCGGCGGACGGCACCGAGGGCATCGGTGCCGGAAACAAGGCGGGAGCCGGCTCGCGTCCGTTGCGGACCGCTTTCGTCAAAGGCTTGCTCACCAATCTGCTGAACCCGAAAGCGCTGCTGTTCTGCTCGGTGCTATTGCCGCAGTTCGTGCGCCCGGAGGCGGGTCCGGTGGCGTTGCAGATGGTCGAACTGGGTGTGGTGCTGCTCGCCATCGGCGTATGTTTCGACGCGATGTACGCGATCGGCGCCGCGCGGATCGCCGGCTGGATGCGGGCTCATCCGCTTGCGCAAACCTTGCAGCGCTGGACGTTCTCGGCAGCGCTGATCGGCTTTGCATTGCGGCTCTCGCTCGATTGACGCGATGGGGCGAGCCGCCGCGCTGGTTGGCAGTCCGGTGGCGATCCCGCACCTCCGCGTTTAGCTCCGCTTCGTAACGGGTCTAGCGATGGATAGCTAGCCGCACAAGCGGCCTACTTGCCCAGTTTGCGCTCGCGATGCGAGCGGTCCTCGACGATTCTCCGGCGCTGCTTGTCTTTCATCTTCTTCCAGCTCTTGCATTCGTCGCGGGTGCGCAAACAGCCGATGCAAAAGCCGGTTTTGCTGTCGAATTTGCAGATGTCGATGCAGGGTGACGCGATGCTCATGACGGATAGGGATAGAGACCAGGAACGGCGACTGTCGCACGCGCGTTGCCCGTGCGCCAAACGATTGTGTTAATAGAACCGATAGCGCGCCGCGTACAACCAGGCGGCGACACAACCGACACAACCTCTTGCTTCCCTCTGTCGATGAAAACTTTTGTGCTTTATGTCGTGACCGCCCTTGCCGAGATCGTCGGTTGCTACTTGCCGTGGCGCTGGCTGAAGCAGGGCGGCTCGATCTGGCTGCTGGTGCCCGGCGCGCTCAGCCTCGCGCTGTTCGCCTGGCTGCTGACACTGCACGGCACCGCCGCGGGCCGCGTGTATGCGGCTTACGGCGGTGTGTACGTGGCGGTGGCGATCGCTTGGCTATGGTGCGTCGACAAACTGCGCCCCACGCCGTGGGATGCGGCGGGCGTTGCCTTCACGCTGGCCGGCATGGCGATCATTGCCTTCCAGCCGCGTGTTTGAAGCGTTGGGCGACGCGCCGCGCGTCGTCGTTCGTGCAACGCTCACGCAAGCGAAGCGTTGCAGCGCGCCTTTACCTGATGCCGCCCAGGTAGTCGAGCTTGCCGAGTTCGACGCCGTTGTGACGCAGAATGTCGTACGCCGTCGTGACGTGAAAATAAAAGTTGGGCAGCACGAAACCGAGCAGATACGACAGGCCCGTGAACTCGATCGGGCCGGTGCGCATTTTCAGCGTGATGGCGCGCTCTTCCGAGCCGTCGATCTGCTCCGCGCTGAACTCCTTCAGATAATCGATCGTCTTTTGCAGGCGCGCGTGCAGTTCGTCGAAGGTCTGTTCGACGTCTTCGAATTTCGGCGCTTCGACGCCGGCCAGACGCGCGGCGCATCCCTTCGCGGTATCGCTCGCGATATAGATCTGGCGCACCAGCGGCAGCATGTCCGGCGCGAGCCGCGCGTTCGTGAACACCGACGGCTCGATCTGCTTCGCGGCGGCATGCGCCTGCGCCTTGCCGAGGATGGCTTGCAGATTGGTCAGGCCGCGAATCAGTACGGGCAGTGATGCTTGATACATCGAAATTGGCATGGGGTTCCTCTGATTCTTTGATCGTGCGCGCACGGCGCGCCAGGCAATGTAGCGGCTGGATTGCCGCTGCAGCATCATAGCGCGTGCCGTGCATGACGCGCTTGAGACAGTGCGGCGTTAGCCATCCGGACAACTGCCGCGCGCGCCGGAACTGTGGTCGAATGCATGGGTCGGACGATTTGGCGAAGTCCTTGAAAACAGCAACCTGTCGCGCTCGTAAGGCGATGAGGTTGTGCAGATGCGCGCCGTGCCCTGGCTTCAGCTTGCGGCCTGCGCCGTCGCGCTAACAGGAGAGTCGACACATGGTCACAAAGCATCCGCTGCCGGGAAGCGAGCGAACGGTGGAACAAGGTTCGAAAGTGGTCGGTCAATGCGATCCGGCGGAACGGATCGAGGTTTTCGTCATGCTGCGCCGTCAACGGCAGGCGCAGTTCGATGCGCTGATGAGCAGAATCCAGGCGGGCGACCCGAACGTGAAACCGCTGTCGCGCGACGAACTGGCAAAAGATTACGGCGCTGCGCCCGACGACATCGCCAAGGTCAAGGCCTTCGCCGCGGCGCACGGCTTGACGGTGGTGCGCGAGGACCCGGCGGCGCGTTCGGTCTTGCTGAGCGGCACGATCGCGCAGTTTCAGGGCGCGTTCGGAGTCAAGCTCGAGCATTACCAGCATCGCACGGCCGGCGAGTTCCGCGGCCGCACCGGCCCGGTCAACGTGCCGGACGATCTGCACGGCGTCGTGGAAGCGGTGCTCGGGCTCGACAACCGGCCCCAGGCGCGGCCGCACTTTCGCATCCGGCCGCCTTTCAGGCCGGCGAAGGCGCGTCAGGTTTCCTTCACCCCTCCGCAACTCGCGGCGCTCTACCAGTTCCCGCAAGGCGACGGCAGCGGGCAATGCGTCGGCATCCTCGAACTCGGGGGCGGATACACCCGCAGCGATCTCGATGCGTACTTCGCGAGCCTGGGTGTCGCGTCGCCCACGGTGAAGCCGGTCAGCGTCGACCAGGCCCGCAATGAGCCGACCGGCGACCCGAACGGCCCGGACGGCGAGGTTACGCTCGACATCGAAGTGGTCGGCGCCATCGCGCCCGGCGCGACGATCGCGGTGTATTTCACGCCGAACAGCGACGCCGGTTTCATCGACGCATTAAGCCGCGCGGTGCACGACACGGCCAACAAGCCCTCGGTGATTTCGATCAGCTGGGGCGCGCCGGAATCGAGCTGGACCAGCCAGTCGCTGCAGGCGTTCAATAGCGTGCTGGAGACGGCGGCGGCGCTCGGCGTGACGGTTTGCGCGGCGTCGGGCGATAGCGGTTCGAGCGATGGCGTGAACGGCGGCGATCAGGTGGACTTTCCCGCGTCGAGTCCCTACGTGCTGGCGTGCGGCGGCACGAGTCTGACCGCATCGGGCACGTCGATTTCGCGCGAGGTGGTGTGGAACGACGGCGCGCAGGGTGGCGCGGGCGGTGGCGGGGTGAGCCGGGCCTTCCCCGTGCCGGCATGGCAAAAGGGCTTGTCCGCCGCTTTGTCGAGTGGCGGCAAGACGGCCCTCGGCGGGCGCGGCGTGCCCGACGTGGCCGGCGACGCATCGCCCATCACCGGCTATACGGTGCTGATCGGCGGCGAGCAGACCGTGATCGGCGGCACCAGCGCGGTCGCGCCGCTGTGGGCGGCGCTGATCGCGCGCATCAATGCGGCGAAGGGCGAGCCGGCCGGTTTCATCAACCCGAAGCTGTACAAGGCGCCGCACGTGTGCAACGACATCACGCAAGGCAACAACGGCAGTTTCGCGGCGTCAGAGGGGTGGGATGCCTGCACCGGACTCGGCAGCCCCAATGGTCAGAAGGTGGCGGGCGCACTATAGTCAGCAGCACACGAGACACCAGCGTGAACGAACCCTTGGAGCGATCATGACGAATACCGAGCCGGCTTCCGTTAGTCCGCAGTCGTCGCACGATTCTCTTGGCCTGAGCACGCCGGCGGCCGCCGGCGTGTCGCGTAAAAGCGGCGACCAGCCATTCTTCGATCCGATCGCTTACGGCAACGGGCCGGACGACGCCGTCACCGAAACCGCCGAGACCGCGGCTGTCACGCACCATTCGGTCACCATCGGCGGCAACACGATCAAGTACACGGCAACGGCGGGGCACCTGGTGATCGTCGACCCGAGCAGCTCGCAGCCCGTCGCCAGAATGTTCCACGTTGCGTTCACGCAGGACAACCAGAAGGAAGAAACCCGCCCGGTGACTTTCTTCTATAACGGCGGGCCGGGTTCGTCCTCGGTGTTCGTGCTGCTCGGATCGTTCGCGCCGCGCCGCATCAGGACGTCGATGCCGGGCTTCACGCCGCCCGCGCCGTACTCGATGGAGGACAATCCCGACAGCCTGCTCGACAAGAGCGACCTCGTGTTCATCAACCCCGTCGGCACCGGTTATTCGGCCGCGATCGCGCCGAAGAAGAACCGCGACTTTTGGGGTGTCGACCAGGACGCCGACTCGATCAAGCAGTTCATCAAGCGTTTTCTCACCAAGCACAACCGCTGGAATTCGCCGAAGTATCTGTTCGGCGAGTCTTACGGCACGGCGCGCAGTTGCGTGCTGGCTTACCGGTTGCACGAAGACGGCGTCGACCTGAACGGCATCACGCTGCAATCGTCGATCCTCGATTACACGCAATCCGGCAATCCTGTTGGCACGCTGCCCACGGCCGCCGCGGACGCGTGGTATCACAAGAAGCTCGGCATCGCGCCACGGCCGACCGATCTCGGCGCGTTCGCCGAAGAGGTGGCGCAATTCGCGCGCACCGATTATCTGGCGGCCTTGCGCAAATTTCCGACCACCGATTCGACGATCGTCGAAAAGCTGAGCGAATACACCGGCATCGACAAAACCACCTTGCTGGCCTGGAGCCTCGACATCACGTCGTACGACAGCCGCGGCAATTCTCTTTTCCTCACCACGCTGCTGAAATCGCAAGGCCTCGCGCTCGGCGCATACGACGGCCGCGTGACCGCGATCGACACCGGCATTGCCGGCAAGGTCGACCCGAATTCCGGCGGCAACGATCCGACCATGACGGCGGTCAGCGGCGTCTATACGACCATGTGGAACGTGTATCTGAACGAGCAGTTGAAATACACGTCGAATTCGTCGTTCACCGACCTGAACGATCAGGCCTTCCAGTACTGGGACTTCGGTCACATCGACCCCACCGGCGAACAGAAGGGCGTCGACGCCAAGGGCAACGTCGTTCTTTACACCGCCGGCGACCTCGCCGCCGTGATGGCGCTCAACCCCGATTTGAAGGTGTTGTCGGCGAACGGCTTCTACGACTACGTCACGCCGTTCTATCAGACCGTGCTCGATTTACAGCAAATGCCGCTTCTCAGCCAGCAGGTCCGGCAGAATCTGTCGGCGCGGTTTTATCCGTCGGGGCACATGATCTATCTCGACGGCGGCTCTCGCACCGCGCTCAAGGCCGACCTCGCAAACATGTACGAGGCGACGGTGTCCGACACGCAGGCGCTCGGACGGATTCGCGCGTTGCAGGCGCGTGTGGCGAAGTAGCGCCTGGCCGGGGGCGCGGTGGCGTCGGCGGCATGCGGCGGCGTGCCGCGCGCCTCGCCGCAGGCGCGGCCTTTTCCACGCCTGCCTATTGAATGTGTTTTAATTGCCCCGCGAATTGAACTATTGCGCGCCGCTGCCGGCGCGTGCACGAATGAACCCAGGCATTGCAGACATACGTCGCGGCAACCGGTTCCGCGACTTGACCAATAGGACGAACACAAACGGGGCGATTGCGCGCACCCTCGCGCGCCGGCGTGAAGCCGCCCATTCCGTTCGCAAGACGCGCGTCGCGCTCCTGCTTGGCTTGACCACGGTGCTCGCCTTGCACGTGGGCGCGGCCCGCGCGCAGGACGCCGGCATGCTCGACGAGCGGGTCACGCAGGAATCGGTAGGCGAGACGATCTGCCGGCCCGGCTATGCGCACACGGTCGCACCGCCGTTCGAAGCAATGCTGGCGCACAAGGACCGCATGCTCGCCGCGCGAGGTATCGATGCGGACGACGGCGCCGATTTCGCACTCGACAGACGTGTGCCCATCGTCCTCGGCGGCTCGCCGGACGCGCCCGCCAATCTCGATCTCCTGCCGTGGGCGGGCCGTGAGGGTGAGCGCCGCAAGGCGCGCGCGGCGGTGATGCTCAAGCGCTGCGTCTGCGAAGGCAAACTGAGTCTCGCGGAAGCGCAAGCCGCGATCGTCGGCAAGTGGTCGGTGGTTTATTCGGGCTTCAGCCAAACCTCTTGCGACGTGAGCCGGCTCGATGTCGCCACCGGCGGCGACAATGGGCGGGACGCCGCGCGCGACCGCTCGCCATGAAGCCGGGCGCTTTCATCCGCATCGTCGTGGGTGTTCGTTCGCGCGTGTTCTCCCGCGCCGTTCGCTGCCCATGCCCACGTCTCACGCAACCGATGGCTCGCGTGCTTCGCGCTCCGCTGCCACAACTTATTCCCGGAGAATCATCATGACCCATTCACGCTTTGCCGCCGTGGCGTTTGCATTCGGTTGCCTGTTCGCTGGCACTGCCGCGCTTGCCGCGGAGCCCGCCCGCTGCGGCAGCGCCGACGCGCTGCAAATTCGCGGCGATGTGCCCGCGGCAATCAGCTTCGACGTGTATCGGCAACTGCGTGCGCAACTGCTGCCGCTGACCGCGCAGCGCGTCGCGCTGTTGCAGGCCGCGGGCGAAGTGAAGCGTCTGCCCGACGGCCTCGCGGTGTGCGAAATCGCCGACGACGGCGTCGACGATCCGTCCGCGGTTCTGGTTCGCTTGCCGCAGGGCAAGAACGCCTGGTGGGTGAGCGCGGCCAACGTGCAAGCGGTGGACTGACCTCGACGGTCAGCGGCCTCTCGCGCATGTCCCGCCGGATGCCGCAGTGATGCCGCCGTGATGCGCGCCGCGGACCGGTGTGGCGTCGAGCGTCGCATCCGATGCGTTTGCCGCGCCTGGACCGCTAAATGAACAGCTGTTTTGCTATTTTCGACGCGGCTTATTCAGGTACAGTGCATTGACGGGATGGTCAGGTCCGTTTCAGACACTGCGTCGCATCGCTTTTGCGGTCGCTTGTGGCTATCCTGAGAAAACAGGACGAATTTCGCAGGGGAGATTTCCATGATTGCCTTCTACTTGTCATTGGCCGCTTTGGGCGCCGCTGGTGCTGCAATGATCCGCGAACTTGCCGCCGCTCAGGCGAAACAGCGCGCCGCGTTGCGCCCAGTGCGCGTGCAAACCGCGGATCGCGGCGCAGGCCGCGGCGCACGCCGAGGGTAAACTGCATGAACCTGATCGTGCGCAACATTGCCGAATCGTGCAGCGAGCAGGAAGTGCGGGAATTCCTCAAGCACGAGTTGGGGCATTACGCGAAACACATCGAGGTGGTCGACGCCGGCAAGCCCGGCGCGTACGCCACGGTGGAGCTGGACGCGCAAGTGCCTTATGTCGGCGAGGTGATCGCGCGGCAGATTCACGGCAAGCAGTTGGGCGGCGTGGCGCTCGAAGCCAGCGCGGATCTGTTCACCGACGAACCGCCGGCCGCTCAATGAGTCGATCACGCGGTTGCTCATTCGGTTGCTCATTCGGTTGCCCATCGAGCGGCTGAAAGCGAATTTCCCGAATGCGGTTCATGGCAAGACGCCGGTTCGATCAGCGTGTCCGCGCACACATTCTTTCCTCGCATTTCCTATCCTCTGTCACTTCCCGCTTGCCTGCGTCGGCCAGTCGAACGGCGTGTACGGCAACGCCCGCGCATGCCGCGTGTCGTCGTGGAAGTGCAGGCGCCGCGTGAGCCGGCGACCCGGCCATCCGGTGGACGACTGGGCGGTCAATAATAATCAGCTTTTCTCAACTGCGCGATGAACTACCCGCATCGGCCTGGCCAGCCTCTACTCGGCCGCATGACTTTCGTATCGGTGGCTCGTCGGCGTGAAGTGTGGCGTATGGCGTCTTTGTGGTCTGTGTTGCATGCGATGCGCGCGGGTCGTTTGCTTCGTTGCCTGGCGCGTGCGTCGGTCGCCGGTTTGTGCACCGCGTGCGCGCTGTCGTGCGGCGTCGCGATCGCGGCATCGGCATCGGCATCCGCGTCCGCGTCCACATCGGCATCGGCATCCGCATCGGCATCGGCATCGGCTTCGGCTTCGGCATCGGCGTCCGCTCCGGTATCCGTATCGGCACCCGCGCCACGATCCAAGCCCGCATCGAAACCGCTCCCGGCGAGCCGGCCCGCGCCTCGCTTCGACGCGTCGGCGGTCACGGCGCCCGATGCCGGCGGCGTGGTCGATCCGCGTCGCGCGTTTGCCTTGCGGGACGCGTTCGCGCAACAGGTGACGCGCCGGCTCAAAGTGCCGGCCGTCGAGCAACGCGCCTACGCCGATCGTCTGCAAGCGGCGCTCGATGGGCAGACATTGGGCGGCCTGTCGGGCGAGTATGTCGTGCTGGTCGATCGCAATGCCAACGTGCAGGCGCTGTTCATCTATTTCCGCGCGACGCCGTCCGACACCTGGCAGATGATCGGTGCGTCGCCGGTTTCGACTGGACGGCCCGGCGAGTATGACCACTTCATCACGCCGCTCGGCGTGTTCGAACATACGCCCGCCAACATGGATTTCCGTTCAGAAGGCACGCAGAACGACAACCATATTCGCGGCTACGGCCAGCGCGACATGCGGATTTTCGACTTCGGCTGGGCGCAGGGCCAGCGCGGCTGGGGCAAGGGCGGCATCTCGGAGATGCGGCTGCAGATGCACGCCACCGACCCCGACTGGCTCGAGCCGGTGCTCGGCATTCGCCACTCGAAGGGTTGCGTGCGGATCCCCGCGTCGCTCAATACGTTTCTCGACCACTACGGCATTCTCGACGCCGAATATGCGGCGTTGGCCGAATCCGGCAAATCGCTGTGGGTGCTGAAAAGCAATCGGCAGATGACGCCGTGGGCGGGGCGGTACATCGTCGTGGTGGATTCGCAGCGCGAGAGCCGTCCCGCGTGGGCGCCGGCGCCGGGCGGCAAGGCACTCGCCAAGGTGCCGGCGGGGGCGAGTTCGGCGGATTGATATTCGTGGGCGGCTGGAACCGGGCCAGGCGCTGAACGATTGTTGGCCCGTGCCCGGCGACGGCGCGGCCAGCGCTTCGCTCGAACTTCGGCCATTGCTGCGCCTGAACTTTCGTCAGCGCGTCAGCGTGGCAAGAGGCTGCGGGCATTCTCTCGATAGGGCGAGTGCCGTTGGCGCTCCACTCGAATTTTCACGATCGCTTCGCTTTGCGGCTAGCGCTTTGCTTTAGCCCGCGTCGACGCGACTGGCGGCAACCCGCACTCATGCTCGCATTGGCGCGACGAGCGCTCCGTCCGACCTCTCACGAGCGCCCCGGCCCCGGCGGCGGCTAGCACTCAGCCGACGCCTCACGACCGCGCCAGCAACACACCCAGCAACGCCACCGCGAAACCCGCGATCTGCACCGGCAGCAGCGTTTCGCCGAAGCCGGCATAACCTTCGAGCGCGGCAAGCGGCGGGGCGAGAAACAGCAGCGCGGTGGCGCGTGCCGCATCGCCACGCCTCACCATCCACACCAGCAAAGTGACGCTGACGCCCGAGAGCATCACGATCCCCCAGGCGAGCGAGGTCCACAACACGGGCGACGCGATCCACCGATGCTCGCCGAGTGTCAGCGCGAGCACGACCGCGACGAGCGCCGCGCCGAAATTCTGCACCGCGCTCGCACTGCGAATATCGGCCCTGGCAAGCGAAGTCTTCTGAAACAAGGTGCCCGCCGTGATCGCGCCGACCGCGCCGATCGAGATGAGCACCACCAGCCACGGCGGCGCGTCGCCATGAGGCGAGGGCGGCGCGGCCGATGCGAGCTTCGGTTCGAGAACCAGCGCCACCCCGGCAAGACCGAGCGCCATGCCGGCCCAGCCACGCCGCGAAAGCCGCTCGCCGAACAGCGGCGCCGCGACGGCGGCGGTCGCGAGCGGCTGCAGCGCGCCGAGCAAGGCCATCACGCCGGCGCTCAAACCCTGCGCGACGGCCCAGTAGCCGGCGCCGAGGTAGACGCCTTGCAGCAGCGCGCCCGCCACCAGGTGCTTGCCGAAATCGCGGCCGGTCGGCCAGGCGGCGCGCGCTACCACGGCGGCAAGCGCGAAGATCAGCGCGGTGCCGCCGAAGCGCGCCAGCAGGAAAAGATTGGGATCGGCGTAGGGCGTGATCGCCCGCGCGACCACGAAACCGGTCGACCACAATACGACGAAGACGGCGGCGATCAGGGAAGCGAGCATCGGAAAGCTTGATGTGAAAAACCGCCATCTTCGCGGGATGCGTGACGCGTGTCTTGTTCGAAGCTGCAATCGGTTGTTCGTCTCGACGGCGGGTGAGCTTTTGCAGCACCGGCAGCCGCTACGGGACCGGTCGCGTTCGCCACGCTCGCGCCAATCGCGGCGGCCAGGGTTCTTGCGACACTAGGAGCACGGCGAGCACTGGGAGCATCGAGAGCACCGAGAGCACCGACAGCGCCGACAGCGCCGACAGCACCGACAGCACCGACAGCACCGACAGCACCGACAGCACCGACAGCACCGACAGCACCGACAGCACCGACAGCACCGACAGCACGAAAAGCACGAAGAACACCAACCGCCCCAGCCCCTCACATTCATCCCATCTACATCGACCTCGTCACCACCACGCCAGCAACGCCGTGCCCGCGCCGAGCACGGCGCCGCACAACACACACGCCCACAACAGCAGCCGCGTGCGACGGTACTCCCGCCCGATATCCGCCATCAATTGAGCGTTCTGCCGTGGCGTGCGCGCGCGGTCGTGTTCATGCTGCAAATAGCGCACCGCCAGTTGCGGCACGCGCGGCAGCATATGCGCGAGGTGCGGCAACTCGCGCGAGATGCGCTTGATCCAGCCGCGATGATCGACGTCGCGCCGCGCAATGTCCGCGAGTACGCCGCGTGCGATGTTCCAGCTATCGACGCCCGGATGCAGCGCGCGCGCCAACGTCTCCGCCTGCTGAAAGGAGCGCTGCGCGGTGGCGAGACGCGTGGGCACGACGCCGTCGAACGGCTGTACGACGTGCAGCAGATGCTGAAACAGCGAACCCGCCGAGCGGTCTGCCGGCGCGGCGGCGAAATGCGCTTCGGCGCGCGTGCGCAACTCGGCCTCGAGCAGGTCCGCGCGCGTGTCGTGGGGAACGTGCCCGGCGTCGCGATGCAGTTCGGCCAGCCGGCCATAGTCCTGGTCGAACAGGGCGGTCGCGCCGTGCACGAAGAACTCGCGCTCACCGGTCGATAGACTCGACATGATCGAAAACTCCGCGAGCACGAGACGCCCGAGCGTGTCCGGTTCGATGCTCACACGCACCCGGCGCGCATCGAGCGTCGCGTGAAAGAAGCCGTGCTCGAACGCCTGCTCCGTCACCACCTCGACGATATGCGCGGCCAGCGGCGCGAGCTTGACGTGATGCGCGCGCAGGGCGGTCAGGTCGCTGGCCGGCAAGCTGCTGATGCGCTGCATCGTCAGCGTGTGGCTCGTGCACAGATCCCAGATGACGCTCGGCACGACGATGCGCGCGTCGCCGTCGAAATGATGGCCGGTCTGACTCAGATTGGCGGCTTCGGCGCGCAGATCGAAGCGGCGCAGGATGTCGTCGGTGAACGTCTGCGCCAGCGCGCGCAATTGCAGGCGGCGCGCGCTGCCTGAAATCTTCTCCAGCCAGCGCGCGACCCAGCGCAACAGCGCGAGTTCGTCGACGATCTGTTGCAGTTGATCGGCGCGCACCAGCTTGATCGCCACTTCGCGATGGCCGTTGATCGGCGCGAGGAGCCGCGCGAAGTGAGTCTGTTCGGCGAAGCCGCCGCGCACCGGCACCAGATCCACGGCGCTGAACAGCGTGGCGAGCGGACGGCCGAATGCGCGCGTCAAAGCCTGTTCCGATTCGGGCGGCGGCAGCGGCGCTTCGAGGTGATCGATTGCGTCGATGGCGTCGTGCAAGGTGCTCGTTGCGAGTTCGGGCCGTTCGGCCAGCGTCCGCGCGAAGCGGCTCGCGAGCGGTCCGAGAGCCGGCAGCACGTCGTGCAGGCGTTCGACGCGGCGCCCGGAGGCCTGCATGCGGACGATCAACTGGATCAGCCAGTGCAGTTTGTGCCCGGACGGCGCGGCCAGCCAGAGCAGGCGCGCGCCGTAACGCAACGCGTGCAACAGCAGCAATAGACGGCGAAACAGTGGCGGCATCGGTAGTTCGGTTGACAGGGCCACGGGGCATAGACGCCTATCGGTTCGCGGCCAGGGCAATCAGGTTAGCAGGTTCAGCCGCGGCGATTTATCCGGGCCTGTCTTTATTTGCGTCATGCGGTTCGCCGAGGGAAGCGCCCGGCGCCGCACCCTGTTGCTCACTTGCCGCCAGTGACATCGAGGAACGTGCCGGTGATGAAGGAAGCCTCGGCGCTTGCCAGCCATAGGATCGCCCGCGCGACCTCTTCGGGTTGACCGCCTCTTCCCATGGGGATCGAGTCCTTGACGCGCTCCACCCGTCCCGGCTCGCCGCCGCTGGCATGCATGTCGGTGTAGATGTGCCCAGGGCGAATGCAGTTGACGCGTATCCCATCCCGCGCGACTTCTTTTGCAAAACCGGTGGTGAAGGTTTCGACGGCACCCTTCGACGCAGCGTAGTCGACGTATTCGTTCGGGCTACCGAGCCGGGCCGATGCCGATGAGATGTTGATGACGGAGCCGCCCCGCCCATTGTGACGATACGACATGCGCTTTGCCGCCTGCTGCGCACAGAGAATGGGGCCGATCGAGTTGACCGCGAAGATACGCTGCATCCGCTCGAATTCGAGATCCTCTAGCCGGGACTGCCGCGCAATGATCGCGGCGTTGTTCACCAGCACATCGATCCGGCCGAACGTTCGGTCGATCGCGGCGAAAAGCTGAGCGACCTGTTCTGGGTCCGCGCTGTCGGCGCGCATGGGTAAAGCCCGTCGCCCGAGCGCTTCCACATCGGCCGCCACCGCAAGGGCGGCAGACTCGTTGGAGACGAAGCTTATCGCCACATCGTAACCGTGTGCGGCGGCAAGCCGCGCGGTCGCCGCGCCCACGCCACGGCCTCCCCCGGTTATCAGAATCAACGGGGCCTGCGAAACAGTATTCATCCGGCGAACCTCCACGTGATGGTGAAATGATGATTCAGGCTGCAATGATGCTTGCGCGATGCTTTCACTCGTGTGGCGACCTCTATCGAAATGCGTGCTGACTGGGCTAAATGACCGACGAGCGCGTCCCGAGCGAGCTCACGTCTTGCGCAGATGCGGACGAAGCGCAAGCGCCAGTGGGAAGACGGCCAGCGCCGTGGCCGCAGTCGCAAGCGTGGCGCCGAGTACGCCGATGCGGTCGCCCAGAAGACCGTAGGCAACCGGAGCGAGTGCCCCCGAAGCGATGGTGCCGGTGTAAAAGAGCGCGAACGCTCGCTCGGTACGCTCGACCGACGTCAGTTCGGGCACCGTTCCGTAAAGCACGGACGATGTGCCGTTGAGCATCACGCCGAGCAGCGGCAGTACGATCAGAGCGGGCGCCAGTGGCAGGCAAATCACGGCAAGGATCAACGCCGCCGTACCGCCTTCGGTTGCGAGCACGGTTCCGATGACGCCCACGCGCGCGCCGAGCCAGCCGCACACGAACTTGCCGGCGGCGCCACCGATGAAGACGAGCGCGAGCGCCGTGCCCATCATCGGTTGCGAGATGCCTTTCGTTTTCAGGAGAAAGGGCAGGAAGGTCAATAGCCCCATGCGCACGGCGGTGTCGAGCACGCCGATCGTGAACAGCAGTGAGAAGCCCGCTCGCGAACCGTTGTTGTTGTGGCTCGACGCTTCCTCGATGGAAGACTCGTCCCGAGGAACCGATGGGAGAAAAAGTGCAATCACTGCCGCGACTAAAACGCCAACGGTCGACATGGCCCAAAGCGCATGGCGCCACGGCATGATGGTAATCAGAAGCGAGATAGCCGCCGGAAGCGCGGATTTTCCGAGGTCGCCTGAAAAATTGTAGACGCTGAGCGGCCGTCGAGCGTTGCGTCCATACACGCGCGAGACGGCTCCCGAAGCCAGCGGATGCTGTGTGCTCGAACCGCTTCCCGAGATGGCGAGCGCGACGCATAAGCCCAGCAGGGTGCCGGACATGCCTGCGACGGCATAGCCCAACGCGGCCAGCAACGTGCCGAACGCAAGCGTCGCGCGGGTGCCCAATGTGCGCGCCAGGCGTCCGGCGGGCAATTGCAGCGTTGCCATCGTGCCCGCATAGATGGCGCGCAACATCGCCAGGGCACCGTAATTGAGTCCAAAGTCCGCCTGCCAGACAGGCAGCAAGGCGTAGATCATGTCGGTGTACCCGTCGTGCAGCGCGTGCGCCATGCACGAGAGCCATAACACGCGCGTGCGTGACACGGAGGTCGATTGATCGGGTCCGTCGGCGACGCGCGTCGTTGGAGTGGAGAAAGAGAAAAGTCTCACGGTTCAACCGAAATTCGGAAGCGCGAGTCTCGGCGACAACTCGAGCGTTTTGTTACAGGGCACCCCATAGTCTAGGTTCGCCTAGAACGTGCCACAACTGACGTAAAATTGAGTCAGACGGGAGAAAAAGTCACCTTATGGACACAGACAAACGCACAAGGAAAGACGTGGACAAGTTGCCCCCGTTGAATGCGTTGCGGCACTTCGAGGCGGTCGCCCGCCTCGGGAGTTTCGCGGCTGCGGCGAGCGATCTGCACGTCACGCACTGGGCGGTCGGCAAACAGATTCGATTGCTGGAAGACTGGTTCGGCGTTCCGCTCTTCGAGCGTCGCTCGCGTGGCGTCGTGCCTACGGACGAGGGCGCTGCTCTGCTCAATGATGTCGAAGGTGCATTTGCGCGCCTGGGCAGCTCGGTCACCCGGCTGCGTCACAAATCCATTACGCGTCGTATAACGGGGGTCGTGCGCGTGAATGCGCTGGCGAGCTTCGCTTTGTGCTGGCTCATACCGCGCCTGGCGGATTTTCAGGCCCGCTACCCGGACATCGATGTGCGGCTCTCTACAACCTCACGCAAGTTGCGCTACGTCGGTGATGCATTCGACGTCGGCGTGCGCTCGGGACCCGAGGACGCGGCGGGCCTCGTGTCAACGACGCTGATGCCCGACTTGCGTCTGCCCGCCTGTAGCCCGGCGATGCTGCTAAGCCATCCGATCAGGACGGTCGCCGATTTGCGACATCACACGCTCCTTCATTCCACCAGCACTCGCACGGCCTGGTCCGACTGGTTGCGGGAGGCCGGCGCACCGGGCCTGCGCGGCGCCCGCCATCTCGACTTCGATCATGTTTTTCTTCAACTGGGCGCCGCCGCCGAAGGCCTCGGCGTGACGTTGGCGTCGCTGCCGCTCATCGAGCGCGAGATCGCAACAGGGCGTCTAGTGTGTCCGATATCAGAGCCGGCCTGGCGCGGACCCGATTACACGTTGGTCGTGAACACCGATCGCGCGGACGATGCCGCAGTCATCGCATTCAGAAAGTGGATCATGGCGGCCGCGGCGCAGAATCCGGTGGAGCCGGCTCGAAGCGAACCTGCACAAAAAGTACGTCGAACTACAGCGCGCACGAAACGAGCGCGGCGCTAGTTGTGACGGGCCGTGTGGTGGTGTCCGCCACCATGAAAGAACTGCTCGGCGATCAGCGCATTTGCGATGCGTATCGGGGCGGGCGCTCGCGGCGGAAACGGCGTCTTGAGCGTGATCCGGCGCTGGCTTGATAGCGTCCCGTGCGCGATGCGGCGGAACGCTGTATGCGCGGCCTTGGCATCCAATCGCATGGTCGGCGCAGGCCTTCGATGAATGAGAGAGAAAGGAATTGACGTTGTTCTGCGAGCATTGACGGCTTTTCCTTACTCATGATGTATGAGTCGCCGGGTGCAGACAGGTCCAACGAATCGCGCTCAACAGTCGTCTTTGAGCCGACAACGAAGCTCACGACGACGCGCGTAAGTCAAGAAGCTCCATCGTCACGTTTTCCCGTTTATCAGTTCGCGCCGTGATTACTTGATCAACTGCATCCCCGCGACCTTCGAGGCCGCCACGTCGAAAGTAGCCGTGTATTCGCATCCGGCTACATACCCCGAGCGCTCGATCAGGCAGTCCGCGAAGTCCGACTTTGCAGATGCGGCGAAAACGCGAAGTGCCTTTCGCACCGTGTCAGCGCCTTCAACGACCAGTTCCTTGGTGCCGATCATCGAGTCAATGATGTCCTTCATCTGCTCGCGCTCGACGCCGTAGCAACGTCCGAGCACCCACACGACTTCGACCAGCGCGACCTGCGAAACGTACCCCGGCCTCTCGGCCGATAGGGACTCCATCAGCGCCGTCGCCTTCTTCGAGTGCACGGCGTCGTCCTGGGCGAAGTAGCGGACCAGCACGTTCGTATCCAGTCCAATCATCGCGCGGATGCTCCCTGTTCCGCGATGGCCCGGTTCATGTCTTCGACCGACACCGGTTTAGCAGGCTTCTTCACGATGCCCTTGAGCGACGCAAGCGAGCGCGTGGCCGGATAGACCTCGTACCGGCCGGTCGCCTCGTTGAAGCTGAATTCGATCCGGTCTCCCGACTGCAGGCCAAGCTGATTGCGGACGTCCACGGGGATCGTAACCTGGCCCTTCGAAGTGAGAGTTGCTGTTGTCATGGTGACACCTCCAATAATCCTTACTTTAAGGTAAGGAGTCATGGAAAGCAAGAACGAAATAACGGCACACCACGTTTTGTGAGCCTGAAGCATCGCGGCCCGAAATTCCAGGTGCGATTACCCGATCGCCAAACCACGCGAACTGAAAATTGAATATGCCCAGCCAACCCATCGCCAAGACGCTATGACCCTTCCACCAGAGCAGCTTATGCGCGCTATCGAGTTCGGCAAAAGCTGGAAGCAATATCGAGGCGATATACAAAAAAATTCCGATCGACCCTGAACGGACGGTCTTCGGCAAACGTCGAATGTCCCTTGATTCGCCCGCAGCGGACCATCAACTGAAGTCACTTCATAGCTTTGACCGCTGACTCGATTGCCCCGACAGGCAGCCGCGAGGAACGTGGCCGGTGATGCCACGTTTTCATCCATGTGCATTGATAACGGTGGAACATCAATACTTGGAAAAAATGCACTTTTCGCGTGGCCCCGTTTGCGTAACGCCTGTGCGGTGGGCCGGTGCAAGAGCCGCCTCACGCGTGCGGTCGGTCATGCGTCCGGGCGGCGCTCAGGCAAACCCTGCTGCATGCCCGGTCGATCGCGTATTCGGATAGCGCGAGCGGCGTCTATGTCGAGCGCGAGTTGTTCAAGCGGCTCGGCATCGAGGAACAGGTGAAAACCAGGGCGAGGATGATCCCGAAGATTCCGGTGGCGTCCGTGGTTGCGACCGGCGACTACGAAGTGGGTCTTCAGCAGGTTAGCGAGTTGCTGCCGGTGAAGGGCGCGGCGTACGTCGGCAAGATTCCGGAGTCGATGCAGTCCGTCACGCGCTTTGCCGCGGGCATACCGGTCGGCGCGCAGCATCCGAAGGAGGCGAAAGCGCTGCTCGACTATCTGGCGTCGCCCGCCGTGCAGCCGGAAGTGACATCGACCGGGCTCGATTCCGTCGCCACGCATTGAGACCCAGGCAACGATTCAAACCGGCAGGTCGGCGGGCTGATCGAAGGGTTCTTCTGGCTCATGGGCCAGGCTCAAGGCGTTCTTCAGGCGCGTTCGGTCGCAGGCGCGCTCCCACATCGATACGAAGATCACCGCGCAGGCGTTGCTGATCACGCTCGTCAGGGCGCGCGCCTCGGACATGAAGCGATCGATGCCGACCAGCAGCGCGACGCTTGCAACCGGCAGATCGGGAATGACGGCGAGCGTCGCGACGAGCGCAACCAGGCCGCTGCCCGATACGCCCGCCGCGCCCTTCGACGTGAGCAGCATGACCGCGAGCATCGTCGCGATCTGGCCGCCCGAGAGGTGCACATCGCACGCTTGCGCGATGAACATCGAGGCGAGCGTCAGGTAGATCGCCGTGCCGTCGAGATTGAAGGAATAGCCGGCCGGCAGCACGAGACCCACGATGCCCTTGTTGCAGCCAAGCGCTTCGAGCTTGACGATGAGGCGCGGCAGCACCGGTTCGGTCGACGACGTCGCGAGCACGATGACGAGTTCCTCGCGAATGTAGCGCAGCAGCCGCCAAAGCGAGAAGCCGTGCAGGCGTGCGAGCGGACCGAGCACGCACACGACGAACAGCAGGCACGCCGCATAGAACGACACCATCAGCATGCCGAGCGAGCCAATCGAACGGATGCCGAAACGGCCCACCGTGAACGCCATCGCGCCGAATGCCCCGGCCGGCGCGAGCCGCATGATCAGCGCGAGGATGCGGAACAGCGCATGGGCGATGCCGTCGATGAATTCCTGTACCCGTCGGCCGCCGTCTCCGCTGGCGTTCAATGCGAAGCCGAACAGAAGGGCGAGCAGCAAGACCGGCAGCACCTCGCCTTTCTCGAAGGCGCCGACGAGCGTCTCCGGAATCACCTGCAGCGCGAATTCGACGAGTCCGTGCGACTGCGTGCGAGTCGAATATTGCGCGAGGATGGCGGTGTCCAGATGATGTGGGTCGATATGCAGTCCCGCGCCCGGACGCAGCGCGAACGCGGTCGCGAGCCCCAGGACGAGTGCAACGATGGTGAGAAAGTAGAACAACGCCAGCGCTTTCAGGATGGTCCGGCCGATCTTCGAGCCGCTCGCAAGCGACGTGATGCCGGTGACGATCGTGCAGAAGACGATTGGCGCGATCATCATGCGCACCAGCGCGACGAACGCGTCGCTGAGCGGTTTCAGCGACGCGCCGACCTGCGGCCAGAAGTGGCCGACAGTCATGCCGAGCGCCATTCCAAGCAGAACCTGAACATAAAGCAGCCTGAAGGGCCTTGGCAGTGTCATTTCGGGGTCTTCTTCGCCGCACCGGCCGTGCCGCTGCGCTTCGTGTCGAGGATCGTCTGGTAGAACTGCTGCGCGGCCGGCGCGAGGGGGCGTCCCCGGCGCCTGACGATGCCGACTCGCCTCGTCACGACCGGATCGACGAGCGGGACGCTGGTGAGAATCGGATGGTCGCGCATGGGCATCGCCATTGAAGGCACGGCCGCCACCCCGAGTCCCGCTTCGATCAGGCCGAGCAGGGTGGTGACGTGGCGAGTCTCGCAGACGCTCGGCACGGCCGGCGCCACGTTGGTCAACGCCTGATCGAGCAGCAGGCGGTTGCCGGAAGTCTTGTCGACGGAAACGTATTCGTGCTCATAAAGCTCGCTCCAGGACACACGTGTCTTTCGGGCCAGCGGATGATCGCGGCGGCATGCGGCGACGAACCGTTCCTGCAGCAGGACCTTGAACTCGACCTCGGATTCCTGGCTGCCCATGAAGCTCACGCCGAAATCGGCTTCACCGCTGATGACCGAGCCGAGCACTTCGTTGGCGCTCGAGTCGAGCAGTTTGACCCGGATTCGCGGATAGCGGCTGTGATAGGCGGCAATGACGCTCGGCAGGAAATAGTAGGCAACCGACGGCACGCACGCGATGGTCACGTGACCGAGGCGGCTGGTAGACACGTCGCGGATGCCGAGCAACGCGACGTCGAGATCGTCGAGAAGCTGTTCCGCGCTTGGGGCGAACACGCGACCTACGGTGGTGAGCGTCACGCTGCGAGTGGTCCGCTCGAAGAGCCGCACGCCGAGCGCCGCTTCGAGCTTCTCGATGCGCCGGCTCAGCGCCGGCTGCGATATGTTGACCGCCTCCGCTGCCTTGCGGAAGCTGCCCAACTCCACGACGGCTCGAAACGCCTGCAAATCGTTCAGATCGAAGTTGACGCCCACGAGCCATCCTCAGCATTTTAGAATGCGGCTATTTTGCATGATATGGACGAACGCGCCCATCGAGGACAACACTCGGTGATTAGCTCGCGGGGTGATCGAAGTCCAGACCGATGGGGGATAGCGGCCAAGCTCGATATTTCCGCTAACGTTCCGATAAAGCACGAGCGGATTGATTCCGTATCCCCCAATCGAACCTCACCCCGCAATCACCTGCACGTGATAAAGCCCCCAGGGCGACAACTCGAAGCGCTCCTTCAGCGGCTTGCCGGACAACTCGGGAATGTGATCCGCATCATAGGCGGCCCAGAGCGGCCCCATGCCGCCGAGCGGCAGCGGCTTCCCGTCCATATGCGTCGCCACGACGAAGCGATAAGCGCGCACTTTATCGAGCGTCGTCATCACGGCGTAGCCGTCCACCGCATGCAACAGGATTTGCGTTCCACCCGCGCCGGGCGCGCCGACGTGTTCCAGCAACGTGGTCAACAACGGACCGCTCAACCTATGCGGCCGGGCATCGTATTCGGTGGTGGGCTGGATCGTCACGGCCGGCATGCTCGCCAACAGAGGAAGATCGACGTTGTACGCTTGCGAAAACTTCACCTGATGCTTCGCCAGCAACTGATCGAATGCGGGATCGAGCGCGCCGCGATTGTGGCGCTTGATCGCGCCGCTGATCGTCAGGATGACGGGCGACGCCGCGGATGCTTCGTCATGGACATGCTGGTTGCCGAACGCGGGCGCGGCGCTTGCGCCAAGCACGGCGGCGCCGGCTAGAAATTGACGTTTGTTCATTTGCGTTGGTCAGGAACGGTGCGAAAGTGCTTTGACGTTGTAGCAGAAAACCGTTTCTTCCCCCAGCAAATGCGGAGCGTCGCGAGTGCGCCCGGGCGCATCTTGCGTCAGCTCGACGCGCTGCCGCATCCGCGCCGTCGCCGCTGAACGAGGCGGGGAACACTAATTGCTCCCTTGGGGCATGAATCGCCAGGCGGCACAAGACCCCGGCGGATTCGTTCCAATAACCAACGGAGACAAGATCATGGCTCATCATCCTACGAATCCGCCCGACCTGGCGCGTCGGAGAATGCTCGCCGCGCTGGCCGGTTCCATCGCGCTATCGGCGTGCGGAGGGGGCAGTCATGGCGGCGGCTCCGGATCGGGAACCCCTCCCGTGGTGGGCGCGATTCCGCCGGATCGCGCGAATCTGCCGCGCCCCGCGTTGCCGGATCCGGCGACGTCGGGCATCGATCACGTCGTGCTCGTCACCATGGAAAACCGCTCGTTCGACCATCTGATGGGTTGGGTGCCGAATGCCGAAAGCGCGCAGACCGGGCGCACCTTCGTCGATGCATTCGGCGAAGCGCATGCGCCGTTCGCGCTTACCGCGAACCCGGCGTATGGCTTCCAGGGCTGCGCATTCGCGGACCCGAATCACGCCTACGACGCCGGGCGCGTGCATCTCGCCAACGGCGCGATGAACGGCTTTCTGCTGACGCCGGCAACCAGCCTCACGCGCGGCGACCTGTTGCCGATCGGCTATTTCCAGTCGGCGGATCTCGACTTCTATCGCGGCGCGGTGACGCAATACACCGTGTGCGACTACTACATGAGCGGCATTCTCAGCGATACCTTTCCGAACCGCCTCTATCTGCACAGCGGCGAAACGGACCGTCTTTCGGACACGCAGGACACGTCAACCTTGCCGACCATCTGGGACCGCCTCGACGCGAAGAACGTTTCATCCACCTACTATTTCCACGACGTGCCGTTCACCGCGCTGTACGGCACGCGCTACGTCGGCCGCTCGAAGCTGATCGCCGACTTTCTCTCCGACGCCGCCGCGGGCACGTTGCCGTCGTTCTGCATGGTCGATCCGAGGTTCGGCGGCGAAGCGCAGGGCACCTCGAACGACGACCATCCGCATGCCGACGTGCGCAACGGCCAGGTGCTGCTGGGCCAGATCTACGACGCGCTGCGCACGAGCCCGAACTGGAGCAGGACGCTCATGATCATCGTCTATGACGAGTGGGGCGGTTTCATGGAGCATGTGGCGCCGCCCGTCAAGCCGGTGTCGGCGGCGGAGCGCGCGCTCGGCAACGACGGCCGTCTCGGCTTTCGCGTGCCGTGCATGCTGCTCGGACCGCGCGTGCGCGCGAACAACGTCTCGCGCTATCCGTTCGATCCCAGCTCCATTCACCAGTTGCTCGCCTGGCGCTTCGGCCTCGATCCGCTCGGCGTGCGAGCGAGCGACGCCACGACGTTCAACCTCGCTTATGCATTGAATCTGACGGACGCGGCGCGCACCGACGCGCCGGCGATCGCGGTGACGCAAGGCACATTCGGCGCGGCTTGCGCGAATATTGCGAGTTCGGGCACGACGGGCATCGCGCAACTGGACAGGAGCCAGGTCACGCCGGGCGCCAGCACGGCTCCTGATACGGCAATGAGTCCCGCGGGCGGCCGCTTCTCGGAACTGAGAACGAAGGCCGACGCGCTCGGCTTCCCTCAAGCGAAGTGACCTGAAGCAATCGGACGCGACCGTAGCGCGACGCGTGCCGCGCGGCGGGATCAGACCTCTTTGGTATCGAAAAGCAGCAGTTCGACGCCGGCTTGAGCAAAATTCGCCAGGTCTCCCGCCGTCGCCTGGCCTTGCGGAGAACCGAGTCCTTGCTTCAACGCTTCGAGCGAATCGAAGCTCAGGATCGCGGCGAGATGATAGGGCGAAGCGCCCTGCGGCGTGCCGACCGGTCCGGTGCTGACTTCATAGCGCCGCAAGCCGGGCAACTGTTTCGCGAGCGGCACGTGGGTCGAGTAATAGTGAGCGTCGAACGCTTCCGCGTTGGCCGGAGTTTTATAGAGCGCGACGAGCTTTGCCATGGTCATGTCTCCTGGCGCACCAGTCGAACTGGCGCGCGCCAGCATGAACGCCTCGCGCTTTGAACCGCGGGTCGCGGGGATCATGCGTGGTTGATGGGGTTCGGGCTCGCCGCCGCCTGGAGCGGTGACGAGTCCCGCATGGATTCTACGCCGGGTGCACGGGCGCGTCCGGACAGGATGGCGATCGCTTATGAGCCCGGGTATTCGGCTTCGTGAAGCTCGACGTCAGAACAGTTGTTTCTGACCGCTCATCAGCGTGATGAAGTTGTCGCGCAGCAGGGGCAGAATCGCATCGGCGACGGGTTGCAATTGCCGCGTCAGATAGTGTTCGTAATCGATCGCGGAGCGCAGCGTTTCGAGCGGCTCCGGCCCGGCGATCGTCATCACGTAGCTGATCCAGCCGCCGTTCTGATATTGCAGCGGCCGCCCCTGGCGCCGATTGAACTCGTCGGCCACGCGCGCCGCGCGCACGTGCGGCGGCACGTTGCGCTCGTAATCGCCGAGCGGCCGGCGCACCTGCTTGCGATACACGAGCTGGTCGTCGAGTTTGCCTTCGAGCGTATCGCGCACGTAGTCGCGTACGTAATCCTGATACGGCTGTTGCGTGAAAATGCGCCGATAGAGCTCCTGCTGAAACCGCTGCGCGAGCGGCGTCCAGTCGGTGCGCACGGTTTCGAGTCCTTTGTAGACGATGTCCTCGCTGCCGTCCGGCGCAACGGTCAGCCCCGCATAGCGTTTCTTGCTGCCTTCCTCGGCGCCGCGAATCGTCGGCATGAAGAAGCGCTTGTAGTGCCGCTCGAATTGCAGTTCGAGCGCGCTGTCGAGCCCGAAGCGTTCCCGCAGAGTCTGCCGCCACCACGCGTTGACATGCTCGACGATCGCGCGGCCGATGCGGCCGGCGTCTTCCTCGCTGTGCGCGTGTTTCAACCACACGAAAGTGGAATCGGTGTCGCCGTAAATCACCTCGTAGCCTTGGGCCTGAATCAGCTCGCGCGTGGCGTGCATGATTTCATGGCCGCGCATGGTGATCGACGACGCGAGGCGCGGATCGAAGAAGCGGCAACCGGTGGAGCCGAGCACGCCATAAAAGGCGTTCATGATGATCTTCAGCGCCTGCGAAAGCGGTTTGTTCTGCTCGCGCTTGGCGGCTTCGCGCCCTTGCCAGACTTGACCGACGATCGACGGCAAGCAATGGCGAGTGCGCGAAAAACGCGCACCGAGAAAGCCCGGCACCGAGCGATCGTCGCCGGGATCGAGCATGCCTTCCACGAGGCCCACGGGGTCGATCAGAAACGTGCGGATGATGGACGGATACAGGCTCTTGTAGTCGAGCACCAGCACCGAATCGTAGAGACCGGGCCGCGAATCCATCACGAAGCCGCCTGGACTCGCGGCGCCGGCCACGTCGCCGAGATTCGGCGCGACATAGCCTTGCCGATGCATGCGCGGCATGTACAGATGCGTGAATGCCGCGACCGATCCGCCGCTGCGATCCGCCGGCAAGCCGGTCACGGTTGCCCGTTCCAGCAGAAACGGCAACAACTCGGTCTTTGCGAAGATGCGCGTGACGAGCTCGCAATCCTTGAGGTTGTACCGCGCGAGGGCGGGCTTGTCCTCGTCGAAACGGCGCTGGATTTCATCCATGCGCTGATACGGATTGTCGATCGATTTACCTTCGCCCAGCACCGAACGCGCGACGTATTCGAGGCTGAACGAAGGAAAACTCCATGTTGCGGAGCGCAGCGCCTCGATGCCGTCAATGATCAGGCGCCCCGCGGCGCCGGCAAAGAAATGGTTTTGTCTGAGGCCATGCTCGCGCCATTCCATCACCGCGCCGCCGCGTCCGAGCCGCAGCGGCACGCCATATTGCTCGGCATGCTGCCGCAACACACGCAGATCGAACTGCACGAGGTTCCAGCCGATGATCGCATCGGGGTCATGCCGTTCCAGCCACAGGTTCAGCTTTTCGAGCAACTGGGCGCGGGTTTCGCAGTATTCGAGTTCGAAGTCGAGTGCGCTCGCGTCGCCGTTCGGCGGGCCGAGCATATACACCTGGCGCTGCCCGCAACCTTCGAGCGCGATCGAATAAAGCTCGGCGTGCGCACTGGTTTCGATGTCGAGCGAGACCAGCTTCAAGGACGGGCGATAACCGGTAGCCGGCTTCAATTCGCCGTTCACGAGCAGCCCGCCAGCTTGCGAATCGCCGCCGAACGATACCGGCGCGGTGATGAAGCGCTCCATCATGTAGCGCTCGGGCGGAAAGATGTCGGCTTCATACACGTCGACGCCGCCTTGCTTCAGGCGTTTCTCGAAGCCGGTCAATTGCCGATACTGCGGGCAGTACAGGCCCATGACCGGCCGATGCTGGAAGTCGCGCAAGTCGAGTGGACGCAGATCGAGCGGCGCTTCGCGGCGCAGGACCGTTTCCGCGCGCTCGCGATGTTCAACCGGAATGAACGCCACCGAAGGCTGCGGGCGCAAGCGGATGTGACGAGGCCCGCCGTCCGTTGCCAGCCAGAAATCCACTTCGGTGCCGGCGGGCGTGTCCCGCCAATGCCGGGTCAAGATGAAACCCTGTTCAAGCTCAGTCAAACCGCCACCTCTAAACGGGCGTTATCGCCTTGCGCAATTTTACCGCCATGCGTGTCGGGGCATGGCGCGCTCGGCGGGGCGTTCATGCTCGGCCACGCTGGGTGCAGGCGCGCTGCGTAATCTGTATGATCGTTTGCAGCGGTTCCTTCGGCGCACATCGTTGCGCCGGTCAAGTCTTCAAGTCTATTAAGAACGGAGAGAACACTATGACGTTGAGCAAACTTGTTGTTGTGGTCGCGGTGGCGGCAACCAGCCTGAGTGCACAGGCGCAAGTCGCCGGCACGCAACCGTTGAGCGTGACGGTCGAACAATCCACCGCGCTGTTGAGCGGCTGGAGCGTGAAGAAGAGCATTCTCGGCAAGGCGGTGTACAACGATCAGAACGAGAAGATTGGCTCGATCCGCGATCTGGTGGTCGCACCCGATGGCTCACTGTCCGCCGCGATCGTCGCCGCTGGCGGCTTCCTCGGTGTGGCCTCGCATGACGTCGCCGTGCCGATCGCCGCGCTCGATATCCGCTCGGGAAACTTCTATCTGGCCGGCGCGAGCAAAGACGCTTTGAAGGCCACGCCCGCCTTCCAGTACAACAAGGTCAAGGCGCCGCCGAAGCCTAAAAAGCTGACGGGGGAGTAACGCATCGAGCCTCTGGAATGACCGGCTCGCGGTTCAGGCGGTAGTGGAAAAGCGGCGCTTGCGGCGCGAATCGGCAAGTAGGCAACCCGATTTGCGCGCTGCAAGCGCCGCTCGCTTTTGCATTCACCGTGAATCATTCCGGCTGTTGAAGCCGGCCGGGATCAAGCCTCCAAAGCCAGCGTGGCGAATGTGCCGAGCCAATGCTCACCCATGTAGTCGCCGGCTACGTGCGGCAGCGCGCTTTGCAGATGACGCTCGGCGGCATCGAACAGGATCGTGCGGCGTATGTCGCCGGCGGGCAGCGCGCGGGCCAGCGAGCGCTGGCACCACGCGCGGCTCAGATTGAGGCCGTCGAGGTGGGCAATCTTGCCGTCGCTGCGATCCGTCACGGTGACGGGCTCGAATAAGGTCGCGGGCTTCTTTGCGCCGAGGTTCGGCAGAAAGCGACTGAACCAGTCGACGAATTGCGCGGGCGGCAAGATGCGCCGCATCAACTCCGCTTCCATCAGCGAAGGCGACAGAAATTCATCGCCGGCGGGCTCCCATGCCTGGCAGCCGACATCGTTCAGAAACCAGCGCTCGGCCGTATTGACCAGCAATGCCTCAAGCGAATCACGCGAGGTTTGCCGCGCGAAATCCAGCGTGAGCGCCAGCGCGAACGCCATGTTGAAATGCGTGCCGACGCGCAACGGGTAGGTCGCTTTCGGCAGAAACTCCTCGAAGCGTTCGACAAAGAGTTGGGTGAGCGGCGCGAAGGCCTTGGACCAGCGCGCGGCTTCGGAGAGCTTCAGCGAGTGCAGTTGCGCGCTCAGCGCAAGCAGCCAGGCCCAGCCATACGGCCGCTCGAAACCGCGGTTGTGCGGCAGCGTGAGATACGCGAGCTCACCGGCCACGTTCGCCTCGGTGAAGTGCTCGTCGACCACCGCGACGATGCGCGTGGCTTCGGGCAGGTCGGGAAAACGGTCGAGCAGATGCAGGATCAGCCAGTAGCCGTGCACGCACGAATGCCAGTCGTAGCTGCCGTAAAAGATCGGATGCAGCGCACGTGGGCTCTGCACGTCTTGCGGACCGGCCAGCGCATGAGTGAGCTTGTTGGGGTATTCGCGCGTGAGGTGGGCGAGCGCGACATTGGCGAATCTGGACGCAAGGTCGGGAGTGAGTTGGACGTTCATCGGCGCCTCTGCAAAAGCGGAATCGAATAAGTAAGACAGTATGGTGTCGGCGGTCGCCAATAGTAAAGGGATCGAGTGAAGCGACCAGGCACGCGGCTTGATTCGAAAGTGGCGGTGCGTGCCGCGAATCGGCATTCGCACCGCATGCGCAGGCCGCGCGGCCGTGGCGGTGGCCGCGGCTCGCGCGCCGGCCATTGGGCTTTTCCCGTTTTCGATTTCATCGGTGCGCTGTATCACAGTTGCCGGTTGCCGCTGACGAAATAATGGGTCCACGAAGCCAGTTAGCCAACGGCGTTTCACGCGCCCGGCATGACGGCCGTCTGGGAGATGCGCTGTGTTTAACCCGACCCTTGTCCGCACCGTATTCCGCGTTGCCGTGGTAGCCGCGTGTCTCGTCGGCTATCCGGGGCTGAAGTCGACGGCGATGGCCGCGGGCGCGGCGCCGCCGCTCGCGAAGGAGAGGCGGGTTGCGCCGGCCAATGCCGCCGCGCCGCTCGACTTTCCCGCGCTCGTGGAGCGGTACGGGCCCGCCGTCGTGAATATCAGCTCGGTCAGCGCGACGGCCCAACCAGCGCTGGCGCCGGCCTTCGCCGCGCTTGGTCCCGACGATCCGCTCGCTTCGTTCTTCAAGCGTCCGTTGCAAGCGCAGGAGTCTCAGGGCAGTCCGCCGAGCGCGATATCGGGTGTCGGTTCCGGGTTCATCATTAGCGCCGACGGCCTCATTCTGACCACGGCACATGTGGTGGATCAAGTCGACGAAGTGACGGTCACGCTGATCGACCGGCGCGAGTTCAAGGCCAGGGTGCTGCTTGTCGACGCCCAGAGCGACGTCGCCTTGATCCAGATCGACGCCGCCAAGCTGCCGACGGTCAAACTCGGCGACTCGTCGCGCGTGCGCGCCGGCGAACCCGTGCTGACGATCGGCTCGCCCGACCGCTTCCAGAATACCGTTACCGCGGGCATTGTCAGCGCCACGTCCCGCACGCTGCCGGACGGCAGCAATTTTCCGTTCTTTCAGACGGACGTGTCCGTCAACCCGGACAATTCGGGCGGCCCGCTGTTCAACCGTGCGGGCGAGGTGGTCGGCATCGCCGTGCAGGTGTATCCGGACCAGGACCGGTCCGGCCTGACGTTTGCGATCCCGATCAATCTGACGGCCAAGCTGCGATCGCAGTTGCAAACCCAGCGCAAGACGCCTTCGGGCGGTCTGGGCGTGGAGGTGCAGGACGTCGGCGCGGGGCTGGCGGGGGCCTTCGGCCTGCAGCGGCCGGCAGGCGCGTTGGTCAATGCGGTCGAGCCCGGCACGACGGCGGCCGCGATCGGCATCAAGCCCGGCGACGTCATCGTGCAATTCGGCGACAAGCCGATCGAGCGCTCCGCCGAACTCCTCGATGCCGCCGCCGCGCTGCCGCCCGGCACGAAAACCACACTCCGGCTGATCCGCAATCGAAGGCCGATGACCATGGCGGTCATGATCGGCGCAGCGGGGGAAAGCCCGAGCGTTCGACCCAACGAAGCGCGACAAAACGATGTCAGCTTGACCGAGCGCCTGGGTCTGGTCATGCATCCGCTGAGCGAGGGCGAGCGGCGCGCGAGCGGACTCGGCGTCGGTCTGATGGTGGACGAGGTTCGCGGGCCCGCCGCGGCCGCGGGCATCCAGCCCGGCGATGTCGTTCTGTCGTTCAATGGCACGCTGCTCGAATCGCCGGAGCAAGTGGCGACGCTGGAAGTCAAGGCGGGCAAACCCATTGCGGTGCTGATCCAGCGCAATAACGCGCGCCGTTTCGTGTCGGTGGAGACGAGATGAGATGAACCGCCGAGGGCATCTCCGCAAATCATCCCTTGCCGGAACGAACACCCGCTACGCCATGCCGAGTTGCTGCGCCGTCGCGTCGATGGCGTTTTTCGCCTTCGAAACGATTTCGTCGATCTCGTGCTTGTCGATGACGAGCGGCGGCGACAGCAACATCCGGTCGCCGGTGGCGCGCATGATCAGATTGCCGTTGAAGCAGAAATCGCGGCACAGGGTGCCCACGTCGCCGCCGTTGGCGAAGCGTTTGCGCGTTGCCGGCTGTTCCGCGAGTTGCAAACCGGCCACGAGACCCGCGCCGGAAATCTCGCCGATGATCGGGTGATTCGCGAAGGCGTCGCGCAATTGCTTCTGGAAATACGGACCCGACTCGCGCTTCACGCGTTCGACGATCTTCTCGTCGCGCAGCAGCTTGAGGTTGGCAACGGCGACCGCGGCGGCCACCGGATGCCCCGAGTACGTGAGCCCGTGATTGAAGTCGCCGTTCTCGATGATCGCTGTCGCCACGCGGTCATGCAGGCCCACCGCGCCCATCGGTACATAGCCGCTGGTGAGGCCCTTGGCCAGCGTGATGACATCCGGTTCGAAGCCGAAGTGCTGGTGCGCGAACCATTCGCCCGTTCGCCCAAAGCCGCCGATCACTTCGTCGGCGACGAGCAGAATGTCGTACTTGCGGCAAATGCGCTGAATTTCCGGCCAATAAGTCGAGGCCGGGAAAATCACGCCGCCCGCTCCCTGGAAAGGCTCACCGATAAACGCGGCCACCTTGTCCGCGCCGATTTCGAGGATCTTCGCTTCGAGTTGCCGCGCGCGCGCGAGCGCGAATTCCTCCGGCGTCACATCGGCTTGCGCTTCGCCGAAGAAATACGGCTGGTCGATATGCACGATATTCTCGACCTTCGAGGGCATCTGCTCGTGCATATAGCCCATGCCGCCGAGCGTGCCGCCCGCGATCGTCGAACCGTGATAACCGTTCTTGCGCGAGATCACGAACTTCTTCGCGTGCTTGCCTTGCACCGCCCAATACTGATGGACGATGCGCAATACCGTGTCGTTGCCTTCCGAGCCGCTGTTGCAATAGAAGAAGTGATTGAACGGTTCGGGCGCCAGTTCCGCGAGCAATGCCGACAGTTCGATGACAGGTGGGTGCGTGGTCTTGAAGAAGGTGTTGTAGTAGGGCAGTTCCAGCATTTGCCTGTACGCCGCATCCGCCAGTTCCTTGCGGCCATAACCGACGTTGACGCACCACAAGCCGGCCATGCCGTCGATGATCTTATTGCCTTCCGAATCCCATAGGTACACGCCGTGAGCCTTGACGATCACGCGGCTGCCGCTGCGATTCAACGCTCCCATATCCGAAAACGGATGGATGTGATGCGCGGCGTCGAGGGCGCGATAGTCGGCGGTGCTGCGCTGCGCGGCTTGCGTGGCTTGTGTGGCCTGCACTGCCGGTTGCACATAAGCGATTTCTTCTGTTCTATAGCTCATACAGACTCCAGTAGTTTTGCGTTTGCATTACCTCTGCGACAGCTTCAGACGTGCAGCAGCAAATGCCGGCGTTCCCACGAACTGATCACGCGGAAGAACGCTTCGTATTCGGTTTCCTTCAAAGCCAGGTAAGCATTGACGAACTTCTCGCCGAGTACTTCGGCAATCGGCTCGCACGCGCCCATCAACGTCAGGCCTTCTTCGAGATTGCGCGGCAACTGGTACGGCAATTCATAGCCGTCGCTAAGAAGCGGCTCCGTGGCTTCGAGCTTTTGCGTCATGCCGAGATAGCCGGCAGCGAGCGTTGCGGCAATCGCCAGATACGGATTGCAGTCCACGCCGGGAATGCGGTTCTCAATGCGGCGCGCAGCGGGGCCCGAATGCGGAATGCGGAAGCCCACCGTGCGGTTGTCGTAACCCCACGCCACATTGATCGGCGCGGCCATGAAGCGCGACAGACGCCGATACGAGTTGATGTACGGCGCGAAGATCGGCATCAGCGCGGGCGTGTACTTCTGCAAGCCGGCGATATAGCTGGTGAAAAGCGAGGTCGGCTTGCCGTCCGCACCCGTGAACATGTTGTGGCCGCTTTCCGCGTCGACGAGGCTTTGGTGCATATGCATGGCCGAGCCCGGCTCGCTTTCCATCGGCTTCGCCATGAACGTGGCGTACATCTTGTGGCGCAATGCGGCCTCGCGCACCGTGCGCTTGAACAGGAACACGCTGTCCGCGAGTTTCAACGGATCGCCGTGCATGAAGTTGATTTCCATCTGCGCCGCGCCCACTTCGTGAATCAGCGTATCCACTTCGAGTTCTTGCACCTCGCAGTACTCGTAGATGTCCTCGAAGAGCGGATCGAATTCGTTGACGGCCTCGATCGAATAGGACTGGCGGCCGGTTTCCGGACGGCCAGTACGGCCGATTGGCGGTTGCAGCGGCAAGTCCGGGTCCTTGTTCATGTCGACCAGATAGAACTCCAGCTCGGGCGCGATCACGGGGGTCCAGCCTTTGGCCTTGTACAGTTCGAGCACGCGGCGCAACACGCGGCGCGGCGAGATGGCGACGGGCGTGCCGTCGAAGTGAACGCAATCGTGAATCACCTGGGCGGTCGGATCGACGGCCCACGGAATCATGCGAATGGTGCTGGCGTCGGGAACGCACACCATGTCGGGGTCGGTGACGCCGGTGAGCGTGCCGTCGTCAGGATAGTCGCCTGTGACGGTCTGGATCATCACCGCCTGCGGCAAGCGCATGGACTCGCCGGATTCGAACTTGCTGCGCGGAATGATCTTGCCGCGCGCGATTCCGGCCATATCGGGAATGATCGCCTCGATTTCGGTGACGTGGTTCTTCTTCAGAAAATCGTCGATGTCATGCATGATTTTTCTCTCTGTTTGAGTGCGCGGCCGGCTCAGGTTTGCGTCGCGGCGGATGCCGCGCCATAGCCGGCCCTGGTGCGCATTCGATCGCGGCAGGCTTCGCCGAACGCACGAAAGATCGCGGTGGAAAGCGCGTCGCTCGCGTGCCGCCACTCCGGGTGCCACTGCACGCCCAGCGCGAAAGCGCGCGCGTCCTTCACGCTCGCCGCTTCGATCAAGCCGTCCGGCGCGGTGGCCTCGGTCATGAGGCCCGCGCCCAACCGCTCGACGCCCTGGCCGTGCAACGAATTCACACGCGCCTCGTTCGCGCCGCCCGCGAGGCGCTGCAACAAGCCGCCTCGTGTGAGCGTGATCGAATGCGACGGTGCGTATTGCACGTCGAGTTCGTCTTGCTTGTTCTCGCGGTGGTCGTTCAAACCCGCCACCGCGTGAACGCATTGATGCAACGTGCCGCCGAACGCCACGTTCATTTCCTGAAAGCCCCGGCATACGGCCAGCACCGGCACGCCCGCCGCGATCGCCGCGCGCAGGAGCGGCAGCGTGGTTGCATCGCGTGCGGCGTCGTGGAGCGTGCCCGGCGCGCTGGCATGGCCGCCGTAGTGCCGCGGCTCGACGTTCGAATAGCTGCCGGTAAACAGCAGGCCGTCGACAGTGGCGAACACGTCATCGACGGACTGACGTTCGCCGAGCGCCGGCAGCAACATTGCCAGCGCCTGCGAGCCGTCAACGATCGCGGCAATGTACTTCTCGCCGGCAACGTGCGACGGATGCGCTCCGATCATCGTTCTGTCGGCGCTGATGCCGACTAGTGGCTTCGTTTGCATGATTGATACGCGTATGTGTTCCCAGGGAACTTCTTTCGGGGCGTTGACCGACGAACCCAACGGACGCGGCGTGAACAACCTTCAACGCGGCACGATTCCGCTGCCGGGCGCAAGGCGCGCGGCCGCTGGCAGGGTGCGGGCGGTCGTCGTCAACGGAACGCGCCGCGCGTCGCGATCAGGTAGGCGGTTCGATTCGGTTCGCTGCGCCGCGCAACGGATTTGCCTTGCATGAAGTGCATGAAACGCACAGGCGACAGACGGCACCGCACGTGCGGAAACACGCGGCTCGAAACAGCGCGCTCACGCAAACGGACGAATCGAATGGCGAAAAGGAGGGAGGCGCTAGGGCAGCAGCGAGGCGACTTCGTCCGTGCGCACTGCAATGAAGGCGCGCGCGGAGATGGAGTTGTGACGTCGAACTGAACGACGCGACAGGATCGTGAAGACGGACAGAAAGCGGCGGAACGCAAGCCTGCCGTTGCTGCCGTCGGCGATGGCGCCGTCAGCGCGAGGACAACTCGGCTGACTGCGATTCCATCTCACCAAAGGGCATCGGACTCTCACGATTACACTCGACTGGCAACGTTGAAAGTATTGAACGGCCTGCTCGAAATCCGCACGGGGCGTTTAAAGAAGCAGGACGTTGGGATGATCGCCGTTGAACCCATGCGAAGTGAATTCGCTGCGCCGCAAAACACGTTTAAGCGCCTCGTGACGCTGCTGCGGCGATCGCCTGAGAACCAGCATATACGAGTCAATAACGCCGTCAATTGATTTTTATTAAAGCTTGATAAGGGCTTTCCCGAGGGTAGGAATGCGATCGCAATGGCTGCCAATGCTCATTGCGTAACACGCATTTCCGGGTTCCTTCAGGGTTTCCCCCGGCGGCGCAACGCGCAAAATGATTAGAATATTCAACACTCGGAAGCAGACGCTGCCCGAGTTCATTTCTCGACACTCCGCCTTCAATGCCAGAGAACACCGCGATGTCCATCGAAGTGGCAACCCGCTTGCAGTACATCCGCAAGAAGCACGGCTTGTCCCAGCGTGAACTGGCAAAAAGGGCGGGCGTGACCAACGGCACGATCTCGCTCATCGAGCAGAATCGCGTGAGTCCTTCGGTCGGTTCATTGAAGAAACTGCTCGAATGCATTCCGATGAGTCTCGCGGAGTTCTTTACCTTCGAGGTGGACGCGGAGCGTTCGGTGGTGTCGCGCCGGGCCGACATGGCGAATCTCGGCAATCAGTCGATCGAGTGCTATCTCGCCGGCTCCAGCGTGAAAAACCGCAGCATGGACATTCGGCGCGAGGTTTATCAGCCTCTGTCGGATACCGGGTCGCGGATGCTCGAACACGAAGGGCACGAGGGCGGCGTGGTGGTCAGCGGGCAAATCGAGTTGACCGTGAACGGCGCCACGTGGCTGCTCGATCCAGGCGACAGCTTTTATTTCGAAAGCCGTTTGCCGCATCGTTTTCACAACCCCAGTGCGGAGCGTGTCTGCGAGATCGTGTCGGCCGGTTCGCCGCCGACTTTCCGACGGGCCTTCCTGTAGAAACAACGGAGACATCGCATGGCAAACCTTCAGCCGATCAGCCGCTACCCCGTGCCTGAGCCGAGCGAATGGCCGGACGACATCCGCGCGCGCATTCTCGAAGTCCAGCAGAAAGCCGGTTTTGTGCCGAATGTATTCCTCACGCTCGCGCACCGCCCGGATGAATTTCGCGCGTTCTTCGCTTACCACGATGCGTTGATGCTGAAAGAGGGCGGCCTCACCAAAGGCGAGCGCGAGATGATCGTCGTCGCCACGAGTGCGGTGAACGATTGCCTGTATTGCGTGGTGGCGCACGGCGCGATTCTGCGCATTTACGAAAAGGCGCCGTTGCTCGCCGATCAGGTGGCCGTCAATCATCGCAAGGCGGATATCACCGCGCGTCAGAAGGCGATGCTCGATTTCGCGCTGAAGGTCTGCCGCGAATCAGGCACGGTGGATGACGCCGATTTTCAAACCCTGCGGAAACATGGTTTTTCCGACGAGGACATCTGGGACATTGCGGCGATTACCGCGTTTTTCGGTTTGTCGAACCGGATCGCCAACGTCATTTCAATGCGGCCGAACGACGAGTTCCATCTGATGGGCCGCGTACCGAAAGGCGCGGCGCAGTAAGCGCGACCGCATACGGCGGCAATAAACTTTTTGATCGGCGCTGTCGATTTGACGGCGCGCCATTCGTCGTAGCCGTAGAAGGGCACCAAATCGCTCGCCGTCGCGGCGCGCCGCTGTCGCCCTTGATCCCTTTTCATACGAGGAGATGGCTGATGACCGACCCCAACGCATCCGCACAGACACTGAAGCCGGCCCGCCTGCTGGCCGATTCCCCTCCGCGCTTTCCCGGCGAGAGCACCGAATATCGCCGCGCGCGCAACGCGTTGCTGGCCGAGGAAATCGAGTTGCGCCGCCATATCGAACGCGTCGCCGCGCAGCGCCGCGCGCTGCCGCCCGGCGGCGTCGTGCCCGAGGACTATCGCTTCGAGGGCGAGGAAGGTCCGGTGACGTTATCCGCGATGTTCGGCGCGCATGACACGCTCGTTACCTACAACTGGATGTTCGGCCCGAAGCGGGCACGGCCCTGTCCGATGTGCACGTCGCTGCTGAGCGCATACGACGGCGAAATGCCCGATATCCTGCAACGCGTGGCGTTCGCCGTGATCGGCCGCTCGCCGATCGAGAAGCTGGTCGCGTTCAAGAAAGAGCGCGGCTGGCGGCATCTGCGCTTGTATTCGTCGGCCGGCAATACCTTCAATCGCGATTACGCGGCCGAAGATCCCGATGGCGACGATAATCCCGCGTTCAACGTTTTCACGCGTTCCGGCGGCACGATTCGGCACTTCTGGGCCGAGGAGATGGGGCCGTCGACAGCGGACCCCGGCCAGGACCCGCGCGGCGCTCCTGATGTGATGCCGATCTGGACCGTGCTCGACATGACGCCCGGGGGCCGCGGCAAGGACTGGTATCCGAAGCTGGAATACGAAACCGCGCCGCGTTAGTCGGGCTTTCGCGGCGGCGCGCTCGCGCTACGGCCGCGCGCCGAGCGCATAGCTTTGCCCCAGCGCCGTTTGCAGATAAGCGCGGACGGCGCTGGCCCGCATCGGTCTGCCGAACAGATAGCCCTGCACCGCGCGAGCGCCCAGCGCCTTGACCACCTCGGCCTGCGATGACGTTTCGAGCCCTTCCACGACGCATTCGAGCCCGAGATTTCCGCACAGGTCGAGCACCGACTTGACGATCTTCTTCGACGCGCTGTTGGAATCGACGTCGGTCATGAAGCTGCGGTCGATCTTGATGGTATCGAAGGGCAGGCGATGCACGTAGCTCAGGCTCGAATAGCCGGTGCCGAAGTCGTCGAGCGACACGCGGCAGCCGGCCTGCTTGATCATCGTGAGCGCACTGTGGGCCTGCTCGAAGTCGCGCGTCACGGCGGTCTCCGTAATCTCGAACGACACGCGATGCGGCGGCACGCCGCTCGCCAGCACGATATCGATCAGGCGGCGGGCGCGCGCCGAGGTGGAGATATCGATCGCGGACAGATTGAACGACAGATACAGTTCGGACGGCCAGCGTGACACTTCATCGAGCGCCTTGCGCAGCAGCACTTCAGTGATGCGCAGAATCAGTTCGGTGCGCTCCGCGATCCGAATGAATTCTTCCGGCCTGACCGCGCCGAGCCGCGCGTTATGCCATCGCCCGAGCGCTTCCATGCCGATGGTGCGCTGCGTGAGCACGTCGTGGATCGGCTGGAATTCGAGGAACAGCTCCGACTCGAGATCGGCGTGGCGCAGTTCCTGGGTCACGAGACTCGAGCGGCGAATCCGCGTTTCGTGTTCGGTCGAGAAGATCACCGGCGTGCCGCGGCGGCTTTCCTTGCCCACGTACAGCGCGGCGTCGGCCCGTTCGAATACCTGCGCGACGGTCGTGCCCGCCTCGGGAAACGCGGCCCAGCCGATCGTTCCCGACAATTCGGCGACATTGCCGGCCACCTGGTACGGCTGACTGAGCGCGTCGCAGATGCGCTGCCCCAACGCCACCAGCGTCTCGTTCGAAAGCTGGTGTTGCGCGAGCACGCCGAATTCGTCGCCGCCGAGGCGCGCGAAGAAGATGCCCGGCTCGGCAAGCGCGAGCAGCCGCAAGCCGACTTCCTGGAGGACGAGGTCGCCGCTCGCGTGTCCGTAGATGTCGTTGACCTGCTTGAATCCGTCCAGATCGATCAGCCCGACGTTGAAGCCGCCGCCGCTGCCGAGCGCCTGTTCGGACAGCGCGCGCAACGACGCGAAGAAGCTGCGCCGGTTGGGCAGGTCGGTGAGGCTGTCGATGCTCGCGAGGCGGAAGTTGTCGTCGCTGAGCCGCTGCGTATTCTGCTGGCTCGCCTGCAATTCGCGCTGCGCGTGAACCACGCCGGCGAAGGTCCGGTAATACAGTTCGATGATGAAGGCGAGCGCGAGGCCGACCAGCGTCATGTCGACCGCCATCGCAATGAACACGGGGTAGCCGGTGAAAACCAGAAAGGTCGCGAAGCTCAGGATGACGATCGACAGCAGAAGCAGCGCGGCCGCGCGCAGGTGCATCAGGCAGAACACGCAGCCCACCACGGTGGTCGCCATATAGAACGCGACCTGGGCTTGTTCGTAAGCGGTGCCGTAGGGGAACAGCAGCAGCGACCAGGCGCTGAACGCGATGCCGAAGATGCCGGCGAGCCAGATCAGCCTGCGCAGTTCAGGCACGGCCTTGTCGTGCGTGAGAACCCGGCGCCGCACGCGCCACCATCGAACGCAACGGATGACGCAGACCGCGCAGAGCAACACGGGAATGTAGATGGACAACCAGGCGGGCGCGCTTCTCAGATGCGTGACGGCGACGGCCACCGTGTTGACGAGCAGCATGAAGTACAGCAACGGTATCTGATGGCCGAACGCCTGAAGCTGCGAACGCACCAGTTCGGGGTCGCCTTCCGCGACAGACAGCGCTTCTTTCAATCTGGCTAGCCGAACCATTCCCATCCTTTAGTGTTTGCGCCGCACACGCAGCTTTATATATCGGCAGTGCCGGTGGGACCTTGAGAGCATTTCGGGTTCGAGATCGGGCCTGAGATCGGGCTCGGCGCAGGGCGGTAAGTACGACCTCCCGGCCATCGGTTGGCGTCATTTGTGCCGCGTGATGTTGCAAGCGGAGGCGGCTTACGGCGATCCGGCGAGCGCCGCGCCTGTTGCAATATGGCGAAACCCGGCGTTTTTTTATTTCTCTCCGATTCTTTATTGCCGGGCGCGGCGCCACTGGAACGTCAAATCGCGAGGTGCAACATAACATGGCAAAAAAGCCTGTCCGCACCGCGCAGGCTTGCGCTAAAGCACTGAAATTGCAACGGATTGTGATATGGCGCGGGCCGCCGTGAAGCGCCGGAAAAACGTAAGCGCTCGATTCTTATGGCACTTTGCGGGAAAAAATCGTCAAATTCCCGCTGGGCGGGTGATACAAGGCTTACACCAAGGTTTGCGCGAATGCGCGCCTATGCGTTAGTGTGTCGGTCCCGGCGCGACAGATGTGGCGCCGGTTCCATGATTACCATACGGGAAGTGCTATGAACAAACAGGAACTGATTGATGCAGTCGCTGCAGCGACGGGCGAAAGCAAAGCGGCCACGGGCCAAACCATCGACGCGATCGTCGAAGCGGTAACCAAGGCAGTGGTGGGCGGCGATACGGTGCAACTGGTCGGTTTCGGTTCTTTCTCGACCGGCGCGCGCGCGGCACGCGTGGGCCGCAATCCGTCGACGGGCGCCGAAATCCAGATCGCCGCAGCCAAGACGGTGAAGTTCACCGCCGGCAAGGCATTCAAGGAAGCCGTCAACGCGTCGTAATGCAACGCGCCTCGCGCCGGAGCATCCACGCGCGCTGCGATAGCGCGCGGCGGACGATGTCTCGGGCGTAAGGAATCACGCGCTGCCCATCCCCGATGATGTAGCCGGATCGGCGGCTGGCGCGGCGCGTGTGTTTCGCTTGCAAGCTGTGTTGCGAACCCGGGTCGTCAACCCGGTTGCAATTTGCCGGCGCGAGATCAGCCCGCGCGGCGTTTGCGGCTTGCTTCGGCGAGGGTGTCGAGCACCGGTTCCGTCTGCGTCCAGCTCACGCAGGCATCCGTGATCGATACGCCGTAACGTAGCGGCACACCGGCCTTCAGGTCCTGACGGCCTTCTTTCAGATGACTTTCCAGCATGACGCCGATGATGCGGCGCTCGCGCTGCGAGAGTTGCCGCGCCAGATCCTGCACCACGTCCAGTTGACGCAAATGCGATTTGCCCGAGTTCGCGTGCGAACAGTCGACCATGACCTGCTCTCGCAAGCCCGCTGATCTGAGCGCCGCGCAGCTTGCCTCCACCGACGCGCTGTCGTAATTCGGCCCTTGCTTGCCGCCGCGCAGGATCACGTGCGCGTCGTCGTTGCCGCGCGTTTCGAAGATCGCGGCCATGCCCATCTTGGTCATGCCCATGAACGCATGGCTCGCGCGCGCGGCGACGATGGCGTCGGCCGCGATTTGCACGCCGCCGTCCGTGCCGTTCTTGAAACCGATCGGGCAACTCAGCCCCGACGCCAGTTGCCGATGACTCTGGCTCTCGGTCGTGCGCGCGCCGATCGCGCCCCACGCGATCAGATCGGCGATGTATTGCGGGCTCAGCAGATCGAGAAATTCCGTGGCCGTGGGCAAGCCCAGACCGTTGATGTCGAGCAGCAGTTGCCGCGCGAGGCGCAGACCCTCGTTGATGCGGTAGCTGCCGTCGAGGCGCGGATCGTTGATATAGCCCTTCCAGCCCACGGTGGTGCGCGGCTTTTCGAAGTAGACCCGCATCACGATCAGCAGATCGTTCCTGTAGGTGTCGGCCGCGACTTTCAGCTTGCGCGCGTATTCGATCGCCTGGTCGTGGTCATGAATCGAACACGGGCCGACGATCATCACGAGCCGGTCGTCACGGCCGTGGAGAATGTCGGCGATTTCCGCGCGGGTTTTCTCGACGAGCGTCTGCACCGAAAGCGGCACGGGCAACTCGTCTTGCAGCAGCGCGGGGGAAATCAGCGGACGCACCGCGCCGATCCGAACGTCGTCGATGCGCGTGGTGTCCTGGGTGGCGTCGGCCGAGCCGACTTCCTGATCGTGCAAAGGATTGTCGATGGCGCTCAAAGTGTTCTCCCGGAACCTGGGTGATGAAGTGGCCTTGCGGCCTGAATGTTGGAATGTCGCTGCGTTTTCAGCTGCCGCGATTATGACATCCGCGCTCCGGGACCAGGGTTACCTGCGCCTCACAGACGTTCGATCAACGCCATGGCCGCAGCCGGATTGCGTTCCTTGAAGCCGCTGATCACATACAGATAGACGTCGCGTGCCGCGGTTTTCGCGGGCGGCGCGGCGCTCGTTTCCAGGTCGTCCGGGGTCGTGCCCGCCGCGAATTGACGGGCGCGTTCGGCCCACGCATCGAGCGCCTTGGTGGAATAGCCTTTGGCCTGTTTGTCGGTCGTGCCCATGATGCGGGCGTACACGAATGGCGCGGTGATGTCGGCGATTTGCGGGTAATAGCTGTCGCCGGCCAGCACGACCGCGACTTTGTATTTTCTCGCGAGCGCGATGAATTCCGGCGTTTTGAAGGTGTCGTTGCGGACTTCGATTGCGTGCCTCAGCTTCTGGCCTTCGATACTGGCCGGCAGCAGTTTCAGGAAGGCTTCGAAATCTTCCTTGTCGAATTTCTTGGTCGGCGCGAATTGCCAGTTGATCGGCCCGAGCTTCTGTTTGAGCAGCAGCACGCCGCTTGCGAAAAAGCGCTCGATCGTTTCGTTGGCGTCCGCGAGAACTTTCCGGTTGGTTGAGTAGCGCGGGGCTTTCAGCGAGAAGACGAAATCGTCGGGGGTTTCCTGATACCACTTCTCGTAGCTCGACGGTTTTTGCAAACCGTAGAACGTGCCGTTGATTTCTATCGATGTGAGATGTTGGCTCGCGTATTCGAGTTCACGGCTTTGCGTGAGGTCGGACGGGTAGAAGGCGCCTCGCCACGGCGCGTAGGTCCAGCCGCCGATGCCGATTCGGATTCGGTTGCTTTTGGAGGATGGCATTGGGGGTGCCTCGGTGGTGAGTTCGCGTTGGAGGGGTAGGTTAGCGCATTGTGGTTTTTTGGGGTGGCCTATGCAACGGTTGATTGCGCTGGGTCCGAATCGGCTATCTGCTGACGCGCCCGTTGCTCGCATACACCGTTCTGCCTAAAGGCGGCTATTGCTGGTTGGAAAAATATTAGAAAGACCGCTTAAGCGAGTTTTGCTGATATGCGGAGTGCATGAGCAAGCCAGGGAAGTCAATGCTTGTTTGCAATTGTTGATGTTCGTTGACTGGCTGATTGATCTGAAGTTTCGTAGAATCGCGCGGAGCGCGGTCGCTCGATCCAACAAGACGAGGCGGTATGGGAGCGCAGGACATAATCGGGGCAATAAATGGCGGACTCGCTCAGAGCGACCGTCTGCTGAAACTGGATAGTCCGCTGGGCGGTAATGTTCTTCTGCCGCAGCGGGTTATCGGCCATTCGCGGATTGGCCGCCATTACGAATTCACGGTCGATGTCGTTTCCACTTCCGGTGCCATTGAACTGAAGACGCTGATCGCCCAGCCCGTCACGCTGTGGATCCAGCAGACCGACAAATCCTATCTGCCTCATCACGGCTATGTGCATACCGCGCGACGCCTCGGCTCGGATAACGGACTCACGAGCTATCAGCTCGGCTTTGCCTCGTGGATGCACTTCCTGCGCTTTCGCAAGGACGCGCGGATCTGGCAGGACAAACCGGTCGATGAAATTCTCACCGATGTCTTCAACCTGCATCCACAGGCCCAGGGCGCATTCCGCTTTGCGCTGAGCCGGCCCCTGCCCCCGCGTTCGTTCTGCATGCAATACGAGGACGACTGGAATTTCGTGCATCGCCTGATGGAAAGCGAAGGGCTGTTCGGCTGTTTCGAGCAGGCTGGCGATGGCCAGTCACATACCCTTGTCGTGACAGACAACCTGGATACATTCCGGCCGCTCTCACCGCAGACGGTCCGGTTCTATCGAGCGGGTACGAACAGCGAAACCGATGCACTGGTTCAGTGGTCGGGCACAAGAACGCTTCAGAGCACCACGCTCACGACGCGCACCTTCGATTACAAGGCACCCGGTTCGTCGGCCAGTCCGAAGGGCACGACCGTGCCGACGCTTGCCACACAGGGCGACCTGCCCCAGCAGGCCGAAGTCTACGAATACACCGGCGCGTACACCTACGGCAGCCAGGACCGGGGCGATCATCTGTCGAAGATCCGCATGGAGGAATGGGAGTCGCGGGCGAAGCGCTTCTTCGGTTCAGGCGGCGTGAGACAGGCCGATGCGGGCCGCTGGTTCGAACTGGACGATCACCCCGGGCACGCTACCGACAGTGAGCAGAACCGGCAGTTCGCCATGATCGCAACGTCGTGGTTCATTGAAAACAACCTGCCGGTTTCGAGTCAGGCCGCCGATTTTCCGCATAGCCTGAAAGGCGGACTGGCGATGGTCCGGGCGAATCATGGAGGCATGGCCAGTGCGTTGACGGTCGCCCACGCCGATGGCAGCGAAGGCTTCTTCCTCGTTGAGATCGAGGCGCAACGCAAGGCCGTGCCCTACCGCAGTCCGTTCGAACATCACAAGCCGGAGATGCATCTGCAGTCGGCAATCGTCGTCGGCCCGGCGAACGAGGAGGTCTACACCGACGCACTCAACCGCATCAAGGTGCGCTTCCACTGGGACCGGCTCAACGACGGCGACGAGAAGGCATCATGCTGGCTGCGGGTCGCGATGTCGGATACGGGCGGCGGCTATGGCGGCGTGCATGTGCCGAGGATCGGCGAGGAAGTGCTGATCAACTGGACAGATGGCGACTGCGACAGGCCGCTCGTCACGGGCCGGGTGTATAACGGCGCGACGCAACCGCCCTGGCATTCGAACGGTCTGCTGTCGGGCTACAGGTCGAAGGAATATCAGGGCAGCGGCTACAACCAGATGGTGATGGACGATGCGACCGGCCAGAACCGCGTTCACCTCCATAGCAGCAGCACGAATGCGCATCTGCACCTGGGATACCTGATCGCCCAGACCGGCAACACACGCGGCGCGTATCTGGGCAGCGGTTTCGACCTGAAGTCCGACGCCTACGGCGCGGTGCGCGCCGGCCAGGGCCTGTACGTTTCCACGCATGCGAAACCGGCAGCGGGCCAGCAACTCGACGTGCGCGAGGCGAACTCGCAACTGGTGAATGCGGAAAGCGTGCTGGAAGCGCTGTCCGCGGCGAGCACCACGCATCAGGCTGAAAGCCTCGGGGACGGACACGCGGCACTGAAGTCGTTCACCGATGCTACGCGGAACAATGTTTCGGGTTCGTCGTCGGGTGGCAGGACGGCGGGCGGTGGAACGGGCAGTGCCAATGCGTTCAGGGAGCCGGTCATGCTGTTCGCCAGCCCGTCGGGCATCGCGTTGTCCACGCAGAAATCGGCCCATGTATCGGCGGACGAACACATCAACTTCGTAAGCGGTCAGGGCACGCACATCGCGACCGGCAAATCGCTGATCGCGAGCGTGGCCGGAAAACTCAGCCTGTTCGTGCAGAACGCGGGGATGAAGTTGTTCGCGGCCAGGGGTAAGGTCGAAGTTCAGGCGCACTCGGACAACATCGAACTGACGGCGCAGAAGACGATGAAGCTGCTGTCGGCAACAGAGAAGATCGAGGCGGCCGCGAAACAGGAAATTCTTCTGACATCGGGCGGTGCCTATATCCGCATCAAGGGCGGCAACATCGAGATTCATGCGCCTGGCAAGATCGATATCAAGGGCGCTCAGCATGCATTCTCCGGACCTGCACAGATGCCTTACCCGATCCCCCAGCTTCCGAAAAGCATCTGCGTCGAATGCATGATCCGCGCGGCGCAGGCGAAGATGCCCTTTGCAGCGAGCAGTTCATGACGACGCCAGACGAGCTTTTTTCGCAACTTCGCGCGCTGGCCGCCAGCCAGCCAGAAGGGCATGCGATGTATGCGCTGCTCGATAGTGCAATCTATGCCGGCGCGACGGCCAGCGACGGCGTTGGACTCTACGGCAATCTGGCAGCGCAGTTGCCGGGCGCGAGGATGGCTTCACTGTTCGCTCACGCGTTCGACGACACGCGAACGGAGGCCTCGCCGCTACTCGTCTCTCTTCCCGATCTGGACGGCGAACTGACAGGCAGGCTTGTTGCGCTGGCCGATAGGTACAGCCTCGCTAGCTGGTTGTGGTCGCCTCTTTCCATGGATGATCTTGCAAGGCATCTTGCGGCATTCATCCGCGCGGAGTTCGGCGGTACCGCGGTAATGCTGCGGCCGTACGACCCGCGCATCATGGCCGACACGATCGCGTGTTTCGACCCGGCGCGACAGGCGGCCCTGATGGCACCGGTTGAAGCGTGGGCGTATTTCGACGGCGATGAGGCGTTGAAGCGGCTGCCGCGGCCATTTGGACAACCATCGCCGATGGGCGTGACGGAGGCGATCAAGCTGAGTCGCGGCGAGCAGCAGCGGCTTGAACATCTGGCCAATCGGATTGCGCTCGAAGGGTATATCGAGTCGCACGCACCGGTGGTGTTCGACTCGCTGTCCGTCGCAGAACGCAAGATCTTCTGTGACGACCAGATAAAGATCGGCGCTCGCTTGAGCACCGACTCGATGGCCGATCTGCTCATCATCGCCACGCTTTCCTACGCTCACGGCGCGCAATGGATCGACTCCGAAGCGGTCGTCCCGCTGCTTCAGTCGGTGATGTCCGGTGCAGCATCGCTAAATCGCGTTGCCACAGCGATCGACGAACGTTTGAACCAACAACAGGTGTCCTGAAACGTTATGCGTCTTTTACTTCAAGTCTTTCTCGTTGCCTCACTGCTTGTCGCAACGACGGGATGCTCCCGGGCGAAGCCGATCAGTCTGGCCATCGAAGGCTATAACTATACGACCCGGTACATCGACAGCTTCACCGTCACGGATGAGCAAGGTAATGGAGCGTGGGGAGGAAACGTGTTCCTTAGCACCCCAACGTCGGGAGGGGGTGGGGGAACGTGCTGCGTCCTGTTAGACCCGAGCATGAAAAAGCCCGTCAGGCTACGGATCGACTGGACCATCGGACGGATTGACGACGAAAGCGGACACACCATTGCGCCGGGGCTCCGAAAGCAGGCGTGGGTATCGGTGAACCCTCCGTTTCCTGCTGACCCGCAAAACTTCGAGGTCCACTTCTATGCCGACGGACACGTCGAGGCAGCCGTGACGCATTGGTCGTCTCCGCCGCGCACCAAGCTGCCGGAAGGCCGCACGGAGCAGCCATGAGCGACGCCGCACTTCGTCCAGATGTCGCGCTGATCGACAAGCTGTCGCCGTCGGACCTGATAAAGCGAGCCGCCCAGATCGCGCCTGCGGCGATAGATCCGCCTCACAAGCAGGCGTCGTGCATCACTGATGTGTGGTTCAGCGCATTCTTCGACGGAACAAGCAACAGCCTGTACGATGAAGAGTCGCGACCGCACGACCAACAAGCCTATTCGAACGTGGCGAGGCTATTTATGGCCCACACGCCATCCAGCGCTTCACAAGGCGTTACCCGGGAATATCTCCAGGGCGTCGGCACCCAATTCCCGCAGATCGGTGATGCAGGCGGTGTCAGAGGCGCCGCGACGGGTTACATGGGGATGGAACGTATCGATTGGGCCGAAAAGCGTCTGAAATTTGCCATCGATACGCAAAGATCACATGGCCTGAAGATCAACACAGTACACGTCGCAGTATTCGGCTTCTCACGCGGTGCGACGCTCGCGCGGGCGTTCGTCAATCGCCTCGCGAAGCAGGCAAAACAACAGAACGGCCAATGGACTCGAGACGGCGCACGGTTCCGGATTTACTTCGTCGGCGTTTTCGATACGGTCGCGTCGGTGGGCATGCCGCGCGAGCACAACACCTATGCGAAGGAGCTCGGTATTCCGGCAATCGTCGAGCGGTGTGTGCATATGGTGGCAGCACACGAACTGCGGTTTGCCTTCCCGTTGGACTCGGTTCGTCGGGACGCACACTATCCGTCGAACACGGTTGAATATGTATACCCCGGCGTCCACTCGGACGTGGGTGGCGGTTACGCGGCAAACGAACAAGGACGGTCGAACGCCTATGCGAAGTTGCCGTTAAACATGATGTACCGCGAAGCGCAAATGGCGGGCGTGCCGCTTGTTCCCGTAGATAGGTTGCCAACGGCCGCGAAGGAACAACTGAGGGTAGACGCAAACGTACTGCCTTTCTTCCGAGCCTATATGAGCGCTTTCGAAGCCACGGGCTCGTCGGTCGAGGAACAGATGTTCGGCCATCTGAAGCTTTACTGGCGGTGGCGCAAGCTACGCATGAACAACGCGCAGGCACCGGTCGCCCAGCATCTTTCCGCGTTGTCGCAGCAAGCGAAGCAGGAAAATTCGTCACTGTATCAGCGACTGACTTCACTCAGGAACCAGGATTTTCGGGCGGCCAGATTCCGGGCTGAAGAGTTGCCTCTGACGCGAGACCCGGTCAGTCAACGTAACACCAACGCCTCACAGGAAGCGTCGCTGAACCAGCAGATTGCCACCAACAACCAGCTCGACACGGACAGGCTGCAGTCGAAGGAGGCCGACAGCACGTTATTGGGTGAGGCAAAGGCGTTGTCCCGCACGGTATCTGGTGGCTATGCATCTGCGTGGGAAAAGGCGGTGTGGGAGGCATGGAACGACCCGAGCCCACTTGCGCCAGAAGTCGCCGCGTTCTTCGACAACTATATTCATGACAGTCAGGCAGCGTGGAACCACTCGACCGATGCGGCAATCGTCGCCATGAACCAGATCGGTGCCGCGCAAACCTGCGGACACTATTTCACCCAGGTGGCCGCGAAATACTGCTCGGCAGTTGAAGACGAAAACAGGGCGGCTACGGTCCAGTATCTGCGTCCGCGCACACTGTTTTTCGGCGCTAGGGAGGCAGTCTTCTCAGCATCGGACACGAAGTTCTAGCCATTTTGCAGAGGCGAGGGAGCCTCCTTCAGTCGAACTGCGGCTGCCGACGCCGATCAGAAACGTCGGCCACTCGCCACAAAATCCTATTGCCCGCCCCCCGCACCCCCCGCCGCCTCCTCAAACCGCCGATTAGCCTCGGCCACCTCCACCCTGAACCGCTGCAACGCACTAACCGCCAGATCCGGCGGCGTAAGCGCGGCCCACAGAACATCGATCAACTGATCCGCGGTCGCGTCGATATCGATACGGCGTTTCGCCAGCGTGGCATCCCACAGCACGTGTTCCATCGGCCCGAACACCATCGAACGCAATAGCCGCAACGGCATATCCGTGCGAATCTGCCCGCTCTTCTGGCCTTGCGCCAGCACGCGCATCAACGGCGCGGTATAGCGGCGTTGCAGGTCCGTCAGCGCCTCGCTCAGTTCGTGATGCCGCGCGCGTCCTTCTGACAGCACCAGCGCGCACAGGTCGGTGCCGTTCACCAGCATCAAGCGCAAATGCGTGCGCACGATGAACGCAAACTGTTGCCGCACAGTGCCGTCGCGCGGCAAGCCCGACTCGATCGCCTCGATGATCTCGTCGTACCAATCGCCGATCACGCGCGCGCATAGCTCGCGCTTGCCGCGGAAATAACTGAACACCGTCGCCTCGGAGATGCCGAGGCGCTGCGCGATCTCCGCCGTCGTCGCGCGCTCGTAGCCTTTCTCGGCGAACACGTCGCGGCCCGCCTGAAGAATCTCCTTCACGCGCTGCTGCGACTTGCGCCCGGCCGGCTGGCGGCGCGAGGCGGGTAACTCGGCCTTCAGGGCAACCGTCATATGAGTCAAGTTCAGATTGATGAGGCGGCAAGCCCCGATAACCGCGATCCTATCACGTCGAACACGAGCGAAAACCACGAAACTCAATTTCTGAGTGACACTCAAAAATACCTATTGACGCTTACGTAAATCTGGCGTGAAATGCGCCTTGAACGTTTCGCGCCTCGTGCGTGGCGAGACGGCGGGCCGCAAGGCCATCGCCCTCCGCCGGGCCGCACTCGTACCCGCCGGCGCCCATCGTGGCAGGCCGGCCGCCAACGAACTCTGGAGACAACGCAATGAGCAACCTGCCCGGTTTGCGATTCCCGCTCGGCGAGGAAATCGAAATGCTGCGCGACAGCATCGCGGGATTCGCTGCCAAGGAAATCGCCCCACGCGCGGCGGAAATCGATCGCACCGATCAATTCCCCATGGACCTGTGGCGCAAGTTCGGCGATCTGGGCGTGCTCGGCATGACGGTCGCCGAGGAATACGGCGGCGCGAACATGGGCTACACCGCGCACATGATCGCGATGGAAGAGATCTCGCGCGCGTCGGCTTCGGTCGGTCTCTCTTACGGCGCGCATTCGAATCTGTGCGTCAACCAGATTCATCGCAACGGCACGGAAGCACAAAAACAAAAGTATCTGCCCAAGCTGGTTTCCGGCGAACACATCGGCGCACTCGCGATGAGCGAGCCGAACGCGGGCTCCGACGTGGTCAGCATGAAACTGCGCGCGGACAAAAAGGGCGATCACTACGTGCTCAATGGCACGAAGATGTGGATCACCAACGGCCCCGATTGCGACACGCTGGTTGTCTATGCCAAGACGGATCTCGAAGCGAATTCGCGCGGCATTACCGCGTTTATCGTCGAGAAAGGCATGAAGGGTTTCTCGGTGGCGCAAAAGCTCGACAAGCTCGGCATGCGCGGCTCGCATACCGGCGAACTGGTGTTCGAGAACGTCGAGGTGCCGGAGGAAAACATCCTCGGTCAGTTGAACGGCGGCGCGAAGGTGCTGATGAGCGGCCTCGATTACGAGCGCGCGGTACTCGCGGGCGGCCCCACTGGCATCATGGTCGCGGTTATGGACGCGGTCGTGCCGTATATCCATGACCGCAAGCAGTTCGGTCAGCCGATCGGTGAATTCCAGCTGATTCAAGGCAAGGTCGCCGATATGTACACCACGCTGCAAGCGTGCCGCGCGTATCTGTACGCGGTGGGCCGGCAACTCGACACGCTCGGCAAGGAGCACGTTCGCCAGGTGCGTAAAGACTGCGCCGGCGTCATTCTCTACACCGCCGAAAAGGCTACGTGGATGGCCGGCGAAGCGATCCAGATTCTCGGCGGCAACGGCTACATCAACGAATATCCGGTCGGCCGTTTGTGGCGCGATGCGAAGCTCTATGAAATCGGCGCGGGCACGAGCGAAATCCGTCGCATGCTGATCGGCCGCGAACTGTTCGCCGAAACGGCTTGATCCAAAGTACCGCGCCGCTCATTGAGCGCGCGCCTGAAAAAAGCGGCGACAGCAACCACCTCGCATGGGGAGAAGCCACGCAATGCCGATCATCGAATCAAAGCTGAATCCGCGCTCGGACGACTTTCGCGCCAACGCGGCGGCGCTCGAAGCGCTGGTCGCCGACCTTCGCGCGAAAATCGAGGCGCTCGCGCTGGGCGGCGGGCAAGCTGCGCGCGACAAACACACGGGACGCGGCAAACTGCTGCCGCGCGAGCGCATCGAAAAACTGCTCGATCCGGGCACGCCGTTTCTCGAGTTCTCGCAACTCGCGGCCTATGGCATGTATAACGACGACGCGCCGGGCGCGGGCGTCATCACCGGCATCGGCCGGATCGCGGGGCAGGAGTGCGTGATCGTCTGCAACGACGCGACGGTCAAGGGCGGCACGTACTATCCGGTCACCGTGAAAAAGCATGTGCGCGCGCAGGAAATCGCCGCGGAAAACCGCTTGCCGTGCGTGTATCTCGTCGACTCGGGCGGCGCGAACCTGCCGAATCAGGACGAGGTGTTCCCCGATCGCGATCACTTCGGCCGCATCTTCTACAACCAGGCGAATCTGTCGGCGGCGGACATTCCGCAGATCGCCGTCGTGATGGGCTCATGCACGGCGGGCGGCGCCTACGTGCCGGCCATGAGCGACGAGTCGATCATCGTCAAGAATCAGGGGACGATTTTTCTCGGCGGCCCGCCGCTCGTGAAAGCGGCAACCGGCGAAGTGGTGAGCGCGGAAGACCTGGGCGGCGGCGACGTGCATACGCGCCTTTCCGGCGTGGTGGATCATCTCGCGCAAAACGACGCGCATGCGCTGGCGATCGCGCGCAGCATCGTCGGCAATCTGAATCGCTCGAAGCAGGTGCCGCTCGCGTTGCAGGAGCCGAAGCCGCCGCGCTACGACGTGAAGAGCATGTACGGCGTGATTCCGGTGGATACGCGCAAGCCTTTCGATATCCGCGAGGTGATCGCGCGCATCGTCGACGATTCCGCGTTCGACGAATTCAAGGCGCGTTACGGCGCCACGCTCGTCACGGGCTTCGCGCATATCTGGGGGCATCCGGTCGGCATCATCGCGAACAACGGCATTCTGTTTTCGGAGTCGGCGCTCAAGGGCACGCACTTCATCGAACTGTGCTGCCAGCGCAAGATTCCGCTGGTGTTCCTGCAGAACATCACGGGCTTCATGGTGGGCCGCAAGTACGAAAACGAAGGCATCGCGCGCAACGGCGCGAAGATGGTGACGGCGGTGGCAACCGCAAAGGTGCCGAAGTTCACCGTGATCATCGGCGGCTCGTTCGGTGCGGGCAATTACGGCATGTGCGGCCGTGCCTATTCGCCGCGCTTTCTATGGTTGTGGCCGAACGCGCGCATTTCGGTGATGGGCGGCGAACAGGCGGCATCGGTGCTGGCCACGGTCAAGCGCGACGGGATCGAAGGCAAGGGCGGCGCGTGGAGCGCCGAAGAGGAAGAAGCGTTCAAGCAGCCGATCCGCGAGCAATACGAACATCAAGGTCATCCGTACTACGCGAGCGCGCGCCTGTGGGACGACGGCGTGATCGATCCGGCGCAAACGCGCGACGTGCTCGGTCTCGGCTTGTCGGCCGCGATGAACGCGCCGATCGAAGACACGCGCTTCGGCGTGTTCAGAATGTAATAGCGCGGCACGCGCGGGAGCGGCAACGATGCAATACGAAACGCTGAACCTCGGGATCGACGGCCGGGTCGCCACGGTCACGCTGAATCGCCCGGACGTGCGCAACGCGTTCAACGAAACGATGATCGCCGATCTGACCTCGGCCTTCACCGCGCTGAACGATCGCGACGACGTGCGCGCGGTCGTGCTCGCCGCGAACGGCAAGGCGTTCTGCGCGGGCGCGGACCTGAACTGGATGAAGAAGATGGCCGGCTACTCGGACGACGAGAACCGCGCCGATGCGATGCGGCTCGCGCACATGCTGTCGTCCATCTATCGCTGCAACAAGCCGGTGATCGCGCGGGTGAACGGCGACGCGTACGCGGGCGGCATGGGGCTGATCGCGGCGTGCGATATCGTCGTGGCGGTGGACAGTGCGCGCTTTTGTCTGTCCGAGGCACGGCTAGGTCTGATTCCGGCGACCATCGCGCCGTATGTGATCCGCGCGTTGGGCGAGCAGGCGTCGCGCCGCTACTTCACGACGGCCGAGCAGTTCGATTGCGCGACGGCGTGGCGTCTGGGTCTCGTCAGCGAAGCGGTGAGCGCGGAGCAACTCGACGCAACCGTCGAGCAAATCGCGGCAACGCTCTGCGCGAACGGCCCGCAAGCGGTGCGAGCCTGCAAGCAGCTCGTGCAGGACATTGCCGGGCAGGAGTTGAACGAGGCGATGATCGAGGACACGGCGACGCGCATCGCCCGCATTCGCGCCGGCGCGGAGGGCCGCGAAGGTGTCGCGTCGTTCCTCGAAAAACGCTCGCCCGCGTGGCGTGACTGAATGCGCAACCGGAGCGCAACGCACCCAGGCGCAAACGCAGGCGTTCATCACGACAACAGCCCCGAACCCGACACTTCATCGAGACACTTCATGTTCAACAAGATCCTGATTACCAACCGCGGCGAGATTGCGTGCCGCGTCGCCGCGACCTGCAAGCGGCTCGGCATCGCGAGCGTGGCCGTGTATTCCGATGCCGACGCCGACGCCAAACACGTGGCCGCGTGCGACGAGGCGGTGCACATCGGCGGCGCGACGGCGGCGGAGAGCTATCTGCGCATCGAGCGCATCATCGAGGCCGCGCGCGCAACCGGTGCGCAAGCGGTGCATCCGGGCTACGGCTTCCTCTCAGAGAACGAAGACTTCGCCTATGCATGCGAAAAAGCCGGCATCGTCTTCATCGGCCCGCCGGTCGAGGCCATCGCCGCGATGGGTTCGAAGGCGGCGGCGAAGGCGCTGATGCACGCAGCCGCGGTGCCGCTCGTGCCCGGTTATCACGGCGACGATCAGGACGCGCAGTTGCTGCATCGCGAGGCGGATGCGATCGGTTATCCGGTGCTGCTGAAGGCGAGCGCGGGCGGTGGCGGCAAGGGCATGCGCGTGGTCGAGCGCAGCGAGGATTTCGCCGCCGCGCTGGCCTCGTGCAAGCGCGAGGCGGCGAGCAGCTTCGGCAACGATCGCGTGCTGATCGAAAAGTATCTGACGCGGCCGCGTCACGTGGAAGTGCAAGTGTTCGCCGATCGCCACGGCGGCGCGGTGTATCTGTTCGACCGCGACTGTTCGGTGCAGCGGCGTCACCAGAAGGTGCTGGAAGAAGCGCCCGCGCCCGGCTTGCCCGCTGAAACGAGGCGCGCAATGGGCGAGGCGGCGGTGGCCGCGGCGCGCGCGGTGAATTACGTCGGCGCGGGCACGGTCGAGTTCATCATGACCTGCACGGGCGATTTCTACTTCATGGAAATGAACACGCGCCTACAGGTCGAGCATCCGGTCACGGAGATGGTGACGGGGCAAGATCTCGTGGAATGGCAACTGCGCGTTGCCGCCGGCGAAGCGCTGCCGCTCACGCAGCGGCAGTTGACAATCGACGGTCACGCAATCGAGGCGCGCATCTACGCCGAGCATCCGGCGCGCGGCTTCTTGCCGTCGACGGGTACGCTCAAGCATCTGCGCATGCCCGAGGCCGTGGAATTCACGCTGGGCGAAGCGGACCGCAAGGCGCCGGTGCGCATCGACAGCGGCGTGCGCGAAGGCGACACCATCACGCCGTTCTACGATCCGATGATCGCCAAGCTGATCGTCCACGGCGCCACGCGCGAGGACGCGCTCGCGCGTCTGAATCGCGCGCTGCGTGCATGCGAGGTGGTCGGCCCGCATACCAACGTCGAGTTCCTGCAACGCATCGTCACGAGCGAGCCGTTTGCAACCGGCGACCTCGACACGGGTTTGATCGAGCGTCATCACGATGCGTTGTTCGCGCCGGTGCGAAAGCCGTTCAAGGAGGCGCTCGCGCTCGCCTGCGCCGCGTTGCTCACGCGCGAGGGCGGCACCGCGCACGGCGCGTCGCCGTGGGACGCGTTATCGCATTGGCGCCTGAACGGCGGCTATACGCAAACGCTCGGCTGGCGCGATGTCGATAACGAAAGCGCATTCACCGTCACTTTTGCGCGCAACGGCGGCACGCAAACGCTCGAACACGACGGCGTGCGTGAAGACTTCACATGGTCGAGCGGTGCGGGCCGGCACGAGTTCCGCGCGACCCTCGGCGATGCGCGCGTGACGGGCCGCGTGTTCATCGACGGCGATACGTTCCATGTATTTTGCCTGGGCGAAGCCCTGGCATTCGAGTGGCAGAATCTGCTCGCGCATGCCGCGGACGCCGAAGGCCACGAAGGCCGTTTGACCGCGCCGATGCCGGGCAAGGTGATCGCGGTGCTGGTGGAACCGGGCACGGTGGTGGAGAAGGGCACGCCGCTGATCGTGATGGAGGCGATGAAAATGGAGCACACGATCGGCGCGCCGGCGGCGGGTACGGTGTCGGAAGTGTTGTATGCGGTCGGCGACCAGGTAGCCGACGGCGCGCAGCTTCTGGTTCTCGACATGCAATGACCTCGTGGAGCGGATCAGGCGAGGCGCGTATAGCCGACGGCGCGCGCTTCGTTTTCCAGTTGCTCGATCCGTTCGTAATCCGTGAGCGGTAGCGCGGAAAAGCCCTGCAAACGCAGACGTTTCGCGCGCTCGGGCTGCGTGGTGAGCGCTTCGTTCAGCGCCTCGCGCAATGCTTCGATGGTGGCTTGCGGCACGGTATCCGCTGCGATCAGCGGCAAACCCGGCGCTGCCGCCGTCATGCCGATCCGGCGAACCTGCCGGGCAAGCTCCGGCATTTCATCGCAGACGAAAGCGAACGTCACGCAGTCGATCGCGGCGACGTCCGCGCGATGCTCCGCCACCGCCCGCAACGAACCGAGGTGCGAACCGGTGCGTATCACCGTGCTGAAAAACGCGCCGTCGCGCGCAAGCGGCGCCACCGCGTGGCGAAACACGTTCATGCCGCTATTGGAATCGTCCTGATTGTAGGCGGCGCGCGCACCGCGGCAATTCGCGAGCGTGTCGAATTGGGCGTCCGCTCGCGTTACCAGCACGCTCGAATAATGCGCGCCCTCGCAGCCGGGTGCGTCGAAACGCGGTGTCGCGATCAATTGCACCTGCTCATGCAAGCCGTGCATCAGCGGATAGCCGCAGGTCTGCGAGATCAGCAGGTTGGGACGCCGCCAGAAGCCGTGCAACTCCTCGTCCGGCTCGACGATGCGGCACGCCGGCTTGACCATGCGCAGCACGTCGGCGAGCCACGCGCGCCATTCGGTGGCGAGAGCGGGCGTGACGTCGTACATCGGCAGGGCGGCGATCCAGGTCATGGGCGCGATTCTGACACGGCTAATGTCTAATCATTCGGAATTCGTCGAGGCCGAGCCGCACCGGCTCCGTTGGCTTGAACGTCCATTTGCGCGCCGCGACCGTCAGGATTTCCCCTTGCGCGTGTTCGAATGCGACGAGCAGGTCTTTCCTTCGACTGCTCGCAGCCCCGCAAAAAGCCATCAGTGCCTCCGCGCTGATCTCGAAGACTTGCGCGCGATCGTCGCGGCACACCCGGAATGCGACGGTTGCGCGTTCGGTGACACAAGGCCTGAATCCTTCATCGACATAGACCGACATAGCGTTCTCCCGCTGCACGCCTGGATGGTCAGGATAACAAGCCGTCAGTTTTTCGGTATGTTGGAAAACCGGCATTCACGGTGAAATGGTTAAGTCCCTCACAGCGACGAATAGAAAGCGGCAGGTGTTTTTATCCCGCAAGCTTGGTAATCGTCTTTGTCTTCTCCCCGATATTCGACCGTTCCTTTTGGAGAAGCGCTGCCTAAACCCGCTTCGGCCATTGCGAGTTCGCGCAAGCTCATCACAGGGAGGGAGTAGACGATCGGAACTGCGGCGCATACGCGACCTCCGACCAGCGAAACGGCAACGCCTCGCGACTGCGCCGCACCTCGGTAATGCGAAAGCGGACGAGGCGTTGCGCGAGCGGAAAATCGGCCAGTTCCGAACCGTCCCAGACGATCTCCGCGCGCGCCGCGACGTACAGCAAATCGCCGCTCGCGAAGTCGATGAACAGCAAGCCGGCGCGCGGGTCGTGACTCAGATTGCCCAGCGTATTGAAGAAGCGATTGCCGCTGAAGTCGGGCGTGGTGAGCGTGACGGCGTCGTCGACGCGCACGAAACCCGGCATGCCGCCGCGATGCGAAACGTCGACACCGCGCGCCGGGCCCGCTTCTTCAGCCACGTTCGCGCTGGCGATAAAAAAGGTGTCCGCGTTAGCCAGCAGCGCGCGGTCCGCGTCGCTCAGTTGCGTCGCAATCTGCGCGGCAGTGTCCGCGCCCGCTGCGCCGCGCGCGACGAAGGTCGGCGCGCGGCTCTGAATGTACTTTGCGCAATTGCCGAAGCTCTGCATGACTTCGAGCATGACCGTATCGCCCGTCACCGAAGTCACGATGCCGTTGACGCGGTTACGCCGCCGCGTCTGCGGCTGCAGAGCGAGGCCGCCGATCATCGTGCCGGCTTGCCAGCGCCCGGCGAGCGGATCGCCGGATAGCACCCCGCCCTCGATTCTCAACGTGCGCGCATCGGGCGACGACACGAAGCCCGGCGCCGCCGCGCGCACCGTCGCCCAGGGCTGGCCGTCGGCGTCGAGACCGCCGAACACCATGAAGGGCTGCGCCGAAAAGAACTGCCGGTGCTGGTCCGGCATGTAGCGGCGGATGCCGCGACGGCCGAGCGCTTGCGCCTCCGTTGCGACGCCGGCGCGGCGTTGCACCGCCAGTTCGCCGGAATGGAAAGGCGGATCGACGAGATCCAGCCCTGGCTGTGCATGGGAAGAAACGTCGGACATATCGGACTCCGGTGGTGGTCGCGCCTGCGGTTTTTTCGCTCAGCCGGCGAGCAGGCCGGCTTTCGTCGCCGGCATCGCGATGAAGCGCGGCAGCGCTTCGATACGGGAAAGCCAGCCGCGTAGGTTCGGATACGGTTCGAGCGATATGCCGCCTTCAGGCGCATGCGCGATGTAGGTGTAGGCGGCGATGTCCGCGATGGTCACGTTGTCTCCCGCCGCGAAGCGTTTGCCGGCCAGTTCCGCGTCGAGCACGTCGAACAGCTTGACGGCGATCTTCTGCGCGGTTTCCAGATCGAGCGGCGCGCCGAATACCGTGACGAGCCGGGCCGCGCACGGTCCATACGCGATCTGTCCGGCTGCCAGCGAGAGCCATCGTTGCACCGCCGCGGCGCCGAGGGCGTCGTCGGGCAGCCATGACGGGTCGCCATAGCGTTTCGCCAGGTACACGAGAATGGCGTTCGAATCGAACAACACGGTGTCGCCGTCCTCGATCGTCGGCACCTGGCCGAACGGGTTGAGTTGCAGATACTCAGGACGGCGATTGTCGCCCGCGCGCATGTTCAGTTCGATCGTTTCGAAAGGCAGATCGAGCAGTGTGAGGAACAGTTTGACGCGGTGCCCGTGCCCGGAGCGCTGCGTGGTGTGAAGGCGGATCGGCTGGACGGGTCTGTCGGCGGGCATTGCAATGCTCCTTGATCGGAAGGGCCGATGGCGTTCGGCGGGAATGAGGCAAGCTTAGCCGCATGCGGCGTCGGGCAGAAGACTGCTAAGCTGGGAAACATAATCAATCGAAGATGGACAATCGGCGACATGGCGGATCTAAGAGATGTCAATCTGAACCGGCTGGCGGTTTTCGTCGCGGTGGTCGAGGCGGGTTCCTTGACCGCGGCCGCGGCGCGTCTCGGGCTCACGAAGACGATGGTCAGCACGCATATACAGCGGCTCGAACGCGAGATCGGCGCGGGCCTGTTGATCCGCACGACGAGGCGGCTCAGCGTGACCGAGAGCGGGCGCGCGTTCTACGATGCGAGCTGCAAGATCCTGCAGGCGGCGGAGGAAGCGCTGTCGGCCGTGTCGGGCGAATCGGCGCCGCTGCGCGGCACCTTGCGCGTGAGCGCGCCGATCGATTACGGGTCATTGGTGGTGACGCCCGCGCTGGTCGAGATGCGCGCGGCGTATCCGCAACTCGACATCGAACTCGTGTGCAGCGACCATTACGTCGATCTGATCGCGGAGGGCATCGACGTCGCCATCCGTCTGGGGCAATTGGCGGATTCGGGCTACCGGGCGGTGAAGATCGGCGGGTTCGTCAAATGGGTCGTCGCCAGTCCCGCATTCATCGAGAAATGGGGCAAGCCGAAAACGCCGGCCGCGCTCGCGGCCTTGCCTCACGTCGCACTTTCCGTGCTGCCGCATCCGTTGACACTCGATTTGCAGCGCGCGAACGGCGCGAGGCAAAGCGTGCGCTGCGAGAACGCGCTGCTGGTGAACACGGCCGATGCCGCGCGCGCGGCGACGCTCGCGGGCGGCGGCTTTGGCTTGCTGACCGACTTTTCCATCACGGCGGATGTGGCGGCGGGCCGGCTGGTTCGTCTGCTGCCAGCTTGGGCCGGCAGGCCGAAGGGCATCCATGCGGTGTTTCCGCCCACCCGTTACCCGACGGCCAAGGTCCGCGCGTTGATCGACGTGATCAGGAAGCGGCTGGAGACGCAAGTGTGAGAGGCGGCGCGCAGAGATCGTGAAGCATCGCGGCTACCTCCTGCACGGTCCCGTCGACTGCCTAAGCTGCAATTCGGCATGCACCTCATGTCCGGCGTGTTCGTGTCGCGGATGCTTGCCGTCGAGCACGTCGAGCAGATGTTGCGCGGTGAGCCGCCCGATCGCGTAGGTATCGACACGCATGGTCGTGAGCGCGGGGCGCAGTTCTTTCGCGATCTCCAGATCGTCGAAGCCGGTCACGGACAATTCATCGGGAATCGCGATGCCCAGGTCTTCCGCTTCGCGCAGCACGCCGATCGCGATGTGATCGTTGCCGCAGATGATCGCGCTCGGGCGTTCGCCGGGCGCTTGCCAGATCGCGCGCAGACAGCGCCGTCCAAAACCGATCGTCGATTCGCCTTCGAGCATGTGCTCCGGCCGCACCGCGAGGCCGTGGCGTTCGAGCGTCGCGCGAATGCCCGCGACGCGCGCCTGCACGCGATCGTTGTCGCGCGTCGGCTGAATGCAGACCGCGAACGAGCGGTGCCCGAGGCCGATCAGATGTTCGGCGATCTCCACGTAGGCCGCGTGATTGTCGAAGCCGATGCAGGTGTGCGGACTGTCCCCGCGATACGCATACGTGACCGCATACGGCACGCGGTAGAGGCGCAACGCATCGAACAGTTCCGGCGGATGCGCCTCGCCCACCACCGCCATCGCCTCCACGCCGCGCGCGAGCATCGCGCGCACCTGCACGAGCGCCTGCGCGGGATCGTAGTTCGAGCAGCCGAGCACGAGCGTGATGCCGCGCGCGGCGAACGCGGCCTGCATGCCGCTCACCTGCGAGGCGAACACCTGATCGTCCAGCGTCGGAATGATGATGCCGGCAATGTGGCTGCGCGTGGACGCAAGCGCGCGGCCCGCCGCGTTCGGAAACCAGTTCAGCGCGAGCGCGGCTTGCTCGACGCGTTCGCGCACGTTCGCCGACACTTTGTCCGGCTCGTTGTAGACCCGCGATACGGTCGCCGTCGATACGCCCGCGAGCTTCGCGACGTCGGACAGCACCGTGCGGCCGGTGTTGCGGCGGGCGCGGTTCGTCTGGGTGCGGGCGGTGGTCGGGGAGTCGAGGGAGTCGGGCATCGGGTTATCGAAAACGGTGAGTCGGCGCGCGCGCTATCTTACCGCCGCGTGTGCGCGAGCGTGGCCGGGAATGACGAGCGGTTCTGCGCAACCTCCGCCGGCTAGAGCCCACGAACCTCGCCCTCGTTGAGCGCCGCGATCCGCTGACGGAAATGCTCGGTGCCGGCGACGATCTTGTCGAGCACCGCATCGAGCGCCCAGAAGCGTTCGCGCACGTCGTAGTCGATCACGCGGCAGCGAATCGAATCGAAGGTGCCGATGCGCTGGTGGTACATCTTCGCGAGCGCGGGATAGCCGAGCGATTCGGATACGGCGGCGAGTACGAGAAACGTTGCCAGTTCCTCGGCGAGCGCCGGGTCTCGCGCCGCATCGTTGCGCAGCCAGTTGTACAGATCGGGATGAAAGTTCGTGAAGACGCCGTTGAAACCCGCGGAGCCCGCCTTCATCGCGTCCCATGCGATGGCCGCGTTCGCGTTCAGGATCTTCAGCGGCGAACCCTGCGCAAGCGCGACGCGGCGCTTCACGGTCGCGAGATCGCAGCTCACGTCCTTCAGCATGATGAAGCGGCCGGTGTCGATGCACATCTTCAACTCGTCGTCGGAAAGCAGACGCCGATACGGCGCCGGACATTCGTACAGACCGAGCGGCATATCGGACGGCAGGCGCGCGAGGAGCCGTTCGAGGTTCGCGGCGAACGCGTGGGTTCCCTCGCGATCGGGATCGAGCCGGTTCGTCACGAGCACGACGCCTTGCGCGCCGGTCGAGGCGGCGACGCTCAGTTCCTCGGCCTGCGCGTCGGGGTCGTCGCTGATGTGGCCGGACACGACGACAGGCATGCGGCCCGCGACTTTCTCGACGACGAAGCGTCCCAGCGCGCCGCGTTCCGCGAGCGTCAGAAACTGCATCTCGCTCGACTGCGCGACGGCGAACAGCGCGTCCGAGCCGTGCGCGATGTACCACTCGATCAGACGTTCGAGCCCGGTGTAGTCGATTGCGCCGGCGTCGTCGAACGGCGTCAGCATCACGGGGACGATGCCTTCGACTGAAGCGGTGGTCTGCTTGATGTTGGTCATGCTGTTGATCTCCAGGAAAGAATTCGGTTATTCGGCAACGACAGCGGCAACGACAGCGGCAGCGGCAGGCGCGTTCATGCAGGCGCTTGCACGGCTTCGCCGGCAGCGGGCTGGTCCTCGATCGGCTTGCGCACGAACAGCAGATAGCTCATCGCGCCGATAAACGCGATGCCGGCGGCGGTCAGCAGCGCGGGCACGAACGACCACGTCTGCGCGATGTAGCCGGTCAGGATCGGCGCGAGCGCGCCGCCCAGAAAGCCGCCGAAATTCTGGATCGCGCCGAGCGAGCCGACGCGGTTGGGCGGCGCGGCGGCGGTGGCTAGCGCCCAGGAACTCGCGGAGGCCGCGTTCGCGAGGAAGATCACCACCGAGATGCACACGATCGCGATGGTGTTGCTCTGCACGAGCGCCGCCGGAATGGTGAACGCGACCATGCCGAGCATCGCGATCACCACCGCATTGCGGCGGCTCGCGACCGGGCTCGCGCTGCGGCTCGTGATGAGATCGGAAAACCAGCCGGCCGTGAGCGCGCCCAGAAAGCCGCAGAAAAACGGTATGGATGCCGCGACGCCCGTATGCATCAGGCTCATGTGGCGCTCCATCGTCAGATAGCCGGGCAGCCATGTGAGGTACACCCAGTTCAGATACACCGAGCCGAAGAAGCCGATCAGCATGCCCCACGTGGTGCCGTGCGAGAACAACGAGCGCCAGTCGGCGAACGTGAGCGCGGGCGCCGGTTCGAGGTCCGCGTCGTCGCCTTCGAGGTAGTGGCGTTCGGCTTCGGTCATCGTGGCCTTGACCGGGTCGCGATACACCGCGAGCCATACGGCCGCCACGATCAGACCCGCCACGCCCGTCACGATGAAGGCCCAACGCCAGTTCAGATGCACCACGAGGATCGACAGGCAGAGCGGCGCGAGCGCCGTGCCGAGCGGCGACGCCGAGTTGAAGATGCCGGTCGGCTTGCCGCGCGCGCGCAGCGGGAACCAGTTGCTGACCACGCGTGCCGCCGACGGAAACTGCGGCGCCTCGCCGATGCCGAGCGCGATCCGCGCGAGGATGAACCAGCCGAAGGTCGAGACGAAGCCGCCGGCCGCCTGCGCGAGCGACCAGACGATCAGCCCGATGCCGAGCAGCTTGCGCGGTCCGATCCGGTCGACCAGACCGCCCACCGGCAACTGGAACAGCGCATAGCTCCACGAGAACGCGGAGAGCAGCAGCCCCATCTGTCCGAGCGAGAGACCGAGGTCGTGCCGGATCAGCGGATTGGCGACCGCGAGCGTGCCACGGTCCAGATAGTTGACGATGCCGCTCACCATCAGCAGCGTGAGCGCCACGATCTGCGCGCGGCGGATTGTCGGCGGCGCCTGCTCGAGGCTCGGGGGTGTGCTCATGACCGTTTGTCTCCGTTTCATGTCTTCGGTTGAAGTAGGGCGGACCGCGCCGATGCGTTGCCGGGCGGGGGAAGTTGCCTGGGTGTCGGGTGTGCGCAAGCGGTGGCGAGGCACAGGCCGGTAGCGCTTACATTTGGCCCTCGATTGCAGCTTGCTTCCTGCGCTAAGCAGCCGAATTTTGAGCCAATTCACAAATGATAGCGCTTACATTTTTAGTCGCGCCGACGAAGAGATGCAAGCCTTCGCGCATGTTTAGCGGGTAAACACCGGCATACCGGGACGCCCGCGGCCCGATCCGGCATGCCCCGCAAGCCCCCCAAATCCTGGCGAAAACCCCTGGCGAGATCATCGTTCCATCGGCAAATCTAACTGGTATGATGACCTCATGACGGCATAAGTGACGAGCGCGAAAAAGATAAGAACGCCTCGTCCGCGACTGGTTTTGCAGTGCACAGACGTTCATAAAAGGAGACAGACGATGAAGGCCTCAAAACGCTGGGTCGCGCTCGCCGCTGCCGCGATTACGCTCTTCACCGCGACGGGCGCCGCACACGCGGCCAACCTGATCGCGATCATTACCCCCTCGCACGACAATCCATTTTTCAAGGCCGAAGCGGACACCGCCAACGCGCGCGCCAAGGCGCTCGGCTACGACACGATCGTGCTGGTGCACGACGACGACGCCAACAAGCAATCCAATCTCATCGACACCGCGATCGCCCGCGGCGCGAAGGCGATCATTCTCGACAACGCCGGTTCAGAGGCGTCGATCGCGGCGGTGCGCAAGGCGAAGGCCGCGGGCATTCCGTCTTTCCTGATCGACCGCGAAATCAACGCGACGGGTATCGCCGTGTCGCAAATCGTGTCGAACAACTACCAGGGCGCGCAGCTCGGCGGCCGCGCGTTCGTCAAGGCGCTCGGCGAGAAGGGCAACTATGTCGAACTCGTTGGACGTGAAGCCGACATCAACGCGGGCATCCGCTCGAAGGGCTATCACGATGTGATCGACCAGTTCCCGAACATGAAGATGGTCGAGCGGCAGTCGGCGAACTGGAGTCAGACCGAGGCGTATCGCGTGATGGAGACCATCTTGCAGAGCCACCCCGATATCAAAGGCGTGATCGCGGGCAACGATACGATGGCGATGGGCGCCTCGGCGGCATTGAAGGCGGCCAAACGCAGCGACGTGATCGTGGTCGGCTTCGACGGCAGCAACGACGTGCGCGACGCGATCATGCGCAACGACATTCGCGCGACGGTGCTGCAACCGGCGGCGCTGGCCGCGACGGAAGCCGTCGAGCAGGCCGACAAATTCATGAAGACCGGTTCGACCGGCAAGCCCGAAAAACAGTTGATCAACTGCTCGCTGATTACCAAGGCGAACGCCGGCAAGCTCGACATGTTCGCGCTGCGCTAAAGCCTGTTGCCGGGGGCGACACGTCCCCCGGTTTTCCTCCGGCGTGGAATGAGGACACCCATGAGAGCTTCTGTATACGCGGCCATTCTGCTGGTCGCGGGCGGTGCGCTGTCCGGCTGCAAACTCGTCAAGCACGATGCCCAGGCATCGAAGGCGCCGCGCGATGCCTACGCGTCGGCGGGCTACGATCCGAACGCGATGGTGGCCTCCATGTGGAGCACGAAAGTGGTGCCGAGCGTCGAGAAGCGCGCGACCGATATCAAGGTGCTGCTCGACGCGATCAAGGCCGACCCCGACGCGGCCGGCAAAAAATATGGCTACCGGGGCAAGGACGATAGCGCGCCCTGGAATTTCCCGACCAGGGTGCAGGGCACCATCGTGTCGGTCGATACGGATTCGAGTCAGGGCACGGTGGGCGTCGATACGGACGGCGACGGCAAGGCCGACGTGATCGTCGATATCGGCCCGACGGTGCTGGGTACGACGCTGCGCGATTCGCTCGACTTCGTCTCGTTCGCGGATTTTCGCAACCAGATCGAATACGCGCGGTTCGGCACCGCGCTGAATGCCTACGCGGCGGCGCATGTGATGAAGCCGTTGCCGCGCGCCGACCTGAAAGGGCAGCCGATCACGGTCACCGGCGCGTTCTCCTACGACGGCGCGAGCGAGCAGCCGGAAGTGGTGCCGCTGGCCGTCGCGCTCGGGAGCAAGCCATGAGCGCGGCCGCCGTGGACAACGACGTGATCCTTCAGGTCGAGGCAGTGACGAAGGTGTATCCCGGCACGGTCGCGTTGAAGGAAGCGAGCTTCAGCGTGCGGCGCGGCGCGGTCAACGTGCTCGTCGGAGAAAACGGCGCGGGCAAGTCGACCATGATGAAGATCATTGCCGGCGCGGAGCAACCCAGCACGGGGCGCTTGCTTCTCGACGGCCAGCCGATCGAACTGGCGAGCAGTTCGGATGCGCTGCGTCACGGCATCGGCATCGTGTTTCAGGAACTCAACCTGTTCCCGAATCTGTCGATCGCGGAGAACGTCTTCATTGCGCACGAAATCACGCGTGCGGGCATCGACATCGACGCCGGCGCGCAGCGCCGCAAAGTGAGCGAACTGCTCGAGCGCCTCGAACTCGACGTGAGCCCCGACACGCTGGTCGAGGATCTGCGCATCGGTCAGCAGCAGCTCGTCGAAATCGCCAAGGCGCTGGCGCACGACGCGCGCATTCTGATTCTCGACGAGCCGACCTCGGCGTTGAGCGCGGCCGAGGTCGAGGTGCTGTTTCAGGTGATCGCCGATCTGAAATCGCATGGCGTCGCGATTGTTTATATCTCGCACCGGCTCGAAGAGCTGATCCGTATCGGCGACTACATCACCGTGTTGCGCGATGGCCGCATTACCGGTCATCAACCGATGAACGAGGTGGACGTGCCGTGGATCGTGCGGCAGATGGTCGGCCGCGAGACGAAGGATTTTTCGCGCCCCATCGGACACGAACGCGGCGCCGAAGTGCTGCGCGTGCATGACGTATCGCTGCCGCGCAAGGGAGCCGGCCTGCTCGTGGATCACGTCTCGCTGTCGCTGCACACGGGCGAGATCGTCGGCATTTACGGGCTGATGGGGGCGGGGCGCTCCGAACTCTTCGAATGCATTCTCGGCTGTCATCCGCATGCAACGGGCGATGTCGTGCTCGCCGGCAAGCCGCTGAACGGCAAGCCGATAGCCAGGCGCGTGGCGCAGGGTCTCGCGCTGATTCCCGAGGACCGCAAGGCCGATGCGTTGCTGCCGATCCTGTCGATCGGCAGCAACATGACGCTGTCGAGCCTCGCCGATTTCGCGCGGGGTTTTCACATCGAGCGGCAGCGCGAGCACAACGCCGTCACGCGTTTCATCCGCGATCTGGCGATCAAGGTGGCCGACTGGCATCTGCCGGTCAGTTCGCTCTCCGGCGGCAATCAGCAAAAGGTCGTCATCGCGCGCGCGTTGATGACGGCGCCGAAGGTCTTGCTGATGGACGAGCCGAGCCGCGGCATCGACGTGGGTGCGAAGGCGGACATCTTCAAGGTGATGCGCGATCTCGCCGTGAAGGGGCTCGGCATTCTGTTCGTCACGTCCGACCTCGAAGAAGTGATGGCGCTGTCCGATCGCATTCTGGTGATGTCGAACGGGCGCATCACGGCCGAATTCGATGCAAGCGAAGCCACGCAGGATGCGCTCGTCGCGGCATCGGCGATTGGACACCGCGTCGACGCGCATGCAAGCGGACAACTGGCCGCTGCATGACGCGAATTGTGACGCAGATGATGCAAACCAGACACGCAGGCCCGACCGAACGACTGGAGACCTTTTTCATGACCGTAGCGATCAAAAGCGCCGCGCCCGGCGCGACCCTCGGTGAAGCGCCGCTTTTACTGCTGCTCAAGCTGCGCACGTTCATCGCGCTCTTTGCCGTCGTCATTTTCTTTTCGTTCGCGGCGCACAACTTTCTGAGCATCGAGAATCTGCTGATCATGTCGCGTCACGTTGCGCTGAACGCGTTTCTCGCGATCGGCATGACCTTCGTCATCGTGGCGGGCGGCATCGATCTGTCGGTCGGCTCGATCGTCGGCCTGTCGGGAATGATCGCGGGCGGGCTGATTCTCAACGGCATTCCGCTCGGCAGCAGCTACACGCTCTATCTGAGCGTGCCCGAGGTGATCGGCGTCGCGCTGTTGTCGGGCGTCGCGGTCGGTGCGGTGAACGGCTTGCTGATTACGCGGCTGAACGTTGCGCCGTTCATCGCCACACTCGGCACGTTGTATATCGCGCGCGGCGCGGCCTTGTTGTCGTCGGGCGGCGAGACGTTCCCCAACCTGACCGGCAACCCCGATTACGGCACCACCGGCTTTCCGCTTCTCGGCAGTTCATCCCTTCTCGGCATGCCTCTCACGATCTGGCTGCTCGTCGTGGTCGGCGCATTCGCGGCCTATCTCGCGGCACGCACGCCGCTCGGGCGGCAGATCTACGCGATCGGCAGCAACGAGCGCGCGGCCCAACTCTCCGGCGTGCGCGTGAATCGCGTGAAGATGTTCGTCTATATGTTCTCGGGTTTTTGCGCGGCGATTGTCGGGCTGATCATTTCGTCGGAACTGGTCGCGTCGCATCCGTTGAGCGGCGAGACGTTCGAGCTCAACGCGATCGCCGCCGCCGTGCTGGGCGGCACGTCGATGTCGGGCGGGCGCGGCAGGATCGGCGGCACGATTATCGGCGCGTTCGTGATCGGCATTTTGTCCGACGGGCTCGTGATGATGGGCGTCAGCTCGTTCTGGCAGACCGTCATCAAGGGCGTGGTGATCGTCGCGGCGGTGGTGGTCGATCAGATACAGCGGCGGGTGCAGCAGCGCTTCGCGTTGCAGAAGCAGGCGGCGACGGGAGCGTGAGCGATGAGTGCAACGGACGCAACGAACAAAACGGCACAGCGCTTCAAAGGGGCGGTGATCGGATGCGGCTTCTTCTCGCGCAATCATCTGCATGCATGGCGGGACATCGACGGCGTGGAGATCGTCGCGCTGTGCGATGCCGATAGCGAGCGGCTGAACACGGCAGGACAAGCGTTCGGTATCGAGCGTCTATACACGGACGCCGCGGCGATGCTTAGCGCCGAGCAACTGGATTTCGTCGACATCGCGACGACCGCGCCGAGTCATCGTTCGCTGGTCGAGTTGGCTGCGCAAGCGGGCGTCGCGGCGATCTGCCAGAAGCCGTTCGCATTGACGCTCGCCGATGCCCGCGCGATGGTCGCCGCATGCGAGCGCGCTAGCGTGCCGCTGATGGTCCACGAAAATTTTCGCTGGCAGCCGGCGATTCAGGCCGTGGGCCGCGCGCTGCGCGACGGTGCGATCGGCGCGCCGTTCTGGGGCCGGGTGTCGTTTCGTTCAGCGTTCGACGTATTCAGCGGGCAACCGTATCTCGCGCGAAACGAACGCTTCATCGTGGAAGACCTGGGCATTCATATTCTCGACATCGCGCGCTTTCTGTTCGGCGATGCAACACGTCTCACCGCGGCGACCTCGCGCGTGAACCCGGCGATTGCCGGTGAAGACGTCGCGACCATGCTGCTCACACACGAAAGCGGCGTGACGAGCGTGGTGGATTGCAGCTACGCGTCGCGCCAGGCGCGCGAGCTGTTCCCACAGACCTTGATCGAAGTGGATGGCGCGGACGGCACGCTGCGCCTGTCGGCGGACTACCGGCTGGACATTCACAACCGCGACGGCACGCGCACCGAAACGGTGGCGCCGCCGCCGTTGGCCTGGGCCAGCGCGCCGTGGGGGGCGATTCAGGGCAGCGTGCTGAACATTCAGCGTCACTGGATCGCTTGCCTTAACAACGGAAGCGAACCGCAAACGAGCGGCCGCGACAATCTGAAGACGCTTGCGCTCGTCGAGGCTGCATACCTTTCCGCGCGTGAAGGCCGAACGGTCGCGTTGAATTCGCTCGACGAGGCAGCGCATGCGCTCACGTTCAGTTCCTCCGATGCGGTGCCGCGATGAATAGCCGTGATCGCACGCTTGCGAATATTTACTACGGCACCTCGCAGATCGAGCCAACAGCGCAGACGCTGACGGCCGGCCCGTGGTCGGCGCTTTTCATCGACGGCGCGTTGCGCGAGATTCGCCACGGCGGCACCGAAGTCGTTCGTGCGATTAGCTGGCTCGTGCGCGATCGGGATTGGGGCACTTGCCGGCCGGAGATTCGCGACGTCGAAATCGAGCCGCGTGCGCGGGGCTTCCATGTCTCGTACGCCGCGCGCTGCGTGAATCCCGAGGGCCATGTACTGACCTACACGGTCCTGATCGCATGCGACGCCGACGGTGCGTTCGAATGCAGCGCCCGGGCCACCGCGCAAACGGACTTTCTCGCGGCGCGCTGCGGCTTCGTGGTTCTGCATCCGATCGAGGGCATCGCGGGCGCGGCGGCGCGCGTCACGCACGACGACGGCACGATCGAGACATCGTCGTTCCCGGCGTCGATCGATCCGTGGCAACCGTTCAAGCACATCCGCGCGATCGAGCATGCGCTTGCGTCCGGCGCAACGGTGCGCTGCGCTTTCACCGGCGACGTGTTCGAGATGGAGGACCAACGCAACTGGTCGGATGCATCGTTCAAGACCTACTCGCGTCCGCTCGAACTGCCGTGGCCCTACACGATCGAAAAGGGCTCGACGAGCGAGCAGTCGATACGTGTCGAAGTGGACGGTGCGCCGCCCGAATTGAACGCGGTAGCGGCGCTGTCGCCACGCCACGGCGAAATCCTGATCGACTTGCGCGGCATCGACGAGCCGATGCCCAAACTCGGCGTGACGATCGCGCCCGACGAGATCGACGCGACGCTTGCCAATCTGTCATTGCTGGCCGAACTCGCGCCGCAGCGTCTGACGCTGCACTTCGATCCCGTCGCCGGTCACGGTCCTGCGGAACTCGCGCGGTTCGCGCAACTGCAACGCCGCGCCGCGCTCCCCGCGGTGCTCGAATGCGCGCTGCCCGGCGTGGCCGCGCCCGAAGAGGAATTGCAATGGATCGCGGCGCGGATTCAGGAAGCCGGACTCGAGTTGACAGGCATTGTCGTTAGTCCGTCCGTGCACCGGCAGTCGAACCCGCCGGGGAGCATCAGCCCGCCGTGCCCGCCGCTCGACGAGGTTTACCGCGCCGCACGCCGCGCGTTTCCCGGCTTGCGTCTAGGCGGCGGCATGCTGAGCTACTTCACGGAACTCAATCGCAAGCGCCCGCCGCTGGAACGGGTCGATTGGGTCACGCATGCAACCTGTCCCATCGTTCACGCAGCCGACGACCGCAGCGTCATGCAAACGCTCGAAGCGATTCCGCACATCACGCGTTCCTGTCGCGCGCTGATCGGCGCGCAGCCGTATGCGATCGGCCCGGTCTCGATCGGCATGCGGCAGAACCCGTACGGTTCGCGCGTGATGCCGAATCCGCGCGGCGAGCGCGTGGCGATGGCCGGCGACGACCCGCGTCAGCGCGGTCTGTTCGGCGCAGCGTGGCTGGCCGGTTACGCAACGGCGCTCGAAGGCGCGGCGCTCGAATGCCTGACCCTCGGCGCGCTGACGGGGCCGCGCGGCCTGGTGGATGCCGCGTCCGCTCCAGCGCGCTATCCGATGTTTCATGTCGCCGCCGCGATGGCGCGGATGGCCGGAGCGACCCGCTTGCCATGCCGCGCGGCGAGTCCTCGTGAGGTCGCGTGTTTCGGCGCGCGGGATGCGCAGGGACGCATGCGCCTGATCGTCGCCAACCTCACCGCGGATCAACGCACGGTGTGCTTGACGTTCAGCGGCGGCAGCGTGGCGGCTGACATGAGCCTATCCACGCTCGACGAAGCGTCGTTCGACGCGGCGCAAGGCGGGCGAATTCCAGTGGACCGGCTGAGCCTCGTGAGCGACAGCGTGTTGTCGCTCAAACCCTTCGCCTGCATGCAGATAGCTTCCGGGCCGACACCTTTCGGGCAGCCGATGCCTGCCGCCCGCGACCGATAGGAGATGTGAGATGCAAACCGTAACCGTGGACCCCATCGAACGATCGGCTATCCGCAAGGTGTCGATCCGCCTCGTGCCGTTCGTCGCGCTGATGTTCTTCATCAATTTTCTCGACCGCACGGCAATCTCGTTTGCCGGCCCGAACGGCATGACGAAGGACCTCGCGCTGAGCGCCGCGCAATTCGGTCTCGCGGCCGGCGTGTTCTTCATCGGCTACATCGTGCTGGAGATTCCGAGCAATCTCGCGTTGCACAAGTTCGGCGCGCGTCGTTGGCTCGCTCGCATCATGGTGTCGTGGGGCATCGTCGCGTTGCTGTTCACGTGGGTTAGCAGCATTCCCGGCCTGTACACGCTGCGCTTTCTGCTCGGCGTGACGGAGGCGGGCTTTTTCCCGGGCGCGATTCTGTTCCTCAGCATGTGGGTGCCGTCGCGCTATCGCAGCCATATTCTCGCGCTGTTCTATCTCGCGCAGCCGCTGACCATCGTGATCGGCGCACCCGTGGCCGCGTTGCTGATCGAGGCGCATGGCCTCTTCGGGCTGGCCGGCTGGCGCGTGATGTTCTTCGGCGTCGCGGTGCCCGCAATCGTGGTCGGCGTGGTGGCGTGGTTCTATCTCGCCGACCGGCCCTCACAGGCGCGCTGGCTGACCGCCGCCGAGAAAACCTGGCTCACCGCCGAACTCGAAGCGGAAGAACGGGCCCGCGCCAATGCGTCGACACAGCATTCGATGCATGCGCGAGCCGCATTCAGAAGCGGCCGCGTGTGGATGTTCGCGCTGATGTACTTCGGCCTGATCTATGGACTCTACGCGCTCGCCTTTTTCCTGCCGACGATCATCGGCGGCTTCGAAGGCCAGTTCGGCACGCACTTCAACGTGTTCCAGAAGGGTTTGATCACCGCGATTCCGTATCTGCCCGCCGCGCTTGCACTGTATCTGTGGAGCCGCAATGCGACGAAGCACGGCGTGCGCGCGTGGCACATCGGCGTGCCCGCACTGATCGGCGCGGCGAGCATTCCCGTCGCGCTGTACATGCAATCGCCCGCCGCGACCGTCGCCGTGATCACCGTCACCGCATGCGCGATCTTTTCCGCGCTGCCGAATTTCTGGGCGCTGCCCGCGCGTTTTCTCTCGGGCGCGGCCGCTGCGGCCGGTATCGCGCTGATCAACACCATCGGCAATCTGGCCGGCTTCATGGCGCCGTATGTCACGGGCGCCGTCAAGGATGCGACCGGCTCGTATCACGCGCCGATGTTCGTGGTCGGCGTGCTGATGCTGATGAGCGCAGGGCTTGCCTTCGCGTTCTGCAGCAGAGCGCGCCTGCCTAAACCCGGCGACGGCATCGCGCCCGTCACGCTCGAGCCGCAATCGCATTCGAGCTGATCGCCACCAATTTTTCAATGAATCCATGCAAGGAGTTCGCACCATGAAAGAAAAGATCGCACTGTTCGGCGCCGGCGGAAAGATGGGCTTTCGCCTCACCAGCAATCTGCTGAAGTCCGACTACCGCGTCGCGCACGTCGAGGTGAGCGAGGCGGGGCAAAAGCGTCTCAAGGAAGAACTGAACGTCGACTGCGTGTCAACGGATGCCGCGCTCGACGGCGCGCAGGTGGTGATCCTCGCGGTGCCCGACACGCTGATCGGCAAGCTCAGTCACGAGATCGCGCCGAGGCTGCCGGCCGGCACGATGGTGATGACGCTGGACGCCGCCGCGCCGTTCGCCGGCCACCTGCCCAAGCGCGACGACCTCACGTATTTCGTCGCGCATCCGTGTCATCCGCTGATTTTCAACGACGAAGCCGATCCGAAGGCGCGGCGCGATTTCTTCGGCGGCGCATACGCGAAGCAGTCGATCACCAGCGCGCTGATGCAAGGCCCGGAAGAAGCGTTCGACCTCGGTGAAGACGTGGCCAAGGTGATCTACGCGCCGATCCTGCGCTCGTATCGTTTGAGCGTCGACCAGATGGCGCTGCTCGAACCCGGCCTGTCGGAAACGATTTGCGCGACGCTGCTGTACGTGATGCGCGAAGCGATGGACGAGACCGTGAAACGGGGCGTGCCGAAAGAGGCGGCGCGCGATTTTCTGCTCGGGCACATGAACATCCTGAGCGCGGTAATCTTCAACGAAATTCCCGGCGCGTTCTCCGATGCGTGCAACAAGGCGATCGAATTCGGCAAGCCGCGGCTGATGCGCGACGACTGGAAGAACGTGTTCGACCGCGCGGAAATCGCCGAGAGCATTCGCCGGATCACCTGACATGAAAACGTGTGCCTTCTTGCCGATTGCCAAACAGGGATTGATATCGTGAGCGAACGCATCCACGCCACTTACTGGCTCGAAACCGGCGACGATCCGCAACGCGCCGCCGACGTGATCGCGGGTGAGCAGTCGAGCGGCACCTTTGTCGCGTTGCCCAACGAAACGCCCGAACTGAAGGCGCGCTCGGGCGCGCGCGTCGAAGGTTTGACGGTGCTGGAGACGGTCGGCCGGCCGAGCCTCGCCGGCGGAATCGTGTCGGAGCGCTATACGCGTTGCACGCTCGAACTGTCGTGGCCGATCGAAAACCTCGGTGCGTCCTTGCCGAATCTGCTGTCGACCATCGCGGGCAATCTGTTCGAACTGCGGCAGGTGTCGGGCTTGCGCCTGACCGGGCTGACATTGCCGCCGTCGTTCGCCTCCGCGTATCCGGGGCCCGCGTTCGGTATCGAAGGCACGCGGCGGCTGAGCGGGGTCACGCGCGGCCCGTTGATCGGCACGATCATCAAACCGAGCGTCGGCTTGTCGCCGGAGCAGACGGCGCAGCAGGTGCGTGAACTCGTCGCGGGCGGCATCGACTTCATCAAGGACGATGAATTGCAGGCCGACGGTCCGCATTGTCCGTTCGACGAACGGGTGCGGGCCGTGATGCGCGTGGTCAACGCGGAAGCGGATCGCACCGGCAAGAAGGCGATGGTCGCGTTCAACCTGACGGGCGATCTCGATCAGATGCGTCGTCGTCATGATCTCGTGCTGGCCGAGGGCGGCACCTGCGTGATGGCGGTGCTCAACTCGATCGGTCTGGTCGGCATGCATGAATTGCGGCGACACGCGCAGTTGCCGATTCACGCGCATCGCGCCGGCTGGGGTTATCTGTCGCGCTGCGCCGAATTGGGTTGGGACTACGCGCCGTGGCAAATGATCTGGCGTCTTGCGGGCGCCGATCATCTGCATGTGAACGGGCTGCGCAACAAGTTCAGCGAGCCCGACGACAGCGTGATCGCCGCCGCGCGCGCGGTGCTCGCGCCGGTGATGCCCGAAGCGCCGATGTCCGCGATGCCGGTGTTCAGTTCGGGGCAGACCGGCTTGCAGGCCGCGGACACCTACGCCGCGATCGGCTGCGCGGATCTGATTCATACGGCGGGCGGCGGCATCTTCGGTCATCCGGGCGGCGTGGCGGCGGGCGTCGAGGCGTTGCGCGAGGCGTGGGTCGCGGCGATCGAAGGCGTGCCGCTCAGGCAGCATGCTTCGAGGCATCCGGCACTGAACGCCGCGCTGGAGTTCTGGAAATGAACGGGACCGAGCCGATGAACGCGACGAACGCGACGAACGCGACGAACGCGACGAACGCGACGAACGCGACGAACGCGACGAACGCGACAGCGTGGCCCGCGGGGTTGCTGCTCGCCTATTACGGCGACGACTTCACCGGCTCGACGGACGCGATGGAAGCCATGCAAGCCGCCGGCGTGCCGACCGTGCTGTGTCTGCAAAAGCCGACGCGCGAGTTGCTGGCGCGTTTTCCCGAAGTGCGCTGCGTGGGCATGGCGGGTTCGTCGCGTGGACGTTCGAGCGCATGGATGGACGACGAGCTTGCGGATGCCTTTGCAAGCCTCGCCGCGCTCGGTGCGCCGATTTTGCAATACAAGGTGTGCTCGACCTTCGATTCGTCCGCCGAGGTCGGGTCGATCGGCCGCGCGATCGACATCGGCGTCAGGCATAGCCCCGGCCACTGGTCGCCGATGGTGATCGGCGCACCGCGCCTGAAGCGTTATCAGATGTTCGGCAACCTGTTCGCCGCCGTGGATGGCGTCGGCTACCGGCTCGACCGGCATCCGACCATGTCGCGGCATCCCGTCACGCCGATGAACGAGGCCGATCTTCGCCTGCATCTCGCGAGGCAAACGGCGCGGCGCATCGAACTGATCGACATGCTTCAACTGCGCGGCGCCGATGTCGCGTCGCGAGTGCGAGCGCTGAGTGCGCCCGACACGCCGGTCGTCCTGATCGACGTGCTCGACGAAGCGACCCTGGCTGCGGCAGGGCGTCTGGTTTGGGAGCAGCGTGGCGGCGGGATATTCACGGCGTCGTCGTCGGGTCTGCAATACGCGCTGGCGGCGCATTGGCGCGCGTGTGGATTGTTGCCGCCGACGCCGTCGCTACCGGTCGCCGATCCCGTGCAGGCGATTGCGGCAGTGAGCGGCAGTTGCTCGCCGGTGACGGCCGCGCAAATCGGCTGGGCGCGCGCGCACGGTTTTCACACCGAGCGCCTCGATTTGCCGAGGGCGCTCGATTCGCGCGACGGCGCCGCCGAGATCGAACGCGTCGTGATGGCGGCCACGCAGGCGTTGAATCGTGGCGTCAGCGTGATCGTGCATAGCGCCGAAGGGCCGGACGATCCGGCGGTAAGCGGCTTCGACGCCATTGCGTGCGCCGCCGGACTCGCGCGGCACGATGCGGCGCGCCAGGTCGGGCGTGCCTTGGCCGAGGTGATGCGGCGCTTGCTCGATAGCGTCGCGCTGACGCGCGTGGTGGTCGCGGGTGGCGACAGTTCCGGCGAGGTGGCGAGCGCGCTGGGTATCGATGCGCTGAGCGTCGTGGCAGGGCTCGCGCCTGGCGCGCCGCTGTGCCGCGCATGGTCCGCCGAACCGCGGCGCGATGGTCTGCAAATCGTGCTGAAAGGCGGGCAGATCGGCGATGCCGCGTTCTTCGGCGCGGTCAGGGAAGGGCGCGTGTCGGCGATATAACGTTCGGGCGCGTGTCGAGCGAGAGAGCGGTTGCGTCGCAGGCTGCCGCTCTCGCCGGATCATGCTCCGCGCTGTCCTCGCGCCCTTCCATCGGGCGGCGTGTCCGTGGTAAGGTCATTACACCACTTGGTTTTACGCGGACATGTCATGGCTGAGATCATTCAGCGCCGAAAGCTGTATCAGGAAGTTGTCGACCGGCTCATGGAACGCATCCGTTCGGGCGAAATCGCGCCCGGCGCGCAGCTTCCATCGGAGCGGGAGTTGATGGAAATTTATGGCGTGGGCCGGCCCGCCATTCGCGAGGCACTGCAAACGTTGGAGCGCTCCGGCATTGTCGAGATCGTGCACGGCGAGCGCGCGAGAGTCGTCGTGCCCACGGCCGACCGGTTGATCGCGCAGATCGCCGGCGGCGCGATGCACCTGCTGCGCAGTCATCCCGACATGCTGGCGCATCTGAAAGAGGCGCGGGTTTTTCTCGAAACGGGCACCGCGCGCATGGCGGCGGAGCGCGCGACCGAGGAAGACGTGGCGCGTCTGCAACTCAGCGTGGCGCGGCATCGTGCCTCGATGGTCAATCTGGAGGAGTTCATCGAGCGCGATATGGCGTTTCACCGCGAGATCGCGTTGATCAGCGGCAATCCGATTTTCCCGTCGATTGTCGAATCGCTGTTTCGCTGGGCGGGCGAGTACTACCGGCCGCTCGTGCGCGCGCCCGGCGCGGAGGAGTTGACGCTGTCGGAGCATCAGCGAATCGTCGACGCGATTGCCAGACACGACGGCGACGGAGCGGCCGAAGCGATGCGCGCGCATCTGAATCGCGCGAACGAGTTGTATCGGACGCTGGGGCAGACGTAGCGGTGTCGAAGCTCGGCTCGGGAGCTAAGGTCGGAACTGGTGTACGGGGGAGTTAAGGCGGGAGATTGAAGGCGGTGGAGGTTTCAGCTGAGAATCTGATTGTCGAAGTCGGAAACCAGCAAACAACAAACCATCCACCATGAGCAAGTTTACGGAAAAAGAAGTCGTCGGTCTATCGGCGGCCGGTCTGGGTCTGGACGAACTGGTGCGGCAGGGAGCGCGGCAGGTGATTCAGCAGGCCATCGAGGCGGAGCTGTCGGCGCTATTGGAACGGTTCGAGAACGTCAAGACCCTGCACGGCCAGCGTGCCGTGGTACGCAACGGCTATTTGCCGGAGCGCGAGGTGCTGACAGCAGCCGGCCCCATTCCGGTGAAGGTGCCGAAGGTTCGGGATCGATCAGGATCAGGTGTGAAGTTCAATTCGTCGATCGTGCCGCCGTACGTGAGGAAATCGCCGCGCGTGAGTGCCGCGTTGCCGTGGCTGTATCTGAAAGGCATCTCGACGGGCGACATGAGCGAGGCGCTGAGCGTGCTGCTGGGAGATGACGCCAAAGGCCTGTCGGCCAACGTGGTGAGCCGGCTGAAGGCGCAGTGGGCCGATGAGCATGCCAACTGGAGCCGGCGTGATCTGTCGAAGTCGCGCTACGTCTATTGGTGGATCGACGGCATTCATACCGGCCTGCGTAGTGAGAACTCGGACGGCCAGTGCCTGCTGGTGATCATTGGCGTCAGGCCGGATGGGCGCAAGGAGCGTGTCGCGATCGGGGACGGGTATCGCGAGTCGAAGGCGTCATGGCAGGAGCTGCTGCTCGATCTGAAATCGCGTGGCCTGCAGACCGGACCACTCCTGGCAGTTGGGGACGGCGCAATGGGCTTCTGGGCGGCGCTGGAAGAAGTGTTTCCTGCGACACGCGGCCAGCGCTGCTGGTTTCACAAAATGGGCAACGTGCTCAATGCACTGCCGAAGTCGCAGCAAGGCCGCGCGAAGGCGGATCTGCAGGCAATCTGGATGGCCGCGACGCGCGCCGACGCGTATGTCGCGTTCGATCGTTTCGTGACGGTCTATGCGGCGAAATACCCGAAGGCGACTGAGACGCTGAAGAAGGACCGGGAGAGTCTGCTGGCCTTTTACGACTTTCCGGCCGAACACTGGCAGCACCTGCGCACGACGAATGCGATTGAGTCGACGTTCGCGACCGTGCGTCATCGCACCACGCGCACGCGCAACTGCGTGTCGCGACCGACCTTCCTCGGTCTGGCATTCAAGCTGATCGAGGAAGCCGAGAAAACCTGGCGCCGCATCAACGGCCCTGAGCAGATCAAGCTGTTGCTGGAGGGCATTGCCTTCAGGGACGGCGAGCCGGTGCAAGGCGATCAACCGGTTCAGCAGAAACTCGCCGCTTGACGTCGCCGGCCATTAACCGCCCATACACCAGACTTGACCTTATCTCTCGGCTCGGCGGCTCAGGCCACGGGCGCGGCCGGCGAATTCGGCGTGTATTTGCGCAGCCGTTGCGAAACCGTATGCGAGGGCCTTTCGATCATCCGGTAGAACGCGTAACTGATGGCGAATGCCAATGGCACCTGTACGAACCACGCGAATCGTGACGTGCCGTCGAAGCCGCTCATTTCCAGCAATGCGAGCGCCATCTTATGGCAAAGATAAAGGCTATACGACCACGCCCCGAAAGCCGCGAGTGCGGACCAGATGCCGGCTTTGGAAGGCGTGGCGGTTTCCGTCGCGATCCAGATTGCCGCGAGAAACTGAAATAGCGGAAGCGTGATATCAGGCGTAATCAACGGCACGATCGCCGGCTTGAGATTCGATTCGGACAGCAGGATCATGATCGCCGCGCCGGCCACGACAATCGCCACTCTGAGCGCAATCAGGTAGTTCGCCAGGTAATGCGTGGTCCGATCAAGCCCGTTCTTGATCATCATCGTGAGCGGCGAATACGCGCCGCGAACCTGGAATTGCTCCGCATTGCGCTGCGTTTCCGCGATCAGGCAGCCGAAAATCCATCCCGATGCATAGAGTAAAGCCGTACCCGGAATTCGATACGTCTCATAGACGCAGCCGTAACAGGCGGGATGCCCGAACTGGCGAACCACCGTCACCATGACCGCGGCCGCCATTGCACTGCCCACGATCATTTCGCCGATGTAGCGAAAGTGCGGGCGCAAGATGGGATAAACGGCGTAATACGCCATTTCGCAGTAAAGCGACCACAACACGGACTCGAGATAATTCTGCCCCGTCGGCAAAGGTTGAACGAGGCATAGCAGGATCGCGAGCGGCAATCCGATGCGGACGAATCGGGACGCGTAATAGTTGATCGGCTTGAGGGCGACATCCTTCTGATACGCGTTGTGGATGCAATAGCCGGAAATGACAAAGAACACGATGACGGCTGCCGGACCCGCAAACAGCGCGGTCGATCCCGACCACAACGCGCCGCCTAAAAAAGCGAGCCGATGCGGCAAAAGCTCCTTGAAGAGGGGCGGACGAAAGTGATACATCAGGACCCAGAACGCCGCAAGGAATCGAATGGCGTCTATTTTCAACGACTTGCTTATTTTCGCGGACGCCGGCGGAGTCAAGGTCATCGTCATGGGTTGCCCCTCTTTTTCAGGCTGCGACGATGTTACCTCCGCGGTTAAGAACAAAAACCGAAAAAAAAGCTGAAATTAATGGTATTGCGAAGGTATTGCGAAAGTATTGCGAAGCCGATAAACAATGCAGAGCCGCTATTCAAGCCCGCGTTTTTACTCACGGCTGATCGGCGTGAAGCGCCTGCCGCGCATGGCATCTGGAGCCGGACAATTGGCGGGCGGTCCGGGTCTGGACGGCGGCAATCGCGGTGTAGTATTCCAGCATGTCCGCATGGATGCGCAGGCTCGACGGGGATACATCATGTCAAGCGAATGGAAGCGCCGCGTCAGGCTGTTTATTCAGCGTTTCTGGCAGCCGACCAGTGCGTGCATGACCTGCATGCCGGGGAGTTGGGGCAATGTCATGAGCCTTGCTCATTGGACCATCGCGTTCCAGACGGGGCTGCTCACCGGACTCCTCGCCATACTTCTGACGTTCACGCCCGCGGCGAAATTCTTCGCGCACCGATATAGCAATGCGCTGATGGTCGGCTTTCTGACGACGTTAGGCGACGCCTATTCGCATGCGAGTCACTATCGCATTCCCATTGTCGAGCACGTGTTGACGGGGGTGGCTTCAGCGCTATTCGCGCTGGCCGCGTCGTATCTCTTCGAAGACCGCGCGCGACGCCTGCGGGCGGCATGGGCGTGGATTGTCGGTCAACCCGTGCGCTGACTTTCTTTCTGAACCGGCGCACGGCGGTCGAGCGGCGCACTTGCTCCGGCAGGCATCCAGAGCCGCTTATGCGCCGGACGCGGCCCACGCCGCGATCACCAATAGCGCGAAGCCCAACACGGCGACGCCCGCGTGAACCACGATCAGCCACTTGGGCAACGCGAGCATCTTCCAGTGATAGCGGAGATTCAGCACTGCGCCGCCCGCGCCCGCGATCAGAAAAAGGATCAGTGCGCCAAGCGCGAGCGCGGGCAATCCGACCGTGGCGGCCGCATAAATCAACAGCGTGAGCGCCGCGGCGGCGACCGAGCCGTGCAGCATGGCAAGCCATGCCGGCGGATGAGGCTGGCCGGCGAAACGCATGCCGGCCATGACGAGCCCGCCGAGCGCGCCCAGCGCGAGCAATACCGTTGCCGTTTTCAATACCAATGCGGGTTCCATGATGTAGCTCCCAATCCAACGCCGGATAAAGCAGGGCAATGAGCAGGACAACGAGCACGGCATGGCTCGAAGGTCAGCCGTTCTCGCCGCTCTCCAGGCGCGACAGCACCGCGGCAACCAGCCGGTCGCAATGACCGCCGCCAAATTCGAAGAGATCGCGCTCGGCCAGATCGAGGTCGCGCGCGAGCGACTCGCGCAGCATGCTCCGCGCACGAAAATGCCGGCTGCGCACGGTCGCCTCGGAAATATCGAGGCACGACGCGGTTTCCTCGACGCTCATTTCCTCGACCGAACGCAGCATGAATACGATGCGAAACGCGGCGGGCAACCGGTCCAGTTTACGTTCCAGCAAAACCCGGACCTCGGCGCGTGCCGCGGCATGATAGGAAGGATCGTGATCGTGCTCAGCCATCGCATCGGCCTCGGTATCGGTATCGGTATCGGGGTTCGTGTCCACCAGCGGGATGATGTTTTGACGCCGCGCATGCCGGCGCACCCGACCGAAGCATTCGTTGAGCACGAGCCGCGAAAGCCACGTGAAGAGCGTGGCGTCGCCGCGAAACTGTCCGATTGCCCGATAGGCGGACAGATACGCGTCCTGTAGCGCGTCCTCCGCATCGGCGTCGCATGGCAACACGGCGCGCGCGAGGCGAAACAGGCGCCGGTTGTACCGGCGCATCATCAGTTCGAACGCCGACCGGTCGCCTGCCGCGATGCGACGGGCGATCGATGGGTCGTCGTCTGCCTGGTTCGCCGTCCGCGCTGCGGGATTCGTCATGATGGCTCCTGAAGTCAGCCGTTTCATTGCACGGTCAGCGTGCCTTGCATCGTGGGATGGAAGCGGCATAGGTAAGGGTAGCTGCCCGATCGGCGCACGACGTGGGTCCACGATGCGTTTGCAGCGATGCTCCGCGAATCGAAGGCATGGGAGCTTGCGCTCACTGTGTGCGGAAACGGATCGCGGTTGGTCCAGACGACCTTGTCGCCGCGATGCACCGTCAGCCTCGGCGGATCGAAGCGCATGCCTTCGATGCTGACGACATAAGTCCTGGGCGACGCGCTCGCATCGACCGTTGCCGCGAAGCAGACGCTTGCCAGCAACGCGCCCGCGAGCCAGGCCGGTCCGATGCGTGGACCGCCGCGCCGACGCAAGTTCGCGGCATGCCAACTCATGCGCTCAGCCACCGCTCTTGCCCAGCGAAGCCTGCAAGTGCTTCGCATGGTCCAGATGCGCGACGAAGGCCGGCCGCACCTTGACGAGCAGCGCCTTCAGTTCGCCATTCCGTGCGTTCGGAATCAAGGTCTTGTCGAGCGCATCGAGTACGTTTTCATGATAGGTGACTTCGTGATCGATATACGCCTTGTCGAACGCCGCGCCGTCGAGCTTCTTCAGGTTCGCGAGATTGTCCTCGCCGCCTTGCTTGAGGCTCCGGCTCGTTGCGTTCTCCTCCGGTGTGACGTTCAGTTTGTGCGCCAGGTCGACGGCCGCCTTGTTGACGCCGCCATGGTCGGTGACCATCTGTTGCCCGAAGGCTTTCACGTCTTTCGAGCTGGATTTCGACTGCGCGAGCTTGCCGGCGTCGATATCGACCTGGTTTGCGGTAACGACGATCGCCGCGATTTGCGGGTCCGTTGGCCCGGCGCCTTGCGCCCACGCAGCGAAACTGGACAAGACCAGCGCGCCGACCCATCCCGTCTTGATGATGCTCATACGAATTCTCCCGGTGATAACGACACGTCGCGTCGGTTGGTGTCGTCGATGACGAAACAGCGACGCGGATATGAACTTAGATGTCGCGTGTCGATGCCCCGTTCCGGATTTGAATTTGGGTTTCCGCGCAGGGGTCCGTAGCGATGGATTACTTCGCGCTTTCGCGAATACGCGATCCACGCTAACGTTTACCGCATGCACGGCGGCGACCCGCGAACGCCGGGCCGGCATCGCCGGCGTTGCCTTTTGCGCGTAGCGGTAGTGCGATCTGGCGCGCCGATCATTGCAGCGCCGTCGAAGGCAACGTCCCGATGCGGGAGGCAAGCATGAACATTCCTGGGCGTATTGCAATCGTCAGTGCGGCCGCGCTCGGCATCGCCGCGCAGGCCGGCCAGGCGCAGCACATACGTGTCGAATCGGCAACCTATGGCGCGAATTGCGGCGCGGCAACGGGCAACGTCACGCGCGATCTCGCGAGGCGCTGCAACGAACGCGAAACATGCCGCTACGTGGTGAAGGCCAGGCCCGCTCGCACGCCCCATGCGTCGTGTGCCGCGGACTTCATCGCCGAATGGTCATGCGATCACCGCGAGTTTCATCGCGCGATGCTAAGTGCCGAAGCGGGCAACGGGAGCGCGTTGATGCTGACTTGTGTGCCGGCGACGGGTGCGGGGAAGTGAGCGCGATTAACTGCCGACCACAGGATGCCCCGGTGCGGATCAGCGAGTCGCCTGTCATCGCTTTCCTTCGAAACAACACCTCAACGGGGCGCCATCACGCGCAGTACGGGATGCCCGTCGACGTTTTTCAGGGGGAAATACACGCGATGCGTCGATGGATCGACGCCGACCACATGCGCGTTCGGCCCTATGCGACCTTCGCCGATTTTCGTCACGGCTGAAGCGCCAACGGCGAACATCGATACGATCCCGGCTTCGCCAGCAACGTAAAGCGTGCCCGGTCCGGGATCGAACGCCAGCACATCGGGATCGCCGCCGACCTCGAATGACTGGACAACCTGCCTCGTGAGCAGATTCAGCGTCAGTAATCTGTCGTTGCCTTCGCACGCGATAAAGGCGAGGTGCGATTGCGCAACGATATGGAGGCCGTGGTTGCCTCGCGCGCCCGGCAGATCGATCCGCGCGACGATCGCGTCGTTCGCCGGATCGATTTCGACGAGTTGCCGTCGGGTCTGAACATTGACGAAGATATGACGGGACGCGGCATCGTATTGGGTGTTGCCGGCTTCGCCCCCCAACGCGATCGTGTTGATGCGGCGATTGGACCGGGTATCGATCACCGTTTCAGTTTCACCGGTCTCGTCCGACACATAGAGTTTCCGGTTCTCCGGCGCATAGGCCATTCCGTCCGGATAGACGCCGCCCGGCATGCGCGCGGTGATTTTCAGGGTGGCCTCGTCGATGGCGACGACCTCGTTCGTGCCCGTTGCGGACGCGTAGAGGCGCGACTCCTCGGGCACCACCAGAACGCCGTGCACCGCGGCGATGTTGCCGATACGGCCGACGACACGCGAGGTCTGCGTATCGAAGACAATTACTTCGCTGTCGCCGAGGTGCGCGATGAAGAGCAGGTGCCGGGCCGGGTCGTAGCTCGCGTAATCGAGGCGCGAGGCGCGGCCGGGTAGCGGGATGTCGGCGACGTGCGTCAGCGGCAGCGTCGTCGCCGCCGGCTTGTCATGAGCCGCCGCGCTGTCATGGACGATAAGCGCCGCGACCGCGGCCATCGAGACCACCGCGAACAACGAGGCAAACAACGAGGCAAACAACGAGGCAAACAACGAGGCAAACAACGAGGCAAACAACGAGGCAAACAACGAGGCAAACAACGAGGCAAAGCAGCGGCGACCCATGCCATTACGATCGGTCATGATGAACCTCCGTCGAGCTTGACGTGACGGAATGCGGCGAGCAGCGACAGGTCGTACGCGATCTTCAGCGCGCCGCACACGACAAGCGGGGCGCCGAGCCACCCAAGGCCCAGCAGTGCCCCTGAGAGGGTGGGCGCGAGCGCGGCTGCCAGGCTTCGCGGCACCGCCGTGAAGCTGGCCGCGGCGGGACGCTCGCCGGGCGTCACCACCGACATCACGTAGGCGCTGCGCGTGGGCACATCCATCTGCGATAGCGCACTGCGTGCAAGCAGAAGCGCCAGGGTCAGCGTGAGCGATGGCGCAAACGCCGCGCCAATCAGGCATAGGCTCGAAGGGATATGCGTGAACACCATGGTGTTGAGCAGGCCGATCCGGCGTGACAACGGTGCGGCGGCAAGTTGAGAGCCCGCGCTCAGCAGCCCCGCCCAGAAAAAGAACTGGCCGGCCGCGGCAAGCGACAGTCCGAACCGCTGGATCAACCACAAGGTCAGTAGCGAGTTGACGAGAAGTCCGCCTGCAAACGCATCGACACTAAAGAGCAGGGCAAGGCGCGCGACGATTCCCCGCGAGGGACCCAGCGGCACGCGCGGCGTGTCGGGCCTGGACCGGCGCGCCGGTAGGCGTCGGTAGAGGAACCAGATCACGGCTCCCGCGATGGCATAGAGGACGAACATCGCCCGTATCGCCGTGAGCGGAGAAGCAGCCGACCCTGCGGCGATCGACTCGGGCAGGCCAGCCGCGAGTGCGCCCACTGCCGCGGAGAGCGCGCCGACGAGGCTATAACGTGCGAACAGGGCGGTTCGTGCGTCTCCCGTTGCGGACTCGGCGAGCCTCGCATGCTCGAGCGGAAGAAACAGGCTGACATCGCCGGAACTCGGGTTCAGCGTGCCGACGAACGCGACCACGAGTAGCGGCCATAGCGAAGACACGCCTGCGAAAGCAAGACCTGTCGCCATCATCAGCGCCGCCGCGAAGAGCAACAGGCCGCGCTGCGTAAAGCGATTGCCCGCGAAACCCACCAGCACCGTTGCGATGGCGGACCCGAACAAGGTGGTCGTGCTGATGAGACCGACGGCCAGTTGCCCAAAGCCGAGCGCCAGCAGATAGCCGGGCAGCAGCACCGCGATAAAACCGTCGCAGATGCCGCGCAAGGCGCGAGCCGCAAGCAGAATCGAAGCGCCTCGCTCGATGCCTTCGGGAAGGAGCAAGGCGGACAGCCGTGCCCTGAGTCCTCTCATCGCCGTACGCGTGACCATGAATGTCGTCCTCGCGGGTGTCCGCGCGCGCGCTCAAATGGCGTGCGAATGAATCAGCGGGTACACGGCAAGACCGATGAGCGCGGCGGCGATGACGACGACCGGCTCCTGCAGTTTCTTGAAGCGCCACAGCAGCAGGACGGTGGCGAGCGCGAGCAGAACAGTCGGCCAGTCGACGATCGAGCGCCGTGCGATCACGATCACCGAGCCCGTAATGGCGCCTACGGCAGCGGCGGTGATGCCGTCCACGAAGGCCTTGACCGCGGGCAGCTTGCCGTACTTCTTGAAGTACGGCGCCGGCAGCACCGTGAAGAGATAGCAAGGCAGGAACGTGCCGAGCGCCGCCACGCAGGCGCCCGGCAGTCCCGCGACCAGATAGCCGATGAATCCAACCGTGATCACGACGGGTCCCGGCGTGATCATCGCGACGGCCACGGCATCGACGAACTGCTTGTCGTTGAGCCAGTGATGCTCGGTGACGACGCCGCCGTAAAGGAACGGCACGATCGCCAGTCCCGAGCCGAACACAAACGCGCCCGCCTTCATGAAGAACAGCCCGATCTGGCCGAGCAGAGGCCAGTCGATACCGCTGAGAACACCGCTTGCGGCCGGCAACTGCGTGGCGGCAACGACATTCAGGCCGCCCTTGCGGAGCCATTTCGGGGGAGCCGCGACGAACCAGTTGACGACGCCGCCCGCGATGAAAAGCCACGCGATCTCGGATTCGGTGATGACGGTTACCGCCGCGAGCGTCAGGTAGATCGCCCACAGGAGTCTGTTTCCGCCGATGGTCCTGATGGTGAGTTTGTACGCGCTCATCGCGATGATGCCGACCACGGCGGCGCCCACGCCGTAGAAGGCGGCCTGCATCCACGAGAGTCCGCCGAAGTGGGCGTAGGCCCAGCCGAGGCCGACCACCATCAGGAACGACGGCAGGATGAAGGCGATGCCGGCCAGCGTCGCGCCCACGATCCGATAGTGCACGTAGCCCATGTAGATGCCGAGTCGCGCAGCCAGCGGCCCCGGCATCATCTGCGCGAGCGCCAGTCCCTCGCGGTAATCCGACTCGCTGATCCAGTTCTTTTCCTCGACCAGGTCACGGTGCATGTACCCGACCAGCGCCACGGGTCCGCCGAACCCGAACGCGCCAAGGCGCAGCATGTACAGCACCAACTGGCCGAGCGTGTAGCCCGGCGCCGTCACCGTCGTGGTAGTCATGATCGCCCTCCGGCGTCCCGGCTTTTCGCGGCCGACGTGAAGTGCGTGTAGAGCGAATCCAGCACGCGACTCATTTCATCGAGCAACTGATCGTCGTGCGCCGCGCGTTCGCTTGCGCCGGCCATCACGGCTTCGAAACCGGCGGCCTCGGGAACGGCGGCGCCGCCCACGTCGAGCGCGTGAACCATCTCTGCGATCCGCAGCAGCGCGGGCTCCTTCTCCAGCCCGAAGCTCGCGATCAGCACCTCGAACGTCACGCATTCGCCGATGTGCGTGAACGCGGCGCCGTCGAAGTCGAAACCGAGTGCGTCAGCGGGGCAGGCACTGGGTGACGTGAGCCACATGAAACGTGCGTCGCGATCGATGAAGCGCCGGATCAGCCAGGCGCTCGCGACACGATCGACCCACGGATGCTGCCGCGTGGCCCAGGTGCGTCCTTGATAGTCGCTGGCCGACAGGCTTCGAATGGGCTGCTCGGCCGAATGAGGCTCACCCGGCGAAAGCACGGTGTCGACCAGCCCGATGAAGTCTTGCCACGCGGCTTGCGCACGCGTTGCGGTGTCGCCCGGGAAGTAGTCGGTCGCGACGATGGTCTCGTAGTCCTTGCGCAAGCGTCGCCGCAACCGGATGAGATCGGCTGCGGATTGGCCCGAGATCGTCTTGCGTGCGTCTTTCAGGGAACGCATGAACGCCGCGTGGTCTTCAGCGCGGTCGAACAGCGCCCGGAATTCCGCTTCCTGCACGGCATCGAGGCTCGGCGCGCGCAGCAGATACGCGTTGCCGCCGCTGTCCGCGATGGCGCTCGCCAGCTCGCGCAGCATCTGCTCGCGCTCTTCGGTATAAGGCAGCAGGTAGATGCCGTCGCGTAGGACGGCACATCCCTTCGCTTTTAGCGCGCGCCAGAAACGCATGCGGGCCGTGGCGTTTTCGGTGGGGAGCGTGAGAACCAGCAGGGACCAGGTGGTGAGTGTAGTCATGTGACGTAAACTACATCTGTGTTGCAGGTTCTACAAGATTTTTGATGTTCGTCCAGGCAAGGATTATCGGTTTTCGGTGGCGTGTCGCCCGCGCCTTCCCGAAACCTCATGCCGTCCGATGAGTAGTTTCACCCGTTATACCGGGCTGTTTATTCAAAACGCGTGCAAACGTTTTATGCAGTTCGCATTCAATGCCGGCACACGTCCATCGGACCGCGAAGATCCGACCAGCACCGCTGAGAGAATATTTCCTCAGCCCACGCTAAAGATTTCTATTTTCCTGCCGTTTAAACGGCTGCGCGATTTTGCGCGGGCATATCGAGAGTTGAACAATCATTTTGCCGGATTAACAATCCGCACGCTAAATACCATAATGAAAATGAAAGAAAGACTACCTTTAGTAATTTCCTTGTTGGGTTCATTCGCACTCGCCGCGTGCGGCGGGGGCGGGGGCGACAGTTCGTCGTCCGCCGCTGCGCCGGCCTCGAGCGCCAGCGCACCGGCGCCGGCCTCGGCGCCCGTGTCGACGCCCGTCGTCTCGGGCGAGACACTGCCGAGCCTGACGGCTCCGCAGTCCGGTTCGACTGCCGCCACGGGCAATGGCTTCGAAGGCATCTGGACGCAATCGTCGTCGTCCCGCACGACGGCCTTCGTGGACCCGGCGAACAACCTCTCGTACACGAGCGGCCTGTTCAACGTCGTCACGTCGACGTTCTTCGGCACGGCAACGACCGCTGCACCGAACTGGACCTTGACGAGCGGCTTCGAGACCTTCGGCGGCCTGCGCTTTACGGCCACGTCGGGAAGCGGCACGTTCAGCGCGAATCAGACCCTGACCGGCAGCTACGTCGCGAACGGCAACACCGTGAATCTGTCCTTGAACTACGACCCGGCGAACGCGCTCGCGGTCACGCAGTCGAGTGTGACGGGCACGTGGGCGCAAAACACGACGAGCCTGACCATCGACGACGCGGGCGGCTTCACCGGCAACCTGCTCGGCTGCGGTGTCTCGGGCACGTTGGTGTTGACCACGCCAGGCTCGAACAAGAACCTTTACACGATGACGACGACCGGCACGACGAGCACCTGCACGCTGGCTTCGGGCGTGACCTATACGGGTAATGCGGCGATCACGTTCCTGCCGGTTTCCGGCAGCACGACGTTGTACCAGCGGACAATCATGTATCTGATCAAGGCAACCGACAACTCGTTGGTCGCCTACGGTCAATTGCTGAAGCAGTAAGCCGCTCGAGGACCACGGCGTACCAGCGCTCGCCGTGGTCCGTTGTCGTTCATATTTCCCAGTGCGTATCGAGCAACGCACGATATGCCTGCTTCACGCTTTGGAGGTCGGCCTCCCGTCCGCTTGCCTGGATGCCCGCGAGTTCAGGAAGCGGCAGATCCACTGGAACGCAGTGGGGATAGTCGCGAACCCGCATCTTCGCCGGGATCGTCGTGAAGAACGCAACGGTGGGAACGTCGAAGCCCGCCGCGATATGCACCGCGGCCGTGTCCGATGTCAGAAGAAATCGCGCGCCCTTCACCCATGCGAGAAACGCGGCGGTGTTCGCAGAGCGGTGCGTGATGTCGGTGTAGCGAGGGTGCTCGACCCGTCCGAATCCGAGCACCGGCAATTGAAATTTCCGCCACATCCGCTCGACGAGTTCCGCGTGAACCGGCTCGGGGATACTTCGAACCGGCGTACTGGCCGCAGGACAAAAGAGCACGTACTTGCAGGGCTGCGCGTCTTTTTCCAACGAAGGCAGCGCAACTTCCCTCAGCCAGTCATTCGAGCATGCATGGGCATCGACCTTGTCTGGCGAAACGCCTAACGACCACAGAAAGAAGTCGATCATCGGCATCCGCGAGAAGTTCGGCCAGAACAGATGATTGCCGATATCGATCCGTAGTTCGTCGTCGGGGATCGACGCAAGAGGCACGGGCAGATCGATCGTCTGTCCGATCACCGGCTGGGCCAGTTCGTACAGTTGCTTCACGTAATCCGGCGTCTTGTGCGGGCGATAAAGGCTGATCGAGATTCCCGCATGCGCGCGTTTGATCGCGGCGAGCGCGGTGAGGCCGATGATCGAGTCGCCGAGCGTGACGCCCATTCCGTTGATCACGTGAAGTCTCGCGACGCGCGCGTAGTCGATTTCGAACGGCGCGGCGTTGGCGTTTCTGATTGCCGGATCGCAGGTCAGGCTTCGGTAGCCTTCGGCGGGAACGCCGCCGACTTCCAGGTCGTAGGACGCCACGATGCTGTCATCGGCTGACAGCAGGGAGCCGGCGTTCGTGAGTGCGGATACCGGATCCAGATAGTTGATCATTGAGTGTTTCCATCGGTCTCGATTCGTTCGGGAAAACCGGCGGCCGTGTGCAGCCGAGAACCGTTGCGAACGCGCACCGCCAGCTTGCCGGAACGTCGAGACGTTCGGTTTGGTAACGGGATTCCGGCATGACGATGCGGATGCTCCCAACCGCGTGCCGCTGAATCGACGCGCGGCGCCATTGCGACAGCTTACCGGATGCCGCGCATTCTACGTCTACGTTGAGCCGACGGCGCCGCCGCTCGCGCCAAGCGGCGGCTTCCTGATTGGACGATTGCAACGCAGGCGCGCTCATGCGCACGCGCATCCCGCCCTGAACCTAGTCCTGGAGCCTGGCCTCGCCCGCATTGCGGCAGGAGAACCGTCGCCGGGGCGTGCCGGCTGCATCCAGAACCTCGACGACATTGCGCCACCACCGCTCTCCGCGATGCGGCGAGGCGAGGTCCAGCCGCTCGCCCATGCGGGGCGTCGAGAGGGGAATGCCCTGCGCGGCGGCGAGCCCCATCACGCGCTCGAACGGCTCCTGCCAGCGGTGCATCGCGAGATCGAAGGTGCCGTTGTGAACCGGCACGAGCCAGCGGCCGCGCAGGTCGACGTGCGCCTGGATCGTGTGGTCCGGCTGCATGTGCACATAGGGCCATTGCGCGTCGTAGGCCCCTGTTTCCAGCAGCGTGACGTCGAACGGGCCGAGCCGTTCGCCGATGGTCCGGAAACCGTCGAAGTAACCGGTGTCGCCGCTGAAGAACACGCGCAGATCGTCGTCGACGATGACCCATGAAGCCCACAACGTGCTGTTGCCGTCGAACAGGCTGCGCCCGGAAAAGTGCTGCGCGGGAGTGGCCGTGAAGGCGAGGCCGTCGATGTCGACGCCTTGCCACCAGTCGAACTGACGGACTTTCGCGGCATCGATACCCCACTCGATCAGCCGGTCGCCGACGCCCAACGGCGTCAGGAACACGCCGGTTGTGGCGGCGAGCGCGAGCACGGTCTCGCGATCCAGATGGTCGTAATGATCGTGCGACAGCATCACGCCGCGCAGCGGCGGCAAATCCGCGAGCGCGATGGGCGGCGCATGAAAACGCTTGGGGCCGAAGCGCCGGAACGGCGACGCGCGTTCGGCGAAAACCGGGTCGGTCAGCCAGAACTGGCCGCGCAGCTTGAGCAACATGGTCGAGTGCCCGAGACGGTACAGGCTGCGGTCGGGCGCGGCCTCGAGCTGCTCGCGCGTGAGCGCGTCGACGGGCAGCGTGCCTGCCGGCACCGTGCCGTCCGGCTTGCGGAACAGCACGTTCCACGCAATCTTCAAGGTCTTGCCGATGCCTTCGACCGGACGCGGCTTCACGTTGCGAAAGCGCTCGCCATCGTGTTGTGGCGACGAGCGCGACAATTCACGCCCGCGTCGCGCCGCGTTCAGGCCCAACGCACGGTCGAGGAAGCCGGTAATCGAGGTCATAGGAATGTCCATTCGCCAAAAGTAGACTGGCCAGTGTAATTTATTTCAGGGAAAAGTAAACCGTCCGGTGTAAAATTTAGCGATGAACGACGCTGCCTCCCTCTCCCTTGAACGCCTGACCGATCGCAAGCGCGCGGCCATCATCGCCGCGGCTATCGAGGAATTTCTCGCCGCCGGCTTCGACGCGACCAGCATGGACCGCATCGCGGCCCGCGCGGGCGTGTCGAAGCGCACGGTCTACAACCATTTCGAAAGCAAGGAAGCGCTGTTCGCCGCGATCCTTCAACAGTTATGGAATGCGAGCGACGCGGTGGAGGCGCCCGCTTATCGCGCCGACAAGCCCTTGCGCGCGCAGTTGCTGCGGCTGCTGTCGCGCACGCTGAGCCTGTTGAACGACGACGCGTTTCTGTCGCTCGCGCGCGTGGCGATCGCGGCGGGCATTCATTCACCCGAGCGCGCGCGGGACATGGTGGCGCGCATGGGCGAGCGCGAGGAAGACCTGACGGTATGGATCCGCGCCGCCGCCGCGGACGGCCGACTGAAAACGCCGGACCCGCAATTCGCATCGCAGCAGTTGCAAGGTCTCGTGAAGGCGTTCGCGTTCTGGCCGCAGGTGACGATGGGGCAACCGCGTCTGAGTCAACGGGAACAGAAGGATGTCGCGGAGTCCGCGGCCGATATGTTTCTTGCGCGCTATACGTGAGGGGCGGCGCGCTTTCTATTCGGCACGCAGCGACGACAATGCGCCCGTTTCCAGCATCGCTTTCAATGCGTCGGAGAACGCGGCGGCGGCCGCTGTCCGATAGGCGGCTTTGCGCGTGAGCAAGGCTACCGTTCGAGCGGGAAATTCCGGTTCGAGCGGGATGTACTTCAGATCGCGATGCTCGTAGCGCAGCGCACCGGGGAGCAGCGTGGCAACCTTCCCGCCGCGCACGATCTTCAGCAGCGCGCTGATCGAATTCGCCTGCAACGCAACGCTGGGTTTGATCCCTTGCGACTCGAAATAGCTGTCGATATAAAAGCGCGAAACGAACTGGCCGCCCAACAGCGCAAGAGGCAGCGCGGCCAGTTGCGCCGGCACGACGGGGGCATGCTGTGCGGCCACGGGATGCCGGTCGCTCACCACCAGGGTGATCCGCTCCAGAAACAACGGTTGCGTATCGATATCGTCCGAACGCAGGTCCGTGAATCCGATCGCCAGGTCGATCCGGTCCTCACTCAATCCGCTTTCGATCGCTTCGAGCGACATCTCCATCATGTCGATCACGATGTTGGGATACGTGGAGTGAAAGTGGTCGACGGCGGGCGCTACCAGGTACTCGGTAAACGTGGGCGTGAACGCGAGCCTGAGTTGTCCGCGCGACAGGTCCCGCACGTCATGCAAGGCGCGCTGGCCGGCCTCCAGTTCCAGCAGCGCGCGGCGCGCATATTCCACGTAGATGGCGCCGAAATCCGTCAGCCGTACCACACGGCCGCTGCGGTCGAATAACTGACCGCCGAGATCGTTTTCCAACTGGCGAATCTGCTGCGACAGCGCCGGCTGCGAAATATGCAGGCTGTCGGCCGCGCGCGTGAAGTTGCGATAGTCGGCGACCGTGAGCAGATAACGGATGTGGCGGAGTATCATGCGCGGCCCATAAGATTTGCTTATCGAATCCATTTTAAACGCGTCTTGGACTATATAGACAAGCGCGCCCACAATCGATTGAAAGTTCACGGGGGTTCGGCATGGAAAACCTGATCGTTGCTTCAATGGCGGCAATTTTTGCGGGTGCGTTGGCCACGTGGCTGATCGCGCAGTCCCTTTCCGACGAGGTCATACAGAAGGGCACGCGTCACGGCCGGTACGCCCATCTCGGCGAGGACGATGTGAATCCGGCACGGCGGGCGGTACGGCGGGATCGGCGGCTCCCACGGCATCGCCCGTCCAATGTCGGGATTGGATGACAGGGGACAGGTGCCATCCGATTGTCCTGGCGCAACCTGAGCGCGTGGCGCGCAGGCGCGCCTTGATGCGCTCATGCTGGACGCACGGCCTCAACGGCTAGCAAGACCGATTAGAATCAGGCGGTCATCGTCGTGCATCCAGCATCGCATCATTTCGTCAAAGGACATCGGACATGTACATCGCCATGAACCGTTTCAAGGTGGCGCTCGGGGCTGAACCCGAGTTCGAACAGTTGTGGACCAGCCGCGACACGCATCTGAAGGAAGTGCCGGGCTTCGTGGAGTTTCATCTGCTGAAGGGCCCTCAAAGAGAAGACCACGTTCTGTATGCCAGCCATACGATCTGGCGGGACCATGCGGCGTTCGAAGGCTGGACGCAATCCGAGGCATTCCGCGCTGCGCACCGGAACGCCGGCGGCGGCACCCGATCGCTGTATCTCGGCCACCCGGAATTCGAAGGCTTCGAAGTGCTGCAGACAGTCAAGTAAGCCGGCCTTGCGGCTCGCGTTGCGCCATCTGTAGCCAACGCAGGCAGGCCGCTTCAGTGGCCCGTCGCATGCGCGCAAGCCGGGCCGTTCCGATCAGCGCTGGCGGCTCGCGCGTTCATCGCGAGTCCGTTCGGCGCTGAGTCCTGAGTCATTTCACTGCGTTCACTGCGCCCGTACTTCGATCGAGACGCGCCTGTCCGGTTGAAGGCAAGCGATAACCGCGCGGCTTTCGCCGGCGGGACATTGGCTTGCCGGCTCGCGTGAACCCGCTCCCGCCGTGTGAATCGTTTCGCCGTTCAGTCCGTGATCGATCATGTATTCACGTATCGTCTCGGCGCGTGCCAGCGACAACCGCTGATTCACCGTCTCGGGCCCGATGCGATCCGTGTGGCCCACGACCGAAATCGACTCCACCCCTTTCAACTGCTTGATACGCGTGACGACCTGTTCGAGGCCTGCCGCTCCGCCAGGCGAGATCGAAGCGAGGCTCGACTGTCCGAAGGCAAACAGCGCATCGGTTTGCAAGGCGAAGCGGGCGACCGTTTGCGGCCCGGCTGCGGCGGGCTGCGAAGCCGCAGCGGGCGCGGCACCCGGCGCGGCACCGCACGCGAAGGTGAGTCGCCGCGTGACATCGGTTTCCTCATTGTCCGCTTGCAGGGCCCCCACCTTTTGCACCGCGCGAACCGGTTCTCCGCGGCAGATCTTTTGAGCCACCTTCATGCAGGTCGCGGGCCCTCGAAAAGACCATGACATTCGACCTGATGAAGCTTCGAACCGTCCTCGGCCGTGAGGGTATAAGCGTTGAAGGTCGGCCCGGAGGCAGCCGAACATCCGGCAAGAAAAGCAAGGCTCAGCGATAAGCCCCATCCAGAAAGCTGCTTCATGTTGTTCTCCACACTTGTTGTTTCGTGCTTGCGTTGCGAACGCACGATCGCGTTCGCATTCGAGCGATGACGGTCCGCGCGTTACCACTGCATGGCCGCACCCATGCCGAAGGTGGTGCCGCCAGGGCTCATGCCGACACCCGCTTTCATCTTGATGTTCTCGGTGATGCGCGCGGTGCCCCCGAGCGCCACCGCCTGATAACCCCGGAAGCCCGCCGTGCCGATGCCGAACGACAAGGTCTTGTCCTTGTCGACCTCGGGAATCATCGTCAAGGCAGTGGTTGCGGCAATGCCGGAATAGGCGTTGCGCGCGACCGAGTTCACGCCCGATTGCAGTTGATTGATCCGTTGATCGGTATAGGCATTCGCTTGCGCAAGCCCGGCATTGAGCTGATTCAGATTGACCGCGTCGGTGCCCTGGGTTGCCGCGGCCACGTTCACCACTTGCCGCGGATCGGAAGTCGAGCCGATGGATACGACGTTGCTGCGGCCCTCGTCGGTACTGCCCGCGCCGAGCGCCACCGAGTTATTCCCGGTAGCGGCCGCGCCCACGCCGACCGCGGTCGCGCCGGTCGCGCTGGCTTGCGAACTGTTGCCGACCGCCGTGCTGTTCGAACCGGAAGCCGTCGCGCCTTGTCCGCCCGCCGACGAATTCGAGCCGCTGGAGGCCGGCGGCGCCGGCGTGCCCGGCGTGGACGTGAAGCTGCCGCCGGTATTGCTGGTCCGCTGGTTGATCAGCGAGGTCAACTGGGTCGAGACGGCATCCAGTTGCGACACGTTCACCGCATCGGTTCCGGCCTTGCCGGCCGCGACGCCGGTGATCTGCCGGTTGCCGATGTTGACCTCGCCCGCCGACGACTGCGGACTGCTCAAGCCATACGCGATGTAATTGCTCAACGCGCCGACCGTCGTCACCGATCCCGCACCCAGCGCGACGCTGTTCGCCATCGACGCGCTCGCGCCCGAGCCGAGCGCGACCGAGCCGGTCGCGCTGCTCTGCGCGCCCGAACCGAATGCGAGCGCGTCGATCGCGCTGCTTTGCGCGCCCGAGCCGATCGCGATACCGCCTGCATTCGCCGCGCTCGCGCTCGCGCCTTGCGCGATCGATTGCGCGCCGCTGGCGATCGAGCCGCTGCCGAGCGCGATCGCGTCCGCCTGCGCCGCGTTCGCGCTTTGGCCGATCGCGACGCCGCCCGGCGCGGTCGCATCGACGATCGCGCCGTTGCCGATGCCCACGCCGTTGTCGCCGTTGACCACCGTCGTCGGACCGACGGCGATCGACTCCGCACCCACGGCGAGCGAATCCGCCGCGGCCGAGTTCGCGTGGAAGTACAACTGCCCGGTCACGGCGAACGACGACAGCGCGCCGGCAAGCTGCCTGATGGTGACGGCGTCTTGCGCCTGCGTGCCGTCCGCGACGTTGGTCAACTGGCGATAGGTGTTGCCCGCCGCGCTGCCGAACGACACGGCGCCGAGCAAGGTTTGATCCGACGTGTTGAACGGAATCGCGTGCGTGCCGTTGGCGATCGAGCCAACGCCCGAGAGCACCGCGCGATCGGAGATCGCGCCGGAGCCGATCGCGACCCCGCCGGTCACCGAGACGTTCGACAGCGCGCCCAGCGCGAGCGCGTTGTCCGCCTGCGCCGCAGCGCCGTTGCCGCCGGCGAAGCTGCTCACCCCGGTTGCGGTCGCGCCGATGCCGGCCGCCAGCGCGTTGCTGCCGCTGGCGCCGTCGTTGTTGTAGTTGCCGCCTGGCGTGCCGCCGTCGTTGACGCTGTAGTAGTGCGTCTTGTTGGCCGTCACGACGCTGGCGAGGTTGTCCACCGCCAGATTCGTCGCGTACAACTGCGAGCCGTTCACCGCATCGGTGCTGGCTCCGTTCACCTGACCCGCCGCGACGTTCTGGATCTGCCGCTCGGCGCCTGGCGCGCCCACGCTCACCACGCTGGTCGGCGCGGCGCCCGCGAAGCCGTAGACCGTGCCGTTGATCGTCGTGCTCGGGGTGGGCGTTGCCGCGGTGGTCTGCGAGGCGGAGCCCAACGCGATATCGCCTGCGTTGTTGGCAACCGCATTCGGGCCGATCGCGACGCTGTCGGCGCCGAGCGCCTGGCTGTCGGGCGCGGTGGAGTTCGCGTGGAAATACTTGATGCCCGGCGTCGTGCCGCCGCCGGTGAACGCGTTGACGAGGCTCTGCACGGACGTATAGGTGTTGCCGCCGTAGCTCAGGCTGGTGGTCAGCGCACCCGTCGTGCTGTTGTAGGTGCTGCCGCCGCCGAGGCTCGACGCCACGCTGTTGCCCAGGTTCGTGACCTGAGTGCCGACCGTCGTGATCGCCGTATTGGTGGCGAAGAGCTGCGAGCCGTTCACCGCATCCAGGCTCGCCGCGCTCACCTGGCCGGCCGCCACGTTGGTGATCTGACGCGGCGCGGCCGCCGTGCCGACGCTGACCGCGCCGGCGGGCGTGCCGCCCGCGTAGGTCACCGTGGTGCCGTTGATGACGCCGCTGCCCGTCGGCACCGCGGCGGTGGTGACCGACGAGCCCTGACCCAGCGCCACGTTCGAGCCGCTCACGCCGCTCGCGATGCTCGCGCCCTGGCCCAGCACGGTGGAGTTGGCGACGCCATTGTCCGTTGCCTGATTGCCGACCACCAGCGAGGCGGCGCCCGTCGCCGACGCGCCGAAGCCGCCGGCGGCGGCGTTCGCGCCCGACGATACGGGCTGTACCGACGTCACCGAATTGTTCGACACGAACGGGCCGGTGGCGCCGTTGGTCAGGTTGTTGACGGCCAGGTTCGTCGCATACAACTCGCTGCCGTTCACCGCATCGGTGCTGCCCGAACTCACGCGGCCCGCCGCGACGTTGGTGATCGTGCGTTCGCTGCCGACCGAACCCACGCTCACGGTGCTGCCAGGCGTCGTGCCCGCCACGGCGCTCGTGATGCCGCCCACCGTGATGCTGCTCGTCCCCACCGCCGTCGCCGTGGTGCTGCCCGAGCCGAGCGCCACCGCGTTCGCATTGCCGGCCGATGCGCCGGCGCCCAGCGCGATCGCATTGGCCTGATTCGCCACCGCCGTATCGCCGAATGCCAGCGCGCTCGCGCCGCTCGCGTTGCTGGCGTTGCCGAGCGCGACCGCGCCCTGGCCGTTGGCGATATTGCCGTTGCCTTCGGCCACCGCGCCATCGCCTGTCGCCGTATTGTTCGCGCCCACTGCGATTGCGCCGTTGCCGACCGCGCTATTGGGATCGCCGATCGCGACCGCGCCGTTGCCGCTCGCCGTTTGCGCCTGACCGAGCGCCACAGCGCCCGTGCCGCCGAGCACCTGCGAGTTCTGTCCGCCGGCGAACGAACCCGCGCCGGCTGCGGCTGCGACCGTGTTGCTGTCGCCGATCGCCACGGTCGACGCCGCGAGGGCTTGCGACGTGAAGCCAACCGCCGTCGCATTGCCGTTGCTCGCAACCGTCTGATTGCCCAACGCGACGGCGCTGCCTGCCGACGCGGTTGCATTCGTGCCCAGGGCGATGGCGTTGGGATTGGCTCCCGTCTGAGCCGAATCGCCGATCGCGATGGACGAGGCCCCCGCCGAACTGGCGCCCGCGCCAATCGCAATGGCGCGAATGCCCGCCGCCGCCGCGCCGCCCACCGCCGCTGGCGCCGACGAACCGCCTTCCGCGACGGAATCGGACCCACCCAGCGCGATGGAGTTTGCGCCGCTGGCGCTGGAGCCGACCATCATGCCGAGCGCGTTGAGGCCGGTGGCGTGGGCTCCCGCCCCCAGCGCCACCGCATTCTGCGCCGAGGCGACGGCGATCGTGCCCGCGGCCAGCGAGGAGAGCCCGCTGGACTTCACATCCGTGCCGACGGCCACGGCCCCGTCCGCCGTTGCGCCCGTGCCCGCGACGGTACGCGCGCCCAGATACACCGAGTTGAGGCCGCTGCCGATGGCCTGAAAGCCGAGCGCGACGGCATGTGTGCCGGAGGCGTTGGCGGTATAACCCATCGCGATGGAGGCGGGCCCGCCGGCCACCGCCTGAAAGCCGATCGCGTTGGCATAGTCGGCGTTGGAGGTGACGTCGGTGCCAATCGCAATGGACGACGTGCCGGACGAACCGGTGCCCGCGCCGGTGCGCGATCCCAGATAAATGGCGTTGACACCCGTGGCATTGGCTCCCGAACCCACGGCTAAACCGTTGGCTTGCGAACCTATGGCTCCGCTGCCCAGTGCCACCGCGCCCGACGCGGCAGCGCTGGCGCTCGCACCCAGTGCAACGCTGTTGTCTCCGGTTGCTTTCGCCGAGGGGCCGACGGCAGTCGACACGTTGCCGCTAGAGACGGCTTGCAGGCCGATACCGATGGCCGACGAACCGTTAGCGGTGACGTCCGTACCGATAGCGATCGCCGCCTGTGCGGTCGCGCCGGTACCCGGAGCGGTGCGCGCGCCCACGTTAATCGAGTTGACGCCGGAGGCAATGGCTTGAAAGCCGACGGCGACGCCATTGAGTCCGCTACTGCTGGCGCCATAACCTACCGCAGTGGCCCCGCCGGCGGTCGCTGAGGACTGAACGCCCATGCACGACGCACTGCCGCTAAAGAAGTAGTAGGGTGCGCCAGAGCAGCTCACCTGCGCCTGCGCTTGTACACCCCATCCACCCAGGCCCATCAACAACAATAAAGTGACGGCGCGCGGATTGGCGCCGTGCCTGTCGCGCTGATTGCTTCGCCCGTCATGTAGGTCACGGCCGTCACAGACGGCGGCCCCGGCACCCGATTTCCCCTTGCCGCGCGATTTGCCGAATTCCGACGCGGCCACGAAGCTGCCCAATGCGTCGTTCCAGATGGTCCGATATGCCTTGTTCATGTTTTTCCTGTTCGATGTTTTGCGCCCGCGCGTTTCCACCTTCCTTTCGAATGAGGACATGCATGAATCGAAAGAAAAGACCTCGGCGCTGCGTCGCGTTATTAACGGGAGCTGTATTTATTTATTCAATATTTGATGCTTGGAGATGCTAAAAGCGGACGTGCGCCATCCTCCTGACTGTTAAATTCACAGAAGGAAGGTATGGATAAAAAACGGCTAGACAGTTTCTATTTTTTCTGCATTCGCATTGCGATGCGGAATGCGGCGGACCATCAGCTTATGAAGGTCCGAGAGGCAACGGCATATTGATGTCAATTGCGTGAAGGGGCGTCAATTGCCTGGCTGAGCGGGGTCGTTGGCGTGCCAAACGTTTTCCTTGAATTGTTCTACCCGGAATGCTCATAGTGACCGGCCCCAATGAAGTGCTGCGATCATGCCGGCGCTACATGGAAAACGCCCATGCATGCGCTCCCGGCGCCATTTTTTCTGTTCCGAACATGTTCCGCACCGGGTGAACCGACCACGCAAATCTTGACCTCGAAGTGGGCGTTTCTTGACTTGGCGCAAGCCGGAAAGTTCCAGTAAGTGTTAAGCGAAACTCTCGCATATGGTTTTTGGTTTGTCTACTAAAACCCCTAGGTCAGGACCGAGCATTGCTATGTTTAACAATTGCTGCAATTAGAAAGCGCATGGCTTTACGAATTTCAATTCCATCCCATGAAGTGGGCCGAGGCGGATTGCCGAGAGTCGGGAATTCATTCATGAAGCCGGCTATTGAATAACCGTGCGGATGGATTAATGGATTTGTAAGGATTTCGGCATGGGGCCGCAAGCGAGCCGGTCGCCGTCACGCGGATCGAATTTCAGTGGATCGGAGCGCGGCGTCGACGTGCTATTCGATGCACGCCGCCCGCCGACGGGATGCGCGGTGAAGCCCGAGCGCGAGCCAACACCGCGTGATCGATCGAGTACGCGTCGCGCGTCGTGCCGACCTTCGCACGCACGCGCGAATGGCGCGTCGCTCCTATTAGTGCCTTACCGCGCCCTGTAGCTCGGGCACGTTGCCCGGCTGCTGATGCACGCACAAGCGGTCGTCGACGCGTTCGATGCCCGGCACTCCGCGTATCTCGCGAATCACCTTGTCGTGCTCGTCGGCCAGCACATGGCCGCCGACGCACGCGACATGGCCGTCCACCGTCACGTCGATCGCGCCAGGCGTGCGTACGGTCCGACCGAGGCGCGCGCGCACGCGCTCGGTCAATTGCTGATCGGAAGTCGGCGCGCTCGATACCGCGTGATGCAGCATGCCGTAGGCGGACCCGGCCACCCGCCTCGCCTGTGAGCGCGACCGCTTCACGATCCGCCTGCCGGTGGAGCCGAGCTTGTCACGCAACATGGCCCGGCGCCGACGGCCCGAGTTGTTGTCGAGGTAGTACATTGCCGCTGCGCCAAGCGCGGCAGCGGCGATAGATCGTAAAAGCGCTCTCATGTTGCCTCCTTTGCGTCCGTTGACAAGCCTGTTCACTCACGAGCATTCCGAATGCCCCCTCATGTCGGCACGCGCGTTTTTGGCGCAAGCTCGGCGCAATGCACGGCATACGCGGGGCCATGCTGCCGCAGCAACGTTTCGAAGCGCGCCAGTGTCATGGCCGGCGGCACCGCCGAGCGAGGTTGCATTCGGGCAAGCGCGCGGCCGAACTGAACGAACGTCGCGAAGTCCCGCGGATAGCGCGCGGTATCGACGCCAATGAAACGTCCGCTGCGGGTCGCCTTGTCCAGCAGCGCGCGCCATCGTTCGATCGATGCGAGCCCGATGCTTTCGGTGCCGTGCGAGAAGAGCATCAGGTCGATCTCGTCGAACGGTCCTTCGGCATCGAGAAAGCGTTGCAGCGCATCGGCCGACGGCTCCACGCAGAACAGCAGCCAGAACGGCAGTGCGTGCAGTTCGAGCGTTGTCAGCGGGTCCATCAGCAGAAACGAATCGACGATGAGCCGCGTGGGCCGGATTTCCGCGTCGCGATACCACTCGCGATGGATGGCGGCGGCGGCGAAGCTCAACGCTTCGGGTTCGTAAAAGTCGATTCGGACGACGCGCCAGTCCATCTGCCGCGCGAGCGCGGCGACGTCGTCGGCTAGCGCCGTGTCGAATCCCCACTCCGCCTCAGGCGACACGTCGTTCGGCTCGGGCGGCCGCCAGTGCGTTCGCGCGCGGCCGTAGCGGGCCAGATACTCGCGCACGCGCGCGCCGCCATGCAGGTATTCGTCCTCGGTCGCGCCACCCGTCGCGCCGAACTGGTATACCGATCGTTCGCTCGTGCGCGTGACCGGCCACGAACGCGAACAGGCGTCGACGTAGATCGTTGCGCCGCGCGGGAGATTGCGTAACAGAAACTCCCGGTAGCCGAGCGGAAGCGCGCGGTACTTCAACCGGAAATAGCTCATTGAACGCAACATCAGCCGGTCCTGATTCGGGTCCTGCATGTGATGCACCGCGATCCGGCTGTCGGCCGCGAGCAGCGCGTCGACAATGGGCCGCCCTTTTTCGAAGCCGCGCTGCGCGTCGTCGGGATCGCTGAACGGCGCGCGTATGGGGCAGAGGAACGTCTGCGGCAGCCACGGCACGCCGAGCGCGGCGGCCAGATGAGTCAGCGCGCCGTTGGACGAGCCGACGAATACCGCCGGGTACGGCCGCTCGGGATAGAGCCCGACGAGCCACTCGGCAACCCGTTCCATATCGAAGTGGCGCGCGCGCCGCGCGTCGATGCCCTCGGTCATCCCGCCGATCGAGTACGCCCACTCGCGCGCGCGGCGCGGCAGCAGATTGAACGCGGGCATCACGCGGTCGAGCAGAGGCGACTGGCTCGGGCTGGTGAATGGCCGGCCGTGCAGATAGTCGGCCAGCGCGAGCGCCATGCCGGCGGCGGAATCGAAGCGGGCGAGGCCGCGCGGGGGGCGGTTCATCGAGCGTTCTCCAGATCGCGCGCGACCGGCTGCGCGTCGCCGCACAGGAACGGCGCGATCAGCAGCGCGAACGCGTGCGGGTACACGTAGTTCAGCGTATGCGTGCCGCCGTCGACGATGAGCAGCGCGCCGTGCGGAAGCAGCCGCGCGGCGCGCGCCGCCCACGCGCAGGATGCGACCGGGTCGCGCGTGCCGGTCACGACCAGCGTGGGCGCCGCGACGCGCGGCAGCCGCTCTTCGATCCGGTCGCGGATCAGGATGCGCATCGTCGCGATCGCACGCGGCAGGCCGGCCTTCGCATAGTCGATGCGCCCGATCGGGGCCGGCGAGCGCGGCTGTTCGCGGCGACCGTTGCGCAAGTCCCGCCAAACCTGGATCGGCAAGGTGCGCGCACGCGGATCGGTGGTCGGCCCTTGCATGACGAGCCGCTCGACGGCTTCGGGAAAACGGATCGCGAATTCCGCGAGGATCTGGCAGCCGAACGAATTGCCGATGAACATCGCGCGCTCGATCCCGCAAGCGTGCATCCATGCATGCAGCGCGTCGGCGAGTTCCGCAATCGACAGCGCACGGCGGCGCGCGGGTGGAACCCGCGCGCTTTCGCCGAAGCCCGGCAAGTCCGGCGCGAACACCCGGAACCGGCGACCGAGCACGCCGGCGAGCGGCTCCATGTAGCGGCTCGAAATCACCAAGCCATGAACCAGCACCACGGGCGCACGATCCGCGGCATCCGGCGGTCCGCGATGAAAGCGGTAGAACATGCGGAACGCTCCCGCTTGCACGTAGCGACCGTCGATGCCGGCGCGGCGGCTTGTTTCGCTCAGCGCCGGGGCGTGCTTGAGTTGCCGCCAGCGCACCGCGAGCCAGGCGGCCGCGCCCGCCGCCGCCGCCATGCAGGCGGCGAGCACCGAAGCTTGCAACTGCATGGTGTGCGCTTCCACATTGAATGACCGGTTGCACTCGAACGCGCTGTTACCGCGACGGCGTCATGCTTATCACGCACCCCCGCGCGCATCCCCGCGCGCAACCCGGTCGTCCAGATTCGCCGCCTGCGTTATTAACCGCGGCGGGTCGAGTCGGGTGTCTGATCCGGCTCCGGTTCAGGCGCGCCGACGTCGGGTACATCGGTGGGCTTGCCCGGGCTCGGTGCATCGGGAATCGCGGGTTGATCGGGGATCGGCGGATCGGACGACGGATTCGATGACGGGTTCGATGACGGGTTCGATGACATAAAGGCCTCGCGTATTGCCACAACTCGCTGGAGTGTGAAGGCCAGTGACCGGCCATTTCACTTGTGGCAAGCATCGTGCGTTCCATGCTGCGTATCGGAGTCGCTCGCCGTCGCGCGGGCGTTCCCGCATCGGTCAGATGTGCAAGCCGGTAGGCAACAACTACAAATTCCGAATGGTTGCCTGTGGAGCATTGCAGCAATCCGCGACGCCGCGGCGTGGCGATACCTGCCTGAAACGCAGGCGGGACGTGAGTCGCGTGTCACTGGGTACGGACCATGCAAGCGGGTAGGCACCTCAGCGGCAAAACAGGAGATGAGCGATGAAGCCTGGTACCAAGAGATTCTGGATGGGCGCGTTGATTGCAGCGACGATACTCGGTGCGGCGGGTTGCAAGCGGGCCGACAATACCGCCGGGGCGCCGGGCGCTGCGAGCGGTCCGGCGGCGATGGCGCCTGCTTCGGGCGCCAGTCAGTAAGGGATCGGAGTTGCGCCGGCGCGGCGCGATGCGGGTTCCGGGAGGCGCGGCATGGCGCCGATGCTCGTTGTCGGCCTGGTTCTGATCGGCGTCGTCTGTCACGTGCATTACGCAATCCCGATGTTCACCCGCGGCGCCGGGCACAGGGTAATCGCGCATGGCGTCCTGATACTGGTGGGCGGTGCTTGCGGTGTCGTCAGCGTGTTGGTGCCGGGACTCGCGGAGTCCCGGTGGCTCGTGTTCGTCGTCGCGTTCGGCACTGTTCATGTGCCGGCTGCGGCAATCCTGTTTATCAAGCATCTGCGCGGGGCTGGGCAATCGTGAATGCCCGGCTGGCGACGTCTCGTTGGTTGGCAACAAGCCTGGCGCGCGCGGCATCGCCGAGATCGGGGATTGGCCGGGATTGCCGCGGCGATCGGCAAAGCCGCGTGCCACGCAACCGGCGCGTGATGATCGAAGATCCGCTGGGGGCGGGTGCGCACGCTTGAGGGCGCGCGGCCGTCTGGGGGCGCAATACCGCTGGTTTATCTCTTGCGGGAGATTTTCATGAAGGTGCTTGCGGTTCATCCCAGCGGTTTGATGTACACGCGCGTGTTCCTGCGTCTGGAGCCGCTTGGACTCGAGTATGTGGCGGCCGTCGCGCGGGACGCCGGTCACGAGGTCCGCCTCATCGACCTGCAGGCCGAGACGCACCGCGACCTGCACCGCATGATACGAAGTTGGCAACCCGACGTAGTGTGTTTCTCGGGCAACTATCTCGCCAACATCCCCGAAATCATCGATCTCGCGAAAGCGATCAAGGCTGCGCTGCCGCAGTGTTTCGTGCTGGTCGGCGGACACAGCGCCTCGTTTGTCGCGGCCGATCTGCTGCGGCATGCCGATGGCGCGGTGAACTGCGTGCTCCGCGGCGAAGGCGAGGCCTCGATCGCCGCCTTGCTGGAGACGGTTGCCCGCGGCGGCGATCTGCTGCGTGTGCCCGGTGTGGTCACGCGCGATGGCGAAGGGCCGCCGCCGTGCTTCGCGCAGTCGCTCGATACGCTGCGCCCGGCGCGCGATCTGTTGCGGCATCGGAGAAAATATTTTATCGGCGTGCTGGACCCCTGCGCCTCAATCGAGTTTGCGAGAGGCTGCCCCTGGGACTGCGCGTTCTGCAGCGCGTGGACGTTTTATGGCCGCAGCTACCGCGCGCGCAACCCGGAACAGGTCGTCGCCGAACTGGCGACGATACGCGAGCCGGGCGTATTCATCGTCGACGACGTGGCGTTCGTTCATGCCGAGCACGGCATGCAGATCGGCGAGGCGATCGAGCGCCGTGGAATTCGAAAGAGGTATTACCTGGAGACACGCGGCGATGTGTTGTTGCGCAATAAGGACGTGTTTCGATTCTGGCGCCGCCTCGGACTGGAGTACATGTTCATCGGCATGGAGGCGATCGATGCGGAGGGCCTGAAGGCGTTCCGCAAACGCATCACGCTGGACAAAAACTTCGAGGCGCTGGAGTTTGCCCGCTCGCTGGGGATCACCGTCGCGATCAATCTGATTGCCGACCCCGACTGGGACTGCGAGCGCTTCGAAACCATCCGGCGTTGGTGCCTGGAGATACCGGAGATCGTCAATATCAGCGTCAACACGCCTTACCCCGGCACCGAAATCTGGCTGCGCGAGCAACGCAGGCTGACCAGCCTGGATTATCGGTTGTATGACATACAGCATGCGGTTTTGCCGACCCGTTTGCCGCTCGATGAGTTCTATACGGAACTGGTGCGCACGCAGCAGGTACTCAATCGCAAGCACCTGGGCTGGACCGCATTGCGGGGCGCGACGGGGCAGGCGTGCAAGCTGTTGCTGCGCGGCCAGACCAACTTCGTGCGGATGTTGTGGAAATTCGATTCCGTTTTCGATCCGCGATTGCAACTCGGCGATCATGCACGCATGGTGCGTTATGCCATGTCGCCGCCGCCCGCCGTGACGGACGAGCGGGTCGACGTGAAATCGATTTATGTCTATGGGCCGACGGGTCGCCGAGGGCGCCGGATCGACGACGCCACCGAAAGATTCGTGGACGGGACGCGGATGGGGGCGGAGTAGGAGTGGGGAAGTAGCCGCTTCGCGTCGCCTTCGATTGCCGGGTGAAGTACCATCGCCGCTTCGTTAATAACAATGACGGTGTGGACCAGATCGATGACAATGTTCCAACGAACGATGGCGAGTCGCGCTTCGTTGCGGCAGACGCCGCTGAACCTGAAAGTCAACCTCGGACGACTGTTCGTCGCAGCGCTCGCGGCGAGTTCTTTCGCGACCTGCGTTCATGCGCAAAGCAACGCGTCCGGCCCGCTCGGCACGCCCTCGGGTCAACTGCAATTCGTGCGCGCCGACCACGATTGGACGGCGATGCTCGACAACGAGGTTTTCGATCGCTTCGGCGCGAACGCGCTCGCGCATTTCGATGACGTGGGCAACGCAAACGACACGGTCACGCGCACGCTCGTGCAGACCGATTCCGGCCCGGTGCTGTACGACTTTCGCCGCCGTCCGCCGCTTGTGCAGCGCTCCGGTATCCGCATGACGGTCAGGCGCGTGTTCTGGCAAGGCGATGAAGTCGTGATGCACGGCTCGCAAGGCTGGTTCCGATTCAAGCGCGGCATGCTGACGAAGCTGCAGTCGTCGACGACGACGTATCACTGATTGCGTGCATACGAATCAGAGGCGACCGCGGCGAAGCCGCGTCCTTCCTCTGCCGCTCGCGCCGCCTCCACTTCAGCATCAAGCGCAAGAATATTGGTCTGAAACGCGATGCTTTCGATCGTGCCGGTGACGTTCCGCCCCGAGGCGTCGTTGGCGTCGTTGGCCCGTATGCGTGGAGATCGCGTCAGCGAGCGTCGCCTTTCAGACCTGACCGACACCACCATCGGCCATCAAATCCGCCCCCGTCACATAGGAACTCTGGTCGGACGCGAGAAAGAGCGCCGCATTGGCAATCTCCTCGGCCCGCGCGAGTCGACCGATCGGGATCATGCTCTGGTACATGTTCACCAGTTCCTCGCGCGTCGCCGATTGAGAATCGAGAATCGGAGTATCGGTGACGCCAGGGCTGAGCAGGTTGACGCGAATGCCGCGATCCTTGAATTCCGCGGCCCACGTGCGGGCATAGGAACGTAGCGCCGCCTTGGTCGCCGCGTAGGCCGTATGGCCGGGAATGCCCATGCCGTGCATGGCCGAGGAGACCAGAACGATCGATCCGCCCGCTGTCATCAGCGGCAACAGCTTCTGAACCAGGAAGACCGGGCCGCGAGCCATGAGGTTGAAGGCCTTGTCGAAATGCTCGGGCGTGAGGGTGTCGATCGAAGCCTGCTCCGTAAAACCCGCGTTCGACACGACGATGTCGACGACACCTTTTACTTCCCTGACTGTTGCAGCGACGCGATCGAGATCATCGAGGTTCGCCGCGTCAGCCTGGATAGCGGTGACGTTGCGGCCGATCAGTCGGGCGGCTTCGTCGAGCTGCGCCTGCCGGCGACCAAAGATAAAGACATGCGCGCCTTCGGCCACCAGGCGTTGGGCGATCGCCAAACCGATACCGGTCGTTGCGCCGCTAATGACGGCGGTCTTGCCTGCGAGAGTGGACATCGAAACCTTCTATCTGTTCGTGAATGACAGAACGATGGTAATTGCGGCCGGCGGGAATGATAATGCGGAGATTTTTCATAAGATCTATTCTCTCGGGGAATAGCTGGAGCGCTCGGAGGCGACGGCAATGGATCGGTTTCACGAATTGAACGCCTTCATCGCCGTGGCCGAGGCGGGTGGCTTTTCGGCTGCGGCGCGTAGAACGGGAGAATCGCAATCCGCCATCAGCAAGGCCATCGGGACGCTGGAGAAGCGCCTTGGCGTGCTGTTGTTCAACCGCAGCACGCGCAACGTGACCCTCACGGATCAGGGGCAGCGGTACTACGATCGGACCAGGCCGCTCGTCGATGAGATGGATGAAGCCGACAGCGAACTGACGAGCAGCACGCTCGATGTCTCCGGTTTGATCAGGATCGCCGTAGCGTCCACGTTCGGTCGCCTTCACGTCTTGCCGCTCATCCCTGAGTTGTTGTCGCTCAATCCCGGCCTTCAGGTCGATCTTGTTCTTTCGGACCTCGTGCGCGACATGGTGGAAGACCGGATCGATCTCGCGATCCGGGTAGGTCCCGTCAACGATCCTGACGCGGTCGTCAGGCGCGTGGCGACCACGCCGCTCGTGTGCGTCGGATCGCGTCGCTATTTCGAGCAACACGGCATACCCAGGACACCCGCCGAGCTCGTCGACCACAACTGCCTTTTATATGGCGGTCTGACGGAGTCGGCGAACTGGCCGTTCGTCGGGCCGGACGGTCCATTCAGTGTGGCCGTTCGCGGCAATCTTTCGTCGAACAGCGTCGAAACGATCCGGGCGGGTGTGCTGGACGGCGTTGGAATCGGCCTCTTTGCGAGAGTGTCGCTTGCCGACGAACTCCGGCATCCGGACGTGATCGCCGTTCTCGAGGACTTTATAGGCGACGTGAGAGACATCAGCGTCATCTGGCCAAGGCGTCGGTTTGTACCGGCGCGCGTGCGCCGCGTGACGGACTTTTTTGCCGCGGCCCTCCCGCTGCGCGTTTAGGCAAACGGAATCCTCGGCGCGTCACGCGTCGCTGCGAGACGCAGTTCATGACGCTTTAGCATGAATGACTCAACAAAAATTCCTGCTCGCCGTCACCAGCCCACCCAGCAGATGCGACATATCGACAAGGCGATGCGCCACCAGATGGCGTACTTCGCCTTCGCACTGCCACACCCCGAGCACGCCGAGTAACGACGCGCCAAGCACCTCCCGGCGCTGCTGTTCGAGCACCTTGGGCCAGATGATGACGTTCACATTGCCGGTCTCGTCCTCGATGGTGATGAAGATGACGCCCTTCGCGGTATCGGGCCGTTGACGCACCGTAACAATGCCGCAGCCGCGCGCGAGGCGGCCGTTGCGGTAGGTCTGCAACGTGGATGCCGGCATCCATTTGCCGGCCAGCAAATGTCGGCGCAGTAGCGCGAGGGGATGCCGGCCCAGTGTCAGTCCCATCGACCGGTAGTCGCCGACGATATCGTCCGCCTCGGACGGCGCGCCCAGTTCAGGCGTTTCGTCTTCGACTTTCGCGACCGAGAGCATGTCCTTGTCAGGTATGGACGCAACCGACTGCCACAGCGCCTCGCGCCGGTTGCCGGCAAGCGAGGACAGGGCGTTGGCCGCGGCCAGCACCTGCAGGTCGCGACGGTCCAGTTGCGCGCGCCGCGCGAGGTCGGACACGGTCGTGAATCGACGCACGGCTCGCGCATTCTCGATACGTTCGGCGGTGCCGTCGCGCATGCCCCGAAGCAGCGACAAACCCAGTCTGACAGCAGGCCGCGCCGCGCCGTCGACCTGTTCGAGCGACGAATCCCAGCCGCTTATCGTGACATCCACCGGCAGCACCTGAACGCCGTGGCGCTTCGCATCCTGAACGAGTTGCGACGGCGAATAGAAGCCCATCGGCTGGCTGTTGAGCATTGCGGCGAGAAACGCTTCCGGCTCATGACACTTCAGCCAGCTGCTTGTGTACACGAGCAGCGCGAAGCTGGCCGCATGACTTTCCGGAAAGCCATACTCGCCGAAACCGAGAATCTGCTGAAAGATGCCGTCCGCGAATGCCCTGTCGTACCCACGTTCGAGCATGCCGTTGACGATGCGGTCGTAGTACTTCTGAAGGCCGCCTTTGCGCTTCCATGCCGCCATTGCTCTTCGCAACTGGTCCGCTTCGCCGGCCGAGAAGCCCGCCGCCAGGATGGCGACCTGCATGACCTGCTCCTGGAAAATCGGCACGCCAAGCGTGCGGCCCAATGCGGCTTTCAGCGCCTCGCTGGGGTAAGTCTCCGGCTCGAATCCCTGCCGGCGTTGCAGGTACGGATGGACGGCGCCGCCCTGAATCGGTCCGGGGCGGACGATGGCGACCTCGATAACGAGGTCGTAGAAGATGCGTGGTTTCAGCCGTGGCAGCATCGACATCTGCGCGCGCGATTCGATCTGGAACACGCCCACGGTATCCGCGCGCGAAATCATCTCGTAGGTCGCGGCGTCTTCCGCCGGAATGTCCTGCATCTCGAAGCGCTCGCCGCGCTGCGCCGACACGAGGTCCAGGGCGCGGCGGATAGCGGACAGCATGCCGAGCGCGAGCACGTCGATCTTGAGCAGCCCCAGCGACTCCAGGTCGTCCTTATCCCACTGGATAACGCTGCGCTCCGGCATGGCGGCGTTTTCAACAGGCACGAGGCGCGTGAGTTTTCCCCTGCTGATGACAAAGCCGCCCGAGTGCTGCGACAGGTGCCGTGGAAAGCCATACAGTTGCGCGGCCAGTGACGCCCACGCCTGGATGATGGGCGTCTGCGAATTCAGCCCCGATTCCTCGAAGCGCTTGAGCAGGTCCGCGCTGTTATCGAACCAGTGATGCGACTTCGCCACCGCATCGACTATCTGCATGTCGACACCGAGCGCCTTGCCGGTTTCGCGCAGCACGCCGCGCGCACGATAGGTGGAGACGGCCGCGGCAATCGCTGCACGGTCGCGGCCGTATTTGCAGTAGATGTACTGGATCACCTCTTCACGCCGCTGGTGTTCGAAGTCGACGTCGATGTCGGGCGGCTCGCCGCGCTCCCTGGAGATGAAACGCTCGAACAGCATGTTGCCGCGCGCAGGGTCGACCTCCGTAATACCCAGGCAATAGCAGACCGCCGAATTGGCGGCCGAGCCGCGGCCTTGACAGAGAATGTGCTGGCTGCGCGCAAACCGCACGATGTCGTAAACGGTGAGAAAGTACGGCTCGTATTGCAGGTCCGCAATCAGTTCGAGTTCGTGTTCGATCTGCGTCTGAACGTTGCACGGAATGCCTGACGGGAAGCGTCGCTGCGCGCCGATGTACGTCTCCTGCCGCAGATAAGTCGCCGGCGTGAAGCCTTTCGGCACCAGTTCATCGGGATACTCGTACCGGAGTTCATCCAGCGAGAACGTGCAGTGCGCGAGGATGTTCGTGGTCTCGCGAAGCGCGTATTCCGGATAGAGGTTCGCGAGCCGCAGCCGCGAGCGAAGATGCTGCTCCGCGTTCGGCGCGAGGTCGTAGCCGCATTCATGCACCGGCCTGCCGACGCGGATGGCCGTCAACGTGTCCTGCAACGGTTTGCGCGAGCGCACGTGCATCACCACGTGGCCGAGCGCGACGACCGGTATGCCATGCCTCTCAGCGGTGTATTCGACGGCGCCGCGATGGATGTCGTCCATTGCCCGCTGATGCAGCACGAGGCCGCACCACGCGCGGGCGGGAAACGTGTCGTCGAGCCATTTGAGTTGCGCTGCGAGCGTTTCTTCTTTTGCCGGGAATTCGGGCACCAGGATCGCCAGGCAATCGGGCATGCCGCGCAAATGCGCGTAGTCGCGATCGGGGCGCGACAGATCGTGTGGCGTCAGACGATATTCGCCCTTCGGCGCGCGCGTGCGCGCGAGCGTGATCAATTCGGACAGGTTGCCGTAGCCCTCGCGATTCTGCGCGAGCAGGATCAAGCCGAACGCCGGCGATCCGTCGGCATTGCGCAGTTGAAAATACGAACCGATGATGAGCGGCAACCCGATTTCCTTCGCCGCGACATGCGCGCGCACGACGCCGGCAAGCGAGCATTCATCGGTGACGGCGAGCCCTGCATAACCGAGTTGCGACGCGCGTGCGGCGAGTTCTTCCGCATGCGAGGCGCCGTGCAGGAACGTGAAGTTCGAAAAGCAGAACAGCTCGGCGTAGGCCGGTAGCGCGGTGAAAGTCGTGTCCATTGCGCATCATCCGGACAGGCCGTGCGGGAATCCGCTCTGCTCTTTTTGAGCAGGGCGGTTACGGTGGAGAGCCGGTGCCGATAGTGCGCTGTTCACGCGGGCAAGCCGGGTTGCGTGCCAGAGCGATAGGTGGATATCGGCGGTAGGGAGAGTGACGGACGACATGAGTGCAAATACTGTATATGCATACAGTATCATACGCCTGAATTTGGACCTGCACGACATTGCGAGGAAATAGCAGTTTCCTGCGCAATCGCAATCTAACTTACGTCATACGAAAGAGCGCGCCCACTCTCCAAACGCTCACGCTCACGTATAAGGTCACGCTATGGCATTGCGAGCAATTGATTCGTCCGCCTGGTTCTCTCCACATCGCGACAGAACCAGTTATGCGGCGGCGACTTCCGCAAGATGTTCTCCGTTAGCGCGCGTTCCGCATTGGCCGCTATGAACCGACGATCGTTGCGCACCCTCCGCGGCCGCCTGAAGACAATACCCATAGCGGTAGATCGAAATAAGCACATATCCGTTCTCCGCACGCAGATGCAGTTTCGTCCGCACCGAGGAAACGTGTGTATCGAGCGTGCGGGAGGGCACGTCTGCCGAATGTCGCCACACGCTCTCGATGAGACTGGCACGAGAAAGCGGCCGGCCGAGATTCTGAAATAGCAGCAAGGCGACCCGGAATTCCTTCTGTGAAAGAGCGATGCGCTCGCCCCGCCAGGATACGCGGCCTTCCTGGAGATCGAAGCGATATTCGCCGAACTGCTGCTGCCTGGCGACGGCCGATGCGCGCTGACCGCAGCGGCGTAGCAGCGTGGTGATTCGGGCGAGGAGAATCGGAGCGGCGATGGGTTGAACGAGAAAGTCGTCGGCGCCGGCGTTCAGCGCGTCGACGACATCACGCTCGCGCAAATGACATGAGATAACCAGTATCGGGAGCTCCGTGTCGCAATGATGGCGAATGCCTGCGAGCATGGCGACCACTTCTATATCAGCGTCCCAACGGAAGATCGCAAGATCAAAAGTCCCGTGCTGCAAAGCGTGAAGCAGCGATCTCACTTCCGAAAAGGTTTGACAGCTATAACCGGCTGACATGAGCGTGTCGGTTACGAAACGCAATTCGGCCGGATCATTATTAAAAATGGCGATGTGCATGAGCGATGGTTCCTCGACAGACCGGGACGTATATCGACATCCAATGCCAATCGTTAGCCTGGACGGTTCTTATTTAAGTTCTCAGTAAACGTTGCCGCGATGATGATGCGGCCACCCAACCTGGTACGGATTTTCCGATAGTTCATAAATGGCAATGGTCAGGGACTGTCAGGAAGGAAGTGAGCGCGGGCGACACGGCGAATGGTCGAAGCGTTAAACGCTATCGATTACCACGTCGACGAACATCTCTCCGGGCTGCTTGAAGCTCACGTGGCTTTCTTCCTTGTGCATTACCGGAAATGTGTGCCTGCCGCGGCGCGTAACGGCTCACTCGCGACATGCACAACTATCGCCGCGTCCGCTCCATGCAAAACGATGATAGCCGTGAAAATATGAAAATTTCATTTATCAAATTAGCCGAAAAATTCGAAAAAAATGCCGTACGACCATGACCTTCTCTGACATTGTCTTTATTCCGGGTGCCACACAATCCGTTCCAGTCTCGGTGAAAGGACCGGCGGTAGCGCGATGAACATGACGTCGAATGAGCCTGCGATACAGGTACTCGTTACCGCCTCGACTCCGCGAAAGGGGTTCTTCGTGATCGTGTATCCGTACATCGCGAGTCGCCAGACACCACGACTTCGTCGATAACGTTTCGCAAGCGGAAAAGATAGCAACAGGCTTTACGGGGAAAGAAATGCCATTCGAGAAGATCAAGGTCGGGTACGCACGTGTGTCAACCGACGAGCAACACCTCGATATGCAGTTGAAGGCGCTGGAGAGTTACGGCTGTAGCCACATCTTTTCAGACAAGGGCTTATCGGGCGCGCGTTTCGACCGGCCCGGTTTGAAGCAGGCATTGGAGGCGGTCCAGCAGGGCGGCACGTTGGTTGTCTGGCGGCTGGACCGGTTGGGGCGGTCCTTGCGACATCTCGCCAGCATTATCGGTGACCTCGACAAGAGAAAGGTGCGCGTCGTTTCGCTCACGGAATACATCGACACGCGCTCGTCGAGCGGACGCTTTACCTTTCACATGCTGGCGGCGATTGCGGAATTCGAGCGTGGCCTTATTGGCGAACGTACGCGTGCCGGAATGGCCGCGGCACGCGAACGCGGCAGCAGTATCGGGCGACCGGGTGCGTTAAGCACTCACCAGTGCGAACAGGCGCGCAGTATGCTGAAGCATCATTCCCAGGCGTTCGTCGCGAAGAGCTTCAGCGTTCACCCTCGAACGCTTCGGCGCTATCTAAACAAGGCAGAGCGGGCACCCTCGATTAACGCTGATGCTGCGATCGCGGCCGCACTTTCGGCTTCGGACTCAACTTTGGTATCGCGCGCGTAGCACGCGACGGCGAGTGACAGAGCGCTATTGAGTTTCAATTACACCTCTGTACGAACGAAACCCATGGGCCGCATTAGCAACAACCTAAGCCGGGTAGAGGTTCACCGAGGAAGAGACGGCGCGAAGCTCTCACCGCGGCACGTGCTCCCAACTCGAATTGATAGCGGCTGTCGCGAGAAGAAGTGCGTTGCTCTCTTCAGAGGCTAGGTGCCCCGGACCTTGAAGCAACGCAATACGATTTGTATCTGCCCCAATTACGATTAATGATAATTAATGTGACATCGTATGACAGTTGAAAGATGTGCTGCTAGAATGTTAAAAAACGTAACCCGCAGCGGCCTAGGAGGCCGTCAATGCTGGCAAGTTTGGAAGGAAGAACGCTTGCAGCGGCAGATCATCCGATGACTGCAATGCGTTAGTCGATTGAAGCTGATCGAATGAAACATGTGATCAATAGCAAAAGTACCGGCTCTTTAGACATTTGGCGATCCTCCTCAAGGAGGAATGCGGCCGTCTATTAAATCGCCGTAGCTCCAATATGAGAGCAGAGGGAAGTCATTTCCTGATAGGAGATGTGACTTCCTATTATCCAATGTCAGGATTTTTTCATGCGCATCGCCATTCTTGAGGACGACCCAGAGCAGTCGGAGTTCATTAATGCAGTTTTGACGCAGGCCGGGCACACTTGCTATCTATTCAAAGAGGGACGTGCGCTCATTCGTAAAATGCAGCGAGAGACGTTCGATCTTGTGTCGCTCGACTGGAATGTCGGGGACGTGCGGGGCGACGTTGTGCTTGCGTGGATCCGCGAAAATTACGACGCCAATCTGCCGGTTTTATTCATGACGTGTCGGGGGCGCGAATCAGACATTGTTGATGCACTCAATGCCGGAGCGGACGACTACCTGGTCAAGCCTGTTCCCCCACCCATTCTGCTCGCTCGCGTCAACCGGCTTTTGCAACGAATCTATCGGCAGGATGCGGCTGCCGCCACTCAGCAATTTGGCGACTATCTTTTCGAACCGCAGGCTGGGCGGGTATTTTTGAGCGACGAGCAAATTGCATTGTCGCAAAAGGAATTCCAACTGGCGCTTCTGTTGTTCCGTAACCTGGCGAGACCCCTCTCCCGCGCGCATATTCTGGAGACGATCTGGAAACACTCGGCGGACATTCCGACTCGTACGCTGGATACTCACATGTCCGCGGTACGAGTGAAGCTTCGTCTGAGGCCCGAAAACGGCTATTGCATCATGCCCATCTACGGCTACGGTTATCGTTTGGAAAAGCTCGAGAGAGAGCGTATTTGACGGAGCGCCAGGGTAACCCTGGCGCAGCAACTGGCTGAACTGTCGGCACATGCCGCGCAGTTGCCGGGCGGCACTATAGGATGTGCTCCACCGAAAGTGCGAGGTCGTCATCACTTTTTTCGGTGCCGGCGATACGCTCTCGTTCATCGCGGTCCATCATGAGTGCCCGCATCTCAGTCCACATGCCGAGGTAATGCACGACAAAGCTGTCTGGACGGCGCAGAAACCAGGGCGTGTTGATAATCATCGGGTTGAGGATCTCCGCCTCCGCAAGCAGGCCGTGTTCATTGAGTGCGTTGATGAAATGAAACTGGTCTCCGTTGCCGGCATAAACCGTTGAGCGGTCGGCGAGGCCGGCAATGCGTTGCATCAGACCGTAGAGCATCGAGGCGTTGGCTTCTGTCTTGCGAAAACCCATGACGCCGGAGTTGAATGGCCACTGCCCGACGTCGCGTGCCAACAGCCGGTCGCGACGCTCCAGAAGCGGCTCGATACGGCGTGCCATGTCGGTAAAGAGAACGTCCGCGTCGAGCCAGACGATCCAGTCGTGATCGTTCAAATAGGCATGCAGCAGCCACGGCTTGAGCCAGTTCCCTGTGCCGCGCAGTCCGACTTCTGGCGGAATCTCGCGGTGCACGTACAGCGTATGGTCGTGCCGGTCACAATATTCCCTGAAATTGCGCTCGGCGATGCGACCATACGCCGCTATTTCCGGCGTATAGAGCGTGACAAACGCGATTGACTTTCCGGGGTTGAACGAACTCCGCGTGCCCTGACTTTCGGCACGCGAATCGGCAAAGGAAAAAAAGCGCTTGCCACGTTGCTTGCAATGGTTCACATGCCGAAAGAGCGCATTGCGAAAGTCCGGCACGATGCCCATTTCAACCGGCGAATGGGTTGATTTGTCGATGCTGATGGCAAAAGTTGGGGCAAGACTCCAGCGCGGGTCGACGTTCGGACCCGTGTGCATGACCGGACACATTCCATTGACGAGCGAGTGCCAAGGTTGGAACGCGTGGGTAGCCAGCACCTCGGCCTCCCCCGGAAACGGCGTTCCCCCAAGCTTGCACTGCTTGACGAGATCGTGGACCGTAGCGCGCGAACACGTACTACTGCGCCAGATTTGCACGTCGGTCTGCGGCAATGCGCTTGATGTACTCACAAGCAGGTACTCTCGCTCATTCATCAAATTCGCGAGTGGCGCCGGGTCGACGATTGCGGCGTTTTCGGTGAGAAGCAAAACGAAGTGACCATCTTCTACACGCAGCAAGGCTTCGAGCAATGCCTCGTATTTGTGCAACGCCTGAACTTGCGGGCCCCTGGGCCCTCGCTGGCGTCCACGACTTCATGGCGGTATCCGTTGGCTAACGCGTATTCCCGGTGATTTGCGTAGCTGTGCGGCGAACGCTCAACGAAGTAACTCAAAACCGTGGACGAGCTCATCGACCTATCTCCAGAAAAAACTCAATCTTCCATGCACCGTTCGTGCTTGTAAACGGTCGATCTGCTTTCTCACTTCTCATTGCGATCGGCGCCTGTCGATCGTTTTCAAAAAGTTCACCACGGCCTAATTGTTGCATTGCGACTTCGGGGCGCTCGCCGAGCTGGTTTCTATGGCTCGCTTGACGGTGCGGGGATGCACGTTGAACTTCCGCGCGATTTCGCTAATGGGCGTCGTCTCGAACAATGCCACGGCCTGACTACGTTGCGCCGGCGTAAGCGATGGCTTGCGACCGAAGTTCTTGCCGTGCGCCCGCGCTGCTTCCATTCCCGCGCGCGTGCGCTCGCTGATCAGGCGCCGCTCGAATTCGGAGAGCGCGGCCATCATGTGAAACATAAGCACTCCGCCTGCGGATGTCGTATCGATCGATTCGTTCAGGGAGATGAAGCCGATTTTTCGTTTCCCCAATTGTCCAATCAGATCGATGAGCTTGCCGAGCGATCGCCCCAAACGGTCGAGCCGCCATACCACCAGCGTATCTCCCGCAGACATCGTGGCCAGTGCCTTGTTCAGCCCCGGCCTGCAAAATTGTGCGCCTGATATCCCCTGATCCGCGAAGAGCTTGTCGCATCCGGCGCGCATTAGCGCGTCTTTCTGGAGCGCCAGGTTCTGTTCTTCCGTCGAAACACGCGCGTATCCGACTTTCACAGAAGACTCCTCGTGTTGGGCGGCACATTGTACGGATAGTAAAAAAAATCACTTTCAGAGCAGGAACGTGAGCCGCTGCCGTTCCGTTGAGCGGTTACGCAATCAAGAAAAAAAAGAAGCATGCAGTACGGCATAAGTCCGGGAGTGCTGTGGGCGACACCATGAGTGGCGTTGCATCCGTGCCATTCGGAGGCGTTTCGGGCTTGCTGTCCATGAGCCGTTTTCGTTTCGCCTATCGAAAAGGAAAGCGTGCTCCTGGAACTCGACTGTATTGGTTGCTAGCGACCGGTTTTTTGTTTCGAAGGTCGACTGTCTCTGGCTTGCGGCATGAATTGCAAAGTGTCAGACATCGCAAGATTGGTCGCATTCTACTAGACAAAAAGGAACCCTTTTGTCCGGTCCTTTCTCACTGTTTCCTTTCCCGGCCCAGTATGGCTTTCACGTCTTGAAACAAGTTTTTTAGCAATTTGGCACAAGGGTTCCCTTTTGTCCGCCCCGAAGAAGAGCTTTGACAGCATCCGTGAGTGCAGGCGGACGAGTGGCGTCGGATAAATCGGAGGGGGCAATGACCGACACGGAAGTGGCAGAAGCGGTGTTCGCCGCAATGCGAGAAGACCGGGTGAGATTGAGGTTCGAACCAGTCTGTTCCGCGGTCGACGGCAGCGTGGTGCTCTACCACGAATGCCTGACTGACGTTACCGATGCAACAGGTAGACGTATTGATCCCATGACCTTTGTGCCGGCATTGCAGAGGCTCGATCTGATTCGTGCGTACGACCGTTACGTCGTGCGGCGTGTGATCGGTCTGCTGCGGTCAACCGCGGCTATTCGCCTGGGCGTGAACATTTCGGGCCGCAGCGCCGTATTGGACGTGATATGGGAAGCGGCGCTTCTCTGCCTCGCTTTCGAGCCTTCGATCGCCGCGCGGCTTGTCGTTGAGATTACCGAAACAGAACCCGTCGCGCGCGGCCGCGCGCGGGTGTTCGCCGACCGATTGCGCGCGACGGGCTGTCTTGTCGCGATAGACGATTTCGGAGCCGGATATGGCGTCGATACGGCAATGGAAATTCGTTCGCCCGACATCATCAAAATCGACGCCTCGTTTGTTACCGCCGCCGACGGCAACGCTTCCGCACAGGCCAGATTGAAGCGGATTGTTTCGATGGCGGCTTCGATTGCCGATACGGTTGTCGTTGAGGGCGTGCAGTCGGAATCGCAATTCGCTTCAGCGAAAGCGGCTGGCGCGACGTGGGTACAGGGGAGAGAACCGGGGCGCATTGCTGTTCGCGCGCAATTTTCGTCAACAGGAATCAGAGAATGAATAAAAACTATCGATCCATATGGAATGATGCTCTCGGCGCGTGGGTCGCTGTGTCTGAATTAGACTCAGCGCGCGGCAAAAGTGGCGGCAGTGTCGTCACCAGTTCACCGGGTACAAGTATCGGTGCCATGGGTGCCGGCATCGTGGATGGCTTCTTGGACGGCATGCCGGCACTCCGTGTGATAACCGTCGCGGCAGTCGCCGTTGCCGCCGGGTTGAGTGCGCCCGACGAGGCGTATGCGCAGAACGCCGTTTATCAGGGCACCGGGTGTACGAATGCATCTTTCGGCGCGAACCTGATGGACGTGGCGCTCGGCTGTAACGTGACAGCATCGGTTTCGGGCGCAACCGCTGTGGGGGGCAACAGCACTGCATCAGGCGTAAATGCGACAGCAGTTGGCTTATCTGCGACAGCGTCAGCGCAAGCGGCTTCCGCGTTCGGTGCGGGGGCGCGGGCTTCTGGAGCAGGTTCTTTCTCTGCGGGCAGTGGGGCACAAGCATTGGGAAGTGGCGCTGTCGCAGTCGGTGGGAGTTCCGTAGCGGGCGTAGCAGCTGCCAGCACCACACTCGTCAACGATGTTGCAGTTGGGACTAGAGCTGGCGCTACGGGGGGGAATTCCGTCGCGGTCGGAGCGGCTGCGGGCGCAAACAGTAGCGGCGCAATCGCGGTTGGTTCCGGTGCTGCTGCTACGGATGTTGATGCTCTTGCAGTAGGACACCTCGCGCAAGCGAGCGGTGTTGCTAGTAGCGCGTTCGGAGTACAGGCAACCGCTTCGGGCGGCGGTTCCGTTGCGGTAGGCAACGGCTCCCTCGTATCGGGCCTCAATTCGGCTGCGATGCTCGGAACCGCATCCGGCGGTAATGCTTTAGCGATAGGTATCGCCTCTGTTGCGTCAGGCGGGTCAGGTTCCGCTGCATTCGGTGCGCATGCTACATCTTCCGCCTCGAACGGAGCTGCTTTTGGCATTTATTCGACAGCGGCAGGGAGCGCTTCGACGGTCGTCGGCGCAGGCGCGTCCGCAAGCGCTGACTATGCGACAGCCGTTGGCGCTAATGCGTATGGCAACGGATTAAAAAGCACGGCGGTAGGTAAATTCGCAAACGCCGTGGGTGACGATTCGGCTGCGTTGGGTGAAACAGCTACTGCTTCTGGCAATGGTTCCATGGCTGCTGGTTTCGGCGCGAGTTCGAACGGCGTGAACTCTTTCGCGGGCGGCACGAACGCAATAGCTGGCATCGCAGGCAGCACGACAATCGTCAATGACGTTGCGCTCGGAAATGCCGCTTCAGCAACCGGCGGATATTCGATTGCTCTCGCCTCTGATTCGACGGCATCGAACACAAATGCCATCGCGCTCGGTCATACGGCGATTGCAAGTGGAACCGCGAGTATGGCACTCGGCGCAGCGGCGTCGGCCAGCGGACAAAATTCGTCTGCCTTCGGAACCACCGCTCTCGCCTCCGGTGCAAACGGCACGGCTATCGGCTCGTATTCGAAAGCAACCGGCTCCGGTGCAATGGCAATCGGCAGTTCCGCCGTTGGGAGTAACACAAGTTCGATTGCAATTGGGAACGCTGCCCAATCTTCCGGAGTGAACGCGGTGGTCGTCGGCACAGGTGCCAGCGCTAGCGGTGATTTTGCAACGGCGGTTGGGGGCGGCTCTAAGGCGATCGGTGATCGTTCGCTGACGAACGGTTTGAATTCGACTGCCTATGGCACAAATTCATTTGCGGGCGGATCGAGTGCGGTAGCCGGCGTGAGCGGCAGCACGACGATCGTCAATGACATCGCTCTAGGCAATGCCGCTTCTGCAGTGGGAGGAAATTCGGTTGCAATTGGCACGAGCGCAGTTGCATCAGCCGCGAATTCGATGGCATTTGGTAACGCCGCGACTGCCGCAAACGCCGATAGCGTCGCACTAGGAAACGGTTCGGTCACGGCGGCCGCCAACCCGACAACAAGTGCGGTAATCGGCGGTGTGACGTATGCGTTCGCAGGAACGGCGCCGACCAGCGTGGTAAGCGTCGGTAGCGCGGGCAAGGAACGTCAGATCACGAATGTGGCCGCTGGCCGCATCAGCGCAACAAGCACGGATGCCATTAATGGTTCGCAACTCAACGCAACGAATCTTGCGGTAAATGCCCTTTCGACTTCCGCGTCAACCGGCATTTCGTCGCTGAGTACCGGCGTTTCGAGTCTCTCGACTTCCGCATCGACCGGCATTTCCAGTCTGAGCACCGGACTATCCACCACGGTCAGTAACGTCGCTTCTCTGTCCACCTCGACCTCGTCTGCCGTAAGCTCGCTATCGACGGGCGTATCGTCGCTCAGTACCTCGGCATCGACGGGAATTTCGTCACTCAGCGTTTCGACTTCGACCGGCTTGTCCACGGCTCAAAGCGGCATCGCCTCCTTGAGCACGGGGGTTGGTTCCCTATCGACGGGGCTGTCCACGACGAACAGCGATGTGTCGTCGCTCAGCACGGTCGTTTCCACGACACGCACACACTACGTGAGCGTGAACGATAACGGCACGCAGCAAGGAAATTACGCGAACGATGGCGCGACGGGCACGAACGCAATTGCTATCGGCACGAACGCCACGGCAGCGGGCGCAAGTGCGGTGGCCTTGGGTGACGCGGCAAGCGGAGCAGCCGCAAATTCTGTCGCGCTCGGTGCAAATGCAACGACGACAAATGCTGGCGACGTGGCGCTGGGTTCCGGCTCGGTGACGGCGGCGGCCAACCCGACCTCGGGCGCAACGATCGGCGGCAAGACGTACAGCTTCGCGGGCACGACCCCGAAGAGCGTGGTGAGCGTCGGCGCGCCGGGCGCGGAGCGGCAGGTCACGAACGTGGCGGCGGGGCGGATCAGCGACACAAGCACGGACGCGATCAACGGCTCGCAACTGTATGCGACGAACCAGGCAATCGATACGCTGTCGACTTCCGCTTCCACCGGCATCAGTTCGCTGTCTACGGGGCTGAGCACGACGAACAGCAACGTGACCTCGCTGTCGACCGTCACCGGCTCGATCTCGACGAGCGTCGGTTCCCTGTCCACTGGCGTCAGTTCGCTTTCCACGGGGCTGAGCACGACCGACAGCAACGTGGCGTCGCTGTCGACCTCGACCTCGACCACGGCGAGTTCCTTGTCCACTGGCGTGAGTTCGCTCTCGACCGGCCTGTCCACGACGAACAGCAACGTGACTTCGCTGTCGACATCGGCCTCGACGGGCATCAGTTCGCTCTCGACGGGTCTTTCCACCACTGACAGCAACGTGGCCTCGTTGTCGACCTCGACCTCGACCACGGCAAGCTCGCTGTCCACTGGCGTCAGTTCGCTTTCGACGGGCCTCTCCACGACGACCAGCAACGTCACCTCGCTGTCGACCTCGGCCTCGACGGGCATCGCTTCGGTATCGACGACGGTCAGCGCGCTCAACAGCCAGGCGGTGAAGTACGATCTGAACCCCGACGGCACCGTCAACTACGGCAGCGTCACGCTGAACCCGGGCGGCAGTGCCTCGCAGATCCACAACGTCGCGGCCGGCACCGCGCCGGGCGATGCAGTGAACCTCTCGCAACTCAGCACGGTAGTCGCGGGCAGCAAGACGCACTACTACAGCGTCAACGACAACGGCGTGCAGGGCGGCAACTACAACAACGACGGTGCGACCGGCGTGAACGCGCTCGCCGCGGGCGTGGGCGCATCGGCCGCGGGTGCGAATGCGACGGCGATCGGCAACGGCTCGCAGGCGCTGGCGGCCTCGACGGTCGCGATCGGCGACAGCAACACGGTGGCGGCGGCCGCGGGCCAGGGCTCGATCGCGGGCGGCTACCAGTCGCAGGTGAGCAGCGGCACGGGCGCCGTGGCGCTGGGTTTCCAGCAGACCGCGAGCGGTGACGGCGCGGTGGCGATCGGCGACCCGAACTCGGCGACGGGCACGGGCGCGGTGACGGTGGGCGCGAACAACACGGCCAATGGCACGGGCGCGGTGGCGCTGGGCAGCTCGAACGTGGCAACGGGCACGGGGTCGGTGGCGCTCGGCAGCACGTCGACGGCGGCGAACACCGGCGCGGTGGCGCTGGGCTCGGGGGCGACCGCGGCGAATGCCGGCGACGTGGCGCTGGGCTCGGGCTCGGTGACGGCGGCGGCCAATCCGACCTCGGGCGCGACGATCGGCGGCAAGGCGTACAGCTTCGCGGGCGCGAGCCCGACGAGCGTGGTGAGCGTCGGCGCGCCGGGCGCGGAGCGGCAGGTCACGAACGTGGCGGCGGGGCAGCTCAGCGATACGAGCACGGACGCGGTCAACGGCTCGCAACTGTTTGCGACCAACCAGGCAATCGATACGCTGTCGACTTCCACTTCTACCGGTATCAGTTCGCTGTCGACGGGGCTTTCCACGACGAACAGCAACGTGGCGTCGCTGTCGACTGCGACGGGCTCGATCTCGACCAGCATCAGTTCGCTGTCCACGGGTCTGTCGACGACCGATAGCAATGTGGCCTCGCTCTCGACCTCGACCTCGACCACGGCGAGTTCGCTGTCCACCGGCCTCAGCACGACCGACAGCAACGTGGCGTCGTTGTCCACGTCGACTTCGACCACGGCCAGTTCGCTGTCCACTGGTGTCAGTTCGCTTTCGACGGGCCTGAGCACGACGAACAGCAATGTGACCTCGCTGTCGACATCGGCATCGACGGGCATCAGTTCGCTGTCGACGGGACTCTCCACGACCGACAGCAACGTGGCGTCGTTGTCGACTTCGACATCGACGACGGCAAGCTCGCTGTCCACTGGCGTCAGTTCGCTCTCGACCGGCCTGTCCACGACGAACAGCAACGTGACTTCGCTGTCGACGTCGGCATCGACGGGCATCAGTTCGCTGTCCACGGGTCTTTCCACCACGGACAGCAACGTGGCCTCGTTGTCGACCTCGACCTCGACCACGGCGAGTTCGCTATCCACAGGGCTGAGCACCACGAACAGCAACGTCGCCTCGCTGTCCACGGGCCTGAGCACCACGGACAGCAATGTGGCCTCGTTGTCGACCTCGACCTCGACCACGGCAAGCTCGCTGTCCACTGGCGTAAGTTCGCTTTCGACGGGCCTCTCCACCACCAACAGCAACGTGACCTCGCTGTCGACCTCGGCCTCGACGGGCATCGCTTCGGTATCGACGACGGTCAGCGCGCTCAACAGCCAGGCGGTGAAGTACGATCTGAACCCCGACGGCACCGTCAACTACGGCAGCGTCACGCTGAACCCGGGCGGCAGTGCCTCGCAGATCCACAACGTCGCGGCCGGCACCGCGCCGGGCGATGCAGTGAACCTCTCGCAACTGAGCACGGTAGTCGCCGGCAGCAAGACGCACTACTACAGCGTCAACGACAACGGCGTGCAGGGCGGCAACTACAACAACGACGGTGCGACCGGCGTGAACGCGCTCGCCGCGGGCGTGGGCGCATCGGCCGCGGGCGCGAATGCGACGGCGATCGGCAACGGCTCGCAGGCGCTGGCGGCCTCGACGGTCGCGATCGGCGACAGCAACACGGTGGCGGCGGCCGCGGGCCAGGGCTCGATCGCGGGCGGCTACCAGTCGCAGGTGAGCAGCGGCACGGGCGCCGTGGCGCTGGGTTTCCAGCAGACCGCGAGCGGTGACGGCGCGGTGGCGATCGGCGACCCGAACTCGGCGACGGGCACGGGCGCGGTGACGGTGGGCGCGAACAACACGGCCAATGGCACGGGCGCGGTGGCGCTGGGCAGCTCGAACGTGGCAACGGGCACGGGGTCGGTGGCGCTCGGCAGCACGTCGACGGCGGCGAACACCGGCGCAGTGGCGCTGGGCTCGGGGGCGACGGCGGCGAATGCCGGCGACGTGGCGCTGGGCTCGGGCTCGGTAACGGCGGCGGCCAACCCGAGCTCGGGCGCGACGATCGGCGGCAAGACGTACAGCTTCGCGGGCACGAGCCCGACGAGCGTGGTGAGCGTCGGCGCGCCGGGCGCGGAGCGGCAGGTCACGAACGTGGCGGCGGGGCGGATCAGCGATACGAGCACGGACGCGATCAACGGCTCGCAACTGTATGCGACGAACCAGGCAATCGATACGCTGTCGACTTCCGCTTCCACCGGCATCAGTTCGCTGTCTACGGGGCTGAGCACGACGAACAGCAACGTGACCTCGCTGTCGACCGTCACCGGCTCGATCTCGACGAGCGTCGGTTCCCTGTCCACTGGCGTCAGTTCGCTTTCCACGGGGCTGAGCACGACCGACAGCAACGTGGCGTCGCTGTCGACCTCGACCTCGACCACGGCGAGTTCCTTGTCCACTGGCGTGAGTTCGCTCTCGACCGGCCTGTCCACGACGAACAGCAACGTGACTTCGCTGTCGACATCGGCCTCGACGGGCATCAGTTCGCTCTCGACGGGTCTTTCCACCACTGACAGCAACGTGGCCTCGTTGTCGACCTCGACCTCGACCACGGCAAGCTCGCTGTCCACTGGCGTCAGTTCGCTTTCGACGGGCCTCTCCACCACCAACAGCAACGTGACCTCGCTGTCGACCTCGGCCTCGACGGGCATCGCTTCGGTATCGACGACGGTCAGCGCGCTCAACAGCCAGGCGGTGAAGTACGATCTGAACCCCGACGGCACCGTCAACTACGGCAGCGTCACGCTGAACCCGGGCGGCAGTGCCTCGCAGATCCACAACGTCGCGGCCGGCACCGCGCCGGGCGATGCAGTGAACCTCTCGCAACTCAGCACGGTAGTCGCGGGCAGCAAGACGCACTACTACAGCGTCAACGACAACGGCGTGCAGGGCGGCAACTACAACAACGACGGTGCGACCGGCGTGAACGCGCTCGCCGCGGGCGTGGGCGCATCGGCCGCGGGTGCGAATGCGACGGCGATCGGCAACGGCTCGCAGGCGCTGGCGGCCTCGACGGTCGCGATCGGCGACAGCAACACGGTGGCGGCGGCCGCGGGCCAGGGCTCGATCGCGGGCGGCTACCAGTCGCAGGTGAGCAGCGGCACGGGCGCCGTGGCGCTGGGTTTCCAGCAGACCGCGAGCGGTGACGGCGCGGTGGCGATCGGCGACCCGAACTCGGCGACGGGCACGGGCGCGGTGACGGTGGGCGCGAACAACACGGCCAATGGCACGGGCGCGGTGGCGCTGGGCAGCTCGAACGTGGCAACGGGCACGGGGTCGGTGGCGCTCGGCAGCACGTCGACGGCGGCGAACACCGGCGCGGTGGCGCTGGGCTCGGGGGCGACCGCGGCGAATGCCGGCGACGTGGCGCTGGGCTCGGGCTCGGTGACGGCGGCGGCCAATCCGACCTCGGGCGCGACGATCGGCGGCAAGGCGTACAGCTTCGCGGGCGCGAGCCCGACGAGCGTGGTGAGCGTCGGCGCGCCGGGCGCGGAGCGGCAGGTCACGAACGTGGCGGCGGGGCAGCTCAGCGATACGAGCACGGACGCGGTCAACGGCTCGCAACTGTTTGCGACCAACCAGGCAATCGATACGCTGTCGACTTCCACTTCTACCGGTATCAGTTCGCTGTCGACGGGGCTTTCCACGACGAACAGCAACGTGGCGTCGCTGTCGACTGCGACGGGCTCGATCTCGACCAGCATCAGTTCGCTGTCCACGGGTCTGTCGACGACCGATAGCAATGTGGCCTCGCTCTCGACCTCGACCTCGACCACGGCGAGTTCGCTGTCCACCGGCCTCAGCACGACCGACAGCAACGTGGCGTCGTTGTCCACGTCGACTTCGACCACGGCCAGTTCGCTGTCCACTGGTGTCAGTTCGCTTTCGACGGGCCTGAGCACGACGAACAGCAATGTGACCTCGCTGTCGACATCGGCATCGACGGGCATCAGTTCGCTGTCGACGGGACTCTCCACGACCGACAGCAACGTGGCGTCGTTGTCGACTTCGACATCGACGACGGCAAGCTCGCTGTCCACTGGCGTCAGTTCGCTCTCGACCGGCCTGTCCACGACGAACAGCAACGTGACTTCGCTGTCGACGTCGGCATCGACGGGCATCAGTTCGCTGTCCACGGGTCTTTCCACCACGGACAGCAACGTGGCCTCGTTGTCGACCTCGACCTCGACCACGGCGAGTTCGCTATCCACAGGGCTGAGCACCACGAACAGCAACGTCGCCTCGCTGTCCACGGGCCTGAGCACCACGGACAGCAATGTGGCCTCGTTGTCGACCTCGACCTCGACCACGGCAAGCTCGCTGTCCACTGGCGTAAGTTCGCTTTCGACGGGCCTCTCCACCACCAACAGCAACGTGACCTCGCTGTCGACCTCGGCCTCGACGGGCATCGCTTCGGTATCGACGACGGTCAGCGCGCTCAACAGCCAGGCGGTGAAGTACGATCTGAACCCCGACGGCACCGTCAACTACGGCAGCGTCACGCTGAACCCGGGCGGCAGTGCCTCGCAGATCCACAACGTCGCGGCCGGCACCGCGCCGGGCGATGCAGTGAACCTCTCGCAACTCAGCACGGTAGTCGCCGGCAGCAAGACGCACTACTACAGCGTCAACGACAACGGCGTGCAGGGCGGCAACTACAACAACGACGGTGCGACCGGCGTGAACGCGCTCGCCGCGGGCGTGGGCGCATCGGCCGCGGGTGCGAATGCGACGGCGATCGGCAACGGCTCGCAGGCGCTGGCGGCCTCGACGGTCGCGATCGGCGACAGCAACACGGTGGCGGCGGCCGCGGGCCAGGGCTCGATCGCGGGCGGCTACCAGTCGCAGGTGAGCAGCGGCACGGGCGCCGTGGCGCTGGGTTTCCAGCAGACCGCGAGCGGTGACGGCGCGGTGGCGATCGGCGACCCGAACTCGGCGACGGGCACGGGCGCGGTGACGGTGGGCGCGAACAACACGGCCAATGGCACGGGCGCGGTGGCGCTGGGCAGCTCGAACGTGGCAACGGGCACGGGGTCGGTGGCGCTCGGCAGCACGTCGACGGCGGCGAACACCGGCGCAGTGGCGCTGGGCTCGGGGGCGACGGCGGCGAATGCCGGCGACGTGGCGCTGGGCTCGGGCTCGGTAACGGCGGCGGCCAACCCGAGCTCGGGCGCGACGATCGGCGGCAAGGCGTACAGCTTCGCGGGCACGAGCCCGACGAGCGTGGTGAGCGTCGGCGCGCCGGGCGCGGAGCGGCAGGTCACGAACGTGGCGGCGGGGCAGCTCAGCGATACGAGCACGGACGCGGTCAACGGCTCGCAACTGTTTGCGACGAACCAGGCAATCGATACGCTGTCGACTTCGACGTCCACCGGTATCAGTTCGCTGTCGACGGGGCTTTCCACGACGAACAGCAACGTGGCGTCGCTGTCGACTGCGACGGGTTCGATTTCGACCAGCATCAGTTCGCTGTCCACGGGTCTGTCGACGACCGATAGCAATGTGGCCTCGCTCTCGACCTCGACCTCGACCACGGCGAGTTCGCTGTCCACCGGCCTCAGCACGACCGATAGCAACGTGGCGTCGTTGTCCACGTCGGCCTCGACGGGTATCAGTTCGCTGTCTACCGGGCTTTCCACCACGGATAGCAACGTGGCGTCGCTGTCCACGTCGACCTCGACGACGGCCAGTTCGCTTTCGACGGGCCTGAGCACGACCGACAGCAATGTGGCGTCGCTGTCCACGTCCACTTCGACCACGGCGAGTTCCTTGTCCACTGGCGTGAGTTCGCTCTCGACCGGTCTATCCACGACGAACAGCAACGTGACCTCGCTGTCGACGTCGGCTTCGACGGGCATCAGTTCGCTCTCGACGGGCCTTTCCACGACTGATAGCAACGTGGCCTCGCTGTCGACTTCGACATCGACCACGGCAAGCTCACTCTCCACGGGTCTGTCCACGACGAACAGCAACGTGACGTCGTTGTCGACGTCGGCCTCGACGGGCATCAGTTCGCTGTCCACGGGTCTTTCCACCACGGACAGCAACGTGGCCTCGCTGTCGACCTCGACCTCGACCGCGGCAAGTTCGCTGTCCACCGGTGTCAGTTCGCTTTCGACCGGCCTGAGCACGACCAACAGCAATGTGACGTCACTGTCGACATCGGCATCGACGGGCATCAGTTCGCTATCCACGGGTCTTTCCACCACGGACAGCAACGTGGCGTCGCTGTCGACCTCGACCTCGACCACGGCGAGTTCGCTGTCCACTGGTGTCAGTTCGCTGTCAACGGGCCTGAGCACGACGAACAGCAACGTGACGTCGCTGTCGACGTCGGCCTCGACGGGCATCAGTTCGCTGTCCACGGGGCTTTCCACCACGGATAGCAACGTGGCCTCGCTGTCGACCTCGACATCGACCACAGCGAGTTCCTTGTCCACTGGCGTGAGTTCGCTCTCGACCGGCCTGTCCACGACGAACAGCAACGTGACTTCGCTGTCGACATCGGCCTCGACGGGCATCAGTTCGCTCTCGACGGGTCTTTCCACCACGGACAGCAACGTGGCGTCGCTGTCGACCTCGACTTCGACCACGGCAAGCTCGCTGTCCACTGGCGTGAGTTCGTTGTCCACGGGCCTGTCCACCACCAACAGCAACGTGAGTTCGCTGTCGACGTCAGCCTCGACGGGCATCGCATCGGTATCGACGACGGTGAGCGCGCTCAACAGCCAGGCGGTGAAGTACGACCTGAACCCGGACGGCACCGTCAACTACGGCAGCGTGACGCTGAATCCGGGCGGCAGTGCCTCGCAGATCCACAACGTCGCGGCCGGCACCGCCCCGGGCGATGCGGTGAACCTCTCGCAACTGAGCACGGTAGTCGCGGGCAGCAAGACGCACTACTACAGCGTCAACGACAACGGCGTGCAGGGCGGCAACTACGACAACGACGGCGCGACCGGCGTGAACGCGCTCGCTGCGGGCGTGGGCGCCACCGCAGCGGGTTCGAGCAGTGTGGCGGTGGGCGACAGCGCCAGCGCGAGCGCCGACAAGACCTTGGCGTTGGGCGCGGGCTCGCTGGCGATAAACATCGGCGACGTGGCGCTGGGCTCGGGCTCGGTGACAGCGGCGGCCAATCCGACCTTGAGCACGACGATCGGCGGCAAGACCTACAGCTTCGCTGGCACGACCCCGGTCAGCGTGGTCAGCGTGGGAAGCGTGGGCGCTGAACGGCAGATCACGAACGTGGCGGCGGGGCAGATCAGCCAGACGAGCACGGACGCGATCAACGGCTCGCAACTGTATGCGACGAACCAGGCAATCGATACGCTGTCGACTTCGACGTCCACCGGTATCAGTTCGCTCTCGACGGGTCTCTCCACGACGAACAGCACCGTGGCCTCGCTGTCCACCGCCACGGGTTCGATCTCGACCAGCATCAGTTCGCTGTCGACGGGCCTCTCCACGACCGACAGCAACGTGGCCTCGCTGTCCACGTCGACTTCGACCTCGACCAGTTCGCTGTCCACGGGCCTCAGCACGACCAACAGCAACGTGACCTCGCTGTCGACCTCGGCCTCGACGGGCATCAGTTCGCTGTCCACGGGTCTGTCCACGACGAACAGCAACGTGGCGTCGTTGTCGACCTCGGCTTCGACCGGCATTAGCTCGCTCTCGACCGGCCTGTCCACGACGAATAGCAACGTGGCGTCGCTGTCCACGTCGGCCTCGACGGGCATCAGTTCGCTGTCGACGGGCCTGTCCACGACGAACAGCAACGTGGCGTCGTTGTCGACCTCGGCCTCGACCGGCATCAGTTCGCTGTCGACGGGTCTGTCCACGACGAACAGCAACGTGGCGTCGTTGTCGACCTCGACTTCGACGACGGCCAGCTCGCTCTCCACCGGGCTGAGCACGACCGACAGCAACGTGGCATCGCTCTCCACGACGGTCAGCTCGACGACCAGCAATATCGCGTCGCTGTCGACCGGCATGAGTTCGCTGTCCACCGGTCTGTCCACGACCAACAGCAGCGTCGCGTCGCTGTCCACGTCGACCTCGACGGGCATCGGTTCGCTGTCCACGGTGACGAGCACGGCGGTTAGCAGTGTCACTTCGATGTCGACGGTGGTGAGTTCGGTGTCCACCGGGCTTTCCACGACGAACAGCAATGTGGCGTCGCTGTCCACGTCGACCTCGACGGGCATCGGTTCACTGTCCACCGCGCTTTCCACCACCGACAACAACGTGGCGTCGCTTTCGACCTCGACTTCCACGTCCGCCTTGTCCTTGTCGACGCTGATCTCGACATCACGCCCGCATTACTACAGCGTGAATGACAACGGCAAGCAGCAGTCGAACTACGCCAATGACGGCGCTACGGGCGTGAACGCGATCGCGATCGGGCCGAACGCCACGGCTGCCGGCACGGACAGCGTCGCGCTCGGCAATGGCGCGAATGCTGGCACGGACGGCGCCACGGTGATCGGGGCGAATGCCATCGTGTCGGGCAGTAAAGGCGTGGCGCTCGGTTCGAATGCCACGGCTTCGGCGGCTAACTCGGTGGCGCTCGGCGCGAATTCGGTGGCTAGCGAAGCGAATACGGTTTCGGTCGGATCGGCGGGCGACGAGCGTCGCATCACGAATGTCGGACCGGGCGTCAATGGCACCGATGCGGTGAACGTGTCGCAACTGAGATCCGTGCAGCAGAGCGTGAACTCGATCGCCCGGAAAGCCTATTCGGGTGTGGCGGGCGCCACCGCGCTGACGATGATTCCAGAGGTGGACCTGGGCAAAACCATCGCGGTGGGTATCGGGGCGGCCAGCTATCAGGGCTACAGCGCTGTGGCACTCGGCTTCACCGCGCGTATCACCAACAACGTCAAGATCAAGGGCGGGGTAAGCAGCAGCAGTGCTGGGTACTCGGTTGGCGGTGGTGTCAGCTACCAGTGGTAACGAGGGAGGTTTGAAGGCTGCATCCGGAACGGAGAAAGTGCGTTCCGGGTGCAGTCGGAAATTCCCCTGCTGCGCAGTGCCTGTCATCCAGTTTCCCTGACGTGTTCTGACAGTCCTGGCAGTCGTGCTCACGTACCATCGACGCGTGTCTGGTGGTAACGCATGGCGAACACGGCAAACTTTTCGCACGGCCATCGGCCGGTATGACATCGAGGTTCCAAATGCTTAGAAAGATTCTAGCGGCGCTATCTATTGCCGCCGTACTGGCTGGATGTTCCGCGGCAACCGGTCCCACCTTCAGCGCCTATTCGGTGAGCTTGCCGAATAACGAAAAAGCTTTTCGCGTTGAGTGCTACGGCCTCTTCGAGGGCCAGGGAACCTGCTACTCCAAAGCACGCGAAATTTGCGGCAATACGCCTGTCCGTCCAGTCCAGGAAATTGCGCCGCTGGCGGGCAGCGGCGGACAACGCGACGTGCGTGTCCTGACGTTCCAGTGCGGCGCCGCGTCTGCACCGCAGCCTGCGCCTGCGCCGGTGGCAGTCGCGCCGGCGCCTCAGGCTCCGCCGCCGGTGCCGCGCAAGCTTTCGTTGAGCGGTGATGCGAATTTCGAAGTCGACAAGGCGACATTGACCGCCGCGGCGCGTACTCGTCTCGATGCGCTTATCGCAGCCGCTCAAGGCATGACGTTCAATACGGTCGCAGTCAGCGGCTTTACGGACTCGACCGCTTCGGCCGCGCACAACCAGGCGCTGTCGGAACGTCGCGCGCAGACCGTTGCGCAATATCTGCAGGAACACGGACTGAAGGCGCGGCAGTTCGTCGCGAAAGGTTATGGAAAAGCGGACCCGGTGGCGTCGAACGCGACGGCCAGCGGACGCGCACAGAACCGCCGCGTGGAAATCGCGCTCGACTAATAAAAAAGCAATCCCTCAGGGAAGTCCGCTTCGGATGATCGACCGGACCTTAGGCAGGACCGCTACTCCCCGCATGCGGTCCTGATTTTTTCGACCAATCAGCGGAAGTGCCCGAGCGGCAATCAAGGCGACATGCGGATCGGAATTTCAGTACTCACCCACACCGGACAGAGCGTCTGGGAAAACGGGCTGGGACAGAACATTTTTTTCTTTGCGCAACTGCTGCGCGCACTGCCGTTCGTGACGGACGTCGTGTTGCTCGACTGCGGCGATCAAAGGGAGCTGCCGCCCGAGGCCGTGAACCTCGCACAGGAATTCCGGCTCGTGCCTCCACGGGAGGCGACCGATCTCGTCGACGTCGTGTTCGAGATGGGAGGTGGCCTCGACGTCGAGTGGCTCGACCATATACGTGCGCTCGGCAAAAAGGTCATTTTTTTCTGCTGCGGCCAGCCCTATGCGGGGCTTGTCGAGCCAAGCGTATTCAAGAAGAGCGGCTATTTTTCGCGCGCGCAGCGCTGCGACGAGATCTGGATTCTCGCGAAGGACCTCGCCTTCAAGCCGATGCTTCAGACGCTGCACCGTTGCCCGGTATTCGAGGTGCCGTTCCTGTGGAATCCGGTATTCATCGAGCGGCGCGTCGCATTGGTCGCGCAGGCGGGGTTTCATTTCGGCTATGAACCGGCGCCGAAGCGGGACACCCCGCGCGCGCTGCGCGTCGCGATTTTCGAACCCAACATTTCCGTCGTGAAGTGCTGCGTGATTCCGATGCTGGTGTGCGACGAGGCATTTCGAAAGGATCCCGCGGCGATTGCGCGCATGCACGTACTCAACAGTATCCAGATGAAAGACCATCCGAGCTTCGCGTTCCTCACGCGCTCACTGGATCTCCATAAACACGAAAAAATTCACCTGGACCAGCGGCATGATTTTGTCGGGTACATGAGCCAGCATGCGAACGCGGTAGTCGCCCACCAGTGGCATAACGCCCAGAACATTGCGTACCTGGATGCACTGTATGGCGGCTACCCGCTTGTTCATAACTCGCCGTGGCTCGCGGAACTCGGCTACTACTACGCCGACTCCGACATCGCCGCCGGCGGGGCGCAACTGGTAAGAGCCGCCCGCGATCACGATGCTGACCACGACGCCTATATGCGCCGCGCGCGGGCGTTTCTCGCACGCTTGAATCCGCTCGACGCGGACAACCGCGCACAGTATGCGCGGCGACTGCTGGACCTGGGCACCCGTCAGACGGCAAAGGGGGCGTCATGCTGAACGGCAAGCGCCTGAAAGTCGGCGTCACCATCTATCTGCGTGCCGGACAGCAGTCGATCTGGGAAAACGGCATCTTCCAGAACTGCTATTTCCTCACCATGCTGCTCAAGCGCTCACCGTTGATCGAGGACGTGTACCTCGTCAATGGAGGAGACGGTTCGCCGAATGAGGCGTCGCAGTTCCTCGCACTTGCGCCGGTGCCGCTCATCGACCTTGAAGCGGCACGCGAGCGTCTGGACGTGATCATCGAACTCAGCGCGCAGCTCAATCCCGACTGGGCGCGGGATTTTCGTGCCCGCGGCGGACACGTGATCGGCATGCGGGTGGCCAACGACTACGTGATCGACATCGAGCGGATGATGTTCGATCTGCCGCACGGCATGCTGGTTTCCGGCACGCCGTACAGCGCGATCTGGACGCTGCCGGCGTTCGAGCGCACCTGCGCGAGCTACTATGCGTCGGCCCTGCGCGCACCCGTGCGGGCGATGCAGCACCTCTGGAGCCCGGCGTTGCTGGAACGTTCGATGGCGGGCGCGCAGGCGGCTCCCGCCTTCGGCTATGTGCCCGGCGGCAGACGCTGGCGCCTCGCGATCCTCGAGCCGAACATCTGCATGGTGAAGACATCGCAGTTGCCGATGCTGATTGCGGACCAGGCGTATCGGCAAGAGCCGGCCATGATCGACTACCTGCGCGTCTATAACACGCTGCATCTGAAGGGCGATACACAGTTCGTCGGTTTCGCGCGCAGCCTCGATCTGGTTCGCCACGGGCGCGCGACCTTCGAGCCGCGCCTGCCCGTCTACGAAATCATGACGCAGCAGGCCGACGCGCTGATCTCGCACCACTGGGAGAACGCCCAGAACTACGTCTATTACGAGGCGCTTTACGGCGGTTATCCGCTCATCCACAACTCCACGTTGCTCGGCGGCTGCGGTTATCGCTACACCGATTTCGACTGCGAGGACGGCGCCCTTGCACTGCGCCAGGCGTTCGCGGCACACGACGCCAGCCTTGCGGACTATCGCAGCGCGGCACGCGCATTCCTGGCGACGCTCGATCCCGAGTCGGAGCGCAACGTCGAGCTGTACACGGCGGCGATCGGGGACCTTTACCCATGATGGTGAGACAGAACATGCCCGCGAAGCGGCGCGCTTTCGACGTCTCCAGTTCGCGTGCCGCACGATGGCGCGCGCGGGCGATGTGGACTTGCACGATGCTCGCTTGCCTGTCGGGACCGTCGCTTGCCCAGCCGCTTCCCGTCTCGCCTGGCTCGGCAACGGCGGTCAATCCGGGCACGCCGCCGCCCCCCGTGGAGGCTCCTGCAACCGTGCTTGCACAGGCCGCGCAAAAGGTGGGCGTGCGTCGTTGCTATCAGGCGATCAATGTCGTATCGAGCCGAACGTTCTTGAATACCGAACGCACTGACGTCGTGTTGGACTGGGACCGCCAGGATCCGGACAGTGCGCCGTTCTTCTCGCTCGCCGGCCTCGAATACGGACAGAACTCGGCGGTGCTTTCGCTCACGACGACGCCAGTGCCGAACGGCGGGTGCGCGATCCTCGCCGAACGTATTTCAAGCGCCCCGATGCCCTGCAAGGACGTGGCGCGCTCGGAACTCGGCGGCTATCACGCGAATACGCTCGTGAAACTGGTGACGGTCTACACCACGCCTGGCCGGTCGCGTGAGACGGTCACGCTGATCGATGCGCCTCCGTCATGTGTGATCGTGCGGCGCCAGGTGCAGTTCGGCCGGTGAGCGGGACAGTGAGAGCGGCCGACATGACTGAAGGTGCCGGTTGTTCGTCTTTTACAGGGCTCGCTGAAGCACAGCGAGGGTTGTTCAGTCTGGTATGCAGTTCGGGGGAAAGGCATGACAAAGATACGTTCGCTTCGGATCGGTATCACGATCGGTTTGCGCGATGCGGCGGAAAGCATGTGGGTCAACGGTATCAAGCAGAACGCGCTGTACCTGGCCAAGCTTTTCCAGCACTCGCCGCATCGGCACGAGGTCGTGCTCGTCAATACGACGGCGGTTGAGATCACGCCGCGGTTGCCGTGGGATCTTCAGCGTTTTCCGGTGCGCAGCTTCGCGGATGCGAAGGACTCGCTCGACGTGCTGATCGAACTGGGCGGCCAGATCGATCGCGAACAGACCTCGTATCTCAGGTCGCGCGGCACGAAGATCGTCAGTTACTGCTGCGGGCCGGAATACGTGCAGATGATGGAGGCGATGATCTTTTCACGGCGCATGTGCGATTCCGTATTCATCAATCAGCAATATGACCAGGTCTGGGTCATTCCGCAGGTCATGGAGACGAGCGCGCATTTTTTCGGCGTGTTGCGCAGACAGCCGGTGCGGGAAGTGCCCTTCGTGTGGGACCCGATGTGTCTGGACATGAGAACCCGCGAATTGCCATTTTCGGGCGAGTACCGTCCGCGAAACACGCCGAAGCGCCTGTCGATCATGGAGGCGAACATCAACGTGCTGAAGTTCTGCCTGTATCCGCTGCTGATTGCGGAGAGCGCGTATCGCAAGGTGGGCGGTGGCATCAGTTTCGTCCACGTGACGAACGCGGAACACCTCGCACGCAACAGTCCCGAGTTCATTGGAATTGCGCAGCACCTGGATCTCGTGCGCGACGGCAAGGTCAGTTTCGTCGGCCGTCACGATACGCCGCAGTTCCTGTCGGAACACACCGATATCGTGGTCTCGCACCAGTGGGGGCTCGCGTTGAACTACTTCTATTTCGACGCCTGCTGGAACGGCTATGCGCTCGTGCACAACGCGCATTTATGCCGGGATGTCGGCTACTTCTACCCCGGCAACGATGTGGAGGAGGGCTCGAACCAGCTTGTCCGTGCAATCGAACATCACAACGATGACTGGCAGGCGTATCGCGCCCGGCAGAGAAAGGCCATCCGGCCGTTTCTGTCGACGCACGAACCGCTCATCGCCCGCTATGACGAATTGCTTTTTGCGCTGGTGGGCGATCCGGGCGCCGGGAGCTGACGTCCCGGCACATGCAGCCCTGGCGATGGATAAATCAACGGTAGCACCACGGAGATGAAATTGAAGAGCAAACACATGATGCTGGCTGGCGTGCGCCGGGTAGCGATGCTTTCGGGTATGGCGGCAATGATGATCGCCGGCCCTGTTGCGGTGGCGAAAACGCCGCCGCAACAGGGCGCGGACGCGGACGTGATCGCGACCGTCAACCGCATGCCGATTCAGCGGGCGCAGCTCGACGAAGCGGTGCGTTCGAGCGGCCAGCCGGACACGCCGGCCCAGCGTCAAACGCTGACCGAGGGACTGATTGCACGCGAACTGATTCGCCAGGCGGCCGAGAAGGAAAAGCTGGGCAACACGGAACAGGTCGCGCAGGCGGTGCGCAAGGCGCGCGTCGACACTGAAAACAGGCTGTACATCGCGCAGCACATGCGTCCCGAGGCGATCAGCGAGGCGCAGGTACGCGCTCGTTATGACGCGATCGTGGCCGAGCTCGGTACAGAGGAATACAAGGCTCGCGTGATTACCGTGCGAGACGATCTCACGGCGAAAGCGGTGCTGGCGAAGCTCGACCGCGGTGTGCCGTTCGAGACGCTGGCGGCTGAGAACAGTGTTGCGCCCAGCCGCACCGACGGTGGCGCGCTGCCCTGGTTCAGCTTCAGGACGCCAGTGAGCGAAGGGCATACGCAGGGCCTGGCGCTGCCGCTTGCGCTGGCCGTTTCGATGCTCGATGTCGGACAGATAAGCCGCTCGCCAGTTGCCGTCGGCAATCAGCGCGTGATCGTGAAGCTCGACGCGAAACGGCCGGTGGTGACGCCATCGTATGAACAGGCGAGAGCGTCGCTGCGTCAAAGGATGGAATCGCAGGCGAGTGAGCGGGCCTTCACGCAACTGGTCGGCACGCTTGCCGCAAAGGCGGTGATCGTGCCGCCACGCAACAGTCGCCAGGATTGAAAACAACCGGAACGGCGGAGCGGATATGAGTGTATCGAGCTATACGGATCGATTCATCCGGAATCTGATCGTGAGTGGGCTGGTTGCATGCTGGACGGTGCTGGCGGTCTTCTTCTTCGCACCGGATCTGCCGGCGCTAGACAATGCCGCGCCCGCGATCGTGGTCGCGGTGGCGGCCGGAGTGGCCGCATTCATATTGCTGTCCGGGCCCGTGCTGCTTGGCCAGGTGCCGAGCGCGCGCCGCAGCATTTTCCGCGATCCCGAAACCGATCAGGCCGCGTGGCGTGGTCGTCTGATCGGTTTCGTTCTGGGCTTGTTGCTCGGTATCGCGGTGCAGGGAATTTGACGCGGGCGTGAATACATCAATGGGGAATGCAACGATGTCGAATCTGAAAAATGTCGAGGCGCTGATTGCGCGCGGGGATCTGATTGCGGCATCCCACCTCCTGGATGCGCGCGGAGCGACACAATCGGACAACCCGCGCGAGCTGGTGGTGGCAAGCCGTCTGTGGTGCCTGCGGGGGCGCTTTGCCGATGCGCGCGAGTTGCTGGACCGCGCGCTGCATGCGGATCCGACCAACGTGGAAGCGCTGATTGAACGAGCGCGTCTGGCGATCAGGCTCGGCGACGATGCGGGCGCCGACGCGTGGTTCGAATGCGCATGGGGCGAGGGCGCACCCGGCGACGACTGGATGGTCGACTGGATCGATGTATTGCTGCGTCTGGGCAAATTCGACGCGGCGCGCAATATCGCTACCGTGCGGTGCGAGCGCGCACCGGAGCAGGCCGGTACGTGGTTCAGGCTGGGACTCGCGCATCAGCAGGCACGTCATCAACTTCAGGCACTCGACGCTTACCGGCACGCCGCGCGGATCGACCCGGCCCTGCCGATGCTGCGCAATAACATGGGCGCGGCCCACCTCGAACTGAGCGAATACGACCGCGCCCAGCCGTTGTTCGAACAGACGTTGCGGGACGACCCTGACAACGCGCTTGCGTGGACCAATCTCGGCACCGTGCTACTCAAGCGCGGACAGATCGACGACAGTCTCGTCGCGGCGGAGCGCGCGTGCGCACTCGCGCCCAACTATGCGACCGCGTTGCAGACGTACTCTTACGTACTGCGCGAACATCGGCAGTGGGACGGGGCACTGGCTGTCGCACAGAGGGCGCTCGCACTCGAGCCCGCCAACCTGTCGCTCGTCTGGACGCTCGCCATGCTCCAACTGCTGCGCGGCGACTATGCGAACGGCTGGCGTAATCACGAGGCGCGCTGGAGCGGTTCGCCCGAACTGCGCGATGTATCGCCGAACGTTCCGGCGCCGCGCTGGAACGGCGAACCGCTCGAAGGCAAAACATTGTTCGTGTGGGGCGAGCAGGGACACGGCGATGTCATGCAGTTCGTGCGGTTCGTGCCGCTCATCGCCGAGCGGGTGAAGCGCGAAGGCGGAAAGCTGATCTACTGCTGCTTCGGCAATCTGCTGCCGCTTCTGAAGCGCAGCCTCGGCGGCGTGGCGGACACCATCATTGCCCATGATCATCGGCCGCTGCCGGTATTCGACTATCACCTGCCGCTGTGCAGTCTGCCGCTGACGCTCGGCGTCACGCTGCAGGACCTGCCGCTGCGCTCGGGGTATCTGAAAGCCGACCCCGACAAGGTTCGCGCGTGGCGCGAGCGTCTGCCCGACGACGGCAAGCTCAAGGTCGGCCTGGTGTGGAGCGGCAGCCGCACGCACCAGCGCAATTCGCGGCGGTCCGTTAAACCGGCCGAGATCGCTAAAGCCTTTGGCGGGATCAGGGGGGTGGAGTTTTTCAGCCTGCAAGTCGGCGCGGACGGCGAGGTGGAGCAGGCCGGGCAGGCAGGGCTGCGTCTGATCGATCACACAGAAGAGTTCGCCACCTACGACGACACCGCGGCGTTTATCGAGAACCTCGACCTGGTGATTACCGTCTGCACATCCGTCGCGCACCTGGCCGCGGGCCTGGGTGTGCCGACGTGGGTGCTGCTCGACGTCAATCCGCATTGGCTCTGGATGACGGAGCGCCGCGACAGTCCCTGGTATCCCACGGTCACGCTGTACCGGCAACCGGCGTTCGGACAGTGGCAACCCGTGCTCGACGAGGTTGCGGCGCAACTCGCCGCATTTGCCGGAGCGCCCGATCCAGGCGCCGCCTCTCGCGACGACGAATCTGCATCGATGGAGATGTCGGTGCATTAACGTGCGATATCCGCTCGCCGCGACGGGCGGCCGGGCGAAAAGACCTCACGGGCAGTTGGCGCGATGGCCTGCGCTCGTCGCCGCTCCGAGGGGATCGAACGCAGGAACGAATGGCGCCGGGATTGGAAGAGCAGGCATGTTGAAGAGGTGGTCAGTCATGGAAACATATCGCCGTTACATCGAGAAGAAGCTCAGTCTGGAAGAGCAGATTGCAATTGAGCGACGCGCTGCCGCGCATGCGGTGCTGATCGAGGTGCGCGCCTGTGTCCAGGAGTTCGGATTCACGTCCGCGCAGATTTTTGCGTTCGACGCGAATAGCACCGTCCGCGGAAAACGCCCCGCGCGATATTTCGATCCGCAGACAGGCGCAACGTGGTCCGGCGTTGGCCGGGAGCCGCTATGGATTCGGGGCAAGGACCGTGAGCGGTTCAGGCTCGCGCCCGCCCATGCGCATGCGGGCAATACCGTTGACGACGATGAACTCGCGACGGACCAGCAGACTGCGTGACGAACCGGCGGTTCAGCAGCAAGCGCAATTCGTGGCGTTGCATTGACGACCGATATGGACCTCTCCAATGAGTTTCGCTTTCCGGTGCCGGCCTCATCCACGCCGCGCCGGGACGATTGGCCTTTCTACCTCGACCGCCGCAAGCGCGCGTGGCTGCGCTGCATGCGCGATGCCTGGGGAGAGGAAGCGGTCATCCAGATTTACGCGGGATGCGTGCGTATCCAGTCGGAAAACTGCGACTGGCGGTTTTCGAGCGAGGCGGAGCTGCGTGCGGCCACGCTGCAGCGAAGGTGCGAGCGGCCTCGCGGCAGACCACCCGTCAAAAACAAAATAACCTGGGAGTAGTCGTTGAAATCAATCAATCTCGCGCAGTCGATCAGCCTGGCCTTCACGGAAGCAGTGAGACAACAGCTCTCACGGCAGATCGGCCTTTCGCCCGAGCTCATCGAACGCGTGGTCGCGCATGCCGCGCCCGTGCTGATTGCCGCGTTGATGGCCGGGGCGACCACGCCCGAGGGCGCCGCGACGGAGTTTTCGACGCTCAGGTCGGCCGAATCGAACGCGCGCATCGCCGAGGAACTCGCGCACATCGTGACGACCGTGGCCGGCATCAAGGACCTGGAGGCGTCCGGGGACAGCCTGATCGCGCGGGCCACCGGCCGCCGCATCGCCGTTCTCAGCGACCAGATAGCCGGCCAGGCGGGCGTGCCGCCGCAAGCGTCGCACGTGCTTTCGGGCATGGTCGGCGCCGTGCTGTTCGGCATGCTCAAACATCACGTACTGATCGAACAGGGCGAGGTTGAGCAGCTTCCGGCGTTGCTCGACGCTCAGCTACCCGCCATCGCCGGATATGTCACCGATGGCGTGGCCCGCTCGCTTGGATTCGATCACGCGGCGAACTTCAACGATTCGATATCCGCTCGCCTCGATGCGCTGACAAGCCGTGCCGCGCCGCAAGCGCCGACGCTTACCAACGGTGCCGCCGTCGACGCGATGGTCGCCACGCCGCCGGCGGTAGCCGCTTCGACTCCGCGCAGGCAGTCGTCTCCGAAATGGGTGTGGCCGCTCTTTGCGACGCTCGCGCTGGTTCTGGCCGCGGTTTTTGCATATGTCCAGCTTCACCCCACGCAGGCGGACGCGGCGGCGGCGGCCTCAAGCGAGCGTCCTGTTGCCGAGCGGACCCGCGCGGCATCCGGCGTTGCACCGGAACCTGCCGCCTCGCCATCTGCCGCTCTTTCGGCGGTAGCGGCGCCTGCGTTGCCTGTGTCGTCTGTGTCGTCTGTGTCAGCCGCTGCTGCTTCGGCTACGCCGGCCGCAGTTGTTTCATCCGGTGCCGTTGCGGCCGCTTCGTCGCCAGTCGTTTCCGCCCCGACGACGAATTCACAGCTTGCTTTCCGCGTGGACCGGACGGGTGTCCCTCAATTGATGGCGGTGGTAGGCAGCGATGCGGAGAAACAACAACTCGTCGATGCCTTGACCCGCAAATTCGGCGCGGGACGTTTTACGAGCGACGTCACCGTCGAAGCTCGCACGGCGCCTGCGGAGTGGCTCGGTCACATGGACGACCTGCTGCTCCTGATGACGCTACCGCGAGCAGAGGCGAGGATCGACGGAAGACGCATGGAACTGGGTGGCGCGGCGACGAGCGAGGCCCTTGGCTGGCGTGAGCGCCTGCAGCGCGAATTCGGTTCGTCGTGGGACATTGCCGCGTTCAACGCCGATCGAACTGTCCTCGCCGCGACCGATGCCTTTCTGCGAGCGATGACTCGTCTTACCGACGCCGGCAGCCCGTGCACGGCAACCGAGGTGGCCAAGGTGCTGAATCTCCAGGTGGTGAATTTCGCGAAATCGAGCGGACACGTTCCTTCATCGGCGAGAGAGAACCTGAGCGTGACGGCGCAGTTAATGAAGGCTTGCGCGAACCGCGCTCAGCCAATGCGTTTCGACATCGCGGTGTTTTCCGACAACGTTGGGGAGCCGCGGGCCAATCTGCAACTTTCGCAAAAGCGGGCCGATGCCGTGCGCACGTTTCTCGTAGACGCAGGGGCGCCGGCGAATCTGCTGGACGCAAAGGGTTACGGGGCGGCACGGCCGGTGACGAGCAATCTGGTCGCCGGCGGCCGCTTCGCGAATCGGCGTGTCGAATTTGTTCCGGCGGCATCGTGAAGCGGGTTAGCGCGCAGGCGGCGTGCAGCCGGCTCGATGCAGGCGCGGGGCCAATCGCATGATGAGGTTTATCTGTCCATGAGGACGACTCCAACAGAACGCGCAGGCTTGCGCGACATGAAGGCATGCAGCGTGGGCAATTCACGGCGAGAAGAAGCCGGTTTATTGCCCAGGCGGTATGCGGGAGCGAAGATCGTCGCGGCAATCATGGCCGTTCCGTTGTCGCTCGTCTTTGCCTGGGCGTTGCTTCACACGCTTCTCGCGCTGATTTTTCCGTCCACGCTCGTTGCTCGCTAAGACATGGCGTTGCGATGCAGGACTCGACGGTTTCGTTAGACGACGTTTTTCTAATCGTGAAGCGCAGTACTTATGGGATTTGTCTTGAGGAATCTATTGAACCGGCGAAGCCTGTCAACTTCAGCCGCTCCATCGCGGGCGGAGACGTCCGGGATCGAAAACGATGTGCCGCCGCTCGAACACGCAGCGATATCGCCCGACGATGCCGATGACGCCGCCACGCAAGCCTCGGAGACGATCGCGTCGCTTCGGGCCGTGTCGATCGTCACGTCGCAGCCGGGCGTGCGCGCGCTTCAGATGGCCGACGTTGCGGAAGTCGAGCGGCTGGCGGAAAGCGGCGCGCTCACGCAATTGCGAGCATTCCACAGTTTCGATTATTCGGTCGTTCTGCACTTTCACGGCGAGGGTCTTTGCTATTACGTCGCGCTCTACCACGACGGTTCGCTATGGCGAGTGCTGACGGCAGTCGGGCTGGACGCAGCGGAGACCGCTTTTCGCCATCTTCAGGAGCAGGCGACACGGCTGTCCGAGGGCGAAACCCGGCGCGCCCAACTCCTCGCGCAAAACGACAACGTGGCCCGCATGATCCGCGAATCGGAAGCGCAGGCCGAACGGCTTCGCAACGATCTCGAGCGCGACGCGGTAGAGACGCAGCGCGTTACCAGAAAACAGCATCAGGTGCGTAAGGAACTCGCGCAGCTCGAAGCGCAGCGCGTGGCCGGGCAGGCACGATTGAACGTGAGCCTTCGGCAGGTTCAACACCTGAGCGCGACGAACAATGACGGCATCCGGCATGTTCAGAGCCGCCGGGACGAGAACATCAAGAAATGAACGGACACGCTTCATCAATAGCGGGTCTTCACCGGATTTTTAACAATACGATGCAACCCATGAATCAGATATCGCATAACCGCGTGCTCGCGCTCGCAGCTTTTGTTCTCATTGGTATTTGCACCGGAGCCCATGCACAGTCGTCTCCGGGCGCGGCGTCGGCGCCGCCGCCGAGCGCACCAGCAGAAGAAGGGTTCATCACCGAACCGACAGGCGTGCCGCCGGCGGGCGATATCGCGGAACTGCAACGACTCACGAATAGCAATGCACTCGACGTGCTGCGCGCGTCGCGCAACGGCAGCTATGGCGCCGACCTTCTATTCGACGGCAAGCTCGGCACGTACTACGTTGCACTCCTGCAGCAACGAGACTTCTGGCGCGTAGTGAAGACGCAGGACGAGCGGCGCGCACAGGCTGTCTACGCCACGTTCTCGCGGCAGGCCGAGCGCCTGGCGGAAGTCGAGATGCGTCGCATCAAGCTGGAAGCGCAGAAGGTGCAGACGGAACAGCGCCTGGCGATCACGCAGGCGAAGCAGAACCGTCTGCAGGCGGATATCGATATCGCCAGGGAACAACAGACGCTCGCAACGAGCCGCCAGGAGCAGGCACGCAGTGAACTGACGGGATTGCGCGCGCAGCAGGAAGCGGCCCAGGCGCAGTTGCGCGAGACGCAAGGTCAACTCGGCAAGCTGCAACATCAACTCGATGCGGGACTGCCTGCCGTTCGGAGGAAACGTGGGTCGAGGGGCTCGTGACGTTCAACGGGGTGGCGCTGGCGGCGCTGCTTGATTCATTCGCACGATCGATGCGAGGGCGTCGCGCCTTCGTTGCGGGTGGACGACGCGCTGAAAGCCTCTGAAAGCAGGCGATCGCACGTCTAACCCCAGTCTGAACCTCGCCTTTTGCCGCAATCCCGCCGCCGTGTAATCGCATGTAATTGATCGGGCCAGCCCTCGGGACTAGTTTTAAGTTCTAGCGAGTGCTTTCCCGGATTGGCCGGCCTCCAATCATGACCGAGATACCCGTCGGCGAAACCCGCGCCGACAGTATCACCGGTTAAATGCCGGCAATCTCTCGCTACCGCTCGCAAGAAATCCCGCATCGACCACTCCGTCCAGTAACTCGAATTGGAGGAGATTCAAAAATGGAAGCTGTCGTTATTGCACAACCCGAATTTATTGCGTCGGCAAATACAACGAATATAAGAAATTGGTCAATCGAGGCAATTCATATCGGCGCATTTAACCCGGAGCGCTTTGCAAGCCGTCATACTCCGGGGGAAAAGAATGCAGCGGGCTCATAGTCCGTCGTGCTGCTCGCGGCAAGCAACCGTGCCGGGGCAAACGAGCAAAACCACTCGCGTCGACATAGCGTTGTTCGATGGCTTTGCGCTGCCTGAGGTCGCAGCGATCATCGAGATCTTCGAAAAGGCGAACGCGCTCGCCGTATCCCAGCGATCGGATTCCGCACGCTATCGCGTCTCGCTGCTTTCGGCTTCGGGCGGCCGCATCGCGAGTTCATCGTCCATTTTCGTCTGGACCCAGGACGTCGCGTCGCACCGCGGCACGAACGACACGCACCTGCTGTTCATCGCAGGCGGGGCCGGCGCGCAGCAGGCGTGCCGCGATGAACGCCTTGGCAACTGGCTGCGCCGCAGGTATCCGTTCAGCGAGATGGTTCATCCGATCTCGGAAGGAAAACTGCTTCTGGAAGCGGCCGGGCTTCCCAGTCGATCCATCCCGGTTCTCCACCGCCGCAACGAAGCGGGCGGCCTTTATCCGGTGCTGCTGAGCGAAGTATCCGATGCCGTGCCCACGGCACTGCGCATTGTCGAAGCGGATCTCGGCTTTGAACTGGCGCGGCGGGTTGCCCAATCGGTCGAGCCGCGGCACGAGACGCCCTTCGACTCATCCATTACGCGCAGCGCGGCGCATCGGGTCAGCGAGAAGATCCTGGCGTCGGCGCGCTGGCTGGACGCAAACGTCGATCGGCCCATCTCGATCGACGACGCCGCGCAAGTCGCGGCAATGAGCGAGCGCAATTTTCTGCGGCGCTTCAAGCGCGAAATCGGCATGACGCCCTCCGAGTATCTGCTTCGTGCGCGTCTGAACATGAGCTGCCGGATGCTCGTTGAATCGCGGTTGCCGGTCGATAAAATCGCGCGGCGTTGCGGGATCGGCAGCGGCGGTCAGTTGGCCAAGCTGTTCAGAAAGTATCTGGACACGACCCCCACCGACTATCGGCTACGCGAAGAAGCGTCTCCAGGCAATTTGTCCTGAGCGCGGATTCCGCCTCTGCGCGCGGGCAGGTAGTAGCGGACGCGCGGGGCGCGGTCCAAAACATCTTCAGCCGAGCCGAGCAGCGTTTTTCAAGCGGGTTTTTAACGATTCATTCAATGCCGCGAATCGTTTATGCGGAATGGATTTATTTAAAATTTTCGCTTAGTAAAGTTTGACAATTCTCCTCCTGGCAATTTGCTAACATGAAAACTCAGTGCTAAAGGTTATTTAGAAAAATGCATGGCGACTAAACGGTGATTTACAAAGCAACTTGCGGAAATCGTTAGGAACGTTGTTCAAAACCGATTTAAGCCACTATGTTCAGTACTGGCGTCAGCGGCATTTCGGCATGAAGTGCGCCGGCCCGGCCGCTTCGATTTGCCAGTCGAACACCGGGCGAACCTATCGCGGGGCGGCGCATGGCAACACTCAAGAACCAGGCTTCCGGAGAAGCGTGCCTGCTGCACGCGTACCACGTGTTCGGTCGCGACGCCGCACGCTGCGACACGGTCGTTCGCGATCCGTCGGTCTCCCGCGTCCACGCCCACATCTGTTGGAACGGTGGGCAATGGGAACTCTACGATCACAGCAGTAACGGCACGTCGATATCGGGCGCATTGCTGCGCAATGGCGAACACGCGGTCCTGAAACAAGGCGACGTGATCCGATTCGGAAAGCTGGGCGTCGCCCCCTGGCGTATCGACTCGCTCGACGACCCCGCCGATACGCTGTGGCCCATAGGCGGCGCGGTGCAGCCGATCGTGCTCGAAGCGAGCCATGTGCTGCTCGCGAACGTCACCCCGTCGATTGCGATTTTCAAATCACCCGAAGGCGAATGGTTCTGCGACGACACGTCGCCGCCGCGTCTCTTGCGTCACGGCGACGAAGTGTCCGTGGGAGACGCTGCCTGGCGCCTCGCGCTGGCGCGTAGCGGCTCGACGTCGGTGCTGACGTTGCCCGGCGTTTTTGGGGGCGCGACGCAACGGCTCGACTTCCTGGTTAGCCAGAACGAAGAGCACGTGCGCGCGCTGCTGCATATTCGCGGTGGCACAGTCGATCTCGGCGAGCGCGTCCATCACTACAGCCTCGTCATGCTCGCGCGAGCCCGCTCGGCCGACATGCATGCGGGCCATGAAGCCGCCTCGCAAGGCTGGATCGAACTCGACGAACTGGCGCGCATGCTCGGCCTCGATCCATCCCATGTCAACGTGCAGATTCACCGCGCGCGGACGCAATTCGCCGCCGTCCCCGGACTCGATGCAAGCCAGCTCGTCGAACGTCGGCGCGGCAGCGTTCGCATGGGCGACTTCCCGTTTCGCGTCTTTCGCGGCGAGCAGCTCGAATGCGAATCGGTGTCGAGCGCGCAGCAGCGCATCAACCTCCACGGCCTAACGGCAAACCCGGTCTTACAACCCGCATGAACGCCAGGGAAGCGCCAGTGTCGCCACCGTACAGCATGCCGCAGACGCTGGAGCCGCAACACGCCGGTTCGCCGGCCAGCCACGCCGCGCCGTTCACCGAGCTTGCCGGCACGTGGCGTTACCACGTCGGCCCGATGCTGGGCCAAGGCGGAAACGGCGTGGTCTACCGTGCAACCCGTAGCGACACGGGTCAAGACGTCGCCATCAAGCTCATTCGGGAAGACATCACGAAGACCTCGGCCGGGCGCGCGCGCCAGCGTGCGCGCTTTCGACGCGAGACGCATCTCTGCGAAGGGCTGCATCACCCTCACGTGGTGGCGTTGCTCGACAAGGGCGAGGCGCCTGACGGACGCCTCTTTGCCGTCTTCGAGTTCGTGCCGGGCCGAACCTTGGGTGACTGGCTGGCTTCAGAGGGCGCGCTGTCGGCCGTCGATACGGGGCGGCTGATGACCGAGGTGCTCGACGCGCTCGCGGTCGTGCATCGGCACGGCGTCGTTCATCGGGACCTGAACCCGCGCAACATCCTGATCACGACGGCGGATGACGGTCTGCACGCGAAGATTCTCGATTTCGGCATTGGCGCCGCGTTGCCTGGCACGAAGCGCATCGAAGGCCAGGCCTCGACGCAGGCGACCGAAGTGCTGGGCACGCCGCAGTATTGCTCGCCCGAGCAATTGCGCAATGAGGCGCCGACGCTCAAAAGCGATCTGTATGCGTGGGGACTGCTGGTGATCGAATGCCTGACAGGTCGCGCGGTCATGCAAGGCGCAAGCGTGGCCGAGATTCTTTATCAGCAGCTCAGCCCGGTCGACATCGCATTGCCCCCGTCGATCGCCTTGCATCCGCTTGGCTCGGTATTGCGCCGGGCGTTGAACAAGAACCCGGAGCAGCGTGCCGCTTCGGCGGACGAACTCGCGACGCAATTCCGCACGCTCAACTTCGCCGCGCTCGTCGGCGAATTCGACTCCCGCGAGGCGAGCGGCCGGATTCGCACCGGCACCCTCGCGCCGCATGCCGGGACCGCCGGCACGATGGGCGTATCCCGGCAGATCACCACGCTGTGCTGCAGCGTCACGATCGCCGGAGAAGGCCCGCAGCGGCATGCAAACGCCGACTACCGCGATACGCTCGACGGCTACGAGGAGCGCTGGTTGACCAGGTGCACCGATATCGCCGTGGGCTACGGCGCACAGGTGGGCGGGCGGCTCGGCGACACACTGTTGCTCTATTTCGGATTGCAGGGCGATGTCGACCGGCCCGCGCGCCGCGCGGCACGAGCGGCGTTCGAGATGGTGAGGGAAGCCGCACGCGCCCGGCTGACGGAGCCGCGGGCCGCAGGTGCGCGGCCCGCGAGCGAAGGCTGGCGCGTCGAGGTCGCGGCGGCTATTCACGTCGGGCAGGTGCATGCCCGCGCGTCGCTGATGTCGGGCGTCTCGACGCCCGCCGCGACGTCGAGACTGCTGCGCCTCGCGACGCCGGGCCAAATCCTGATGAGCGACGATGCGCGCCTGGCGCTCGAGCGCCACGTCGATTATCGGCCGACCCCGCTGCAACTGCCTCGGGCGGGCATGATGCCGCAGCGCGTTCATGAATTGCTCGGCGAGCGCCGCAGCACCATCCCATTCGACTGGCTGGACGACGGCGCGACCGCGCCGATGCTCGGTCGCGACCGTGAACTCGATATATTGCTGCGCGCCTGGCACGCGACGCGCGCACGGAATCTTCGGGAAAGGGCGGGCGAGGGCGCTTCGCACGACCCCTCGACGCTGGTGGTCGGCGAGGCGGGAATCGGCAAGTCGCGGCTCGTCCATGAGCTATGCGAGGCGGTGCAAACGCAAGGTCATGCGTTCGCGTATTGCGCCTGCTTGCCGGAACGGGCGAATCATGCGCTGTTTCCCATACTGCGCTTTATCAGCGCCCATTGGCGCATCGAGGCCGACGGCCCCGTCGATCTCGCCCTCGCGGCGATCGACACAATGATCGCGCCGCTCGCGTGCGACCACGTGGCGGCACGCGCGGCGCTTGCCGCATGGTTAGGGTTGCCGTGCGATGCCCGCGGCTTTCTATGGTCGAGCGTGCGCGAACAACAGGCGCTGTTCGACGTGCTGGAACAACTGATCGTCTCGCTTGGCGACGGCGCTGAAATCCTGCTCGTCGTCGAGGACGTTCAGTGGATCGACCGCTCGACCCAGGATTTTCTGGAGTCGCTGCGCCGCTCGCCGCGGGCCCGGACCGTTTGCATCGTGCTGACGTCGCGGCCCGGCAACCTCGAGCGCTGGCGTGCCGGCACGGAACACCTGGTGTTGCGCCGCCTGTCGCGCAACGACACGCAGCGCCTGGTCTCGGCACTGTTCGACCAGAAGTCGCTGGATGCGGCTTCGCTCGGCCTGCTCGCCGAGCGCACGGCGGGCATCCCGCTCTTCATCGAGGAAATCGTCCGCGAGCTGATGACGAGCGGCACGACCACCGAGCCGGACGGCTTGCTGTCCGGACTGCGGGCAACGGACCCGCATCCGCTTCCGGTCAGTCTCGGCAGTCTGCTCGGCCTCATGTTCGACCGGATCGACGAAGCGCGCGACACCGCGCAGCTCGCCGCGACCATCGGGCTCGAAGTGGATGCGCAACTGCTCGCCGACGCGTCGCCGCACGAGCCCTGCGTGCTCGACGATCATCTACGGCTTCTGATCGAAGCGCGGATTGTCTACGCGCGGCATCGGCTCGACCGCGTGTTCTACACGTTCCGCCACGCATTGATTCGCGACGCCGCCTATGAATCGATGCCGCCCACCCTGCGACGCAGCAACCACACGCGGGTAGCCCGCGCATTAGCCATGAAAACCGATCGTGGTACCGGAGCGCAACCTTTTCGCGTCGCGCAGCACTTCGCGCATGCGGGCGTCTTCGCCGAGGCCATCGGCCATGGCATCGAGGCAGCGCGGCGCGCGCTCGACCGCTCCCTCTACGACGACTCGATCCGCTACGCGCAGTCCGCCTGCGACTGGCTGGACAAGGCCGACTATGCGGAGCGCGAACACGACAGCGCCCACCTTCATTCCACGTTGACGCACGCGACGATGGCCCGCTTCGGCTGGGCCGATCCGCAGGTGCGCGAGCATGCGGAGCGGCTCTTGCGGCTGGTGCTGACGCTCGGCGATCAGAAGCTCGCCATCGGCGCATTGTGGACGCTGTCGACCTATTACCACGTCGCAGGCGACCGCGGCACCGTGCAGCGCATCAGCATGCGGCTCGACGAGCTGGCGGCCGATTGCGGCGATCCCGGCGTGCGGGTCGCCGCCGATGCGATGCGTGGCATGAGCCTGTGGATCGACGGCAGCTACACGCGTGCGCGGGATGCGTTCGAGGCGACGCTCGCCGGCTACGACGTGCGGCGCGATGCGGACCATCGGCGCATCCTGGGACTCGATACGCGCGCCTGGACCATGGCGTCGCTCGCGAGCGTGCTCTGGTGCGTCGACGACGCGCCGCAGGCTGCGCTCGCGATGGGGCGCGAGGCCGTGTACCGCGCGACCTGCCTCGACCACTTGCCGACCCTCGGCGTCACGCTTCTGTACCTCGCGCGCACCCAGCAGTGGGCCGGCGATCGCGACGCCGCGCGTGCCACATCGGAGGCAACGTTGCGCCTCTCGCAGGTTCACCAACTGCATGCGGTCAGGCACTACGCCGCGATCATTCATGCATGGACCGAAGGGGATCGCGCAGGCGCCGTCGCGCATGTCGGTGCGCTGCGCCAATCGGGCGGGATGCTCGGCTTGACCTACTACGCGTCGCTGATCGCCGAGATCGATGCGGGGCGCGGCGACTACGAGGCCGCGCTAGCGCAGGTCGAACGATGTCTCGCGCTGTGCGATTCGATCGGAGAGCGGTATTACGAAGCGCAACTGCTGCTGAAAAAGTGCGAGTACCTGCGCCGGATCGAGCCGCGCGGCAATGGCGCCGCCGCCATGCATGCGTGCCGGCGCGCATTCGAGATTGCAACGAAGGCGGGCATGTCCCGCATCGTCAAGAGCGCTGAAGAGACGTTGAATTCATTGCCGTAAGTGGTCCCATTCCTTCTTTCAGGAGAGAAAACCGATGACTCAGAATCTTCGCTCGCCGACCTACGAGCAGTTTATCGAATACCGAGCCGTGATCATCAAGGCAATTGCCACGGCATGGCACGATCAGGCGTTCTTCCAGGAGTTGACGAAGCATCCTGTCGAGACGTTGAAGAACCGTTTCGGATACGAGTATCCGTTCAAGATCGACTTGAAGGTGCACCCGGAGTCGGCGACATGGACGCCCGCCATCAACGGCGGCTGGACCACCCAGCAGACGAACAGGTTCACGCTGGTCCTGCCGCCGGCACCGGCGAAGCAGGAGCAGCACGCGCTCGCGCTCGCCTTTTACAACGCGAAACACCTCTACATCATGGATCACCACATCCAACCGGGAGTTTGAGATGGCAATGGACAACGCGACCCCAACGCTCGAATCGATGCTGGAGTTCCAGCAGGTCTATCTGCGCGCAATCGCGCTTTCGTGGGAAGACAAGAGCTTCAGAAACGAATTGCTGAAGAATCCCGCCGATGCGCTTGCCCGGTACCTGGACTACCGATGCCCGTGGCTGATCGATCTGGAAGTTGTCGATCCGGGCGGCCAGTACGGATGGGATGAACACAACCAACGCTGGAACCTGCCGCCCAATACCATGACCGTCGGCATACCGGCACGGCCGGAGCTTCCGGGCGAGGAAGCCGTCGCGCTCGCGGCCTATAGCGACGCCGGGCCGAACTACGTCTTCACCTGCTGCTGACGCAGGCGGTCCGAGCCCGCACGGCGATGCGGCCCGCGCCTGGCGGGCGGGCCGGCATCGGCGGCGCGGGCACGCTTCCTTCCGCCGTTTTCCCTGCACGGAACCCCACACGATGCTCGACGATTTTTCGCGCGTGCTGCGCTTCAAGCCGCATTTGCTCGTGCTCGACGCGGGCGCCGAGAGGCTGTTCGTCGTCGACGAATTCAAGCGCACGATGCTGTCCGGCGCCGTCTTCGTGCAAATCGCCGCCTGCTTGCGCGCGCGCGTGACGATCGGCGAGATCATCACAGCGCTCGCCGTGACGTTTGGAGAGTGGCAGGTGCTCGCGGCACTCGATCATTTGGTGCGCCGAGCCTACGTGCGCATCGACTCGCCTGGCGAACACGATGCGGCGCGCGGCTTCTTCGAGCGCATCGGACTGGATGGCGACGCCGCTTGCGAGCGCCTTGCCCGCAAGCGCGTGACTGTCGAAACGTTCGGTGTCGACGACGCGCCGCTTAGACACGCGCTGGCGACAGCAGGCATCGACATCGAACCGGATGCCGGGTTGACAGTCGCCCTGGCCGATTCCCATGACCGCGACGATCTCGCCGAATTCGCCGCACGCGTATCGCTTCGCGGCGGCGCGCTGCTCATCGTGGTCGCCCATGGTGTGCAGCCGCTAATCGGCCCGCTGCTGGTTGCCGATACCGTGTGTGACAGCGCGCCTTGCGTTGAATGCGTCCGCTATTGGACCCGTCTCAACCGGCCCGTCGAGGCGCTGCTCGCGCGCCATCACGGCCGCGCCGCGGCGCGCGTTCCAGCGGCCGTCTCGCGCGCGGGCGCGGCGGCTACGGCGGCGCTGGTCGCGGCAACGATCGAGCAGATCGCGGTCGACCCCGCGGCATCGGAGCGCGCGCGAACGCACATCGTCTCGTTGCGCCTCGACACGCTGGCCACCGCGCGGCATCGCGTGCTCAGGCGGCCTCAATGCCCGCGCTGCGGCAATCCCGCGTGGATGCGCGAGCAGGCGGCGCGCGCGCCGCAGCTTGCGGATGGCACGGCGCTCAAGCGCGATGGCGGCGGCTACCGCAATGCCGATGCGCAAGATGTGTTCGAGCGTTACGCGCACCTGGTGTCGCCGGTCAGCGGGCCGATCGCCTATCTCCATCCCATGCCGAAGCGACACGCCGGGCTGCGCAAGGTCTATGCGGCCGGTTTTCTCGTGTGTCCCGCGGGCGTGCCGCGCGACAATCGCTTCGACAGGGTCTGCTCCGGCAAGGGCGCCACCGACACGCAAGCGCGCGTGAGCGCATTGTGCGAGGCGCTCGAGCGTTTCAGCAGCGTCTATCAGGGTGACGAGATGAGGGTGACCGCATGCATGGAAGACCTTCCCGACGATCCGCCTATCCATGTCAACGATCTTCAGCAATTCAGCGCACGCCAGTTCGACGAGCGCGATGCCATCAATGCGTTGACCGACGATGTTCGAAAACAGGTGCCGCGGCCTTTCTCGCCACGTGACGTCATCGATTGGACTCTCGCGTGGTCGCTCGTCACGGGCGGGCGCCGGCTCGTACCGTTGAGCTACTGCTATGCGGAAACGCCCGAGAGCGCGCAGCCCGACGTGCCGTGCGTGCATAACCCGAATGGCTGCGCAGCCGGATCGTGCCTCGAAGAGGCGATTTTGCAAGGCTTGCTCGAGTTGATCGAACGCGATGCCGTCGCGATCTGGTGGTACAACCAGGTACGCCGCCCCGGAATCGATCTGGCGAGTTTCGCGGACCCGTATTTCGATGCGCTCGTGCGTGAATACGAAGCGCTCGGTTGGCGTCTCTGGGCGCTCGACATCAGCCATGACCTGGCCGTGCCGACGGTCGTCGCGCTTGCGGAAAATACGTCCAACGGACGGTTCTCGATCGGCTTCGGTTGCCATCTGGACGCGCGTATCGCCACGCAGCGAGCGCTGACCGAAGTCAACCAGTTGCTCGATCTCGCAGCCGACGGCCCGCCGCCCTGGGATCACGCGAAGCTATCGCGCACCGAGTTTCTGTATCCGGCAAATGACATGCTCCGCACGACGAGTTCGACATGGCCGCCAGTCGATGCGGGTACGTTGAAGGCGGCGGTCGAACATTGCGTCGCGCGAATCGCCTCGGCTGGAATGGACGTGCTGGTTGTCGATAAGACGCGGCCCGATATCGGCTTGCCCGTGGTGCAGGTCATCGTGCCGGGTCTTTGCCATTTCTGGCCGCGCTTTGGCGCGCGGCGTCTTTATTCGGTTCCCGTGCGCATGGGATGGCGCGAGGCGACGCGCCGCGAATCGGAGTTGAATGGGGCGCTGCTGTTTCTTTGAGGTGTTTGTCGTTTTGCAGGGGCTGTTGTGGTTGTGTTCGTTCGACTAACAGGCGGTCCCGTGTCCATGTTCGCTGAACATGGACACAGGGCCTCTGTGAATCAAAGTCACGGCGGAAGGGTGTCGATAAACGACCCTTCGCCTGCGCTTTGCCGGTAGTAACCGTGGCCCTTCGCGACAGCGAGGAAGTCGACGCTTATGCCTTTTACGAGTAAAAATTATGAAAACAGGCGACTCGCATATCAGCGTAATAATTATTTCTTAATTACGGTATATGGGCTGGCCCTATAAGGCGGCCATGTCCGATAAAGACAATGCTAGCCTATAAACGCCATATTCAGATATGAATCATGGCGGCTCGAAGGCCCATTGTTGGACCTGCCAACGTCACACGCCGGCATGCCACGATGCCGCCAGAACCCACGCCCATCAAGGCGAACAAGGTCGCCGCATTCAACAGGGAAGACGCCCCCGCACCGCCATTCATATGCAGAATAAATAACCAGACGAATTAAAAAAGTACGGACCATATTGCAATTGAAAATTGAGCGGTTATGATGACGTCTCCGTAAGGATTTCCCGAACGTTTGCTTCGCAAATGAGAGGGGAAATATTTCCCGTCATTTGCCGCCGGAACGGTAATTAATGCTTCCGGACCGACAGATTAAATCGAGGAGACACAATGCTAAGTCCCCATGAATTCGCCACCCTGATGCTCCTCAAGGACGCGCCCGATCAGATCGACCTCGAGCGCGTCGAACTCGACACGCTGCTGGAACGTCAACTCATATCGCTCGAGCGTCTCGCGTCGGGCCATCCCCGTGCTCACGTCACGAGCGAAGGCGCGTCCATTCTCAAGGCGGTCGCGCGCAGGCGTTATTGAATTGCGGCGTGTGCCGCCGCGCCACGCGGCGAGCGCGCCCAAGAAAGTAAGCGAAGTGGCTTTAGTTGGACTTTAATGTGTAAGTGCCCCTGGTTTTAACGACCCTCCGAAGTATTCGCGACGCATGCTGCCTGGCAGGCGTCCTTGCGCTTCGGTTCATCCATCATCGCCATTCGTCGTGCGGCATCCGGTCACATCCGATCGATCGGGCTTTGTGCGGCGAATTGAATCCTGAGGAATTTCAATAATGGCTCTATCGAGTCCCGAGCAAATCGCCGCATCGCAGAAAGCTGGCCTCGACGCATTCTTCGGATTGACCGGGAAGGTCTTTGAAGGCGTCGAAAAACTGGTTGCGTTGAACCTGCAGGTCGTCAAGTCCACGCTGGCGGAATCGCGGGAAAGCCTGACGAAGGCGCCCGGCACAGCGGAGCCGCAGCAGTGGTTCACGCTGCAAGCCGGTTTCGCCGCGCCGCTCGCGGAGAAATCACTGGCATACACGCGTCAACTGTTCGACATCGCGTCGACCACGCAGGCGGAGGTCGCGCAACTCGCGCAGACGCACTGCGAACGGTACAACGCGAACCTGCAGGCACTCATCGGGGAAGCGGCGAAGAGCGCTCCCGCCGGTTCCGAAGCGGCGATCGCCGCATGGAAGTCCGCGATCAGCGCCACCGCCACGCTGTACGAATCGCTGCAGAAGACGGGTCAACAGGCCGTGGAAATGGCCGGGACCAATCTCGAAGCCGTGACGGCCTCGGCGTCCAAGTCCGCCAAACGTAGTGCCGAGTCGGCTATCGTGGCCGCGAGCGCGAAGCATTAAGACCGACGCGGGCAGCAATGCCCGCGTTATCGGTTCCAGCTTTATTGACAGCATTCCTTTTAGCCACTCTGGCGAGGAATCCGGCATTCCCATACATCCCATTTGACTGAGGGCGGTGTTGCTCCCGACGGGCACGCCGCCGGTAATTGCGAGGACGATTCAATGGCAAAGCAGATCGCGTTGGTAACGGGTGGCATGGGTGGACTGGGCGAGGCGATCAGCATCAAGTTGCATGACGCCGGTTACGCGGTCGCCGTCACCTATTCGCCCGGCAACACCGGTGCGAACGAGTGGCTCGCCCGCATGGAAGCCGAGGGACGACAGTTCCGCGCGTATGGCGTCGACGTCGCCGACTACGACTCCTGCGAAAAATGCGCGGCGCGGATCAAGGCCGAAGTCGGACCGGTCGACATCCTGATCAACAACGCCGGCATCACGCGCGACGCCAGCTTCAAGAAACTGGACAAGGTCAATTGGGACGCGGTCATCCGCACCAACCTCGATTCGGTGTTCAACATGACGAAGCCCGTGTGCGACAGCATGGTCGAGCGCGGCTGGGGCCGCATCATCAACGTGTCGTCGATCATCGGCTCCAAGGGCGGGTTCGGCCAGACCAACTATGCGGCGGCCAAGGCCGGCATGCACGGTTTCACGAAATCGCTGGCGCTCGAAGTGGCGAAAAAAGGCGTCACGGTCAACACGATCTCGCCCGGCTATATCGCCACGAAAATGGTCATGGCCGTGCCCGAGGAAATCCGCGAGACGAAGATCGTTCCGCAGATTCCGGTCGGCCGGCTCGGGCAGCCGGACGAAGTTGCCGCGCTCGTGCTCTACCTGTGCTCGCGCGAAGCGGGCTTCGTGACCGGCGCCAACATCGCGATCAACGGAGGGCAGCACCTGCAGTGAACCCGGGAGATCAGCAATGGAGGTTCCGATGAGTGAAGCAGTGGCAATCGTCGTAGGTTCATTCGTGCTGGTGACGGCGACAGCATTCGTCGTCGCTCACTATCGCCGGGAGCAAATGCGCCGAAACCTGCTTGGACGGCTGGCTTATCATCGCGACGCGTACGGCCTGGGCAGCGCCCGGCGTTGAGCTTTCGCTCTCGCTAACCTGTGGTGAAGATCGGGTTGACGGCGTTCCTCGCGCAGGCGAGGCGCCGTCGAAGGCCGTATTCGTGGCGCTTCATCCGAACAGGCCATGAAGGAACCACCGCGGCTCTTCTTCCGCATCGCGACTGCTCATGCGCTCGCGGTATATCCAGAAACAGCTCTGGTCGTCACCCTGAGCGACGAAATAATCGCGCGTGACGAGTTCGCCATCGAACCACCCGCTCTCGATGCGTTCGCCAGGCGACACGAGGCGCAGCGGCGAACCGTAAAACGGGCGGTGTTTTCGCATTAGCAGGCGCACGGGTTTCTCCAGCAGCCAGGTGGGCCGCGGAAGCGCTTTCGGCAACCGTGTGCTTTCCGACGTGCTGCCGAGCGGCACCCATCGGTTGGCGATTTCGGGCCGGTAGTCCGCCGTTGGCGCGGGCCTGAGCACGTTGTCCTCGCCGAGCCGCGCGACCAGCAGTTCGACGAGACGGGCGTGGTCCGCGGCTAAGCCGCCGGGCTCGGGAAACAGCGTATCGGATGCCGGTGCGGCGGGCTGCACGTTCGATGCATCGAGCCGCAGCGCGATAACGGGGGCGGTCAGTTCAATGCGGCCAAGACGCTCCCTGACGAGTCGGACCAGATGATCCTCCCGCCATGTCGGCTCGCCCAGGGCAATCTCGATGGGCGTCGGCTCGATGGCCTGCCTGCCGCGTTCGTGTTCGAGCAGAAGCGTCGCGCCCGTCAGCGCCAGTTGCTTCGCGCACAGCCAGCCGCACAGTTGCACGATGAGACGATGCGCACCGAAAAGCGCCGCTTCCGCATGCTCGATACGATCGGGCATTTCAATGCGGGCGGAAAACGTGGGAGGGAGCGCCAGCCACTCGAACAGTTCCGGCGCCGTGCCGAAAGCGCGGTCTAGCGAGTCGAGCAGATGTTCGCCGCAACGTCGTTGCAGGCCCGCGCGCGGCAGCCGTCTCACGTCGGCAATCGTTTCGCAGCCGAGACCGGTGAACCAGTCGGCAAACGGCCTGATTTCCGGCACTGATTCCAATGGCAGCACCGACAGTTGCTGCTCCAGCGAATCGACCTTGAGCACGCGCCGGTTCCGGTTCCTCGCGAGCAGCCAGGCGCCTTGCCCGGTCGGCGCAGCGCTTATCCGCGCGGTCAGTCCGATGGCTTCGAGGATCGCTTTCGCCTGCCGGCATACAGCGAGCAGTCCGCCAAAGAGACGCAGGCTCGCGCCGATGTCCACCACGACAACCGCTTCGTCGAGAACCGCGACATCAGGTGAGAACCGCATGAGCGCCACGGCGACCTCGCGTTGCGCGGCATGCTCGCGGCCGGCGTCGCGTTCGTAAATTTCGATCTCCAGCGCGAGCGTCAGCACGCCGCCGCGTTTCATGCCGACCCGCACCCCCGCGGACCTGGCGACGCCATCCGCGATGAGCACCTTGTCCCGTTCGAGAACCACGCAGCCGTGCGCGGGCTCAGGCAGCCACTTCGGCCGGAAGACCTCGAGCTGCAACCGGGGCAGGTGAACGGCGAGAAATACGCGCATGGTGCGAAAACAGAACAGGTGTGGGTTGCAGGGGAATGGACAGAGGCTCTGCGCGTGCCGGACCTCGTCGCTTCGTGATGTCGACGGTCAGGCCGTCGCGTTCGGGTCGCAGCGCCAGCCGTAAAACCGCGGGAGAGGCATCCTGTGCCGACGCCAGCGGGCGGATCATGAAGAACAGCGTTTCCGAAGACTGGGCGGCCAGATGCAGCCGCCGCAGCGACGAGGTCTGAACGTGTTGCGCCCAGAACAGCAGTGCGCCGCAACTGCCGGCGCGCAGAATCTGCTCCGCGGCCCAGAGCGCGTCGGCTGTCTTCGGAGCCTGGACAACCATCAATTGTTCGGACGACAACCCGATGTATTCGAGGCCCAGGCCGTTCGGTACGTGCGGCGGCTGCACCATTGCAATCGGCCGCTTCTCCATTTCGCTGAGCGCGGGGCGCAATAGCCGCATTTCGCCCACGCCGGCCTGCTGCACCAGCAGGTCCACCAGCGCGCCGACCGGCCATCCGCCGCCGGGCAATTCCGCCGATAGCGCGGGATAGCCGGTATCCACGATATGCCCCCGGCTGCGCGCAAGCTGCGACGCCCGCCATAGCGACGGGTGGATGGCTTCGGGGACGGGCAGCGCGGTGGTCATTGGAGTTGCGGAAAAATCACTGTATGCATGTACAGTATCCTACACGGATTTTCGTAGCCACGAACAGGCACTTTTTTCGGGAAATTTTCAGGGAGAGGGCGCTGGCACGGCCATTAGAAAACCTCACGCCACTCGCCACTCGCCAAGCGGACTGCCCGAATGCCCAATCGCACCCAGACGACAAAATCGTCACGCCTGAACGCATGGCACGCCGCATGCAACGCATGCAGCACGAACCTGCCAACTCAAAACCCACGCGAACCCGCCCGCATTCACCGTCGACCGGAGGAACCATGTGGCGCAAGCTTGCTCGACCGCGAATCGTGGTGGTCACCGGCGCCAGCGCGGGCGTGGGCCGCGCTACCGCCCTCGCGTTCGCGCGTCGCGGCGTGCATGTCGCGCTGCTGGCGCGCGACCCCGCGGCGCTCGACGACACGGCAGCGCAAGTGCGCGCATGCGGCGTGCGCGCGTTGCCGATCGCACTCGACGTCAGCGACGCCGACGCCGTCGAAGCCGCCGCCGCGCGCGTGGAAGCGGAGCTGGGTCCGATCGACGTATGGGTCAACAACGCCATGCTCACCGTGTTCGGACCGATGGCAAGCCTGACGCCGAAGGAGTTCGCGCGGGTGACGGACGTGACCTACCTCGGTTACGTCTGGGGCACGATGGCCGCGTTAAAGCGCATGAGCGCGCGCAATCGCGGTTGCATCGTTCAGGTCGGCTCGGCGCTCGCCTATCGCGCGATTCCGCTGCAATCGGCCTATTGCGGCGCGAAGCATGCGATCCGCGGCTTTACCGACGCATTGCGCTGCGAACTGCTTCACGATCACAGCCGCGTCCATCTGACGATGGTGCAAATGCCCGCATTGAATACGCCGCAATTCGACTGGGCCGAGAACCGCATGCCCCACGCTCCGCAGCCGGTGGCGCCCGTTTTTCAGCCGGAAGTCGCCGCGCGCGCGATCGTCTGGGCGGCAACGCATCGTCGGCGTGAGGTGTATGTCGGGATATCGACGGTCAAGGCGATTGTCGCCAACCAGGTCGTGCCCGGCTGGCTGGACCGATATCTCGGCCGCACCGGCTATCAGGCGCAGCAAAGAGCCGCGCCGGCAAGCGATGCCGCGCCCTCGAATCTATGGCAACCGGTTGCCGGCGCGCATCGCGTTCATGGTCCATTCGACGGCGAGGCGAAGCGTCACAGCAGCGCGCTATGGCTCGATACGCATCGTCCGCTTGCGCTTGTCGCCGCGCTGAGCCTGGCCGCATTGACATGGCGGCGCTGGCCGCGCCGCTAGCCGGCGTGGCTGGTCGGCTCGTCAGCGCAGCGCGATCCAATCCAGCAGCCGCTGACCGTAGCGGCCGCTCAACGCCAGATAAAGCGCGGCGACGCCGAGGTTCCACAGCAGGATCATCGCGGTCGCGTCGAGAGGATGGAAAATCGACAAGGCCACCGCGGTCATTGCAGCGACCGCGAGACTACCCGCCATCACGACCGGTCCCGGCGCCAGCCGGGCGGCGTGGCGCAGCATGATCAGCATCACGAGCGATAGCGGCATGCCGACCAGTACCAGGGTCGCGAAGCATCTTGCCGTTTCGCCGACAGACATGCCTTCCGGTCCGATCGCGATCCAATTGGTCAGGCAACCGTAGCCAATCGTGGCGACCCACGTGAGCGCAGCCGGTGCCGGCAACAGAAGCCAATGGCGTGACCGGCCCGGCACGCTGGCAATCAATGCCGCGACGGCGGCCAGAATGCCGGTGGCCGTGGCCGCGGCCATGCCGATGACGAATAGCGGCTGATGCAGCTTGACCGCCAGGTCGGCGCGCACTCCATGCGCGACACCGACGAAGAGCATCACAACCGCGGCAAACAGCAACCAGCACGCGGCTCTCGCCGCTGGCGAGCGCAGACGCCGCACCGGCGTGGCATCCGCGGCGAGCACGTCGATCAGGTCGGAGGTGCGGGTCATGATTTGCTACCTCGCTGCGGGAACATCTCCCGTAATCGTTTCATGGCCCGATGCGTGGCGACTTTCAACGCGGCAACCGACGTTCCGCTTGCAGCCGCGGCTTCTTGCAGCGACATCTCCTGCAATTTGAGCATGCGCATCGCGTCGCGTTGTCCGACAGGCAATTGCTCGATTGCTTCCCTGACCAGGCGGGCATTCACCGTCTCTTCCTCTAAGTTCGCTTCATCGGCGGCAAAGGTTTCCAACTGATTTTCCGTTGACGATTCATGCGAGCCAACACGGCCGCGCCGGCGCAGACCGTCGACGATGCGCCGGTTTGCGATGGCGACCAGCCACGGCCCGAACGGACGCGAAGGGTCATACGTGTTGCGCACGGAGTGCACGGTCAGCAGCACATCCTGAACCGTGTCTTCGATGTCATCGGCATTGCGGATGTGTCGTGCCGCGAGCGCACGAAGGTAGGGCGTGATGTCCTGGAGCAACCGGCGATAGGTCTGGGCGTCGCCCATTTGCGCGCTGGCCATCATGGCGGACCAGTCGAGTTTGCCGTCGGCGCGACGGGTCGCCGGCGCTTGCCGAGCGGCCGGCGCGATCGACGCCAGGCTCTCTCTTTCGGAACCAGGAACGGGACTCGGCGGGGGGGGATGCCGTTGCATGCCGAAATTTTGTGGCGGGGAGCCCGGATTGTCACGCGGAAAAAGTTTGAGCGGACCGTAACCTTTTGCGGCGCTCGGCCGAACCTTCCTGCACGGCCCACAATGTCCGGCCGCAACCCTCAGGAGGATGCGTGATGAACAAACACAGGATGACGGCCTCGACCTTGTCTTCGGCAATCGGCCTGGCGCTCGCCATGCAGATCGCGCCTGTTCAGGCCCAGGCCATGAAGGACATGAGCACGATGCCGCAAGTCGTGAAAGACAACATGGCCCGGATGGAAGCGAACAAACTGCAAAAGTGCTACGGCATCAACGCCGTGTCGAAAAACGACTGCGCTGAAGGCGCCCATTCCTGCGCCGGACAATCCACCCAGGCGCGCGACCCCAAGTCATTCGTTTTGCTGCCCGCCGGCGATTGCAGCAAGATCCAGGGCGGCAAGCTGAAGCCGGCGTGAGGAGGGAAGGGTCATGGATGCCGCTTCCGGCGCCTCGCACTATGCCCACGGCCTGATTCCGGCGTGCGCCGGCGTCGGGCTGCGCTTTCGGCACCATCACGAGGTTGTCGAACGGCATCCGCCCGCCGCCTGGTTCGAGGTGCATACCGAGAACTACATGGGCGGCGGCCTCGCGCCAGGATACCTGGATGCGATTCGCCGGGATTACCCGATCTCGCTTCACGGGGTGGGCCTTTCTCCCGGCAGCGTCGACGGCATGGATGCCCGGCATCTCGAGCGTGTGCGCGCCGTCATCGAGCGGGTCGAGCCCGGCCTCGTTTCTGAACACCTGTCATGGAGCGTAAGCGGTGGCGTCTATCTCGCCGACCTGTTGCCGCTGCCGATGACGGAAGAAGCGCTGACCCTCGTATGCAGTCACGTTGACCAGGTGCAAACCTGTTTGCGGCGGCGCATTTCATTGGAAAACCCGTCCACGTATCTGCGTTTTCGCCACTCGACTATTCCTGAGTGGGCGTTTCTCGCCGAGGTCGCGCGGCGCACGGGATGCGGCATCCTCTGCGACGTCAACAACATCTATGTCAGTGCCGGCAATCACGGCTGGAACGCACAGGTTTATCTCGATGCCTTGCCGCCCGAATCGGTGACCGAGATTCACCTGGCCGGACACAGCGTGCGTCAGCTCGACGAGGGCCGAATAATCCGCATCGACGACCACGGCTCACGCGTCGCGCCCGCCGTGTGGGACCTGTTCGAACTGGCGCTCAGGCGTTTCGGACCGGTTCCCACGCTGATCGAATGGGACACCGATGTGCCGCCGCTCGAGGTTCTGATGGAAGAAGCCGCGCTTGCGGATGCCGCTATCGGGAGGCAGGGAAATGACGACTTGTGCGCCAACGCTGCATGACTTGCAATGCGCGGTGCGCCGGGACTTGCTTGGGCTTGCCGATGGCGATGCAGCCGCGTATGTGATAGCCGATGGCCTCGCTCCGCAGGCGCGGCTCGCGATTTATCGGAACACGGCGAATAGCACGCTGCTTACGGCATTGCGGCTCACTTATCCGGCCGTGCGGGCTTTGGTTGGAGACGAATTCTTCGAAGGCGCGGCTCGACTTTTTATCGAGCAATGCCCACCGTCGAGCGCGCACCTGGATAGCTACGGCGACAGGTTCGCGGATTTTCTGGCGCGGATGCCGGAAGCGGCGTCGCTCGTCTATCTGCCGGATACCGCACGACTCGAATGGGCCGTGAATGAGGCGCTGCACGCAGCCGACGCAACGCCGCTCGATCTACGCCGCCTCGAACAACTGGATGAAGCCGGCATGCAAGCCGTACGGTTTTTGCCGAGTCCCGCAATACGAATGATGGAGTCGGCGTTTCCCATCGACGCCATCTGGCACGCGGTATTGTCAAGGGACGATAGCGCGTTGGCGGACATCGATCTGGCGGCTGATCCGGTCTGTTTGTCTATCCAACGGGCACCTTCCGGCGTCGACGTGAACCGGATGACGAAAGGGCAATACCGCTTCACGGCTGCGTTGCTTGCGGGACGCCCTTTGCATGACGCCCTGGCCGATGCGCCGGACGCTGAAACTTCCGTCTGGCTCGCACACCTTCTTGTATCTGGATGCTTTGTCGATATCCGTCTGTCGAACGAGGCATCCAGCCGAACAGCCGAGAGGTAGCCCCCATGATGCCGGAATCTCGATCCGCTCATCGCAGTTCGATACTGACTGAGCGCATCCTGCGCACCGTGGGATGGCTGGAGCGCGTGCCGTATACGGTTCTCGCGCTTCCACTGAGGCTTGCTGTCGCCACGGTCTTCTGGAACTCGGCGATGACCAAACTGGCCGACTGGAATGCCGCGCTCCAGTTGTTCAGGGAAGACTATCGACTACCGTTGCTGCCGCCCGAGCTTGCCGCCTACATGGCTGTGTCGATCGAACTGACCGCGCCTGTGCTGCTTGTGCTCGGCCTCGCGACGCGACCCGTGGCATTCGTCCTGCTCGGCATGACAACGGTCATCGAGGTGTTCGTGTATCCGCAGGCATGGCCCACGCACATTCAATGGGCCGCGATGCTGTTGGTCCTGCTGTGCCGGGGCGCCGGCAAGTGGTCATTGGATCAATGGTTATTCAGACGCTTTGGCATCCGCTGCGCATCACGGACATGACGTGGCATACGCCCGGCCGGCCGCCACGATAGCAATGGGTCGAGCATGTCGCTGCGGTGACCAGAAAGTCATTTCGGCGTCACGGCTCGTTCAGGCGCCGCGCTCCATCATCCAGAGATGAAGACACCATCCATAGCCCGTGTTCGCTTCGTCATTGCAATAGCGACGGCTGTCGTCGCGCTCGCCGGCTGTCAGAGCGCGGCCACGTCGAGCCGCTCAGCCGTCGTGAGCGGCCTGGCCGTGAGCCCACGCTCGGGCGACTCGCCGCAATTGCCGAAGTCCTATCCCTGCCAGAACCTGCACGTGAAAATGCCGGCTTGCCCGCCGAGATGACATGGGCCTGGCGCGCGAATTGCATCGCCCAAGCCCGCAGCCGGCTGCGTGCGACAAGTCACGCCGGCGATAAATTCCCCGAACATGGATAAGACTGCTCCCGTATAATTCCGGCCATGAAATTGCTCCGGACATTGCTCCTCCTGCTGCTTTGCGCCGTGCTGCCCATCAGTGGGCTGGCGGCGAGCGGGTTGACGGGAGAATGTCCAATGCAAATGAGCATGGGCGCCGACGAGGGCGGTGCGACGTCCGCGGAAATGCCTGGGTGCGAGACCATGAAATCGTCGCAACCCGAGAAAGCCAAGGGCTTCTGCAAGGCAACGGCGCAATGCCAGCTCGGCAGCCTGTATCACCCGGTCTCCCGTACTGAAGTCACCCGTCCCGCCGGACTCTCGATTCCGGTTGCTTTCCACTACGCCGACTCGCTGCCCGTCCGTGAACCGGCCGGTCCCTGGCGACCTCCTCGCGTCATCTAATCCCTTTCTGACAGGTTCACCGCGTTCGCGGTGAGGGTCGTCCTGCGTTCAGGACGTGGATTCCCTATGGGAGTCCGCCGTTGGGGTTCGAACATGCCTTTAACCATTGACGCGCCGTCATGCCGGCGCGCACCCTTGCGCGCGCATTGGCTGTGCGCCGCGCTGATTCTCGCGAGCGCCGCTGCGCGCGCGCAGCAAGCACCCGTCACGCTCGATGCGGCACTTCAGGCCGCTACCGACCGCTCCGCCATCATGGCGGCGGCGCAGGCATCGGTGCGCGCCGGTTCGGAAGCGGCCGTGCGGGCCGGCCAGTTGCCCGATCCGATGCTCAAGGCCGGCGTCGATAACCTGCCGGTGAACGGGCCGCAACGATTCACCATCGGTCAGGACTTCATGACCATGCGCCGCGTCGGCATCGAACAGGAATGGGTATCCGGCGACAAACGCCGGCTGCGCTCCGCGCTCGCGAACGGCGTGGTGGACCGCGAGCGGGCCGGCTATCTCGCGCAGCTCGCGAACACCCGTCAACAGACGGCCGCGGCGTGGCTGAACGCGGTCTATGCAAAGAAGGCGGTTTCGCTGCAGCAGGAACTCGTTGAGCACATGAGTCATGAGCTGGATGCGACGAGGGCGTCCTATCGTGGCGCGAAGTCGACCGCGGCCGACGTGACCCAGGCCGAGGCGCTGCTCGCTCAGGCCCAGGACCAGATGCTCAAGGCCCGGCAGACCTTGCAGACCGCGCTCATCGCGCTGTCCCGGTGGACGGCGAGCGCCGTTGCCGACGTGAGCGGCGAGCCGCCGGCGCCGCAGTCGTATGTGCCAGCGCTGCCGCCGCAAGAACTGAGCGAGGTGCAGCCGGTGCTGGTCGCCGCGTCGCGCGACATCGCCGTGGCCGACGCCGATACGGCCGTCGCGAACAGCAACCGCAGCCCCAACTGGACGTGGGAAGTCGCCTACCAGCAGCGCGGCGGCGGATTCTCCAACATGGTGTCGGTCGGGGTGAGCATTCCGCTGCCGATCCATCGCAAGAACTATCAGGACCGTGACGCGGCCGAGAAAGCCGAGCTCGGCACCAGGGCGCGCCTGCTGTACGAGGACGCGCAACGGCAAGTGACAGCGGACATCCAGACTCAGTCCGCGACGCTTGCCAGCGGCCGCGAGCGCATCGCCAATCTCACGCACGCGCTGTTGCCGCTCGCGGAGCAGCGCGTGCGCCTGGCGGTGGCGGCGTACAAGGCGGGTACCGGTTCGCTCGCGGACACGTTTGCCGCGAGACGTGCGCAACTCGACGCCGAGCTTCAGGTGCTCGACTTGCAGCGAGACGTCTCGCAGACCTGGGCGCAACTGGAATACCAGGTCGTGCCTGCCTCGATGTCCGTCAGTCAGTGAAGGAGAACACCATGCAAACGAAACCACTGGCGCGCGCGGTTCTGATGACGTCCATCGCCGGGGCGCTGTTAGGCGCGGGCTATCTCGCCGGCACGCGGCGCGCGCCGGCGACGGGCTCCGGCGCATCGGCGGCCTCCGCCTCCACCTCTGCCTCCGCAAACACGATCGACCCCAAGACGGGCCGCAAGGTTCTGTACTGGCACGACCCGATGGTGCCGAACCAGCACTTCGACAAGCCGGGCAAGTCGCCTTTCATGGACATGCAACTCCAGCCGGTCTACGCCGACGAAGGTGCCGCGGGCGGCATCAGGATCGACCCAGGCCTTCAGCAAAACCTCGGCATCCGCTACGCCACCGTGCGCCGGCACGAAACGATGGAAGGATTCGATGCCGTCGGCACAACGCAGTTCGACGAATCGCGCTCGGAGGTGGTGCAGTCGCGCGTGACGGGTTACATCGATCGTTTGCATGCCAGCGCACCGATGCAGCCGATCGCGAAGGGCGCACCGATTGCGTCGCTGTTCGTGCCCGACTGGCTCGCGCCGCAGGAAGAATATCTCGCGCTCAAGCGCAGCGGCATCGACAGCGGCATGCTCGAAGCGTCGCGCGCGCGCATGCGTGCGCTGTCGATTCCCGATGGCGTCATCGCGGCTCTCGACCGGACGGGCAAGGCGCAGACACATGTCGTGCTGTCGTCGCCGGAAACCGGCGTGCTGAGCGAACTGAACGTCAGGGACGGCGCGATGGTGACGCCAGGGCAAACGCTCGCCAAGGTCGCCGGTCTGTCGAAGCTCTGGCTCATCGTCGAAATTCCCGAAGCGCTTGCGCTGGGCGTGCGGCCAGGCATGACCGTCGATGCGACGTTTGCCGGAGACCCGGCCCGGCACTTCAACGGGCAGATTCGCGAGATCCTGCCCGGCATCAGCACCACCAGCCGCACGCTGCAAGCGCGCCTCGAAATCGACAACGCCGCGCTCGAACTGACGCCCGGCATGCTGATGCGCGTGCGTGTGGGCGCACAGAAGCCGGTCTCGCGTCTGCTCGTTCCGGCCGAGGCGGTCATCACCACGGGCAAGCGCTCGGTCGTCATCGCGAGGAACGGCGATGGCCGCTTGCAGCCCGTTGCGGTCACGGTCGGCAACGACATCGGCAACGAAACCGAAGTGCTGAGCGGCCTGAGCGACGGCGAGCAGGTCGTCGCGTCCGGTCAGTTCCTGATCGATTCCGAAGCCAGTCTGAAGTCGCTTTTGCCGCGGCTGGAGGGCGGCGCGGGCACGGCTCCAGGCGCTCCTGAGCCTGCGTCCGCAGCGGCTGCGGCAGTGGCCCCAACCTACGAGACCACCGGCAAGGTCGAGAAAGTGACCGCCGAGGACATCACGTTCTCGCATCAACCCGTTCCGGGCCTGGGCTGGGGCGCGATGACGATGGCGTTCAACAAGCCCTCGCCCAATGCGTTTGCGAACGTGAAGGCGGGCGACATGGTGCATTTCGCGTTCAGGCAGTCGGATGACGGCTACCAGTTGACCAAGGTCGAACCGCTTGGAGGCGCCAAATGATTGCACGCCTCATAAGATGGTCGATCCATAACCGCTTCCTCGTGCTGCTGGCGACGGTGCTCGTCACGGCGTGGGGCGTCTACTCGGTCACGCAAACGCCGCTCGATGCGCTGCCGGACCTCTCCGACACCCAGGTCATCATCAAGGCGTCGTATCCGGGCAAGGCGCCGCAGGTGATCGAGGACCAGGTCACGTATCCGCTCACCACCACGCTGCTCGGCGTGCCTGGTGCAAAAACCATCCGCGCGTATTCGTCGTTCGGCGATGCCTTCGTGTATGTGCTGTTCGACGACAAGACCGACCAGTACTGGGCGCGCTCGCGCGTGCTCGAGTACCTGAACCAGGTGCAGAGCCGTCTGCCCCAAGGAGCGACCGTCTCGCTTGGACCGGATGCGACCGGCGTCGGCTGGGTGTACGAATATGCGCTGGTCGACAGGACGGGGCAGCACGACCTCGGACAACTGCGCGCGCTGAACGACTGGTTCCTGAAGTTCGAACTGAAGTCGGTGCCGGATGTTTCGGAGGTGGCCAGCATCGGCGGCATGGTGCGCCAGTACCAGGTCGTGCTCGACCCCGACAGGCTGCGGGCGTACGGCATCACCCAGACGACGGTGGCCGACGCGCTCGGCAAGGCGAATCAGGAATCGGGCGGCTCGGTGGTGGAAATGGCGGAGTCCGAATACATGGTCCGCTCGTCCGGCTACCTGCATACGCTCGACGATTTCCGCAACGTCGTGCTGCGCGCGAACGATGCCGGCACGCCGGTGCTGCTCGGCGACGTGGCGCGCATCCAGATCGGACCGGAGATGCGGCGCGGCATCGCGGAACTGAACGGTCAGGGCGAAGTAGCGGGCGGGGTGGTCGTGATGCGCTCCGGCAAGAACGCGCTGAAAACGATCGACGCGGTGAAGGCGAAACTGGCCGCACTCAAGCGCTCACTGCCGGCGGGGGTCGAAGTCGTGACGACCTACGACCGCTCGCAATTAATCGAACGCGCGGTGGATAACCTGAAGGACAAGCTCATCGAGGAATTCATCATCGTCGGGCTCGTCTGCGCGGTGTTCCTGTTTCATCTGCGCAGCGCCTTCGTCGCCATTCTGTCGCTGCCGCTCGGCGTGCTGACCGCGTTCATCGTGATGCGCTATCAAGGGGTCAACGCGAACCTCATGTCGCTGGGCGGCATTGCGATTGCCATCGGCGCGATGATCGACGCGGCCATCGTGATGATCGAGAACGCCCACAAGCATCTCGAAGCGTACGACCACGACCACCCTGACAAGCCGATCACGACGGCACGGCGCTGGGAACTCATCGCCATTTCCGCAACGGAGGTCGGGCCGGCATTGTTCTTCTCGCTGCTCATCATCACGCTGTCGTTCATCCCGGTGTTCTCGCTGGAAGGGCAGGAGGGCAAGCTGTTTTCGCCTCTGGCGTTCACCAAGACCTACACGATTGCGGCTGCGGCCGGTTTGTCGGTGACGCTGATGCCGGTCCTCATGGGCTACCTGATCCGCGGCCGCATTCCGCACGAGAACGCCAATCCCATCAACCGCGTGCTGATCCGGCTGTACCGTCCGTGGCTGGAAGCGACGCTGCGCCGGCCGTGGATCGCGATTGGCATCGCCGTTCTCGCGCTGGTCATCACGCTTGTTCCTGTATCGCGGCTCGGCGGCGAGTTCATGCCGCCGCTCGACGAAGGCGACCTGCTCTACATGCCGACCGCGCTTCCCGGCATTTCAGCAGCGAAGGCGGGCGAACTCTTGCAGCAGACCGACCGGCTCATCAAGACGGTGCCCGAGGTCGCCACGGTGTTCGGCAAATCGGGACGCGCCGACACGGCCACCGACCCCGCGCCGCTGGAGATGTTCGAGACCACGATCCAGTTCAAGCCGCGCGACCAGTGGCGACCCGGCATGACGCCGGAGAAGCTCGTCGATGAACTGGACCGGACCGTCAAGGTGCCGGGGCTGTCGAACGTGTGGGTGCCGCCGATCCGCAATCGCCTGGACATGCTGTCGACCGGCATCAAGACGCCGGTGGGCGTGAAGATTTCAGGCAGCGAGTTGTCGCAAATCGACGGCATCGCGGCGCAGGTCGAGGCGGCGGTGAAGGACGTTCCGGGCGTGACATCCGCGTTGGCCGAACGCCTGAATGGCGGCCGCTACATCGACGTCGATATCGACCGGCTGGCGGCGGCCCGCTACGGGCTTGCCGTGGCGGATATCCAGTCGGTGGTTTCGTCGGCGGTAGGCGGTGACAAGGTCGGCGAAGTCATTGCGGGGCGGGAGCGCTTTCCCATCAACATCCGCTATCCGCGTGAAATCCGCGATTCGCTGGAGAAGCTGCGTGAGCTACCGGTCGTCACGGAGCGCGGTGCGCAGATCCGGCTCGGCGATGTCGCGCGCATCACGATTGCCGATGGCCCGCCGATGATCCGCAGCGAGAACGCCAGGCTCTCCGGTTACGTCTACGTCGATATCCGCAACACGGACCTGCAATCCGCCGTGAAGGCGATGCAGCGCGCCGTGGCGGAAAAAGTCGTGCTGCCGCCCGGCTACTCGATTGCGTGGTCCGGGCAGTTCGAGTATCTGGAGCGCGCGGCGGCGAAGCTGCGCACCGTCATTCCGGTGACGCTCGCCGTCATCTTCGTGCTGCTGTTTCTCACGTTCGATTCGGTGGCCGATGCGCTGCTGCTGATGTCGACGGTGCCGTTCGCGCTGGTCGGCGGTTTCTGGCTCATCTGGATTCTCGGGCATGCGGTATCCGTTGCGACCGCCGTCGGCTTCATCGCGCTCGCGGGCGTGGCGGCGGAATTCGGCGTGGTCATGCTGCTGTACCTGAAGGGCGCGCTGAACCGCAGGCTCGAAGCCGGCGAGCCGCTGAGCGAGGCGCTGCTGTTCGACGCGATCCGGGAAGGCGCCGTGTTGCGCGTGAGGCCGAAAGCCATGACGGTCGCGGTCGTGCTCGCGGGTCTCATACCCATCATGGTCGGACACGGTGCCGGCTCGGAAGTGATGCAGCGCATCGCCGCGCCGATGGTCGGCGGCATGGTCACCGCGCCGCTGCTGTCGATGTTCGTGATTCCCGCCGCCTGGTTTCTGCTCCAGCGCCGTCGCGCGAGACAGGAATGTGATGCGCGGTCACACCATGCAACTTCCGGCATGAACGTGCCATCTACCCAAACTGGAGAGACTCAATGAAGACATTGATTATTGCATCCGTTGCTTTCGGAGCCATCGTTGCGGCGCCCGCGTTTGCTGAAGAAGGTATGGACATGTCCAAGCCGTCGACTTCGAAAACGTCATCCAACACTGCGCTCACCAATGCCGAAGTGATGAAGGTCGATCCGGCCACCGGCATGGTCACGCTAAAGCACGGAGCGCTGGAAAACGTCGGCATGCCGCCGATGACCATGGCCTTCAAGGCGAAAGATGCTGCAATGGTCAAGCAGGTTCACGAGGGCGACAAGGTCAAGGTCCGCGTCGAAAACGTTGACGGTACGCTGACCATCGTGAAACTGGAAAAGCATTGACGAGGTACTGATACGGCACTCGTCGAGCCAGCACGCAACAGGTCCGGCCGCGGGCCGTAGCGATGCGCCGCGGCAGCGCCTATACTGGGATTCATGAAAGTGTGGGCCAAATTCGTCGCGTGCTTTCTGATTGCGTGGTTGCCGCTGCTCGGCTACCCGGCGCAGGCGGCATTGTGTCCGATGGCGGCGTCGGTGGCCGCGCATCAACAGAGGCAAGCTTCGCACGCATCCGACATGACTGCGTGCGAGCAACCTGCAAGGCATCACACCATGAATGCCCAAGCTGCGTGCCACGGCGGCATGGGCGGCCTCGCCTGCGGCGTGCCCGCCATACCGGCGAGGTACGCCGTTATCGTCGTACCTTCCGCGCCTGTCTACCGGGCTGTCGCCCGTACCTTCACGGAACAGTTCATCCCCGAACTGCCGGCACCTCCACCGCGCTTGCTGTAACTCCCTCGTCGGCAGGGACGAATGGTTCCGCACCGTGGCTCGCGCACGTCCGCCACGCACGAAACTAGCGTCGCGCCGCACGTTGGAGACTGCTTTCTCGGCGATACGATCGAACCGAATCCGGAGACTGACATGATCACGAAATTTATCCGAGCAGCGGCGCTGTCGGCGCTGCTGTCAATGACAGCCACTGTCGCCGTGTCGGCTGGTGGCGCGCGCAACGACGGAAGCTCGCCAGCGCAAACACGAGAACGCGGCGATTCCATGATGGGAATGGGAGGAATGGGAGGAATGGGCGGCGGCATGATGGGTAGCTGTCCAATGATGGGCGGCAATATGGGCATGGACCCCAAGACCGCGATGCGCATGCACGCCGACATGATGCGCGCGATGAGCGACATCATGCTCAAGTATGCCGGTCAGGCCGGAGCGACCCCGTCGAAATAAGCGCTTCGGCATTCATCTTTTCTGACGGCATGACACGGCGGGTGCGACATGGGCGGTCGTCGCACCGTTTCTCGCTGTTTTCCTCGGTCATTGAGGGCAACATGGAACTGAAATGCGTTGTTGCAATTGTTCGGCCTGAAGTCCTCGAGGTGCTGGAGCGCCGGTTGGGCGCAGTACATGTTCATGGACTGACCATCACCCAGGTAAAAGGATTCGGCGCGCACCCGAACCCGTTCTCTAACGACTGGACAACCGGGCATATCAAGATCGAGGTCTTCACGCAGGGCGAAGCTGTCGATGCGCTGGTTCGGGAAATCCTGAACATTGCATACGGCACTGCGGGCGAAGACGGAATCGTCGCGGTCCTCCCGGTGGAGCGCTTTCTACGCGTGAGTACCGCGTCCGAGGCGGCTCCGTGAACCAGACGGCGGTGGATGCGGCGCATCGCCGCGCCGCCTTCGCCGGCAGGAGGCGCGGCTACGTGCGCGCCGCCCGCAAGCGAAGCGCGTTGCCTATGACCGATACCGAGCTCAGCGCCATTGCCGCGCTCGCGATGATGGGGCTGAGCAGGATGCCGAGCCAGGGATACAGCACGCCTGCCGCGACAGGAATGCCAATGACGTTGTAGGCGAACGCGAAGAACAGGTTCTGCCGGATGTTCTTCATCGTTGCGACGCTCAGGGTGCGGGCTCGCGCGATACCGCGCAGGTCGCCTTTGACCAGCACGACGCGGGCGCTGTTCATCGCGACGTCCGTGCCGGTGCCCATCGCGATCCCGACATTGGCCTGAGCGAGTGCGGGCGCGTCGTTGACGCCGTCGCCCGCCATCGCGACCACGTGCCCTTGCTGCTGCAATTCCTGTACGTGCTTGTACTTGTCCTGCGGCAGAACGCCCGCTTTGACCCCGTCGAGCGACAGCGTTTTCGCCACCGCGTTGGCCGTTACCGGATTGTCGCCGGTCAGCATGATGATCCTGATGCCCGAGGCCTTCAGCAGTTGCACGGCCTCGGCTGTCGTGCCCTTGACCGGGTCGGCCACGCCGATATAACCGGCGAGTCTGCCGTCCACGGCCAGATACATGATGGTTTGGCCCGCTTCGCGCAGCCGGTCCACGTCCGCGTTGACGGCCACGCAGTCGATCTTCGCATCGTCCATGAGCCCCGTGTTTCCCAGCAGGGCGGCGTGACCGTCGATCTTGCCGCTCACGCCTTTGCCGACGATCGCGTCGAACCCGTCGACCGGCTTCGTCGCCGCGTTGTTCTCCTGCGCCCGCGAGACGATGGCCTGCGCCAGCGGATGTTCGCTCGGTCCTTCGAGACTGGCCGCGTAGCCGAGCACCGATGCCTCGGTGTGGTCCGCCAATGCGACGACCGTCTGAACACGAGGTTTGCCCTCGGTGAGCGTGCCGGTCTTGTCGACCACCAGCGTGTCGACTTTCTCCATCAGTTCGAGTGCTTCCGCGTCCTTGATGAGCACGCCTTCCTTCGCGCCGCGCCCGACTCCCACGATGATGGAGACGGGCGTCGCCAAACCGAGGGCGCAGGGGCACGCGATGATGAGCACGCTGATCGCGACGACGAGCGCGTTCGCGAGCGCGGGCGCTGGACCGATAACCGCCCAGACGACGAACGACACCGCGGCGATGCCGATGACGGCCAGCACGAACCAGCCCGACACCTGGTCAGCCAGTTTCTGAATCGGCGCGCGCGAGCGGCCGGCCTCGGCGACCATCTGGACGATTCTTGCAAGCAACGTGTCCGCGCCGACCTTTTCGGCGCGCATCAGAAACGTACCGGTCTGGTTGACCGTCGCGCCGGTCACCTTGCTGCCGGCCATTTTTTCCGAGGGGATGGATTCGCCGGTAATCATCGATTCGTCGACGCTCGAACGGCCTTCGGTGACGACGCCATCGACCGGAACCTTCGAGCCGGGCTTCACCCGCAACGTGTCGCCGATCGCGACGGCTTCCAGCGGCACGCTTTCTTCCGCGCCATTCGCGCCGACGCGAACCGCCGTGTGCGGCGCGAGGTTCAACAGGTCCTGGATCGCGCTCGACGTGCGCGAGCGGGCGCGCAACTCCAGCACCTGCCCGAGCAGTATCAGCGTCACGATGACCGAGGCGGCCTCGAAGTACAGCGGCAATTCATGCCCGCGCCGGAACGCGTGAGGCAAGGCATCGGGGAAAAACAGTGCGAACACACTGAAGAAGTACGCAGCCGAGACGCCCAGCGCGATGAGACTGAACATGTTCAGTTGGCGCGTGCGGAACGATTTCGCGCCACGCTCCAGAAAGGGCCAGCCCGCCCACAGCACGACCGGTGTGGCGAGTACGGCCTGCACGCATTGCGACCAGGTCGCCGGCATCCAGTGGGGCAGGGCCAGCCAGTTGCCGGTCCGGTCGATAACCGCGCTCACATCGTAGGACGTCAACATCGGCCCCATGGTCATCACGAGCAGCGGTATCGACAGCGCGAGCGCGACCCAGAACCGGCGCGTCATCGATTCGAGCTCGACGTTGCGTTCCTCGACCGCGAGCGGCGTGACGGGTTCGAGCGTCATTCCGCAGATAGGGCAATTGCCGGGGGCCGACGCGCGTATCTGCGGATGCATCGGACAGGTATAGACCACGCCAGGCGTGTTGCCGCTGTCGCCGCGATGGCGAGCCGGAAAGGCAGGGCGGCCGTGGACCGGCGCCGGCGCGTGAGCATGGGAATGCGACATGGAAAACCCTCCACTAGGAGTCAGCCGGCGTGCGCGGCATGAGCGTGGTGAACCTCGAGACAAAGCACGGCGTGCGCCGCGCGTCATCGCGCCGCGCGTCGCCGTGACAACCAGCCCCCAAAAGTTCTATCCGCTAGTGAGGGCGTTCATCGTTTCCCTGGTGGGGCTTCGCATGCTGCGTGCCACCCCTTGCGCCGTGATGCCCATGATGCATGAACAGATGCATCAGCGGACATGCGAGGAGGAGCACATAGGGCAGCGCACCCAGAAAATGCGCGCGATGCCCGGAAAACATGAAGAAAGCGGCCATCGCGCCGAAACCCACCAGGGCGATCGCGCCGCGCGACTTCCAGAAGGGCCGCGCCTGCTGAACGGGGATTGTCATGCTGGGCTCCTTATGCGCGCCGTATCACTTTGCGGCCGGCGGGTTCTCGATGGCCTCGCGGTCCATCATCATGGTCATCATCATCTGCATCATGTCCATGCGCTTTTCCATCATGTCGTGCTGCGCGCTGCCCGAACCCATGTGTCCGTGATGGTCTTTCATGCCGTTCATCATCGCCATGCCCTGCTGCATGGCCTGCATCTGCTCATCCATCAGCTTCGCTCTTTCCTCGGGCGTGTTTGCCGCCATCATGCGCGCGTGCAGTTCCTGCATTTTCTTCATTTGCGCATCGGCGGCGCCGAGCGCCTTCGGCTTGGCGGCACTTGCGGCGCCTGACGTTGCGGTGCCGTGCGCGTGTTCGTCGACCGCGGGCGCGGCGCCTCTCGAGATTGCGGGGCCGAACGAAAGCGACAGGGCAATGAGCGACGCAGCGAGCCATGCGAGCGTCGGGGTTTTGCGCCGGCTGTTCATGATTCTCTCCAGGTTGTTGTTTTCCCTATCGTTGACTGTACTGGCGGGAACGTCGGCTCTGTTGATCTGGCGCAACGAAAAGGCATCCTGGACGGCTGGCTGACGGCTACCGATCTGGAGCGGGCAAAAAGTGGCGGCGTGGGATTGGCTGCGGCGATTTCCGCTGCATGCGTCAGGTCCAGTACTTCGAATCGGTGACGGACGTGCGGTAGCCGGGAACGAGGCGGGGCGGTCGGTGCGGCGAACCGGACGCGCCGAACCCGTTTTCAGATGCGTCGAGACGTGCCGCTCCCGATTGGGCGGAAGCTGACGGCTGAATTAACGAACGCGCTCCGTCCTCGATAACGCGTTCCATCGCGTTGTCCGCCGCAATGCGTTCCAGCGGTAATTCAGAGGCTTTGCCCACCGTCGTCAACACCTCGATGAAGCACGCCGACTGCGCCCCATAGCCTGCCGAGACCGCCAGCGCAACCATTGCGGCGAAATACAGTGTCCCGGCGGCTTTCATGGGCATCGGCCTGACATGCGGGCGTCGACCGAATGATGAACTTCGCACTTTGCCCTCAGCTGCCGAAGTACGGATTGCAGTAGCTCGCCGGGCCCACGCAGGACGATTGCATCGCCGTATGCGTGGATGCCCGCTTGCCGGCCGCGGATTTGCCGTGTTGCGTGACGCCGCCGTATCCCTGAGTACCCGATTGCTGTCCGTCTTGCGCGGCGATCTTTGCCTCGGCGGCCTGAATGTCGGCCGGATAGTTGATGTCGTTGGCCACCGACGGGTTATAGCCGGCCTGTTCCACGCGAACCAGATCGGCGCGCACTTCGGCACGCGTGATCGGCCCATTGGTTTGCGCGAAGCTCAGTGCGGGAGCGGCGAGTGCGCCGGTTGCGATAGCGAGGAAAAGTACGATCTTTTTCATGATGAGGCTCCTTGATGGATGAGAGAAGGCGGATCGTTGGTGAATCGTTTGCGAATCGTTTATCGAGCCGCGATTGAAATGTAGTCCCGCAAGCAGCATCGAAATAGACATACATCGGTACGCCGGCCGGCCAACGGCCGGTGCGTTGGCTGAACCTTCGGATGAGCCATGCGCCGCGCGATAACCGGTCTGACGAACGGGTCTCGTGCCTGCGCATGAGCCACCCCGCTCCGAGGTCCGGTGCGTTCATATGAAGGTGTTATGCGCCCGGTGAGGCCTGCGGAGCGCGCTGCGCTCGCCGCGGCTTTCGCACCTATACGGAGGTATGAGCGATCCATTCGAACGTTTGGTGCCGCGCTTGCGTTCGTAGAATGGTTCGCGAGGCGCGCGGCGCGTATAGTCGAACCGGAGCGGGTGGCAGCCCATGTTGCACCGCCGTTTTTGCACTCAAGGCCGAGGACCCGTCGCTTGTACAACAATCCAATCGTTTCGATCATCGACGACGACGAGTCCGTCCGCGTTGCGACGTCGAGCCTGGTTCGTTCGCTTGGCTGGGACGTCCGGCTCTATGCGTCGGCGGAGCAGTTCCTCGCGTCCGACTCCATCGGCGCCGTGACCTGCATCATTTCCGATGTGCAGATGCCGGGGATTTCCGGGCTGGACATGTACCGCCGTCTCATCGAGCGGGGCGTGACGCTGCCGGTCATCTTCATCTCCGCCTTTGCGTCGGATGCGGTGCGCCGGCAGGCGCTCGACATCGGCGCGATGTGCGTGCTGAGCAAGCCCGTCGATGCGGCGGAGGTGTCGCGCCGTCTGGAAACGATCAGGACGGGTGGTGACGGCATGCCGGCTTGAGGGCCACCGAAGCGCGAATGCGCACGCATCGGCCAGCCATGTCTCCGATAGAATCAGAGCCGGATAAAAAAGGTCGACGTCCCGCATCCCGGACCGATATGCACGACCGGTCCGACAAAGGCAGGGACGCGCTGCTTACCAACAAACGCTTGTCTGGAACACCTATGCAAAATTCGTGTCCTTCCATCCGTATCTTCTCCGCGCGGCGCGCTCCCAGACCGTGAAATTCAACCAGGGCGCCGGCAGGCCGCTGCGAGACAACGCACGGGCGCTATACGCCTGTGCGGCCGTGATCGGTCTTGCCGTTTTCGTTATCGACGCATTCACGCCGCTCGATATTGCAATCGCCGTGCTGTACGTGGTGGTCGTGCTGCTGGTGGCATCGACCGGATCGCGGCCGGCCGCGGTCGCCGCCGCATGGACCTGCGTGGTGCTCACGCTGTTCGCCTTCGTGCTGTCGCATGACGAACACTATTCGGGCGGCGCGGTGGCGCGTTGCGCGGTCAGTCTGCTCGCCATCGTCACCACCTCGGTGCTGGCGCTGCGCAACCAGGCCAACACGGCCACATTGCGCGAACAGCTTCAGTTGCTCGATCTCACGCACGACGCGATCGTCGCCTACGACATGAACGACCGCATCACGTTCTGGAATCAGGGCGCGGAGGAACTGTACGGCTGGACCGCGCAGCAGGCGCTCGGCCAGCCGATTCACGAACTGACGCAGACCCACGCGGCCATTTCCCTCGATGAGATCCGCGACGAAGTGCTCCGCGTCGGGCGCTGGCACGGCGAGCTCGAACGCGTGCGCAAGGACGGCGAGACCGTTGCCATTTCGAGCCGCTGGGCGCTATGGCGCGACCGCAACGGCAAGCCGCGCGCGATCCTCGCGACCAACAACGACATCACGTTGCGCAAGCGCATGGAAGGCGAGCTGCGGCGCCAGCAGGAAGAACTGCGCGCGACCATCGACGCGATTCCGGGCATGGTATGGAGTTCGTCGCCGGATGGCCGGCTCAGCTACATCAACCGGCGCTGGAGCGAGTTCGGCGTGACGGTCGCCGAGGACAGCGGCGACATCTGGCGCTCGATCGTGCATCCCGACGATCTGCCCGCGACGGAGGCGGCATGGCAAAGCGCGGTCACGACCGGCGCCTCGTTCGAAAACGTCGCACGCATCAGGCGCCGCGACGGCGTCTACCGGTGGATGCACATTGGCGCGGAACCGTTGCGCGACGCCGCCGGCAAAATCTTGCGCTGGTACGGCGTGAATACCGACATCGAGGAGCGCAAGCGGGCCGAACAGGCGCTCGAGCGCAGTGAAGCGTTTCTGTCGGACGCGCAGCGGCTTAGCCGCACGGGCAGCATCGCCACGAGTTTTCCGGGCGGCGAGATGTGGTGGTCCGAAGAGGCATACCGGATTTTCGATTATCCCGAGGACGCCAAACCCGGCATCGATCTGATCGTCGCGCGCGCGCATCCCGACGATCTCGCGCTCGCCCGCGAGGCCTACGAACAGGCGATGGCGGGCGAGCCGTATATCGACACCGGGCACCGTTTGCTGATGCCGGACGGCAGCGTCAAGCATGTTCACTACGTCGCGCATATCGCCGCGCCGCAGTCGGGCAATATCGAGTACGTGGGGGCGTTGATGGACGTCACCGAGCGCGTCGTCGCCCAGGAAGCCCTCGACCGTTCGACCGCCGAGCTTGCCCATACCACGCGCGTGACGATGCTGGGCGAGCTGGCGGCATCGATCGCGCACGAGGTGACGCAGCCACTTGCCGCGATCGTCACGGCCGGCGACGCGGCGTCGCGCTGGCTTAACCGGCCGCAACCGGAACTGTGCGAAGCGGCGCAATCGATCGATCAGATGATTCGCGACGCGAAGCGCGCGACGGACATCATTCGCCAGATACGCGCGATGGCGCAAAAGCGCGATCCGAGCCATGCGGTATTCGACTTGAATGCTATCGCTAGGGAATCCGTCGAACTCGTGCGCCGCGAGCTGGATGGTGAACGCGTCGAAGTGGAAACCGTTTACGAACTGCCGGCCCTGGAGGTGTGCGCCGACCGCGTGCAACTGCAGCAGGTCATCATCAATCTCGTGCTGAACGGCGTGCAGGCGATGACGGGTGTCGCCGGGCGCGCGCGGCGTCTGCGCATTCGCACCCGGCGCTTCGACGGCCGGCATGCGCAGGTGATCGTCGAGGACTCCGGCACCGGCATTAGCGAGGAGAACCTCGGGCGCCTTTTCAACGCCTTCTTCACCACGAAGAAGGACGGCATGGGAATGGGGCTTTCGATCTGCCGGTCCATCGTGGAAATGCATGGCGGGCGGATCTGGGCCGAATCGAAGCAAGGCGAGGGTGCGGTGATGCAATTCATACTACCGCTCGATGGAGACACGTGTGATGGACGTTGAAAGCGCAAACGCCACGGGACAATCCATTGCTTATGTGGTCGATGACGACGATTCGATGCGAGCCGCGGTGAGCATGCTGCTGCGCTCGGTCGGCTTGCGCGTCGAAACGTTCGCGTCGGCCCAGGAGTTTCTGGCATTCGAGATGCCCGACGTGCCGAGTTGCCTGATCCTCGACGTGCGCCTGAAAGGGCAAAGCGGGCTTGCCGTGCAGGAGCAGATCGCGGCGGGGCATATTCACGTGCCGATCATCTTCATGACGGCGCATGGCGACATCGCGATGACCGTGAAGGCCATGAAGGCCGGCGCAATGGACTTTCTGGCCAAGCCGTTCCGCGATCAGGACATGCTGGACGCCGTGGCGAACGCGCTCGCGAAAGACGAAACGCGGCGCAATGCGGACCGCTCGGTGGCCGACCTGCGCCGCTGCTACGAACTGTTGACGCCGCGCGAGCGCGAGGTGATGGGATTCGTCGCGCGCGGCTTGATGAACAAGCAGATCGCCGCCGAAATGAATCTGAGCGAGATCACCGTGAAGATTCATCGAGGGCAGGCCATGAAGAAAATGGAGTCGCGCTCGCTCGCGGATTTCGTTCTGAAGGCGGAGGCGCTTGGCGTCAAGGCGCCGCAGGAGTCGGGAGTGGCGGCGCGCGTCTCGCGTAGCTGATCGATGGCGAGCGCTAGAACGTGACGAACTGGACGCGGCGGCGCCGCCGTCCACTCGCCCCAACATTCCGGTTCATTGCGTTGCAAGTCGGCGCCCGTTAATAACGGAACGAGCGAACGGAACCGAGCACTAGAAATCGGTGACAGTTCGACGCCCCGGTGCCGTTGCGAGCCGTCGGTTTCATAGCTATTCGTCGTGCTGTTGGTAAAGGCGACCGGCTGCTTGATCTGATAGACGGCGAGGACCGCGCCGTGACCTCGCAAAGCTCGAGCGGCTCCGCGCAGATCGTGTTGTAGTTCGATATGGATCGAGACGTCGACGGCGCGGCGCGCGACGTGCAGGCGGCGATCAACGCCGCGCGCGGTTCGTTGCCCACCACGCTCACGCAAACGCCGACCTACCGCAAGATGAACACGGGGGACGTTTATCTTCAAGGCGTGTATCAGCACGTGAGCGGCACCGGCGACAGCGGCATTCACGCGGTGATCAACGGCTTGAGCGCTTCCGATTCGAATCAGCAAGCCGCCGTTACGGTGGGTATGCGCGTCCGGTTCTGATCGCGGATACCCGTGGAGCCGGTGATGGTTTCACGGGTATCTATCGCGAGCATTTGCATGACGGCATTGCCGCGGGCTGATTCTTACTGTGCCGCGAGCTTCGCGCTGTGTTGCCGCAGTCCATTAAAGATCCTGTCTGACACGTCCTTCGGGACAGCGGCCGGCAGCAGCGGCTCGACTTCGGCGACGACATCTTCCGTCATGTCGGTCAGGGTGGTGATCATCTCATCGACGTCGGCCGGCGCCAGCGTGACTCGTTGCCCTTGCGCTATCCAGTGTCGACGTCGAATATCGTTGATCAGGTAATGCGCGTTCTCACCACGTACCGCCATTGCCAGTTTCGCCCGGCGCGGGGAAAGCAGGTTCGGTCCGTTTCCAATGATCGGATGCGCGGAGAGAGCGTCATAGATTGGAGTGGCCTGATAGCGGTTGGACTTCAGGTGCGCAATGCTGAAATTTTTCGCGTGGCCGTCGATGGCTGCAAGCATCCAGAAAACGATTTGCGTCATGAAGAAATTACGTTGATCGATCGCGGACCGCTCTGAACCGGCCAGGACTTCCATGATCTTCTGTATGCCGGGTCCGCTATCCGATTCATATTTGGCTGCGGCGGGCGTTGCGGTGGCCTGGCACATGTCCTCCTGGGGAAGCCTCAGGATCCATGAGCCGTCGCTCGCATACCTGCGATCGAATCGCTCGACCACGAGTACTTTCTGGTCCTCAAACGTTGCAATGTCGCATCTGGCGATGGGCAAACCATACGCGGCGACGATTTTCGAGCACAGCCACTCGTTTTCCACCGATGTGCGCATGTCGGCGCGCATGTTTCCGACCAGTCCGAGGGGCAGCTTCAGGATATGCGTGGTCGGCGTGCTGCGTTCAGGGATAAACCACTGGTCGCCGTGCCATAGAAGGGCGGTCTTTTCCTGCGCGCCGGCGATGGACAGACGCAGATCGTCGATGGGCTCGTGTTGACCCAACGCAGGCGGGGCCGTTACCTCCCGCAGTAGCCGCGCGATTTCCGCCTCGTCGAGGCGGGCGCCCGCTGATCTTCTCCTGGTCCACCGGGGTTTCATCCGGAGGCAGCATCTGGATAGCGCCTACGCAGTCTCTTCCCAACTCGGCCAGCAACTCGAAGGGTGATGTGCCACCGGTTCTGTAGCGCGTTGCGATGCGCTCGCGGATAGCCCTGCTATCAGGCAGCAGGTTACCAGTCCGAAACGAGCTTGCCCCGGTAGGGTTGGTTACCGGCCGTGAAAGGTAGCGAGAGCGATAGGGGGCGCCCCTGTTCGTCTGCTATCCAATCTTCGAAGTAAGTGAGTTTCTCCCCGTCCCGAGTGGTCTCCCAGGTACCTACAGGCAACCCGTTCATCCACAGAGTCAGGCTTTTTCCTTGTGCGCGGCGGCCCATGTGTTACCAGTCCTCCCGCTTCCTGATGACAGCGGCGATTGGCGCCGCTCGCTTCCGTGTGACCGGCTTCGATGAGCCTTGCTCGCCACCGCGCGCGGATGTGGCGGCGGGTTTCCGGCTGCCAGCCGTCTTTGCTGCGCCGCTAGTCGCTCGTTTTTTTGCCACGCTCTGCTTCGCCGCGACTGGCGGCTTCGCTGTCCGCGGACGTTCGGGGACGCGGCTTTCGAGATTCGCCGACGCCAGCGCCTGGTTCAGAACGATATCGACCTTCAGCACCTTCAAAACATGAAATAACCGATCCATGCTCGCGGCTTCGGGCTTCGCCTCGAACTGGGCGTAGGTCTGCTGAGTGACACCCAAATGGCTGGCCATGCGCGCCTGCGTGAGTCCGGCGGCCTTGCGGAAGCCGACAAGAAGCGGCCGCAACTGGCGAGGGGTTTTGACGGGATAGTCCACGGGCGACCTCGGGTAGTGCGAGGAAAGAGGCGGTCTGCAACGGTCGGAACAGTATATCTCCTGTATCGGGCGAATACAAGTTTTGTACTGTAATTGGTAGATACAGGAGATATCTTGTTGAGATAGCTTCGGCGGTTGGAGGATAGCCGCCGACTCACGAAGTAGAGGCGATGCCGACCCGCCGCGCAGTGGGCTCGAAATGACAACTGCCAGCCCCGATCGCTTTGCGCCCCTTCCTATTCAACCCGCATCAAATATTTGCGAACGTCGCTCCCTTTTCGCCAGCGCGGAAACCTTACGTTCTTGCAACGAGGACCATGAAGGCGTTCGACGCATTTCAGACGTCGCCTACGTTGAGAGAATCTCCGACCATGCGCGCCATCCGCTTTTTTCGCGGCAGTACAGCCGAGGCTTCCTCGACCAGGGACGCCAGCACACCACAGTCTCCCCAGACAGGTGGCAGGAAGGGCCTGTCTTTCCACTTTTCATTGCCGGGCCTGACGGGGCGCGGCGCGAAGTTGTCCGCATCTGCTGCGAAATCGTCGATGCCGCCTCGCGGTGTGCTCAAGCGCAAGCCGCTTCCCGAGAACGCGCTCGGCAAACTGATGCATGCCGAGCAGCCGACGAAAGTCACCACCGAGTTTCTTCGTCGCGAGGAGCAGACGCATGCTCCCAAAAGCGTGACGTTCGCCGCTAGGGCGAGGGTCGTCGATGGAGCCGGCAAGCTTCGCAGGGTGGACTCCAAGCGGTTGGACACACACAAGGTGGTGGAGGAGCGATCGCCCGAATTGACACGCAGCAACACCGCGCGACGGCAGAGCGCGCAGCATGTCGCGCAAAATCTCTCCGAGCTCATCGAAAGCCATCCTGAGGGGACCTTCGACGCCACCATTCAGCAAGACCTCTTGCCTCATGAAGCGCTCGAAGGCGCGGACCTCGACCATCTCGATCACGCGGACGTGGTCCACGAATTGGGAGAGCTTCAGAGAAGGCAGAATCAGGGTCTGCTGCGCCAGATCGCCTTGAGTCTGAAGACACTCGGAGCCACGTCCGCCGATGAGGTGAGAGAAATCCTTCCCGCCATCGTGCGGAATACGCACGTGCACGAGGCGCATGATCACAAAGCCGACGGAATCACCGAGGAAAAAGCATCTCCGGAAGAGACGATCCGGGCAGCGTTCGCCAGGCTCCCGGAGCGGCTGCGCGGAGAGGACGTGATCGAGATGTTCGAAAGCCTCGATGCGCCGCATCCTCGGCAGGTGATGGCCGCGCAGGCTCAGACTTACCTCGATACGATCGACGAGCGTCTTGCGGAACTCAACGCGAAAGGCGTTCAACGGTAGCGCATGCGCGAGTTTCATGGCGTTCTCGCCGACGGACAACCGCCGTGACGAACCAGATGATAGTTACTGTTCAGAAACACAACAAAGACAAGTAAGCAATTGTTTTTATTTAATAGTTTTAGTGTGGGAGGTCCGAAAATTGCGTTTTTACCCGCAATTTACCCGCGCTGAAGGATTGTGAGTCCGCGCGAGCCGCGGCAATTACGAACACTATCGACGTCGACGAACCTGTCAGACTGACGAGGCGCTCGAGCAGTACACGCAGCCGCCACGTTTGCAGCGGATGAGCATGCAGCCCATTTCGTCGAAAAGGCTTACGGGGAGGGCTTTCCGATGCGTGTTCAGTGGCGGTTCGATCGTTTCCGCGGGACTGTCGGGGCAGCGGAGTCTTCGTTATGGGCGCTCTACAACAGTGTTAACCTGCGCTGCCCGACGGCGAAACATCCGCATCCATGAAGGCCCTGAAGGCCCTGAAGGCCCTGAAGGCTCAGGACGGTCTCCCGGCACGCGCACTCGCGCTGCTGATTCCCACTGCGGGCAGAACGAATGAGGTAACCGGTGCAGTGCGCGGCGAATTCGACCTTGACGGGGTCACGTGGACGATTCCCGCAGAACGGATGAAGGCCGAACGTCCGCACCGGATTCTACTGTCCGCATCGGCCCTCTCGCTCATGCGCACGCTGCTTGATGAGGCTGACAGCGATCTGGTCTTTCCGGGCGCGAAGAAAGGCAAATCACTGTCCAACATGGCAGTGCTCGGCGTGCTTCGCGCATGAAACGAAACGACCTCACGGTGCATGGCTTTCGTTCGATCTTCCGCGACCGGGGGGGCGGAATGTACGACGTCCCCAAACGAAATAGCCGAGATGACGCTCGCTCATGCCGTGGATGACAAAAGTCGAGGCCGCGTATCGTCGGGGGACATGTTCCGGCGACGCAGACAGATGATGTGCGACTGGGCGCTGTACTGCGCGAGAAAGGCAAAAGCGGCCTGATGTTGTGTAGGCTCTCCGCTCGGATGGCGCGAAACGGTGCGGCAGGGTGCACAGGCCGTGCCTTCGCTTGCGGCTGGATTTCATCTGCATAGGCCCGATAGTTGCATCCCTACGAATCGCAAGGTCCTGCTCCCTGCCAGCATTGTGAGAGCAAGGTTTAACCGGTCGTCACTGGGTGCGGGAACCGCAGGGAATTCTGGGTACATCGTCTTCGGGCGATCAGTCCGGATTCCAGCAATTTTATTCCGCACAGCGCATTTGCGATGCCGTCAGCAAGAAGCTAGATTGGTGGCATCTGGGGTGATCCGAGTCTAGTCAGGAGGACCTGGTGTTCCGTCCCAGAAATAACTTTGCATAGCCGGGCCACTTTCTGGAGAATGGAATCGGCTGTCGCGGTCCATACGAACGGACGCTTGTGCTGGTTGTACTGCTCGGTATAACGCTCGATGCTGGCGATGAGCTGGCGCACGTTTCTGAATGACCCGCGACGGATCGCCTGCTCCGTAATCAGGCCAAACCAGCGTTCAACCTGATCCAGCCAGCTGGAGTAGGTCGGCGTGAAGTGCAGGTGGTAGCGCGTATGCCTTGCGAGCCACGCCCTGACCCTCGGATGCTTGTGTGTCGCGTAGTTGTCGACGACCAGATGCACATCGAGATCAGCCGGCACCGCCTGGTCAATATGCCTGAGGAACGCCAGGAATTCCTGATGTCGGTGGCGCGGCTTGCATTGAGCAATGACTTCGCCCGTTGCTGCATTGAGCGCAGCGAACAGGGTTGTAGTGCCATGCCGGACGTAATCATGCGTCACCCCTTCGAGATAGCCCAGCCCCATCGGCAGCATCGGCTGCGTGCGCTCCAGCGCCTGACACTGGCTCTTCTCGTCGACGCACAGCACCAGGGCGTTGGTGGGCGGGCTCAGGTACAGTCCGACGATATCGCGCACCTTCTCGACGAAGAATGAATCGGTAGACAGCTTGAAGCTCTTTGAACGATGGGGCTGTATACCGAACAGCGACAGATACCGGGCCACCGAACTCTTCGAAATCCCTGTCTGCGCGGCCGCAGAACGCACGCTCCAGTGCGTTGCCCCGTCCGGCTTCTCGTGCAACACCCTGGCCAGCAATTCCGCGACCGCCTCGTCGTCATGTGTGCGCGGTCGGCCTGGGCGAGCTTCATCATGCAGACCCGCAAGCCCCTGAGCGACAAACCGCTTCTTCCAGTGCGTGATCGCCGGTGGCGTCACTTCGCACTGCATCGCAATTTCCTTAGTCGTGTGACCGTCAGCGGCCATCAGGACAATCTTTGCCCGACGGACCAGAGAATGAGGCAACGAACGCGAGCGACTCATGGACAGCAACTGTTCTCGCTCCAGTTCTGACACCACAACCTCGATCCCCTTGCGTCCCATGATCGCCTCCTGTCCATCACCGTTCGATGTCGATCATAGAACAATCTAAATTTATGTAAAGTTATTTCTGGGACGGAACACTAGCGATGGCTGAACAGATTGTTGAGCGCGCGGGCGCGAACGCGCGCCTGATTCGCCTTCGCGAGGTGCGTACCCGCGTTGGTCTCGGTGCAAGCACGGTCTACCGCTATCTGGCAACAGGGAAATTCCCACGGCCGGTCGAGATTGGTGGCGGCAGGGTGGCGTGGCTTGAAAGCGAGATTGATGCGTGGATTGCCAGTCGCCTGGAAGCCGAACGGCGCGAGGCGGGATAATGCGGTTCATTCTGTCACTGCGATACGACCTTATTACCGGGCGCCACGTTGTACCCATGCTTCGCAGCGCTAGTGCGGTGTTCCGTTCTGACGGGAACTTGAGCGGCTGTTGGCGCGAGTGACCTTCTGCAGGATATCGCGAGCGCTCCTGGTCCAGATGGACGGCTTGGGGTTGATGTCGCGATGTGCAACGTACCCATCGACGGCGGCGACAGTTCGGGCATGCTGGTGAACAAACCTCAGCACAACCGCTCGGCGGTAACGTCGCGGAAGAACCGCTCGACCATGTTCGGGCACGACGCCGAAGTCGCCGTGAAGTGCATGTTGACGCGCGCATGCCTGCGCAGCCACTCCTGAACGGCCGGCTGCTTGTGCGTGGTCTAGTTGTCGGCGATCACACGCGGCGTCCTGTCGTTGGCGTTTGGGGATCGATCTGGCGAAGGAATTTCAGCTACTTGATGTGGGTATGGTGCTGCGGCACTGGCCGATGACCTGGCCGTCCGGCACATTGAGCGTGGCAAAACAGCGTAGTCGTGCCAATACCCTTGTTGTCGGGGGCATGCTCGGGCGGAGACATACAAAGGCCCACGATGTCTTCGAGTTTCTCGGCGAACTTCGGGTTGCGCGAGACTTTGAAGCGTCGCTAGACGTGCGGCTTTAGGCCGTGGCCGTGCCAATGCCGCATGACGGTGCTGACGCTATCGCCCGACCCGGCGCTCACCTGCGCGTGCCCCAGTGCTTGACCGTTTGGGCGATCTTTGAGCATTGCTGTGGCAAGTCATAGAGAGGTCTTCCTGCCACAACCTTCCGCGAACTATGCCGGCCTTTCGACAGCGGGTTCCGCATGTTTGCGACTTAATGGCAGGATAGTGCACGCTGCCTGACGGTGGCCCCGTCGATCCGGTGACCGGCGGTCACCAGAACTGTCGGTACTCCTGCTGCATATCCGTGCTGATTCCGATATGGCACGCCCTGTCTTTTTTCGCAGTTGATATTTCGTCTGAGAAAACCGAAAAAAGATACGTGGCTGAAGCCCGATGACTCTGCCGCGATTAACGGTCACGATTGACCGGTGGTGAAGACTCCAGGTGCCTTCCGTGCGCGTCTGACGGCGGGGAAGGGGCGCAGCCGGAACGGTACAGGCATGCGCATTTGAGGCAGGGAACATCATGAAAGAACTCGATGCATGGCCAGTCACTGGCATGGAGCACGCCCCTCCGATGCTACCGGCAAGCGCTACTCCCGATCAGCGTTTGCAGCGGGCAGAAGCCGAAGTCCGTCGGCTAACCAGATGCATGGAGATGAAGGACCGGCAGCTCTGCCAGATGCGCAAGGCGCTTGCGCATTCGGCGACCGTTCACTACTCATTTGAAGATCGTCTGCAGCGTGAACTCGATGCCCTGCGGATCATGATACCCGTGAACGGGTTCCAGGAGCATTGTGGCAAGTTTGCTAGCGACCAGCCAGAGGAAGGCATCGTCGTGAAACTGCCCTACGTGACGTCGATACTGTCCGTTCTGTTCGATGCGATGTGTACGTTCTGGGCGGACGGCGATCACGATCATCCTCCGAAGTCTGCGACCGTCGCGCACGCGATCGACGATCGCCTGGGCTTGAGTTCACAGCAGAATGGAGAGGCTTCGCGCAGCGGGCAGGCCTACGCATCGGCGATCAGGCCGGACTGGATGAAGGAGGCCGACAACCGGCACCATTGCCGGCCTGCAGGCATGCGCTAATGTCAGGGGCCAGTCGTCCAGACTGTCGCTTGTGTGTGTACCGTACTGTTGTCGCAAACTGCGAGGGGCACGTCGCCATGAGGGCGCACGGAGGGCGCATTCGCTTCAGTCGGAGGCGAATGAGCCGGCATGCCAGGTCCGAGGAACTGGTGCTGTCCGACGCGGGTGATCGAATTCAGCAGCGTGACAGGATCGCACTGGAGTTTGTGGAACGTGGTAGGGGCTAGATCGATTGAGCACGCAACGATATTCGTGCAGCCCGGCGCCGTGCCAACGCCGATATCGAGCAGATCGAGCCCGAAGCGTCGGTACAGGCGCGCAACGGAGCGGGAGACCACGCCGATCACGCGTGTCGCGCCCAACGAGAGGGCGAGCGCCATTGCGTAAGGGAACAACGACATGCCCGACATTGAGCCAGTTCGATGGTCCGGCAGTCCAGATCCTGCGAACCGCGACATCTCCCATATCGAAGGTGATGACGGCAAGGAATCTGGCCTTGCAAGTTCCTGAAAGACGTCACGGAGCAGATAGGGTCCTGTGGTGGGCATGAGCCGCGCACATCCGCACACCTCTTCGTCTGCGGACAGCGCGGCCAGGTGGACCGTAGCGCCTCCGTCGAATTCATCCCACTCGCCCGTCGCATCGTGTGACACGCCGGGTATTTCCCAGTGCAGGCGCTGGACAAATACCCTGTGACGGAAGACTCCGAGATGGTGACGGATATCTGATGGCAGGTCATCAAGCCGGCCGGCAACGATGTATGACATGGGCTCCTCCTCGTGTTAGCCGTTGACGTGACGCTATCAGCGTGTCTCTGGCCCAGAAACTCGGAGCTTTGGGAGGGTGTCGGCGCGCACGCGAGCGTGCACTGGCCCAGGCCGCTTACGGCGACGGGCAGGGCATGCGGTGGAATTGCGGGAAAAGCGGAGTCAGGGTTTGATGATGCCCTGTACGGTCGCGTGGACTGCGGCGGCCGTCCTGCTGCGGATGTTGAGCGCCTCCATCGCTTCTTCGATGTGGTAGTCAACGGTATAGCGCGAGCGCCCGAGGATCTCGCCAATCTCGGCCGAGGTTTTCCCCCGGGCGACCCAGGTCAGGCATTCGAGCTGACGCGGTGTCAGCAGGTGGGCCGCCCTTTTCGGGGACATTTGAGCGAGGCGATGCAGTTCGAAGTGAAACTGCGCGCTGATCAGGTATGCCAGCCGGGAGTTGATTGCGTCGTTGACGGAGCGCAACGGGCCGGACAGGTTGAACAGCAGGATACTGCCATCGGACTGGTGGACCGGGATACTGAGTCCCGCGCGCAATCCGGCCTCTCCTGCTTCGTCGAGTAGACGACGCTCGGCTTTGCTCAAGCCGATGATGTCATGCCACCGGTAGGGAGCCGACTGGAGGAACGCAGCCCGATGAACGGGGTCGCTGGACGCGTAATCCCGACGCTGGTAGTGCCGCACCCACTCCTGCGGATAGTGGGAGCCGATCATCTCGAGCGCCGTTCGCCGGGTGCAGGTCGAACGGCTCCGGGTAACGCGGCTGATCACGTAATGCGGGAAGCCGAGTTTCCCGGCCGCATGGCCGAAAGATTCGACGAGGGAAGGGATATCGGCGGCACATGCAAGACGCATCACCGGTGCCGGTGCGCCGGTTTGCAGACGATTAGATATGAGTGATGGCCTGTGCTGACGCTCGTTCAGACGGCGTCCAGAGACATGTTTCATGTTCACTACCCCGCCGCTGCCCCAACAGAGTCAGGAACTCCAGGTGCCGCATGAGAACGAGGCCCGCGCGCAACGACGGTGCGATTCATGCGACACGCGTTTCAGGAGTGAGGGGCCAATCAGAGTCGCGCATACGATTGCCGCAGATTGCGACACCGGTGATGGCCAACTGGACGCGTACTATGCACGGGCCCGAATGCATTTAAACATTTATTATAGTGTGCCGATTACCGCCCGACGATTCATATAAGGGATAGAAACATACCCACTGCATGGGGTTGGGGCAAGCGGACGAGACGGGGCTGAGTCGGCCGGCTAACGGACCAGCAAGGCTGCCGCTGAAAACCCTCCGATGCCTCGCGCGAAGAGCAGGAGCGGCCTGCCCGTCACGAGCCCCTCACACTGGGCGAGATTGATGAATGCATCGCTGACGGTGACGTGGCCGACGCGGGCAAAATTCTCCGCGAACAGCCGGTCGTGCGGAACCTGAAGTGAATCGAGCAGGCGGTGCCACGCGGGCAGGTCCAGATGGTGGGGCAGGATGCGCTGGATGTCGTCCAGTGTGAAACGTGCCTGCTGGACGGTCTGCCTGATCAGACTGCGCGCGGTGAAGAAGTTCTGCGCTGCCAGGCGCGATTCGTCATTTGCCAGTACCCCTCGCCAGCCCAGCCCGCTGGCGTGCATCCCGATCGCGAGCAGGCGGTTGACGGCAGCACCGCGTTCGATGAATGCAGCAAACGCACCATCACCCAGAATCCCCTCGGCTCGCATTAACCTTTCCGATGCCAGCGGCATGACGTCGGCGCCGACAAGCAGGACCCGTTTCATGTAGGGTCGGGCGATGAACATCGCGCGAATCACGCGCAGTGCGGCGAGGGCGGACGCACAGTGCTGCTGCGCGAAGGAAAACGCCTCTGCGTTGGTGAATCCGAAATGGTCACAGAGCAGGCCGGGTAGCGAGTGCGGCGGCGGAGCAACGCTGCCCTGCAGTGTATGCACGTACACGATGCAGTCGACTTCGCGACGCGCAATACCTGAGGTAAGCAGGAGACGCTGGACCGCGCTGGCCGCGAGACCGATCGCAGTTTGCCCATTCGCTTTCCGGTAATAGCGCATCCCCGCCCGTTCCAGCTGCACGACGGTAGTGGCGCTCTGTCCGGTCCGTTGTCCCCAGCTGCGGACATCGTCGACGCATTGAGGAAGATGGAAAGCGACGTGCGTTATGCCGAGATCAGGGATCATGAGACGGACTGGACCTCGTTTTGCTGATAGGGAGGGAGGGTGCGCCGTGCATCCCCAGCAGTGCTGTGCCGATAAAGCCGCCTGTCCCGTAGCCCCACAGCAGCGCGCGGTGTCTCCGGCCACAGGCGGCGCGGTTGAGTATCTGTGCGAGGCGCACGATGGATTCGGCAGCGCCGAGATGAACGCAATCTTCATGCTGCACACCTGTGTCCGGCCGGCCGAGCAGGTCGGATACTGCGGCCGTGAGCGACGGAATACCTGGGTGCCCCACAACGTCGTTAACATTCTCGTCGTGAAGGCCGTGTCGCGCGAGGAGCGAGTCGATCATCGATAGCAAGGGGAATGTCCGGGCATCGGCGACTCCTGCGTCACCGCACACCATGTCAACGGGAACGTGCCGGGCTGCGACATCAAGCAGGTGCACACCATCTGTGCCGGGGTCGGTTCGTTCAACGAGCATCGCGCCGGCGGCGTCACCGTGCACCATGCAAGTTCCGCACATTCTGGAAAACGGTGGGCACCATTTCTCCGCTGCTACGATAAGTATGGTATGGATGTGCGGCTCAGCGACGAGCAGGTCGGCCGCAAGCCTCAATGCCGTGAATGGCGACACGCCATGCTGTTGCGAGACGGAAAATGGAAAGCACGGTGTGCCGACTTCGGCACACAGCCGTCCGGCAACGGTGGTCGAAACGTGTTCATCGAGGCTGCTGTGACAGAACACGATGACATCGACCGGGCGGGCGTCCGGGGGGCGTGCAGCGCAGAGCGCATTCGCCACTTTTACGGCGAGTCCGGAAAGATCGGTACCGGTTTCGACCGGCACCATGCAGGTCACGTCGGGTGTTGGCACACCGGAATGCACAGGGCGTGAACCACCGGTTTCCTCGCCTGCCCCCGCCTCCAGCCAGTGGCCGTAGTCGGGATGCCACGATCTCATCCACGCATCCCAGCCTGGATGTCCGGTTGCGCGCAGTGCCGACTCGATCGCCGTCCATCGGGAGAGCGGTATGGCCTCAGGCACCCAGGCCGTCACTGCGGTGATGACGGGCGGCTTCATGCGCCCCCTGCGGGCGGGCCCGAGCCGTTGGCGAGATCGGCTGGTAGCAGGTCATAGAGTACGCGCCCAAACCGCGACCCACGCATGACATGGCAATCGCGCTGCAGGCCGGCCGGCCGAAACCCGATCCGCTCGAGCAGGCGTCGTGACCGCACGTTGCAGTCCACGGCCCACGCCGTGACGCAATGCAGCCGGTCCGTTGCGAACGCCTCGTGGAGAAGCGTGGTCGAGGCCACAAACGTCATGTCACTGCACGCTGGGCGCCGGCTGTCGCGCAATACCCAGAACGAGGCGGTGCCAAAGGCATGCGCGAGATCGCTGATGGCCACAAGGCCGCTTGCGACCTCATGGCCGGCCGGTCCGAACATGCGCAGGCGGTGCCGACCGCTTTGCACCATGAGCTGCACGGCAAGCAGGGGTAGCGTTTGGCGGCCCTGCCCAAAATCGAACCACTGGTTGATGTCCGGTTCGGAGAGCCAGGCAGCGATGTCGTTCACATCGTTGCTGTCAGGTTCACGAAGCCAGCATGAGCCGGATCCTCCATCCGTCTGGTGGGATCCTTCAGTCTGCTGCGCGGGTGTTCGCGACTGGCCCTGGCTGTCCACGTCGAATCTCCGGCCGGTGAATGCCTCATGCAGACGCGATGAACGTACGCAGCGCGGCCTCGACCTTCATCAACAGCATCGCAAACCAGTGCACCGTCTGGAACCGTGCCGCCGGCGGGGGGCCTTCCACGTAGCCATGGCCACCGCAAAGCTGCACAAGCTCGCGCGCAACGTCCATCGCTTCGGTGGCAACGTGGCGAGCCATCTGCGATACGGGGGCGATCTGCGCCTGCGTATCCTGCGCTGCCACCGACCGGAGCACGAGATGGATGGTGTGCGCGGACACGAGCATGTCGGCGAGCCGGGCAGCGACGAGCTGATGGGCAACGATCGGCTTGCGGAACGTCTGTCGGGTCACGCTGTAGGCAAGGGCGAAGTCCACACACTGCTGCACGGCGCCCGAAAGCAGCGTGGCGAAGTAGATCGCTGTGTCGACGAGCGACTGCCGAACCGGATCCGGGCCGAAGTTGTCTTCGTCCCGGGTCGCCACCGGGATCGGGGCATCGTCTGCAGGCACGGCGGTATATCGTTCGATGGATAGCGCGCCGAGCACGGCAACAGGTGCGGCACCGCGGATTTCCTGCCCTGCAGGCAGCGTCGCGAGCACGAGCTGCGGGCGTTTGTCGTCCATGCGGACCATCATTACTGGCGAGGCTGGGTGCCGGCGCAATATCCAGAGACCCGAGGCATCGATGTCCGGAATACCCGGTGCGATCGATGTGCTGCCGTCGAAATAATGCCGGGTATCCCGGTCGGATAGCCGGTCGAGCGCATCGTATTCGCGCAGTGTCATCAGTGCCGGGCTGCTGAGTGTCAGTTCGGCCGCGCGTTCCAGCGGACCCGCCGCGAACTGTTCAACGACAAGCGCCAGGTCGTGCCGGTTGATTCCCATGCCTCCTTTCTGCTCCGGCAGGATCATGGCCGCGAGGTCGAGCGTCGCAGCGAGCCTGACCGTTTCGCTCCATAGGGCAGCGTCTGGCTGATGGACGAGCAGCGGTTCGAGGCGTTCGCGCGCAAACTGTCTTGCGGTCGCACGCAGCCCCTGCTGGTCGTCGCTGAGCGCCCACGATGCTGGCGTGAGGTCCGTTACGACGGATCGACTGGATGGCATGATGTTTCTCCTGCTGTTGCGGCGTCACACGAGCATTTCGACGGGTTCGGGATGGCTCAGGAAATGCAGCGGGCTCGCCGAGCGCCCATACGCGCCCGACTGTTTCACCACGACAAAGTCGCCGATATTAGCTTCGGGAAGCTCAATGTCGTCCGCCAGTCGGTCGAGCGGCGTGCACAGGCAGCCCACCACGTGGCAGCGTTCGCGTGCCACACCATCGGGACGGTTTCCGATGACGACCGGAAAGTTACGCCGAAGGACCTGGCCGAAGTTGCCGGAGGCAGCGAGGTGATGATGCAGGCCGCCATCCGTGATGACGAACGTTTTGCCGCGCGAGACCTTGTGGTCGATCACGCGGCACACGTAGATGCCCGCTTCTCCCACCAGGTAACGCCCGAGCTCCAGGATCGGCGTCGTTCCGGGCAGACCTGCGCGCATCCCTGGCAGCCAGTCGTGCATCGCTTCGCAGACTGCCTTCACGTCGAGCGGTGTTTCGCTTGGGAAGTAGGGGATACCAAAGCCGCCGCCAAGGTTCACGAACCGCAGCGGTTCGGTCAGACCGCCGGCTAGCCGGAGGACGAGTTCAGCACTCTGGCGCTGGGCCTTGACGACGGTTGCCGCATGCAGGCACTGTGAGCCCCAGAAGACGTGAAAGCCGGCGAGTGCGACTTCCCGCGCTTCGAGTTCGCGCAGCAGCGCCGGCACCTGCTCGACATCGACGCCGAACGGCGCCGCGCCGCCACCCATGCGCATGCCGCTCTGCCCGACCTGAAAGTCGGGATTGACGCGGATCGCCACGCTGGGCTGCACGCCGAGTTCCCATCCGAGCGCCGTGACGAGCCGTAGCTGGGTTTGCGATTCAACGTGCACGTTCACACCGCTGGCGACGGCGCGCCGCAGGTCGTCATGAGACTTGCCGGGACCGGCAAAGCCAATATCCGCCGGGGCGGCGCCGGCGTTGAGCGCGACGGCCATCTCCTGCGCCGAGGCGACGTCGAACCCGTCCACCCATGCGGCCAGATAGTGGACCAAAGCTGGCATCGGATTCGCCTTGATCGAGTAGTGCAGATGCATGCCGGAGGGCAGCAGGCTGCGCAGTTCCCGGATGCGGGCGTCGATCGCTGCGCGGTCGTAGGCGAAAAACGGCGTACGCCCTGCGCGGTCGGCCAGCTGACGCACGTCCACGCCGCCGAACTGCAGCCCGGAGGGCCGCCGGATGAAAGTCAGGTTCACGATGCTTTCTCCCCAGAACCGCCTGCGAGCGAGGCAAGCCGGGTACGCAGCGCCGCCCTGTCGAACTTCCCGTTGGGATTGCGTGGAATTTCCGGACGACTCACGATGTCCCGGGGGACCATATAGCGCGGCAGGCGCTGCATGCACCAGTCGCGCAGATCGCCGACACGTGTTGAACCACCTGCCAGGACGACGAGCAGCGCGATCGCTTCGCCAAGCCGATCATCCGGGATACCCAGGGCAACCGCTTCCACGACGAGGCCGCTTGCGTGAACCGCTTCCTCGATTTCCTCCGGGCTTATCCGGTAGCCGGAACTCTTGATCTGGGCGTCGTTGCGGGCGATGAAATAGAGAAAACCCTCGCTGTCGCGCCGCACGAGATCACCGGACCAGACCGCCATATCGTGCGGCGCTCCGCCCGGTTTCGTTTCGGGCGAAGGACGGTAGCGTTGAGCGGTGCGTGCCGCGTCGTTCCAGTAGCCAAGTGTGACGCATGCGCCCACATGCACGAGCTCGCCGGCTTCATCGGGAGCGCACGGTGTGCCGTCCTCCCGGACGACGAGCACCCGCGCATTGGGCACGGCCTTGCCGATTGAGTCGGGCCGTCGGTCGATCTGCGCAGGGTCGAGATATGTGGAACGGAACGCCTCGGTCAGCCCGTACATCAGGAAGGGTGTGGCTCGCGGAAACAGCGCCCTGAGTTTCTGCAGCACAGGCAGCGGAAGGCGACCTCCGGTGTTCGCGAAGTAGCGCAGATTGTTGCGCGACCCGTCGGGCCACGTTGCGGCTGCGAGCTGCATCCATAGTGGCGGCACACCGGTAATCGCAGTGATGTGCTCGCGCTCGCACGCGCGGACGGCATCGTGCGCGCTGAGGTAATTCAGAAGGACCGCTGTTGCGCCCGCAGACCAGGCCGAGGTCAACTGGCTCAGCCCCGCATCGAAGCTCAGGGGCAGAACGGCGAGGATGCGGTCAGACGGCTCGTGGCGCAGATAGTCGGCTACGCTCCAGGCGCCTTCGAGCAGGTTCCGGTGGCTGAGCATCACGCCCTTGGGCAGCCCTGTCGAGCCGGATGTGTACAGAAGGGCGGCGAGGTCGGTATCAACGTACGATACCGCCGGTCCCGCGATATGGGCATCGTCGGGGCGGCCGCTGTCACGGCCTGGCCAGCGATGAATCCTGACCGTGTTCCCGAGGCTGGAGAATGCCAGTTCAGGCTCATCCACGATGATCAGCTCGGATACTGGCTCAAGGCCTTCCGCAGCCAGTGAACGGGCGCGCAATGCGGTGGTCACGAGGCACCGGGCACCGCTGTCGCGAAGCACGTGGGCCACCTGGTTCGGTTTCAGGAGCGGATTGAGGGGGACGAATACGTAACCCGCCGCGCAGGCGCCAAGCATCGAGACGACGGTCTCGATACGCTTGTCGAGAAAGATCGCGACGCGCTCCCCCGCAGCGATGCCGAGGGTAGGCAATACCTGCCCGAACGTGTGGCTGCGTTGCAGCAGTTCGTCGTAGGTCACGCGGACATCGCCGCAAACGAGTGCCTGCGCATCAGGTGTGCGGCGGGCTGCCGACTGCACAAGGTCAAGGAGGTTTCTCATGGCCGGATCGCTATGAAGTTCAGGATCAATGGCGGATCACCATTGCGCCAAAGCAGCCGGCAAACCCGCTGGAGAACAGCAGGGAGTGCGAGCCCGGTTGCCCGCGTGGCGCGGTGTGGAAGTTGATGAACGGGTCTGCTCCGAACACATGGCCGAGGTGCCCGAAGTTCACGGTGAAAAGGCACTCCTGTGGTACGGACAGCATGGTCACGAGGCGAGACCATCCGGGAAGGTTGACGTGGTGGGGCAGGACATGGACGAGTTCGTTACCCGTGATGCCCGCCTGTCCGAGTGCCGTGCGCATGGTGGTGAATGCCGACCAGTAGTACCGGTCATCAGGCACGGGCTGCAGATCGTCGTCGGTGCCGCGGAAGTAGCGACCGTCCGTATAAAGATGCAGTCCCGCGATGCAGTTGCGGTCGGTGCCGCGCTCCAGCAGGATTGCGCATGCGCCGTCGCTGTGCAGGGCGAGGTCCTGGATTGCGCGCAGATGATCGCAGCCCGAGCCCATCACATCTGCGCAGACAACAATCGCCCGCCGGATGGGCCGACCTCTGACGGCGAGCACTCGCAGCATGCGGATGGCTGCGATCGGCGAGACGCAGTTCTGCTGCATCACCGAGAACGCGAGTGCGCGGGTCAGGCCCATACGGGACTGGATGAACGAGGCAGTACCGGCAGGCGGCGCCATGACGCTGCTCTGGATCGTGTGCGTGCACACGAGCGCATCGATGCTTGCGGGTGTCGTGCCGGTATCCTCGAGCAGGGCGGCAACCGCTTCGCATGCAAAGATGACCGGTGACTGCGCTGCAGCATCGTGGAACTGCTGCACACCGTTGCGCAGCAGTGCGCTCGCGCGCGCCTCGGGCAATCCGCAACGACTGGCCCACGTGATCGCATCGACCGTGCGGGACGGAAGGCTGAATGCGATTCCGGACAGGGACAGCATGGAGTCGGGCAGGGGCGCAGACATCGCTAGCTCCCGCGAAACTCGAGGATCGCGCAGGCGGCCTGTCCCTGGAAGCCGGCCGACCACATCAGGATGCGTTGACCGTCCGCCGGAGCAACTGATTGCAACAGCAGGTCGAGTTGCGTGGGCGCGTCTGCGGCACACAGGTAACCGATGTCTCCCGGATCCGGATACCACATTCGCCCGGCAGGCAGTCGGGCCTGGGCGCTGACCTCGCATGCCAGGGCCGCGTTGATGCGCGGAGGCACGATCCAGTCCAGTGCAGCGGGTTTCAGGCCCGCCTGCGCACACGTCTTCCCGATGACTTCGACCACGGCCGCTTCGTCGACAAAGGTCTCGTGCGGCGCAATGGAAACGGCGGTGGAGGGCGTGCATACCATAACGCTGCGTAGGTGCCATCCGGGTCCGGCGTGGCGCCTGACCAGCACGGCGGCCGCCCCATCACCCAATGCGGTGAGCGTTCCGGTCCGGCGGGAGAATGGCGGCAGCCACCGTTCAGCCGCGACAATCAGCGCGGCGTGCATGCGCTCGTCGCTGGCCATCATGTCGGTTGCCACCTGCAGCGCCAGGAAAAATGACACGCCCTGGATCTGTCCGATCGCACACGGCACGCTCGTTGATCCGAGTTCGCTGTGCAGGCGACCCGCGCACGAGAGCGAGAGATCATGTTCAAAACTGTTGGCACATACGATGATCTGGTCGGGTGCACGGTTGTCCTTCGGGGGGCATCGCCGGACAGCCTCCCTGGCTACGGCTGACGCCATTTCCGAGAGGCTGAGGCGTGGCTCGCTGGTGACGCGTGCCGGCATTGTGGCGCGCCCGGACGGATGATCCACGGCAACGGGAGCTGTCGCCTGCCGGCGCCAGCGCAGCGTGTCGGCATAGACTGATTGCATGACGGCTTCCCGCACGGAGGTGGGCGTGGCCGCCGGCTCCCGTACCAGCACTTCGGGTCGCACACGCGTCCGGGGTACGTACCGCGCCGTTGCCGCGATGCAGAATTGCCCGTGCCCGTGCCCGTGGTCAGTTGCGTCGTACATGGGATTCCACGAAGGTGACCAGATTGCCGAAACGCAGAAAGAGGTCGGATGAGAGATCTTCGGGCGCGAGCGTGAAGCCGAAGCGCTGTTCGAGTTGAAGAAGCAGGTCTGTCATGTTCATTGAGTCGACGCCGACGTCGAACAGGTTCGTGTCATCCGCGACCAGTTCCGCAGCCGTGGTGCTGCCGATGGCCGACAGCAGGCATGACTTGATGGTAGCGGCGATTTCCTCGCGTTCGGGACCGGAGGTGGTATGGGTCATGGGAGTATCTCCTGATCAGGTCTATGGACTTTGGTCGCCAGGCATGGCGATGCAGTCGCTAGGCAGGTTCCGCGATGTTCCATGGACGCGACGTCGATCGTTGCGCGGCTCGCGCGATCATGAGCCGCTGCAGGTCGCCGGTGCCTTCCATGATGTCGAAAGCCCTGGCGTCACGGTAGCCCTGTTCGAGCGACGGACAGGCGGTGACGCCATCGATACCCGCAAGGTCAATTGCAGCGCGTGTCACCCGTGCGGCCACGCGGGAGGCAAAAGCCTTGGTCATTGAAGAATCCATCGACGTGGCGGTTCCCTGGTCGGTCTTCCAGGCCGTGCAATGGCAGAGCAGCCATGCGGCCGTGATCTGGCGGTCGATGTCGAGCAGGGCTGCTGACACGCCGGCCGAGCCTTGCCGGTTGTCGGCGGGCTTGCCGCCCGCGTCGAGCCAGGCAACGAGGTCCACGCGAATGCGCCGGCACGTACCGACCATGACTGCGGAAAGCAGCGGCCTGAAGTAGTCCCAGGACCGCTGCGCACCCGAGAAGGCATCGTCGAGCGGCTTCTCGTCGCCGCGGACAAGCAGCGCGTCATCGGTGAGCTCGCAGTCGGCGTACGAGAGCACGGCAAGCTGGGTGGCGCGTAGGCCAGCCATCCGCTCGATGCGCGACACCATGAACCCCGGCGCGCTGCGTTCCACCAGGAATGCACGGATACCGTAGCGTCCCATCTGCCGGTTGATGGTTGCAAACGTGATCACGCAGTCGGCACGCGCGCCGTTCGTGATGAAACACTTCGTGCCGTTCAGTACCCAGCCACGGTCCGTCTTCCTTGCGCTGGTACGCATGGCGGTGGCGTCGGAGCCGCAGTCGGGCTCGGTGATGGCGAAGGCTCCCCAGCGCGGCGTGTCGGATTCGAATCGCCGGAAGAACTGCGCTCGCTGCTCCGCCGAGGCGAGCGCGAGGACAGGTGGCGTGGCGAGTCCCGGGCCCGGCAACGCAAGCGCGAGGCTTGCGTCGGCCTCACCGAGGTAGGCCATCAATGTCGCCCGCGCCACGAGAGACTGGAGGGCCGGGCAGCCTCCGTGGTCGGCTGGCACGAGGTTCATGTTCAGAGCTCGCACGTCACCCGCACGCCAGGGGGGACCGTCGATCTGGCCGGTTACGTCCGATTCGCTACTGACGGCGCGCATGCTCTTGGCAAGCCGTCCGATATCGAGTCCCCGATCCGCGAGGGCCCTACCGATGCCCTCGATCGTATGGACTTGTTGTGACGTCTGTTCGTCTCGGGTCATGAGCGGGTCTCCCATATGGGGCGCGTGCGCTGAGGCGTCGCGCGCACCGAAATCACGGGGCAGTTGCCCGCGTGCCGTTCGTCTAGAGCGTAGGAGCAGGTACGTCGCATCGCCACCCCCGAACATTAGGAGGGTGCCGGCCAGCGTGACGTGAGGCGGCCAGGTCGGCAGTAGATGAACGATAATGACGTCCATACCGAACGATGACTGGCCAACTACGGATGTGACGAATGGCAGGGCGAAAACAGACGACAGCAAAAAAGCCGTTGCTGCAGCCGGACAACAGGGGGCCGCGCACGACCAAGCGCGGCGATCAGGTGGCCGAGCTCATAAAGAGCTGGATTACCGATGGAAGGCTGCGCTCCGGTATGCGATTGAACAAGGAGGCCGAGCTCCAGGAAATATTCAGTGTTAGCCGGGGTTCCATACGGGAGGCCCTCAAGGCACTGGAGGTGCAGGGGCTCGTGCGTCTGAGTACGGGACCGGATGGCGGCGCCACGATCACACGCGTGCCGTTTGCCCGCGCATTCCAGGCGCTGCAGAACTACCTGTTTTTCGAGAGCATCAGTCTGGAGGACATTTACGCCGTGCGGCGTGTGCTGGAGCCGTTACTTGCCGCGGGCGCGGTGGAACATCTGACCGATGCGGATATTGATGCGCTGGAGCGTAGCGTGGAGGCGTGCGAGCCGTTTGTCGCAAGTCATGAGCATGCGCTTGACCAGCGACATGAGGACATTCACTTTCATGATGTGTTCGCGGCGGCCAATCCCAATGCATTCCTTCGCTGCGCGTGCCAGATCATCAACCAGATGCTGCACAGCCTCGTGATCGTGGCCGGTAACGTCACGCAGCAGGAGTACCAGGCGTTCGGGCGACAGACCGTCGCCGCGCACCGGGCGATTCTGGATGCCGCAAGGCGGCGCGACGCCAGCGCGGTCGGACAATTCATGGCCGCGCACATGGAAGAAGCGGAAGCGCAGCTTCGCAAGGTGCATGCAGCCTTACGGCAAAAGCTGGTACTGGATTCGGATCTGGGTCTGCATGCGGGCAGGAAGGGCGGGTCGTGATACGACGGCTGGACCCGCGTCCGGCAGGCCCGGATGTCCGCCAGATACGAGGTCTCAGTGCGTTTTATGGCCGGCAACGGATGAGGAAAACGTACGTGCCAGCTCGGCTAACGGAGCCCTTCCAAAGGCGAGTTCGAGGATGTGGCTTGCCCAGAGCACAAGTGCATCCGCGTGACGACCACCGACGATCTGTATCCCGACAGGCAGGCCTTCGGCCGTTGTGCCAGCGTAGAGGCTGGCAGCGGGAAGCCCGAGCTGATTGCACCATGCAGTGAAGTGGGGGAACAGTTCGTCGCCGGCCTGGAGTTCAGTGAGTCGCATCGCCACGCGCGGATAAACCGGACAGATGACGAGATCGTACCGTTCGAAGAATGCGTTGACGCCGGCGCCGAGTTCGCCCCTCTCGATCAGCGCGCCGAGCAGCGCCTGGCGCGAAATTCCGGCGCCCGCGTCGGAGTAGGCCCGCAATGACGGATCGAGTGCAGCACCGCCGTCGACCATGCCTTCGGTGAGCTGGCGGCAACATGCCGGCCAGAGAGTCGCGTGGATTGCATTACAGCGATCGATACCGGGCGGGTCTTCCGGCTGGACTCGCGCACCGAGTTGACGGAAGGTATCGGCCGCCTGCATGACCGCCTCGTGGATAGCGGGTTCCGGCGTGACGGCGAGTCCGAGAGACGGACTGTACGCTATGCGGATGCCGCCGGGCGTCGGCTTGCATTTGAGACCACGTTCATAGTCGCTGGCGTCGAATGGCAACGCGTACCAGTCGCGGCTGTCAGGCCGGCTGATGACGGTCAGGATGCGGGCGGCGTCTGCCACGCACCGGGTCAGAGGGCCGATATGGCTCAACAGGCCAAACGGGCCGCGCGGGGCATGCGGGACACGTCCGAAGCTCGGCTTGAAGCCGAACGTGCCGGTAAAAGCGGCGGGAATCCGGATGGACCCGCCACCGTCGGTGCCGATCGCGGCTGGCGCCATGCCGAACGAGACGGCGGCGGCGGCACCGCCGCTGCTGCCGCCCGGTGTGCGCTCCCTATCCCAGGGATTGCGTGTCACGCCCGTCAGTGGGCTGTCGGTGACGATCTTGTGGGCGAAATCGGGCAGGGTGGTCTTGGCAAAGCAGATCGCTCCTGACTCGCGAAGTCTCGCCACGCACGGACTGTCGTGAGACGCCGGTACTTCGTCTGTAACGCGTGAGCCGTATCGCGTGGCGAGGCCCGAGACGGCGACGTTATCCTTGATGCTGACCGGCACGCCGTCCAGCGGGCCGAGGGGCCGTTTGCGATGCCATCGTGTCTCGGACGCCCGCGCCATATCGAGTGCATCTCCGGCGATCTGGCAGAAGGCATTCACTGCCGGGTCGAGCTGCTCAACGCGATGAAGTACGGCTTCCATGACTTCCACTGGCGAGGTGCCGCCAGCCTCATAAAGCGCGTGGACCTCCTGTACTGTCAGATCGCAAAGATCACTGCTCATGTCGTCTCCAATTAATCATCATAAATAGACATTAGGTGCAGCTATCGCCTATGTCAAGCATCCGGAGATATGACAAATTACAGGGTAAACGAGCAATTCTGCGACGTTGACACACTCATTTTATGGACGTAAATTTAATCATCATAAATAGCGATGACAAGTGCGGTGCCACCGGAGTGATAGTTTCGGCTCAGGACATGACGGGAGTTTGACGGACATCGCGTTGGAGCATCACGAAGGATTTCGCACGGGTTGCTGGTGGATCAGGGTTGATGTTCCGAACGAGATAGGGCGCCAGTCGTGGTGTCGCAGGTGGCTGGCCCCGAGACTCAGGAATTCTTAGTTTATTCCTGCGCCAGCTTTTCTGCACTAGCGAGGAGTGCCTTTTTCTTTTCCTTGCTGAGCCTGCCCGCGATCGCCAGCAGGTTCGCGAGCAGGTCGTCCTCCTCGTAGAGGAAACCGGTGGGGACAAGCAGGGCCCGCGCCAGACGCTGACTCGTCTGTATGGCCGGGGTGTGCTTGCCCTTTTCGTACTGGTTGACGCGGGTACTGGCGGAAAACTCGTCAATGCCTGCCTGGATGCCAAGCTGCTCCTGGGTGAGGCCCGAGCGCAGCCGCGCCTGTTTCAGGCGTCTGGGGAAAATGGCATCAGGAGTGGGTATATCGCGCGGCATCCGGTGAGTTTCCCGGATTCGCTCAGGGATTTTACTAAGTAACTCTTAGTCGAAAGACTAAGTATTACCTTGTCTTTCGGGTTGTGGAAGTTGATTGTGTCAGCGTCTCGGCATTTGCGAGGAGGATTTTCTTCTTTCCCCGCGTGAGTCCGGCCGCAGTTACCAGGAGGGCTGCAAGCAGGTCGTCCTCCTCGTAGAGGAAAGACGTCGGGACGTGCAGAGCTCTCGCCAGACGCTGCCCCATCGCGAGATGGGGCAAGTGCTTGCCTCTCTCGTACTGATTGATGCGGGCACTGGCGGAAAACTCGTCGATGCCGGCGTGGATGCCAAGTTGCTCCTGGGTCAGGCCCGAGCGTAACCGGGCCTGTTTCAGGCGTATAGCAAAAACGGAGGATGTCGTGTGGTTACCCGGCATCCTGCGAGTCTCTGGGAATTTCTCGCCGTTTTTACTAAGATTTTCTTAGTAGCGGTTCTAAGGAATTCTTCGGGCGATGACCGGCGGGGTGTCTGGACCGAAAAGCCGCTCGTTTGCCAGTTGTACGGATGGGGGTGACGCCCTCGCAGATATGAAGACCTGGACCTATGCCAATGACGACAATTCTGAACATTCTTGGTTACGTGAGCATTCTGGCGCTGGTGGCGCTTGGCCTTGCCATCGTGTTCGGCATGATGGACATCGTGAACCTTGCACACGCCGAGTGGGTCACGATCGGCGCGTACACGCTGGCTGTCGTGCAGGCGATGGCGGGGAAGCAGGCGTTCTGGCTCGCCTTGCTGGCGGCTCCCTTAACCGGGGCACTCCTCGGATGGTGCCTCGAGCGTTTCATCATCCGATTGCTCTACGACCGGCCACTGGACACCCTTCTCGCGACTTACGCCGTCAGCCTGATCCTGCAGAAGGCACTGGAGCTTATCTTCGGCACGCAGCCGATGCTGGTGTACGCGCCGTTCGGCGGAGCGGTTCCGGTCCCCGGGGGGAGCTATCCGGCCTACCGGATCTTTGTGATCGCTGTTGCGCTCATCGTAACAGCAGGGTGCTGGCTGCTTTTCGCCCGTACGCGCTTTGGTATGCAGTTGCGTGCCGTGATCCAGCACCCGGTGATGGCTCAGGCCACCGGCATCGACACCCGGCGCCTGAATCGTATTGCCTTCTGCGGCGGCGCGGCGCTTGCTTCGCTTGCCGGCGTACTCGTTGCGCCCATGGTTTCGGTGGAGTCGCATCTGGGCGTCTCCTATCTCGCCAAGGCGTTCTTCGTGATCGTGCTGGGCGGCATCGGCTCGATTGCGGGCAGCATTCTGGGCAGCGCAGTCATCGGTACGGCCGAGACGTTACTGAGCTATCGCGTCGATCCCTCTCTCGCTTCAGCGGTGGTGCTGGTCCTCTCCATTGTGGTGATCCGGTTCAGACCGCAAGGGCTGATTCCAGGATTCAGCGCGGCTCATCAGCTTCTCGGTAAAGGATAAAGCGTATGTCTGGAAAACACGCAGGCTGTCTGCGGCTCTGGCTCTCACAGCCCGCCCTCGGCCCCAGGGATGTTTCGCCGTTATTGATGTGGAGCGTGGCAATGGCAGCCGTGGCAATCGTGCCTTTTTTTGCCGGACCCTGGCTGCTGTCGACGGTGCGCGATGCGCTGGTCATGGGGATCCTCGCATTGAGCTATGACCTGCTCTGGGGGCGGGCCGGGGTGCTCACGCTCGGGCACACGACGTTCCTGGGTCTCGGTGCTTACGGATTTGCCATCACGACCGTACAGTTCGGACAGGCGGCCGTGACAGGGTTGGCGGTGGGTATGTTCTGCGCTGTGGCAGTCGCCGCGGTGATTGGGTATTTTCTGCTCTTTGCGGGGGTGAGGCTTCACTTCTTCGCCATCATCAGCCTCGCCGTGCTGATCGTCGCCCAGCAGCTCGCCGTCAGCTGGCAGTCGATTACCGGGGGCGACACGGGCATCCTGGGTATCCCGGGACTGTCATTCAGCGTGGGTAGCCACACGCTCGACATGAGCGGTCCTCGCGCCTCCTGGTACACGGTAGCCGTTGTACTGCTTGCCGCGACTGCCCTGATATGGCTCGTGTGCCGCAGCCGCTACGGCAAGGTGCTTGATGCGATCGCGAGCAACGAGTGGCGCGCAAAAGCGTGTGGCTATCACACGTCGTTTCACCTGCTGCTCGTCTTCGTCGCCTCGGCGGCGCTTGCCGCAATCGCGGGCGCGCTGATGGCGGCCTGCTCCGGGGTGGTGGCCCCGGACGTGTTCTCGCCGCTCCTTGCGACCGAAGTGATCCTCTGGGTGGCCATCGGCGGCCGGGGAAGAATTGGCGGTCCTGTCATTGCCGCGGTCGTTCTGACACTGGTCAGGCAGACCGTCTCCAGCTACAGCACGGACGGCTGGCCCCTGATCCTCGGCGGTCTGTTTCTCGCCTGTGTGCTGTTCATGCCGAAAGGACTGCGACTTCATGAACTGGTGGAGGCCGCGCATCGGGCTGGTCGAGCGGTCTGGGGCAGGCCGCCGGTTCACCGCGCCGGACACGCTCAGGAGGAACGGTAATGGACGGCCAGTTTCTGCAGGGCACCAACCTGTCGCGCGCATTCGGTGGAATCAACGCCGTGGCGGGCGTCGACATCACCATCGCGCGACGCGACCTGCTGTGCGTGATCGGTCCGAACGGGGCGGGCAAGAGCACGCTCGTTGGCCTGCTGTCGGGCGCGATCGCCCCCGGCTCCGGCGAGCTGACTCTCGATGGCGAACGGATGACCGGCCGCCCGATGCACGCGTTTTGCCGGCATGGCGTGGTGCGCAAGTTCCAGGGGACCAACACCTTCCTCACGATGACCGTGCGCGACAATCTGGTGGTGGCCGGTCTTGGCGTCGCGGCTTACCGGGCTACGCCGATGCCGGATCCCGACGCAGTGCTGGAAGAGGTGGGTCTGGCGGGGCAGGCGAGCGAGCTCGCCTCGCATCTGCCGCATGGTGAGCGCCAGTGGCTTGAGATCGGCATGGCCATCATGTGCCAGCCCGCATTGCTGCTCCTCGACGAACCCGCAGCCGGCCTGTCCGCGAAGGACGCACAGCGGCTGGTGCGGCTTATTCACCGGTTGCGTGAACAATGCGCAGTGCTCGCCATCGAACACGACCTCGGCTTCGTGCAGTCCCTCGCATGCGAGACGTGGGTGATGCACCGGGGAGAGGTGGTTCGACGGGGATCGTATGCGGAAATCGCGGACGACGAGGAGATCCGCCGCATCTATCTGGGGCGGAGGGCGACACATGCTGCACATTGAAAATCTGTGCGCCGGATACGGCGACGTGGATGTGGTTCACAACCTCACGCTGGACGTGCTGCCGAACGAGGTGGTCGGTGTGCTCGGCTGCAACGGTGCCGGCAAGACCACGCTGGTGAAGGCAGTCATGGGGCTGCTGCCGCGTGTGAGTGGAGAGATCGCTTTCCTGGGCCAGCCGTTGAAGGGCCTGCGCACGCACGAGATCGCACGCCGGGGTATCGGGCTGGTGCCGCAGGGGCGCTGGATCTTTCCGAAACTGACCGTGCGCGAGAACCTGCTGATGGGCACGCAGGCCGCCGGTGGGGCGGACATTCTCGACGAGGTATTCGACTACTTTCCGGTGCTCAGGACGCGTCTGTCGCAGCAGGGCGGCACGCTCTCGGGCGGCGAGCAGCAGGTCCTCGCCATCGCACGCGCCCTGTGCGGACGGCCAAAACTGCTCCTGCTGGATGAGCCGTCCGACGGCGTGCAGCCCAATCTGGTCGAGCGTATCGGCGAGGTGATTCCCGAGCTCTGCCGTCGCTCGAAGCTGGCGGTGCTCCTGGTCGAACAGAACCTCGATCTCGTCCTTCAGAGCGCGCGCCGCTGCATCGTGCTCAGCAACGGGCGGCTCGTGCATGCCGGCGCCGTTGAGCCGCGACATGGCAGAAAGGGCGAACACCCGCTTGCGCGCTATCTCTCTCCGGCCGCCGTGGTCGTGCCGGACTTCCGCCCTGAAAACATCCAGTGAAATCCAGTGAGAAAAAGCATGAACCGACGTGAATTTTCCCGAACCCTGCTGCTTGGCGCGGCTGCCTCCCTCGCCACATCGGCTGTCGCTCCGTTCGCGCGTGGCGCCGAGCCGTTGAAGATCGGCCTGCTCGCGCCGCTCAGCGGTCCCCTGACGCGCGTGGGACAGACCAACCGTAACTGTGCCGCCCTGGCGGTGGATGAGATCAATGCGGCGGGTGGGCTGCTGGGACGGCCACTGCAACTGAGCGTGGAGGACACGCAGATGTCGACGGCCGTGACGCTGGAGAAGGCGCGGCAGCTTTTCATGCGTGACGACGTGGCTATGATCACGGGCATGGTGCTGCCGTCTGAGCGCGAGGCGGCCCTTCAGGCTGCGAGGGCAGCGCGAAAGCTCATCGTCTATCCCAACTTCGATGAAGGGCGGTGCGACCCGCAACTGCTCACGACAGGGCTCGCTGCGAGCCAGCGGATCGAGCCGCTCATTGCGTGGCTCATGCGTGAGGGCGGGCGGTCCGTCTGCGCAGTGGTGTCGGATATCGGCAGCAACCGGAAGGTGCTGGTCCCGCAACTGCAGGCGGCGGTGGCCCGCCACGGCGGCAAGTTCCTCGGCGTCTACTGGCTGCCCTTCGGCACGCGCGACTATGGGGCCGTCCTGCAACAGGTCGCCAGCGCGAATCCGCAGATCGTGTGGCACAGCATCGGGGACGACCCGGTGACGTTCGTGAAGCAGTACCGCTCGTTCGCGATGAAACCGCAGCTGGTGACGGACATCGCGCACGAATCCCTGTCGATTGCAACTACAGGTGCATCGACCGGAACGATCGGCGTGTCGTCGTACTTCATGAGCATCGACAACCCGGAAAACCAGGCGTTCCTCACGCGCTATACAGCCCGTTACGCCGACGCACGCGACCCCCGCCTCGGCCGCTATGCCGTGGTGCTCCCGCACGGCGAGAACACCTACGCGGGCATTCGTCTTTTCGCCGAAGCCGTCCGGTCGGCGGGAAGTGTCGACGCCGGGCGCGTGAGGGCTGCGTTGGCCGCCGTCTCCGTTGCGCTGCCGCGTGGCAAAACCGGTGTGAGTCACGACGGGGGCCATGTGCTTTGCCAGACACGGATCGGGCAGGCGCTTGCCGATAACAGCTTTTCGATCCTGGAATCCACTGGCCCCGTTACACCGGTCTGTGAAGGATAGACGTGCCCTCCTCACGCTTTGGAATGTTGTGTGCTAATAGATAAGGACTACAGAATGAGCGAAATTCTCACGCTGAATGCAGGTCAGCTGGTTGTCGGCTTCCGGCAGCGCAGCCTCTCGCCTGTGGAGGTCATGTGCGCGGTACTGGACCGGGTCACGAAGCTCGATCCGGTAGTCAACGCCTTCTGCGCCCTCGACGAGGAAGGGGCGATGTCGGCGGCCGGCGAAGCCGAGCGCCGGTGGATGCGCGGCGAGCCGTGTGGTCCGCTCGATGGCGTACCGGTATCGGTCAAGGATCTCGTCGCCGTGGCCGGTCTTCCGACACAGCACGGGTCAAGGACCGCCTCGCCGGACCGCGAATATGCCGATGCGCCGGCCGTCGCACGGCTGCGTCGTGCGGGCGCCATACCGTTTGGCAAGACCACGACCTCTGAGTTCGGCAACAAGATTGTGACCGACTGTCCGTTGACAGGCGCGACGCGCAATCCGTGGGATACGCGCCTCTCACCGGGAGGTAGCAGCGGCGGATCGGCGGTCGCGGTTGCGCTGGGCATGGGGCCGCTATCGCTTGCGACCGATGGGGGCGGATCCATCCGGATTCCGGCCTGCTGGAGCGGTGTGGTTGGGTTCAAGCCTACGTTCGCGCTCGTGCCGGCGGGCAATACGGCGTCGTGGACTGCACTGTCCACACTTGGCCCGATTGCGCGAACCGTGCGCGATGCAGCGTTGATGCTTGATGCGGTGACCTGGGCGAATGACGACAGGCCTCCTGGAGCGGGCAGTCCGTCCGGCTATTGCGACGCGCTCGACAACGGCGTCGCGGGTCTGCGGGTCGCCTGGTGCCCCGTCCCGGACGGTGTGTCGGTGGCGTCAGAAATCGCGGAGTGTGTCGAGAGGGCAGCGGGCGTATTTAGTGCACTCGGCGCGACGGTCAGTCAGGCCGATGTCGGGCCGATTGCGGACTACTACGGCAATGGCCGCATGCATTCGGTCCAGTGGTCCGTGTTCTTCGCGCAGCGAGTCCGGCATATGGAGGAGGCGGACAGGACACTGCTCGATCCCGATCTGAAGGCACTGGCGGATGCTGGAGCACAGGTGGACACCGCAACGTTTGCCGATGCACTGCTTGCCCGTCACGCACTCGGCGCATCGATGGAAACGTTCTTCGGCCGTTACGACCTGCTGCTCACACCGACGTTTCATTGCGGGCCACCTCCGGTTCCCGGTCTGCCCGCCCATCTGCGTCAGGCACCCGTCCTGACAGCGTGGTGCAACCAGGCTGGCGTGCCTGCGATATCCGTACCGTGCGGATTCGCGGGGGGCATGCCTGTCGGCCTGCAGATTATCGGGCGTCGGGGCAGCGATGCCCTGGTCTTGCGCGCAGCGCGGGCGTACGAACTGGCGAGGGGGGAATTTCCGGCACCGGGTCCCGAACTGCAGAACGCGGGCGACACGGAGATCGCGCCATGAACGCCGGGATCACGCGGATTGTGCTCCATCTCGTTGAACGGTGCGCGGAACTCGGCACGCCAGTGACTCCGCCGCACCGTCAGATAGTGGCCGCTGCCGTACTGAAGACGACCGGCCCGGATGCCGCCTGCGAGCTTGAGGCGCTCTATGCGACGGGCGCCGAACTCGGCCAGCTGCTCACCGCACGCGCGCTGCTTGCGCTCGGTTGCACGGGGCAAGACATCCAGGGTTACGGGAAGGCGGCGCTTGTTGGGACAGGGGTACCGCTTGAATGGGGAGCGGCGCTCCTGCATCCACGACTCGGCAAGGCAGTACGCGACTGCCTGCCTGGCGCGTCTTCGATCATGCCATCCGTCACGAAGCGCGGGCCCGCTGGCGCATGCGTCGATATTCCCGTGCACAGCGTCACAGACATGTGGAGCTTCGACCACTTCGACACGGTGTCGCTCTGCGTACCCGACTCACCGGCACCGGGCGAGCTGCTCATCGCCATTGCACTGGCCGAGCGCGGAAGGCCGCTCGCACGCGTCAGGCCGGGGTGACGCGCGGCGATAAACCGTGCTGTCAGGCAGGCGCACTTCAAACGAAGAAACGAACACTCACAAACGATGAAGGAGAAGAAAATGTGCAGGGACGTGCGGGGAAGATGGAGCAAGGGGCTGGCCGCGCTATCGTTGTGCGCCACCGTGGGCGTGGCGCACGCGCAGTCGTCCGTTTCTCTCTACGGACTGGCTGATGCCTTCGCCGGGGTGGTACGTACACCGGGCTCGGTGGGCAACGCGTGGGAGGTAGGCTCAGGAGGGCTTTCGACATCGTTTTGGGGCATGTCAGGCGCCGAGGACCTGGGTGGTGGCACAAAGGCGATCTTCACGCTCGAAAGCTTTTACCGGATCAACGGTGGCCAGTCAGGAGCATACAACGGACAGTCATTCTTTGGGCGCAGGGCGTTCGTTGGCCTGAGCGGGGAATCTGGTCAGCTGACACTGGGGCGTAATGATTCACTGCTGTTCGTCTCCACGCTGCTGTTCAACCCGTTCGGCAACTCGTTCGTCTTCTCGCCCATGGTGGTCCACACGTTTCTGGGTTCCGCGATGGGAGCCGCGCCGGTACAAAGCGATACGGCGATTGACGATTCGATCGTCTACCAGTCGCCAGAGGCGGGCGGCCTGACAGCAAGTGTGCTGTACAGCAATGCGGGCATCGCCGGGCATGTCGGGCAGGCGAACTACAGTGCGAACGTGCTTTATTTCGCGGGGCCGTTCTCTGCGACCGCCGCCGTCCAGAGTCTTCACACCGCGTCGCTTTTCCTGAACGGCGCCACGGAACAGACCGCGTGGCTGGCCGGAGCGGCATATCGTCTGCAAACCGTCAAATTTTATCTGCAGTACGAACGGGTGACCAACAACAACGAGCTCACCGACGATACCATTCAGGTGGGGCTGAGCGCCCAGGCCGGCACGGGTAGCATACTGGTGTCCTGGGCGGGCACGCTCCGGCGGCCTGCACAGGGCGCCGATATCCGCTGGTCGACGGTGGTGCTCGGATACGACTACCCGCTCTCGAAACGCACGGACGTCTACGCCGCATGGCGGTACGACACGATGACCAGCGTGTCGTCCGGCAATAGCGTGGGTGCGGGCATCAGGATGAAGTTCTAGCCGACCCTGTCCAGCATGCCTGGATGCCCGGAAAACCGGTGACGAAACCGGCACGTCGGCGCATCGGAATCCCTCCATAACGCGGCGGATGACGCCTCGGATCCCGGCGTCGCGTGTTGCAATGCGTCGCACTCAAGCCGCGAGGGCAGTCGGAGCGTGACGAAAAATCTCTGGAGCGCATGCCGCGCAGCCGCCCGGCGTCGCTGGAGATTTCCTCCCAGGCACGGTTGAGTCGCTTCGGACGAGCGCGCGCCAGCGGCTCTGCAGGACCGCAACGCCTGCATGCCTGTAACCGTATCCCGGGTTCCAGGCCGATGTACTCAGTTGCCTGCTGGCGGAACAATGCCTCGCGCATCGTCGTCCTGGTTGTTGCTTCCGGGCACGCACCCGATCAGGCCAAACATGGCCTGGAATTCGTACCCGCAGTCTTCGCACACGTACTCCTGGTAGACGGTGTACGTGCCTACAGCAGAAGCCCCCATCGTCACATTCAGCGACTCGCATGCCGGGCAGCGCACGACGCCATCCTCAACCGTACGCTTTTGCCATTCATCGGAAGACAGCACGAACGTCTCTCCTGGTCGATGCGAGGGTACGACCTTTGCCAGACTACCCCCGTACGTCTGATGCTGGCCATTCTACGCTTCGCATTCGCGAGATTGACCGCGATAATCACCGCCGTCGATGGCTGATACGTTCCGCGTCGCCCATACGTCGTTCGCCACGCCCGACGGGTGCTTCCCGTCGATAAGACGGGTTTGGAATCCGGACGCGACTGCTGCTTGAATGCCCTCATGTGCCGGCAACCCGAGACCGGCATCTTTTCTGGGGGAAGGCCATGTCAACTGCGAACAGTGAGGCGCACAGGATCCTGCGCCGCCGTCAGGTCGAAGAGATAACGGGGCTGTCACGTTCAACGATTTACCGGCGTATGCAGGCCCGAACATTTCCACCGGCCGTGCCACTGGGTGGTCGCCTGGTGGGATGGCGCGCGGCGGACATTGAAACGTTTCTCGAGAATCCCTCGCGTTACCGGGTGCCTGTGCCAGCGCGCGACGACGAAATGGGGCATGCGTCAGGAGGCGCGCCATGAGCCGCGATCTCGCTTCTGCACCTCTGCGCCGGCGGCTGGAGAATTGGGGTAACGCATCGCGCGGCGCCTACGATCCGGTCGATGCGGCGCGGATCACGAAAGCATGGCGGACCCTGCATCCCCGGCATCGTGACCTGCTCCGCATGGTCTATCTCTGGCGTGCGCGTCGCGACGTGGTCTGCCGTCGACTGCGTATACCGCGGCGCCCGGCTCAATGCCTTGAGCTGGAACTTGCCGCTGCACGGACGGCGCTCGCACGGGTCCTGGATGGCTGGACCCAGGATTACCCAGGATCGTGAAGATGGCTGATCGACCGGGACGGAGGCAGATAGTGGGCGCATCGCCGAGCCGGTTCGTGCTGGTCCGCAGCCGGCACGTTGTGTTGTTGAGCGACGCCGCTGCAGCAAGGAACGTTGAGGCGAACGGCTGGACGTGAAATTTTTTTTGGGAACAAGTGGGAACACCCGGGAACACATGGGTAAATGAAAGGACGACGCGGCGCCTGAGGTCCCTTGCATTGAGCGACGTACTCGCCTAGATTGAAGCCAACAATCTGATCCGGTCAACGTGCCACGCACGACCGAGTACGCGTTAGCGGCCCCGCAGTTCGATGTCTGTGCGACGACGTGGTGTGCCGAGACGCATTCGCAAAAAGCCTGCATCTGCAGGCTTTTCTGCTTTCTGGCGCTGATGCAATGATCCCCCGTTGAGCCCACGGTCAGCCTCCTTGGCGCCGCGGGTTCTTTTTTTTCGCAGGTTCATCGACCTCGGGTGCGGCTGAGGACGATGAACCATGAAATCGCTTCTGATCATTTCGGCAAAGGGTAATTCGGGCAGGACGCTGCTGACCTGCCTGCTTGCCCGTCACCTGCATCGCATCAACCACAGGCGCGTGCTCGTGCTGGACCTTGCTGAGCCGCCGCGCTGCGCACAGATGCTCGCCAGCCGCGGGCATAACACGACAGGCTCCGGCAACCGTGCGCCGGATCTGCCTGAGTGCACCAACCGGATAACGGGTGGGTGCGTTCGCGTCCTCAGCGCCGACGCCATTGACGGTCTGCGCTCGCGCGATGATCCCGCACGCACCCGCTATTATGCGAACCTTCGTCATCTGCTGTCTGTCGTGGCGCCGCGGTTCAACGTGTGCCTGATCGATGCGCCCATCCTGCCGGACCTGCGCGCTGTCTGTGCTGAGGCGCTGGCGGATGCGGTGCTGAGCCCTCTCGCGATGTCACCGGAATGTGTTGAATGCGCGTCCGCGGTCATCAACGGCACATACGGAATACGCAATGTCCGCGCGCGGCTGAATCCGGCATTGCGCTTTGCCGGGCTTCTGCCGGTGGTCGATGTCCCTTCGCCGATGGAAGAGGCTTGGGTGAAGATGATGGAAGCGACGTTGCGTGAGTGGCTGATCGTGGACCGGGCCTTTCCCCACGGATACGCCTGGCTGCCTCGTCTGCGGTCCGTCGGGCGCATTGACCCCCCCCTGGTGCCGTACGGCCAGGCTGCCGCGCAGGACGTCGGGGTAGCCGAAGCGTCGCGGACGGTGACCGCTTGTCTGAATGTGCTCACACGGCGGCTTGATGTAATCGGGAACGATGCGGTGCACGGCCTTCGCGATGCGGAGGTGTGCGATGCATGAGGCTGCCATCCCATTCGATATTGCGGTCCCCGGTCACGCGCTGCTGCGGGCGTTGCGCCGCTGGTCAGCCGTCATCGCTGCAATTATCGGTGTATCAATTCTGGTGCCTGGCACCGCCCGTGCCGACGACTGGGACTGCCAGGTGATCCTGTGCCTGTCCAATCCCGGTGGGCCTGAACAGTACGGTGAGTGCGTCCCGCCAGTCGAGAAACTGTGGGTGGCCTTACGCCACGGCGATCCTTTTCCGACCTGCGACTTCGGAGCAGGCGGCTCACGGGGAACGTCGGCGGTGAACATCTTTGCGAGTGCCGGTTACTGCCGCGAGGATCTGCTGTACTGGGGTGGCTCCGAGCAGAGCGAGCTGCTGTGCAATGCGCGTGGCGCGATCAACGTTGAGATCGACGGCGCACTGTACACGCGGGTCTGGTGGGATGCGGGAGGTGCAGACCGCACGATCACGGAGTTCTATGGGGCTGGCAGTACGGCGGTTCCGTATGAGCCGACGCAGTCGGCGCGCCTCTTTCTCGAGCGGGCGTCCGGGAGCTCGGGCGGACAGGGAGGTGGCGAATGATTCCGCTCGCCGCATTTCTTGCCCTGACACAGCAGTGCGCGCCGGCCGTGGCGCCCGCCACGATGGCAGCCATCGTGCGGGTCGAGTCAGGCTTCAACCCGTACGCAATCGGCGTGGTACGCGGTCGCCTCCAGCGGCAGCCCGCGAACCTCGATGAGGCCGTTGAGACCACACGCGCACTGGAGGCTGGCGGGTGGAATTACAGCGCAGGACTCGCACAGGTGAACCGCGCGAACTGGGTCCGGCTCGGGTTGACGCCGCAGGCCGTTTTCGATCCTTGCCGCAATCTCGCCGCCAGCGCGGCCATCCTCCAGGGCTGCTTCGAGCGCGCGCGGCTCAGGCATCCGGAAGCGCAGAACGCATTGCGCGCGGGGCTCTCGTGCTACGCGAGCGGCGACTTTTCCAGCGGATTCCGGACGGGCTATGTGCAGCGGGTCGTCGCCCAGGTTGCGCGGCCGGATCCGGTGGTTCCGGCCATTGCCACCGACGTTTCGCCCATTCCCGTCATTCCCTCCCGACCGACGGCCGCGCGATCCGACCCATCCCGTAGTCGCGCTGGCTTCGGGTCCCCCGGGGACGGCAGGACGGACCAGAAGGCCGGTCAGGCAGACGACATGACGCAGGAAAGCGCTGTGGTGTTCTGAGAAAGCAGAGACAACATGCGTGACAGGAGTAATCCATGAAATCAGGACAACATATCAAATTCGGAAAAATTTTGTCACGGTTTCCCTCGCACGGATCGGCGCGACATGCCTGGCGCAGTCTCGCGATTGTGCCCGTGGCGATGCTGACGGTGACGCCGGCATACGCGCAGCTCTCGCAGGTCAACACGCTGCTCACGACGATCCAGACCACGCTCCTTAGCGTGGGCGCGGTGGTGTGCTCGATCTCGATCATCTGGGCGGGCTTCAAGATGATGTTCCAGCACGCACGCTTTGGCGACATCGCCAACGTGTTCATCGGCGGCCTGTTCGTGGGCTGCGCCACGGTGATCGCGGCGATGCTGATCCCGACAAGCTGATGCGGAGGCGCACATGAATCCACGCATGAATCCACTCAGGGATCCCGTCTTCAAGGGCTGCACGCGACCCGCGATGCTCTGGGGAGTGCCACTCGTGCCATTCCTCATGGCGGGCGGCGGCGTCCTGATCCCCTCAATCTGGGCGCTACTCGCGAGCCCGCCGGTGGGTGTCGGCATCGTGCTAGTCCTCATCCCCATCTTTGTCACGATGCGCTCGGTCACGCGCCACGACGACCAGCGCCTGGCGCAGTTCGCGTTGCGCGTTCGCATGGTGTCTCGCCAGCGCAACCGCCGCTTCTGGGGCGCGCACGCCTACGTGCCATTCCGCGCCAGGAGGAGGGGCTGACATGGGCGCACAGCCGCAACTTGTCGACGTGGCCGAGCGTGAGGTTGTGCTCGCGGACTTCGTGCCATTCTCGTCGCATGTTACCGACCAGGTAATCCGCACGCGCGAGGGGGACTACCTGCGTGTCTGGAAGATCGCCGGCATCGCCTTCGAGGCGGCGGATCCGGGTGACATCCTCGTGCGTCACGAAGGTTTCAACCAGCTCGTGCGCAGCCTGCCGGGTGGTCACGTCGGCCTGTGGTCGCACCGGATCCGCCGGCGCGTGACCGACCACTTCGCCACGCCGTACGGCAACCCGTTCTGCCAGGAGCTCGCGACGCGCTACTACGCGAGCTTTGCCGGCTACCGGATGATGGCCAACGAGCTGTACCTGACGCTCGTGTACCGGCCGCACCGCACGCGCCTGGGGCGTCTTTTCAGCCAGGCGGCGCGGCGCACACCCGATGATATCCGGCGGGACCAGCATGAGGCCCTGAAAGTGATGGCAGAGCTCGCCGCGCAGGTCGAATCCGGCCTGAAGCCGTGGGATCCGGTGGCGCTTGGCGTCTACAGGAAGCCGATCCGCTACACGCGGCGGCCTGTCCGGTTTTCCGCAGCGCTGGAGTTCCTGGGCTATCTTGTGAACGCTGTGTGGGAGCCGGTACCGGTGCCGGCCGGCCGGATAGCGGAGGCGCTGCCGACGTCGCGGCTTTTCTTCCGCACCGAAAAGGTCGAGATCCGCATGCCGGGGGCGACGCGCTATGCGGCGCTACTGGACCTGAAGGACTACCCGGAAGAAACGGAGCCCGGGATGCTCGACGGTCTGCTCTATGGCGACTTCGAATACATCGAGACCCAGAGCTTCACGATCCTCGACCGTCCCACGGCGAAAGAGGCGCTCGAGCGTCAGCGCAACCAGCTCATCGCGGGCGAGGACGTGGCGGTGTCGCAGGTCAATGCAATGGATGAGGCGCTCGATGACCTGATCAACGGCGACTTCGTCCTCGGTGAATATCATTATTCGCTGGCCGTGCTCGGCGACCGGCCCGACGAGGTCGCGCGGCACGTGGCGAAGGCGCGCACACAGCTCGCGGATGTCGGCTTCCAGACGGCACTGGTCGACCTGGTGGCGGACGCCGCCTGGTTCGCCCAGTTGCCTGGTAACTGGCGCTACCGGCCCCGCGAGGCGAAGCTCACCTCGCGCAACTTCTGCGGACTCGCGAGCCTGCACAACTTCGCCACCGGCAAGCGCGACGGCAATCCGTGGGGCGAGGCGATCACGATCGTGAAGACGCCGAGTGGCCAGCCGCTATACCTGAATTTCCACGCGACCGCGGAGAAGAAGGAGTCCGCTGACGAGAAGGCGCTCGCCAACACGCAGATCATCGGCCAGGCGGGTGCCGGCAAAACGGTGCTGGAGTTGTTCCTCCTTGCGATGGCGATGAAGTATGGCTTCACCGGCGTCGTCTATGACAAGGACCGGGGCACCGAGATCGCGATCCGGGCGATGGGTGGCCGCTACACGGTGTTCCGGCGGGGCGTGCCGACGGGACTCAATCCGTTCCAGCTCGATCCGGACGAAGCGGTGCTGGACTTCTGGGAGCGGCTGGTGCGCCGGCTGGTCCACACCGGCACGCTGCTGTCGGCGAAGGATGAACTCGACATTTCGCGTGCCGTGCGCGAGGTCGCACGGATGGAACGGCGGCTGCGGCGCCTGTCGACGGTGCGGCAACTGCTGCCCGCCGTGGGCGAAAACAGCCTGCACGCGCGGCTCACGAAATGGTGCGCAGGAGGGCGGCTCGGCTGGGTGCTGGACAACCCGTCGAACCTGCTGGATTTCAGCCACAACCAGCTGTTCGGCTTCGATGATACGGAACTGCTCGACGATCCGGAGGTGTCGACGCCGGTCACGATGTATCTGCTGCAGCTGACCGAAAGCCTGATCGACGGGCGGCGCTTCGTCTATGTGATGACCGAATTCTGGAAGCGCCTGGGCGATCCGGTCTTCACGGATTTCGCAAAGGACAAGCAGAAGACGATCCGCAAGCAGAACGGTCTGGGCATCTTTGATACGCAGTCCCCGGCCGATGTGCTGGGCAGCGACATCGCGCGGGCGCTGGTTGAGCAGACCGCGACGTTCTTCTTCCTGCCGAACCCGCGTGCCGACTACGACGACTATGTGGATGGCTTCAAGCTGACCGAGGCCGAATTCAACATCGTGCGGTCTCTTGGCGAGAACAGTCGCCTGTTCCTTGTGAAGCAGGGCCACCGTTCGGCCATCGGCAGGCTGGATCTGGCCGGGCTCGGCGACGTGCTCGACGTGCTGTCGGGAACGACGGACAACGTCGAACTGCTCGACGGGATCCGTGCCGAGGTCGGCGACGATCCTCTCGCGTGGCTTCCCGTGTTTCATGAGCGGCTGGCGAAGCGTCGTGCGATCGGGGCCGCCCTGAACGCGCCGGCCGGGCGTCTGTCGGCAAGAGGTGCACGTTGAGCGGCCTTTTCACTTCAGTCGGCGGCACGCTCGAGAACGGCATGTCGACGTATGTCACGAGCGTGTCCTCGGCCCTCTCCAGCGCGCTGGTGCCCGTGGTCACAACCGCCCTGACGATCTGGATCATCGCCTACGGGTTCGCCGTCGTGCGCGGCGAGGCTCATGAGTCGGTACCTGCATTCGCGTGGCGTGGCCTGAAGGTCGCCATCATGCTCGCCTTTGCGCTCGGCGCGGGCATCTATCAGTCACAGGTCGTCACAGCAGTCGAAGGGGCGACGACGGGCCTCGCCCGGACGGTCCAGACCGCGGCGGCCAATGCCAGTGCAGGCAACCCTGGCTGTGGAACGGTGAGTGGCAGCAGCGTGACCGGCACGAGCGCGTCCGCCATCTACCAGACGCTCGACTGCTATGACCGTCAGATCGACATCGTGATGGATGCCTACTTCGACAAGGCGACGCACGAAGGTTTCAGTGTCAGTGGCATCGTCGCAGGCATCGGTGATCTGGTTGGCGGGTTCATCGTGGGGCTGGGCGGAGCCATTTTCCTGATGGTTCTGGCCTTCGAGGTCACGATGGCAAGGATGCTGCTGGATCTGGTGCTCGGTCTTGGCCCCCTGTTCATCGCCTGCGGGGCATTCGGCCCCACCGCACGATTCTTCGAGGCGTGGACCGCAAAGATTGCCAACTATGCGCTGCTGCAGATCCTGATCGCAGCATTTCTTGGCATGGCACTCACGGCGTTCTCCGCCAATCTCGCGCCGTTCAACGTCACGACTTCGTCGCCCGACACTAACGCTTCGGTGCTCGCTGCAGCAGGTCAGGCCGTGCTCACCGCTATAGCACCCTGGGGTGCGGCATTCAGCCTGTTCATCACGTCCCTGCTGCTGGCAACCATCGGCTGGCAGCTGCCGGCTGTCGCCTCGGGGCTTGCCGGCGGCGCCACGCTGTCGGGGTTCGGTGCGTTTGTTGCCGGATTTGCGTCGCGTGATGCCGTGAGAGGTCTCGGCTCGCTCGTAAGTCTTGGACACGGCCCGCGTCGGGCTGGGGGGCGGATTTCCAGCGGCAGCGGGGAAGCCGGTAGCGCGAATGCGGGAGGCAGTGCCGGTCAGATCCCCGCCTACCAGCGCGTAGCCCGCGAGCACCTCGGCGACCAGGATAACGCAGGAGGGTCATAGTCATGATCAGGTTACCTATCCATATCGGTATTGCCCCTGTCGCGGCGGCTGTGGTCGTGCTGACGATGCCCTCGGCCCATGCACAGGGCATCCCGGTCTTCGATGCGCAGAACGTGGTTCAGGCCATCGCGACCGTTGGGCAACTGAAGCAGGAAGTGCAGCAGGAACTCCAGCTATACCAGTCGCTCAGCGGCACGCGCGGGTTTGGCGAACTGATGAGCAATCCGGTCCTGTCGAATTCGCTGCCGTCGAACTGGCAGTCCATCTACACGGCGATCCGGAGCGGCGGATATGCGGGTCTGACGGGCAGCGCACAGACGCTGCGCTCGGCGAGCGAGATCTACAACTGCGAGGATCAGAGCGGCATCGACCAGCAGGTCTGCCAGCGCGCGCTGAACAAGCCGTTCCAGGACAAGGCCTTCGGCATCCAGGCGTACCAGACGGAGTTGCAGGAGCTCGACCAGATCCAGGGCCTGATGCAGCAGATTGACGTGACGCAGGATCAGAAGGGCATCGGGGAACTGCAGGCGCGCATCCAGATCGAGAGCACGGCGGTCGGTAACGAGATGGCGAAGCTGCAGCTCTTCCGGATGCTGGCCGATTCCGAAGACCGGCTGATCGCCGAGCAGCAGCAGGAGCTCGTGCTCAAGCGCGCCGGCAATACCGCACGGCTGCAGGACCAGATGGTGCCTGCCAGCTTTGGTAACTGAGTTCGGAAACCAAGGAGGCTGACATGATCCGGTCCGTCGTTGCAGTCTTTGCAATCCAGTTAGTTATGCTGATTAATGGATGTTCAGGAAATCCACCCAAACCTGTCCTGCCTGATGGCTTGCACCGTGTGCCGGTGAACCGCGTGGCACCGGCTTCCCTGTCCGATGGAGATGGCCATGAGCAATGAGCGTGACTCCAGTGAGCGTGACTCCCGTGAATCAGGTGATTATCGCCGGGCACTCGATTTCGAAGTGTCGGTCACGCATCTGCAGGAGCGCTCGGAGCATCGGGCATGGCACGTGGCGTCGGCCTCCGTGGTGATCGCGATCCTGTGCGCGGTCGCACTGGCCGTGATGGTTCCGTTCTACCGGGTCGTGCCGCTGCCGATCGAAGTCGACCGTCTGACCGGTGAGGCGCAGGTGATCGATGTGCTTGACGCGAAGCAGATGCATACGCGCGACATCGAGGACAAGCACTGGGTGGAGGTGTACGTGCGCTCGCGCGAGCGCTACGACTGGGGTCTCCTGCAGATGGATTACGACCGGGTGCTCGACATGAGCGACGACCGTGTCGCGCGGGATTACCGGGCGATCTACAGCGGCCCCGATGCACTGGACCGCCAGCTCGGGGCGAACACGCAGCGGCGCATCCGCATTCTCTCGACGACGCTCGTGCCGGACGAACCGGGCCGTGCTGTCGTGCATATCGAGCGCACGACGTGGAAGAACGGCATCGATAACGCGGAGCCGCCGCAGCGCTTCGTTATCACGCTCGCCTTCACTTACCGGCCATCCGTCTTCACGCGCGAACGCACGGCGATCGAGAACCCCTTCGGGTTCAGGGTGACGGCGTACAGCCGCGATCCCGAATACACGCCTGCGGTGTCGGCACCGGCATCGTCGCCGACATTGTCACCCGCTCCGGGAGGTGCGCGATGAGAGCGAGCACGTTGATGGGAACCGTCGCGCTGGCGGCAGTGCTGGGTGCGGGCTCTCCCGGTGCCCGCGCCTACGACGTGCCCGGCTGGTCTGGCGACTCGCGCGTGCGACAGGTCGTGTACCGGCAGGACGAGGTGGTGCGGGTCATCGCGCAACGTGGGTTCGCCACGCACATCGCGCTCAATCCGGCCGAGCGCATTCTCGTTGTGGCCCCAGGCGACCGGGATGGGTGGCAGGTAGTCGCAAACCGTGGCGACCACGATGTCTACCTCAAGCCACAGCTTGCTGCGCACGACACGAATCTCGAAATCCGCACGGACCGGCACAGCTACAGCTTCGACCTGGTTGTGCTGCCGCTCAGGGCCCGTTTCGGCAACGACGAGGAGATGTACCGCATCACGTTCGTGTATCCCGACGCTGAGGCTGCGAAGACGAAGGCTGCAGACGATGCGGCGCTCGTGCGCGAGCGCCTCGCCCAGTCGCCGGTGGTGCGTAACACCGCTTACTCGATGCAGGTGATGCCGCACTCGGAAGATATCGCGCCGACCGCGGCGTGGGACGACGGGCGCTTCACCTACATCCGCATTCCGGACAACCGCCGCATCCCGGCGATCTTCCGGGTGGCAGACGACGACAGCGAGAGCGTCGTTGACCGGCACATGGAGGACGACGTGATCGTCGTGCACGAGGTGGCACGGCGTTTCGTGCTGCGTCTGGGCGACGAGGTCGTCGGTCTGTGGAACGACGCGTTCGATGTGGACGGGGTGCCACCGGTGGACGGCACGACGGTGAGCGGTGTGAAGCGTGTCCTGCGGAGCGACGGCCATGAATGAGGAAACGCCGCGCAATGTGATTGCGCCCGGAGTTATGCCCGGGAGTGACCCGGCCAAGGTCACCGGTACCATAAACGGTGACCTTGGCGCACAGCCGGCCGATCGCGGCATGCCGGAGCTTGGACAGCAGGGCGGTCGCCCCCGTGCCTGGTGGCTCGCGCCACTACTTGTTGCCGTCCTCGTGATGGGCGGAGCGGTCTGGACGATCCACGGCTTCCTCGCGCGGCACGATGCGGCGGAGAAGGCGAGGCGGGATGCCGTCCAGGACCAGCCGGCCCAGGGGCGGGTATTCGCGGAAGGCAGCGCACCGGGGTCAGCGGCTGCCGCAGTGGCGAGTGGGCCGGGGGCAGTGGGCACGGGTGCGTCGGCACCCGCTGCCGTGGCACCGCGCCAGTCACCGGTACGTTCCGCACCCGCGCGCAGCTACTACGACGCGCCACTGCTCTCGAGCGGATCCAGTGGCCTGGCCAACGGCGAGGCCGATTCGGCTGCGTCAGCACCCGGCGCCTCGGGCGGCACGCAGCCACACGTGATGCCCGCGGCCGGCGGCCTGTCGCAGGGCAGCAGTCCGCTCGCCCCGGCATTGACGCCGACGGTGACGCCCAAAGTACGCGCGGGCTTTCTCGGTAATCGCAGCCTGATCCTCGCGGAAGGCGCCAAGATCGACTGCGCCGGTGATACGGCATTTGATTCGACCCAGGCGGGTATCTCGACCTGCACGGTGACGAAGAACGTCTATTCGGATGACGGCCATGTTGTGCTGATTGAGCGCGGCTCGCAGATCAACAGCGAGTACCGCTCGAACCTGGCGCCCGGACAGAAGCGGGTGTTCATCCTGTCGGCGCGTATCAGGACGCCCGAAGGGGTCACGGTTGAGATCGATTCTCCTGCGGCGGACGCGTTGGGTCGCATCGGCGTGAGCGGCTACGTGAACAACCACTGGGGCGAGCGTATCGGCGCGGCCATGCTGCTCGGCATGACGCAGGATGCGATTGGCTATCTCGCGACGCGTGGCGGCAACAGCAACGGCTCGGTCGTGTTCGAGAACACGCAGCAGCAGGGCAATGACATGGCCTCGCGCGTGCTCGACAGCACGATCAACATCCCGCCCACACTGACGCAGAACCAGGGGGCCGAGTTCACGATTATCGTCGCCCGGGATCTGGACTTCAGTCCGGTCTACGCGCTGGAACCAGGGGGTACGCGATGAACGCGCCGGCCCAGATCCTGAGCGAAGCGCCGGTACTGGCCGACGCCCCGCTGCCGAGGCTGGCAGAGGATGCGTCGGTGCGCGAGCTGATGCGCCCGCTCGCGGCACTGCTCGAAGACCCGGCTCTCACGGAGCTGGTGATCAACCGGCCGCAGCGTGTGCTGACCGAAACCCATCTCGGATGGCAGGCTCATGACTGTGCGGACCTCGACTTCGAGCGCCTGATGTCATTCGCGGTGGCGATCGCCACGCTCACGAACCAGGAGGTCTCGGCGCTGCATCCGGTGCTCTCCGCGCTGCTGCCCGGTGATGCGCGAGCCCAGATCGTGATCCCGCCGGTGGTGCCTCCGCGGACTGTGTCGGTAACGATCCGCCGTCCGTCTTCGCGCGAGAAGACGCTCGACGCCTACGAAACTGAGGGCCTGTTCGCGAAGACTACGTGGCACTGTCCGGCGGGACTTGATGAGGCGATGCCGGCACTGCGCTCCCAAGATCGTGAACACGTCAGGTGCCTCCAGGCGCGCGAGTTCCCGGCGTTCTTCGAGCTGGCGGTGCGCGGCCGGCTGAACCTCGTGATCGTGGGCAGCACCGGTTCGGGAAAGACGAGTTTCATGAAGACGCTGTGCCGGTACATTCCGGCCACCGAACGCATCGTGACGATCGAGGATGTGCGCGAGCTCTTCATCCGGCACGTCGAGAACTGCGTGCACCTGAACTACAGCAAGGGAGGGCACGGCCAGGCGCGGGTGACGCCTGCGGATCTGATCGCAAGCTCGATGCGCATGCGCCCTGACCGTGTGCTGCTCGCCGAATTGCGGGGCAGCGAAGCGTACGACTTCCTGAAGCTGCTGACGACAGGGCACTCCGGTTCGATCACGAGCTATCACGCGTCGAGCGCATCGATTGCCATCGAGCGGTTCGCGCTGATGGCGAAGGAGCATCCCGAGGCCGCCACTTGGGACGACGCGGCACTGCGCCGGCTGCTCTTCATGACGATCGACGTCGTAGCGCACATGGAAGCCACCGCGCTCTTCGACGAGTCCGGAGCGCAGACCGGCCGGCGCTGGTCCATGACGGAAGTCTGGTTCGATCCGCTGCGCCGTCATCAGGCGCACTTCCGGTAAAAAGGGGAACAGGTCATGGACAGCGGAAAGAGAACCGGAGCGGGACTTCAGTCGGGCAGGCGCATCCGGTACCACGCCTTCATGGCGCTGGTCACGCTTGAGATCGCGGGCATCGCTGCTGCAGGACTGACGCTCGCGCTGTGGCTGGCTTCGTTCCTGTTTGTTGCGAGCCTGCATGTTAATCCGCTTCACGCGGGCTTGCATGCCTGGCCGGATGCCGTACTGGCCTGGTACGACGGACGTCTGCCAGAGCACGGGAGGCGGGTTGCCGGTGCCGCGTTGTTCGGCATGCTGCTGGCTTTTGGTGCGCCCGCCCTTGGCGTCTACACGCTGCTGGATCGCTCGTGCCACCGGCGTCTCTACGGCAGCGCGCGGTTCGCAAACGAAGCGGACATCCGCCGGGCTGGGCTGCTATGAGCACGGCGGCGAACCCCGGTATCTGCAATAGCGGCCCGCCGCTGGTCGTGGGTGTCTGGCGTGGCCGCTATCTGCGGTTCACGGGCCAGCAGTTCGTGCTGCTCGCCGCGCCGGCCCGTTCTGGCAAGGGCGTGGGCATCGTGGTGCCCAATCTGCTCAGCTACCCGGATTCGGTGGTCGTGCTCGACATCAAGCAGGAGAACTTCAACCTTACCGCGGGCTTCCGTCGTGCGCACGGGCACGACGTGTACCTTTTCAACCCGTTTGCGGAGGACCGTCGCACGCACCGGTATAACCCACTGTCGGCGATTTCGGATGGCGTATTCCGCGTTGGCGACATCCTGGCGATCGGCTACGCGCTGTATCCGGTCGGCGGTCACGATGACTTCTGGAAGGACCAGGCTCGCAACCTTTTCCTCGGCGTCGTTCTGCTGCTGTGCGAGTGGCGCGATGCGCGCCGTGCAGGCAACACCGATGGGCCCAACTACCCGGTGACGATGGGCGAGGTGCTGCGGCAGTCGTCGGGCAACGGCATGCCGGTTAAGGCTTACCTGCAGCAGGCGCTGGTGTTGCACCGACGGCTGCTCAGTGGTGCGTGCGTCGATGCGCTCAACCGCTTTCTTGCCAACGACGACAAGGTGCTCGCGAGCATCCTCGCGACCTTTAATGCGCCGCTGACGATCTTTGCCAATCCGATTGTCGATGCCGCAACAAGCAGCAATGACTTTGACCTGCGCGATGTGCGCAGGCGCCGCATGTCGGTCTATATGGGCATCACGCCAGATCACCTGACCGAGGCGGCGCTCCTTGTCAACCTCGTGTTCTCCCAACTCGTCAACCTGAATACGAGGCAACTGCCCCAGGACAATCCGGAGCTGAAGGTCCAGTGCCTGCTGCTGATGGATGAATTCACCGCCGTCGGCAAGATCCACATCATCGCCCGTGCGGTCGCCTACATGGCGGGCTACAACCTGCGGTTGCTCTCGATCGTGCAGTCGGTCTCGCAGCTCGAATCGGTCTATGGCCGCGCGGACGCGAGGACGTTCGTCACGAACCACGCGATGCAGATCATCTACGCGCCGCGTGAGCAGAAGGACGCGAACGAATACTCGGAGATGCTCGGCACTTTCACAGACCGTTCGCGCAGTGTGAGCCGGTCAAACGCAATCTTCGGCGGCCGCGGTGGGTCCAGCGAGAGTTTTTCCGAGCAGCGCCGGCCGCTGCTGTTGCCGCAGGAGTTAAAGGAACTCGGACGCGATAAGGAAATCATCCTGCTCGAAAACACGAAGCCGATCCTGGCCGAGCGGATCTGCTACTGGCGGGATCCGGTCTTCACCTCGCGCCTGCGCACGGCACCAGTCATACCAGCGATAGACATCGTGCGTTTCATCGCCCAGGTCGAGCGGCGGGTGAGGGATGTGCAACCGGGCGAGGTGGACGAAGCCGGCGTGATGCACATTCCTCCGGAGTATCTGGAGGTGCTGCATGCCTGGGATCCACGCGATCTGCCACGGCATCTCAATGACGTGAGCGACGAAGAGGCGGCCGCCTACGTCGAGCGGCACTTCATGCTGCTGGGTGTGCCGGCCGCGCGCGTGGACGTGGCAGCGCGGCGGCTGTCGGCGTCTGATCTTGATGTCGCGGAGCTGCGCCCCGCGGAAGGCGTGCCGGGGCGCAAGGCGAGGCGCTCCTCCGGCGCACCGCGTACGCAACGTGGGCGAGCCGCATCGCGCACGGCAGACGGCCCGAACGTTGTGCCGCTCCATGGAGAACGCAGATGAATACGCGATATCTGGGCGAGGAGGAACGTGCCCGCGCGGCGCTGGCCATGATCCCTGCCGAGGACTATGCGACGTGGGTCGATATGGCGTTCGCGCTCAAGCAGGGTTTTGGCGAGGCCGGCTTCGACATCTGGGACGAGTGGAGCCGCACCGCCCACAACTACAGCGAGCGTGCGGCGCGCGTGACCTGGCGCTCGGCCGGCGAGTCAGGCGGCAAGACGCTCGCGTCTCTCTTCTGGCTCGCGCAGCAGCACGGTTTCGATGTCAGGGGCTCGCGCGCGGCGATGGATCCCGCAGACAGGTCGCGCATGTCGCCGCCCCGTCCGTCGGTGGACCGGGCGGGGCAGGACGGCAGGGGCGAGGCTCGTGTGCGCGCGCGACAGGCTGCGGTCGCGCGGGAGGCGCTGGCAATCTGGAAGTGGGCGCGGCCGGTAGGCCCCGGACATCCGTATCTCGAACGCAAGCAGGTGAGGGCAGTCCCGACGCTGCGTGAGCTGGAGGCGGAAGAACTGCACGCGCTGCTTGGGTACGCGCCGCGTAGTGACGAGGAGCCGCTCACGGGGCGCGTGCTGGTGGTGCCGGTCCGCATCGGCGAGACCCTTTCGACACTGGAACTGATCGATGCCGAAGGACGCAAGTCGGCTCTCGCGGGCGGTGCGAAGTCGGGCGGCTACTGGGTGGTGGAACCGGGCCAGTTCTGCGACGGTGCTGTGACACCGATCCTGATTGCCGAGGGCGTCGCAACGGCACTGGCAGTGTGGCAGGCGACCGGCTGGTTCAGCGCCGCGGCACTGTCGAGCGGCAACCTTCGGCCGGTGGCGGCGATGTGGCGCGGCCGGTACCCGGAAGCGGAGATGCTCGTGCTCGCCGATCTCGGTGCCGGATATGAGCAGGCGAGGCAGGCCGCGCTCGGCACGTCATCGCTGCTGGCCGAGCCACGCTTCGCGCCGCAGGCACGGATTGCCGGTGACGTGCCGACTGATTTCGATGACATGGCGGTGCTGTCCGGGCCGGGTGTCGTTGGTGAGCTTTTACGGGAGTCGCTGTACGGAGCACCGGAGCGAGATGTAGCGGGTGGAGAAGCCGACGGACAGGCCGTGGTTGCACAGGGATCGGACGATGCACCGAAGCAAGAGCATGCACTGAAGGAGGACCATGCAATGGGCAATGTGAAAGAGAAACTCGTGGGTGATGGAGAGGTGTCGGGTCGGCGCCGTACTTCGCGTCGTCGGACCGGCCATCAGGACGCGCCGGAACCGACGCAGCAGGAAAGCACGGTACCTGCACCGGAACCGACAACTGCGCAGGCACAGTCGCAGCAGCCGGAACCGGACCGGCGGGAAGGCGATGCGCCGAAGCCTGCTCCCGCGCCGGCGCGCCGTCAGGTAGGCGAACCACTGTACGGACTCGACGAGGTACCGGGCGAGATCAAGGCACTCGCACAGCACCGTTTCGGCGCGCAGACCCGCATGGCGACGCCCCGCGAGAACGGTGGCCCGTACCGCGGCGAGGTGTTCAACACCGAGCACTACCTGATCCAGGAGGTGTCCACGCGTAGCGTTGTGTTCCATGCGAAGTCGGACATGGAGTTCGTCTCGGACCGCCTGCGGTGGATGGATGAGAACCAGCGCCTCAATGGGGCGGAGGTGCAGGTCGGTTACGACGGCGCACGGGCGAGAGTGTATCCGTGGGACCGTGCGCGCGACCTGCTCGAGCGCACGGTGGCCTCGCTGAAGAAGTCCGCCCGCGAGGTGGGTTTCGGCAACGAGCTCGACGCGACGCTTGATCAGTTGCAGGCCACGTCGTGGACCCGGATGAGGGAGGCGCGGGCAGCGGTGCTCGCGCAGTCGAAGGAGCGCGCCGGTCGCGAACAGGAACAGGGACTGGGGCAGCAACGCTGAGCGTGCGACGCTCTGCCCGCCAGCGCAGCGATCAGAGGGAGATCCATGATGGACGAAACCGCAACTTCTTCAGGCCCGCGTGCAGACGAACCGGTCATCAACGTGATTGAGCCGGACGCGCCGCCTATCCCGGATCCGCAGGGCGCGGGCGCGCAGCGCGTCGATCAGACTGCGGCCGACGCACTGGCCGCACGCCGGCGCCGCGAGTTCGATGCAGCGCGGGCGCGGCTGCGCGATCAGGCCATCCAGGCGGACGCGCCGTCGCAGGCCGCAGAACAGCAACGGGCACCGCAGCAGGAGGTGCTCCATCGTAGCAGCGACACATCCACCATGCGATGGGCGCCGCTTGGCAATCCGCCGGAGATGGTGCGAAAGCGCTACCTGCGGGCGGGTAACCAGTATTTCCTCAAAGACGCGCCGCATCGGCTCGCGTTCGAGGATATCGGTCCTTACCTCGTGACGGAGCACAACCGCCCCGATGTGGTCGAGTCGATGGTGGACATGGCCCATGCGAAGGCATGGGGGCGTATCCGTGTATCGGGTCACGAGCAGTTCCGGCGCGAGGTGTGGGTTCAGGCCACGCTGATCGGCATCGAGGTGAGCGGATACGAGCCGAAGGCAGTCGACGTGGCGCGTCTGACCGAAGCCCGTCGTGACCGGATGACGAATCGCATCGACGTGACGCAAACGCCTCCGGCCGCGCCAGTTCCTGCGAATCGACCGGAAGCGCCCGATGCGGCGCCTGGCCCCACGGAATCACAGGCGGCGCAACCAGCAAGGCGCGATGCTCCCAGACAGCCAGAGGCTCGTGCGCCGGCTCCGCCCGCGCCTGTGGAGCCGTCCCGAACCGCTCCCACCTCCGAAACGGGGCCGCGCGTTGCCGAGTCCGAGGGGGCGGAGCAGCAGCGCTATATGGGCGAACTGGTCGAGCACGGCGGTGCGCCCTATCAGCACAATCCTGCACGCAGCGACTCGTATTACGTCGTCTATCGCGATACAGGTGGTGCGGACCACGTGCTGTGGGGCGTGGACCTGGAACGGGCCGTGGCGGAGTCCGGCGCGCTTGCCGGACAGCAGGTCATGCTCGAAAACCTTGGCCGGCGGCTCGTGACAGTGATGGTCCCGGTTGTCGATGCGATGGGAAATGTGATCGGCGAAGAGGAAAAGGAGGTCTATCGCAATACGTGGCAGGTCGATGTGGTTGGGCAGGAGAGGACGCAGTCGCGGCCCGGGGCGACGGAGAGACAGGGCGAAGCCGGAAGAAGTGAAACCGCACTGCCGCCGACGCCGGAGCAGGCGCAGGCCGCACGGCGGCGTGAACCTTCCGTCACGTCGCCCGAGGAACGTGCTGTTCAGATGGCGGTGCTGACCGCCGCGATGCGACAGCAGGGTTTCAGCGAGCGATCGATTGCGCGCGTGCAGCAACGTGCGCAGCGGCTGCTGACCGCGTTCGAGTCTGAGGGCGTCACCGTTCCGCGCCCCCGCGTGTTTGATCCCGAGGCGCCCTCTACGCGCAGTCGCCGCACCCGCACGGCTGCGGAGCGCGTCCCGACCCGGGAGGTCGAACGTGGACCGTCCGAACCCGCGCCGCCGTCCCTGTAGGAGCACAGGCATGGCCACGCGTGCGCGACTGTGTGTCGATCTCGGGCGAGCGAAATCACGCTGGGAGGTATGGTGTGCCCTTCACGGTGTAACGGCGGCCGATGGCGTCCGGCACCTGGTCCACGGTGTACTGAGCCAGGACGAGTCGCCAGACGGGGTGCCTGGCCCTGAACATCGCCGCCTGCAGGGCGACGGGCATCGCGAACGCATCGAAATCCGTCTCACCCAGGAGGAACTCGAAGTGGCCAGACGGCGTGCTTTGACTGGTGGAATGAATGTCAATCGCTGGATAGTTGCGGTGATCCGCGCGCAGCTTGTGCATGAGCCGCAACTGGGCGAGCGCGAGCTGCGACTGCTTGCGGACTCAAACCAGCATCTGGCCATGATCGTGACGTTGCTCGGTCGGTTGCAGGCAAGCGGTGGTGCGCACGACGCGGCGCACGCGCTCGAAGACACGCGTGCCGTGATTGATCAGCACCTGCGCGCAGTCACGCAGGTGCTGCGCGCCAACCTGGATCGCTGGAGCCGCTAGCATGTCGTTCCCGAAAACCTGGGTCGACCAGATGTTGCTGAACTGGGGGGACCGGCTTTTTCATGATCCGCTACGGCACGTGCGTGCGCCGAGCATGTCACGTGGCGAGCTCCAACGGGATGTACGACGCATGCGCGAGCAGCTTGCCCGCACCCTCAGGCGTACCCCCGAGGTGATGGTCAAGATAACGAACAGGGCGTCAGGCGCGCAGGGCATGGGCGCGGTGCGTCGTCATCTGCGCTACATCTCGCGAAACGGGAAGGTCGAACTCGAGGATCAGGACGGGATGACCATTCTCGGCCGCGAGGCACTGTACGATCTGACGGATGCGTGGCACCTCGGTGGCTGGGGTATCCCGGAAGAAAGCCGCAGGCGGGAGGTCTTCAACGTGCTGCTCTCGATGCCGCCGGGCACGGACCGGCAGGCGGTGCGCAACGCCGCGCGCGCGTTTGCGGCTGCGGAATTCGGCGACGGCAGACGGTATGTTTTTGCTGCGCACAATGACGAGGCGCATCCGCACGTGCATCTGAGCGTGCAGGTACGCGGAGCGGATGGGAAGCGTCTCAACCCGCGCAAGCGCGACCTGCAACGCTGGCGCGAGCGGTTTGCAAGGCAGCTGCGCGAGCACGGTGTGGAGGCCAATGCGACGAGGCGATTCGCTCGGGGCGAGACCCGGCGCTATCCGAAACAGGTTGTTGTGCATATGACGGCGCGCGGCGAAACAGCGGATTACTGGCGATCGGAGCTGGGTGAGCGGGCCCGTCGCGCCTTGTGGGACGCCCACGCTGGGTCGCTCGAAGCATGGCAAGGCGTGGTTCATGCGATGGCTGGATCGCAGAGTGCCGATGACCGGGGCCTCGGAGCAGTGGTCACGGACTTCGTTCAGACGATGCCCATTCTGTGCGATCGGCCCGGCATGGGTCGCACCCACTCGAATGAAGTCGAGCGTCGTCGTGCACCGTTGCACGAGCGCGGATTACGTGGCGCAGAGCGAAGCGAGATCCAGCGGGAACTGTTTCCCGACGATCCGGATGTGCGGATGGAGCGCTGAGCAGATGAGATGTCAACGACGATGCCGATCATTCCGTGGATAGGCGGCAGAAGCGGCGGCTCGCCGACGTGCTTATTTCGCGATTTTCTCCGCACCGTTGCCATGGTGAGGTATTTGCCAATGCGGTGGGGCTGTTTTTCATGCGCCAACCGGGGTGAACGATGACCTTGTGAATCTTTGCCTTGTGGTGCCGCATCATCTCGATGAGTTCGTGAGGCATTCAGGTGGGCCTTGACTAGGCTTTGTTCACATTTTCACGAATGGCCCAAACGCACAGGCAAGGGACGCGAACACCAGGTAGCTGTCCGCGAGCTTGTCGTAACGAGTGGAGACTCGACGAAAATGCTTGATACGGTTGAAGAAGCGCTCGACCACATTACGTGTGCGGTACAGCATCCGGCTGTAGCGGCGTTTCGACTTGCGGTTAGAGCACGGCGGAATGACAACTTTGGCGCCGGTGGAGCGAACCGCCTGTACAAAGGCATCGGAATCGTAGCCCCTGTCGGCAATGACGGCCTTGGCACGCAGATGCTCGACAAGCTCCTTCGCGCACGAGATGTCGTGGACCTGTCCTTCGGTCACGACCAGTCGCAACGGCCTGCCTGCCGCATCCACGGCCAGATGCAGCTTGGTACTCAGGCCACCTCGAGACCGTCCGAGCGCTTGCGGGCCGCTTTTTTTGATGCACCGGCCGAATGCTGGTGTGCTCGCACAATCGTCGAGTCGATCAGGATATGGTCGACCTCCGTCTCGCCTGCCATCGCGAGAGCAACGCGCTGCCAGACGCCTTTGCGTCGCCATCGGGAAAAGCGCATGCACACGGTGTGCCAGCGACCAAATTCGGCCGGCAGATCGCGCCAGGGGCTGCCGGTGCGGCCTATCCATCGCACCGCTTCGAGGAACCAGCGATTGTCCGTAGCCGTTCGACCACGATCGCCTTCTTTGCCCGGCAGGATCGCGTCGACTTTCTTCCATACGTCGTCACTCAGCAGCGTTCGAATCATCCTGTCCCGCTTACGCGAAAGACAAGATGTAAACACATTTCAGCAACTTGTAATTACCCACTTCTTTCGCGAATCCTGGTAACCTGGCGTGCGTCACGACGAGCGTGCGAGAAGAATGGCCGGGAAACGACAGGTAGAAGATCGGGCGTGGTTTGAGCGGGAGCTTGAAGGAAGCGAATTCCAGGACGCGCGGTTACATAAGCGGTTTGGAATGCTGCTGGAGCAACTGTGGAAGGGCATGGGGCAGACCATTCCACTTGCCTGCCAGGACTGGGCCAATACCAAGGCAGCCTATCGTTTCATGGACAATGATCGCGTCAGTGAACAAGACATTCTGAGTGGACATTTCCAGGCAACTGCCCAGCGTTTTTCCTCGACCGATGGACCGGTTCTTGTCCTTCAGGACACCACCACGTTTTCGTACGAAAGGGAACGTCCCGAGCTCATCGGTTACGCAAGCAACACGCTGACCGCAGCCGGGAGATACGGTCGCGACAAGGCAGGCTCGCAGTGCGGCATCCTGATGCATTCAAGTCTCGCGGTGACGCCGCAAGGCCTGCCGCTCGGGCTGGCGGCCATCAAGTTCTGGAGCCGCAAGGAGTTCAAGGACACTGCGACCAGGCGCAGCAAGGTCAACTTCACACGCATACCGATCGAGAAGAAGGAAAGCTTTCGCTGGATTGAGAATTTGCGGCAATCAACGACTCGACTCGGCGATCCCGATCGTTGTGTCCATATCGGTGACCGGGAAAGCGACATCTTTGAACTGTTTTGCGCTGCCTGCGAGCTCGGCACGCATTTTCTGGTACGTACCTGCACGAACAGGCTGGCCGGCGACGGCGGACATACCGTTGCGGATGAAATGTCAGAGGTGCGGGTGAAGGGATTGCATCGGATCGAATTTCGCGACGCCAAAGGGCACCCTCACCAGGCGCTTCTGGAGATCAGATACCGGCGCCTCACGGTTTGGCCGCCCCTCGCAAAGCAGCGGCACTATCCGGCGCTCAGACTGACGGTCATCCATGCGACGGAGCGCAGCGAGCCGGCGGGCCGGAAGCGTATCGAATGGAAGTTGCTCACTGATCTGCCGGTGAACTCACGGGTGGATGCAATCGAAAAGATCGACTGGTACGCGATGCGCTGGAAAATAGAAACGTTTCACAAAAACCTGAAGTCGGGCTGCAAGGCTGAAGAGTCGCAGTTACGCACAGCCAGCCGGTTGACCAACCTGATCGCCATCTTCTGCATCCTTGCCTGGCGCGTATTCTGGCTCACCGAAATCAATCGATCTGCACCAGAGGCTCCATCGGAGGTGGCGCTTACTGCAACCGAGGTGACGCTCCTTGAGCAGCTCGTCAAGGACACAGCACGCACCGCACAGGCGCCTCCCCTGTCACGCTGCCTCATCAAGCTCGCCCAGCTGGGTGGCTATCTCGCACGCGCCAACGATCCACCGCCCGGCAATAAGGTCATCTGGCGCGGCATGCATCGGCTTGTCGACATCCAGATCGGATACTGGCTAGGGCGTGAAAATAGTGGGTAATCACAAGCAAAATACAGCCCGCCATAGGGTGACGGCGCGATCGCGCTGCTATTCTGGTGATACTCTTCCTCAAAAGTGCACGCTGAACCTCAACGTGATATTTTAAAAGACCAATGAAAATAGTTGAAAATCCATCGGAGCACGCCCTCGATCAAATTCGAAAAGTGCTCGACGATGATCCTGAAAGCGGCATCGTTGATAGCCGCGCAGCACTTCAACAACTATGCGCCTTTGTTACCTCGCAGCGCTTTGCCTGCCACTTGCTCTGTACGGTTGCCTGACCTACCACGACCCGCGCCCGGTTGGGGAACGGAAATCCGATTTGCATACGGCCACGGTTAACCTGGCTGGTACTTACGACATTGTCGATAGCCGTCGCAATCATCGCCACTTCACGGGTGCGGTAATTCGCAAAGCCTATGGCTCTGACGGGCTCGACATCACGTTGACGAGCCCGACTTCCGGATCCGCCCTTTTGTCCGGCAAGAAGTGTCGCGGTTGGGCAAGCAGGAGTTATTCGGCCATGACGTGCGACTCGCCCGCCTATGGGGTCAATTTCTACAGCCTGAGTACGCCAACGGATCTGGATCGCACAGTCAAGGACCGCGGAATCATAACCACGTTCGAACCCATGACGGTTCCTGATGGCGATTACCTTCTCGAATACTCCGATCAGGGCGGCCGATCGTATTACTACGTTCTGGCCAGGAAGACGTCGCCATAAACCCATCAAGTCGGACGCTTCGAGCGCCGCGCGTGCTGCTATGGCTCAGTCCACCGCCGCCACGATCGCGTTCGGACTCGGAATGCGCGCCGCGAAGGCGAGGCGCTGAGCGGCGTCGCTGAACGCCGGCCACTCACGCGCATCCGCCGGTGGTGTGCTTTCGGTCGGTGTGCCGTCTGCGCTGTGCGCACGGTCTTCACGGCCGTACGTGTCGCCGCGAACAGCGGCTCGGCCGCACGCAGATCCGGTGCTTTGCCGCTTCCTGGGAAGCCAATGTGGAAGTATTGCGCCTGGTCATCGAGCGCTGTCAGCGGACTTTGACGACTTCGAGCTCGTACTCCGCCATCCAGTCAGAGCCGGCACCGCCGTCGCTGGTCACGACGCCGTTGTCCAGCTGGTCACGGATCTGTTCCTCAAATTCTTCCGCCGAGGAGCAGTTCATTTCTTCGAGTTCCGCATCCGAAACTTCAATCCTGATGATCACGTATCTCTCCTTTTGTGCCGGACACGTGGCCGGAATGCCAGTGCCAAGGTCAAATTCGACATGGTCTTTCTGGTCCCGTTCGCCGGTTGACCGGCTTTCGTAGATGTTCAGGCTGCCGCGCCTCCCGAAACCCGGTTCGAGCCGCAAACGCAATCACCAGCGCCCACCTCGAAGATCGCCAATCGACGGCATGAGCGTTTTCGATGACCATGAAGTGGGAGGTGGGCGGCGACAATGACTACGTCCGGTCGTGTTGCCTCACGGGATGATGTTACTCCCGGGTAGTTGTCACGGACCCGTTGTTTTGCGGTGAAGGCTGGCGCTGCGTAGCGGCGCCAGCCTTCACCGCATCCGCATCCGCATGACCAAGTATCCTTGTGACCAGTTCTCTCGCACGGTTCGATCGCCATGCCTTCACACGGCGCTGCAGGGTCCGAAGCTGGGCACTGGAATACATCGCCGGAGCCATCGCGACGAGGCGTTCATGCAGCTTCTTCGCCGTAATCCCGGGCTCGCTCTCAAGCCATTGCTGTATGGTCGGCCACGTATGCTCGAACGGATCTTCACGGCTGCGCCAGGTGTGTGCGACGTGCGCCTTTCGGCGATGCGTCGCTCGAACCTCTCCTTCGTGCCATGCTGTTCCAAGACTCGCCAGGAAGTTAGCGAGGGGGATTTGATCGGCCGTTTGTGTTTCCATCGGCGCCGTACCCGATGCGCTGCATCGTGCGACGCGCTGCTGTGCTTCGCGCATGCGGCGCAATAAGTCCAATGGATCTAGCGCCCGAAACCGCGTACGCAACCTGCGCTTGGTTGACTCGGGTATCGACGCCGATCGCAAGACCCGCTCAAGGGGAGTCAGAGGCGCTTCGTAGCGCTTGGTCACCCGTGCACCATGGCGTGTTTTCGATTTCAGCTTGAATGACGGCTGGAAGAAGTTGATGTACAGCCGCGACACCTCATAGAGGGAAGCGAGGGTTTCGGTAGCATCAAGTCCACGCAACTGGCCATACCCCACGAGGCGGCGCACGATTGAGCCATTCTTCTGCTCAACCCAGGCCTGGTCGTTCTTCTTGTAGGGTCGCGAGCGGGTCAGTTCGATACCCGTCGCTTTGCAGAAATCGAATATGGCCTCGTTCATGAAGGCGCTATCGTTATCGCAATCGATACCGCGCAGCGGAAACGGCAAGGCACGGCTAACGCGCTCGATGTGCTCAAGAACGAATGCACCGCTGCGATAGGGCATGGCCAGGCACTCGGTCCATCCGGTCGCGATGTCTGTCATCACGAAGCTGTGCACGAAGTCGCCGTCGATCTTGGTGCCACCGCAATGCTCGACGAAATCCACCTCGAGATAGCCGGGTAGCGGATCTCTCCAGTCGGCGAACGTGCGGATCGGCACCGCGCGGCGAATTGCGTTGCCGACTCCACCAGCGCGCCGGCGCTGACCGGCGAAGGCCTGTTCGCGGACGTCACGCAGCAGCCGGTCAATGGTCGCGGCGCTGATCTGGTCCATGCGTTGGCGCAGTTGCTTCGATAGGGTCAGGTGACCATGCCGGGTCATCGAGTCGATCAGCGTAGGGATGAGCGCCTTCAGGCGCTTGCCGCAGATCCGGTCGGCGGCTTCCCATAGCGTGATCAGGGCATCCCGCACCTCATCGTCATACCGCCGTTGCGGGCCGGGCCTCGCGCTCGGAGGTTGAGGCTCCCGGCACAGAACGCGGATCGCGTGCTTGCGGTGATAGCCGGTTACCTGAACAAACTCGTCCAGTATCTCGCGCTTCTCATTCCGGTCCGAACGGCGGTACCGCTCACCGACTGCCTCGGTCAATTCCCGTCGTGTTGTCATGCTGAGCTGCCTCGCCATAAGTCGCTCCCGCCAGCATTCTGACGGGTAGCAAATTACATGAGGCAACGACCCTGGCTCGGTAACAAAAAACCTGAGTCAATGCGCCGGACGTCCTGCTTGACGCTTATATGAACGCCGCCCGGCTTGCAAGGTGATACCGTTGAGAAGTTGGACGAGGATTTGGTTGCACGCTTATATCCGGCGTCTACAGGCCAGCCTGCGCGCCCTGATGGAATTCGCCAAGAACGACCTCTGCTATCTAACGCGCTCAAAGCGCTCAGCGTCAATCAGGTTCACGTTCTTGCGGACCAACCTGTCTCGCCATCACACCGTTATCGACCTTCGCAACCGGTCTGGAAACTCTTGTTTGAGTCCCCGCTTCTTACGCGGTTTCTCGTGCTACGTAGTCTTTCCGATAAGCGCTTTGATGCGCGAGTAGCGACCACGCGGTTCGCGCCATCTTGTTTGCCAGCGCGACGGCAACGACATTCGTCGGACGCCGCAGAGAGAGTTGTTCGCACCAGGCACCTTTACTCCTGCTTTTGAACAGAACGGCCCTTGCTCCATGGATCAGCAGCATGCGTATATAGGCGTCGCCTCGCTTGCTTATTCCGCCCAATCGGGTCTTGCCACCCGTGCCGTTTTGTCTGGGGACCAAGCCGAGGTACGCGGCAAGTTCACGTCCCGATTTAAATGCGGAAGGATCGCCAATCGTCGCGACCAGGGCTGTCGCCGTCAATGGTCCAATACCTGGAATCGCAGCGATTCGCTGACATGCCACCTCCTGGCGCTGCCAGGCAACGATCTGCCTTTCCAGTTTCTTGATCTCGTCTTCGATACGATCGATGAACTGAAGTTGATCACGTAGAGCAGAGAACAACGTGCCCGGAACAACCTGCTCAATTTCCGGGAGCCGCTCGCGGACTTCGGCCAGGCCGGCAATGCGCCCCGCTTTGAGCGTCACGCCGAATTCGTATAACAGGCCGCGTAGCTGGTTCACCTGCATGGTACGTGACTTGACCATCAGCGAGCGCATGCGATGCAAGGCCAAAGTGGCTTGCTGCTCCGCTGACTTCGGTGCAACCGAACGCATGCCTGGCTGCTGTGCTGCTGTCCAGATCGCACGTGCATCAGTCGCATCCGTCTTGTTATTCTGGACGAACGGGCGGATGAACTTCGCGTGCAGCAATACGACTTCATGACCCAGCGCCACGATCTTACGTGCCCACCAGTGCGCGCTCCCGCAGGCTTCCAATGCCACAAGCCCGGCAGGCCGTTGACCAAGCAATTCTATAAGTTGTTGCTTCGAAAACCGCCGATTTACGATCTCCCCGGTTTCCGCTTCCACCCAATACATTTGGAAAGTGCGTTTGGCAATGTCAAGCCCGAACGTCGTAGTGTTCATGATGGTCCCTCCGTTCCTAAGTGGTCGTGACACTTCCACTCTGGCACATAGATGCCGTTCGGTTCTGGAGGGACCCAACATCCCTCCAAAGTCGCATCTGCGCCGCGCGCGAATCCCTGCTGGGAGAGGGGCGGCGTTCATACCATCTATCCAGCTGCGTCAGGATCAGTACCGCGTCGCGCCACTGGCGAACTTCCGGTTGTGGTCCAGAGTCGATGGAAACCGTCGGCGGCCAGACGTGCGAAGAACGATTCTATAAACGGCCGGTCGTCCTTGCTGCGTCGGCGGCTAAAGCTCGCAGGGTCCTGCGGCTTGACGAGCCTTGCCCCCACCACTCCGCGCAGGACGTCTTCGACGCGTGCGCATATATTGGCAAGCGCCCCGTCGACGCTGAACTCGTTCCAGCATGCACCGACCAGTTGAGGAAAGCGGTGAGCGGGTAGGCCAGCGCCTGGCAGATAGGCTTCATTGCCAAACTGCAGTTCGCGTGGTGCCCAAGGCTGCAGGGCACAGCGGATGGCGCGCAGCACGTCCTCGGCTGCACATTCCCGACGCAAGCTCAGGTGGTAACCAAGCACAGCGCGCGACGCTACATCAATCAGCACGACGACCCACAGACGGTGAATCATCCGCGGCTCGCTCCCGCCATGCGGTGAAGGCACCAGCACCATCATCCGACTGTCAAGTTTGTGCGCGTCGCACTCGACGCGCTCGAATGGCGCAAGAAGTGGTCGACGTGTTCCGTCGCCGCTGGCTGCCTTGCACGCTGAGTCGTCGCCGGCGAGTTGACGTGCTCTTGCAGGGTTTTTGGCGAGGACGCGATCGATGAAGCGAGAGAGAGTCACGTAACCGCGTTTCTCGACATTGAAAGGCCATTCGCCCCGGCGCTCGAATCCGCGGTCGCGCAATTCAGTGAGAAACCATCGGAACACCGCCATTCGCGGCCGAAGTGGAGATTCGAGGACGCCGCGTTTGCGCAGGATGTGCTCGCGCAGTTGGTTTTCGAACCCACGCCCTGCCGGGGACTCAAAAACCCATTGCAGTGCACCGGCCGCTCCGCCTCCCCATGCGTCAGGCTTGATGGGCGCCTTTCTGTCGTAGGACTTAACGCGCACATAAGGCAGCAGTTCGCGCCAGCCGTGAACCTCTCCGTCGGGGTGGGCGGCGAGGCAGCGCTCGGTGAGCAAGCGATAGGTCTGGACCCGGCCCATCGCGCATGCCGTCTTAAGCTGCGCGTCAGTTGCGCCGTCGAGGTACAGGTGGATAGCGCGCTCTCGTCGCGCATACAACGCTTCACGCTCAGGGGAGAGGGCAACTCTGTCGACTCCGGGCCAGGTTGCGAGATCGATGTCGCCCGGGTCCAGACCGGCACTTTGCGCATGAGCGCATGCTCGCAACTGTGAACGTCGTCTCATCGTGACTCCGGTGTCGTCTCGATACACAAGGGTAGGCGATTTCGCGCGGCGCGTTGCGGCCTTCGCGGACGATGGCCACTCGGTAGTCGCGATTGGCGAAAGAAGTCGATGCCGCGACGCGAAAGCCAGCGTCACGCTGACGAATGGAGGGCTCCAGACAATCGGACTGCGTTGATTGCAGCCAACACGATCAGCGCGCCGAGCGTCTCAAAAGCTCGGAGGCGGATGTCGCGGAAGACGCTTGTCGACCCACAAGCGACGGTCGAACTCGCCGGGAACGGACGTTCGCGTCTTCGCTTCACTACGTGTTGACTTGCGGCGTGAGGCTTGCGGAGGTTCCAGACCATAAGCCACTTCGGGTCAAGGCCTCCACTACATAAGCCCTTGAGCGGTCATCGCCAACAAAAGTCGTTCAGCGCCGATACCAAAGCCGGCACCCTCTTGATATGCACCACCGCCCACCACTTGCTGTTGGGCTCCGAGTTCCGTACAACGCATTTCGAAACCCCGACCGTTCAGATAATAGCTGAGGCCTCTGCGGGCCGAATCGTCGATTTCATAGCGGAGCCCAAGCGAATCGAAAAACCCGGTCGCTATCTCCTGGCTACGTTTGACCGCCGATTTTGGATCGGGGCAGAGATACTCAAATCCCAGCTGGGAAAATTCGCGGTAGCGACCGGCTTGCGGTCGTTCGTAGCGATAACATCGAGCAATATAAAACAACATCCGCTCCCGCTGGCGGCCCAGCAATTCGCTGCATCGCTCTTGGAAGAGTGCGGTCGCCTCAGGAATCAGGCAGCAAGCCCGTCCCTTCTTATCCGGAAATGCCCACATCTGGCCGATAACCTCGCTCCCGCCGGCCTTTTGAATGAACGTTTCTTGCGACCACAAAGCGGGGACAATTGCCTCCTCTGCTCCAACGTTAATGAAGATAGCTCCGGAATTGCGTTTCGAGAGCTCGAATTTGCGCGGCTTCCTTGCCAACGACAAAACGTGTTCCGCGAATCATAGTCATGAGAATTCTCTCCGGTGTTGAAAATAAAAAAGGCGCCTAGAGAATGAAAGGGACTTCCCCGTCCCGAGGCTGCGGCGGAAGCCGCGAGTCGGCATCGACGTGCCATGATGAAGTTTCGAACGTTCATCAACACCAGCGAGAGGGGAAGTCCATGCCTATTGTCACTATCGGAATCGATCTTGCCAAGAATGTATTCGCCATTCATGGTGTAGATGAAGCAGGTAAAGCGATGCTGATCAAGCCGCGAGTGCCGCGCGATCAGCTGGTGACATTGATCGCGCAGTTGCCGGCGTGCCTCATCGGCATGGAAGCGTGCTCCGGCGCACATCACTGGGCACGCGTGTTCCAGCAACACGGCCACACAGTCAAGCTCATGGCGCCCAACCTTGTTGCGCCTTATCGCATGTCCGGCAAGCGCGGTAAGAACGACGCGGCGGATGCTGCTGCGATCTGCGAAGCGGTGACGCGTCCGAGCATGCGTTTCGTGCCGCTGAAGGACGAACATCAGCAGGCAACGCTTTGCCTGCATCGGACACGACAAGGTTTCGTGGAAGAGCGGACCGCGACCTACAACCGGTTGCGAGGCCTGCTCTCGGAATTCGGCGTGGTGCTGCCACAGAGCCCGGAGAAGTTGCGCAGGCACATCACAGAACATCTGGACACATTGCCTGGCTGGGCGAAGCACAGTATCAGCGATCTGCTCGATCATGCTGGCAACATTGAGGATCGCCTGATTGAATACGATCGCGCGATCGCCGGGATCGCGCGTGATGATGCGCGTAGCAAGCGGCTGATGCAGTTGCGCGGCATCGGCCCAACCACGGCCAGTGCGTTGCTCGCCAGTATCGGCGCCGGGCACGACTTCAGAAACGGCCGGCAGGTGGCAGCATGGATCGGACTGACGCCCGGTCAGTACAGCAGTGGCGGCAAGGCGCGGCTGGGCAGCATTACGAAGGCAGGCGACGCCTATCTGCGCGGGCTGCTGGTCAACGGCGCCCGCGCCGTTATTGCCAGTCTCGGCGAGAAACAGGATCGCTTCAGCCGGTGGGTCCGAGCCCTGGTCGAGCGCCGGGGCTACTGGCGGGCCGCCATCGCGATAGCAGCAAAGAACGCGAGATTGGCGTGGGCCTCGCTGAAGTATGGCGATGACTTCAAGCTCCAGCCCGTGGCGGACTAACTTTCGATCTGGGCCTGCCGATCAACCGGCAACGCGACGGGAGCGCAGACGCCATGAGCAAGTAGAAACGATCACTTTGCACTGCCAGCGGTGATGTGAAGCGGGTTGGACCCGCGCGGAGCGTACCTGGATAACACGGCGGGGATATCCATTCCCGGCTAGAGAATGAGGCCTCTGCGCGCGTCTTTCATCAGGGTCCGGGCCATTGGCCCAACATGACCGGTTGTAGAACCGCAGTCCTTCACCTTCCCACATGCACCCGCACGGCATTGCAGCATGTATCACAGCGAACTTCGATTGAGCTTGTGCTCAACGGGGAGCCCTTGTAGGGTGTTAGGCACTTTTGTTAAGGGCTGCAAAGTGGATAAGCATAAGCACGGAGAAGACGACGAAGTGCAAACCAGCCAGGGTTTCGGGCAATCGCTCGTAGTCTCTGGCCAGTCGACGGAAGCGGTTGAGCCAGCCGAAGCTGCGCTCGACCACCCAGCGACGCGGCAACAGCACGAAGCCCTTTTTCGCCTCCGACAGCTTGATTACCTGAAGCTCGATTCCTTCATCGAGTGCCGCCTGCGCAGGCTCTTCGCCGGTATATCCCTGATCGGCGAACGCCACCTTGACCGTCTGGCCCGTGGCCTGCTGAACCTGACGCGCCAGTTCACCGACCTGCGCGCGTTCCTGTTCGTTGGCCGGCGTAACATGCACAGCAAGCAATTGCCCCAAAGTATCAACCGCCATGTGGACCTTGCTGCCGCGTTTGCGTTTGTAGCCGTCGTAACCGGCGCGAGGTCCACTCTCGCAGGTCGACTGCAGGGTCCGCCCGTCGAGAATGACCGCGCTGGGTTGACCACGACGCTCCTGCGCGATCCGGATGATCGAACGCAGGTCATTCACCATGGCCTCGAAACAGCCGGCCTGAATCCAGCGCTGCGTCTGCTGGTAGACCAGTTCCCAAGGTGGAAAGTCATTGGGCAACAAACGCCACGGTGCACCCGCGCGTACGATCCAGCGCAGCGCGTTGAACATCTCGCGCAGTTCGTAGCGGCGCTGCGGTGCGTCCTTGTTCATCAAGGTCAGGTACGGAGCGGCGAAGTACCACTCTTCATCCGATACATCCGTTGGGTATGGCCTGCGTTTTTTCATTCTGCCAGGATACCAGGTCTGACAAAAAGTGCCTAACACCCTCTAAGGCGCCTTGGTCGTTGTGCATAGAGCGGGAAACTGCTATCCCGGATCTCCTGCTATGGGCGTAACGTACCACGGCGCATCGAACGACGACCGTGATGGTGGTGAGACTTGATTGATACGTTACGAATTTCCATAGCGTCGATCTTGACATACAAACTGACGTCGGTGCAACTGACGATTTTTGCACCGATGTCGAACGTCTAATCGAGGCCGGGGCTCGCCTTTCACGCGGACCGTGCGACTTGCTACAAAGCGGTCGAGGTGGCACCCAAATGCATTACGCATGCATCATGAGGACCACGCCGAGTTTTGCAAAACGATGCGGTAGCCATCGTTATCCTCAAATGTTTTACCTAACACGTCCCAATAAGGATTGAGCGACGTCACGCAAACAAACCCGCTTTCGGCGAGGCGATCGCAAGTCGACTGCCACTCAACGCGATCCGGTGCGTAAAAGACCAGCAAATCCTCGCGCGTTGGTGTCGGCGCGACCGGATGTTCTAGGCACTGTGTGAACTCGAAGTGATAGTCCGTGCCGGGACGTCCGAGCATCACGCCATCGAACCCCTGATGGTTTTGAAATTTTGCCAAGACAACGAGCTTAAGCGCTGCGCAATACATGCTTTCCGCCCGCGAAAGGTCGCTGACAGGTCTGGCGATTCTGAGATGTGCTTGCATCGGGCTTGGTTATCGGGATCGTGGCCAAGGGTGTCAAAAAATCGATCCTCAAGGATACGCCGAACTAAACTGTCGCCAAATCTCGTTGCCTTGCCGAGTGACCGGTTGTGGCCGAGCTCGGAAGTCCGGCGGCCGGGGCGGCGGGGCGTGAGACAAGCCGATTGCCTTCGATGTGGAGTGGCGCGTACCGGGCAGTCGCTTCTTCACATCTGCGCCTGCAGTTGACACTTTTATTTCGCTCCATCGAATTCGTATGCAGCAAGGCTTTTCAGGCGATGACGCGCCGCACGACCGCAGATTGACAAATTTATTGTCGCAACGGTGACAGAATTAATACGGTCTACGGTTCCCGTCCTTTCCCCCATCTTTAAGTTCCCGTCCTTCCGTCCGGGCCCAGTGACTTCCAGAAGCCCTCGAGATTGTCCCGACCGCGTTATAGGTCCTTGGGAAGCGCACGTCGTAGTTCGCCGGCATGCCCGCCGGCCGGCACTGGTAGCGCATCGGTTTCACAACGCGTCGGCCTTCCTCCTCGATCATCCCGGGCGCGTAGTGGCCCGGAAAGATCCGCGCGTCGCGTTCCTTCAGTTCGGTCCGCCGGACGTCATCAAGCCGGCGAGCGTCGACTCGGTCTTGTCGGTCGCGATCCGTTTGCTCTCGGTGGCCGCCTTTGTCGTTCTGCCGGACGGTCCGTTCACGGCAAGCGGTGACGGGCCGAGCGCTTCGCGCCGCTGCTTTTCCAGCAGGGATGGCCAGATGATGACGTTGACCTGTCCGGTTTCATCCTTCAGCGTGACGACCATCAGAGATCGACCCTGATCCGGCCCGTGAACCACGCCGCATGGAGCAAGTGCGATCGTGCAGTCCCGGTCAGTGGATCGATCAAAGCCTCCGGTCCATTCTTGATCGCTTCGCGAATCGCCACAACTAACTATGTTGGTAGTTGTTCTGTTCACACCTGCGTCTGACAATCCAGTCAGAGATTGGCTGCAGTTGCTTTCAAGCAGTCAGCTTCGCCCGCCGCGAATCGGCGGGATGTCATCGATCAGCGGCAGCCGCCGCGTGACGTCATAACGGTCGGCGCCGGTCAGAACCAGCTCGAACAGGGAAGCCTTGCACTTCGGTGACAAGGTGAAGTTTTGAACAACGTGGTCAAGGGAGCGAACCGTGAGTAAAGAAACCTTTGTCTGGCATCCCGATGAAGATGATGTTTACGATGGCGACGTGTATGGAGACACCCGCCTGGACGACCGTCCCTGCAGCGCTTTCCGCAAGGGAGTTGGGAAAAGTTTCACCATGACTGGCGATGGGAGTCTGACGCTTGCGCCAATCCCCCAGGATATCGATGTCTTTGTGGATTGGGGGGCGACGCCTGGCCCCTGGATTGATAACCCCGCCGTGACGAGAATCGCCATCAATAGTGGAACACTCAAGCTAGTGTGCGGCGAACTGGAGCCTACCGCAGTCGCGGTGCTGGGGCTTGGCACCGAGGATGCGGTAACAGAGGTCGATATCACCGGCACTTTCATCGTTCGAGACATAAACGTCGCAGGATCCGTTGTGCCATCGGAGCGGCCAGGCTCGACAATCAATGTATATCCATACGGCACGTTTCTCGTCGGCTGGGAAAACTCCACACTGGTAACGAATTTCACCGGGGCGTTCAATATCAACGTGCATGATCTAGGCTCGATGAGTGTAACGGCAAGCTTCGTCGACCTGCCCGGCGGAACCTACGTAATCGGCGGGCTCTCTACAGCAGCCAACTCATCCCTGGAAATCGCCGCCTTGCCCGCGGCGAAGCTGCAGGGTTCCCCGACCTCTGGTGAGGGGGGCAACCGCGATGGAGCCTTCCTGATCGCCAATCATCGCATATCCTGTAGATCAGCTTCCGTGAGCCGGCTGCGGGCAATCTCCATGTCCTGCACGAGCACCCACATAAAGGTCGAAGACACAGCGTCCCTGTCCATCGCCTGCAATTCGATTGCATTCGACAGCGCCATCGTGCCCGACGGCTCCGCCGCCTTCGAAACCGGCACCATTTTCGCCGCGGGCCAGGGATCGGCGGCCATCACGTTCACCGGGGCAAGCGATGGGCCAGCGCCGTTCGACTTCAAGGACACGGCCACGCAATATCCCAAAGGATTATTCAACTTCATCACCAAGGAAGGCGCCAACAGGAGCAAATTCAGGTTCCTGGGCATTGGGAGCGCATTTGACTTCGCCGGCATGTTGCAGAAAGGCCTTATCGCCGTCGACGGAATGCCCGATGACGGTTCGAAAACCGCATGGAGAATGGAATCAGGCGGCGAGGGCCCCTCAAAATCCTACTTCACCGTTTATCTGAAGTGACGTTGTTCTGTTGAGCTTGCAGGACCGCGTTCGCCTTCTGGCATGCGGTCCTCGACGCATTTCTGAGGAGCGGACAGGGGTGGCGAAAAAACCTAGCATTATGTCCATTGACGCGCCGAAAACGCGACATCTTTCCGTCGATCCGCCTGCGGTAATCACATCAGCGCGGACGCGATTTTACTTCGCCCGGTATGGCGTGGACGACGTCACGACGCGCTCTGCGAGTAACGGCTTGCCAAGGGTTTCCAGCATTCGCCGGACAGCCATGGTTGAGCGGACAGACGCGCCGTTCGGGCCAAGGATGATCTTCGCTACAAGCTGTTCCAGCGTGACGCCGCCAGCAGCTGCACCGTCCAGTGGTGCGATCTTGAATTTTAGCTTTGGCTCAACCGTCCCACCGTTGATAAAGTAGCCCAACATGCCTGTCAGAATCTGGTCGGGATCTATAGGTAGCCCGCGCTTTTTCCCTAACGCCTGCAGCACCATGCGAACGATAACCAGCCACCCACTTGCGTAGCGACGTAACATCCACATCATGGCGGCGAGCAACGACCTTGAGACCCGCCGTTCCCGAACAATAATCCTTGACGACCGCGAGCTTCGTCTCTTCCGAATACTTGCCCACAAGACTCCCTGCAGAAGTGTCCAACTTCCGGGGGTCAGTCCATCGTTAAGTGGACACGATGCTCCCAAGGCTGCTACGTCGATTCAAGATGCCATCACCGCGCGCTTACCATTAACCAGATCACGCAAACGGCAATAAGGCGGCAGTATTCCGAAAACTGCGGCGCGGCAATGTGGGCATCCTGCGCGCCTCCTCACGCCGGTGAGTGCTCAACGAGGCGACTCCGGCACCGTCGATCGACGCTGATGCTGCGATTATGGTCGCGCTTTCGGCTTCGGATTCAACCATGACATCGCGGCGTAACACTCGACGACGAGTGAGAGAGCGCATTGAGTTTCAATCACATACAACCTCTGTAAAAACCAAACCCTGGCTCAGCGCGGAACACGCTCTCAAATCGAATTGATATCAGCTGTCGCGAAAGGAAGCGCTTTGCTTTCTATTCGCACTGTCGTCGGTTCCCTGGAAGACGACCGGCTGTGTGCCAGGAGTGTGAGGCACCGTAAATAAATATGTATCGACCCTATTATATTTGGCGTTTTATTTATACGACATCGCATAACTATCGGAAAATGTGCTGCTAGAATGTTAAAAATCATGTTGCAGCGAAGGGGCCTTCAATGGCTGGAATCAGGTACGGCGATAAGTGCAATTTGAAGATGATTGACAAATAAAACATCTGATCAATAGGAGTGAAATCACTGGCTATATGGAGATTGGCGGTCCTCCTCAGGGAGGAGCTCGGTCGTTCATTAGTGAACGCGTAGAACGTTCGGACGTTATTTCCTATAAGAAATAGGACGTCCGACAATGAATGTAGGTTTTTGTCATGCGTATCGCCATTCTTGAGGACGACCCGGAGCAGTCGGAGTTCATTAATGCAGTTCTGACGCAGGGCGGGCATACGTGCTATCTATTCAAGGAGGGGCGTGCGCTCATTCGTAAAATGCAGCGCGAGACGTTCGATCTTGTGTCGCTCGACTGGAATGTCGGGGACGTGCGGGGCGACGTTGCCCTTGCGTGGATTCGTGAAAATTACGACGCCAATCTGCCGGTTTTATTCATGACGTGTCGGGCGCGCGAATCAGATATTGTTGATGCACTCAATGCCGGAGCGGACGACTACCTGGTCAAGCCTGTTCCCCCACCCATTCTGCTCGCTCGCGTCAACCGGCTTTTACAACGAATCTATCGGCAGGATGCGGCTGCCACCACCCAGCAATTTGGCGACTATCTTTTCGAACCTCAGGCTGGGCGGGTATTTTTGAGCGATGAGCAAATTGCATTGTCGCAAAAGGAATTCCAGCTGGCGCTTCTGTTGTTCCGTAACCTGGCGAGACCACTCTCCCGCGCGCATATTCTGGAAATGATCTGGAAACATTCGACGGACATTCCGACTCGTACGCTGGATACTCACATGTCCGCGGTACGAGTGAAGCTTCGCCTGAGACCCGAAAACGGCTATTGCATCATGCCCATTTACGGCTACGGTTATCGTTTGGAAAAGCTGGAGAGAGCGCATATGACGGAGCGCCAGGGTAACGCTGGCGCTGCAACTGGCTGAACCGGTCGCCGCATGCAGCGTAGCTGGCGTGCGGCACTACAGGCTGTGGTCCACGGAAAGCAACGGCTGACTGGCGGCCTCGCACATCAGAAACAGCATGCGCGACTTCTGGCCGCCAACAGGAGGATGCCGGATGTGCGTCACTACTCACAACGTGCTGCAGCCTGGCCCACGCTGCCTGATATTGATGCGCGCCTGTCACCTGCAGCGGAAAAAATATCAACTTCGTTCGGTCTGTTGCGCCACGCGGCTATGCCGACTGGAGGCCGTCGTGGATGCTCGCCCAAAAGCGCAGTTACTGAGTCCCCTGTCGGATGTTTCGACAGCATTTTCCGATAGTCATTCGTCGAATATCCGAATTTCCCGCCGGATATTTGACAATGTGTTGTACTAAAAATGAAAACTGACAAACCTTGACAGTGCCTGATTGAACTCACTGCTAACTTCACTGCGCGAACAATAAATTCCGGATTCCCCATGCGCGCGGTGTTGCCAAGATCCCTTTCCAGATTGACGCAGGCTCAGGCTGCGCGGCAGTCCCGGATTTTCGAGCTGAGCGGTGAGGCCGCCGGCGAGCATCGTCATCCGGTGTGGGTGAAGTCGACCGCCTGGCTGATGGCGGCCGTGATGTACCTGAGTCCGCTACTGGTACTGTTCGACGGGGTCGCCCTGGCGGCCCCCATCGTCGATCCGCGCGCGCCGGTCCAGTTCCAGCCTAGCGTGACGCAGACGGGCACGGGCGTGCCCACGGTGAACATCGCGCAACCCAATGCAAACGGGATAAGCGTCAACAGCTTCCAGACGCTGAATGTAGACGCGTCGGGCCTCGTGCTCAATAACAGTCTGGTGAGTGGGACCCCGCTGCTGGGTGGCACGCTTGGCGCGAACCCAAATCTGGCAGGACGCACTGCGAGTACGATTCTCGCGCAGGTGACGTCGACCGGGACGCAGTACCGAAGTGTCCTGGCAGGTCCGCTCGAAATATTCGGCTCGCCCGCTGCGCTGATCGTGAGCAATCCGAATGGCATCAGCGTGAACGGTCTGAGCGTCACGAACGTTTCGAACCTGACGCTCACAACAGGCGCCGTGCAGTTTCTCACCGGCGCCGGCGGCACGTCAACCGACTTTGCTCACGCAGGCGCGCTGGGCTATTCCGTCACATCCGGCGACATCAGCATCAGCGGACCAGCGGGCGCGAACGGAACGCCCGGGGCCGGCATCGAAGGCACGGTCGGCAATCTGGACCTGATCGGCCAGTCCGTTTCCATCAATGCGCCGCTGTACGCCGACCAGCGTGTCAATGTCATCGCGGGCAACCAGAGCGTGACACCCGCCGCGACTGGGGCAACCGGGACGACCTACACGACGGCACCGAATGGTGCGCTCAATACGTCAGCGGCGATCGGCAACGGTGGTGTCGCGATCGACGCGAGCCAGTACGGATCGGTTACCTCGGGGCAGATCTATATCGTATCCACGGCCGCCGGGATGGGGGCGCGCAACCTTGGCGCGCTCGCGGCGACCGCGGGCAATGTCAGCGTGAGTTCGAACGGCGACATCACCGCTGGTCCGACGTTCGCGAACCAGAACGTCACGCTGGCGAGTACCGGCAGCACGACGATTACAGGTGCCGGGCTCGCGAACCAGAACTACACGGTCAACGCCGGTGGTGATATCAATGCGACGGCCCCGGTGTCGGCCGGACAGGACGCAACACTGAATGCAGGTGGCAACCTGAATGCGGCGTCGGTTGCCGCGAATGGTAGCGCGAACCTGACAGCGGGCCAGTCGATGATCATCGGCTCGCTATCGGCGCACGACATCGCGCTGCAGACGGCGAACGGCGATCTGACGATGGGTGGATTGAGCGCGCCGGGCACGGTATCGGCCAGGGCCGGGCGGGACCTGACCGTCAACGGCGCGGTACAGGGCGGCAGCACGGTGGCGCTCGCAGGCGGGCGCAATGCGACAATCAACGGGCAGGTGTCGGGCGTCGGCGACACCACAATCGCCGCGCAAACAGGCTCGGCGACCGTGAACGGCAACGCGCAATCGAACGGTGCGCTGTCGGTGACGGCGGGGCAGGACGCTGCTGTCGGCGGCACGGTGCAGGCGCAGGGGCCGGTAACGATTGCTGCGCAAGGTGGTTCGATCACGGGCCAGGGCAATCTCACGTCGTCGCAAGGTTCAATCAACCTGAATGCAGGACAGGCGATTGCGCTGAACGGCGCTGTGCAGGGCGGCAGCACGATCGACGCGACGGCGGGCACGAACGCGAACTTCGGCGGTACGGTGAGCGCACCCGGCGCGGTGACGATTCACGCCGGACAGAACACGATGCTGGCCGGCAACGTCACGAGCGGCGGAAATCTGGGCGTCACCTCGGGCGGCAACACCTCCGTGCAAGGCGCAACCGCGTCAATCGGCGGCACCGATCTGGTTGCCGAAGGCGGGACGCTGACCACGACCGGTAACGTGGTCTCGCTCGGTGCGTTGAATGCGACCGGCCGGCAAGGTGTCAGCCTCGGCGGCACGGTTTATAGCGGCGGCAACGCGCAGATTGGCTCCGCGGCGGGCAGTGTCGCGGTGGCTGGCGCGATGTCAAGCCCCGGCGCGATCAGCATCCTTGCCGGGCAGGACGCGAGCGTCGCAGACACCGTCCAGAGTGGCCAGGACACGACGATCGCAGCCGCGCGCGATGTGGGCCTGAATGGTGGGCTCGCGGTCAGCAATACGGGCAACGCGAGCGTGACGGCGGGCCGCGACATCAACGGCTCAGGCGCGATCAGCGTCGCGAACGACACCACGCTCAATGCCGGCAACAATATCGCCGTCTCCGGCACGGTCCAGACCGGCAACAACCTGCGCGCCACTGCGGCGCAGAATCTTTCGGTTGGCGCGACCACCGCCGTGGGCACCGGAACGCTCACAGCGACGAATGGCAGCGCCACGCTGGCGGGCGCCGCGCTTTCGGGCGGCACCCTGAACGTGACGGCCGGCACCGATGTGACCGCGCAGGGCAGCGTCACGAGCCTGGGCGACCTGAAACTGAATGCGCAGGCTGGCAATCTGGCCACGGCGGGCAGCGTCCAGACGGCTGGCACGGCGACCCTGAACGCGGGCCAGAATCTCACGCTGGGTGGCCAGACGACCGTCTCGCAGGACGCGACGCTGAGCGGCGCGAACATCACGACGCAGGGGCTGGCGGTCGGCGGCAACCTGAGCGCCACGGCGCAGAACAGTCTCGACACGTCCGCCGGCCAGCTGAACGCACCGTTCAGTCCGGGCGCCCCCGCGCTGTCCGTGAACGGCAATGCGACGCTGAAAGGGGCGACCGTCATGACTGCGAATGCGGTCATTGGCGACGCCTACAGCGCCACGGGCACGACCAGCCTGACGACCGGCGGCACGGCCGCCTATCAGGGTGATGCGACGCTGACCGGCGGCACGGTGACGAACGTGGGCCAGCAGATGGCCGCTGGCAACCTGCTGGTCTCCGGTTCGACGGTCACGAATCAGGGCGCGCTGTCGTCGCTCACGACGACGGCCATCAACGCGACGGACCTCAATAACAGCGGCTCGATCTACGGACCGGTGAACACCCTGAACGTGGCGAACAGCACGGTCAATCCGGGTGCGTTGCTCGCGACCAGTACGCTCGCGCTCACCAGCGGCACGCTCGACAACAGCAACGGGCTGATTTTCGCGGGGGATGTGAATCACCCGACGGCGGTCGTCGGTGACACCCGTGTCACGGTGAACGGCGGCAATGGCAGCTTCAACAACAGAGCCGGCCAGATCCTCGCACAGGACAGTCTGACGGTGAACCTGCCCAACCAGGCGATCGATCCGTCGGCGGCGACCACGGGAACGCTGAACGGCGGCAGCGCCTTCAACCTGACGGCGCAGTCGGTCAATAACACCGGCGCGTGGACGCTGCCCGGCACGGCGGTGACGGTCACCGCGAGCCAGGGCATCAACAACAGCGGCACGATTAACCAGGGCGCCGGTACGCTCGCGCTGAATGGCGCGGTGTCGAATGCCGGCACGCTCACCGCGAACGATCTGACCATCAACGGGTCGCTGGCGAACCAGGCGAACGCGACGGTACAGGCGAATAACGCGTTGACGCTTAACGGCTCGGGCACGAATGCCGGCACCGTTGAAGCCGCGAACACGCTCAATATCACCGGCGCGAGCTACGACAACTCGAATGGGATCACGAAGGCGGGCAACAGCAGCAGCCCGGCCGGCAGCGGCAACGCCAAAATCAGTCTGACCGGCGACCTCGGCAATGCGGGCGGCACGCTCACGGCTACCAACGATCTCGCGATCACCGCGAACGATGTCATCAACTCGGGCGCTTCGGGCGCGGCGACGACCACCACGACGACCATGACCGTCGCGAACACCGCGCTCGCGCTCGCGCTAACGGTCGGCACCGATATTATCGACATGGCGAGTCACTATGGAATCGGCAGCGACGGGCTGTGCTGCGTCGTGGGCTCGTTCTCCAACAACGTCACGCTGGCCGACGCGCTGTCCGTCGATGGCGTGGCCGACGCCACGTCAATCAACAGTACTTTCGCTGCGCGCCGGTTCCTGTGGGGCAAACTGACCGGCAGCGCGCCGGTGGTCACGGGCAACACCGCAACGTTTGTCGAAGTGCCGGTAACCACGGTTGATGCCCAGGGCAACCCGGTTACCCAGAACCTCTGGTTCGTGAAGACGGCCGACAACGCATCGGCTGCGATCGCGACCGTCACGGTGGACCTGCCCAGCGCGACTGAAACCACCACCACGACAGGTGGTACGACGGCAGCCAGTTCCGTCATCGCCTCGGGCCACAACGTGACGGTCACCGCCAGCAGCCTGAATAACCAGGGCGGCACGCTCAGCGCGGGTAACGACGCGACGCTGAACCTCCAGTCGCTGAACAACGGCGGCTCCAGCTATAGCTCCACGGTCACCGACACCATCGATGTCGCTTCAATCAGCAGCTTCCTGAAGCAGGCCCCCGCGGTCATTTCGATCTGGAGCACGGCGACGGGCGGAAGCAGCGTCTGTCCGAATGTGCAGGGCGCGTGCATTGACCCGTCCGGGATCAAGCTGGCGTCGCCCGGTACCGTGACGCCGCTCTCGACGTCGTCCTCGGTGACGGTACAGGGCAGCACCGGGCAGATCGTGGCGGGCCACGACCTGAACCTGTCGGGCGGCAACCTGACCAACGCGGGCACGCTCGCGGCGGGCAACGACGTCAATATCACCGCGGCCAGTTTCACGAATCAGGGCACCAATACGGGGACGAAAACGGTGACGGCGGGTTGCGCTTCGGGCTTCACCGGCTGCACAACGTCCACGACGACGAACCCGAACTCCGAAACCTACAGTTACCAGCAGATTAACAGCACGGTCACCGCGGGCCACGACATCGTGATCGCGGCCGGCACGGTGAACAATACCTACGGCGACCTGGCGGCGACGCACGACGTGGTGATCGGTGGCGCCGGCACGACGGCCGTGTCGCCCACCCAGGCTGCGAGCGTGACCAATACATCGGGCGCGATCGCGGCTGGCAACGACGTGCAGATCAATGCAGCCACCATCACGAACACGATTGCTGCGCCCGTGCAGATCCACCAGAACTATGGCACGGCGACGCCCTATGCCGGCTGCACAAACAATTGTGAAGCCTACGTCGATGTGCAGTCGGGCAGCCCCTCGACGATTACCGCCAACCGCAATGTGACGCTGGGCGCGGGAACGTTCAGCAATACCGGCAGCCTCGTGACGGCGTTGAACAACGTCACGATCAATGCGACGAATGCCGCCAGTTCGGACAACCAGTATCTGTCCGCGTACTGGGCGAGCAATCTGATGCACTACACGACCTCGTATCCGGCATGGGGCTGTGCCAGCAATCCGGCGCTATGCCAGCAGCTCTTTGGCAGTGCGTACGGCAGCGGCGCGACGCAGGATCCAGCCGGCCTGCCGTCGTCGGTCGGCCTGCCGGACTTCGTGCCGGGCACCATCCAGGCAGGCAATACGCTGTCGGTGAATTCGCCGACGCTGACCAACACCGGTAACGTGATTGGCCAGACGGTGACGCTGAGCGGCTCGCAGCTCGTCAACGGCATCACGAACCCGAACGTCTATACACCGCCGCCGGCCATTTCGGGGCAGGTGATCTCGCTCGGGCCGCCGGCCGTATCGGCGAGTGCCACGACGACCATCAATGACGCGGGGCGGGTGACGACACTCGGCGGTCAGCCGGTGTCCGTCACGGGCGCGGCAGGCCTGCCCGCGAATACACCGATCGGCGTGCAGACGGTCGGCAAGCCGGTCGCGCCCACTGTCGCCACCACCGGCAGCCCGTCCCCGTCGTCCGTGCAGACCCTTGCTGGCGCATCGACAAGCGCGACCTATCTGATCAACAACCCGGCGTCGCAGGTGATGGGCGGGCTGAGCCCACAGGCGCTGCTGAATGCGTTGCCGGCAACCCTGCAACCGGGCAAGGTGCCGTTCTATTACGACCCGTATACCGAGAACCAGCAGATCGAACAGGCGGCGTTGCAGGCGACCGGCAAGAGCAGCTTCTACAGTACGACGGGCGCTACCGACAGCACCAGTCAGGCGTCGATCGGCAACCAGGACAAGGCGGCGCTCTATGGCGCGGCGCTCCAGTACGCCGAGCAGCACAATGTCGCGCTCGGCACCCAACTGAGTGCGGCGCAGCTCGCGCAGGTCAATACGCCGATGCTCTGGTACACGGAGCAGAGCGTGCCTGAGCCGGGCTGCACGGTAACAGGCAATGGCGCATGCCCGACCGTGCGGGCGCTGATGCCTGAAGTGCTGCTGCCGCAGAACTTCGCCCGGGTGAATGCGGACGGAACCATTACCGGCAACGACGTCACGCTCAATTACGCCAACAGCATTCTCAACACCGGATCGGTCAGTGCGCAGAACCTGACCGTGAACACGGCGAGCCTGACGAACGAACAGCGCTCGACCAACATCGGCACCATCTATCAGAACGTCGAGGGCGGGGTTGCCGTCACGACCGGGACGGTATTGCAGCAGGGCGGCTTCATGTCGGCGATGAACTACGACATGAACGCGCAGACGATTAACCAGATCGGCGGGGCGCTGCAGCAGGTCACGGCCGATGGCAGCGTCGATCAGGCCGCGACCGCGCAACTGCTCGCGAACCTGAAAAACCAGCTCGGCGGCAACTTCACGCAGAGCAGCGTCAGCGATCACCTGAACACCAGCATCATCTCCGATGGCGGGATGGGGCCGATCATCGTCGTGCAGATGGTGATGCTCGTGGCGATCTCGGTGATGACGGCGGGTGCGGGAACCGGCGCGAGCATGGCGGTGGCCGCCGGTGCGACGGCGGGCAGCGCAACCGCTGCGGCCGCGAACGCCGCATTCGCCGCGCTGGTCAGCTCGCTGGCCAGCCAGACGATGAACGGCCAGTTCAGCTTCAAGGGCATCCTCGAGTCGGTGGCGATTGCGGCGATCACGGCGGGCCTGACGAGCGGGATCACGGTCGACAGCAATACCGGTTCGCTGGGTTTCAGCATGACCCAGAACGTGAGCAGCCTGCCTGCGGGGGTGAGTACGCTGGGTCAGCTCGCGGGTGCCGCGCCGGGCGCGGGCACGTCGGTGGCGCAGTCGGCAGCCTCGATGGCGGGTAACCTGCCGCAGCAGGCACTGGCCATCGGCGTCGAGGCAACGCTTCACGCGGGTGTTCAGACGGCGCTCGGCGATGGCAGCTTCCTGACGAACCTGCGCAACGATGCCATCAGCGACGTGGCGGCAGCAGGGGCTTACGACATCGGCACAGCGTTCGACGGCTCGAGTGCGCTGCTGTCCACGAGCAGTCCGCTCTACTGGGCGGCGCACGCGGCCCTGGGCTGCGCGGCGGGCGCGGCGAGTGGCACGGGATGCGCGGGCGGGGCCATTGGCGGGGCGGTGTCGGCCGGGCTGAATCCGCTCATCGACAGCAACGGTAACCTGCCGCCGGCAGTACTGGCGGCGATCACAACCGGGGTCAGTGGCGGCATCGCGGAAGCGTTGGGCTACAACGCAAGCGGCGCGGTGACGGCGGCGCAGAACGAGACGCTGAACAACTGGCTGAATCACGTCACGGTGTTGCCGGGGCAGAAGTCGGAGACACAGCAACTCACGGAGGCCCTCGCCGGATGCGATGGCGGCAACGCGGCTGCGTGCGCGACGGCGGGCACACTGATGCAGAAGTCCACCTCGCGCGACCAGGCGCTTGCCACAGCCTGCCAGTCGCCCGGGTCTGCGGCATGCGCATACCAGAAGTCCCTGGCGTATCTGGCAGGCAATACCATCCGGTCCGCAGGCGGCACGACAGTGGCCGTGGAGACACCATCGCCCACTTCTAACGGACCGGGTCAGGCGGCAGCAACGCTCGACAATATGCTGGGGAGTCCGCTGGCGGGGATTTTTGGCGGACTGATGTACGCGACGGGTGCCTCAGCAACTGATGCGTACTACGCGTCAGTGATCGGCCTGGCAACAGAGGGGATTGCTGCAGGGGCGGCAGGGTTTGCGATGCCCGCGGCGCCGAGGAATGGCTCTTTGGCGTCTACTTCTCGGGCCACAAACAGCCCTTTCACGCCTTTGACCGATGGCGGTGGACTACAAGTGTATGAAGATGCGGGCGGTCACTTGATTGAACGGCACGTCGGCATGTCGGATGCGGATCTCGCGAACCGCTTGGCGACGTCGAACGTATCCTCGGCATCGACGTTCGCTGACCGTGCGACGGCTGAAACCGCGGTCTCCCAGGCGATCAATTCGAATCAATCGGCCATTCAAAGCTATCTGGCCGGAAATTCGAAAGGCTATCTGGCGCTTGAGTACACGTCGCCAACACCGGTTGGCACCACCCTCAGCCGTGGCGCGACCAGCTCTGCGCCGGTGAACAACGTGCGGCTAGTGATTACGAAGGATCCTACAATGTCGACAGGTTACAGAATCGTGACGGGGTACCCTCACCAATGACGGCAACTTTTCAGACAGTAAAGAACATGTTTTCGGCGTACCTCAACCAAGACTTCGATTTGGTGTTTGGTACGGTCGATGATGCTATTCGTGCTTTCGTGCAGCACAGCGCTCCAGATGAGGTGTCGCGGGCGAAGCACGAAATCCGAACAATCCTAGCAATGCAGTTACCGGAGGAAGAATTGCAGAAGGTCATTCTTCAAGACTTAGGTTCCTGCTATTACTACCCAGCTGAATGGGCTTCGGCTCAGCTTTGGTTGGAGCACGTGTTGGCGCTACTAGTTAGCTAGACGCGTTGTCGCGCCGTGCACACCTAATCACGACGGTTCGACTGAAGAGTCGCCACAAACACGGCGGCTACCTGGAATTGCTGTTCACCACCGCCAACGGTGCGTTGATCACCTTTACGAAGATCTGATATCAAATTCAACACCATGGCGGGTGCCGGCACGACGTTGAGAGACCGTCTCACGTCGAACACCGGTTCCCCGTCACCTGTACTTTTGGAGACCCCGAATGATGAAGATTTTCCGCAATCTGTTACTCGCAGGCAGCATTGCACTGCTGGCAGGAGGCTGCGCCTCCGGACCCCAGTTCAAGGAGATGGATGCAGCAACGATACCGACATTGCAGCCAGATCACGGACGTGTGTATTTCTTCCGCGAAAACTCGTTTGTCGGTGCGGCTGTCAGTGCGGTCATCAACGTTGATGGTATTGCAGTTGGCCAGTCGCTGGCAGGGCAGTATTTCTACGTCGACGAACCGGCTGGCACGCACACGGTTTCAGTCAAGACGGAAGCGGAAAACACCGTCACGTTTTCTCTGGCTGCCGGCGAGACGAAGTATGTCAGGACTATCGTGACTCCGGGATTCATCGTGGGTCATGTACGGCCTTATGTGGAAATGCCTGAAACCGCCACCAAGGACATGAAGTCGCTCAAGTACGTCGGCCGTGCCGACGGTGACAAAAACCTGCGCTGAGACGCCGCTCCTGAAACGCCGATAGGTTGGTGAGGTCAGTTGGGGTTCCGGGGGGGCGCAACTTGAGTCGGTCCAGGTCCTTTGAATCCGCTCGCGGTTGTTCAATGGTGATGCATCAATCAGGGCAGTTCGACGAGTGCGTCGGACCATACGCCAGATCCAGATGGTCACGTCATCAACTTAGGCTTGCTAATTAACAGTTTGACGAGAACCGGATGAAACTTCCTCAACAGGCACTGAGCGCGATTGCACTCGGCACGATGCTGGCGGTTTTCGCCGCATCGGTTGGCGCTGCCGCGATCGTCGCCGATGGCGGCACCGCGACTTCGGTGTCAACCGGTGCGGGCGGCCACCAGACGGTGAACATCGCGCCGGCGACCGGCGGTGTCTCTAACAACACCTATTCGTCGTTCAACGTGTCGAAGGCGGGTGCGGACCTGAACAACGTGGGCATCAACGCACGGACGATCGTCAACCAGGTCACCAGCACGGACCCATCGCTGATCCAGGGCGCGATCGGCGTGCTGGGTCCGCGCGCGAATGTGATCCTGGCGAACCCGAACGGCATCACCGTGGATGGCGGCAGCTTCGTGAACGCCGGGCATGTCGTGCTGTCCACCGGGCAGGTGAGCTTCAGTGACCTCACGCTCGCACCCGGCGTCATCCAGCGCAATGTGGTGCTGACGACGAACGGCGGAACGATCGCGATCGGCGCGGGCGGCCTCTCGGGCACGCTGGTGAACCTGGACCTGATCGCGAAGCAGCTGGCCGTGAACGGCCCGGTGACGAACAGCTATCGAAGCCCAGGTTCACCACCAGGCGTAATTCGCGCGATCGTCGGCGACAGCACCAACACGTACGACACCAGCTTTTCGCCGGGCGACAACGGGCACGACTGGCTCGTCAGTTCCACGTCGCCTGGCACGAGCGCGTCCGGCGTGGCAATCGACATCACGGCGCTCGGTGGCCTGACCGCAGGCCGTGTGCAGCTCATCGTGACCGACAAGGGCGCCGGCGTGCGCAACCTCGGGCAACTCTACGCGAGCGCCGGCGACGTGCTCGTGTCGGCCAGCGGCGATATCAGCGCCGGCGGAGGCGCCACCCAGGGCTCGATCAAGGCCGAGCACGACATCAATCTCACGACGACCGGCGCACTGTCGCTGCAGGGTGCGCAGATCAGTGCCGCCAACAACGTCACAGTCAGCGCGAACGGTATCGTTCTCGCGGACAACGCGACCGGTCCGTCGACGCTGACGGCTGGCAATGCGGTCAGCCTGACCAGCGCCGGCGACATTACGAACACCGGCAGCCTGATCCAGGCCGGCTCCGTCGCTTCCGACGGCACCTCGAACGGCGGCGATGTGACGCTCACCGCCGCCGCCAGCATCACGAACCGCTCGACCCCGGCGAACCTCGGGATCGTCTTCGCGGCCAACGGCTCGACGCTGCTCACCGCACAGGGTGACATCACCAACGACAACGCTCGGATGCTCGCCAACCAGGCCGTGAGCCTGACCGCGCAGGGCGACGTGTTCAACACGATCGACCATACAGGCGCCGCCTCCGGTAGCGAACCGGTCGCATATTCCCGCCGCGGTGGCAGCTTCCTTTTCTTCACGCACACGACCAGCGGCTTTGACGTCGATTACGGCACCGTCAGCCAGCCGGACCAGCTCGCGTATATTGCGTCCACCAGCGGTCCGGTCACGATCTCGGGGCGCAACGTCACGAACAGCGGTCGCATCATCCAGTCGAACGACGCCGCCGTGAACATCACGGCGCAGCAGGCGTTCACCAATGCTGCGGTGTTCTCCGGACAGGCGAGCTATTCGCGCGGCTGCTGGATCGTCTGTCATGCGAGCGCATCGAGCAGCGTGACGCCATACGGCGGCACGATCCAGTCGGGAACAGATATCGCGATTACCGCCGGCATCGTGGCGCGCAACGTCGGCGGCAACGTGTTCGCGCTGGGCAACATCGACGTCACCGCACCATTGACCTACGCACAGGGCGTGACGGGCTATTCGGCGCTGAACCAGGACCGCGGCTTCAAGGCGTTCTTCGGCAGCAGCTGGGCGCAGATCATCGCCGCGGACGTGGGCGGCGGCTTCACCGCGAACGGCCTCGTGACGCTCACGGGCGACGGCGTAATCGACGGCGGTTACATCACGGGCGGCAAGGGTGTTGCCGCGACGGGCAGCCTCACGACCGTGCGCGCGCCTGGCCGTACGCCGGTGCAGATCGGCCAGCACCTGGGCCTCACCACCTGGTGGTGGCGCTGATGCGGAAATCTTCCAGGAGCGTGCCTTGGGCGGTACGCCCGGCGCTGCTGCGCGGTATCGCGCTTTGTGGTCTTCACATCGCCGCTGCGCATGCCCAGACGCCCCCTTCGGGGGTACCTGCCGGTGTCCCGGCGTTGCCGGCTGCACGCCCGGTCCAGGACCCGGCGCAGCAACTGATCGACCAGCAGAAGGAGCGCGCGAGGCAGCAGGAGCTGAACCAGCCGCCCGCATCAATCACGGTGCCGCCACCTGCACCGCAGACGCTCGACGTCCCGCCCGGCACTCCCATCAACCAGATTGCCGAAAGCGGCCCGACCTTCCGGGTTGACCGCATCGAGGTGAATGGCAACACGGTGCTGCCGTCTGCGAGGCTCGACGCGATCACGGCGCCGTTCACCGGCCACGAACTGGGCTCGCACCGCCTGAACGTGCTCCTGAAACGGCTCACCGATGCGTTCGTGTCGGCCGGCTATGTGACGACGCGCGCCTTCCTCGGCCCGCAGAACCTCGGGTCCGGTACGCTGAAGGTCACCGTGCAGGTCGGTCACGTGGAGCAGTACACCGTTAACGGGCGGCCCGTGCAGCGGCTGAAGAAGGACGAGGGCGCCGCAGGTGGCGGCTGGCTCACCGATGCCGGTTACGAAAACGCCTTTCCGGCCGCACCCGGCGATCCGCTGCGGCTGGAGGATCTCGACCAGGGCGTCTCGCAGATCAACCGGCTGCGGCGCAACCAGGCGGCCGTGCAGATCCTGCCGGGGCAAAGCCCGGGCGATTCCGTCGTCGCGATCCGTAACCAGCCGGGCGACCGCACGTACTACACGCTGGGTGTCGACAACTACGGCAGCCGGGCGACGGGCGTGACGCGCTACCGTGCCGGCGTCGAGGCCGACAACCTGATCGGCCTGCAGGAATCGCTCAGCCTGAACTTCATCGACAGCCTGGACAGCAACGCGCTCGTCGGTTCGTTCGCGATCCCGTTTGGCCGCCACACGTTCAGCTACACGCTGTCGGACTCGGAATACCAGCAGGTGGTGGACAGCACGGCGCTCGTGTATGGCCGCACGCTCAGCCACATCCTCGGCTGGAATTACACGCTCGGGCGCACGCAGGCCAATATCGTCAATCTGGACGCGACGCTGTCCTGGCGGCGTACCGACCGCGAGGTCAACAACATCGACCTCGATCCGCAACATCTTGTGGTGCTGAGAGTCGGCGGCAACTGGCTACGAAAATTCGTGATGAACGACGCGCCGGGCAACGTGACGCTCGACGCGGGCCTCTCGCAGGGGCTGCCTTGGCTCGAAGCGGATCACGACGCACACGGCATCGCGCGGACCGCGGCGCACAGCCAGTTCACGAAGCTCGATGCGACGGTGAACTTCACCGTGCCGCTGCCCAAGCTGGACACACCGGTCGGCCAGGCCGCCTTCGCCTATCGCGGTGCGCTAGGCGGCCAGTATGTGAATGTGGCGCTGTACGGCTCCGAACAACTGTATCTGGGTGGCATGGACACGATCCGCGGGTTCCGCTCGGGCGAGATCGCGGGCGACCGCGGGTTCTGGTCGCGCAACGAAATCGCGTGGGTGAATGCGCCCGCGTGGAAGGACGGCCGTATCGAGCCCTATGTGTTTCTCGATGCCGGCAAGGCCAGTCTCGTCGCGGTGCCGGGCTTTCCGACACTGGCGGGTGCCGGCGCGGGTCTGCGCGCGCAGTGGCAATGGCACCAGCAGATCCTGTCGGGCGAGGTCACGCTCGGCCGCGCACTCACTCAACCCGCCAGCCTGGGTCCGAAAGCGACCCTGTTGCTGGCCACAGCCAACTGGAATTATTGAGGAAACCACCATGAAAAAAAACACTTCCCGCCTGGGCTCGAGCGTCAACATGCTGTGCGTGACGGCTTTTGCTTCCGTGTCGCTGAGCATCGCGCTGCCGGGTATCGCCCATGCAGACGATATGAATGCTGCCGCGAGCCAGACCGGCATGGCAGTCGCCCATCCGTTCGGGTTGCAGGCCGCCGGCGCCAGTGGATTGCCGCAGGGTGTCGTCGCGCGCGTCAATGGCGTCGATATCCCGGCCACCCAACTCGAGAGCGCGGTGCGCATGACCGTGAGCAGTTCGGGACAGCCGGACACGCCGCAACTGCGTCAGGCGATCAAGGGCCAGCTGATCGCGCGCGAACTGTTCCGGCAGAACGCCGAGAAGGCGCATTACGACGCGAAGCCCGAAGTACAGCAGGCGATGAATGCGGCCAAGGTCAACGCGGAAACGCAGCTGTACCTGAAGGACAGCATCCGTCCGGAGCCGGTGACGGACGCGCAGGTGAAGGCCCGCTATGACCAGATTGTTGCCTCGCTCGGCAGGGAAGAGTACAAGCCGCGTGTGATTGCCGTGCCTGACGAGGCAACCGCGACCACCGTGCTCGCTAAACTGAAATCCGGCACGTCATTCGATTCGCTGGCGCGCCAGTACAGCGTGGCGCCGGGCAGGGCGGCGGGTGGCGAACTGCCGTGGGTGAGTTTTAAATCGCCGCTCACGGAAGGTAATACCCAGGGCCTGCCGCTCGCGGTGGCGCAGGCGATCACGCGGTTGCCAGCCGGTGGCGTCACGCCGGCCGCGATTGCGACCGGCGAAGCAGGCAACGCGATGCGCGTGATCGTGAAGGTCGACGCGAAACGGCCCACGCAGGTCCCGTCGTTCGACCAGGCGAAGGACACGATCCGCCAGCAGCTGCAGGCGCTCGCGCTGGAGAAGGCCGCCGCGCAGTTCACCGGCGAGCTGATGAAGCACGCGACGATCCAGCAATGACGCCGGGGCGGCGATGGTCAGCCGGACGGCGGACGGCACCATGAAGTCGCCGGTGCGGGTCTTCGAGGAGAGCGTGCCGCTGTCGCGGGCGCGTGCGGTCGTGCCCGATCACGAGGACGTGGAACTGACCGGCTATGTTGAGCGCGCGTGGGACGAGGCGTTTTCGCGGTCGGAAACGCCATTCGCCTGTCCGCGCTGCGGCAGCCGCCACACGGTTCTGAAGGCGCGTCGCTCCAGCCGCGGCCGGGCGAGTCCCAGCTTCCGGTGCCAGACGTGCCAGCAGGATTTCAACCGGCGTACCGGCACACCGCTCGCCGGGCTGCGTCGCCCCGAAAAGCTGCGCCACCTGATTCCGTGGCTCGGGCAGCAGGCGTCGATCGGATCGGTCGCGGAATGCCTCGGTGCGGGCCGCGGCGCGGTGAGCCACTGGGTGACCGCGATACGCCAGTGGCTGCTGCAGCTCGATCCGGACGGCAAATGGGAGGCGCGCGTGCGCCTGGGCGTGCGGTTCGCGGCGCGCACGACCTGCTACCAGTGCGATTTTCGTGGGCCGGTGCTGCATGGGGGCTTCAACACCGATCGCACGCGCAAGTTCCTGTGCCCGGCATGCGGGGCGACGCTGCAACCCGCGAAGCTCGAGGCGCTCGGTATCGCGGTTGACATGACCATCACACGCGACATTGCGGATACCGTGCTGCGCCAGCAGACGCGGCACGGCCGTACCATGGCGTTCGCCCTGCCGCCGGCCACGGAAGTGGCGCCGCTCGCCGCAACTGCGCCCAGGCGCCGGCAGCCGCGCAAGTTCCGGCTGGACACCCGCGACCTGCCGGCGCGCACCTCAGCAGCCCGAGCCGGGCTGCCGGTGTGGGCGAAGCGCAGGGATGCGGCGCCCGCTGCGTTACCGGAGCAGGAGAATGAGGCGCTCACGGCGTTCCTGACGGAGGCGATCACGCGCGCGTATGCGCCGGATATCGAGCCGCGTCCGGCCTGTCCGTGGTGCGGCGCGTGGCACGTACGGCCCGAACACAACGGCCAGGGCGTCCCGCAATACGGTTGCCCGCAGTGCGGCAAGGTCTTCACGCGGCTCACCGGCACGCCGCTCTCGGGCATGCGTCATAGGGACAGGCTCGCGCGTTTCGTGCAACTGCTTTCGCAGCCGCTGTCGTACACGCAGTCCGCGGAAGCACTCGGTGTCTCGACGCTGCTGGTGAGCCGCCACTGGGTGCCAAAATTCCGGCGGTGGCTGCTCGAACTCGATCCGGGCGGAGGCATGGAGCGGCTGGTCCAGCTTGGCGCGAAGCCTCAGGCGCCGCCGATGACGTGCCCGAAGTGGGGCTGGGCGGGCACCATGCAGCTGTTCGGCTTCGCGAGCGAAACGCCCCTGCCGCAGGAGCAGCGCATCCGCCAGTACCGGTGTCCGGCGTGTGAGCGGGCATTCCGGGCGACCGCGCTGGCGCGGACGGATATCTGAGTCATTCCATGCGTGGACCGAAGGCTTCCGGTGTCCCCGTTGCCGACCCGCAGGGCGAGGTCTGCGGGTCGGAAAAGGATTCTTCAGGAAGCGGGAACAGTTTTCAGATCAACATAACTTAGTGATCCTTAATTTGTCATAATTATATCTAGCCGGGGTTCGCGGTGAATCTGAGCTTGACGGAAGCTGAGGCCAACACGCCCACGGAATACTGGTTAGCCCGGCGCTACCTGGCGCTCGATGTCGGTAATCCGCTGCTCAACGCGACGCACCTGCGTTCGAAACTTACAACAGTGTCTTGGCTAACGTGTCTGGACAAGACGCTGTTGGAGCAGGTGGGTGGAATCTCCGCGCTACGAAGCGAACTACCGCGAGGCCAGACGTACGGAAAGACCGGATGCGTGCCGGTACTGCTCTGGCGATCGATCGTCCCGGTGGTGGCGAGGTCGGCGTTGAGCTGCGGGCCCATGCCGCGCCCGTATACGGCGAGGTCCCGTTGGCCTTCACGTATTCGCTCGGGAAGTACGCGGTCCGGCCGTTGTTGAGATCCATCAATTGCGCGATGTCGCGATAGGCGCTGGCGGCATCCACCGTGCTGATGACGGTTATGAGCGCCCTATCGAGAAAGGCATGTGCCTGACCATCGAGCCCGGCGTTTATCTTGAAGGCATCGGTGGCTTTCGCCATTCCGACACCGTGCTGATCGGCGATAACGGTCCTGTCATGCTGACTGGCGGTCCAGTCGATATCGATGCGCTGACGCTTCCGATGCAGTCCTGAGGGCGGGTTGGCCGTCGCCGTCGCATGCGGTCGGCTGACCGTCGAAGCGGCCGCGACCCGATACCTTCGCGATGGTGGTCGGGCCGCGAGAAAAGTCGGCATGGCGTCACGGTCGCCGATATCGTGACGGCCATCGCCGGTCGCCACTCGCGCAAAGGTCGAAGCGACCATCGGTAAAACCCAGGTCGCGCACATCGACCAGACGCACGAAAGGGATCGTTTCGATTTCCGTGCTTTTCCGGTTAACCGTCTTCAATCCTGGCAAGCCTTTGCCTCGAGACGCGGAATAATTACCCGTAAAGATCAATGGGGTGCTGTCTACCCTCAGGAACGGAGAGTGTCTCCGGCACTGGCTGTATCGGCTCGGCGCATTGCCGTGCCGAGTGAGCCGACCGCAGTGGTGAAGGCTATCAACGTGGCTTGGCACGCCGACGGCTGGTTCGTAGAGGCTGTGCCGGCCGTCGCGCCGTCGATCGCGCATTGGGTGACCGAGGCGGCGCTGGACTCGGACATGGCAGAGCGGCTAACGCAAAGGTATCGATCAGCCGGTTTTTTTGAGCGCATGGGCATGCGCTTGCACAACGCGAAGTGATCGTGGGGCGCGATATGCGCGTGTTGCACGTGTAATCGGGTGTAATGGATTCGCCGGGGCGAAAGGACGTACTCTGACCGAATTCACCGATACGTCGGCGCAGCACCTTCTGTCACGCATGAGGAGCGACCCATGTCCGAGAAAAAGCCCCAGCTGCAATTGTCCGTATCCGCTCTGACGGGCGACGGATTTCCGTCGACCAACGATGAAGTGTTTCGCACCATGTTGCAGCAGGCGGCGTCGGGTGGTGCCGGCACCGACTTTTATCTGTCGCACGTGCAGAAGTTCGCGGATTTCGCTGTCTATCTGCAAAAAGCCGGATCGGGCGCCTATCGCTACGAAGACGGTCCGAAGGGATCAAAGCAGGCGAGCGCGACCGATGGACAGACCACGATATCGATCAACGTCCGACTGGCCGGCCAGAGCGATGCGCGGCTATACGAGATGGCCGATGACGACCGGCCGCCGGTGCACGGCATCGCGACCGTGAAGCTGCAATTGCCGTCGCCGGAATCCATTGACCGGATCGTCAATCTCGCAATCAGCCTTGCCGAAATTCCGCCCGGCCTCACCGCCGGACAAGCGTTGATCGACGCGCTTTTCAAGCCGATCGTGGACAAGCTAACGCAGTTCGTCCAGACATGCCTCGACAACTGGGCCGAGCTGGATCTCGGCGAAGATATCGATGCTGCCGGCGATGCCATTGCCGATGGCGCATCCGATGCAGCGGATGCCGTCGGGGAAGAAGCGGCGGAAATTGCCGTCGACGAGGTCGCGGCGGAAGCCTTTATCGATCTGGCCGCCGCCGCGCCGCCGCTTGCCGTGCTCGGCGCGCTCGTCGCGATTCCGTTCATCATCGGCGCGCTGGAGAAAAAGTTCGTTCTTCATTTCGAGGTCGACAACTTCACCGACTACGACCTCGAATGGAAGATCGAATACATGGACGAAGGGACGATGACGTCCCAGCCCCAAAGCGACACGGTGCCGAAGCTCGGCTATGCCACCGACATCTGGGGCGATCAGACGACGGTTCAGGTTGCATACCAGGCGAATTACTCGTCCATGAACACGAGCGGCTTCAGCGGTATCGGCCTCCTGCTGCATCTGACGCCCAAGGGGGCTCCCGCCGGTTCCGATGTTGCCGCCGTGATTTCGATCCCGTGGATCGCAGACAACGTTGTCTGGCTGGGCGACGTGCCGGGCAATCCGAACTGGAGCGCGATCTACGATCGGGCAAGCGGCGCATCGAGCCAGTTGGCTGTCGAGCACGGCAACCTCAAGTTCTTCATCCGGCTTGCCATCAATGCGCTGACGGGCAATCACGACCAGTACTATTGCGTGCTCACGATCGAGCCGCTTTGATCCACGCCCGAGGTATGCGCGATGCACGTTCGATCCGACACCGATACGCTTCATGTCAGCTATGCGCCGATTACCACGGGTTTTCCGATCGTGGAGACCGATACGCTCGGCGCCACCCTCGACGCCGCACTCGAGGGCGGTGAGACAACCCAGGCTTTTTTCGAGCAGCTCAACGAGACTGCGGCCTTCTGGGCGGACATCGCCGACGGCACACTGAGTTTCGTCAACGGGAACGATCCGCACGGCGTGCCGGTGTTGATCGCGTCGAGTGGCAATGTCGACATGCGCCTGATCGCCGAATGGTCCGGTGCCACCGATATTTCCACGCCGTTCGGAACCATGGTCGTCGAGCTCGGCAACCGCGAGACCGACATCCAGCAGGTGATGGCGTTCACCATACGTCTCGACGAGGCGCCGGCGCAAGGCGCCGTCGGTGACGCGTTGTTCGCCTCGCTTCGGCCGTTTCTCTACTCCAGCTTCGCCGACGTCCTGAAGTCGATGGCTGCCCAGCTCGCGGTAATGGCGGATACCGAAGATCCGTCGATCGATCCGGAGACGTTCATCGTCACCGTGCTGTCGGCGGCGTCGCAAAAGGCGATCAGCCTGCTGGGGTCGCTGGCGGCGTGGGGTCTCGGCAAGCTCTTCGTCGATTTTGATGCGCTCGCGTTCAACTTGAGCGTCGTCGCGCCATTGATGGCAGTACCGCTCGTGTTGTCCTATCTCGCGCATCCGATGTACCTGTCGGTGCTCGTGATCAACAACAGTCGTCTGGACTTCACGCTCTCGTGCGCGGCACAGCCGCACGGCCAGGCATCCGTCAACTGGCCTGCCGCGACGCTGCCCGCGATCTCGCACGTCGACTTTCCGCTCGGGGAGGGGGACAACCCGGCGTTGCTGCAAACCGGCCTGTCCCAATACATCAATACGAACACAGCGTCTTCGATCGGCATCGTGCTGGAAACCGATGAGCAGGGCGGGGCGCGGTCCGCGGAGGTCGTGTCCGTTCCGTGGTCCGGCGAAAACGCGATCTGGGCCGGCACGCCGTCGGCGAGCCCAGGCCAAACGTGGCGTGACCACAACGCGTCGAACGGCAGCCTTAGCTACGTTGCCCGGTTTGCGGACTACACGGTCCGCATGGCGACCAACAAGCTTCAAGGCGAAACGAATGGCGTCTATTGGTATGCAATGCTGATCGTCATCTCCTGACGCGATTCGATTCGCTCGATCTCACACGCGGCACCCGGCCGCCCAACCAGAGGAACCCATCATGTCCAGCAACGACCAGAACACCGCGAAACTCGTCGCGACGCCGATCACCAAGGGCGGTTTCCCGAACGTCGTCGACGATTACTTCAAGAACGCGATCAACCAGGCGAAAGCGGGCGGTGACGCGCTGCAGTCGTTCTACGACGCGATGAACCAGACAGCGGATTTCTGGGGCTGGCTCGCGGAGAACTCGGGCGACAACCTGAATCCGTTCGCGCCGGGCCACGACACTAACGGCGATCCGATCATGATGGGCTCGAGCGGCAATGTCGACATGCGCTACGGCGGGTTCTATCGCGGCGACACCGAAGCGGCCAAAGCCGAAGACGACGAGCCACCGGTCGTTGGCGTCGCGACGATTCAGACCGGCAACACCACGACACGGGCGTCGAAGACGCTGTCTTTCGCGCTCTCGATTGCCGGCCTCCCGCCCGGTATCCTGCTGACCAAGGCGCTGTTCGGCGACTTGCTGTCACCGCTGTACGCGAACATGAAGACGTGGATCACGAAGAACGCGCGCAACATTCAAGAGGACGCCGACGTCGAGGACCCGGATGTCGACCCGGAAGACGCCGCCGACGACGCGCTGTCCGACGCGTCGGAGGAACTGGAAGATGTGGGCGGCGAACTGGCCGAGGAGGGAGTCGAGTATGCAACCATCAACTGGGGCGCGGGCGCCCTCGAGGTGGCGGGTATGGGGGCGCTCGCCGCCGTCCCGATGATCGTCTCGTACTTGGGTCACAACATGGTCACGTCGGTGCTGATCGTCAACGAGACCGACTACGATTTCACCTGGGACATCGCGTATCAGCCGTCCGGCAAGACTTCCGTCAGCCCGAAATCCGACAATGGCAAGGTCATCCCGAAGATGGCTTATTACACGGACATGTGGGGTGACAAGACATCCGTCAAATGCGCTTACGAGGCGAACTTCCAGTTCATCAATTCGAGCGACTACGGCTCGATTGGCAACTTGATCACGCTGACGCCGTCCGGCGGCGCGACGTCGGTCGCGAACCTGCTGGTTTCGGTGCCCTGGTCCGGCGACAACACGGTTTGGGTCGGTTCGTCCTCGGGCAGTGCGCAGTCCACCTACGACGCACACTCGGCGCCGAACGAACAGCTCAGCGTCTCCTCGACATTCGACCAATACAAGGTGACGGTCGCGATCACCAAGCTGAGCGGAGAGACCAAGGGTCAGTATTTCTACGGCGTGCTCGTCCACATCGAGCCTAACAGCTGAAAACACGTAAAGGAGGCGTTCAACATGGGATATGGCGCATTCATGTCGGTGACGAACAACCGGTCGACCGCGATCAAGACTTTCGTCACCGACGTCAATTGCATGTACGAGAACGGCGGCGACGGTAGCCATCTCGAGTATTTCGACAACTTGCTGATTGGTGCGGACAGCCGGTATCCGGGCAGCGGCCGGATCTACATCGAGGCGAAGAACAGCGGAAGTTGCTTCTTCGAGTCCGCGAATTTCAAGCTGAAAGTGACCGACGACGCGAACGGCGTGATCATCGGCACGGTTTCGTTCGCCGATTCGAGCGCGAACTGGACGGTGGCGAGCAACACCAATCCGGATGTCATCAACGTGAACATCGACAATTCGGGCAGTCAAGCCACGATCACCGTGACCGTGGCCGCATCCTGAGCCGGACGGCAACGGGCGTGCCGGCCAGGGCGCCCGTTGCCGCCGTCTTCGCCGTGCGTACGGCAAACAACGATCCCGGTCAGGGGAATCCATATTGCCCGAGTCGACGCTGTGATCTTGTTTGTTTTAGTTGACATAAAAGGAATTATGCAAAATCCCAAATGTAGTAGCTTTAGAAGCTGTTGCGAAATTAGTTAAACCAAGGCTTGAGGCGCGTCCAGCAAATCAAGGCGCAAGCTAACGAGAGGAAAGCCTCGTGGATATGGGCGTAGCGTTCATAGCGAATCTTCAGGCGTCGAAACGAGTGAAGCCAGGCAATCGAGCGCTCGACTTGCCAACGCGTTTTGCCGAGTCCGCTGCCATGGGGCGAGCCAATTTTTGCGAGCACGGGCGTGATGCCACGTTCGCGCAAGCGCTGCCGATGTGGCTCGGAACTGTAGCCCCGGTCGCCCTGAACGATTTGCGGCTTGTGCAGGGGACGTCCCCGTTTGCCCCGGATATGTGGAATGGCCTGGACCAGTGCATCGAGCTGCGTAATGTCGTGGCGGTTTGCGCCGGTCAGGATGACCGCGAGCGGGATGCCTTGCGCGTCGACGATGAGGTGGTGCTTGCTGCCGAGCTTGCGCCGGTCCGTGGGATTCGGGCCGGTTTTTTTCCCGCCAGCATGGCGCGAATTGATGAGCTGTCGACGATGGCACGCGTTAAGTCGATTTCGCCACGGCGGCGCAGTTCGGCCAGCAGCGTTTCGTGGATACGTTGCCAGACACCGGCCTTCTGCCATGCGACGAGCCGTCGCCAGCAGGCGGTGCCTGAGCCGCAACCCATTTCCTGCGGCAGCAGGTTCCACGCAATGCCCGAGCGCAGCACGAACACGATGCCAGTCAGCACTGCTCGGTCTGGCGTCGGTTTGCGGCCCGCGTACTGGCGATTGCGCGGTGCTCGCGCGGGCAGAAGCGGTTCGATGAGTGACCACAATTCGTCGTCTATGAGTTCTTTAGGCATTGCTTCCTGTCAGGCAAAACAAGACAAGAAGTTAACACCAAGTCAGAAAAGTTAACAGACCCAAAACTTAATTTCGCAACAGCTTCTTATAGAAATGTCGCGTTCTAGCCATTTAGATGGAATGGTCGCCTCCCGCCTTAACGGGCCAACCGACGCCGCAGCAACCCCGGCGACGATGTCGAGCCCGAGTATCGTCTCCGTTGGGATATCCCGTTAAGGAGAAAGCTGATGGAACCCACGACTATTGCCATCGACCTGGCCAAGCGCGTTTTCCAGATTCACTACGTCGAGCCTGTGACCGGCGCGATTCGCAGCAAGGTGCTCAAACGCGCCCAGCTCGTGCCGTTCTTCGCCAACCGGCCTGCGACTTGTGTCGTTATGGAGGCCTGCGGCAGCGCCCATCACTGGGCCCGTGTCCTGGCGCGGCTTGGCCACGACGTGCGGCTCATCGCAGCCCAGTTCGTCCGACCGTTCGTGAAGTCGAACAAGAACGATGCCGCGGATGCCGCGGCGATCTGGGAAGCGGCCCAACGTCCCGGCATGCGTTTCGTAGCTGTCAAGACGGAAGACCAGCAGGCCATGCTTGCGATGCACCGCATACGCCAGCAACTCGTCAGGATCCGTGTCATGCAGGTCAACCAGCTTCGCGGATTGCTCTACGAATTTGGCGTGATACTGCCGGCAGGTCGCCGTGCATCGATAGAGGCAGCCAAAGTCGCGCTGGCGTCGATGGCTGAGCAGTTGCCCACTATGCTGGCAGACAGCCTGCAGGACCAGATCTCGCGGCTACGTGGACTCGACGAGCAGATTGCCCGGATCGAACAGCGCATTCTCGAGTGGCGACGCAACAACGATGCATGCAGACGCATTTCCGAAATCCCCGGCGTGGGAGTACTCACGGCCACTGCTGCAGTATCGGTAATTGGACAGGCGAAGACCTTTCGCTCCGGCCGGGAGTTCGCTGCCTATTTGGGCCTCGTGCCGCGACAGAACGGCTCTGGGGGCAAGGTAAAGCTTGGCGGGATCAGCAAACGCGGGGACGTGTACTTGCGAACGCTACTGATCCACGGCGCGCGATCGGTCATCTCAAGTTCAAGGTATTTGCCGGAGCGCTTGCGCCAGATGCTGACCCGGCGTCCAACGAATGTCGTTGCCGTTGCGCTCGCCAACAAGATGGCGCGAACAATCTGGGCGCTGCTCGCGTATGGTCGAACGTATCAGGCAGCACCAGCGCAGTAAGCACGAACCGTAGCCTTTAACCCATCCACGGTTGCACAGGTGTATTGAACGATGGCAAGACAGGTTGGACCGCGTGAAGGCAAGCCTGAGACATTTCTCGGACTTCGAGTCCGTTATTTAGATTAGGACCTTTGCGGCGAAATCCATCGGGGCCGGCGGGTACGTTCCGCAATCGAGTCCGGATATAAGTCCGCAACCACCCTTCTCGCTACGAACAATTACCTTGCAAATGGGAGGCGACCATATAAGAAATGTCGTGTTCTGCTCTGGGTATGCTTGCCGGTTCCCCGCGGGATTACGGAGCCGGCCATGCATCCAGCGACACTGGTGACATTGAACATGCGCGAACTCGACCGACTGAAGGTGATCCAGGCTGTGGTGGACACCGGTCTGAAACCTGGACGTGCTGCCGACCGGCTGGGCCTGACGGTGCGGCAGATCGAGCGGCTGGTAATCCGGTATCATGAATCAGGCGCAGCGGGCCTGGTCTCACGCAAACGTAGCCGACCGGGTAACCGGCGGCTGGACGACGACGAGGCCCAGCGCGCCCTGGCGATTATCCGCGAGTACTACGCCGATTTCGGCCCAACGCTGGCCTGCGAGAAGCTGCACGAATGCCACGGCACACGTCTGGCGAAGGAAACGGTCCGCAGGCTGATGACGGACGCGGGCCTATGGGTGCCGCGCCGGCAGCGGCCGCCGAAGGTCTACCAGCCGCGCGCGCGGCGGTCGTGCCTGGGCGAGCTGATCCAGATCGACGGCAGCGAGCATCCCTGGTTCGAGGACCGGGCGCCGCAGTGCACGCTGCTGGTGTACGTCGACGACGCAACGAGCCGGCTGATGCACGTGCTTTTCACGGCCACGGAATCGACCTTCAGCTACTTCGAGGCGACGCGTGCGTACATCGAGCGTCACGGCAAGCCGGTGGCGTTCTACAGCGACAAGGCGAGCGTGTTCCGGAACACGGCCGCAAGCAGGACCGGCAATAGCGTGACGCAGTTTGGTCGCGCGATGTACGAGCTGAACATCGACACGATCTGTGCAAACAGTAGCGCGGCCAAGGGCCGTGTCGAGCGCGCGCACCTGACGCTGCAGGACCGGATGGTGAAGGAAATGCGCTTGCGCGACATCCGCACGCTCGCTGCGGCCAATGCCTGGGTGCCCTCCTTCATGGCGGCCTACAACGCGCGTTTCGCAAAGCCTCCGAAGAGCGACTTTGACGCACACCGTCCGCCGAGGGCTGACGAGAACCTTGAACTCGTGCTCACGTGGCGCGAGCCGCGCAAGGTGACGAAGGCGCTGACCGTGCAGTACGACCGCGTCATGTATCTGCTGGACGATACGCCGGCGCATCGCAAGCTGATCGACCGGTATATCGAGGTCTGGGAGTATCCGGATGGGCGAATCGAACTTCGGGCAGATGGCGGTGCATTGTCGTGCAGGCAGTATGACCGGCTGACAGAAATCGATCAGGGCGCGATCGTCGAGCATAAACGTTTGAGCCACGTGCTGCAGGTCGCGCAGGTGATTCAGGCTCAACGCGATAACAGCCGGATCGGCAAGGCGCCTTCACGAACGCATCTGGGGGTTGCAACCAGGGCTGAGGGCAGCTCGCCGGGCAAGAAGAAAGAACGCGAATTCACGCAGACTGACATCGAGCATGTGATCGTGGATCTTGCCCAGCAAAGACAGATAACCCGCAACCCGTAAACCTGGCCGGTGGTCTGCAGGGTCAGTCGAAACAGACGTCAGCGCCCTGCCCATTCACGGCGGATCCTTCGACACTGGGTGATCAGTAACCGATGAAAGACCGACCTTTTAACCCTGAAAACACGACATTTGTATTTGGCTGCCGCCACGACATCTTGAAATGGCCTCGACACCAAAATGGCATAACTGTGACGACTTCTCAGCTCCTTAACTCCGCTCGAGACGGCGAGCTATTCCGGTGGCCACGAATACAGTTCGCCATATTCTCGTTGATCTGATCGATCACATTACCGGAATACGCAACGGAATTTCCGTCGATGCGAGGGCGCTTGTTGGCAAGCGAAAGGTTACTGAGGTCGCGACCATGGTCATCTAGTAGAAGTGCGTTGCACATGACGCCCAAAACCGGCGATAGCCTATCCTGCAATACCGTGTTTTCAGTGCGCATTTTGTCGCCCCGCGTAAACGTTCTGCGTTAAGATTCCCGTCGCCGCGTAAACGTCCGTTCAGGCCCTGCACCATCGTGTGCGAATGGGTGAGCAAAGGCGTTGCGCAGAGGTCTTCCTTCTGGAGTAAACGGCATGCGCATGCCTGTGCGTTAAAGGATGCGTAACCCGTGCGTGATGCTTTCGCGTTCAGGTGTCAATCGCGTGCGTAAAGCGTTCGTGCCGTTGTGTGCATGTCTTTCGAATGAGCACGCGTGTAACGTGTTCAGGGTCGGCACGGCTGCGTGCGTATCAGCTTCGCTGACGGTGTCGAAGGCTGTGCGCGTGACTGACGCATTGATGTTCGATTCGCTACGCTTGTGCGCGTCCTGAGTTCCCCTTGTTCGATGTGCATACGCTGCGTACTGCTGGTCGACGTCCGTGCGTCACCGGGGACGATGCCGGTCGAACAGCATGCGTGTCAGGAGTAAGCCGGGATGCGTAACGAAGGATGTGTCGCACGCGTACGACAGACGCGAAAAAGTGCGTTGTTCTCACGGGTTCCCGTCGCTTCCCAGGTGTTCCCATGTGCGCTTGCCATGCGGAAAAGGGTGGTTGACGCGTGTGCCCGCTGTGCGCAGGATGGTGTGGAGGTGGTGCGAACGGTGATGCGTAATGGTGTGCGCAGGAGGGTGATTCATGCCTGTCGCGAGGGTCTATACAAAATCGCAATGGGAGGCGTTCGCCCGCGCGCTCGATGCGCTACCTGAGAAGCCCGAGGCTGAACATGGCGTCACGGTGCGCGATGCGATGAAAGACATGCGCGCACGCGTACGCGCGGCGCAGGCGAAGGGCTACACACTGGAGCAGATCGCGGAGCAGGCGAAACCGCACGGCATCGACATCACGGCGGGAACGATCCGATACGCGCTGCGCACAGCCGGGAGGGGCAGCGGTGCCGGGAATGGCGCAGGCCCTTCACCGGGCGCGCGCGCGGCAGGGCAGGCAGGCGTCGCAGCGGTGCGTCAGCGCGATGCGCCGCCGCCCAGGAATCGGGTCCGCAAGGCCGGGGGAAAGACCGTAACCAGACAACCCACGCCGGTGCAGGGCACGCTCGGATTTGCAATCCGGCCCGACACCGACGATCTGTAGGGAGCCGCCATGAACACGACAGTCGACATGACAGTCAATCCCATCTATCTCGTCGGCGGAGGCAAGGGCGGTGTCGGCAAGAGCGTGGTTGCGCTTGCGCTCGTGGATCACCTGCAACGCCGGGGCGTGAACACGGTTCTGGTGGAAAACGATACATCGAACCCGGACGTGATGCGCGCGGTGCACGATGAAATCGATTGCGCATCATTCGATCTGGACACGGCGGGCGGCTGGATCGACATGGTGAACTACTGCGACGCGCATCGCGATGCGGTCGTGGTGGTCAGCACGGCGGCACGCAATCAGGACGGCGTCACGCGATACGGCGCGACACTGGGCAGTACGCTTGATGAACTCGGACGGCGGCTCGTCGTGTTCTGGGTCATCAACCGGCAGCGCGACAGTCTTGAACTGCTGCGGCAGTTCAGCGATACGTTCCCCGATGCGACCGTGCATGTCGTGCGCAATGGCCTGTACGGTACGGCTGAACGCTTCGTGCTGTATCACGATTCGAAGCTGCGCAAGACTACCGAGGCGAAGGGCCGCTCGCTGGATTTTCCGGAACTGGCCGACCGCGTTGCGGATGACCTGCGCAGCCAGCGGCTGTCGGTACGCAAGGCGGTTGAGACGCTGCCCATCGGGCAGCGCGCGGAACTGCTGCGCTGGCGGGCTTGCTATGACGCGATGTTCGCGCAGGTGACAGGCGATGCGTGAGCGGCGTACGCGGGGCGCCCGCCCGCCTGATCCGCTCGCGCGGCTGTTTCTCGAAGTGAGCGGCGAGTTGCCGGACGACGCAAGCCTGCTGCGCATGCGCCGCGTGTCGGCGGCGCTGAACCTGCGTGACAACGATGCACTGTGGTCAGTGCTGGCGGCGCTCGAATACTACGTGCGTCTGTACGAGGCGATGCCGGAGCGCATCCGGCAGGCGGGCACGGGCGGCGTCGATGCGGCGCACGCCGAAGCGCAGGCGGCGACGCAGGCGCTGATGGTGCAGCATCGCGACGCGCTTGCACGCTGCAAGGAAACGATCACACTGGCGGAGAAGATGACCGCCGAGCACGAGGTGCGCTACCGGGCAGCGCTTGCTGCGCTGAACGATGAGGCGCTCGCTACGCTCACCCAGCGGGCGGCGAACCGGATTGGGCGTGCTGCCGGAAACCGGCTCGTCGCGGCGACGGCGGTCGCGGCACGTGAACAGCGGCAACGGCTCGATGCGGCGCTTGTGTCATTCGAGCGGGTCGCTGTGCGGCGGTTCGCGAAGGCGTGCTACGGGCTGGTGGCTGGCGGACTGGTGGTGATGCTGCTGGCGGCTCTCGCCGGCGGCGTGGCAGGGTGGTGGGCAGGGGACCACTGGGTGCGGGCAGACGGCCTGCTGTCTGCCCGGACAGGCTACGTCGCGCCGGGATCACCTTCCGTCAAGCCGCAATGAATCACGAAGCGCGTCAGTCAGGGTTTGCCGTGCGCGAAGCCCCACTGGCGGCACATCCTGCTGCCGATTTTCCTGGCCGGCTGCTTCTGCATGACGCTGGCGACGGCGTCGGACAGGGTCGGTCCAAAGGTCAGGCTGTTGTGAACTTCGTCGGTAAGGCGGCGAGCGTGCGGCGACCGTGACGACTGTCGGAAAAAGCCCGGACGGTCTGCGTTTCGGCACCTGTCGTATTGGAGACCACCCGAATGGCGAGCGGCTGGGGTCGTGTTCAGGCTGCACCGGATTTCGCGCTAGCGACACCGGCCAGGTAAGCCGCTTCAAGCGCTGCCCTGATGGACCAGACTGCAGTATCGTAGAAATCGAGCCGGTTGGAGTGGCGGGTTTCGAGGGTTTCCACGCAAAGTATCCTTGTGGCGATTTCGGCAAGCCGCTGCCTTGCGGGGAAGGTCAGAAGCGTTTACGGTGATCTCCCGGTTGGGTTGTGACGACATCATTCACGCGTTGTTTCGGAGGAACTTCAAGGGTTTTTTGTCCGGACCGGCTGCACCGCGCGGGCAGGCTCCCGGTTCAGGCAGGCGGCGGCCTGTCTGCCTGCGCGGATCAGGCCCCGGCGGCGTCGCCGTCGATGAACGCTGCGGCGCGGCGGAGCATGCGAGCCGCCGCGTCGTGCTGGTCGAAGGCAATCATCGGAGTGCTGTAGCCTTCATCGCGGGCGCGCAGCAATGCCATGTCGTAATGGCGCCCGTGTTGGTACTGCGTGCTGGTTGCTTCGACGGAAGTGAGGAAAAGATCGGGCGAACCCGCGGCGTTGGTCGCGAGCACGACCATGCGGATATGGTTGAACATGACGGACTCTCCGGTTCAGGTGGGATGCGCAGGCGGCAGGGCGTGATGGGGTGCCGCTCCGCCTGCGCTGCCCCGTTGCCAGGGCGGGGGCGGGGTTACGCCGCGAGCGGGCCGGATTGCCCGGTACTCACGGTGCCTATGCTGTCAGCGGTCGGGAAAGGCCTCGGTGACTGCTCGCTAGCGGAGGCGGGCGCGGCGCACGCATCGGGCGCGGTGTCATTGACGTGTTCCGTGCCGTGACCGGCATCTGTTTCCGTGTCGGCGTCCTCGCCTTCCGGCGTTTCTTCCGCATCGGCTCCGGTGTCCGCACCGTCGGTCCCGGCCTCATCCTCATCCTCAGCGTCGTCGCGGCTCTCCCATGAGGGTGCGGCAGGGATTTCCCGGTCGGTGAAGATTTCGGGCACCCAGGCGACTTTCGCGAGCCGCAGTTCGGCGGCGGCTGCAGCGTCAGCCTTCTTCATCTTGTCGAGGTCGGCTGCGGCCTTCGGCGATACGGCGGCAGCGACGACTTCGGCAATGCGCGCCTTGCTGACATGGTCGAAATACGTGGCGCGGGTGGGCGTCCAGTACCCGGTCATGTCGAGGTTCAGCGCACCTACGAGCGCGTTGATTGCATGCGGCCTTTCTTCGCCCGCGATCCCATCAAGCAGGGTGCCGGTGCAGAACGCGAGCAGATCGAGCAGCGTCGTGCCGGGATCCTGCTGGACGAGCCAGGGCAGCAGGTCGGCCGGTTTCGCGGGCAGTTCCGAGATCCATCGCGCGCGTTGGGTCTCGATGGCGCTCCATGCGGGGCTGGTGTCCAGGTCGTCTGCGGCGCGCAGCAGTCCGTCGTGATTGTTCGTACCGGTCAGGGCGAGGAAGTCACGCGCGGACGTGTGCCCGAAGTGCCCGGGCAGCGCCTTCGGGACCAGGTGATGCAGCAGTGCGGCGAGCGCCACGGCGGGCTGTGCGGCTAGTTCCGCGCGCATGGCGGCGGTGCGGTGCGCGGTGAGGCGCTGGCAGAGCTTTGCGCTGTGGACCGGTTTGACCTTCGGGGTTGTTGCGCACACCGCATCGTGCGCTTCGGCTTCGGGCGTGCCGGTGACATGCGCACCTGCGGCTTCGAGCGCGTCGGCGTTCTCGCGGCGCACGAGGCCGCGCTCGATGACGAGTTCGCCCTGCGGCCCGACGATGACGAACGCACCGGCTTCGGTCATCTGCTGTTCGTCCCATACCAGTGCGACGCTTTCGAGCCCGATGAGGGCGGCATTGACGCGCTCGATCTCGTCGTTCAGCCGGTCCGCTTCCGCGTAGGCGTTTTCGTCATCCTCCGACAGCGCCTCCAGCTTTTCGGCGAGTTCGTCCTGCTGCGCGGTGAGCGCGTCCATCTGCCGCTGTTCGTCGTCGGTGTACGGACGCTGGACCGGACGCAGCCTGCCATAGCGGTTCAGTTCGAGAAAGTCGCGCTCGACGCGTGTTTCAATCCAGCCCCATCCTTCTGCGCGCACTTCCTCTGCGGCGGCGTCGAGCTTCTGCGCGACGAGCTTCTGCAACAGTTCGGCATCGGCAATGTACCCGGCGTTTTCGTCGTCGCTGAACAGATCGCGGCGAACGTAGCCGCCCGCTGCTTCGTAGACGGCAACGCCGACGAAGCGCACGAGCCGGCTGCGGCTCGCGTCGATCTCGGCGCGCGTGATGGCCTGCCGCAGATAGTTGGGCTGGCGTTGCCAGTCGTTCGCATCGAACCAGATGTGTTCCTGCGTTTCGTGATCGTCCGCGAGCGCGAGGGCCGCAAGCTGGTCGAGCGTGATCGCATCCTCGCGCAGCAGCGCGAGCAGCTTTGGTGACACGTTGGCGAGCTTCATGCGGCGCCTGACGGTGAGCGGCGACGCGGAGAACAGCGCAGCGATGTAATCGACGCTGCGCCCTTCCTCGGCCAGCATCCGGTACGCGCGCAGCACGTCGAACGGGTCGAGCCCTTCACGTTCGCTGTTCTCAATCAGCGAAATGGCGAGGGCTTCGCCTTCGCTGACGATGCGCACCGGTACCGGATAGTTCGCAGCGATGTGCTTCTGTTCGAACAGCAGGTCGAGCGCGGCCTCGCGGCGCTGGCCCGCGCAGACACCGTAGCGGCGCTGCTTGCCGCGTCCGCCCTTCATTTCGTGAACGACGAGATTCTGCAAAAGGCCCTTGGCGCGGATGTTGGCGGCGAGGCCCGGAATACCCGAAAGGGGTTTGGTGCGGGCGTTGAGTGGCGAGGGCCGCAGGCTCGAATACGGCACGGTGATGACGGGCTGCTCGTTGCCGAAACTGGTTTCGAGCGGCGATGCGGTTTCAGTGGCTTCTGCCACGGCGGCTTCAACTTGGGCTTGCATGACTGACTCCAGAAGGTTGGAAAGAAGGTTCCGGGTCGGATGCTGCTGGACGCATCAGGACTTGACCCGAAGAGGAGTCCTGATCGAATTGGGGGGCGGCGCGGAAACGCCGCCCCTGCGGTACTTACGCCTTCATCTGGCGCATCGCTTCGGCGAGCATCCACAGCGCACGGTTCAGTTTCACGTTCTGGTCGATGCCGGTGATGGGGCGGGTGGACATGGAGCGTCCGCTGCGCGAACGCCCATGTAGCCCGCCTTTGGTGAGGTTTTCCTGGACTCTTTGAAACACTGTCCAGAGGTCGTCCCGGCGATCTTCGAAGCGGCGCGGGGCGAGCAGGCTGCTTTCGGTGATGGGAGCGGGCGTTTCTGCGTCGGTCGGCTCGTAGCGCAGCGCAAGCGCGGAGCGCGCGAACGCGTGCTGTTCGTCGTGCTCGAGCGTGAGGGTCTTCATGCCGTCTTTCTGTTCGCGGATCAGGTCGAAGCCGTCGAGCACGTCGAACGCGCCGTTGATGACGTTCTGCACGATGTTGCCCTTGTGGGGGACGCGGATATCGCGCACGGTGTCCCCGGCCACCATGCCGTTCTGGCAGACAAACCGGTAGGCACCAGCCAGCATCTGGTAGCTGCTCGTACCGTCGTGCGAGTTGAGCAGGATGATTTCGTTGGCTTCTTCGCCGGTGATTTCGTCGGCGTGCCGCATGCGGATCATGTGCCTGGTGAATTCGCGGCGGTCGTCGTGGCGTACGCGCGTCTGGCAGACCATGAACGGCTGGAAGCCTTCGTTGCGCAGGCCGCGCAGCACGTTGATGGTGGGGATGTAGGTGTAGCGCTCGGAGCGGCTTTCGTGCTTGCCGTCCGCGAAGATGGACGGGGCGACGCGGCGGATCTGGTCGTCCGACAGGGGGGAGTCGGAGCGGAGCATCGGCGAGCCGTAACGGAAAGAGGAAGCGAGTTGCATGGCACTCTCCACAACAAAAGAGGTTGATCGGTGTTGCGCTGACCGGGCTCCAAGATTCCGCCCCGTTGTAAGGGTTGGGCTCGTCCTGGTGGAACCCGGGGTTGGCTTTACCGCCGCCAGTCTCCTGAGTTCGCGCCCGTGCGACTCAAGGAGCCGGTGGCGGGCAAACGTCAAGGAAAAAAGGCGAGGGAGGGGTGCGGGCAACACGGTCCCTCGCCCCTTGACGTTTGCCCGCCATCGGCTACGGTCGCGGGTGTCGGGCGGGAACCCAGGAGACTGGTGGATGCGAAGCGTCGGGTTTCACCGGGATGAGCCGCCGCGCGGCGAGCGCGAATGTGGAGGCCGCCTGTGGCCTTCACCTGACTGGGGGTTAAAGGTCTTGGGTGTCGGGGGTTGAGGTTTTGCGCCAGGGATTGAAGCCCGGGAGGGCCGGGACGCCGCCGGCGGCCCGGTGCGAAGCACGAAAGCCCGCCCGCAGCGCGGCGCGGGGGCGCCCAGTGAGGGTTTCAGGACTGCGATAACACAGCCTGCTGCACCAAACCACTGACACTGGTCGTTGAGGACAACGCCATGACAGGCGGTGGCGACATTCGGCTGGACACGCCCCTTTGCGACGAGATCTTCAAGGTATGTACGAACAGATAGCCTATGCCCGCGCCTGTACCTGCCGACAGAGCCGGCATCGCCCGCGTCGTTGCTAGAATGCCGGACTGGAAAACAGACCCTTACGACCGATGCCTTTGCCAGCCGATGTTGAACTGCTCGCGGGTTTGAGTATGCATTCCCAGGGTGCTACACCGAAACCGCATGGCCCGGCGCCCAGCCGTTCACGGACCAGCGCGTTCGCCGGATCGCGTATCAGGTTCCGGGACCACGAACTCATGGTGGTCGAGGTTGGACCGTTCGCGCATGCGCAGGGCGTCACCGTGACATTTCGCGCGCGATCGGTGGGCGCGCAGGCCGTACGGGTGGGCGCAATCATCAAGACGCGCTGGGAGGTTTGCGAAGTAGTGGCCTGAACAGTGAGCAGGCGGGAGATCCCATGCCGATTGCTCACGCGTGGCTAAAGCGTGCACACGAATGCGACCTAAAGCGACCGACCGGGTTCGCATGCTGACGCAGATTCTTGCGGCGTTCGGGCAGATCGTGATGACGTCTTTGGCGTTCGAGGTTCAGCAGATCGGGAGGCAGGCGCATCGCCCGCACGGGGGAACTCTGGGGAGGGCTGTGCGAAGCACAGCCCGCGTGCGACATGGATTCTCCTGACCAACGCGCTCGCAGGCAGCCGGACGGGATCGGCGGTGTCGACCATGCTCATGCCGGAAGTGTCAGTGTTCTCCCCCGGCGTTGCCCGGGAGGTTCACGTCGGGCACGACGCCCTGTGAATTCCGCTGCTCCATGACGAAGCAGCATCGGGAGCTTCCCGCTATGCGTCGATCAGCGTGTCCGTGATGGTCGTTCGAATGTGGATTGCGGCCCGTGTTGCCACATCCGCATGCACACTGTCCTCGACCAGCTCACGGGCAGGCGCTGAAATATGCTCTTTCCATGACCGCTTTCCCCGTCTGGCCAGCATGGTTCCCCGGCAGTCCGGCGCGCCGCAGTGGCAGGCGTACCGCTTCCGAAGCAGACGGGTGTGCCGTCCTTCGACGAAGAGCGCGTAATCGATGCACAGTTCTTCGCCGGCGGGCACCGGGTTCACGGTGCGAATGAAGATCCGGCCGTCGCGGTCCGCGGCTTCACAGTTGGGACGGCATGCATGGTTGATCCATCTGGCACTGTTACCGCCGATCGCCCCGTCGATGACGGTACCGTTGCCGACGTCGAAGTAGAAGGTGTGATCCGGCTGTGCCGGATCGCGCGGGTGACGGAGCAGAGCCTCGTCCCATGAGATCCGTTCGCCCAGGTACTCACAGATGAGTTCGCCGGCCACAAGCGCGCACGTCGCGAACACCCCTCTGCCGTGAACGGGCGACCGCCGCACAGTAATCCGGCTGCGGGGACGCAGGACATTGGCATGTTTCACCGGGAAGGTATCAAGGGCGTTCATCAGGGGCATCGTCGATACGGTTGCGGGGGCCGACGTAATCGACCCGCGGAAGAAACATGGATTGCACGACCGAAATTTCCGTTGCAGCCGGTGCAGCGTGTTACCTACGTCAACGCAGACGATGGCAGGGAAACAGCCGCGCGGCGTTAACCGGGCGGCGGAGCAGTTGGCCGTGTGGCCGGGAAGCGCTACAGTATTCTCAGGTCACGGATCCTGCCGATCTGGGGTGATCGTTTCAGGATCAGGTCTGCGATGAATTCGGCGAGCAGGGCGCGTGGAATGTTCGCGGGGACGTCGTCGACCCGATGCGAGGTGATACGCGCGATAAAGTCATTGGGGGCGCTTGCCAGACTGTGCTCAAAACTGACTCGGTACTCCATGATCAGCCGCGCTCCGACGGATATTCTCTGTGCTACTGATTCTATCAGCAGTTGGCGTGACGATTGGTGATCGAGCAGCCGGCTTCCGGCGAATGCAGAGAGAGAGGGGAGCTCCAATGGCCGGCGAAATTCCGAGGTTACGCGCCAACACAATACCGATCTAATGTCGTTTTGTATCCGTATCTAATGTCAGTCGACACGCTGGATGGCAAAAGCTGCGCGCGACGCAATGGGTAAGGCCAGACTACCGTATCTATTCCGCCGATACGGGGGCCGTCCGCGGACGGTCGTATGGTTGCCTTCGTATTCGTTTTTGAGTATATTGAATACGATAATGTACTAGGAGTGCACTGTGTCTCGGACGACCCCTACCACGATGACGGTTCGCCTTAGCGGCCCGCTCAGCGACTTTGTTTCCGCGAACGTCGGTGAACATGGCGACTACGAGAATGTCAGCGAGTACGTTCGGGATCTAATTCGTCGCGATAAGGAACAGAGGGAGGCGAAGGAATTCGAGCGGCTCAAGGCTGAACTGGCCCATGCCTACGCCGCTCCTGAATCGTCGTATAAGCCATTGACGGCGGCCGATGTGATCGCGCGCAATCGGACCTGACAGGAATGCCAAGGGTACAGGTCCGCATACAGGAAGCGGCGTCTTTCAGAATCGACGAAATCTATCGGTATACGCGGGATCGGTGGGGCGGGCAGCAGGCCGATCGCTACATTGCTGGTTTGTTCGATGCCTTTGACGGCATAGCTGATCACCGAACGCCTTCACGTCCCGTTCCGGCGGAATTCGGCATTCAGGGCTATTTTTTCCGTTACGAACACCATTTCGTCTATTGGCGCCTTCTCTCCGACGGTAACGTAGGCATCGTCACCATCCTGCACGAGCGGATGCATCAAATCGATCGTTTTCGGGATGATTTTGGTCTGTGACTTGATCGCCGGGGGCGGGGACGGAAAACCGTGTTTCGGCCCGGTGAAATCACGAATGGGACCGCTCCAAAAATCGGAAAAACGGGTCTTTTGAGTATGGGTAGAAGTATGGGTAGTGGAAGGGCGTTTTATAAAAGCCTTGCCTGTAAAGGCTTTCCGGGCGATTCGGCATCCCTCCGTCTCCGCTCGACTTTTCGCGACCGGGTGGCCGAGTGTACGAATTATCCCACGGAGATGGCCGAAATGTCCTTGGCGCACGCGGTGGACGACAGGTTTTAGCCGGCTATCGCTGCAGTGGACTAGCCTAAGAGGCTGTTGCGAAATTAGTTAAACAGAGTCTTTAGGCGTTTCCAGCAAATTAAGGCGCAAGCCAAAGAGAGGAACGCTATGCGTCTAAGAGAGTGTTTCAAAAAGAGCTTTAACCCCCTGTTAACTCAAACGCAAAGCTGTTAACCTCGACCGTTGTGACAAGCGGAACGAGGAGATGGCCAAGCCAATCATCGACGACGAATTGTGGCCGTTGATCGAACCACTCTTGCCGCCAGCAAGGCCGAGGCGCTTCCGGTATCCGGGGCGCAAGCCTGTAGCCGATCGGGCTGCGCTGACCGGAATACTGTTCGTGCTCAGGAGCGGCATTCGCTGGAGCGAACTACCCTCCGAGATGGGCTGCGGATCGGGCATCAGTTGCTGGCGTCGCCTGCGCGACTGGCAACAGGCTGGCGTTTGGGACCGGCTGCACGAGATCCTGCTCGCGAAGTTGCGCGCTGCCGATCGGATCGACTTCTCTCGCGTCGTCATCGATTCCACTTCTGTTCGAGCGGTTGGGACGGGCGAAAAACTGGACCGAACCCCACCGATCGTGCGCGACCCGGTTCCAAACATCACGTCGCCACCGACGCCAACGGCACGCCGCTCGCGATCATCCTGACGGGCGCGAACCGCAACGACATCACGCAACTGCTTCCACTGGTCGACGCCATCCCACCGGTTCGCGGTATGCGTGGTCGGCCACTGCGCAAGCCAGGCCGAATCTATGCGGATCGGGCTTACGATCACGACAGGTATCGCCGGCCGTTGCACGCTGCCGGGATTCCTACATCGATTGCCCGGCGCGGCGAACCTCACGGCAGCGGACTTGGCAAAGTACGTTGGGTCGTCGAGCGCACCAATGCGTGGCTGCACGGATTCCGCCGTCTTCGCACGCGATTTGAGCGTCGTGCCGACATCCATGAAGGGCTCCTCAAACTCGCCTGTTGCCTGATCTGCTGGCGAACGCTTCAGCGCTCGGACGACTCTTTTTGAAACATGCTCTAAAGAGCTGCAGAGACGCAAGCGACTGCTGGAAACCGATCAACCGCTTACGCTCTGGAGATAGTCGCCCCAATCCTGCATCATTTTCCGTCGTTCAGGAAGTAACTCTGCTTTGTTATATGCTCGGCTCGCCCGGTTCTTCTCGACGTGGGCCAACTGACGTTCAACCGCCAGTGGAGCAAATCCCTGTTCGTGCGCCCATGTACTAAACGTACCACGTGCGCCATGCGCCCTGAATAGCCGTTCGTTGTTGAATCCAGCGCGAATGAGCGCAGCATTAATTGTGGTCGCCGCCATCGGGCGAGACTTGTCTTTTACATTCGGGAACAGATGGTCGTCTGCGGCCTTAGTACCAGTTATTTTTTGAATTTGCTCCAGAACCTGAACTGCCTGCGCACTCAGGGATCGCTTATGCCGACGACTGGGGTTGCCAAGTACTTCTGTGCCTTTCGAACCCCGGCGGACCGGAGCAGTACAGCCAGTGCGTGCCGCCCATTGAAAAACTATGGAGAGCGTTGCGCCACGGCGATCCGTTTCCGACCTGCGATTTCGGTGCCGGCAGCTCGAAAGGAACGCTTGCGACCAACACCTTCGCGAGCAGTGGTTATTGCCGTGAAGACCTGCTGTACTGGGGCGGTGGGGAGCAGAGTGAACTGCTGTGCGACGCTTCCGGCGCGATCAATGTCGACATCGACAATCACCTCTATACCCGTGTCTGGTGGGGCGTAAGAGGTCGGGTGCCGACAATCACCGAATTCTATGGTGCCGGCAGTGCGCAGGTGCCCTACGACCCGACGCAGTCCGCAGCGTTTTTCCTGCAGCAGATGGAGCTGCAGGAGAACGACTTCGGCGGGAGGCACTGAAAATGCCGCTCGACTTCATGACGCTCGCGCAGCAGTGCGCGCCGCAGATCGCCCCGACCACAATGGCGGCGCTTGTGCGCACCGAGTCTGGATTTAACCCCTACGCGATTGGCGTGGTGCATGGCCGGCTGCTGCAGCAACCATTGAATGAAATCGAAGCAATCGTCACAACGCGGGCACTCGAGAACGATGGCTGGAATTTCAGTGTCGGGCTCGCGCAGGTGAATCGTGCGAACTGGTCCTTATTCGGGTTGACGGACCAAAACGCATTCGAGCCCTGCCGCAATGTGGCCGTCGGCGCCGCAATCCTGCAACGCTGCTTCGCATCCGCACGTCGTATACAAGCCGATACCCAGGCGGCGCTTCGGTCAAGTCTGTCCTGCTATGCGAGCGGCGATTTTTCGACGGGCTATCGGACAGGTTACGTCCGACGCGTGGTGAATAACGCGCAGCAGCCCGTTCCGATGTTACCGATCACCATTCCTCCTATCGCGCCGATTCCAGTGGTGCCCGTCGATTCCGGAATATCTGCCAGTTCCGTCCGGCCGCATCCGGTGGTCCGTCCTCCGGTGCGACCGGATCGAAACGATGCATCGCCGGATGGGAAGGGGAGTGAACCGGACAGTAGCGCAGTGGTGTTCTAACCCGCGATCCAGGTTATGGCGGACAGATGGCAGACGCAAAGGAGTCAATCATGTATTTAGGGTTACATATCAAAGTATCTGGTCAACTTTCGTGGTTACGTCGTATCGTCTCGGAGCGTCAGTTGGCGAAGGATCTTGCGGTATCGACCTCGACGCTACTGCTCTCGACGCCGGCGTGGGCACAACTCTCGCAGGTCAACACGCTATTGAACACGATCCAGACGACGCTGCTCGGCGTCGGGGGCGTGATCTGCTCGATTTCCATCATCTGGGCGGGTTTCCGGATGATGTTCCAGCACGCCCGGTTCGGCGACATCGCGAACGTCTTCATCGGCGGTCTCTTCGTCGGCTGTGCGACCGTGATCGCCGGCATGCTTATCCCGACGAGCTGATTTTTGAGAGCCGAGTCATGAACCTGCTCAAGGATCCCGTCTTCAAGGGCTGCACCCGGCCGGCGATGCTGTGGGGCGTGCCGCTCGTGTCCGCCCTGATGGTCGGAGCCGGCATGCTGATCCCGGCCATCTGGGCGCTGCTGGCGAGTCCCCCGTTGGGCGTTGCCATCCTCTTTCTGATGGTTCTGGTGTTCGTCGCGATGCGAGTGATCACGCGCCATGATGACCAGCGCCTCGCTCAGTACGCGCTGCGCCTTAGTCTGATGCTCCGTCAGGGCAATCGCCGATTCTGGGGAGCGCACGCCTACGTGCCCGTTCGCCTGAAAAGGAGGGCGTGACATGCGTGCCGAGCCCCAACTTGTCGCGGTGGCGAACCGGGAAGTCCCGCTTGCCGGTTACATCCCGTACTCGACGCACGTGACGGATCACGTCATCAAGACGCGCGAAGGCGACTATCTCCGGATCTGGAAGGTTGCGGGCATCGCGTTCGAGGCAGCCGACCCGGCCGACATTCTCGCGCGCCACGACGGATTCAACCAGCTCGTGCGCGGCCTCGCTGGTGGCCACGTGGCGCTCTGGTCACACCGCCTGCGCCGGCGCGTCTCGGATCACTTCGCGGCGCCCTACGGCAACCGCTTCTGCCAGGAACTGGCCACGCGCTATTACGCGAGCTTCGCCGGCTACCGGATGATGACCAACGAGCTGTATGTGACGCTCGTCTACCGTCCCAACCGCACGAAGCTTGGCCGCGTGTTCAGCCGCGCCGCCCGCCGCACGCGCGACGATATCCGGCGCGATCAGCACGATGCCCTCAAGACGATAGCCGAGCTGGCGACTCAGATCGAATCGAGCCTCAAACCCTACGATCCGGTCGGGCTGGGCGTTTATACCAGACAGAGCAGCCATACCGAGCGTCCGCGCCGGTACTCGTCGGCGCTGGAATTGTTTGGCTATCTGGTGAACGCGGTATGGGAACCAGAGCCAGTCCCGGCTGGCCCGATCCGAGACGCGCTGCCAACGTCGCGTCTGTTCGTCGGGGCGGAGAAGATTGAGATACGCATGCCGGCCGCGAGCCGGTTTGCCGCGATGCTCGACCTGAAGGACTACCCGGAAGACACAGAGCCTGGAATGCTCAACGGGCTGCTATACGGCGACTTCGAGTACATCGAGACGCAGAGCTTCACGATCCTCGACAAGCCCAGCGCGAAAGAGGCACTGGAGCGCCAGCGCAATCAGTTGATTGCCGGCGAGGATGTCGCAGTGTCGCAGGTAGCAGCGATGGATCGGGCGCTCAACGACCTGATCAACGGCGATTTCGCGCTGGGCGAATACCACTATTCGCTTGCCGTACTCGGCGACACGCTGGATGAAGTGTCCAAAAATGTGGCGAAGGCACGTACGCAACTGGCTGACGCGGGTTTCCAGACGGCGCTCATCGATCTCGTCGCGGATGCGGCATGGTTCGCGCAGCTGCCGGGAAACTGGCGTTACCGGCCGCGTGAGGCCAAGCTCACGTCGCGCAATTTCTGCGGCCTTTCCTGCCTGCACAACTTCGCGACGGGCAAGCGCGATGGCAATCCGTGGGGCGAAGCGATCACGATCGTCAAGACGCCCAGTGGCCAGCCGCTGTATCTGAACTTCCACGTCACGCCTGACAAGAGGGACTCGCTCGACGAGAAGGCACTCGCCAACACCCAGATCATCGGCCAGGCCGGCGCGGGCAAGACGGTGCTCGAACTGTTCCTGCTCGCGATGGCAATGAAGTACCGCATCACCGCCGTGCTGTACGACAAGGATCGCGGTACCGAGATCGCGATCCGCGCGATGGGCGGCACGTATACCGTGTTCCGCCGTGGGGAGCCAACCGGCCTGAACCCGTTCCAGATCGAACCGAAGGGGTCGGTACTCGATTTCTGGGAGCGGCTCGTGCGCAAGCTCGTCGATATGGGTGTGGCGCTATCCGCAAAGGACGAACTCGATATCTCGCGGGCCGTGCGGGAAGTTGCCCGCATGGACAAGCCGCTGCGACGCCTGTCGATGGTGCGGCAACTTTTGCCGAACGTGGGCGAGAACAGCTTACATGCGCGCCTCGCCAAATGGTGCGCGGGCGGGCGCCTTGGCTGGGTGCTCGACAACCCGATCGACTGCACTGATCTTGCGCGCCCGGGCCTGTTCGGGTTCGACGATACCGAGCTGCTTGACGATGCGGAGGTCTCGACGCCGGTCACGATGTATCTGCTGCACCGGACCGAAAGCCTGATCGACGGTCGGCGCTTCATCTATGTAATGACCGAATTCTGGAAACGGCTCTCCGATCCGGTTTTCACCGACTTTGCGAAGAACAGGCAAAAGACGATCCGCAAGCAGAACGGGCTCGGGATTTTCGATACGCAATCGCCCACCGATGTGCTGCACAGCGAGATTGCCAGTGCGCTGATCGAGCAGAGCGCCACGCTCTTCTTCCTGCCGAACCCACGGGCCGATTACGACGATTACGTGCGTGGCTTCAAGCTGACCGAAGCCGAATTCAATATCGTGCGCAATCTCGGCGAAAACAGTCGCCTGTTCCTGGTCAAGCAGGGCCATCGCTCGGCCATTGGCCGGCTTGATCTGGCCGGTCTCGGTGATGTGCTCGATGTGCTGTCGGGCACGACCGACAACGTCGAACTGCTCGACACGATTCGCGCACAGGTGGGCGATGCGCCGGAAAACTGGTTGCCTCTTTTTCACGAGCAGCTTGCCCGGCGGCGCGCGGCGAATGGCGGAGTACGTCCTCCGCAGGTGCCGGGGGCGGGAGGTGTGCGATGAGCGGTCTTTTTACCGCCGTAGGCGGCACCCTCGAAAACGGCATGTCGACCTACATCACGAACGTGTCGTCGGCCCTGTCCAGCGCGCTTGTGCCTGTCGTAACTACCGCCGTGACGATCTGGATCGTCGCCTACGGTCTTGCAGTGGTGCGGGGCGAAGCCCACAAAGCCGTCCCCGCATTTGCCTGGCGGGGACTGAAGGTTGCCATCACGCTCGCGGTCGCGTTGAGCGCCGGCATCTACCAGCACCAGGTGGTAACGGCGATCAATGGTGCGACGTCGGGGCTTGCCCAGACGATCCAGAACGCGGCCAATACGTCGGGCGGTGGCAATCCCGGATGCGGGTCGGTCAACGGCGGCAGCGTGACGGCCCAGAGCGCGACCAGTATCTATCAGACCCTCGACTGCTACGACCAGCAGATCGACCTCGTGATGGACGCCTACTTCGACAAGGCCACGCACGAGGGGATCAGCGTCAGCGGCCTTGCCGCCGCCATTGGCGATTTCCTGTGCGGGATCATTGCCGCACTTGGTGGCTCGGTCTTCCTCGTCGTCCTGGCCTTCGAGGTGGCGATGGCGAGGATGCTGCTCGACCTCGTGCTCGGGCTTGGTCCCATCTTCATTGCCTGCGCGGCGTTTGCGCCGACCGCGCGCTTCTTCGAGGCCTGGACCGCGAAGGTCGCCAATTACGGCTTGTTGCAGGTGCTCGTCGCCGCCTTTCTCGGCATGGCGCTCACGGCATTTTCTGCCGATCTGACTTCCCTCAATGCCACCGGTGCATCGCCCGGCGCGGATGCATCGGCCGTGATGCAGGGCATTACCGCAGCCCTCAACGATGCCGCGGCGGGCGCTGCAGCGATCGGCCTGTTCGCAACTGGAGTCTTTCTCGCGATGGTTGGCTGGCAGTTGCCGTCGGTGGCATCGGGACTTTCCGGTGGTGCCACGCTGTCCGGCTTTGGCGCGTTCGTGGCGGGGTTTGCCGCTCGACGCGTGGCCAGCGTACTTAGTCAGGCGTTTTCCCGGAGCGGTGGCGGCTCATCGCCTGGCGGAAAGATTAGCGACCGTACCGGCTCAGGTGGTGGCGGCAGCAACGGATCAGGCGGGGGAACTTCGGCGAACGGCCCCATGCCCGCTTACCAGCGTGCAGCGCGCGCAAACCTGGGGCAGCAGGGCGAATGAATGTGAGGTGATGGCCATGACAGGACGAACCAGGCTGACGGGCGCCGTGATCGTGTGGGCGGCGCTCTGTTCCGGCGCTCGTGCACAGGGCATTCCGGTGTTCGACGCGCAGAACGTGGTGCAGGCGATCGCGACGGTTGCCCGGCTCGAGCAGGAAGTACAGCAGGAAATGCAGATCTATCAGTCGACTGTCGGCACGCGTGGCTTCGGTGCGCTGCTGGGCAATCCGGTCGTCGCCAACTCGCTGCCATCTGACTGGCAGAGCGTCTACACGGCGATCCAGAACGGTGGCTATGCGGGCTTGACGGGCAGCGCCCAGACGTTGCGCTCGGCGAGCCAGCTCTACAACTGTCAGGACCAGTCCGGCATTGACCTGCAGGTGTGCCAGCGCGCGCTGAACAAGCCGTTTCAGGACAAGGCGTTCGGCCTTCAGGCGTACCAGACCGAACTGCAGGAGTTGAACCAGATCCAGAGCCTGATGCAGCAGATAGACGTGACGCAGGATCCCAAAGGCGTGGCCGAGTTGCAGGCGCGCATCCAGGCCGAAAACACGGCGGTCGGCAACGAAATGACGAAGCTGCAGCTCTTCCAGATGCTGGCCGAGTCAGAGGACAAGCTCGTCGCCGAGCAGCAGAGCGAACTGGTACTGAGCCGGGCGGGCAAGACGGCCCGGTTGCAGGACCAGATGGTGCCGGCGTCGTTCGGGAACTGAGGAGGAATGCCATGGCTACGCTCACGTCCGTCACGTTCGCGGGGTGTCTGGCCTGGAGTCTTGCCGCCTGCAGCAGCGGGCAACCGAAACCCGTGTTGCCGGATGGTCTGCACCGCGTACCGGTCAACCGCATTCTGCCGATGCCCGAAGTGCCGACATCTGAGAAATCGCCACCTGCAGCGGCGGCTTCCCGGAATCTGCCCGCGTCGTCGGGCGCAGGAGCCCGGTCGTGAGCGTGCCACACGACTATGGGCGCGTGCTCGATATCGAAGCATCGCTTACCTACCTGCAGGAGCGATCCGAGCGGCGCGCATGGCATGTCGCCTATGCGGCGGTCGGCGTCGCCATACTGAGCGCCACGGCGCTTGCGATGATGGTGCCGTTCTATCGCGTCGTGCCGCTGCCGATTGAGGTCGATCGCCTGAGCGGCGAATCCCAGGTGATCGACGTGCTCGATGCCCGCCACGTACACACGAAGGATATCCAGGACAAGCACTGGGTCGAGGCGTATGTGCGTTCGCGCGAGCGGTACGACTGGGGGCTGCTGCAGATGGATTACGACAGCGTGCTCGTCATGAGCGATGACGTGGTCGCGCGCGATTATCGCGGCATCTATGGCGGTCCCGATGCGCTGGACCGGCAACTGGGGCCGGGCACCGAGCGGCGCGTCCGCATTCTCTCGACCACTCTGCCGCCCGACGAAACCGGACACGCCGTCGTGCACATCGAGCGCACGTCGTTCAGGAACGGGGTGGCGAACGCGGAGCCGACGCAGCGATTCGTCATCACGCTCGCCTACACCTACCGCCCGCCCGTATTGACGCGCGAGAGCGTCGCGATCGCCAATCCGTTCGGCTTTAAGGTGACGGCATACAGCCGGGACCCCGAATATACGCCGCCGGTGGCCTCTTCGGCTCCGGCCTCGACGGCGGGAGGCGCACCATGAAAACGCTTCCTCCCTGCGTCATGCTGGCGGGCCTGCTAATCACCTACACCGCGCACGCTTTCGATTTACCTGGCTGGTCCGATGATTCGCGTGTGCGACAGGTGGTGTATCGCGCGGATGAAGTCGTGTGCATTCAGGCTCAACGGGGTTTTGCCACGCATATCGCGCTCGACCCACACGAACGGATCCAGGTAGTTGCACCTGGTGATCGGGACGGCTGGCAGGTGGTGGCGAACAAAGGCGACCACGACGTGTACCTGAAGCCACAGCTTGCTGCACACAATTCGAACCTGGAGATCCGTACCGACCGTCGCAGCTACAGCTTCGATCTGGTGGTACTGCCACTCAAGGCGAAATTTGGCAACCACGACGTGATGTACCGGGTGACTTTCACCTATCCGGATGAAGTGAAGGCTCAGGCACACGCCAGGTCAGACGCCGCGCTGGTTGAGCAGCGTTTCGCACAGCCGCCCGTGGTGCGCAATGCCCACTACTCGATGGAGGTGATGCTGCATTCCGACGACATTGCGCCAACGGCTGCGTGGGATGACGGGCGGTTTACCTATCTGCGCATTCCGAACAACCGGCGGATGCCGGCGATTTTCCGGGTGGCCGATGACGGTACGGAGAGCGTTGTGGACAAACACGTGCAGGGCGACACGACCGTCGTGCACGAGATTGGGAAGCGCTTCGCGCTGCGGCTCGCGGACGAAGTCGTCGGAATCTGGAACGACGCTTACGACATGGATGGCGTCCCGCCCCATGACGGCACGACTGCCAGCGGCGTAAAGCGCGTCTTGCGGAGGCACGGCGATGAATGACGATACGCCTCGCAATACGATTGAGCCCGATGGCCCGCCAGATCGTGCGCAGTCCGGGTGGGAAAAGGGCGGTACCGGTTCGCCGGGGATGTTCATGGATCGCGGCATGCCGGCGCTGGGCCAATACAGCAGCGCTCGCCCGCGTGCCTGGTGGCTGACGCCGATTGTGATCGTTCTCATGGTCGGGGCCGGCGCGGTGTGGACTGTGCATGGTTTCCTTGCGCGTCATGACGCAGATGCGAAGGCGCACCGCGATGCAGTGGCCGATACGTCGGCCCAGGGACGTGTGTTCAAGGATGGTCCTGCCTCTGCGGTGGGTGTCGTCGCCTCTGCACCACTTGCCGCAAGCGGCATAGCAGTGCATCCCGCACAGGCTCCGGGGCCGGGCATTGCGTCGGGGCCGGTCGGCGCCATGCCCGTTGGGACGCGCCGCAGCTATTACGACGCGTCGCTGCTTGCGGCAGGCAGTGCGGGCAGTCAGGACGCGGCGGACGGCGTCCCGGGTATGGCGTCCCCGGCGGTGGCCGCTGTGTCCGGTGGAACTGGGCTGTCTGGACAAAAGATGGATCAGGCAGGCGGCGCGTTGGCCCAGGCCCTGACGCCGTTTGTGACGCCACGTGTGAGTGCCGGGACGCTGGGGAATCGCAGTCTCGTGCTCGCGCAAGGCGCCAAGATCGATTGTGTGGGCGATACGGCGTTCGATTCCACCGAGGCGGGCATTTCAACCTGCACGGTGACGAAGAACGTGTATTCCGACGATGGCCGGGTCGTACTGATCGAACGAGGCTCGCAGATCAACAGCCAGTATCGCTCGAACCTGTCACCGGGCCAGAAGCGGGTCTTCGTGTTGTCCGCCCGCATCAAGACACCCAATGGCGTAACGGTCGAGATCGATTCACCGGCAGCTGATGCGTTGGGGCGCATGGGTATCGATGGCCATATCGATAACCACTGGGGGCAACGCATCGGTGCCGCGCTGATGCTCGGCATGACCCAGGATGCGATCGGCTATCTCGCCACGCGAGGGGGAAACAGTAACGGGTCAGTCGTCTACGCGAACACGCAGCAGCAGGGCAACGACATGGCCACGCGCGTGCTCGACAGCACGATCAACATCCCGCCGACGCTGACGCAGAACCAGGGCGCGGAGTTCACGATCGTGACCGCACGTGATCTGGATTTCGGGTCGGTCTATGCGCTACAGCCGGAGTCCGCACCATGAATACCCGTACGGACAGACCGGATCAAGCATATGACGCGGTGCTGGCGCGCCTGCCTGACGATGCGTCGGTTCGGGAGCTGATGCGGCCGTTCGCGCCACTGCTCGACGACGCGGATGTGACTGAACTCGTCATCAACCGGCCGCAGCGCGTGCTGACCGAGACACATCGTGGCTGGCGCAGCTACGACTACCACGATCTCGACTTCGAACGCCTGATGTCGTTCGCGGTGGCGGTCGCCACGCTGACGAACCAGGAGGTGTCGGCCCAACATCCCGTACTCTCGGCGCTGCTGCCTGGCGACGCGCGCATCCAGATCGTAGTACCGCCGGTTGTGCCACCGCGCACGGTCTCGATTACGATCCGCCGGCCGTCCGCGCGCGAGAGGACCCTCGATGCATACCGCGACGAGGGGTTGTTCGACGATACGGCATGGCATCGCCCGGATGGACTCGATGTGGCGTTGCCGGTGTTGCGCCCCGAAGATCGCAAACTCATCCAGTGCCTGGAGATGCGGGATTGGGGTGCGTTCTTTGAGCTGGCGGTTACCGGCCGCCTGAATATCGTGATCGTCGGCAACACGGGTTCGGGCAAGACCAGCTTCATGAAAACCCTGTGCCGGTCGATCCCGCCGACCGAGCGCATCGTGACGATCGAGGATGTCCGCGAGCTTTTTATCCGGCACATCGAAAACTGTGTGCATCTGCTGTACAGCAAGGGCGGTCACGGCCACGCGCGCGTGACGCCGGCCGATCTGATCGCGAGCACGATGCGCATGCGTCCCGATCGCGTGCTGCTCGCCGAGCTGCGCGGTGCCGAAGCGTACGACTTCCTCAAACTCCTGACGACAGGGCACGCCGGTTCGATTACGAGCTATCACGCTTCAAGCGCGGCGATCGCGATCGAGCGATTTGCGCTGATGGCGAAGGAACACCCCGAGGCTGCGGCCTACGACGATGCCGCGCTGAAGCGCCTGCTGTTTCTCACCATCGATGTCGTCGCGCACATGGAAGCGCAGCCGATTCTCAACGGAGCCGGTGAGCAGTCCGGCAAGCGTTGGGGCATGACCGAAATCTGGTTCAACCCGGTGCGCAAGGCGCACACGGCGTTTGCGTAGGAGAGAGCCGTCGTGATGAACTTACTTTCTCCTGCATCCCATCTTCTCCGGTCTGTTGCCGGTCAGACTGGAGCCCATCACGTGAGGACCGCCGCCATTACGTTGGTCACTCTGGCTGTCCTGGCGGGAGGGCTTGCAGCCTCACTCTGGCTGGCATCGTTCTTCCTGTACGCGAGCTTGCGGATCAATCCCCTGCGTGCCGGCTTGTGGGGCTGGCTCGAGGCGGCGCTCGCCTGGCACGACGGGGTGATGCCGAACGGTGGACGGCGGCTCGCCGGTGCAGCGCTCTTTGGCGTATTGCTGGCGTTCGGTGGCCCGGCCGTCGGCCTGCGCGTCCTGTGGGAACGGTCAGGGCAGCGACGCCTCTATGGCAGCGCGCGGTTTGCCAGCGATGCGGAAATCCGCAAGGCGGGACTGCTATGAGCACGCTCGCAAGTATCGATTCCACACCGGCCATTGTTGTTGGTGTGTGGCGTGGGCGCTACCTGCGCTTCACCGGCCAGCAGTTCGTGCTGCTGGCAGCGCCCGCGCGCTCGGGTAAGGGCGTCGGCGTTGTGATCCCTAATCTGCTCAGCTTCCCTGATTCGGTGGTGGTGCTCGACGTCAAGCAGGAAAACTACGCCATCACCGCGGGTTTCAGGCGTGCGCACGGGCAGGACGTCTATCTGTTCAACCCGTTCGCGGAAGATGGTCGCACGCATCGCTACAACCCACTGTCGGCGATCTCGGATGGACTGTTCCGCGTGGGTGACATTCTCGCGATCGGATACGCGCTCTATTCACCGGGCGGCCACGACGATTTCTGGAAGGACCAGGCGAGGAACCTGTTTCTTGGCATCGTGCTGCTGCTGTGCGAGTGGCATGATGCTCGCCGGGCCGGCAAGGGACCGTCAATTCCCGATTATCCGGTGACGATGGGCGAGGTGCTGCGACAATCATCGGGCAATGGCATGCCGGTGAAGGCTTACCTTCAGCGGGCACTCGTCCAGCATCGCAATCTGCTGACGGGATCGTGCGTCGATGCGCTGAACCGTTTCCTGTCGAACGACGACAAGGTACTGGCGAGCATTCTCGCAACCTTCAACGCGCCACTGACGATCTGGGCCAATCCCATCGTCGATGCTGCAACAAGCGCCAACGACTTCGATCTGCGTGACGTGCGCCGCCGCCGGATGTCGGTCTATATCGGCATCACGCCAGACCATCTGTCTGAGGCGGCGCTGCTCGTTAATCTCGTGTTCTCGCAGCTCGTCAATCTCAACACGAAGCAGTTGCCCGAGGCCGATCCCACACTGAAATTCCAGTGCCTTGTCCTGCTCGACGAGATGACGGCGATCGGCAAGATCCACATCATCGCGCGGGCAGTTGCTTACATGGCGGGCTATAACCTGCGTCTGCTGTCCATTGTCCAGTCGATCGCACAGCTCGAATCGGTCTACGGACGGGCCGATGCGCGCACCTTCATCACGAACCACGCGATGCAGATTCTCTATGCGCCACGCGAGCAGAAGGACGCGAACGACTATTCCGAGATGCTCGGCACGTTTACCGACCAGTCACGCAGCGTTAGCCGCTCAAGTGCGACCTTCGGGGGGCGGGGCGGAACGAGCGAAAGCATTTCCGAGCAGCGCCGACCGCTCCTGCTACCGCAGGAACTGAAGGAGCTTGGGCGGGACAAGGAGATCATCGTGCTCGAAAACACCAAGCCGATCCTGGCCGACAAGATCTGCTACTGGCGCGATCCCGCGTTTGTTTCGCGCGTAATGGCGGCCCCCGCGGTGCCAGTCATGAATCTGGCGCACTTCAGCGCGGTGGTCGAACGACGGTTGCGCGATTTGCGGACTGACGAGATCGATCCGGAAGGCACTGGGCTCATCAATCCGCCCGCCGAGTATCTGGAAGTGCTGCAGGCATGGGATCCGCGCGATCTCCCGCCACGCCTTGCTGACATCAGTGAAGACGATGCTGTGGCGTATGTGGAGCGCCATTTCATGCTGCTTGGGGTGCCCGCCGAAAGGGTCGGGAAGACCACCCGCCGTCTGTCGGTTGCCGATCTCGACGTGGCGGAGCTTTCCCCGGTTGAACCATCACGAACCCGCCGCGCATCTGCGCGGCGCGTGCCGTCGAATGTTGTGCCGATTCAGGGAGGTGATCAATGAACGCGTCACATGTCGATGAGGCTGTGCGCGCACGCGCAGCGCTGGCGGTGATTCCTGCGGACGATTACGGGACGTGGGTGGACATGGCGTTCGCGCTCAAGCAGGGATTCGGCGATGAGGGCTTCGAGATCTGGGACGAATGGAGCCGCACCGCCGGTAACTACAACGAGCGCGCAGCGCGGACCACGTGGCGCTCAGCCGATGCGTCGGGCGGCAAGACCCTTGCATCATTGTTCTGGCTCGCGCGCCAGCACGGTTTCGATCTGAAGCGATCGCACTACCCGGACCGGATGGCGACTGCGCCGGTGCCTTCCCCCGAGGTACTCGAGCGTCGCGCGCGCGAGGAAGAACGGAGGCAGGCCCGTCATGCCACAGTGGCCCACGAGGCGGCCGCACTCTGGCAGTGGGCGCGTCCAGTTGGGCCGCAGCATCCTTACCTGACGCGCAAGCACCTCGATCCGGTAGGGACCTTACGTGAACTGGATGCGCAGGAGCTGCGCTCGCTCCTTGGGTACGCGCCAATGAGCGAGGAGGAGCCGCTGGTGGGGCGCGTCCTGATTGTGCCGGTCTGGATCGATGCGATCTCCACGCTGGAGCTGATCGATGAGCACGGCCGGAAATCATCGTTGGCGGGGGGCGTCAAGAAGGGCGGGTCCTGGATGGCCGGGCCGGCGCCGACGCCGACGCCGACGCCGACGCCGGACGAAGCATCCGTGCCGATCCTGGTCGGTGAGGGCATGGCGACGGTACTGTCCGCATACCGCGCGACGCGCTGGTTTGCAGCAGCGGCACTCTCGAGCGGGAATCTGGGCCAGGTGGCCGCGGCCTTGCGCGAGCGCTATCCCGACAGCGATCTGATTGTGCTTGGTGAACTGGGGCGGGGTGAAGCGGATGCCCGGCGGGCGGCGGAAGGCGCAATGGCGCATCTGGCCTGGCCGGTGTTTGCCGAAGATGCGCGCATCGACGGCAAGATGCCGAACGATTTCAGCGACATGGCGGTGCTGTCGGGTTTCGATGTCGTGGGCGACCATCTGCGTGAAGTGGCGTTTCAGTCCGTCAAGAGAGTGGACGGATCGCGGGAGGTGGATATGAGCGTCATCTCCGGCGTGCAATTGGGTGAGAGTGATGAACGGAATGAGGAGGGAAAAATGAACCGCGTCAAAGAGAACCAGGCGGACGACGCCGCAGACAGCCAGCCTCGGTCATCGAAACGAAGCGCGGCCAAAGAGGCGGCGCTGGAATCTGCTGCGCCGCTTGCGTCGGGGCCGACTGCAACGACCGTACTTCCGGCTGCTGAAACTTCAGCCGCCGGGTCTCTGGCGAGAGTACCCTCCGCGGCCGATCCACCACGGTTTGCGGCGACGCGTGCGCCGGTTGGCGAGCCATTGTTTGGGTTGGGTGACGTTCCCAACGAAATGAAGGCGTTGGCGGAACACCGGTTCGGCACACCGCTCCGGATGGGAACGCCGCGCGAGAACGGCGGCCCGTATCGTGGAGAGGTATTCAACACGGAGCACTACCTGATCCAGGAAGTTGCGACGCGCAGCGTCGTGTTTCACCAGAAGGACCGGATGGAGTTTGCTTCCGATCGTCTGAAGTGGATGGACGGGAATGCGCGGCTGAACGGCTCCGAGGTGCAGGTCGGGTACGACGGCGATCGGCCGAAAGTCTATCCGTGGGACCGTGCCCGCGATCTGCTTGACCGGACGGTAGGGTCACTGAAGAAATCCGCCCGTGAACTGAATTTCAGTCCGAACCTCGAGACGATGCTCGATCAGCTGCAGGCGAGATCGTGGGCGCGAATCAGGGAGGCACGCGCCGCCGCACTGGAGAAGTCGAAGGAACAGGCATCGTCGCCTGAACCGGCGGCAGACCCCGATCGGTAGCGTATCGCAGTCGCGGTACCCATTCGCAAAAACCTTCGCTGAACAGTATGAGGTTGCATCATGGCACAGACATCTTCGGCCCAGGATTCCGATCCGGTCATCAATGTGATCGAGCAGTATGTGCCGGGCGTGAGTGGCGCAACTGCTCCATCAGGCGGCAATGGCCGGGATGACGCCCTGGATTCGGCTGCAATGGAAGCGGTGTCGGCGCGACGTCGCCGGGAGTTCGATGCGGCGCGGACAAGGCTGCGAGACCAGGCGATTCGCGACGATGCCGGGGCATCGCGGCAAACTGGAGTACGAGCGGTCGCTGATGTGTCGCGACAGGATACCGGTACGGGACGCGTGCCGCTCGACCAGCCACCGGAGCGTGTCCGCAAGCGGTATCTGCGTGCAGGCAACCAGTATTTCCTGAAGGAGGCGCCTTATCAGCTCGCCTTCGAGGACTTGGGGCCGTACCTCGTTACCGAGCACAACCGGCCGGACGTTGTGGAATCGATGGTCGATATGGTGCATGCCAAGTCGTGGCGACGCATCCGTGTGTCGGGGCACGAGGCATTCCGTAGCGAGGTGTGGCTGCAGGGTACGTTGCTCGGGATCGAGGTGAACGGCTACGGGCCGAAGGCGGCGGATCTGGCCCGCCTTGCGGATGCCCGGCAGGCCCGGCTGAATATTCGCATTGAAGCTGGGCCGGAGGCGGAGCCAACGGCTGCTGCTGACTCAAATGGGCGTGCGAGTGAACACCATGCTGCGCCGCTATCGCCAACGCCCCCGGCTGATGCGCGTACAGCCTCGAATGACGGATTACCCGCTGGGCCTGCACGTGAAGGGAACCCCACGTCGACGTCTGCCCTGGACAGCCTGAATTCCGCGAATGACGAACCCGACGCGCCACGACGGTACGTCGGCGAGCTTCGCGAGCACGGAGGGGCACCGTATCAACATAATCCTGCACGGAGCGAGTCGTACTACGTAGTGTTCCGCGATGAGGCGGACGTCGATCATGTGGTATGGGGCGTGGATCTCGAGCGTGCCGTTCTTGAGTCGAAGGCGGAGATTGGACAGCGGGTGACGCTTGAAAACCTCGGCAAGCGCCTCGTAAGGGTCAAGATGCCAATCCTGGATGGCGATGGTGTCGTAGTGGGCGAGGAAGGGAAAGACGTCTACCGGAACACGTGGCAGGTGGATGTCCTCCAGCGCGAACGGGCGGTCTCTCAGGCGACATCACGAGCCGACAGGTCATCGGGCGATGCGGCTCAACCGCATGCCGACCAGCGTGTACAGCACGCCGCAGAGCGCGTATCGGAGCGTCGTCGTGCGCAGCCGGCCGATGAGGCGCGTGTGCTGCACCTGGCCGTCCTGACCGCTGCGATGCGGGAACAGGGCTTTAGCGAACGCTCTATTTCTCGTGTGCAGCGGCGTGCCGCAAGCATGCTGGTCGCGTTTGACAAGGAGGGCATTCCGGTGCCAACACCGAAGGTCTTCGATCCCAAGGCGCCTTCGGCACGTGATCGTCGGACGCGCACTGCTCCTGAGCGTGCATCGACTCGCGAAATCGACCGGACGCCGGCCGAGCCATCAATGCCGGCGCGTTAGGGTGAGCTGTGAGAGTCCGTGAGCGCCTGTGCGTCGAGCTGGGCGCGGTCAGACCGCGCTGGGACGCATGGTGTGCGCGCCGTGGCGTGACGGCGGGCGATGGCGTGAGGCAGTTGATTGCTGCCGCAGTCAACGCAGAGGCTGGCGATCGCTCCATTGCGATCGAATCTGGACTGGCCCAGCCGATAGTCGGAGAGTCGCGCAGTCGTGTCGAAATCCGGTTGACCGTCGCAGAGCGGACGGCGGTTGAGCAGCGCGCGGTGGCGTCGGGCCTGAACTGCAATCGGTGGATCGCGGCGCTGATTCGTGCGCAACTGACGCGGGAGCCGCAGTTGGGCGAACTTGAGATGCATTTGCTATCGGCGTCGAACCTGCAGCTTGCAGTCATCAGCCGGTCCTTGGGAGAGATTATGCGCGGTGGTGACGCGGAACTTAAACGCCAGAGCCTGGCCGAGTTAGGGGGCATCCGGGAACAGATTGACGGGCATCTGCGTGCTGTCGCAGGCGTGATTCGTACCAATCTCGACCGATGGAGCCGGTAACATGCCTTACCCGAAAATCTACATCGACGCGATGCTTCTGAACTGGGGTGACCGGTTATTTGCAGAGCCCTTCAGGCACGCGAGGGCATCGCGGCTCTCACGTGTGGGCATTCGGGACGAGGCAGCGCGCATGCGTAATCAATTGGCGCGGACGCTCAAACGTACCCCGGAGGTGATGGTCAAGATCACCAACAAGGCATCCAGTGCGCAAGGCATAGGCGCCGTGCGTCGGCATCTTCGTTATATCTCGCGCAATGGCCAGGTCGATCTGGAGGATCAGAACGGCGACACGATTTCCGGCGTCGATGCACTGCGTGACCTCACGAAAACCTGGCAGCTCGGCGGATGGGGAATCCCCGACACCAGCACTCGTCGCGAGGTATTCAATATTCTTCTGTCGATGCCGCCGGGAACGAACCGGCAGGCCGTGCGCGATGCGGCGCGTGACTTTGCAGCGCTCGAGTTTGGCGACGGACGCGCGTATGTCTTTGCAGCGCACGACGATGAGGCCCATCCACATGTGCATTTGAGTGTGCAGGTGCGGGGGCCGGACGGGCACCGGTTGAATCCACGTCACAAGGATCTTCAGCGGTGGCGTGAGCGCTTTGCCATGCAACTACGAGAACATGGTGTTGACGCGAACGCGACATCCCGGCGAACCCGCGGCGTTACACAACGTTATCCCCAACCGGCCGTCGTGCACATGATGGAGCGCGGCGAGACGCCAGGTTTCTGGCGGGCCGTCCCGACCGATGCGCAGCGCGAGGCCGGTTGGGTTGCACACGGCGGGGTGTTTGCCGCATGGCGCGAGGTGGCCTTCGCGATGGCGAGATCCAGTGCACGCGAAGATCGTGCAATGGCGGTTGATATGGCGTATTTCGTTGGCGCCATGCCGGTACAGCGGGACAGGCCTGCGGCGGAACGAGGGCGGGATGCCGAACCGGAGCGGCCGGATCACCCCGCACGGGGACGCAGTGGCAGGTCGAGCAATGCCGGGCCGGATGTGGAACGCTGATCGGCGGAGATGGTGATGGGCATCCGGTACACGGTCGGAGGCGCGGACAGTACCGCTTCGTGCGAGGAACTGATCCTCTATGGGTGGAATCGGTCAGTTGCCCCAGCGGGACTGTTCCAGGGGGAGCGCGGGGAGTGCGGCGACGCGATATAGGGCGCTGGTACGCAAGGCTAACCGCCGCTTAACGATCGACGAGCCACGCCGGTCCCGCCTTGAAGGATGCGAAAAGCAGAAAAACCATAGCAGCCAGGAGGAGCGGGAGGCTGTAGAGAGCCACGGGGAAGAACAACGCCAGTTGCAGTGCCGAACCGCCTAGTCCGTGGACAAGATCCGTCTCGCGGATGTTTTCGTAAGCCATCCAGACAATGGGGACGACGCTTAAAACGACAAGGACGAGGCCATCATTAATGGAGGCGTGATCGCGTACAGCATTTGCATAGCAATAGAGTCCCAGCCACATGAGGTTGATCGCGAGTGCTGCCAACCAGAATGCGCGAAGCGTGAAAAAGCGATGGCCGAAACGGCGACGGCAGTGGCCGTTGAACAACTGGATACATTTCACAAGGCCGATCAGGGCGCCAGCGGTAACGGCACATTTCAGGATTTCCACTACCTCACTCCTTGATCGTTGGATTGTGGAGATATGCGGACGGCTGCCGATGGAGGGCGTGATTCGGTGCACGCAGTCCTTGCGTTGCTTTTTATCCAATATAGACGGTCGGGTTGCCTCGGACAAAGGCAGTTTGGATCAGTCACGAAGACGATGGGAATTGCGCAGACGCTGCGAGGGGCTGCCTGAGTGTCGCTATCGACGCACAACAAAGTCTCTACCAATCGGTGACGGTGTGCTGGGTCATGAGCGCACTGGGAAAACCGTGATGCGGAAACAATTGTGCGGATGTGACATTGGCATTTCGGCTTGGTGCTGATCCAGACCATTAAGAGCCTTGAGAGGCGACGGGAGCCAGCCGTAGGATCCCCGCGGGACTAGCTCGGGCCACATGGATTGCGGTGCTAACACAGAGGATTTTTAGCGAAGCAGATGCGCCATTAAACGTGATGGAGCTAATACGACTCGTCACCATTGAAACTGGACCTCGGCGCGGGGAACCGCCATGATGAGCGGCCGCGGATCTCGCCTTTTCGCCATTAAAAGCAATCCCGATACGTGGAGTTATCAGGGTTGGAAGGGCGCAAAAAAATGGCCCGCACCTTCGCGGACCCGGTTCTGGCGGAGCAAGGACGGGCGGCCAGTCTCCCGCCAGCCCCGCCTTGCCCCGTTTTGCGGTCGCGTGTCGCTAGCACGGACCACATCTACATGATAGTCACTGCACCGGCCCGCGGCCGGATTTTTCAGCCGCGCCACGCCACGGGCGGGCACCGATCCCACCCGCTCCTTGGGACGAGGACTTGCGAAGTATAAGGAACTGAGAAAAAACGCAGAAAAGTGGCGTAAGTGAAGGCGTCGATAGTCCGAGCTATCGACCCCTTCATTTGCGGACACTGGCCCTTATAGGAACCGGATGACGCTAGCCGGATGGCAGCTGGCGTGACTCCGCCGTGCACCGATAGGTGGCCGGCGTGCGTGCAGCATCGCCGCGCGAGGAAAAGGGCCACTATCGACACATCAGCCCGACGCCTTCGGTTAGCTCAGCTTACGCACCAAGAAGAATAATCGACTGTACGCGGCAGAACTCGGGCGCGCAAACTAGAATCACAAAAATGGCCATTAGCCGGATAAGTATGGAGACGATCTGCCCGCAAAGCATCCGCACGCAACGTGCGCTGCGGCGTCCGACGACGAGTCGAACGGCACGCAGACACGGTAAATCCCACGAAGACCGAATACGTCGCCTAAATCTGCTGGCTTCAGGCAAGCCAGGCGTCGAGGCCTCTTCGGGCCTTCGAAGGATAGCGCTAGTCGCTCCAATCGCCCGCCTGTGGCGGCATTTTGTTCGATAACTTGTGTGCCTTCGCTACCCGCAACTTGTGGGGCGCGGACTATCGCGCTTTGTGTTCGTACGGGTGCCGCCGTAAGGAAGCCTGCCACGACCTCCTAAAGCGAGCGGCCGGACATCAACGCAACCGTTTAGTGTGATGCTGTTATCAGGGGACATCGGATGAGCAATAGAGTAAATGCTGGCGCGCGACTTGATCGGCTCCCTATCGGATCTTTCCATACTAGGGTCCTGTGGCTAGTCGGATTGGGTATGTTCTTCGATTCGTTCGACAATACCCTATCCAGCTCGGTGCTTGCGTCAATGCTGAAGAGCGGCTGGTCGACGTTGCAATTGAATTCGATTTTCATGTCAGCGACGTTTGTCGGGCTGACGATCGGCGCAGCGCTTGCCGGCTGGTTGAGCGACCGGTTCGGCCGTCGCTTCGCCTATCAATTCAACCTGGCGATCTTCGGTGGCATGGCACTCGTGTCCGCATTTGCGCCGTCGATGTCATGGCTCGTCGCGTTTCGCTTCATCATGGGGCTGGGGATGGGCGCGGAGTACGTGATGGGTTACGGCCTCATCATCGAGTTCGTGCCTCCCACGCATCGTGGGCGCTACCTGGGACTCCTTGCGTTGATTGGCGGTTCGGGTGTGTTCGTCACGGCGGTTGTCGCGACGCTCGTCATTCCGTGGCTCGGTTGGCGTCCAATGTTCATCATTGGTGGCATCGGTACGCTGTGGGTCTGGTGGATGCGCCGTCATCTGCCCGAATCGCCGCGGTGGCTCGAGCGCGTCGGGCGCAATGACGAGGCAGAAGAGGTCATGCAGGCGATCGAAAGGGACTCCGGCGTCACTGCACCACTGCCTCCGGCGCCGCAGAGCCCGGCCAGGGAGCCGCACTGGGTGCCGCTTTCCACGCTTTTTTCGCGTACTGTGATTCGGCGCACCTTGCTTGCCATTGTCATCAACGTGATCTGCCTGTTCGGCTCCTATAGTCTGACGGGATGGATGCCGACGTTCTTCGTCAAACAGGGAATGAGCGTCACTCACTCGCTTGGCTTTACCGCCGCAATGATGGCGGGTTGGATTGCCGGCCCATTGTTCCTCTCGTATATCTCGGATCGGATTGGACGCCGCACGGGCATCGTGATGTTCGCCGCGCTGTGTGCATGCCTCGGGGCGATCTACCCCAACCTGACATCGGCAACGGCAATTATGATTTGCGGCTTCCTGCTCGTCTCGGCCGTGGCGATTTTCCTGACGCTCGGCCTCGGCATGACGCCGGAATTATTCCCGACGGAATATCGCTTCCGCGGCGGCGGTGTGGCGCAGATGTTCGGACGCCTGGGTCTGATCGGATCGCCATTCATCGTGCTGGGGCTCTTTAGCCGCTATGGAATCACCGGCGTGGTACTCGCCATCTCAGGCGCCTACATCTTTATTGCAATCCTCGTCATGGTCGCGGGTATCGAGACCAACCAGCAATCGCTCGAGGCATTGGAGCCTGAGGAAATCGCCGACGCGCATGCCGCGATTCCGCAGACGTTGTCCCGGCACTAGCCATCCAATCAAATGCGCGCTGAAAACAGCGGTGCGTTCGACGCAATGTATCGCTGTTCGCAGTCGTTCATCTTTCACCTAACAGCACTGAGGAACACACGGCATGCGTGGCATTGTCTTTCGCGGTGACTGCAAAGTCGAGCTCGCGACTTTCCCCGATCCGACGCCGGGCGTCGGCGAAGTCGTTCTGGAAATCAAGGCTTCTGGCATGTGCGGAAGCGATCTTCACTTCTATCGCCGGCCGGCAGGCTCGCCCGTTCCTTCAGTCATCGCTGGTCACGAGCCGTGCGGTGTTGTCGTCGTTGTGGGAAAAGGCGTCGTGGGGCCGCACGCGCGCATCGGTGCGCGCGTCATGGTCCATCACTACAGTGGCTGCATGGGATGCCCCGACTGCCGCTCGGGTTGGCCGCAAATGTGCAGGACTGCGCCGATCATTGTGTATGGGACCGATGCGCACGGCGCGCATGCCCCTTACATGAAGGTTCGCGCGGACACGCTGGTGCCGCTCGACGAACGGCTCAGCTTCGAGGCAGGCGCTGCCATTTCCTGCGGAACGGGTACTGCCTGGGGCGCTTTCGAGCGAATCGGCCTCACGGGGCGCGATACCATTGCGGTATTCGGGCAAGGGCCAGTCGGCCTTTCTGCAACGATGCTCGCGAAGGCTCAAGGCGCTCGCGTTATCGCGTTGGACGTCGACGCAAGTCGTCGCGAGACAGCGGCAAAGTTTGGCGCCGATGCTGTGATTAATCCGCTGGATGGAGGAGTCGCCGATGCAATCCGCGAGCTCACCAGCGGCAGGGGTGCGAGCGTTGCACTCGAGACTTCGGGCGCAGCCGCCGCAAACCGCGATGCTCTCGACTCCGTGAGTCCTTGGGGCACGATTTGCCTCGTTGGTATTGGGTCGGAATTCACTCTTTCGCTGGCCAGCTATTTGCGCACTCAACTCCGCGTTCTGACCTCGTGGACGATGTCCGTTCAGGGCCAGCGAGCCTGCGCCGAGTTCATCGTCGAGCGCGAGCTCAACCTCGACGCGCTCTTCACAGACCGTTGGCGCCTTGATCAGGCGGAAGAAGCGTATCAGGTCTTTAACCGTCAAAGCGGCGGCAAGGGCGTGTTCTTGATGTAGCGGTGGAGATTAACGTCGAGATAGTTCTGCCGAAAACGGCGTTGTATGGCGGTGATGTCCGCGCCGGACCGTTAGCCAAACTTACCGGGCTATCGATGAAAACGAACTGTACTAGAAGGAGTCCCACGCGCAGAATGATCAGGAAGATAAAGCGTAAGCAGCAACGCCATTCATGAGTCACTTTTTGCTGTGCCGTCTTTCCCGAGCACTTTCATGACCGACCATTTGGACCTCTGCCATCATTTCGCGAAATTCGCGGCAGAAATTGGCTACGACGATTTGCCAGAAGACGCGATTGAAGGCGCGAAGAAGACGATTCTCGACACATTGGGCGTGACGTTGGCCGCAAGCGGTGTCGAGCCCGCGGTTCAGGCATTGGTGCAATTGCTGCAGGAAAGCGGTGGAAAGCCGGAGAGTACGGTCCTCGGATTCGGCGGGAAATTGCCTGCAATGTCGGCGGCTTTCGCCAACGGGTCCATGTCTCACTGTCTGGATTTTGATGATCAGACTCCGTGGGGCGCGCATGCGGCGAGTTCAATCGTTCCTTCCGTCTTCGCGATCGCTGAACGAATGGGTGGAGTGCCAGGCCGTACGCTAATCACCGCGGTAGCGATTGGGCAGGACCTCTTCGCCCGGTTGCGCTGCAACGTTGGCTGGAATCAGAACTGGAATTTATCGTCGATGGTGGGCGCTTTTTCCGCGGCCGCGTCGGCTGCACATGTGCTTGGACTGTCGGCCGAACAGACTGCCCACGCTCTCGGCATTGCCAGCCAGCAGTCTTGCGGAACCATGGAAGTCATCTTTGCAACCGGCAGTGACCTGCGAGGAATGTACGCTGGGTTCACTGCGAAAGGCGCCGTCATTGCAGCGCTCCTCGCGCAGAAGGGCATTACCGGAATCGATACTCTGTTTGAGGGAAAGGCCGGGATTTTCAACGTTTATTTCGGCGGAAAGTACGACCGCGAGAAGATGCTCGATGGGCTGGGCGTGCGGTTCCTCGGAGGCACGACGCTGTATAAGGCATGGCCGGCGGTGGGCAACTCTCACACCTATATTCACGCCACCATCGAATTGATGAAAGAAAAAGGCATCGCAGCAAAGGACGTCGAAGCCATCCGCGCCTTCGTCGGCGACTTCACGTACACCATGTGTACGCCGTTGGAAGTTCGGCGTGCGCCGTCCACGCTCGTCGACGCAAAGATGAGCTTGCCGTTCATACTCGGAATTGCAGCGAGCAGGGGCAAGATGACTATCGCCGATTTCAGCGAGGCGGCGCTGAAAGACCCCGACGTTCTATCCATGGCGGCGAAGGTCGTTCCGGTGCAGGATCCGGATCAGAACTGGACATTCAAGCTGCCGGACGGCCGGATCGAAATTGTGACGCGGGACGGCCGTGTTTTCGGCCGCCTTGGAGACAAGATCCCAGGTAATGCAGAGGCCCCGCTAACCTGGGAGCAACTGTCGGAAAAGTTCGTGAGTTGCGCCTCTGTTGCAGCTATTGCGCCGTCGGACGCGGGAATTGCCAGGGCTCAGATGCTGATTCGGGAGATGGAAACTCTGACTGACGCGACCGGGATACTTCGCGCACTCACGTAGCGTTGCGGTGCCTTGCCCAGTTGTTTGGGCAACTGCACAGCGCATTGATGGGTAGATGAGTCGAGAGTTTGCAGGTGGCGCGGCGCAATGCGCACTTCACTAAGCAGCTGACAGCTCTTCATGTCGGTGTCGCGATGTTGAGTCGCCCGACATGTTGTTTAAACATGTAGTAGAACTGATTTGGTTCGCCTACTCATCCTTTGATCTGGCGCCGGCAGGCGAACCCCGCGATAGAAAGGCGGCCAGACAGTGACCATAGGAGGGTCAAAATGCGAGTTTCAGAGGCCTCGACAACAGATTACGGGAGAATCGGCAGCAATATGCGAGAGGGCGTCCTCGAGCAGAAGTTCCTGCTGCAGGGAAAACCGGGTTCTCCGAATAACTACCTCATCAACGTCGGCCGCACGGGCGCGGGCGGCTGGGTCGCGCCCAGTCACCGCCACAATTTCGATCAGGTCCGCTACGTGATCAAGGGCGACTTTCCTTATGCGCAGGGAAAGAGGATGCCGGAGGGTTGGGTAGGTTACTTCCCGGAGAGCGTGTACTACGGTCCGCAGGAACGTCCTGAAGGGCTGGAGATGATGGTCTGCCAGTTCGGCGGTGCGGCGGGCTACGGCTTTGTGAGCGTCGAGGAGCGCGAAGCCGCAAACCAGGCGTTGAAGGCCAAGGGCGAGTTCAAGGATGGCATCTTTACGTGGTACGACGAGTCGGGGAAAAAGCACAACCAGGATGGATTCGAAGCTTGCTTCGAACACGTGACGGGACGCAAGCTGGAATACGCCAAGCCGCGTTATGAAGATCTGATCCTCATGAACCCCGCAAACTTCGAATGGATTCCGGAAGAAACGCGCGGCGTCTTTTCGAAGTGGCTTGGCTCTTTCACTGAGCGAAATACGCGAATCGGCTTCGTCAAAATAGACGCGGGTGCGTCGCTCCCGGCGGGTATAGAGTCTTCGATCGAACTGCTTTTCCTGAGCAAAGGTAAAGTCAGCTTCGAAGGCATGGAATATGGCCTCCATACGGCGTTCGAATTCGAGGCGAACGAGGGCCCGGTGCCGCTCAGAGCAATTGAGGAAACAGAGTTCTTCCGTCTCGTGCTTCCCAGGTTCTAACGCTGTGCGCGGTGTGCGGTCGCGCCGCGCACACCGCAGATGCGGGCGCCTGCTTTTACCTCTCACATACGACCAAGCCGGAACGAACTATGACTACCATTGCCGTGATTCACACCGGACCAGTCACGGTCCAGCCGATCAAGGAACAGATCAGCGAGCAGATTCCCGAGGCGCGCGTGATCAACATCATCGACGATAGCCTGCTCAACGACGTGCGTGCAGCAGGACATCTGACGCCTGAGGTTGCGAGCCGGATTCACTCGTACATGGCGAATGCACAGGCAATGCGTGCGGACATTATTCTTAACGCCTGTTCGTCCGTCGGCGAGGCCGTTGATTCGGTGCGTAAGTTTGTCAGTACGCCGATCGTAAAGATCGACGAAGCGATGGCTGAGGAGGCCAGTTCCATCGGCCGCCGCATCGGAGTGGTCGCGACCGTGCCCACCACACTGGAGCCGACCGTTCGGCTGATCAAAAGGAAAGCCGGCGAACTCGGCCGCGACATTGAAGTTGCCGAGCGGATTGCTGAGGGCGCATTTGACGCGCTGCTCGCGGGCGACGCCGCGAAACACGACGAGATCGTCAAGAGCACTATCTCGGCATTGGCGGCGAGCGTGGATGTCGTCGTCGTGGCTCAGGTGTCGATGGCGCGACTTGTTCCTCAGCTAAAAGACCTGCGTGTGCCGGTGCTCTCTAGCCCGCGTAGCGGTGTTGCTTCCCTGAAACTCGCGCTGTCAAGCGTGCGTTAAGTAACACGGTGCAGCGCGGTGTAAGCAGTCGCTTGTGTTCCGCGTCCGAGATTGAGGAGACAAAATGAAAGTAGCCGCAAAAGATCTGGTCCGCAACGTCGTCAAGGAGAAACTGGCGCGCGATGAAGTTACGCTTTCCATGACGGTCCGCCTCGTCAGAACAACTGAGATCGTGACGATCGCAAAGACCGCGGGTTTTGACACGTTCTATATCGATCTCGAGCACAGTACGCTGTCTCTCGAGACCACAGCTCAAATCTGCATGGCCGCCATGAACGCTGACATCGCGCCGTTCGTTCGTCTGCCGAATCTGGCTCCGGATGTCATCGCCCGGATTCTGGATGGTGGTGCGCTGGGCGTAATCGCGCCGCACGTCGAGTCTGCTGAACAGGCGAGACAGGTTGTTCGCGCGGCCAAGTTCCCGCCGCACGGCGAGCGCTCGCATGGTGGCGTGCTTCCGCACATGGGTTTTCGCTCGTTTCCGAGTTCAGAGGTCGGCGAGGCCGTCAACGATGCCACGATGGTTGTCATAATGATCGAGACCCGGGAGGCGCTGGCCGCGATTGATGAAATTGCGGCGATCCAAGGTGTCGATCTGCTTTTCATCGGTACCAACGACCTTTGCGCGTCGCTCGGAATCGAGGGGCAATTCGAGCACGAGATGATTCGCGAGGCCTACGCGAAGGCCATGGCCGCATGCCGAAAGCATGGCAAGCATCTCGGTGTCGGCGGTCTCAATGCTCACCCGAAACTGGTCGCGCAATTCGTCGAAATGGGTGCTCGATATATCTCCACCGGCACTGACATTTCGTTTCTCGTAAGCGCAGCGAGTGCCAAGGCCGCCGTCATGCGCGATCTGTGATCTGTGAGCGCCGGGCCGGTCAAGCCCAAGGCGAGGCCGGCTCCAGTGTCGCAATATATGAGGATATCTCGAATGAATAAAGTCGTAGTGTACAAACCGCTGCCCGAAGAAACGATCAACTACCTTCGCTCGCATGCAGAAGTAACCATCGTCGACCCGAAGCAACCGGGCGCGCTCATTGAAGCACTGAAGGACGCTGACGGCGCGATTGGGACGGGTGTGAAAATGAACGCGGAGACGCTGGAGGGCGCGCGGCGGATCAAGGTTCTTTCTACGGTATCGGTAGGCTTCGATGCGTTCGACATCGATTATCTGAACCGGCGCGGGATATTGCTGACCAATACCCCGGATGCGCTGACCGAATCTACCGCTGACACGGCGTTCTCGCTGGTTCTTCTGACGGCGCGGCGCCTCGCCGAACTGGCGGCGTTTGTGAAGGCCGGAAAGTGGACGAAAAAAATCGGCGAGGACAAGTTCGGCGTCGACGTTCACCATAAGACGCTGGGTATTGTCGGCCTTGGCCGTATCGGCACCTCAGTGGCTCGCCGCGCTTCTCTGGGCTTCGCGATGAATGTTCTGTACGTCGACCAAGGCGTCAACGAGCGGGCCGAACGTGAGTACGGTGCAAAGAAAGTGGACCTGAATGTACTTCTCAAGGAATCGGATTTCGTTCTGTTGCAGGCGCCATTAACCAAAGAAACAAAAAATCTCATTAGCACCGCACAACTGAAGGCGATGAAGCGCGGTGCGTTTCTCATCAACGCTTCGCGCGGGCCAATTGTCGATGAACCAGCGCTGATCGAGGCGCTGAAAGACGGCACCATCGCGGGGGCGGGACTCGACGTGTACGCGGAAGAGCCGCTGTCGGTGGAATCGCCGCTGCTCAGCATGGACAACGTCGTTACGTTGCCGCACATCGGTTCGGCGACGCACGAGACGCGTCAAGCGATGAACAGGAACGCAGCTGAAAATCTCATCGGCGCGCTGAATGGCACGCTCAACACAAACATCGTCAATCCCGAGGTGCTGAGGCGCTAGGCCGAGTCATGTCGTGCATGCGAAAGCATTAAAGCGTTTTCCACTGCCACGAAACCCGGCCCTGTAAGAAACTACGCCCTCTGCAATGCTCGATGCGTTCAGAGGGCGACATCTTTTCATGCTACTTCGACAGGTCCTTCACGATGTCGATCATCTTGTCGAGGACCGGGTCGTTCTGCCGGCGCACCCATCCAAAGATAAAGCGCGTCGAGTAATCCAAATTGGTCAGCGGAACGATCGTCAGGTCGCCCGGATACTGGAAGTTCTTTCCCATGACCACCAGTCCGATTCCCATGCCTACCGAAATCAGGTTCAGTTGCGAGGCGACAGTGCTCACCTCCTGAACGATGTTCGGCTCGAACCCTGCCGCCTGGCAGAACGAATAGAGCTGTCCGTAACTCAAGCTGCTGCTGGATTTAGGCACGACCACGAACCACTCGTTGGCGAGATCGTCGAGTGTGAGCGACTTCCTGCGCGCCAGCCGGTGATCGTGCGGTACGGCGACACCGAGGCTACCTGTCTGAATGCATATCGAATCCAGCACAATGCCTTCGCGCTCCATATTGATTTCGGTGCGCCGCTTGCCCGGGTGCGGGCTTGGCCCCAGATGCATGAAACCGGCATCTATCTTTCCGTCCGCGAGGGCTTTGGGCTGTAGCGACGTCGACATTTCCACGAGCGAAAGATTGATTTCCGGGTAGCTTTCGCGGAACTGTTTAACGGCTGCCCGAAAGATCGAATGCATGAGCGTAAGCGATCCATAGCCGATCCTCAACGTCCCGGTCATGCCATGCCCAACGCGCTTGGTGAGGACGATGGCCTCATTGAGATCGTCCATTACACGGACGAGTTGCGGCAGCAGTGTGCGGCCCGCGGCCGTTAGCTTGACCGTATGCGCGAGGCGTTCGAAAAGCGGTGTGCCGAGTTCTCCTTCGAGGTCGGCGATGATTTGAGAAACCGCAGGTCTTGTGATGTGCAAGCGCACCGCAGCGCGCCCGAAGTGTTCTTCCTCCGCGGCGGCGATAAAGTAGCGAAGATGTCGGAGTTCCATCTTTTTCTGTCTCCTCCTTAACAGCGGCGGCCCGCAAAAACCGTGGCCTTGGTCCCGGCGTGGACCGCATTCAACGTTCCATTCCAAGGCTGAGCGTGGCCGGTTAGCGCCGCTTACCGAGACACCATAATAGCTGACTTGACCCTACGTTGGTGCGATTCCAAACTTCTATCATCGCCGCGATTACTGCGGGCACTCCCGGTCGCGGGTGAATAACAGGAGACTTTATGCAATCGTATGAGAAGTGCTACATCAACGGGGAATGGGTTACTCCGCTGACTCGCAAGGATTGGACTTTGATCAATCCCGCTACCGAGGAACCGTTTGCGACGGTCGCGCTGGCCGGAGCCGAAGATGTCGACGCGGCCGTCAACGCCGCAAGAGCCGCGTTCCGTTCTTTCGGCGCGACCTCGAAAGCCGCCCGTATCGATCTGCTCGAACAGATAATCGACTGCTTTGTCCGCCGTGAGCACGAACTCGCTGACGTCGTGACGCTCGAACTCGGCACTCCCGTCTCGCAGAAGATTCACGCTCCTGCCGCGCTTGCTTCTTTCAGACAGGCATTGGCTACCTTGAAGGAGTACGAGTTCGAGTACCGCCTTGGACCTAATACTATTCGGCGCGAGCCGATTGGCGTCTGTGGATTGATTACCGCATGGAACTGGCCGCTCCAGCTTCTTGTCACTAAGCTCGCCTATGCACTTGCCGCGGGGTGCACGGTCGTACTCAAGCCGAGCGAGTTTACACCGCTCAGCGCAATCCGCCTTACCGAAGTGCTTCACGAAGCAGGCGTGCCGAAGGGCGTCTTCAACCTCGTGTTGGGCGACGGTCCGGTGGTGGGCAACGCTATCAGCAGGCACATGGACATCGACATGGTGTCGTTCACGGGTTCCACAAGAGCCGGTGTGCTGATCGCAGAGGCGGCGGCGCCTTCAGTGAAACGCGTTGCTCAGGAACTGGGTGGGAAGTCGGCGAACGTAATCCTCGACGACGCGGACCTGAAGGCGGCCGCGAAGTGGAACGTTACCCGCGCGTTTTCCAATACGGGTCAGTCGTGTCATGCCCCGACTCGAATCATCGTCCAGGAGGACCAGATGGATGAGGTGCTGGCGCTGCTTCGTAGCGAAGCAGAAGCTGTGAAAGTGGGAAACCCGCTGGACCCGCAGGTGTCGATGGGGCCGGTGGTCAACAAGCTCCAGTTCGAACGCGTGCAGGAATACATCAGAATCGGTATGGGAGAGGGCGCGACGGTTCTGGTTGGCGGTCCTGGCCGGCCCGAAGGGCTCAAGCATGGCTACTTCGTGAAGCCGACGATCTTTTCCAATGTGACGCCTAATATGCGCATCGCACAGGAAGAGATCTTCGGTCCGGTGCTCACCGTGATTTCCTATCGCACCGAAGACGAAGCCATCGACATCGCAAACGGAACGCCCTATGGCCTGGGCGGTTACGTGTTCTCGTCGAGCCAGGAACGCGGTCGAGCAGTCGGAGCCCGCCTGCAGGCCGGACGCGTCTTCCTGAACGGTGCGGTAAGCAACACCGAGGCGCCGATGGGCGGATACAAGCGCTCAGGAAACGGGCGGGAGATGGGGATTTTCGGCCTCGAGGAGTATCTCGAGGTGAAGGCTATGATCGGTTTTGGGTAAGCGAGAGCAGCCCGCTTGCGGGCTGTTTTAGAGCGCCTTCAATGCCTTCGCAAAGAAATCAGTCGCGCCGAAGTTGCCGGACTTGAGCGCGAGTGCAAGCGGCGCTTCACCGTTGGTGGGAACAGACTGAGTTACCGGCACTCCCGGGTCGATCTGCGGCCCGATACGCAGTGAGCGCACGCCGAGCGCCTGGACCACGGCGCCAGAAGTTTCGCCGCCCGCGACGACGAACTTGCGCACGCCGGCGTCGCGCAGCTTGCACGCGATCGATGCAAGCGCTTCTTCGACGATATGTCCTGCCTTCTCAATGCCCAGTTCGCGCTGCACAATCTTGACTTCGTCCGGCGACAACGTGGCGTAAATCAGTACCGTCTCGTCGTGAGCGCGCGCGAATTGAATGGCGTTGTCGACTACTGGCTCTCCGCGCGAAAGCGCCATTGGGTCGATTCGGAAACTCGGTTTGCCGGCGCGCCACTCCGCCACCTGCGCATTGGTGGCTCGCGATGCACTGCCGGCCAGCACGACAGACCCGCCGTCGATTTGCTGGAGATCGGCGGCCTGTCCTGAATACACGAGCAGGTCCGCCGAATGAAAGTTCTGCGGCAAACCGAGCGCCATGCCGGAACCGCCCGTGACGAGCGCAAGATCCCGGCAGGCTTTGCCGAGCATGTAAAGATCGCGATCGGTGAGTGCATCCGCGATCGCGAGCCGTACGCCATCCTGCTTTAGCTCGTCGATGCAAGCGCGAATCTCCTCTACACCTGCGGAAATTGCGTCGTATCGGATCAGGCCGACTTTGGATTTCGTCTGTCGTTGCAGCACTCTGACGAGATTGGCATCGGACATCGGCGTGAGCGGGTGGCTTTCCATGCCGGACTCGTTCAGAAGAACATCGCCGACAAAAAGATTGCCGCGAAACACCGTGCGTCCATTCTCGGGAAACGCGGGGCAGGCGATCGTGAAGTCGTCTTTCAGCGCGTCGAGTAACGCATCCGCGACCGGGCCGATGTTGCCTCTTGGAGTGGAATCGAACGTTGAGCAATACTTGAAAAAGAACTGGCGACAGCCATGCGCCCGCAGCCATTCAAGTGCGTTCAGAGATTGGCGCACGGCCTGCTTCGCCGGAACCGTGCGAGACTTCAGCGCGACGACGAGCGCGTCGGCCTCGATTTTCGCGCTTCGATCGGGGACGCCGATGGTTTGCACCGTACGCATGCCGCCGCGTACGAGCATGTTGGCGAGATCCGTCGCGCCAGTGAAGTCGTCGGCAATGCAGCCGAGCAGTGCCTGCGCCATTTACCTGGCTCCCTTCTGGACTTCGGCCCAGAAAAATGTGTTCGACATCGCTGACTGCTAGACGGGTATGGCTGCAAGCGGGTTGGTGTGCGATACCTGTGGCGCAAGCGCGCACGCCCCTACAGCATCGGACTACATGCCGTCGGAAAAGCCGGTCAGCCCATCCCTGGCGCGGGAAGGCCCGCATCGATCTCCCATATTTCAGCCAGTCTATCGACGGAACTTGAACCGCCGAGCCGGTTCGCCGCGGCGTCCAACGTTGAGCGCGCCATCGTCGCAACGAGCATCGGTGCGCCATAGCGCATTGCGGCGGCCGACGCCATTCTCAGATCGTCTGCCCAATTGCTCAAAGTGACGTCTGCCGTTCGCTCATTGGTCGCAAGTGCTGGCAATACGCGGGCGGACGCGCTGTTATAGCCGGAGCTGCTGTTGAGCACGGTCGCCATGTCGGCGATTGCGAGCCCGTTTGTCGCGCCCATCGCGGCACACTCGTAGGTGATGAGACGATTACATGCCGCAATCGCTGCGACGACGAGGCGCATCGCATGTCCATTGCCGACATCGCCGCAAGCGATGATCGTGGGGCAGACCGATTCCAGGACGCCTCGAACGGATTCGAGTACCGTTGGAGGGCCTCCGAAAAGAATGGCCGACGCTGTCTCTATCGCTGCGGTATTTTCCGTATGCAACGGTGCATCGACGAGTGTGATCCCCACCTCACTTAATGCCGTGGCGATAATCTTCGTTTCGTCCGGGTCGCCCTGGCCCATGTCGATAACAACCCGCTTTTCCGCGGAGGCCTGCTTGCCCCAATCCGGGCTTCGGAGCAGCGTTGCTCGCAATTCGTCGGAGTCAGCGCACAGAATGACGATGTCCGAACCTGCCACCAGGTCAGCGACGTCATGCACTTCTTCAACGCCGTCGCAAAGTAGCGAATCGTTCGCTGCGCGGAGAACGCGGACGGAATACCTCTTTGCCAGTTGATGCACGACGAACGTGGCGACTTTCCCGCTTCCTGCCACTCCGATCCTATTCATTCTGCCTCCCGGCGATCGCTACTTGTCGGCGCGTCGACAAACCTCGTGTCGGCCATCGATTCGATGACGCCAATCATCTGCTCGAGTTGAGCGTCTTTGCCCAGAGAATTCAACCCGATTTGAAGAAGTGACCGAGCGGCTCCTCCGATAGGCATTGGCACCTTCTGCCCGGCAGCGAGACTGATCGCCTGATGAATATCTTTTACCTGAAGCGCAAGCCAGAATCTGGTGGACTGGCGTCCTTCTGCAATGGCGGGCAGCATGCCCTGTGAAGTGTAGCTTCGTGCCGTAGTAGCGTTAATGGCCTGCGTCATGAGTTCGAGGGAAAGGCCGAGCTTTTTTCCCATCGCAACAACCTCGAGCGTGGCGAGACGGCAGCTCACGTTCATCATGTTATTAACGGTCTTCATTGTTTGACCGTTACCTACGCGTTCACCGCAGTGGAAGACATTCGGACTGATCGACTGCAGGACAGGTAGAGCCCTTTCAAAAGCATCGCGTGGCCCTGATGCGATGATCGAGATAGTACCGGCGATGGCTGTGGCCATCGCGCCGGAGACGGGCGCATCGAACAGCAATACGCCTGTTTCCTCGAGCTGTAGGGCAAAGGCTCTTGTCTCGGCGGGAACGCCGCTGGTTTGATCGATAACGATCTTGCCCGCGCTTGCCCCCTGTGCAACACCGTCCGGGCCGAAAAGCACCGCCTGAACGTCAGAGCTTCTTGGCAGACAAAGCAATATCAGATCACTGTTACGCGCAAGCTCCGCCGGTGTCGCCGCCGCTGCCGCGCCGAGTTCGACGAACGAGTCGACCGCCTTTTTATTCAGATCGAACACGCTCAACGGAAACTTGCCGATCAGATGACGGGCAAGTGCACCACCCATGGCACCCAACCCGATATACCCGACGCGCATTTGTCTTCTCCTGACTTCTTCTGCCGATGCTGTCCCCGGCGGACCGTCGCATCAGAATGCGACATTACGTTATCGTGCGCTTTGCCACGGTACACGTCGAGTCGCATTTTCTCGAGGCTCCGGTAAGTGGCACTTACCTTGGATTCAAGGATGCGATTACATTGGCGCTTTAGGCCCTTCACACTCGCGCAGATCAGGCAAGTACCCGGTGACGGCGAGGGTACTCTGCATCGTCTGCTAGACGGCAGGTCTGAGACGCCTGCCGCTGCCAACGACAATCGCCGAAAGAATCAGCAGCGCCGCGCCGCACAAGAAGGTCGTGCCGATTGAATAATGATCGAGCAGCGTGCCGCCTAGTTCCGCCCCAACCATGATGGCTAGCTGGATAGAGGCAACCATCAGGCCTCCTCCGCTTTCCGGTTTGTCCTTCACGCTTTTTGAAAGCCACGTCGACCATGCGACCGGGATCGCCGCATTAACCGCACCCCACGCAATTGCCAGAAATGCTGCTGCGCCGAAGGAGTGACCGGCGGGGAGCATGGTAAGCGTCACGACAGCTAGTGCAACGGGCAAGGCCATCAACAGATGGAAGAGGCGTTTGCTGATCAGTGCGCTCGCACCGTATGTGCCCGCGAAACCGGCCAGCCCCATGCCGAGCAGAAGGATCGATAGCCGTGGCACGTCAACGTGAGTGTACGTTTCAAAGAACGGCCGGAAGTACGTGAAAACCGTAAACGCGCCGGCAAACGTCAGCATGACGGCCAGCATTGCAAACGACACATGCGGGCGCCGCAGAAGTGCAAGCGCGTTTTCGCCGCCGCGTTGCGATGGGCGGCTCGTCATAGGCGGAAGGGTCAGCAGCAGCATGATCAGGTTGATTGCCACGATCGGGACGAGTGCCCAAAACACACCTCGCCATCCAATGACACTGCCCAGGTAGCTGCCAATGGGGGCTGCAAATGAAGTTGCGACGGCGTTGCCCGTATAGAGAACGCCTAACGCTTTCGGCAACGATTCCTCAGGTACCAGTCGCATGATCGTTGCGGTTGAAAGCGACCAGAAGCCACCTACTGTTACGCCGAGAAGCGCGCGAGCGACCATCAACATCGTGAAGCTGCCGGCCTCGGCGGTTAGCACCAACGACACCAGCATCAGTCCTGTCAGCGCGGCCAACACATGGCGACGATCGAGACGGCTCGTCACTGAAGGAATGATCAGGCTTGTCGCAACAGCGAATAGGCCCGAGATCGAGATGGCCTTGCCGGCCATGCCCACGGAGGCACGGAGGTCCGAGGCAATCGGCGTCAGAAGACTAACCGGCATGAATTCGGACGCTATCAGCATGGCCGCGCACATCGCCATCGAGGCGACCGCGCTCCATAGCTGGTTTCTGGGAATAGTTGATTGACTCGGCACTGTGGACATCGGATTTCCTCGTTCATCTTGCGCACCTACTCGCAGCGGTACTTGAACGTGCTTCGACAAAAGCAATCCACGACCGGCCAATGAATTGGCAGTCGACGATGCCGGACTACGGCGTTCAGGCGCGACGATACGCGCTCAAGCAGTGAATTGACGTGCGAGTCGCGGGTGCTGCGAACCGTTGGAGCAACGCAGCTAGCGCGTGTGTTGATTAAAGACTGAAGTCAGCGAGTGAATGCCTGACTGGTTGATCGTATTCTAGCCAAGCGGCTAGTTCGGATAAACCCGAGTAGGCCGATTGGACTTATGAGCTGTTGTGATTAATCGGTCCGGCAAACCGGTGGCCAGATCAGCTTTGGTGTTTCAGTGCATCGATCACAAGCGAGAACGCACGTGAGGTCTGGCGGCGGCTCGGGTAGTAGGCGCGGTAGCCGGGCCAGACTGGGCACCAGTCCCTCAGAACGCTTTGCAAATGACCATTGCGCATGTGTTGGACTACTGCATCTTCCGGGACGAAAGCCAGTCCGAAGCCGTCCAGCGCGGCTTGGACCATCTGAGGCTGGGTGTTGACGGTGACTTGTCCTGTAGCGCGCACTTGTGTTTCCCTCTTTCCTTTTTTCAATTCCCACGCGTACAACGCCTTCGTGGTCGTCATGCGCAAGGTAATGCATTCGTGGCGGAGAAGGTCCTCGGGCGTTTTTGGGAGGTCTCTATTTGCGAAGTAGCCGGGTGAGCCGACGATAGCCATCGGAATGTCCGGGCTGATACGGACCGCAATCATGTCCTTTGCGACCTGATCGCCGAATCGGACGCCAATGTCATAGCGGTCTTCGACGATGTTCGAAAGACCGTAGTCGACGGTGACCTCCACCTTGATATCCGGGTAGGCGGGCAAAAGTTTTCGCAGCTTCGGCCAGATGACCGTCTCCACAGGATGGTCAGCTGCGGTGATGCGGATGATCCCGGCGGGCTTGTCCCTGAAGTCGGATAAAGCGGCAATGCTTGCATCGATCTCCTCGACGCGCGGAGCCACCGCCTGAAAGAGTTCCTCGCCCGCTTCTGTTGTCGAAACGCTTCGGGTAGTTCGCGTGAGCAGGCGCAGCCCGAGTCGTGCTTCAAGGTCGCGGATGGTATGACTCAACGCCGATTGAGAGACGCCTAGTTTTGCCGCCGCCCGCGTGAAGCTCTTCTCGCGTGCAACCGCGATAAACACAAGGATGTCATTCAGGTTTTCTCGAGGCATCTCGCATTATCCATTCTTTATGGGCAAACATCCGCTGCCGGCCGGAGCAGCACGTTGTCGTGTTCGAGCGCCGTTCTTACGTCGCGATTCATGAATGATACTAATAAGCCCAAGTGAAGGCGTCTACTTAATTGGATTGGTGGAAACCCTTATAGTGTGCATGAATCGAAGTGAGTCACCCACCGTGCGCGGTGGCCACGGGACCAATATGCATGGCCCGATTCAAGACATCGCTGCCGACGCCCGTTGCTTCATCGAAGCTATCGGGCACACATTGCCCATTCTTCTGGAGCTACGACCATGAAACGCAAACTTCAAGTTCTTCTTATCACACTCACCATGTCGGTGCCTATGCTGGCCTCGGCGCAATCGTCTGCTCAAGGTCTGACGCGTGAGCAAGTCCGTCAGGAAACGGCTGACTACGCAGCGGCAGGGTATAATCCCGCGCGTATGAATCCGCGGACCTGGGTGGACGACGCGCACGCGGCGTCCGCGAAGGTTATGCTCGCGAGAGCGGAAGGCGCCTCCAATCAACTCGCGGCCAATAAGAGTGAAGACAACGCTCACTGCAACTAATCGTTGTATTCCGCGATGTAGCTGTCTATAGACGCTCGCGAGCAAAAGAGGCTATGGGACGTGAGCCCCATAGCCTCTTTGTGTATGCCAAGCAGTCGGCGACGCTTACAGACCGGCAGTTTGCCCACCATCCACGACGACCGCATGACCGATGGTAAAACCGGCGACGTCCGAGCACAGCCAAAGAACCGTATTGGCGATTTCCTCTGGCCGCCCCAGACGCCCGATCGGTTCCTGCGCGATCATCCGCTTTCGGTTTTCTTCTGTGCCTTGAGTAAAGCGGCCAATCATCGGCGTATCGATGATGCCGGGACATACCGCGTTGATGCGGACACCGTCTTTTGCATACTCGAGTGCCGCCGACTTCGTGAGGCCGAGCACACCATGTTTGGCTGCGCAGTAGGCGCCCTGTCCGCGAATACCTACGACACCCGCGCCCGAAGACGTATTCACGATGGAACCTCCGCCGTTCTTCAGCATGAGAGGGATCTGGTACTTCATGCAGTAAAAGACGCCGCCCAGGTTCACGCGGAGATTGCGTTCGAAGAGTTCGTCGCTGATATCAGCGGTGTAGGCGAGCGCCTGCTCGATGCCCGCGTTGTTGAACGCGAAGTCAAGTTTGCCGAAGGTGTCCATGGTGGCCGCAAGAGCCGCCCGCACACCATCGGGATTCGAGACGTCGCATTTGACAGCGAGCGCGCGTACGCCTTGCTCCTCGATCAGCCGTGCTGTCGCGTGGGCACCTTCTTCCGACAGGTCGACCGCGACGACATCGGCGCCTTCCTGGGCAAAGGCCAACGCGGTGGCTTGTCCGATGCCGGCCGCTGCACCTGTTACGAAGGCCACTTTGCCCTCATAGTTCCATTTGCGATGAGTCGCCATTGATTCGTGTCTCCATCAAGTTGGTTGCTTGCCCGGAGGCGAGCGGGGTACGGAAAGCGCTTCGTTACATCAATGGCAGTTCGCCGGGCGCTCGTCGCGAAAGTGTCAATTGCCATGCCTTTGACGCGAGCGGTTCGCTCAGATGCCTGGCTCGGCTCTATAGATGGCGCTGCGCTGCGTCGCGCACTTGCAGTTGTTCACCTGTGCCCGAGATAGACACAGCAATACAGCGTGTTTCCGGTACTGTCGCGGATGAGTATCTCTTTGCCAGGGCGCCCGGCAAATGACGCGGTGGCGTGTCTTATTCCAGAGTAGGTTATTGCCTCGGCGGCTGCCGGGTCCAGTTCGTTTTTATTGCCTGAAGGTAAGCTGAACTGACGGCGATTTATCCGCTGGCGCGTATTGCGCAGGGACAGTCGCATTAGGGATTTTCCCTTAACCCCGCAATCACCCGTATTGGGCGACAGCGCGCTCCTCTTCGCCGAGGGCTCCGCAGTGGACCTCCGAGGGCGGTGTTTCGGCCATGGAGATCGCGGTTTAGCAATGCTTACCCTCGACCGCAGAAAAACCAACTAGACCTAACCGTGTGCTCAGAAATAACCTTCAATAAACGGAGAGACCTCTCTTCAAACAGCAGCTCATCGGCATGGAAATCTACGGCTACATCATCAGATAAGCCAGCAGCCGTTGCAAGTTGAAAGCGTGGCGCTGAGCCGCTCACACCTAACGTCGCCGCCGCCCATGGGTGCACCGCGCACGTGTTCTAGCTAAGGCAAAAAGGATTTCATCGATGTCGACTTCAGTTCTTCCAAACGAGACGAGCGCGGTGCGGGCGGAATATCCTCGCGTCGGACTTTACATTGACGGGGCGTGGATTTACGACCGCGAAACTGCCGTCGAAGTAAGAAATCCCGCAACAGAGGAGGTGTTGGGCAAGGTGCCGAAGGCAACTGGCGAGGACCTCGCGCGCGCATTGAACGCAGCAGCGCGGGGCTTCGTGACGTGGCGCGATACGCCCTCTCAACAGCGGGTCAAGATAATCCAGAAAGCCACGGCTTTGATGCGCGAGCGGCTCCCGTTGATTGCATCGACCATTACGCTCGAAAACGGCAAGCTCTACGCCGACGCCTATGCGGAAGCCGACCGGTCGATGAACTTCTTCGAATGGAACGCGGCGCAATCATTGCGCGATTACGGCCTGATTGTTCCGGCCGAACCGCAGATGCAGAAGTTCGTGCTGCGTCAGCCGATTGGGCCGGTGGCCGCTTTCACACCTTGGAATGTGCCTATCAGTTCTGCGGCACGCAAGGTGAGCGCGGCGCTGTCGGCGGGTTGCTCGGTCATCCTGAAAGCCGCGGAAGAGACGCCCGCCACCGCATGTCTTCTTGTGCGCGCCTTCGAAGAAGCGGGCCTGCCGCCCGGCGTGCTGAATCTCGTCTTCGGCAATCCGGCGGAAATATCTTCCACGTTGATTGCCTCGCCGATCATTCGACTCGTGACGTTCACCGGCTCGGTCGGTGTCGGCAAGCATCTCACGCAACTCGCGGCCGCGGCCATGAAGCCGGTGCTGATGGAATTGGGCGGACATGCTCCAGTACTCGTCTGCGAAGGCGTCGACGGTGCGGCAGTCGGCCGGCTTGCTGCGCGCGGAAAGACAAACGCGAGCGGCCAGATCTGCGCATCTCCGTCGCGTTTCATTGTTCACCGCAGCGTGTACGACGAATTCGTCGCGGCTTTTGCCAGTGCAGTAGGCGAGGTGCGCGTCGGCGACGGCTTCAGCCAGACGGCGCAAATGGGCCCGGTGGCGAGTGCCCGGCGGCTTTCCGCAATGCAGTCGCTCGTCGCGAATGCGAGGCAGCGTGGCGCCCGTGTCGCCGCGGGAGGTGGGCGCATTGGCGAACGCGGCTATTTCTTCGCGCCGACCGTGCTGGCCGACGTCCCGTTCGACGCCGATGCAATGACCGTTGAGCCCTTCGGTCCTGTCGCCGCGTGCGTGCGAGTGGACGATCTGAACGACGCCTTGAAGCTTGCGAACAGCCTGTCAGTGGGCCTCGCGGCGTACGCATTCACCAACTCGTTGCAAGATGCCGAGCGTATCAGCCGCGAGATCGAATGCGGCGTGCTTTCGATCAACCATTTCGGCACACCGGACGCCGATACGCCTTTCGGTGGGGTCAAGGACAGCGGCATTGGACGGGAAGGAGGCCCGTCGACGCTCGATGCGTACATGGTGACGAAGACCGTGTTGCAGAAGACAGTATCTGTATAGCGAAGCATTAGGAGGCAGCCTCGCGCTTCAGCGGGCGCAAAGCTTCTTGATAGCTCGATAAACACGTTGGAGACGATGATGAACAAGCAATTCAGGAGGCTGGGATTGATCGGCCTTGCGAGCGCCACGGCGTTTTTCGCCGGCGCGGCGACAGCCAAAGACGTCACCTTCGGCTACGTCGCGGCGGGTATGCAGTATCCGTTCAATGTCGCGGCAGCGAGGGGGTTCGAAGCAGCAGCGAAGGCGGCAGGTGTGAAGACGATCATGCTCGACGCCAAGACGAGTGTCGAGCGGCAGGGTAACGCCGTGGACGATCTCATCGCGCAGAAGGTGGACGGCATTGCAGTACTGCCGATCGATGCAGTCGTCGCTCAATCGTGGGTCGACCGCGCCACATCGCACAATATTCCCTTCGTTGCAGTGGCCACGCAGATCGGCGATCCGCAGAAGCACGCCATCAGCGACGTTTATCCGAAGCTGACCGCACTCGTTGCGAGCGACGAAGTGCACGTCGGATCCGACGCGGCCCAGATTGCGGCAAGACTGCTTCCGAAGGGACGCACCGCGAAAATCGCGATTGTCGAGGGGGCGCCAGGCTATCCGACTGTATGGCAGACCACCAAGGGCTTCAAAGAAGGCCTCGATAAGGCCGGCGTCAAATATCAGATCGTGGCTTCGCAGCCGACTGACTGGACGCCCGAAAAGGGCGAATCCGTTTGCCAGAACATGCTCGTCGCGCACCCGGATGTGGACCTGATCTTCAATCAGGCCGACGACATGGTGATCGGCTGCGCCCGCGCTGTGCGCGCAGCGGGATCGCATGCGAAGCTCGTCAGCCGCGGTGGATCGAAGCTCGGCATCAACGCGGTGAAGATGGGCGATGTCGACGGAACGGTTTGCATTCAACCGGGAAAGATGGGCGAGCGCGCGTTCAAGGCGCTTTACGCCGCGGTGACAGGTCCCGACACACAAAAAGCCAGGTTCATCGACGTCGACACTCCCGAAGTCACCAAGGCCACACTGTCCAGTTGCGTGCCCGAGTGGTAAGCAAGCGTGCTCTCAACCGAGGTAGTAGCAGGAGGTAGGCAAATGGTCAATGAGATGCCGCTATTGCAGCTTGAAGGGGTGACGAAGACATTCCCCAATGGGCTGACCGCACTGCGCGGAGTCGACCTGGAAGTATCGCGCGGCGCAGTGCATGGCTTGCTCGGTGCAAACGGCGCCGGTAAATCGACGCTCATCAAAATCCTTTCCGGCTCGCTTCCGGCTACCGGCGGGCGGATCGTCTGGAAGGGCTCCGCCGTATCGTACTCGAGTCCGAAAGCCGCGAATGATATGGGAATTGCGACGATCCATCAGCATATCCCGCTTGTGGCGACGCTCTCCGTACTTGAAAACGTGTTCTTGAGCGAGGAAGGCCGTTGGCGCCGTAACGCGAAGATCCGGCAGCGCTTTGCGGACCTTTGCGAGCGCGTCGGTTACTGGCTCGATCCCGATGGGCTTGTCAGCGATCTGTCCATCGGTCAGCGTCAGATGGTTGCAATTCTCCAGGCGCTGGGTACGGGAGCGGACCTGATCGTGATGGACGAGCCGACAGCGTCACTTGCCGCAAGCGAGCGCGAGGTTGTCTATCGCATCGTGCAGCATCTGTCGCGCGTCGAAAACAAGGCCATTGTGTTCGTCTCGCACTTCCTCGACGAGGTGGTGGCGCTCACTGACCGCGTCACGATTCTGCGCGATGGCCAGGCAGTGGTCGATGCACAGACTTGCGATCTCAACGAGTCGCGGATCGCCGAAGCAATCGTGGGCCGGCAAATCGTCGCGCTCGAGAAGGCGGCAGTGCAGCCGGTCGACGAGGCCGCTCCTGTGCTGCTGGAACTCAAGAACCTCGCTTCTGCCGACAAGCTCGAACCGATTTCATTGAAGGTTCGCGCGGGCGAGGTCGTCGGAATTGCTGGACTACTCGGGTCGGGCCGTAGCGAACTTCTTCATGCTATTTTCGGCGCCGACGCTGACGCCACCGGCGAGGTGTGCGTGGAAGGCCGGCCGATCCGCAGGTCCACTGCAGCGGCCGTGCGGGCCGGCATGGGTCTGGTTCCCGAAGACCGGATGGCGCAGGGTCTCGTGCCTGGGTTCGAGGTCTGGCGCAACACGACGCTTCCGGCTCTGGACGGTGTGTCGCGATGGAGCTGGCTTCCGGATCCGTTCCGTGAGCGCGGGCGCGGCGCGGAGGCCATTCGGCGCCTGTCGATCAAGGCGAATTCGCCGGACATCGTCGTGACCGAACTGAGCGGCGGCAATGCACAGAAAGTCACTATCGGAAAGTGGTTGTTCAGCGACGTGAAAGTGTTCCTGCTGGATGAGCCGACCGCCGGAATCGACATCGGAGCAAAGACCGACATTCTGCTGCTGGTGCGCGAACTCGCCGCAGCGGGCAAAGCGGTGATCATGGTTTCCTCCGAGTTCGAAGAGATCCTGGCCGTGAGCAACCGGATACTTGTCATGCGCGACGGGCGTTGCATCGCGCAACGCGCGGGCCACGAGACGTCCGAACATGAACTGATTTTATTGGCGGGCGGCAAGAGTGCGAACTCGGCTAGCGCGCAGCAAGCTGGCGCGCCACCTTGAAAAAGCGAGTGATCATGAACCTTACGACTTCAACCCATTCCGGGCCTCGGCACGGCACCAAGGGAGGCGCGGGTAGCCCGACGGACGACGCGCCCGCCATGGCACAACAAGAGGCCATTGACTGGCGCCGGGTGCTCAGTCTGCGCGAGATGGGTGTGTACTATGCGCTGATATTGCTTGTGCTCGTGATCTCCGCGGTCACGGTATATACGGGCCGGCCGAGTTATCTGAGCGTCGCGAATATCTCGAACGTGTTCTATCAGTCGTCTCTCGTCGCCATCATTGCGGTCGCGATGACCGTCATTCTTATCACGGGAAACTTCGACCTGTCCGTCGCTTCGGTGGCGGCCCTTTCGGCGGCCGTGCTGGTAGGTCTTGCGGATACGCTCGGCTTCTGGCCGGCCGCGCTCGTCGCAATGCTCGTCTCCATTCTGGCTGGTCTTTTAAACGGTGCGATCGTTCAGTACCTCGGGATCAATGCATTCATCGTTACGCTCGGCACCTTGACCGCAATTCGCGGTGTTGTGCAGATCTATACGGATGGCCGCTCGTTGTCGGTCGAAACACCCGAGGCGTTGCAGGCGATGCGGTTTTTCGAATCGGGCCGTCTGCCGATTGCGATTCCGTTGCTTCTGATCGGTGCGGCGCTGCTTATAGCGGGACTCAGGTTGTTGGTGCGAGCGCGCCGTGAAACGCGTCACGCTTCTCCCACGTCGATTGGCATGGTCGTCGCCAGCGTGTGCTGCTTCGCTCTCGTCTACGCGGGCGGGATGACATTGGCGATGCCGAAGCCTGTCGTCTACATGGCCGTTTTCACGCTGATCGTCTGGTTCGTTCTCAGCATGACGAATGTCGGCCGGCGCCTATATGCGGTGGGCGGCAATCCGGAGGCGGCGCGTCTGTCCGGCATCAATGTAACGCGCTACAAGATGGCCGGCTTCATTCTCTGCAGCGCGGCGGCAGGTTTTGGCGGCATTCTGTTCGGCAGCCGGCTCGGCGCGGTCAATCCGACTGCGATGCAAGGCGCGGAGCTCACGGTGATCGCCTCGGCCATTCTTGGCGGGACTTCGCTCTTCGGCGGCGCAGGCTCCGTCATTAAGACGCTGGCGGGTGCATTGCTTCTTTTTACGCTAACAAACGGATTCAACATCCTGAACCTCGGAGCGAACTATCAAGGCGTCGTCGAGGGAACGGTGGTGGTGACGGCAGCCGCTATCTATACCGTCGGCGGATCGCGGCGCGGCAAGCGCCACGCGTAAAAGTCATGTTGCTGGGCGTGAGACATGGCAAAGCAAAGTTCAATCCGAACGCTCTCGGCGGGTTCCATCGGCAACTTCGGAGAGCTTTACGATTTCGCCGTATTCGGATTTTCGGGTCCGATACTGTCGGCGCACTTCTTCCCGGGAAGCGACCGCGCGGCAGCGTTGTGAGCGCAGCGCCAACCCGATTGCTTTATCAAATGAGCAGTGCCTCTGACGCCGTTCCGTGCGTGAAACGAAGCGCAGTGCTAGCCGGATAGCTTTATCAAATGAGCATGCCGGTGCCCCTTTTCCATGGATGCATGTGCCGGTCACTATGCGCTGATCGGCATTCGTGAAGTGTCCTCATAGACCCTATCTCTTGCGGACCGTTAATTCCGGGCGCATGCGGTGCTAGCATCGCGACGGCTACGGTTCGCATCGATCCGGCAGTAGCCGGCGGGACGTCGCGCGCAGATTCTAGTCTAGGGAGGGGGTTGCAGGTCATGCTACTTGAGATCAACGGAAACACTCACGACGTGCAGTCAGACGGCGATACGCCTCTGCTGTGGGTCATCCGCGACGAGCTCGGGCTCACGGGCACGAAATACGGCTGCGGGTTGGCGCAATGCGGGGCTTGCTCCGTGATGATCGACGGCGTGCTGATGCGCTCCTGCGTGACGCCTGTGGAGGGAGTGACAGGGCGGAAGATCTCCACGATCGAGGCAATCGAGCAGGACGATATCGGCAAGCGCGTGGTCGCCGCGTGGATCAAACATCAAGTCCCGCAATGCGGCTATTGCCAGTCCGGTCAGGTTATGGCGGCCACCGCGCTTCTCAAGCAGACTCCAAACCCGACGGACGAACAGATTGCGACGGCAATGGTCAATCTGTGCCGCTGCGGAACCTATAACGCGATACGCGCCGCGGTTCATGACCTCGCCGGCAATCCGGCCGCAAAGAGCGCAGCGGCCGCTTCGTCGAACACGACGCCGGAACATCCGGCGCGCAAGGCCGCCACTGCGGCGACGGCTCTCGCAGGCATCGCCGTGGTGAGCGCCATAGCGGGCAAGAAGTCCAAGCCCGCGAAACACGGGAGCGACGAAGCATGACGAATCTCTTCGATACTCCCGAGCAACGCGAGGCGTTCCCGACCGGCGAGCCGACGAATATCTCGCGGCGCCGTTTTCTCCTTGCTTCCGCAGGCACCGCGGCAGGCGCGCTTGTACTCGGCTTCGGCATCCCGGTCGGTAAGGCGCGCGCACAAGGCACTGCTGCGGCGCCGAAGCCCGGCACGCGCGTTCCCGCCTATCTCGAGATCCGGCCGGACAGCACGATCCGTCTGCAAAGTCCTTTCATGGAAGGCGGGCAGGGCGTCATCACTGCTCTCGCGCAAATCGTCGGCGAGGAGCTCGACGCGGATCCTGCGAGCTTTGTCGTCGAGCATGCGCCTCCCGGCGCTGACTACAAGATCCTGCCGAACCAGATGCGCTTCACCGGCGGCAGCATGTCGATCCGCATGAGTTACCCGACGATGCGCCATCTGGGCGCGTCGGCGCGCCGGATGCTGCTGCAAGCCGCATCATCGGAGTTGCGCGTGCCGGTCGATGCGCTCACTACCGAGCCGGGGAAAGTCGTGCATGTCGCCTCCGGCCGATCGCTCAGCTACGGGCAGCTCGCCTCGCGCGCGATGGATATGCCGGTGCCCGATCCGTCGACCGTCAAACTGAAGGATCCCGGTCAGTTCCGCTGGATTGGCAAATCTGTCCAGCGCCTTGACGTGCGAGATAAATCGACCGGCAAGGCGATCTACGCGATCGACTGCCGCGTCGACGGCATGCTGCACGCCGCGGTTCAGCACGCGCCGCGGCTCGGCCTGACCGTGCGCGCGATCCGGAACGAGGATCAGGTCCGCACGATGAAAGGCGTGCACTCGGTGCACCGCTTGCCTGGCGCTGTTGCAGTGGTCGCAGAGCGCTGGTGGAATGCGAAGCGTGCAGCGGAGGCCCTTCAGGTCGACTGGCAGGAACCCGGGCCTGACTCCGCGGTGCGTTATATGCCTGCCGACTTCTCGACGGCGGCATTTGCCCAACGCCTCGCTAACGAGAAAGGCGCGGGCGACAACGCGGAAGTTGCGGGTAATGCTGCCGACGCATTCGCGGGTGCGAAAAAGGTTGTCAGCGCAACCTACCACAGCCAGTACCTGAACCATGCGCAGTTGGAGCCGCCTTCGGCTCTTGCGCGGTTCAACGCGGACGGCACCGTCGAGGTGTGGACGCCGAATCAGGCGCCCGAATTGTACCAGGCCGACATTGCAAAACGCATCAGCCTCGCGCCGGAAAAAATCATTATTCATTCGCCGCTTCTCGGCGGATTCTTCGGCCGTCATTTTCCTTATGGACCCGCTCTGGTTCACCCGCAGGCGATCCAGTTGGCGAAGGAAGTCGGGCGTCCCGTGAAAGTCATCTGGAGCCGTGAGCAAGAGTTTCTGCGCGATGCATTGCGCCCCATGGCCGCCGTGCGCTTTCGCGCCGCACTCGACGATAAAGGCATGCCGACTGCTATCGAAGCAGTGACGGTCACCGAGGGGCCGACGGAATCGCTAGCGAACAAACGCGGCGAGAAAGTCGACGACAGTGCTGTCGAAGGCCTGGTCGGCAAACACTACGCGATTGCCAATCGCCGCATCGCGCGACTCTATGTGAAGACACCAGTCGTGCTCGGTTATTGGCGCTCGGTCGGCAGTTCGATGAACGATTTTTTCTACGAGAGCTTTGTCGATGAACTGGCCGACGAAGCCGGACACGATCCCTACGAATTGCGCATGCGCCTGTTGCAAGGCAACGCGCGGCTGACCACGCTGCTGCGCGCGGTCGGTGATTTGTCGGGCGGCTGGAAGCGCGGCCCCTTCACCGCTGCGGACGGCACGCGGCGCGCACGTGGTGTGGCGATGGCAAGAGCCTTTGGGACGGAGACCGCGGTCGTCGCCGAGGTGTCCGTCGAACAGGGGCAGGTGAAGGTGCATGACATCTGGGAAGCAATCGATCCGGGCAGCATCGTCAATCCGGCCATCATCGAGGCGCAGGTAAACGGGGCGGTAGCGCTCGGGCTTTCCGAGGTTCTGCTCGAGGAAGCGGTGTACGAAAAAGGCATGCCGGTCGCGCGCAACTACGACATGTATCCGATCCTGCCGCCGGCTCGCATGGCGCGGGTGCATGTGCGGATTATCGAAAGCGGCGCGGAGATGGGCGGCATTGGCGAACCGCCATTGCCGGCCGTCCCTCCTGCGGTCGCGAACGCGGTAGCGCGGCTCACAGGTCAACGTGTTCGCAGCATGCCGCTCTCGCGATACACGTTCAATAGCTGACAAAGCTGCCAACCCACGGACAGCGACCAACAATGACGAAACGCTGGTTTGGAAAAACTCTTGCCCTGCTGTTGCCGGTGTGTCTGATAGCGGCTGCCGGTATCACATGGTTCGTGACTCGCACGCCCGCCTCACCATTCGATGCGGTCGCCGGCACGGCGACCTCATCGGCTGACATGATCCGCCGCGGCGAGTACGTCGCCCGGCTCAGCGACTGCGTGGCGTGCCATAGCACTCCGGAGAGCGCGCCGTTTGCCGGCGGACTCGAAATGGCGACGCCGATGGGCTCGATCTTCGCCACCAACATCACGCCGGATAAGGAGACGGGCATCGGCCGCTATAGTCTCGCGGACTTCGACCGGGCCGTGCGCCTGGGCGTCGCACGCGACGGCCACCGGCTCTATCCGGCCATGCCGTATCCGTCGTATGCGAAGCTGGATGGGGACGACGTTCGCGCGCTCTATGCCTATTTCATGCATGGCGTGCAGGCCGTCCGTCAGGAGAACAGACAGAGCGAGATTGCGTGGCCTTTGAATATGCGCTGGCCCCTTGCGCTGTGGAACTCGGTTTTCGCGGAGCCGCGTGCTTACGAGACGAAAGCTTCCGGCGATGCACAATGGAATCGCGGTGCATACATCGTTCAGGGGCCCGGTCATTGCGGCAGCTGTCACACGCCTCGTGGCGTGACCATGAATGAACAGGCACTCGATGAAAGCAGTTCGCTCTATGTTTCCGGGGCTTTGCTGGACGGCTGGTATGCACCGAGCCTGCGAAGCGATGCGAATACCGGACTGGGCCGCTGGAGCGAGGACGACGTGTTCCGGTTCTTGAGAACGGGGCGCAGCCAGCATGGCGTCGTATTTGGATCGATGGCCGAGGTGTTCAACAACTCGACGCAGTACATGACCGACGGCGATTTGCGGGCGGTGGCCCACTACCTGAAATCACTGCCGGGTGATCCGAAGCGCGACGGGCCGCCGTGGCAGTACGATGCGGCGTCCAATAACCATCTTGCGCTCGAGCAGCGCGCGAAGGTGCCGGGTGCGCAGACATACATGGCAAAGTGCAGCTCGTGTCACGGCGTGGACGGCCGCGGACAAGGGCAGTGGATACCTTCGCTGGCAGGATCGGCGTCGTCGATGGTGAAGGAAAGCGCTTCGTCCATCAATGTGACGTTGAACGGTTCGGCCCGCGTTGTGGCGGATGGCATTCCGGACGCCTACCGCATGCCGCCGTTTCGCAAGCAACTCTCCGATCAGGAGATCGCCGAGGTTCTCGGTTTCGTTCGAACTTCGTGGGGCAACGCGGGCGGCGCAGTCAATGTCGATGACGTGAAGCACCTGCGCGAGCGGACCAATCCTGCAAGCAGTAACGTGATCGTGCTGCAAATGCGCTGACGTTCAATTCCGATGCCGGCCACGACCTCGCGTTTTGCCGGAATCAGCACTTGCGCGGCTGGGACTACAGATTGTTGGAGCACTAACGGGGCCGCGTTATGCAATCACGCGGCCACCCGATGCTTGGGCTTGCGAAGCAGCTGAATAGATACGCCAGCGGTGCAGGCAACGATCACCGCGCTGACCATGAAGACGGCACGCAGTCCTGCGTGCCCGCCCACCCATCCAAGCGCCGGACTTCCAATTGCCATCGCGACATCCAGAAAGACGGTGTAAACGCCCATTGCCATTCCGCGATTCTTTGGCGCAATACCGCTGACTGCCTCGACGCCGAGTCCCGGATAAACGAGTGAATAGCCGAAACCGGCAACGGCCGCCCCTACAGACGCGACCAGGCTCGTCTTGGCCAGCCACATGAGCAGCAGACCTGCAGCTTCGAAGATGACGAACACGGAAGCAACTCTTGCTCCTCCGAACCGGTCCGGTAGGTGGCCTGCAATTGCACGTGCCGCAATCAGTGCGACGCCAAAGGCGGTGAAGGCCATCCATACAGGCTGCCAGTGCATAACGGTAAAGAACAACGAGCTGAAGGCCAGGATTGTGCAGTAACCCATACTGGCGAGTGCCGCGCCGAGTCCAGGCAGCCAGACGGCCTGCATGATCGTACTGAACGACGCGTGTTCGCCGTGGGCCTGCGGCACGACTGCGGGTGTTCCGGCCAGATAAGCCAGCACCATCAACGGCAGCAGCGTGGTCACAAGCGCGATCGCCAGGAAACCAAACGACGTGTAAAGAATCGTTCCGACGGGACCGCCGAGCGCCATCGCTGCGAACATGGCCGTTCCCACCCAGGCGATGACTCTCCCGGCATGTTGCCTGTCGACGAGACCAAGCCCCCACGCGACGCCGCCAGTAATGATGAAGCTTTCGGCCCCGCCGAGAACCGCACGGCCGGCAAGCAGAATCGAAACAGACACCGTCGGCACTTTCACGAAGGCGAGCGACAGCAAGTAGAGCAGCCCTGCCGCGGCTGCGGCACTGAGGCCGACGAGCACGCCGCGCTTTGCGCCGCGCCGGTCCGAATGCGAGCCTGCCCAAACACGCGAGAACAGGGATGCTGCGAACTGCGCCCCAGCCACGAAGCCGACAACGAATGGACCGAAGCCCAGATCGTTGTTCACGTGTAAGGGCAGTACCGGAAGCGCTACGCCGATGATCAGGAAACCGGCGAGCACGGCGGTCATTACCGGTGCCAGCGTTGCAACAACGGACTGCCGGGCAGCTTCCGCCAAAGGTGACTCAGCCATACGATGCGCCTCTCATTCTGTATGCGGGGGTTTGTTGTTTAATAAGTCAAACATTCGACGAATCCCGGGGTGTTTCATTGACTGAAACATAATTTAACAAATGGAACATGCTTCATAATAGACCGGAATGGCTTCCGCCGACAACCATACGGATCCGTGACACATCGGTCCGCACGTTCACATCAGGCCTCGGTCGTCGAAGCCTGACGACGCATTACGAGCGTGACCGTAACTGGAAATTGAGGCATGATTTGCGGAAGGTGGCGAGCGGTCCCAGTCGCGCACCTCACTGATTAAAGTGCAATCGCGGTGTGTTAGACCGCAAGCGGCGGAGTGCGCACCGAGCTGCATCTCACGCCCTCAAGCTGAGGCAAACCACTTCGCGCAACTCGGCAATAGCGTCACCTCGCGCGCATAGAAGTAACTCAACGGCGTTCACGATTACTACAGTGGTTCTGCCCATGAGGGAGACATTTCTTGGAACTCCGGCAACTTCGTTATTTCGTTCGTATCGTCGAGTGCGGCAGCATGGGGCGTGCCGCTATCGAGCTGGACGTCGTAACGTCGACACTCAGTCAGCAGATCAGCCGGCTGGAAAGCGAGTTGTCTGTCCGGTTGTTACAGCGCACCAAGACAGGAATACAGCCGACGGAAGCGGGGCTCGCATTCTGGCATCGCGCTCAACTGGTATTGCGTCACGCCGATGACGCAGCGCGCGTCGCAAAGGCGGGTCGGCTCGCCGGTCAAGTCGCCGTTGGCTTTGCGCCCAGTACCTCGGGCGTCGTTGCCTTGCCGTTCATGCGGGCAATGCGTGAACGGTATCCGGACATCAGTTTGCGCGTGGTCGAGAGTTTGTCCGGAAACCTGGAGTCCATGCTTGTCGCCAGGCAGATCGACCTGGCCATACTTTTCGGGTCGGCTACGGGAAAGCGATTGAGCACCGTGCCGCTACTCGATGAGCGGCTATTTGCGATATCGGCTGCGCGATCCGGCCTGCCGGCGAATGCGAAGGGGCTGTCTATCCGGGAGCTTGCGGCATTCCCGCTCATCGTGCCGAGCGGCAATCATGGGTTGCGCGTACTGATCAATGCGGCCTTCGCGAAAGCGAATTGCCAGATCAACCTGGCCGCGGAGATCGACGGGCTTGCAACCCTTATGGAAGCCGTCGGCAGTGGGCTCGGTGCCACTATCCAGCCTGGCGCGGCGTTGGCGCGGTGCGACGCCACGGCGTTTCGGATAGTGCCTGTCCATAGCGCTTATCTGACCCGGCTCAATCAACTCGCTAGCCTTTCCGATGACGAGCTATCGCCTGCCGGTCTCGCTGCGCGCGTCATCCTCAAGAGCATCACACGTGAACTCGTCAGCGCAGGAAAATGGGCGGGTGCAAAGCTGGTCTCCGACGATTCGTAACACCATCTGACGGCACGGCACCTCTTCACGATTCGTGAAGGGGTGTTCAGCCGACCCTGGTGTCAGTGCTCCTCTGCGTCATCTAGACTGCATCGAGAATTGGCGCAAAAGGGGTGACCATGCTGGACGTACTTGTAATTGGCGGCGGTAACGCCGCGCTTTGTGCCGCGCTGATGGCCCGTGAAGCGGGCGCGTCGGTAATGCTGCTCGAGGCAGCGCCCCGCGAATGGCGCGGAGGAAACTCGTCGCACACGCGAAATCTGCGCTGCATGCACGATGCACCACAGGATGTTCTCGTGGAAGCCTATCCCGAAGAGGAGTACTTCGACGATCTGTTGAAAGTAACCGGCGGATTAACAGACGAAAAGCTTGCAAGGATAGCCATACGTGCATCGTCGAGTTGCCGTGACTGGATGCGCAAGCACGGCGTCAGATTCCAGCCGCCGCTTTCGGGCGCGTTGCACGTCGCCCGCACGAATGCGTTTTTCATGGGCGGCGGAAAGGCGTTGGTGAATGCGTATTACCGGAGCGCAGAGGCACTCGGCGTTCGCATCCGGTACGACGCGTTGGTCGACAAGATCGAGCTCGACGGCAATCGGTTTCTGGCGGCACATGTCGGCGGCGAGCGGATTCAGGCACGGGCATGCGTGCTCGCTGCCGGCGGGTTCGAGTCGAACCGGGAATGGTTGCGCGACGCCTGGGGACAGGTCAACGGCGAGTGGGTTGCCGATAATTTCCTGATTCGCGGCACGCGGTTCAACAACGGCGTCGTCCTGAAACACATGATCGACGCCGGCGCGGACGCGATTGGCGACCCGTCGCAGTCGCATTGCGTCGCAATCGATGCACGCGCTCCTCTTTACGACGGTGGGATTTGCACGCGCGTCGACTGCGTGTCGCTTGGTGTTGTGCTCAATGGCAAGGCGCAGCGCTTCTATGACGAGGGCGAGGACTTCTGGCCCAAACGATACGCAATCTGGGGCCGGCTGGTGGCATTTCAGCCAGGCCAGATCGCCTATTCGATCATCGACTCGAAAGCGATCGGGCGGTTCATGCCCCCCGTATTCCCCGGCATTCGTGCCAATTCGCTCGAGGAGTTGGCGCGCTTGACGGGCTTGAACGAGGTGACCTTCGTCGAGACGATCAAATCGTACAACGCTGCCTGCCGAGTTGGCATATTCAATCATGCCGTACTCGACGATTGCCACACCGAGGGGATCGAGCCGCCGAAGACGCACTGGGCCCAGCCGATCGACAAGCCGCCGTTTTACGCCTACGCATTGCGGCCGGGCATTACGTTTACCTATCTAGGCCTGAAAGTCGACGAACGCGCGACCGTGCATTTCGGCGGAAAGCCCTCGCCAAACCTGTTCGTCGCAGGGGAAATGATGGCCGGCAACATTCTTGGCAAGGGTTACACCGCTGGCATCGGCATGGCGATCGGTACGGCTTTCGGCCGGATCGCCGGCACGGAGGCGGCGCTTGCTGCGCAACGGATCAATCAAAAGGAGCAAGACCATGCAGTCGCTTGAAGCGCTGGCACGCGAGGCGAGGGCGCTCGCCGAAAACCAACCCGTCATCATGCGTGGCGTCGCGCTCTCGGAAAGCGAAGGCGAAGTCAGTCGGATCATGCAGATCTGCAACGCGTGCCGATACTGTGAGGGATTCTGCGCAGTGTTCCCGGCCATGACCCGCCGTCTTGAGTTCGGACGTGCAGATGTCCATTTTTTGGCAAACCTGTGTCATAACTGCGGTGCTTGTCTGCATTCGTGCCAGTATGCGCCGCCGCATGAATTCAGCGTAAATGTGCCGCAAGCGATGGCGCAGGTTCGGGTGAACACCTATACCGAGTATGCGTGGCCGAAAGCGTTAGGCATGCTTTACAAGCGAAACGGCGTGACGATTGCATTTGCTCTCGTTGCAGCGCTGACGGTTTTCCTTGCGCTCTTGAACCGGATTGTTCCTCAGGGCGGAGAATCGGTAGGTGCGAATTTCTATGCGATCTTTCCGCACAATTTCCTTGCGATGGTGTTTGGCGCGGTTTTCCTGTTTTCCGCGATCGCTCTTGGTATCGGCGTGCGGCGATTCTGGCGCGACGAGGATCCTGGCGACGCGTCGCTGGCTGCGGCTCTGGAAACAACCAAAGATGTGCTGACACTGAGATATCTCGGCGGCGGTCACGGAGACGGTTGCAACAACGAAGACGGCGCTTTTTCTCTGAAGCGCAGGCGATTGCACCACCTCACCTTCTACGGCTTCATGTTGTGTTTCGCTTCGACGTGTGTCGCCACGCTGTATCACTATCTGTTCAGTCTCGAGGCCCCGTATGCGTATACGAGTTTGCCGGTGGTGCTCGGGACGGTCGGCGGTGTGAGCCTGCTGCTGGGTACGTGCGGTCTGCTTTGGCTTAATGTGAACCGTCATCCGCTTCACGGCGACCCCGGCCAGAAGCCGATGGACAGAGCGTTCATCGTGCTTCTGATCCTGGTCGCTTTGACGGGCCTTGTGCTTGTCGGACTTCGGAGTACCGCTTTGATGCCGACGCTGTTGACGCTTCATCTCGGCACTGTGATGGCGTTGTTCATGACCTTGCCATACGGCAAATTCGCCCACGGTATTTACCGGACCGCAGCACTTTTGAAGTGGGCAATCGAAAAGCGCCGACCGTCGAATCTGCTCGTTGAAGAGTGACCTGAAAAGCCTTCGCGCGTCGCCTTCTGGTTGGTGGCGCGCTTGCTCGAAGCACGAGCACCCCAGCGGGTCTGGACCGCCATCAGGACGGTATGGCGCGACATGTTGTGAACTCGTCCGGCGCTGGGACGCTGGGAATCTGCGTGGAGTTGGCCGCCCGACGGCTGCCCGCTAGATCTGCGGGATGGATCCCGATTCGATGATGAAGAGAACAGCAACTTGCCGGGCAGCGCCGGTTCCGATTTAACCGGGGGTGTTTAAGCGGAGCGCTTCAGGCGGGCGCCCGTCATCGCGTCATAAAGTCCAGCAAGATCTTCGAGCCGGGCGGCGCCAAGCTGATTGACTGCCTGCTCAAGGAGGCAGCGGACGGTATTGGCGATAAGCATCGGGGCTCCCCGGCGATCGCCGAGCGCACATGCGGCTTCGACACTGTCGGTGATCGACATCAAGTCCGTGTGGGCACCACCCGTGCCGCCGAGCAACTCCGCGAAGACGGACTTCGACGCGTCGCTCCAGCCGGAGCCTCGGCTGATGACCTCAGCCATGTCTTCGAGCCGCAGTCCATACCTCAGACCCGCTGCGATGCATTCGTAGGTGACGAGTCGGCAGAGCGAGGCGATCGCGCTAGTGATGAGATCGGCAATGTCGTGCTGGCCAACGTGTTCGATCGATTTGGCGTTCGCCTCCGTGGGCGACGGCGCGTCGCTGTTGTCAGCCATGCGCGTGCCCGCCATCGACTCGATGAGGCCGACCATATCTTCCAACTGCGCGTTGTCGCCGAGCGTATTGACGCCAATCTGTAGCAGGCTCCGAACAATGGTGGTCAGTGGCATCGGCACACGATTGGACACCCCGAGCGACACAGCCTGCGTCACATCTTTTAGCAACAGCGAAAGGGCGAAGTTGGTGGACTGCTTACCTTCCACGAGTGCCGGCAGCATTTTTTCGGTCGTTTGATTGCGCGCCTCGCTGCGGCTCAGAAAATCCGACATCGACGCGAGCGACAGCCCGGCCTTCCTGCCGGCCGCCACCACTTCGAGCGTTCCCAGACGGCAACCCGCGTTCATCGCATTGTTGACCGTCTTCATTGCCTGGCCGTCGCCGACACGCGAACCACATCGATAGATGGTCGCAGTAATTGCGCGCAGAGCAGGCAGCGCGCCCTCGAACACGGGGTCGGAAGCAGAGACCATTAACGTCGCGCCCCCGCTCATGACGATGTGTGGACTCGCGGAGACCGCTGCATCCATCATTTCGACACCTGACTGCAGCAACTCGTCCGCGATGCGCCGCGTTTCTTCCGGAATGCCACTGGTCTGATCGACGACGAGCTTGCCGGCGCTCAGTCCTGCTGCGAGCCCGTTCTCTCCAAAAACAACGTTTCTTACGTCCGAACTGCGCGGCAGGCAGAGAAAAATGACGTCGCACCACCGAGCCAATTCGGCTGCGGTCGGCGCGACGTCGGCGCCGAGCGCGGCAAACGCGTTCGCCGCGCCCGGATTGATGTCCCAAACGCACAGACTATGGTCCGGCAGAAATCTGCGTGCGAGCTGACTGCCAAGTGCGCCCAGCCCAATATAGCCAATCTTCATTTCGCATCGTCTCCGGGATGACATGAAGGGCGTGCGCCCGAACCCGGCGACTGCCGGGAACGGTGCGTACGTAGTGCTTACCGTTGCTCGCGTGGGTATTGGAGCACGAGCGCCTCGAGGCCGAATTCGCCGGCGCGGAGTTCGAATTTTTCTTCGTTAGGTTCGACGACGACCATGGACCAGAGCGGGAGCTCCTCATCATTGTGAAGCAGGCTGCCATTGCCTACGAACACATAGTACCCGGCGGCGGCACGTGGATCAGGACCCTGGACGGACATTCCCGCGCCGATCCGCACGACCTGCGCATGCATGCCGTCCTCCACGTCCTGGAAAAGAGTCTCCCAAACCGTTTCGGTGCGCGACTGCATGACCGGCGCAGTGGAAAAGCGCACGGGCTCCGATGTCAGATGGCGGCGCTTGCTGGGTTCCAGTCTGTCACGGTAACCAGGCTTGTCGAGATAGACCGGCTCCGAGTTGCCGGTGTACATGCGCATAGCCACAAAGGAGAGGCCTTGCGCGCCGGAGATGATCGGCCCGTACGCGGTGTGGTGATCCTTGAACTGGACCGTGAGCGGCTCGATCACCTGCTTGCGCGCACCGAGGGTGCCGGATCCGGAGATGAAGCATTGGAACATGCTGACACCGTGGAAGTGCGGAACGATGGTCTCGTGTGCCCTCAACTCGGACATCGTGGCTTGCGGCCCCGGAGCCGAGCTGGACGACGAGCGGGGCCCGAAATACACCGTTCCCCAATGCTGGTTCCCGGTTCCTGGGGAAACGATGGTCTGGCGCTGCGCGAGCGCGTCTGCGCCGCTTCGAGTGTAAATCATCAGTCTTTCTCCTTAGGTCTTGCGTTGCCTGTTGACTCGATCCCCGACGGATCATGTGGCCGCTGACGCTATCGGCGACCGGTGGCGGAATCGTAGCATATGTTTTATCCAATGGCATAAGTTTCAGTCATTGGAACTAAACACGAGACTGTGTCGGGACCTGAATCGAGCGTGGCAAATCGTCAGCGTATTGCCACTTAGTTTCGTTGATCGGAACGCATTTCATTTATGTTGACGACGGACTTGATGCCGACTACAGTTCAAGTCAACGCGCGGCATTGCGCACCGGCGGCAGGCGAATATTTCCGCCACCAGTCAAAAAATAGTAAGGAGACGAGATGCAATTGGCGGAAGAGGTTCCGCTCATGCGTCTGGAGCGAATCACAAAGACGTTCCCGAATGGGCTGGTCGCACTACGTGGTGTCGACCTTGAAATCGCCCGCGGAAAAGTCTATGGATTGCTCGGGGCGAATGGCGCGGGAAAGTCGACGTTGATCAAGATCCTCTCGGGCACGTTTCCGGCGTCGGGCGGCCAGATCATATGGCGCGGTGCGCCGGTCCAGTGGTCGACCCCGAGGGAAGCGAACGAGATGGGTGTCGCGACCATTCATCAACATATTCCTCTCGTTCCGGCGCTGTCGGTCATCGAAAACGTGTTCCTCGGCGCGAGTGGCCGCTGGCGGCGCGACGCGTCGCTGCACGTGCGGTACAGCGACATCTGCGCGCGTACGGGCTATTGGCTGGATCCCGATCGGCTCGTCAGCGATCTGTCGATCGGGCAGCGCCAGATGGTTGCCGTCTTCCAGGCCCTTGGCACCGGTGCGGAACTCATCGTCATGGACGAGCCCACGGCTTCGCTTGCGACCGAGGAACGTGAAGTCGTCTATCGAATCGTGCGTCATCTGTCCCGCGTCGAGAATAAGGCGATCCTGTTTGTTTCGCACTTCCTCGACGAAGTGATGGCGTTGACCGATTGCGTGACCATCCTGCGTGACGGCGAGGTAGTCGTTCGCGCCAATACGTGCGATCTCGACGAGACGCGCCTCGCGGAAGCGATCGTCGGGCGGCAACTCGTCGCGCTGGAACGCTCGCCCGTCAAACAGGTCAGCGCCAGTGCCCCGGTGCAATTGGAGTTGCGCAACCTGGCGTCGCCGGACAGGCTCAGCCCTGTTTCGCTGAAGCTCATGGCGGGGGAAGTGATCGGTATTGCAGGCCTGCTAGGCTCGGGTCGCAGCGAATTGCTGCATGCGATCTTCGGCGCCGATCCCGACGCCACCGGCGACGTGTTGGTGTGCGGCAAAGCGGTGCGTCGTTCCACGATGGCGGCCGTGAGAGCGGGAATCGGGCTCGTGCCGGAGGACCGGATGAGACAGGGCCTCGTGCCGGGGTTCGAGATTTGGCGGAATACCACGCTGCCGGCGCTCGAAGGCGTGTCTTCGCGCGGCATTTTTCCACGCCGGGAAACCGAGAGGACACGTGGTGAAGATGCGATCCGGCGATTGAAGATCAAGGCGCCATCGCCCGATTCACTCGTCACGGAGTTGAGCGGCGGCAACGCGCAGAAGGTGACGATCGCCAAATGGCTGTTCAGCGATGTGAAGGTATTTTTACTCGACGAACCTACCTCCGGTATCGATATCGGCGCGAAGACCGACATTCTGCTGCTCGTTCGTGAACTCGCGGCGGCAGGCAAATCCGTCGTCATCGTTTCTTCGGAATTCGAAGAATTGCTGGCCGTGAGCCAACGGATTCTAGTGATGCGCGACGGGCGCTGCATTGCCCAACGCGAAGCGCACGGAACATCCGAGCAAGAACTGATACTGCTTGCCGGTGGCCAGAGCACGGCCTGCACCGACGCTGCGCAACCCATGAAGAGTGTGTGACCATGAATCTTTCGACTTCTAAAGACCAGCCGATCCAATCGTTCGATGACGCCGGCGGCCAGCCGGCCGTCAACCGCACCGGCGGAGCGGGCGCGCAGCCGCCGTCCGTGCCGTTGCGCCGCCTGCTGGGTGTTCGGGAGATGGGCGTTTATTACGCACTGATTTTTCTGGTGCTTATTCTTTCGGCAATCACCGCCTATACGGGACAGGCGAACTATCTTTCCGTCAACAACATTACGAATGTGCTTTACCAGTCATCGCTAGTCGCGATGATCGCGGTGGCCATGACAGTCATTCTCATTACGGGAAACTTCGATCTATCGGTTGCATCGGTAGCGGCGCTGTCGGCTGCCGTGATGGTCACTGCTGCCGATGCCGTCGGCTTCTGGCCCGCGGCGTTCCTTGGCGTTTTCGTCGCCATGCTGGTCGGCGTGTTGAATGGCGCGATCGTCCAGTATCTCGGTATCAATGCGTTCATCGTGACGCTCGGCACGCTGACTGCGATACGCGGCGTCGTGCAGATCGTGACCGATGGCCGCTCGTTGACCGTGTCGGATTCCGACGCGCTATCCGCCATGCAAACGTTCGAGGCCGGACGGGTGCACATTGCGTTGACGCTGCTCGTTCTCGGGGTTGCGTTGGTCGCGAGAGGGCTGCTGGTTGCTTCGCGGGCGCGGCGTGCAGGGCGTGGCATGACATCCTCGGTATTCACGATCGTAGGCGGCCTGTGCCTGATCGCGATGCCCGCGCTTGGTGGTTCGGAGCTGACCGTTCAAAAGCCCGTCGTTTACATGGCGGCCTTTACGGCAGTTGTCTGGTTTGTTCTGACGTTCACGACGACGGGCAGAAGGATCTATGCCGTCGGCGGCAACCCTGAGGCAGCGCGCTTGTCCGGGATTAATGTGAAGCGCTACAAGATGGCGGCGTTCATTCTCTGCAGCGGGGTAGCGGGCGTGGGCGGTGTGTTGTTCGGCAGCCGGCTCGGCGCGATCAACCCGACGGCGATGCAGGGCCAGGAACTTGCGGTCATTGCTTCGGCGATCCTTGGCGGCACCTCGCTCTACGGTGGTTCAGGCAGCGTGATCAAGACCCTCGCCGGGACGCTGCTGCTCGTCACGCTGGCAAACGGCTTCAATATTCTGAACCTCGGTGCGAATTATCAAGGTTTGATCGAAGGCACCGTCATCATTATTGCGGCCGCCATCTACACGGTCGGCGGGTCGCGCCGGGGCGGAAAATCACATTGATTGGGAAGCGCGGTTATGCGCTGCTTTGCAGCGATATGCAGCGCCTGATGGTGGCGGGAGCGACGGGAGATCGGCGATGGAAAAACGGGTGTCGAAAGCGAACTTCAAAGCAAAGGCCTGCGAATTGTTCAGGCAGGTAGAAATGCTGGGCGAGAGTGTAATCGTAACCGATCACGGACGGCCGACTATCGAGGTTCGGCGTTATCCGGTGCAGCAAGAGAATCCTTTCGACGTGCTGCGAGCCGCGGTCGTGCGTTGCGTCACCGATTGACAGGCCTCGCGTCCAGCAACCCGGGAGATCAACCGTGATCATGCTCGATACACAGGCACTGGTCGCGTGGATCACCGGCCATGGAACACTGAGCACTGCCGCACGCGAGAAGATCGAGCGCGAACGGGAGGCGGGGGAAACCGCTATTTCGGTAATCAGCGTTCTGGAGTTGGGCCGCTACATCGACGACGGCAGGCTTCAGTTGTCGATAGATAAGCGCAGATGGCTGATGGCGTTGACGTCGATCGAAGGTCTGCATGTGATGCCAGTCGATATGGCGGTCACGCTCCGGGCTGCGGTGTTTCCGTCCGAGCTTGCTTCAAACGAACGACTGATTGCCGCCACAGCGATCATGCTTGGTTGCGAGCTTGTTACGCCGGACGCGCGACTGCGCAAACTCGTCTATGTGGAGACGATCTGGTGAGTCACGGGTAAAGCCGCTGCAGCGAGGGTAGGGAGCGAATCAGATACATGTCGCTTCCGCTTGGCTGCCGCAGAAGTTTCGGTGACTGAAACGTATTTCATTCATGTTGACGGTTGATATCGGCAAGTCTAGAGTGGTGACAGTCTCTGAGTCGGTAATCGCAGAATGCCGATACGGGGTGACAGGCGCGGGCGTAGCGAGGTTCCCGTGGTACTGGGCAGCGGATGCTTCGGCATTCGGCTACATCGGCAAAAACAAATGACAATTCAGGAGACAAACATGAACAGGATGTCGAGGACAATCAAGTTGGCAGGACTGACTGCCATCGTTTCGCTGACGGCTGGCGTGGTGCAGGCAAAGCAGATCACGCTGGCTTATATAGCCGACAGCATGCAGTTCCCGTATGACGTTTCGCTAGGGAAGGGGTTTCAGGAGGCGTGCAAGGAACTCGGCTGCAAGGCGCTCGTGCTGGACGCGCAGGCTAGCGTCGCGAAGCAGGCGAACGCTGTCGACGATCTGATCACCCAGAAGGTCGACGGCATCGCGATGATTCCGGTTGACTCGGTTGCCGCACGAGCTTCGGTGGACAAAGCCGCGCAAAACAACGTCCCGATCGTGTCGGCTGCGGCGCAGATTGGCGACCCGAATAAGACGCCGCTCAAAGACGTCTACACAAAACTCACCGCGCTTGTCACCACCGATGACGTTGCCGCGGGCGCCCGGGCGGGCGAACTTGCCGCGAAAGTGCTGCCGAAGGATCGCGTTGTAACGATTGCGGTCATCGAAGGGGCGCCGGGATTTGCGGCGGTTCGGCAGCGTAGCGCCGGCTTTAAGGAAGCGCTCGATAAGGCAGGGATCAAGTATACGATCGTTGCATCGCAGCCAACGGACTGGACGCCCGAGAAAGGCGAGTCCGTTTGCCAGAATGTTCTGGTCGCTCATCAGGACCTGGACCTGTTCTTTAGTCAAGCCGACGACATGGCGATTGGCTGCGCGCGCGCCGTCCGGTCGAGCAATGCCAAAACGAAGATCATTGCCACGGCCGGTGGCTCCCGTCTGGGCAACGACGCAATCAAAAGCGGCCGGATCTACGGCTCCGTCTGTACCAAACCGGAGACACTTGGCAGGCTGACGGCCAAGGCGCTTTATGACGCCGCCACCGGTAAGAACACGGCGAAGGCGCAATTCATCACCTATGACACGCCGGCAATCACGAAAGAAAATCTTTCGGTTTGTCCGGCCGAATGGTGATCCGTGCAGGAGTCCTGCTGTACTGACGGTACCGGGGCGCAACGAAGGAAATTGGAGAGCAAAGGACAATGACTCAACTGGCAGGCAAGAAGGTACTCATCACCGGTGCATTGGGCACGATCGGACGTGCGCTGGTATCGCGTTTCGCAGAAGAAGGCGCAACGATCATCGCGCTCGACCGGCCGGACACCGCGAGTGCGCAGGAAACGTTAGGCAAGGACGTGCGATATTTCGGCTGTGATCTGAACCAGCTGTCCGCTACCGAGACTGCCGTGTCGAAACTGGCCGACGAGGTGGGCGGAATCGACGTGCTGATCAACAACGCGGCGCTCGTCATCATGAAACCGTTCGAGAGTTTTTCGATCGAGGAATACGAAGATCAGGTCCGGATCAATTCCTCGGCCGCGTTCGTGCTGGCACGAGCGTGCAGCCCCGCGATGAAGGCGAAAAAATACGGGAAGATCGTCAACGTCACGTCGCTCACGCTGACGGGCCGCTGGGATGGTTATGTACCGTACATCGCTTCGAAGGGTGCTCTCTACGGGCTGATCAAGGGGCTCGCGCGTGAACTCGGCGCTCATGGCATCAACGTGAACGGCATTTCACCGGGAGCCGTTGTTTCGGAAGCCGAATTCCGTGATCGTGCGGACACCCGCGAGCAATACCATAACTGGATTCTTGAGAACCAGAGCCTGAAGCGGCGGATTCAGGCGGTCGACGTCGCGAACCTCGCGGTCTTTCTCTCGTCGTCGCAGTCCGACGCAGTCTCAGGACAAAACATCCAGATCGACGGAGGTTGGTAACGCAAGAACCGGCCGCTGGTCCGGGTGGCCGGCGCATCTTGAGCGCTGTGGAGAAAACAGCGGGAGGGGACATGAGAACATACCAGCCGTTGCTTTTCGCAGAAGATTTCATTTTCCTCGAAGCGCCGCGTTGGCGAGATAACCGGCTCTGGGTTTCGGACGTATTCGATCACACTGTATACGCGCTCGGTTTGAACGGCGTACGCGAGAAAGTCTGCACTGTGCCGCATCGGCCTTCCGGCCTTGATTTTCTGCCGGACGGAACACCGGTCGTTGTGTCATCGAAAGACCGCAGGCTGATGAAGATCGTCGGCGATACGATTGTGGAGTACGCGGACCTGTCAGGATTCGCGTCGGGCGACCTCAATGATTTCGCCGTCGATGCTCTGGGCCGGATCTACGTTGGCAACTTCGGTTACGACTACGACGCTGGCGAGCCGCGAGCAGTTACCGCACTGCACCGGGTCGACCCTGATGGCTCGATCAGCGTCGCGGCGGTGGGACTGGATTTCCCGAATGGGGCGGTCATCGTCGACGGCGGCAGGACGCTTATCGTGGCAGAGACGTGGATCGGACGACTGACCGCGTTTGACATAGACGAACACGGGGTGCTCGGAAATCGACGCGTGTTTGCGGAACTCGGCGAACGTCAGCCGGACGGCATTTGCGCAGACGCGGATGGCGGCATCTGGACCGCTTCCTTCAATACCGGCGAGTTCCTTCGCGTGCGTGCTGAAGGGGCGATCACCGATGTCATCGAATTGAAGGGGCATGCGATCTCCTGCACGCTGGGAGGCGAAGATGGACGCCAGCTCTTTTGCACATCTTATAGCGGCACGCTCGACGAACTGGTTGCGCGCAAAAGAAACGGCGTCGTTCATACAGTACAGGTTGATGTGCCGGCGTTCCCCGCTTCCGGAGCTTGACGGCTTTCTATCTTGCCAGGCGCGCGCTGTCCGTCGTCGAGCGGTCTACAGTTGGTTTTATCGACGTGGTCTTGCAGATCGTTCCAGCGCGTCTTCGCGATGGGGATGCGACATCGACGTAGCAGCGCGCGTCTGACTCCGTGTCCCGATCCCTCCGATTTCTAATTCATGATGTGGTAACAGTAACGACATGAGCGATAAAGATTTCAAATATCTGTTCGAGCCGCGGTCGATTGCCGTGGTGGGCGTTTCCGACGATGCAGGGCGGCCCGGTTCGCAGGCTGTCCGTGCGCTCCTGAAGAATGGCTACGCCGGAAAGATCTTTCCCGTTAACCCGAAATATGAGCAGTTCGAAGGACTGCGATGCTTTGGCTCGGTGTCCGAGATTGACGAGCCGATTGATCTGGTTGTCGTTGGCGTGCCCGCAGCCGGCGTGTTGCCGGTTCTCGAAGCCAGCGTGGAGAAGCACGTTCCCTTCGCCGTTGTGCTGAGCGGCGGATTCCGCGAAAGCGGTCCGGAAGGCATCGAACGCGAGCAGCGCATGCTTGCGCTCGCCCGCCGTGGCGGTATGCGCATTATCGGGCCGAACTGCCTCGGCTTTGCAAACATCCATTCGAACGTTTACGCGGCCTTCGGCAGCATCACGCGGGAGCCGAAGCTGAAACGCGGCGGCGTGTCGCTGGTTACCCAAAGCGGCGGTTTCGGGTACAGCCTGGCACTGGCATGTTCCGCGGCGGGAGTTGGGTTTCGTCACGTGATCGCGACCGGCAACGAGACGGACATCGACACCGTTCAACTGATCGATGCGTTGCTCGACGATCCCGAGACGCAAATCATCCTCGCCTACATCGAAGGAACCCGCGACGGCCGCGCTTTGCTCGACGTGGGGCGCCGGGCGATGGCGGTGGGAAAGCCCGTGCTGCTCTGGAAGGGGGGCGTTACCGAGCAAGGTGCGCGCGCGGCCGCGTCGCACACAGCCAGCATGACGGGTACTTACGACTTTTACCGAGCGCTGTTCAAGCAAACCGGCATCATTGAGATCAATGAAATTCACGAGGCGGCCGATTATCTCAAAGTACTCGCCGGCGCTAAATATCCGCAGGGAAATGGTGTTGCCGTGATGGGCGTTTCAGGCGGCTCTGCGATTGTTTTCGCGGATGCGGGAGAGCCGGAAGGGCTGTCGTTGTGCGAACTCGACGTACAGACGCAGCACAAGTTGCAGGCAGTCGTGCCGAACATCGGCGCGGTGCATAACCCGATCGATCTTACGGCCGGCTATTTTTCTCCGAATAACGGCGAGAAGCTCGCGACGGCGGTGCAGGCCGTGCTGGACGCGCCGAATGTCCATGCAGTCTGTGTCAATCTCGCCACTACCGGCAAGGTGGGAAGTCTCGCCGCGGCGGAAGTGCTCGCCCGCTTGGCAGCGGCGGCAACCAAGCCGATCGTCGTGTTCTCGTCCGCACCCGCAAGCGAAGTTGGCGACGCGCTCGCGCGATTCGACGAGGCAAACATTGCGGTTCTTCCGTCGCCGTCGCGCGCCGCGAGATCGATCGCGATGCTTGCACGGTATGAACAGGCGAAGCGTCGCGTGTCTCGCGAGCAGGGGGCGAATTCCGTTGCCACGAGCCCGGCGGACGGACGCATTACGGCGACTGGCGGGCCACTCTCCGAGAATGATTCAAAGAAGATGTTGGCTGCGGCAGGCATCCCCGTAACGAGGGACGTCATTGTAACCACCGCCGACGGCGCGGTGTTCGACGACCTCAAGGCGCCGTTGGTCGTAAAAGTCGTGTCGGCGGACATTCCACATAAGACCGAGGTGGGCGGTGTCAAGGTTGGCATTCAAACAAGGGCCGACCTGAAGCAAGCGATCGACGAAGTTCTCGCGAATGCGAGAAAACATGTCCCGACCGCGCGTATCGACGGCGTACTCGTATCGGAGATGGTGCGCGGTGGGTTCGAGCTCATTGCCGGCATCGTGAACGATGTCGTGTTCGGTCCTGTCGTGGTGGTGGGTGCGGGCGGAATTTATGCGGAGCTGCTCGGCGACTCGGCCTGCCGGCTCGCTCCTTTCGACGAAAAAACCGCGCGCGAAATGGTCGATGAGCTTCAGTGCCGCCGCATCATGGACGGCGCAAGGGGTGGCGCCGCGCTCGACGTCGACGCGATTGCTTCCGCACTGGCCGCGCTGTCCCGCTTCGCATGGGAGAACCGGGAAAGCGTTCAGGAGATCGATATCAATCCGCTCTTTGCACTGCCCGAGGGTGTCGTCGCAGCCGATGCACTCATCGTTGCTCGCGGGACCGCCGGCGCGCGTTCGGAATGATGGAGCATGAGCGGTGAGAGATGTGGCAAATTCAGGTGACCTTCTTATGAACGATGAACTCGCGATGGACGACAGCTACCCGGTGACGTTCGAACCGCTCGGCCGCACTCTCGCCGTGCGGCGGGCGCAGGCAATACTTTCCGCGGCGCTCGCGAGCGGTTACCCGTTGGCATATAACTGCAGGAATGGGGTCTGCGGCTCGTGCAAGGCGAAGGTCACGCAAGGTCTGGTCGATCACGGGGAAACGGCGTGTCGCGGCATTTCGGAAAAGGAGCAGAGCGAGGGCTTCGCGTTACTCTGTCAGGCAAAGCCGCTTTCCGCGGTGACGGTCGTTTGCCAGGTTGTCAATGCCGTCGAGGGCTTGCCGCTCCGGCGCGTTGCCGCCCGCGTTCACGAACTGGACCGGCTTGCGGACGACGTGATGCGCATCAGGCTCAAGATGCCGGCGAAGGATCCGATCAAGTATCTGCCGGGTCAATACATCGACATCCTGATGAACGGCGGAATTCGCCGCAGCCTTTCGGTGGCCAGCTCGCCGAACGACGGCGAATTCATCGAGCTTCACCTGCGCAACTACGGTGGCCCGTTCAGCACCCACGTGTTCAACAAGATGAGGGTCAGCGATCTGCTTCGTATCGAGGGCCCGATGGGAACATTCTTTATTCGAGGTGAAAGCGAAAAGCCGATTGTCTTTGTCGCAAGCGGGACCGGGTTCGCGCCGATCAAGTCGATGATCGAACACGAAGTACGCAAGCAAAGTCGTCGTTCGATGAGGCTCTACTGGGGCGGCCGGCGACCCTCCGACCTCTACCTCGATACGCTTGCGCAACAGTGGGTGAAGGAACACGGCATCACCTACGTCCCCGTTGTCTCCGATCCTCGGCCGGAAGATCGATGGACCGGGCGGACGGGGTTCGTGCATCGCGCGGTGATGGAGGATTTTCCGGATCTGTCCGGCCATCAGGTCTACGCGTGTGGTGCACCCATCGTCGTTCAGTCCGCACAGCAGGATTTCACCGCGGAGTGCAAGCTTCCGGAAAGCGAGTTCTACGCGGACATGTTCGTGTCGAGCACACCGTCGAATCCGTAAGCGGGAAGGCCTGGCGCTGCGATGTGCAAGTCAATCAGAGATCAACAGGGTTCGAAATGGAAACAGCCGTGAGCCATGTAATTGTCGACAGACACGACGACGTGCTCTGGATTAGGGTCAATCGTCCGGAGAAAGCGAATGCAATGACGGTCGCAATGGTCGAGCAGATAGGCGAGGCAATCGTCGCGAGTGGCGGGGACCCGACGATCCGGGCGGTATTGCTGACGGGAGCCGGCGAGCGGCTCTTTACAGCAGGTGTGGACGTCCGCGAGAAAGCAGAAGACGGCGACGTCGCGCGCCAACGCGAGCGGCGCTCGCGCGCCTTGGCGGCACTGCAGGATGCGGTGATCGATGCGCCCAAACCCGTGGTGGTCGTGCTCAACGGTGCAGCAATCGGCGGCGGTGCGATGCTCGCACTTCTCGCCGACGCGTGTGTCGCGGTGGACACGGCGGAACTCGCATTGCCTGAAATAGATCTCGGCATCGCGACCTATTCCGGCGCAAACATTCTCGCGACGATTGGTGGACGTGCGCTGGCCCTGGATCTGATACAGAGCGGGCGGAGAATGCCCGCAAGTGAGGCGATGAGCCGCGGTCTGCTGCAGAGCGTGGCGTCGCGCGACGGCCTCACGAGCGCGGCGATGGCGGTTGCCACAAAGCTCGGCGGAAAGGATGCCGCGGTGTTCGCGGACAACAAGCGCTGGATTAATCGCGCATTGAAGGCTGCGCTGGCCGAGGCACGGGAAGAACACGCACGCCATCGGGCACGTGCCGCGCAGTAACGTTAAATCCGGACCGGGCAGGTACTCCCGGAAAAGGCTACGGAAGGATTTCAAAAAGGGGAAGGGAGTTCAGAATGGCGGATCTTGAAATCAGTATCGTCGATCGCGTAATGGTCGCGCAGTTGAATCGGCCGCAAACGAAAAATGCGCTCAGCGAAGACATGCTGGAACTGCTTCGAAACGCGCTGAGATCGGCCAATGACGACGCCGCGATTGGCTGTTTCGTCATCACGGGAGCGGGCGATGCGTTTTGCTCGGGCGGCGATCTCGGGCGGCGCTCGGCGGAAGATGCGGCGCTCGACCCCACGCCGCTCGAACGCAGGCATCGCCTGCAGAACGTTACGCACAAGGTTGCGCTCGCGGTGGAGGAATTCGAAAAGCCTCTGATCGCGGCGGTGAATGGCGCCGCGGTCGGCGCGGGGATGGATCTGTCGCTGATGTGCGACATGCGTTTCGCCGGCGTTTCCGCCCGATTCGCGGAGGCGTACATCCGTGTCGGGTTGCTACCCGGCAATGGCGGCTGCTATTTTTTGCCGCGGCTCGTCGGTCCCGCGAAGGCGCTCGAGCTTCTATGGACGGGTGAGTTCGTGTCCGCCGAAGAGGCTCTGAGGATCGGGATCGTCAATCGCGTGTTCAGCGACGAGTCCCTGATAGACGAAACGCTCGCATTCGCGAAGCGCCTCGCCGACGGACCGCCGATCCAGTTGCGTGACATCAAGAAGCTCATGTATCAGTCGATGAAAACCGACTTGCGAACGAGCCTCGAATCCGTCGCATCGCACATGGCGGTCGTGCAATCGACTGCCGATTACAAGGAAGCGATCCAGGCTTTCAAGGAGAAGCGAAAGCCGACATTCCAGGGCAAGTGACGAGGCCGGTGGTCCGGTCGCGAGGGAATCGGGCGATTGATACGAGCTGATGCGAGCGCGGCGCTGCGGCCTGGTTCTAGCCGCTGACGGTTGCCCTGTGTTCTGTCATCGCCACATGAGCGCCGCGGCTACCAGAGCCGGGTCGGGGCAATTCCACCGCCAAACGACGATGGCTCAATGAAACGTATCCCGGTCAGTGGAACCACGTGCTAACATATGCGGGCTACATCGCCCGTTTCGCCGGTCGCCGTCTTTTGCGTTGGCCGGCACTTGGCACACCAAGTCTAAACAAATCCCACGATGGAATACTGCCGATATGATGCGCTCAGTTCAACGTATCCTCGCCGTTTTTGAAAGTTTCAGTGCCGAGCGAAGCAGTCTGTCGCTCCAGGAGATCGCAGACCGGATCGAATTGCCGAAGTCCACCACGTTCCGGATCGTGCAAAGTCTGGAGCGCGCGGGGTATCTGGTCCGTCTGGAGGACAGTCAATATTGCCTGTCGTTCCGATTCACGAGCCTGGCGGGTCTGGTTCGCAGCACGCTCGGCATTCGCGAGATTGCCCGTCCGTTCCTGCTGACGCTGGCGGAGGAAACGAAGGAAACGGTTTCTATCCATACGATCAGCGGCACGGATCGCGTCTGCATCGATTCAGTTTCAACGGCGTCGGCGCCGCTGCGTGCTGTCGTTCAGGCGGGAGAACATATTCCGTTGCTGAAGGGTTCGGCATCGAAGGTGCTGATGGCATATTTGCCGAAAACGGAACTGGCGCCGATCGTCACCAACGTTGCGCGCGCCGGCAAGCGAACCAAGAGTGACGTGCTCGAGGAACTGGAACGGGTTCGCGAGCAGGGTTATGCGGTCTCCCATGGCGAGCGGCTCCTCGGCATCTCGGCGATTTCCGCGCCGATCAGGGATTTCAACGACGAGGTGCACTACTGTCTGTCAGTCGGTGCGCCAACCGTCAGAATGCAAATGCACGAGAAGGAATTCATCAAGCTCGCCGTGAATGCAGCCAAGGACATTTCGCGGCAATTCGGCGGAAAAACCTGACATAAAGAAAGCCCGTGTCCGAGCCTTCCTCTGGCCACGGTTAGAAGAGCGAGCCGACCATGCCTCCTTCAACGGCGATGGTCGACCCCGTGATGAATCCCGCTTGCATGGAAGCGAGAAACGTCACCACGCCGGCGAGTTCTTCCTGCGTGCCCATGCGTCCCAACGGCGTGAGCTTCTTACGAGCCGTGGCCTGATCCGCGGTGTAGGCGGCCGTCCCCGTGCGGTGCGGCGTTTCAATGAGCGCCGGCGCCACGCAGTTGGCGGTGATGCCTTTGGAGCCGAGTTCATTCGCCAGATGCTTCATGTAGGCGGTCACGCCCGCGCGGAACACGGTCGACAGGCTATGGTGCGGCATTGGCGACTTCACGGAAGCCGACGTGACCGCGATGAGGCGGCCCCAGCCGCGATCCTGCATGAGCGGAACCATCCGGCCAAGTACGTGAATGGCGCTCCACAACTGATTCCGATAAGCCTCGTCCCACCGTGCCTCGTCCGATTCGTCCACCGTTGCGCGGATCGGGTTCGGCGGGCGGCTCGTGTTGAGCACGACGATGTCCGGGCCACCGAATTCGCCCTCGAGAACGGTCGCGAGCCGCTGTACATCATTTTCGACGCGCATGTCGCCCGGCACCCCCACGGCTCGGACACCATATTTCTGTTCGATCTCGTCGGCTACCGTGTGCAGCGTGTCGGCCGATCGCGCAAACAGCACGACGTTCACGCCTTCCGCAGCCAGCGCGTGCGCGATGTTCTTGCCCATTCCGCCGCTCGACGCAGTCACGAGGGCCGTTTTTCCATTGATCCCTAAGTCCATGTTCATGCTCTCAAAGCTGATGTAAAAGGAATGCGGGGCAGGCCTCGTCAAGCGGAAACGATCACCTCGTCACCCTCGACGCTAAAGCGGTGCGGCATGTCTTGCGACACCCACTCCATGTACGAGAGCACTTCGTTGAACCGGCGATCGTCCGGACGGAGCACCTCGGGACGATACTGCCTGTCGATCGCCATTGGCAGGAACGATGTACGCACGATGCCTTCTCTCGACACCTGTGCCTTTGCCAGCAAGCTTAACGTGCACGCTTTCCCATATGGCATCAGCGGGTAATCCGGATCGAGATCCGTGTGATTTCGCACGGCACCATGCGCCCACGCGGGTTCTTCTCGCCAGGACGGCGCGGCGAACGGCTTGGTCATTGCGAATACGCCGAGGCTGTAGAAAATAGTCTTGCCCTTATACACCTCGATCGCCTTCGGTATATGCGGAGAATGCCCGACGACAAGGTCGGCGCCCGCGTCGATCGCCGCATGCGCGACCGCGACGTGATAGTCGGGGATGATGCGGGGCAGGCGAATCACGCCGGCATGAAAAGCTAGAACGGCTATATCGACGTGGCGACGCAACGCCGTCAGGTCTTCCAGCAACATCTCGAGGTCGCGCGGATCAGGTTCGGTTCTAATTCGAACCGATTCATGAGGTCCACGGGTTTCGTAACAGGTCTTGATGCCGATATTCATCACACCCGGCTTGTCCGGGCCGGCATCGGTGCCGCGGGCGGCAACCGACGTGTACCCGAGATAACCGACCTTTATGCCGTTTTTTTCGACAATCGCGGGCTGGCGGGCTTCAGCGCGGTTCCTGCCGGCACCCGTCACCAGTACGCCGCGGGAGGTCATCAGCGCTCTCGTATCGAGCATCGCTTCGGCGCCGGCGTCCAGACTATGATTGTTTGCCATCGTCACGGCGTCGAACAGCCCGCCGGTGAAGATCTGCGCCATCTCGACCGGTTGACAGACCTGAGGCGCATGGTCCGTCTTCACGCCGCGCGCCGAATAGGCGCGCATGCAGTTAATGAAGCGGAAGTCGGCGCTCTCCAGTGCGGGCCGGACGAGTTCGGTGTACCCCTCGATCGGAAAGCCGTCCGCCGGGCCGTGAACCGGACCGCAATCCCCTGCGATCAACAACGATGATAGCTTTGTCACTGCTCCTCCTCAGGGCCGTAAGCCGTTCTGCCGAGACCACATTTTCACGCATGCAAGGCAGGCCGGGCAACGTATTTTGGTTTCATTGATCGGAACGCATGCTGGTAACCAGAACCTATGATAGCATCACTTCCTACGCTGGATAGGAGTACCTTTCGGTCTCGCGCGAAGTCGGTCTGCGAAATGCGCGGTTGTCGTTGCTTGCGCAGCGAGGCGAGGCGGTGCGTTGCGTTTCGCGGCCATGGCGAGCCGGTGAAATTAATCGTTGGAGCAAGAGGAGAACAGGATGAATTCATCTGATCGTGGCCCCGGCTGGACACCTGAGAAGCGGCTCGACGGCAAGGTGGCCGTGGTCATCGGCGCAGGACAGAGCCCCGGCGAAGGGTTCGGCAACGGCCGCGCGACGGCGATGCGCTTTGCCCGTGAAGGCGCACGTGTACTCGCTGTCGACCGAAGTATCGAGTCTGCGGAGGAAACGGCCGCGCTGATCCGTGGCGAAGGTTTCGAAGCGGTCGCATTTGCAGCGGACGTGACGCGCGAGAGCGAACTCCGCCAGGCAATGCTCGATGCCAGGCAACGCTGGGGCTCTCTCGACATCCTGCATAACAACGTCGGCGTAAGCCTTGGCGGCGGCGATGCCGATCTGATGGATCTGACGGAAGAACGGTTCGACAACGTCTGCCGGATCAACCTGCGCGGCACGATATTCGCTTGCAAGCATGCCGTGTCGATCATGCGTGAACAGCGCTCGGGGGTCATCGTCAATGTTTCGTCCGCCGCGGCGGTGGGAAAATATCCGTATGCGGCTTATAAGGCGACAAAGGCGGGCGTAATCGCATTCACGGAGCAACTGGCGCTTCAGAATGCGTCGTTCGGCATTCGGGCGAACTGCATTCTGCCGGGACTGATCGCGACGCCCATGGCGGTCGATACGAGAGTGCGCGAATGGAATCAGCCGCGCGAGCAGGTCGAGGCCGAGCGCAATGCGAAGGTGCCGCTGGGCCGACAGGGGACAGGCTGGGACGTTGCAAACACTGCGCTGTTTCTCGCGTCGGACGAGGCGAACTTTATTACGGGCATTTCCGTGCTCGTCGACGGCGGACGCGTTCTGAACCGCATTTGACGATCTCAGCGCAGGCGGGGCGAAGCAGTTGCGCGCCCCGCCTGCCCGCCTGTGTTCATGCGCGAACTGCCGTGTCGAGCGGGTCCGCTACGCGTCATTGCAGGCCCACAACGCCCATCCAGTACTGAAGCTGCGCACCTGTCGTTTCCACGTCGTACTTCAGAATGAACTCGAGATGCCCGGTCGGCAGGATGCGGAATACCGATAGTGCCGCGGGCACCAACGCCGTCGTCGCCCCGTTACGGACAGCAAGCGCCTTGATGCTTGCGGTGACCAGCAGGCGTCCACCCGGATCGCAAGCAAACGTGCGAACGTGAAACGACTGCGTGTCTGCGTGCTGAACGAGTGTCGGCTGCCCGGACTCTGGATCGATACGAAAGACGGCGATATTGTTTTCGCCGCCGCCGAACACCTTCCGGCCATCGACCTCCACCGTGTGATCGGCGCGGTTGGCAACATAGACCCATTGCCCGCTCGGGTGAACGTGAACGGGCCCGCCCAGTTGCCGCGGATTCACCTGCTGCGGCGCCGCGAGCAAGTCGCATGCGTAGGCCGGTCGTGACTCGATCGAGCCGTCATTGAAGCGGAACATATACAGCCGATTGGTTCTTTCATCTGACGCATAGAGCCAGGGCTTCGATGGGTGGAAATCGATATGCCGGGGGCCGAACCCGTATCCGCCGTCGGGCGCGACCACAGCGCTCGCAGATAATCTCCCGTCTACGAAATCGAGGGTTCGAAGCGCGCCTGGCTGCTCCGGTCGTTCGCCCTGGGCATTGTTCCCGCGATCGACGATCAATGCGGGCGATCCGGCGGGGAACACCATGACCTGATGCGGATAAATTCCGTAGTCCAGGTCTGCCGTCTGCGCGATCTCATCACCGATTGCACCGTCAGGCGAAATGCGATGCACCGTGATACCGCTCGTCGGAAAGTTGTGGCCATTCAGGATGAATCGACCAGAAGGATCGACGCACATGTGGACAGCCCGACGCTTGAGCGGCTTCGGTTCACCATGCAGCGACAAGGAACCGTCTGGCGCAATCGCGAGCGAACTCACATGGTTATAGTCGGACGCGACTCTCGGGCCGCTGTTACTCGTGGAAACGTATAGATGCCTGCCCGATGGATGAGGCCACGCATACTGTACCTTCGCGGGGACGGTGATCGTGTGTTTCTTCGTGAGCGTGGCCGCGTCGACGTCGACTTCATAGTGCGTGATTACGTCGTCGACTGCGCTGTACAAAGCTGTACCTGCCATTTGATTCTCCGGTAGTAGGCTCCGCTGCAGCAGGTGTGCGCACCGTCACTCACGGTACGCGTCCCGCACGCGGCTGATTACATAACACGGCAAGCGGTCTCTCTTCGCAATATTATAAGGAACCCGAAGTTAACGTTTCCGGCGGCCAGCTCGTGCCTGCTGATCGTGGCTCAACGTGAACATCGGAATCGAGAAGCCGCCTTCCGACTTCTTGCATACGACTTTCACGCGCTGGCCGATCCTGACGCGATCGAGGTCCGTGTCGACGATGTTGGTCAGCATCGTCGGTCCGTCGTCGAGTGTCACATAGGCAATGCAATACGGCGTGGGCGTTCCACGCCGAGTAACGCTGAACGTGTAGATGGTCCCGGTTCCGTTCGTGGTCGTCCATTCCACGTCGGAGCTCCAGCAGAATGGGCATAGCGCTCTCGGATAGTGGTGCGATTGCTTGCATGCGTTGCAGTGCTTGACCACCAATCTGCCTTCCGACGCGGCGTCGAAATACGGCTCATCACCCGGGTTCAGCGCGGGATCGTTGATCTTTCGGTCGATATAGTCGGTCGTCATTTGTTCATTCCCTTTCCATGATGAGCGTTGCTGCGCCATGACGGTGTCCGATTGCGCCGCCGATGCCACTGGCAAGCGCGAGCGTGCAATCGGGAACCTGCAACTTGGGGTGCGCTTCGCCGCGCAGTTGGCGGACCGCCTCGATGATCTTCGTGATCCCGCCGCGATTGGAAGGATGGTTGTTGCAAAGGCCGCCACCGTCGGTGTTGAACGGAAGTTTTCCCACCCCCGATATCAGGTTGCCGTCGGCAGCGAACTTGCCTCCGTCGCCCTTCTTGCAGAAGCCCAGATCTTCCAGTTGCATAACGACTGTAATCGTGAAGCTATCGTAAATCGACGCGTATTGGATGTCGGACGGTTGTACGCCGGCTTCTTCGAACGCGCGCGGGCCGGTCCATGCGACGCCTGTATACGTGAGGTCGATCTTGCCGCCCATCTGATGCTTGGTGGACTCGCCGCTGCCAATCACCTTGACTCGCGGACGATTGAGCGACTTCGCGATTTCCGGCCGCGCGACGATCACGGCGCCGCCGCCATCGCTGACCACGCACGAGTCCAGCCTGCGTAACGGATCGGAGATCATCGGCGAATTGAGGACATCTTCCACGCTGACCACTTTCTGCAGCATCGCATTGGGGTTGTATTGCGCATGTTGCGATGCAGCCACCTTGACCCATGCAAGTTGCTCGCTGGTGGTGCCGTAGTCGTGCATATGCCGCATCGCGGCCATCGCGTACAGATTCACCGTCACCGGGCCGTATGGAATTTCGTACGGCGCATCCGGCAGATTCACTCCGCGCACGCGCACCTGAGTGCCTGAAATGCCTTCCGAATTGGGACGTCCAGCGAGTGTAATCAGCGCGACGTTGCATTTGCCGGCTGCGATGGCTTGGGCTGCGTGCGCGACATGGATCAGATAAGAGCATCCGCCCATGTCGGTCGAATCGATGTGTTTCAGCTTGTTCAGGTTGAGGTAGTTCGACATCGACCATGCGTTGGCCCCAGGCGCGTCACCGGCGCAAAAGTATCCGTCGATATCGTCCTTCGAGAGCCCGGCGTCTTCTAGCGCGCCTTTGGCAACTTCGGCGTGCAATTGAGCGACCGAGTGGTTCGGCGCCTTGCGCAAAGGGTGTTCGTACGCGCCTACGATGTAAGCCTTGCCTCTGATAGTCATATCTCGACACTCCTTAATGCTGCTTGGAAAACATTCGATCAGCCGTTGATTGGCGCTCTTGCCTCTGTGACCGCGGCGCATTTCCGACGACTGCGGCGCCGCGCTGCTGATGCAGACGTGCCGTGGTGTCCGCAATTCAGGGTTTCAGTGAATGGAATCGATGCTGTACAGTAAAACACATGATACCATTGGTTCGACGTCGCACAGCGATGCGCGAGCAAGCGAAAAACGGACACGGCGATAGCGGGATACGGAGCTTCGCATCCCGTTCTTGCATCCACGCGCCGGCGGACGCGGGAGCGGTTCGCGATTCTCGGCAGCCGCGGTGCGTGACCGGTTTGTTCGTACGATAGGGAAGAGAGATGAGCGAAGTTCAGCAAGTGGAGTACACGGTGGAAGACGGTGTTGCCGTCATCACGGTCGACAATCCACCTGTCAATGCGCTGGCGCCAGGCATGCGCGAAAGCATCATCGACGGGATTGCACGTGCGAACGCCGATTCGGGCGTGATGGCGATTGTGCTTATTGGAGCGGGTCGCAATTTCATCGCGGGCGCCGATATCCGGCAGTTCGGCAAGGCGCGCACCGTGACTAGCAGCGTGAGTACCGCCGCGCTGGACGCGAGCGGGAAGCCTGTGATTGCTGCGCTACACGGCTACGCACTCGGGGCCGGGCTTGAACACGCGCTCGCATGCCATTACCGGATTGCATCGGAGGATGCGAAGGTGGGCCTGCCCGAGGTCGCGATCGGTGTCATCCCGGCGGGCGGCGGCACGCAGCGACTTCCGCGCTTAATCGGCCCGGAGGCTGCGTTGGACATCATCGTGACGGGGCGTCATGTCTTGGCGGACGAGGCGCTGCGCCTGGGTATCGTTACGGACGTCGTGCATTTGAATCAATTGCGTCCGGCCGCGCTCTCTTTGGCAAAGCGCGTTGCTGACGTCAGACCATTACCGCGCCTACGTGACAGGACAGAGCGCATCGGAGCAACGAGCTTTGAGCGTGCGCAATGGGACGCCGCGCGGGAGAAGGCAGCCCGCAGAGCAAAGTTTGTGAAGGCGCCTCATTGTGCGATTGCCTGCGTCGAGGCCGCACTCGATAAACCGTTCGAAGAAGGCATTCAATTGGAGCAGCGATTGTTTGCCGAGTTGGAGACTTCAGACCAGGCCAAGGCACTGCGCTATGCGTTTTTCGCGGAACGGGAGGCTGCGAAGATCCCCGGCGTTCCCGCCGCTTTGAAGCCCGAAAGCATGCGCTCGGCGGCCGTGATAGGCGCCGGCACGATGGGCAGTGGCATCGCGATGTGTTTCGCGGATGCGGGCATTCCGGTGAAACTGCTGGAAGCCACGCCCGAAGCATTGGAGCGAGGTCTGAAGCGCATTCGCGACACGTACGCGACGAAGGTCAAACGGGGCAGCCTCACGCAACAGGAAATGGATGCGCGGATGGGCTATATCGAGCCAGCCGGGCGCTATGAAGAAATCGGCCATTGCGATGTGGTCGTCGAGGCGGTGTTCGAGCGAATCGATCTCAAGAAAGAGGTGTTTTCGAAGCTCGACGCCGTGATGAAAAAAGGCGCATTGCTGCTCACCAATTCGTCTGCGATCGACATCAACACAATGGGCGCAATGACCGGACGGCCCGCCGATGTGGCCGGCGCGCACTTCTTCGCTCCGGCGAACGTCATGAAGCTGTGCGAGGTCGTCAGAGGCGATCAGACGTCGATCGAGACGATTGTTCGGGCAGCGAAGATGGGCAGGGATCTCGGCAAGGTAAGCGTAGTGTCGGGTACGTGCGACGGCTTCGCCGCAAACCGCAGCCGCGCGCTGCTCGTCACGGAAATGATGTTGATGCTCGAGGAGGGCGCGCTGCCGGAGCAGATCGACAAGGTGATGGTCGAATTCGGCTATCCGATGGGGCCGTTTGCTGTCAGCGACCTGTCCGGTCTCGACGTCAGTTACGACACGCGCAAGCGTCGCGCCGCGGCGGATCGGACCTATCGCAAGCTTCATGTACCGGATCGCATGGTCGAAATGGGTCGAAAGGGCCAGAAATCGGGTGCCGGCTGGTATCGATACAACGAAGGTGACCGGACGCCATATCCGGACGACGAGGTCAGGCAGATCATTGCGGGCGTTGCGGAAGAACTTGGGATTGCGCAACGCACTTTCACTGACGAGGAAATCCTGAGACGGATGTTGTTCGCTTCGATTAACGAGGCTTGCAAGATTCTCGAAGACGGCAAGGCATATCGGGCGAGCGACATCGACGTCATGTGGCTGTATGGCTTTGGTTTTCCCCGTCATCGGGGAGGCGTAATGTACTGGGCCGATTCGATTGGCGCGAAAGAGATTTATCGACAGGTCTGCGAGTGGCACGAGCGATACGGCAAGCGCTGGGAGCCGAGTCGTCTGCTGGCGGAAATGGCTCAAAGTGGTGGCTTGCTGCGCGATGTGAAGGGGCGCATGCAATAGAAGGACCATGTGCCGGACGGGCAACTCTCGGTTGCCTCGTCCGCCGTGATCCGTATCCGAAAGTTGGTTTGTTCGCAGTTCAGATAGGCAGGTGCAAAAGTGGAAAACATGGTAACCGGCGATAACTCTCCTGCGCAGCCGGCGCAGACGGAATTCAAGGTCTGGCAATGCGTTTTGTGTGGATTCGTTTACGACGAGGCCGAAGGACTTCCGGCTGAGGACATTCCCGCTGGAACGCGTTGGGAAGACGTCCCTGACAATTGGATTTGCCCCGAGTGCTCGGCGACAAAAGCCGACTTTGAAATGATCGAAGTTTGATCGCGAGACAATCTGGGCTCGCTGCTCGTGAGAGCGGGAGTCGCGACGATGCAGAATGGTCAATCATTGCGCTGTCTGGTCGAAAAATGGTTTGGCGGAACGGCCGGACGCGGCATACGTTTGACGCGCTCGGGCCTTGGCCGTCCCTATGAGGCACGCTGTGTTCGCGTAGTCACGACTGTGGCGGGGCGCGAATTGGCGATATTTTTCTTTCGGCACGATGACGGTTCGTGGTGCGTATCGCCGCCCAGAGATAGACGTGCCGTGTGGGAGGCGGGTATTTAGGCAGCAGCGCTCCAATGAAAAGCTTATCCGCCAAGCACGCTATCCTGGGAGGAACGTCATGGATGGCCACGTCCCGCAATCTGGCAATCAGGTTCGTTCTTACATCCATTTTCGCCACTGCGTGCGAAGCTGCTCCACCAGCTCCGCTTCGTAACGTCGATCGCCTCTGCGCTAAAGCCGACGTCCATGCGATTCCTGGCGTTGTCGAGCATAGTGCAAGCGGATCGGCCGGCGGGAGCGTCGGCGCGGCCGGTGCTAGATCATGGCGCGTCGTGGAGCACTGCCGGGCGTGCGTCGTGCGGATCTTCTTCGACCGACGTCCGAAGCCGGACGCCCCGCGTTTCAGGCACGAACTGCGTCGCAATCAGGCATGCTACTGCGATCATCGTGACATAGAGCGCCGGCGCGAACGGTGTACCGGTTGCCTGCGTCAGAAACGTGGCGATGAAGGGGCTCGTGCCGCCGAACACAGCGACGCTGATCTGGTATGAGATCGCGTGTCCGGTTGCCCGAAACGAGGTAGGGAAAAATTCCGGAGCGGTCACGAAGCTCGCACCACCGTTAATTCCGAGTCCGATCGCTAACAGAATCTGCCCCAACATGGCACCCGAAAGTGTGCCGGAAGCCGCAAGATATATTGCCGGGTAGGCGCCGAGCGCGAGCCAGGCCGCGCCGAACGTCATGACTCGCTTGCGACCAAATCGATCGCTCAGGAAGCCTCCCAATGGAAGCATCATAGAGAGCACGACCACCGCGGCCGCATTCGACAGGAGCGCCGACATCGGCTGGAGCTTGGCCACTCTGACGAGGAACGTGTACATGAAGCCGAGCAGCAGGTAAGCGCCGACCGCATACACTGGCTGGATCATGATGACGTGCATCATGCCCTTCAGGCCTCCGGAACTGAGCGCAGCGCGCAAAGGGCTATCCAGCTTGTTCTTGCGCGCGGCTTGCCTGAATTCCTCAGGCTCTTCAATGCTGCGCCGGAGCCAGAAACCGACCACGCCGATCAGGCCGCCTAGCAGAAACGGCACTCGCCAGAGCCACTCCGTGTATGCGGCCGAACCTACAGCCTGCAGCGCGATCAGGAGTCCTGCGACAACTGCATTCGGCAGGTGAGAAAAGACTAGCGTGAAGCCTAGCCATTGACCCCGTTTATCGCTTGGCGCGGCCTCGATGATATAGCTCGTTGTACCGGATGTCTCGCCGCCCAGCGCAAGCCCTTGGGCGACACGACACAGCACCAGCAAGATCGGCGCTGCAAGGCCGATCTCGGCGTACGTCGGCAGCAAACCGATGAGCGCGGTGCCGAGCGCCATGAGCCAGACCGTCATCGCCATGATTTTGACTCGCCCGATTCGGTCCGCGAGCATACCGAACATCAGGCCGCCAAGCGGTCGGGCAAGAAATGCGACCGCATAGACGGCGAACGTGCTGAGTATTGCCGCGGTCCTGTTGCTTCCCGGAAAGAAGTGTCCGGCCAGCACCGGTACGGAAAATCCGAAAACGGCGAAATCGTATATCTCGCCAAAGTTTCCGATGGAACCGGCGGCCAGGGTGCGCCGAGTACTGGACTTAGCCATTTTTGTCTCCCCCAATTTTTGGGTTGGTTTTGCTAATGCATATTGCGAACAGATGACTTACGCGAAAGCGGATGGCCAGCAGACGCAAAGCGCCTGCCGGCTCGGTCCGGGATGCCGCGCGGGGCCAGAGCCGCTATTGCGCCGGACCCGCGTCGACAACATTTCGCAGCGCAAAATAACTGCGACGGGCTTGCGCGATTGCAAGCTGGTGACAGCTGTCAATCAAAGGCGCATGAGAACCGATTTCGTCTGGGTGTACGCTTCGATCGACTCGGCGCCCATTTCTCGCCCGTAACCTGACTGCTTGTATCCGCCGATCGACATCACCGCGTCGGTTTCCGCATAGGTGTTGATCCAGACGCGGCCGGATTTGAGCGCCCGTGCGATGCGGTGCGCCCGGCCGATGTCGCGCGTCCAGACCGCTGCCGCCAGCCCATACAGCGTATCGTTGCCCTTGAGAACGGCGTCCTCTTCGTCACGGAACGGAATGATCGACAGCACGGGGCCGAAGATCTCTTCTTGCGCGATTCGCATGTCGTTGGAGACATTGGAAAACACCGTGGGCTGTACGAAATACCCGACGTTGCCGACGCGTTGGCCGCCGATGTTCAAGCGTGCTCCATCTGACTTGCCCGAGTCGACGTAGGAAAGCACGCGCTCCATTTGCCTTTGGGAGACGAGCGGACCCATTTGGGTATCGTGCTGTAACGGCGAACCGATCCGGTACTGCGACGCGATAGCCGAAACGCGGTGCGCGATTTCATCGTGCAGGCTTTCGTGTACGAACAGGCGCGTGCCCGCCGAGCAAATTTGGCCAGAATTTCGACAAAACGCGACGACGGCAGCCTCGACGGCCCTGTCCAGGTCGGCGTCGGGGAAAATGATGTTGGGTGACTTGCCGCCAAGTTCGAGCGTCACTTTCTTCATATTTCCCGCCGACGCCTGCAAGATCTGTTTTCCGACGCCGGTGGAGCCGGTGAAAGCGATCTTGTCGATGTCGGGATGAGCCGACATCGCCGCGCCGGCGGTCGCTCCAAACCCGGGGACGACGTTGACCACACCCGGTGGCAGACCCAGTTCATGGATCAGTTCCGCAAGGCGCACAGTGGAAAGCGGCGCCTGTTCGGCCGGCTTCAGGATAGTGGTGTTGCCGCACGCCAATGCCGGGCCAAGCTTGGACGCCGCCATGACGATCGGCACATTCCAGGCATTAATCAGCGCGCACACGCCCATCGGCTCCCGCAGCATGTAGATGAATCGGGAGTCGTCCGTTGGACTGGTCGTGCCGTGGATTTTCGTGACCCAGCCGGCGTAGTAGCGGAACAGATCAGCAGCTGCACCCACCCGACCGAGAGAGGCCGCGACAGGACTGCCCATGTCGAGGGTTTCGAGCACCGCCAGTTCTTCCGCATGCTGCTCGATCGTGTCCGCAATCCTGAGCAAATAGCGAGCGCGTGTGTGAGGAGAGATGCCGCTCCAGGTACTGGATTCGAACGCCTTACGTGCGGCAATCACTGCCCTGTCGATGTCGGCGCTATCCGCTTCGGCAACTTCAGCGAGTATTTCTTCCGTTGCCGGGTCACTCGTCGTGAATCTCCGGCCCGATGCTGCTTCGACCCATTCGCCACCGATTAGCAGCCGCTTAGGGCTGGAATTCAGCCAGTCAAGCGCCTTTCTATGCCCAGCGCTGACAGGTGATTGAGCTCCTGATGAAGACGACATTATTTCAATCTCCTAATGAATATCGATCGTGGCGTGGACCCTGACGTCAGCAGTATCAACATGGAGTTCTCACGCTCGTTCCCTCTACGCACATCTGCTCCTGAACAACGATCCAGTACTACGTGTCGATTTATGGTGTTTTCTTTGTCTGACTAAATGCGCGGCCTGAGAACAATGGTGACGAGCACGATTTATCGAGCAGGTGTGATTCATACTAGCATGTATTTTGGTGATCAGTATCAGTTCCGGTGAATGGAACGCGGGTATCGGAGGTGCGGCGCCACGCCCCAATCGCACCGCCGGCGTATCGTCGACGCCGTATTGACCGCGCGTAGTCACCTGGTCAAGAAACACGGCTGTTCACGGCTTGATGCAGTCATCGTGGGGTTAGCACGGAGCGGAAATCTCGACCGTTGAAGTTGCTTGTTTGCAACAACAACGTCCGATGACGAAAGCGGATCGCGCTGGTGCTGTTGGCGCGTGCGTTCGCCCAATCTCAGCCGACTCGATCAGTTGCAGTTGCCCCAACGACGCATCGAGCTTGTCCGGCGATTGTGGTCACGTTATGTGGTCATAACGCGCAAGGTCGAAGAGAAAAAAAGAACACTCAACAGGATTCTGATTAGCGGTTTCTCTAAATCACAAAACGACTCCTCGATAAATATAGTTCGCCACGAGCTGCGTCAGCGCGGATCGACAAGGAGAGGGCTCATTGCAGGCCCTGTCTATCGGGATGGAGACACGTCAACTGAGGAAGTCGCATGAAAACAAAGGGGACTATTGGGCTTTTGCTGCTTGCATTCGCGGCGATCGGGCATGCACAAAGCAGCGTCACGCTGTACGGCCGTATCGATAACGGATTGACCTATTGGAGCGGCCGCGCCGACGGTCACCTGATCGGGGCGGAGAGCGGGAGTTTTGGAGAGTCGTGGTGGGGCATCCAGGGCACGGAGGATCTTGGAGGGGGCAATAGCGCGATTTTCAAGCTCGAAAGCGGGATCAACACGCTTAACGGAGCCGTTCAGAACGGTGGCCTGTTCGGGCGCCATGCATGGGTTGGCGTGGCCAACGACCGGTACGGGACGTTCAAGATGGGCAATCTGGGCGCCGGCGAAATCATGCAGGACAGTTACGATCTCGATCCGCAGGTCTTCCAGCAGTTCGCGCTCTCCACGCTGGTGCGTGGCCGCAACTGGTCCCAGGCGGGAAATGGAATAGAGTACTCGTCGCCCACTATTGGCGGCTTCGCGTTGAAGGGGCAGTACGATGTTACGAACAATGCGAACGGCTGGAATACGGCGGCGTCGAGCACCGGAGTTTCGGGTTCAGGGCCGAACCAGCTTGGGGGCGCACAGGGACGCGCCGACGGCATCAAGGCGGTGTACAACGCCAGCAATATCGAACTGCTCGCGATCTACGATGAAACGCGCGACCCGAATGGGAAATTCAGCAATGTGTATGTGAGTTCGCGGTCCGCGCTGGCCGGCGCCACCTACATGTGGGGACCGCTGAAAGCCTATGCCGGCTATCAGCATCTGAGCGCGCCGGACGCATCGTTATCGAGCTACGGCGTCGCGAGCGGAACCTTGCCATCCGGCGTGCGCGGTGTGCCGACAGCAGTGGATCATGAGTGGATCGGTCTTGGCTACAGAATCAACCCTGCTGCTTATGTGACAGGCGCCGTATTCCACGCGAATGCAAACGGTGGCAACGGCAACGCGACAATGTACACGCTCGGAGGAACGTACAACTTATCGAAACGGACGTTCTTTTATGCAGAGCTTGCGTATCTGCACAATAGCTCGACTTCCAATCTCGGACTGGGCAATGGCTACATCGATCCGTATGGGCCGAACCAAACGCAAGGCGGCGCGGCCGGAAACGTCTCGCCTAACTACGGTCACAGTCAATTCGGTGCGATCGCGGGTGTTATGACGTTGTTCTAGCCAGCGGATGTCGCGGTTGTCGGGAAATCCACTTGCTCGACTCGGAGCTGGCTTCGCTAGTCAATCGGGCGGCGCGCAACAGCGTCCTGCGCAATCATGTCAGCGCCCTTGGCGCCGATCATGAGTGTTGGTGCGTTGGTGTTGCCCGATGTGACGTGAGGCATGATCGAAGCGTCCACCACGCGCAGCCGTTCCACGCCGCGTACACGGAGTCGCTCGTCCACAACCGAGAGCATGTCACGTCCCATCTTGCAGGTGCCGCTTTGATGAGAAGCCGTATTGCCGGTTTCTGCCATGAAATCCAGCAATTGCTTATCGCTTCGAACCTGCGCCCCAGGTAAATGTTCGCTCACAACTCGTGAAGCAATGGGCTCCGTAGCCATGATCTGACGAATCTGCCGGACACCACTCATCATGACGCGGATGTCGTCCTCGTTCGTCAGAAAATTTGGCGTGAACACGGGCGCGTCGGCGGGGTTGGCGGACCGAAGCGTCACCGCGCCGGTTGTACGAGGACGTAATATGAATGCCGAGACGCCCAGACCCGGTTGCCGGTCCACTTCGACGTGTCCGCTCGAGTGGTAAGTGAAGGTCATTGGCCGGAAGCTGATCTGAAGATCGGCGTACTCGACCTCGGGGCCGCTCTTCACGAATGCGGCGACCTGTGACGAGCCTAACGCAAGGTAACCGTTGCGCGTCAGCAGATAGCGAGCACCTTCGAGGTACTTCCAGAGGCCACGGATATTGCGGTTATACGAACTCGATGCCGTCGACGTATATGTGGTGTGCACATAAAAGTGATCCTGCAGATTTCGACCCACGCCTGGAACGTCGGCAATCTGCTGGATACCATGTCGCTTGAGTTCCGCCCCGGGCCCCACGCCGGAAAGCATAAGCACTTGAGGAGAATTTAACGAGCCCGCTGACAGGATGACCTCCTTCGCGGCAGCGATCGACTGAAGCTGTCCGCCGTGGAGAATTTCGACGCCTGTCGCCTGCCGGTTGCCGTCAATCAGAACGCGATTGACCACGCAGTCCGTGCGAACGGTCAGGTTTGGGCGATCAAGAACGGGCTCGATGAAAGCGACGTATGCCGACTGGCGCCGTCCATCACGAATGGTGTGCTGCATGAAACCGACGCCATCGTGAAGCGCACCGTTCAGGTCCTCTGTGCGTGGAATTCCAACACGTTCCGCGGACGCTATAAAATCAAACGAGCTGGGAGCCTTCAAAGCCGGATCGCTGATCCACAGCGGGCCGGCAGCGCCGCGGTATTCATCGGCTCCACGCTCGTTATGCTCGATCTGCCTGAAATATGGCAAGACGTCGTCGTAACCCCACCCTGGATTGCCAAGATTCTTCCAGTTATCGAAATCGTTCCTATGGCCCCGGATATAAATCATGCCGTTGATGGAACTCGAGCCGCCCAGGCCTTTGCCACGCGGCCAGTACATCTTCCGGTTGCGCAATGCGGGCATGGACTCCGTGAAGTAGTTCCAATTGAGCTTTTTGTCGAAATAGAGCTTCGCCATTCCTGCTGGCGTGTGTACCCAAAATTTGTTCGACGGTGGTCCCGCTTCCAGCAACAAGACTTTGTTCGCGGGATTGTCGGTCAGCGTTCGAGCGACGACGCATCCGGCCGACCCCGCACCGACGATGATGTAGTCGTAGACTTCCATGGTTATGTACCTTTCTGATCGGGTGCCGTGAACTTCAATCGATGCCGTGGAGCACCTTGACGGCCGGTGCCCGCTCGACGACTGCATCCGTCGGAGACCTCTTGCGAATTGATCAGGCTCGACGTGCAGTCACATTTATCTAACCGCCGGGAAATTATCCAGGTTGGCCGGACCGCCGGGAAATGAATAAACTGGATACGTCCATAAACAATGACGCATGACCTGGGATGATTGATCGATGGAGAAGACCCTCAACAGCGTTCCATGGGCGCGCAAGCTGAAGCTGCGGCACCTCGAAGTTTTGCTGGCGCTTCATGAAACGCGGAATATCACAGCCGCAGCTACCCGCTTGCATATGACGCAACCCGCGTTGTCCCACTGGTTATCCGATCTGGAAAGCGTCGTAGGGCATGCGGTCTTTCTGCGTAATCGCCGCCTTGAGTTGACCTGGGCCGGCGAGGTGCTGCGTTTGCACGCGGAGCGAGTGCTGGGAGACGTCTATCGGACAGACGCAGAATTGAAGGCGGTACAGTCGGGGTTGCATGGACGGCTACACGTGGGCACGGGTCTGCCCCGCGTGCTTTTGCCTGAGGCAATCGCCAACCTGCAGGGAACTCGTCCAGGCATCTTCGTTTCCGTTGTCGAAGCGCCATTCACCACGCTGCTGGAGATGCTCGCGAATCAAAGCATCGATGTGATTATTGCGGCACTGGGGGCGACCGCACTCGGTTCCGGATTTGCCACCGAAGCGCTGATACCCGACAGCGTGCAGATGGTCGCGCGGCAAGGGCATCCATGCTTTCGGAATGGGGCGCCCCGATGGAACGAGCTTCTCGAATACTCGTGGCTTCTTCCACCTTCGGGCGCCGTGATGCGGGGCATCTTCGACGCCGCGTTTGCTGCACAAGGCTTGGCGCCTCCAACGCCTTGCGTCGAGGCAAGCTCATCCATCAGGGCACAGCTTCTTATGGGCGAGAACAACTACCTGTCCGTTCTGCTGGGCTCTGAATTGCAGTTGTACCAGTCGCAAGGGCTCGAGAAAGTGCGAGTTGAGCCCGATATGTGCTTTCCCGACATCGGGGCCATATGGGACCCTAATCGAGCAAGTCCGCTCGTATCACATTTTCTCGACGTGCTTCGAGCTACGTCGCGGTCAGCAATATAAATTAACAACGCGCGCCCGAAGCCGTGCTGACACGCCGAAACGGTGACGCATTCGGCAGCACCAACTAACTTCGCGCACGAAAGTAATCAACGCGGCAGTCGGGCACCACCGATCTCTCTCGCCTTACCAAGGTTGATTGGCTGGGCCGACCGTGATCTCGTTGACCGTCGTATCCTCGGGCTGGTCTATCGCAAAAGCGACCACGTTGGCGATGCGCTCTGGCGCGATTCCGTACTTGTCGTACACCCCTCGCATCTGCTCGAGTGTTTCCTTCTGACTGATAGTTTTCAACAGTTCAGTGTTGATGGCAGCGGGATAAATAGTAGCAGTCCGGATGTTTGTACCTTCGGCGGCAGACTCCATTCGAAGAACTTCCATGAAGTCGCGCACAAACCACTTCGTTCCGCCGTAGACCGCGCCGCCGGGATACGCTTTAAGGCCCGCAACTGAAGACGTCGAGATGATGTGTCCAGATTTCTGCTTCATGAACACGGGCAGCACTGCCGCGACTCCATTCAGGACGCCTTTCACGTTGACGTCAATCATCTGGTGCCAATCGTCTGTTTTCAGGGCGGATAGCGGTGAATTCGGCATCACGCCCGCATTCAGGAACATAACGTCGACCTTGCCGAAGGTATCTTGCGCCAGCTTTACGATATCGTCGTTGGCTGATTGTTGTGTGACGTCCAACTCCTGATAAACGGCGACGCCACCGTCGTGGCGGATGTCGCGGGCAATTTTCTCCAGCTTGTCGATACGGCGTGCACCTAGCACCAGTTTGGCGCCGCCGCGCGCAAGCAGCTTCGCCGTCGCTTCGCCGATTCCAGATGAGGCGCCGGTGATGATTACAACTTTATCTTCAATCATGTCTGATACCTAAGGATGGTTGCGGGAGCATTTTGTCGGGCTGTGTAAGTCAGGTTCCGGCTTTATTAGGCTTTTCGCCAAGGATTGAGTGGCCGCGCCTTATAGGAACTATGACCCGGCTCGGAAGTTGCGGCCATTGATCGGAAATTCCGCCGGGCCACGGACGGCACGTGTGCGGAGTCAAACTCCGCACCGAGGATCACACCTGCGGTTCGAGAAAACGGCGGAACAGCTTCGAAATTTCAGAAGCCGTTCAGAAGCCGATTACTGCACAGCTTCGATACGGACGCTGAATTCGCCGTCCATCTTTGACAGTTCTTCTATGCCCGAAGTGAAACGACCGAGATGGACCAGATCGTTGGAGTGCCGGAACCCGCGATAGTAGGCCACGAGGTTTCCCCACGGCGCATACAAGGCAAAGTCACCCACTGACGGTGTCAATCCAAAGGGCGCGCCTTTGGTCGAGAGCTTGCGCGGCGGATAGGCCACTTTCTCGACTCCGTTGTAGTCCCGGAAGTTCAGTGTTAGCGGCAGCATGGAAACAAAGTCGCGGCTGGCGGGGTTGTCGGTGAGTTCCACCACCGCTTGCTTCCCGTCGAAGCTCAGCTTGATTCGGGTCAGCGCGGTTGATTTGTTCGACATGGTTGCGTCTTGTTTTGCTGAAGCGGTCTGTACGTTACCCGGATTGGTTTGGCTCTTTAATGGAGACGCGGCATGGCTCACAAAAGGGAGAGTAATCGTTGCCAATGCAACAGCTAGCGCAACCGATCGGCAAACCTTCGTGTCCAAATTCTGCTCCTTTGCTTGGGAAGTTATGCGCACCTCCCAAGGTGACGATGCCCGAAATGCGCGCGTGCGGAGTTCGGCTCGGGGCTGGCTCAATCCATCGCGGTGCCGCCGCAGTCGACCGGATGGACGTTGCTGTTTACTGTATCGAATTTCTTCATAGAGATTAAGTTGCCCTGCTTTCTTGAAGCTATGACTGGGGCTCATTAGTCGAGCAGACGCTAGTACAACATCCCGCAATTATTTTTGATAATTAGTTACATGGTTTATCCTGGCGTCATGAGCCGAGGTCGTCATGCAACGCCAGTGACGCCGGCCAGGAAGGACAGAGAGGAGCTGCAGGCGCTGATCAGGCGCACGACGGCGGCCCAGCGTGATGTGACGCGGGCGCGCATCGCGTTAATGGCGCATGAGGGCTACTCAGGCGCAGCGATCGGGCAGGAACCGGGCGTGTCCGTTCAAACGGTCAGCTTGTGGCGCCAGCGCATTGCGCGGCAAGGTGCCCGAGGTATCCGGGAGGGCGAGCGTTGCGCTCGGCCGGTGCGCATCACGCACGAAGCGCGGCTGCAACTGATCGCGCTGGCCTGCGAGGTCCAGGACGCGCACGGTCGGGTTACCCCAACGCTCGATGAGATCATGACGCGCGCTGTCGAGCGCGGGATTGAACAGATCAGCCGCAGCCACGTGCAGCGCATCTTGCAGGCCGGCGATGTTCGTCGGCATCGGGTGCAGCAGTGGCTACACAGTCCGGATCCGGCCTTTCGCGAGAAGGTCAATGTGATTTGCAGGCTGTATCGCAAGGCGCCGAAGAACGCAGTCGTGCTGAGTATTGACGAGAAGACCGGCATCCAGGCGATTGAACGCAAGCATCCTGGACGCGCGCCCAAAGCGGGACGGTTGCGTCGTCGCGAATTTGAATATATCCGTCATGGCACACAGGCGCTGATTGCTGCGCTGGACGTGCATACCGGGCAGGTACTGGGCCGTTGCGGCGACCAACGTACCCAGACGACCTGGTGGCTTTCATGGGCAATGTGGCGGCCGCGTATCCGGGCAAGCAGGTACATGTGATCTGGGACAACCTGAACACGCATCGTGCACACGCCGTGTGGCAGGCGTTTAACGCGCGGCACGGCGGGCGGTTTCACTTCCACTTCACGCCTCTGCACGCGGGCTGGGTGAATCAGATCGAACTGTGGTTTGCCGTCTATACCGGGCGTGTGCTGCGTCACGCCAGCCACGAGAGCACCGCACATCTGCGCGAGCGCACGGAGCGCTTCATCCGCGAGCGCAACCAGACGGCACGCCCCTTCAGTTGGACTTTTCGGGGGTACCCGTTGCAAACTGGCGCATCCTGAGCCGGAGCCGTCATGCCTGCCTTACCCGCAAAAACATCACGCGAGCGAACTGCAGCGTCAACTGCGCGCCCTCCTGGGCCACGAGCAGATTGTCACGCAAGCTTACGGGCATCATCTGCTGATCAAACGCCTGGACGACCAGGATCCGACCGTTGTGGCACGCCTGAGCGAACTCAGCCGCAATCGTTATGGTGCGGCCTTTCGTAGCCATAGCGGGCGATGGGAGCCCCTGCCAGGCGCCGGCATCCTGGATGAGATGGCACGGCTGGTCGTCACGCTCCTGCAGCCTTATTTGCAGCCAGATAATTACTAAACCTATTTGAGGAATCTTGTACTAGTAGAAGTGTTTCGCACATGGCGCCCAAAACCGGCGGTAGCCTATCCTGCCATCCCTTGTTCTCCGTGCGTTTTTGTGGCCCAAAGCAAACCCTGTGCGCAGAGGTTTCTGCCTTCGCGAAAACGTCCGATCGATCCTCGTAGAACCACGTGCGTTGTCCTTGCGAAGACGATGCGATGTAGGGTTGGCACCAGAGTCAACGCATTGTGCAGAGCCATGTCTTAAGGGATGCGTAGCCGCCGCGCCATCAACTGCTGACGAATGGGGAACCGGACGTGTGGAATGTGCCTTCTTTGGCGTGTTTGGCGCGCGCGAAAAGTGCGAATGATTCGTTGAGTAATTGCGCTGAGCGACGCGCTTCGCGGACCGCATAAAAAACCTAGTCTCGTGCCTAGGCCGTCAACGTAGTGCACAGAGCAGACGAAGATCTGCGTGCGTTGATATGCAGGCGACGCGCTTATTTTGAGTGTGGGTCTCTCGGTTCGGCGTGGAGCACGGTGAGTAATTCCGGCGTAGAAGGCTGGAATCGCACGCGCACACGTGACGAAAGCGATGCCAGAATCCCGCGTCAAGGCGATGACCTCAAGTGAACGGGAAGCTTCTACGCCTTGGCGTTCCGTGATGCGTTGGTGTCGTGTGTCGCGTGCGCACCACATACGCAAAAGAGTGCGTTGTTCTCCTACTTTCCCTTCACTGCCGATGTGTTCCTGCATGAGTAAGTCGTGCGCAAAAATCGTGTTGACGCGTGTTCAGGATGTGCGCACGATGATGTCACAGCGATGCGTAGCCAATGTTCAGGAGGGTAACGATGCCTGTTGCGAAGGTCTATACGAAGTCGCAATGGGAGGCGTTTGGTCGCGCACTCGATGCGCTGCCAGAGAAACCGGATACCGAACATGGCGTGACCGTGCGCGATGCGATGAAAGACATGCGTGTGCGCGTACGGACTGCGCAGGCGAAGGGCTATACGCTGGAGCAGATCGCAGAGCAGGCTCAGCGACAGGGTCTTGACATCACGGCTGGGACGATTCGCTACGCACTGCGCTCGACCGGGAAAGGCGGTAGCTCTGGTTCCGTTGCGCGGTCCGCAGCAGGTGCACGCGCGCCTGCGGCCGAGAAGACGTTCAAGGCGCAATCGCGCGCGCAGGATGCGACGTCTCAGCCCAAGCATGTTCGCAAGGATGGGGGAAAGACGGAAGCCAGACCGCAATCCGAGCCGTTGCAGGGCGCACTCGGATTCGCGATCCGGCCCGACACTGACGATCTGTAGAGGAGTCGCGATGGATACGGCAGTCAATACCATCTATCTCGTGGGCGGCGGCAAGGGCGGCGTTGGCAAGAGCCTTGTCGCGCTCGCGCTGGTCGATCATCTGCAGCGGCGCGGCGTCAAGCCCGTGCTGGTAGAGAACGACACGTCAAACCCCGACGTGATGAAGGCCGTGCAGGGCGAGATTGATTGCGCCGCGTTTGACCTGGACGAGGCGGACGGCTGGATCAATTTCGTGAACTACTGCGACGAGCATCGCGACGCAGTGGTGGTGGTCAGCACGGCAGCCCGCAATCAGGACGGCGTTGCCCGCTACGGTGCGACGCTGGCCAGCACGCTGGGCGAGCTTGGCAGGCGGCTGGTCGTGTTCTGGGTGATCAACCGGCAGCGCGACAGTCTGGAACTGCTGCGGCAGTTCGGTGAAACCTTCCCGGATGCGATGACGCACGTCGTGCGCAATGGCCACTACGGCACACCGGACAGGTTCGTGCTGTATCAGGACTCGAAAATCCGCAAGAGTGTTGAGGCGAAGGGCAAGTCGCTCGACTTTCCCGAACTCGCGGATCGTGTGGCGGACGATCTGCGCAGTCAGCGCCTGTCGGTGCGCAAGGCGGCGGAGTCGCTGCCCATCGGGCAGCGCGCGGAACTGCTGCGCTGGCGAGCGCTCTATGACGCGATGTTTGCCGGGGTGACGGGCAATGCCTGAGCGGCGAGCGCGGCGAGGCCGCCCCGTCGATCCGCTCGCCCGGCTTTTTTACGACGTGACCGGGGAGAAGCCGGATGACGCGAGCCTGCTGCGCATGCGTCGGGTGTCGACGGCTCTGAATCTGCGCGACAACGATGCGCTGTGGTCGGTGCTCGCGGTGCTCGAATACTATGCGCGGCTTTACGAAGCGATGCCGGAGCGCATCGAGCGGGCAGGCAAGGGCAACTTGGACGCGATGCGCGATGAGGCACGTGAGGCGACGGACGCGCTGATGGCGCAGCACCGTGACGCGCTCGCGCGCTGCAAGGCGACTATCGAACTCGCGGAACGCATGGCCGTTGAACAGGAGGCGAGGTATCGCGCGACACTCGCGGTGCTGAATGAGCAGGCGTTGGTTGCGCAGGCGGCGCGCACAGCTGACCGGATTGCGCGCATAGCGGGAAACCGGGTGGTTGGCGCGGTAGCCGTAGCGGCTCGCGAGCACCGGCAGCAGCTCGACGCAGTGGTAGCTCTGTTTGAACGGGAGATGAGCGAGGCGGCGGCGCGCGCTGCAAAGGTTGACCAGATGGCGGCGCGACGTGTAGCGAAGGCGTTCCGCGCGCTGGTGGCAGGAGCGCTGATCGTAATTCTGCTCGCGGCGGCAGCGGGTGGGCTGGCGGGTCGCTATTCCGGTCTTTATATGGTGCGGGCAGACGGTTTGCCGTCTGCCCGCACGGGTCATGCGTTGTTGATGTCGCCTTTCATGAGCGCAAGGGCATCATGAAGCGTGTGCGAAGCCAGCAGCGGTCGGGAAGGGCCACGGCGGCTGCGTGCCGGCTGCGGCGGGAGACACGGACGCATCGTAAGCCGTGTTGTTGATGCCACTGTCATCGCTCCCGGACTCGGCGGCACCGTCGTTATCCTCCTGCGCCTCGTCGGGACCGTTGCCGGTGTCCGGGCCGTGTTCGTCCGCCTCGGCGTCTCCGTCTTCATCGTCGTGGGCTTGCCAGGACGGCGAGACCGGGATCTCCGTATCGGTGAGGATTTCCGGGAGCCATGCGACCTTCGCCAGACGTAATTCGGCTGCGGCAGCGGCGTCTGCCTTCTTCATCTTTCCGAGGTCGGCGGCGACTTTTGGCGAAATGGCTGCGGACACGACTTCCCCGATGCGCGCCTTGCTGACATGATCGAAATACGTGGCACGGGTCGGCGTCCAGTACCGTGTCATGTCCAGGTTTAGCGCGCCCGCGAGCGCGCTGATCGCCTGCGGCTTTTCTTCGCCCACGATGCCGTCGAGCAGGGTGCCGGTGCAGAAGGCGAGCAGGTCAAGCATCGTCGTGCCGGGATCCTGCTTCGCGAGCCACGGCAGCAGGTCGGCGCGTTTCGCGGGCAGCTCGGCGGCCCATCGGGCCCGTTGTGCCTCAATGGTGTTCCATGCTGCGCTGGTGGGCAGGTCATCCGCCGCGCGTAGCAGGCTGTCGTGATTGTTGTCGCCTGATAGCGCCAGATAGTCGCGCGTGGACGTGTAACCGTAGTTGCTCGGGCAGAGCCTGCGGAACGAGATGCCGCAACAGGGCGGCGAGCGCGATGGCGGGCTGCGCGACCATTTCGGCGTGGATGGCGACGGTGCGGTGCGCGGTGAGTCGCTGGCAGAGTTTCGCGCTGTGGACTGGCTTGATCTTCGTAACAGGACAGTCTGCCGGGTCCGCCGCTTCCGCCTGCGGCGTGCCGGTGACAGTCGCACCCGACGCGTCCAGCGCCGCACTGTTCTCGCGCCGCACGAGACCGCGCTCGATGAGCAGTTTTCCCTGCGGATCGATGATCACGAACGCGCCCGCCTTCGCCATCTGCTGTGCATCCCACACGAGAGCGCGGCTTTCGAGTGCGACGATTGCGGCGCTGACCCGTTCGATTTCAGCATCGAGGCGGTCGGCTTCTTCATAGGCATTTTCGTCGTCCTCAGACAGCGCCTCCAGCTTCCCGGCCAGTTCATCCTGCTCTGCGGTAAGCGCATCCATTTCGCGCTGCTCGTCGTCGGTAAAGGGGCGCTGGATGGGGCGCAGCTTGCCGTAGCGGTTAAGCTCCAACACGTCACGCTCGACTCGGGTTTCTGTCCAGCCCCAGCCCTCGGCGCGCACTTCTTCTGATGCGACGTCGAGCCTCTGCGCGACGAGCCGCTGCAGAAGTTCGGCATCGGCAATGTAGCCCGCATTTCCGTCCTCACTGAAGAGGTCACGGCGCATATACCCGCCTGCTGCTTCATAGGTGTCGAGGCCAATAAAGCGCACAAGGCGGCTGCGGCTCGCGTCGATTTCGGCCCGCGTGATGGCCTGCCGCAGATAGTTGGGCTGACGCTGCCACTCGTTTGCATCGAACCAGATGTGTTCCTGCGTTTCGTGGTTGTCCGCGAGGGCGATTGCAGCAAGCTGGTCAAGCGTGATCGCGTCCTCGCGCAAAAGGGCCAACAGCCTTGGGGATACGCTGGCGAGCTTCATGCGCCGTTTGACGGTGAGCGGCGAGGCGGAAAAGAGCGCGGCGATGTAATCGATGCTTCGCCCTTCCTTGGCTAGCATCTGGTATGCGCGCAGCACGTCGAAGGGATCGAGTCCTTCGCGTTCGGTATTTTCGATCAGGGAAACGGCGAGGGCTTCGCCTTTGCTGACGATCCGTACGGGGACCGGATAGTCGGCTGCGATGTCTTTCTGTTCGAACAGGAGGTCGAGGGCAGCCTCGCGGCGCTGACCGGCGCACACGCCATATTTGTGCTGGCTGCCGCGCGATCCCTTTATCTCGTGGACGACAAGGTTTTGCAGCAGACCCTTCGCCCGGATATTGGCGGCAAGGCCAGGAATGCCCGACAGGGGTTTCGTGCGCGCATTAAGTGGCGAAGGCCGCAGGGTGGAATACGGGACGGTCACGATGGGCTGCTCGTTACCGAAGTGGGATTCGAGCACGGCCACGGGTTCGGCGATATCTACCGTCATGGTTTCGGATTGGGCTTGCATAACTGACTCCAAAATGTAGAAAGGAAAGGTCCGGACCGGGCACTAACGGATTTCATCAGGACTCGACCCGGAGAGGAGTCCTGATGGATGATGAGTCGAAGCGGATTTCTCGCCCCTGTCGTTGTTATGCCTTCATCTGGCGCATTGCATCCGCGATGCATCCAGAGGGCGCGGTTGAGCTTCACGTTCTGGTCAATGCCGGTGATGGGACGGGTGGACATCGACCGCCCCGTGCGCGAACGTCCATGCAGGCCGCCTTTGGTGAGGTTTTCCTGGACGCGGTTAAAGACGGTCCACAGGTCGTCGCAGCGATCCTCGAAGCGGCGCGGGGCGAGCAACTGGCTGTCGGTAACCGGGGCCGGTGCCTCTCCGTCGGTCGGGTCGTAGCGCAGCGCAAGTGCGGAGCGGGCGAATGCATGCTGTTCGTCGCGGTCGAGCGTGACGGCACGCATGCCTTCCTTCTGCTCGCGGATCAGGTCGAAGCCGTCGAGCACGTCAAATGCACCGTTGATCACGTTCTGGACGATGTTGCCCTTGTGCGGGACGCGGATATCGGCGACGTTTTCGCCTGCCACCATGCCGTTCTGGCAGACGAAGCGCAGCATGCCTGCGAGCATCTGGTAACTGCTGGTGCCATCGTGCGAGTTCAATAGCACGATTTCGTTGGCTTCCTCGCCGGTAATCTGGTCGGCGTGACGAAGCCGAAGCATGTGTTTCGTGTACTCGCGACGGTCGTCCTGCCGCACGCGCGTCTGGCAGACCGTGAAAGGTTGGAAACCCTCGTTGCGCAGCCCGCGCAGGACGTCGATGGTCGGAATGTAGATGTAGCGTTCGGAGCGGCTTTCGTGCTTGCCGTCCGCAAAGATGGATGGGGCAACGCGGCGAATCTGGTCATCCGACAGGGGGGAGTCGGCGCGAAGAATCGGGGAGCCGGAACGGAAAGAGGAAGCGAGTTGCATGGCAATCTCCACAGTCAAGGTTGAGGACCTGAACCGGGCGACGGGATGTGACTTGCCGTTGCGGCTGGACACCTCCCGGTGGAACTCGGGGTTGGCTTTGCTGCCGCCAAGCTCCCGGGTTCCCGCCCGTGCGACTGAAGGAGCCGATAGCGGGCAGGCGTCAAGGAAAAAAGGCGAGGGAGGGGTGCGGGCAACACGGTCCTTCGCCCCTTGATGCCTGCCCGCTATCGGCTACGGTCGCGGGTCAAGGGCGGGAACCTGGGAGTCGGGTGCATGCCATGCTGCGAGTTGACCGGGCAGGGACTACGCGATGGGCACGGGTTTGACTGCGGCTCGGTGGTGGCGAAGCGGGAAGCATCTCGACGCGCCGCCCGCAAGCCAGTTACGCCGCTAATATGCTCTGTTCTTTGCGACCTTCGCTGATGCGGGGCGTTGCTCTATCAAGACCGGGGGGCGAAACTATGGAATCGCGTCGGTCAGAGCGTGATTTGAGTTAGGGCATTTTCTCAAGTTCGCTTTTTCTTCACACGGCCCTTCGGTCGGGTTTATGTCCTATGCATAGATCGGAAGCAGAGCAAGTACTTCTTTCCTTTTTCGCAGCAGATCATCTATCATTTTTGCCACTTACCTCGACTGCGGCACAAGACGAACGAATGCAAACTGAATGGATTTTCGTAGGGGGCTGCTGCCGTCGGGCCACAAAAGACGAGTCAGCGTCGGTATAACAATATTTCCTCACGGATCGAGGCCGCGGCGAAGGCCGCGGGTTACTGAGCTTATGAGCCTGTACGAACTGGCTATCTTGGGCAGCCCCACGGCTGCCGACCGGCATCGACTGAGCGCAACTATCGAAGGCATGATCGGTGATTTCGGCATGACGCTCGGTGCCGACGTAGTAATCCACGACGGGGCGTCCATCCCGACCCGTGATGTCCGTGCTGCGTTTGCAGCAGCCTATTTTGGCGGCGCGCCGCTGGGGGATGTCGAACCGGCGCGGGAGATCGTCGCCGCAAGCGCGCCTGTGATTCCGACCGTTTCGCCCGGTCAGCCGTTTGGTGCAGTGATTCCAGACTTCCTCCAGTCGGCGAATGGCCTGACGCGTCGCGACGACGACGCCGAAATGACCGCGCTTGCCTCGGCGTTGCTGGAATGCGTCGGGCTGCTGCGTCGCCAGCGACGGGTATTTGTCAGCTATCGCCGGACCGAGTCGCGGGCGGCGGCCCTGCAACTGCATGACCTGCTGTCATCGCGGGGCTTCGATGTGTTTCTCGACACGCACGACATCCGGCCCGGTGATCCGTTCCAGGATGTGCTCTGGCATCGACTCGTCGACTCGGACGTCATGGTCATGCTCGATACACCCGAATATTTCGACAGCCGATGGACCCGTCAGGAAATCGGGCGGGCGAGGGCCAAGGAAATTCAGGTTCTGCGCGTCATCTGGCCGGAGCACGTCCCGACGAAACTCACTGACCTGTCAGAGACCGTGTACCTTGACGTCGGCGATCTCGAAGGGGCTGATGGCCCGATCGCGCATGCAACGGCTGATTCCATCGTATTGCGGATCGAGCGACTGCGCAGTCGCAGCATCGCTTCGCGGTACATGTCGATCACCGGAAAGTTGCGCGCGGATGTCGAAAAGATCGGTGGCTCGATAGAAGCGATCGGCGCGCACCGCGCCATCGCGCTACGCCTGCTTGACGACAGGAAGATCTGGGCCTACCCGATCGTTGGGATTCCCACTGCGGAGACGCTTCATGACGTCGCAGACAAGGCGCAGCGTGCAGCGCAGCGCGAAGCCCCTGTGCTCGTCTATGACCACATCGGGATCCGCGATGCTTGGACTTCGCATCTGCGCTGGCTTGACGAGCATATCCGCGCGGTTCGCGCGATCAAGGTCTCCGAGGCGGGGTGGACACTTGCTGCGTGGGGAGACTGATCATGAACGACGCCATCTTCCTTTCGGCCGGGGTCCCAGATCCGCGCAGGGGACCCGACTATGCGGCGACTGCCGACAGCGTGGCGATCGCCGCTGCCGTCTCGGCGCTCGTGCATGTGGTCCTCGGTCGCCGGGCGCTGGTCTGGGGCGGTCACCCCGCCATCACGCCGATGATCTGGGTCGTCGCGCAGGATATTGGCGTCCAGTACGAGAAGTGGGTCCGCCTTTATCAGTCGAGCTTCTTCGGGGATGAGTTTCCCGAAGAGAACGCGCGATTCCAGAACGTCACGTTCACCGACGCCGTGGAGGCGGACCGTGACAAAAGCCTGCTCCTGATGCGTGAGCGCATGTTTTCCGAGAACCAGTTCAAGGCGGCCGTGTTTATCGGCGGTATGGGCGGGATCGTGGAAGAGTATGAACTGTTCCGGCAACATCAGCCCCACGCCAGCGTGATCCCGGTGCTCTCAACGGGCGGCGCGGCACTGCGGCTGGCTGAACGCATCGGGCACCTGCCGGCGGACCTGTCGAATGATCACGACTATGTCGCGCTGTTCCATCGGCATCTTGACATATCGGTAAAAGAGGAGCGCTATCCCACGCCTGAGATGCAGCCCGATACGGTGGAGGATCGTTTCTGGAAACCTCCTAGGAAGAAGGACTCCTGATGGATGGCATCGTCCGTGCGGGAAATGGCGGCTGATGACAGTCGTCGCGACGGTCCGGATCAAGTTGTCCGTGTTTCAGGGAGCGGCCGATGGCGGCCTGTTTTTGATCAGATTGAGAGCAGTTTTCCAAAATGCAGTCGATCGTGCAAGCGGTGACGATCGTCGATGTTTGTCATACGTCTACGGGGGCGGGAAGTGGCAGAACAAAGAAACGTATTTATCAGTCACGTCCATGAGGACGATGCGGGGCTCCAGAAGTTCAAGGATCTGCTGGCGCCAAAAGGCGTTGACGTCCGGGATTCCTCGATTCACACTGGGAAATTCAACAATGCGACCGACGAGCACTACATCAAGACGCAGATCCTCGCGCCTGCGATCAACTGGGCCGGCGTGTTCGTCTGCTACGTCTCCCCGCTCACGAAGGACAGTGAATGGGTGAACTGGGAGATCGAATATGCGGCCAAGCAGGGGAAGCGTATCGTCGGCGTCTGGGAGCATGGCGAGAAGGAATGCGATCTTCCCGAGGCGTTGAAGCAATATGCCGATGCGATGGTGGGCTGGAATGGCGATGCCATCATCGATGCGATCAACGGCAAGGATACGTGGGAAAAGCCGGATGGCGGCTCCTGCGATCCCGTCCCCCTCAAGCGGCATCCCTGCTGATGGCCCGCGTTCACTCTTACGTGGTGCGCTACGACAGCGGCTTCGCACCCAATCCCTTCTACGGCTACTGCACACTCGCCACCTGCAAGCCCTCGATCCGGCGCAGCGCGTCCGTTGGCGATTGGGTGGTTGGCAGCGGCAGCAACGATCGAAGCGTGCGTCGTGGCGGGCATCTGGTGTACGCGATGCGGGTCACGGACACGCTCACATTCGATGAATATGGCGCAGATTCGCGTTTCGGCCCGAAGAAGCCATTTCGTCACGGAAGCCGCAAGCAAAGTTGTGGCGACAACATTTACTTCAGGGATGGGCCGCAGGCACCGTGGGAACAGCGCGATTCGTTCCACTCGCTGCCCGACGGCTCGCTCAATCCGGATCACGTGTGTAGGGACACGGGTGTAAACCGGGTGCTGGTCAGCGACGACTTTATCTATTTTGGCGGCGAGGGTCCCGCGTTTCCCGAAGACCTGAAAGACCAGCAAGGTCGTCTGCTGTGCAAGTCGGGGATCGGCCTGACGACGTTCGACGATCCATTGCTGGTCGCCGGCCTTGAACAGTGGATTCGCAGTCTGGGGGCGACGGGGTATCAGGGCGCGCCTTTCGAATGGTTGACGCTTTGCAGGTGATCGATGAAGAAGGAAGGCACCCTATTGTTGTCCGACTACGCGGCGCAGATTGCACCCACGGACGTTCTTGGTCGGAGCGATTTCAGCCCCGTGCTCCAAGGGCTGTATGGCGAGGTCGGCGGGATCATGACGACGGCCAAGAAGCACGTGCGCGAGCAATCTGCCTTCCCGGGGTTCCGCAAGGCGGCGGAAGAAGAATTCGGCGATACCCTGTGGTATCTGGCTGCCATCTGCCGACGTCTCGATGTCCCGCTTGAAGAAGTGTTCGCCGAGGCGGCGAATCACGGCAACTTCAGGAACGTGGGAGCGGCGAGCGATGTCATGGAAGGCGCGATGGCCTACATCGCGGTGCCGGTCGCCGTTCCCGTTCCGCTTGACACGACGTTGGTGCGACTGGGGCAGTCGGCCGCAGCGCTGCTCGGATCGGTCGCTCCGGATCGCGCCGGTCTGGTCGCATTTGCCCGGGCCTATCTGGATGCGATGCATGCGGCAAAACTCGCTTTCTCGGACGTGGCGCGTGGCAATATCCGGAAAGCGCGCGGGGCGTTTCTGGAGCCCGGGACGGCCGATCTGGCCAGCCTTGATTTCGACAGGGCGTTCGGACGCGAAGAGCAGTTGCCCAGGGAATTCCGGATCAGGGTCAACCAGCGCGGCAGCGGCAAGAGCTACCTTCAGTGCAACGACGTTTTCATCGGGGATCCTCTGACCGACAATATCGCTGACCGCGATGGTTACCGGTTTCACGACGTCTTTCATTTCGCGTATGCGGCGATATTGCACTGGTCGCCGGTAATACGCGCGTTGATCAAGCATAAGCGAAAGAGCAATTCGAGGTACGATGAAGAGCAGGATGGCGGGCGGGCGATCGTTGTTGAAGAAGGGCTCACGGCCTGGATTTTCTCGAAGGCCAAGGAACTCAATTTCTTCGAGAGCCAGAAGAAGGTTTCTCTTGGGATCCTGAAGACCATCGGTGAATTCGTGAATGGCTACGAAGTCGAAAAATGCCCGCTCAAGCTTTGGGAGCGGGCGATCCTGGACGGCTATGCGGTATTCCGTAAAATGAAAGAAAATGAAGGCGGCTGGATCGTTGGTAGTCGGGAACAACGTACCATTGCCTATCTGCCACTTGAGCCAAAGGAATGAAGATCCATCCGTTTGTTGAGGCAGTGGCCTCGCTGCAGTTTGAAGACTGTTTCAATCCCTATTCGGATCGTTGCGAAGTGCATGACCGGCGTGACGCGCCACGTCGCCGTGCAGCCGCGCTTTCCGCCATGGTGTGGTGCGCGGTGCAGGAGCCAGTGGACGCAATCTGGATAGGGCGGGACCTCGGATACCGGGGGGGGCGTCGTACAGGGCTGGCGCTGACTGACGACGTCCATATCAGTCAGCATGCCAGACGATGGAATCTTGAGCTTTCCGAAGAGCGCCCGACGAAAGGTAGCGCGGTGTCGGAGCGGACTGCCGCGGTGATATGGAACATGCTGGAGCACATTGATGCCCGCATTTTCCTGTGGAATGTCTTCCCGCTTCATCCGCATGATGCGGGCGATCCCTTCTCGAACCGGCAACATAATGCCCGCGAACGACGTGCCGGGGAAGAACTGCTGCAGCAACTCATCGTCCTGCTACGGCCGGCTCGGATCGTCGCCATCGGCAACGACGCCGCAGCCGCGGCGAATCGCATTACCGGTTCCGTGCCTGTGATTTGCGTGAGACACCCCAGCTATGGAGGACAGACGCAGTTTCAGCAGCAGATCGCCGATCTGTATCGGCATTCGGCGAGGGCGGACTCACTGTTTTGACCCCTTACTTCCCTTGACGAATACAGGGTCGCTTGACAGACGCAGCTAGCGTCCATGCTGCAGCTTTTCCTGCGATCGGTGGCGACCTTGCCACGACGTCGCCCCAATGAGGCTGCGTGGATGTTGTCCGCAGTGCGGTGGCGACCGGTTCGTCGAATTCAACCGCTCATCAACGGGATATCTCAATGGCTTCCAGGCAACCTCGTGCGGGCGTACGTGTTCATCAATCGGGATCCGTCCCGGAAACCCACAATGAGGAGATATGTCTATTGGTCAAACGGTTTTGTGCAGCGATATTCAATGAAGCAGGCGCCGTCATTCACGGCAGTCATCCGGGCTTTACCGAACCATTGGAAGAAGCCGCGCGGGCGTTTATTGACGCCGCTGGGAAAGTCGAAGCCTTGACGCTCGTGCGCGCGCAGAAGTATGCCCAGGCCCCTGAGCAGATCGAGGAGATAGAAACGCGGCAATTCGCTGTGGTCCAGGGGGTGCCTGCCGAGGCGGAGGGCGAGCATGGCGGCGAGCTGACTCCGATGCGCGACTGGATGGCGCCGCGATCCGACGTCTGGTCTGCCTGGGTGGAAGAGAGATAACGTCAACTCTGGTGTATGGGCAGCTTGATAGCGTTCGACTTCAGGCGGCGAGTTTCTGCTGACCCGGTTGATCGTCTTGCACCGGTTCGCCGTCCCTGAAGGCAATACCCTCCAGCAACAGCTTGATCTGTGCGGGGCCGTTAGTGCGGCGCCAGGTTTTCTCGGCTTCCTCGATCAGCTTGAATGCCAGGCCGAGGAAGGTTGGTCGCGACACGCAGTTGCGCGTGCGCGTAGTGCGGTGACGCACGGTCGCAAACGTCGACTCAATCGCATTCGTCGTGCGCAAATGCTGCCAGTGCTCGGCCGGGAAGTCGTAAAACGCCAGCAGGCTCTCACGGTCCTTCTTCAGAGTTTCGGTCGCCTTCGGATATTTCGCCGCGTAGACCGTTACGAAACGATCGAACGCAGCGTATGCGTCGGCGCGCGTAGCGGCCATCCAGATCGCCTGCAGGTCTGCCTTCGCGCGTCCCTGTTGCGACTTCGGCAGCGCGTTGAGCACGTTTCCCATCTTGTGAAACCAGCAGCGCTGGCCGCGTGTCGCAGGAAACACTTCTTCCAGCGCAGCCCAGAAGCCCATCGCCCCATCACCGACTGCCAGCAGCGGACCGGCCTGCAAGCCACGCGCCTTCAGCTCGAGTAGCAGCTCTTGCCAGGACGCCTTCGACTCGCGATACCCGTCGCCGATTGCCACACGCTCCTTGCGTCCATCTGGCCTCACTCCGATGATCACGAGCAGGCACTGGCCGTCAGAGTTCTCGCTTCGCAGCCCAGTGTGAATGCCGTCAACCCACCAATACACGTAGCGCGACTTTGACAGCTCCCGCCGGCTCCAGCTGGCGTGCTCGTCGGCCCATTGCGCTTTCAATCGACTCACCACATTGGCCGACAAGCCTTTGGCGTCATCTCCCAGCAGCACGCTCAGCGCCTCGCTCATGTCGCCCGTCGAGATGCCCTTCAGATACAGCCACGGCAGCGCGGCGCTCACGCGCGGCGACTTCCTCACGTACGGCGGCACAATCGATGAATTGAACTTCACACCTGATCCTGATCGATCGCGAACCTTCGGGACCTTCACCGCAATGGGGCCGGCCGCTGTCAGCACTTCGCGCTCCGGCAGATAGCCATTGCGCACCACGGCACGCTGTCCGTGCAAGGTCTTGACGTTCTCGAACCGCTCCAGCAGCGCCGACAGCTCTGCTTCGATTGCCTGCTGGATCACCTGCCGCGCTCCCTGCCGGACCAGTTCGTCCAGACCCAGACCGGTTGCCGATAGACCGACGACTTCTTTTTCCGTAAACTTGCTCATGGTGGATGGTTTGTTGGTTGCTGGTTTCCGACTTCGACAATCAGATTCTCAGCTGAAACCTCCACCGCCTTCAATCTCCCGCCTCCCCCCGTACACCAGTTTCGACTTTATCTCGGTGGAAGATGGTGAGATACAAACAAGGCCCAGGCTGGTGTTCCGACCGAGCCCGATGCGGTGCTCGATCTCGGCAAGCCCGGCTTTGTCGTCGCTGGCCTTGACGGTGCCATCTCGAGCTGCGTCCCCGGGCGCACGTCGTCCGGCGTGACTGGTGAGTAGGGCAGGACCTGTGGACGATATAATAGCGCGCGATAACAGACCAACAAGCGCGGAGGCGCGTTGACAACACCGATCATCCGATGGGCGGGTAGCAAGCGGCCGATCCTGAACGTGCTGCAGGCGGCAATGCCGGCGAAGTTTCGACGCTATATTGAGCCTTTTGCGGGATCCGGTGCGCTCTACCTGAGTCTTGCGCCTTGTCCCGCGATCCTGGGCGACGCGAACAGCTCGCTGGTTGCCACGTACAGGAGTGTGAGGGCGTTCCCGCATGCAGTCTGGCGCGAGGTAAGTGCGATGCCGACTGAGCCGGACTACTACTACTACTTGCGCGATCTTGACGAGGCGACGCTCAGCAAACGCTCGCAGGCTGCGAGGTTTATTTACCTCAATCGCTTCTGCTTCAACGGTGTCTACCGGACGAATCGGGCTGGAAGGTTCAATGTGCCTCGTGGCCGGGGCCGTCTTCATATCCCGTCTGAAGAGGAGTTTTGTGCATTTGCGCGCCACCTGCGACATGCAGACCTCGTGCAGGACGATTTCGAACCCGTCTTGCAGCAGGCGCGCTCCGGGGACTTTGTGTACATGGACCCGCCGTATTCCACTTCTGGAAAGAGGGATCGCGGTGAATACGGGCGAGACAGTTTTCGGGACCGCGACCTTGTTCGATTTATCGATGCCACGCTTGCAGCATCGGATCGTGGGGCAAAGATCCTGATTTCATACTCATCGTCGAGCGCATTGCATGAACCGTTAAGTGCACGCGGGTGGAACATTCGCAGCCTGCTTGTACACAGAAACGTCGCCGGTTTCTGCGGGCATCGCGGAAAGGCGGAAGAACTCCTCGTGACCAACTACTGAAATGGATCTTTAACGGTGCAAGCCTCATCGTCGAGAGCTAAAGTCGGAACTGGTGTACGGGGGAGTTAAGGCGGGAGATTGAAGGCGGTGGAGGTTTCAGCTGAGAATCTGATTGTCGAAGTCGGAAACCAGCAAACAACAAACCATCCACCATGAACAAGTTTACGGAAAAAGAAGTCGTCGGTCTATCGGCGGCCGGTCTGGGTCTGGACGAACTGGTGCGGCAGGGAGCGCGGCAGGTGATTCAGCAGGCCATCGAGGCGGAGCTGTCGGCGCTATTGGAACGGTTCGAGAACGTCAAGACCCTGCACGGCCAGCGTGCCGTGGTACGCAACGGCTATTTGCCGGAGCGCGAGGTGCTGACAGCAGCCGGCCCCATTCCGGTGAAGGTGCCGAAGGTTCGGGATCGATCAGGATCAGGTGTGAAGTTCAATTCGTCGATCGTGCCGCCGTACGTGAGGAAATCGCCGCGCGTGAGTGCCGCGTTGCCGTGGCTGTATCTGAAAGGCATCTCGACGGGCGACATGAGCGAGGCGCTGAGCGTGCTGCTGGGAGATGACGCCAAAGGCCTGTCGGCCAACGTGGTGAGCCGGCTGAAGGCGCAGTGGGCCGATGAGCATGCCAACTGGAGCCGGCGTGATCTGTCGAAGTCGCGCTACGTCTATTGGTGGATCGACGGCATTCATACCGGCCTGCGTAGTGAGAACTCGGACGGCCAGTGCCTGCTGGTGATCATCGGCGTCAGGCCGGATGGGCGCAAGGAGCGTGTCGCGATCGGGGACGGGTATCGCGAGTCGAAGGCGTCATGGCAGGAGCTGCTGCTCGATCTGAAATCGCGTGGCCTGCAGACCGGACCACTCCTGGCAGTTGGGGACGGCGCAATGGGCTTCTGGGCGGCGCTGGAAGAAGTGTTTCCTGCGACACGCGGCCAGCGCTGCTGGTTTCACAAAATGGGCAACGTGCTCAATGCACTGCCGAAGTCGCAGCAAGGCCGCGCGAAGGCGGATCTGCAGGCAATCTGGATGGCCGCGACGCGCGCCGACGCGTATGTCGCGTTCGATCGTTTCGTGACGGTCTATGCGGCGAAATACCCGAAGGCGACTGAGACGCTGAAGAAGGACCGGGAGAGTCTGCTGGCCTTTTACGACTTTCCGGCCGAACACTGGCAGCACCTGCGCACGACGAATGCGATTGAGTCGACGTTCGCGACCGTGCGTCATCGCACCACGCGCACGCGCAACTGCGTGTCGCGACCGACCTTCCTCGGTCTGGCATTCAAGCTGATCGAGGAAGCCGAGAAAACCTGGCGCCGCATCAACGGCCCTGAGCAGATCAAGCTGTTGCTGGAGGGCATTGCCTTCAGGGACGGCGAGCCGGTGCAAGGCGATCAACCGGTTCAGCAGAAACTCGCCGCTTGACGTCGCCGGCCATTAACCGCCCATACACCAGACTTGACCTTATCTCCATCGTCGAACCAGGGGGATGTAACACTTACGGTCGCTTTGCTGAGTGACCCGCACTTTTATGCCGGTACTGGCACCGGCGAACCAAACGCCTCGTGGCTCCAGGTGGTCAGCGCCGAAGGCCCGAAGTTCAAGCGTCGTGATAACCCGTGGGCTTCGCTGCTGGCGCTTGTGAAGAATCACGGTCTGACAGCAGATGTTTTGCTTTGTCCAGGCGACATCACGACGTATGCGGATCCTGTCGGTCTGCATGTGGCGTGGAAATGTCTGGTCACACTCGGTGATGAACTAAAGGCATCGTTGACAGCGTCTGCGACGGGCAACCACGATGTCACGTCCCGGGCACTTGGCTCTGGGAAAAACGTGGTGCGAGATCTCAATGACGCGGCGGATCTGTTCGAGAACCTGAAACAGCTTGAACCGGCATATCCGGTTCACATCTCGACGATTCCGCCAGCGCACGCTCACGAGCGTCGAGTTCACTACTTCGGGGCTGACTACGTGCTCGTCGACAACGACCCTCGCTATCGCCTTGTTGTGTTTAACAGTTGCGCGCGCCATAACGCTGTGCCCGTGGAGTATGAGCGAGGACGCATTGCGGAAAGCGCTCTGTCGTGGCTTGATGACGCCCTGGAGAGGTCCGATGGAGCGCAGACGAAAATGAACCTCTTTGTCTGTCACCATCATCCCATCCAGCACGAAGACCATCACCTTGGTAGCTACGATTTCATGCAGAACGGGCAGCGCCTGCTCGATACACTCTCGAAGCATGGAGACTGGATAGTATTCCACGGTCACAAGCATCACGGGAAGTTAACGTACGCACCTGGCGGGGCTTCACCGCCTGTGGTGTTTGCTGCCAGTAGCTTCGGTGCGGTTGTCGACGATGCATCCTTACGGCTGCGCAACCAGTTTTACCTGATCGACATCGTTCTTCCGTCCGGTGGCGGCTCCCCGCTGGGCACGGTTCGAGCTTGGAACTGGTATCTGGGAAGTGGCTGGAAGCAGTCGGACAGTACGCTCGATGGCATTTACACGGGCTGCGGTTTCGGTGAGCGGGGCCATCCAGACAAACTGGCTGATGCAATAGCGCAAATGATTCCGGCGCCCACGCCGTGGGCGAACATTATTTCGAACGTGCCCTGGCTGCGTCATGTGACGCCACGCGATATGAAGTCGATTGAGCGAAGCCTGCTGAGACGCCATAACATTGTCATCACGAGCAACGTTGATGGGAAGTATGAAGAAGCTGGGCGAAAGCGATCATGACTATCTCATTTCTTGAAGCATTCAACGCAAAAGATTTGCGTCTTAACGAAATGGTCGGTTCGTTCGTTCCGTCCGACGAATTTTGGGAAATCGCAGGCAACTGGAATGCACTGGTCGTGGGGCCTCGTGGTAGCGGTAAGACCACATATCTGAGGATGTTGTCTCTTGAAGCGGTTCGCAGTTGGCGTCATGAACGGGCCGACTCTCTGCGGTCGGCGGTCGGATACACTGGCATTTATGTTCCAGCGGATATCGCCTGGGGCGCAATGGTCGAAAGCCTCGGCGGTGGACGCCTGAGTGATGAATGTTTTGAGGCAGTTACGACCGCTGCTTTTTGCACCAATGTTCTGCAGTCTGCCGCGGCGACAATGTCCTGTGCGGTGAGTGGCGAAGATTGTCACGGCTCAATCTCAATCCCGGGGCCAATCCTGGAGTCGGTGGTTGTCGAGATTGCGAAAGCCTGGAAACTCGACGTCGAAATTGCTTCAATGGGCAGTCTGGAGACTGCGCTTGCATTCCGGATGCTTGACATTCATTCCGGGGCTCTTGAGCTGGCTGCGAAACCTGGTCTCACGCTATCGGATGTCTATGCGCGCCTTCCGTATGCAACGCTGCCATTTGACGTGGCTTTGACTGTCGGTCTTTCAATCATCGACCGGGCAGCGAAGCGCATCGATCACAAGTGGGCACTCCTGCTTGACGAATTCGAGATTGCCCACCCTTCGCTACAGCGACGGGTGCTGGGCAGTTTGCGTTCAGCCAACCGGAAATTGCTCTACAAGGTGGCCTTGGCCCCTTGTGGACCGCATACTTCCGAGAGCCTTGATACGCTCGGCCCACCGAGCCACAAGAACGACTACAAGCAAACCAACCTGTGGCATTCGGAGAAAGTCTCTGCGCTGCGTTTTTGCGATCAACTGTTTCACTCTCGGGTGGGGCATCACAAGCCCTTGGCAGGGAAGACGCCGACGCAGGTCTTCGGCAGAACATGGGAAGGAGACTCGGATGAGCAAGGCAATGGAGCCCGTGCGAGCGACCGGTTGGACAAACTTAGTCAGGATTTCCTGGAACTGAGGTCGAAGGATCAGTCATTCGCCCGGTTCCTTGATGAAAAGCATCTTGATGCAGCGTCGCCGGACACATCCTTGTCGCTGGTTCGAAAAATTGCTCCACTGGTTGCGTTTCGAAATGCCTTCCGCGGTGCCGTGCTCAGTCGAAAGGGCCGTAAAAAACTCCTGAGCGTCTACACGGGATGGGAGGCACTTGCGTCGATAAGTGAAGGCAACCCCCGCTGGTTCATCGGGATGGTCAACATGATTATCTCGCGCACTCGGGAAACGGATCCGTTGCCAATCGATCGCTCTGTTCAGCATCACGCGATCGAGCAAGCGTCCGAGGCGTTCTCTGCCATGTTACAAACGGCAGCGACGGAGCAGGCGATGGGGATCACGACAACAAAGTCGGTGTATGAACTGTTGTCCACGATAGGGTCATATTTCAATCGCCGACTGGTGGAGGATGACTTTATTGAAGAAATACCCTTGTCATTCGAGGTCTCGCACATTGATGGAGAAATTGAGAAGGCGTTGAGGATCGCTATCAACCTTGGAGCCGTTGTGAGTTTGTCTGAACCGGACGAGATGGGAGGTTTCCGTACGCTGGAAGGCAAGAGGTTCCGGCTTGCCTATCTGCTGGCGCCGGAATTTCGGCTACCCCTTCGATCGACGAAAAGCGTTTCGCTTTCGACCATCCTGGCTGACGCCACCGCTTCCAGGCGAAGCGGAAGGAGAGCAGACACTATCGACGCACGCCATCGCCAAGGAGCGCTGTTTTGATCAAGCACCTTATACCGGTAGCTGCGCAGGCGTTCGATCTGTCGGATGTGGCTGACAATGCCGCCTCATTTGATATGGCAGTTTGCGCGGTGAGCGGAGAGAGTCGCGCGTTGAAAGTGCCGGGTTTGATCAAAGCCTCATGTGGACGAAAAATCGCAATCCATGCCCAGACTCACGACCGTCCGTCGCCTCGCGCTTCGAGCGTTTACGAGCGAGCCGGGTTTGAGTACTTCATCTATGATGAGAGCGCTTTCCGAAGCCTTCTCGAAGCATGCAGCGCGGAAGGGACCACAGAAGGCAGTAATAGAGGGCAGGAGCCCTTCCGGATTCTGGTGGACGTAAGCTGTCTGCCACGGCGGATTGTGGCAAGTATGTTTGCGGTACTGGCGAGTCAGGCGCTATGGTCCGAGGTGGATCTGTGGTTGATCTATAACCCGGCCCGTTATGTTCCGCCGGTGACCGGCTCACTCGAACCCAATCGTCGTGTCGCGCCGGTACATCCCGTTTTTGCGGGGTGGATCTCGCGGGCTGGATTGCCTGTGCGGACAGTCGTCGGACTTGGATATGAGCGGGGAAAGGCACTGGGGGCGGTGGAGTATATCCAGTCCTCGGACTATGTATTGTTTGTTCCTGAATCTCCTGAGAAGCGATACAGAGCCAAGGTCGAGCAGCACAATCGCCAACTGATACGTGCGGCCAGCGACGCACAGGTCTTCGATTATGATGTTTTACAGCCGGTTGAGACTTTCCAGATGCTCGGCGGTCTGGTGGCCGGCATGAAGGGGCAATACAAGCCGGTGCTGTTGCCATTTGGCCCAAAAATCCTTTTCGCAGTGTCGCTGCTTGTAGCGCTCGTTCATCGTGAGGTATCGGTCTGGCACGTCAGCGGCGAGGAACTCGAACAACCTGTTGAGCGTCCCGGATCGTCGTATTTCGCCACAATAAGGGTACGGCTTTCGGCTGGAAGAACTAATCTGAATGAGATTGCTGTTTGACGCTGAAGCCTTGCAGTCCATTGTGAGGGGCGCATGTGTTCCTCTTCTGAGGTGACTGCATAACGATAGTACTGCTACCAGATTGACATCCTTGTGTTTCGCTAGGCAAAGCGCGGGCATTCTGACGACGAAGAGGCATCGATAGCTACGCTGGAAAACATCCAAGTAAAGATTGCGCGATTGCAGTCAGAGGCTGATGCGCTCAGGAAGCGGACGCTGGCAGCTATAGCAAAGATCCAAGAGCTGACAGAACGGCATGGCGTCACGTTGGGAGACCTCGAGTTGCAAATATGCGGCGCAAGAGGTGGTTGGCGACCTAGCAAAATCGGCGGCGGTGAACAACCCAGCTCTGCAAAGTATGTTGATCCCAAAAGCGGCGCCACGTGGACAGGTTGCGGTCGTGCGCCGGCCTGGATTGCCAGCGCGAAGGATCGAGGAAGGTTTATGGTTAGCGGCAGCGTGCAGTATCCGGCGACCGAACGCGAGAGCGGCAAGCGAGTGGGCAACTATATTCGCGGTCCGCAGTCGCCAAAATATCGCGATCCGAAAACGGGTGCTACCTGGAGAGGACGTGGCCGTGCACCTGCATGGTTTGCGAACGTGAGGGACTGTAGGGCATTCCTGATCGGTGGCAGGGTTAGCGCAGCAGTAACGACGAATTCCGCGAAAAAGGCGGCTGCCAGGTAGTTCGCAAGCGGCGGCCACGCTTCGGTGGCGAGGCCTGAGCAGGCAATGCAGCGTTGTTGTAAATTACCCGACGCAGGTCGGTAGGTCGTGTGAACGGGGGCAGTCGCCTCCAGCGGGCTTGAAGTCGCTGGAACTCATTGCGCATCAGTCCTACGACCTGAACCAGGTCCAAGGGTAGTAGTCGGCTCTTTTTCAGGAATTCGACGACGACTTCCCACACCACGCCCAATATTTTTTGGGCGAGGCGTCGCGACTGCGCCGACCTTGAGCATCGGGTGTCGGCGTTGGCGCGGGGCCTTCGCGTACATGCTGGCATCTGCGGCAATTGATTGGCCGCGTTGAAGGTAGCGGTATCAACGGGCTTTGATTGGACCGTGTTGGAAAGCGCCTGACGGTACCGACGATAGTATCACTTTCCACAAGTCGTTTTAGACAATCCACCTCCATGATAATTTGCAGAAGGGGCATTGATCCTCCGTCGCGATTCAAAGAGAACCGCTTAGTGCTGGGTGCATTTTTCGCTATCTATGGCGGTATCATGGTCGCGCGAACCGGCCGAACTGTCGTTCCACGAAGGTCCCGGCCGCCGATTGACAATCGAGTGGCCTGTTGTACAACGTGCCGGTGGACAAATTCGTCGGCAGCTACGTCGAGTCCTTCGTCAACGCCTATAACTGGCTGGCGACGGAGGCGGACAGGACCCAACTGGAGTGCGCCAACCGGCAGTACTACCTGCTGCGCGAAAACGGGCCGACCTGCTGGGCCCCGGCGCAATGCGAGGCCTTTCTCGCGGCGACCCTGGCGCATTGGGACGGTTGGGGAGCATGGGGGCGCGTAGGCGGCGAGTTGGCCGATCCGGATCAACGATACGCAGGAGGCGCGGATGAGCCAGCGAGACGATTTCAGCAAAAAAGTGCGGCAGGCGGTCGCGGCGAATGCCGGCTGGCACTGCGCGTTCACCGGCTGCGGCAAGCTGACGGTCGGGCCGAGCGACGAGGGGACCGACAAAAGCACCACGATCGGCGAGGCCGCCCATATCCATGCCGCCGCGCCGGGCGGCCGGCGCTACGATGCGGCGATGACGCCGGAAGCGCGTGGCGGCATCGACAACGCGATCTGGCTCTGCGCCGACCACGCCCGGTTGATCGACCGCGACGACGTCACCTATACCGCGCCGCGGCTGCGCGGGATGAAACAGGCGCACGAGGACGCTTGCAAGCGGGCCGTGCGCACCGGGCAGGCCGCGCTGGTCGCGGCGGGGCTGCTGGCGATCGGCCCTGAGATCGTCTGCACGGGTGAATTGACACAGATCGACGCGGAGGGATGGACAATGCGGCTCGGGCATTTCCTGATCGGCGATATCCAAGGGGTCGTCGACTACATCGACCGGTTCGGACGCCTGCCTCCCGGGCATCGCTATGTGCTCAGCAGCGAACTGGGCGACGGCCGCGTCCTCGCCGCGGCCGCAGTCCTCGTCAAACAGAACGACGGCTACCACCTGCGGTGCACGGTCGCACCCGGTACGGCGCGCGTCGACGTGCGCGACCTCGGCAGCGGGTGGGCCCTGCACGCAGAAACCGACGATCTGTATCTCGACGACCGCGGTGCGATCGCCCGCGTCAGTGGCGTGGACTATCTGCCGCAGCGTGTGCGCGAGGTGTTGTCGATGCAACAGGGCGAGAGCCCGCTGCATCCGTCGTTCGGAGTGCGTTTCTTTGAATACTTCCAGACCTATCGCGGATCGCCGTGGCTCGACGTGCTGCTCAAACTCGAGGTGGTGCGCCAGGCTGCGGTTCCTTACCGCGATCCCCTCGGTAAACAGGAAACCACGCCGCTGCGGTGCGTGACGCGGGTGCGTCACCTTGAGTTGCTAGCGGGGGCGCCGACGAATCAGCGGCTGCCGGTTCGGCTCGAGCTGGAGATTCAGGGCTTGGGGCGCTGGACCGGAGAGATCGCGGTCTATCTACCCACGGCCGAACAGATGGCCGAACTCGCGCAACGGCGAGTGCGAATGGCAGGACTGTTCGTATCTCCGGGTGGAGCGGCGGGATGATGCCGTGCTCCACGTCCCCGCGTGCGTCAAGCCCCGAGGCGGCATGCCGCCTGTCTCCTCCAGAATCCGTTGTACCGAGGAATGGTTCCGATCAAACAACTGAGCGATCTGTTGCAGCGACTCGCCCTTGTGCCAGCGCTGCCATCCGTAGGCTTGGCGCGGCAGCGCGGAGGCATACACAAGACAATAGATAGCGCTCTATCCAATCGGCGCAGTAATTAAGGGGCAATCATGAAGCTGTTTTTGACCATCGGGGTTTCGGAGGCACCGCCGCTTTCGCACTTGCCGGGGGCGATTACAGTCGCTCGCGAAATGGGTGATTGGGCACGAAAGTCCGGATTTGTCACGGAAGTGATTACTGATGAAAATAAAACGCCCGTCACGATCGTACGTATCCGTGAAACACTGCTCGGAATGCTTTCTACCAATGACGAGGTGGAGCTTTTTATTTTGCACTTCGCCGGGCATGGGTTTCGATCTGGAGCAGAACAAAACGCCTGGCTCCCTAGCGATTGGCACAAGGAAATGCGCGCCATATCTGTGGAAGGACTGAAAAGGCAGCTCTACAGGCATGGAATAAAGAACCTGTCGATCTTCGGTGATGCCTGCCGATCGTTACCTGCGGACATCGACACTGCGGATATTTTCGGTGACCCTGTACTCCCGAGGGGGCCGTACGATGCAGTGGCTCCCATCATTGATCGCTTCAACGCGGTTGGGGATGGTCAACAAGCATACATGCTGAAAGGAGATGACGTTGCCCCGCCCAGGTGCGTTTTTTCCACTGTCTTGGTCGAAGGGCTGTGCGGCCTCAAGGATGAGGCATTTGACAAGTACAATCCGGATTGTGTGATTCCCGAGTCGCTTGCGTTGTTCTCGATGGAGCGATTAAAGGAGATTGGCGAGAAATACGATCTAAAATGTTCTCCCGATTGCGCTACAGGCATCCCCAGGGAGCATGCGATTTATTTCAAGCGCGGCGAGAATCCAATCGATCTACCCATTCCTCAATGGCCTGCGCCGCCTTCCCGATATCAAGAACGGGATAGCGCTGGCGAAGATCTGCAGGCGAGTCCCCCCGATATCGCATTCCGAGCTCTCAAGCGGCACTTCCGAGCCAGCCTATCGCTGCATTCCCTCGGTCCGTGGAGGTTCAACCTTGCTATCCGCGGCGCGGTGCCGACGAAGATATGGAGCACATCTCCAGTTGAAAAAAGCTTGATCGATGATGATGCAGCAGCCTACCGAGTACGAGGTACGGCAGATGGTGCCATCCAAATCCTCGTCGAATTTGACGATGGCGTGTTCGCGTCGGCCGTAGTATATGAGAACCTCATCACGCTGATAAGTCGAGACGAAAGGGGGGAGATAAATTGGACCTGTGTTTCTGAATGGGCTGAATTCAGGAGGGGGCTGAACACGTCTATCAACGTGATCAAGGATCTTCAGGCGGGTAATCTCTCTGCTGACCAAGTGGACGATATCGCGGCAAAACTGCGAGAAGAAAAACACATCAATCCAACCTTGGGCGTCATCGCGAGCTATTTGTACGACTACATGGGAGACATCGATAGCATACGCCGCATGGCGTTCTTTTACTGCCATTACTATCAACCCATGCCGTTCGACGTGGCATTTATGGGGCTGCTTCCGACCAAAGATATGGGACGGGACGGCATTGTGGCGGACGTGCCGCCGATTCCAGCAAGGCCGCGGTCGCCGACAAATGGTAGGTTGCCGGACTGGGTTACGAGAGCAACCGATGGAAGGTCGGGGCAGGTTGCGGGCTTATGGCCTTGGCTCCGCCAGGGATGGCAATTCATGGAGGATCCAGCGCCGCAAGAAAAAGCGGCTGCGGAAGGATTGCGTGATGTCGCCAATTTTCTGTTGCCCTCGCAATTCTCTTCATTTAGAGAACAAGGGGCGAGAATACTGATAGATAGATTTAAATTGGAGGCTAGCGGATGAACGTTCTGATGATTCATGGAATCGGTCAAGAGGCTTCGACTAGGGATGAACTCCTCAAGAAATGGAGAGAGTCCCTCCACTCCACTCAGCTAGGCTTGCTCGATGGGGCGTTGGTCGAGATGGCGTATTACGGTACGACGCTTGCCGACTGGACAAATGGCGAGGCAAAGAATGCAGTCGGTATGGGCGCTGAGTCCACGACGGTTGACGTCGGTGATGCTGGTGAATTGAAATTCCTCAGCTCCGTAATGGAGGAGATCGCCAGCGACCATGGCATCGAAGAGGCTGAGATTGAGGCCGCGATAGATGCGGCGGGAAATGATGCAGTACCGATGGACAACTTCATCGCAAGGCGCCTCGTCGGTTTACTGCGCGTGGTCGAGAAGATTTCGCCAGCCAAAGGCTCGCTCCTTCTTCGGGTCATTAGGCAGGGGCATACCTATCTTTCTTCACCCGGGGCAACAAAGGCTGTCGATGGCATCGTGCGACCATTATTGCAAAGAGGCCCTCAGGTGCTGATTACTCACTCGCTCGGAACCGTTATTGCTTTCAAGCTGCTGCGCGAGATGGAAGCGAAGGGCACTGAAGTTCAGATTCCACTTCTTATAACCATGGGATCGCCGCTGGGCCTGGACGCGTTCAAGGCGAAACTTGGAGCGCCGCGGCGAAAGGCGGCCTTTGTGGAGCAGTGGATAAACTTCTATGACCCATCTGACTTTGTCGCGCTTGGAAAGCCGTTGAACGAGGAAAATTTCGCAAGCAACATCGATAACGATGGCACCGTTGATAACAAGACGTTCAACGCCCATGGCATTGTTGGCTATCTCCCTCACAAGGGCGTCATCGACGCACTCAAACGCGTCCTATAGCAGCCATTATCGCAGCTCGAACGGTGACCTATGGGCAGCCCAAAGATAAGCAGGGCTCGTTCACTTTCTTAGGGGTGGCGCAGGCGCATGTACTTCAGCACGTGAGCTTGCAGCTCACTCCTGAAGGTATCCGAGTAGAAGAAATACACATTGTTCCCACTTGCAATGACGATGAAGGCTTTGGCCGCAAAGCCCATAGGACCGTCGTACTTCCTGATGAAGGGAATCGTGAAGCTGCCAGTTGGAAGCTTCACTTTGATCACAAAGCAAAGAAATTCCCCTGAAAGGTCGATGTCCTCGCAGTCTTCTTCAACGTGGGTTTCATGGTAGCGGGTGATGGGGGCAATGGTGAACGTCCGGTCGTTTTGGGTTGTGTGATTATCATCTTCCTCGACGTAGTGAATTTCCATGCTTCTGATTTTGAGGTCATCACCGCGATAGGTGGACTTGAGCAGGAATTTTGGTAGTTCGACCTGAAGCATGCCATCGGCGTCGACCTCTGCCTCTGCATAGACGTAAACCACGTCTGAGATCTTGTGGAACTGGCCACCGTGGTATGCCACTACCTCGTACCCGCCTCCGAACAGGTCACTAATGGTCTCGGACTCAAATTTGTTTTCGAACTCGTCAATCACGTGACCTGCGAACTGATCGAGAGCCATACAGGTGCCTTGCGCAGCGATGTCCTCCCCAGGAACATCGAATGCATGAGGAGGATACTGCTTATAGTGCTGAATGGCGTGTTGTAACCCCGATCCACCTACGTGCAGCTCGAAGTGCTCGTTGGAAATTCCTGGCGCCGCGCGGTGGTTCGTGATCTGGATTTCATCCTCGACACTGAGTGCGAGAGCGCTCAACTGAGCGTCTTTTAGTTGCTCGTCAGCGAGGAGAGCGTCCACGAAACGCTTGCCGGTCAGGTCGGGGCATTGCGCAAGGAGCGAATCAATCAACCGTGCAGCATCCTGGATGGCGGCAACGCTCCCGGCAAAAGCGACGGCGAAGTGTTCGTTGACTACCAGGATCTTTTGGCAGAGCCCGGCTACGGTGTGAGCCTTCAGGGACGTGCTGCCACCATCGGGGCTAAACGACGGAATCTGCGAAGGGCGCATCCGGGTGCTCTTGGGACCGGTGAGCAGAATGTCTGCCTGGAGGAACCCTCCTTTCTTTAAGCGATAGCCATGTGATCATGGTCATGTGTAGTACTCTGAGAGGGGTAAGCGGGATATGTTCGCGCTTAAACAGGTCTCGCTGAAATTTCGCGCTCGCCACTTGATCGCGGGGCATCACCCTCAGCACGGTGAACCATATTCGGCGAATTTATCGCATTTAAGTCCGGCGTTGACGGGCTTTGATCGGACGGCGTTGGACGGAGCCTGACGGTACTGAAGACGGTATCTATCGCTACAGATCGCTTCAAGACGCTTCATCGCGATGGTAACCTCAACCGAGGGAGTATGATCGTTCATTGCGTTCGACGAAATGCCACCAAGTGCCGGTGGCATTTTTCGGTATCACTGACGGTATCATCGTCGCGTGAACGGGCGGTCGGCCGTCTTTGCAAGGCTTCACGCTGTAGATTGACAATCGAGTGGGTTGTGCCAAGAACGCGAGCATCAGATGACCGATGCTTGCGGTGCTTTACCAGAGATGAAGGAAGGCCCTTCGAAGTCGGCCTGCAGGGGCAGGCTCCAAACCAACCACGAGCTGCGCGGGTAAAGAGTCCGCGTGGTGAGCGTCGATGGACAAGGCAGAGTTCGACTCTGTCAGGTAAGGATCGAAGACACGAACGCGAGTGAACCGCTGAAGACGTGTCGAAATTGTCCAGAAGATGTCGAAGCCGGAGAGCCCACTTGCTCCGGGACAAGATCGGGCGATGCCTGCTGACGGCCCGATCGGCATCCGGCACATAGGCGGCGTGACTTCGATTCAGGCTCGGCTTTAGTAAGGAACTTGGGAACCTGTCGTCCCGATGTGAAGGGAGAAATTCAAGTGGAAGGACTCCACAAGGATTCTGACCCTCCCACGGTCTAAAGAATCGAGGCGCAGAGATGGATGAGGCGCAAGCAACTTGCTACACAGAATCAATCGTCTATGCGCTGCAGATAGTCTCCCCAATCCTGCATCATCCTCTGTCTCTCAGGAAGAAATTCAGCCTTGTTATACGCGCGACTTACGCGATTTCTCTCGACGTGAGCCAACTGCCGTTCAATCGCCATTGGGGCGAATCCCTCTTCGTGCGCCCATGTGCTAAATGTACCTCGAGCGCCGTGTGCTCTGAACAGACGTTCCTGATTGAATCCAGCACGGACCAAGGCCGCATTGATTGTGGTAGCTGCCATAGGGCGCGATTTGTCTCGGACGTTAGGAAATAGGTAGTCGTCAGCGCCCTTAGCTTGTGTAATTTGCCGAACTTTTTTCAAGACCTCAATTGCTTGGGCGCTCAGCGGCACGATATGCGGATGTCCCATCTTCATGCGTTCGCCGGGAATGGCCCATATTGCTGATTCCAAGTTGAACTCCCTCCACGTCGCACCTCGCAACTCGACAGTACGCACCGAGGTGAGCAACAGCAGATGCATTGCCAATCGGGTGAGCGGAGTTCCCGCAACCGAGAGCGCAACCAGCAAATGCTTGAGTTCATTAGCTTGCAGTGCCCGATTGTGGCGCGTAGGCGGCAGCGTCACCACATCCGATGGTTTGAGCGCTGTGACAGGATTCGCGTCCACTCGCCCGCTAATAATCGCTCGCCTGAATATCGCATCAAGATGTTGGCGCAGACGTATTGCGATATGGGGGGCACCCTCGGCTTTGCGTTCATCTCCTGAAAGAGCTTTGCGCTTTGCAATCGACTGCAGGAGGTCATAGATATGTGCCACCTTGATGTCACGGACCGGCATGGTGCCAAGTGGCGAACTTTTCACGTAGCGTGTGAGGAAACGCGTGGCTTGACCGTGATAGTAGGCAGTCCAGTTTCCGCGGTTATCGTTCAGCCATTCCTCACAGATAGGCCAAAGCGTGTTCTTGCGATGGGCGATGGTCTCTTGCTGGAGTCGTCTTTCATGAGCCTTGGGATGGATGCCGGCCCCGACCAGCTTGGCGGCATTGCCTCGCAATTCTCGTGCTTCATGAAGCGATAGATCGGGGAAGCGCCCGAGAGTGTACGTGCAAGCCTTGCCGTCCAGTCGGTAGTCGAATTTCCACGTCTTCGTACCCGTGATCGATACGTATAAATACATCGAATCGCGGTCGGTCAGCTTATAGGGCTTGGCTTGTGGTTTCGCGTTCAGCAGGAGCGGATAGGTGAGCTTCATGGCGAGTTCCGTCACGGACAACTACCATGAATTTTACCTGCAATTTACCTGCAAAACTGACGGAAGCTGGCGGATTTCCTCGGAAGCGATCGGAGCTAACGCCAGCCACCGGATGCGCCACCGCAGTGAGTCCATATCGCCTGAACCATTCGCTGTAACCCTTTACTAGAAAGCCTCCGGAGCGTCCAACATATTGTTGGCGGGACATCTCATAGACTTCCCGAAGCGCAAACCACGGCACATGCGGCAAGTCGTGATGAACCAGATGATAGTTGTTGTTCAGAAACAGCAGCCGCCAGCACCACGCGGCTTCGTTAATGACCGTGCGATGTTCGCAAGCATGCGCCGCGCGATGTTCCTGAAACGAGCGGATCGAGCCCAGCGACAACGACCCGTACCCCGCGCCGAGGATAAACACCCATGCCGGTATTCCGCATGATCGTTGCAGCCAGAACGTGAGCGCGGCCAGCATGGCGAAATGCGCGAGCCATGCCGGCACGTCGCGCCAATCGCCGCGATTGATCTTTCGGAACGCATCCACGCCCGATGCCGCGATAGCGAATGCCGGGCCGACCAGCAGACGCCCGATAAACGTATTGCGCAACATCAGCAGCATGCGAATTGGCCGAGGCGCGCGTTGCCACATGCGGTGGCTGACGAAATAGCTTTCAGGATCGCGCTGCGGATTCGTCAGATGCGGATCGTCGTGATGCTGAAGATGCGAATCACGATAAACGCCGTAGGGAAACCACACCGCCAGCGGCGCGACGCCGAGCAGGGCGTTGACGAACGGCGAACGGGTCGGATGACCGTGCAGCAGTTCGTGCTGCAAGGACATGTACCACGTGCCGAACAAGGCGAGCAGCACCGTGGTCAGCGGCAAGCCGAAATCGCGCGCATGCGTCGCCACCCCGAACCATCCGCTGTAGATCGTGACGATCAGCGTCCACGTGGGCCATTGAGTGCGCCACGTCCAGCTTGTCGCCAGCCGGGCGAGCGCCTTGCGTTGCGTATCGTCGAGGTAAGTCGCCATGAGCCGGATCGGTCGGAGTGCATGTTTGGACCGATCCTACGGACCAATGCGCGGCAGCAGAACCATTTTGTTCGGCAATGCATCTGCCCGATCGTGCATAGGCAACCGCTTGCGCCACGCTACACGGGCTACACGGGCGCTGCAATGACGAAGCGACCGGCGCTCAGGCGCCGTCCGCCACGCGGCACGCGTGGTCGAGCAAGCCTTCCGCCGAGCCGGTGCCGTTGTCGACCTCCATGCCGCTGTTCACGACGAGCCAGCCGTCCTTGTCGGCGAATGCTCCCGCGCCCGTCACGAGGATGGTTTGCATGGCCATCGCCTCGACATTCTGATTGTCTCGCGCGACGAGGCTGAACGGATTGCCTGCTTGCATGACGGTGGTGACGCGCATGATCCGGTAGCGGTTGCCGTTGAGCGTATCCCAGCGCCATTCGCCGGGGGCGTCTTTCGCGTGACGCGCGAGCGCGGCGCTCACCTCGGCATGCATGCAATCGATATGGATATGCAGCTGGTTTTGCGTGCGGCGGTACTTCGAGTTGATTTCGAGGCCGAGTTGGTTGTCGGGCAGCGAGCGCTTGACCGACTTCTCGACATAACGCCGCGCCGCCCACGCGTCGGCCCAATAGTCGCGCGCATGCGGCGCGAACAGGAGCGGGCTTTCGATACCGGTGACGCGGTCGGTCGGAATCAGCAGATACTGCGAGCGGCCGACGATATCTTTCAGAATCGCATAGCGCTTGTCGAGATCGACGGCGGTGCATTGGCCCGGCGTGCCGGTGGCCTGTTGCGACGGCACGCAGCGCAGATCGACGATCTTCCACAACGCATTGGAGTCGACCGCGGCGAGGCGCGCGCACGCGCCGGCGGCGAGCGCGACGACGAGTGCCGCGGCCCATGCGGCCGCGCTGCGCAACAGGGGCCGCCTGGTGCGGGCGGAGGCGAGCGTATCGCTTGTCGTTGTTCTCATCGGCAGTGTCATCGGCGTCGGCGTTACAGCACCGGCGCCGGCAGCACGCCGAGCAACCGTTCGAATGCGACACCGATCGCCAGCAGCCGGCGATCCTCGCCGAGCGGCCCATCCAGTTCGAGGCCGACCGGCAAGCCGCTCGCGGTCATGCCCGCGGCGAGCGAAAGCCCGGGAATGCCGGACGTGCTGGCCGGATCGGTATTGCGCAGGAACGCGTCCATGGTGTCGATGGGGGCGGAGCCGTCGATCGAGACCGTCGACGAACCGTTCAGTTCGTCGATCGGCACCGCGGCGAGGCGGGTGGTGGGAAACAGCAGCGCGTCGAGATGCTCGTCGGCGAAAGTCGCGGCAATGTACTGCTGCAAGCGCGGACGCCACAGGTTCAGCGCCGCGTCGTAGCGTGCGCCGAGCGCGTCGTCGAGCACGGCGTCGTAGATCGCCCGCACGTCCGGGCTCGCGATGCGGGCCGCCATGTCGGCGAGCGTCCTGACCGGCGCGTCGTTGGCGATGAGCCAGGCCAGCACGTCCTCGCGCGGTTCATGAATCGCGATGGGACCGCCCACCCTCGCGTTCAGATCTTCCAGCTCGCTCATCGCAAGCGGCACCAACGCCACGCCCGCCGCTTCCAGCCGCTTCAACGCGGCGCGCGCCACGTCGTCCACCTGCCGTTCGAGCCCTTCCCAAAGCGGCGCGGGCAAGCCGATGCGCAAGCCGTTCAGCGTCAGCGCCGGCAACGCTCCGGCGCCGGTGATGACGCCGTCGAGCAGGGCGATATCGGCGACGGTGCGCGCCATCGGTCCGACCGTGTCGCGCGTGTGGCTGATCGGCACCACGGCGAGCGGATCGTGATAACGCCGCTCGGCGCCACCATTGCCGACCGACGGACGAAAGCCCACGGTGCCCGTCAGCGCGGCGGGAATGCGCGTCGAGCCACCGGTGTCGGTGCCCAGACCCGCGGGCACGATGCGCGCGGCAATCGCCGCCGCGGTGCCGCCCGACGAGCCGCCCGGAATCAGCGAGGGATCGTAGGGATTGCGCACCTGGGCCCGCATGCGGGGCGAGGTTGGTGCTCGTGATGCCGAACGCCAGCTCGTGCATATTGGACTTGCCGAGCACGATCGCGCCGGCGTCGACGAGCCGTTGCACCGACGGCGCGTTCGTCTTCGGCACGAAGCGCTCGAGTGCGGGCGTGCCCGCCGAGGTTTGCAAGCCCGCGGTATGGATGTTGTCCTTCACGACGATCGGCAAGCCGGCGAGCGGCAAGCGTGCTTTCTCCGATGCCGGCAATGCGTCGATGCGCCGCGCGGCGGCCAGCGCGCCGTCCAGATCGATCACGGTCAGCGCATTGAGGCTCGAGAGCGCCGCCGCGCGCGCGAGCAGCGTGGCGGCATAGTCGGTGGCGCTGAGGCGGCCGGACTGGATCGCGGCGACGGCTTCGGTGGCGGTGAGCGCGAGTTGTGCATCGACGGTCCATGGCATGGCCTGCGTCTCCTTAAGGTGGCGTGCCTGGTCGGCGCGAGGATTTCATGAAGCGCAGCACTAGGCGTGCGAGCGCCGGCACCAGCTTCGGACGCAGCAGTCTCGCATCGTAGCCGCTCATGCGCCGCTCGTTTTCCGCGAGGCATAGTTCGATCATCTCGCGCGCGTTCAGCGCCTCGCCGATCACGCTGCTGTTGGCCGGCAGAAAATTCGAATCGTGCACGACGCCGTTGGCGTCGATACCCTTGGCGATCGCCACGCGCTCCCAGATCAGCACGGTCCAGATCGCCAGCACGCGCAGCGCATGCCACGGCCTGCGCCACAGCGGCATGGTGCGCCGATGCCATGCGACCCAGTTGGCGAAGAACAGAATGTGGCGCGCCTCTTCCTGAATCACCGGCTCGAAGGTCTCGACGAGCGACTCCGGAAAATAGCCGGACTGCTGCGCCGAACGAAACAGCCCGAACGCGAAGAAGCTGTCGATGCACTCGCTATAGCCCGTGCGCATCCACGCCCACTCGGGGTCGCGCGGCGCCGGATAGGCCGGCTCGGGGGCGATCTCGATGCCGTAAGCGGCGATCAGTTTGGAGAGCACGCGCTTGTGGCGCGCTTCCTCTTCGCCATCCATGCGGATCGCTTCGCGCAGCAGCGGGTCGCTCACTTGGGCGGCATAGGTGTGGACGTTGATCGAGGCGCGGCCTTCGGTTTGCACCGCGATGTCCCAGATGGGCAGTGAACACAGGCGTTCGAGCGCGTTCGGCTCGAGCGCTGGCCATTCGAGTACGGCTGGTTTATAGGGGTTGTGGGTTTCAAGCAGCATGCGGCAAAACATCTGCTTGTGCGCTTCTGAACCGAACTTCACGCGGGCGGCGCCGGTGAATGTCCAATGGCGCAGGGTGCGGTCGTCGGCAACATCTTCTATCAGTGTGTCGGACATGGCGGCGTACAGAGAGAGCGAGCTCGATGTGTCGCCTATTCTGGCACAACCGCTTGAAACAGGATGCCGGAGTGACGCAATGCGGGCCGCTGCTTGCCGCTGCTTGCCGCCGCATGCTTGGTGGTCGCTCGCCCGATTGCGCCAGGTTGCGCTTGCCGCGCCACGGTGTGCGGATCGCCGCCGCTATCGGCGGTCGCCGACGCTACTGGTGGTTATCGATCCACATGCGTCCCCAGCGGAATGCGTAGGCGAGCGCGTGTTCCTCGTCGAAGAAATAATCGAGCGCGTCAAACGAGTAGGCCTGGCCGTGGCTCGCGGTGGTTTTCTCGATGGTCAGGTTGGCGGCGAACAGGCCATTGGGCAGTTGTTGCGCAGCCGGTGCGACTTCGTAGCCCTTGTAGCGGATATGTGCGTTCATGATCGTGGCGGTGAATGTGCACGCATGCGATGCCCGGATGCCGGCGCATGCGACACCGTTGCGTGGCGTCGGGCGGCCGCTGAATCAGCGGACAGGGTCAAGCGTAGGCCGTGGCGCGCAGCGGGTGAACCAATGTTTCGTCGTAAGCAAATCAGCGAGGTTCTGGACACTATCCGGCGTTGCGCGGGCACGGTCTGTTGTGTGGCGCACTGTTCTGGTGAGCGGGGTGTGGCGTGGAACCGGTGGTTGTGGAAGAACGAGGGCGGCAACGGTCTGCGGGTGGGCTCGAAGCGGGCGAGCGGTTGACGGAAGAACGGAGAGCGGAGAACGGAGAACGGAGAGCGGAGAACGGAGAACGGAGAGCGGAGAGCGGAGAGCGGAGAACGGTGAACGGAGAGCGGAGAACGGTGAACGGAGAACGGTGAACGGTGAACGGAGAACGGTGAACGGTGAACGGAGAACGGAGAACGGGCGAAACAACGAAAGCGGCCAGGCAAACGCCCAGCCCTATTGCCGAGTCGCAAGCGCGCAGGCCCACCGCGCCGCGACGCCATGCAAAAAAGACACTAAACCGCGTGCAGCAGCCGAGCCGGTTGCGCCTCCTTGATCGACGCGCCGCCAACCGCCGCCACGCTCGGCGTGCGATGCCCGTTGAACGCCAGCGCGAATTGCGCGGCCTGCTGTCCGACCGTGGCGAGCTGATCGACGACCTTCGCATCGGAACAGGTATCGACCGTGTCGAACCGCGTCTCCAGCGTGTTGATGCCGGCGCCGAACGGCGTCGGCCAGCCGCGCAATGCGTGGACGATCGAGCGTAGCGACGTCAGCACCGAGCCGGCGGCCTGCCAGCCATACGCGGTGACGATGCAGCCGACCGCGCGGCCATCGAGGTACGGACGCTCGTCGGCGCGCAGTTCTTCCAGTGTGTCGAGCGCATTCTTGACGAGACCGGATACGCCGCCGTGATAGCCGGGTGTGGCGATGATCAGCGCATCCGCGTGGCGCACGGCTTCGATCAGTTCGAGCTGTTCGGCGGTGCGTTGCGGGTTTTCCGGCGCGTAGTGAGGCAGGCTATGCAGGAACGTGCCGCCGAACAGACGGGTGTCAGCGCCGGCGGCCTCGGCGCCACGCAACGCGAAGCCGAGCGCGCGCTCGGTGGACGAGGCGGCGCGCGTGGTGCCGCCGATGCCGACGACGAGCGGCTGGCGCTGATGATTGAAACTGGTCAACGAAAACGCTCCTTCGGTAGCGGCTCACGGTACGCTGGCGCGGGCTTGCGCGCAGACGGGCCGGGGCGAACCGGACTTTGAAGTGTCATGTTAATGATCGCGGGCAGCCGAACGAAGCGACTTTTTGTTCTAACGATATAACCGCGCGGCTTACGACACGCTCACGGCCCTGCCGCGAGCGCCGGAAGGCAGGCGCGACGCGCGCTGCAATGCACTTCCATCGAGACCGAATAAGCATAGGGAGAACGATTGTTTGGGCGCGCGACGACGCGCGGCTATGATCGGATCGTCTCCTCCATGACATCTCCTTGACATGGGATTGGGCCTCGCTGCGTCAGTGGCGAGGCCTTTTTTTGCCCTGGGATGTTGCGCGGCCCGAACGCCGGCCGCTTCACGATAAGGCTGTCTTTCGCATGCTACGATGCTCCGCGAAGCGATTCCAGGCGAGGTCGAGCAAGCGATGACAACCCTATATGACACGCTCGGCGTGCCCATGCACGCCACCCACGAAGAGATCAAGCGCGCCTATCGCAAGGCCGCGATGAAGTGGCATCCCGATCGCAACAGCGGCGCGGAAGAAGTGGCGCGCGCCGCCTTCCAGGACATCAAGGACGCGTACGCGATCCTCTCCGATGCCGCGCAGCGCAAGGTCTACGACGCGGTCTATGCCGAGCAGATGCGCGGCTGGGAAGCGCAGCGCGCACGCCGGCAGGAGGCGCAAGCGAAACGCGAGGCGGCGGCGCGCGCGGCCGACGAAGCGGCGTATGCGGAAATGGTCTCGCTCGCCATGCGTTTCGCCGACGAAGGCCACAATCGCGACGTGCTATTCGGCGTGCTGCTGGGGCGTCGCTGCGAGGCGCGGCGAGCCGCGCAGATCGCGGACAGCGTGGCGGCCTTGCAGGCAGCGCGGCGCGAGGCCGCAAAGGCGGACCTCGCCGCCGAGGCTGAGCGGGCCGAGGGTGTCGAAGAGGTTCAGGCCGAAACCGAGGCTGCGGCCACTCCGGTGAAAAAGGACGCTGCAACGACTCATGAAGCGGCAAGCCACCGCGCCGATCAAGGCAAACGCGAAGAACCCGCCAGCGACGCACACCCGGCCGGCGCATTGGGCAGCCTCTGGTTCCAGTTCCTGAATGGCTTGCGGTTTTGATGAGGCCATGCACGGCTCATTCACTGGCCGTCAGGCGATAGAAATAGACCGAATTGATATGGAAGGCGGGCTTCGGCGTTCGAATCCGGGACTCTAGAATTAATAAAATGTCCTGGGAGACGAACCGCCATGTTCACTTTCATCGTTGTGGTCGCGCTCGCGGCGTTCATTCCCTACGTGGCGGCGCCCGGCATCGCCAATGGCGTCAAGGCGATCAATCAACAGCCGGCGGCCATGTTGTTCGAGCCCTTGCCGGCAGCCGCGGCAGACGCCGCCGCCGATGCCGCCAACCGCACCGTATCAGGCGGAACCGATACCGACGCTTCCGTCTGAAGAGAAGCCCCTTGGTGATCTTTGTTGACCTTTGGTGACGCGCGAGTGATCGCGCGCGCTGAGACTTGCCTTTTGCACAGCTAGTCGAAACCCTGGTAAAAATCCCGTGGCGTCAAAAATCGAGACATCGTAGTGTCACGAGGGCGCAAGACTCGGTCGGTACAGTGGCGCGCAGGAACACCAAAACACTAAAAACACGAAAAGACCAAGGGTACGGGGTAAGCGTGACCAAAAAATATAAGGTGCTGTTTCTCTGTCGCGAGAATTCAGCGCGCAGCATCATTGCCGAAGCTTTGCTGCGCGAACTGGCGGGACATCGATTCGATGCGTTCAGCGCGGGGCCCGAGCCGGCCGCGGCGGTTCATCCGTTCGCGCTCGCGCAATTGCGTCCCGGCATTTCTGAGCTCGGCGCGCTCAGCCCGAAAAGCTGGCTGGAGTTCACCGGCGAATGGGCGCCGCGGATGGACCTCGTCATCGCCATGGACGAGCGCGTCGCCGGACATCATGCGCCTCTTTTCCCCGGCGAACCCGAGCTTTTGAACTGGGCCCTTGCTGATCCGCTGGTGGACGGCGTATCGGACGCGCAGCGACTCCGCCTGTTCGAAAAGATGTTCTGGCAGATCGTGCGCCGAGTGAGCGCATTCATTGCATTGCCGCAGTACGCCGCACCGATGCGGGAAGCAGCCTCACGCATCGAGGCGCCGGCGCGCGACAGCGGCATTTTGCTGGCGCAATGACAACCCCGGCCACCCGGCGGCTTAGCCGTTATTCGAACGCGCGAGCGGGCTGCCCGCGAAGGGGTCGTTTTGCCAGTCCACCCTTTTCTTCGATTGCGGTGGGGGCGACGGCTTGGCCGACATTTCGAAGTGGTCGATTGATTGACCCGCGCTGATTGCCTGTTTGAGCCATTGGGGCATTTCACCCTGGCCGTCCCAGCTATCTCCCGTGGCGCTCCGGTAGCGTTCGGCCTTTTGCGCTGCCGGCTCGGCGGCCAGCACGGCAGCAAGGTCTTCCGGTTCGATACCAAACTCTTCCATGCGGTGGCGGAGATACGCAATCATGCTATCTCGCTTCCTTTCGTCCATAAGATATTCGTCCTTCTAAAGCGTCCGGCGTTCTGTCAATTACAGATTGCAAGGGAAAGCCGCGAAAGCGTGGAACCCATCTGAATGGGGCCGGCTCGCGGGTAGGTGATTGATCGAAGGAAATGCCACTGGCAGCGTTAAAAAACCATCGTTCAAAAGAAATCGCATAAGGCTAATGCCCGCTCGTGCCGCCATGAATCTGGCTATGCCAATCAGTGAATGGATGGACAAGCGCACCGGTTCCGCCGCGCGGCAATCACGCTGGATGAGCCTCACGGCGCAATTGGGAAAACGATGCTGACGATGCACTGATTAACGAACGGCCGGCTTGATCTCCGCGCCCCGTCTCCCGGCGGGTTTGGCGCGAACGCCGATTTTTTTCATTATGCCAGCATCATAACGCACTGTTGAAGCAATGCACGCCGGCCGCGCGGTTTTTGTTTTCGCGTGCGGCCTATCGCACCAAATAGATGCCGACAGGGGCCGGGACCGCCGGGATTGAATTCCTTGCTGGCCGATCTATAACGAAATTGCGGAGCAAAATTCCGCGTTGCCGGCCTGAGTGTCCGATTCCGACTATCTGCAAGCGTTCGACATCGGTTACAGGTGTGGCAACTAATCACTCGTTTAGTTCGGTGACTCGCCGCAGCAGTCACGTATCAGGTTGATTCGCCCGCCGGCTCGATCGGGCCACGAGGCGCTTTTTCACAGACCGATTCTTTGTGGAGGACGGGAACTGCTGCGCCGGATTGCAGGGAGTCTGGACATGAAACTAGCTCTATTGATGGCATTGGCAAGCGCCGTTCTCTTTCTCGCGCCGACAGCGGCCGGTGCGGCCCAGGGCGAGCAGGGCGCCGGTACGTCGGGCCAGACGCTGATGAAGGACGCGAACGAATCGGCGCAAGCCACGACCGATGTGCCGCTTGGCGGCACCGGGCAGAACGCGACGCCCGCCGCGGGAACGGTGGGATATGGCGGCGTGGCCACGGGCCGTTCGGAAGCCGGCGGCGGACAGAGCCGCCCGTGTGGTTCCGGCTCGCAATGCAGGATCTATTTCGGTCGCTAAAACGTCAGCAGGCAGCAAGGCGCGGGATGAGCAAGTCTCGCGCCTTGCCTTCGAATAACCCCACCCCCGACTGCGATTTTCCGGCGTCGTCAGCGGGCGAATTAATACGATGTTATGGTGTGTTCCGTTCTCGTTTTCATCCGCTGATTTTCCGAATCGCAATCACAGGCAGGCCATTAAGAGCCTGCTTTTTTAATCGTGGTTACGGTGCGTGAATCGATTAGTCAGGTGAAGCCGCTCTAATTCCACCCGTTGTTGAATAACTCGCAAACAATCCTATGTTGATGGAAGACAACCTGTCGGCGAGCAGCGCCTCGTCCGACGATGGGGCCGCGTCGTCCCTGCGTTCGTGGCTCGCGGTCGTGGCCGTTGCAATCGGCGCGTTCGCGTTCGTCACCACGGAGTTTCTGCCGGTCGGACTCTTGCCGCGCATCGCGGCGGAACTGGGTGTATTGCCCGGCACCGCTGGCTTGATGGTCACCGTGCCCGGTGTGATCGCCGCAATCTCCGCGCCCGGTCTGATGCTGGTGGCGGGACGCATGGATCGCCGGCAAGTCTTTCTGTTACTCACCGCGTTACTGCTGGCGTCGAATCTGATTTCGGCCTTTGCGCCGAGCTTTGTTGTCATGCTGATCGGCCGCGCATTGCTCGGCGCCGCGTTGGGCGGTTTCTGGACGCTCGCCACGGCCGCGTCGGCCCGCCTCGTGCGGCCGAAAGACTCGGCGAAAGCCATGGCCACGATCCTCACCGGCGTAACCTGCGCCACCGTCATCGGCGTGCCGCTCGGCACGTTCATTGCCAGCTTCGCGTCATGGCGCGCCTCGTTCATGGCGACCGGCGTGCTCGTGGCCATTGCGCTGGTGGCGCAGTTCGTCTTCGTGCCTTCGTTGCCGTCGAGCGCGGCATTGCGCCTGCGCGATCTGGTGGGGCTATTGCGCCGGCCGCATCCGCGTAAAAGCATGCTGATGGTGGCGCTCGTGTTCGGCGCGCATTTTTCCTCATACACGTACATCACGCCGTTCCTGTTGCGCAATGCCAATCTGACGATGCCGACCATCACCTGGCTGTTGCTCGGCTTCGGCATGATTGGATTCATCTCGAACTTCGCCGTGTCGTCGACGGTCACGCGCAACCTGAAAATTTCGCTGGGCGTGATGATCGCGCTGCTGATGTTCGCGCTGGTCTCGCTGCCGCTGCTGCAGCATTCGCCGCTCGGCGTCGTGGCGCTCGTGCTCGCGTGGGGCATTGCCTTCGGCGCGCTGCCGCTGTGCTTCAGCATCTGGATTCAACGCGCCACGCCGGATTCGCCGGAAGCGGGCTCGGCGCTGTTCGTCAGCATCATTCAGGTCGCTATCGCGCTGGGGTCGCTGGTGGGCGGCATGGTGGTCGATCATGTGGGCATTGCCGTCGACTTCCTGTTCGGCAGCGGCCTCGCATTGCTGGGGCTGGCCGCGCTGGCCAGTTTCGGCAGAAGCGCGCGAAAGGCGGCTGCGGGGACGATCGCATGTCCGGCGTGTCCCGACGGTCAGTCGTGAACCGCGCGTTGCGCGGAACATCGCATGGCAGGCGCGGTCAACATGAACAGGACAATCTGTCCGGCCATGCCAGGAAGAATGATGAACCCGCAACGCATTCACGGCATTGAACACGAGATTGAACGAGGCATCGGGCGGCTCGCGCGCGTGGCGCTCCTTACCGCGTTCACGCTGGCGTCGGTTCCCGCACTGGCTGCCGGCTTCGACTGCAACGAGGCGCGTCTGCCTGACGAAAAAGCGATATGCGCGTCCCGGCAACTGAGCGAACTGGACGTCGAAATGACCGTCCGCTACGAAACCTTGACGGGTCTCGTTGCCATGGGCGCGCGCGGCAACATGCAGGACGAGCAGCAGGCATGGCTGAATGTGCGCAAGAAATGCGGGGCGAACGAGGCATGTCTTGTCGCGGCGTATCGGCACCGCATTCAAATGCTCAAGGATGAATACGCTCACCTCGCCAGCCGCGGACCGTTCTAAAGAACTGCCCCCGAACGCGCCCGCCCTATACATTGATTATCCAAACCGTTGCGACCTCGCTTGCCGAAAAGGCATGAGGGCCGCACGTCGATAGTGGCGCTGCCCACGTCACCCGATTCGCTTTTGTTATCACCCTTTCAAATACTCGAATTGTTATCGCATCGCCGCGCTCGTATATTGGCTGAACGGTAAGCAGCCGGCAGACCTACAACAACGCAAAGGCACGCCGCCCGGCGTGCCACAGGAGCACAGCGATGAATCGAATCGATCTGGAGGGGCGCGTCGTCGCCATTACCGGCGGCGCGCGCGGCATCGGCTACGCGGTGGCGCAACGGGCGCTGAACTCAGGGGCGTCGGTCGCCCTCTGGGACATCGACGCCGAACGTCTCGCGCGCAGCCAGCGCGAGTTGAGCGAACTGGGCAAGGTCACCGCCATCACCGTCGAACTCACTCAGGAAACGAGCGTCGCGCAGGCGGTGACGCAAACCGTCGCCGGGCACGGCGCGATCGACGTGCTGATCAATTGCGCGGGCATCACGGGCGGCAACGGCGCCACATGGGAACTGGAGCCCGACGTGTGGCGCCGCGTGATCGACGTGAATCTGATCGGCCCGTATCTCACCTGCCGCGCGGTCGTGCCGCACATGCTCCAGCGGGGCTATGGCCGGATCGTGAATATCGCCTCGGTGGCCGGCAAGGAAGGCAACCCGAACGCGTCGCACTACAGCGCCTCCAAGGCGGGGCTGATCGGCCTGACCAAATCGCTCGGCAAGGAACTCGCGACGAAGAACATCCTCGTCAACGCGGTCACGCCCGCCGCGGCCAAAACCGAAATTTTCGAGTCGATGTCGCAGCAGCATATCGACTACATGCTCTCGAAGATCCCGATGAACCGTTTTCTGTTGCCGGAAGAAGCAGCCTCGCTGATTCTTTGGCTGGCATCGGAAGACTGCGCGTTCAGCACCGGCTCGGTGTTCGATCTGTCGGGCGGCCGGGCCACTTACTGAGCCACGCTCATCGCCTGCGAGCCTCATTGCAGCAGCGCATATAAAGGCCCAAAACCGCTGGCCGCGTCCCAGCGAAGGAGACGACATGAACCCGCATGCGCCCGTTTCACTGGAGGCGATCAACAGCAAGGTCATGCGCCGGCTGTTGCCGTTTCTGTTGCTGATGTACGTTCTCGCGTTTCTCGATCGCGCCAATATCGGTTTCGCGCAGAAGGCGTTGCAGCACGATACGGGTTTGTCGAACGCGGCGTTCGCATTCGGCGCGGGGGTGTTTTTCGTCGGCTATGCGCTGTTCGAGGTGCCGAGCAATCTTCTGCTGCACCGGGTCGGCGCGCGAGCGTGGATGTGCCGGATCATGGTGACGTGGGGGCTCGTGTCGGCGGCGATGTGTCTCGCGCATACGCCCACCGCGTTCTATACGCTGCGCTTTCTGCTCGGCGTGGCCGAAGCGGGTTTCTTTCCCGGCGTGATCTATTACCTGACGCACTGGTTTCCGCAAGCGGCGCGTGCTCGCGCTGTCGGCCTCTTTTATTTCGGTGCGCCGCTCGCGTTCATTTTCGGCAGTCCGTTGTCGGGTTCGTTGCTCGAATTGCACGGCGCCCTGGGCCTGACCGGCTGGCAGTGGCTCTTTCTGGTCGAAGGCGTATTGGCCTCGCTGGTCGGCGTGTGGGCGTTCTGGTATCTCGACAACCGCCCGGAAGACGCGCGTTGGCTCGACGCACGGGAACGCACGAGTTTGCGCAACGCGCTCGACGAAGATGCGCGCGCCGCGTCGGCTCATGGTCCGCATCGCATTCTCGCCGCGCTGGTGGACCGCCGCGTGTTATTGCTGTCCGCGATCTATCTGCTGATCCAGATGAGCGTGTACGGCGTGATCTTCTATCTGCCGCAACAGGTGGCCGCGTTGCTCGGCACGACGGTCGGTTTGCGGGTCGGCGTCGTCGCCGCATTGCCGTGGCTGTGCGCGCTCGCCGTCACCTGGTACGTGCCGCGCCGCGCGGATCGCACGGGCGGTCATCGGCGCTGGGCAGTCGCGCTGCTGATCGTCGCGGGGCTCGGCATCGGCGTGTCGGGGCTCGCGCCTAACCCGTCGATCGGACTCATCGCGCTGTGCTGCGCGGCAAGCGGTTTCATCGCGGCGCAACCGCTGTTCTGGACGTTCCCCACGCGCTATCTCACCGGCGCCGCGGCGGCAGGCGGCATCGCGTTGATCAATTCGCTCGGCAGCCTCGGCGGTTTCATCGCACCGAGCTTGCGTACCGCGGCCGAAAGGGCGTTTGCGTCGACCTCGGCGGGACTCGTCGTGCTGGGCGTGTCGAGTCTGCTGGCCGCGCTGCTGATCGGCACGCTGCTGCGCCGCGACGGCGCACCGGCGAGCGGCGCTTTCCAACACTTACTGCACCGCGCCCGCTAGGCGTATTTCGGGTTGCACGTTCGACGCATCAATCACGGAGCCCCTTTCATGGCCATGCCCACTATCCGGCACGTGCGTGCCTTCATCGTCCGCGGCGGCGGTGCGGACTATCACGACCAACCCGGCGGACACTGGATCGACGATCACATTGCCACGCCAATGGCGCGTTACCGCGAGTATCGCCAGAGCCGCCAGTCGTTCGGCATCAATGTGCTCGGCACGCTCGTCGTGGAGATCGAGGCGAGCGACGGCACGGTCGGCTTCGCGGTGACGACGGGCGGCGAGATCGGCGCGTTCATCGTCGAGAAGCATCTCGCGCGTTTTCTCGAAGGGCAACTCGTTACCGACATCGAGAAGATGTGGGATCAGATGTACTTCTCCACGTTGTACTACGGCCGCAAGGGCGTGGTGCTGAATACGATCTCGGGCGTGGACCTCGCGCTGTGGGATCTGCTCGCGAAGGTGCGCAAGGAGCCGGTGTATCAACTGCTGGGCGGACCGGTGCGCGACGAACTCGTGTTCTATGCGACCGGCGCGCGGCCCGATCTTGCGAAGGAGATGGGCTTCATCGGCGGCAAGCTGCCGTTGCAGCATGGTCCCGCTGAAGGCGAAGCAGGGTTCAGGCAGAACATCGAGAAGCTGGCGGAGATGCGCAGCCGCGTCGGCGACGACTTCTGGCTGATGATCGACTGCTGGATGAGCCTCGACGTGCCGTATGCGACGCGTCTCGCGCAAGCGGCGCACGAATACGGCCTGAAGTGGATCGAGGAATGCCTGCCGCCCGACGACTACTGGGGTTACGCCGAACTGCGCCGCAAGGTGCCGCGCGGCATGATGGTGTCCACCGGCGAACACGAGGCGACGCGCTGGGGTTTTCGCATGCTGCTGGAAATGCAATGCTGCGATCTGATTCAGCCCGACGTGGGCTGGTGCGGCGGCATCACCGAGTTGATCAAGATTTCCGCGCTGGCCGATGCGCATAATGTGATGGTGGTGCCGCACGGTTCGTCGGTGTATAGCTATCATTTCGTCGTCACGCGGCACAACTCGCCGTTCGCCGAGTTTCTGATGATGGCGCCGAAAGCCGATCAGGTCGTGCCGATGTTCACGCCGCTGCTGCTCGACGAACCGGTGCCCGTGAATGGACGAATGAAGGTGCCGGACACGCCGGGCTTCGGCGTGAGACTCAATCCCGAATGCAAGCTGGTGCGGCCGTACCCGCGTTGAACGCGGCGCGGCGCACTCGCGCACCATGGATCCAGGCAAAGGAGAGTGACGTGCTGCTCAAGGACAAGGTCGTGATCGTCACCGGCGGCTCGCGGGGCATCGGCCGCGCGATCGCCGTCGCGTGCGCGGCGGAAGGCGCGGACGTGGCGATCAACTACTGGGGCGATAACGACGCATCGTATGGGCGCCGTTCCGCCGTCGCGGAAGTGGTCGGCGAAATCGAGGCGCTGGGGCGGCGCGCGATTGCGATCGAAGGCAACGTGGCCGCGCGCGAAACCGGTCAGCAGCTCGTGCGCCATACGGTCGAAGCGTTCGGCAAGGTGGACGTGCTCGCGAGCAACGCCGGTATTTGTCCGTTTCACGCCTTTCTCGACATGCCGCCGGAAGTGTTGGAGTCGACGGTGGCGGTGAATCTGAACGGCGCGTTCTACGTCACGCAAGCGGCCGCCCAGCAGATGAAGGCGCAGGGCACGGGCGGCGCGATCGTGGCGACGAGTTCGATCAGCGCGCTAGTCGGCGGCGGCATGCAGACGCATTACACGCCCACCAAGGCGGGCGTGCATTCGCTGATGCAATCGTGCGCGGTCGCGTTGGGGCCCTTCGGCATTCGCTGCAATTCGGTGATGCCGGGCACCATCGCTACCGACCTGAACGCGGAAGATCTTGCCGACGAAGCGAAAAAAGCCTACTTCGAAAAGCGCATTCCGCTCGGCCGCCTGGGCCGCCCGGAAGACGTCGCCGATTGCGTGGTGTTTCTCGCCTCCGACCGCGCGCGCTATGTGACGGGCGCGGCCTTGCTGGTGGACGGCGGCCTGTTCGTCAACCTGCAATGACGTTGAAATCACGCTGCAATAACGCTGAAATAACGCGCGACGCCGAATTCAATGAGTCGTAGCCGGCGCGCTGGCGGGGTCCGCCGCGGACGGCGCGGAATCGTCGCGTGCGAGCTTGCGCGAGAAGCCGCGCAACAGGTCGATGAAACGCAGCGCCGGTTCGGCGAGGGGTTCTTCCTTGCGCGTGAGAATGCCGAAGCCGGAGAGGCTCTTGCCGATTTCGAGCGGCAATGCGACCAGCAATTTGCCGCGCACATGATCGCGCACGACCGACTCCGGCAGCATCGCCACCGCATCGTAGTTTTCAAGCAATTGCAGCGTCGCGAAGATCGACGCGCATTCGGTCAGGTTCACCGGCGTCGCGAGTCCCGCGCGCGCGAGTTCTTCTTCGAACAACACGCGCGCCGGGCTCGTAACCGGTTGCGCGACCCACGGCCAGTCGATCAGTTCGCGCAGCGTGACGCGCGTGCGCTGCGCGAGCGGATGCACCGAACGCACGACGAGCAGCAAGGTTTCGCGCGCGAGCGGCTCGAAACTGAAATCGTTGTGTTGCAGCGGACTGGTCAGCCGTCCGAGCGCGAGGTCGACCTCGCGGCGATGCAGCAATTGCACGACCTGGTCGCTGGTTTCGCCGAGAATGCGCACGTTGAGCAAGGGGCTTTCGGTTTTCAGCGCGGCAACCGCCATCGCGAGCAGATCGGGCGCGGCGCCCATGATCGCCCCGACGGTCAACTGTCCATGGCCGCCGCGGCGCTTCACGTCGAGGTCTTCGGCGAAACGGGTCAACTCGGCGAGCGCGCGCCGCGCGTAGGCCAACGTGACCACACCGAGCGGCGTGGGCGTCATGCCGCGCGCGTTGCGCTCGAACAGCAGGAAGCCGAACGCTTCCTCGATGTCGCCGAGCATGCGGCTCGCGCTGGGCTGCGCGACGTTGACCGCTTCGGCGGCTTGATGGAGATTGCGGGCGTCGTCGAGCGCGACGAGCAGGGCGAGGTGCTTGAACTTGAGCCGATTGACGAGGGCGACGGTGGCTGCGTGTTGGCTCATGGTTCCGGTGCGATTCGGTTTGTGGATCGCCCAATCCCAACAACGGATTGAGATGCTATCGACGCAGGAATTATAGTCGCATCGGGTGCTTGCACGTTTCGGCGGGAAGATGCCCGCCTTCGAGGGAAGACAGGCATGGAAACAATCGCTTTCCGTATGGTGCTCAACCCCGGCATGCGCGAGGAATACGAACGACGTCACGCGCAAATCTGGCCCGAACTGGTTGACGCATTGCACAACGCCGGCGTGCGCGAGTACCGGATTTTCTTCGACGCGGAGTCGAATCATCTCTTCGCCATTCTCACGCGCACCACGAATCACGCGATGCACGAGTTGCCGCAACTCGACGTGATGCGCAAATGGTGGGAGTACATGGCCGACATCATGCAGGCCGCGCCGGACCATACACCGCTTCAACAGCCGCTCGAACCGGTCTTTCGTTTGAGTTCAATGAATTGACGTTGCTGACTTGCCAACGCAAGGCCAACAACACGGCGGAGAGTGTCGCATGCAGGTTGTCGATTCGCATATCCATCTGTGGGATCTGAAGACGCATCGCTATCCGTGGCTGGAAAACCCCGGCGTGTCGTTCGTCGGCGACGCGCGCGCGTTGAAGCACGACTATCTGCTCGACGACCTGCTCGGCGAGGCGGGCGATATCGAGGTGCTGAAACTGGTGCACGTCGAGGCGAATCACGATCCCGCCGATCCGGTCGAGGAGACCCGCTGGTTGCAGTCCATCGCGGATCGCAAGGAATCGCGCGGCATGCCGAATGCGATCGTGGCCGCCGTGGATCTCTCGGCGGCGAACGCGCCCGCCGTGCTCGAAGCGCACGCGTCGTTCGCCAACACGCGAGGCATACGGCAGATACTGAACGTGCACGAGAACAGGCTGTTCGACTACGTCGGTCGTCATTTCATGCGCGAGCCGCAATGGCGCGAGCACTTCGCCTTGCTGCGCCGATACGGCATGTCGTTCGACCTGCAACTCTATCCGTCGCAGATGGAAGAAGCCGCCGCGCTGGCGCGCGCGCACGGCGACACGCTGTTCATCGTCAATCATGCGGGCATGTTCGTGGATCGCGGCAGCGTGGCCGGTTATCGCGCGTGGCGCGACGGCATGCGCCTGCTGGCCGGCTGTCGGAACATCGCGGTGAAAATCAGCGGGCTTGCGATGTTCGATCATCGATGGACTGTCGAAAGCCTGCGGCCTTACGTGCTTGAAACGATCGACACGTTCGGCGTCGAGCGCGCGATGTTCGCGTCGAACTTCCCCGTCGATCGCCTGTTCGGCTCTTACACGGATTTATGGCACGCCTATGCGGCGATCGTCGAGGGTGCGAGCGTCGCCGAGAAAGAAGCGCTGTTTCGCCGTAATGCGGAGCGCTTCTACCGCATCTGAGGCCGCACGAAAACCGCATTAAAACCGCGCTAAAACCGCACGAAAACCGCGGTAAGCGAACAGAAGCCAAAAAGAAAGGAGACAAGCAGTGCAGCAACCCCTATCCGCCGTGCCCAGGCTCGAACTGCGGCACGCGAGTAAATCATTCGGCCGGGTCCGCGCGTTGTCGGACGGCGACCTCGCGCTATGGCCGGGCGAAGTGCATGCGCTGCTCGGCGAAAACGGCGCGGGCAAATCGACGCTCGTGAAGATTCTCGCGGGCGTGCATCAGCCGGATAGCGGCGAGCTGCTGGTGGACGGCGTGGCGCGCCGTTTTGCGACGCCTGCCGAAGCGCGCGACGCGGGTCTTGCGGTGATCTACCAGGAGCCGACGCTGTTCTTCGATCTGTCGATCGCGGAGAACATTTTCATGGGACGGCAGCCGGTCGATCGGATCGGCCGCATCCAATACGACGCGATGCGCCGCGAGGTGGACGGCTTGCTGGCGTCGCTCGGCGTGGATCTGCGCGCGGATCAACTGGTGCGCGGCTTGTCGATTGCCGATCAGCAGGTGATCGAAATCGCCAAGGCCTTGTCGCTGAACGCCAACGTGCTGATCATGGACGAGCCCACCGCCGCGCTCTCGTTGCCCGAAGTGGAACGGCTCTTCGCGATCGTGCGCAAGCTGCGCGAGCGCGACGTGGCGATTCTCTTCATCACGCACAGGCTCGACGAAGTCTTCGCGCTGACGCAGCGTGTCACGATCATGCGCGACGGCGCAAAGGTGTTCGACGGCTTCACCGCCGATCTCACCACCGAGGCAATCGTCACGAAGATGGTGGGCCGCGATCTGGAGACGTTCTATCCGAAAGCCGATCTGCCGCCGGGCGACGTGCGCCTGTCGGTACGCGGCCTCACGCGCGTGGGCGTATTCAAGGACATTTCCTTCGACGTGCGCGCCGGCGAGATCGTCGCGCTGGCCGGTCTGGTGGGCGCGGGGCGCAGCGAAGTCGCGCGGGCGATCTTCGGCATCGATCCGCTCGATTCGGGCGAGATCTGGATCGGCGGCCAGCCACTCAAGGCGGGCAGTCCGGCCGCGGCGGTGCGCGCCGGCCTCGCGCTGGTGCCGGAAGACCGTCGGCAGCAGGGGCTCGCGCTGGAACTGAGCATCGCGCGCAATGCGTCGATGACGGTGCTCGGCCGGCTCGTCAAACATGGTCTCATCTCCACGCGCAGCGAGACGCAACTCGCGAATCAATGGGGCACGCGCTTGCGTCTGAAAGCGGGCGACCCCAACGCGCCAGTCGGCACGCTGTCGGGCGGCAATCAGCAGAAGGTGGTGCTCGGCAAATGGCTCGCAACCGGGCCGAAAGTGCTGATCATCGACGAACCCACGCGCGGCATCGACGTCGGCGCGAAGGCCGAGGTGTATGGCGCGCTGGCCGAACTGGTGCGCGAGGGCATGGCCGTGCTGATGATTTCGAGCGAATTGCCCGAAGTGCTCGGCATGGCCGACCGCGTGCTGGTGATGCACGAAGGGCGGATCAGCGCGGAAATAGCGCGCGCCGAAGCCGACGAGGAACGCATCATGGGCGCCGCGCTCGGCCAACCGGTTCCACCGTTGGGGTACGCCGCATGATGCGCCATTCATCGACTCATCCCGCGCCGGTGCAGGCGCCGGTGGCAAAGCGCTCAACCAACGCGCCGGGCGGCTTCGTTGCGGGCGTCGCGAAGAGCCGCGAAACGACCCTCTTCGTCGTGCTGATTCTGCTGATCGTGGGCACGGCGCTCGCAAAACCGCAGTTCCTCAATCTGCAGAATCTGCGCGACGTGCTGCTCAACGTGTCGATCATCAGCCTGTTGACAGCCGGCATGACGGTGGTGATCCTGATGCGGCACATCGATCTCTCGGTGGGTTCGACGGTCGGCGTCAGCGCGTATGCGGTCGGCAGTCTGTACGTCGCGTTCCCGCATATGCCGGTGCTGGTCGCGCTGGCCGCCGGACTCGCGATCGGGCTGGTGGCGGGCGGCATCAATGCGCTGCTGGTGGCGGTGGGGCGCGTGCCCTCGCTGGTGGCGACGCTCTCCACGCTATACATCTTTCGCGGCGCGGACTACGCGTGGGTGCACGGCGGGCAGATCAACGCCACCAGTCTGCCCGAGTCGTTCTCCGGTCTCGCGACCGGCACGTGGCTCGGCATTCCGACGCTCGCGCTGATCGCGCTCGTCGTGCTGGCCGGCCTCGCCGTGTACCTCAAGCAGTTTCGCGGTGGCCGCGAGCACTATGCGATCGGCTCCAATCCCGAGGCCGCGCGACTCGCCGGCGTGAACGTCGAGCGCCGCGTGATGGCGGGCTTTCTGCTCTCCGGCGCGATTGCCGGCTTCGCGGGCGCGCTGTGGCTCGCGCGTTTCGGCACCGTCGACGCGAGCACCGCGAAGGGCATCGAATTGCAGGTGGTCGCTGCGGCGGTGGTCGGCAGCGTGGCGATTACCGGCGGCGTCGGCACGATACTCGGCGCGACGCTCGGCGCGCTGGTGCTGGGCGTGATCAGCATCGCGCTCGTCGTGCTGCACGTGTCGCCATTCTGGGAGCAGGCAATCGAAGGCGCGCTGATCGTCGCGGCGATCACCGCCGATACCTTGCTGGCCCGCTCCGTCGCCAAACGCATGATGAGGAAACGCGATCATGGCTAAACCGGATTCCGCGCTGCTCACGCGCAAACGCGAAACGCCGCTGCAATGGGAAGTCTTGCTGGTGATCGTGCTGATGTTGTCGCTCGGACTCGGGCGCTGGTTGTCGCCGGTATTTCTCACCGGCGCGAATCTGAGCAACGTATTGGCCGACCTGACCGAGATCGCGTTGATGGCGCTGCCGATGACGCTCATCATCGTCGCCGCGGAAATCGATCTTTCGGTGGCGTCGGTATTGGGCGCGTCCAGCGCGTTGATGGGCGTGCTGTGGCACATGGGCCTGCCCATGCCGCTCGTGATCGTGATGGTGCTGATTGCCGGCGCGCTGGCCGGCTGGCTGAACGGCCTCGTGATCGTGAAGCTCAATCTGCCTTCGCTCGCGGTCACGATCGGCACGCTCGCGCTGTTTCGCGGCCTCGCTTACGTGCTGCTCGGCGACCAGGCGGTCGCGGACTTCCCGCCTGGCTATACGGCCTTCGGCATGGAAACGCTCGGCTCGACCTTCATTCCGTTGCCGTTCGTGATCGTGATCGTCGGCGCGGTGCTGTTCACGGTGCTGCTGCAAGCCACCGCGTTCGGCCGCAGCCTCTATGCGATCGGCGCGAATCCCACGGCGGCGGCGTTTTCCGGCATCGAAGTGGCGAGGATCAGGCTGCGCCTGTTCGTGCTGTCCGGCGCGATGAGCGCGTTGGCGGGCGTCGTCTATACGCTGCGCTTCACCAGCGCGCGCGGCGACAACGGCGAGGGCTTCGAGTTGTCGGTGATCGCGGCGGTGCTGTTCGGCGGCGTGAGCATTTTCGGCGGACGCGGCTCGATGATCGGCGTGCTGCTGTCGCTGCTGATCATCGGCGTGCTGAAAAATGCGCTCACGCTCGACGACGTATCGAGCGAAACGCTGACGATCGTCACCGGCGCGCTGCTGCTGGCCTCGGTGCTGATTCCCAATCTGGTCGCCCGCTGGCGCGCGGCGCGCGACCGGCGTTTCATCGCGAAGTCCGCTTCCTTATAACGTCAGATCGACAACCCGGACACCACCACGTCCAACAACAAGGCAGGAGACACTTCATGTTCAAACCTCTACGTCACACCGGCACGGCCGCGCTTTGCGTGGCGCTCGTGGCGATCAGTTGCGCCGCCTCGGCCGCCGGCCTGAAAAACGGCCTGAAGATCGCGTTCGTGCCGAAGCAGATCAACAATCCCTATGAAGTGATCGCCGACGACGGCGGCATGGCCGCGATCAAGGAGTTCGGCGGCGTGGGCAAGGTGGTGGGCCCGTCGGATGCGGGCGCGTCGTCGCAGGTGCAATACATCAATACGCTCATCACGCAACGGCAGGACGCGATCGTGATCGCCGCCAACGACGCCAACGCGGTGGTGCCGTATCTGAAGAAAGCGATGTCGCAAGGCATCAAGGTCGTGACCTTCGATTCGGACACCGCGCCCGAGGGCCGGCAATTGTTCGTCAATCAGGCGAATGCGGAGGGTATCGGCCGCGGGCAGATTCAGCTCGTGTCGAAGCTGATCGGCGGTGAGGGCGAGTTCGCGGTGCTGTCGGCCACGCCCAACGCAACCAATCAGAACACGTGGATCAAGTGGATGCAGGAGGAGTTGAAGAAGCCCGAGTATTCGAAGATCAAGCTCGTGAAAATCGCCTACGGCAACGACGACGATCAGAAGTCGTTCGTCGAAACGCAAGGCTTGTTGCAGGCGTATCCGAACCTGAAGGCGATCGTCGCGCCGACCACGGTCGGCATCGCGGCGGCGGCGCGCTATATCTCGTCGTCGTCGAGCAAGGGCAAGGTGGCGGTGACGGGCCTGGGCACGCCGAACCAGATGCGCGCGTTCGTCAAGAACGGCACGGTCAAGGCGTTCCAGTTGTGGGACCCGAACCAGCTCGGCTATCTGGCCGGCTATGCGGCGGCGAGCCTCGCTTCCGGCGCGATCACGGGTAAGGAGGGCGAGTCGTTCGACGCGGGCAAGCTCGGCAAGCGCACGATTGGCCCGCAAGGCGAAATCATTCTCGGACCGCCGACCACGTTCGATTCGAGCAATATCGACAACTTCAACTTCTGAGCGGCAACGTGCGCCGCGCGCGACGTCATGAGCTGCGCGCGGCGCCATGAAACGGGCGAGGCGCGTCGGGCGATGAACCGCCCGCGCGCCTCGTTCTGTTTCCAAGCGTCGAACCGCCTTAGAAACGGTGCTGAAGACCCGCCGTGACACCCGCTTGCGTATCCGCCGCGCCGGTCAGATCGCGCGACAGGCTAACCGCGTTGTCATGCTTCGCCATTGCATAGCCGCCCGCCAGATACAGCACGGTGCGCTTCGAGAGCGCGTACTGCGCGCGCAGCGAGAACAGCGTCGGATCGGCGTCGCTGCCGTCCTTGATGTTCTGATGATAGACCGCGGCAAACAGCGAGAAGAACGGCGTCACCTCGTATTGGCCGCCGAGCCAGTACATGTCGCTGCGCAAGGTCGGCGTGGCGGTGTGGAACGTGCGGCGGTAGTTGCGATATCCGGCCATCGCCTTGACCGGCCCGAAGTCGTAGCTCAAGCCCGCATGAATGCCTTGAATGTAGTTCGTGGTATCCGCGGGGGTCACGCTGTCGTTCGCGCCGTTCTGCCTGTCGAAGGTGACGACGGCGGCGAACGGACCGGTCTCGTAGCCGAGCGCGAAGTCGTATTTGGAACTCGACTTCATGCTGCCCGGCACGTTGCCGAAGCCGTACATCGCGCCGAACTTGAAGCCGGAGAACGTGCCGTCGTAACGCACCGCGTTGGACGAGCGCGAGAACAAACCGTCTTTACGCCCACCCGTCGCGGTGGATGAGCTCGCCCACGAGTAGTTCGGCGCGTAACCCATCGGGTCGAACTGCAACATGTAGTCGTAGGTGGTCGTGAAATTGCGGCCGAGCGTGATCTGCCCGAAGCGGTTTTTCAGGCCGATCGTCGCGCGGCGGTCGAAGATCGCGCCGCCGCTGTCGTCGAACTGGCCGTTGGCGATGTTGATGCCGCTCTCCAACTGGAACACCGCCTTCAGTCCGCCGCCGAGGTCCTCGACACCGCGCAGGCCCCAGCGCGAGGTGTTCTTGCCGCCCGACACGAGGCGCGTCGCGCTGCCGTCCGCACTCGCATGATTCACATATTCGATGCCCGCATCGACGATCCCATACAAAGTCACGCTGGATTGCGCCTGCGCGCTCGCCGCGAAACCGGCGAGTCCCATGCACGTTGCGCCGAGGGTTGCTTTCTTCATGCTCCACTTCATCAAGAGTCTCCTGTGGTTGATTTTGTTTGCTTCGGTTGGGGCGCTGCCGCCCGCGTTTCAACTGGCTTGCGCGAAGGCCCAGCAGTCGTTGGCGGGGAATTCGATCCAGTGACGGCCGGCGGCGCGCGGCACCGGGCCGAACGCGCGCAGGCGCAGGGCGCCGCAATGGAACAGGTATTCCCAGCGGTCGCCGAGATACATCGAAGTGATGAGTTCGGCTTCGAGCCGGTTCGCGCCCGGACCGTCGGCGACCTGCACGCGTTCGAGGCGAATCACGGCCTGGGCGTTCTGCCCGGCGGTGAGCGCTTCGCGGGCTTGGGCCTGCAATTGCCAGCCGTCGCCGGCGAGGGTCACGCGCTCGCCGTCCACCGAGGCGACGCGCGCGTCGATGCGGTTGTTGCTGCCCATGAACTCCGCCGTGTAAAGCGAGCGGGGCGAGCCGTACAGTTCGGCGGGCGTGCCTTCCTGTTCGATGCGGCCGTTGCGCAATAGCAGGATGCGGTCGGACATCGCCATCGCCTCGGTCTGGTCGTGCGTGACGCACAACGCGGACAAACCCAGCGATACGATCAGTTCGCGCAACCAGGCGCGCGCTTCCTCGCGCAGCTTGGCGTCGAGATTCGACAGCGGCTCGTCGAGCAGAATCACCGGCGGGTTGTAGACCAGCGCGCGGGCGATCGCGACGCGCTGCTGCTGTCCGCCCGAAAGCTGATACGGATAGCGCGCGGCGAGGTGGCCGAGGCCGAGCTGATCGAGCGCGCCCTGCACGCGCTTTTTCTGCTCGGCGCCCGATACGCGCCGCAGCTTCAATCCGTAGCCGACGTTGTCCGCCACCGTGCGATGCGGCCACAGCGCATACGACTGGAACACGAGACCGAGCGAGCGCTGCTCGACCGGCAGATCGACCTTCGCCGCGCCGTCGAAGAAAGCCTTGCCGTCCAGCTCGATGCGGCCCGACGACGGTTGTTCGAGCCCGGCGACCGCGCGCAGCAGCGTGGTCTTGCCGCTGCCCGATGCGCCCAGCAGGCACACCACTTCGCCGGGGTTCAGTTGGAACGACACGCCCTTCAGGATCGGGTTGTCGCCATAGCTGAGAAAGAGGTTGTCGACCGAGAGCTTATCCATGCAATTTCACTCCGAAGCGCAGAGCGACGCCGAGTCCGACGCCGACCATCGCGATGTTGATGACAGAAAGCGCCGCGACCTGATCGACCGCGCCGGTCGCCCACAGCGACACCAGCAGCGCGCCGATCACTTCCGTTCCCGGCGAGAGCAGATAGACGGCCGTCGAGTATTCGCGCTCGAAGATCATGAAGATCAGGAGCCACGCCGCGAGCAAACCGAAGCGCACGAGCGGCAGCGTCACGTCGAGACTCACGCGGGCGCGGGTGCCGCCGACGCTGCGTCCCGCTTCCTCGAGTTCCGGGCCGACTTGCAGCAGCGCGCTTTGAATCAGGCGCATGCCATAGGCGAGCCACACCACCGTGTAGGCGATCCAGATGCTCCACATGGAGCTCTTCAGTTCCTTCAAGCCCGGCACGAACAGGAAGATCCACAGGAACGCGAGACCGGCGAGCAGGCCCGGCACCGCGCGCGGCAACAGCACGAGGTAATCGAGCAGGCGCGTGGCCCAGTCGTTGCGGCGATGGCCCGCGAACGCCACCAGCGAATAGAAGCCCACCGCGAGCGCGCCGCCGAACACGCCGATGCCGAGCGTGTTCAGGATCGCGCGCACCAGGTTGTCCTGCTCGAACAGGTCGGTGAAGTTGGCGAGCGTCAGCACTTCGGCGAGCTTCACGCCTTCGCCCCAGTTGGTGACGAACGCGCGCAACGTGATGCCGGAGAGCGGCACGAAGACGGTGAGCATCAGCCACAGCGCGACGATCGCGAGCGCCACCCAGCGCCATGCGCCGAGCGGCAGCACGGTCTGACGCCCGGCCTTGCCCTTGACCGTGACGAAGCGGTTCGCGCTCTTGAGCAGCCGGCGTTGCAACAGCACCAGCGGAAACGTGATCGCGACGATGCATACCGCGACCGCGGCCATCAGGTGATAGGACGGCACGCCGAGCTTGTTGGTGAGCTTGTACAGATACGTGGCCAGCACGAGGTGCCCTTCGGGGTCGCCGAGCACGAGGGGCAGGCCGAACACCTCGAAGCCAAGGAAGAACACCAGCACGCCGGCGAACAGCAGCGCGGGCAGCGTCATCGGCAGGCTCACGTCGAGCGCGACGCGAAACGGCCGCGCGCCGGCGACGCGCGCCGCTTCCTCGACGTCCGAGCCGAGATTGCGCAGCGCCGCCGACGAATACAGGTACACGTGCGGCACATGCGTGAGGCCGACGATGATCGTGATCGCGAGAACGGAGTACACGGTCCAGGGCGCTTCGGCGGTGCCGAACAGCGCCTTCCACCAGACCGAGTAGAAGCCGACCGGGCCGGCCGCGACCACGTAGCCGAACGCGAGCACCATCGGCGAGACGAATACGGGCGTGAGCAGCATCGGTTCGAGCCAGCGGCGGCCGGGCAGGTCGGTGCGCACCATCAGGAACGCGAGAATGCCGCCGAGCGGGATCGAGATGAACAGCATCCCGCCCGCGATGATGAAGGAGTTCTTCAACGCGGACCAGAAATCCGGGTCGCTGAAAATGAACTGGAAGCCGGCGAGGCCGAGCGTGCGGTTGGCGTCGAAGAACGGCGCGTTGAGCACGCTCTGAAACAGGATGAAGCCGAGCGGCAGCGCCACCGCGATGGTGAGCACCGCGACGACGAGCCAGCGCAGCAGTCCCGCGAACGGCTGCAAGCCGCCTCGCGGCAAGGCGCCGATCGGGCCGCCGTCGGCTGCGAGCGGCGCGCTATCGCGGCGTGCGGGTGCGCTAGTGGAAAGCATGAGTGTCCCCCTGCGGCGAATGAAGCCGCATATCGACAGGTAGTGAGAGAAGGCCCGGCGCCCGCGCTTTTCGCGTGGACGCCGTCAGGTCAAGCGAGGTTTAGCGCTTGATCGACTGTTGCCATTGCTTGAGGAATTCAAGCCGTTTGGACTGGTCGAGATAGACCAGCAGGCCCGCGCCGATCGGGATCGGCTTGAGCGAATCGCCGAGCTGTTTCGTCAGACCAGCCATCGACGTTTCGCCTTCCACGTCGGAGCGGATCGAGAACAGGCTCGCCTGATTCGCGAGCAAGGTCTGGCCGCGTTGCGACAGCAGATAATCGACCCACAGCCTGGCGGCGTTCGGGCTTTTCGCCTTCTTCGAGATCGTCACGAGGCGGCTCACCACCAGCGTGTAGTCTTTCGGGTAGACGTAGCCGATCGACGGGTCTTTCTTCGCCTTGGTGAGCGCGTAGGAGCCGAGAATGTTGTAGCCGATCAGGTTTTCACCCGACGAAATACGCTCCATCATCGCGCCGGTGCTCGATTGCAGCTTCGGGCCGGTGGCGCCCATCGCCTTCACCAGATCCCACGTGACTTGCGGATTGACGCGCGCGTCTTGCGTCAGATAGTTGAAGCCGACGCCGGACTTCTCGATGTCGTAGGTCGTGACCTTGCCCTTGAACTGGTTGGGCTTGTTTTGCAGCAGCTTGATGAGGTCGGCGCGCGTTTGCGGCACGTCGCCGGCCGCGAGCAGCCGCTTGTTGTAGACGATCGCGAGCGGCTCATACGTGGTGCCGTAGGCCTGCTTCTGGTACTGCGCCCACTGCGGCAACTGCTTCGCCTCGGGAGAGTCGTAGGTCGCCATCAGGCCGTCGTTGACGAGCTTGACCTGCAGGTCCATCGCGGAGCTCCACAACACGTCGGCGCTCGTGCTGCTGGCCGCGTTTTCGCTGATGAAGCGGTTGTACAGCTCCGTGCTGTTCATATCGTTGTATTCGACCTTGATGCCGTACAGGCTTTCGAAGTCCTTGATGAGCGGACGCACGAGCGCGGTGTCCGTGACCGAATAGACGATCAGCTTTCCTTCCTTCTTCGCCGCGTCGACGGTGCTCTGATAGTCACCGGGATAACCCGCGGGAAACGCCGCCCACACTGAGTTTGCGGCAAAGGCAGCAGCAACTGCGAGGCACTTCAAAGAGATTTTCACGTCTTCCTCCAGAAAACACTGTGTTTGTTTTGTGTGAGCGAATGGTAAGAGACGCGCGCTTTCTGAACGCTTTCAGTTTTTGAAAGAAATGAGTGACAATGGTCGAATTCGCCTCATGGATTTCCCTGGGATTTTGCTCATGCGTGTGCTGCTCGTCGAAGACAATCCGATCCTTTCCCGCTCGCTTACCGACGCGCTGACGAGCGCGAAACTCACCGTCGATTGCATGCATGACGGCGAGTCCGCCGACCACGTTCTGCGCACGCAAGACTACGCGTTGGTGATTCTCGATATCGGCTTGCCGAAGCTCGACGGGCTCGAAGTGCTGCGCCGTCTGCGCGCGCGCCGCAACGCGGTGCCGGTGCTGATCCTCACCGCGCACGGTTCGGTGGAAGAGCGCGTGCGCGGTCTCGATCTGGGCGCCGACGACTATCTCGCCAAGCCTTTCGCGCTCACCGAACTGGAAGCGCGCGCGCGTGCATTGTTGCGCCGCAGTCATGGGCAGGAGCCCTTGCATGCGCAATGCGGCACGCTGCTTTACGACAGCGTGGATCGCGGCTTCACGCTCGACGGCGAACCGCTCGCGTTGACGCCGCGCGAGCGTTCGGTGCTCGAAGTGCTGATCCTGCGCAACGGTCGCGCGATCAACAAGGACACGTTGTCGGAGAAAATTTTCGGGCTCGACGAATCGGTGAATGCGGACGCCATCGAGATTTACGTGCACCGCTTGCGCAAGAAACTCGAACACAGTTCGGTCGGCATCGTGACGCTGCGCGGGCTCGGCTATCTGCTGGAAGCCAGAAGCCCATGACGCGGCCGAATCTGCGCGTGCGGGTGGCGCTGTGGCTGCTGTTGCCGCTGCTGTTATTGCTCGCGTTCGACGCATGGCTCACGTATCAGCGCGCGATGAACGCGGCGCACGCGGCCTTCGATCGCACGCTGGAATTTTCGTTGCGCTCGATACGCGACGGCATCCGCTTGCGCGACGGCAGGATCGAAGTCGATCTGCCGTACCTTGCTCTCGAGATGTTCGAGTCGAACGGCGGCGGCAATATCTACTATCAGATTCGTGAAGAGGGCGGCGCCGTGGTGACGGGCTATCCCGATCTGCCGGACGCGAAAAAAGCGCCGGCCGAGCCCTACAGCGTGCGGTTCTATGACGGCGTGTTTCGCGGCCGGCCGCTGCGCATCGCGATGCTGAGGCTGCCCGTGCACGACGTGCCGAGCGCGCAGACGCGCGTGGTGCTCGTGAGGGTCGGCGAAACGATCGAGCAGCGCCAGGCGTTGGCGCGCGAGATTCTCACCGGCTCGCTGCAACAGGAATTTCTGCTGGTGGTGCTCGCGCTCGGCATCGTGTGGCTGGGGGTCGCGCGTGGCTTGCGGCCGTTGAACCGCTTGTCGGCGAAAGTCGCCGCGCGCGCCGAGGACGACCCCACGCCGCTCGATACCGTGGGCCTGCCGAGCGAAGTGGCGCCGCTCGTCGATTCGATCAATCAGTACATTGGCCGCACGCAGTTGATGCAGTTGTCGCGCCGGCGCTTTTTCAACGACGCCGCGCATCAGTTGAAAACGCCGCTGGCGGTGATTCAGGCGGAGTCGGAACTGGCGCTGCGCGACAGCGACGGCGTGGGTGCTGGCGTTGGTGTGGGTTCCGCTTCTTGCGGCGAGGACAACCCGAGCGGCAATCGCCGGCAAGGCGTCCATTTGCGGCGCCTGAATCGCGCGGTGCAGCAGGCGGTGCGCATCGTGCAGCAGTTGCTGTCGCTCTCGCGGCTCGACGCGGACAGCGGCTATACGGTCAAGCATGCCGCGGTGCCGCTGCATAAGGTGGCGCGCAGCGTGACGCTCGACTGGTCGCCGGTGGCGCGCTCGCGCGGCATCGATCTCGGCTTCGAACAGGACGAGCGCATCGAGGTCATGGGTCAGACCGATCTGCTCGCGGAACTGGTCGGCAATCTGATCGACAACGCGATCCGTTATTCGGGCGACGGCGCGGTGATCACCGTGCGCGTCGCGAGCGAGAACGGGCAGCCGCTGCTGCAAGTGATCGACAACGGCCCCGGCATTCCGGTTGGTGAACGCGATGCGGTTTTTGAACGCTTCTATCGCAGCGAGGCGACGCAGACGGTCGAGGGCAGCGGGCTGGGCTTGTCGATCGTGCGGGAAATCGCGCGCGTTCACGGCGCGCTGATCGCGTTGAGCGATGCGCCCGGTGGCGGGCTGGTGGTGAGCGTGCTGTTTCCGGCATTAGAGCCGGCGTGACGTTTCCCGCGCCTTACCGGCGGATCGTGAAGCTTTGCGCGTATCCCGCGGAGGGCGTGCTGTCGCCCCACACCTTGCCGTCGATGAATACCTGCGCGGTGTGACCGGCGGGCACCGCCACGCCCACGCCTGCGGCCGCCTCGCGATACAACTGCGTCTGATTGACCCGCGCCGCGATCTGCGCGTAATCCGCGCGCGCGTCGATCATGCCCCAGCGCTCGAACTGCGTGACGAACCACGCGCCCTCGAACGCATGCGGATAGTTCACGGCGCCGTCGTCGAAGAAACGCACGGGCAGGCCGCGCGGCGTGGAGGCGGCGATCTCGTCGCCGAGGCGCGCGGCAATCAGGGCTTCATCGATGCCGATGTACTCGGGCCGCGCGAGCCAGCGCGCGATTTCCTCGCGATGTCCCGCGCCGTCGAGCCAGCGGCAGGCTTCGAGCATCGTCTGCACGAGCGCGCGCGCGGTGTTGGGATTCGCTCTGACGAAATCGCGCCGGCAGGCCAGCACTTTCTCGGGATGATCGGGCCACACCTCGCTCGTATACGCGATCGTCCTGCCGACGCCTTCGGCTTCGGCCATCGCGTTCCACGGCTCGCCCACGCACAGGCCGTCGAGCTTGTCGTCGGCGAGCGCGGCGACCATCTGCGGCGGCGGAATCACCACGCTTTCGATGTCGCGCAACGGATCCACGCCTTGCGACGCGAGCCAGTAGTACAGCCACATCGCATGCGTGCCGGTGGGGAAGGTCTGCGCGAACACGGGCTTGCGGCCGAGCGTCGCGAGCGCCTTGGGCAGCGTGCGCTGCTCGGCGAGCGCGTCGGCGAGACGGTTCGACAGCGTGATGCCCTGGCCGTTGCGGTTGAGCACCATCAGCACGGCCATGTCCGTTTGCGGACCGCCCAGGCCGAGTTGCACCCCGTAGACGAGCCCGTAGAGCGCGTGCGCCGCATCGAGATCGCCCGACAGCAGCTTGTCGCGCACGGCGGCCCACGACGGCTGACGGGATAGCTCCAGCGTCAGGCCATGCGCGTGGCCGAATTCGAGCAGCTTCGCGGCGACGAGCGGCGCGGCGTCGGAGAGCGCGACGAAGCCGAGCCGCAGATGGGTTTTTTCGAGCGGCCCCGAGGCGAGCGGCGAGGCGAGGGAAGTGGGAGCGTTCATGGGCGGCGCTTCATTTGGGCGGGTCGGCCGCCGCCACGATGGCGCGCGCGACCTCGGCGAGTTTGACGCCCTGGTTCATGGCGCGCTTGCGCAGACTGGCGTAGGCGGCGTGTTCGGTGATTTTCTGCTGATCCATCAGCAGGCGTTTGGCGCGATCGATCAGCTTGCGTTCGGCGAGTTCGCTCTCGGCCTGCGCGAGGCGTTCGCGCAACTGCGACTCCTGCGCGAAACGCGCGAGCGCGACTTCGAGGATCGGTGCAAGCCGTTCCGTGGCGAGACCCTCGACGAGATACGCGGTCACGCCCGCGCCGACCGCGTCGCGGATCAACTGCTGGTTGTCGTCGTGGCTGAACATGAGCACCGGGCGCGGCGCGGTGGCGTTCATCACCGCGAGTTGCTCGAGCGTATCGCGCGAGGGCGATTCCGTGTCGATGATGATCACGTCGGGCCGTTCGCTCTGGACCACGCGATGCAGCGCTTGCGGCGTGGCGGTGCCGGCCAGCATCTCGTAGCCGAGGCGGGCGAGGGCGTCACGGAGATCGCCGATGGGCTTGTCGGTATCGGTTACGAGGAGAACGCGCAGCATGGGGTAGGAATCGTCGACGGCTGAACATCAATTAAGCGAGAAGCGTGCCATCGGGGTCGTGATGCATCGAAAGCAACGCAATCACGGACTTATCCACGATACCGGCAGACGCCGCCGCACCGAAGCGGGGCATGCGCGAGCGATGCACCGAAGCGGCGCATTGTGTGGCCGCTTGCCGATCGGCTCGGCAGGTTCGAGCAGGCGCGCGAAAGCGCCGCCGGGAAGAAGCTGGAGCGGTGTTCGGACAGTAGGGGAAGCGAGAGAGAGTGGAGCGCTAGTCGGCCAGCGGCGCAAAGCCGATGCACCATCGAGCACCACATCTGGACGAAACGCGGCGCCGCCGCAGCGCGCCGCTCAGGCTCGAGTCAACGAGTCAAGCCGGAGAAGGCGCGCGAAAGGCTTCGCGAACAGCACAGCTGCAACGAGCTGCATGGGGTAACGCAAGGAACGCGCGGGACGCGCTCAGCGTGCCGTCGGCCTTAACGGCGACGGAACTGCGAGTTGCGGGCGCCGCCGCCACCGGTGGCGCGCTCGTCTTTGTGGCGGAAATTGATCCGGCCTTTGGTCAGGTCGTAGACCGACAGTTCCAGCGTGACGCGGTCGCCCGCGAGAATACGGATGTGGTTCTTGCGCATGCGTCCGGACGCGTAAGCGCCAACCACGACGCCGTTGTCGAGCGTGACGCGGTAACGGCTGTCCGGAAGTACTTCGTCGACGATACCGTCAAGTTCAAGCAGTTCTTCTTTCGCCATGCATAACTCCTGGTCGATGGGATAAGGGGTGTTGACCGCCGGCGAGGCCGCGCGGCGCAACATCGGATACGGTTGACAGTAGACCCTCCTGGGCCCGCTGTTTGTGCGGCATCAGCCCATGCGCTGATAGTAAACCGCTCAAAGATCGGCGACGGACTGGCCGTCCACGCGACCGTCGATCAATTGTTCAGCATGCGCCATGCACGCGATGCGCGCCTTGCCCGTGCCGTCGAACGGAAACAGGTATTGCAGACGGAACACGCGCCCGTCGGCAGCCGGATTGGCGCCCACGCGGCAGATGCGCACCGACGCGTCGTAGCCTGCGTCGGCATTGCGGCTCGTTTGGCCGTCCGCCGGGCGGCGCGGATAGACGAGCGGATGAATTTCGTAACCCTTGTACGTCTTGACAACTGAATTCATGAAGCATGTGTCCTGTATTACGTGGCCGGCGTGTCACGCGTGTTACGCGCGGCACGACAGGCCGGCGGCGCAGCGCCTTGGGGCGCGCCGCCATGGAAAAAGATTGGCGCAGCAGGCCCGATGGCAAGGGCTTGAGCGCGGATTCGATGGAGAAGAAACACGCTGATGTCGCGCGGACACCGGACGCGTAAAGCTGAACGACTCAGCTGCACAACTCGCGGCGGCGAATGCATGCGGCGCATTGCCGGAGTGACGGGATCGCCGACGGGCGGCGGTCGAACAGTCGGGGGTAGTGCGGAGATGCCGGTTTGAGACTGCCTGGTGCTGCCAGTGCTGCGAATGCGGATACAGCTATTCCAATATGATGCACTAAATGGGCCTGATTGGATAGCGAAATGTTCCGCGCACCGGCGAGCCGCCCATGTGGCGGGGCTTTGAGCGCGAGAGAGCGGCGCGCTGAATGGCGTGGCGCATGAGCGGTGCGCCGGGTGCGGGTTCTCGCCGTGGCGGCGAGAGCCCGCAGGGCCCGATGGCTCAGCGGGAAGTTTCGGCGACGCGCTTTTGCAACTCACGTGAGGCCGCGAGCGGAATGCGCGCGTCGTCCCACACGGCCAGCCATTCGACTTCCTTCGACGTGAAGATTTGCCCGTGATTGCGCAACGCGTATTGCAGCGAATCAATGATGTGATTGCGGATGATCTCAGGCGTGCCTTCGTCGTCGAGCACGGCGCGAAACGCTTCGAGCGTGGCCATCTGTTGCTCCGTGAAATAGAGGGTTCTTTTATCGCACGAAAAAAAATCGCTCGCCAAGCGGACAAAAATCGTCATGAGCAGGCGGGTTCGCGCGGCTCGCTGGTTTTGAGGACGTGACCGATGCCGCGGTCGCCGCACCTTAAGCGGGGTCGCTACAATGGCGAGTCGTCGCGCGAAGAAGGTCGCCTTGGGACAAGCTCCGCGCGTGGCCGGCTCGCCGGCTCAATCGTCGCGCTTCGCCGTCGCCTAGCTGGTGGGAAGGCGGCGCGGCATCTCCGAACACTGCGATTTTCCAATGCGCAAGACAACCGTGCCGCCTGTGAAAGACCTGCTGCTGGACCGCTACGCACCCATCGCCGACGGCATCGCGGCGCTCTTTTATCCCTGCGCCGAAGTGGTGATTCACGACCTGCGCGATCAGACCATCGCGTATCTCGTCAACAATCTGTCGAAGCTCGAAGTGGGCGGGCCGTCCGTGCTCGACGAGGTCCACTATGCGGCGCGCGGGCGGACCATCGGTCCCTACGAGAAGCTCAACTGGGACGGCCGGCGCATGCGCTGCGTGAGCAACATCCTGTTCGACGACGACGGCAAGCCGGCCGGCATGCTGTGCATCAACTTCAATATCGCGGTGTTCGAGGACGTGCGCTCCACGCTCGATCTGTTCATCAAGGGCGGCAATCTGACGGACGCGCCGGCGGAAGATCTGTTCCGCGACGACTGGCAGGACCGCATCAACACGTATCTGCACACGTGGCTGCGCGAGCGGCAAATCGGCATCAATGCGCTCACGCGCGAACACAAGCGGGAAATCGTCGAGGCGCTGCATGCGCAAGGCGCGTTTCGCGGCCGCAGTTCCGCGAACTACGTGGCCGCCGTGCTGACGATGGGACGCGCCACCGTCTACAAGATTCTGAAGCAGATGAAAGAGGGCGGCTGAACGTTTTAACCGCGGCGCCAGCGCGCAGCGGTTGTCAATTCAAGGAGATGCGTATGGTGCGCTACCGGCACTACAAAGGCGGCATTTACGAACTGGTTTGCGAGGCGACGCTGGAGTCCGATCCGAGCGTCACGATGATCGTCTATAAAGCCAGCAATGGTACGATCTGGACGCGTCCGGCTTCGGTGTTTTTCGAGTTGGTCGAACAGGACGGCGTGAAGGTGCCGCGCTTCGCACCGATCAACTAACGGGTCATTACAAACAGGAAATCCGCATGCGTTTATTGCTTGCCATCATTTTGCCGTGGTTCCAGTTCTTCACGATCGGCCGTCCGTTTGCCGGCATCATTTGCCTGATCTTGCAGATCACGCTGATCGGCTGGATTCCTGCCGCGATCTGGTCGGTCTATGCGCTGAGCCAGTACAACACCGATAAGAAAATCGCCCGGGCGATGGGCGGGCGTTAAAGCGCGCAATAGCTCGTGGCGGCGGTGGCGTTCGCGGCGTTGCGGCGAGCGGATTTACCGGGGCGGCAATTCGACCGCCTCCGGCGCTTCGATCACCACGTCGGTTTCCGCGATCGCCACGCACGGCAGAATATAGCCTTCCGTTTTTTCTTCCCGGCTCAAACCCGGCCACTCGATCGTGTAACGCACGCGTCCGGTTGTCATCTTGCATAGACACGTGCGGCACGTGCCGTTACGGCACGAACGCGGCAGACGCAGATTGGCAAAGCCGGCGGCTTCGAGAATCGTGAGCGAATCGGGCGCTTCGAAACTCGTGCCGAGCGGCTCGACGCGAACGAGAGGCGAGCGAGTGGAGTCGGACATCGTGTGAATCGGTGACGGAGTGCGTCACTTTACACGGCGCGCGGAATGCGCGGACGTCCCGGCGTCTGGAGCGTCGCAGCGCTTCATGTCATGCGAACGCGCAAGCATGCGCACGGCGGCATTCACCTGTACGCCTCAGCCGTCCGCCGCTTCAATGCGTCGTGCCGCCGCGCCGCAAATACCGGTACACCGTATTGCGCGCCAATCCCAGCTCGCGGGCCGCCGCCGAGACGTTTCCGTCGAGTCGCGCGAGCGTTTGCGCGATCAACGTGGCTTGCCACTCCTCCATCCGGGCGGGCGATGCCTGAGCGGGCGGCTCAATGGCCACGCTTGCGCCATCATCGTTCGCTGACGCTGACGCTGACGCTGACGCTGACGCTGACGCCACAGGCAATTGCGCAGGTTCGTTAGCCGGAGCCTCGACGCAATCCTGCAGGAAGTCGTCCGGCAAATCCTCCAGTTCGATCTGCTCCGCGCCTTCGGCCATGATGCTCGCGGTGCGCAGCACGTTCGCCAGTTGCCGCAGATTGCCCGGCCAGCGGCATTGCGTGAATCGCTCCAGCACGGCGTCGGAGACGCGGCGCGGCAGGCGCTCGCCGTCGGGCTGCAAGGCCAGCATGCGCGTGACGAGCGCCGCGAGATCGGTGCGCTCGCGCAGCGGCGGCAAGGTCACGACGAGTCCGTTGATCCGGTAATAGAGGTCTTCGCGGAAGGTGCCCGCCTCGATCATCTCGCGCAGATTGCGGTGGGTCGCGCAGACAATGCGCAGATCCACGGGAACCGCCCCCGTCCCGCCGAGCGGCACGACGCTGCGCTCCTGGAGCACGCGCATCAAGCGCACTTGCTGGGCGAGCGGCATGTCGCCGATTTCGTCGAGAAACAGCGTGCCGCCATCCGCCTGCACGATCTTGCCGACGCTGCCGCGCTTCTTCGCGCCGGTAAACGCGCCGTCTTCATAGCCGAACAATTCCGCTTCGATCAACGTCTCCGGCAACGACGCGCAATTCAGCGCGACGAAGGGCGCGTTGCGCCGCGGCGAGTCGTGGTGGATCGCGCGCGCGAGCCACTCCTTGCCGGTGCCGGTTTTGCCGAGGACGAGAATCGGAATGTCGCGTCCGCGCAGTTTCGCGACGCGCCGCAGAACCGCTGACATCTGCGCGTCGCCGGTATCGAGCGTTTCGAGCGTGGCGAGCGGCGCCGGCTCACCCAGCCGTGCCGCGCGGCGCGCCCCGGCGGACGCCAATGCAGGAGCCACCCCATCAGCCGACGCGACATGACGCGGCGCCGAATACTCGCCGCGCGCGAGCACGCGCACGCCGCTCGGCAGCGTCAGCACGATGCTTTCGCCTGGCGCGCGAGTGAGCTGCTGCAACAGCTTGGGGAAGGCGACGCCGAACAGCGCCTCGAACGATTGCCGTTGCAGATCGGCGAGCGGTTGCCCGAACTGGAACAAAGCGCTGCGATTCGCGGACAGAAAGGTGCCGTCCGGCGCGAACGCCGCGAGTCCTTCAAACAGCGTGCCGATGAATTCCGCGCGCGCATGAAAACGCACGCGAATCGCGTCGGCGAACTGATTGGAGAAAAGATGATTTTCGATCATCTGCGCCGACATTCTGACGAGCGCGAGCGTGTGCTTATGAAAGCCGCGCGTGTCGCCGCTCACGTCGAGTGCGCCGATGGTGCGCCCGAACGGGTCCGCGATGGGCGCGCACGAGCAGGTGAGAATCCGGTTCGCGTGCAGAAAGTGTTCGTCGGCGTGCACGACGGTCGGCTGCCCGTCGACCAGCGCGGTGCCGATCGCGTTCGTCCCGCGATCCGCTTCCGCCCATGAAACGCCCGGGCACAACGCGACGCGATTGGCTTTTTCGACGAAGTCGCTGTCGCCGAGACTGTGCAGGATCAGCCCGCGATTGTCGGTGAGCAGCACCATGCTTTGGGTGTCGACGATCTGCGCATGCAGCGTTTCCATGACGGGCAGCGCATGCGTATAGAGCGACTGATTGCGATCGACCAGTTCGCGCAGCGCGGGCCGGCGCAGCGGATGAAAGTCCGGCGTTTCCGACGCGCGCAGGCCGATCTGAAGCGAACGGGCATGAGCTTGCGCGATGACATCTGGCCGACCGATGGCGGGCGGCGTGGCAGGACGAAGGGTCAAGGCATGTCTCCGGTGTTCGGATGCGGCGGGTACATTGCCCGCCGTTGCATGCCGCAGCGCAACATAGGCGCGCGCGGCCGAACACCGATATTACAGGACCGGGCGGGAAGCGCATGGCAGGGAAAGAACGGAGTCGCGGCGCTCGCGATGACGTCCGACGGGCCGCGCCTTGCATTGAGATCAAGCAAACGAAAGGAAAACTTGCGGAGCGGCCGAACTCGTCTAAAGTGAATCAAATCACTTCCGCGGAGCGCGAACGACGGCGCCGTCGCAGTGAAGTGACGAGCCCGCGCCACCAGCATTGGACAAGGAGGATGGAGCTGCCGGCGCGACAGACGCAACCCGCGTGCGCGTTACCCGGCGACTTCATGCGCAGCATCAACCTTCCAGGTGAACCCCATGCAGATCCTTTTCCCGAATGAAACTCCTGAATATTCAGGTCGCGAACTCACGTTGGCATTCCCGGCGATGGTCGATGGAGAGAGGGTGGAATGCATGATCACGGCGGAGGCGCTGGAAGATCATTTCGGTGCGGCGTCGCCGCGGCTGGAGGATATGGTTGGGGCGTTCGATACGCATCGGGCCAGGATCGAGGCCGCTACGCGGCGGTTGTTGTCGGAGACTCGGGCGCAGTGTCTTGTGTTGCGGAGTGGGTATGTGAGGTTTTATGAGGCTAATTGGCGGAATTAGAATTGGCTGCGTGCCTGTGCCTTTGCTGCCTTTGGCCTTTGCCTGATTTGTTAGTGGTCTATTAGCGTTGCCCCTGTGCGGGGCAATGCTCTCAACTTAAGCCCCGCTGCATCAAGCGAGTTTGTACGCGAGATGGAAGTGGGGCTTGGCTTTTCTGGGTGGTCTTGGATAGGAGCGTGAGGGCTGTATCCGGCATCGGGTCTGGTGGATCATTTCCAGCACACCGGCGAGGCCGTCCAGACAGCGCTGGATGCGCAGAAGACACGCGCCGAGGATGGGCTTGAGTGCGCCCAGTGCATACACCCGGTTAGGACGGCTGGCATGTCTGTCGTCGTGCGGCGCATCGAGATCGCTGAGCAGTGTGCACAGGTTGTCGGCGAGGATTTTTGCGCCGAAGTCCTGCTGTAACGCCAGGTAATCGAGGCCTGTGACGGCTTCCAGCCGCAGCCGGTGCTTGAGTCGTTTGAATGCTTCCTCGACCCGCCAGCGCTGGTGATAGAGCGCGCCGAACGATGCCGCCGGATAACGCCCGCCATCGAGCAGCGAGGTCATCAGCACACGCACGCGACCGCCCGGCGTGACGTCGCGGATCAGGCGCACAGTCGTGGGCGTACGCGCCAGTTCATAGGCGCGGGCATCCGGTTCGCTGGGCGCTTCCAGTGTCACCACATGCTCGGCTTTACCGCTGCGGGTAAAGGCGCTGACGCAGAGCTAAGGTCGGAACTGGTGTACGGGGGAGTTAAGGCGGGAGATTGAAGGCGGTGGAGGTTTCAGCTGAGAATCTGATTGTCGAAGTCGGAAACCAGCAAACAACAAACCATCCACCATGAGCAAGTTTACGGAAAAAGAAGTCGTCGGTCTATCGGCGGCCGGTCTGGGTCTGGACGAACTGGTGCGGCAGGGAGCGCGGCAGGTGATTCAGCAGGCCATCGAGGCGGAGCTGTCGGCGCTATTGGAACGGTTCGAGAACGTCAAGACCCTGCACGGCCAGCGTGCCGTGGTACGCAACGGCTATTTGCCGGAGCGCGAGGTGCTGACAGCAGCCGGCCCCATTCCGGTGAAGGTGCCGAAGGTTCGGGATCGATCAGGATCAGGTGTGAAGTTCAATTCGTCGATCGTGCCGCCGTACGTGAGGAAATCGCCGCGCGTGAGTGCCGCGTTGCCGTGGCTGTATCTGAAAGGCATCTCGACGGGCGACATGAGCGAGGCGCTGAGCGTGCTGCTGGGAGATGACGCCAAAGGCCTGTCGGCCAACGTGGTGAGCCGGCTGAAGGCGCAGTGGGCCGATGAGCATGCCAACTGGAGCCGGCGTGATCTGTCGAAGTCGCGCTACGTCTATTGGTGGATCGACGGCATTCATACCGGCCTGCGTAGTGAGAACTCGGACGGCCAGTGCCTGCTGGTGATCATTGGCGTCAGGCCGGATGGGCGCAAGGAGCGTGTCGCGATCGGGGACGGGTATCGCGAGTCGAAGGCGTCATGGCAGGAGCTGCTGCTCGATCTGAAATCGCGTGGCCTGCAGACCGGACCACTCCTGGCAGTTGGGGACGGCGCAATGGGCTTCTGGGCGGCGCTGGAAGAAGTGTTTCCTGCGACACGCGGCCAGCGCTGCTGGTTTCACAAAATGGGCAACGTGCTCAATGCACTGCCGAAGTCGCAGCAAGGCCGCGCGAAGGCGGATCTGCAGGCAATCTGGATGGCCGCGACGCGCGCCGACGCGTATGTCGCGTTCGATCGTTTCGTGACGGTCTATGCGGCGAAATACCCGAAGGCGACTGAGACGCTGAAGAAGGACCGGGAGAGTCTGCTGGCCTTTTACGACTTTCCGGCCGAACACTGGCAGCACCTGCGCACGACGAATGCGATTGAGTCGACGTTCGCGACCGTGCGTCATCGCACCACGCGCACGCGCAACTGCGTGTCGCGACCGACCTTCCTCGGTCTGGCATTCAAGCTGATCGAGGAAGCCGAGAAAACCTGGCGCCGCATCAACGGCCCTGAGCAGATCAAGCTGTTGCTGGAGGGCATTGCCTTCAGGGACGGCGAGCCGGTGCAAGGCGATCAACCGGTTCAGCAGAAACTCGCCGCTTGACGTCGCCGGCCATTAACCGCCCATACACCAGACTTGACCTTATCTCCTGACGCATTTCCAGTTACGCGCATCGACGCGCATGCAGAACGGGATTTCGCGCTGTGCGAGCGCCGCCACCATCGCGTTGCCGATATAGCCGCGATCGAGCAGCAGCAGGTCGGTATGCGGTTGCAGTACATCGAGGGCTTCGAACAGCATCTGCCGCTCGCCGCCGTCGGCGGGATGAAGTGCAGCGTGCAGGGTCAGTTCGGAACCCGGCAGGAACAGCGCAAACGCGTAGTGATCGGCGCGCAGTTCATGGCCGCGACGCGTGCCCACACGCAGGCGGCTACCGTCAGCGGCGACCAGCCTCAGGCCGTGCCAGCGCATCGAATCGATATGGGGTTGGGCCAGCGAGATCAGGCGGGCGCGGGCCAGCTCGAACAGTTCGGCAGACACTCCCCGTCGCGCCTTGCTGAAGGCCTGTGCGCTGACAGCGCGGGTGCGCCCGCCGCTGCTTCCCAGTGCGCCGAATAGCGCGTCAAGTTCGGCCTGCACACTGGCGCACATGCCGGACATCATCAGCGCGGCCATGCGCGGCAAGGTCAGTGTGCGATTGCGGGTAAAGGCAGTGGGAGAACGACGCACGCGATCGGCGAGCGCCGGATCGAGCAGGAAATCGGAGAACTCAGCCAGAAGCCGCGAGGACGCTGGTATTTGAGTTCATATCGTTGATTTATCAGTGAGTTATGCGATGAAGTTTACAGGGGCAATGCCTCGTTTACAAGCTCTTTGAGGCTTAAGTTGAGAGCATTGCCCCGCACAGGGGCAACACTAATAGACCACTAACAAATCAAGGAAAGGCCAAAGGCCAAAGCCCAAAGCCCAAAGCCCAAAGCCCAAAGCCCAAAGCCCAAAGCCCAAAGCCCAAAGCCCAGCAACAAAAACCCAACCCCCTAACACCACAAAAAAAACCGCGCCGCCAGGCAAAAAAACAAAACCGCACATCCCGTGCCACAAAAAACCCGAAACTCCGCCCTGATAACGTCGTCTGACGCGAACGGACCCTCTACAATCGGAAGCGACCGCACCACGCCTCATTACCGGCAGTAAAAAGTGAAAGCGAACCGCGCAAGCGAACCCATAGGAGCGACCCTGATGCAGCAGCCAGAAGCCCTCGGCGGCCTATCCCACTCGGGCGGAATCGACCACCGCGAACCCGAGCCCGACGGCGCATTCATCCCGACGGAAAACCTCAACGTCGCCGCGGCCACCCAGCACGTGCTGAAGTCGGGCGACACTTTCATCGTCAACGATCCCCTCGGCGATATCACCGGCCGCGACGACGGCCTGTTCGTCAACGACACCCGCGTCCTCTCGCAACTCCGCCTCACCTTCGGCGGCCGTGCGCCGTCGCTGCTGTCGGGCAGCGTCAGCAGCGACAACACCTCGTTCACCGCGCACCTGACCAACCGTCCGTTGCCGCCGCTCGGCGGCGACAGCACGCCGGAAGGCGTGATCCACGTCGAGCGCATACGCGTGCTCTCGGGCACCGTGCTCAACGAAGCCATCGAACTCACCAACTACGGCACGAGCGATGCCGTGGTGCCGCTGTCCATCTCCTTCGCCAGCGACTTCCGCGACATGTTCGAAGTGCGCGGCCTGACGCGCGACAAGCAGGGCCGCATCCAGCCGGCGCGGGTCGAGAACCGCGAGGTGCTGCTCGGCTATCTCGGCCTCGACGACGTGGCGCGCAACGTCCAGATCGCCTTCTCGCCGGAGCCGGACAAGCTCTTTGCCGATCGCGCCGACTACACGGTGAAACTGCCGGCGCAGGCGTGCGTGTCGATTTATCTGTCGGTTGCCGTGCAGGTCGTCGCGAAGTCGGACAGGCCGAGCGCCGATGTCTCCCAACCCTTGCATCCGTTGAGCGAGGCCCATCTGTCGCAAATCGACGCGGAGCGTCCACGCGTGGGCCGCGCCGCGGTGCGCGCGGCGCTGGTCGACGCCCACCTCGTCATGCGCGAACGGCGCCGCGTCACCGCGCGCGTGCGTTCGAGCAATCCGCTCTTCAACGCATGGATCGACCGCTCGTTCGCCGACCTCGGCCTCCTGACCACCGACCTAGCCACCGGCCCGTATCCGTACGCCGGCATCCCGTGGTTCTCGACGCCGTTCGGCCGCGACGCGGTCATCACGTCGCTGCAGACACTGTGGCTTCAACCGCAGCTGGCGGCCGGCGTGCTGCGCTTTCTCGCCGAGCATCAGGCGCGTGAGAATTCGCCGTTTCGCGACGCCGCGCCGGGCAAGATCATGCACGAGATGCGCAAGGGCGAAATGGCCGCCACCGGCGAGGTGCCGTTCGCGCTCTACTACGGCGGCGTCGACAGCACGCCGCTCTTTATCGTGCTGGCCGGCGCCTACGCGGCGCGCACCGGCGACCTCGCGCTGGTCGACGAGTTGTGGCCGGCGCTGGAGCGCGCGGCGCATTGGGTCGCGGGCGTGTGCGACAAGAACCGCCATGGCTTGCTGGACTACCAGCGCGAGTCGGCCGGCGGGCTCGCGAATCAGGGCTGGAAGGACAGCCACGATTCGGTGTTTCACGCCGACGGCCGTTTTCCCGACGGCCCCATCGCGCTCGTCGAAGTGCAGGCGTATGCGAGCGCCGCGTTCGACACGATGGCGCACTTCGCGAAGCTGCGCGGCCTGCACGACCCGGCGAAGCACTACAAGGCGCGCGCCACGCGCATCCGCGAGTGCGTCGAGCAAAAGTACTGGATGGAGGAAGCGGGCTTTTACGGCATCGCGCTCGACGGCCACGGCGAACTGTGCCGCGTGATGGGCTCGAACGCGGGGCACCTGCTCGCCTTCGGTCTGCCGACGCGCGAGCGCGGCGAGTCGGTGGTGCGCGCGCTCGACTCCGCGCTGTTCCACACCGGCTGGGGCGTGCGTACGCTGGCCGCGAGCCAGTCGCGTTTCAACCCGATGGCGTATCACAACGGTTCGGTCTGGCCGCACGACAACGCGATCTGCGCGCGCGGCCTGTCGCGCTACGGCGGCAAGGCGTCGGCGGTGCGGCTGCTGCAGGCGTTGTTCGAGGCCGCGGTCAACTTCGACATGCGCTTGCCGGAGCTCTTCTGCGGTTTCCCGCGGCGCCGTGGCGAGCCGCCCACCGCTTATCCGGTCGCCTGTTTGCCGCAGGCATGGGCTGCGGGTTCGCCGTTCATGATGCTCGAAGCATGCCTTGGCATCACCATCGACGCGGAGCGCCGCGAAGTGCTGATCGAGCAGCCCATGCTTCCCGAAGGTATCGACTGGCTCGAACTCGGCGACTTGCGAGTGGGCGATGCGTCGGTGTCGATCACGTTCCGGCGCATCGGCGAGAAGGTGGTCGCCTCGGCCGAGCAGGGCGATGTGCGAGTGGTCGCGCTGCTATAGCGCAGGCGTCCGGTGTTTTCCGTCGTCGTGCCGGACGCCGTCAGTGTGTGTCTAGCTCCCGCCGAAAAAGAGGTCGCATTGCGGGCCCGTGCCACAGGGTCTTGCACGTTTGGCGCCGGCTTGCATTTTCGTATCGGGCATGCCGCCGTATGCTTGGGTCGCCGCGCCGGGGGCGGCATCCTGGGTCGTGGCGTTTTGCTGCGCGGCAGGCTGCGGCGTATCGGGCATCCCTTGCGAATGCGCGAAGCCGGCGAGGACAAACAAGCCTGCTGCGGAAGCAATCATCAATCGTGTTTTCATGTTGGCTCCTGGAAAACATCGGGTTTTCGATCCATGCGCATGGACATTCGCGAGCGCCGAAATCGTCGTCTACCTGGGATCGTCGGACGCGCGCGTCCTTCGGGTCTGCGGGGCTGATGCCCGAGACCCAGGTTCAGGTTGTCGGAAAAGAGAAGTGCAGTGCGCCGAGCGGAGTTGCCGGACGGAGAGTGGCGTGCGAACTGGCAGTGTCGACGAATTTTGTGGACCGCCGACACGTAATAATCGCCCTGCATCTACGTTATAGGGCGCGCGCTGCGCAAGCGGTAGTGAATCTTCGCGTGGCGGTCCGCCAGCGAGCACGCAAGCGGCTTTTTACGCCAGCCCGGGTTCAATAGCCGGCCGGCTGGCGGATTTGGCCAGCGGCCGGGGTAACGGGAAGGGCATCCGCCAGGTCGAACCGCGCGCGGCTCGATCCTCATCGAAGCCGCTGCTCAGATAGGCGAAGCCGGCAGCACGTAGTTGAGCGGAACGAACGCGCTGCTGCAATCGACGGGCGTCGCATTGCCCGGCGAACCCGACACCGTCACGTCATTCGAGGTGGACGTCACGATCTCATTCGAAAAGCTCACGGGACCCGGACCGAGCGTATAGTGCGTCGCGATGTCCTTGTCGAAAAGCGGCTGCGTGCCGTCGAACACGACATTGTTCAATGCAATGACGAGCGGATTCTTTTGACCGTTTTGCTCGTAGCCCTGGAACGTGATACGGCCTCCACCGTATTGCGTGCTGCCCAGATAGTGCAAGCCGCTGATCGTGATGCCGGTGAAGTTGGGATACAGCGTGCCCGTCGACGAACTGTAGAACGGGTCGAATACCAGCGGCCGGGCAACGTTGCGCATGCACACCTGGCTGTAGGTGACGTTGCTCACCTTGCCGCCACGCGATGAATCCGACTTGATACGCAAGCCGTTTCCACTGGGACTATCGTTGCCGTCGATCGTCATGTCGGTGACGGAAACATGGCTCACGCCGGCATTCGTCTCGCTTCCGATCGACATGCCGTGTCCATAATAGAAGTGGTTGTGCGCGAATGTCAGATTGTTGCTGCCGGGCGATTTGCTCGCCTTGATCGCCACATGGTCGTCCCCCGTGCTGATGTACGAGTAGGCGAGCAGCACATTGCTCGACTGGCCGGGGTCGAAACCATCGGTGTTCTTCGCGGTCTCCGGCGTGAAACAGGTGGCGGGCGTGATCGCGTCCGGCGTGGTGCCGGCCGGACAGGCGTAGCCGCTCACGCTATATGCGAGGCTCGGGGTAAGGATCTTGATGTTCCATGCCGTCACGCCGGCGACGCCATCGGTGACCACGTGAAAGTTCGGCGAATTCTGCAACGTAATGCGATAGAGCGTAAATGCGGAGCCGCCGGTTATCTGCACGAGCCGCGGGTTCTGCTGGTAGAGCCCCGCCGTCTTGTTCTGGTACGCGACGTCCCACCAGGTACGCGCGCCCGCATTCGGCCCACGGGTGAGCAGGCTGCCGCCGCGGCCGTCGATGGTGCCGTCGCCCACGATCGAACTGCCCGCCGTGCTCTTCGCGAGAATGAGCGGATTGCACGATTTGATGTTCGACGCCGTCGCGGTGCCGCACGTTCCCACGCCATTGTCGAAGTCAGCGGGATTGCGCGACGCGAAGAGCGTCACGCCGCCGTCGATCCACAACGACACGCCCGACTTGAGCGTAAGCGGACCGCTGAGAAACGCCGATTCGCCCGAGGCGCCCTTCGTGAGTTTGACGGCCTGGCCGGACGGGCATGCGTCGATCGCGGCCTGGATGCGCGCGGTATCCGGCTGGGAGAATGACGCGTTCGCATCCGCGAAATCGATCGAGCCCATGACGGGTGTCAGCGATGCGGCGATCGGTTTGCAAACGGCCGCGGGCAATGACGGCTCATTGACTGTTCCCCATTGCGTCGTAACGGGCGCCGACGTGTCCGTCCACGCACTCGCCGCTGAAGCGGATTCAGCGGATAGCGCAGCCGACAGCACCAACGCGCAAATCGTGACGCGTGATACGGACGTCATGCAATACGATTCCCTGAATGGCGATTCGCGTTTTTTCAATTGTCTTTTCCTTTTTATGGATTCAGCTAATCAACGGCGATTGGCTCATGACGCGATATCGGCTCGCGGCGCTAGAACGTCGTGAGTTCCGTATTGACCGGAGCGCACGGCGCATCGTTTATCGTGCGAAAAGCTTTGCGCAAGCGGCGCGCCGTGTATCCATCGAGTACGCGATCTTACCGTGCCAATCTTTCAAAAAAGCCATCTGCTTTCGCTCAGGATTTCCTTATTTTCTTGTGAGGGAATGTTGATGCAACGCGTGGCGGGACCATTCGAGAGCGGGCCTAATCGGCAGAAAAAGCAGCCACGTAAATGACGAGCTTTCGCCTGTGTACAACATATTGCGGTCATTGACCTCCGCGGCCTTATGGGATTGCTCAAGATGATCGTTTCAAATGGCACCGAATGATTGCCGGGGGATACCCATGGGGATTTGCATATCCACGAACCGCTCCAGCAGCGCTGGAGATGAAACGCCGGGCACGACGACCCATGCCGCGACAGCTAGTCCGGAGCAGCGGCGAAGTCGCTCGCTGGGGGCGCGGCCAACAGGCCTATCGTCCCGTCCCCCGAGTCCACCCGAGGCAATCGAGCGTGAGCTTCCTCATGGGGTAGGCACCGCGTTGAGTGCCTATGTGGATGCCACGAGCCTTGGCCGGCTCGCAATGACCAGCCGCTCGGCGACAGTCTGGTTGCCCGAAGCGCTGGGGCGCATCGAATCGATTGCCGCAGCCGTCGTCAGCGAGATCGAGGCGTTTTCCAACCCGGCTGCCCAGGGATTGAGCGGCACCTCGCCAGCGCTTCGCCGCATCGGCGAACTCCCTCCCGATCGTCGTGCCCAGCTTCTCGAAACTGCCGTATCCAGGTACGTGCTGCAATTCGGCGGCGACGGCGACGAGGCGATCGTTGCTTCGCGCAGCCGGTTCGGGGAGTTGTGCAATCAGGTCCAGGCACTCCCTCGCAACGAGCGGTTTACTCAATTGGTATCCGGGTTGGCGAGAGACGCGTTGGCGGAAACCTACCATACCGGACAGCAGTGGAACATGCTCAATACGATCGAACCGTTGCGGCAGGTTCTGCCGCTCATTGCCGCTTTGCCGAAGAGAGAGCGGCACTCGCTCGCCAGTTACCTCAGAAGCAATGTCGTTCATCTGATCCGCCCAGCGGACCGGAATGACGCCGTCATCGCGATCAATCGCGCGGTCGGGCATCGCCGCCGCGGCAATCTCTGTGGCGCGGTAGAAGATTGATCGGACCGTTGCGAATCGTTTGCGTGAATTCGGGAAGCCGCTCATAACCTTATGAACTTTGCTTGGTTGCCGTGCGCCGCGCGGCCCGCTAACGTCGAATCATTTGGCAAGCGGCTCACTCAACCTCTCATCTGGCAAGCTTATGGATTCTCGCGATACATCGGGCTCTTCTATTTCAACGGACGCTTCGGACACACCGGCAGCCTTCGACTCGCTCGATCCACGCCGGCGCACGCTGCTGAAAGCCGCTGCCGCAAGCGCGGCAGCCCTGGCCGCTGGGGCGCCCTGGTCCGTGCAACGGGCTCTGGCTCAGACGCCGTCCAAGGGTAAAACCTTGCGGATCGGCTTTCAGAAATACGGCAACTTCGTGGTGTTGAAAGCGCGTGGCACGTTGGAGAAGCGGCTGGCCGCCCAGGGCGTGTCCGTGCAATGGCTCGAATTTCCCGCGGGGCCTCAGCTTCTCGAAGGCTTGAATGCGGGCGCGGTGGATGTCGGCTCGGTCGGAGAGACACCGCCGATTTTTGCTCAGGCCGGCGGGGTCGAATTCGCGTATATCGGCCACGAGCCGCCGGCGCCCAAGGGCGAGGCGATCGTCGTGCCGCATGATTCGCCGATTCGCTCGGTGAAGGATTTGCGCGGCAAGAAAGTCGCGCTGAACCGCGGATCGAACGTGCACTTTCTGCTGGTCAAGGCCTTGCAGAATGCGGGGCTTTCATACAGCGACATTCAGCCCGCGTTTCTGACACCGGCCGACGCGCGCGCGGCCTTCGTGCAAAACAGTGTCGACGCATGGGTGATCTGGGACCCGTACCTGGCCGCTGTCGAGCGGCAGGCGAACGCGCGGGTGATCGCCAATGGCGAAGGTCTCGTGCGCAATACGCAGTACTACGTCGCCGCGCGCAAGTTCGCCGACACGCAGCCGCAGTTGCTGCGCGAACTCCTCGCCGAACTCGATCAGGTGGATCGATGGAGCCGCGACAATATTCCAGCCGTCGCCAGCCAGTTAGCGCCGCTCGTCGGTCTCGACGCGGCCACGCTCGAGGTGGCGCTGCAGCGCACGAGCTACGGCGTGCAGCCGGTCGATGCGGCGACGCTCGACTACCAGCAACAGATCGCCGACACGTTCACCAGTTTGAAGCTGATCCCGAAGAAGCTGGTGGTGGCGGATGCGAAATGGCGTGCCGCCTAGATGTCACCGGACCTCGCGCAACAGCGGGGTCCGCCTGGCCGACGTAACGATCATGGGCCAACAGGCGCGTGCGCGATGCCGGCCAGATATTCCCACGGATAGATGCCTTGCGCGTGCCCATCGCTGAACACGATCCGCACGCCGTAGCCCATCGGCTGAATCTCGACAATCGCGATGCGCGGCTCGCTTCGCGGCGCCGCGCCCGACTGTGCCATGCGGCGACAGGTCGAGCAGGGGCAACGCTCCCTGAGCGTCGCGTTGTCGATCCATTGAGTCTGTCCTTCATGCCACGTCAGCGAAAGTCGCGCTGTCGCGGCATGAAGGGTGACGCGTTCGGGCGCATGCATCAGTGTCCCTCGTCGATCTGCGCCAGCGCGATGCGCACGGCTTTGCGCACTTCCGGATCGGGATCGGTCGCGGCGGCCTGCAAGAGCGGCAGCGACGCGCGGTCGCGGAGTTCGCCGAGCGACAAGGCGGCTTCCTTGCGCAGATTGCTGATGGCATGCGTGAGCAGCACGGCGATCACGGCGCCGGTCGTCGCATCGCGGAGCTTGCCTAGCGCCCGGACCGCCTGCAAACGCACTTGCCAGTAGTCGTCATCGAGAGCCGTGATCAGCGGGTCGCGTGCCTCCGCCGCGCGCAGTTTGCCGAGCGTGGCCGCGGCTTCCTCGCGGACCTGCCAGGCGGAGTCGCGCAGTGCGCGAAGCAGCGTGACGATGGTTTGCTCCGTGTCCGCCGCTTCGACACCCAACGCGCCGATCGCCGCGCGACGCACGGCGGCGTTCGGATCGTCCGTCGCAATGACGGTAAGGGGGCCGAGCGCGCGCTCGCTCTTCAACCAGCCGAGCACGCTCACTGCTTCCAGCCGCACACCGTCTTCGCTCGCCGTCAGCGCGGCCAGCGCGGGGGCGAGCGCACCCGCATGGCGCAGTTCGCGCAAACCGCGCAGCGCCGCCTGGCGCACGAACGGATCGCGATGGCCGGCCCACGGCGCGAGCAGCGGCCCCGAGCGCGGGTCCTTCAGATTCGACAGACTCTGCGCGGCGGCCGCGCGCACGTCGTCGGCACGATCGGTCAACGTTTCGCAGAGCGCCTGAACCACGTCGGCGCGTTCCCACGCGCCGAGCACCTGGGCGGCCTGCGCGCGCACTTGCGGCGACGCGTCGTGGCGCAACGCGGCGACGATCGGCCCGAGCACCGCTTCGTCCTCGAGGTCGGCGAGCGCCAGCAGGGCGATGCGGCGCACCGCGGCGTCCGCGGACGCGAGGCGCGGCAGTAGTTCGGCGGCTTCGGGATCGAGCGAATCGGGGTCGAACGTAAGCGGAAGCGAAATATCGGTCATGAGCTGAAAGAGGTCTGAAGTGAGCCGATGCAGCAGGTGCGTTCAATGCGCGAGTCGATCGTGCGTTGCATGCGTGGCGTGCGTTGCATGCGTTCCTTCGCGGCTAGCGCAGCAGATACGGAATATCGACCCTGACCGCCCCGGTCGGGCAATCTTTCTCGCATGGCATGCAGTACCAGCATTCGTCGAACTTCATGTACGCCTTGCCCTTGCTCAGATCGATCGCAAGCAGATCGAGCGGGCAGACGTCGACGCAAACGGTGCAGCCTTTGTCGGCGATGCATTTGTCTTCATCGATCGTGACGGGCGCGGCGCTGCGCTGAAAAATGTCGTGCGGTGTGGTGGACATGGTCGCTCCTCAAGCGTCTGCAAGCGCGGGTTCGCCGATGCGCAGGTTCTGATAGGCGTGGCTCTCGCGATCGTCGAGCGGCACCACGTAAGGTTGCACGGCGCGTTTTTCGCTGACCATGCGGCCCGTTGCGTCTTTCCTCAGATGCGTGTGGCAAAACCACTCCGCGTCGTTGCGCTGCGGATAATCGACGCGATGGTGGTACAAGCCCCAGCGGCTTTCCGTGCGATACAGCGATGCGTGCGCCGCCATTTCCGCGCAGTCGCGAATCGCCCGAACCTCGGCGGCGCGCATCAGTTCGTGCGGGTTGTCGGCCTTGATCTGCTCGATGTCGGCGGCGATTTCGGCGAAGCGTTGCAGGCCGATTTCCATCTTGCGCGTGACCTTCGGCGGTTGAAGATAGTCGTTCACCATGCGGCGCAGCTTGTATTCGACCTGCGCCGGAGCCAGCCCCGTCTCCCGTTCGAGCGGCGCGTAGATGCGTGTCCGCTCGGCGTCGATCTGCTCGCTATCGAGGGCCGCATGTTCACGGCCTTCGACGTATTGCGCGGCGTTGCGGCCCGCGAACCAGCCATAGGTGAACGCGCCGAGCATATAGTTGTGCGGCACCGCGGCCATGTCGCCGGCGGCGTAGAGACCGGCAACCGTGGTCTCGGCGCGCTCGTTCACATGGACGCCGGAGGCGCTGTGGCCGCTGCAAAAGCCGATTTCGGAGATGTGCATTTCGATCATCTGCTCGCGGTAATCGGTGCCGCGTCCCGCATGAAAGCGTCCCCGGCTCGGGCGCTCGTTGGTGTGCAGGATCTGCTCGATGGTCTGGATGGTTTCCTCGGCGAGATGGTCGAGTTTCAGAAACACCGGACCATTGCCGCTCTGCAACTCCTGATAGAACTCCCACATCATCTGACCGCTCCAGTAATCGCACTCGATGAAGCGTTCGCCCTTGCCGTTCGCCGTGAAACCGCCAAGCGGGCCGGTCACATAAGCGCAGGCGGGGCCGTTGTAGTCCTTGATGAGCGGGTTGATCTGGAAACACTCGAGATTGGCTAACGCAGCGCCGGCGTGATAAGCCATCGCGTAACCGTCGCCGGCGTTGGTGGGGTTTTCATAGGTGCCCATCAGGTAGCCGGACGCGGGCAAGCCGAGCCGGCCGGCGGCGCCGCAACTGAGAATGACCGCCTTGGCGCGCACCACGTAAAAATCCGCCGTGCGGCAATCGAAACCCAGCACGCCGCACGCGCGTCCTTGCGCATCGGTCAGCACGCGCGTAACGACAATGCGATTGGTGATCGCGACGCGCGCGCGTTTGAGCTGCCTGTAGAGCACTTTCTTGATGTCGTGACCTTCCGGCATGGGCAGGACATACGAGCCCATGTGGTGCACTTTCTTCACCGCGTAGTCGCCGGTGCCGTCTTTCTCGAACTTCACGCCCCAGCGGTCGAGTTCCTCGATCGTCTTGAAGCTGTGCCGGGCGTAGGCGTACACGGCCGCCTGATCGACGATGCCGTCGTTGGCAATGGTGATTTCCTTCGTGTATTGCTCGGGCGTCGCATGGCCGGGGATGACCGCGTTGTTCAGGCCGTCCATACCCATCGAAATCGCGCCGCTGCGCTTGACGTTGGCCTTTTCGAGCAATAGCACCTTGAGATCGGGGTTCTGCTCTTTCGCCTTGACGGCGGCCATCGGACCGGCGGTCCCGCCGCCCACCACCACCACGTCGTACTCGATCACGTGTGTGTTCATTGCGTGTTCCTTGTGCTGTTCTGTTCTTTTTGACGGTCGACGCGCAAGCGGTAGCGAAACGCGTCGCCGCGAAAATAGAGGTATTCGTAATCGATCGGCGTGCCGTCCGCGGCGTGCGTGAGGCGTTCGATCCGAAGTACCGGGCTGCCTTCGTCCACGCTCAATGCTGCGGCGATTTCGTCGTCGGCCAGAATGGCGTCGATCGAGACGTCGGCGTGGCCGAGCGGCACGCCGCAATCGTTCTCCAGAATCAGAAAGATGTCGCGCGTGACGAGGTCGGCGTTGGCTAGGCGCTTGCCCAATGCTTCCGGCACCCACGTGATTTCGAGCGAGACCGGTTCGCGATCGAGCAGCCGCACACGACGGATTTCGGCGACCTTTGCGCCTTCCGGCAGATCGAGGCGACCGGCGATTCGCGCGTTGGCGGCGATGAAGCGGATCTGTCTGACCTGGTTGACGATTTCGCATCCCATCGACGACATCGCTTCGGCGAAGCCTTGCAACGCGCTGACGTTCTGAAAGGCTTTCGGTTTGGAGACGAAGGTGCCCTTGCCGTGAAGCTTGAAGACAAGGCCTTCTTTCTGCAGATCGCCGAGCGCCTGGCGCACGGTGATGCGGCTGACGTTGAACATCGCGCACAGTTCGTTTTCAGACGGCATCCGCGCGTGCGCGGCATAACTGCCGTTCAGGATGCGCAGTCGCAGTTCCGTCTTGATCCGCTCGTAGAGCGGCGGCGCGGGAAGGGGCAGCACGATGGCCGGGGTGGGTTGTTGCATGGTGTCGTCGGGTTGCCTGTACTTGTTATGACAAGTTGCTTCACAGTCTAGTGACGGAGCGTTGGCGGGCGAACCAAGAATTTGTGGTTTGCTTTTCTGCGGTGACGCGTTGGAGTCGCTGTCCGCTTTCAAATCGATTGCATGACTTCGCGGACTCGCGCACCGGCTACAATCGGGCCTCCGTCAAAGGCTGACCCGAAGGCTCAAATGGAAATCAAATGGATAGAAGATTTCATCGCCCTTGCCCAGTACCAAAGCTTTTCGCGGGCAGCGGAGTTTCGCAATGTCACTCAGTCGGGCTTTAGTCGCAGGATTCAGTCGCTTGAACAATGGGTCGGCGCCGAGCTGATCGACCGCAGCAGCTTTCCGCCGGTCCTCACACCCGCCGGCCAACTGTTTCGCGAAGTCGCCGAAGACATTCTGGCCCGGCTATTCGATACGCGGGCCATCATCCGTACCGAGCAGCGCATCGCGGGCAAGAGCCTGCAGATTTGCGCGGGGCACACCATCGCTCTGAACTTCCTGCCGACGTGGCTCAAGGCGCTCGCTCCTCAATTCGGCGAAGTGCGTGCTCGTGTGATCCCGACAAACGTTCACGACTCGATTCTCATGCTCGTGAACGGCAACTGCGAGCTGATGTTCGCCTATCATCATCCTGAACTGCCTCTGCATCTGGATCCCGCCAGGTACGAGCATGTCACGGTCGGTCTCGATACCCTGATGCCGGCCAGCCGACCCAACGAGCGGGCCGGCCCGAAGTTCCGCCTGCCGGGGACGAAGCAGCGTCCGCTACCGCTTATCTCCTACACCGAGACGAGCTACTTTGGACGGTGCCAGGCCCTGCTGTTGAAGCGGACCTCGGACGCGTTGTCATTGCGTCTGCACTACGAGTCCGACATGGCGGAGGTTCTCAAGAAGCTGGTAATGGAAGGAGAGGGGGTGGCGTGGCTGCCGAGAAGCACCATCGCAAGGGAACTTGCCGATGGCGAACTCGTTCCGGCGGGACCCGCGAACTGGCAGTTGCAGATCGAACTACGCGCCTACCGCGACTCGACCAATCGCAGCGAATTTCTCGACACGCTCTGGCATCATCTCGGCGCCGGCGCGGCGGCGCTGGAATAGGGTTTTCCAACGTTATGCGAAACGCGCATGAGCGCATGCCGCAACAGCATTAGCGTTTTTTTTGACCTCTCTACCATCCGTTCCACGATGAAAGCGGCGCTGCCCGCGTCGCTCTCATCCCTTCTTTCGCGCGTGGCGGTCACTTCGGCCGCCGGCGCCGCCACAGGGACGGATGAACATGAAGAATCGCCTTACTCTGAGCATCGCAGCCGCGATGCTTCTCGGGATCCTGGCTGGCTACGTGTGCCACACGTCCGTCACCGACCCCGCTACCCTTAAAGCAGTGGCCGGTTACTTTTCCATCGTCACGGATATTTTCCTGCGACTGATCAAGATGGTCATCGCGCCGCTCGTTTTCGCCACGCTCGTCTCGGGCCTCGCGGGGATGGATAGCAACGGCGACGTCGGCCGTATCGGACTGCGCTCGGTCGCGTGGTTCGTCAGCGCGTCGATCGTCTCGCTCGGCATCGGCCTCGTCATGGCCAATGCGTTGCAACCTGGCGCCGGACTGCATCTGACGGTGGGTGCCGGCGAGGTGAGCACCGGCCTCAACACCTCGGCGCTGAACGTCAAGGACGTCGTCACGCACGCGTTTCCAACCAGCCTGTTCGATGCGATGGCGCGCAACGACATTCTGCAGATCCTGGTCTTTTCGCTTTTCCTTGGCGTCGGTCTCAGCGCGCTCAAGCGCGACTCGCGTGTCGGCATCGTCATTCAGGCGATCGACGGGATGGTCCCGGTCATGCTGCGGCTGACGAACTACGTGATGCGCGCCGCGCCGCTCGGGGTGTTCGGTGCGATCGCATCGACGGTGACGCTGCGCGGCCTCGACGTGATCTACACGTACGGCAAGCTGATCGGCTCGTTCTATCTTGGGCTGTTCGTACTGTGGGCCATTCTCATCGCCATCGGATATGCGTTTCTCGGTCGCAAAGTGGTGAGTCTGCTGAAGGCTGTGCGCGAGCCGGCGATGATCGCCTTTTCCACCGCGAGCAGCGAGGCGGCCTATCCGCGTCTTACCGAGCAACTGGAGAAGTTCGGCGTCGACAAGAAAGTGGTCGGCTTCACGCTGCCACTGGGTTACGCATTCAACCTCGATGGTTCGATGATGTACCAGGCATTCGCGGCGATTTTCATCGCCCAGGCCTTCGGTGTCGATATGCCCGTTTCGCAGCAGATATTCATGCTGCTGATTCTCATGTTGAGCAGCAAGGGAATGGCAAGCGTGCCGCGCGGGTCGGTGGTGGTGGTCGCGGCTGTCGCGCCGATGTTTCATCTGCCCGCTGCCGGCGTCGCGTTGGTTCTCGCCATCGACCAGGTTCTCGACATGGGCCGCACGATGACCAACGTGATCGGCAACAGCGTCGCCACCGCCGTGATCGCGAAATGGGAGGCCGCGCGTGAACCGGCGCCCGACGACATGGCGTTCGAGCCGGCGGAGGTCGAGGCTCGATGAGCGCCGCGCTGATGAAGAGCAGGCGCAAGCTGGGCGTGGTGGGCGGCCTGGGTCCACTGGCCAGTGCCGACGTATTTTTCAAACTGGTGAAGGCGACGCCGGCCTTGTCCGACGCCGAACATGCCGACATCATTTTCGAGCAGCGTCCGTTCAGGGGTTCGGGTTCCGGCAGCGCCGCCACCACGGAGCGCAAGCTTTATATCTTCGACATGATCCGCGATTTCGAGAAGCGCGGCGTGAGCACGATCGTGCTGCCATGCTTTCTCAGTCATACCTTCATCGACGAGTTGAAGGCAAATACGAGTCTGCCGATCGCGAACATTGTCGACGCGGTTCGCAGCCATGTTCAGCGCAAGTTTCCCGACGCGAAACGTATCGGCGTGCTCGCATCCGACTACGTGCGCGAAATGCGGCTCTTTGAACGGTACTTTCCCGCTCCGCGATTCGAGGTCGTGCACCCGCGCGCACTCGGCGATACCGACCTCGTGACGCAAGCCGTCTATGGTGCCGACGGCATCAAAAGCGGCAATCTGGGCGGCCGTGCCGTCGCGCTGCTGCGTGCCGCCTGCGATGACCTGACCGATCAGGGCGTCGATGTGATCGTGCCGGGCATGACGGAGATTGCGCTCGTGGCCGAGGAAATGGGTCCGCTGAAAGTGCCGCTCGTCGACTCGAACATGGCGTATGCGCAATATGTCGTCTCAGACCGATCCAGCTCGCCCGATACGGTTTTCAAGGTCGGCGTGGTGGGCGGTGTCGGCCCCGCTGCGACCATTGATTTCCTCAACAAGATCGTCCGCAATACCCCGGCGTCGCGCGACCAGGATCACATCAAATTGCTGGTCGAACAGAACCCCCAGATTCCCGACCGAACGGAGAACCTTGTCGGCAACGGCGCGGACCCGACCATTTCGCTCTACGCGACGTGCAAGAAGCTCGAAGACGGTGAAGCGGACCTCATCGCCATTCCATGCAACACGGCCCACGCGTTCGTCGACCGGATTCAGCCGTATCTCGGCATCCCCATCGTCAACATGCTCACTGTCACCGTTGACTATCTGCGCGAGGCGTTTCCCGGTTTGCGCGATGTCGGCGTGCTGGCGACGTCGGGCACGATCGACAGCGGCGTGTACCGAAAGGCGCTCGAATCGCGGGGACTGCGGCAGGTGGCGCCACGCCCCGCACTGCAGGCGCGCGTGATGGACGCCATCTACGGAAAGAAGGGCGTTAAAGCCGGCTTCACGACCGGCGAGTGCCAGGAGGACATTGCCGCGGCCGTCGAAGGACTGATTGCCGAGGGCGTCGAAGTCATCGTGCTGGGATGCACCGAGCTTCCAATGCTTCTTCCGGACGGTGAATTCATCAGCGGCAATGGCGTGCGCGTGCGGCTCGTCGACCCCACCGAAGTGCTCGCGCGGCAGTGCGTCGCGCACGCGATGGGCGCCGCCGACTGAGCGCGCATCAGCCCTCGGGCCCTGAAAAACAGCGATTTCTCCGCTCGGTTCGTGAACTGGGCGGCGCCCGGTTCGTCCTTTTTTTGCATCGGAGCATCACATGTCAAGCCGCACTGAACGTATCGAACACGACCTCCTTGGCGATCTACCCGTCCCCGACGAGGCCTATTACGGCGTGCATACCCTGCGCGCGCTGCAGAACTTCCCGATCACGGGTATTCCCATCTCGACTTACCCGAATCTGGTGAATGCGCTCGCCAGCGTGAAGGAAGCAGCCGCGTTGGCCAATCACGATCTAGGTTTGCTGCCGGACCACAAGATGAAGGCCATCGTGCAAGCGTGCCAGGCGATTCGTAGCGGCGTCGCACATGACCAGTTCGTGGTCGATGTCATTCAGGGCGGTGCCGGCACGTCCACGAACATGAATGCCAACGAGGTGATTGCCAATCTCGCGCTCGAGTACCTCGGCTATGGACGCGGCGACTACGCGGCGCTACACCCCAACGAGGACGTCAATCTTGGGCAAAGCACCAACGATGTCTACCCGACTGCACTGAAAATCGCGGCTTACATGGGCATTGTCCAACTCGTTCACGCGATGGCTGTGCTGCGTGCTTCATTCGAGCGCAAGGCGGAGGAATTCAAAAACGACCTGAAGATGGGGCGGACCCAGTTGCAGGACGCCGTGCCCATGACGCTGGGTCAAGAGTTCAGCACGTTCGCCGTGATGCTCGGCGAGGACGAAGCGCGCTTGATGGAGGCTTCGACGCTGATCTGCGAAATCAATCTGGGGGCAACGGCAATTGGCACTGGCATTAACACGTCGCCCGACTACGCGCCGCTCGTGTGTCGCCATCTTGCCGGCATCACGGGAATTCCGGTCACCACTTCGCCGAATCTCGTCGAGGCCACGCAAGACGTCGGCTCCTTCGTGCAATTGTCGGGCGTGCTGAAGCGCGTGGCGGTCAAGCTCTCGAAGATATGCAATGACCTCCGGCTGCTTTCGAGCGGTCCTCGTGCGGGCTTTGGAGAAATCAACCTGCCTGCCGTTCAGGCGGGCTCGAGCATCATGCCCGGCAAGGTGAACCCGGTTATTCCCGAAGTGGTGAACCAGATTGCATTCGAAGTCATCGGCAACGACGTGACCGTCACCTTCGCGGCGGAAGCGGGGCAGTTGCAACTGAATGCGTTCGAGCCGGTGATCGCACACAGCCTCTTCAAGAGCGTTGCGCATTTGCGGGCGGGCTGTCTCACGCTGGCATCGAAGTGCGTGGACGGCATTACCGCGAACCGCGAACGACTGCAGGCCCTCGTCGAGAACTCCATCGGCATCGTGACCGCGCTCAACCCGTACATCGGCTATGTGAATGCGACCCAGGTCGCGCAGCAGGCACTCATCTCTGGCAGAGGCGTCGCGGAAATCGTTGTCGAGCGCGGCCTTCTCACGCGAGCGCAACTCGACGAGATCCTGCAACCCGCCATGCTGACCCAGCCGCGCCAGGCGATCGCATTCGACTGATCCGGTGATTCACACGCCGGGGCTGGGCGGGTTCCGCTTCGGTTGCCGGCATGCCATGCCGACGAGCCCGCATCCCGGTGACAGCGCTGTTGGATGCGATGCACCGGGTGGTAACATTTGTTGTCATCTTTCTCGGCCGCTTGCCCGGACCATCGCATGCCAGACAGCTTCGACCAGCTTGCCGCCCTGATCCGCGCGCGCTTCTCCGAACTGAGTCCGCAGTTTCAGATGGGGGCGGCCTTCCTGCTCGATCATCCCGACGAAGTCGCGGTCTCGTCGATGCGCAAGGTGGCCGAGCGCGCCCAGGTGCAACCGGCGTCGCTGGTGCGTTTGTCGCAGCAACTCGGTTTTCCCGGCTGGAACGAATTGCGCAACCTGTTCGTCGCGCGCGTGCGCACGCGGCCCGAGCCGCTCACCAGCCGTGCGCGTTCGCTCGTCAAGTCCAAAGACGCCCTGGCGAACAATCTGCTGGTCGCACAGCAGCACAATCTCGAAGTCACCGCCGCGCACAATGGTCGCGTGATCGTGGAAGCGGCGCGGCTGTTGCGGCGCGCGCCGCATGTGCATGTGGCGGGTTTTCGCTCGTGTTACGCGGTGGCGTTCGGTCTCGTGTACGGCTACCGGTTGTTCCGTTCGTCGGTGTCGCTGCTCAACGGCGAGGCCGGCACGCTGGAAATGCAACTGCGCACGGTCGAACGCGACAGCGCGACCATCGTCATCAGTTTCGCGCCGTATTCGGTGGAGGCCGCGCGCGTGGCGGAAGCCGCACTGGAAAAGGGCAGCAAGCTGATTGCGATCACCGACAGCGCGGTCTCCCCCATCGCGCTCAATGCGGACAAGGTGCTGATTTTTTCGCACGAGAGTCCGTCGTTCTTTCCGTCACTGGTCGCGGCCACGGCGATTGCCGAGTCGCTGGTCGCGCATCTGCTCGCGCTCGAAGGCACGGATGCGGTCGAACAACTCGCCATCGCCGAACAGTCGCTGCATGCCAAGGGCGCCTACGTCCCCTGAGTTTCGCGTCTGAAACTGTTGATCTTCGCTGTCAGGCAGCGTTGCTCGATGCCATCGACAGCGCACTTGCCGCCGTTTGAAAACAACTCTGCAACTTGCGAGACCGACGATGACCGAACGTTTGCCTCATTTCGAACCGTCCGATGCCACGCCCGAACAGAAGGCGGTTCTGGACGAGATTTTGTCCGGGCCGCGCGGCAATCTGAACGGTCCGTTTCTCGGCTGGATTCATAGTCCCGAACTCGCGCAACACGCGCAGCGCCTGGGCGCGTTCTGCCGCTATCGGACAGGCTTGCCGCTGCGCCTGTCGGAACTGGCGAGTCTGGTCACGGCGGCGCCCGGTTTTCGCTGATGCCGACGACGCGTTGGTCCACGACTTCGCGAGCGAACTGTACGACACTCAACGCGTATCGGATGCGACCTATGCGAAGGCCGTCGAGCGCTTCGGGCATCAGGTGGTGATCAACCTGGTGGGTCTGCTCGGCTACTACGCGCTGGTCGCGATGACGCTCAACGTGTTCGACATGCGGGCGGCCGGGCAGGACAGCTTGCCCTTCGCCGGGTAGCGCAGTGCAGCATGCCGCCCGTCATGACGCCGACGCACGGAAGCGCCTATGATGAAGTCCGGTCCACGCCCGCGCCCACCGCGCCGCGCGAGACTCGCGACCCATGCCGACACCGCGGAACATTCGGGCGGGACCGTTGCGGCGGGCATCAGCTCAGGTCGTGGAGCGCGCGAAGCAGGGCACAAACAGGAGAGAGCGATGAAGCGCAAGGCATCAGCAGTCTGGCAAGGCGGCCTGCAAGACGGCAAGGGCTCGATTTCCACCGACAGCGGCGTACTCAAGGAGACCCAGTACTCGTTTTCCACGCGCTTCGCGGACGGCATCGGCACGAATCCCGAAGAACTGATCGCGGCTGCGCACGCGGGGTGTTTCTCGATGGCGCTATCGGCGGAACTGGGCAAGGCCGGCATCACGCCCGAACGTATCGGCACGACGGCCACCGTCACGCTCGATAAGGAGGGCGGCGGTTTTGCCATCACCGCCGTGCATCTGGACGTGGCGGTCAAGATTCCCGGCGGCGACAAAACCGCGTTCGACAAGGCCACCGCGGACGCCAAGGCGGGTTGTCCGGTGTCCAAGGTTCTGAACGCCACGATCACGATGGACGCCAAACTCGAAACCTGAGTTCGCGCCTGGGTGCGTACCCGGGTTCTTGCTGTTCCCAGGCTTTCTCAGGCCGTCGACGCAATGCGGCCGGCGCGCGGGGCGAAACCCGCCGCCGGCTTTTACCCGTTGACCGGCAATCTCAACGATCCGCCAGTGCGCCGCGATCATGCGCCGGGCCGGGTCGGTCTTTCATGGAACCGCAGATGACAACGCAATCAGAAAAAGCTCAGCTCTTCCGTTCGTATCACACAGCCGGCGAAGCCTTCATCATCCCGAACCCGTGGGACATCGGCAGCGCGCGGCTGCTCGCGCTGGCCGGCTTCAAGGCGCTCGCCACCAGCAGCGCGGGCTATGCGTTTTCGCGCGGCTTGCCGGATAACGCCATCGGCCGCGCGCAGATGATGGTGCACCTCGGCGAAATCGCCGGCGCCACCGATCTGCCGGTCAGCGCCGATCTGGAAAACGGTTTCGGCGACGCACCCGAGGACTGCGCCGAAACCATCGCGCAAGCGGCGGCGGCAGGGGTAGTCGGCGGCTCGATCGAGGACGCGACCGGCCGAGCCGACGAACCGGTCTACCCGTTCGAGGCCGCCGTGGAGCGCGTGCGCGCCGCGGTGGTCGCGGCTCGCGCGCTGCCGTTTCCGTTCACGCTCACGGCCCGCTCGGAAAACTATCTGGTGGGCCGCCCCGACCTCGACGATACGATCCGGCGTTTGCAGGCTTACCAGCAAGCCGGCGCGGACGTGCTTTACGCGCCCGGTCTGAAGACGCGCGACGAGATCGCCGCCGTGGTGGGCGCGCTCGAGCGGCCGGTGAATGTGTTGATGGGACTGCAAGGCGTGGTGCTCAGTTTCGACGAACTGCGGGCGCTAGGCGTGCGCCGCGTGAGCGTCGGCGGCTCGCTCGCTCGTGCCGCGCTGGGCGCGTTTCTGCGCGCGGCGCACGAGATGCGCGATCACGGCACTTTCAATTACACGAAAGACGCGGTGAGCGGCAACGAAATCAACCAGCTCTTCAGCACGGCCGCGCAGAAGTGGCAGAAGCCACGCTGAGACGGCGTCAGAAAGAGACAGAGCGAGATTTCATTCGCCCACTTACTTGGTCGTGTAACCGCCGTTGATCAGAATGGTTTGCCCCGTGATCCACCACCCGTCGCTGACCAGATGGCGGATGAAGGGCACCACATCCCCGATGTCGGTCAAACCAGTCGTGGAGAACGGCGAGAGTGCGGCGGCCGACTTGTGGTAAGCCACCGCGTCCGCGCCTTCGGCGGGATAGAAGAACGGCGTGTCCATGGGCCCGGGACCGACGGCCGTTACGGAGATGCCCCGCGCGCCGAATTCCTTGGCCGCCGCGCGTGTGAAATGTTCGACCGGCGCCTTGGTGCCCGCATAGGCCGCGTAAAACGGGGTGAACGCGCCAAGCAGCGACGTGACGAGCGTGACGATCTTGCCATTGTCGTTGACGTGCTTGCCTGCCTCTCTGAGAAAGAAGAACGCAGACTTGGAATTCACCGCCGTCATTTCATCGTATTCGGCCTCGGTGATATCGACGAACGGCTTTTTCAACACCTTGCCTACCGTGTTGATTGCAATATCGGGGCGGCCGACGGCGGCGACGACATCCGAAAACAGCTTCTCGACCGCGCCGGCCGAGGTCAGATCGGCCTGGAAAGCGACTGCCGTGGCACCCGCCGACTCGATCGCGGCAAGTGTCTCGTCCGCCGCGGCTTTCGAGCTCGCGCTGTTGTAGTGGATCGCCACTGCCCTGGCGCCCTGCGCGGCGAGATTCCGTGCAATCAGCCCACCGAGATTTTTCGCCCCGCCCGCAATGACGACGGTTTTGCCTTTGATGCTGTGGTCTGCCATGTTTCATCCCCCAGTGCCGAAGCCGCCCTATGCAGCCTCTCATCCTGCTCGATGATATATTCCAGGAAAATCATTTAAACCTACTGTTTCTGACATCACTGGTCAGAAAAGTCGAACAGTGGAAGGGCGTGCCTGCACATGACGATAAGTGAGACCGGCGGCGCGCGCGCGTGCCGGACCGATGGACTGCATCCCCTGCGGAAAGCTCGATACGACGGCGAGCCGCGCGCTCGCGAAGGTGGGAGCGAACGTGGATCGTATTGACCTGTTTCGCGTCTTCGCGCGCGTCGTCGAATGTGCGAACTTCACGCGCGCGGCGGACACGCTCGGCTTGCCCCGCTCGTCGGTTTCCGCGGCGATCCAGGAACTGGAAGGACGGATCGGCGCCCGCTTGCTGCATCGGACAACGCGCAAGGTGTCGCCGACACAGGACGGCGCGGCGCTCTATGAACGCTGTCTTCGCCTGATCGCCGATGTAGAGGAGACCGAGAACCTGTTTCGGCAGACATCGGTGGGGCCGGGCGGCGTCTTGCGCATCGACGTGCCAGGCCGTATAGGCCGGTTGATCATCGCACCCGCACTGCCGGGATTCCTCGTCTCCTATCCGAAAATCGACATCACGCTCAGCCTGACCGATCGCACGATCGACCTCATCGAAGAACGCGTCGACTGCGTGCTGCGCGTGGGCAAGCCGCACGAGTCCGGCATGATCGCGCGTCCGATGGGCGATCTGCCACTCATCAATGTTGCGAGCCCCCTCTATCTGTCCCAGCACGGTACGCCTTGCACCCCCGGCGACATGACAACCCAACAGGTCGTTCACTATGCGTCGCCAACGAGCGGGCGTATCGCGCCCTGGGAATGGCTCGATGGCGAGACTGTCAGAACGTTGACAACCCAGGGCCGCGTGACCGTCAACAGCGCGGAGGCGTATATCGCATGCTGCCTTGCAGGACTTGGCTTGATCCAGATTCCTGCCTATGACGTGCAACAGCATCTGCGTGCGGGCGAACTGATCGAGGTGATGCCCGAATACCGGGCTGCGCCAATGCCGATGAACCTGCTCTATCCGCATCGGCAACATCTGTCGCGCAGGGTTCAGGTGTTCGCCGACTGGCTCGATGCGCTCTTGAAAGCGCAACTCGTTTGCGATTCGGGTGCGGGCGAATGAAGCCGGTCGATCAGGGCGTCGGTCTTTCGTCGCACAGCGGCGACCGATGCGGTTCGAGATAACCGAACGGACGCGGGAAAGCGTGGAGACCGGGATAAAGGCGGCCGCACAGCCAGCTACCGGAGTCTCGCCCCCGGATAAATCTCCTGGTATTTCCGGAAGGCATAGGGCCCATATTGCAGCGGCGCGGAAGCATTATTGGAAGCGCCCCTAACCTGGCCGAGCGGTACGACGAGGGTCTCGTAGTCGGGCTGGAAGAAGAACGGCAGTGAGAGGCGCTCGCATGCGGTATTCACACGATGGCGCGTCGCCACATAACGGCCTCCGGTCCAATACTGGAGCATGTCGCCGATATTGCAAACATATGCGCCGGGCAGTGTCGGTGCGCTGGTCCAGCACCCATCGCGCGTCTGAATTTCGAGCCCTGGGCTGTCTGCAACCAACATCGTCAGACAGCCGTAGTCGGTATGCGCACCGCAGCTATAGTCCCCAATCTCTGTTTGTGCGAGCTTTTCTGCTGACGCAGGAATCGAAGCTATTTGCGGCAGATCCTTGGGGGCCGGGTAATGCGCGGTGCGAAACTGCCAGAAGGGGCGGTCATTGAACGCGAGCCGGAAAAAATCTTCCTGCAAATCGAGGCTCAACGCGATGCCTCGCATCAGATCGAAACCGAGCCCGACCATATGGCCGATATAGCATGTCAACGCCTCGCGATAGCCGGGGAGCGCCGGCCAGAGGTTCGGTCCATGCATTGGCTTGCCGGACACGACATCGGGATGGTTTGGCGCGAATTCGACACTGAACTCCATCAGCTCATACGCATTGCGTTTGCCGTCCGCCAGTTCCGACAGCAGCGGGGCATAGCCGCGGAAGCACCGGCTATGCCGTTCAAGCGACAGTTTCATTTTTTCTTCGACCGATAGGGCAAAGAAAGTCTCCGCGTGCTCGAACACGGCATCGATCGCGGCCTCCGGCACGCCGTGATTGACGATACAGAAGAACCCGGTCTCACGGCACGCGCGTCCCAGTTGCGCGGCAATCCGCCGGCTGCCGGCTGGGTCCAGGCGCCGCAGCGCACCGATATCGATAACGGGGATGGCGGTGTCATTCATCGTGTCTTTCCTCGATGAAACCGGACTGGAACGGCCGGTGTACGGCTGAATAGGCATCGTTGCGTGAAACCATGACCGCTCGTCCGGTCTTCGAAGCGGTGACCGCTGTCGCGAGTCGGCGGGCGCCGGCTTGCCCGATCCTCGCCGCGCGCGGCACGCGAATCTCCGGCATGAACGTGATCGCCAGCATCAGCAACGCGGCCACGGCGGCGCACCAGCGCAGATCAACGGCGATCGGCGCGCGTTGCGCAAAGCGCGAGTCGAGCAGGGCGTCGCCGAGCGCGGCGGGCGTCCACAGCCGGCGATAGCCGAAGCCAATCTGGCCGGACAGTGTTTGCAGATACGCTTCGCGCACCTGCGACAACTCTTCCCGGCTCACGGCAGCGGGCGCGCCAGGCCGTGCGGGGGACACCGCCGTCGTTTGGACTACCTCGCTGGCGAGCCAGAAGCCCGCCGGGCGACCGTCGTTGCCGGTTCTGGGAATCGGTGCGGGCCGCTCGCCGCCGACACCGATCAGCCAGCCGCCCACGTCGCCCGTCGTGATGCCCGGCAGCGATGTTTCGGACGGCGGACGCGGCGGCGCCTCCTGACCGTCGGTTACGAACACCACCGCTGTGTGGTCGCCGATCTGCTTCGCCTGCCGTATCGCCGAATAAAGGCCGCCATTGGCGATGCGGCTCGCGTTCGCCCAGCGCATGCGGCCGTCGATGCCGTCGAGGGACGCGAGCAGCGCGTCGTAGTGTTCGCATACCTCGACCGGCGGCAACAGCAGCAGCGCGCGCGCATCCGTGAACACGCTCCAGCCGATGCGCGATCCGCACGGCATCCGCCGCAGCGCATCGCGCATCGCCGCGCGCGCATACGCAAGACGGCTCGTACGCACACCGTTTAGCGTCACATCTTCGACGTTCATGCTTTGCGTGATGTCGAACGTGACGACGTAGTCGAAGCGTTCGCGCATCAACGTAATCTTCGGCATCCACAACGCGGCGGCGAGCAGGGCAAGCGCGGCAACCAGTGCGTATTGCCGGTAGCCGAACACGCGCGGCACGGCCGGCTTTATCGCTTTCCCCATCGCGTCTTTCACGGCAGATCCCCCAACACGACGTCCGGCACGGTCAGCGCGCGCCGATACGCCGGGGGCTCATGGCCGTCGCCGAACGCTTCGGTGGTCTCCGGTTGCAGCCAGAGCGCGCGCTCGAGGTTGTAGCGCGCGTCCCAGTCCGCCGGATAGGCGCGCAGCAGTTCGCGATAACGGTTCTTGGCGAGTTCGATCAGCGGCGCGGAAGCGAGCGGGTTCGCGGTCCCCGCCGCGATCGCCTCACGCAGGTACATGTTGGCGAGATCGAACAACGCCGTGCGCCCGGTCTCGTCGAGATGCGCGCGATCGATCAGACCGTTGTAGAGCTTCGACGCCGCATCGTGTTCTCCCGTTTTCGACAACGCGACGGCCTGTGCGAGCCGCACTCGCGCGGTCCGGTCGATTCCCGCGCCGGTGACGCTGCGCGCAGCCGTCGCGGCGCGCAACACCGCCGCGTTGCCGCGCAGCGCATCCACGAGACGCCAGCCCTGATAGCCGGCCAACGCCGCGCAGCACAGCGCAAGCGCCGCAAAGCCCGCATGAACCGTGCGTCGCTTCATGACCAGCTCCTCAATACCGCGAAGCGCAACCCGACCAGCAAGGCACAGCCCGCGAGCGCGACCCCGAAGCACAGCGAGCCATGACTGCCAGCGGGCACGCGCTCCAGATACGACACGGGGAAGTGCTGCTGCGCGTCGATGTCGGCCATCGCAGCCGCCAACGCGCCGGAGTCATCCGTCTGATAGAGGCGGTACGGCGTTTTCAGCGACTGGAAGTACCGATGCAGTGCGGCCTCCTCGGACGACTCGTCGCCCGGCTTGATCGCATTCAGATCCGCGCTGTTCGCGCTGCTGCGAATGTAAATGAAATAAAGCGTGATGCGATTGCGCGTGAGACTCGCCGCGATGCGTTCGCGCATCGCGGCGTCGAGTCGCGCACCGCCGTCGGAGACCAGCACGATCACGCGATTGCCGTTGTAATCGCGCTGGTCGAACTGACCGACGGCCGCCAGCAGCCCACGGTCGAGCCGCGTATCCGGCATGCCCCGGCCGATGCCGGTACTCGCCACCGCACTCTCGATCGCCTGTTTGTCGCGAGTGAGCGGCATGACGAGCAATGGGCTCGTGCCGAACATCATGAACGCAACGCGGTCGTCGTTGCGTTTGTCGATGAACTTCGTCAGCACCTCACGCGCGGCGTGGTTCTTCGACATGCCTTCCGATAATGCACCTGCGGCCTTGACGCCGGCAGGCGGGATGATCGCGTCCATGCTCGAACTGCGGTCCATCAGCACGACGATTTCCGCGCCGCGCGCAATCCGCGCCACTTGCCGCTCCGGCCGCTGTGGATCGGCAAGTCCGATCACGATCAGCGCCATCGTCGCGACCGCAATCGCCTTCAGTGCGATGCCGGCGGCATGCCCGAGCCGGTCGCGCGGCAGCCAGTCGACGTGCGAAAACATCAGTGTGTCGCTGCGCCGGGGCCATAACGGCAGCAGCGCGAGCGGCAGCAACGCCAGCATCCACGGCGACGAAAATGCGAGCATGGCGGTCATCGGTGATGACGCCTTTCGGCAAGCCGAAGCTCCCGGGCCAGTTCGAGAAGCCGATACGGCTCGTGCGTCGGCGAAACTGCGAAGAACCGCTCGCCCGACTGTGCGTAGAAGCGTTCGAGCCGCTCGCGCAATGGGCTCAAATACGGTGCGCGGACGAACAGCGCGCCCAACGTTCCTGCGTGAAGCGCCTGTCCGGCGGCCTCGTTCAGTGCGCGATGCACGGACACCCACGCGTCGGGTTCGCGGTCGACCTGCACCGCGTCGAGGCGCTCCAGCGCGCGGCACGCGCGGGCGAACGGCAAGCGGCCCGCATCGCGGCGATTGCGCCACAGCCACCACCCAAGCCACGCACATGCAACGAAAGCCAACACCGCCAGCGACGCGATCAGGCGCTGGCGCAGCGGGGCGATCGGCAACGGTGAGGGTTGACGGTCGGGCTGCATGTCCTGCAGCGAACCCTGCGCGAACGCGCTGCGCGGCGTCAGCGGCGCGACGCTGACCGGCCACGCGGCGACCGCCAACGCCGGGCTCGAAGCGACGGGGGCTCGCAGCATCAAGGCAGGCAGAGTGATCGCGGTGAGGGTCTGCGGCGCGTTGATGACTTGATACTCAAGCACCAGCCAGCGCTCGCCGCCGGCATCCGTTTCGACCTTCGCCGCGCGCCGCTCGAGCCACGCGCCGGTGCGTTCGAGCGGCGGCAGTGTCGCCGGTTCAAACGGACGGTCGTTCGCGCGAAGCAGGACACGCTGCGAAATCACATCGCCGAGCAGATAACCGAAGCTGCGCGGCTGAGCTGTTGCCGCGATTACGTTTTGCTGGGCAAGGGCGCCGTATGAAAAGCACGCTGAGGCGAACATACAGAGAAGCGCGGCGACGCGCGTCGTCAGCGACACGCGGTCGCCCACCTGTGGCCGCAAGAAGGAAACTCGCCGCGTCATGCCGTCAACTCCAGAAAGTAACGCGACAGCGCCTGCGGATCGAACGGACCGGTCAGGTAAAAAGGCCGCACGCCATGCGCGGTGCACAGCGCATCGATCCGCGCGCGTCGCTGTGCGACCGCATTACGCCACTGTGCACGTAGCGCCGGGCGCATCCATAACGTGCGCCGCCCGTTCGATTCGGCGTCGCGCATCATCATTAGCGCGTTCTCTTGCGGTGCTTCGAGTTCGAACGGATCCCACACGACGATCGGTACCAGCAGGGCCGGCATCAATAGATCGAACGATGCGCGCAGCGTGTCGAGTGGCCAGTGGAAATCCGATACGACAAACACGAGTCCCTGGCGTCCGCTGAGCCTTTCGGCCGCGCGACGCAAACCGGTCGCGCCGTCGCCCTCGCGGCGCAGTGCCGGCCGGCCGCCTTCGGACAGCATCGCACGCATCGCGGCGCCGGCGCCGCGATGATGGCGCGCGGGCAACATCAGGTCGTCGCGCAAACCGGTATCGAACGCAAGCAGGCCGACCGCATCGCCGACCCGAAACGCGCTGCGTCCCAGTGAATCGACAAAGTCGCCGACGACCTCGAGCTTCGCCCGGCGCGAACCGAACGACATCGATGCCGATACGTCGACGACCGCATGCACGGTGACGGCCGTGCGTTGCCGCTGCATCCGAACCAGCCAGTCGCGGCCAACGTGCCGCAGACTCGCGCGCAGATCGAGACGCCGCGGATCGGGATGGTCGAAAAGCCGCGCGTGCGTGGCAAAAGCCTGGCCGCCGCCCACGCTCGAACCGTGATGCGAGCCGGGGCGATATCCGCCTGTCCGGGATGGCATCCGGTAATGGAATTCGTGGATCGCACTCATCGCGTCGCTCGCGCCGTGTCGATCGGCATCATGGCGCGGCGACGCGGCGCATGATCGCCTGCACCAACGCGTCGGCCAGTTCCGCACGGCGCAGTTCGTAGATCGGTGTAAAAAACACGCGATGGCCGAGCGCGGCCGGCAGCACCGCATGGATGTCCTCGGGAATCAGATAGGCGCGTTCGGCCAGCCACGCGACCACGCGCGCCGCGCGCAGCAGCGCGCTCATTCCGCGCGGACTGGCGCCTGCGAGTATCAGCCGGTCGATATCGACGTCGCCGAGCCGGATGTCGTATTGCGCGGGTTTTTCGGTGGCCTCCCAGAGTTGCAGCACGTATCGCTCGATCGTCTCGCTTGCGCGCACATGACGCTGGATCGACGCGGCCACCGCATTCAGCTCACGCCACGACAGCATGCCGGCGGGCAACTGTTCAAGCACCGTGTCGACGTCGTGAAACAGCGGGTCGAAAACGAGCCGGCTGCGAATGGCGGGGTCCGCGGGCGTCGGCATGTTCAGTTCGAACATGAAGCGGTCGCGCGCGGCGGACGCCAGTTCGAAGGTTTCCTCCTTTTCGACCTTGTTGCGATCGGCGAATACCGTCATGTGCGGAAAGTGATGTTCGCGATTGAATGCGGATACCGACCGCTCGGCCATCGCGCGCAGCAGCAGCGATTGCACCTGCGGCCGCGCGCGGTTGATCTCGTTGAAGAAGAACGTCGTGAGCCGCTCGCCATGACGCAGCAACGGGCCGGGGTCGATGCGCGGCGCGCCTTCGGCGTCCACGTAGGTGTGGTAGACGAGATCGCCAGGCATCAGGTCGATCGTTCCCTCGACGCGTTCGAACTCGCCGCCGATCGCCCGCGCAAAAGCACGCAGCAGCGTGGTCTTGCCGACGCCCACGTCGCCTTCGAGCAGCACATGTCCGCGCGCGAACAACGCGACGGTGATCAGGCGTATCACCTGCTGCTGCCCGATGACCGCCTGCGCGACGGCCGCTTCCAGTTGCAGCGCGTCGCTGCGCCAGTCCTGCAACGCTTCTTCAGAGAGCATCCGGTTTCTCCGTTCTGGACGTCGGTTGAGTGGTTGCTGCACGCTGGCTGTGTATCTGATACCTGCTGTTTATCGCTACCTCTCGGCGCGGGCATCAGGCGGCGAGATGCCGCGCAATTCTCGGCGACGTGAAGACGGCGCCGAAGGCGAAGCGCATGACCGGGCCGAAGCTGGTCGCCGACACCGGCCCGACGAAATACAGACCGCGCACGGACGATTCGAAATGCGCGGAGAGACGAGGCGTCGATCCAATTAATGCGAGCCGGTCGACGATCCGTGGCGCGAGAAACGGCAGGCGGCGCGCATCGCTGCGGTAGCCGGTCGCCGCGATCAGGTGGTCGCCGCTTACGACGCGGCGCTTGCCATCCTGGCCTCGCAATTCCAACTCCACCTGGTTTCCGTCAGCGCGAGCCGCTTCGATTTCAAAGCCAAGCAGTTGGGAGACGGCCTCCGCCCGTTCGCGCATGAACCATCCGACCGAGGGGCCGAGAAATTCCCGCACGGTCCGCAGCCGGCGCTCGTCAGGGAAATAGCGGTATAGCCACGGCCATATGTCGGTGCAAGTACGCTGCTTCCAGCCCGGACCGACGCCGGACATCGGCATCGAAACGCGCTTGAGCAAGGGACGGTTTAGCGGCTCGTCGTAGTTGAATCTGACGGCTGAACGCCGCGCGATCAGCTGGACCGTCGCACCGGCATCCTCTAGCAATACCGCGAGATCGAATGCGGACGCGCCCGCGCCAAGCACGAGCACGCGCTGTCCGCGAAACCGCTCCAGTTCGCGATGCTCGCCGCTGTGTGACAGGCGCTCGGACGGCAGATGCGCGAGCACATCGGGAATATGACGGAAATGGTCGATGCCTACGGCCAGCACGACCTTGCGCGCGCTGAATGAGCCGCCGTTCGCCAGTTGCAGCGCAAAACCCTCCGCGCACGCGTCGATCGTTTCGACCGGCACATCTTCCAGACCGGGCGCGAAACGTTGCTGGAACGCCAGCCCATATGCCGAGAACGTATCTAATTGCACTGGTAGTCCGACTTCGTGATATGGAATGCCCTGTTGTTCGCAGTAGTGGCGCAGCGTGAAGGTTCGGCCCGGATCGCAGATCGTCGACGAAAAACCAGCGGACTTGAGCATCATCCCCTTGGGCATGTGTCTGCGCCAGATCTGCATTGGCGTGCCGAATATCCGCAACGACTTGCCGCTGCCGCGCAGGTGAGCGGCGATCGACAGCCCGAACGGGCCGGCTCCTACGATGGCGATATCAACATTGGCTTGCATGCGTCACTCCATCGTGGTAGATGCGGCGGGACAATCGCCTGTCACACGGACATCGCGATCCGGATTGCGGACGTGCTCGAAGCAATATCCGGATGCGAACACGAAGTCCTGTCCCGAGCCAGTCGCGACAAGAAACCGCTCGACTGTTTCCGAGGTCAGGCCCGTCGCGCCGCTGCGAATCGCTGTGGCCGACACGCCGTCGGTGCGCACGACTGCGCACGGAAAGACCCAGCCGCAATCGTCGAACAGGTTCCTGACCCACATGCCGCCCGTATCGCTGCCATGCAAGCCATGCAACGGCTGACCTCGATGCCGTCTGCGGACCTCGCGCAACACGCCGACGAAACCTTCCTTGTCGTAGATGTCCGGCAGATCCAGCACTTCGACGCGTTGCGCGAGGCCGGCATCGCCGCATGCCGCCCTGAGCAGTTCCCTGCGGACTTCGTAATCGTAAAAGCGATTGCCCGTCGGAAAGTAGTTCTTGCCAGGATCCGCAGACGAGGTTTTCGAATAGATGCGCATGCCGGCCTCGCGCGACATCGCTATCTCTCCGCGTTCGAGCGCCTGCCGATGCAGTTTCGGCACGGTCGTGCAATGCACATAGATCGTGTCCAAACGACGCCCGTCCAGTGCGTCGCGGATCATCCGCAGATGCGAGTTGTGCACGGGATTAAACGAGCCGAAAAACACGCCGACGCCTGCGCGTGGAAACCAGAACGAACGAAGATCGGCGAGCGCGCCGACGAGCAGGTCCGCTAAATAGACGGCCGCACCGGTCACCGCGAGATATCGCACGGCCGGTTCGACGACGACGCTGGCGACGAGCCATGCCGCCACGGCAAGCGCAAGAACGAGGTTGCTCGTCCGCTCGCCGCGTCCGTGGTACGCAAACCGGAATGCAAGAGATTGCAGAGCCGCCGAAGCGGCGGTCGCGATGACGAAGGTCATGGCGTCGAGTAAGCGCTGCCCCGTCGCTGTGCCAACCAGGGTCGCCACGACCAGTACGACAGGCGCGTGCAGCGCCAGCCTCGCGAGCCGGCCAGGCGTGACGCGCGCGAAACGTAACCCGATAGCGTCCTCGGTGCGAATCATTTTGACTGCAACAGCCGGCAGTAGTGACGCGCTAGCGGCAAGGCCGAAGCTTGCCGCTAGCGCGGCCTCGGCGGACGCGGCCGCGCGCGACCAGACGATCGCGATGGGCCAGGCTGCGGCAAGCCAGGGATAGACCCGCGAGCTGACGCGCAGCCGCGCTCTACCAAGCATAGCGGCCACCGTTTTCATGGACGCCCTCCGGGAGAAGAGTGCCCGCGAACCATTCCAATGTGCAGGATCCGGTCTTCGATGTACGGTTCGCCCTGCGGCGCGAAACCGAACGACTGATAAAACTCCCTCAGATAGAATTGCGACGATATCTTGACAGGGGTATTGCCGCGAACTTCATCAAGATGTGCGAGCGCGAGCGTGACAAGTTCGCGGCCGATACCGGCATGACGATGCTCCGGATGTACCACGACTCTGCCGAAGCTAAAAAAGCCCGGCTCGAACAGATCCTTCGGCAACACGCGCGCGTACGCAACGAGCCGGCCATCGACGAAGCCGGTTAAATGACGGCAATGCGGGTCGCGTCCGTCCGCGTCGAGATAAGGCACATTCTGTTCGACGACAAAGATGCTTTCCCGCAGGCTGATCGCCGCGTAGAGGTGCGCGACTGGCAGTTGCTCGAAGCTGGACCAGCGCCACGCGACTGCGTCGGCGCGCGCGTTGACGGAGTGCGAAGCCGATGCCGCCACTGCTTCCACTCTCGACGCCAGATTGCGGATGTGGCCGGTGGCTCCGTCATCGTCACGAGCGCGCTGCATGATCGCTCTCCGTGCCATACAGCATGTCAGCTGTCGAGCCGTATTCCATGACGGCGGTGCATTGAAACGCAAGGTTGACGACGGCTCGCCGCTCGCCGGCGCGCACGAGCGGTGCGACGCGATGCAGATTCATGTCGGCGCGCAGCAGATAGGCGTCGCCGGCCTGATGGCGATGGCGGTCAACGAGACCGTTTTCCTCCGCCCACGCGACAAGGTCGCCGATCGCTTCGTCCTGCCTGCGATGCTTGCGACGGCACAGGTCGGTCCAGTTCGGCACGACCTCGAGCTCGCCGCCGCCATTTTCACTAGGCAGTTCGGCAAATATCACGAGCGCATAGGGCGGGTCGTCCAGATGCCAGCCGTGCGTATCACCGCGTTGATGGAGAAAATTCGCGACCATGAATTCTTCGGGATGCGTGCACGAATAGACCGTGCGGCCGACGATATTTTCCACGCAGTTGCGCAATGCGTAATGGTGATAAAGGCTATAGAGAAACGGTGAATGAGCCTTGATAATCGATCCGCCGAGCGCCGAGAGACTTCGCGGCGTCGCATAGCCTGGCATTTCAAAACTCTTGCGTATCGCGAGTTGAGCAAGTTCATCAAGCTCGTTCTTTATCAGCTTCAACCCAGCAGGCGAGATAAATTCGAATAACCGAATATACCCAAATCGCATAAATTGCTCGCGCATTTGCTGGAGTATGTTCCAGTCGTATTGCTGCGGCATAACGATACTGTACAAGTCGGCAGCCCAGTTGTCCGCTGTGCGCTGCTGTACGCCATGGTCACGTGCTCCGTCAATTTCGGGTGCGTCCATGGACTCGCTCCATGTCATTAGTGAATATGCAAATTTCCTGTCGCGACATCGGACAAGACCCAGCTGGTGCCTGAAGGGCGCTTTTCGGGGCCAAGCATAAGCAACTTACGAGCCAAAAGCGGAACGCTTTAAGAAAGGGTGTGAAACCGGGTGCCAAATGTTTCCGGATCGGCACGAGAACCTGACAAGGATCGCATCGATAACCGTACTCCCAATCACTGAAACACAAAGTGTCACGAATACACCGCACAGTGTGCGAAAAGGCCCGTGACAAACTGGATCTCTATAATGGAACGCTTAATATTGCTTTGCAGCGCAATTGGCGATTTCGGCGTTGCGTCGAACTTCTTTTGTGCATATACGATCCACTTGGTAGTCGCCCACTTGATAGTCGCGTGGAATCGATAAACGCTAACCGCATTTCGTTGTCGCTAGTCGGCCAAAATGGCCGTTCGCCACGGTTGCTGCCCACATTCAAAATGCCGCGCGCCGCGAACTAATTTTGTCCTTTCCGGGAGCCGCTATCATCGACGTTCGTCCTGAAGGAGATCAACCGATGAGCCGACCCGATTTCATCAAACACTGGACCGAACTCGAAGAACCGGATCCACACTCCTATCGCGGCGATACCGAGCCAATGGCGCTGGACGCGCCGCTTTCCGCCGCACTCGGCATTACGCGTATCGGCATTCATCATGTCAGGCTTCTGCCCGGACGGCGGACCTCCTATCCGCACGCCGAAAGCACCGAGCAGGAGTTCGTGTACGTGCTCGAAGGCAAGCCCGATGTGTGGATCGACGGCGTGCTTCACCGCATTGCCGAAGGCGATTCCGTCGCGTTTCCGGCAGGCACTGGAATCTGCCACACCTTCATCAACAATACGAAGGACGAAGTCAGGCTGATGGTGATCGGCGAACGTCCGCGCGACGACAACCGTATTCGCTACCCGCTCAATGAGGCGCACGAACTGACTCGCGCGGACCGCTGGATGGACTGGCCCACCAGACCCCTCGGGGACCATGATGGGATGCCGGACTGAGGCTTACGCGGACGATTATTTGGGCCGATATCGAGGCGTCTGATACCGGTGTTGCAGTGAGTGACGCATCGCTGGCCGCGCTCGATCACTACGCCGAAGGCTGGGTGGCGCGCCTCACCGAGCGCCCCGACCCGCCGACCGCGCCGGAAGAGGCGCTACGCAACGCCTTGCTGCATTACGCGCGGCTCGCGTGCGCGCTGACCGGCAAGCGCAGTTGCTTCATTACCAATACCACGCTGGAGATGCAACCCGGCGACGAGGCATTGCGTGCCCGCGTTCGGCACCGCGGCGATCAGCGGCGCGTTCTTCGGCGCGATCGACGGCCGCGCGACGGCGGATGCCTACGCGCATGCGTTCCAGCTCAGCCTCGCGATCAATGCGTTGCTCATGCTGGCGTGGCATCGGTTCAAGCGTGCTGCTGGTGCTCATCCGCAATTTGTACTGCGCCGCGCCGCACGCCCGGCTTAAAAATACCGAATGCGTAATCGTTTTCAACGGTGCAGTGCGGGATAATCACGCGTCTTAAACAAAGTGCATTTATCCACGGCGCATTTGCCGGTGATCGGGGCGTTCACAGGTAATTGCGCTTTGCGCCGCGAACGGGAATAAACCCGTGGCGCGGATCGATCATGCTTTTGATATGACGAAACACGCATCGCATTTTTTACTCGCGGCGTCATACGGCCGCAGTAAATCCTGCGACCGTGCGGTGCCGCACAGAGCGCGCCCAGTGGCGCATTGAAGGGTTTTCCCCGTTTCATCCGACGAGCCTTCGCATGCGATACTCCTTGTACTGCCGATGAAAACGATGTGATTAAAAAGCACTTGCGGTGATTAAATTCGATTGTTAATCTTGGCAAACTTTTTAGAGTTTCCATCAGCAACCTTTAATGTCGAAAAGCCCAGCGCAATGACTTAATACCGCTCGACGGTTTCCCAGGGGATTGAAATATGCCAACCGCCACCATTGACGCACTCCAGATTCCAGCAGCCGCACGCTTTAACGTGGGCGACGTTGTCACGCTGAAGGAAGGCGGCCCGCGCATGACGGTCACCTATGCGGGTGCGGTGGCGCTCAATCCCGGCGAATGGCTGATGTGCGAGTGGTTCGACGAACAGGGCGAACTGCGCCGCGAGATGTTCTCGCCCGCGAGCGTACGCACTGAGCCGCGCTCGATCCCCGCCGCCTCGGTCATGTGGAACCGGGTAGGCCGGGCCGCCTGATCGGCCGGATATTTTCCGGCTTTCGCCTGGCGCGCGATCGGCCGATCGGCGCGCCCGATTACTTCCTTCTGATCTACTTCTCCGAGCGCTCTCGCGCCGTCGCGCGTCGTTGCACGCGCATTAGAAGCGCCGATGAAAACGCGCGCATCCGCACGATCTTTCGCGTCTCCACGATCTGTCCGGCGAGATTCTTCGGCGGGTTGGGTTGCAACGACCAGTAGAGCGCGAGCAGCCAGCCGAAACCCGTCCAGCCGAGGCACGCATTGAAGAGCGCGAGCGTGAGCACGTCATGACGCTTGCGCCGGTCGGCCAGAATCGCCGGCAGAAAATACAGCGCGAGAACGAGCGCCGCCGCGATGGCCTGAACCAATAGATTGCCGTCCATGAAACCGGCTCCCAATAGGCGAGCTATGCGTTGATTGTCGCGCGATTGCGCGACTCACGCAGCTTCATGCGAACCCCAGGGCGCGGCTCGCCATGCGGCAGGCGCGGGCATTCAGTCAGCGGGACTGCAGCCTGCCTGGCATCGGGACTATCATGGGCGTTTCATCGAAACGAACCGCAACGGACCGCCACCATGATCTCCGACGATACGACCCAGCAGACCCAGCGCATCAACCCCGACACGCTACGCGAATTCGTCGACCGCAAATGGAACGACGAGATCGTGCCCGCGCTGACGGACTACATCGCGGTGCCGGCCAAGAGCCCGGCGTTCGACCCAAAGTGGGTCGAGCACGGCTATCTGGAGCGCGTGGTCACCGACGCGGCGCAATGGGCCGAACAGCAGCCGGTGAAGGGCCTGAAGCTCGAAGTGATCCGCCTGCCGGGCCGCACGCCGGTGATTTTCTTCGAGACCGCCGCGACGCGTTCGGGCAGCGAGGAAACCATCGTGCTGTACGGCCACCTCGACAAGCAGCCTGAATTCGACGGCTGGCGCAACGACCTCGGCCCGTGGACCCCCAAGCTCGAAAACGACAAGCTGTACGGCCGCGGCGGCGCCGACGACGGCTACGCGATCTACGCGAGCCTCACCGCGCTCGCCGCGCTGGACGCGCAAGGCGTCGAGCGGCCGCGCTGCGTCGGCCTGATCGAAACCTGCGAGGAGTCCGGCAGCTACGATCTGCTGCCCTACGTCGACGTGCTGCGCGAACGGCTCGGCAAGGTCGGGCTCGTCGTGTGTCTCGATTCGGGCGCGGGTAACTACGATCAACTGTGGCTCACCACCTCGCTGCGCGGCCTCGTCGCCGGCGACCTCGAGGTTCAGGTGCTCGACGAAGGCATTCACTCGGGCGGTTACGGCGGCATCGCGCCGTCGAGCTTCCGCGTCATGCGGCAACTGTTCGACCGGCTGGAGGATGCCGCCAACGGCACGCTGCTGCCGAAGGGTTTTCACTGCCCGATCCCGGCAGACCGTCTGCGTGAAGCGGAAGCCACCGCGCGGATTCTCGGCGACGACGTCTGGAAAAAACTGCCGTGGGCCTGCGGCCAGGACGGCCGCCAGGTGCTGCCCACCACCACCGATCCGCAAGAAGCCTTGCTCAATTCGACGTGGCGTCCGTCGCTCTCCGTGACCGGTGCGGCCGGCTTGCCCGCGCTCGCGGACGCGGGCAACGTGCTGCGTCCGCGCACGGCGTTCAAGCTGTCGCTGCGGCTGCCGCCGCTGATCGAAGCGGACAAGGCCGTCGCCGAGTTGAAGGCGCTGCTCGAATTCGATCCGCCGTACAACGCCCGGGTGACGTTCAAACCGGACGCGGGTGCGGCGAGCGGCTGGAGCGCGCCGGATCTCGCGCCGTGGCTCGCCACGGCGTTGAATGACGCGTCGCGCGAACACTACGGCGCGGACGTCGCCTATATGGGTCAGGGCGGCACGATTCCGTTGATGAACGTGCTGAAGGCGGGCTTCCCGAAATCGCAGTTCATGGTGTGCGGCGTGCTCGGGCCGAAGTCGAACGCGCATGGGCCCAACGAGTTTTTGCACGTGCCGTACGGCAAGAAGCTCACGGCCGCGGTGGCCGAAGTGATCGCCGCCGCGCCTTGAGCGCTCGTGCGGGTTCCTGTCGATCCGCGCTTTGATCCTTGTTTCGATCCTGCCACTCACGCCATCGATCTGAATGAACGAAAACCAGACTGCCCGACTTGCCACGCCCCGGATTCCGGCCGATCAATTGCACGCCTACGTGAAGGCGATCTGGGCGCGGGCGGGCAGTGCGCCGCGCGAGGCGGAACTGGTCGCGGATCATCTGGTGGCGGCGAACCTGACCGGCCACGACTCGCATGGCGTGGGCATGATCCCGCGTTACGTGGCGTCGCTCGCCGACGCGCAACTGCAACTGAACCGGCATGCCGAGGTGGTGAAGGACGTGGGCGCCGTGCTGACGGTCGAAGGCGGCAAGGGCTTCGGCCAGGTGGTGGCGTTCGAGGCCATGGAGCAGGGCATCGCGCGTGCACGGCGCCTCGGCATCTGCGCGGTCGGCTTGCGCGGCGCGCATCACATCGGGCGCATCGGCCACTGGGCCGAGCAATGCGCGCGCGCCGGGCTGGTGTCGTTCCACTTCGTCAACGTGGCGGGCGATCCGCTCGTCGCGCCGTTCGGCGGCGCGGATCGCCGCATCGGCACCAATCCGTTTTGCGCGGCGTATCCGCGGCCCGGCAAGCCGCCGCTCGTGCTCGACTTCGCGACCAGCACGGTGGCGTACGGCAAGACGCGGGTCGCCTATAACCAGGGCAAAGCGGTGCCGCCCGGCGCGCTGATCGATCACGAAGGCCGGCCGACGCTCGAACCCAAGGTCATGCACGAGGCGCCGTTCGGTTCGCTCACGCCATTCGGCGGCCACAAGGGATTCGGGCTCGCGGCGATGTGCGAGATTTTCGGCGGCGCGCTCTCGGGCGGCTTCACCACGCACACGGAAACGCTCGGCACGACCAACGCGATTATCAACTGCATGCTGTCGGTGATCATCGATCCCGCCGCGTTCGACGCACCCGATGCGCAAGCCGAGGCCGATGCATTCATCGACTGGGTGAAGGCTTCGCCGCTCGCGACCGGCGTCGATCGTCTCTACGAGCCGGGCGAACCGGAGCGCATCATGCGCGCCCAACGCGAGGCCGAAGGCATTCCGGTGGACCCCGCGACGTGGGCGCAGATTCGCGCGGCGGCGCTGACCGTCGGCATGAGCGAGCAGGACGCCGAGGGCTGGTCCGCGCGCTTGCGGTAACGCCGCCTGGGGCAAGCGCGGGCGCGGCGGAGCGCCCGCGTCCGCTTATCGGGGTCGAATAGTCCGTCTGTTGGACCACAAATAAAAGTTAAACCCCACAAGCTTTATTTTCGATTGCATTACCTAAACCGCGCGTATTTCGTTTTCTTTCGAATCGGCAACAAATTCCGCTTACGCGCGTTCACTAATCCGATTGCGGTCATGCGCCTATTGACCGTCTAATTTCGCTCATCTCCGGTGCGCAAGCGTTTGCGTCCCGTATTGCTTCCCCAGCCTGCCGCCTGCCCTGAGAGCCCCGCCTGACGCGGCTTGCGGCACTGCTTGCAATCATCTGTTGGTTACCCCGCTCCCAATCGATTCCGGTCTGATTTAGGCTCGCATGGCAATGCCGTTGTTTTAACTTTAAAGGACCGTTCAAAATGAATCTGCATAACCACCACGCCTGCCGCCCGTTCCTCGAAGCCGGCAATCTGTCGCAAATCTCCGCTTATTACGAAGAAGGCCGTAACGTGATGTGGATGATGTTGCGGGCGCAGCCGCGCCCCTGTTTCAACCTCGATCTGGTGCACGATATTCTGGGACTCGCGCAGGCAGCACGAGACTCGGGCTTGCCGATCGACTTCTGGGTTACCGGCTCGCTGATTCCCACCATGTTCAACGTCGGCGGCGACCTCGATTTCTTCGCCGACACAATCCGCTCCGGCAAGCGCCAGGCGCTGCTCTCGTACGCGCGGGCTTGCGTGGATTGCGTCCACGCGGCGGCGCGCGGCTTCGACACCGGCGCGATCTCGATCGCGATGGTGGAGGGCACCGCGCTCGGCGGCGGATTCGAGGCGGCGCTCGCCCATCATTTCCTGCTCGCGCAGAACGACGCGCGCATGGGCTTTCCCGAAATCGCCTTCAACCTGTTCCCCGGCATGGGCGGCTATTCGCTGGTGGCGCGCAAGGCCGGCATGCGGCTCGCGGAGGAGCTGATCGGCGTGGGCGAATCGCATACGGCGGAATGGCACTTCGGCAAGGGGCTGGTCGATCAGCTATTCGAGCCGGGCGACGCTTATATGGCGACGCGCACGTTCATCGATACGCTCAAGCCGAAGATGAACGGCATCCGCGCGATGCTGCGCGCACGTCAGCGCGTGCTGCAACTGTCGCGCGCGGAACTGATGGAAATTACCGAGGACTGGGTGGACGCCGCGTTCACGATCGAAGAGAAGGATCTCGCCTTCATGGAGCGGCTGGTGATGCTGCAAAACCGCCGCAGCGCGAATCTGCGGCAGACGGCCAGCACCGCCAGTTTCGCGTGAGCGGCGTTCGCTCGTAGCGACAGCGGGCCGCGCAAGGGGGCGCGGCGCGGAAGCTCAGGCGATCAGCCTGAGCTTCTGCCTGTCCTGCAACCAGCGCTCGAATTCGGCGGCGGGCATGGCTTGCCCGTACAGGAAGCCCTGCACGTAATCCACGCCCAGGCCCTTCATGAACGTTTCCTCGGATTCCGTCTCGATGCCTTCGGCGACCACCTTGAAATCCAGTTCCTGCGCGACGGCCACCATCGAACGCACGAGCGCTTGCGCCTTGGTGTCGGCGTTGATCGAGCGCACGAAGCTGCGGTCGAGCTTGATTACGTCGAGCGGAATGCGGCCCAGTTGCGACAGCGAGGAATAACCGGTGCCGAAGTCGTCCAGATGAACCTGGGCGCCGATTTGCCGGAACTGCGTGATCAGATCGATGGCCGCCGCTTCGTCCTCGATCAGGCAACTCTCGGTGAGTTCCAGGTCGATCAGGCAGGGGTCGAGGTTCGCGTGCTGCAGCGCCTCGCTGAAATGCCGCACCACCGCCGTATCGACCAGTTGCCGCGCCGACACGTTGATCGCGATGCGCAGGTTGTAGCCGGCGGCTTTCCATTTGGCCGCCTGTTTCGCGGCCGTTTCCATGACCCAGCGGCCCAGCACGCCGATCAAACCGGATTCTTCCGCGTAACGGATGAATTCGGCCGGCATGATCTGCCCGCGCTCCGGCGAATTCCAGCGCACCAGCGCCTCGGCGCCCTGCACCGCGCCGGTGGTGAGCGACAGCTTGGGCTGGTAGTGCAGCGACAGTTGACCTTCCTCGATGCCGCGCCGCAGATTGGTGTCGAGCCACATGTACTCCGCCACCTTGCGGTTCATGACCGGCGAAAACACGCGGTAGGTGCGCTTGCCTTCGTCCTTGGCGACGTACATGGCGGTGTCCGCCGCGCGAATCAACGATTCGAGGCTCTCGCCGTGTTCCGGATAGCGCGCGATGCCGATCGAGCAGCCTGTGTAGACCTCGACGAGTCCGAGACTGAACGCGGTGCGCAGGCGTTCGAGAATGCGCTGCGCGGTGACTTCGAGCAGGTTCGCGGTGCCCTTGGCGGCGAGCACGATGAACTCGTCGCCGCCCAGGCGCGCGAGCGCGTCGCCCTCGTTCAGACAGGTCTTGATGGCCGCCGACACGTCGCGGATCAACTGGTCGCCGAACACGTGGCCGTAGTGATCGTTGACGCGCTTGAAGTTGTCGAGATCGAGAAACAGCACGCCGACCGCCTCGCCGGGGGCCGCTTGCTCGATGGCGGCGCGGATCTTGTCCTGGATCGCATTGCGGTTGGCGAGGCCGGTGAGTGAATCCGTATTCGCCAGTTCGATGAGCCGTTCCTGGGCGAGCCGTTCGTCGGTGATGTCGGTGCCCGAGCAGATCAGGAATTGTTCGTCCACGCCGCTGCCGCTGTGAACGAACTTGTTGCGAAACAGAAAGAGCCGCTCGCCGCGCACCGTCTTGACGCGCCGCTCCACTTCGTAGGACACGCCGCGATTGAAAAAGCCGGCGATGTTCTGGCTCGACGCCGCGCCGTCTTCGGTGGACATGAAAAGCGCCCACACGTTGCGGCCGACGATGTTCTCTTCCTTCACGCCGGTGAGTTCCTCGGCGAGCCGGTTAAAGCGCTGAATGCGCCCATGCCGGTCGACGATCACCACGACGGAATTGACTTCGGAAACGACCTGTTCGGCGAACGAAAGACCGTGCACCAGATCGCGCGCGACCGATTCGGTGTCGTCGTAAGCCGACGCCGTGCCCGCCCAGGTGTTGCCATTGAGCTTCTTGCCGACGAGATGCAGACGCAGCGGCTCGCCGAACAGACGCACGTCGAGCACGAGGTGGGAAGTGACGCCGGTGAGGCAGCGGACTTGCGAAGCCTGCTGGGGATTCAGCGGAATGGCGACATGGGCGGGCACGTCCCCGGTGACCGGCGCGAGTTCCAGTGCGTTGCTGTCGCTCGACAGACGCCAGCAAGGACTGCTCGTACCGAACTGGGCGAATAGCACCTGGTCGTGTTGGTCGTCGTTCATGAGAATCCCCGGGCGGTGTATGCCGGCGGCCGTTGATCAAGGCCGGTTGGCGGCAAACAGTCTCTTCATCATACTTAATTGAGACTGGTCTCATTGTAGCGAAGCGGCAGCATTCAGGCTTATAAAGATTTGACGATTGCGCGGCCGCGCGCTTTGGCGCGCTTTGGCTCACTTCACGGCACGATTCCGGTGCAATCGTCGTGGCGTCGCGGGAAAAACCCTAAAACCTGCGCGCCAGCCACCCGCGCGCCCGTTCGCGCTCCGCCGGAAGCGCCTCGACCGAAGCTTCGAACCAGAAAACCCCGCCGACGAGCGTGCCGATAACGACACCGTCGCGATACAAAATACGATTTCCCGTAACCGCCGGCACCCGTTCGCCCACCAGCAGCGTTCCCGTGAGATTCAGCGGATCGGTCGCGGCGACACAGACAAACGCACCGTCGTTCGCGTGCCGCCGCACCTCGCGCAGCAAGGGAATCGCCTCGGGCAGCGCGAATTGCTCGCCGGCGAGGCCGTTCACGAAGCGCCCGCCGCGAATCACGCCGCGCGCTTCGAGCCGTTGAAAAACGCGCAGCAGATCGCGCCACGGCGGCAGCCATTCCGCCTCGCGTTCGAGCAGGCGCCAGAACACCACGCCATAGCGGCGCAGCAACGTCATCGCGACGTGTTCGAGTACTTCCGGCGGCAACTGCCGGCGCCGCTCCGGCGTGCTTTCCGCAGACGCGGCGGCGGCGCTGCCGCGCCTGAGCAGCGCCCAGCGTCCCGCGTCGTCCATGCCGCCGATGAGCGCGCTCGCGCGCGCGCGCCGGCTGCCGGAAAAAGCGTTGCGTTTGGCGACCGGCTTCAGCAACGCGCGCAAGCCCGCGAAACTGTCGGAATTCACGAGGCCGGCGGCCACGAGTTCGCCCAGCGCGTTTTCCAGTTCCATACGCAGGACGCGAACTTCACTCAGCAGTTCGTCGAAGAACATCGCGCCGTGTTGCGACAGCGCGTCGTACACGCTTTGCGCGCGCGCCGATAACTCCGGTTGCCTCGACGGGTCGATCAGCGCGCTCCACACGCGGATGTGCGCTCGCGGCAGCAGCACGATCGGCGTGCCGCGCACGGGTCCGGCGGCGCTGCGCGCGCGCTCGGTGAGCCGGGTCCAGACGATCTTGCCGGCGCGGCATAGTTCGTCAAGCGAAGTACTGGAGTAGGCCTTCACGCGCGCGGGCAGGATGTCTTCTTCCCATGCGCCCGCCGCGGCCTGGAAGCCTTCCAGTTGTTCGAGCACCGCGGCGAGCGCGTCGCGTCCCTCGCTGCGCGTGTCCGGCGTCAAGTGCTGCCATTCGAACAGGAAGCGCATGAAGTCGTGCCGTTCCACCGGTTCGATCTCGCGCCGCAAGCGTTTGACGGTGTAGCGGTGAATCCGCGCGAGCAGGTGACGCTCGCACCATTCTTCTTCCGTCGCCCGGGGCGTGAAGCGGCCGCGCATCACGTAGCCTTCCGCTTCGAGACGCGTCAAGGTCCGTTCGACCGATGCCGCGGGCAACCCCAGCGCCTGCGCGATGGTGTTCACCGGCAGCGGGCCGAAGCCGGTGAGCCGCGCGCGTAACACGTCGAGCAGGGCGTCGTCGGCGTTCCATGCGTCGGCGTAGCCCTTCGGCGCGGTGAGCGGCGGCGCGAACGCGGCGTCGGGATAGAGCGCTTCGAAGCAGGTCAGGCGCTCGGCGCTCAGCCATAGCGTCGTGTGCGTGCCGGCGATGTTCAGGCGCGTGGCGCGGCCGGATTCGGCCAGCGACGCGAGCCAAGCCGGCCACCCTTCGTTGCGATGCGCTTCGGCCTCGGTGATGCAGGCGAGGCCCGTCAGCGCTTCGTGCATCTCGTCGGCGTTGCGCGCCTGCGGCCAGGCTTCGTCGCGCACGCTGTCGATCGCGGCGGCGTCGAGCGCGCCGAGGTCGTCGGCACTGGCGGGATCGGTCCAGCGGCGGTTCAGCACGGCTTGCGTGCGGCGCTCCTCGATCGGCGCGTCGTCGAGATAGGCGTACGGCTTGGCGGTGAGGATTTCGGCGGCCAGCGGCGAGGGCGCCGGCAGATCGCGGGCGACGAGCCGCACGTCGCCCTGTTCGATACGGCGCAGCAGCGCGATCCAGTGTTCGCTGTCCATGGCGTCGTGCAGACAGTCGTCGACGGTCTGATCCACCAGCGGATGACGCGGCAGTTCGCGCTCGCCGACGATGTTCTCCAGACACGCGGCCTGCTCGGGGAACACGCTCGCGAGCAGGTCCTCGCTGCGCATGCGCTGCAATTGCGGCGCGGTTTTGCGGCCGCCGGTGTAACGCGGCAAGCCGAGCGCGATGGTCGCGTTCCAGCGCCAGCGCACGCCGAACAGCGGCGCGTCGAGCAGCGCCTGGATCAGCAGATGCTCGGCGCTGTTCGAATGCAGATAGCGCCACACTTCGTCGAGCACGAACGAATGGCTGCCGGTGAGCGAGAGCACGATCGCGTCTTCGGTCGCGGCGGCTTGCAATTCGAAGTTGAAGTTGCGGCAAAACCGCTTCCTCAGCGCGAGACCCCACGCGCGGTTCACGCGGCTGCCGAACGGGGAGTGGATCACGAGCTGCGTGCCGCCGGATTCGTCGAAGAAGCGCTCCATGACGAGCGTGTCTTGCGTCGGCAGCACGCCGAGCGCGGCGCGCGCCCGCGCGAGATAGTCGACGATCTGGCGCGCGGCGGCTTCGTCGAGGCCGAGCGAATCGACGAGCCAGTCGATCGCGCGTTCGATGCGGGCGGTCATCGTTGGGTCGGTTGCGGCAATTGCGGCAGTTGCGGCGGGCGGCGCGTCGGCGGCGATTGCCGCCGACGATGCCGATTCCGCCGATCCCCCATCCCGCGTTTCGACAACAGCCGAGGCCGCCTTTGCGCGCGTTTTCGCCGTCGCCGACAACGCCGGCCGCTTCGCGTTCCGGCGCGTCGACGACGGCTCGCCGTGCGAAACCGTCGCGGGCTCCTCCTCTCCATCGAGCCAGCGCCCGATCTGCTCGCGCAAGCGCGCCACGCCGAGCGAGAGTTCATCGCTGCGCCCCGGCGCCTCGCCCAGCCAGAACGGAATGTTCGGCGGCTGGCCCTGCGCGTCCTCGACTCGCACGCGGCCGCTCTCGATCCGCAGAATCCGGTATGACGCATTGCCGAGTTGAAACACGTCGCCGGCAAGACTTTCGACCGCGAAATCCTCGTTGACGGTGCCGATATTGATCGCCTGCGGTTCGAGCACGACCGCATAGTCGGCGTTCTCGGGAATCGTGCCGCCCGAGGTCACCGCGACCAGCTTGCCGCCGCGCCGGCCGCGCAAGGTGCCGCTCACGACGTCGCGATGGATGTACGCGCCGCGCGGGCCGTTGCGGCTCGTATAGCCTTCGACGAGCATGCGCAGCACCGCGTCGTATTGCTCGCGCTCCAGCTCCGCGTAGGGCGCGGCGCGCCGCATCATCTCGAACAGCGCATCCTCGTTCCACTCGGCGCTCGACACTTCCGCGACGATCTGTTGCGCGAGCACGTCGAGCGGCGCGCGCGGAATCCGCAGCGCGTCGAGTTCGCCGCGCCGCACGCAATCGAGCAGCGCCGCGCATTCGATCAGATCGTCGCGCGAAACCGGAAAAAGCCGCCCCTTCGGCATGCCGCCCACGTGATGCCCCGACCGACCGACGCGTTGCAGGAACGGCGCGATCGCGCGCGGCGAACCCATCTGGCAGACCAGATCGACGTCGCCGATATCGATGCCGAGTTCCAGCGAAGCCGTGGCGATCAGCACGCGCAACTCGCCGCGTTTCAGGCGCTGCTCGGCATCGAAACGATGTTCCCTGGCGAGGCTTCCGTGATGCGCGGCCACCGCTTCCTTGCCGAGCCGCTCGGTCAGATGACGCGCGGCGCGCTCGGCCATGCGGCGCGTGTTGACGAAAATCAGCGTGGTGCGGTGCATCGCGACGAGTTCGGCGAGGCGGTCGTAGACGCGCTCCCAGACTTCGTTCGGCATGACCGCTTCGAGCGGCACCGGGGGAATGTCCAGCGCGAGGTCGCGCGCGCGAATATGGCCCACGTCGACGATCGCGCAGTCGGCGGGCAGCCCGCTGTCGATGCTCGCGCCGCCCACCAGAAAGCGCGCCACCGCGCTCACGGGTTTTTGCGTGGCCGACAGGCCGATGCGCGGCAGGCGCCGCGCGCACAGCGCGTCGAGCCGTTCGAGACTGAGCGCGAGATGGCTGCCGCGCTTGCTGCCGGCCAGCGCATGAATTTCATCGACGATCACGGTGCGCACCGTCGACAGCATGCGGCGGCCCGAGTCCGAACCGAGCAGCACGTAGAGCGATTCGGGCGTGGTGACGAGAATATGCGGCGCGCGCTTTCTGAGCGCGCTGCGTTCCTGCTGCGTGGTGTCGCCGGTGCGCACGGCGGTGCGGATGTCCAGCGGCGGCAGGCCGCGCGCGTCGAGTTCCGCGGCGATGCCTTGCAACGGCATTTGCAGATTGAGGCGAATGTCGTTCGAGAGCGCCTTGAGCGGCGACACGTAGACCACCAGCGTTTCGTCCGGCAACGCGCCGCCGTTGGCGAGACCCTGATGGACGAGATCGTCGAGCGCCGAGAGGAACGCGGTGAGGGTCTTGCCGGAACCGGTCGGCGCGGCGACCAGCGTCGAGCGGCCTCGGCGAATCTGCGGCCAGGCGGCGGCCTGCGCGTCGGTGGGGCCGGGGAACGTGTTCAGAAACCAGCCGGCGACCGCGGGATGGAAGTCGTCGAGCGCGCGGGCCGTGGCGGCGCTGATGGGGGAATCCACCGCGTCAGCCTGGGCAGGGCCCGCGGTCGCGGGTCCCGCGGAAGCCGCGCGCAAGGCGGCGGCGGAGGTCGAAGCCGAAGTCATGCCTGCGTAGTTGGGGGCGCGACGTGCCATATCCAGAGAGCCGCGAAAAAACGGCGTAGTGCGAGATCCAGAACCGAGTCTCGCAGGTTTTGCGGGCTTTGCCGAGAGCGCACCGGCGCAAGCGTAATCAGGGCTCAGTTTGCTTGCCCGTTCCGCCGAACCAGCGCTGCTCGATCGACGACATCAGCCAGGCCACCAGCAGCGCGCAGACGGTGCCGAGCGTCACTTCGCCGAGGCGCAGCAGCGCGATGTCCCACGCGGGACCGATGCCCGGCACCAGCAGCATGATGGTCGCGGTGATGCCGCCCAGACGCGCCGCGCTGCCCACGTTGACGACCCAGCAAATCACGATCGCCACCGCCACGGTGGCCGCATAGGCCGCGAAATGACCGCCGCCCAGCGCGGCGCCGAGCAGCCCGCATACACCGCCCGCCATCGCGCCGATGAACTGATCGCGCGACAGCTTGCGGGTGTCGATATAACTATGCTGGCTGACCGCGATCGCGGTGATCGCGGCCCAGAAAGCCTGTTCGGTGTGCAGCGCGCGGCCGATCGCGAAGGCGAGACTGGCGCCCGCAACGGCTTGCACGGCCATCACGCAGCCTTCGGTCAGCCGCTCGTTGAGCGGCAGCGACTTCAGAAACGCAAACAGCGAGTTGGCCTCGGACGCGCGCGCGCCGCGTGTGGGCTTGTCGGTTGAGCTCATCGGATGGGTCGGGACGCGTGATCGCAGCGGGAAGGTTCCGTATTCTAGTGACTGCGCGCCCGCTCACTGTCGCCGCTCACTGTCCCCCTAACCGTCCCCGCTGCGCAGCCGGTGATACCAGTTCATCAGCGGCGTGGCGGAGACGCCGTGAATCACCACCGAAGCGGCGACCACCGACAACGTGAGCGGCGCCAGCGGAACGACGTCCGCCGCCGCGCCGTGTTCGAGCGCATACGCGAGGTAGTAGAACGAGCCGATGCCGCGTATGCCGAACCAGCTCATCAAACGCCGCTGCGCGGGCGTCGCGCTCGATCCGATCAGCGACAGCTCCACCGCTACCGGCCGCACGAGCAGAAACAGCGCGGCGCCGAGCGCCACCGTCCGCCACGTGACGAGCGGCGCTTGCAGCGTGGCGAGCACGTTGCCGACCATCGCCATGACCGCGACTTCGGCGATGCGTTCGAGTTCGATCGTGAAGCCGAGCACCGACTCCGCCATATACGCGTGCGCCTTGCTCGGGTTGGCCGCGGTTGCGTCGACGTCCTCGGAATCCACAGTGCCGATCGCCCGGCGAGGCGAGACCGCGCCGCTCGCGCGATGCTCGACGCGGCGCATCGCGACGCCTGCCGCGAACACGGCCAGAAAGCCATAGGTATGCGCGAGTTGTGCCGTACCGAACGAAAGCTCGATCAGACCGAGCGCGAAAAAGCCTTCGAGACCGAGCGCCTGCGCATGGCGCGTGCGCAGCCAGGCGACCGCGTGCGTCGTGGCCCAGCCGAGCAGGGCGCCGATCGCGATCGCGCCCGCCACGCCCCATGCGATGCGGCCCGCGAGTTCGAGGTTCAGCACCTCGGACGCATCGGCGCCTGGCGCCGCGCATAGAGCGAGGCCGAGCAGCGCGAAGGGCAGCGCGATGCCGTCGTTGAGGCCGCCTTCGCCGGAGAGCGCGAAACGCAGCAGGTCGTGATCGCCGGGGTCGCGCACCTGCACGTCGTGTGCGAGCACGGGATCGGTCGGCGCGAGGATCGCCGCGAGCAGCAGCGAGGGGCCCCAACCGAGTTGCAGGACGTACACGCCGAAGAGCGTCAGCAGCGGAATGGTGGCGAGCATCGCGAGGAAGCCGAGGCGCAGCGGCACGGTCCAGAGTTTTTCCAGCACGCCCAGGCGCAAGCGCAGGCCGATGGCGAACAGCGACACCAGCAGCGCGACTTCGGTGATCGTGCGCAGCAGATGCGCGTCGGCCACCATATCGAGGTGCAACAGGCCGAGGCCGGGCGATGCGAGCGCGTAGCCGATCGCGAGGTAGAACATGGCGGCGCTGACGGGCAGGCGCCGCAGTGTCGTCGCCGCCACGCCCATGAAGACGAGCACCGCGCCGACGATGAGAAACCACAACGTTTCGTGCATGAGGATCCGGTGAGAGCCGGCGTGCGGATGACGCATGCCTGGCCGATTGAAAGACGCGCGCGGAAAACGCGCCGCGCCAGCGCGCGTCGGGGCATTCTTCAGGACACGCGTCGCACTCGCTGCGCATTAAACCGCATCAAGCCGCATCAAGCCGCATCAAGCCGCATCAAGGCGCGCGTCCGAACGCCTCGCGCAACTTGCGCTTCGCCTGTTGCAAGGTACTGCGGCGCGTCTTGGGCAAATTCCTGCCCGCGCGATTGATATAGAAGTTCAGCATCGACATCGCCGACTGGAACGGCGTGCCCTTGCGACGGCGGCTTTTCGTCGACGACTGCTTGAGCGATTGCGCAATCTCCTGGGCATTGCCGGTTTTGAAAATATTGTGTTCGAGGTCCATCGCGTCGCTGGTTTCCATCACGTGATGCGACCACTTGCGCGGACTCTTCGCGCCGCCTCCGTTGGCTGTTTTGGCGCGATGCGCCGCGTGCGCATGCGCATGGCGTTGGCGTGGCGGTCGTCCTGACTTGCCGCGCGCAACCGGGCGTTTCGATTTGCCGGTGGCTTTCCGGGTGGCCATGATTTCGCCTCCTTGTCAGGCTGGCTTCGCGCTCGTCTACCGTCGATCGCCGATGCGGCGATTCGCTAAGGCGAAGTGAAATGCGCCGGCTGCCGCCCAGGCGGCGAGCCGGCGCATGAAAAGCGGACGGGTGCCGAAACTCGACTTTCGTCGCACCCGTCCGCGATTGGCGTGCGGGTTACAGCTTCACCCCGCCGGCCTCCGGCGCATCCGACGCTCCGGGAGGAATGTCGCCGACGCCCACGTCGTCGCGTCGCGTGAACCGGTCGCGGCCCCAATAAGGTTCGGTGCCGTAGTACTGGTGCACGCTCGTGGCCCAGCTCTGATCCGCCATCGAGGGCCAGTGATCCTTGTCGAAGCCCGGTGCGGTCTTCACGCGTTCAGCCGTCATGTTGAGCACGAAGCATTTCTGGTCCGTGTCGAGCGTCAACGCGCTCCAGGGAATCGCCAGCAGCTTGTCGCCGATGCCGAGGAAACCGCCGCTCGACATCACCGCGTAGGCGATGCGGCCCGAGCGCACGTCGAGCATGATGTCCTTGATGTTGCCGATGTCCTCGCCGTCGCTGCTGAGCACGGTGTTGTCGTCGAGGGTATCCGCCGCCATCACGTCGGGGCCCGGACCTTCCGCGGTCGCGGCGCCCTTGCCGACGATACGCGCGCCCTGGCTTTGCCCTGCGCCGCCTTGCGTCTGTGTTTGATGGACCATGATGAGCCTCCTCTAAGGGTTGATGATGTATGCGGGACCCAGCAACGCGCGTTCCTTCCAGGCGGCTTGTCCCACGGCCGCCCATGACGAAAGTGAGTTGCGCCGCGTATGAGAACGTCTGAAATCCAGGCAGGGCGAACGCGTAAAGCATGCTGACGCGTTTGCAATTATTTCGTCGGAATGGACGGACTGAACTGATGATTGCACCGCTACCGCAAGGCTTCATTGCGTGGTTCATTGCGGTGAAACGTTCAGCCGTCTTCTCCCACTTCGGCGGGGTCCGGCAGTTCGGGCAGATCGCGATCGTCGGTCGGCGGGGCGGGTTGGCCGTGATCGTTTTCCGATGCCGGTGCGTTGGCTGCGTCGTCGGGTGTCGGCTTGGCTTGCATTGTTTTCTCCCTGAGGAACGTGGCGACGAAGATCACGCACGCCGCATGCCAAAGCCATTCGCGCCGCCGCCGCGTTCGTGCGAGGCATACCCCTTGCTGAATGCTGGACACACAGTGCGAGCCGCCGCGGTGGCGGTACACAAGGTTCATTCGCGCATGGAGGCAAGTGGCAACAACCGGTATTGCTCCGGCTGTATCGATGCGAGCGATGCATGCAGTGTGACTTTCGTCATGAAGTCATGAAGAGAACGCGCATGCAGGGCGGCATCGGGGAGAACGATCATGGTCCAACGAATTCATTACCAGATGAATATCTGCGGTGGCGATTTCAGTCACGTGCGCGAATGCTTTCGCAACTGGAAGTCCGAGACGCTCATATATCGCAGGAACCAGCGGATGTTCGAGGGGAAACAGGAAGTGCGGCCGTTGTCGGAACGCGTGTTCGATAACGGCGAAGTCGCGCACGAGGCGCTCGAACGCGTATGCGGGCCGCGCGATCCTTACGCGCTAGCCGCCGAGATTCACGATGGCGAGCGCGACGTGTGGCTCGTGATGGCCGCGTTCGAAGAAGAGGCTTGATGCGCTTTCGCGCCGGGTGAAGCGCCGGCGTCTTTACGCTTGCGCGCCACGCGCGACTTCTTCAGCAACGCGGTGAGCGAACCGTTGACGCTGTCGGCCACTTCCGCCTCGCGCGCCTTGCGGCCTTTCGCGCCCGACTGACGCGCCCGTTTCGCCGCGCGCTTCTCCGCCCGCGCGAGCAATGCGGCGAACGCCGCCTCATCCACTTTCAATCCCCGGCGCGTCTTGCCCTCCGGCAAGCAGCGCAATTCGTCGGCTTCGAACGCGCTGATCACGGCCGGGTGAATGTAGCAGCGCCGGCATACGGACGGCGTGTTGCGCAGCAAGTCCGCGACGTCCTTGACGGTGGCGACGAGGTGGCGGCGCGCTTCCGCCGCGCTGCTGCATACCAGCCGTCGCAGCGCGGCCATCGCGTAGACGCTGCCGGCCCACGTTCGATAGTCCTTCGCGGTGAAGTCCGCGCCGCTCGCGCGGCGCAGATAGTCGTTGATATCGGTCGAGCCTACCGTGCGGCGCGTGCCGTCCTCGTCGAGATACTGGAACAGGTCGTGTCCGGGCAGTTCGGCGCAGCGCCGAACGATGCGCTTGACGCGCGGATTGTTCACCGTGACCTCGTGTTCGATGCCGCTCTTGCCGCGAAACTTGAAGCGCAAGTGGCCTGCCTCGATCTTCACGTGCTTTTTACGCAGCGTCGTCAAACCGTACGACTGGTTCTCGCGCGCGTACTCCACGCTGCCGATGCGAATCAGCGTCGTGTCGAGCAACTGCACGATCGCGGCGATGACCTTGTCGCTCGGCATGCCGGGGCGTTTCAGATCGCGTGCGACGCGCGCGCGGATGCGCGGCAACGCGCGGCCGAACTCGGCCAGGCGCTCGTATTTGTCGGCATCGCGCGTCTCGCGCCAGCGCGGGTGATAGCGATACTGCTTGCGTCCGCGTGCGTCGCGCCCGGTCGCCTGGAGATGGCCGCGCGGGTCGGGACAAATCCACACGTTCTCGTAAGCCGGTGGAATCGCGAGCGCATTGATGCGTTGGATTTCGTCTTCGTCCTCGATGCGTTGGCCGTCGACGTCGAAATACGCGAAGCCGTCCTTTTCACGCTGGCGCGTATAGCCGGGCCGGCTGTCGTCCGCGTGCCGCAAGCCCGGCGGCATGGCGGCCGCCGTCGCTTGCCGCGCGCTGTCGGCGGCGCGTTCGCGCTCGGGGGGTCGTTGCAACGGCTTGATGGTGGCGGCCATGGTCGCGGGTAGAAGTTTCAAGCGTGAGGCGCGCTGTGCGCCGGTGAATGGCTAGAGCAAGGTCGATGCCTGCCGCCCGTTTCGCGCGCCGTGGCACGAGCGGGCGGAACGGTCCTTGCGAACCTTTGCTACGCGTCATCAACAGACCAAGGAGATCGTCATGAGCAGCACGCTGAATCCCGATGAAGAGCCGCAAAACGTCGTCAAGCCCACCGCGGGCACGACGGGCGAACTCGGCCCGAGCGATTCGTCCGACAGCGGCAGCGATATCGCCGGCGCCAAGCGTCATGAATTCGATGTCGACACCGAGCTGGACAACCATGCGCTCGAGACCGGCGAGGCCGAACTCGGCAGCGACACCGACCGCGCCGGCACCGGCGAGCGGGCGGCCGCCGACGGTGACTCCACGCTGGAGGCCGACCGCGACATCGAGCCCGACCGCATCATCGGCCCGGCCGACCCGCAGCTTACCGACGACGACGGCCTCGACGAAGATCCGAGCGGTGTCTAGCCGTCGACAAGAACGAGCGGTTCCCGCGTGTTGCGACCAGCGGCAACGCGAGCGCCGCGTCGAGCCGCGCCGCGCCGGCAAGCGCGGCCCGACGCCGAGGCGCTGCGGTCGAACGCGTGGAGCTAGCACGTCGACAATAGGCACATCTTTTGCTGATCCAGCAGCAAGCAGGGGACCACGCCGCGCGCTACGCCTGGTCCCGCACTAACGAAGGAGAGCATGCATGGCAAACACGTTGAATGGTTACAAGGTAGCGGTACTCGCCGTGGACGGTTTCGAACAGGCCGAGTTGATCGAGCCGAAACGCGCGCTCGCCGAGGCGGGCGCGACGGTGCACGTCATTTCCGCGAAGCCCGGCAAGATCCAGGGATTCAGGCACGTCGACAAAGGCGACACCGTGGAGGTGGATGCCACGTTCGACAAGGCGAGCGCGGACGACTACGACGCCGTGGTGCTGCCAGGCGGCGTGGTCAACGGCGACGCGATCCGTTCGCTGCCGCAGGCGCAGGCTTTCGTGAAGGCCGCCGATAGCGCGAAGAAGCCCATCGCGGTGATCTGCCACGGCACGTGGTTGCCGGTCTCGGCGGGGATCATCAAGGGACGCACGGTGACGAGCTGGCCGAGCCTGCAGGACGATATTCGCAACGCCGGCGGCACGTGGGTGGACAAGGAGGTCGTGGAGGACGGCAATCTGATCAGCAGCCGCAAACCCGACGACATTCCCGCTTTCAACAAGACGCTGATCGCGCAATTGGCGAAGCGGCACGCTGCCTAGGCGAGCTGCGATGCGCGAGGCGCGCGCCGGTTGCCATGCCGCGCCCCGTCGACCATCGAGCTTGCGCGCCGGCTCCGTCGAACAGGGAGAAAATGCATGAAACCCAAGTATTCCCTACAAGTGATGACCGTGGCGCTGGGCCTGGCCGTGGCATCGATCGGCACCGCGCATGCGCAGGCGAGCGACGCCCCGGCCAGTGAAGCGCCGGCCGGCGGCACCGTGCTTTCGCCGGCGGATCAGCAGTTCATGCAGAACGCCGGCCAGGCCGACGCCACCGAAATCGCCGCCAGCAAGATGGCGCTGAAGAATTCAAGCGATCCGAAGGTGAAGCAATTCGCGCAGCAGATGATCGACGAGCACATGAGACTCTCGCGCAGCATGGCGGTGCTCGCCGCGAAGAAGCGGCTCCCCGCGGCGCCGGCCGCCGACTCCGCGCTGGTCGGTAAACTGCAGACGCTCAAGGGCAAGGAGTTCGATCAGGCCTACGTCGAGCAGATCGGACTGGAAGCGCATCAGAGAGCGGTCGACCTCTTCGAGCAGGAAGGCCGCAGCGGCACCGACGCGCAATTGAAGGCCGCGGCGCAGCACGCGCTGCCCACCATCAAGCATCATCTTGCGATGGCGCAGCAACTCGCCGGCGCCATGAAGGGTTCGCCATGAGCGCAATCCTGCCGCGGCCGGCCTATGAGGATTCCCTTATGCAGATCACCTTTCCCGACGACGAACCGACCTTCGACGGAGCGAATCTGAGGGTGCGCTTCACCGCGCGTGTCGAAGGCGAGCCGGTTGTGTGCGAGATCACCGCTGAGGCGCTGGAAGATCATTTCGGCGCCGAGTCCTTGCTGGAAGGCGCGCTGATGGCCGCCTTCGAGCGCGGCCGCCATCGCATCCGTTCGGTCTGCGCGGAAGCGCTCGACCAGAACGGCGGCGAAAGCGTAGTGTTGCATAGCGGACTGTTCAGGGTGGAAGGCATGGACCCGGATTGCGGCACCGCGGGGTAGCCCCGGTGCATGCCGGCCGCGCGCTGGGCGGAGCGACACAGCGCGGCGGCATGGTCCGCAGACGCCATTAACGATGCAAGGAGGCCTCATGTCACTCATCGTCGCAGCGCGCTTCACGACTTTCCCCGCCGCCGAGGAAGCGGCGCAAAAGCTCTTCAACGCAGGGTTCGTCGAAGAAGACGTCACCCTGTTTTTCGTCAATCCGCGCGGCCAGCACGCGCGCTATCCGATCGGCGGCGATAGCGCCACCGATCCGGGCGCGAAGGGGGCGCCCAAGGGCGCGGGTCTGGGCGTCACCATTGGCGCCGTGGTCGGCGCGGTGGTGGGCGTCGGCATTTTCGCGGCGTTTTCCGCGCCGTTTATCGTCTCGCTGATCGCGGCCGGCGTCGGTGCCTACGTCGGATCATTGATGGGCGCGATGGCGCGCACCGCCCTCGACGGCGAGAAAAACGGCTTTCCACCCGTCCACCATGAGTTGCGCGATTCGGGCGTGCTCGTCGCCGTGCATGTTTCGCCCGACAATCAGCTCGACGCCGCGCGCGTCTTGCGCGAAGCGGGGGGCGCGGCGATCGAGCGGGCAAGCGGGCGCTGGCAGCAAGGACGCTGGGCCGATTTCGATCCGCTCAAGGAACCCGTGCCGCTCGACGAGTACAGCGAGAAGCGCGCCTGATCGGGACTGCGCAGACCGGAAGTTCGCGCGCGTCAGCTTGCGGGCAAGCGCAGGCACGTCTGATGCGGGTAGCAACAGCGAACGCCGTTGCCGCACGCAAGTGCCTGGCTGCGGATTCGACGATCAACGAAACCCAGGAGGTATTGAATGGCTACGAACGTTGTTTCCGTGCTGAACGATCTGATCGAAACGTCGAAGGACGGCGAGAAGGGTTTCCGCAAGGCCGCCGAGGATGCGCACGATCCGCAATTGAAGACGGTCTTCGTGTCGGCGGCCGACGCCTGCGCGCTCGGCGCGCGCGAACTGCAGGACACGGTTCAGGGTCTGGGCGGCAAGCCCGAGACGGGCGGCAGCGTGGGCGGCGCCTTGCATCGCGGCTGGGTCGACGTGAAGTCGGCCGTGGCCGATCGCAGCGATCACGCGATTCTGGTGGAATGCGAGCGGGGCGAGGATGTCGCGAAGAAGCGCTATCACGACGCGCTCGAAAAGGAGCTGCCGCTGGACGTCCGCGCGATAGTCGAGCGGCAATATCAGGGCGTGCTGCAAAACCACGACCGCGTGCGCGCGCTGCGCGATCAGTACGCGGCGGCTAACCGGTAATCGACGCTGTTCAGGGCGGCCGGCGCGTTGTCCGGCGCCGGCCGCATGAACGGAAAGCCGTCCGCGTGACGGCTTTTTTACTGGAACGCCTTGTTCAAACGAAAAAAGCGCCGGCCAGAAGCCGGCGCCTTGTCTTCGATATCGGCGCTCGTTGTCGATCCCGATCTTATTCGGCGGCGACCTTGAGATGGTTCTTCACGCTCGTCACGCCCTTCACGTTCTGCACGACCTCTTCGGCCGCGGAACGCTCCTCGGCCGACGGCACCGTCCCCGTGAGCGAAACGACGCCCTTGCGGGTCTTCACGTGGATATGGGTCGACTTGAGGTTCTTCGTCGCCAGCAGATCGGCCTTGGCCTTGGTGGTGATGGTGCCGTCGCTGATGTGCTCGCCCATGGTCTCGGACGCTACCGGCCGGATCGAGTCGTTCGTTTGCGCGCTCACGTTCAAGGCGAAGGCGACACATGCGATGCTGCCAGCGGTCTTCAGGACTTGAATGGTCTTCATGTTTCTTTCTCCTTCTGGTGTTGATGAAAATTGCGGTCTTGTTACCTGCGATCGATCGCGGCGAAAAACCGCCGATGAGTCGCGTGGGGCCGTTGCCGCTACGGTTCCTTCCGGGCCCCCGTTATCGACACCGGACATTGCCGCGCTCCTGGGTAGCGCGCTGCGCTTCATGCGCGCAGCCATGTCCGTCCACATCGTGCCTTTCCGCAATCTTCATGCCCGTAGGCGAGGGCGCGCCGTCATCGCGCGTGCGGAGGCATGCCGGGGTTCGTCGATGAACGGACAAGCGAGCGGCAGCCCTGTCGGGCGCGTCTTCGCGCGCGATGCCGGGACGCGGACCGGAAATTGCCGGGTGCTTGTAAAAATGGCGCTCGCGGCCTGCGCAATTCGCGCGCCCGAAAAAAGCAAAGCGTAGGAAAAACAGGGCGTTGCGCGAGTTGGTATGACAGTTGCTCTGAAGAGGTCACTCACCACGATCAGCTCATTAACGGGACCTCACTACAATGCCTTCAATTGAACTACGCACAAGGCAGTCTCTCGCACTCACGCCGCGCCTGCAGCAATCCGTGCGTCTGTTGCAGTTGTCGTCTCTGGAGTTCCAGCAGGAGTTGCGCACGGCGCTCGACACTAATCCGTTCCTCGAATACGACTCGTCGGAGACCGAGGATGTGGCGCTTGCCGGCGCCACGCCCGACGAGGACGGCGCCGGCGTGCTGCCGGTGGCCGATACGGTCGCCGCCGTCGAGCCGGACCCGTTGCCGGCTGAGAGCGCCGTCAGCGAGACGCTCGAAAGCGCGGGCCAGGACGAGATGCCCGGCGACTTTTCCGGCGATTACAACACCCGCGGTTCGACGCGCCAGAACGGCGATTCGGACGGCAGCGATCCCGCCGAATGGGCGCGCTCGCAACCGACCTTGCGCGAGCAGTTGCACGACGCGCTGCGCCTCTATCGGCTCGACGATCGCGACCGCGCGGTGGCGCGCTTCGTCATCGAGGCGCTCGACGACGACGGCTATCTGCGCCAGGATCTCGCGGACCTTGCCGACAGCGTCGATCTCGAACCCGAACTGACCGAGGAAGAATTGCTCGTCGCGCTGCGGCTCGTGCAGTCGCTCGACCGTCCGGGCCTCGGCGCGCGCTCGCTGTCCGAGTGTCTGTTGCTACAGGTGAACGCCTTGCCCGCCGACACGCCGGGGCGCGACGTGGCGCGGCAAATCGTCGAGCATCATCTGGAACGGCTCGCGCGCCGCGAACAGGCCGAACTGCAAAAGCAGATCGGCTGCAGCGCCGATGAATTGCGAGTGGCCTGCGCGCTGGTGCGCAAGCTCGATCCGAAGCCGGGCAATTGCTACGGCCGTACCGAAGACAACTACGTGGTGCCGGACGTGATCGTGCGCCAGGTGCGCAACAAGTGGGTGGTGACGATCAACCCGGCGGTGCAGCCGCGCGCGCGTATCCACCGCATGTATGCGGAACTGTTCGCGCAGTCGGCCGGCGCGAGCCGCTCGCCGCTCGCGCAGCAGTTGCAGGAGGCGCGCTGGCTGATCCGCAACGCGCAGCAGCGCTTCGATACGATTCAGCGGGTGGCCGAATGCATCGTCGCGCATCAGAAGGCCTTCTTCCAGTACGGCGAAATCGCGCTCAAGCCGATGGTGCTGCGCGACGTGGCCGATGAACTCGGCCTGCACGAATCCACCATCTCGCGCGCCACCGGCAACAAATATATGGCCACGCCGCGCGGCATTTTCGAATTCAAGCATTTCTTCCCGCGCGAACTCGGCACGGAAAGCGGCGGCACCTGCTCGGCCGCGGCCGTGCGCGCGCTGCTCAAGGAAATGATCGCCGCGGAAAACACGCGCGATCCGCTCTCGGACGTCACGCTGGCCAGGATGCTCGCCGATCAGGGGGTGCTGGTGGCGCGCCGCACGGTAGCGAAATACCGGCATCTGATGAAGGTGCCGCCGGCGGAACTACGCCGCCAGATTTAGGCGCACCTCGCCCCGTGCAAACGGGGCCGCGCTGAAGGGCCACGCGAGGCTGATTGATCGCGTGGCTTTTTTTCGTCCTTGCGCGGGGTTGCTCCATCGTCGCTGGACGTTTGGCACCCGCCCCATTACATTGGCGGCTTCGGTTGAACGGGATGAGCGCCATGAAGTACTCGAATCTGGTCGAGCGTTTGCAAGGCAGGCGCACGTCCGCGTGGGAAATCCATCGCGCCGCGTGGGAAGCGCTCGCGCGGGGCGAGGACGTCATCGTGCTGAGCGTGGGCGACCCCGACTTCCCCACGCCCGCGCCGATCGTCGAGCGCGCGGTCGAGGCCTTGCGCGAGGGCGACACGCATTACAGCGCGGTGTCGGGCCGCGAGCCGGTGCGCGCGGCGATTGCCGCGGAACACGCGCGCATGACCGGTTGCGAGGTCAGCGCCGCCAACGTGATTCTCACGGCGGGCGCGCAGAACGGCGTGTTCGCCGCGTCGCTGTGTCTGCTGGAAGCGGGCGATGAAGTGATCGTCCCCGAGCCGATGTATCTCACCTATGAGGCTTGCGTGCGCGTCGCGGGCGCGACGCTGGTGCCGGTGCCGGTGCCGGTCGATGCCGCGCGAGCGTTTCATGTCGACTGTGACGCGCTCGAAGCAGCCGTCACGCCGCGCACCAAGGCGATTTTCTTCGCGACGCCCTGCAATCCCACCGGCGTGGTGATGCAGCGCGCCGATCTCGAACGCATCGCGCGGCTCGCCTGCGAGCATGATCTGTGGGTGCTGTCGGACGAGGTCTACGCCGATCTTACGTTCGAGCGCGAGCATGTGAGCATCGCCGCGCTGCCCGGCATGGCGGAGCGCACGGTGACGCTCGGCAGTCTGTCGAAATCGCATGCGATGGCGGGCTGGCGCGTCGGCTGGGCAATCGGACCGGCGGTGCTGATCGAGCACATGGGGCGGCTGGCGCTCGCGATGCTGTATGGCTTGCCGGGCTTCATCCAGGAAGCCGCGCTGACGGCCGTGCGGAACAAGGCGCACATTGCCGCCGAGATGCGCGACATTTACCGGCGCAGGCGCGATGTGGTGTTCGAGCGACTGCGCCGCGTGCCGGGCTTGCGTTGCCTGCTGCCGGAAGCCGGCATGTTTATGATGGTCGACGTCAGCGGCACCGGCCTCGATACGGTTGATTTCACGTGGCGGCTATTTCGCGCGCAAGGCGTGTCGCTGCTCGACGCGAGCGCTTTCGGCGAGACCGCGAATGGCTTCGTGCGCTTGGGCTTCGTGGTCGACGAGGCGCAGCTCATCGACGCATGCGAGCGGATCGAGGCGTTCGTCGTGGGGTTGAATCGCGCGTAAGCGTTTCATTCGACCGCGGATGGAAGCGGGCGGCGGCTGTTTTTATCCGCGCTGCCGGGCTCATCGGCGAGCTTCGCCGCGGGCCGTTGACCGCTATAATTGACGCGTCCCTGGACGGCACCGACTCTCGACGGCACGTTCACGCGCTTCATCCATGCCGCGTCCCAGGCTGCTGTTTTCCACCTCGTTGTGCTTTGATAACCGGCTTCGCCAAACGCTGCCCATGCCCTTCGCCCCGATCCAGTCCTTCACGCGCAAACGACTCTCCGACGTCGTGTCCGACCAGATCAAGCAACTGATCTCGGACGGCTCGCTGATGCCCGGCGACCGCCTGCCGGCCGAACGCGATCTGGCCACGCAACTCGGCGTGTCGCGGCCTTCGTTGCGCGAGGCGCTGATCAGGCTGGAGGCGGACGGTTATATCGAAACGTCGGGGCGGGGCGGCTTCACGGTGGTCGACGTCACCGCGCCGATCATCTCCAAGCCGCTCGCCGAACTGTTGCTGCAAAACCCGCGCACCAGCGCCGATATTCTGGAGTTGCGCCAGGGGCTCGAATCGATTTCGACGGCGTATGCCGCCGAGCGCGCCAGCGCCGCCGACCTGAAAAAAATCACCCGTGCATTCGAGGCGTTGAAGGCCGGCTCGCTGTCGCGCGACCGCGTGAATCTGGCGGAACTGGACGCCGCGTTCCATCTCGCGATCGCCGACTCCACCCATAACATCGCGCTCGCGCACGTGATGCACGGCATCCATACGCTGATTCGCGAAGGCATGCGCCAATACCATCGGCTGATCGATTACGACGACGCGATGGAGAAACAGTTGATGAGCCAGCACCAGGCCATCTACGACGCCGTCATGGCCCGCGACCCGCAAAAGGCGCGCAAGGCCACCGAGCGTCATCTGGCGTATGTGCGCGAGATGTATAAGGAAGACGCCGCGAAGTCTTCGTCGAGCGTGGTTTCCTGACCCGCCGTGCCTGGCCGCGCCCCGGCGGCCTTCATCGACAGGTGAGCGGTTGCGGCGCTTCGCCTTCAATCTTCTCCAGCCCGATTTCAGATTGACGCCTCGCGGGGACTTCCCTATAGTTCGTGGTCAGACCAACATTACCAGTCTTGCTGCCGGGCGATGCGGAACCGGACAGGGCGGCTGTTTATCTCCCCAATGAACTTATGAAAGTCGCGCTGTTTATCCCGTGTTTCATCGACGCGTTCTATCCCGAGGTGGGGATCGCCACGCTCGAATTGCTCGAACGCTTCGGCATCGAGGTCGATTATCCGCAGGAGCAAACCTGCTGCGGCCAGCCGATGGCGAACAGCGGCGCGCACGCCGAGGCAGCCGGCGCCGAGCGGGTGTTCGTGCGCAACTTCGCCGGCTACGACTATATCGTCGGGCCGTCGGCAAGCTGCATCCATCACGTGCGCGAGCATCTCACCGCGCTCGAACAGACCGACGAAGTCAAAAAGGTCCGCGCCGGCGCCTACGAACTCGTCGAGTTTCTGCACGACGTGGTCGGCGCGCGCGAATTTCCGTGGGCCGAGTTTCCGCATCGCGTGGGTCTGCACAACAGTTGCAGCGCGTTGCGGCATCTGAAGGAAGCGTCGGTCTCGGAAGTGGCGTGCACGCCGTTCTCGAAGCCGCGCACCTTGCTCGAAGGCGTGAAGGGCATCGAATTCGTCAAGCTCGCGCGGCCCGACGAATGCTGCGGCTTCGGCGGCACGTTCTCGGTGACCGAGGAGCCGGTATCGGTGCGCATGGGGCAGGACAAGGTTCGCGATCATCTGAATGCGGGCGCCGAATACATCGTGTCCGGCGACATGTCGTGCCTGATGCATCAGCAAGGCTGTGCGGAACGCATGAAAGCCGACGCGCGCTTCATCCACATCGCGCAGGTGCTCAACGGAGCGCGCGCATGAGCCGGATCGATCACGCGAAAGCCGCTGGCGCGTTCATCAAGAAGACGGAGCACGTCGCGTTTCACGACAAGCGTCTGTGGGATTTGCGCGAGAAGCGCGATGCGCAGGCGCACGGTATCGCCGAATGGGAGACGCTGCGCGAACTCGCGTCGGGCATCAAGGAACACACGCTCTCGCATCTGTCCGATTACCTCGAACAGTTTGCCGCGGCAGCCGAGGCCAATGGCGTGGTAGTGCATTGGGCCGCGACAGCGGAAGAGCACAACGCGCTGGTGCACCAGATCATGTCGGAGCGCGGCATGACCACGCTCGTCAAAAGCAAGTCGATGCTCACCGACGAATGCAAGATGCGCGAATATCTCGAACCGCGCGGCATCACGGTGATGGAGACCGATCTCGGCGAACGCATCCAGCAGCTCGATCATCAGGACCCGAGCCATATGGTGGTGCCGGCGGTCCATAAACTGCGCGCCGATGTGGCCGAACTGTTCGGCCGCACCATCGGCACCGATCCGGGCAATAGCGACATTCACTATCTCGCGGAAAGCCAGCGCATGAATACGCGGCCGTACTTCGTGCGCGAGAAAACGGCCGGCATGACCGGCTGCAATTTCGCGGTGGCGGAGACGGGCACGGTCGTCGTGTGCACGAACGAGGGCAACGCGGATCTGTCCGCGAACGTGCCGCCGTTGCATATCGCGTCGATCGGCATCGAGAAGCTGATTCCGAAGGTGTCGGATCTCGGCGTATTCGTCCGCATGCTCTCGCGCAGCGCGCTCGGCTCGCCGATCACGCAGTACACCTCGCATTTTCGTGCGCCGCGTCCGGGCACCGAAATGCATTTCATCCTGGTCGACCACGGCCGCTCCGAGCGGCTCGCCATGGAAGACTTCTGGTACTCGCTCAAGTGCATTCGCTGCGGCGCGTGCATGAACACATGCCCGGTGTACCGGCGCAGCGGCGGCTTGTCGTATGGGGGCACCTACTCGGGGCCGATCGGCGCGATCATCAATCCGACCTTCGATCTGAAGCGCTATAGCGCGTTGCCGTTCGCATCGACGCTCAATGGCAGTTGCACGAACGTGTGTCCGGTGAAGATCAATATTCACGAGCAGATCTACAAATGGCGGGCGGTGATCGCCGAGCGTCACGAAGTGCCGTTCGTGAAGCAGGAAGTGTTGAAGATGGCGGGGCGGCTGCTGGCGAGCCCGACCTTGTATCGCGCGACGGTGTCGTCGATGGGCAGCGCATTGCGGCGGCTGCCGAATTTCGTGCTGTATAACCCGCTCAATATCTGGGGCAAGCAACGCGAGTTGCCCGAGGCGCCGAAGCTGACCTTCCACGCCTGGTACAAGAAAAATCGTGGAGGCGGCGATGGCAACGCGTGAGGCTTTTCTGGCGAAGGTGCGGCAGGCCCAGCCGAGCGCGCGGCCGCGGCCCGAGGTGCCGTTGTTCAACGCGGCAGGCGGTGATTTGCGCGCGCGTTTCGCCGCGGCGTTGCAGGCAATGGGCGGTCACTGCGTCGAGGCGGCCGCGGCCGGCGACGTGCTTGCGTTGATCCGCGAGCGATTCGGCGATGCCGCGTCCGTGACATCCGCGACACCGGAAGTGCCCGGCACGCGTGACCTGACAGCCGACACGGAGCCGGCCTCGCTGCAAGACATCGACGTCGGCGTGGTGCGGGCGCGCTTCGGCGTCGCCGAGACCGGATCGGTGTGGTTGAGCGAACGCGAGTACGTGGTCAACGCGCTCGGGTACATCGTTCAGCATCTCGTGGTGCTGCTCGATCCGGCGCAATTGCTCGACGGTTTGCAGGACGTGTATCGACGCGACGATCTTCGCGAGGCGCGGTATGCGGCGCTGGTTACTGGTCCCTCGGCAACGGCGGATATCGAAGGCGTGCTGATTCGGGGCGCGCAGGGAGTGCGGTCGTTGACGGTGGTGTGGGTGGCGCAGCCGCGAAAGGGTTAGCGGACGGCTCGGCTGCCACGCCCATACGATCTCTCCGTGACGACGTGCTATACTCACCTCGTGAGCGGTATTGGATTTTTTATTTGTTTATAATCAAACGGTTGCGGGTGCTTTAAGCCGAACATGATGAGCGGAGTTTGCCATGTATCTCGAAGACCGGCTCAAGATAGCGATTGCCAAGCGAGCGTCCGACGTGTTCCTGCGGACCGACTTCGCACGTCTCGGCAGCGAGGCGCAGCTTGGCCGGGCGCTGCGCAGTCTGATCGAGAGCGGGGTCATCGTTAAGCTCGGCGTCGGCGTGTACGCAAAAGCCAAGCGCAGTGTTCTCTCCGGCGAGCCTATTCCGGTTCAGCCGGTTGAAGTTCTGGCTGAAGAGGCTCTCGGCAGGCTGGGCGTAAAGGTCTATCCGAGCAAGCAGGTCGAGTTGTACAACGCGGGAAAAACGACCCAACTGCCCGCGGCAACCGTGGTCAATACCGGCAATCGCCGCATCGTGCGGAAACTGGGTTTCGGCAAGAAAACTGTTCAATATGAAAATAATCTCAGAAGAACAGAAAGAGCTTATTGATTCCATTACGGCGGAGGGACTCGCTGGAAATCTCTCCGCGTTTGTTCTCGAGAAAGACATCCATGTCACCGACGCGTTGCACGCGTTGGCGAGACTGCGGCATCCGCACATTCAATTTGTGTTTTGCGGCGGAACGAGTCTGTCGAAAGCCCACGGCCTGATCGAGCGAATGTCCGAGGACGTCGACTTGAAGGTCATCCTCCGGGGCGACCACGGGCTGTCGCAAAGTGGTGTGCGAAACCATCTCAGCCAACTGAAAGACGCCGTCATCAAGGCGATGACGGCCATAGGCTTTGGCGCAATCGAAGAAGAACAGCGTGCACTGAACGGAAACCGTTACTTCGCGTCGGGCTGGCACTACAAGTCACGCTATACCACGCACACCAGCTTGCGGCCTCATTTGAGTCTTGAGTTGACAGTGCGCACGCCGAGCTTCGCCGTCGTGCGGAAACCTCTCGGGTACCTGACAGACCGTTGGGCGAATCGTGAGGGCGAGCCAACTGAGATGTCGTGTGTCGCCGTTGAAGAAACGCTTGCGGAGAAAGTCCTGTCGTTTTTGCGGCGTCACGCGGAACACCGCGCTGGCGTACGCGAGAAATGGGATCAGGCGTTGGTGCGCCACATCTACGACGTCCATTGCATCGTCTGCTCGAATGCTGAATTGGTCGATCGGGCGGCTGCCCACTTCAAGGACTGTGTCGAATACGACCGCGGGGAGTTTCACCGGCACGCGTCGTTCGTTGAGAACCCGAAGCAATGCATGACGGCGAGCCTGATCACGGCGGAAACAGAAGAGCAGACGAAGCGCGAATACCAGCATGTGCTGCTGCCGCTAATCTATGGAACGGTCCGGCCTACTTTCGAAGAGGCATTCGCGGTATTCAAGCAGGCCTCGACCAAGCTTCTGGCGGCGCTTTGACAACACACATCGTGCATTGAACCGCATGACCCCGCCACGGACTTTGCTATGATCACTGTATAAACATACAGGTTCCGTGAAAGCCCGTGGCAACAGATGCCCCTTCAAACCCCCCTTACTACCTGCTGAACTTCGAGCGCGCGCTCGCGTGGCTCGCAGAGCGCTACGACGACCTGCTGGATGCGCACGAGCAGGCATTCCTGCGTGCTTTCGCCGCCTTGCCGCAAGCATCGCGCGCGTTGCTGGTGCGCATGCTGATGCGCAAGGGCACGCTCTTCCGCGCGAGCCGGCTGTCTTATGAAGAGATCGGCTGCCCGTTGCAGGCGGCCGCGCCGTTGGCGGCGCTCGGCTGGGTCGAGACCGAACCGCCGCTCACACTCGACGATCTGTTTGCGCTCACCACGCGCCCCGAGTTGCTGCTGATCTTCGCGGATGCCATCGCATGGGTGCCCGGCGCGAAAAACCTGCGCAAAGCGGATCTGCTGGAAGCGCTGCGACCGTTCCACCAAAACATAGACGACGAAGCACACGCGAGCACGGCGCAACCGCTGTCGATGTGGCACGACCAGACGACCGACCGCGTGCTGCAGGTCGCCATTGCGCCGCTTTGCGAGCGTCTGCGGCTGATGTTTTTCGGCAATCTGCAACAGAGCTGGTCGGAGTTCGTGCTGGCCGATCTCGGCGTGTTCCAGTACGAGAAGGTCGCGTTCGCGCCTTCGTCGCGAGCCTTCCAGCAACGCGCGGACGTCGACGCCTATCTGGCGCTGCATGCGTGCCGTGAAGCGCTCGAATGGCTGCTCATCGGCGAGACGGCGCCGCAAGCGATCGACGAACTGGTCGCCGCAGTCAGCGCGGTAGAAACCTCGTACCCCTGGCTGGAAACGCGTCGCGCGAAGCTGCTGTTTCGCATCGGCCAGCATTGCGAGCGCGAGCAGAACTGGCCCGCCGCGCTGGCCGTTTATGAGGTCTGCGCGTGGCCTGGTGCGCGTCATCGGCGCATGCGCGTGCTGGAGCGCAACGAACGCTTCGACGAAGCCTTCGCGCTGGCCGTGCATGCCGCCGCCGCGCCCGAAAGCGACGAAGAAGCGCAGCGCGTCGCGCGCATGCTGCCGCGTTTGCAACGCAAGCGCGGCGAGCGGGTCGACCGCGTGCCGGCCGCGCGGCCGGTCGAGCGCAGCACGCTCGTACTACCGAGGCCCGCGGCCGCGCAAGCGGTCGAATACGTCGCACGCGATCATCTGACTTCCGACGCCGCGCCGGTGCATTACGTCGAGAACGCGCTGATCAACTCGCTGTTCGGCCTGTTGTGCTGGGAGCCGGTGTTCGCGGCGTTGCCCGGCGCGTTTTTTCACCCGTTCCAGCGCGGTCCGGCCGATCTGCATGCGCCGGATTTTCATGCGCGTCGCGCGGACCGGTTCGCGGCGTGCCTCGCGCAACTGGAGAGCGGTGCGTATCGCGAAACGATTCTGCGGCATCTGCATGGCAAGGCGGGCGTGCAGTCACCGTTCGTGTTCTGGGGGCTGCTCACGCCGGAGCTCGTCGCGTTGGCGCTCGACTGTCTGCCGGCCGCGCATCTGAAGCTATGGTTCGAGCGGCTGTTGCGCGATATCCGCGGTAATCGTTCCGGTTTGCCGGACCTGATCCGTTTCTGGCCCGCCGAGCGCCGCTATGAACTGATCGAGGTGAAGGGACCCGGCGACCGCTTGCAGGACAACCAGATTCGCTGGCTCGCGTACTGCGCGCAGCACGGCATGCCGGTGCGCGTGCTCGACGTGCGTTGGGCCGATGAAGCCGGCGCGCAGAATGAAACCGGCGCAACGGCCGGCACGGAGGCTGCCGCATGACTTACGTGGTCGCCGTGCGGGCGATGTGCGAATTCACCGCGAGGCGCGGCGATCTCGATCTGCGCTTTACGCCCGCGCCCACGTCTCTCGAAGGCATGGCGGGCCACGTGACGGTCGCCGGGCGGCGCGCGAGCGGCTATGAAAGCGAGATCACGCTGACGGGCACGCATCGCGGCCTGACCGTGCGCGGCCGCGCCGACGGCTACGACCCGGCGGCGAACCGCCTCGAAGAGGTCAAGACCCATCGCGGCGCGCTCGAACGGATGCCCGCCAACCACCGCACGCTGCATTGGGCGCAAGCGCTCGTCTATGGTCATTTGCTGTGCCGCACGCGCGGGCTCGGCGAATTGACGGTGGCGTTGGTGTACTTCGATATAGGCACTCAGAAGGAAACGCTGCTGACGCAAACGCATACCGCGCGTGAACTCGAGGTTTTCTTCGTCGAACAGTGCGAGCGGTTTCTCGATTGGGCCGTGCAGGAAGAGGCGCATCACGCGGCGCGCAACGCCGCGCTCGGCGGACTGCAATTTCCGCATGCGCGGTTTCGCAGCGGGCAGCGTGAACTGGCGGTGTCGGTGTATCGCTGCGCGCGCGACGGCAAGCCGCTGATGGCGCAGGCGCCCACCGGCATCGGCAAGACGCTCGCGACGATTTTTCCGTTGCTCAAGGCGTGTGCGTCGGAGCAGATCGACCGCGTCTTTTTCCTGACCGCGAAGACGCCGGGCCGCGCGCTGGCGCTGGATGCAATCGAGACCTTGCATCGAGGCGCCGAGCGCTTGCCGCTGCGAACGCTCGAACTCGTCGCGCGGGACAAAGCCTGCGAGCATCCCGAGAAGGCTTGCAACGGCGATTCGTGTCCGCTTGCGCGCGGCTTCTACGACCGGCTCGATGCGGCGCGCGGCACGGCGCTGGCAGGGCCGCGGCTCGACCGCGCGGCGGTGCGCGAAGCGGCGCTCGCTCACGACGTCTGCCCGTACTATCTGGCGCAGGAACTGGCGCGCTGGGCCGACGTGGTGGTCGGCGATTACAACTACTACTACGACGGCAGCGCAATGCTGTACGCGCTCACGCAGATCAACCAGTGGCGCGTCGGCGTGCTCGTCGACGAGGCGCACAATCTGCTCGAGCGCGCCCGGCGAATGTATAGCGCGTCGCTCGATCAGGCGGCGTTCCGGCTCGCGCGCAAGACCGCGCCGGCCGTGTTGCGCAAGCCGCTCGAACGATTGCAACGCGAGTGGAACGCGCTCAGGCGCGCGCAGACCGACACGTACCAGGTCTATGCCGAGGTGCCCGGCAAACTGCTGTCGGCCGCGCAGAATCTGATCGGCGCGGTCGCCGATCAACTCGCCGAAGCGCCGCTTTCCATCGACGACGCGTCGCTGCGTTTTTTCTTCGACGCGATGCATTTCGTCGCGCTGGCCGAGCAATTCGGCGCGCATTCGATTTTCGACATCACGCTCGCCACGGATCGCCACGCTCCACGCGACAAGACCAGCGCCACGCTATGCGTGCGCAACGTGATCCCCGCGCCGTTTCTCGCGCCGCGTTATGCCGCCGCCCGTACCACGGTGATGTTTTCCGGCACGTTCAGTCCGCATCATTTCTATCGCGACACGCTGGGGCTGCCGGAGCAGACGCAATGGCTCGAAGTGGACGGGCCGTTTCGCGCCGAGCAGTTGCAGGTGCGCGTGGCCGCCAACGTGTCGACGCGCTGGCGCGACCGCGAGCGTTCGCTCGTGCCGATCGTCGAGTTGATCGCACGGCAGTACGCGGCGCAGCCGGGCAATTACCTCGGCTTTCTCAGCAGCTTCGAGTATCTGCAACAGGTGGTCGCGATGATGCGCGAGCGGCATCCGCAGTTGCCGGTGTGGGCGCAGGAACCGGGCATGGACGAAGCGGCGCGCGACGCGTTTCTCGCACGTTTTCGCACGATGCAACAGGGCGTCGGCTTTGCGGTACTCGGCGGCGCGTTTTCAGAAGGCGTCGATCTGGTCGGCCAGCAGTTGATCGGCGCGTTTATCGCGACGCTCGGCTTGCCGCAGATCAACGAGGTCAACGAGCAGATGCGGCGCACGATGGAAGCGAAGTTCGGCAACGGTTACGACTACATGTATCTGTATCCGGGCTTGCAGAAGGTCGTGCAGGCGGCAGGGCGGGTGATTCGCACGGAGCAGGATCGCGGCGTCGTGCATCTGATCGATGACCGGTATCGGCGGGCCGAGGTGCGCAGGTTGTTGCCGCGGTGGTGGGGGATGGGATAGCGTTTTTGGCCGTCGCAGCGCACGCGAAACCTTGCGCTGCGAACCCCTCGGGTTTCGATTCGTGCGCTTCTTCGGGTCATTCATGCGGCGACGTCGGCCCCGGATTGCCCGGCGTTCCCGGCCCGCCGGCCGGCTTGGGGTCCACCGGCAATTGGTCCTCCACCGGCGCGTCGGCCTTCCCGGCGGCCGCTTTCACCGAAGCGCCGGCAGCCGGCGTTTTGTTCGGTGTGTTGCTCGATGGCTTGTCGTCCGGCGCATCCTTCGGCTCGATTCTCGCCGGCGCGCTCCGCGCGTCCCACGTCAGCAAATTGCGTTGCGGATTCGCGATCACGATGCCGCGCGCGCTGAACTGGTCGACGATGCGCCGGTTGAACTCGCGCTGCACGCCCCAGCGCGCACTGTCGCGGCATTGCATCTGGCCCGCCAGCGTCACCGCCGAGCCGTCCACGGCATCCACGCCCCAGAAGCTGAAGTCCGACAGAATGCCGTCCTTGAATTTTTCGTCCTCGCGTAACGCGGCGCCGATTTCCTTGAGCGTGTCGATCGCCAGATCGACGTCCTGGCCGAACACGATGTTCACCTTCACCGCGGCATTGCCGAGCCCGCGGTTGGTGTTGTTGACCGTCGATACCGAGCTGAACGGCACCGTGTACAGCGAACCGTCGCCGCCGCGTAGCCGCACCGTGCGGATCGACAGATATTCGACGGTGCCCGACACGCCCGCGAGCGTGACCCAGTCGCCGACCTGCATCGCGTTTTCCATCAACAGGAAAATGCCGGTGATGAAATCCTGCACGAGTTTTTGCGAGCCGAAACCGAGCGCCACGCCGAAGATGCTCGCGCCCGCCAGCAGCGGCCCGATGTTCACGCCGAGTTGGCTCAGGCCGGTGAGCGCGACCACCAGCGCGATCGCGCAGAACAGCGCGCTGCGCAGCATCGGCAGCAAGGTGCGCAGGCGCGCGGCGCGCACCAGGTCGCCGCTGGTGGTCCAGCGGTCCAGCCGCCGTTCCACCGATACGTTGACGCTTTCCCACACCAGCAGCGCGATCACGGCGGCCACGCCGATCGTGGCGAGCGCCGAGGCGAGCCGATGCCCCACGGTGCCGTTGCGGAACAGATCGCCGACGTCCACGCCCCACACCTGCAACAGCGCCAGCACGGTGGCCACGCCGACGATCCACGAGACGATGCGCCGCATCAGCGGGTAGTAGCGATACGCGTGCCGATGCACGAGCGACTTCTCCGCGTCGTCCTGCGCATCGAAGAAGCGGGCCAGCCCGCCGAAGATCACGATCGACACGACCCGCGCACCCACCAGCACGGCCAGCGACAGGCCGCCCAGATGCAGCAGCGTTTGATAGCCGTTCCGCACGTCGAGCGCCCAGATGAACCACAGCGCCATCACGACGAATACCGCGAGCCACGCCCACGCATCCGCGAGGGCATTGCCGAACATCCGCAGCGATTCGCGCGCGGCGAAGCGCTGGCGGATCAGTTCGCCGACCGGCTTCGCGCATTGCAGGATCAGGATCGAGATCAGGATGTGGCCGGCGAGCGCGACCACTTTCATCAGCGCGAGATGCGCCGCATCGTTCAACCCGAGCGACCGGGCGATCTCCGCGAGCGCCGAACCCGCGCCGATCACGCTGACGATCCGCACGATCCAGCGGTGCATGAAGGCGGCCCACGCGTCGCTCATGCGCAACAGGCGCAAGCGCGGCGCGGCCGGTTGCAGAAAGGAGCCGCTGACGATCACGACCACGCGGCACAGCACGTAGATGTCGATCAGCGGCTCGAGTGCGCGGTCTTGCGGCGAGCCGTCGTCGATCAGGATCGACATCAGCGCGCTCGCCGCGCCGACGAACACCGCGAGCGGCACCAGCCGCAGCGCCATGCTCAACAGCGCGCGCGGCAGGCGCTGCAGGAGCGTCCAGTGATGCACCGCCTTCTGTTTGCCTTTGGCCTGGATGGCATCGTCCCTGGGCGAAGCGGCGGGGGATGCGCCGGCCTTCATCGCTTCTGCTTTTATCCGGGCCTCGGTCTCAGCTTCCGACGCGGACGAAGCGGGCAGCGGCGGCGCGGCGTTCGGCGCATCGGCGGGCTGCGGCCTGACATCGACGGGCAGGTCGGCTTGCGGCGCGTCGTCCTGATCGCTCTGTTCGCGGCGCGCGGCGATCGCCCGATAGGTGCGCCGCAACAGCCGCCGCGCGAGCCATTCCAGCACGAGCGCGGGCACCAGCGCGGCAAGCAGCGACCACGCGACGTGAACCAGCGTGCTGCGCGCCTGCGAGCTGGTCGATTGCCAGTTCCACCAGGCGCGCACCGAGGCGACGTCGAGCAGCGCCGCGACCGAACTGCGCAGCGAGGCGCCAAGGTGGACCGCCCAATGCGCGCCTTGACGGGCCAGTTGCGAGGCCAGTCCATTGGACTTGAAGGCGGCTGGAACAAGGGCGGCGGCACCGCTTGCCGCAGCCGGCGCGGAGGCGCCCGATGCCCCCGCCGCGGCGGCGGGCGGTGCGCTCAGGGCGCCGGCTGCGGCGATGGCTTGCAGCGTATCGGCGACCTGCGCGCGGCGTTTGGGATCGTTGAGGACGGCGAGGGCCTGGCGGGCCTGCTCGGGCGTCAGCGTGACCGCCGCGCCGGAGGCCTCGGAGGCGGGCGCGGCTTGCACCAGCGCGGCGACGGCCGGCGAAGCGCCGACGACCAGAACAATGAAAAACCAGACGTGAAGTAGTTTGCGCATAGGGTGCAAGGCGGGAGGCAAGGTGCGGGCGGCGGTGCCGCGACACGAGGACCGGTTCGGCGGGGTGATGATGAACCGACACCTTTTTGGTCGTACAAGTTCCTCGATGGGACGTCCTGGGTCCCGCCGTTCTGCCGGCCTGTCGAGCGCAAGCACCGGTAGCAGAAAGCTTGCCTGTCAAACCGCACTGGCGCGAATGCGCCTGGGATGCGCGGCGCACGCGCGTCCCCGCCGCGCGTGCTTAGGCCGCCCCGGCCTCGCGAACCGGCGCCACGCCGAGCGTGCCCTCCACCACCTCGGTGAAAGTCCGCTCCTCGCGCAAGATGAAACGCCTGGTCTGTGCGAACCTGAAATTCTCGCGTGCTTCGTCGTCGGTTCGCAGCCTTGCGCGATAGGTCTCGTAGGCCGCGAGGCTGTCGAATGCGACCAGGCCCCAGGCGATGTCGTTGGTGCCTTCGTGCGGCAGGAAATAGCCGATCAGATGACCGCCGCAGCGCGGAATAATGCGCCCCCAGTTGCGCGCGTATTCGTCGAAGGCATCGCGCTGGAATGGATCGATCTGATAGCGGATGAAACAGGTCAGCGTCATGTGAAAACCCTGGTCGAGTGAGGGTGGGTGGAAGTGGCCTGAACGGGCACCGGTACGCCAGTATGGCGACTCATCGAGCGTGACGTTTCACTGCTTTCTGAAGTGTGGGCTGGCGTGGTGCGTTGATCGTTGCTCGCTGCCCGCACCACGCACCACGCACCACGCACCACGCACCACGCACCACGCACCACGCACCACGCACCACGCAACACAAACAGCGCCGCGTCTCGATGCTCGCGCTTCAGCGCGCATGCGGCGCGGCCGCTTTGCCGCTCGTCTTGCGGATCGTCCACACCGCCAGCGCCGCGCCGGCCAACGCGCACACCGCCGATACCAGCGCAACCGCCTGCAACGCCGCCGCGAGCGCATCGGCTTGAGCGCGCGTCACCTCGGCCCGCATGGCGGCGTTCGGCGCAGCCGTTGCGCGGGCCGTCGGCGGCGCGGCCATGCCGATCTGCGTGAGCCGTGCCGCCTCGCGGACGTCTCGCGGCGCATGCAATTCATCGAGCCGCGTCCCGAGCGCGGCATCGTGCGACCACACGAACACGATGCCCAGCACTGCGATCGCCAGCAGGCTCGCCACCCGCGCTACCGCGTTATTGATGCCCGACGCGACGCCGGTACGCGCGGCGGACACCGACGTCATCACCGTGGTCGTCAACGGCGCGACGGTGATCGTCATGCCGAGCCCCAGTACGGCGAGCGCCGGAAACAGGCCGCGCCAGTATCCGTCGCGCATCCAGGGCAGCGCGAACATCGCGAAACCGAGTGCGGCGATCATCGGGCCGACGCTCAGCAGGACGCGCGCCCCGTAGCGACCCGTCAGACCGCCCGTGAAGCGCGACAGCAGGCCGATCGTCACCGGCACCGGCAGCAATGCCGCGCCCGCCTGGGTCGCGCTGTAGCCTTCGGCGCGGATCAGCGTGAACGGCAGGAAGAACAGCGCGCCGCTCAGGCCGAAATAGAGCAGCAGCGTGACGAGATTCGCGCCGACGAAATCGCGTGAACGGAACACGTCGAGCGGCACCATCGGATTGCGGCTGTTGGCTTCGAGCGCGACGAAGCCGGCCAGCACCAGCACGCCGCCAAGGATCGACGCCAGCACCCAGCCGTCGCCGAAGCCGCGCGTCGACGCGAGGGTGAGTCCGTAGGTCAGCCCGGCGAGCCCCGCGGTTGCCGTGACCGCGCCCGGCCAGTCGAGCCGCGGCGGCGTTTCGCCGATACGTCGCCCGTGCGCGCGGGTTTGGCCGTCGTCCTCCTGGCGGCTGTCGGGCACGGCGACAAGCGCCAGTGCGACGGTCGCGCAGGCGATCGGCACATTCAGAAAGAAGATGGCGCGCCACGAGAACGCGTCGACGAGCCAGCCGCCCGCCACCGGCCCGAGCGCCGACGTGATCGAGCCGACGCCCGCCCATGTGCCGATCGCCCGGCCGCGCTCCGCGTCGTCGAACACCGCGCCGATGATGGCGAGGCTGCTCGGCACCAGCAGCGCCGCGCCGATGCCTTGCACCGCGCGCGCCGCGATCAGCGAGCCGGCGCCCGGCGCGAGTCCGCAGCCGATCGACGCCAGCGTGAAGAGGCTGATCCCGGCGACGAACACGGTGCGCCGGCCGAGCTTGTCGCCGAGCGAGCCGCCCACCAGCACCAGCGCGCCGAGAAACAGGAGATACGCGTTGACGACCCACTGGATCGCCGCGACGCTGGCGTGCAGTTCGGTCTGAATCGAAGGTAATGCGACGTTGACCACCGAGCCGTCGATGAACGCCATGCTGGAGCCGAGGATGGTCGCGGCCAGCGCGAGCTTCTTGCGCCGGCTTGGGCGGCCGGAGCCCGCGGGCTGCGCGCGGATCACGAGGGCATCGCACGGACTGGCCTGAGCGGGATGGGCGGAGGAGTGGCGGTGCGCGCGCGCCGCGATGTGCTGATCGGCCAAGTCCGCTCCCGTCTGGATGAACGGCTTTCAGCATAGCAACGCCAGGAGGGATCCGATAGGCGCGCGAGGCCTGCGTGGTCGGGAAAGGCCGGGCAACCCGGCAACCGGCAACCGCAACGGGAAGCCGCAATCGGCAACGGCAACCGGCAACCGGCAACCGGCAACCGGCAACCGGCAACCGCAACTCGCAGCTCGCAACTCGCAGCTCGCAGCTCGCAACTCGCAACTCGCAACTCGCAACTCGCAACTCGCAACTCGCAACTCGCAACCGCAACCCCGGCAAGCCAGCTCACGCCGTGACGGGTCCCACATCCCCCACAAAACCAGTTCAGGCGCGCGGCGCTCCGAGTTCAAGCGAGCGAATGCGCCCGCCGCTCGGCCTCGTCGTCGGCGCCTGTGCCGCCGCTGCCGTTCAACGCGCGCGAGGCCGCCGGTTCCTGATGCAGCCGGTTCGCATGCATCAGCCGATACAGCGTTGCCCGTGAAATGCCCAGTTCGGCGGCGGCCTCGGACAACTTGTAGCCGTGCCGCTGCAAGGCATGCTCGATCGCATCTTTTTCGGCTTTGCTGCGGATTTCGGCCAGCGTCACGGCGGGCGCGTTGTCGGCCTCGGGCAAGCCGAGGTCGCCCGCGGTAATGAAGCGCCCCTCGCTCATCACGACGGCGCGGCGCACGCAATTGATCAGCTCGCGCACGTTGCCCGGCCACGGATAGTTCGACATCGCGACGATCGCGTCGCTCGACAGCCCGCGCAGTTTGCGCGCGCCGTCCTGCTTGTACATGCTGAGCGCATAGTTGGCGAGCAGCTTGATGTCGCCGCCACGCTCGCGCAACGGCGGCTCCACGAGGCGCAGCACGCACAGGCGGTGATACAGGTCGGAGCGGAACCGGCCGTCCTCGACCGCTTTGTCCAGGTCGACGTGGGTCGCCGAAATGACCCGAGCATCGACGTTGATCACGGCGTTGCCGCCCAGCCTCTCGATGGTGCCTTCCTGCAGGAAGCGCAGCAGCACCGCCTGGCACTCGTGCGGCATGTCGCCGATTTCATCGAGAAAGAGCGTGCCTTCGTGCGCGCTCTCGATCCGGCCGATCTTGCGCTGAAGCGCGCCGGTGAAGGCGCCGCGTTCGTGGCCGAACAGTTCCGCTTGCAGCAGGCTAGGCGGAATCGCCGCGCAATTGATCGCGACGAACGGGCGGCCCGCGCGCGGCGAGCGGTCGTGAATGGCCCGCGCGGTCAGTTCCTTGCCGGTGCCGGACTCGCCGGCGACGAACACCGGCGCCTCGGTCACCGCGCACTTGTCGATGCGGCGGTACAACTGCTGCATTGCCTCGCATTGTCCGACCATGCCGTGCCGGCCGAGCGACGGCTCCGGCGCGACCTCCACATGCCGCAAGTTCGACAGCCCATGCGCGTGGCCGAGCGCGAACACGAGCCGCTCGTTCAGCCAGGGCCGCGTGACGAAATCGAAGCAATAGTCGAGGATGAAGCGGCCGACCAGTTCATTGTCGGCCTGCCCCGGCGCGATCTGGGCGACCCAGTTGGTTTCGACGCGGCGCATGCATGACGCGAGCGCGGACAGATGCTGGGATGTGCAGTTGCCGGGTAATTCGACGAGGCCGACCTTGATGTTGCCGCGTTCGATCATGCGCTCGGCGGCGGCCGCGGTCTTGGCGTGCACGGCATGCCAGCCGGACGCGGCGAGGAAGTCCGCGAGTTTTTGATCGGGCAAGCTCGACACATAGAGAACGGTGCGTTCGGTGTCGACAGGTGTGCCAGTCGTGTTCATGTTACCCCCGGTTCGATGCTGCTCTCAGCACTGCAGTTCGGCCTACTCGCCAGGCCGGCAAGCGCGCCGATCCTCGGCCAACCAAGCTAGCCCGCTTCCGCGTGAACGGACCCGGGCATGGATTTTCGTCACGGCGATCGAGCCCGGTTGCGGGCAGCCCGGCGGTGACGGATTCACGGTAGCGGCAATGGCGGGGGCGTGATGCGTGCGGCATGAGCCGCGAGGTGCTACGCGTCGGGCGGACAGCGGAACAGCGGTCGTGCTGGCTCCTGCCCGGCGTTTTCATCCCCGAATCACTACAACCGATTCTTGACCTCGTTGACCTCGTTGATCTGATACAGGCGCTCTAGGCGGCGCGTGACTTAACCATAAGCGAAAGATCATTCGAATGCCATACAAACAAATAGGGATTCAGAAAGGATTTTTCGCGCCGATGTTGTCTGTGGCGCCGCTCGACGATAGCCGGCCAAATTCGTTATGAGCGCTATCGCACACATCGCGGCAGGTCGCCTTGCGGCATGGCGAAACCGACCTGGCGTCCAGCCATGCGCCGTGTCTCAAGCGTGCGACATATCGGGCCGCCTGCTCCGCTAGCGTTGAATGCCCACCCGCATCGGCACGAATGACCGACGCTTGCGGTCCAGGTCTGCTGCAAGCGGGCTGGCGCGCCGCCGCCGGAGACCCTGGCGTGCCAGGTTCATGCGCAACGCTTCGACGGAGGACTCAATCGTGTGTCGAATACGAATCAACGGCGGCCGGAAGGGGCGGCCCGGCCGTCTGCGCCGCGGTGCGGATCGCCGTGCGACAAGGCTTTCGACCCGCATGGCATGGGCGTTGCACCAAGCGATTCACAGCGAAAGCATTGCCGCCCGATGTGACGCACGGGGAAGCAGCGGTTGGAGCAGACCGGCGGCAAATAAAGACTTCGCAAGCGCGGCCGGGGAAGCCAGTGCGTTTTGCGAGGGTGCGGCGGGGCCATTGAAAAACGGATGTCAATAAAGCGGGGCGAACTGCCGATATACAGATATCGGTCGTTCGCGAACGGACAACGTGAACGCGGCCCCGCCACTTTTTTCGTCCGACTGGATGGAACCGAAGTTGCAGCCGACGTTGAAGCCGTAGTTGAAGCCGCAGTTGAAACAATAACGACAGGCATCGCGCTCATGCGGTTCGCGATCGATGCATGGAACAGGGAAGGGGCAGCGCTCGGCCAGGACCAGCCGGCGCGAGGAAGCGGGGAGAACGGGCCAGGAGCCTTCATAGAGAGGCGCGTGTTACGAGCTGAACCGGGCGCCGTGCCGCGCATTTGCGCGAGCACGGTCCACCCGCAAACGGCCCCGGGAAGGGGGCAACACATTGGGGGTTGTCATGAACAGACTGACCAGCAAGCCGACCATCGCATCGTCGTTGGACCGTCAAGCCACGGTGCGTACCGCTGATGTCCGCTATCAACGGCATGTGGCGCCGCCACGCGCGCTGTTCGCCACGCCTTCGATCGATCTGCAGACGCTCGTGATCGCCGACGCGCTCAAGCGCAAGGCTCAGGCGGAGATTCAGCGCGAGGCGCTGCGCGACGCGATGTTCGAGATGCCGGCGTCGCCCGAATGGACGCGCGATCGCGAGGCGGGCATTCAGCCATCCGATTTCGAAGACTGAAGTGCTTACGCGTCGATCGTGATCGGCGTGGCATCGTCAACCGAACGGCGTTAGACCGGAGGAGACCCCGCATGATCGACGTCTTTCTGCTTTCGTCCAGCACGGAACGCGCGCCGCACATCATCGCGCGCCTCGACGAAAGCGGCGTGCCGTACCGGCTGCGCGCGGCGCACGGCACGGCGCGGCAACTGCGCGTGCACGCCCGCGCGATCAGAAGCGCCGATCTGCTGATCGTCGACGACGTGCATCTGGGCGCGCGCGAACTGGACGGCGTCGAGGAAGCGCTGGCCTGCACCCCGACCTTGCATTGCATGCTGGTGACGCCGGCGCCTCCGGCCGCCTTGCTTGCCGTGGCGGCGCGCATCGGCGTGCGGCATGTGCTGCCGTGGCCGCTCGACGCCCATCAGATCGCCGCCGCGCTCACCAGGATCGCCGCGAACAAGAACATGGATATGCGCCGCGCCGGACGCGTCGTCTCGCTTGCATCGAGCAAGGGCGGCAGCGGCACGACGCTGATCGCCGTGAATCTCGCTTACTCGCTCGCCGCGCCCGGCAACCGGCGCGTGCTGCTGATCGACCTGAGCCAGCAGTTCGCCGATGCGAGCCTGCTCGTGGCCGACAAACCGCCGCCCATCACGCTCGCCGATTTGTGCTCGCGGATCGAGTTCCTTGACGCCGCCTTGTTCGAATCATGCGTGATGCATGTGCACGCGAACCTCGACGTGCTCGCGGGCGCGGGCGATCCGCTCAAGGCCGCGGAGTTGCTGCCCGCGCAACTGGAGCGCATCCTCGCGCTGGTGCGCGAACGTTACGACGCGGTGCTGATCGATGTCGGGCAAAGCCTCAATCCGCTGACGATCCGCGCACTCGACGCGAGCGATGCGATCTGCATGGTGGTGCGGCAGAATCTGCTCTACCTGCACGGCGGCCGACGCATGCTCGACATCTTCAAGGAACTGGGTTATCCGGCCAGCAAGGTGCGGGTGGTGGTGAATCAATACGACAAGAACGCGCCGATCAACCTGCCGACACTCGAACACACGCTCGGCGCGAAGGTCGCGCATCAGCTTCCGCGTGACGACCGGCAGGCCAACGAGGCGCTCAACCGCGGCGTGCCGCTCGTGACGTCGGCGAAAGACAGCGCGCTGGCGCGCGGCATCGGGCTGCTTGCCGACATGCTGTGGCCGGCCGCCGCCGAGCGCCGCAAAGGCGTGCTCGGCCGTCTGCTTCCGATATCGCCGGGCTTGCCGCGGCGGTTCAAGCCGGGGCATTGAACGCATGGCGTCAGGTTGAATGCCTGCGCTTACAATGCGTTCATACGATCCCCGCAACCATGCTCTTCGACACAAAAATGAGTCACCCCAACACCGAACTGATCGAGCGTTTCTACACCGCCTTCCAGCGGCGCGACGCCGAAACCATGGTCGCCTGCTATGCCGACGACGCTGTTTTCAGCGACCCCGCATTCGGCGAGTTGCGCGGCGAGGAAGTGCGCGACATGTGGCGTCTGCTGGTTGCGCGCGCACAGGATTTCTCGCTGACCTTCGAGGGCGTCGACGCCGATGACACGAACGGTCGTGCCCATTGGACAGCCAGTTATGTATTCAGTCAGACGGGCCGCCCGGTGGTCAACCGGATCGACGCGCGTTTCGTGTTTCACGACGGACGCATCGTCGAGCATCGCGACACGTTCGATCTGTGGTCGTGGATGCGCCAGGCGATGGGCGTCAGAGGCACGCTGCTCGGCTGGTCGCCGTTGGTCCAACGGGCGATCAGGACGCAGGCGCGTCGAGGGCTCGATCTGTATCGGCGCAGGCAGCGCAGCGCCTGATACGACGGCCAGGCTTGCCACGCCTGGTGTTGCGCTTGCCACGCCGCAGCCAGTCGATGCAGTATTTTCGTCATCTGGACGAATGGGAGTTCCAATGCCCGTAGTCGATGCCGCATGGCAGGAATGGCTGGTCAGCAACGTCGCGCGCGGCTGCAGCATGGACTCGATGATCGACGCGATGGTGCAAGCCGGTTTTGCCGACGAGGCCGCGCGTGCCGCCGTGCACGCCGCGTTCGGCCGGAAAGCGGCGAACGCGGCGAACGTGGCCGCCGGCGCGAGCGAGGCCGTGCTGACGAAAGCCGCGCCGCACGCTTACCAATACGATCAGTCGCCGGTCGCGCGGGGCAACGTGATTCGCGCGCACGATCGCGACGTCCGCGTGCTGATGCGCTGCGAGCGCCCCGAGTTGATCGTGTTCGCGGATGTTCTTTCGCCCGACGAGTGCGGTGAGATGATCGAGCGCTCGCGGCATCGGTTGAAACGTTCGACGATTGTCGACCCGGCCACCGGCAGGGAAGACGTGATCCGCAACCGCACCAGCGAAGGCATCTGGTATCAACGTGGCGAGGACGCGTTCATCGAGCGGATCGAGCGGCGCATTTCGAACCTGATGAACTGGCCGGTCGAGAACGGCGAAGGACTGCAGATTCTGCGCTACGGCGCGACCGGCGAATACCGCCCGCATTTCGACTACTTTCCGCCCGATCAACCCGGCAGCGCGGTGCATACCGCGCAGGGCGGACAGCGCGTGGCGACGCTGGTGATCTATCTGAACGACGTGCCCGAAGGCGGCGAAACGATTTTTCCGGAAGCGCGCCTCTCGGTCGCGGCGAAGCAGGGCGGCGCGGTGTATTTCCGCTATATGAACGGCTCGCGTCAACTCGACCCGCTGACCTTGCACGGCGGCGCGCCGGTGCTCAGCGGCGAAAAATGGATCATGACGAAGTGGATGCGCGAGCGTGCTTATGGCTGATCTTTTTTCTACATTGCGCGGCGCTGCATGCGGTTATGCCGTCTTGTAGACGTCGGGATCGTGCAACTCCATATAACGCTCGGGGTTCGCCAGTTCACGGAAGCCGTGCGGCCTGTACACATGATGTGCGTCGGTCGTCACCAGCACGATTCTGCGTAGACCCGTGAGCGATGGGCTGGCGAAAACGTGCTTCATCAACGCCGACGCATAGCCCTTGCCGCGATAGTCCGGCAGCACGAAAACGTCGCACAGGTAGGCGAACGTCGCCTCGTCGGTGATCAGGCGCGCGAAGGCGATCTGCCTGCCGCCGACATAGCCGCCGAAACATAGCGAGCCCGCGATCGCACGCTCCAGCGTGTCGCGCGGCATGCCCTGCGCCCACGCTGTTTGCCGTGACAGGAATGCATGGATCATCTCGATGTCGAGGTCGGCCTTGTCGCTCGAAATCGTTAGTTCGGCTGCTTGCACGTCATCACCCTTTGGCCGGATCTTCGGCGCCGCGCGAACCGCCGCCGATGCTCTGGCCGGCGTCGTGCGCGAGGCCCATATAGCCGATCACCGACACCAGCGTCAGCACGCCCGCGCACAGAAACGCGAGACGGAAATCGTCGAGCGTGAAGATGCGGCCCGTCGTCTCGCCGTTGAAGAACGCCGCCGCGCGCAGCGCTACCGCACCGAACGCGATGCCGAGACCGATCGTCATCTGCGCGGCCGCGCTCCATAGCGTGCTTGCCGCGCTCATCTGCGGCTGCGCGACGTCGGCGTAGGCCAGCGTGGCAAGCGTCGAGAATTGCATCGAACGCGCCACGCCGTAGATGAACACGACGAACAGCACGAGGGCAAGCGGCACCTCCGGCGTCAACAGCCCGCACGCGATGATGAACACGCCGGCCACCGCGACGTCGACGATCGACACCATGCGGAAGCCGTAACGTTGCAGAATGCGCGTGGTCAGCGCCTTCATGCCGAGGTTGCCGAGCGCGCTCGCGAGCAGCAGCAAGCCCGACTTGAACGCGGACAAGCCGAAGCCCACCTGAAACAGCAGCGGCATCAGATAAGGCACCGCGCCAATGCCGATGCGTGTGAACGAGCCCGTCACGACCGTCACGGAAAAGGTGGGAATCTTGAGCGTTGAAACGTCGATCAGCGGATGCGGGTGACGCTTCGCATGCTGGAACGCCAGCACGCCCATCAGCAACCCGCCGCCGATGACCGCCGCGGCCACCCACGGATTTTCGCCCGGCTGGCTCGCCAGTTCGGCGCCGTACAGGATCGCCGTGAGCGTCGTGCCGCTCAGCAACAAGCCGACCACGTCGAGCGGTTTGCGTTCGCTGCCGCGCAGGTTCGGCACCAGCGCGAACGCGACGGCCATCGCCGCCAGGCCGAACGGCACGTTCAGCAGAAAGATCCAGCGCCACGACGCATAGGTCGTGATGAAGCCGCCCACCGGCGGCCCGATGACCGGCGCGGCGATCGCGGGCCACGTGATGGTCGAGATCGCCTGCATCATGCGGCTCTTCTCGGTGCTGCGGACCACGATCAGGCGGCCCACCGGCACCATCATCGCGCCGCCCATGCCTTGCAGCAATCGCGCGGCCGTGAACTCCACGACGTTCTGCGACAGCCCGCACAACACCGACGCCACCGTGAACACGGCGATCGCGCTGACGAACACCGTGCGCGAGCCGCAGCGGTCGGCGACCCAGCCGCTCGCCGGAATAAAGATCGCGAGCGCCAGCATGTAGGCGGTCATGCCGAGACTCAGGCTGTTCGGTCCGACGCCGAACGACTGCGCCATCTGCGGCAGCGCCGTCGCGATCACGGTGGTGTCGAGGTACTCCATGAAGAAGGTGGCCGCGACGATATACGGCAGCCAGCCGACATGCGCGTTGCGTGTGCCGCCGGCGGTCATTGCGCTGTCTCCGCCGCACGGCGTGCGGGCTCATGAATGTCGTGAAGGTGCAGGCAGGTTCGGAGAGAGGGTCTGGATTTCATGGTTCTTGCGACTACCTTTCGAAGAGGTGTTTCCGGCCTTCGGACGACGCGAATGCGCGACAGGATCGCGGCTGCGAATAACGCTCCATTGAAGGGACGCGCCTCGTCGCCGGCCTTGAATCCTAACCTGGTAATCGCTGTTGCATCGTCGGCCAGGGCAGTCGCCCGGCGCCCGAGGCGACCGGCGCGCTCCCTGCGCGCCGGTCGGCCGGAAACACGAGCGCGCGCGTCGCTCAGTCTTTCGCGGCGTACTCGCGGTCGAGCTTGTCGTACAGCGGCTTGTTGACGAGCCGCTGGCGTTCGCTGAACGGCGCGACGAGCGTCGCGTCCTCGTCGAGGCGGCCGTTGTTTTTCAACGTGCCGAGCGCGCGCTGCATGCCGAGCACCGCGCCTTGCAGCGCCGCGTTCGCGTACAGCACGATGCCGTAGCCGAGTTGCGCGAGCGCCTCGCGCGATTGCACCGGCGTCTTGCCGCCGATCACGATGTTGATCAACTGCGGCCGGTCGAACAGCGACGGCAGACGTTCGATGTCGGCGAGCGATTCGGTCGCCTCGATAAACAGAATGTCGGCCCCGGCCTCGATGAAACGGTGACCGCGTTCGATCGCGTCCTCGATGCCGTGGACCGCCGCCGAGTCGGTGCGCGCCATGATCTGCAGATTGCGGTCCTCGCGGGCATCCACGGCCGCGCGAATCTTGCCGACCATCTCGCTCGTGCCGACCACTTCCTTGCCGGCGAAGTGGCCGCATTTCTTCGGCATGACCTGGTCCTCGAACTGGATCACGTCGGCGCCGCTGCGCTCGAGCACGCGCACCGTCTGACGCACATTCAGCGCGTTGCCGAAGCCGGTGTCGGCATCGACGATCAGCGGCAGCGCGACCGCGTCGCGAATCCGCGCGGTATGTTCGGCGACTTCGGCGAGACCGATGAAGCCGAGGTCGGGCAGGCCGAGCGACATGTTGGTGACGCCCGCGCCGGTGATGTAGAGCGCTTCGAAACCGGCGTCCTCGATGACACGCGCGCTCATCGCGTTGAAGGCGCCGGGCACCAGCAGGCCCTGGCGTTGCTCGACCTTGGCGCGGAAGGCGGCGCGGCGTGTGGCGGAAGTGGTCATGACGGTGTGTCTCCGAAAAAGGTAAGCGGGTTTGAGAGGCGGCCGTGATTTTGCAGGAAGCATGCCATCGCGCGAGGCTCCGGGACTTAGGCAATCGAATCAGGAGCTTGCGGCGCGAAGCGGCGCTGCGCGGGTTCATGGCAGAATACGCGTGTGTTCCGTGAAACGTTTCATGGAACGTTTCAACTGTTCGCGGAGTTACCGCAATGTCCACGTTCCCGTCGCTCGTCGCGAATGCCAATAAGGCGCTGCCTGGCGTTGCACTCGTCAGTATCAGCCGCTTGAAGTCGCTTTGCGAGGCCGTCGCGCCGCGTTACGCCGGGCGCGCCCGATTCTTTTCGGTTCGCGAAGGCTACGGGGCGGCCGTCACCGCCTTGCAGGCCTACGTGGATGCGGGCTCGGTCGACGTGGTGCTGGCTGCCGGCTCGAACGGCGCCTACCTGCGCGACAACCTGAACGTGCCGGTCGTCATGGTCAAGGTGAACGGCTTCGACGTGCTCGGTGCGATTGCCCGCGCCGCCACCACGTGGCCCGGCGCGCGGATCGGCCTGGTGCTGCACGAAACGATCTCGCACGAACTGGCGGATCTCGGCGCGTGGCTCAAGGTCGGGCTGACGCAGCGCGCCTACCGTTCGATCGACGAAGTGCGGCTCGCCGTCGAGAAGCTGGCCGCCGAAGGCTGCGGCGTCATCATCGGCCCCGGCATGGCTTGCGATTTCGCGCAGCAAGCCGGGCTCGAAAGCGTTTTCCTGTACTCGCTCGGCGCGGTCGAGGAAGCGTTCGAGCGCTCGGTCGAACTGGCGCGGGTGAGCCGTCAGAAGGAGTCGAAGCGCGTGCGGCTGAATACGATCGTGGCCCATCTGCGCGACGGCGTCGCCGCTTTCGACGACGCCGGCGTGCTCGAAGCGGTCAACCCGGCGATGCTCGAACTGCTGGGCCTCGGCGCCCCGAAAGAAGCTCTTTCGGCGGACCGCCAACAGGACGCGGCGGCGCAAGTCGCGCGCGTCGTCGGTCCGTGGCTGCGCGAAACGCTTGCGAACGACCTGCCGATCGAGGAACGGATCGAGCGGATCGGCGGCCGCGCGCTGATCGTCAACTGCGTGCCGATCATGGAGCATGGCGCGCGCTCCGGCTCGGTGGTGACGGTGCAGGACGCTCTCGTCGCGCAGCGGATCGACCATTCGCTACGCACCAGCCAGCGGCCGAAGCATCTGGTCGCGCGGCATCGGCTGGACGAGTTGATCGGCGGATCGGCGGCGCTCGAACGGGTGCGGCGGCTCGCGCGCGCGGGCGCCGCTCACGACGCCACCGTGCTGCTCACCGGCGAAAGCGGCACCGGCAAGGAACTGGTCGCGCAAGGCATCCACAACGCCGGCCGGCGGCGCGGCAATCCGTTCGTCGCGTTCAATTGCGCGGCCTTGCCCGAGGGGCTGATCGAAAGCGAACTGTTCGGTCACGAGGAGGGCGCGTTCACCGGCGCGCGCCGTGGCGGCAAGCCGGGCCTTTTCGAAATCGCGCACACGGGCACGATCTTCCTCGATGAAATCGGCGAAATGCCGGCCGCGTTGCAAAGCCGTCTGCTGCGCGTGCTGCAGGAGCGCGAGGTGATGAAGCTCGGTTCCGGGCGCGCCACGCCGGTCGACGTGCGGGTGATCGCCGCGACGCATCGCGATCTGCATGCGCTCGTCGAACAGGGATTGTTTCGCGCGGATCTGTATTTTCGTCTGAATCTGCTTCGGATAGAATTGCCGCCGCTGCGCGAACGGCGCGGCGATGTCGCGCAACTGGCGCGGCACTTGTTAAGCCGCGGGGCGCGCCAATATGGGTTGTCGGAGGCGACGCTCGACCGGGTGCTGACGTTTCTCGCGCCCTTGTTCGAGCATTACGCGTGGCCCGGCAATGTCCGGGAACTGGAAAACCTGCTGACGCGCGCCGCGATCTATCTAAGCGACGCGGCCGGCCAAGGCCAGGATAGGCGGGATTTGCAGTCGATGTTCCCGGAGTTCGGGCGAATGAAACAGGCGCCGGCTGTCGCAACGCCCGCCGCGCCGATGTCCCGAGCCGGCGAAGACGAACACGCGCCGGCCCGCACTTCCCCGACTCGCGAGGACGTCATGCGCGCTCTCGAGCAGTCGGGCGGCAATCGCGCGGCGGCCAGCCGCGCACTCGGAATCGGCCGCACGACCCTCTGGCGGCTCATGAAAACCGATCCGCCGCGATAGCTGCCAGCGGCGCGATAAATAGCGTATGACTATTGCTATCATTAAAACAATCCGCTTTACCTATTAAGCGCGGTCTGACATACTGGCTCCACTTTCCAACCACTCCGAAAGAGGACTCAGCAAATGCCGATCATCAATAGTCAAGTCAAACCGTTCAAGGCACAGGCTTATCACAACGGCGAATTCGTGACCGTCACCGAAGAAAGCCTGAAGGGCAAGTGGTCGGTTTTCGTTTTCTACCCGGCCGACTTCACGTTCGTTTGCCCGACCGAACTGGGTGACCTGGCCGATCGCTACGCCGATTTCCAGAAGCTCGGCGTTGAAATCTACAGCGTGTCGACCGATACGCACTTCACGCACAAGGCATGGCACGACACGTCGGACACGATCCAGAAGATCAAGTACCCGATGATCGCCGACCCGACCCTGGCTATCTCGCGCAACTTCGACGTGTTGATCGAAGAAGAAGGCCTGGCGCTGCGCGGCACGTTCGTGATCAACCCGGAAGGCGAGATCAAGCTGTGCGAAGTCCACGACAACGGCATTGGCCGCGACGCCGGCGAACTGCTGCGCAAGGTGCAGGCCGCGCAATACATCGCCGCGCATCCGGGTGAAGTTTGCCCCGCCAAGTGGACGCCGGGCGCTGAAACGCTGACCCCGTCGCTCGACCTGATCGGCAAGATCTAAGGTCTCAAGACCCTTTGCAGTCAGCGCCTCGCGGCGCATCGCCGCGCGGGCCGCTTTTCACAGCGGCCCGCGCGTCCCCGGGCCGCGCACGTCCTATCCGATGTGCGCGGCGCCGGGAACCCAACACCCCTCGTCACGGAATCGAAAGCCATGCTGGACGCCAATCTCAAGACTCAGTTGAAAACATACCTGGAAAAGGTGAGCAAGCCGATCGAGATCGTCGCGTCGCTCGACGACAGCGCGAAATCGCAGGAGCTGCTGGCGTTGCTGAACGATATCGCGACGTTGTCGGAACGCGTCACCGTGATCGAACGCCGTGGCGACGACGAGCGCAAGCCGTCGTTCTCGATCGGCGAGCCGGGCAAGGCCACAGGCATCCGTTTCGCCGGCATTCCGATGGGGCATGAATTCACGTCGCTCGTCCTCGCGCTTTTGCAGGTCGGCGGCCATCCGGTCAAACTCGACGACGCGGTGATCGAACAGATCCGCAACCTCGACGGCGACTACCAATTCGAAACGTATTTTTCGCTGTCATGCCAGAACTGCCCGGAAGTCGTGCAGGCGCTGAACGTGATGGCGCTCATCAACCCGCGCATCCGCCACGTGGCGATCGACGGCGCGCTGTTCCAGAACGAAGTCGAAGCGCGCCAGATCATGGCGGTACCGACCATGTTCATGAACGGCGAAGTGTTCGGCCAGGGCCGCAGCGGCGTGAAGGAAATTCTCGCGAAGCTCGACACCAACGCCGGTGCGCGCGCCGCGAAGGAACTGGAAAAGAAGCCGGTGTTCGATACGCTGATCGTCGGCGGCGGTCCCGCGGGCGCGGCGGCGGCGATCTACTCGGCGCGCAAGGGCATTGCGACGGGCGTGGTGGCGGAACGCTTCGGCGGCCAGGTGCTCGATACGCTGGCGATCGAAAACTTCGTCTCCGTGACGGAAACCGAGGGGCCGAAGTTCGCGACGGCGCTCGAACAGCACGTGAAGAGCTATGAAGTCGACATCATGGACGTGCAGCGCGCCGAAGCGCTGATCCCCGGCCGCATCAACGCAGTGCGTCTTGCCAACGGCGCGGTGCTCAAGGCGAAAACCATCATCCTGGCGACCGGTGCGCGCTGGCGCGAAATCAACGTGCCCGGCGAGCGCGAATATCGCAATCACGGCGTGGCGTACTGCCCGCATTGCGATGGCCCGCTGTTCAAGGGCAAACGCGTCGCGGTGATCGGCGGCGGCAACTCCGGCGTGGAAGCGGCGATCGACCTCGCGGGCATCGTGCGCGAAGTCACGCTGTTCGAATTCGGCGCCCAGTTGCGCGCGGACGAAGTGCTGCAACGCAAGCTGCGCAGCCTCGCCAACGTGACGATCGTCACTCAGGCGCAGACCACGGAAATCACCGGCGACGGCAAGAAGGTCAACGGTCTGGCCTACAAGGATCTGCGTTCGGGCGAAACGAAGAACGTCGAACTCGAAGGCGTGTTCGTGCAGATCGGTCTCGTGCCGAACACCGAATGGCTCAAGGGCACGGTGGAGTTGTCGAAGCACGGCGAAATCGTCGTCGATGCTCGCGGCGCGACGTCGGTGCCGGGCGTGTTCGCCGCCGGCGACGTGACCACGGTGCCGTTCAAGCAGATCGTGATCGCGGTGGGCGAGGGCGCGAAGGCATCGTTGAGCGCATTCGATCACCTGATCCGCAATAGCGAAGAAGTGGAAGTGGTGAAAGAGGCTGAAGCTGAAGTGGCAGTGTGAGTGAGTGGTTGGTTGGTAGTGGACGGCGGCCTGCGGGCCGCCGTTTTTATTTGAGGCGTGCGGTGTTTTTAAGGTGAAAAGACAGAGGGCGAACGCAACGTTTGATTCCGTGCGTTCGAACCCCCCTCAAACCACATCAAGCCCACAACTCCGACATCTCGATGTCGCGCAGATCGAACACGAGCACTTCGGCGTCATGGCCTTGCGTGAAGCTCAGCGCTTGCTCGCCGCGCACGCGCGCGCCGTCGCCTTCGCCGAATTCGACGCCGTTCACCGTCACGCTGCCGCGCGCCACGTGAACATACGCATAGCGATTGCTGGCGAGTTCGAGCCGGGCGCTTTCATCGCCATCGAAAAGACCGGCATAAACCCGCGTATCCTGTTGCAGCACCAGCGAATCGTTCGCGCCATCCGGCGAGAGCACGAGGCGCAGCACGCCGCGCTTCTGATCCGCGCCGAAGTGACGCTGCTGATAACGCGGCTGCGTGCCCTTTTGCCCCGGCGCGATCCAGATCTGCAGAAAGTGCACCGGCTCGCTCTTCGAATGGTTGTATTCGCTATGCGCGACACCCGTGCCCGCGCTCATCAACTGAACGTCGCCGGGCACGATCACCGAGCCGGTGCCCATTGTGTCCTTGTGCTCCAACGCGCCTTCCAGCACGTACGAGAAAATCTCCATGTCGCGGTGCGGATGCTTGCCGAAGCCTTGCGCCGGTGCGACACGGTCGTCGTTGATCACCAGCAGGTCGGAAAAGCCGTTCTGCTTCGGGTCGTGATAGTTCGCGAAAGAAAACGTATGACGCGAACTGAGCCAGCCGTGCTCCGCGCGGCCGCGTTGATTGGCGTGTCTGATATCGAGCATCGTGTTTCTCCTGGGTTGTTTGCGATCGGGCAATGGTGAGTCCGCGATCCATGAATGACAGTGTAGGTCAATCAGGATGGCTATAATCGCCGTCATCCAGGAAACACTGTCACGATACGGTGGACAATACGATGCAACTCGATGACATGCGGATCTTCGTCGCCACGGTCGACGCTCGTAATTTCACCGCGGCGGCCAGGCGGCTGGCGCTCTCGAAGCAGTTCGTCAGCCGGCGCGTGATGGCGCTCGAAGAAGCACTCGGCGTGCAGTTGCTGATCCGCAATACGCGCAAGCTGGCCGTGACCGAACTCGGTCAGGAGTTTTACGAGCGCGCCAAACGCATCCTCGGTGAAGTGGAAGACGCCGAACAGGCCATGTCGCTGCGGCGCGCCGGTCCGCGAGGGCTGCTACGCGTGAGCGCGCCGATGTCGTTCGGCATGACGCATCTGTCGCCGCTGGTGGCGGCGTTCCTGCGCGAGCATGGCGACGTGCGCTTCGACATGGAGTTGAGCGACCGCACCGCCGACGTGGTGGGCGAGGGCTTCGACATGGCGATCCGCATCGGCACGCTGGCGGATTCCACGCTGATCGCGCAGAAGCTCGTCGACGTGAGGATGGTGGCGTGTTGCAGTCCCGGCTATCGGCGGCGGCGCGGGGCGCCTGCGGCGCCTGCCGATCTGCAACGTCACGCGTGCCTGTTGTATGGGCACGGCGGGGCGGTGAACTGGGAGTTCATCGTCGAGGGCGCGCACAAGAGCGTGGAAGTGCATGGGCCGTTGCGGGCCAATAACGGCGAACTGATTCGCGATGCCGCCGTGGCCGGATTGGGCATCGCGCGGCTGCCCGACTTCATCGTTGCCGACGCGTTAAAAAGCGGCAAGCTCGTGACCGTGCTCGAGGAATTCCTGCCCGCCGCGGCGAGCGTCTACGCGGTTTATCCGCAGCATCGGCAAAGCTCTCTGACGATTCGAGCCTTTGTCGAATTCTTGCGCAAGCATTTGAAGAAGCAGTTGGCGGCGTGATTCGCCAGGTCGCCATGACAACACATCGCCACCTCGCGGCGGCAGCCGGCTCGATGCATGCCGGCCGCCGTCGCGTCGCTCATCGCGCTACTCGCCGCTCAGCCGTTGCGGAAAATGAAGCTATAGCCGTTCAGCGCCGGCACGCCGCCCAGGTGCGCGTACAGCACGCGCGACCCTTCCGGGAATTCGCCGTTGCGCACCATGTCGATCATGCCGTGCATCGACTTGCCTTCGTAAACCGGATCGGTCAGCATGCCCTCGAGGCGCGCGCACAAGCGGATCGCCTCCAGCGTGCCGTCGTTCGGCAAGCCATATTCGGGACCGCCGAAGCGCTCGTCCAGCACCACGTCCTTGCTGGTGATGTCGCGCCCCAGTTCGACTTTTTCCGCGGTCCGCTTCGCGATTCGGATGATCTGCTCGCGCGTTTGCGCGGGCTTCGCGGACGCGTCGATGCCGATCACGCGCTCGGCGCGGCCGTCCGCGGCGAAGCCGACCACCATGCCGGCCTGCGTGCTGCCCGTCACCGAGCACACCACGATGTAGTCGAACTTGAAACCCAGTTCCGCTTCCTGCTGCCGAACTTCTTCAGCGAAGCCGACGAAACCCAGCCCGCCCAACGGATGATCCGAGCAGCCGGCGGGAATCGCGTAAGGCTTGCCGCCGGCCGCGCGCACGCTCTCCAGCGCGTCTTCCCAGCTCTTGCGAAAGCCGATGTCGAAGCCGTCGGCCACGAGCCGCACATCGGCGCCGAGAATGCGCGACATCTGGATATTGCCGACGCGGTCGTACACCGCATCCGAGTAGTTGACCCAGTTCTCCTGCACGAGCACGCACTTCATGCCCAGATGCGCGGCGACGGCGGCCACCTGGCGAGTCTGGTTCGACTGGATCCCGCCGATCGAAACGAGCGTGTCGCAACCCTGCGCCAGCGCTTCGGGAATCAGATATTCGAGCTTGCGCGTCTTGTTGCCGCCAAATGCAAAACCGCTGTTGCAGTCCTCGCGCTTCGCATACAGATGCACTTTGCCGCCGAGGTGATCGCTCAGGCGTTTTAGCGGTTGGATCGGCGTCGGCCCGAAAGTCAGCGGATGACGCGGGAATCGTTGCAGGTTCATGGCAGTTCCTGTGATGAGTAGGTTCGACGCGAACAGCAGGTCGTCGCGTTGAGACAATGGTAGGGAAAAGCGCCAGAAATGAGCTTGCGAAAAAATTGCGATGGGCGTAATTTCGAAAAGAGAAATGCCGCAATGACTTAATAAAAACTTGTGAACCAACCTATGAGCGCAACGAAAGTGCGAAGCGCGCCGGCCGCATCGGCTACCGCCCAATCACAAGCCGACCCGCTGCAATCGCTCGATCGCATCGACCGCGCGATCCTGCGCCAGTTGCAAACGGACGCGTCGATCTCGAACGTCGCGCTCGCGGCAAAAGTGAAGCTGAGCGCGCCGGCGTGCTTGCGGCGCGTCGAGCGGCTCAAGGAGTCGGGACTGATTCGCGGCGTGGTCGCGTTGATCGATCCGAAAGCGGCGGGCGCGGGGATGCTGGTGATCATCGGCGTGGTGCTGGATCGCTCCACGCCCGAGTCGTTCGCGGACTTCGAGAAAGCCGCGCAGAGGGTGCCGGGTTGCATGGAATGCCACGTCGTGACCGGCGAATTCGACTACTTCATGACGATCCGCACGCGCGACAGCGACAGCTTCAACCGTTTGCATGCGGAGCAGTTGCTTTATCTGCCGGGCGTCCGGCAGATTCGCTCGTTCATGGTGCTCAAGGAAATTCTCTCGACCACGAAATTTCCGCTGTGAGCGCCGCTGTAGCCCCGGCTGCGATGCCTCGATGCCTCGATGCGGAAAGACGCGCATGCTGTCATAAAAGCCCTTGCTGGCCGACTAAACATCGAGACCACTCGCGGGCGGCACGACCAACGCCCGAACGGGTGAAACGTGCGAACTTTCCGGGACGATCATCATGGCTTGCAGCAGACGGATTTTCTTCAGGTTGATCGGCGCGGCGTCGCTTGCCGGCGGCGCGTCGGCATGGCGCATCGCGTTCGCGTCCGAGGCCGCGGTTGTGATCGCGCCGCCCGCGCTCGACGAACCGGTCTCCGCCGCCACGGCGCACGAAGAAACGGCGGTATTCGCAGGCGGCTGCTTCTGGGGCGTGCAGGGCGTGTTCCAGCATGTGCGCGGCGTCAGCAAGGCGGTGTCGGGCTATGCGGGCGGTGAGCGCGACACCGCGCACTACGAGACGGTGAGCGGCGGCGAGACCGGCCATGCGGAAGCCGTGCAGGTCACCTTCGACCCGGCCAGGGTCACCTACGGCCAGTTGTTGCAGGTGTACTTCTCGGTCATTCACGATCCGACCGAACTGAACCGCCAGGGGCCGGACAGCGGCACGCAATACCGCTCGGCCGTGTTCCCGATGACCGATATGCAGCGGCGCGTCGCGCAAGGCTACATCGCGCAGCTCGAGAAGGCGCATGCGTTTCGGGCGCCCATCGTCACGAAGACGGAGACGTTCAAGGCTTTTTACCCCGCCGAGTTCTATCACCAGAACTACCTCACGCTGCATCCCAACTCCGCGTATATCGCGCTTAACGATATGCCGAAGGTGGCCAACCTCAAGCGGCTGTTCCCGAATCTCTATCGCGACAAGCCGGTCCTCGTCGAAGCGGCCAGGTAGGATCGCCCGCGTTCGATGCATCAACGGCGCCGCATCGCGCGGCGCCGTGGTTTCCTGAAGGCGCATTGCGCTCGCGATTCCTTGCCACGGCGTGCTGGCACGCTCGCTCGGCCTCTCGTTGTTTCCCGTTTGCGTTTAACCGGTTTCGCACCGCTTCCGCCGACCAGGCCCGCATTTTGCACAGTGGGTCCGTCGGCAAGGCTTTCGCGGCAATGGTTCATACGAAAGGCCCGCTGTCCGGTACGCGACTCCCCGAGCAGGTGCGTTCTTGCCGGGCAACGCGTATCGTTTGCTGAAAAAACTACACGCCGCGCCTGAGAGCGCGGCGTGCGCCGGGGTGCTGTTCGATTCCTTGCGGACCCAGGCGGAACCTAAAACCCCTTCGCCCTGCGCGAGATCGGAGGCTTCTGGTGCGCAATGACAGCCGTGAAAAGCGGATCGGCACGTTCCGCAATAAACCAATAGGCATCGCGGCAGTTTCTCTGGTCGCCGTGACCCTCGGCGTTGCCGTCGTTCCGGGCGCCGCCTTGGCGCAAACGCCTTCGCCGCTGGGCGAATGGCAATACTCGGCGGGGATTCCACTGCAAAAGGTGTGGCAGCCGAGCGTTCCCGACTGGCAGTTGCGCGTCGGCGCGGCGACGTCGTTCCAGCCGCGCTACGAGGGCTCCGACCGGTATCACCTGATGGCCGGCCCGAGCGTCGACGTGCGCTACAAGGATCTGTTTTTCTTTTCGAGCGGCGAGGGACTCGGCGTCAACTTTGCGCAGGGACAAAACTGGCGTGCAAGCCTCGCGGCCATCTACGATCTCGGACGCCGCGGCCACGACGATCCGCAGGAACTGAACGGCCTCGGCAACATCAATCCGGCGCCGGGCCTCAAGCTCTCGGGCGAATACGTGGTGTCGAAGGAATTCCCGCTGGTGCTGCGCGCGGACGTCAGACGCTACTTCGGCGGCTCGAACGGCTGGACCGGCGATCTCGGCGCGTATATGCCGATGCCGGGCAGCACCAACAACTTCTTCTGGTTCGCCGGGCCCAACGTAAGCTTCGCGGACTCCACCTACATGAACAGTTGGTTCGGCGTGAATCGCGAGCAGGCGGCGCACTCGCGGTATCCGGAATATCACGCGAGCGCGGGCGTCAAGTCGGTGGGCTTCGGCATCAGCGTGGTGTGGCTGTTCGACAAGCATTGGTTCGCCACCGCGGATGGCGCATTCCAGCAACTGGTCGGCAGCGCGGGCAACAGTCCGATCACGCACCGCAAGGCGAACGGCGTGGCCGACATTTCCATCAACTACCGCTTCTGATGCGTTTGCCGATGCACGGCGAAGGCGGTGCTTAACCGATGGCCGCTATCGGGCGATGAAAGTCGGAAGCGCTATCGATGGGCAGCGGCATGCCACACGAACGTTGCGAGAAGGGCGCGGCGCAGCGGCGCGCGAACGAGATCGGCTACGGCGCGCGAGTAGGGCTCGAATGAATGGGAGGCGCTGCATGGCTCGCATGATTGACCGGCGCGGGCGGTGCAAAGTTGCGTGCCGTCGAACACAGCAATACCCGAGCCGCCTCACCCGGGCGCTGGACGGCGCGTGCTCGCGCCGCGAGGCGGCCGGTCAGCCGCGCTTCGTTTTCGCCCCGGCCTGCGTTTCGCGGTCCCAGCGCTTCAGCCAGGGCACGATGAATTCCGCGAAGCCGTCGGCGGGCGGCGACAGCGCGCGCTCGGTGGAGCGGTACAAGCACACCTCGCGGATGGTTTCCGGATCGACGATCCGCTTCATCACCAGCCCGAACGTGCGCGCGAGCGGCGCGACATAGGCGGGCGCGAGCGTCACCGCCAGCCCTTGCGATGCGAGACCGAATGCCGTGGTGACGTTGTCCACCACGTCGACCGGAATGATGCGGGCCTCGGCCGGCAGATTGGCGAGCATCTGCCCGACCGCGCGTTCGTGGTCGCGGCCGGTGGCGACGATCGGCACGTCGCGCAGATGCCGCCACTGCACACGGCGCCGCGCGCTCAACGGATGCGCCGGCGCGCACCACATCACCCACGGACTCGCGAACGCCCGCTCGCGCCCCACGCGCGCGCCGCTTTGCCGGTCGGGGCCGATCGCGAGATCCACGTCGCCGCTTTCCACGCGCTCCACCAGTTGCTCGACCACGGTGTCGACAATCCGCACGACCACTTTCGGTTTGCCGCGCGCGTATTCGGCGATGGCCGCGGGCAACGCGGTGGCCGCGAGCACCAGCGGCGCGCCGACCCGCACGATGCCGGCCGCGCGGTTGCGGATGTCGTTGGCCGATTGCGCGGCGGCGCGCACATGGCGCAACACCGATTCGGCCGAGGCAAGAAAATCCTGCCCCGCGCTCGACAGATTGACGCGCCGCGTGGTTCGGTCGAAGAGGCGAAAGCCCAGTTCCGTTTCGAGTTCGGCCAGCAACTGGCTGACCGCCGACGAGGTCAGCCCGAGCCGCTCCGCCGCCGCGCCGATACTGTGCAAATCGACGATGGCGAGAAACGCTTCGAACTGACGAATGGTGACGCGCGTGAGTGACATGAAAAACGATTGTAAAGAAAAACTTACTAATCGTGAAAAATCGATTGATTGTGCGCCGCGAGCGATTGCCTGACACTTGCCCCAATCGACGCACGCACCCAATGACGCTTAGACTTTGGGTCTCGTCCGGCGGGTGTCGGCGCTTTGCTCGCCGCACCGAAACCATAGCGACGCCGGACCCACGCCCACCACCAAGGACTTGCCATGTTCGACCACATTCCCGCCTACCCAGGCGACCCGATTCTGAGTCTGAACGAGGACTTTCAACTCGATCCTCGCCCCAACAAGGTCAATCTGAGCATCGGCATCTATTTCGACGACGCCGGCAAGCTGCCGGTGATGGACGCCGTGCGGCGCGCCGAAACCGCCTTGCTCGATGCGATCGGCCCACGCTCCTATCTGCCGATGGCGGGCCTGCCGCTCTATCGCGACGCCGCCCAAGCGCTGGTATTCGGCGCGGACCACGAAGCGCGCGCGACGGGCCGCATCGCGACCTTGCAGACCATTGGCGGCTCGGGCGCGCTGAAGGTGGGCGCGGATTTTCTGAAGCGCTATTTCCCCGGCTCGCAGGTGTGGATCAGCGATCCGAGCTGGGAAAACCATCGCGTGATCTTCGAGGGCGCGGGCCTGACCGTCAACACCTATCCGTACTACGACGAACACACCGGCGGCCTGCGTTTCGCGGACATGCTCGACGCGATCGGCCGCTTGCCGGAGCGGAGCATCGTGCTGCTGCATGCGTGCTGCCATAACCCGACGGGCGTCGACCTCACCCCGGCGCAATGGGCGGAACTGGTGCCGGTATTGCAGCGCCGCAATCTGATCGCGTTTGTCGACATGGCGTATCAGGGCTTCGGCGCGGGCATCGACGAAGACGCCGCGTGCGTGCGTCTGCTCGCCGATGCGGGCGTGGCGCTGATCGTCGCGAATTCGTTCTCGAAGAATTTCTCGCTGTACGGCGAGCGCTGCGGCGCGTTGAGCGTGGTTTGCAAAAGCAGTGAAGAGGCCGGCCGCGTGCTCGGCCAGTTGATGTCCACGGTGCGCGCGAACTACAGCAATCCGCCGACGCACGGCGCGCGGCTGGTCGCCAACGTGCTCGCCGATGCGTCGTTGCATGCGTCATGGGAAGCGGAACTCGCCACCATGCGCGAGCGGATTCTCGCGATGCGTACCACGATCCACGAAGGACTCGCCGGCCGCGTCGATGAAGTGATGCGCGCGCGTTATCTCGCGCAGCGCGGCATGTTCACCTATACGGGCCTGAGCGAGAGCCAGGTCGAGCGCTTGCGCGGCGAGTACGCGGTGTACGTGCTGCGTTCGGGGCGCATGTGCGTGGCCGGATTGAACGCGCGCAACGCCGGTTATGTGGCGTCGTCGATCGCGGCGGTCGTGGCGGGGGCATAGCGTTTCCGATTCCTTCCGATTCGCGGCAATCGAACCGCGACAACCACAGCGAACCACAACGATGGAGACTCGAATGACCCCGACCCTTGAGATGCAAGCGGCCGACGCACCGAAGCACGCCGCGATGCATCCCGACGAATGGCAGGCGCGCGTGCAACTGGCCGCGTGCTATCGCATCTTCGACCTGCTCGGCTGGACCGAGATGATCTACAACCACATCACGTTGCGTGTGCCGTCGAGCGCGAGCGGCGGCGAGCGGCATTTTCTGATCAATCCGTTCGGCCTGCACTATAGCGAGGTGACGGCGAGCAATCTCGTGAAGATCGACGTGCAAGGGCGCGTGCTCGACCACTCGCCGTATCCGGTGAATCCCGCGGGGTTCGTCGTGCATGCGGCGATTCACGAAGGCTTGCCCGACGCGCACTGCGTGATGCATACGCACACCACGGCGGGCGTCGCGGTGGCGTGTCTCGAGGACGGCTTGCAGCAAACCAACTTCTATAGCGCGCAGTTGCACGAGCGCGTTGCGTACCACGACTTCGAAGGCATCACCGTTCACGCGGATGAAGGTCCGCGCCTGCTCGAACATATCGGCGACCGGCAGGCCGTGATCCTGCGCAATCATGGCCTGCTTGCGTGGGGCCGCACGTTGCCGCAGACTTTCGCGATGCTATGGACGCTGAACCGCGCGTGCGAGATCCAGATGGCGACGTTTTCGATGGGGCGCGCGCGGCCCGTGCCGGAAGAGGTCGCGATTCGCTGTTCGCGCGACGCGTTGCAGTTCGACCCGCGTCACGGTGCGGGACAGGACGTGTTCGACGCGCTGGTGCGGCGGGCGGACCGCATCGACGCGAGCTATAAGGATTAAACGCGAGGATTAAACGCGAGGATTAAACGCGAAGATTAAACATAAACGACTAAACGCAAGGATTGAAGCGATGAAAGTAGCGATCTACGGTGCGGGCGCGATCGGCGGCTGGATGGGCGTGAAGCTCGCGCAGGCCGGCCACGATGTCGGCGTGGTGGCGCGTGGCGCGACGCTCGGCGCATTGCGCGAGCACGGCTTGCGTCTGATCGAAGGCGGCGCCACGCATGCCGTGAAGGTGAAGGCGAGCGAACAGCCGGCCGAACTCGGCGTGCACGACCTCGTCGTGGTGGCGGTGAAGGGACCGGCGATGGCGTCGGTGGCCGCGCACGTCGCGCCGCTGCTGAGTCCGCGGACGATCGTGCTGACGGCGATGAACGGCGTGCCGTGGTGGTTCTGCGACGGCCTTGGCCGCGACTTCGCGGGCAAGCGGCTCAAGTCGATCGATCCTGACGGCGCGATCGCCGCCGCGATTCCGACCGAACAGACCGTGGGTTGCGTGGTGCACGCCAGTTGCCTCGTCGAGGCGCCGGGGGTGATCCGGCATCATCAGGGCAATGGGCTGATCGTCGGCGAGGCGTCGGGGCAGCCGAGCGAGCGCGTCGCGGCGCTCACCGCGACGCTCGCCGCGGCAGGCTTCAATGCGTCGATGTCGGAGCAGATTCAGCGCGACGTCTGGTACAAGCTGTGGGGCAACATGACGATGAATCCGATCAGCGCCATCACCGGCGCGACCACCGACCGGATTCTGAGCGACGAGCTGGTGCGCGGCTTCGTCACGCGCATCATGCTGGAAGCGAAGGAGATCGGCGCGCGCTTCGGCATTCCGATCGAGCAGGCGCCGGACGATCGCCACGAGGTCACGCTCAAGCTCGGCGCGATGAAAACCTCGATGCTGCAGGACGTGCAGGCGGGCAAGGCGGTCGAACTGGATGCGCTGGTGGCCGCGGTGCGCGAACTCGGCCAACTGACTCATGTGGCGACGCCGTACACGGATGCGTTGCTCGGTCTCGCGCGGCTGCATGCGAGCACGTTGGGCTTGTATCCGCAGCAGTGAGGCGGGCGGCCGACCTTCGGCGATATGACGCGGGCTTCGCGCCGAGCGCCGCAGAGGGACTCGGCTTTCCTCCATTTCGCGGCGGGCAGGGTCGGTGCCGCAGCCGGCTTCGCGCTGTTCCTGCAGTCAACGCCGCAGCCATTCCCGCCCGTCAACGCCGCAGTCAACCCGCAGTCAACCCGCCGTCACTCCTTCAACCACTCCCGCCCACATGCGAAGCCTGCCGCGCGTGCTGCGTGCCCGCCGCCGCGAGGCATTCCTCGATCATCGCGCGGAAGGTCGGCGCCGCATGCGAAGCGCCGGTCGCGCCCATTTCCGGCCCCGCTTGCGGCGCTCCGCCGACGCCGACCACGAGCGTCGCGCGCGGCCGCCATTGCCGCGTGCGGCGCAACATATTGCGCAGATACGGCGGCGATTCCGGCGCGTCGAGCGAGACGATGCAGATGATCGGCGCATCCTTGAAGGCCGGTTCGTCGGCGCGCGCGCTGCGATAGCCCGAGTGCGTCGCCATTAGCGGCGCAAGGCCCTGGCGGCCGAGCAGTTGCACGGCGATCGCGGTGGTGACTTCGTCGAATGCGCCGCGTCCGGGCACGCACAGCACCGAGGTTTTTTCAGTCTCGGCGCGCGAGTGCGGATGCGCCGACATATGGCTCTCTGGCCGCTCGGACAGATCCGCCGACGCCGAAGCCAGCGCCGCCCCGGCGGATTCCGCCGGATCGGCGCGAGACAACCGCTCCGGCACGCCGTCCGCGATTTCCAGGTTTTCGACGATATCCACCAGCGACTCGTTGACCCGCGCCAGTTGCTCGGGCATCAGCACGCCGCGCATCGCGTCATTGCGGGCGAGCTTGAGACCTTCGAGCGCGACCTTGTCGTAGTAGTCGATCAGCGACATCTCGCGCAGCAGACGCTCCGCCTGCACGATCGCCTCATGCGGATCGTCGGCGAGCAGGCGCTGATAAAAGGTCTGCGCGGGCGTGAGCGCGGGCTGATCGCCCAGCAGCACGGTGAGGAAGTTCAGGCGGTCCGCATAGCGGCCCAACGTGACGACGCACAACGTGAGCGGCGTGGACAGCACGAGGCCGACCGGTCCCCACAGCCAGCTCCAGAAAATCGCCGCCACCACCACGGCGAGCGGCGACAGCCCCGAGCGGTGACCGTACAGCAGCGGCTCGGCGACCTGCCCGGCCACCACGTCGACGACGATGAAAAGAATCAGCGTATACACCGCCATCGTCCATTGCGGCTGAATGGCGGCGGCGAGAAAGACGGCGAGGATCGCCGCGATCCAGATGCCGATATACGGCACGAAACGCAGCAACGCGGCGATCACGCCGAACAGCAGCGCGCCCGGCACGCCGATGATCGCGAGACCGATCGCGATCACGCCGCCCGCGCTCACGTTCACGCCCAGTTGCGCGACGAAGTAGCGGCTCAGGCGCCCGGCGGCGTCGTTGATCGCGGTGGTGGTGCGGTGCAGATCGCGCGAGCCGAACAGGCTGATCAAACGGTCGCGCAAGTCCTCGCGCTGCAACAGGATGAAGATCGTCACCACCAGCACGATGAAGGTCGTTTCGAGCGGCGCGATGGCCGGCGACAACGCGCGCTGGGCGAGTTGCAACGGCGTGGGCGAGGGCTCGTGCACTTCGACGGGCGTCGGCACGGCGGGCGCATTGCGCGCGGCGCGCCCGGTAGGGCGCGGCGGATTCGGTTTCGACGGCGCGACGCGTTGCAGCGTGGCGGCGGCGCGCTTCATCAGCGAATCGGCGCGGCCCACGGTCTTTTCCTGCACCGTCTCGATCTTCTGCTCGATCGCCACCTGATACTGCGGCAGGTCGCCGGCGAGTTGCACCAGTTGCGCCCCGATCAGTCCGCCGACCGCAAGCAGGGTGGCGAGAGCGAACAGCACCGCGATGAAGATCGACGGCAACTGTCCCATATGCAAGCGCCGCAGCGTCTGCACGAGCGGCGCGAGCAGGAAGCTGAGCAGCACCGAGAGCGTGATCGGAATCAGCACCGCGCGGCCGAAGTACAGCGCGCACACCACCACGACGCCGGTGATCACCGAGGCGAGACCGTGCAGGCCAGGCGTGCCCGGCGGATAGACGCGGTTCGGCCGCCCATGCGGCGGGAGCGATAATTTCATGAGCACACTTTCCGATTGAATGGCGTCGCTTTATAGGGAAGGCGCGCGCGGCTGGAACGTCGGCGTCGACTAAAGCGCCTGGCAGCAATACGCATGCCCGAATTGTAGGCGCTTTGATCGTCTCAAGGCTTATAGAAGCAGCGCGCGACGCTTCACGCACTCATCCCGCATGCACGCGCAGCAACTCGAACAGTTGCGAACTCGCATACAGCACGAGCCCGATAAAGCCGCCGACGATCGTCCCGTTGATGCGGATGTATTGCAAGTCCTTGCCGATGTTCAGCTCGACTTGCCGCGACATCTCGCGCGCGTCCCAGTTCTTCACGGTATCGCTGATGTGGCGCGTCAGGAACTGCGCGAAATCCGGCGCCATGCCGCGCGCCGCGTCCTCCAGGTGATCGTTCAGCGATTGACGCAGCGTGGGATCATGCGCGAGCTCGCGGCCCACCCATTGGCCCATCGCCATCACTTTCGCGTGCAAGGCCGAGTCGGGGCTTTGCAGATCGCGCTTGAGCCAGGCGCGCAATTCGCCCCACATGTCCTTCACATAGGTGCCGAGCGCGTCGCCTTCCAGCAGATAGCGCTTCAGTTCCTCGCCTTTTTGCAGGAACGCCGGATCGGTTTTGAGTTTGGCGATCAGCTTATGCGCGGCGTCATCGAACTTTTGACGCAGCTCATGCGTGGGGTTTTCGCTGATCTGTTCGAGCATCCGGTTCACCGCGTTGGCGATCGCTTCGGCGCCTTTCTCGCCGAGCCATGCGGAGGGCAGGATCTTTTCCATCTTCGGGTATTCGCTCTTCACCCAGTCGACGATGCGGTCGGCGATAAACGCGCGCGCCTGCTCTTCGCGCAGCAACGCGAGCACCTGTTCGATGCCGGCGTCGAGCAATTCCTGATGACGGCCGTCCTTCGTGAGCGTGTCGAGAATCGCGCCCATCGATTGCGACAGATCGACCTTGGCCAGCACGCCGCGCAAGGCGTCCTTGATGAAGACCTGGATGCGCACGTCGTCGGTCAAATCCAGAATGCCGCCGGTGAGCTTGACGACGTAGTCGCCGAGCCGCGCGGTGTTGGCCGGCTGCGTCAGCCAGCCGGTAATGCTTCGCGCCGGGTCGTGCTTCTGGATCAGACCGACCAGCGAGGGCACGTCCAGGAACTTGTCCTGCACGAAGACCGCGAGGTTGTCGGCGATCTTGTGCTTGTTCCTCGGAATGATCGCCGTGTGCGCGGAGACGATCGGAATCGGCACGCGGCGAAACAGCGCGACCACCGCGAACCAGTCCGCGAGCGCGCCGACCATCGCGGCTTCCGCCACCGCCTTGATGCCGTCGACCCACACGCCGCGCGGCATGAAGGCGGTGACCACGAAGACGCAGGCGGCCGCCAGCAACAGCAGCAAGGGTGTGCGCTTGGCCTTCTTGAGTTCGATTTCCTTGTTCATCGGCAGCGGTGCGGCGGGTTCCATTCGATTGAAATACGGCGCAGCAATCGACGCGCGCGTTCGGAACCGCGAGTGTAGCGCCGCTGTTCGGGCAATGCGCCATCCACGTGGGGCTATCTTTGCCGCGTCGGCGCGGTAACATCTGCGGCTGGAGTGCTGGAGCGGGCGGTTCGGCCAGGCGCGAAAGACACGATGCACGCGATGAGCGCCCACCGGTCGAACCCGCGCCGACGCCACAACGCCAGGCAAGGCCACGCAAGGCCACGCAAGACCAGGCGACGCTGCAATTGAACGGAATGGAGGCACAGTGATCAGGTTTCTGCACACCGCGGACTGGCAGATCGGCACGCAATTCGGCCAGTTCGAGCCGGACGAGGCCGCGCATCTGGCGGAGGCGCGCTTCGAAACCGTGCGCCGCATCGCCGACGAAGCGGCCGCACGCAAGGTCGACGCCGTGCTGGTGGCGGGCGACGTCTTCGACCTGCAAACGGTGTCGGACACGGTGATCCGCCGCCTGTTCGGCGCATTGCAAGCGTTCTCGGGACCGTGGATCATGCTGCCGGGCAATCATGACGCCGCGCTGGTCGAAAGCGTGTGGACCCGCGCGCAGCGGCTGAACTGCGTCGCGCCGAACGTGCGGCTCGTGCTCGAACCCGGCGTGGTGCTGCTCGACGAGTGCCGCTCTGCATTGCTCTGCGCGCCGCTCACGCAACGCATCACCTACGACGACACCACCGCTTTCTTCGACGCCGCCGAGACGCCGCCGGGCTATCACCGCGTCGGGCTCGCGCACGGCAGCGTGAGCGGCATCCTGCAGGAGGGCATCGATTCGTCGAATCCGATCGCGCCCACGCGTGCGGCGAGCGCGCGGCTCGACTATCTCGCGCTCGGCGACTGGCACGGCCACCTGCGGGTGGACGAGCGCATCTGGTACGCCGGCACGCACGAACAGGACCGTTTTCGCGGCAACGATCCCGGCTTCATGCTCGACGTCACGTTGCGCGAGCCTGGCGCGTCGCCGCGGGTCGAGCCGGTGCGGGTCGGCAAATATCAATGGCATCGCTGGGACGAAACGATGGCCGTGCCGACCGACGTGGATTCGCTCAAGGCGCGCCTCGCGGCGTTGAACGGCAACGACGTGCTGCGTCTCGCGGTAAGCGGCACGGCCGCGCTGGCCGATGCCGAGGCGCTGCACGTCGCGGTGGAGGAAGCCCGCGCGCGAGTGCGCGCGCTGCGCGTCGATCTGAGCGGCCTGCAAGTGCTGCCCACCGCCGACGACCTCGCCGAACTCGGCGCGCAGAGCGGCTATCTCGCGAAGGTGGTGGCGCGTCTGCGTGGCTTGCAGGAGGACCCGCAGTCGGACCCGCGAGAGGTCGCGCGCGCGGCCGAGGCGTTGTTGCTGTTGGCGCGCATTCAACGTGAACTGCCGCGCGAAGCGAGGTCCGCATGAAGCTCGAAAGCATTGCGATCCAGGAGTTCAAGCAGTTCACCGGCCGGCTTGTGGTCGACGATTTGCAGCCGGGGCTCAATCTGTTCACCGGACCGAACGAGGCCGGCAAGAGCACGATCGCCGAAGCGGTGCGCGCCGTGTTTCTCGAACGCTACAAGGCCTCGCATCTGAAGGATCTGTTGCCGTGGGGCAAGGCGAGCGGGCAGCCGTCGGTCGAAGTGACTTTCGATCTGGACGGCACGAGCTGCAAGCTGTCGAAGCAGTTCGTCTCGCGGCAGCGCTGCGAGTTGCGGATCGGCCAGTCCGTGTTCAGCGAGGACGAAGCCGAGGACAAGCTCGCGGCATTGCTCGGTTTTTCGCGTGCCGCGCGCGGGCCGCTGAAAGCCGAGAACGCCGGCGTTCCCGGTTTGCTGTGGGTGCAGCAGGGCGGCACACAGGACATGCGCGATTCCACCGGGCACGCGGCGCAGTATCTGCGCGACGCGCTCTCGCAACTGTCGGGCAGCCGGGAGTCGGCGGGCGAGGACGCGTTGATCGCCGCCGTGCAGCGCGAACTTCGGCAACTGCTCACGGCCCGCACGCAGAAGTCCACCGGGCCGCTTGCCGAAGCCGAACAGGCCCTGGCCGCGCTGCTTGTCCAGCGCGACGAGCTGGAACAGCAGCGCGAGCAGTTCGAGGAGAACATCGCGCGCCTCGCCGCGCTGCAGGAAGCGTTCGACGACACGCAACGCAAGCGGCCCTGGGAGCTTCACGAACAGAAAGCCGCGCAGGCGCAACAGCGCGCCGACGCCGCGGCGGAACTCGAACGAAGCGTTCAGCAACTCGCACAGTCGCTGCAAGTGAGCGAAGCGGAACTGGCGCTTTCGTTGCAACAGGAGCACGGCGCGGCCGAACTGGAAGCGGCCGTCGCTCGCGAGCGGCAGCAACTCGATGCGGCGCGAGCCAACGTGTCCGCCGTTCAAACCGAGCATGATCGAGCCGCGGCGAGCGTCGCGCGATTCGAGCAAGCCTTCGCCGATGCCAACCGCGCGCTCGAACTGGCGAACGCGGCCGTGAGCGCGGCGGACTTGCGCAGCCAGATCGGCCTGCATCGCGCCGAAAGCGAGCGGCTCGAAGCCGCGATCGCCGACGCGGGCAAGGCGAACGACGCCGTTCTCGAAGCCGCGCGCGCCGCGGCTTCGCTCGAAATCGACGCGGCGAAACTGAAGCGGCTTCAATCGCTCGATGCCGAATTGACGGTGCTGCGTGCGCGCACCGAAGCGGCGATGACGCGCATCGAATACCGGCTGAACGGCGCGATCACGGTTGGCGAAGCCCAGGTGAGCGGCGCGGGCGTGTTGCGTCTGGACGAGGAAAAGCTGATCGGCCTCGGCGCGCTCGGTGAATTGCGCGTGATTCCGGGCGTCTCCGATTTGCCGGCGCGGTTATCCGAGCTTGCCTCGCTCGAAGCCGGTCATGCGCAGTTGTTGCAGGCGCTGGGCGTGGCATCGCTCGGTGAGGCCGAAGCCCGCCATGAACAGTGGAAGGCGCTCGTCGCGCAACAGAAAAGCCAGGCGAAGATTCTCGAAGTGCACGCGCCGCAGGGCATCGACGCGCTGCGTGCGGCGTTGGCTTCCACTAGCGCGCGCTGGCAGGCGTCGAATGAACGGCTGGCGTTGTTGCCCGATGTGTCCGCCGCGCCGCCGCTCGACGAAGCGCGCCGCAACGCCGAGATCGCGCGCGATGCATGGGAAGCGGCCAGAAAACTGCTGGCGCAGTCGGCGGAAAAACGATCGACCGCGACAGCCACGACCGAATCGCTCGCCGCTCAATTGCAGCGCAAGGAAGCGCAGTTGAACGACGAAGCGTTCCGCCGAAACCGTGCGCAATGGCAGACGAAAATGATCGAGCAGCGCGTGCAGGTCGACGCGTTGACGAAACAGCGCGAGGGACGCGAGCGCGAACTCGAAGCCGCGCGCCTCGACGATCCGGCTGCCGAGGCGAAGCGCTATCGCGCGTCGGCGGAACTCGCGCGCGGCGAGCAGCATGAGCGGCAAGTGCGGATCGCGCAATTGCGCAGTCAACTGGAGACGGTCGGCGCCTCCGGCCTCGGCGAGCGTCTCGCGGCGGTGCGGGCGCGCGTCGAACAGGCCACGCGCCGCAAGGACGAACTCAGCTTGCGGGCCAGCGCGTTGAGCCTGCTCGACGAAGTGCTGGTCGACGAACGCGACGCGGCGGTGGCGCAACTGCGTGCGCCGTTGACCGAGCGGCTCGGGCATTATCTGCGGCGAATTTTTCCGCAATCGACCATCGCGCTCGGCGACGATCTGAGTCCCGCGACACTGGACCGTTATGGCCGCGCGGATACGCTCGACGCGCTGAGCTTCGGCACGCGCGAACAGCTCGGCATTCTGACGCGGCTCGCGTATGCGGATCTGCTCAAGGCATCGGGCCGGCCGACCTTGCTCATGCTGGACGACGCCGCCGTGCATACCGATGCCGCGCGGCGCGACGCCATCAAGCGCGCGCTGATCGACGCGGCGACGCGCCATCAGATCCTCGTGTTCACCTGCCATCCCGAGTTGTGGGACGACCTGGGCGTGAGGCAGCGGGCGATCGACGATCTGAAGGCGGCGGCATAGGCCGCCCCACCCGTTATCTGGATCGATTCACTCGTACCAGCGCGGGGTATAAATCCATTCGCCGCCTTCGGCGTTTTTGGCGAAGCCCCGCGTGGTCGATGAGCCCACGATCACCATCGTCCGCATATCCACGTCGGACGAGCGCAGTTCGCCGAGCGCGATCGTGCGCAGCATGCCGCCCGGCCTGCCGATATCGCGGCCAAGCACCACCTTGGTGGTCACGGCGCGATATTCCCTCACGATGTCCAGCGCCTTATCCAGTTGCCACGGACGCGCGCGCGAGATCGGGTTATAGAACGCCATCACCAGATCGGCTTCGGCCGCGTGCCTTAGACGCTTTTCGATGATCGTCCACGGCTTCAGATTGTCGGACAGCGACAGCATGCAGAAGTCGTGACCCAGCGGCGCGCCGGCTTGCGCGGCGGTGGCCATCGCCGCCGACACGCCCGGCACGATCGACAGTTCGACCGCGTGCCACTGCGTGTTCCGCTCGGCGTCGAGCGCTTCGAGCACCGCGGCGGCCATCGCGAACACGCCCGGATCGCCCGACGACACCATCACCACCGAGCGTCCCATGCTCGCCAGTTCGAACGCGTGACGCGCGCGTTGCATTTCCTCGCGGTTGTCGGTGCCATGCACGCGCTGATCCGCGCGCAACGGGCCGGCCATTTTCACGTAGGTGTCGTAGCCGAGAATATCGGTCGCTTCGTTCAGCGCCGCGCGCGCGGCGGGCGCCATCAGATCGGCGCTGCCGGGGCCGAGGCCGATCACCGTCAGACGGCCGCGTGCGCGGCCGATCGTGTCGGGATCGATCGCCAACGGCGCCACTGCGAGCGCGACGCCGCTAGTCGCGTCGTCATGCAGCGTTTCGTAGGGAATGCGCAGCGCGGCATGCAGCAGGTTGCTGGGCCGCTCGCCGTCTTCGGGATGCGTTTGAGTGAAACGCAGCGGCACGTTCAGACTGGCGGCGGCCTGAGCGAGCGCCTGGTCCGCCATGTGTTCAGACGAAGCCAGCAACGCCGCGAGAGAAAGCACCGCAAGACCCTGCGCATCCAGCGCCTCATGCACGCGCGCTTCGATCTTCGCACCCGCACCCGACACCGCCACCACCACACTGCGCGGATGAATCACCAGTTCGTCATCACGTCCGCTCCACGCTCGCGGCGTCACGCGAATCGCGAGACGCGCCGATGCCGAGCGCGGCAACTGCGCACCGTCGAGCCACGGCGCTTCGCCTTCGATCCGCGTGCTCTCGCCGGCCAGCAGATCGGACACAAAGCGTTTGCCTTGGCCGAGATCGGCGAGCGCATAGCCTTCGGGCGGATTGAGCACGCAGGTGCCGAAGCGCAATTCGCCGCTCGTCGTGATCGCCGGCGACACGGCCAACGCGGCGGCAATCACGCGCGCCATCACGTTGACGCCGGCGAGACCGCCGAGCAAGGGCACGACCGCGCTGCCGTCCTCCGCGACGGCCAGCACCGGCGGCTCCGCGCCCTTGTTCGCGAGCAACGGCGCGACGCAACGAATCACGATGCCCGCCGCGCACAACGCGACGACCGGCGTGCCGCGCGCATACAACTCGCGCAGATGCGCGCCGAGTTCGCTGTACGAGACATCGGCCGCGACGCGTCCCTGCAACCCATGCACCTGGCTATCCGCGTACAAAGCTTGAATGCGCCGCGCGGTCGTCAACGCGCCCGCGCCGAGAATCACGATCGCGGGTGGCGTCATCCTTGCCATTTTTCCCCCGGCACGACGAGCAGCGAGAAATACGGCGACGCCATCGGATCGACTTCCGCGAGCGGCACGATGCGCTGATTGCCCATCGTCGCACGCTCGACGTAAAGCGCGCGCCGCGCGAGACCGAGTTCGCCCAGCACGCGCCGCACCTTGTCGAAATTGCGGCCGAGTTTCATCACGACGGCGGCGTCGGCATCGGCGAGACGGCGGCGCAATTCGTCCTCGGGCAGCACGCCCGAGAGCACGGAGAGGCTCTGGTTGCGATAGACGAGCGGCGCGCCGAGCACGGCGGCGCCGCCGAGCATCGAGCACACGCCGGGCACGACTTCGCTCTCGTAGCGCGCCGCGAGCCGGTCGTGCAAATACATATAGGAGCCGTAGAAAAACGGATCGCCCTCGCAAATCACGGCCACGTCGCGGCCCGCATCGAGATGACCGGCGACGATCTCCGCCGCCGTGTCGTAGAAGTCGGCGATGATCGCTTCATACGAGAGCGGCGGTTCGAGCGCTTCGGTGGTGACCGGATACACGAGCGGCAGATGCTGCTGCGCGTCGTGCAAATGCGCTTCGATGATGCTGAACGCGTTGCCTTTCTTACCCTTCGCGACGAAATACGCGACCACGGGCGCCGCTTTCAGCAGACGCAGCGCCTTCAGCGTGATGAGTTCAGGGTCGCCGGGGCCGACGCCGAGTCCGAACAAACGTCCTTGCACGGTCATTTATTCGACCTCCGTCGCGAGCGCGTTCACGGCGGCGGCGGCCATCGCGCTGCCGCCGCGTCTGCCGTGCACCACCACGTAGGGCACGCCGCGGCTGTCGTCCGCGAGCAGCGCCTTCGATTCGGCCGCGCCGACGAAGCCCACCGGAAAACCGAGAATCAGCGCGGGCTTCGGCGCGCCGGCATCGAGCATGTCGAGCAAATGAAAGAGCGCGGTCGGCGCATTGCCGATCACGACGACGCTGCCCGCGAGTCGCGGACGCCACAATTCGAGCGCGGCGGCCGAGCGCGTGTTGCCGAGTTCGCGAGCGAGCGCCGGTACGTCGTCGTGGGTGAGCGTGCAGATCACTTCGTTGTTCGCGGGCAGCCGCGCGCGCGTGATGCCTTGCGCGACCATGCCGGCATCGCAGAGAATCGGCGCGCCTTGCGCGAGCGCCGTGCGGCCCGCGGTGCCCGCGCCTGCGGAAAATTGCAGGGCGTCGACGATATCCACCATGCCGCACGCGTGAATCACGCGCACCGCGAGTTTTTCCAGGTCCGCGGGGATGCGCGATAAATCGGCTTCCGCGCGGATCGTCGCGAAGGATTGGCGATAGATCTCCTGACCGTCGCGAATGTAATCAAGCATCTATGGGCTCCGGGCCAGGTGGTCGAGCAGGTCGGCGGCCTGGTCGATCGTCAGTTGGCGCGCGACGCACTGGCCGAAATCCGAGTGGCCGTCGTCGCGTCGATAAAGGTCGTAAGTGCCGGGCGACACAGCCAGCAGTGTGTACGGCGCACGATGCGCGGCGGCGCACGAGCGCGGGCAGCCGCTCAGATGGACCTCGACGTTCTCGGGCAAGCGCGCGGCGAGCCGCAGTGCGTCGGCCTTGGTGTCGGCGAGGCTTTTCGCGCAGCCTGGCGAGCCCGCGCAGGCGATCAGACGCGTGATGGCTTGCGTGGCATCGCAGGCGAGGCCCAGCGTGTTCAGTGCGGTCAGCACGGCTGGCACGGCGTGCGCCGCGATGTCGGTCAGCAGCACGCTTTGCCACGGCGTGACGTGCAGCGTGCCGTTGCCTTGCTGTCGTGCGAGCGCGGCGAGGGCATGCAGGGTGGCGGCGTCGAGGCGGCCTAGCGGCGGCTGGCCGCCTACGTGCCAGGTCTCCGTCGTGCGTTGGGCGTGCGCGCCGAGCCGACGCGCGGCATCGGCCGGTGTCGCGCGATGCCAGGACGCGAGCGACGCGTCGCGTGACAGCGGGAAATCGACATACGTTTGCGCGCGCTGCAATACGGCGTCGACGGAACGCGCGGCGAGCAGGTGACGCATGCGCGTGGCGTCGGCGGCGGCGAGGTCGAGAAACGAGTGCAGCAGCGCGCGGACAAGCGCAGGGACTTGCGATGACGACACGGCGGCTAATGCGCCTGCGTCGTCCACGCGACGAGCTTGTGTCGAGTCATCGCAACCGGCAGCCGGGTTTTGCGGTAACGCCACCGCTGGCGGGCAACCGGCAAGACCGAACACGAACCGCACACCGTCACGAACTTGCGACGCCGCGAGCCACACGTCATGCGGATGATCGAGCCTTGCCAGGCGCTCGCCGCCATCCACCAGCAGCGCGAATTTCGGCGACAACGCCGCGAAGCGCGCTTCGCCTTGCAGCAGCGCCAGCAGTTCGGCGCACAGCGGCCTGGTGTCGAACAGCGCGAACGGATCGCGCCCGGCGGCGGGGCTGATCATCACGTTGCGCACGTCGTCGGCGGCCGCCGCGCGGAGCGAGTTGGAAGCCGGCGCGGCGCGCTTCGCCATCGCATCCGAACCAGCCGCCGCGTCTGGCGCCGCTCCATCGGGCCCAAGCCCCGCCGCCACCAACGCCGCGCTCAACGCCGCTGCCTCGCGGCCACGCACGCCGCGCACCTGCAAGTTCGCGCGATTGGTCAACTCGATCACGCCGGCCGCATGCCGCGCGCTCGCCTCGGCAATCGCCGCGGCCTGCGCGGCGCTCAGCTCGCCGCCAGGCAGCTTGATCCGGCAGATGCCGCCGTCGCACGCGGCGACGATGCGCAGCAGCCCCGGACACGCCGAGGGCCGTGGCGCTGGGGCCGCGTCGGGCAAAACGGTGGAGGGCGAAGCTTGATTCAAGACGGACACCGGGTTTAGCGTCGCGCGAAAGCCCGAGCAAGCCGTGAGGCGGGCATTGCTGCGGCATCGGTACACCCCGCCCGATGCAGGCTGGCACGAACAGTCTCGCCGGCAGGTCTCCTGGCTGGCAGGTCATGGTCCGCCGCTGCCTTCCCGGTGAAACCAGTGGCGCGGAGCGCAAACGGACTCGCTGCATACAGTTGCGGGGGCAGCCACAGTGGCACTGTGTTCCCTCTTCGGCCCCGAAGGGCACCGGCGGCTGTATTATGCCTTTTTTCGGACAGCACAACGAGGCTGGACGCTTTGACCGGCGTGGCACAGCGCATGATTTGAAGACACAGAATGAGGATGGATGCATGCCTGCGTGGCTGACGGTGGTGGGCATGGGCGATGACGGCTTCGCCGGTTTGGGACGGCCCGCGCGGCGTGCGTTGCTGGAGGCGTCGGTGATTTACGGCGGCGAGCGTCATCTGGCGATGCTGCCCGCGCGCCTCGCCGCGCGCCGCGCGGCATGGCCGCGGCCGTTCGATCTCGCGCCGTTGCTGGCCGAGCGCGGCGCTTCCGTATGCGTGCTGGCGAGCGGCGATCCGATGCTGTTCGGCGTCGGCGCGACGCTCGCGCGGCAGTTGCCGGCCGGCGAGTTGCGGGTGCTGCCCGCGCCGTCGTCGCTGTCGCTGGCGGCGGCGCGGCTCGGCTGGCCGTTGCAGGAGGTCGCGACCGTTTCGCTGGTGGGCCGGCCGCTGCCCACGCTGAACGCGCATTTGCACGACGGCGCGCGCGTCTTCGTGTTGAGCGCCGATGGGCGCACGCCCGCGGCGTTGGCCGAACTGCTCAACGCGCGCGGCTTCGGCGCGACCCGCATGATCGTGCTGGAACATCTGGGCGGCGAGCTGGAACGTCGCATCGACGGCCGCGCCGATCAGTGGTCCGCTCCCGATGTCGCCGCGTTGAACCTGATCGCGCTCGAATGCCGAGCGACCGAAGGCGCGCCGCGTCTGCCGCTGACCTGCGGCCTACCCGACGACGCTTTCCGCCACGACGGCCAGTTGACCAAGCGCGACGTGCGCGCGATCACACTGGCGCGCCTCGCGCCGACGCCCGGCGAATTGCTGTGGGACGTGGGCGCGGGCAGCGGCTCGATCGGCATCGAATGGATGCGCGCGCATCCGACCTGCCGCGCGATCGCGATTGAAGGGCACGCGGAGCGGCAGCGTTTCATCGAGCACAATCGCGACGCGCTGGGCGTGCCGGGTCTGCAACTCGTGGCCGGGCGCGCACCCGAAGCGCTGCAAGGGCTGCCGGCGCCGGACGCCGTGTTCATCGGCGGCGGCGCGACGGCGGCGGGCGTGCTGGACACGTGCTGGGCGCGTCTGCGCGACGGCGGCCGGCTGGTCGCCAACGCGGTCACCTTGCAAGGCGAGGCGGCGCTCGCGGCCTGGCGCGAGCAACATGGCGGCACGCTCACACGCATCGCGCTGGCCGACGCGCAACCGCTCGGCGGCTTCGATACGTGGCGCCAGGCGTTGCCGATCACGTTGCTGGACGTGACGAAGGCCGCGCGTGAAACCGATACGGCCGCCATCGCGACGTCATCCGAATCACGGCGACAACCGTAATGCGCGAAGAAACGCCCGAACAACCCGCGCCGCTGCGTAGCGGCTATACGACCGGCAGTTGCGCCACCGCGACGTCGCTCGCGGCGGCGCGTCTGCTGCTCGCGGGCGTCGTCAGCGAGGTTGCGGAAATCGTCTTGCCGAAAGGCCAGCATGTGCCGATGCCGCTGGTGTACTGCCGCTTCATCGCTGACGGCGCGGGCGGCGCGGAAGCCGGCACCGTGAAAGATGCCGGCGACGATCCCGACGTGACGCACGGCGCGATCGTGTTCGCCCGCGTGCGGCTGCTGACCGAACCGGGTGTGATTTTTCGCGCGGGGCCCGGCGTCGGCACGGTGACGCGCGCGGGACTGACGCTGCCGGTCGGCGAGCCCGCGATCAACCCGGTGCCGCGCAAGATGATGACCGACCATCTCACCGACCTCGCTGCGGAGCACGACTACGCAGGCGGCTTCGAGGTGACGATCGGCGTCGAAGGCGGCGAGGCGCTTGCGCTCAAGACGATGAACCCGCGCCTGGGCATACTCGGCGGCCTGTCGATTCTCGGCACCACCGGCATCGTGCGGCCGTTCTCGTGCTCGGCCTATATCGCGTCGATCCATCAGGGCATCGACGTCGCGCGCGCGAACGGCTACACGCATCTCGCCGCCTGCACCGGCAACGCGAGCGAGGACGCGATGCGCGCGCATTACGGCCTGCCGGATATCGCGCTGATCGAGATGGGCGACTTCGTCGGCGCGGTGCTCAAGCATATGAAGCGCGCGCCGGTCGAGCGGTTGAGCGTATGCGGCGGCTTCGGCAAGCTCAGCAAACTCGCGGCGGGGCATCTCGATCTGCATAGCCGCAATTCGAGCATCGATCTGGAACGGCTCGCCGTTTGGGCCGCCGAAGACGGCGCCGACGACGCGTTGCAGGCGGCGATTCGCGCGGCCAATACGAGCCAGCAGGCGGTCGCATTGGCGCGGGCGCAAAACGTGCCGCTCGGCGACATCGTCTGCCGGCATGCGCTTGAAGTGGCGCGCGCTATCGTGCCGCCGCAGGTCAACGTCGAAATGTTCGCGATCGACCGCCAGGGCAATCTGATCGGAGCCGCGCAATGACGCGTGTCCTGCTGCTCGGCGGCACCGGCGACGCGTTGCGGATTGCGCGGCAACTCGGCCGTGAGCACGTGTACAGTCTCGCGGGTCTCGGCAAGGTGCCCGACGATCTCGCGTGTACGGTGCGCGTGGGCGGCTTCGGCGGCAGCGAAGGGATGGCGCGCTATATCGAGGCGCAACGCATCGCGCTCGTGATCGACGCGACGCATCCCTACGCCGCGCAAATCAGCGCGAACGCCGTCACGGCGAGCCGCGCGGCGCGCGTGCCGTGCTGGGCGCTGCGCCGCGAGGGCTGGCAGCCGCAAGCCGGCGACGATTGGCGCAGGGTCGGCGATTGGGCCGAGCTTACGGCGGCGCTTGCTGCGTTCGAGCGTCCGCTATTTACATTGGGACGCGAACCGCTCGCGCATCTCGACGACATTCCGGCGCATCAGTTCTGGACCGTGCGCTGTCTCGATCCGCACGAAGGCAATGCGCGGGCGCGAATTCTGGCGACGCGCGGACCCTTCACGCTCGAAGGCGAGCGCGCGTTGTTCGCCGCCGAAGCGTTCGACGTGGTGGTCAGCAAGAACAGCGGCGGCGGCGCGACCGAAGCGAAGCTCGAAGCGGCGCGCGAACGCGGTGTGCCCGTTGTCATGCTGCGCCGCCCGCCGTTGCCCGCCGTGGATCGTGAATTCGAACGCGTGGCCGATCTGCTCGAAGCGTTGCGAATCGCAGTTTGAACCGCGCATGCATCGCATGCCGCAATGAATCATGGAGTGTTGAATGACGGTGTTTTTTATCGGCGCGGGCCCCGGCGATCCCGAACTGATCACGGTGAAAGGACAGCGCCTCGTGCGCACGTGCCCGGTGATTCTGTATGCGGGCTCGCTCGTGCCGGCCGCGGTGCTTGAGGGCCATGCCGCGCGGCAAGTGGTCAACACCGCCGAGCTCGACCTCGATCAGATCGTCGCCTTGCTCAAGGACGCACACGGCCAGGGCCACGACGTGGCGCGCGTGCATTCCGGCGACCCGTCCCTGTACGGCGCGATCGGCGAGCAGATCCGCAGATTGCGCGAGTCGAACATTCCCTACGAGATCGTGCCGGGCGTGACCGCCACGGCCGCGTGCGCGGCGGCGCTCGGTTGCGAACTCACGCTGCCCGATATTTCGCAGACGCTGATCCTCACGCGCTATGCGAGCAAAACCACCATGCCGGAAGGCGAGCAACTCGCCGACCTCGCGAAACACCGCGCGACGATGGCGATTCACCTGGGCGTGCGGCATCTCGCGCGCATCGTCGATGAATTGCGTCCGCACTACGGCGGCGCTTGTCCGATCGCGGTGATCTACCGCGCAAGCTGGCCCGACGAGGAAAAAATCACCGGCACGCTCGACGATATTCTCGGCAAGGTGCAGTCGGCGAATATCGAGCGGACCGCGCTGATTCTGGTGGGCCAGGTGCTCGCCGCCGAAGGCTTCGCGGAGTCGACGCTGTACGCGAAAAACTGACCGGCCACCGGATGCGCCGCGGCGTCAGTCCTCGATCGGCGCCAGCGCTTCGTTCGGCATCTTGCGGTCCGCGCCGAGGTGAATCGCCGGCACCAGCGTCAGCAGCAGGACCATGAAGATCGAGATCGCGAAGATCGAGACGAAGGTGAGGTGCAGCGACTCGTGCAGCACCATGCGGGTCATGTCGCTATTGACGAGGCTCGCCGCCTGATTTTGCAGCAGCGCCTTCAGTTGATCCGAGGTGACCGCGACCGCATCCTTCGCGTGACTGAGGCCGAAGTTGAGCACCGCGCCGAACAGCGTCGCGCCCAGCGTGCTGCCGAGATTGCGCGAGAACAGATTCGACGCCGTCGCGCTGCCGCGTTCGTCCATGCGAACGATCTCCTGGATCAGCACCAGCGAACCGACGCTCGAGGTGCCCATGCCGAAGCCCATCACCAGCGAGCCGAATGCCGCGACGAGCGGCGAGCCGCCAGGCGACAGAAACAGCAGCAAGACCGCGCCGAGCGGCACGAACGCGCTGCCGCCGACCAGAATGCGGCGCAGGCCGATGCGGTGAAACGACTTGGCCGCGAGCGTCGCGCCGACGGGCCAGCCCACCATCATCATGGTGAGCGAGAGGCCCGCGATCACCGGCGAGCGATGCAGCACGCCCTGCACGTACATCGGCAGGAAGGTGGTCGCGCCCATCAGGATCATGCCGGAGAGCAGCGTCGCGCCGTTGCATGCGGCAATCGGGCGGCGGCTCCAGAGCGCGAAGGAAATCATCGGCTCCGCCGCGCGCCGCTCCTGCCAGACGAACAGCAACACGCACAATACGAAGACGCCGCCCGCCAGCGAGGCCCGGGCAAGCTCGTCGTCGCCGGCGAAGGTCAGCGCCATCATGAGCGCGGCGATCGCCGCCATGAAGAGGGCCGCGCCGCCGAAGTCGATCGACGGCCGCGCATGCCGCTCCGATTCGCGCAGGAACGCGATGAAACCCGCCGCGGACGCAAGCCCGATCGGCACGTTCATCCAGAAGATCCAGGCCCACGAGATGTTGTGAATGATGAAGCCGCCCACCATCGGACCGACCACCGCCGAAATCGCCCACACGCTGGCGAGATAGCCTTGCACCTTGCCGCGTTCGCGCGCCGGATACAGGTCGCCGACGATGGTCAGCGTGACCGGCTGGATCGCGCCCGCGCCAACGCCCTGAATCAGCCGGAACGCGATCATCGCGGGCATCGACCACGCGAAGCCGGCCAGCACCGAGCCGAGCAGAAAGATCGCGATGCCCGCCAGCACGATGGGCTTGCGTCCGTACAGATCGGCGAGTTTGCCGAACACCACGGTCATCGCGGTCTGCGTGAGCAGGAACGACGAGAACACCCAGCTATACAGATGCAGGTCACCGAGTTGCGCGACGATCTGCGGCATGGCGGTGGAAACGATGGTGGCTTCGATGGCGACCATCGCCATCGAAGCCATGACGGCGGCGATGACGAGGCGGCGCGATGATTGCGGGCTGCGGGACATGGGGCGAGGGTTAGTATTAGGATGTTGGGCGTCGGGCGGCATGACAATCGGCATGCGCGCCGCGACACGACAGCAGGCCGTTCGAGGGCGGCCGACGTGAAGTATGCGCCTTGCGAGGAATTCGCGCTGAGCCTGGGACCGCCGGCTTGCAACGACAGAAACCACGCCAGAAGCGACATCGGAAGCAACGCCGGTTTGGCACAGCGCTTGCATTCGCAAGGCTTTCTTTCGATAAATGGAGGTTCATGATGAGGATCGAATTCACCGGACGCCGCGAAGTGGTGGCAGCGGCGCGCGTCGCCTTCGAAGCCAATGTGGATGGAGCCGACGTCTGGTGCAGCGTGTCACTGGATGCGCTGAACGACCACTTCGGCAACGGCGGCACCTCGGCTCACGATCTCGTCGGCACCTTCGAGGCGAATCGCGCGCGAATAGAAAACGCCACGCGCAAGGTGCTCCAGAAGAACGGCGGACAGTCGGTGGAACTCGAGACGGGGGACTTCAACTGACACCTGGCGGCGACAGGTGTCGCTCGGCCAAGCCACGTTAATAAGAGGACGGCGCTGGCGGCACGTCGAACAATCCATCGTGGGCCGCCAGTTCCACCGCGCAATCGCCTTGCAGTTCCGGCGGACTCTGGCGCTCGCTGAACGCCGCGCGCACCCATGCGCTCAGACGCTCCTGAAACACTCGGCGCTGTGCCGTATCCAACGCGGCATAGCGGCTGATCTGCGGCTTGGTGAACGCGATCGTCACGATGCAACGCGCATCGAGCGAGGTATCGCGATGCGATTCCATCACCCATGAAAGCTGAATGAAAAGACGCGCGCCTTCGTCGTAGCTGCTGACGCGCGGCGCTTTCGGCGATTCGAAAATGCCCGCCAGCGCCAGTTCGATTTCCTCGATGCGTTGCTCCAGTTCGGTTTGAATCATTGCTTCCTCCTCGCGGCTCGCCGTCGGTGCACGTCGCGCGGACTGCCGCGTCGTTCAACCCGGACCCGCGCATGTCTCGTTGAATGAGCAACGCGCATTCCTCCTGAAGATGAGCAGATGAGCGCCCCGGTCACGGTCGGGTCACAGGCGGGTACGGGCGTTGCTGCGTCGCATGGGCTGTTTTTTCAACGACATCGCGGACAAGGAGCTAGCGCATGAGCAGCGATCAATCGAAAGGTATCGCCGAACAATTGAAGGGTCTCGTCAACAAGGGGTTGGGCGCCGTGACCGGCAACGAGGACCGCAAGGTCGAGGGCGACGTGCAGATCATGAACGGCGCAAACCGGAAAGACCTGGGCGACCAGAAAGAGAACATTCGCAAAGGCAAGACCGACCCGGGCAGCCCCACCAACGAATGACGCCGCTCATCGACTGACGATCATCGTCTTGTCATCTTCGACCCAACTGCGCGCCTGTTTCGCAAGCGAAGCAGGCATGGCCAATGCTGCGCTTCGTGCAGAAGTCCGGACGTGGCGCGAAGCCGCGTAAAACAAGTTGGAGGGGAGGGCAGTCGTCATGAATTCGATCCTGAGAAGCACGTTGATTGCGGCGTCGATCGCCGCGCTGACGGTGGGTGCGAGCGGTTGCAAACGCGTGGACAACACCAGCAGGGACACGATGAGTTCGGGCAGCAGCGGCGTGATGAGCAACTCGGCCGCGCCGAGCGGCACCGGTAACAGCGACGCGGCAAAGCGTGTGACCCCGCCGGTCGGCACCGCGCCGGCACGCCCGGCGAGCCAGTAAGTCCCGATCGGGTGGCGCTCCGCGCGGGAAAGCCGCGCACGGTGGCGGCGGCTGCAACGTTGCCTTGGAACAGACTCTTCCAATGCGGCCTATATATCCGTGCCAATGGCGCGGATACAGTGCCGATGCACGCACGGTTTCGGTGTGCGAGCGAGAGAGTTGGCCCCGGCTGGAACTGATTCCCCAGCCGGGGTTTTTTTTGTTTGGCGTCGCCGATTGGCCGCATGTGTCGTGACGGCGCTGTGCCAGGGAGTAAGACCCACCAGCAACCGAACCGCACCGCGCAGTGCGCTCAACCGTTGAAGCAGCGAAACGCAAGACTGATACGCGGTTCAGTCACGGCTGGCGTCTTGGGAATGCTGTGCGCATGCGTGAATTGCGATGCATAGCTCATCACGATGCAACTGCCGGGCTCCAGTTCCACGTGCACTGTGCGGCCGCCGCGTGCCTTCGGCCGGATCGACATGCGACGGCTCGCGCCGAGCGAGAAAATCGCAATCGGCTGCGCGGGCAGGAGCTTTTCCGTTTTGTCGCCGTGCGGCGCGACGCTGTCGTTGCCGTCGCGATAGAGGTTGAGGCCGACGCGGTTGAACGGTGCGCCGACCAGTGCGCGAACGGCTTCGAACGCTTCGCTCAACGGCGCGGGCAAATCCGCGCAGTCGCGCGAGAAGGTGGCAATCAGACGCGGCACCGCGACTTCGCGCTCGTACATCATGCGCTGCTGGCTCAGCCAGCCGATATTGCGGAACGCCTCCTCGAACCACCGTTGTGCGACGGCGGCCGCGATCGACTCGGGCAGGTAACGAATCCCGCCTTCGCCGTCACGAACGAGAGAGACGGGCTCGGGTGCGAAGAGGTCTTGCTGGGACGCCATGATTTCAACGTTGCGGTAACGAGCGCCCGTTCGGACGGCGACGGGCGCCTCGTGCACGTCATTGTACTGTGATTTTATACAGTAGTTTTGGCGAACCCAGGCAGGCGGCGTTGCCCGCCTTCATTCGCCCGGACTGTACAGATCGAGCAGCTTGAGCGTCACGCCGTTGGTCCAGCCGAAGCCGTCCTGTAGCGGATATTCGCCGCCGCCTCCGCCGCCGGTTCCCGCGCCTTCGACCACGTACTTCTCGACCAGCTTCTTCTCCGACGCATAAACGCCCTTCACGTCAGCGAGAAAACGCGTGCCGATCTGCTGGGCAAGCTCATCCTGGCCATAGCGTTTCAAGCCTTCGATAGCGACCCAATGCAGCGGCGCCCAGCCGTTCGGCGCATCCCACTGCTGCGTGGTGTTATAGGTCGTCGTGACGAGGCCGCCCGCTTGCAGCAACGTGGACTGCACCTGCCGCGCGGTCTTTTGCGCGCGCTCCGGCCAGGCCGCGCCGACGAACAACGGAAACACCATCGCCGCGGTCTTGTTGTCGCGCGGCCTGGCGAGCTGCCAGTCGTAGTCGCCGTAGTAGCCGTTGGCATTCCACAGGTACTTGTTGATGCCGAGCGCGCGTTTTGCCGCGCGTTGCGCGAACTCGCCGACGCAGCGGAAATCGCGCGTCGCACCGCAGCCTTTGGCGATGGTGATCTCGAGGTGGAACATCAGGCTGTTCAGATCGACGGGAATGATCGACGTGGTGCGCACCGTCGCGAGCGTCATGTTGTCGCCGAACCAGCGCGAGCTGAAATCCCAGCCGCTTTCGGCGGTCGCGCGCAACTCGCGGTACACCTCGTTCGGGCTGCGGCCGCTGGCCTGTTGCGCGGTCTTGATGTCTTCGAGATACGACTCGTCACGCGGCGTATCCAGTTCGTCCCAGTAGCGGTTGAGCACCGTGCGATCAGGCATCACGACGACGTTGCGGGTGGCCTGACCGGGTTGCGTCGTGGTCTCCCCCTGCATCCAGTACGCGTATTCCTTGCGCAGCGCGGGCAAGTACTTCTGATAGACGGTGTTGCCTTCCACCTTCGCCGCGAGCGCCACCATGTGCGAGAAAAACGGCGGCTGCGAGCGGTCCAGATAGTAGGTGCGATTGCCGTTCGGAATGTGGCCGAAGGTATCGATCTCGTAGGCGAAGTTGTCGAGCATGTTGTCGACGAGATCCTCGTGGCCGGATTCCTGTAACCCGAGCATCGTGAAATAGGTGTCCCAGTAGTAGCCTTCGCGGAACCGGCCGCCGGGCACCACATAGGGCTTCGGCAAGGGAATCAGCGAGCTGTTCGGCGGCGCGCTCGTGGTGGTGCGCGTGAGCGCGGGCCACAACCAGTTGATGTGTTCGCGCAGCGTTTGATTCGCGGGCGGCGTGATGACCGGCTCGCTCGGCGGCGTGAAGTACTGGTTGACGAAATTCGCCAGCGAAAAGGCGGGATTGCTCTTTTGCTGTTCGTACAGTTGCACGATCGTGGCGGGGTCGGCGTTCGGCGTCGCGTCGACGAAGGTCTTCTGGTCCGGATAGATCTGCGCGGTTTGCACGGCCACGAACAGGTCGCCGTAGAGCGTGCTGGGCGCGGGCGGAAGCGTGCTGCCGACCTGGGTGTCGGCATGGCAGACGCCGGCGAGACCGAGCAGAAAGACGAAGCTGGAAGCGGCGCTTGCTCGCCGCAGGCTTTGCATTCCGGAACGCGGCGCAGAGGGAAGGGGCGAAGGCTGGAAAGCCGTGCGAGCGGCGCGGATGGCGCGCCATTGCGATGACACAATCATGTCTCCTCCTGGGAATGGACAACAGGATTGGTCTGCCTCACACCCACTCTTATTTCATACGATTGCTGGGCCGTCGCTAGCATCGCACAGATTGAAGGGGGCTTCAAACTATGCGCCACGGGTCCTGTCGAGCGCCGCAAACAGGATGGTCCGCGGCACGCCAAACGCGAAAGCGCTGATTGTGTACGATGCGAAGTTGCTTCGCGTGTTCGAGGCCGGGCTTTGTCCACTTGCCGGTTTTCATCGTTAGCGCATGCCGCGTGCGTGTCACCCCATTCCCTTGTGCCGAGGAAATCGCCATGCATATCGCACCGTTTCAGATCGCCATACCCGAGCCTGACATCGACGATCTCCGCCAGCGCATCCGCGCGACGCGCTGGTCGCCGGTCACGCCCGCGCCCGCGTGGCAGCAGGGCGCCGATCCGGCATGGCTGCGCGAGCTCGCCGGCTACTGGGCCGAGCGTTTCGATTGGCGCGAGGCCGAGCGCGGCTTGAACCGGCAACCGCAGTTTCTCGCCGACGTCGACGGTCAACGCGTTCACTTCGTCCATCGGCGCGGCGCGGGCGCAGCGCCCTATCCGTTAGTGGTGACGCATGGCTGGCCGGGTTCGTTCTTCGAGTTCCACGCACTCGTCGACCAGTTGTGCGATCCCGCCGCGTTCGGCGGCGACGCCGGCGATGCCTTCGATGTGGTGGTTCCGTCGCTGCCGGGCTTCGCGTTCTCGCCGGCGCCGGCGCAGCCTGGCATGTCCGCGTTCCAGATCGCGGACCTGTGGGTGTCGTTGATGCGCGGCCTCGGGTACGAGCGCTTCGGCGCGCAGGGCGGCGATCTCGGCGCGGGCGTGTCGGTCGCGCTTGCCGCGCGGCATGAGACGGCGGTCGACGGCATTCACCTGAACTTCTTGCCGAGTTCCTACGAGCCCGCGATCGGCGCGGCTCAAACGCCGCTCACGTCGGCGGAAGAAAATTTCTTGCGCGAGAGAAACGAATGGGCCGCGCTCGAAGGCGGCTATTCGCACATGCACGCCACGAAGCCGCAGACGCTGGCCGCGTCGCTCATCGATTCGCCGATGGGACTCGCGGCGTGGATCGGGGAAAAGTTTCGCGCCTGGAGCGATTGCGGCGGCGACGTCGAGCGGGTGTTTTCGAAGGACGAACTGCTCACCAACATCTCGCTCTACTGGTACACGCAGAGCATCGGTTCGTCGATGCAACTGTATTGGGAAAACCGCCTTCAGCCGATGCGTTTCGCCGACGGGCCGCGCGTCGTGCCGCCGGTCGGTTATGCGCGTTTTCCGAAGGAACTCAGCCGTCCGCCTCGCAGTTGGCTTGAACGGACCTTCGACGTCGTGCAATGGACGGACATGCCGAGCGGCGGACACTTCGCCGCAATGGAAAAGCCCGATCTGCTCGCGGCGGAGATTCGCCGGTTCTTCAGGCCGTTCCGGCGAAAGACCGCTTGAAAGCCGCTCGAAAACCTCATGAACGCCAACGGAAATGCTCACGCGTCGATCGAGGCAACCGACAAGGTAACTTGTTCTCTCACACGCAATCGCGACTCCGCAATTATTGCGCACGACAATCGGCAAGCACGCATTGTCGGCCGCCGCGTTGCGTCCCGCTGAGTTTTGGCGGAAACGCGCCGCAAGGACGTGAAACGATAGCGCAGACCTGCTATCGCGATCGGGTTCGTGCATGACGCCATGAAGGCGCGCGTCACGCGGCTTGGGGCTCGCCTGGCGAAAGCGCATGTGAACCGACCTGCGAGCAGTAACGGCAGCGCTAACAATGCGTACCGTCTCTCACGCGTGGTGAGGAGCAATGTGAATCTCTTTCCGTGCACGCTTGTTTATGTGGATGTCGACGCGAAGCCGGGTCCCAACTCGACGAATCGCGATCCGCTCTCGTATGTGAGCCAGGCGATCTGCCTGAACAACAGCTTGCGGCGCGTGGGCATGCCGACGCTGACGATCATGACGAACGCGCCGGCACTGGTCGAAAAGCGGCTGGAAAGCCTGCCGCCGGAAAAGCGCCCGGCGGTGACGAAGCTCACCGCGACGATCGAGTTGCCGAAGAACACGCCGTTCTACGCGGCGCATTTCAAGCTCGATCTAATGGATCAACTCTCCGATGCGCTGCCCGCGGACACCATGATGCTGTTGCTCGACGCCGACATGGTCGCGTGGCTGCCGCTCGATCACACGCTGATCGAGCGATGCGCCGAAGCGGGCCTCGGCGTCTACGATATTTCGGACCAGGTTTTTCCCGCATACGGCAGCGAACGCGTGGTGGCGGATCTGGAAATCGTCGCGGACGGGCGGCTCGCGAATCCGCGCTGGTACGGCGGCGAATTCATGCTCGCGACGCCCGCATCGTTGCGTCGGCTGGTGCCGCGTGCGCGCGCCAGTTACGCGCGTTACCTGGACGAAAGCGAACGCCTGAGACATCACGGCGATGAGGCATTCATTTCCGCCGCGCTCAATACGCTCGTCGACGAAGGGCAAACGGTGGTCGAGGTCGGCGCCTATCAGGCGGTCGGGCGTCATTGGCCCGGCAACAACTATCGGGACTTTCGCTGGTTCTGCTGCTGTTCGTTCATCCATTTGCCGGGCGGCAAATATCTGCTGGAAAAGGAGGCGCGCTTTGTCGAGTTCGCGCCGACCCGTTTCTGGCGGCGCATGCGTCACGCGCATCTGCGCGGCCGCATGCGTCACGCGGCGAAGCGGGTCGTCAGGATGCTCAGCGCCGAGCGCCTCGCCACGCTGTCGGCTTATGCGGTGCGCGGCGTGAAGAGCTAGATGCGCTGACGCCCGTCACATCTTCACATCGATGCGTCCATAGACTCCGTTGGCTTCGTCATTGGGCCCGGCGGCAAAAAACAGCGTGTTGACCGGCTGATTATTGAGCCCGTTGCCGAACGCGATACCCCACAGGCCGTCCTGCACGAACGCGTTTCCATTCGACAGCTTGACGGCGCCAAGCGACTGGCCGGTGATGGGATCGAACGCATTGATCGTGCCGTCGCCGAAGTTGCCGATCAGCACGTCGCCGCTCAAGCGGCCGAAATTCGCCGGCGCTTGCGCGACGCCCCACGGCGCGTTCAGCGCACCCGCCGAGGCGAAGCGCTGCAACAGATTGCCGGACGTATCGAAGATGTCGACGAATCCCAGACCCGCGCCGTGAACATCGTCATGCGCATCCGCGTCCTGTTTGGCGTAGGTCACGAAGAGCTTCGCGCCGATGGCCTGAATGCCGAACGGCGCGAAACCCGTCGGCAGCAAAGCGTCCTGAAACTTGCCGGGCATCGCGACTTTCGCGAAGTTCTTGTCGAACACGTCGATCTTGTTGTTGTGAAAGTCGGTGGCGTAGAGCAGATTGGCGGTGCCGTTGCTGGCGAGCGCCAACCCCTTGTAGACCGCGCCGCCGTTGCCGTCGTCGAACACGGTGATTGCCGCAGTGGGCGCGACCGCCGGCGCCCATGCGGTGATGGTGCCGCCTTCGCCGGAAAAGATGAATGCGGCGACGCCCGATTTGCCGCCCTGCGTGACCATGAAATCCGTCGTGCCATTGAACACGATGCCGGTCGGATTCGCCGAACCGCTCGCGCCGGCCGGAATGCTGACGACCAGCGATTGCGGCACGCCGTTGCCGTCATAGAGCGTCGCGAGCGAGGTTGCGTTATCCGCCACCCACACGAAACCTTTTGGATTGAACGCGATGCCCCACGCGTTCTTCAGATTGGCATCGGTATGCGGCGCCGCGACCGCGCCGTCCGACACCAGCACGGTGGACGTGAACGATTGCGCGTTGAGCGAGCCGGAACTTCCCCCGCATGCAACGAGACTCGTCAACGCCGCGGCGCCCATGACGGCGCCCAGTACCTTAAGCACAGATTTCATGACCACACCTCCGTCACGACCGATGGATCGTCGAGGCTATTCAAACGTGTGGCCTTGCCGCTTTATTCCCCCAGCGGCGCGGAAATCTTTTGCTTCAGATCGTTCCGAACAATGCGCGCGGACGATCCTTGAGCGTGCCCGTCAAGAGCCGCAACGCGCTCACCAGTTGATCGCGGCTCGTCGCGCAGGCGAGATTGATACGCACGCCGTGCTCGATCTCCGAGCGGTCCACGGCGAACGCCGACGACGGCATCACCACCACGCCGCGCGCCTTCGCGTTCGCCGCGAAATCGTCGGCGCGCCACGGCGGCGGCAACTTGAGCCACACGAACATGCAGGCGGGATCGGTCTGCAGCATCTCCTGCGGCAACAGTTCGCGCGCGAGGTCCTGGCGCGCGCGAATCTCGGCGAGTTGCGCGTCCATGATGCGGCGCGCGGTGCCGTCCTCGATCCAGATCGACGCGATCAACATGGACATCGGCGCGGGCATCCATGCGGTGGTGCGCACGGCTTCCGCGCACAGCGCGGCGCTGTCCGGGGGACTCAGCAGATAGCCGAGCCGCAGGCCGGGCGCGAGGATCTTCGAAGTGGCCGCAAGGTGGAACGTCAGTTCGGGACACAGGCTCGCGATGGTCGGCAGACGTTGCGACACCAGCGGTCCATAGACGTCGTCCTCGATGATCGCCACGCCGTGGCGGCGCGCGATGTCGGCGAGGGCCATGCGGCGTTCGAGGCTCATCGTCGTCACGGTGGGGTTCTGCAGATTCGGCACGGTGAAGATCGCCTTCACCGGCATGCGCCGGCAGGCGCGCTCCACTTCGTCGGTGAGCAAGCCTTCGCGGTCGCTGGGAATGCCGACGATCTCGAACTGAAACACCGGCGCGAGCGCTTTCAGGCCGTAGTAGGTGAGCTGGTCGGCGAGGATCACGCCGTCCGTGCCGATCAGGCTGTTGAGCACCGCATACAAACCGTGTTGCGCGCCGCTCGTCACGACCACATGTTCGGGCGCCGGCGCGAAGCCCGGCGCGGCCATCCACTGCGCGCCCGCGGCGCGCGCCCATGACGGCCCTTGCGGCGGCTGATACTCCTGCAATTGCGGATAGCGCGGATCGCGCGGCAGGTCCGCGAGCGTACGCGCGAGGCAGTTCAGAAATTCGCTCGTGGCGGGGCGGTTGACGGTCAGATCGATCGCCGTGTTGCTCGCCGGCTGCGCGGGCTCGACGCTCGGCATCGCGCCGCCGGTCACGAGCGAGCCGCGCCGCTTGCTGCCGATCACCAGTCCGCGCAACTGCAATTCCTTGTACGCGCGCGAAACCGTCGACACGTTGATGCCGAGTTCCGTCGCCAGTTGCCGCTGCGGCGGCAGCCGGCTGCCCGGCGGATAGACGCCGCTGCGGATCTCGTTCTCGATCGAACTGGACACCTCGACGTAGGTGGAGCGCTTCGCCTGCGCGCTCGACCCGTTAGTCCGACGCGCCGTGCCTTTGCCAGAAGCCATAAGAACCGATGTCTCCATACAAAAACTGCTTTGTCCGCGATTGTGCGGAGTTTTGCCGATTCTATACCAGACAGCGGGACTGCAAACGCTAAAAGCGCGTAGGCAAGGCGGCTTCGCACGGCTCGGGCACGGGCTGTCCGTTTGCGGCGCAGACCATCCAGGGAAAACGCCGATGCCACACAATGCGCGTTTTAATTGCACACAAAAAAATATTGTGTGATTCTGTGCTCATGGCTTTGTTCGGTGGCGTGGGAAATGAGCCGCTACCGGACAGCATTCGAAACTTATTAGCCGGAGCTTGCTGGATGCGCTTTCCTCAGTCCACACCACGCGGATGCGTGTCGAAACGCGGTGCGCCGCCCGCCCTCGGCCGTTGCGCCGCCGTACCCGAAAGACGCGCGTGATGCCGAACGTCGCCATCATCGGTGCGGGGTTCATCGGCCTGGCGAGCGCGGCCGCGTTGATGCGCGACGGCCACCGCGTCACGCTGTTCGATCCGGCCGGCGTGGGGCAGGGCGCGTCGTTCGGCAACGCCGGGACGTTCGCGCCGTATGCGTGCATTCCGGTCAACAATCCGTCGGTGTTCCGTGACTTGCCGCGTTTTCTGCTATCGAACCAGAGTCCGTTCAGATTGCGTTGGGGTTATCTACCGCATCTCGCGCCGTGGCTGGTGCGCTTCATGATGAGTTCGCTGCCGCGCCGCTACGAGGCCAGCGCCGCCGCACTCGCCGCGCTGCTCGATCACGCGTATGACGGCTATGCGCCGCTGCTCGCGAACCCGGAACTGGCGAGCTTCGTTCGTCCGCGCGAGTGCCTGTATCTGTATTCGAGCGCGGCTTCATTCGATGCCGCGCGTGCCGCGCTCGATCTGCGCCAGAAGCTGGGCGTCACCTTCGATCTGCTCGAGGGCGACGATATCCGTGCGCTGGAACCGTCGCTCGCACCGATCTTCGAGCGCGGCGTGCTGTTCACGAATAGCTGGCATTTCTCCGACCCGCAAGGCTTCTTGCAGACGCTTCATGATCGACTCGCCGCGCAAGGCTTGACGCTGGAGCGCGCGGCGGTCGAGCGCGTGCAGCCTTCGGGCGAAGGCGCGAGCCTCAGCGTCGGCGGCATCGCGCGTCGTTTCGATTACGTGGTGGTGGCAACCGGCGCGCGCTCCGCGCAGTTCGCCGGCCAATGCGGCTACCCGGTTCCGCTCGACACCGAGCGCGGCTATCACGTCCGTTTTCCCGGCGCGCAGCAACTGGTGTCGCGGCCGGTCGGCTGGGCCGAACGCGGCTTCTACATGACGCCGATGAGCGACGGCTTGCGCGTCGCGGGCACCGTCGAACTCGCCGGTTTCGGCGACACGCGCAACCGCTCGCTGCTCGACTTGCTGACGTTTTCAGCGAAGCGCGCGCTACCCGCGCTGGCTACGCCTGACAGCAACTGGCTCGGCTTTCGCCCGACGCTGCCCGACGGCGTGCCGGTGCTCGCGCGATCGCGCGCGAGCGAACGCGTGATCTACGCCTTCGGCCATCAGCATCTCGGCCTGACGCTGGCGGGCGTGAGCGGGCGCATCGTCGCGGATCTGATCGCGCGGCGGGCGCCGCCGCTCGATCTCGCGCCCTACGCGGCCACGCGTTTTTGATTTTGCAGGGGACAGCCGCACGAAGTTTTCACGTTTCACCACAGGCATCGCAGGACGGTTTCGACGCGTCGCGCATCGAATCGGTCAACCTACTACACGCGCGACGTCACATCTCGCAAGGAGCGCATCATGAATCGCCGCTATTGGCTGTTGAGTGCCACTGTCTGTGCACTCGCCACGTACATGCCGTTGTCGTGGGCCGCCGACCCCGAAGTCGTCAAGATCGGTTTCGTCGGGCCGTTGACCGGTCCGGTGGCCCGAGTCGGCAAGGACTTGCAATATGGCGCGCAACTGGCGCTCGATGAAGAGAACGCGAAGCATCCGACCGTCGGCGGCAAGCCGGTCAAGTTCGTGCTCGACGTGCAGGACGATCAGGCCGACCCGCGCGTGGCGATTCAGGTCGCGCAGAAGCTGGTCGACGAAGGCGTGGTGGGGGTGATCGGCCACTACAACTCGGGTTGCAGCATTCCGGCTTCGACGGTCTATCACCAGGCGAACGTGGCGATGATCACGCCGGGCTCGACCAATCCGCAACTCACCAAGCAGGGCTTCAAAAACGTCTTCCGCACGATGGGCCATGACGGCATCGGCGGAGTCGTCGCGGGGCATTTCGTGGTGGAGCAGATGAAGGCGAAACGCATCGGCATCATCGACGACCGCACCGCATTCGGGCAAGGTCTCGCGGATGCGTTTGAAAAAGGCGTCAAGGAAGCGAACGGCAACGTGGTCGATCGCGAGTTCACCAACGACAAGGCGGTCGATTTCCGCGCCATTCTGACCACGTTGAAGAGCAAGAACGTCGACATGATCTTCTTCGGCGGCCTGGACGAGCAGGGCGCGATGCTGGTCAAGCAGATGCGCTCGCTCGGCATCAACGCGCAACTGTTCGGCGCGGGCGCGCTGAAGAGCAATGCGTTCCTGCAGATATCCGGCGCGGCCGGCGACGGCACCCAGGATCTCGAGCCGGGTCCGGCGCTCGACAAGCTGCCCGCCGCGCAGGCGTTCGGCAAGCGCTACAAGGCGCGCTTCAATCAGGATGTCGAGCTCTACGCGCCGTTCGCCTACGACGCCGCGCTCGCGATGATCAAGGCGATCCACGGCGCCGACTCGCTCGATCGCGCGAAGATTGTCGAGAGCCTGTCGAAGGTCACGGTCACGGGTGTGACCGGCAATATCACCTTCGATCCGTATGGCGATCTGATCAAGCCGCCTTATACGCTGTTCCAGGTTCAGCAAGGGCAATGGAAGAGCATCAAGACGGTGGGCGGCAACGGCGCGTAGTCGTTGGCGGTTTGCGCGGGTGCGCAGGCGATTGCGTTTGCGTTTGCGATTGTGTTTGTGTTTGTGTTTGCGGTTGCCTGCCGCGCAAACCGCTAGCCGTTCAGGTCGGGATTCTGCTGCGCGAGTTCATGCACCCACTCGCTGAATACTCTGACGCACATGCTCAGGCGGCGGTGCGGGTAAAGGATCGAAAGCGGAATCGGCGGGCTCGGGAAGCCGCGCAGAATTTCACGCAACGCGCCCGCATCGATCGCTTTCGCCACCATGAAGCGCGGCACCTGGATCATTCCCAAGGCTTCGAGCGCGGACGTGATGTAAACCTGGCCGTCGTTGACCGCCAGAATCCCTTCCATTGGTTTTCGCACGAGCGCGCCGTCGACTTCGAATTCGAAGGGGTAGACACGCCCCGTGCGCGCCGAAAAATAATTCACCGCGCGATGCCGCTCGAGATCGTCGGGCGTGGCCGGCTCGCCCATCTGTTCGAGATAGGCGGGCGCCGCGCAGGTGGTCATGCGCACGCTGCCGATCGTGCGCGCGACGAGGCTCGAATCGTCGAGCACGCCGATGCGGATCACGCAATCCACGCCTTCCTGCACGAGATCCACGTTGCGATCGGCGATACCCAGCTTCACCGCGATGTCGGGATAGCGCGCGTTGAAATCGCGCAGCACGGGAATCAGCACGTTGGTGGCGAATGTCGCGGAGGTGTCGACGCGAATCGTGCCGCGCGGGCTCTGGCGTTTGTTCGATAACGCCGACTCGGCGTCGGAGACCTCGGCCAGAATGCGCGCGCAATATTCGTAGTAGAGCGCGCCGTCGCCGGTGACCTGAACGCTGCGCGTCGTGCGATTCAGGAGCCGCACGCCGAGATGGCCTTCGAGGTTCTGCACGACAGTCGACACCGACGCGCGCGGCATTTCCAGCGAATCGGCCGCCCTGGAAAAGCTCGACGCGTCCACGACGCGCTTGAACACCGTCATCGCCTGAAGCATGTCCATACGTGTTGTCCTTGTGATGTGACCGGTTGGCGCGAGCGCGGCAACGAGGCGACATTCTAGAACGGCGACACGGCGGCGCGTGCCGGTCTCGGGGCGCAAGGACACGTCAACCGGTTGGATGCGCTCGCGTCCTCCGCATGACGAGGCGGCCCTGCAAAAAAGCTTGACACTTCACGATCAATCTCTATAGTTCACCACATGGCGAAGTATCCGGTCAGTCAGTTGGATCGTACGTTTTCCGCTCTCGTGGACCCCACGCGGCGGGCTATCCTCGCGCGTCTGGAGCGGGAGCCCGGCCTGTCGATCACGGAGATCGCGCGTCCGCTGCCGCTCAAGCTTCCCGCTGTCATGAAGCACCTCGACGTGCTGAGCGAAGCGGGTCTCGTGGCGCGTACCAAGAAAGGCCGGACCGTTTCGGTGGACCTCGTCGCCGGCCCGATGGAGGAGGCGATGGCGTGGCTACGACGCTATGAGCGCTTCTGGTCCGCCAGTCTCGATCGACTTACCGACTTTGTGGAGGGGGAAGAGGAATGATCAAGGAAAAGCCCAGCCTGACCATCATCCGGCGCATCAAGGCGCCGCCGGCGAGAGTCTACGCAGCGTGGACCCGCCCCGAACTGATGGCGCGCTGGTGGGGGCCCGACGCCGGGCCGGTGCTGAGCGCCGAAGCCGATCCGCGCGTGGGCGGGCGCTTTCGCGTGGTGTTCCAGACGCTCGACGGCGAAACGCACGACTGCCGCGGCGAATACCAGGAAGTCGAACCGGACAGCAAGCTCGTCTTTACCTGGCAGTGGGTGACGATGCCGGAGCGCCAGTCTCTCGTGACGATCCGATTGCGTCCGATCGAAGAAGGCACCGAACTCAATTTCACGCACTCGCAATTCTTCGACGCGGCCGCGCGCGACGCGCATCAGGTCGGCTGGAACGGCTCCTTCGACAAGCTCGAGGCACTGATCGCCGAACTGAACGACACAGGCGAATAAAGCGCATCGGACCGAATTCAACCCATATCGAGGTCGAACATGAAGCTCTACTATTCTGAAACCCTGGCCCCCAGAAAAGCGTGCGCCGTGGCGAAGTACCTGGGCTTGCCCATCGAATACGTTTTCGTCGATCTGGCAAAGGGCGAGCAGAATGAGCCCGCTTATCTGGCGATCAATCCGAACGGCAAGGTGCCGTGTCTCGTCGACGGCGATAAAAGCCTTTGGGAAGCCGACGCGATCATCTGCCATTTCGCGCAGCGCGCGGAATCGGATCTCTGGCCGCGCGGCGCGCGGCAGGCCGATGCGGTGCGCTGGTTCAGCTGGAACAGCCAGCATTTTTACCGGCATGGCGGCACGCTTTATTTCGAGCATCTGATCAAGCCGCGGATCGGACTCGGCGAGCCGGATGCGTCGAAAGTCGCTGAAGCGCAGGGCTGGTTTCGCAAGCACGCGGGCGTGCTCGATCGGCATCTCAAGGATCGCACATGGCTGCTTGGCGATGAACTGAGCGTCGCGGACTTTTCGGTCGGCGCGACCTTGCCTTACGCGAAAAGCGCGGCGATGCCGCTCGAAGAGTTCGAGCATGTGCGGCGCTGGCACGATCGGTTGAACGCGCTCGACGCCTGGCGCGATCCGTTTCCGGCGCGGCCGGCGCTGTCCGTCGCGAACGGTTGAAGGAACGGCCATGTGTTGCGCGATCGTGGCGCTCGGCATGACCTTGCTGGCGAGTTGGCGAAGCGTGTCGGGCACGCTCGTCGGCCGCGCCGGGCGGCTGCGCGGTATGGCGATTGTGGTTGCCGCGCTCGGCGCGGCGGGCGGGTCCGCGTTGGCGGCGGATCGATTCGCGGCGGGCGCGGCGCAGTCTTCGCAGTCGTCTTTGTATATGCGCTTTAGTGCCGTGGCGATTTGTGGGCATTTCATCAGATAGCGGGGCGTCGTGTCCAGGCGCGGTGGTCTCCTCACGCCACACGCCGCGCCCGATTGCCGTATCGTGCAGACTCGAAGCTTGTTCGTTGCTTATCGAGGGCACGTCATGGCACTTTCATCGAACGACGCCGTGCGGCGCGCCGGCAGACGCTCCTTTCTGCGCACGGTAACAAGCGCCGCCATCGGCTTGCCGGTCTCGATCGCTCTGCCGCGTTTGACCTCGGCGCAAACGCAGGCCCAACCACAACCGCAACCACAACCGCAAACCGCCACGCCCTCGCGTATCGCACAGCGTGTGATTCCGTCGACTGGCGAACGTTTGCCGGTCATCGGCTGCGGCACGTGGCGCACGTTCGATGTCGGCGATGATCCCGGCGCTCGCGCGCAACTTGCCGACGTGCTGCGAATTCTCTTCGAGGCAGGCGGCTCGGCGATCGACTCGTCGCCGATGTACGGCTCGTCGGAAGCTGTTGCCGGCGCGCTGCTGACGCAACTCGACGCGCACCGCAAAGCCTTCGTCGCGACCAAGGTCTGGACTCAGGGACGCGAGGCCGGCATCGCGCAGATGGAGGAATCGCTGCGCCGTTTTCAACAACCGCGCATCGATCTGATGCAGGTCCACAATCTGCTCGACTGGCGCACGCAACTCGCCACGCTGCGCGACTGGAAAGCGCGCGGCCGGATTCGCTATATCGGCGTCACGCACTACACGTCGAGTGCATTCGGCGAAGTCGCGGCCGTGATGCGCAGCGAAAAGCCCGACTTCGTGCAGATCAACTATGCAGCGGATGACCGCGCCGCCGAGGCGCGCATCTTGCCGCTCGCGGCGGAGCTGGGTATCGCGGTGGTGATCAACCAGCCTTTCGGCGGCGGCGGCCTGCTCGCGCGCGTCGGCAAAACGCCGCTGCCGGCGTGGGCCGCGGAGATCGACTGCACGAGCTGGGCGCAACTGCTCCTCAAGTTCGTACTCGCGCAAGCGGCGGTGACGGTGGTGATTCCCGGCACCGGGCGTCCGCAATACATGGCCGACAACGTTCGGGCCGGCTCGGGTCCGCTGCCCGATAAGGCGATGTGCGCGCGGATCGTGGCGGCGGTGGGCGGTTGAACACGGCGTGGGCGATTCGCTTCTGAACCAGCCGCCGTGTTTTCGTGAGGCGCGCAGATGCTCAAGGCGTTTTCAACGCAAAACCCCTCCCATTCGCTTTGCATTTATTCGCGCGTCAATCCATAGCACATTCCGGGAAATGGAAAGCTAGGTTTTCCGTAGGCAATCGGGAATCGTGGGATTTCTAGAGTATTAACTCGGATCATTTACTGGGATTCCATTCGAACGGCATACACCGTGTGAAACTTCAGGAAAGATTGTGAAAGGAAGTTGACACGGGAACGTTTGCCAAACTAGGCTACGCACTGTCGTCAAAACTGATTAAAAAAATTTACCCCTGCCCGGAGACGCAGGCAAGCCGCCGCTTTGCCCATCAGTCAGACGATCGCATGGAAGCTGAAACAGTTCCAATCCGTTTCGTTGAAAGCATTGTAATGATTAAACGCCGTTATTTAAAAATCAGCCGCGAGTGCTGAGGGTGTAACACGTCCATATATTCTCGCCAGCAATTCGGTGTTGGTGCGGGAGACCTTTTTCTCTGAAAAACAGAGAAAACCAGTTGAAGCATTCATCGCACTTTCTTTATGCCGATATTGTCAGTCGAGGATTAATCATGAGTATAAATTTCCGATTGCAGATACAGTGCCTGGCGCTAGCCGGAATAATGGTTCTGGCGGGATGCGGCGCGGGAGACGGCGCCTCCACGCTGACGAGCAAATCCGCGCAGACGCCGACGGCCGCTTCCGACGCGGCGCTGGCGCCGCCCACCGCGCCGATCGCCGCGAATCCGTCGATCGACAAGACGGTGCCGCCGGTCGAACTGCCCGACACGGTCATGCCCGTCAACTACAAGCTGTGGTTCCGGCCGAACCCGGCGCTGTCGTCATTCGACGGCCGCGCCGACGTGCAGATCAAGGTGCTGAAGGCCGTCAACGCGATCACCATCGCCGGGCACCGCGTCAAGTTCACCAACGGCACGATCACGCTTCAGCCGGGCAACATCCCGTTGATCGCCACGCCGCAGGACGACGGCGACTTCTATCAGCTTCGGCCCGTCAGCGGCCAGATCGCGGCCGGCAATTACTCGCTGCACATGGAGTGGAGCGGCATCATCAACTTCAAGAGCTATGACGATCCGGTCGCCAAGACCGGCGGCAGTTGCGGCGACGATCCGTATCCGGGATGCTCGGCGGCCGAAGGCGTGTTCCGCGTCGATCTGAAGGCGACGGACGGCACCACGAGCGGCGCGATTCTCACGCAAGGCGAATCGAATCTCGCGCGCCAATGGTTCCCCGGCTGGGACGAGCCGGCTTTCCGGCCCACCTATGAGGTGAGCGCGGAAGTCCCGCAAAACTGGAACGTCGTCTCGAACGCGGCGGAGAAACCGGCGGTGAACGTGGACAGCGGCTACAAGCTGGTGTCGTTCGAAAAGACGCCGCCGATGCCTTCGTATCTGCTCTTCTTCGGCGGCGGCCAGTTCGATATTCTCGAGGACGATTTCACGAGCCCGCTGCCGGACGGCAAGGGTCTGCATCTGCGTATCTTCACGCCGCCCGGCATGCGTGACTGGGCCAAGCCGGCGATGCAGCAGACCAAGCAGGCGCTCGATTACTACTATCGCTACACGGGCATTGCGTTGCCGCTCACCAAGTTCGACACGATCGCGGCGAACGACGCGTTCAAGGAGCAGAAAGACCTGAACTTCGGCGGGATGGAGAACTGGGGCGCGATTCTGGAATTCGCCGACGACATTCTGCCGGCGCCGGGCACCGAGATGTCCGATTACGGCGTGACGGTGCTCACGCACGAAGCGGCGCACCAGTGGTTCGGCGATCTGGTCACGCTCGACTGGTGGGACGATGTGTGGCTGAACGAGTCGTTCGCCACCTTCTTCGAGAACAAGACCAAGGTGCGTTTCTTCCCGGACCGCTTCAGTTGGGTCGACGACGTGAAGAACAAGTACGCGGTGATCAATGCCGATCTGAAATCCACCGCGTTCCCGGTGCAGCCGAACTTCAACGGCTGGGCCTCGAACGACTTCGTGCTGAGCGCGAGCGCCTTCACCTACGACAAGGGCGGCCACGTGCTGAAGATGCTGGAGAACTATCTCGGCGAGGAAGTGATGCGCAAGGGGCTGCAATCGTATCTGGCCGACTATGCGCTCGGCAATGTCACGCCAAGGCGCCTGTGGGATGAACTGACCAGGGCAAGCGGCGAGCCGATGGTGGCGATCGGCGACAGCTTCGTGCGGCAAACGGGCGTGCCGTTGATCTCGCTCGACACGCAGTGCGATCTGGTCTCGAATCAGACCGTGGTCACGCTCAAGCAGTCGCCGTTTCCGAACCAGAACCCGTACCCCGGCACGCAGTGGACCATTCCGTTGACGCTCGCCTACGGCGACGGGCTCACGTCGCGCAAGACGGTTGCGATGAAAGACATGCAAACGCAGGTGCGCCTGAACGGTTGTTCCGCGGTGCTCGCCGATCCGAGCGGTCTCGACTACTACGTGACGAATTACGGCAACACCGCGTGGAGTCAGTTGCTCGCGCAGGGCAACGCGTTGAAGGATCCGGTTCTGCTGACCAATCTGCAACTCGAAGCGGAGCTGCTGGTGAAGAACGGTCTCGCCGATCCGTCGCGTGAAACCAGCATCGGTTCGTTGAACCCGACTGCTACGCCGCTCGCGCGTCAGATGCTCATGACCCCGCCGACGACGCAATCGCTGCGTCCGCAGATCCGCTTCCAGGGCAAGCTCAGGTCGAAGCAGCAAGCGCAGCAGGCGAAATAAGCGGCCGGCGTTATCGAGCCGCGCTGAAAAGCAGGGCCGTGGTCCGCATCGTCATGCGATGCGGGCCACCGCCTTTACGTTTCAGGAGCCACGCGTTTTGCCGTTTCGCGGCTACCTTTCGCACCTTCGCAAAAGTAGCCAATAGCAGCCGAAATCCAGGTGCGGGCCGCCACGATCCAGCGAGGCGGAAGTCATCGCAAACCGCCCCAGCGTGGCCGTTTCTCGTGGGCCTGAGCGGTCTGAGCGCGCGGCCAATTCATCGTTTATACCCTTCATTCCCCGATGCAACGCCGCCGACCGCGCTTCTCATAGGCGTGTTTGTTGCATGCCAGAAGGCCGCGAGCATGCGCCTATTCGTCTGCCCGCGATATCACCTGCACGAGCGGCCATCGAGGTCGCGCCGTACCGTCCGCATCTACACGTGACGTTGAATCTTTTACAACCTTGCAGCGCGAAGCCGACTCGCAGAGCCGGCATGTGAAGCGCGGCGTTGTCGTGTTGTCGTTACCCCGATGAGCGAATTGGCAAAACCGTCGGAAGAATGTTGAACCAGGTCCGACGAACCGTCGGACGGAAGGGTTCCGGAGAGTATTGCGATGTTCGACGATACCGAGTTGCCGAGGTCCAGGAGGGCCGGCCGGGATGCCGGCTTCGACACTGACGAGCCCGAACAGGATCCGGCGCCGCCGCCACGCTTCGGACGTCTCGCGCTATGCGTAGCCGCCGCAAGCGCGCTCGCCTTCGGCGTGGTGGGGACGGTCGCGTACGGCGTCTGGTTCAATCACGATCAGCAGGCCTATGCCGAAGCCATGGCGGGTGCGCGGCGCGCGCTCGGCGTGCCGGCGTCGGCGGCGAGCGCAGCGGTGCTCGCGAAGTCGGCGTCATCGCTGGGACCGCCGATGTCGATGACGATGGCGGGGCCGGGCATGCCGTCCGCGCCCGTCGCGGCGGCGCCCGTGAATGTGCCGCTCACGGCCCCGATGGGCGCGGCGGTCATGGATACGGCGGTAACGGGGCCCGCAACACCCGGCGCGGCAACCCCGGACAGCAAGCCGGCCATGAACCCGCCCGCACCAAAACCGCCCGCAACGCCTGCATCCTCCGTCGCGACACTCACCTCGGAGGGCGAAGAAGGCCGCAAACAGGCAGTCTGGTCAGGCCGTGTCATGCGGCGCCCCGCAACCACGATCGCTCAAGCCGGCGCATCCAACGCTACCTCCGCGCCGGCTGCAACGTCGGTCCGATCGAGCCGGCGCGCGAGCAGCGGCTCCGATCCCATCGTGCAGCCGTTCGCGGCGGCGCGGCCGGTCAAGGACGCGCGAGCCGCTCAGCAGGAGCGGCGGGCAACGCCCGTCAACGCAAAACCGAAAGGCAATGTGTTCACACGGATGAGCCTTTTCTTTAAACGCACGAGCTACCGGCAACATGGCCGCGCAAGCCAGCAAGACATCTATTCCCATCCCTGAGCGGCATCGTCCCCGGCGCGCCGCGGTGCGCGTCCCGACGCTGCGCCTGGGGCCGGGTCCCGCGACGATGGCTGTCGCGTCGGTGCTGTGCCTGCTGATCGGCCTGCTGTACCTTGCCTTGCAGATCAGGATGGTCTTTTCGGATCAGATCAAACAGGAATATGCGAGCCTGGTTCTCGAAGAGATCGAACGCGCGGACAGCGCGCGCCATCTCGCGGACGTATGGGAGCATGTGCCGGTCGATAGCGAGGCGAGGGCGGAGGGGCGGCGAAACGCGCGCGCCGAACTGGCTCGCCGTCTCACGTCGCTCGCCGCGCTGGTGAACGCGAGCCCGTCCGCGGCGCCGCGTATTGCGCCCGCCGCGCCCGCCGCGCCCGCCGCGCTGTCGCCGGACGCGAATCTTCGCGACACGGATGCGCTGCTGCGCAACGCCTCGGCCTATTGGCACGCGCAACGCGACATCGACAGCGCCGACGTGCGGGTGCGGATCACGCATGTGGCGTACACGGTGATCGCTCTGGCCGCGCTGCTGTTCTGCATGTTGATCACGGCGCTCGGCATGTATGCGAAACGGACGCGCCAGTTGGCGGGACAGTCGCAGGAATTCGAGCACGCCGCGCTACACGATCCGATGACCGGTCTGCCGAACCGGCGCAAGCTGTTCGCCGCCCTCGAAGCAGCCGCGATGCGGCGGCAGGCCGAGTCGGCGACTCACAAGATCGCCGTGCTGTATGTCGATCTGGACGGATTCAAGCAGGTCAACGATTCACTCGGTCATCGCGTCGGCGATGAATTTCTGGTCGCGGTGTCGAAGTGTTTTCGCGGCTCGGTGCGCAAGGCCGACGTCGTCGCCCGGATCGGCGGCGACGAATTCGCCGTGCTGGTGCGGGGATTCTCGACGGATGCGGAACTCGTCGAGATTGCCGGGCGGCTCATCGCGTGCGTGGTTCGCACGGACGAGCAGATGGGAATCGGCCTGGTTCGCGCGAGCATCGGCATTGCCAGCTTCCCCGATCTCGTCGACGACTACCGTCGCCTGATCGGCGCGGCCGACGAGGCGATGTACCAGGTCAAGCGCAGCGGCAAGAACGGGTATGCGTTCGTGGATCAGGGGCGTAGGGCGGCGACGTTGTGATCGGCGCCGACGCGACAACGCGCGCTGGGCCCCTTCACCCGCCACCGCCCTTCATCCTCAATTCGCCGACGCCTGCGTCCGTTCAGCCTGCCGCGTTTGCGTCGCCGCGCTCACCGCGGCAAAAACGATCACGTTGACCGCCAGCGCCAGAAAACCAATATTGACGTCCTTCAGCGCATCGGGCAAAAACGGCATCAGTTGGCCCACGCTCAAATGCATGCTGGTCGTCACCGCCACCACCGCGACGCCGGCGAGAATCCCGCAGAACGCGCCTTCCTTCGTGGCGCGATGATTCGGCCGCAGGCTGCAAATCACCGCCGGAAACAACTGCGTCACGAAGCTATAGCCCATTAGCAGCAATGCGACGATCGTCTCGCCGCCATGCAGCGTGAAGCCCACCGCGACGAGCGCCACCACCGGCACCAGAAAGCGCGCCAGCTTGGCGACCGCCGCATCCGACGCATTGCGGTTCACCATGCCGCGATACACGTCGTTCGCCAGCAGCGTGGAGGCCGCCGTCAGGATCATCGAGCCCGGCACCAGCGCGGTCAGCACGCCCGCCGCGCCGATCACGCCGACGAACCACGGGTCGAAGGTCTGCAACGACAGGCGGAACAGCGAGAGGTCGATGTCGCCGCCCTTGAGCCCCGGCACCTTCAGCGTCGCCGCGAAGCCGACGAAGAACACGAACAGCAGAATCAACTGGTACAGCGGCAGCACGATCGCGTTGCGGCGGAAAATGCGCTCGTCCCTCGCGGTGAAGATCGAACCGAACGTGTGCGGCCACATGAAAAAGCCCAGCGCCGTGAGCAGCACGGTGGACTGGAACCAGGTCACGCTCGAACCCTTGGCGGGGAACGTGAGAAAGCCCGGACGCGCGGCGTCGATCGCATGGAACATCTCGCCGAGGCCGCCGTAATAGTGCAGCGGCAGATAGATGCCGAGGAACAGCACGATCGCCAGAATCAGCAGATCCTTCACCACCGAATTCCACGCGGAGCCGCGCACGCCCGAGACGATCACGTAGGACGTCACCACCGCGGCGCCGATCCACACGGCCGCGGTCGATGAAATCACGCCGTAGGAAGCCGTCGCGACGATGATGCCGAGCCCCTTGAGTTGCAGCACGAGGTAGGGGATCAGCGCGGCGACGCCCACCAGCGCGACGAGCGTGCCGAGCGCCGGGCTTTCATATTTGCGCGAGAAGAAATGCGGCTGCGAGACGAGCCGGTGGTTCTTCGCATAACGCCAGATCGGCGGCAGCATCCAGTAAGAGAGGATGTAGGCCAGCGTGCCGTAGGCCAGAATGTAGTAGACGGGCGCGCCCTTGCCATAAGCAAAGCCGCTGCCGCCGAGGAAGGTGAAGGTCGTGTAGATCTCACCCGCCATCAGCAGGAACACGAACGCGGTGCCGAAGCTGCGGCCGCCGACGGTCCATTGTTCGAGGCTCATGTCGTGGCCGCGCCGCGCGCGCATGCCGAGGTAAAGCGCGAACACCGTGATGGCCGCGATGATGACGAGGGCGCTCATGAGCGAACCTCCTCGCCGTCGGCGGCGATGTGGCGATTGGACGCGTCGAGGCGATAGACGATCGCCATGATGAGCGAGCTCAGCACCACCCACATGACGATCCATGCGAGCACGAAGGGCATGCCGAGCATCAGCGGCTCGACACGGTTGACAAACGGAACGCCGAGCAGAATGCCGATGAACGGCAAGGCGGCGAGTACACGAAGCAACATAGGGGGCAACTCCTCGAACCGGTCAGTACGTCTCGTTGAAAGTGCGGCTTCGCAGCGACTGTATGCCTGATGCTTTGGTTGCGTAAAGTCGATCAAAAATGCGTGTAGGCTTTCTGAAAGTTGCCGGCACACCTTTCGGCCGCGCTATGATGCTCGCCACGCAACGCAAGCATCATCCGGACCGCCCGCGCGGCTCCGGTTCGTTCAACCTAGCGCGGCGCCTTTTCATGCGCGGACAGTCGAGCCGCCCGAGCCGCCGCCCGCCACGGGTCGCATATGGTCGAAAGTCTGATCGCGGACATTCTGTTTGGCTTTACCGGGTTGATCAGCATCATCAACCCGATCGGCATTGCTTTCGTTTTCCTTGACCGCACCGCCTCGCTGACCACCGAGGAGCGCACCGCGCTCGCGAGGAAAATCGCCATCAACGTGCTGTGCGTGCTGCTGGTGGCGTTTTTCATCGGCACGCCGATCCTGCATTTCTTCGGCATTTCAATGGAGGCGCTGCGCATCGGCGGCGGCCTCGCGGTCGCGGTGGGCGGCTGGCAGATGCTCAATGCGCCCGACACGCAACCCGCGGACAAGCCGGGCGTGAAGCGCGTGGACGCGGACAATGCGATGTCGAAGGCGTTCTTCCCGTTCACCATTCCGCTCACCACAGGACCGGGCTCGATCGCCACCGCCATCGCGCTGACGGCCAACCGCACGCACAAGCTCTCGGAGTTCGTGCTCTCGGGCATCGCTTCCGTGGTGATCTCGCTGGTGGTGGCCGCCACGGTCTATCTGGTCTACAGCAAGGCGGTGGTTTTCGCCCGCTATCTCGGAGCGGAGGGAACCAAGGTCGCCATGCGTGTATCTTCGTTTCTGCTGCTGTGCATCGGCGTTCAGATCATGCTGACGGGCTTCTCCGAATTCCTGATCCCGATCGCGACCATGCAGCCGGTCAAATAGCCCGCGCGCGGCGGCAAACAAAAAAGGAGCGGACGATGACACCCCGGATAGAAGCCTTCTACGACGCCACCACGGGCACTTTCAGTTACGTCGTCTACGCGGGCGAAGGCTCGGCGTGCGCGGTGATCGACCCGGTGCTCGACTACGATCCGAAATCCGGCCGCACGTCGACGGCGGGCGCCGAACGCATCGTCGCTTTCGTCCGCGAGCATGGCTTGCGTGTCGAATGGCTGCTGGAAACCCATGCGCATGCCGATCATGTTTCAGCCGCGCCTTATCTGAAGGAGACGCTGGGCGGCAAGATCGCGATCGGCGAAAGCATCCGCATCGTGCAGGCGGCATTCAAGCGCATTTTCAATTTCGGCGACGAGATGCACGCCGACGGCCGCCAGTTCGATCATCTGTTCGCGCCCGGCGAGACCTTCGGCATCGGCCAACTGAGCGCGCAGGCGCTGCATGTGCCCGGTCATACGCCGGCGGACATGGCGTATCGGATCGGCGATACGGTGTTCGTGGGCGACACGCTGTTCATGCCGGACGGCGGCTCGGCGCGCTGCGATTTTCCGGGCGGCGATGCGCGCATCCTGTATGAATCGGTGCGGACTTTGCTGGCGCTGCCGCCACAGACGCGGCTGTGCATGTGCCACGACTACCCGCCGGACTCGCGCGGGCCGCAATGGCAGACCACCGTCGCCGAGCAGCGCCGCGACAATATTCATTTGCACGACGGCGTGACGGTCGAGGAATTCGTTGCGATGCGCACCGCCCGTGATCGCACGCTCGGCATGCCGACGCTGATTCTGCCGGCCATCCAGATCAACATTCGCGCGGGCGCGCTGCCGGAGCCCGAAGCCAACGGCGTGCGCTATCTGAAGATTCCGTTGAACGCGTTCTGACGGTTGACGCGCAGCGCTAGCGCTTCAGCAGCATCGCACTCAACACGGAGAACACCGTCGACGGCAATTCCGCGAGGCGGCTTACCACCACGTTGTGCGGATAGAAGTCCTCGACCGCATCGGTCAGCACGCCGATGCCGACCAGTTCGATGCCGCGCTTGCCGATGGCCGCGACGCGTTCGCGCAGATCGCTGCGCAACACCTGCGTGTCGCCGTCGCCGGTCGAGGGATAGCCGTCGGAAAATACCATCAGGATGCGCCGTTCGGCCGGATGATCGGCGAGGCGCGTCGCCGCCCAGGCGAGCGCCTCGCCGTCGGGATTCTCGTGGCCGCAATCGATCCGCGCGATGCCGCTCAGATCGGCCGCGCCAAAGCGCTTGTAGACCTTCAGATCGAGCCGTTCGACGAAGCGGTTATAGCGCCGCAAATCCGCGCCGGCCGCACGCTGCCGCTCGTATAGCTGCTTCATCGGCGCGGATTCGAGCGAGCAGTAGCCGAGCACCTCGCAATCGAACGACAACTGCGTGAGCGCATCGCACAGCGCCGCCGCGCACAGCCGCGCGAGTTCGATCTTGCGTCCGGCCATCGAGCCGCTGCGGTCGATCAGCAAGCTCACGGCGACGTCGCGTCCCTTGGCCGCGCGCTGCGTGCGAAACGGCGTGCGATAACCCGGCGAGGTCGCGAGCCTGGCGAGCGACGTGCGGTCGATCTCGCCGCGCTCCTGTTCGCGCCGCCAACGGGTTCGCTCGTCGGCGCTCAGCGCGCGTTCGAGTTTTTTCTTCAGCGGCGCGGTGTCCGCGCGAGCCTGCGCGCGCAGCTCGCGCCACGCCGTGCTGTCGCCCTGGCCGGTGAGGTCGGCGATGTCGTCGAATTCGGTGGCGAGCGGAATCGACAGGCGTGCGCGCGCGGCGTGCGGGACGGCGGCAGCTTCGCCTTCCGTGCGGGCCGAGGGCTGTTGCGTATCGGCCGGCGATTGGCCCATGCCCACCGCGTTGTCCGCCTGCGCGCCGCCGCTTTGATCGGACGGCGGCGAGGCCGTGTTGCCCTGATCGGGGAGCAGGGTGTCGTCGTCGTTGAACGGCGCGGACGAGGCGGCAACGGTTTCCGTCTCGATGTCTTCGAGCGGATCGGCGGTGAACGCCATGCTGTTCACGTCGCCCGCCGACAAAGCCCGTACGCGCGCCACCAACGCCTGCGCTGTCGCGATGCTCCGCGCGGTCGAACCGCTCGCGCGCGCTTCGTCCAGCAAATCTTGCGACGCATGCAGCGCCGCGATCAACGAATGGCTCGCTTCGGTCGGGCTCGGCTGTTCGTCCCACAGCGCACGCTCCACCAGCCACACGAGCCGGTCGCGCCAGTGCAGCTTCGGCCAGCGTTGCCGCGCCCGTTCGGCGGCATGCACGCGCAACTTGCCGATGAACCAGCGCGCGCCCGGATATTCGTCGAGCAATTGCGCGCACACGCGGCGGTCGTCGATCACTTGCGCAAGCGTGGCCGCGACGCCGGCCGGCAAGGCGTCGAGTTGCGCGAGCGAAGCATGCTTGGCGCGCGCCACCAGCAAGTCCAGATAACCGATCAGCACGTCGCGCTCGACGCCGCCGTTCAACTCGTAATCGGGAATCACGATGCGGCCCGGTTCGACGCGCGGGCCATCGGGACTGAACGCGACCGTCACGCCGTATTGCCCGGTGAGCACGCGCGCCACCTTGCCGAGCGTCGATTCGAACGCGAAGCCTCGCGTGTCGCGCGCCGCGTGCTTCGCGCTCGTGCGCGCCGCGTTCATTCGGCTCACCGTCACGCGGCCGGCGCGATGTGATGACGGACGATGCCGCGAATCAACGCGGCGTCCTCGGGGCTGATCTTCGCGTAGATCGCCGGGCCGGCCGCGCGCTCTGGGTCGCCGGTGCGCAGCATCAGTTCGGCCCAGTCGAGCAGGCGGCGCGTGGAGAACGCGCTCGACAGATCCTCGCGGGCAAATGCCGCGCGGCAGTCGGCGGCAATCGCGGCGAGGGTGGTGGCGAGCGGGCGGGTCATGTGCGGGGCGAGCGTGCGCATCAGCACGTCGGCTTCCTCGGCGGGCGTCAGATAGTCGAGCTGGTACACGCGCCAGCGATCGAGAAACGCCTCGTTCATCAGATTCGCGCCTTGATACAGATGACGGAACTGGCTCATCGCGCCCACCGCGTTCGCGGTGGCAAAGAGACGAAACGCCGGATGCGGCGCGACGATCTCGTTGCCTTTCTCCTTCAGCACGAGCCGGCCGTGCGGTTCGAGCACGGCGGTGAGCGCGGCGAGAATCGACGGTTCGGCAAAATCGATTTCGTCGACGATCAGCCACAGCCCTTCGCGCATCGCCGTGGGCAGCACGCCGTCGACCCACAGCGTCTCGCCGCCCTTGACCGTCCAGAAGCCGACGAAATCGCCGACCGTGGTCTGTCCGTTCATGTTCGAGCGCAACACGCCGTGACGCGAGCGCGCCGCGACCTGTTCGATCAGGCTGGTCTTGCCGGCGCCCGTGTGACCGATCAGCATCACGCGCCGGTTTTCGACGATGTCCTCGACGATGTCGTTAAAGCGCTCGGAGAACAGATAGGCCGGATTGAGGCGCGGCACGAGCGGGTTGGCGATGCCGCACGGCACGTCGATATGGCCGATACGCACGGTGTCGCGCGTGCTGTCCGTGCCTTGCGTCTCGCGACGTTTCTCCGCCAGGGCCAGCGCCGCCGCGCGCCGCAAGGCCGGCATGAAGGCGGCCCGTTCCGCCGCGCTGTCTTCGCTCGCGGCGTCGGCGGTGTCGATCGCGAAGCCTTCGCGGCGCCACTTCTTCAGCTTCGCGCGCAGGTTTTCGGCGTCGACCACCAGATCCATGTCGACCGCTCCGGCGCCGTGACCGTCGCCCACGCCATGCTCCAGCCGATAGTTTTCCGGCCGGTCGGCCACGCTCACGCGCCACCATTCCGGGCCGTTTTCGGTCGCGCGTTGATAAAGGCCAAGGTTTTCGTCTTCGGTCAGTTCGGGCGCGTTCATGGCGAAGTTAAAGGTTTGATAAGCAATGGAGAATCCGGATTCGGCTCGGGCCGAATGAGCGGCTATCTTAGCCGGCGCAGCTTTCGTTTCGCATCGAGGTCGCGGCGCCAATTTCATTGCCGCCGTGAAAGTCGAGTACGCCGTCCGCAAAAGTTTATTGCGTAAAAGGGCTAGTCCGTCCGGCGTGTATCACCTATAGTTCCGCGACCAACTGTGTAGTTTTACAACATCGTCATCGCGAGCCGGTGCGAATCACGCGTGGAACCGGCTTCGTCCGGTGTGCGCGGCAAGTCAATGCGCATGCCGTTGAACCGCCCGCGCGAAGCGCCGAAACGCCAATCCGGCAGATGTTCTGCAGCCCTCGCAGCATTGAAATCGCAGCATGGCGCGTCGAGTAGTTTTTATTCACGCCGCCGCCCGCATCGCCCCTACATTGCGACAGAAAACTCACTCAGGATGATGAGACTACCAACGAAATTAATCACTGCCGTCGCGTTGGCGAGTCCGCTGGCCGCATCGCTCGCTCACGGTCAAACGAGCGTGAGCTTATATGGCCGTCTCGACGGCGGCGTCGAATATCTGAATCACATCAATAATGGTTCGGGCGGCAGTGCGAGCCGATGGAGCGCGGAAGGCGGCGATTGGGGCACCAGTATGCTGGGTCTCAAAGGCACGGAAGATCTCGGCGGCGGATTGAACGCGATCTTCAATCTGGAAACGGGCTTGCAGGTCATGAACGGCACCACCAGCGGCGGGCGGCTATGGTCGCGGCGCGCCTTCGCGGGCCTGAGCAGCAAGCAGTGGGGCACGTTGCAGGCCGGGCGCAACCTCTTCATCGACAGCGACGGCGTATGGGAATTCGACCCGTTCGTGCAGCAGGCGTTTTCATCGGCCTCGCTCGTGCGCGGGCGCAACTGGCAGCAAACCAGCAATAACGTCGAGTATCACAGCCCGGTGTTCCGGGGCTTCGACGTGCAGGCGCAATACGCGTTCGGCAATCAGCCGGGCGCGTTCAACAGCGGCGCCAGCGGCGAGTTCGGCCGCTCGGACGGCATCATGCTGACGTATCACTCGCCGCTCTTCGACGTGCGCGGCATCTACGACGAACTGCGCGACAGCAATGGCCGCTTCAGCAACATCTTTCAGAGCTCGCGCGAATATTTCGTGGGCGCGAACGTGCATGTCGACGCGGTGAAGATTCAGGGCGCCTATACGCATTACTCGGCGCCCGACTCGCCGGCGGGCGTGGCCGACAGCGCCGATCACTACTGGCTCGGCGCGACCTACAACGTCCAGCCGCGCTGGGCGGTGACGGCGGGCGGCTACTACGTGAAGGTCGGCGACGGCGGCGGCGATGCCGCGCACGACCCCTCCGGCCACGCGATGATGTACGTGCTCGGCACCACCTACAACCTGTCGAAGCGCACCTTCCTGTACGGCACGGTGGGCTATGTGCGCAACAGCGGCAACGCGAATTTTTCGCTCGAGGCGTCGCCGCGCGACGCGGCGAACAATACCAGCCCGCTCGTTGGCGAATCGCAAACCGGCGCGTATGTCGGGATGCTGCATCAGTTCTGAAGCGCTTCTCGCGGCGTCAGCCGCGACCTCCGCGGTAAGCCGGGCAACACCGCATTGCCCGCTATCAGCATTGAAAAAACGCATTGAAAAACACGCTTCGAAAAACACATTGAAAACGCCTCACAAAAACGCCTCACAAGGGATAACCAACAATTGACTCCACACGACTCTCACGGAGCGTCCCACCCGGACGCTTCCCTCGGGGCCGACGCCGCGCGCGGTGAGCCGTCGGCGATGACGCGCCGTCGCTGGCTCCAGGGCGCGCTGGCCATCACGGCGGCGGGCCTCACCGGCTCCCTCACACTCAAGGCGCTCGCCGACGATTCGTCCGCCGCCCCCCTCGACGCCTTCATGACCCTGTCGCAAGCGCTGAGCGCGAAGTCCGGTCTCGATCGCGAGGTCGGCACGCGCCTTCTCGCCGCGTTGCAAAAGTCCACGCCGGATCTCGCGCGGCAATTGCCGAAGCTGGCGGGCGCGCTGGCCTCGAACTCCGCCGACGCGGCCCAGCAAGCGCTCGCGCTGAAGATCATGGAAGCGTGGTATCTCGGCACGGTCGACAACGTCGTGATCACCTACGAGCAGGCGCTGATGTTCGAGGTGGTCTCCGACACGCTGATCATCCGTTCCTACTGCCCCAACAAGCCCGGTTTCTGGGCGGCTAAACCGATCGAAAGGCAAGCTTGAGCATGGCCGATAAAGCACAACAAACCAGCCAGGCCGATGTCGTCGTCGTGGGCTCCGGCGTGGCGGGCGCGATCGTCGCGCATCAAATGGCGCTCGCGGGCAAGTCCGTGATCCTGCTCGAAGCCGGGCCGCGCATGCCGCGCTGGGAAATCGTCGAGCGCTTTCGCAATCAGACCGACAAGATGGATTTCATGGCGCCGTATCCGTCGAGCCAATGGGCGCCGCATCCCGAGTACGGTCCGCCCAACGACTACCTGATCCTCAAGGGCGAGCACAAATTCAACTCGCAGTACATTCGCGCGGTGGGCGGCACGACGTGGCACTGGGCCGCGTCCGCATGGCGCTTCATGCCGAACGACTTCAGGATGAAGACCGTGTACGGCGTGGGCCGCGACTGGCCGATGCAATACGAGGAACTGGAGCCGTACTACCAGCGCGCCGAAGAGGAACTCGGCGTATGGGGCCCGACAGACGAGGAACTCGGCTCGCCGCGCAGCCAGCCGTATCCGATGGCGCCGCTGCCGCTCTCGTACAACGAGCAGACCATCAAGAGCAAGCTCAACGCATTCGACTCGCGGTATCACGTCGTGACCGAGCCGGTCGCGCGCAACAGCCGTCCGTACGACGGCCGCCCGACCTGCTGCGGCAACAACAACTGCATGCCGATCTGCCCGATCGGCGCGATGTACAACGGCATCGTGCATGTGGAAAAGGCCGAGCAGGCCGGCGCGAGGCTGATCGACAACGCGGTGGTGTACAAGCTCGAAGTCGGCGCGGACAAGCGCATCGCCGCGGCGTTGTACAAGGACCCGCAAGGCAACGAGCATCGCGTGGAGGGCAAGTATTTCGTGCTCGCCGCGAACGGCATCGAGACGCCGAAGATCATGCTGATGTCCACCAGCCACGATTTTCCGAACGGCGTGGGCAACAGTTCCGACATGGTGGGCCGTAATCTGATGGACCACCCCGGCACCGGCGTCACGTTCTACGCGGACGAAAAGCTGTGGCCGGGCCGCGGCCCGCAGGAAATGACCTCACTGATCGGCTTTCGCGACGGCGCGTTTCGCGCCACCGAAGCCGCCAAGAAAATCCACCTGTCGAACCTGTCGCGCGTCGATCAGGAAACGCGCAACATTTTCAAGCAAGGCAAGCTGATCAAGCCGGCCGAACTCGACGCCCGGATTCGCGACCGCTCGGCGCGTTTCGTCGAATTCGACTGCTTCCACGAAATCCTGCCCGCGCCGGAAAACCGCATCGTGCCGAGCAGGACCGAGACGGATGCGATCGGCATCCCGCGCCCGGAGATCACCTATCGCATCGACGATTACGTGAAGCGCGGCGCGGCGCATACGAAGGAGGTCTACGCCAACGCGGCGAAGGTGTTGGGCGGCACGGACATCGAGTACCAGGACGATTTCGCGCCGAACAACCACATCACGGGCGCGACGATCATGGGCAGTGATCCGCGCGATTCGGTGGTCGACAAGCATTGCCGCACCTTCGACCACCCGAACCTGTTCATCTCCAGCAGCGCGACGATGCCGACGGTGGGCACCGTCAACGTGACGCTGACCATTGCCGCCCTGGCGCTTCGCATGGCCGACCAGTTGAAGAAGGAAGTTTGAACGTGCTGAAAAAAACCTTTTTCTGGCTGCTGGCCGGCGCTCTGGCTCTGCCCGCATTCGCGCATGCCGATACGTCGGCCAACGCGGTAAACAGCAACGACACGGCGCTGATCAAGCGCGGCGAGTACCTCGCGACGGCCGGCGATTGCATGGCCTGCCACAGCACGGCGAAGGGCAAGCCGTTCGCCGGCGGCCTGCCGCTCAAGGTGCCGATGCTCGGCACGGTCTATTCGAGCAACATCACGCCCGATCCGCAAACGGGCATCGGCACATGGACGCTCGCTGATTTCGACCGCGCGCTGCGCCGTGGCGTCTCGAAGGACGGCCACAATCTGTATCCGGCCATGCCCTACGTGTCCTACGCAAAGGTCAGCGACGACGACGTGAAGGCGCTCTACGCGTACTTCCGCTACGGCGTCGCGCCGTTGAACGCGGCCACGCGCGCGAGCGACATTCCGTGGCCGCTCAACATGCGCTGGCCGCTGACGGTATGGAACTGGCTGTTCCTGAAGAGCGGCCCCTACGAAGCCAGGCCGAACCGGAGCGCCGAATGGAATCGCGGCGCGTATCTCGTGCAAGGTCTCGCGCATTGCAGCACCTGTCACACGCCGCGCGGCTTCGGCATGCAGGAGAAGGCGCTCGACGAGACCGGCGGCGGCTTCCTCGGCGGTTCGGTGCTGGCGGGATGGGACGGCTACAACATCACTTCCTCGGCTGACAGCGGCATCGGCGCGTGGACTCATGCGCAGCTCGTGCAGTATCTGCAAACCGGCAGCGTGCCGGGTCTCGCGCAGGCCGCCGGGCCGATGGGCGAAGCTGTGGAGCACAGCTTCTCGAAGATGACCGGCGCCGACATCGACGCGATCGCAACCTACGTGCGCACGGTGCCGGCGGTGAGCGACGGCGGCACGCGCTCGCGCAGCGCGTGGGGCAAACCGTCGACGGACGTCGCGCGTTTGCGCGGTGTCGCGTCGAGCGACGGTACGCTCGACCCGGCGCGCCTGTACCTCGGCAATTGCGCGACCTGCCACCAGGCGCACGGCAAGGGCACACCGGACGGCTACTATCCGCCGCTATTGCATAACTCGACGGTGGGCGCATCCAACCCGGTCAATCTCGTGCAGGTGATTTTGCACGGCGTGCAGCGCAAGACCGCGGACAGCGATGTCGGCATGCCGGCCTTCGCGACGCAGTTGAACGATGCGCAGATCGCCGCGCTCACCAACTACGTGACGACGCAGTTCGGTAATCCGTCGACGACGCGAGTGAGCGAGAAGGACGTCGCGAAGCTGCGTTGAGATTGAAGTTGAAGTTGAAGCGAGCGTGAATCGGTCGATATCGATTCACGATGTGTGCGGCATTTGAAAGGCGCGCCGGTTCGATCCGGCGCGCCTTTTCTATTGCCGATCGGCGAGCCCGCATGAAGTGCGGCTTCGCAAGTTGCGAGCGCGCCGCAATCGGCCGGCTCCGGCCGGGCTCGCGCGCATGGGCGGCGGCTTGACGGGTGGATCGCCTTCGGGCGGATCGTGCGAGGGATCATCCTCGGGCGTGGGCGGCGGATCGGGATCGATGTTCGGCGGCGGCGGCGTTTCGGGATCGATTTCCGGCGGCGTCGGTACATGCAATCGCAGCCTCCGCATCGAGCGCGTGCTGGGCAACTTCATGGTCTACCTCCGTGACGTGCGGTCGGGCTCGCGTTGACGTCCGGTGCCGGGGACCGGACTCGAACCGGCAACACGAGCCAGGCGGATTCGATGTCCGCACTCTGTCTCGCAACCCTCGTGCCATAGCGGCTATAGCGCGATCGCCACGCTAGATAAGGCATCGGCTCGCTAAGGCATCGGCTCGCATCGCGTGGAACACGTGTTGCTGGAAACCCCATACGCGGTGCGGCTCGCCTATTCGTCCGAACCGTTCGCACGAACCGCGCCGCCCACGATAACGTGACGCGCCGAAGGTGCAGGGATAAGGGAAATCACACATGGCGCGACATAAGGCCGACGTTGCCGACGACGATTTCGAGATCTACGCGAGCTATCACGGAACCGGCGACGGCCGCTACGTGGGCGGACTAAAGGTCGTCAGGAAAGCGGACCGGAAGGTGCTGTTTCCGTTCGACGGCGCGCCGGAGATCGGCCCGTATGCGACCGCCGACGAGGCGCGCCGCGCCGCGATCGACTACGGTCGCGAGATCGTGGCCGCGGATCGCGCGGCTCCTGAGAAGTGATACGTTGCGCGCCGCGTCGAAGCGCGGCCCCGCTGGCCGCCGTTCAAACCGGCATTCAAGGCATCCCGCCGAGCGACGGCGAGATGGTGCTGTCGCGGCCGGGATCGTCAGGACGCTCGCCCGGCGGCGTGGGCCGCACCGACACAGGCGGATGGCTCTTATAGCAGTTGTCGATCGAAGTATCGGCGAGGCAGCGCTGGAACGCGTCGGCGTCGCTCTTCTGCGTGAACGTGTACACCGTTCGTTCGACTTGCACCTCGTTATCGGACACGCGAATCGTCATGATGCTCATGAGGATCTCCTTTTTACAAAAAACGACTACGGACCTCCCTCGTTTTATGCCGCAACAGCCGTGCCAGGTCGCCGCGTTAACGCTGCACGGCACGCATCGCGGAGAGGGACCGGATGTTGCTGCACTGCCAATGGAGCCGATTCGAGGAGGGCGAGATGCGCGATACGCACGATATGCACGATACGCACGACAGCAAATCCGGCCAGAGCCGCAATGCACCCGGCGCGGCATCCGATGCGAAGCCGCGCGCGAAGCCGAGCGGCACGCAGTACGTCGAGCCGAGTCCGCTAGGCATCGAGCCGGTCGAGCAAACGGACGTGGCGAAGCAGACCAATCCGCGGCGTTCGAGCGAGCGTCCGAAGCAAACCGCGGAGGTGCCGCTTGGCACCGGCGAGCATGCGGAACCGCCGGGCGGCGGCGGACACGCGTCGCACCGCAAGAGCTGACACGCCGGCGCGGCGCGCCGTCGCATGCAGGCAAACACCACATGGAGAAACTGATGCAACAGGACAACGAGCCGCTCAATCCCGGCGACGAAGCACCGCCTGACGCGCCCGGCGTGGGCGAGGACATCTGCCGCGCCTGTCACGGCACCGGCAAGGTGGAAGGGGAGCAATGCACCGTATGCGGCGGCACGGGGAAAGTGCTGCAAGGCATCGGCGGCGGCTGAGGGCGCAGTGACGCGCGGACCGCGCCGGTTGATGTGACCGGTTTGCAGCCCGGTTTGCAAATCGGTTTGCAAATTTCACTGGCGCGGCAATGCAATCGTGCAGTCCAGCGGCGCGTGAACTCGCAGGTGTTCGCGCGTCGCGCGTTCGCGCGCGGTCAGGCCTGCTTTATGCGGCGCGGCAACGGTTGCGCGCGCACACCCCGCGTGATGCGAATCGCGCAAGCGCACGAGGACGCACGGCCGCAAGTCGCAACGCGCGGAAGCTCATGGCGCAATGCGCCACGAGGTCCGTAAGCTTGCGATCCGCGCAAGCGCCATCGCGCGTAGCCGAACTCGACGCGTAGACCGAACTCGACCCGGACTCCCAGCCGACCCCCGAGAGCCAGCGCGCCACCGCATCAGCACGCACAGGAGCTAACCATGTTCAACGATTCGAAGCACGGCTTCGACGCGGTCAAAACCGAGTACGAAGCCTTCATGCTGGAACCGCACGACTGGGTGCCGAACAACCGCAAGCTGCCGGTCGTGATTTATCGCCACGCGCTGTCGCCGCACACCGGCGATCTCGCCGCGGCCTTCGAGATCCTCTTCGAGCGCAACGAATGGCCGCCGCAATGGCGCGACCGCATTTTTGACTACCACCATTTCCACGCGACGGCGCACGAGGTGCTCGGCGTCGCCGACGGCTCGGCGGAAGTCATCGTGGGCGGACCAGGCGGCAGGCTGGTGACGATCGCCGCGGGCGACGCGCTGTTGCTGCCCGCCGGCACCGGCCATTGCATGCAATCGTTCGAGCGCCAGTTCAAGGTGGTGGGCGGCTATCCGCGCGGCCAGCAGTGGGACATTCGCCGCGAAGCGCTCACACCCGACGAACAGGCGGTCATGGACGCCTTGCCGTTCCCCGCGATGGACCCGGTCGACGGCAAGCATGGCCCGCTGCTCGAACACTGGCTGCACGCGGCTTGATGCGGGCGGAAATCGCCTGGCGCGTAAGTGAAGGACAGGTGAAGGGAGAAGTGAAGGCGCGGGACATCGCGCAGGCCGAGACAATGCCGAACGCGGATCGCAGCGACCGCCCCAGGCCGCGAGCCGTCTGAAAGACCCGGCGCCGATCATCGAACGAACGCGGTGCCGCATGTCACGCACGCTGCGCATTTCGGCGTATCGGCGCATCATCGGCGCATCACACCCGCATCTACACCGCGCATCACACCCGTAAGCCGGCCGCGGCGCCTCGCGCGTGCTTCCACGAACACGCCGCGCCGAACGCACCGACGCCGCGCATGCCGGCCAGGTTCTCAATCGCCGAACAAGGAGTGTCCTCATGCAAAACGATCCCGCCCTCGATCAGTTGTGCATCAACACGATCCGCACGCTATCGATGGACGCCGTGCAAAAGGCCAATTCCGGCCACCCCGGCACGCCGATGGCGCTCGCCCCGGTTGCCTATCATCTGTGGCAGCACCATTTGCGTTATGACCCGGACGAGCCGCTGTGGCCGAACCGCGACCGCTTCGTGCTGTCGGTGGGGCATGCGTCGATGCTGCTGTATTCGCTGCTGCATCTGGCCAACGTCAAGGCCGTGGACGAGCACGGCAAGCCGACCGGCTCGCCCGCCGTCTCGCTCGACGACATCGAGCGCTTTCGCCAGATCGACAGCAGGACGCCCGGCCACCCCGAATACCGGATGACCACCGGCGTCGAAACCACGACGGGACCGCTCGGCCAGGGGCTCGGCAACAGCGTCGGCATGGCGATGGCGGGGCGCTGGTACGAGAACCGTTTCAACAAGCCCGATGCGCCGCTGTTCGATTACCGCGTCTATGCACTGTGCGGCGACGGCGACATGATGGAAGGCATCTCGCACGAAGCCGCGTCGCTGGCCGGTCATCTGAAGCTGTCGAACCTGATCTGGATCTACGACAGCAATCGCGTGACCATCGAAGGCCACACCGATCTCGCCTACAGCGACGACGTGGAGAGCCGGTTTCGCGGCTACCAGTGGCACACGCTGCATGTGAACGACGCGAACGACGCCGCCGCGTTCGAAGCCGCGCTGGTGGAGGCGAAAAGCGTCACGGACAGGCCGACGCTGATCGTGGTCAACAGCATCATCGGCTGGGGCGCGCCCAACAAGCAGGACACCGCGGCCGCGCACGGCGAGGCGCTCGGCGTGGACGAAGTGGCGCTCGCCAAGAAGTTCTACGGCTGGCCCGAGGACAAATTCTTCTACGTGCCGGATGGCGTGCACGAACGTTTCGCGCAAGGCATCGGCGCGCGCGGCAAGGCGGCGCGCGAGCAATGGCAGGCGCGATACGACGCGTATGGCAAACAGTATCCCGAGCTGTCGCGCGAATTCGCGCAGATGCAGGCGCACGAGTTGCCCGAAGGCTGGGACAGCGGCATTCCCACCTTCGACGCCGACGCTAAGGGCGTCGCGTCGCGCGAATCGTCGGGCAAGGTGCTGAACGCGATTGCCGCGCGCGTGCCGTGGATGATCGGCGGCGCGGCCGACCTCGCGCCGTCGACCAAGACCAATCTGAAGTTCGAGGGCGCAGGCAGTTTCGAGCATGACAACTATGGCGGGCGCAATCTGCACTTCGGCATTCGCGAACATGCGATGGGCGCGGTGGTGAACGGTCTCGCGTTGTCGAATCTGCGGCCGTTCGGTTCGACCTTCCTGATTTTCAGCGACTACATGAAGCCGCCGATCCGCCTCTCGGCGATCATGGAAGTGCCGTCGATCTACGTGTTCACGCACGATTCGATCGGCGTCGGCGAGGACGGTCCGACGCATCAGCCGATCGAGCAGCTCGCGTCGCTGCGCGGCGTGCCGGGGCTGACCGTGCTGCGTCCCGGCGACGCCAACGAAGTAGCCGAAGCCTGGCGCGTGGCGCTGTCGAATCCGCGGCGGCCGTCATGCATCGTCGTGTCGCGCCAGCCGTTGCCGACGCTCGACCGCGGCCGCTATGCATCCGCCGAGGGGGTTAGGAAGGGCGCGTATGTGCTCGCCGACGCGCCTCGCGGTGAGAAGCCGCAGGTGATGTTGCTGGCCACGGGCAGCGAACTTTCGCTATGCGTCGACGTGTACGAGAAGCTCAGGAGTGAAGGCATCGCGGCGCGCGTGGTGTCGATGCCGTCGTGGGATATTTTCGAGCGTCAGGACGCGGCGTATCAGGACTCGGTATTGCCGCCCGACCTCGACGCGCGCGTGGCCGTCGAGCAGGCCGCGACGCTCGGCTGGGACCGCTACGTCGGGCGGCTCGGCGCGCAGGTGGTGATGCATACGTTCGGCGCTTCCGCGCCGCTTGCCGATCTGAAGAAGAAATTCGGCTTCACGCCGGAGCGCATCTACGAGGCCGCGAAGCAGCAGATCGCGCGCGTGCAGTCGAAGCGCAGCCAGGAGTAGGGGCGATAGCGTGGTGCGATGCGTGCGCTCGCGCGAGACCGCAAGACCGTAAGCCCGCTGCAAGGAACGGGGTTTGCGCGGTCCGTGAGATGAACCACGGGCCGCGCAAGCGCCGCGACACGCACACGCACACGCACACGCACACGCACCACCGCGTCATGCGACGACCCGCCTTGCAAGGAGCCACTCATGAGCCAGATGCGTGCCTATCGTATTCACCGCTTCGGCGGTCCCGAAGTGTTCATCGCCGAAGCGATCGACGTGCCCGAGCCGGGCGCGAATGAAGTGCTGGTGCGCGTGCGCGCGGCCAGCGTCAATCCGGTCGACATCAAGACGCGCGAGGGCCAGTACCCGGCGATTCGCGAAGACAAACTGCCCTATACGCTCGGCCGCGATTTCGCCGGCGTGGTCGCGCGCGCGGGCGCGAATGTGAAGGACTGGCGCGAGGGCGACGAAGTCTATGGTTTCGTCGGCCAAGGGCAGGGCGCGTATGCGCAGTTCGTCAAGGTGGATCGAGGCGCGCTCGCGCGCCGTCCGTCAACGATCGATTTCGTCACCGCGGGCGCCGTGCCGCTCGCCGCGCTCACCGCGTGGCAAGGTCTGTTCGATCACGGCTGTCTCGAAGCCGGCGAGCGCGTGCTGATTCATGCGGGCTCGGGCGGCGTCGGCCACTTCGCCGTGCAGTTCGCCAAGGTCAAGGGCGCGGAAGTGTTCGCCACGGCTTCCGGCGACGGCGTCGAATTCGTGCGCGCACTCGGCGCGGATCACGTGATCGACTATCGCGCGCAGCGTTTCGAGGACGCCGCGCGCGACGTCGACCTGGTGTTCGATCTGATCGGCGGCGAGACGCAGCGCCGCTCGTGGACGGTGCTCAAGAACGGCGGCGCGCTGATCTCGACGCTCACGGAACCCTCGCAAACCGAGGCCGCCGATCGCGGCGCGCGCGCCGAGCGCTACACCGCGCAGCCGAACGGCAGACAGCTCGCCGAAATCGGCGCGTTGATCGACAAGGGGCGTGTGCAGGTGAAAACGGCCGGCACGTTCCCGTTCGACGCGGCGGCCGAAGCGCTTGCGCGGCTCGAAAAGGGCCACGTGCGCGGCAAGCTCGTCATCGACGTGTCGGGCGCTTGAATGGGGCGGTGAGGCGATGAGACGGTAAGGCATGCGCCGAAAGCCCGCAGCCGATCAAGCCGATTGCCGCGTCATCACCCGTTGCAACTCGCGCGGATCGACCGGCTTGGTGAAATGATGGTCGAAGCCGGCCGCCACCGCGGTTTGCTTGTCCTGCTGCTGGCCCCACCCGGTCACCGCGATCAGCAGAATATCGGCTTCCTCGTGTTCGTCGCGAATGCGCCGCGCCACTTCGTAACCGTTCAGCAGCGGCAAGCCGATATCCAGAATCACCGCTTGCGGACCGAACTCGCGGATCAAGGCCAAGCCGGCCATGCCGTCGCCGGCGGTCCGAACCTCGTGGCCTTCCAGTCCGAGCACCATCGCGAGGCTGTCGGCGGCGTCCGCGTTGTCGTCGACGATCACCACGCGCAGCGCGGCCTGAGGCGCCGTCTCGAGCGGCGCGCCGTCGCTCGCCTCGGCCGGCGCGTGCGAAAGCGGCAGGCGGATCACGAACTCGCTGCCGGTGCCGGGTCCGCTGCTGAACGCCGCGACCGTGCCGCCGTGCAGTTCGGCGAGGCCGCGCACCAGCGCAAGCCCGATGCCGAGGCCGCCTTGCGAGCGATCGAGCGCCGGCGCGAGTTGCGAGAACATTTCGAACACGCTGCCCAGATGCTCGGGCGGAATGCCGATGCCGGAATCGCGTACGACGATCACCGCCTGGTCGCCCTCGCGTTCGGCGGCGAGCGAGATGCTGCCGCCGGGCGGCGTGTATTTGGCCGCGTTGTTCAGCAGATTCAAAATCATCTGCGACAGGCGCGTGGGATCGGCGTCGAGATACAGCGGCTCGCGCGGCAACGTCACGCTCAAATGATGCGACGAGGCCTGCACGGTGGGCCGCGCCGCTTCCATTGCCGATTGCATCGAGCGCGCCAGTTCGAGCCGCTGCTTGCGCAATTCGAGCTTGCCCTGCGTGATGCGCGAGACTTCCAGCAGATCGTCCACCAGATGCGTCATGTGCTGCAATTGCCGGTCGAACACGTCGCGCGACCAGTTCAGTTGCGGATCGGCGAATTCCTTCAGGCGCAAGATTTCGAGCACGTTGCGCATCGGCGCGAGGGGATTGCGCAATTCGTGCGCGAGCGTGGCGAGAAATTCGTCCTTGCGGCGATCGGCTTTCGAGAGTTCGAGATTCAGCCGCTTGAGTTGCTGCTCCGCGCGTCTGCGTTCGGTAATGTCGCGGTTCACGCTGACCGCGCCGTAAACGTCGCCACGCGCGTTCGCCAGCGGCTTGACGACGGTTTCGCAGACCCCGCGCGAGCCGTCGCGCCGCACGAACGGCAGTTCGCTGCGCCACGTGCCCTCGGCGGCGAGCGCGGCGAGCGCTTCGCGGCGAATGCGCAGCGCGTCTTCCGGCGGGTGGAACATCGAGACCGGCTTGCCGAGAATCTCGCCCATGCGATAGCCGAGCATGCGCTCGCCGCCCACGTTGAAATCGGTGATGTTGCCGCGCAGATCCGTGATCACGATCGCGTCGCTCAGGTGCTCGAAAATCGCCGCCTGGCGCAGCAGCACGGTCTGCGCTTCCTTGCGCTCGGTAATGTCGATGCCGAGGCCGTAGATGGTCAGCGGCTCGCCGCGTTCGTCGTAAGTGGCGCGGCCGCGGCCTTCCATCCAGCACCAGTCGCCGCTCGCATGCAGGAAGCGGAATTCCGCGACGTAATCGTCGCCGCTTGCCACCGCCCGGTCGACGGCCTCGTTCAGCGCGGCGAGGTCGCCCGGATGAATCAGTTCGAAAAAGCCGCCGCGCATGTTGGCGAAGCGCCCCTCGGCGTATCCCGCGAGCGCTTCGAGTTCGCGGCTCCACCAGAACTTGCCCGACTTCGGCTCGTGCGACCACGCGCCCATGCGCGCGCCGCGCATCGCGAGACTCAGCACGTCGCGGCTTTCCTGCAACTCCTTGCGCGCCAGTTGATGCGCGGCCACCGACGCCTCCGCGTTGCGGCGCGCCAGCAGCAATTCCTGTTCGTACTTGTGGCGATCCGCGACGACCAGCACCGCGACTTCGAGGTAGCTCGCGTCGCCATGACGGCGGCGCACCGCGTTGAGCAGCATCGGCACCGTATGGCCGTCGCGATGCATCATGTTCAGCTTGATCTCGGCGACCGAGCCCTGCGTGCGCAGAAGCGGCGCCCAATGCGTCTCGTAGAGCACCTTGCCGCCGCTGCTCAGCAGGTCGCCGATGCGGCGGGTTCCCGCGAGCTGCCCGGCGCCATAGCCCAGCCAGTCGCAGAACGTGGCGTTCACGCGCAGGATGAGGCCGTCGGGATCGGCGACGAGCAGGCCGCAGGCGGCATGCTCGAACAACGCATCGGCGGACGGCAAGGGCGGGTCCATGCTGTGCATCGCGTTACCCGGACAGCATGGTTCTGCCGAAGCCATGCTCAAGCACCGTGACGCGCTCGTCGCTGCCCGAAACCGGTATGTCGCTGCACTGGGGGATGCTCATGGTGGGTCCTGAGACGTGCAGGGAATAAAGCATGCTCGATCCTGGAACGTGCACGGAATAAAACGTGAATGTAGGAGACCCGCGCGAGACCACGCGAGGCCCGGCATTCGCGGAATGTTACCGCAGTCTTGCCGATCCGCGAGGCGCGTCGGCGGTGAGGCGCGCTGATCGCCAGTCAACCGGTCTTGATGCGCGGCTGCGGCGCGTCCGGCGGTTCCAGCCCGAAGCGCTCGTATTGCGAAATCACCTGGGCGCCGAACAGCAGCAAGGTCGCCAGCCATTCGAGGCTGAACAGGATGACGATCGCCATCGTCAGCGACCCATACACCACGCTCACCTGCGAGAGCGTCGCGAAGTACCACACCAGCACATGCCGCGTGATTTCCCACAGGAGCGCCGCGACGATCCCGCCGAGCAGCGCATGCTTGAGCGAGGGCCGCCCGACCGGCATCACCATGTAGATCGAGGTCAGCACGAAAATCTCGCCGGCGAGGCCGAGCAGATACAGGACGACGCGCGAGAATCCCTGCAACGAAACATGCGTGCCGAACAGATCGACCGCTTCGGCCCCCATCACGTCGAGCCCGCTCGACACGAGCGTGACGATCAGCGAGCCCACGCCGAGAAAGAGAATGTAGCAATAGGGCAGCAGCGCGGAAAGCAGGAAGTGCCGCCGGCGGATCACCACGCGATGCACGAAAATCAGCGACATCGCGTTTTCCAGCACCGTAAAGGCGAGCGAGCTGAAGAAGAGCATCGTCAGGAACAACACCCAGCCGACCACCTCGCGGTGCGCCAGGAAATGGGCGAGTTCGCGCACCAGCGCGCCCGATTGACCCGGCACCAGCCATTGCAAAAGATGACCCAGCGCGGTGAGCAACGTGTGCTCCGGCACCACGCGCGACAACGCGATCACGATCAGGATCATCAGCGGCACGATCGACAACAGCGCGTAATACGCCACCGCGCCGGCGAGCAGCAAGCCCTGATTCGCGCGAAATGCCTTCAGCGTTTGCAGGACGAAGGTGCCGGGATGTTTCGCCACATACAACGCGTGTTCGTCGATGATGGTTCGCATGGTCGCTCACGACGCGCGTCGCGGAGCCCGCCGACATGCAGCGGGTGCGGGCGCGCTTGTTGTCGTACCGTAAGCAAGAACGCAGCCATCCCGCGTGGCTGAACTCGACTCGCGTGACATCAGTCGCGGGAATGCGATTTGCTGCGCCTTTCATCGACCTTGCCTGGAGTCTGTCGGAATCCCATACATTGAACAACGCGTCTGACAAGCCGGAAAACCCGCACGATCCCGACCTCGTGGTCGCCCGGCCAGAAGGTTTGTACTGCCCGTGCGGCGACTTTTATATCGATCCCTGGCGGCCGGTCGAGCGGGCGGTGATCACGCACGCCCATTCCGATCACGCGCGCTTCGGGCACCGTCATTACCTTGCCTCGCAAGCGGGCGCGAACGTGCTGCTGTGGCGCTTGCCCGGCATCGCGCTGCAAACGCTCGCCTATGGCGAGCGGCTCGACTTCGACGGCACGACCGTCTCGCTTCACCCGGCGGGACATGTGCTGGGTTCGGCGCAACTCAGGATCGAGCACAAGGGCCGCGTGTGGGTCGCATCGGGCGACTACAAGCTCGACCCCGATCCGACCTGCGCTGCGTTCGAGCCGGTGCGCTGCGAGACGTTCATCACCGAGTCGACGTTCGGTTTGCCGATCTATCGTTGGGACGCGCCGCAAGCCGTGTTCGACGGCATCGATTCATGGTGGCGTCACAACGCGTCGCAAGGACGCGCGTCGGTGCTGTTCTGCTATTCGTTCGGCAAGGCGCAGCGCGTGCTGGCGAGCGTCGACGCCGCCATCGGACCGATCTTCTGTCACGGCGCCATCGCGCCGCTCAATCGCGCGTATCGCGAGGCGGGCGTGCGCTTGCCGCCGGTGCGCGTCGTCGGCGAAATAGCGGCGAGGGACAAGGCCGCTTTCAGGCAGGCGTTGATCGTGGCGCCGCCGTCCGCGCAAGGCAGCGCATGGCTCAGGCGTTTCGGCGACTATAGCGACGCGTTCGCGTCGGGCTGGATGCGCTTGCGCGGCGCGCGGCGCCGGCGCGGCGTCGATCGCGGCTTCGTGCTGTCGGATCACGCCGATTGGCCCGGCCTGCAAAGCGCGATTCATGCGACGGGCGCGGGGCGCGTCATCGTCACGCATGGCTCGGTCGAGCCGATGGTGCGCTGGCTGCGCGAACAGGGTCTCGAAGCAGGCGCGTTCGACACGCAATACGGAGACGACACGGTGGAGGCCGACGCCGCGGGCGGCGACGAAACGGCCGCGACGAGCGGCGCCTCGCCGGTGGAAGCCACACAAACCACGCAAGCCACACAAGCCACACGAGATGACACGCCGAACGCGGCCGATCTCGAAGCCCGACCCGCGGCCGACAACACGACGAGCGGCCCATGAAACGCTTCGCCGCCCTCTATACCGCGCTCGACGCGACCACCTCGACGCGCGACAAACTCGAAGCGCTCAACAGCTATTTCTCGGCGGCCGAACCGGAGGACGCCGCATGGGCGTCGTACTTTCTCGCCGGCGGCAAGCCGCGTCAATCGGTGCCCACGCGTCTGCTGACCGAAATCGCCCGCGAGCGGGCCGGCTTGCCGCCGTGGCTATTCGAGGAGTCGTATCACGCGGTGGGCGATCTCGCCGAAACCATCGCCCATATCCTGCCGCCCGCGCAACGCAGTTCCGAACTCGGCCTCACGCAATGGATCGAGCAACGCGTGCTGACGCTTCGCGGCCTCGCGCCGGAGGAATTGCGCACGCGCTTGCTCGGTTACTGGGACGAACTCGATTGGGGCGGACGGTTTCTGCTGACCAAGCTGATCGGCGGCGGCTTTCGGGTCGGCGTGGCGCGGCAACTCGTGGTGCGCGCGCTCGCGGAAGTGGCGGGCGTCGACCATAAACGGATCGCGCAACGCATGGTGGGCTGGACCGACTCGCGGCAGAAACCCGACGCCGCGCGTTATCTGCGCCTGATCGCTCCGGAGAGCGGCAGCGAAGAGGCGCGGCAAGGCCTAGAAGCGCATCATGCCGCGCATGACGACGATGCGGGCTTGCCTTATCCGTTCTTTCTCGCGCATCCGTTGCAGACCGACCCGGCGACGCTCGGCGAGCCGATGCAATGGCTGATCGAATGGAAGTGGGACGGCATTCGCGCGCAACTCGTCAAACGCGCGGGCCGCGTGTGGTTGTGGTCGCGCGGCGAGGATCTGATCACGGAGCGCTTTCCCGAGGTCACGGCGCTCGGCGACGCGTTGCCCGACGGCTTCGTGATCGACGGCGAGATTCTCGCGTGGGAGCCCGGCGCGACGGCGCCGTTGCCGTTCGCGCGCCTGCAACCGCGCATCGCGCGTAAAACGCTGACGAAAAAAGTGTTGGCCGATTCGCCCACCACCTTGCTCGCCTACGATCTGCTCGAAGCGCAGGGCGATGATCTGCGCATGACGCCGCTCGTCGAGCGGCGCGCGCGCCTCGATGCGCTGGCCGCTTCCGTCGACGGCAGCCTGGCGCGCGATCTGTTGCGCGTGTCGCCGCTGGTGCGCGCGTCCGATTGGCAAACGCTCGCCGCGCTGCGCGCAGAGAGCCGGACGCGCGGCGTCGAAGGCTTGATGCTCAAGGCGCGCGATTCGATGTACGGCGTGGGCCGCACGAAAGCCTCCGGCACATGGTGGAAATGGAAGATCGATCCGTATGCGGTGGACGCGGTGCTGGTCTACGCGCAGCGCGGTCATGGCCGGCGCGCGAGTCTCTATACCGACTTCACCTTCGCGGTGTGGGATGAAGCGGACGGCGTGCGTACCCTCGTGCCGTTCGCGAAGGCCTATTCCGGTCTCACCGACGAGGAAATGCGCCAGGTGGATGCGATCGTGCGCAAGACCACGGTCGAGAAATTCGGCCCGGTGCGCAGCGTGACGCCCACGCTCGTGTTCGAAATCGGCTTCGAGGGGATTCAGGCGAGCCCGCGTCACAAGTCGGGCGTGGCGGTGCGCTTTCCGCGCATGCTGCGCTGGCGCACCGACAAGCATATCGACGACGCCGACACGCTGGCGATGCTGAAGGGCTTCATCGACGATCGCGCGCAATAAGTGCAATAAGCGCAGCAAGCGGCAAGCATCGCTTTCGTACCACGTTCACACCAGCTTGCCCGCTTGCCGCAGCGCGTCGACAATCGCCGCGAAGGCACGCTCGCGGGTTTCCGGATCGGGCGCGCGCAACGCAAACGAAGGGTGATACGTCGCCACCACGCTGTACTCGCCATGCTTGATCGGCCGGCCCAGCACGTCCTGCATGCGGACGTTCTTGTCCTCCAGCACGGCCTTCAACGCGGTGACGCCCAGCGCCACGATCACGCGCGCGCCGGTGGACTGCAATTCCTTTTCGAGCCAGTAAGCGCAGGCGTCGATCTCGCGCTGGGCCGGCGTCTTATGCATGCGCCGCTTGCCGCGCGGCGTCCATTTGAAATGCTTGACCGCGTTGGTCACATAAACGTCATGCCGCGCGACGCCGGCCTGCTCGAGCGCGTGATCGAGCAGCGCGCCCGCCGGGCCGACGAACGGCTTGCCCGCCAGATCTTCCTTGTCGCCGGGCTGTTCGCCGACGAGGATGATCGGCGCATGCTTCGGCCCCGCGCCGGGCACGGCTTGCGTCGCGTTTTTCCATAGCGCGCAGCGACGGCACGCGTCGAGCGACCTGGGTTGCTGATCCGGTTGCACGTCCGCGGCGGCGTCCGCTGTGCCCGAGGCGTCTGCATCGGCACCCGCGGCGGTGGAGCGCGATCGTCCGGATTTCGAGGTGGGCATGATGAGCTTCGAAGCGTTCGAAAGACGCCAGCGCGATCGACCGCGCCGGCGTCGCGTATCGCGTGTTACGGCGCCGTGACGTTCTTCTTCTTCGCCAGGTCCTGCGCCATCTGATAGTGCTTCTCGATTGTCGGCAAGGCCTTTTGCGCCGCGCTCTTCAGCTTCGCATCCTGGCCGTTGGCGATTTCGTCCTGAAACGCGGACACCGCTTCCTTATGCCCCTGCAAGCCGACCTTCTGAATGTAGGCCGTATCGAACTCCGCGCCCTTCAACGGACGCAGGCTGTCGAGAAGGGCCGTGTCGGAGTTGTCCTTCGGCACGCTCACGCCGCGCGGCGCGGCCATCTTGAGTTGCACGGTCAGCTTCGTATGATCGGCCGCCATGTGGCCGGCGAATTTCTTCACGTCGCCATCGCTCGAGCGGCTCATGGCGAGTTTCGCGGCGTCGATTTCGGTTGAACTCGACATCGACGCGGCCTGGACGAATTTCTTGTCCGCTTCCGGCAGGGGATTGGCTGTCGTCGTCGAGGCGGCTTCGGTTTGTGCGTGGACCGGAACGGCGAAAACAAGGGATTGCGCGATGCACGCGGCAAGGGCCGCGTGCACGATGAATGTGCGTTTCATAAGAACTCCGAGGTGAGATCCGGTGCCGGCGGGCGATGGATCGACATGCGCAAAACAGCAAACGCCGTTCCCCGCGTTGCGCTATGGTGGTGTCGTGTGCCTCGTGGGACCGTGTACCGGCTGCGCGCTGCGAGACCGTGTCGGAAAACAGCGGACGTTGCGCGGCAAGCGGCCTGGTTCGCCGCGCTGCGGGAGCGAATCTTGCACCGCTCGCGCAGGTTGCTCGAGCGCCGCTCGAGCGCGACCGAAGAACAAGCACAGGGAGAAGACAGTGACGCTCGACCGAGGAATGGACAACAGCGACGACGTGGTGGTCTGGCGGCCTATCCAGTACGCGATGGCCTCGCACCGGCGCGTGCTGGTGGTGGACGACTACCGCGAAGCGGCCGACGCGTTGCAAATGCTGCTGAACGCCGACGGCTTCGAGTGCCGCGCACTCGAAGATCCGCTCGCGGTCTGCGAGATGGCTTGCGAATGGCAGCCCTTCGCGGTGGTCCTGGACATCAAGATGCCGGACCTGGACGGGCTCGAACTGGCGCGCCGCCTAAGGGCCGATCCATTGACCGCGCATATGCTGCTGATCGCCTGCACCGCTTTCGCCTCGCGCGACGACCGGGCGCGCGCGCGAGCCGCGGGTTTCGACGCCCACTGCGCGAAGCCGTTGACGCCGGAACGCCTGCTGCGGGTACTCGAATCGGCGGCCGCGCTGCATGCGGCCGGGCCGCCGTAAAGTTGCGCAACGTTTGAAAAAACGCATGGGCACGCATGCGAGCAGTAGCCGATTCATGCACGACCACAACGTCGATATGCCGGCCCGGTTGGACACTTCGCCACCAACGCGGCACATCCCGGCGCGCTTCTTCACACTTCGCGGCACATTTCGCGGCACACTTCGCGACGGCATACCCTTAGGCAAAAACCCCTGGCTCGAAACGCATCGTGCGCGATCCCTCGCGGGTCCGTGGGTTGCTGCGTGCAACACAACGGCCGCGCCGGTTCACGACGCGCCGCGCCTCTTCATTCGCACTCTGGAGATAGCCATGACCGACACGCAACGTCCCACGCCACCGTTTCCCAGGCAGCAACAGGATCACACGCCCGGCACCACGGCGGAAATGAAACCGCAGCCCGACCACGGCGAAAAATCCTATAAAGGCTCGGGCCGTCTCGCCGGCAAGGCGGCGATCATCACGGGCGGCGACAGTGGCATTGGCCGCGCCGTGGCGATCGCGTTCGCCCGCGAAGGCGCGGACGTGCTGATCTCTTATCTCAACGAAGACGACGACGCGCGCGAAGCCGCGCGCTGGGTGGAAGAGGCGGGCCGCAAGGCGGTGCTGCTGCGCGGCGACATCACGAGCCCCGAGCATTGCGAGGAGATCGTCAGGCGCGCGGTCGAGGCGTTCGGCCGGCTCGATGTGCTGGTCAACAATGCCGCGTACCAGATGAGTTACCCGTCGCTCGACGCGATCAGCGACGAGGAGTGGGACAAGACCTTCGATACCAACATCGGCGCGATGTTCAGGATCACGCGGGCGGCGGTCAAGCAGATGAAGCCCGGCGCCTCGATCATCAACACCACGTCGATCAACGCCGATCATCCGAACCCCGGCTTGATCGCCTATGCGACCACCAAGGGCGCGATCCAGAACTTCACCGGCGGGCTCGCGCAATTGCTGGCCGAGAAGGGCATACGCGCGAATTGCGTGGCGCCCGGGCCGATCTGGACACCGCTGATTCCGTCGACGATGCCCGCCGAGAAAGTCGAGAAATTCGGCCAGCAGGTGCCGATGAAGCGCCCCGGTCAGCCCGCCGAACTCGCGGCGGCCTATGTGATGCTCGCCTCCGATGACGCCAGCTACATTTCCGGCGCGACGATCGCGGTCACCGGCGGGTCGCCCATTATTTAACTGGCTTGCGCATTGCCGCAGCATGGCGGCATGAAGAAAAAAACCGGCGCATCGCCGCATGACGATGCGCCGGTTCTGTTTTTATCAGCCTGGTGCCGGGTCCAAGCTACTGCGTGCGCGACAGTTGCTTGGAAACCGCGGCCGGGCTGTCGTAGTTCTTATCCGGCAACTCACCGACGAGATCCACGATGTCCTGGTTTGCGCCGTTGCTGCGTGCGGCTTCCACCAGTTTTTCGCGCGTCGTCGGATAGTCGACACCGTGCAGCGCCTTTTGCACCTCGATCGGATTCGGCTGGCCGGGATGCCGATGGTCCTGCGAGTGACTGGGATGCTGTGCCATGTGTCTCTCCTTCTCAGTGCATGCGGGGTTGCGAAACGCCTTCGAGCGTGTTGGCGACCTCGTCGCGCGACGCGCTGTCGGCCCGCGTGGCGATGTCGCCGAGCGACAGCGCGCCGACCAGGTTCTTGTCGTGATCGACCACCGGCATGCGGCGCACCTGCGCGGTGGCCATGCGTTGCTGGACGGCGTCGACGTCGTCGTCGTCGAAACACCATTGCACATCGGTGCTGGCGAAATCGCGTACCGGCGTGTTCGCCGGGCAGCCGGTGGACAACGCGCGCACCGCGAGATCGCGATCGGTGATCATGCCGATCAGCCGATGGTTCTGGCACACCGGCAACGATCCGACGTCGTAGCGCCGCATCAATTCCGCGGCATGCTGAATGGTGTCGTTGGGTGTCACATTGACGACGTCGCGCGACATGATTTCGTGGACGTGATGCATGGATACCTCCTGAACGAGTGGAGTGTGAAGCGCATGGCAAGCAGTGTTCTCGCACTGCCGCGGCGCGTGATGCCGGCTGCGCGGAGCCGATTGAAAGAAATGCGGGTTCGCTGCACATCTTGCAATGCCCGCCGCGCCGGCCGGCAGCGGCGTTGCCGCGAGTGCGGCTTGCTTCGCGTGCCACGCGTGGGGAGGACTCGCGTGCGAGGCTCGCGAGCCGCCCCATGAAAAACGCGCATCACGCGTGCCTGCGAAGCGCGGCCGGCGCCTTGGCACGGCGGCATGGTGGCACGTGGCTTGCGCGCGCCGTTCGTATTGCGCGACCTACCGTCCGGAGGACATCCAATGGAAACCCCCACAGCACAAGCGGCGCTGGACCTCGCGCCGAGCGACGTCCAGCGCGTGCCGGTGACGTTCGAGATCAACGGCAAGACACACCGGTTCGAGATCGAGCCGTGGACCACGCTGCTCGATCTGCTGCGCGAACGCTGCCACCTGAGCGGCATCAAGAAAGGCTGCGACCACGGCCAATGCGGCGCCTGCACCGCGATCGTCGACGGCCAGCGGATCAATACCTGTCTCGCGCTCGCGGCCGTGCGCGACGGCGCGTCGATCACGACGATCGAAGGTCTTGCCGACGGCGACACGCTGCATCCGGTTCAACAGGCGTTCATCGATCACGACGCCTTCCAGTGCGGCTACTGCACGCCGGGGCAAATCTGCTCGGCCGTTGCGATGCTCGCCGAAGGCCACGCGAAAAACGCCGACGACATTCGCGAACTGATGAGCGGCAACCTGTGCCGCTGCGGCGCGTACACGAATATCGTCGCGGCGATTCTGGATGCGGCGCAGCGGTCCGATCAGCCGCTCACGGCGCCGGGAGCGCGGCCATGAACCGCTTTTCCTATACCCGCGCAAGCGCGGTGTCCGAGGCGATCGACCAGCATCGCGCGCATGCCGCCGCCGCGTTCATCGCGGGCGGCACGAATCTGGTGGACCTGTTGCGCGAGGACGTGGCGCATCCGGCCACGCTGGTCGATATCAACCGTTTGCCGCTCAGGCAGATCGAAGCCACCGGCGACGGCGGCCTGAGAATCGGCGCGCTGGTGACGAATACCGCGGTGGCCTACGACGAGACCGTGGCCGCGCGTTACCCGCTGCTTGCCAAGGCGATCCTGGCGGGGGCGTCCGCGCAGATTCGCAATGTCGCGACCGTCGGAGGGAATCTGCTGCAACGCACCCGCTGCCTTTACTTCTACGACGCCGGCACGCCGTGCAATAAACGCGAGCCGGGCACCGGCTGCTCCGCGATGGAAGGGGTCAACCGCATGCACGCGATTCTCGGCGCGAGCGATCAGTGCATCGCCGTGCATCCGTCGGACATGTGCGTGGCGCTGGCGGCGCTCGACGCGACGGTGCATCTCGCCGGCCACGACGGCACGCGCGCGCTGCCGTTCGCCGAGTTCCATCGCCTGCCCGGCGAGACGCCGCACATCGATACGAACCTGCGCGACGACGAACTGGTGATCGCCGTCGAATTGCCCAGGCGAGGCTTCGCCGAACATCACGCTTACGTGAAAGTGCGCGACCGGGCCTCGTATGCGTTCGCGCTGGTGTCCGCCGCGCTCGGCGTCGAACTGGACGGCGACATCATCGTTCGCGCGCATTGCGCGCTCGGCGGCGTCGCGCACAAACCGTGGCGCGATCTGGATGCCGAAGCCGTGCTGCGCGGCAGACCGCTGAACGCCGCCACCGTGCGCGGTTTCGCGGACTCGCTGTTGCGCGAGGCGCAAGGGCGTCGCGGCAATGCGTTCAAGATCGAACTGGCGACGCGCGTGATCGTGCGCGCGTTCGAACTGGCGACGCAGCGTTCGTTCGAGGAGGGCGCATCATGAACGGGGCCGACACTTTTCCGGCGACGCGCGCCGTGGGCGTGCCGCACAAGCGCGTCGACGGCAAGCTGAAAGTCACCGGCGCCGCGCAGTATGCGGCGGACTACGCCGCCAATGGATTGACGTATGGTTTCGTGGTGTCGAGCACGATCGCGAGCGGCCGTATCGTGGCGATCGATGCGTCGGCGGCGCTCGAACTACCCGGCGTGCTGCTCGTGCTGACGCATCTGAATCGCCCGCCACTGCCGCTGGCGGACCAGCCCTACAAAGACATGGTCGCCCCCGGCGGCACGCCGTTCAGGCCGCTCTGGGACGACCGCGTGTGGTACAGCGGACAACCGGTCGCGCTGGTGGTGGCGGAAACGTTGGAACTGGCGCGCCATGCGGCCTCGCTCGTCAAGGTCCGCTACGAACACACGCCGCATCAGACGGAAATGAGCGAAGCGTTGATGAGCGCTGTGCCGCCGTCCACGGAAAAGGGCGGGTTCGATCCGCCGCCGTCGCCGCGCGGCGACGCGGACCGCGCGCTGGCGAGCGTGGCGGTGCGGGTCGACGGCTTCTACAGCACGCCCGCCGAGTATCACAATCCGATGGAAATGCACGGCTGCACCGTGGTGCCGGACGAGCATGGGCATCTGATCGTTTATGAAAAGACCCAGGGGGTGGTCAACACCAAGCGTTATCTGACCGCCGTGTTCGGCCTGAAGGACGACGAGGTGCAGGTGGAGTCGCCCTTCGTCGGCGGCGCGTTCGGTTCGGGCTTGCGGCCGCAATATCATCTGCCGCTCGCCGTGATGGCCGCGCGCGATCTGAAGCGGCCCGTGCGGGTCACGCTGACGCGCCAGCAGATGTTCACGTTCGCGCATCGGCCGCAATCGATTCAGCGCGTGGCGCTGGGCGCGTCGGCGGACGGCAAACTGCAGGCGGTGATTCACGAGGCGGTCGCGGAAACCTCGCGCTACGAGGACTACTGCGACGTGCTCGTGAACTGGGCCGGCCAGTTGTACGCATGCGAGAACGTCACGCTGGGCTACAAGGTCGTCAAGCTCGACGTGCCGACGCCGGCCGACATGCGCGCGCCGGGTGCGGCGCAAGGTCTTTTCCCGCTCGAAACGGCGATGGACGAACTGGCCGAAGCGTTGCAGATGGACCCGCTGCAATTGCGGCTCATCAACTATGCGGAGCGCGACGCCAACAAGAATCTGCCGTTTTCCAGCAAGGCGCTGCGCGACTGCTATCGCGAAGGCGCCGCGCGCTTCGGCTGGGAGGGGCGGCCGCTTGCGCCGCGCGCGCGCCGCGAGGGCCGCGAACTGATCGGCTGGGGCATGGCGACCGGCGCATGGGACGCAATGCAAAATGAAGCGGCGGCGCGCGCCGTGCTCACGCCCGACGGCCGCGTGGAAGTGTCGAGCTCCACCGCCGACATCGGCACCGGCACCTACACGGCGATGACGCAGATCGCCGCCGATGCGCTAGGCGTGTCGATTCACGATGTCGACTTCGAGCTCGGCGACACGCGCTTGCCGAAAGCGCCGATCGAGGGCGGCTCGTGGACGGTGTCGTCGGTGGGCAGCGCGGTTCATGTCGCGTGCGAGCGGCTGCGAAACCGCCTCGTCGAACTGGCGCGGCAATACGGCGGCGGGCGCTTCGCGATGGTTGCGCGCGACGAGGTGAGACGCGCCGGCAACCGGCTCGTCTGCGGCAGCGGCTCCGACGACGCGATCGGCATCGACGCGCTGCTGGCCCGCGCGGGTCTGGAGACGCTGGAAGAGCAGGCGAGCGTCAAGCCGCATGAAAAGCAGCAGGCGTATTCGATGGGCACGCATTCGGCGGTGTTCGCCGAGGTGCGCGTGGACGAAGCGCTCGGCACCGTGCGCGTGACGCGCGTGGTCAGCGCCGTCGCCGCGGGCCGCATCGTGAACCCGAAAACGGCGGCCAACCAGATTGCCGGCGGCGTGGTGTGGGGCATCGGCATGGCGCTGCACGAGCACGGCCAGTTCGACCACGCGCTCGGGCGGCAGATGAACCACAACCTGGCCGAGTATCACATTCCGGTGAATGCCGACATCCACGATATCGACGTGCTGTTCGTGAACGAGCACGACGACATCGTCAATCCGCTCGGCGTGAAGGGCGTGGGCGAAATCGGCGTGGTGGGCGTGGCCGCGGCGGTGGGCAATGCGATCTGGCACGCGACGGGCAAGCGCGTGCGGGATTTGCCGATTACGCTCGACAAACTGTTCGCGTGAAGGCCGCGCGGCTGAACGCTCATCGCCGTATGGCGATCCGCGCGTCTAACCGGTTCGCAAGGCTCCGCTCCTTGCAACCGGTCAGCGCGGGCAATCAACGTTCTAGCCGAACCGCCGGCGGCGGATAGCCCGCGGATCAATCCGCGTACTTGAATTCAGGCAGCGCTTCGAGCGATTTTTTGGTCGCTTCCGGCAGCACGATGCGGCGATTGTTGATCTGCAAATCGTTGAACGGCACGGCCACCAGATGCTTGCCGATGCCGAGGAAGCCGCCCACCGACAGGATCGCGTAGGTGCTTCTGTCACCGCTCGGCGAGACGATCAGATCGTCCAGGGTGCCGATGGTGTCCTTGTTCCTGTTGTAGACATCGGCGCCGGTCAGTTTCGACGCGCGGTAGCCGCTCGCGAGCTGGACCACGTCCGTGCGTCTTTCGGTGATGGCCTGGGGCGCGCCCTGAGCGTAGGCGTCGTTGGCGGCGAGCGTCGCGGCGAGTAGTACCGCCGCCACGAGCGGCGCAGTATGTAGGCTTCGCATGATGACTCTTCTCCCTGTTGTTCTTGCGCTTGTAACGGCGCGGGGTCGACAAGCTTTTCATCATGCTGGTGCAAAACTCGTGCCGCTTCATTGGCCGGAGGCCGCGTGCTCCGCGAAGCGAGACCTGCGAAAGCCGGGCCCGCAATTTGCTCCTTCGGGCGCGCTTGCTGTTTGGCCATACACTAGAACACGCGTGCACGCGCTCGCGCTTCCACAGGAACCCCTATGTCATCCCAGAGCAGCTACTCGACGCGCATCGCGGAAGGCACGCCTTTTCCGCTCGGTGCGACGTGGAATGGAAGTGGTGTCAACTTCGCGCTCTTTTCGGCGCATGCAACGAAAGTCGAACTGTGTCTGTTCGATGAAACCGGCGAGAACGAAATCGAGCGCATCGAGCTGCCCGAATATACCGACGAGGTCTGGCATGTGTTCGTGCCCAACCTGAAACCGGGCGCGGTTTACGGCTATCGGGTGCATGGGCCGTATGAACCGGAACAGGGGCATCGCTTCAATCCCAACAAGCTGCTGCTCGACCCGTATGCCAAGGCGCACATCGGCGAACTCAAATGGACGCCGGAAATCTTCGGCTATACGCTCGATGCCGAGGAAGGCGACCTCTCGTTCGACGAACGCGACAGCGCGCCCTTCGTGCCGAAGTGCAAGGTGGTGGACGCCAACTTCTCGTGGAGCCATCCCGAGCGCAGTGCGCTGCCGTGGGAGCGCGTGATCTTCTACGAAACCCACGTGCGCGGATTTACCCGGCGTCATCCCGACGTACCCGACAATCTGCGCGGCACCTTTGCGGGGCTCGGGCAGCAGGTGGTGGTCGATTACATCAAGAGCCTCGGCGTCACGTCAGTCGAATTGATGCCGATACAGACCTTCGTCAACGACAGCCATCTGCTCGAAAAAGGTCTCACCAACTACTGGGGCTACAACACCATCGGTTTCTTCGCGGCCGACCCGCGCTTCTTTGCTTCATCCACCGAATCGGTCGGCGAATTCAAGGAGATGGTGGACCGCTTTCATAACGCCAGCCTCGAAGTCATTCTCGACGTGGTCTACAACCACACCGCCGAGGGCAACGAGCGCGGCCCGACGCTTTCCTTCAAGGGCCTCGACAACGCGTCCTACTACCGGCTGCTGCCCGAGGAGCCGCGCTATTACATCAACGACACGGGCACCGGCAATACGCTGAACCTGTCGCATCCGCGCGTGCTGCAAATGGTGACCGACAGCCTGCGCTACTGGGTGACGGAAATGAAGGTGGACGGTTTCCGTTTCGACCTCGCCACGATCCTGGGCCGCGAGCCGCACGGCTTCGACGAAGGCGGCGGCTTTCTCGACAGTTGCCGCCAGGACCCCGTGCTCAACAGCGTGCGCCTTGTCGCCGAGCCGTGGGACTGCGGGCCGGGCGGCTATCAGGTGGGCGGTTTTCCGCCGGGCTGGGCCGAGTGGAACGACCGCTTTCGCGACACCGTGCGCGAATACTGGAAGGGCGACGAAGGCAAGGTCGGCGATCTCGCCAAACGCCTGACCGGTTCGGGCGACAGGTTCAATCATCGCGGCCGCCGCCCCTGGGCCAGCGTAAACTTCGTCGCCGCGCACGACGGCTTCACGCTCAACGATCTCGTCTCGTACAACGACAAGCACAACGAGGCCAACGGCGAGGACAACAACGACGGCCACTCGGACAACAAGTCGTGGAACATGGGCGTCGAAGGTCCGACCGACGACGCCGAGATCCGCCAGCAGCGCGAGCGCCAGAAACGCAATCTGCTCGCCACGCTGCTGCTCTCGCAAGGCACGCCGATGATCCTCGCCGGCGATGAATTCGGCCGCACGCAGAAGGGCAATAACAACGCGTATTGCCAGGACAACGAAATCAGTTGGGTGGATTGGGAGAGCGTCGACGACGAAGGCCGCGCGCTCACCGAGTTCGTCAAGAATCTCACCACGCTGCGCCACCGTCTGCCGGTATTGCGGCGCGGTCGCTTTCTCACCGGCGAATACAACGAGGCGCTGGACGTGACCGACGCGCGCTGGCTCTCGCCCGACGGCGCGGACCTCACGCCGGAGCAATGGGACGATCCGGCGATGCGCTGCTTCGGCCTCGTGATCGACGGCCGCGCCCAGGCGAGCGGCATTCGCCGTCCCGCATCGGACGCGACCTTGCTGCTGGTGCTCAACGCGCATCACGACGTCGTCAATTTCACGCTGCCCGAGATTCCCGAGGGCGACCAGTGGACTTGTCTGCTCGACACCAATATGCCGGTGCGCTCCGAGTTGCCGCAATTCAGCGCCGGCGACGCGTATCAGGTGACGGCGCGCTCACTGCTGCTGTTCGCGCTCGAAGCGCCGAGCCGCGCGACGCAACGCGTGTTCGACCGGCTGGAAGAACAGCTCACCACCGACGAAAGCGAACCTCCGGCCCACGCTTGACGGATCGGGACGCGACAGCCCGCCAACACCAGACGATAAACCGACGCGCCCGCGCCGGGTATAACGCTTGCTTGCTTGCGGTTGCCCGCGCGCGAGGCCGCCTTGCGCGGCACCCGCGCGGTGCCGGCCGATGCCGCTCGTCGCCACGTCCCAACCGAGGGTAATCACATGCAACAGCAACCTGAATCCGAACAGACCTCGCAAGAGGAAGAGATTCGCCGGCGTGCCTACTACCTGTGGGAGCACGCCGACGAGCCGAAGGGCACGCCCGACGAGTATTGGGAACGGGCGCGCGCCGAAATCGAAAAGGAAGCGCCGCCGATCGAAAGCGGGCCGATCGCGGAGGAACCTAAAAAATAACGCGCGCGTCGGATGCGAAGCCGCTGCCTGGCGGCGCTCGCACCCTCGAGACGACGCAAACCCGTGCAGAACGACGAAGTGAAGGATTCTCCCGACCAGCCTGGCCCGAGACCCGCGACCCGCATTCAGGCTCCGCCCGCCGCCTTCGGCATCGAGGGTTTGATCGCGCTCGCCGTCGGCGTGACGGTGGTCGCGTGCCTGTACTTCGCGCGAGCCGTGCTGATTCCGATGACGCTCGCGATTCTGCTGAGCTTTCTCGTCGCGCCGCTTGCCAAGTCGCTCGCCCGCCTGAAGCTGGGCCATGTCGCGTCCGTGTTTGCCGCGGTGACGATTTCCGTGTCGGTGATCGGCCTGCTCGGCGCGGTGATCGCCAACCAGCTGACCGATCTCGCCGCCGGCATGCCGCGCTATCAGGTGACCGTCGAGCACAAGCTGGAAGCCGTGCACAAGCTGACCATCGGCAGGCTGAGCCATTTGGCCGGCATGGCGGGCCAGGCGCTGCAACGCGCCACCGTCGAACCCGCGCAACGCGAGGCGCCGCGCAATGGCGCACCGGCGGCGAGCGGCGCCGCGAGCGCCGCCCTGCCGGTCGAGGTGCGCGAGCCGGCGCCCACGCCGTTCGAACTCGCGCGGCGCGTGTTGTCGCCGGCGATCAGTCCGCTCGAAACGGCGTTTATCGTGTTCGTCGTGATGGTGGTGATCCTGCTGCAACGCGACGATCTGCGCAATCGCGCGATCCGTCTGTTCGGTTCGCGCGACCTGCACCGCACGACCACGGTGATGGACGAAGCCGCGCGGCGCCTGAGCCGTTACTTCGTGTCGCAACTGGGGTTGAACGCGGGCCTGGGGGTCGCGATCGGCGGCGGACTGTTTCTGATCGGCGTGCCCAGCCCGATCCTGTGGGGCATTCTCGCGGCCTTGCTGCGGCTCGTGCCTTACGTGGGCATCTGGATCGCCGCCGCGCTGGCCACGGTGCTCGCCGCCGCCGTGAGTCCAGGATGGTCGATGGCGATCTGGTCCATTGCGCTCTTCGTCATCGTGGAGCTACTGGTGGGGCAGGTGGTCGAGCCGCTGCTCTACGGACGCAGCACCGGGCTGTCGCCGTTCTCGGTGGTGGTCGCCGCGATTTTCTGGAGCTGGATCTGGGGGCCCATTGGGCTCATCGTGTCGACGCCGCTGACCTTGTGCCTGCTCGTGCTCGGCCGGCATGTGCGACGGCTGGAGTTTCTCGACGTGTTGCTCGGCGACCAGCCCGCGCTTACGCCGGTCGAGAACTTTTACCAGCGCGCGCTCGCCGGCGACCCGGACGAAGCGATCGAGCAGGCCGAGGTGTGGTTGCGTGAGCGTTCGTTGTCGTCCTATTACGACGAGGTGGCGATCAAGGGTTTGCAACTCGCGGCGAACGACGTGCTGCGCGGCAGCGTGACGGCGGCGCAGCTTGCGCGGATCGAGGCGTCGACGAACGATCTGGTCGATGGTCTCGACGGCTACGACGATCGCGTGCCCGCGAAGCCGACGCCGTCGACGACGCCGACGCAAGAAAGCATGAACCTCGTGGGGCCGATTGCGCCCTGGCGCGAAGCGGGCGCCGAGCCTGCGGCGAAGCCGGTTGCCGAAGCGGGCGATGCGGACCGCGACGCGGCGCAACGCATGACGCCACGCAATACGAGCAATACGAGCAATACGAGCAATACGAGCAATACGAGCAATACGAATGCGGGCGCGGCGGAAAGCACCATGCAGGCTACAGCGCCGGCTGCAACCGGCGACACGTCAGGCCAACGCGCCGGACCAACGCGTCACGCCGCGAACAACCGGGTCTTGTGCATTCCGGGGCGCGGCCCGCTCGATCCGCTCGCCACGACGATCCTGTTGCAACTGCTGGGAAAACACGGCTTCGTATCGCGCGCGGTGCCGCACGAAGCGGTGTCGCGGGCGTCGATCGAGACGCTCGATGCGGACGACGTTGGGACTATCTGCATCCTCTATCTGCAGATCGAAGGCATTCCCTCGCATCTGCGCAATCTGGTCAAGCGCATTCGCGCGCGCTTGCCGAACGTTGCGATCGTCGTCGGCTTGTGGACCGCGCAGGATGTCGAAAAATGGAGCGGCGACCTGCAAGGCGCGTTGGGCGCCGAGTGCCATGCCGCGTCGTTGCAGGAGATGCTCGCCGCGTGCGGGCGAATCGAGGCGCCCACGAGCGGGGAGAGCCTGGCGGTGGTCAACGCCTAGCGTTGCGCGGCGCTTCGGGCGGTGGCTCGACCACCTCGACCCCTCGACCCTTGAGCGCGACGTCGTGGCCGCCGCTCGACGCAACCGCGCCAGCCTGTGCGGCTTGAGTTGTCGCCGCCGCCGCCGCACCACCACCATCCTGCCAGCCGCCGCCCAGCGCCTTGTACAAGGCGACCAGATCGGTGCTCACCTGCATGGTCCCCTGCGCATATTGCTGGCGCGCCTGCGCCAACTGCCGCTCGGCATCGAGCACATTGATGAAGCTGGTGAGCCCCTTGCGGTAGCTGTCGCGCGCGAGTTCAAACGCAGTCTGGTTCGCCGCCACGCTGTCCGCCAGCGAATCGCGCCGCGCCTGGTCGGTGCGATAAACCACGAGTGCGTTGTCCACGTCGCGCAGCGCCGTCAGCACCGTTTTGCGGTAGTCGAGCGCCGCCTCGGCCTGCTGGGCTTCCGACATCCGCAAGTTGGAAACGAGTGCGCCGCCCTGAAAAACCGGCAGCGAAACACTCGGGCCAAACGAATAGAACAGATGCGACCAGCGCGACAGATCGCTCGCGTTCGTCGCGCGCGTTCCGACCTGGCCCGTCAGCGAAACGTCGGGATAGAACTGCGCGACCGCCACGCCGACATTCGCGGTCGCCGCATGCAGGCTGGCTTCCGCGCGACGAATGTCGGGACGCCGCCGCGCGAGCGTCGACGGCAAGCCCACCGGCACCGTGGGCGGCACCGGCGGCACGGCGGCCGGCGCGGACAGTTCCGCTTCCAGCGCGCCGGGCGCTTCGCCCACCAGCCAGGCGAGCGCGTTCGACGCCTGCGCGATCTGCTGCTCGAATCGCGGCAACTGCGCCTGGGTCTGCGCAAGCTGCGCGCTCGCGCTTTTCACGTCGGCTTCGCTGGCGAGGCCGACCTTCGCCTGGCTTTGCGTCAACCGGACGACATCGCGTTGCTGCTCGACGAGGCTCGTGGTGATGTCGCGCAACGCCTGCGCGCCGCGCAACTGCATGTAGGTTTGCGCGACTTCGGCCTCGAGCGAGAGCAGCGCGTCGTTGCGGCTTTCCACTGCGGCCTCGGTCTGCGCGTTCGCGGCTTCCACCGAGCGGCGCACCCGGCCGAACAGATCGAGTTCCCACGAGGCGTCGAAGCCGGCTTGCCAGAGATTGGTCGGCGAGGTCAACTGATCGAGCACGTTGTCGGCGCCGTTTTGCAGCGCGGGGCCCGCGCCCGGCGCGATTGCATTGACCGGCGAATCCGGCGCGCCGAGCCGGTTCACCTTGTCGTAGACGCCGTTGGATTCGAGAAAGCCTTTCAGGCCGAGTTGTTCGCGCTGGTAGCTGCCTGTCGCGCGCACATTCGGCAACCCCTGGGCCGCCGCGCTCTGCACCTGGGTCCGCGCTTCGACGATACGCAACACGGCCTGCTGCAAGTCCAGATTGCCGCGCGCGGCGCGCTCGATAAGCGCGTCGAGCGTGGGGTCGTTGAAATTGCGCCACCAGCGCGGATCGGGATCGGTATCGAGCGTGGGGACCGATGCCACCTCCGCGCCGGAAGCGGGCGCAGCGGGCGCAGCCGTTGCGGCGGTGTGCCGCGTGTCGTGCCACTGCCGCGGCACGTCGGCGTTCGGCGCGTGGAAGTCAGGCCCGACCGTGCATGCGGCGAGCCACGCCGCGAGCGAAAGCACCGGCATGCGCAGGCTGAAAACGGCGCGCCTCATGTCAGTGTCCTCCCGCGCCGCCGGCGGCCTTGACCGGCGAGAAAAACAACGTCATCGGAATACAGAGCGCGCAGAACACGGCGAGAATCGCGAACACGTCGACGTAGGCGAGAATCGTCGACTGCGAAATGAACGTGGTGTACAGGCGGCCGGTCGCCGTTTGCAGCGCTTGCGAAAACGGCACGCCGGTCATCTCGGCGATGGTTTGCGCGCCGCGCTGCACCGCGTCGTTGTAGTTCTGCGAAAGCGTCGACATGTGTTCGGACAGATGCGCCATGCGCGCCTGGCTGCGCTCGCGAATCAGCGCCGTCGATAGCGAAATGCCGACCGAGCCGGCCACGTTGCGGAACATCGTGAAGAGTGCGGACGCATCGTCGTTCAAACGCTGCGGCACGGTGAGATAGGCGAGCGTGGTGATCGGCACGAACAGGAAGCCGATCGCGAGCGATTGCGCGCTGCGCATTTTCACGAGCGTCGGGTAGTTGACGTTCGGCACCAGCGTATGCGAATACGCGAGCGCGCAGGCGAGCAGCGCGAAGCCGGTCGCCACCAGAAAACGCGTCTGCACATAAGGCATCAGCTTGCTGATGAGCGGAATCTCCATCGTGATGAGCACGGCGCCGGGCGAGAGCACGAGTCCGGCGAGCATCGCGGTATAGCCGAGCTGCTGTTGCGCGAGCTGCGGCACCAGCACCGCGCTGCCGTACAGCACCGCCGCGAAGGCGGCGATCGTCGCGCAGCCGAGCGCGAAATTGCGGTCTTTCAGGCAGCGCAGATCGACGACCGGCTTTTTGGTGTAGAGCAGCCAGAACGTCGCGCCGACAATGCCGGCCGCCGACAGCACCGCGAACGTGCGGATGAAGTTCGACGAGAACCAGTCGTCGTCCTCGCCGCGATCGAGCATCACTTGCAGGCAGCCGAGCCCGACGGCGATCAGCGTGATGCCGATGTAGTCGATCGACACCTTCGTGTCGCCGGTCTTTTTCCACGGCGGGTCTTCCACCAGTTGCAGCACCGCGAGACTGGTCAGAATGCCGACCGGCACGTTCAGCAGGAACACCCAGCGCCACGAGAAGTTGTCGGTGATCCAGCCGCCGAGCGTGGGTCCGAGCACCGGCGCGACGACGATCGCCACCGCCGAGATCGAAAACGCGCGGCCGCGCTGTTCGGGCGGGAACGTGTCGAGAATGATCGACTGCTGATTCGGTTGCAGGCCGCCGCCAAAAAAGCCCTGCAAGACGCGAAAGATGATCAGTTGCCACAGGTCGGTCGCGATCCCGCACAGGAACGAACAAACGGTGAACGCGATGATGCACACCAGAAAGTAGCGCTTGCGGCCCAGCAGCCGCCCGAGAAAACCGGAGATCGGCAGCACGATGCCGTTGGCGACCAGATACGAGGTGAGCGTCCACGTGGCTTCGTCGTAACTGGCCGACATGGTGCCGGCGATGTGCGGCAACGCCACGTTCACGATGGTTGTGTCGAGTACTTCCATGAAAGCCGCGAGCGTCACCACGATGGCGATGAGCCACGGATTCGCCGCGGGCTTCCAGTTCGATTGAGCGCCGTTCGCGGTGTTCGACGCGCTCATTTCAGATACACCTTCGGCGTGACGGACAAGCCGAGCCCAAGCGGCTGATCGCGCGGCAAGCCCTCGTCGATGACGATCTTCACCGGCACGCGCTGGACGATCTTCACGAAGTTGCCGGTGGCGTTTTCCGCCGGGAAGGCCGAGAAGCGCGAACCGCTGCCGAGTTGCACGCTATCCACATGGCCGCGCAAATCGAGCTTCGGATAGGCGTCGACCTCGACCTTCGCCTTGTCGCCGGGACGCATGCGCTCCAGTTGCGATTCCTTGAAGTTCGCCGTCACCCACACTTGCGGCGTGACGATCGAAAACAGCGACACGCCGGCTTGCAGGAAGCTGCCCAGTTGCACATTGCGCCGCGTGATCCAGCCGTCGGAGGGCGAGCGCACTTCGCAGTAGGAGAGATTCAGCCGCGCCTGTTCGAGTTGCGCCTCGGCTTGCTGCACCTGCTGGCGGCGTTCCTCGACGCTCGCCTCGGTCTGACGGATCTGCTGCGGCACGAGGCTCGCGCTCGCCAATTGCGCGCGCGCCTGCTGCACGCCGGCGCTGGCCGATTGGCGCTGGGCGTCGGCGGTGTCGATGTTCTGTTGCGAGGTGGCGCGCTGATCGACGGCGTGCTGGCGCAGATAAGCGGCCTCGGCCTGGCGGAAATTCGCTTCCGCCGACGAGGTCTGCGCCCTGGCTTGCCGGTATTGCGCCGGATACTGAATGCGCGCGATGTCGAGCTGAATCAGCGCGGCATTCAGTTGCGCTTTCGCGAGTCCGAGTTGCGCCTCGGCCTGATCGACCTGCGCCTGATAGTCGCGCTTGTCGATCACGACCAGCAGGTCGCCCTTGTGGACGTAGACGTTGTCGTTCACCGCGAGCCGCACCACGTAGCCGGAGACTTTCGGCGCCATCATGATGGCGTTGCCGTCGGTGTAGGCGTCGTCGGTGGAAACCTGGTTGCGGGTCGCGAACCACCAGACGAAGGCGACGATCGCCAGCAGCGCCACCACGGCGGCGAGAATGATCAGCGGCTTCTTGCCGGGCGTGCGGCGGCTTTTATCGTTGGCGTTCTTGCCGCCGTCTTTCGTGTCCCTGGTTTCGCGTTGATCGTGCTGTTCCTGAGCGGAGCCGGTCTCGTCTGACATGGCGATACGTTCCTGTCGTTTCCGGATCGATGGCAAATGCGAGCGTGGAGAAAAACCGCCGGGCGGCAGTGCGCGCGGCGGTCCCGATGCAGTGAGGCGGGCTAGCGCCTGGCTGGCTTGTCAGTCGACGGTTTATCCGTCGACGGCTTTTCTTTCGAGGCGTCCTCGTCGGGGACGATTTTGGTCGTGCCGCCGGTGGAAGGCGGATCGCTTGCGGGAAAGCTCTCCTCCACCTGTTCGTCGATCTGCTTTTCGCTCTTGTCGGCGTGCGGATGTTTCTCCTTGGTGTCTGTCATGGCGACTTCTCCTTCAATAATCAAATGAGCGGTGAGCTACACGGATTGACGCGGGTGCTTTTTACATGGGCATGTAGTTGTTGGTCAGGGGAGGGGCCGTGCGCTGTTCCTCGCGACGACGCTTTGCACGAGCGCCAGCGCGTCCGCGCAGGACACGCCTTGTCGTCTTTCACATACAGCGCGACGAATTGCTGGCGTTCGAGTTCGCCGTCGATCACGATGTCGTCCCACTCGCTGGCATGGCCGAGATATTCGAAGTTCTTGCCGAAGTGATACGTCCAGAAATACGGCACCCCGGCGTAGCGATGACGCGCGCCGCACATGTTTTGCGCGGCGATGCGCGCGTGCTGCTGCGCGACCCGCCAATGCTCGATGCGCAACGGCTCCTGATGCTCGTGCAACGGAAACACCGCGATGTCGCCGGCGGCATAGAGACCCGGCGCAGCTTGCATGCCCGCATTGACGATCACGCCGCCGTCCTTTTGCAGCGGCAGTCCCTCGACGAAACCGGTGGCCGGTGCAACGCCCGTGTCGAGCAGCACGACATCGGTGGCGACGCGGTCGCCGTTTTCGAGTGTGACTTCGTGAACGCGGCCCGCCTCGCCTTCGAGCGAAACGACCTTTGTGTCGAGGTGAAACAGCACGCCGTTGCGCTCGTGCAGCGTGCGGAACATCGCACCCGCGCGTTCGCCGAACTGCCTCGCGAAAGGCGTTTTCTCCGGTGAAATGACGGTGACCGGCGTGCCGCGCTTCCTCAACGCGGCGGCCGTCTCCAGTCCGATGAAACTGCCGCCGAGAATCGCGACGCGCGTGTGTTCCGCGTCCTCACCGATTGCCTCGGCGAGCGCGGCGGCGTCGTCGCGATTGCGCAGCACGTGGACGCCGCCGAGTTCGATGCCGGCAATCGCGGGCAGTTTCGGCACGCTGCCGGTGGCGAGCAGGGCGGTGTCGTAGGTCGGTTGGCCGCCGTGGGCGAAATGAATCGTGCGGCTGGGCACGTCGAGACGCGCAACCTTCGCGACGATCCGCTCCACGTCGTGCCGCGCGAGCCAGTCCGGCGCGAGCAGCGGCGGCACGTCGGCGGGCGCCATGTCGGCGGACAGCACGAACTTCGTGAGCGCGGTGCAATCGTAAGGCGCATGCGGGTCATCGCCGATCAGCGTGAGGCGTCCGCCGAAACCGTATTCGCGCAACGCCGTGCAAGCCGCGGCGCCCGCCGCGCCCGCGCCGATCACCACATAATGCGGTTGCGCGGCGGCGGCATGGCGCACCGCTTGCGGCTGCTTTCGCGGCGCGACGATCACGTCGTCGCTGCTCACCACCACGGGGTAACGGTCGAGCGCGACCAGCGGCGGCGGTTCGAGCACGTTGCCGGTGGCGGCGTCGAACGTGCCCTCGTGCCACGGGCAGATGATGCGGCCATGACACAGCCCGCCCTGTTCCAGCGGACCGCCCGCATGCGGGCAGTCGGCGGCATAGGCACGCACCGTGTCGCCGTGGCGCACGAGCAGGATGTTCTCGCCGTCCACCACCACGCGCTCGGCGCGATCCTCCCGCAGGTCCGAGAAGCGGGCGACACGGCGGGCAATGGTTTGCATGGCGGGTTCTCGCGCAAGAGGATGGTGTGACGAATAGCAATCGACGTGCCCGACCAACCCAGTGCCTCGCGCCGTTGGACGACTTGCAAGGCGTCCTTTGGAGAAGCGCGGAAGTGAGGTATAAATCATGAGAAAGGAAATAGCGCACGAACATCGCGTCGCGGCACGATGTGTGCAACCTTGCTGATCTGTATCGACCTTTGATGGAGAGGCTGACCGTGCAACGGGCGGAGCGTGCCGCAGTCGATTTCCCCATGCCCTCGCGCAACTTCGCGGCGACGCGGCGCATGCTTCTCATCGTGCTCGGCGTTTCGATCGTGTTTCCGCTTGCCTGCCTCGCGGGCTACGGCTATTTCGACTACCAGCGCCGCATCGCCGATTCGGACAACGTGATCGACCGGCTCGCGCGCGTGACCGAAGAGCAGGCCGTCAAGGTGCTCGATCTGAGCCAGCAGATGGCCTCGCGCATCGTCGAGTTGGTCGACAATCAGGACGATGCGCAAATCCGCGCGCGCGAAGCCGAATTGCACGAGCGCCTGCAGGAAATCGGCGGCGACTTTCCGCAGGTGGCGTCGATTTCCCTGCTCGGCGCGAACGGCGACCTGCTGGTGTCGAGCCGCGAATATCCCGCGCCGCCGCGCTCGATCCCGCAGCGCGAGGACTTCACGAGCGCGAAAGCCATGCGGCCGCAAACCTATTTCTCGCTGCCGATGTTCGGGCCGTTGTCGAAAACCGATGTGTTCAGCAGCGCGACCGGCCGCTCGGGCGCGGACGGGCGCTTTCTCGGCGTGGTGTCGGTGGCGCTGCGCAACGACTACTTTTCGCGCTTCTATCGTGACCTGACCAATGGCGACCCGTCGCTTTCGTTGGGCCTGTATCGCCAGGACGGCAATCTGCTGGTGCGCTATCCGCCGTGGCCCGCGGGCGCGAATCCGAAGGCGCAGAGCGCGTTCGCCACGGCGCTGCGCGACCGCCAGGTGTTCGGCCACGTTCGGCTGAATTCGACGGTGGACGGCGTCGAGCGTCTGCTCGCGTTTCGCCGCGTCGGCGACTATCCGCTCTATGTGATGAGCGCCTACGCGACGAGCGCCATCGCCGACGCATGGCGCCGGCATTTCCTGATGATCGCCGCGCTCACGGCGGCGCCCTGCATCGCGATCTGGCTGCTGGTGCTGTACTCGTTGCGTCAGCTCGAAGCCGAGCGCCGCGCGTGGGAGCGCTGGCAAGGCGAGGTGGCGATGCGGCTGTCGGCGGAAGCGTCGAGCCGGCAGTTGCAGCGCATGGGCGCGCTCGGCAATCTGGTCGCCAACGTGGCGCACGATTTCAACAATCTGCTGATGGTGGTGTCGGCCAATATCGAGCTCGCGCGGCTCAAGCGCTACAACCACGTCGAGAAGGAAGTGCTCGCGATGCAGCGCGCCACCGCCACCGCCGAGTCGCTCACGCGGCGTCTCTTGAGCGTCGCGCGCAAGCAGCCGCTCAAGCAGGAACCGCTCGATCTTTCCCGATGGCTGCCGGCCGCCACGCCGCTGATCGACGCGGCGCTCGGCGACAAGGTCGAACTGGCCTTGAATCTGGTCGACAACGTCTGGCCGGTGCTGGCCGATCCCACCGACCTCGAATTCGCGATCATGAACCTGGCGGTCAACGCGCGCGATGCGATGCCGCACGGCGGCCGCTTCGTGATCCGCTGTCAGAACAACCGGCTGGTCGGCAGCGACACCTTGTTGCCCGACGGCGAATATGTGCTGATCGCCTGTTCCGACGACGGCGAGGGCATGTCCGAGGCCGTCGCCCGGCGCGCGTTCGAACCGCTGTTCACCACCAAGCTGCGCGGTTCGGGCACGGGGCTCGGTCTCGCGCAGGTGCTGTCGATGTGCGAGCAGGCGGGCGGCACCGCGAAAATCGACAGCGTGCCGGGCCGCGGCACCACGGTCAGGCTGTATTTGCCGCGCTATCGCGAGCGCCCGCGCCCGGCGCCGGCCGCCGACGTCGAAACGGCGCGGCAACCGGAGCCCGGCGCGGCCGGCATGGTGCTGCTCGTGGAAGACAACGAGGAGGTGGCGGCCGGCGTGACCGCCGTGCTGGAAACCTTCGGCTGCGAGGTGCGGCACGAGCCCACCGCCGACCAGGCGCTCGACGTGCTGTCGGGCGGCGCGCGCTTCGAACTCGTGCTGTCCGACATCCAGATGCCGGGCAAGCTGAACGGCATCGATCTGGCGGAGAAAGTCCGCAGCGCGTGGCCGGCGCAGAAAATCGCGCTGATGACGGGCTACGCCGACGAACTGGAACGCGCACGCCGCCTGGGCGTGGCGATCCTCGCGAAGCCGTTCAATATCGACGAACTTCATGCACTGGTGGCTTGCGAAACCTAGTGGCCGGCCGGGCCGCGCCGGCCGGCGCATTCGGCGCATCGCATGACGCGCGGCACATCCCTTGCTGAAAAAAGGTCGGGAGATTGCGTATCCGGTGGACCGGGTCGCGCACCCGCTTTTTCTTGCACAGGAGAACCGTCATGAAGATCAGGCATGCATTGCTCGTTTCAACGTTGGCCGCCGCTTCGTCGCTCGCGATGGCCCAGGGCGGGGCCGGCGGCGGCGCCGCCGGGACCGACCCGGCCAGCACCGGCGTCAACACTTCGACGCGCGAAGGCGGCGACATGCAGGCTTCCGGCGCGATGAGCCATTCGAAGTCGAAGATGCATCACATGAAGAAGTCGAAGACGGCCAAGCCGGCCACCGATACGACCAACACACCGGGCGCCAACGCCAGCAGCGATACGAAAGGGCAGTAAGGCGCGCACGGAACACGGCATGCGTCCCTGGCTGGAGGCATGCCAGCCTTTGCAATGCGCCCCAACACACGCGACAATACTGGTTGGAGGCGGCGGCGCGCATCGCGCCACGGGGCGAGGCCGGCAGAGGCGCAGCACACAAGGATGAGTATGGGCGGCAGTGAGGCAGGGGCGTCTCCAACGACTACGCGGGCAGACGCGCAAGCGGACGCGACTACGCGTGCAGACGCGCAGGCAGGCGCACAGGCAGGCATCGAAGCGGAGTCCGGCAAAGCCGTCGGCAAGCCGGCGGGATCCGTCACGCGCGGCGCGGGCGCACTCGACTTTCCGGTCGTCGGCATCGGCGCTTCCGCGGGCGGCGTGCAGGCGCTGCTGCGCTTCTTCGAGAACGCACCGGCTGACATGGGCATGGCCTTCGTCGTGGTGCTGCATCTGTCGCCCGATCATGCGAGCAGCGCGGACGAGGTGTTCCAGCACGCCACCGGCATGCCGGTGAACCAGGTGCGGGAGCGGGTTCAGGTGCAGAAGAACCACGTCTATGTCATCTCGCCCTCGCACGATCTTTCGCTCGACGACGGCCATCTCACACCCATCGAGGCCGACCGCCCGCGTGGCCGGCCCATCGCCATCGACCTGTTTTTCCGCAGTCTCGCCGACGCGCATCGCGAACGCGCGATCGCCATCGTGCTGTCGGGCACGGGCGCGGACGGCGCGACCGGCATCGGCCGCGTCAAGGAGCAGGGCGGCGTGACGTTCGCGCAGGATCCGGCGGACGCCGAACACCCGGAAATGCCGCAGAACGCGTTGGCCACCGGCATGATCGACATCGTGCTGCCGGTCGCGGAGATGCCGCGCAAGCTGCGCGAGCTGGCCGAGAACGCCCGCGCGATCCACCTGCCGCCCGTGGACGACGAACCCGAGACGCTCGCGCTCGCGCAGCCCGATCCCGCTTCCACCGCCGAGCGCGCGTTGCTCGGCGTGCTTGCCACGCTGCGCGCCCGCACCGGCCACGATTTCCGCCACTACAAGCGCGCCACGATCCTGAGGCGCATCGAACGCCGCCTGCAGGTCAACGGCATTCCCGATCTGCAGGCCTACCAGGACTACGTGCTCACGCACCCTGACGAAACGCCGGCGCTGCTCAAGGACATGCTGATCGGCGTGACCAATTTCTTTCGCGATCGGGATACCTTCGAGGTCGTCGAGCGCGAGATCGTGCCGAGGCTCTTTCACAAGAAATCCGAGGACGACCCGGTGCGCGCGTGGGTCGCCGGCTGCGCGACGGGCGAGGAAGCGTATTCGCTCGCCATGCTGCTCGCCGAACATCCCGAGCGGCACGAAGAGATACCGATCCAGCTATTCGCCACCGACATCGACGAACACGCGATCGCCTTCGCGCGCGCGGGCCTCTACCCCGAGTCGATCACCGCTGACGTGTCCGCGCAGCGCCTGCGCCAGTTCTTCACGCCGGAACGCTCGCGCTTTCGGGTGAGCAAGGCGATCCGCGAGCGGGTGCTGTTCGCCGTGCACAACGTGCTGCGCGATCCGCCGTTTTCGCGCGTCGACCTGGTGTCGTGCCGCAATCTGCTGATCTATCTCGACCGCAACGTGCAGACCCAGGTGCTGCAGATGTTTCACTTCGCGTTGCAGCCGGGCGGCTATCTGCTGCTCGGCAGTTCGGAATCCGCGGAAGCCGCGGGCGACCTGTTCACGCCGGTCGACAAGAAACACCGCATCTATCGCGCGAACATGGTGACGAGCGCCGTGCGTCCGCCGATCAGCATGCCGGTCGTTCAGCATGGCGGCGCGACCACCACCGCCAGCGCGGGAGCGCCGCAGCCGCTGCCGCAGGCCTTGCCGTTCTCCGCGCTGCATCATCGGATTCTCGAGCTGTATGCGCCGCCGAGCGTCGTGGTCGACACCGACGCGAACATTCTGCACATGTCCGAGCACGCCGGCCGCTTTCTGCGTTTCGTGCGCGGCGAGCCGTCGTACAACCTGATCATGCTGGTGAATCCGGCGCTGCGTCTGCAACTGCGCGCCGCCCTGTTCCAGGCGCTGCGCAGCAATCAGGAGGTGACGACGCCCGCGATCGAATTCTCGCCGCAGGCGAGCGTGCGGATCATCGTGCGCGCGTACCGGCGCACCGAGGATGCGCCGGAATTCGCGCTCGTGCTGTTCGAGGAGATCGCCGCCGTCGTGCCTGCCGCGAAGCGAGGCGAGGGCGCGAGTCCGACGGTGCAGGATTCGTTGCTGGTGCATCTGGAGGACGAGCTGCATCGCACGAAGCAGGAATTGCGCTCGACGGTCGAGCAATCGGAGGCGTCGACCGAGGAACTGAAGGCCTCGAACGAGGAATTGCAGGCGATCAACGAGGAACTGCGCGCCGCCACCGAGGAACTCGAGACCAGCAAGGAAGAACTGCAATCGCTGAACGAGGAATTGTTCACCGTCAACGCGGAGTTGCAGGCCAAGATCGAGGAGACGGGCAAGGCGAAAGACGACTTGCAGAACGTGATCGCCTCCACCGGCATCGCCACGCTGTTCGTCGACCGGGACATGCGCATCAAGCGCTATACGCCGGCCGCGACGGAACTGTTCAACGTGATTCCCTCCGACCTCGGGCGACCGCTGCACGACATCACGCACCGGCTCGATTACCCGCAACTCGCCGACGACACGGCGACCGTTTTCGAATCGCTGCAACTGATCGAGCGCGAGATTCGCGGCACCGACGGGCGCTATTTCCTCACGCGGCTCTCGCCGTACCGCACCACCGACGACCACATCGACGGCGCGGTGCTGACCATCGTCGACATCACGGCGCTGCGGCGCGCCGAACAACTGGTGCGTGTCAGCGAGGAACGCCTGCATCTCGCCGCGCAAAGCACCAACGACTTCGCGATCATCGTGCAGGACATGGAAGGCCGCGTGGTGACCTGGAACAAGGGCGCGGAGCGGATCTTCGGTTATAGCGAGAGCGAGATGACGGGGCAGACGCTCGACCGGCTCTATCTGCCGGAAGAGCGCGAGGCGAACGAACCCGCCACTGAGCGGCAGCGCGCGCAGTCCGACGGCCGCGTGGAGGACGAGCGCTGGTACATCCACAAGAACGGCACGCGGCTCTATTGCAGCGGCGTGATCACGCCGGTGGCGTCGGACAGTTTCCGCGGCTTCGCGAAGATCGTGCGCGACCTCACGCAGCGCAAGGGCACCGAGGCGCTCGAACAACGCAAGATTTCGCTGGAACGCTCGGTCCGGCAGAAGGTCGAGGCGGCGAGCCGCCTGAAGGACGAATTCCTCGCGGTGCTCTCGCACGAGTTGAAGAACCCGCTGAACCTGATTCACGTGAAGGCCGACATGCTGGACCGCGCGCCCTCCACGCAGGGCCTGCCGGTCGTGCACGATGCGGCGGACGCGATCCGCCGTTCGGTGATCAGCCTCGCGAAGATCATCGACGACCTGCTCGATCTGTCGCGCGTGCGGACCGGCAAGCTGGCGCTCGATCGCTCGCGGGTGGACATCGCGGCGATCACGGCGTCGGTAACCAGCGCGATCGAGGCCGAGGCGCTGGCGCACCAGGTGAGCGTGAGCGTGAAGGGCGTGAGCGAACCGTTTTTCATCGAGGCGGACCCGGTGCGCTTCGAGCAGATTCTGTGGAACCTCGCCAGCAACGCGGTGAAGTTCACGCCGCCGGGCGGGCGCATCGCGCTGACGCTGTCGCGTGAAGCAGGCTATGCGTGCGTCGAGGTGCGCGATACCGGGCGCGGCATCGAACCGTCGTTCCTGCCGAACGTGTTCGACATGTTCAGCCAGGCCGAGGGCGCGCACCGCCGGCACAGCGGCGGATTGGGCATCGGACTCGCGCTCGTCAAGCAACTGACGGAAATGCACGGCGGGCATGTGCAGGCGGAATCCGCGGGCGTCGGCAAGGGCGCGCGTTTTCGCGTCTGGTTGCCGGCCGACAGCACGACGATGCCGAGCGAAGCGCGCGAAACGCCTTGCGACGCCAGCTTGCTCAAGGGCATGAAGATTCTGCTGGTCGACGATGCGGCGGAAAGCTTGCAGGCGTTCCAGAGCCTGCTCGAACTCGAAGGCGCGCAAGTGTGGCCGCAAACCAATGGCGCGGCGGCGCTGACGACCGCCGCGCATCAGCAGTTCGACCTGATCCTGTCGGATATCGGCATGCCCGGCATGGACGGCTACGAACTGATCGCCGCGCTGCGCAAGCTGCCGGGCACGGCCTCGGTGCCGGCGCTCGCGTTGACCGGCTTCGGCCGCCCGCAAGACGCCGCGCGGGCGATCCGCGCGGGGTATGACGGTCATCTCGGCAAGCCGGTTTCACTGCACGCGTTGCTCGACAAGATCGCGCGCATCACCACCAACCGCACCGGCATGGCCTGAGCCTGGGCGCAGTGCCGCCTGCCACCCGGCACCCGGCGCAGCGCCTCGCCGGAAGGCTAGCCCTTTTCCTGCACCGCCTCGTACTTGCCGAGCGCCGCGTCGCGATTCAGACGCGCGCGCTTGAGCAACGCCTGCTGGGCCTCCAGCACCTTGCTCGGATCGCCTCGCCACGCTTGCAGCGGCGGTTCCTGCAACGCGCGGCCATACGAGAAGCTCAGATTCCACGGCAGCGGCCCGAGCCGGTTCATTGCATCGAGGTTGGCGGTGGCTTCTTCCGGGGTTTGCCCGCCCGACAGAAACACGATGCCCGGCACCGCCGACGGCACCGTGCGCTTGAGTATCCGCACGGTGTAGGCGGCGATGTCGCTGACCGGCGACTGCTGCGCGTGCTCGGAGCCGGCGAGCACCATGCTCGGCTTCAGCAGAATGTGTTCGAGCGCCACGCGATGCCGGTGCAGCGCATGAAACACCTCGTGCAGCACGGTCTCGGTGACTTCGGCGCAGCGTTCGATCGAATGGTCGCCGTCCATCAGCACTTCCGGCTCGACGATCGGCACGATGCCGGCTTCCTGCGAGATGGCCGCGTAGCGCGCCAGCGAATCGGCGTTCGCCTCGATCGCGAGGCGGCTCGGCAAGCTCGCCGTGATGTTGTACACCGCGCGCCATTTGGCGAAGCGCGCGCCTTGCCGTTTGTAGTCGACGAAACGCTGGGCGAGGCCGTCGAGACCCTGGGTGATTTCGTCGCCCGGAGCCAGCGCGAGCGGGATCTTGCCCAGGTCGACCTTGATGCCGGGCACGATGCCGTTGGCGGCGGCGAGTTGCGGGAACGGCGTGCCGTCGTCCGCTTTCTGGCCGAGCGTTTCCTCGTAGAGAATCACGCCGCTGATGAATTCGCCGAGGCCCGGCGTGGTAAGCAGCAGGTTGCGATAGGCGCGGCGGTTCTCCTCGCTGGATTCGACGCCGATCGTCTTGAAGCGTTTGGCGATGGTCGGGCCGCTTTCGTCGGCGGCGAGCAGGCCCTTGCCGGGTTGAACCATTGCACTGACGGTGGCTTGCAGTTCGCTACGGGTGTCCATGAGATGTGCTCCCTTTGATCCGGTTCGCGGATGAATCATGCAGCAAACGCAGCTCGAACAACGTTGCCCGCGCCGCTTTATTCGCGCTTTTTTAGCGCTTGATTAGCGCCTCATTAGCCTCATTCGCCGATCAGATGCAGCACGATGTCGCGCGCCTGCGTGTGCCGGCGATGCTCGAACAGATATAAACCCTGCCATGTGCCGAGCACCATCTGCCCGTGCTCGACCGGCACCGTCAACTGCACTTGCGTGAGCGCCGTGCGCAGGTGGGCGGGCATGTCGTCGGGGCCCTCGGCGTTGTGTTCGTAACGCCCGGCGTCCTCGGGCGCGAGGCTCGCGAAGTAGCGTTCCAGATCGCGCTGCACCGAGGGGTCGGCGTTTTCCTGGATCAGCAGCGAGGCGGACGTGTGACGGCAAAACAGCGTGAGGAGTCCGGTGCCGATCGACTGCGCGGCGACGAAGCGGCGCGCTTCGTCGGTGAATTCGACGAGCCCGCGGTTGCGGGCCTTGACGCTCAGGTGGTGGAGGGCTTGTCGCATGATGGGCAGGCGATGCTGCGGGTGGGTTCTTCAGTGGGTTCGATCGACGCGACGCGCCCGGTTCATAGCGACGCGAATGCTTGCGCGATCTCCGTGGCGCTGGTCGGACGCACGACGCGCGCGACTTCGACGCCGTCGCGCATGAAAATCAGCGTGGGCCAGAGCTTGATCTTGAACGAGCGCCCGAGCGGCCGGCCGGGGCCGTCCTCGATCTTGAGATGCCTGACGCCGGCATGCGGCTCGAACGCCTTGGCAATCGACGCTTGCGCGCCCTGGCAGTAGCCGCACCAGTCCGTGCCGAATTCGATCACCGTGGCGCCCGGCAGGGCGTCGAGTTCGGCTCGCGAGGGGGCGCGGGTGGAATAGGCGGTTCGTGTTGCCATGCTTGCTCCGAAGCTCGTTGATCCGCGCGGGCGCTGTTTCCGCTGCCAGGGAAGCGCCCGCGCGTGGGTTGGCGCGTGGTTGGATAAGGCATCTGTCAAGAGTAGCAGCTATGCTCGGGATCGTCAGCGAGGCCGCGCTTGCCGCGTTGAGTGTCGGGGCGCGGTGTCGGGCGGCTTGCGGTGGGACGCGTGGGCGCGAGAATGTGATGCACACTTGCGGTCTTGCCGACGCGGCGTGTGAACATGGTCAACTCGGATGGTCAACTCGGATGATCCACTCGCGCGGTCCACTCGCCGTTAGCGGTCACGAAGGATTCAGGAAGGCAAATGCAAGAAAGGATTTATCTGCGCCATCCGGGCAAGGACGAAACCGTCGCGGTCGCGACCGGCTTCAGTTGGGGCGCGTTGTTGCTCGGTTTCGTGTGGGCCTTGTCGAAGAGAATGTGGTTCGCCTCGTTCGTCATGTTCGGGATCAGCACGGTGCTGTTCTTCGCGGGGCTGTGGGGTGAAACGGCCGGCTTGATCGGGCTGGTGCTGTCGGTCGTGTTCGGCGTGGCGTGCGGCGCCTATGGCAATGAGTGGCACCGCCGGACGCTGGAGCGGCGCGGCTACACGCTTCTGCAAGACGCGGGCGGGGACCGGATATCGCCAGGCGCCAGGCATTCGTGACGCTCATGCCGGGTTCCACCTCGCCGGCGATTGCAAGGCCGCGGCGCAACCATGCGTTCAACGCGCGGCAAGTCGCTCACGCCGCCTCCACCGTTCGCCGATCAGCGCATGAAATATAAGTTGGGATGCGGCGACGCGGGTTTACGCGAGCGCGGCCTCGGCCGATAATGCCCCGGTCGTTCCGGCCACGAAGTCGGCGGCGCACGTCGCGCCCGCAGGCTCTCTTTCCCTGACCCCACCGCCCCCTGTGTTGAAAACCTCCCGTTTTTTCGACCTGCTGCGCATTCCCGGCTTCAAGCCGCTCGCCGCCGCCACGCTGATGCTCGGGGTGGCGATGTCCTTCACCGCTCCGTATCTGTCGCTGTTCGGCGTCGAGCGCGCCGACATGACGCCGTTCAGGCTCGGCGTATTCATGACGCTGATCGCGGCAAGCGGGGTGCTCGCCAGCACCTTCGCCGGCCGCTGGAGCGATGCGAGCGGACGGCATCGGCCGCTCTTGCTGGCGGCGCTCGTGGCCGCCGCGCTCGGCTATCTGTGTCTGTGCGTGGTGCGTGACTACCGGTTGCTGCTGGTGGTCGGCATCGTCTTTATCGGCGCGGGCGGCTCGGCCATCTCGATGGTGTTTTCGTTCAGCCGCGCAGCCTTGCCCGTGCCGGATGCGGCGGAACGCGCGTTCGCCAGCGCGACCTTGCGGACCATCCTGTCGGCGGCGTGGGTGTTCGGCCCGTCAGTGGGCGCGCTGGTGCTCGCCGGCACCGGCTTTTATGGGCTGTTCCTGTTCGCCGCCGCCAGTTTCGCGGCCTGCGCGGTCATCGTCTGGCGCATGCGGGAGCCGCAAGGCCATCTGGGCGATCACACGGTGGAAGACACGGCCTCGGAGCCGTCGGCTTCCATTACCGTGCCGCCGCTGACCACGCCCGGCGAAGAGGCGCATGAGCACCTGCCCGGCGTCGCGTCGCCGAACGATATTCGCCGCGCGGTGGCCGCGCTCACGCTGCTCGGCCTCGCCGCGAACGCCACCATGATCGTGCTGCCGCTTTACATCGTGCACGGCCTTGAGGGCACGCACCTGGACGTGTCGATCATGCTCGGCCTCGGCGCGTTGATGGAAATTCCGATGATGCTCGCGCTGGGCGCGAAGTCGTCCGCGCTGCACAAGCCCAATTGGCTCGCGGCGTGCGCGGCGGTTCACGCGGCGTATTTCGTCGCGATGTCGCTGGCGGGGAGCGTCCATGTACTGATCCCGATGCAGATTCTCAACGCGTTCGTCGTCGCGGTGACATCGTGCCTCGGCATGACTTACGTGCAGGATCTGATGCCGCAGTCGCCCGGCCGCGCCACCGCGTTGTTCTTCAACGCGGCGCGGGTCGGCTCGATTCTCTCGGGTGTGTTGTCGGGCTTGCTGGTGCAGGCGTTCAGCTATCGCGGCACGTTTCTGATCTGCGGTTTGCTGGCGCTGTGCGCGCTGGTGCTGTTCGCAGTGCCGGGTTATCGCTATCCGCTGATGTGGCGCGCGCTGCGGCGCATCGCGCGCGAGCAGTACGGCAGGGTGCAGGCGCGGCGGCAATAGCGCGCCGCTGGGGTGGCCGATGAGCCGGGCGATGTCAGGTTCGCTGCACGGGCGCTGCAACGCTGCTAACTTTTGTCCTGTGCGCGAGGCGGACTTCGCGAACCGCGTGCTGTCGGCGATGCGGCATGACTTCGGCGGCCACCTCGAGAAAGCGGCCACGCCCGACGGCGGGCCGGAGATCTGACTGACAGCGCCAACCTGGAGAATCGCGATGCAAGCCACTCAAGCCGCGCCGCACGACGTCGTGTTCCTGTTCGACTGCGACAACACCTTGCTCGACAACGATCATGTGCTGACGGATTTGCGCGCGCACATGATGCGCGAATTCGGCGCGGAGAACAGCGCGCAGTACTGGGAAATTTTCGAGGACTTGCGCGCCGAGCTCGGCTATGCCGACTACCTGGGCGCGTTGCAGCGTTACAGGATGGGGCATCCGCGGGATACGCGCCTGCTGTTGATGTCGTCGTTCCTGATCGACTATCCATTTGCGAACCGGCTGTATCCCGGCGCATTGGATGCGCTTCGGAATCTGGCGAAACATGGGCCCACGGTGATTCTCTCCGACGGCGACGTGGTGTTCCAGCCGCGCAAGATCGCCCGTTCGGGCCTATGGGAAGAGGTCGAGGGCCGCGTGCTGATTTACGTCCATAAGGAGCAGATGCTCGATCAGGTGATGGCGTGTTATCCGGCGCGCCGCTATGTGATGGTGGACGACAAATTGCGGATTCTCGCGGCCATGAAAAAGGCGTGGGGCGCGGAATTGACCACGGTGTTTCCCCGCCAGGGCCACTATGCTTTCGATCCGAAAGAGATTGCGAATAATCCGCCGGCCGATGTGACGATAGAAAAGATCGGCGAATTGGCGGAGATCGATGTGGCGTCGCTGATGGGCGCGAAAGGGTAGCGGGCAGGGGTTGGTTTCCGGACGCCGATCCTTACACCAACCCCGGCGCGCAACGCAACCCTCAGGAACCCAGTTCCTTCAAGCGCGCTTGCGCGTCTCGTGCGCCCATCCTGCCCGCCGCATCCGTGGCCGTCACGCCGTTGGCGTCGCGGGCCTGCGGGTTCGCGCCGTGCGCAATCAGCAAGTCCATGATCGCCGTGCGATTGAACATCGCGGCGACCATCAGCGCGGTGCGGCCGTCCGGCGACGCGCCTTCCACGTCCGCGCCATGCGCGAGCAAGGTTTCGATCACCGCATCGAAGCCCTTGAATGCGGCGCCCGCGATCGGCGTCTGCCCGTTGTCGTTGCGCAGATTCGGATCGGCGCCGAGTTCGAGCAGCGTGCGCACGGCATCCACATGACCGTGGTAGCTCGCGAGCATGACGAGGCTGTCGCCTTTATCGTTGCGCAGGTTCGGCGGCACGCCTTTTTCGATCACGGCGGCGAGCATGGTGGCGTCGCCGCGCCGCGCAAGGTCGAAGACTTCATGCGCCAGTTCGAGCAACTCGGGATCGAGTTGCGGTTTCGCGGACGGGGAAGGTTCAGTGCGGTCCGTCAATGGCATCTCCTTTCAGTCGGCGCGCGTCATGCGCGCAGGGAATCTCAGCCAGCATACACATTCCGTGCCCCGCATGCATGCGCATGCCCGCGCGCACCCAATTCACCATATCGGATTTGTCGCACGTCAATTGAATGCGCGCGCGATGCAATACGCATGATTCGTGCCGTTTTTCATACTTGTCCGATATGAGGACGGCTTGCTTCCACCGAGGATTTCGGGCCAGCGGAGAGAAACCGCTCTATCGCGCCGGTCGTGATTTCAGCCCGGTTGCGCTGCACCTTTCGTGGAGGGATGGAGATGTCGGACAGACGGGAACCTGAAGGCACGAGGTACGCATTCGCCACCATTGGCGCGCGTACCGGGCGCGGCGGCTATGTCACTTGCGCGTCGTCGGAGAGGGTTATTGGCGGGCTTCAGGTGGCGCTGGTCGGCGATATCGTCAGCTATCGCGACGGTAGCGAAGCTGTCGTTATCGATGGCTCGGGCTCGCTCGGGTCAGACGGCGATCGCTGTTTCGCGCTTGTGGGCAGCCGCCTGAGCAACGGCGACAGGATCGTATCCACTCCGTGGGACGATGGCGAGTCGGGCCTGTTCGTCGGCGCGAATGAAACACCCGAGGGGCTGTTCGATCCATCGTATATTCCGCCGTCTCATCGGCCAGGTTTGCGTCTTGCGCTTTGTGGATCGACTACCGCGCGCGGCGGCGTGCTGCGAGAGCCGGGCGGCGAATGGAATGTGGACGGTGCGCGGGTGAAGGTCGGCGTGATCGGCGACCGCGTGCAGTATGCGGACGGAACCACCGCGCGAGTCGTTAGCGGGCTCGCGATGCGAACCGATCCAGAACTCGCCCGATTCGCGTATGTGGGTAGCGTGCTCGATAACGGCGACGCCATCACCGATAGTCCCGAGCGCAAGGGAGCCGCGAGTCCGGAAAGTTTCGAGGTTGTTACTGACGCGCGGATGCGAGAGCGGGGGCTCGATCAAAGCGAGGTCGCATGATCCGCGCATTGAGTGGTATCGCTGGTTAAGCAGCGCTCCATTCACAAGCTTGCAGAATTCTCTACCCATGAATGGATAGGGAGCGCAGCCGCTAGCCGGCGGCGCCGGAGACCTCAACCAGCACAAACATGCTGCGCCGCCGCACCTCAAAACGCATCCCTACCCACCACCAAACACCTTAACCAGCAATCCAAAGATGCCGACCAAAACAGCGAGACCCGTGCACAACAGCACGAGCGAGAGAACAACGATCAGGGGCGTCTTGAAGCGGCTGGGAGTCGACATGGTGAGGTTGATATGAAAGGCGAACAATGCGGAATACGCCAGATGCGGTCCGCCGTCGCGCATTCAGCATGAGGAGCTTAAACACATTCGCTTAATATGGTCTTAATACTCGCACAATGCCTGCGGCGACGCATGCACGGCGCGCATGCATAACACGCGCACCCGGAGCCAGATCAAGCTTTGCGCGATTGCATCGAACGCTGACGCACGCCGCCTGTCACACCGCTGCCGCATCCGCTAACCTGCCTGAGAGTCCCTTTCGAGGAGTCACGTCATGGCCGAAGCAACCTCCCGTCCCACGCCGCCGCAAACCTTGGACCCGAACACGTTGCGCAACATGGACCGCTACTGGCGCGCCTGCAACTACCTTTCGGCCGGCATGATCTATCTGCGCGACAATCCGCTGCTGCGCGAACCGCTCAAACCCGAACACATCAAGAACCGCCTGCTGGGCCATTGGGGCTCGGACCCTGGGCAGAGTTTCCTGCTGGTGCATCTGAACCGGCTGATCAACAAGCTGGATCTCGACATGATCTACGTGGCCGGTCCCGGTCACGGCGCACCGGCCACGCTGGCGCATAGTTATCTGGAGGGCCATTACGCCGAAATCTACCCCGACCGCAGCGAGGACGAAGCCGGCATGCGGCGCTTCTTCCGGCAGTTCTCGTTCCCGGGCGGCATCGGCTCGCACTGCACGCCGGAAACGCCAGGCTCGATTCATGAAGGCGGCGAACTCGGCTACAGCCTGTCGCACGGTTACGGCGCCGCGTTCGACAATCCCGATCTGATCGTCGCGGTGATGATCGGCGACGGCGAGGCCGAAACCGGCCCGCTCGCCACCGCGTGGCATTCGAACAAATTCCTCAACCCGATCCGCGACGGCGCGGTGCTGCCGGTTCTGCATCTGAACGGCTACAAGATCGCCAATCCGACCATTCTCGCGCGCATTCCCCGCGAGGAACTCGAAGCCTTGCTCACCGGCTACGGCCACAAACCGTATTTCGTCGAGGGCGACGATCCCGACTCCATGCATCAGCACATGGCGGCGACGCTCGATCAATGCATCGGCGAGATTCGCGCGATTCAGCAGCACGCGCGTGAAACCAACGACGCATCGCGCCCGCGCTGGCCGATGATCGTGCTGCGTTCGCCGAAAGGCTGGACCGGTCCGAAGGAAGTGGACGGCCACAAGGTGGAAGGCTCGTGGCGCGCGCATCAGGTGCCGGTGCTCGATCCGGTCACGAACGGCAAGAGCCTGAAACTGGTCGAGGAGTGGCTGCGTAGTTACGAGCCCGAGTCGCTATTCGACGAAAGCGGGCGTCTGGTGAAAGAGTTGCGTGAGCTCGCGCCCAAGGGCGCGCGCCGCATCAGCGCCAATCCGCATGCGAACGGCGGCTTGCTGAGCAAGGCGCTCGATCTGCCGCCGTTTCGCGACTATGCGGTGGCCGTGAAAAAACCGGGCGGCGCCTACACCTCGCCCACCGACGCGCTCGGCAAGTTTCTGCGCGACGTGATGCGCCACAACATGACGAACTTCCGCGTGTTCGGGCCCGACGAAACCGCGAGCAACAAGCTGACGGCGATCTACGACGCGTCGGCGAAAACCTGGCTCGCGGAGAGCGAGCCGAACGACGCAGACGGCGGCGCGCTCGCGCCGGACGGCCGCGTGATGGAAATGCTCAGCGAGCACACGCTCGAAGGCTGGTTCGAGGGTTACGTGCTGACCGGCCGGCACGGCTTGTTCGCCACCTACGAGGCGTTCGTGCACGTGATCGATTCCATGTTCAACCAGCACGCCAAGTGGCTGGAAAAGTCGAAGCGCGAGCTTCGCTGGCGCCAGCCGGTGCCGTCGATCAATCTGCTGATCACGTCGCTCGTATGGCGCCAGGATCACAACGGCTTCACGCATCAGGACCCCGGCTTTCTCGACGTCGTCACCAATAAAAGCCCGGACGTCGTGCGCATTTATCTGCCGCCGGACGCCAACTGCCTGTTGAGCGTCGCCGATCATTGCCTGCGTTCGCGCGACTACGTCAACGTGATCGTGGCCGACAAGCAGCCGCATTTGCAGTATCTCGACATGGACGCCGCCGTCACGCATTGCACCAAGGGCATCGGCATCTGGAACTGGGCGTCGACCGATCAGGGCGCCGAGCCCGACGTGGTGGTCGCCTGCGCCGGCGACATCGCCACGATGGAAGCGCTCGCCGCCGTGCAGCTTCTGAAGGAGCGCTTCGCCGATCTGAAGATCCGCTTCGTCAACGTGGTCGATCTGTTTCGCCTGATGCCCGAGCATGCGCATCCGCACGGCCTCAGCAATCGCGATTTCGATTCGCTGTTCACCACCAGCAAGCCGGTGATTTTCAACTTTCATTCGTATGCGTCGCTCGTGCACAAGCTCACGTATAACCGCACCAATCACGACAATCTGCACGTGCACGGCTATCACGAGAAGGGCAACATCAATACGCCGCTCGAACTGGCGATCATCAATCAGGTGGACCGTTTCTCGCTCGCGATCGACGTGATCGACCGCGTGCCGAAGCTGCGCGGCGTCGGCGATCATGCGAAGGAATGGCTGCGCGGGCAGATCATCGAGCATCTCGCTCATGCGCATGCCGAGGGTATCGACAAGGAAGAAATCAGCAACTGGACGTGGCGAAGCTGAGCGAGGTCTGTCATGAACACGCGAGATCATCCGGGCCACGCGCCGATTCTGGTGCTGAACAGCGGTTCGTCGTCGCTGAAGTTCGGGCTCTTCACGCCCTCGGGCGACGACGAAGCCTTGCTGCTGGAAGGCAGCGCCGAAGGCATCGGCCGGCGCGACGGCAGCTTGCGCATCAAGTCGCCCGACGGCCGCGTGCTGGCGCAGCAGGCGCACGTGCTGGAGTCGCAAACCGATGCGCTGCAAAAGCTCGCCACCGTGCTCGCGCAGCAGAACCACGCGCGGCCCGCGGCGGTGGGGCACCGGGTCGTGCATGGCGGGCCGCATCTGCGCACGCATCAGCGCCTGACGGCGCAAGTGCGCCAGCGCTTGCAGGATGCGGTGCACTTTGCGCCGCTGCATATCCCGCCCGCGCTCGGCTTGATCGACGAAGCAGCGAAGATTTTCGGCGACGCGCCGCATTTCGCCTGCTTCGATACGGCGTTTCACGCGACGCTGCCGCCGCTTGCCGCACAGCTCGCATTGCCGCGCCGTTATGCGGCGGCGGGCGTGATTCGCTACGGCTTTCACGGTCTGTCGTATGAATCGCTGGTGACGCGCCTCGGTTCGGACTTGCCGGCGCGCGCCGTGTTCGCGCATCTGGGCAACGGGTCGAGCGTATGCGCGCTGCGCGACGGCAAATCGGTCGATACGTCGATGGGTATGACGCCGACGGGCGGCGTACCGATGGGCACGCGCAGCGGCGACCTCGACCCGGGCGTGCTGCTGTATCTGATGCGCGTGGAGAAGCTCGATGCCGACGCGCTGGAAACGCTCCTGAATCGCCACAGCGGACTCGCCGGTTACGCGGACGGCGAGAGCGACATGCAGGCGCTCGAAAAACGCGCCGCGGCCGGCGATGCGAATGCGGCGCTTGCGCTCGACGCGTTCGCCACCGCCGTGCGCAAGACGATCGGCGCTTATGCGGCGTTGCTCGGCGGCATCGATCTGCTGGTGTTTACCGGGGGGATCGGCGAGCACAGTGACGAGATTCGCAAACGCGTATGCGACGGGCTGTCGTTCCTCGGACTCGCCGAAGGCGATCCGGCAGGCAAGGTGAGGGCGATTCATACCGAGGAAGAAAAGCAGATCGCGCGGCATTGCCGGGCACTGCTGCAAGCGGATTCGGGCTGATTCGCCTGCAAGCTTGAATCCGCCACATCGGCTATATTTGGCGGCATTGTCCGACTCACAACAATCGCCCAGGAGAATGCCGTGCCCACCGCCGCAACGCTGCTCGCTTTCGCTCTCGTCTCGTTCGGCATGGTGCTGACGCCTGGGCCGAACATGATCTACCTGATCTCCCGATCGCTCTGCCAGGGGCGGCGCGCGGGGCTGGTCTCGCTCGGCGGCGTGGCGCTCGGCTACGTGTTCTACATGTTCTGCGCGGCGTTCGGCATTACCGCGTTGCTGTTGACGGTGCCGTACGCCTATGACGCGTTGCGTTTCGGCGGCGCGCTCTACCTGCTGTATCTGGCGTGGCAGGCGGTCAAGCCCGGCGGCCGTTCGCCGTTCCAGGTGCGCGATCTGCCGCACGACAGCAGCCGCAAGCTGTTTACGATGGGCCTCGTCACGAACCTCGCGAATCCGAAGATCGCGGTGATGTATCTGTCGCTGCTGCCGCAATTCATTTCGCCGGGACACGGCAGCGTGCTGACGCAATCGATCGCGCTCGGCTGCGTGCAGATCGTCATCGCGGTGACGGTGAATGCGCTGATCGCGAGCATGGCCGGATCGATTGCCGGGTTTCTCGCGGGGCGGCCGTTTTGGCTGCAAGTGCAGCGCTGGCTGATGGGCACGGTGCTGGCCGGTCTCGCGGTGCGCATCGCGCTCGATCCGCGGCGCTGAGCGAAGAGAGCGTTGCGCGCGATAGCCATGGCGTGATGTCGTTCGACCTCGCCATCGACACCCTGTCACGCTCAACCCGCGGCTATAGCGCCTTATACATGATGGTGGTCGAATCGAATCCATCGTCATGCGGTGCGCGCGCATAAGCCGGGATCACACCCACCGTCTGATAACCCAGCGCCGCATAAAGCGGCTCGGCACTGTCGCCGGTGCGGGTATCGAGCGTGAGCAGGCTGCGTTCGAGTCGCCGCGCGTGGCTTTCCAGTTCCATCATCAGCGCTCTCGCGACACCTCGGCGGCGAAATGCGGGGTGGACCAGCAGCTTGCGCACTTCCGCGCGATGACGCTGATTCGGCATCGTGTCGTAATCCAGTTGCACGGTGCCGGCAATCGCATCGCCCAGCCGCGCGACGAACAACTTCAGTCCGCCCGCCCGCAGCGACGGCAATACCTTGCCGCTCCAGAACGCCTCGCTTTCCTCGACGCCATACGGCAACACAAAACCGATGCTGGCTCCGTCATGCACACAGGCACGCAGCAGCGCGCCGAGTTCGGGAAGATGGCGAACGAGGTCGTCGGCGGAAAGGGACGTGATGGTAATAGCGCTCATGCAGGCTCACACGATGAAGAGGAGGTAGTGCGCGGCGCTATGCGCGGGCGTCACGAATGCGCTCGGGCCGAACAGTTGATAACGCAGACAGTCGCCCGGTTCGAGATCATGGCTCTGGCCGTCGACGGTGATTTGCAATTGCCCTTCGAGCAAAATCAGATGATGTTCAAGCCCGGGCCGCGGCGACGCGTCGTAGTCGATGCGCACGCCCGCGTCGAGTTCGCATTCCAGCGCTTCGCCGCTCAGCGCTTGCGCAGGCGGCGACACTGAACGGCGCCGGAAGCCCACGCTGGCGTCGGTCCACAGCGGCTGCGCGGCGCGCGGCACGAGCGCCGCGAAGTCTTCTTCCACCATGTGCATGAGGCGCGACATCGGCAGGCCATACGCTACGCAGAGTTTGCCGAGCACGCTCGCGGTGGGGCTCACGGCGGCGTTTTCGAGGCGCGAGAGCGTCGCGCGGCTCACGTTGCTCAGCTTCGCGAGATCGTCGAGCGACCAGTTGCGCTCGGCGCGCAGCCCGCGAAGACGCTGGGCGATGCGGCGGTCGATGGCGTTGTCTTCGGTGGCGTCTGTTTCCATATCCGGGAAAGTATCTCTAATATGAGACGAAGTCAACGCGCCAAAATCGTCTCTGCCGCCAATTCCGTCCGCGTCGGCCCGCACGATCCGCTCACCTGCGATTCGTCCACCGCGAACCGCCGGGCCGTTTATCATGATGCCCACCAACCAGAAATCGCCGCCCGGCTGTGCGACTGTCAGGCACATCATCCACGAGACCCGGCGACTCATGCCGCAACATCCATTTATGAACACCACTCCCGACGCTCCTTCCCGTCCCCCCATCCGCGCGTTGACCTTGCTCGAGGGGCGCGTGCTTGGCGTACTCGTCGAAAAACAGCACACCGTGCCGGACAGCTATCCGCTGTCGCTGAATGCGTTGACCTTGGGCTGCAACCAGAAGACCGGCCGCGCGCCGGTCATGAACGCAACGGAAGCCGAAGTGCTGACCGCCGTCGACGGCTTGAAGCGGCTAAGCCTCGTGATGGAAGGCAGCAGCAGCCGCGTGCCGCGCTTCGAGCACAACATGAACCGCGTGCTGGGGCTGCCGAGTCAATCGGCTGCGTTGCTGACCACCTTGCTGCTGCGCGGTCCGCAAACCGCGGCGGAGTTGCGCCTGAACAGCGCGCGCTTGCATGGTTTCGCCGACATCTCGTCGGTGGAAGCATTTCTCGACGAACTCGCCGCGAACGATCCGCCGCGCGTGGTGAAGCTGGCCCGCACGCCGGGCGAGCGCGAGAACCGCTGGACGCATCTGCTGTGCGGCGAGGTGAGCGCGAGCGAGCTGGCGCAGCCGGGCGATGAGGACGACATGGTGCCGCTCTCCGCGTTGGAAGCCGTGAAAGCCGAGCAGAAGCGGCTCGCCGACGAAGTGAACCGGCTTCAGACGGTAGTGCGGCGCATGGCGGCCGAGTTGGGCATCAACGTGGACGATCTCGGCGGCAGCGCCTGAGAACGAGGCTGTCACGCATCGCGGCTTCGCTGCGAGTCGGTGGCGAGCGTTCGCTGCGTGCGATAAAACACGCGCGGCGGCACGTTCGGTGAATCTTCGGCGAGCCGGTCGAGTTCCTCGCGTATCGCGGCCAGATAGTGGCCGTTGCGCGCGTCGGCGTCGCCTGCGAAGACGGCTTCCAGTTTGCGCCGCACCGCGCCATAGCGCGCACCGGCGGCGCGATGCTTCTCCGCGCGCTCGGCGTATTTGAGGAACGTTTGCAGCGCGGCGGAGACCGCGGCCGTCACGCTCACGAGGCCCACGACGATTCTGAGCGCCGGCGACACGGCCGTCGAATTCAACGATGCAAATACCGCCGTGCCCACGAAGGCGGTCAACGCGGTCACCAGCCAGCCCATCGTGCGCTCACGCGCGGAGAGCAGGTCGGCCATGTCGTAATGGCTCATCTGCGATTCGCGCGCGCGCCGGATCCACTTCAGCAAAAGCTGTTCTTCATCGACCGGAGGCTCGTAGGCGGGCAGGGTCTTCATGTCGCTCGTCAGGGCTGTTGATTCCGCAAGCTTAGCGCATGCGCTCGACGCCGCGCCACATGAACCGTGCCGCGCTATCGCCCCGACACCGCCTGCCGCGCCACGCCGAAGCGCTCCTCATGCGCGCGCCCGTTCAGATAAAAATCACCGATCGCGGCCTCGCGAATGATCGCCGGATTGTGCGACGCCAGCACCCGCGCGTTGCGCCAGTAGCGGTCGAAGCGGCGCGTCTCGCTGGTGGCCGATGCGCCGCCCACTTCGAACAGCAGCGTGGCGGCTTGCAACGTCTGCTCGATCACGATCTGCTGCGCCTGAAAGGTCTGAATGTCGAGGCGGATGTAGGTCGCTTCGTCGGTGCGGCCCTCCTGCCGCGCGGCCGAGACTTCGTCGAGCGCGCGCGCGAGCGACGTGCTGATGCTCTGCGTCGAATAAGCGAGGCTCGCGAGGCGGCCCACCACGCGATGCACCAGCGGATTCTCACGCGGACTCGACTCGCCCGGAATGCCGAAGGTCCGCGTCTTGCCTTGCGTGAACGCCACGGCATCGCGCAGCGCCGCCCGGCTGATACCCGCGAGGTTCGCGACATGCAGCGCCTGGTAATACGCGGTGAGCAGGCTGTTGCGGCGCGGCTCCGCGGCGTTGAAGCGCCGGTAGAGATTCTCCGGCGCGACCGGCACATGGTCGAAACGCGCTGTGCCGCTGCCGGTGAGACGCTGGCCGAAACCGTCCCAATCGTCGATGCGGGCGAGACCCGGCGCGTCCGACTTCACGAGTACGCGCACGTCGCTTTGTCCGTCGTGCGCGGTGACGTCCACCCAATCGGCGTACAGCGTGCCGGTGGTGTAGTACTTCTCGCCGTCGAGATGCCACGCACCGTCGGCTTGCGTGAGGCGCACGCTGTTGTTGGTGACGCCGGTGCGCTCGGACACCGCGCCGCCGACGATCTGGCCTTGCGCGATACGCGAGAGCCAGCGGTCGCGCAGCGGTTCGTCGCCGCTTTCCAGCAGCGATTCGATGAAGCCGCCATGCACGCGCAGGATCTGCGGGAGATTCGAATCCGCCTCGCCGAGACGCGTGACCAGCGCGAGGAATTCGGTGAGCGAGACGCCTTCGCCGCCATACTCCTTGGGCACACGCAGCCTGGTATACCCGGCTTCACGCAGCCATTCCACGGGCGCGTAGGCGAGTTCGCGCTTCTGCTCACGTTCCACGGCGCCCTGCGCAATGCGCTCGAATACGGCCGCGAATCTGGGCGCAAAGCGCCGCGTCAAATGATCTTCGTCGAACAGTTGCGCGGCGTCGGCGATAGTGTGAGTCGGACCGTCGTGCGTCTCCGATGCTGACATGCGTTCTCCAATGCTAGGCGCGCGCGAGGCGCAATCAGAGAACGGTACGGGACGAGCCGCTTGCCTTGCAACGAAGTATTTGGCCGATTCTTAGAACAGGCGGTGAAATGGTTTTTGGGTTTTTGCATCCGCGGATACGCGGGCTATTTCATTCCCGCGACCGCGCGCCTGCGTGCCAGTAACCGCACCGAAATCAGACACACCGCCATCACCGTCAGAGAGAGCACCGTGGTCATCGTGCCGAGCGCGTAAATGACCGGCGTGGTCACCGAAGTCGTGAGGCCTTGAAGTTCGAGCGGCAACGTATTCTGATCGCCGATCGCCTGCGAGGTGCGGGCAATTTCGTCCCAGGAGAGCGTGAAGCCGAACATCGCCACGCCCACCACCGAAGGTCCGATGATCGGCAGCACCACATGCCGGAAACTCTGCCACGGCGTCGCGCCCAGATCGCGCGACGCTTCTTCGTAAGCGGGATTGAAACGGTTGAACACCGCGAACATCACCAGCAAACCGAACGGCAGTGTCCACGTCAAATGCGCGCCGAGCGCGGAAGAAAACAGGCCCATCGAGGTCGTGTAGCTGTCGGCAAACGACTGATAGCCCCACGCGGTGGCGAGATACTTCGCGCCGTTATCGAGCAGCCGGAACGTCAAGCCGATGCCGAGCGAAACGATAATGGACGGCATGATCAAACTGGCGACGGATACATAAAACACGGCCGTATCGCCGCGAAAGCGCCGGCGAAACGCCAATCCCGCGGCAACGGAAAACACCACGGTCAGCATCGTGACGGCGAGCGCAAGCCGCACCGAGCGCCCGAACGCGGCCCAGATGTCGATGTCGCCCACACCGTCGCGCAGCACCGCGAACCAGTGCAGCGAAACCCCGCGCATCGGAAACGTGAGCCCGCCCTCGGGCCCCTGAAACGACAGAATGAAAATCGTGATCACCGGCCCGTACAGAAACAGCACGAACAGGCCGAACAGCAGCGCGAGCCAATAGAAACTGGCCGGACGATGTTCCCGATGTTTGAGCCGAACCATCTGCATCCTCACAGCTCCTTGCGGATATCGACCACCCGCGTCAAAGCCCACACGATCATCAGCACCACCGCCAGCAGAATGATCGCGTTGGCCGCCGCGGCGGGAAACTGCAGGTAGCCGGTCTGCACCTGAATGATCTTGCCGACCGACGCGATCTGCTGGCCGCCCATCACGCCGACGGTCAGGAAGTCGCCCATCACGATCGTGATCACGAAGATCGAGCCGATCACGATGCCGGTTTTCGAAAGCGGCAGCACCACGTTGCGCACCACCTGCCAGCCGCTCGCGCCGGCATCGCGCGCGGCTTCGAGCAGCGACCGGTCGATGCGCATCATCGCGTTGAAGATCGGCACGATCATGAAGAACGTGTACAGATGCACGAACGCCAGCACCACCGAGAAGTTCGAATACAGCAGCCATTCGAGCGGCTGATCGATCACATGCGCGCCGAGCAGCGCCTGATTGACGAGGCCGTTGCGGCCGAGCAGCGGCATCCACGAAATCATGCGGATCACGTTCGAGGTCCAGAACGGAATCGTGCAGACGAGGAACAGCACCGTCTGCATGCTCGTCGTGCGCACATGAAACGCGAGGAAATAAGCGATCGAAAAACCGAGCAGCAAGGTTGTGGCCCACACGATCGCGCAGAACCTGAGCGTCGACCAATAGGTCTTGAAGGTCACGCACAGGTCGGTCATCGACGAACAGCCGTTGAAAATCGCCGCGTAGTTCTTCAGCGTGAACGCGGGGATGATCTGATACTCGTTGAAGTCCCAGAAGCTGACGATCAACGTGATGACGAGCGGCACAATGAAGAACAGCAGGAAGGTCAGCGAGAGCGGCGTGGCCTGCAGCCACGCCGGCGCGCGCCGGTGCTTGACGGGCTCGTCCTGCGCGCGCGAGGGAAGGTCGATCGTTGCCATGAGGAGGTGTCTATCTCTTCATCAGGCCGCGATGAACTCGTTCCACTTCTGAACCATGTAGATGTTCTCGTCCATCACCGCGTTCCAGCACGCAATCGCGCCCATGCGCTGGGTGTACGAGCCGCCGTCGCGCACGGCGCCGGCTTTTTCGAGCAACTGGCCGTCCGGCGCCTTGATGTCTTTGGCCGCCGCCTTGCCTTCGATCCAGTAGTCCCACTCATACGGCTGCATGTGCGCTTTCGCGGTTTCGAGCACGCCCGAGTAATAGCCCTGGCGCATCAGGTAGGCGCCCGCCCAGCCATTCTGGAACCAGTTGACGAACTCATAGGCGGCGTCGAGCTTCTTGCCTTGCAGCGAGCGCGGAAAACCAAAACCCGACGCCCATGAGCGATAGCCTTCCTTGAGCGGCTGGAACTTGCAGGCCACGCCCATCGTGCGCACCTTCGTCACGGCCGGCGACCACATCGACTGAATCACCACCTCGCCGGACGCCATCAGGTTCACGCTTTCGTTGAAGTCTTTCCAGAACGCGCGGAACTGGCCCGCGCGCTTGGCTTCGATCAGGATCTTGATGGTCTGGTCGATCTCGGCCTTGGTCATGTTGCCCTTGTCGCCGTATTTCACATGACCCATCGCCTCGATCGCCATGGCCGAATCCATGATGCCGATCGCGGGAATGTTCAGAAGCGCGGCCTTGCCCTTGAACTGCGGATTGAGCAGTTCGGCCCAACTGTCGATCGGCCGCTTGATGAGGTCGGGGCGAATGCCGAGCGTGTCCGCGTTATACGTGGTGGGGATCAGCGTCATCCATTCGGTGGGCGTCGCGGAGAATTCGGTGGAGCGCGGGCCGGTCAGGAACATGACCTTTTTCGGCGCGGTGCCCTGGTCGCCGATCTTCTTGCCGTTCACTTCGCCACGCGTGAGCACGGGTGTGATCTTGTCGGCGAGCTTGATGCGCTTCGCGTCCATGCCCGCGAGCGTGCCGGCCGGAATCAGCTTCTTGAGCGCGAAATATTCGGTGTCGACGATATCGAACGAGTTGGGCTGCGTGATGATGCGCTTGGCGACGTCGTCGGTGGTCACGGGCACGTATTGAATCTCGATGCCGGTGTCCTCCTTGAATTTCCGCGCGATGTCGGCGCTCTGATTGACCGCCGTGCCGAGATAGCGCAACGTGATCTTTTCCTGCGCATGCACGTAGGGGAAGCCGGCAATGCCGGCCGCCGCCACCGCGCCCTTGATGAACGTGCGGCGCGACAGGCCTGTTTCCTTGACATCCACTGCGGCCGCTGCCGGGCTCTCGTTCGCTTCACTCATTGCTTTCTCCTCAGTTGACGTTCGCTTGTCGTTTGCCTGTCGTGCGCTTGTGGTGCGCTTGTCGTTTGCTTGTGGTTCCCGATCGGACGTTGTTCGCCGCGTCGCGGCGCTGCGGCTCGATGCTCATGCCGCCAGCGGATGCGCGTCCTTTTCGTTCCACCACACCACCACGCGCGCCTGCGGCCCGAGCCGCGCCGGGTCATAGTCGCCGTCGCTCACGAGCGAGACCAGTTCGGGCGAACCGTCGAGCGGATCGAGCGTCATGCGCAAATGCGTGCCCTGGTACTCCGCTTCGCGCACCGTGCAGGGCACGCCGCCGATGCGAGCCAGGCCGCCGTCGCTGCTCGCCGCCTGCACCGGCGTCACGCCATGCGGCACGACCCGCAGATGATCGGCGCGCACGGTGAACAAGCGGCCATTGGTGTTGAAGACGTTGTGACCGCCGAGAAAACGCGCGACGAATTCGGTGCGCGGACGGTTGAATACTTCATGCGGCGTACCGCTCTGTTCGATGCGGCCGTGGCTCATCACGACGACGAGATCGGCCAGCGCCATCGCTTCTTCCTGCGAATGCGTGACGTGCACGAACGTGATGCCGAGTTCTTTCTGCCAGCGCTTGAGTTCGGCGCGCATCTGCACACGCAGGAACGGGTCGAGCGCGGAGAGCGGTTCGTCGAGCAGCAGGCAGCCGGGCTGATTCAGCAACGCACGCGCGAGCGCCACGCGTTGCTGCTGGCCGCCGGAGAGTTGCGCCGGCTTGCGTTCGGCATACGCGGACATCGCGACCAGTTCGAGCAATTCGCCCGCGCGCTTGCGGCGCACGTCCTTCGCGACGCCGCGCATCTTCAGGCTGAACGCCACGTTGTCGAGCGCGTTCAGATGCGGAAACAGCGCATAGTTCTGAAACACCATCGCGGTGCCGCGGGCCGCGGGTTCCGCGCGCGTGACATTGCGGCCCGCGATCAGAATGTCGCCTTCGCTGACGGATTCATGCCCGGCGATCATGCGTAGCGTCGAGGTCTTGCCGCAGCCCGATGGGCCCAGCAGGCAGCAGTACTGGCCGCCCGCAATGCGCAGATCGATCGCGTCGACGGCGAGCGCGTCGCCGTATTGCTTCGACACGTGCACGAGTTCGATGTCGGCGGCCTTGGTTTCGAGCACGGTCGAAGCAGGTTGACTCATGAAGGCGGTGTCCTCATAAACGGCGCGGAGCAGGCAAGCGTCGACGCGACGCGGGGCCCTAAGCGAAGCCATGCAAATGCAAGACATGTGCCATCCGTTGCCCCGGCGCGCGCGTCGATTGCAAACGCGCGGTGCGCCTAACGTCTACGAGTTGGCTCACATATTGCACACGATCCGCGGCGTCGATCGTTAGCGATCGGCGGGATTGTTTTGCGCGATCACGGTGCGTCTTCGGTCCGTCGCGGGGCATGAACCGGCCAAGCCGGTTCATCCGTGGCGCGCCGCGTCGCTTTTCGTCATCCCTCGGCTTCTTCAAATGAACGACACACGGAATGTGCCCGCAGCCGCGAGCCGCGCGCATCGCTTGCTTGCCACGCACGGCCGCTTTGCCTACCGGCCGATCACCGACAGCGACGCGTTCCGCTGGCCCGGCGGCAGCGGACTCGCGGTGTATCTGGGCTTCAACCTGGAGCATTTTGCTTTCGGCGGAGGGCTCGGCGCCGCGCTCGGCCCAGTCTCGCCGCAACCCGATGTGCTCAACCATAGCTGGCGCGAGTACGGCAATCGGGTGGGCGCGTGGCGCTGCATCGAACTGTTCGATCAACTCGATCTGCCCGTGGGCACGCTCATCAACACCGCGCTCTACGATCACTGTCCCGAACTGATCGCGGCTTGCGCGGCGCGCGGCGATGAGTTGATCGGCCACGGCCACACGAACGCGCAGCGCCAGAGCGACCTCGACGAAAGCGGCGAACGCGAGTTGCTTCTGCATTGCCGCGAACGTATCGCGGCAGAATCCGGCATGCCTCCAGACGGCTGGCTCTCACCGTGGATCTCGGAGTCGCATACGACGCCCGACCTGCTCGCCGAAACCGGCTACCGCTACACGCTGAACTGGTGCCACGACGACCGCCCCGTGCGCATGACAACGCGCGGCGCGCCGCTCTGGTCGATTCCGTATCCGCAGGAACTCAACGATTTGCCGATGATGGTGGGCCGTCACATGGATGGCCGCGCGTTCGCCGACATGATCGTCGATCAGTTCGACGAGATGCTCGAACAGGCCAATCGCGGCGCGCAGCCGCAGGCGCTCGTGATGGGCGTCGCGCTGCATCCTTATCTGGTGGGGCAGCCGTATCGCTTGCGGCATTTGCGCCGCGCACTCCAGCATATCGCCGCGGCGCGCAGCACAGGCGACGTCTGGTTCACCACGCCAGGCGCGATCGCGCGGCACATGGATCAACTGGAGCGGGACGGCGCGCTGCGCGCCGCGCTTGCATGAGCGCGAAAGCCGGCGCGGCCGCCGCGAGGAAAGCGCCGAAAGACGACGCGGACGTCGACGCGCGCATCTATCAATCCATCTTCGACGGCGTGCTGAATCATCGTCTGACGCCGGGCACCAAGCTGCCGGAGCCCGAGTTGTGCCACCTGTTCGGCGTGGGCCGCGCGGTGGTGCGGCGCGTGCTGGAAAAGCTCGCGTATGACGGCATCGTCGTGCTGCGTCCGAACAAGGGCGCGGTCATCGCCGAGCCCACGCCGGAGGAAACGCGCGAGATTTTCGAAGCGCGGCGCTCCGTCGAGCGGATGCTGGTCGAGCTCGCGGTGCAGCGCGCGAGCGCAAATGACATCGAGGCGTTGCGCCAGCAACTCGCGAGCGAGCACGAGGCGATGCATCGCTTCGATCAGCCTTCATGGGCGACGCTCGCCAGCGGCTTTCATATGCAGATCGCGGCGCTGGCGGGCAATTCGATTTTGCAGAACTACCTGAGGGAACTGGTCTCGCGCTGCTCGCTGATCCTCGGCGTATATGAACCGCCCGGCAATGCGCCTTGCGAGCACGCGGAACATGCGGCGATCGTCGCTTGCCTGGAAGCGCGCGACGCGGCGGGCGCGATGGCGCATATGGAAGCGCATTTGCGCCACCTCGAAGAGCGCATCGAAACATCGCGGATGCGCGGCGAAAAGAGCCTCGGCCAGTTGCTCGGCATCGCCGGACACGCGACTCGAACCTAGGCACGAACATGGAAATCGATTTCGCAGCGATCACCGAATATCAGCGCTACAAGCTGATGGCGAGCCTGATCGTGCCGCGTCCCATCGCGCTCGTCACCACGCTCGGCGCGGATGGCACCGTCAACGCGGCGCCTTTTTCGATGTTCAACATGCTCGGCGAGGAACCGCCGATCGTGATGATCAGCGTCAATCGCGTGGCCGACGGCACGCTGAAGGACACCGCCGTGAATATCGTGCGCACGGGCGAATTCGTCGTGCATCTCGCGGACGAAGCGATCGCGGAGAAAATGCATCGCTGCGGCGAGCGGTTGCCGCCCAATGTGAGCGAGCTTGCCGCGGTCGGCTTGACGCCGGTGCCGAGCACGCACGTCGCGCCGCCGCGCATCGCCGAAGCGCCGGTGGCCTTCGAATGCACCACGTGGGAAACGCTGGAAACGGCCAGCCGGCAGATTTTCATCGGCCGGGTGCATCGGCTGCATGCACGCGATGAACTGATCGATACCGGGACCTGGCGCGTGCGTTTGCAGCACTACTTTCCGGTGGGCCGCTTCGGCGCGAGCGACTATGTCACGACGCGCGACCGTTTCACGCTGGGTTGAGCCAGCCGGCCCGAAGCCTGAACGCCGCGGTTGCTGGACGCCGAGCTACACGCCGAGCGCGCGCCCGTCGCTGCGCGGATCATGCGCGCCCGAGGCCGATCCATCCGCCTCGATTCGAATCACGCCTGGATGACCCGCCAACGGACTCTGCGCCGCGATCGCACTCACCTCGTGACCGCGCGCGGCGAGCGCCGCGAACACGTCGGCGCCGGCGTCCTCTTCGAGCTTCAACGCGTCGCGCGTATCGGAGAAGGTCTTGCCGAGCAGAAAGCGCGGACGGGCGAGGGCGCTGAGCGGGTCCATGCCGTAATCGATCAGGCGCGTGAGCACCGCGGCCAGCGTTTGCGGCTGACCATCGGCGCCTTGCGTGCCGAACAGCAAGCGCGGGCGGCCGTCTTGCAGATACATGCCCGGATTGAGCGTATGGAACGGCCGCTTGCCGGGCTCGATCACGTTGTGATGCGCGGGGTGCGTGCTGAACGACGCGCCGCGGTTGTGCCACAGAATGCCGGTGTCGCCCGCCACCACGCCGCTGCCCCAGTCGAAATACACCGTTTGCAACACGCTGACGCTGCGGCCGTGGCGGTCGGTCGCGCCGATGAACACGGTGTCGCCCGGACGGAAAACATGCGGCCATGCACGCGCCGCGCGCAGGTCGATCGAGCGCGCGTGCGCGTCGAGCGTGGCCGGCGACAACATGTCGTCGACCGGCACGTCGTTGAACTCCGGGTCGGACACCAAACGGTCGCGATCCACGAACGCGCATTTCACTGCTTCCACCAATAGATGGTAGTAATCGGCGCTGCCTTCGGGAATCGCGCCAAGGTCGAAGCGCGCTAGCGTGCCCATGATCTGCAAGGTGGTCACGCCTTGCGTGGGCGGGCGCAGGCTCACCAGTTCGCCGCCGCGATAGGGCACGCGTAATGGCGCTTCGTCGCGCGCGCGGGTTCTCGCAAGGTCGCTTGCGCTCAATGGCGAACCGGCCTGCTGCAAGCCGCGGGCGATGCGCTCCGCGAGTTCGCCGTTATAGAATTCGCGCGCGCCGAAGCGGGCAATCCGTTCGAGGCTTCGGGCGAGCGCCGGCTGCGCGAAGCGCTCGCCGATCGCGGGAATCACGCCATTCGGGGCGAAGGTCGCCGCGAAGCCGGGCAGCGCGCGCAATTCATCGGCACGCAGGCTTTGCCAGAAATGCTGCGAGGGCGTGACAGGGAAACCCTCGCTTGCATGGCCGAGCGCGCGGTCGAATAGCGACGACCACGACTGCTCGCCACCCCATGCGCTTTTGCTGATCTCGTAAGCCTGTGCCCATGTATCGACGGTGGCCGCCGTGGTGAGCGCCGCTGCCGCGCCGCGCAAGGGAATCGCGCCGGGCGAGGTTGTCTGCGCCGGCAACTCGGCGGCGGCCTGGCCGATGCCCGACAGCGTGCGCAGCATGCCGTCGCCATCGCCGATCACCCAGAAGGCGTCGCCGCCCAGGCCGGTGAAATGCGGATAGGTCACGCAGAGCGCCGCGCCGATCGCAATCGCGGCTTCGATCGCATTGCCGCCCGCGCGCAAGACCTCGCGGCCGGCCTCGCTCGCCAACCCGTGCGGGCTGGTGACCATGCCGCCGTTCGAGCGGGCGAGTTGGGTGTCGGACATCGCTGCTCCGCTGCGGAAATGAAGCGCGAGTGCGCTCGTCGGAGTACGGAGTATAAGTTCGCGCGCGCCGTGGAAAAAATCGGCGCGCGCGAGAGAGATCAGGTTATCGAGGCTGGCCGCCTCGCGGCCTTCACTCGTAAGAGAACGCGCCGCCGAACTTGTCGATGCGTTCGAGCGCCATGCCCGAGCCGCGCACCACGCAGGTCAGCGGCGCTTCGGCGACGAACACCGGCAGGCCGGTTTCCTCGGCGAGCAGCCGGTCCAGATCGCGCAGCAGCGCGCCGCCGCCCGCCAGCATGATGCCGCGCTCGGCGATGTCGGCGCCGAGTTCCGGCGGCGTCTGTTCGAGCGCGATCTTCACGGCGGAGACGATCTGGTTGAGCGGATCGGTCAGCGCTTCGAGCACTTCGTTGCTCGATACCGTGAAGCTGCGCGGAATCCCCTCCGACATGTTGCGCCCCTTGACCTCCATCTCCTTGACTTCGGAGCCGGGAAACGCGGAGCCGATCTGCTTCTTGATCGACTCGGCCGTCTGTTCGCCGATCAGCATGCCGTAGTTGCGGCGAATGTAGTTGACGATCGCGTCGTCGAACTTGTCGCCGCCCACGCGCACGGAGCCTTTATAGACGATGCCGCCGAGCGAGATCACGCCGACCTCGGTGGTGCCGCCGCCGATGTCGACCACCATCGAGCCGGTGGCTTCCGAGACCGGCAAGCCCGCGCCGGTGGCCGCGGCCATCGGCTCCTCGATCAGATACACCTGCGAGGCCCCGGCGCTGTGCGCGGCTTCCTTGATCGCGCGCCGCTCCACCTGGGTCGACCCGCACGGCACGCAGATGACGATGCGCGGCGACGGCGCGAAGACTCGCGATTCATGCGCCATCTGAATGAAGCGCTTGATCATCTGCTGGGTGATGTTGAAGTCGGCGATCACGCCGTCCTTCATCGGGCGGATCGCCTCGATGTTGCCCGGCACCTTGCCGAGCATCTGCTTGGCTTCCTTGCCGACGGCGAGAATGATCTTCTTGCCGTTCGGTCCGCCTTCCTGACGGATCGAGACCACCGAGGGCTCGTCGAGCACGATGCCCTTGCCGCGCATATAGATCAGCGTGTTCGACGTGCCGAGGTCGATGGCGAGGTCGTTGGAAAAATAGCCGCGCAGAAAACCGAACATGCAAATTCCTGTCTCTCGGATGCCGGGCGCGTGAGCGCGCCGCTTGGGGATGCCGCTCATGGACGGCAGGCGACCAGGTGACGGTCGGAAGAGTGGGAAGAATAACAGCTTCGGGTGCGAGCGCCGGTCCGGCGTGGGTCAGCGTGCGGCGGCGCACACACCTCGGCACACGCTCAGTGCATGCTCGTCTCATCGGTTTCGATCCACGCTGGCGTGCCTTCGCATCGACCGGGCGTGGACAACGAAAGCGGCCCGGCTTGTCGTGAGTCGATAGGGAGAGAGAACCATGCAGCCAGCGCACGCGGCGCGGACAGCGCGGCGCTACGAGGTCATCAGCGACGAAGCCGCATTTCGCGCGTTGCAGCGCGAATGGGACGTGCTGTGGTCGAGGGCGCACGGCCACTACTACCAGTCGTTCAGCTATTGCTGGCTGGCATGGCGGCACGTGTCGAAGCCGCATGGCCGCAGGCTCAAATGCATCGTGTGCCGCGAGGGCGGGCAACTGGTCATGATCTGGCCGCTGGAGACGTGCAGACGCGCGCTCTGGACGTACCTCGTGCCGCTCGGGCCCGAAGGCGGCGACTACACGAGCGTGCTCGTGCAGGACGGCGAAGCGGCGCCGGCCTTGATTGCCGGCGCGTGGGACACCGCGCGCCGACGCTGCGGCGCCGATTTCATCCATCTGCAATACGTGCGGGAGACGCTCGAGCTGTACACGCTCGTGTCGCGGGAACGCAGCGTGTTGTTCGCCGAGGCCCACAACGCGTTTGCCGCGAGACTGCGCGGCCGGGGCGAGCGGAACGGCTGGGACGACTATTGCCGCACGCTCGGCACCTTGTTCGGCAAGCGGCCCGGCGGCTTTGCGAAACGCTTGTCCAGGGAAGGCAAGGTGGCCGTGCGCGTCGTCGACCCGGCCGAGGAGAGCGAAACCGCGTCCATCGTCGAATGGATGCTCAACTGCAAACGCAGTTGGAGCGATCGCGTCGGCAAGCGTAGCGCGTGGCTCGATTCGCCCGAGTACGAGTGTTTTCTGGCCAAGCTGATCCATTCGCCCGACGTGCCTTCGATGGCGCGCCTGATCGTGGTCACGCTGAACGAAGCGCCGGTGGCCGCGATCATCGTCAGTGTGGGCAACCCCTGGGCGAGCGCGATCTTTGCCGGTTACGCCCCGTACTACGGTCGATGCTGCCCTGGCCTCGTCGCGGTCGAGGCATGCGTCAAATGGGCGTTCGACAATGGCTTCGATCTCGATTTCGGCGTGGGAAACGAACGCTTCAAGGCTTACTGGTCGCGCGGCGAGGCGTCCACCGCATGGACCGTGCGAACCGTCAATTCGCTGTGGGGCCTGCTGGCGATTCGCGGGTGGCGTCTCGCGCGATATCTCGGCGCGCGCGTGAAGGGCTTGCGCGAGGCCGGCGCCGCCTCGCCGGAAGCGGCGCGCGTCTTTACGCGTGACGGCAAGCGTGCGACGCGGGTTTCGTGATTCAGGCGTGTGAAGGCCGGTTGCGAGGGGGCACGGATAACGGAACGGTAATCCGCGGGCCCATGCTCCGACCGGTGCGAGTTCCATGTCGGCCGACATGGCGCACGTCGGCAAAAGCGCCAGCAAAAACGCCGGCCGCTAGGAGCGGTCGCGGCTGCGTGCCCGGGTGGCGCCGGTGATCACCGCGACGCCGAGCAGAATGACCGCCACGATCGCAATCGTATGCTGGGCGACATGCAGCGCCAGCAATCCCCACGACACGCCGCCGATCAGAATGATCCAGCCGAGCAGGTAAATGACCAGGGTCATCGGTTTCTCCCTTGTTCGATTCGACGGCCGAAGCGGGCTGCCGGTCAGGAAGCGCCGCCGGTCGCCGAGTGAGCCGTCGATGCGTGTTTATCCCGCTTCCGCGGTGCCGCGCGAGCGCGATTGACGGTTCTATCGAGTAGCAGATTCCGCGCCCGCCCCGGCGCTATCGGTTTGCGTCAAACGAGCAATCGGCATGCGTTCGCCGCCGCCTCAAGCGACCCACCAGGCGAGCGCGGTGGTGATCAGCACCACGGCCCACGACGGCGCGCGCCACCATCCGAGCAGCAGCAACGCGATCAGCACGAGCACGAAGTCCACGCCGCCATGCACCGCGCTCGTCCATACGGGATCGTAGAGCGCGGCGAGCAGAATGCCGACCACCGCCGCGTTGATGCCGGCCATCGCCCGGCGCATCGAGGCGAACGCCCGCAGTTGCCCCCATAGCGGCAGCGCCGCGCCGACCAGCAGGAACGAGGGCAGAAAGATCGCCGCCGTCGCGATCAGCGCGCCGCCAACGCCCGACGGCTGACCCTTGCTGGCCGCGCCGAGAAAGGCCGCGAATGAAAACAGCGGACCCGGCACCGCTTGCGCCGCGCCATAGCCGGCCATGAATTCATTGGTCGAGAGCCAGCCGCGCGGCACGACCACCGCTTGCAGCAGAGGCAGCACCACGTGACCGCCGCCGAACACCAGCGAGCCGACCCGATAAAAAGCCGCGAACAGGTCGAGCGCATGGACGCGCAGCGATGCCGCCAACGCGGGCAGGCCGAACAGCAGCAGCACGAAGGCGCACAGACAGACGAACGCGCCGGCTTTCGTGCCGGGCATGCCGAGCGGCGCACCCGGCACTTCGGTGGACGTCTTCAGGAACGCCGCGCCGGCCACGCCGGCTACGACGATCGACGCGAGCTGTCCGTAGGTCGCGCCGAGCATCACGACCGCCGCCGCCGCGCCGATGGCGAAGGTGGCGCGCGCGCGGTCGGGACACAGCGTGCGTCCCATCGACCACACCGCCTGCGCGACCACCGCCACCGCCGCCAGCTTGAGTCCGTGCACGAGATGCAGCGAGGTTGCGTCGGTCAGATGCGTGAAGCCATACGCGAAGCCGACGAGCAGCACGACGGAGGGCAGCGTGAAGCCGAGCCACGCGGCCAACGCACCGCCGAGTCCGCCGCGCAGCCAGCCGATCGCGATGCCGACCTGGCTGCTGCCTGGCCCCGGCAAGAACTGGCACAGCGCGACGATGTCGCCGAACGTGTGTTCGTCGAGCCAGCGGCGCCGCTTGACGAATTCGTCGCGGAAATAGCCCAGGTGCGCGGCCGGACCGCCGAACGAGGTGAGTCCGAGACGCAGAAAGATGAAGAGAAGCGCCCACGGCGAGGTGCGCGCCGGCACGGCGGCGGTCGACTCGGTGTCTGCAAGGTTCATTCGAATTGACGGAGCGGATGCGGGTAGTCAGCGGCGAAGCGCCGGATGCGCGCGGCCTGATCGGCCCTGCAAAATACCACACGCAACCGGCATCCATCCGCTTGACTGCCCGCGCTCGGGCAAGGCCGTCGGCCAGCCATCCGTCACGACATCCGCCTCAGAACGAGAACGTCGTATTCAGCATGACGAGCCGCGCCTCGCCCTCGGCGATGATCAGATTGCTGTTGCTCGACGGGTAGTACGTCTTGTCGAACACGTTCTTCACGTTGAGTTGCACGCGCGTCGGAATCTTGCCGAGCTTCGTTTCGTAGGCGGCGAACAGATCCGCGACCACGTAGCCCGGCAGCGTGAAGCTGTTGGCGGTGTCGCCGGCGCGCCGGCCGACCAGCCGCGCACCGCCGCCGAAACGCCATTGCCCCGGCAGATACGGCAGCATCGTGTCGTACACGGCGAACACGCTACCCGTATGGCGCGCGGCATTGGCGAGGCGCGTGCCGTCGTCGCGGTCGGTGGCGTTCGTGTACGCGTAGCTGGCAATCAGGCTGACGTGCCGCGTCAACTGGCCGGCCACGTCGAGTTCGACGCCGCGCGAACGCGCGCTGCCGATGGTCGACGTGACATCGCCGTTGGTCACGGCAACGTTGCTCTTGTCGATCTGATAGACCGCGAGCGTGCCGGTGATGCCGGGTTTCAGGTCGAATTTCAGGCCGGCTTCATAGATCCGGCCGCGCTCCGGCGAAAGCGGCTCGCTCACCTCGGTGGCGACGTTCGGCACGAACGACTTGCTGAAGTTCGCGTAGGCGGACAACGCCGGGGTCAGCTTATAAACCAGGCCGAATTGCGGCAGCCACACTTGCCCATGTGAATGGTCCGCGACGACGAACGGCCGCCCGACACCCGAAAGCTGCTGCCAGTTTTCCCAGCGCACGCCGGCCACGGCGATCAACCGATCGGTCAGATGCACCGTGTCCTGCGTGATCAACGAGTAGGTGTGGACCTTCGACAGACTGTCGCTTTGCGTGGCGCTCGGCGTGCCGCCCGCGGCGAGCTTGCCGTAGACCGGGTCGAACAGATCGAAGCCGGACACCGCCTTGCCGCGGATCGTGTCGCCGCGGAACGAGCGCTGGCGTTCGTACTCGCCGCCCACATAGACTTCGTGGCGCATGCCCGCGAGGTTCAGATCGCCGATCGCGCCGATTGTCGCGATCTCGTCGGAATCGTTGCGGCCGAGATTCGCATCCGACGAGCGGCTCATGATGCCGGTCCTGCTGTTGAATGCGCTCGCGCGCGTCAGGTACTGATCGTAGCGGTCGCGGCTCCATCCGTAGGTGACGCGCATGCGCCATTGATCGGAGAAGCGATGTTCCAGCCTGGCCCGCAGCGTCTCCTGCAAGCCCGAGCTTTGCGCCCACGCTTCTTCATAGCGGGTGTAGCGCAGCGCGTCGTCGGGATGACCGTTGACCAGCACCGTGCCGCGGTCGAACGGCGTCGTGTAGTCGACATATTGATAGCTCACGTCGATCGACGTATTCGCATCGTGCCACGACAGCGACGGCGCGATCAGCGCGTCGCGCTGGCGGCCGAAGCTGCGCCAGTAACGCGCGGTGTTGTACTCGCCGGTCAGGCGAAACGCGAGCGTGCCGCCCGCGACCTGGCCCGGCTGGCCGATCGGGCCGGTCAGGTCGAAGCTGGTGCCGCTGCCGCGGTGGCTGGTGTAGGTTGCCGAGAGCGAGCCTTGCAGCGTGTCCTCCGGCTTGCGCGTGATCATGTTGATCACGCCGCCGGGCTCCTGAATGCCGTACAGCAGCGAAGCCGGGCCCTTCAATACCTCGACGCGATCGATCGTCGCCAGATAGTTGTGCAGGATCGGCGAACGGATGCCGTCGACGAGAATCGAGCCGTCGTTATTCGAACCGAAGCCGCGCTTCAGGAACGCGTCGCGCGTGCCGCCCAGCGTGTTGGTCTGCGTGATGCCGCTGACGTTGCCGAGCGCGTCGTCGAGACTGCGTGCCTGCTGATCCTGCATCACGCTCGAACTGACGACCGCGACCGACTGCGGAATCTCGCTGATCTTGCGCTCGATGCCGCTCGACGTCTCGCTGGTGAGCGGCCGGTAACCGGCCGTGGGCTCGACCGTCGGCGACGCATGCACCGACACCGCGGGCAGCTCCTGCGGGTTGGACGGCGGGTCGCCGCCGGCATCGGGCGTGGCGGCCATCGCCGCGTGCGCCGTGGCGGTGCACATCAGCAAGGCGGCCCGCAGGCCAATGTGAAAACGACGATGACGGCCGTGGCGGCCAGGGAGCGCGGTAGTTCGCAGAAAACGCATGTGTCAGGAGAGACGGCACGCCAACCCGCGCGAGGACGCAGCAAGGAAGATGTAGCAACGTACAAGGGAAGTGAAAGATGCCGAAGCTTAAAGTAGATGCGAATCGTTATCAACAAGTCTCTAAAAAAACTCGGCGATGGCGTGCGCAAGCAATGGCTCGTCGGTGAGGGGCAAGCACGAAGATCGAGCGCGAGGATCAACCGCGATGCGGTCCGACGATGCCGAGCTTCGCAATGCGCCGGTATAAGGTCGCGCGTGAGATACCCAACGCCTGGGCGGCGGCGTTGGGCCGCCATTGATGGCGCGTCAGCGCGTCGACGATCCGGGCGCGCTCGTCGCGCGGGTCGTCCTGGGAGTTGGCGAGTGCGTTGGCGAGCGCCTTCGCGTGCATCAGCGTGAGATTGCTCGCGCCGTCAGGCTCCAGCAGCGCCGCGATATCCGGCGCGACGTGCCGCAACTCCACGCGGGAAGAATCGCAAACCGCGCAGGCATAGCGCAGCACATTGCGTAGCTGGCGAATATTGCCCGGCCAGTGAAACGCGGCCAGCCGGTCGGCTAGACGCGCATCGAGCGTGAGGACGTGAGCGGCCATCCGCGCTTCCTCGTCGAACACCGCTTCGATCACGTCGCGAATATCCGCGCGCTCGCGCAACGGCGGCATCGCGAGGCTCGCGCCGCTCAGCCGGTAATAGAGATCCTCGCGGAACGATCCTTCGGCGACCATGCCGGCAAGATCGCGGTGGGTCGCGCAAATCACATCCAGATCCACGCGCACGGGCGCATCGCCGCCGAGCGGCACGACTTCGCCTTCGGCCAGCACGCGCAGCAGGCGCGTTTGCAGATTGAGCGGCATATCGCCGATTTCATCGAGAAACAGCGTGCCGGTATGCGCTTGCGCGATCTTGCCGCGCGCGCCGCGGCTGCGCGCGCCGGTGAACGCGCCGGGCGCATAGCCGAACAGTTCGCTCTCGATCAGCGACTCGGGGATCGCGCCGCAATTCACCGCGATGAACGGCCGTGTGCGCCGCGCGCCCGCATCGTGCAGCGCGTGCGCGAATACCTCCTTGCCGACGCCGGTCTCGCCGAGAATCAGAATCGGCAGCCGCTTGCCGATGATGCGCAACGCCACCGCCGCGTTGCGCGCGATGCGCGGGTCCGCGCTGTGCAGAAAACGGCCGAGCGCGCCGATCGGCGGCTCGTTGCGCGAAGCCGAATGCGGCGATCCCGCGACGCCGTCCGCCACGCCGGCGGTTCCACGCGAGACGCGTTTGAGCGGCGCGCGAATGCGCGCGTACAGCGTCGAGCCGGTTGCGCGCAGACGCAGGCCGACAATCGCATCGGTGCGCGCCACGTCATGCAGATGCACGTCGGAGGTATCGAAGATTTCGTCCATATGACGCGGGCCGTTCAGCGCCGGAATGCATTCGCGCGCCTTGCGATTGGCGGCGACCAGGTTGCCGCATTCGTCGAACGCGATCAGTATTTCGGGCTGCGCCTCGACAAAGTTGCGGCTCGCGTGGCCGAACAGGATCCAGTGCTGCGTGGTTTGATTGAGGAAGTAGCCGTCCTCGATCAGACCGGCGCTTTGCCGCACGAGTTGGAACACGAGCCGCTGACTGTCGCGGTTATCGGGCGACTGCACCGCCGACGCGTCGAGCACGCCGATCATCTCGCCGGTCGGCGCGAAGATCGGCGCGGCGCTGCAGGTGAGCGTCGTGAAGGCCGCGCGAAAATGATCGGTCTTGTGCACGGTGATCGGCGCGAGATCGGTCAGCACGTTCGCCACGCCGCAGGTGCCTTCCTCGCGCTCCGACCAGCACGAACCGATGTACAGCCCCGCATGCTTGAAGTCGCCGCGGCGCTCGCGGTCGATCCGGTAATCGATCGTGACGCCGTGCGCGTCGGTGAGCATCACGCAATAGTCGGCCACGCGAATCATGTCGTGCAGGCGCGTCAGGCACTGGCCCGAAGCGCGCAAAAACGCTTCCTGCCTGCCTTGCACCTCGCGCAATTCCGCCGACGTCAGCACCCGCGGTCCGATCACGGCACCGGGATCGAGCCGGTACTGTTCGAACGATCGCTGCCACGACGAGACGAGGCGCGCGGAATCGGCGGGCGCGGGCAGCCTTCCTTCGATGGCGCCGCGCACGCGGTCGATATGCTGGGTCTGCGAAACGTAGGGCATGGTCGGCTCCGGTCGAGCGACGCCAGTGAGTACAGGCTGTTCTTGTAGCACATCCGGCTTCATCAATCACACTGCAATGCAGCACGCGAGACGCGTGAGACGTTCGTCTCACACGCGCTTGAGACAGCAGGTATCACGCGTGTCATGCGTGGCGTTCAGGCGTGGAAAGGTTTTGCGGGTTGTGTGCAGGCCGCGAGTTCGCGTTCGCATCGTCGCAATGCCTGGCCTTGAGACGCCGCGCAGGTTGCGTCGCACGGCGTTTTTCGACGGCGTCGAATACGCGACGCTCGCTTTTAGCCCTTTAAACAAGGCACTTTCCGGCACATTCACTGTTCGCCGCGAAATTTGGCACAGGCCTTGCAGTGTTCTCCGCACGATACAAGCGCCATTGCTCGAACGCGGCGCTTCCAATACGAGTCCGCGCACGACGCGGGCAGGAGACAAGCACAGTGCCATCACCCGTCACCGTCGGCGTGATCGCGAACCCCGCCTCGGGTCGCGACATTCGCCGCCTCACCACGTATGCGTCGGTGTTTCCGACCGCTGAAAAAGCCAACATGGTCGTGCGCTTGCTCGCGGGACTCGGCGTGCTCGGCGTGGACCGCGTGCTGACGCTGCGCGATCGGACCGGCGTCGCCGCGTTGCTGCTGCGCGCGCTCGACACCCATGCGGCGGTCGCCGCGCAACAGCGCTGGCCGCAAGTCGACTTCATCGAGCAGCCGATCAGCGACAGCGTGAGCGACACGCACGCGGGCGTCACGGCGATGCTGCAAGCGGGCGTCGAACTGATCGCCGTGCTCGGCGGCGACGGCACGCATCGCGCGGTCGCCGCGCATTGCGGCAAGGTGCCGTTGCTCACCTTGTCGACCGGCACCAACAACGCGTTTCCCGATCTGCGCGAGGCGACCGTCGCGGGTCTCGCCGGCGCCCTGGTCGCCTCGGGCGCGGTGCCGGCCGAGGTGGCGCTCATGCGCAACAAGCGCCTCGTGGTGCGTTGTGTCGACGGGCCGAATCGCGGTCGCGAGGAAATCGCGCTGGTCGACGTATGCGTGAGCCGCCAACGTTTCGTGGGCGCGCGAGCCGTGTCCGATCCGGCCGATATCGAAGCGCTCTTTCTCACCTTCGCCTCGCCTGACGGCATCGGCTTGTCGTCGATCGGCGGCGCGTGGGCGCCGGTCGAACGCACGGCGTCGCACGGCTTGCATTTGCGCTTCGCGCGGCCTGGCGGAGTCGGTGCCATCGGCGCGATCGGCGTGCCGATCGTCGCGCCGATCGCGCCTGGCCGCGTCGAGCGCGTGTTCATGCGCACCTGCGAGCGCTTCGAAGTCGGCGTCTGGATGCCGCTCGACACCGAGCACGGCACGCTCGCCTTCGACGGCGAGCGCGAAATCGAACTGGAGCGCGGCGACCGTTATGAAATCGCGCTCGACTGGGACGGACCGCTCACCGTCGACGTCGAACGCACGCTGCGTTATTCGGCGTCGCGGCAACTCGTGCGGGAGGTGGCGAACGTGGCCGCGCATCACAAGTAGGGGTTGGTCGGCAAGCAAACCAAGGCTGTTAACTGAAAGGAGACACACCATGTCGGTTTCGAGTGATTTGAGCAAGGACGAACTGCTGAAGGCGTATCGCATGATGCGCACGATCCGCGAGTTCGAGGAGCGTCTGCACGTGGAATTCGCCACCGGCGAAATTCCCGGCTTCGTGCATCTGTACGCGGGCGAGGAGGCGTCGGCGGTCGGCACGATGCTGCATCTGAACGATGCGGATTATGTGGCGACCACGCACCGCGGCCACGGCCATTGCATCGCCAAGGGCGTCGACGTCCACGGCATGATGGCCGAAATCTACGGCCGTAAGACCGGCGTGTGCCACGGCAAGGGCGGCTCGATGCATATCGCCGATCTGTCGAAGGGCATGCTCGGCGCGAACGGCATCGTCGGCGCGGGCGGGCCGCTGATTTGCGGCGCGGCGCTCGCGGCGAAGTACAAAAAGTCGGGCGGCGTGGGCGTGTGCTTTTTCGGCGACGGCGCGTCGAATCAGGGCGTGATTTTCGAGTCGATGAATCTGGCCTCGGTATGGCGCCTGCCGGCGATTTTCGTCGCGGAGAACAACGGTTATGCGGAAGCGACTTCGTCGACGTGGTCGGTGGCGACCGACAACATCGCGGATCGCGCGAGCGGCTTCGGCATGCCGGGCGTGATCGTCGACGGTTTCGATTTCTTCGCGGTGCACGAGGCGCTTGGCGAAGCGATCGAGCGCGCGCGTCACGGCGGCGGCCCGACGCTCGTCGAAGTGAAGTTCTCACGCTATTTCGGCCACTTCGAAGGCGACGCGCAAACCTATCGCGCGCCGGGCGAAGTGCAAAAGCTGCGCGACGAGAAAGATTGCCTGAAGCGCTTCGAGGAGCGCGTGGTGCGCGCGGAGATGCTTTCGGCGGATCAATTGCGGGGCGTCGATGCCGAGGTCAAGACGTTGATCGACAGCGCGGTGACGCAGGCCAAGGCTGCGCCGCTGCCGACCGCCGAGGACTTGTTGAGCGACGTCTACGTGTCGTATCCCTAACGCACGCGTTGCACATAAGCGATTTGCCAACCTTTTTTTTATGAGACTCGCGACGCGTGGGACAGGAGTAAGCGCTGAAGCGCTAACTCCTGTCGACTCGCTTTGCGTGGGGCCGAAGTAAGCGCTAAAGCGCTAACTCCGGCCGACAGGAGACAGACATGGCACGCAAGATCACATTCTCTCAGGCAATCAACGAAGCACTGAGCCAGGAAATGGCCCGCGATGAAACCGTCATCGTGATGGGCGAGGACAACGCGGGCGGCGCAGGCTCGCCCGGCGAACAGGACGCGTGGGGCGGCGTACTCGGCGTGACGAAAGGCCTCTTTCACAAATATCCGGGCCGCGTGCTCGACACGCCGCTCTCCGAAGGCGGCTATATCGGCGCGGCGGTGGGCGCGGCCGCATGCGGCATGCGGCCGGTGGCGGAGCTGATGTTCATCGACTTCATGGGCGTGTGCTTCGACCAGATCTTCAATCAGGCCGCCAAGTTCCGCTACATGTTCGGCGGCAAGGCGGTGACGCCCGTCGTGATTCGCGCGATGCAGGGCGCGGGCTTGCGCGCGGCGGCCCAGCATTCGCAGATGCTGACTTCGTTGTTCACCCACATTCCCGGCCTGAAAGTGGTGTGCCCGTCCACGCCGTACGACGCGAAGGGGCTGCTGATTCAGGCGATCCGCGACAACGACCCGGTGATTTTCTGCGAGCACAAACTGCTCTACGGCCGCGAAGGCGACGTGCCGGAAGAGTCGTATGCGATTCCGTTCGGCGAGGCCAACGTGGTGCGCGACGGCGACGACGCCACCATCGTCACGTATGGACGCATGGTGCATTACGCCACCGAGGCCGCGCAGAAGCTCGCGAAAGACGGCATCGAGGTCGACGTGATCGACCTGCGCACCACCTCGCCGCTGGATGAGGAAACGATCCTCGAGAGCGCCGCTCGCACGGGGCGCGTGGTGGTGGTCGACGAAGCGAATCCGCGTTGCTCGATCGCCACCGACATCTCCGCGCTGATCGCGCAGCGCGCGTTTCACTCGCTGAAGGCGCCGATCGAAATGGTCACCGCGCCGCACACGCCCACGCCGTTTGCCGGCGTGCTCGAAGACATGTATATCCCGTCGGCGCAGCAGATCGCCGAAGCCGTTCTGAAAGTGAGAGGTTAAGCGATGCCGATTCATATGATCACGATGCCCAAATGGGGCTTGTCGATGGAGCAGGGGCAGGTCAACGGCTGGCTCAAGAACGTCGGCGACAAGGTGGCGAAAGGCGACGAAATACTCGACGTGGAGACCGACAAGATTTCGTCCGGCGTCGAGTGCGCGTTCGACGGCCTCTTGCGGCGGCAGGTCGCGCAAGAGGGCGACACGCTGCCGATCGGCGCATTGCTCGCCGTGGTGGCCGATGCGCAAACGCCGGACGCGGAAATCGACGCGGCGGTCGAAGCGTTCCAGCGCGACTTCGTGCCGGCCAGCGCGGAAGCGGGCGAGAGCGGCCCGCAACCGGAGAAGGCGCAAATCGGCGGGCGCACCGTGCGCTATCTGAAACTCGGCGAAGGCGGCACGCCCGCGGTGCTGATTCATGGCTTCGGCGGCGATCTGAACAACTGGTTGTTCAATCACGCGGACCTCGCCGCGCATCGCACCGTGTGGGCGCTCGATTTGCCGGGCCACGGCGAGTCCGGCAAGGCGGTCGAAACAGGCAGCGCCGATGAACTCGCTGACAGCGTGATCGCGTTCCTCGACGATCGCGGCATCGACAACGCGCATCTGATCGGGCATTCGATGGGCGCGCTGATCGCGATGACAGTCGCGGCGAAAGCACCGCAACGCGTCGCTTCGCTTGCGTTGATCGCGGGCGCGGGGCTGGGCGAGGAGATCAACGGCGACTACCTCGCCGGCTTTGCCGAGGGCAGCAGCCGCAATGCGCTCAAGCCGCATCTGGCGAAACTCTTTGCCGACCCGGCGCTGGTCACGCGTCAACTGGTGGAGGATATCGTCAAGTACAAGCGGCTCGAAGGTGTGAACGACACGCTGCGCAAGATCGCATCCGAGGCTTTCGACGGCAACGTGCAGCGCACGCGCTATCGCGATCGGCTCGCTCAGCTTGCGCCGCGCACGCTGGTGATCTGGGGCGCCGACGATCAGATCATTCCGGCCGCGCATGCGCAAGGCCTGGAGGGCGACATTCGCGTCCATGTGCTCGAAGGCAAGGGGCATATGGTGCAGATGGAAGCGGCCTCCGAGGTCAATCGCCTGCTCGACGATTTTCTGGGACGTTGACGATGAGCGCCGCACTGCATGGCGATAGCGTTACCGCGCTCGGTCAGCACGGCAAGCGCAGCGGCGAGAAGCTCGCGCGGATTCCGGTGAAGATCGTGCCGGTGTCCGACGGCGAAGTCTTGCCGAAGCCCTCGTGGCTGCACGCGAAACCGATGATGAGCGAGACGGTGGCCGGCATTGCGGCGGTCTTGCGCGAACACCGCTTGCATTCGGTTTGCGAGGAGGCGATGTGTCCGAACATCGGCGAGTGTTTCGCGCAACGCACGGCCACCTTCATGATCATGGGCGGCATCTGCACGCGGCGTTGTGCGTTTTGCGACGTCGCGCACGGCCGCCCCGCGCCGCTCGATGACGAGGAACCGCAACGCCTCGCCCATGCGGTCGCGGCGCTCGGCTTGCGCTATGTCGTCGTGACCTCGGTGGATCGCGACGATCTGCGCGACGGCGGCGCCGCGCATTTTGCGCGCTGCGTCGCGTTGTTGCGTGAGCGCATGCCGGGCATCCGGGTCGAAGTGCTGACGCCGGATTTTCGTGGCCGTGTCGAGCGGGCCTTGGCCGCGCTCTCGCAAGCGTGGCCGGATGTCTTCAATCACAACCTCGAAACGGTGCCGTCGCTGTATCGGGCGGCGCGCGCCGGCGCGGATTACCGCGGCTCGCTGCAATTGCTGGCGCGTGTGAAAGAGGCGAACGCGTCGGTATTGACGAAGTCGGGTTTGATGGTCGGCCTTGGAGAAGCCGACGACGAATTGCTCGACACGATGCGCGATTTACGCGCGCATCGTGTCGATATTCTGACTCTCGGCCAGTACCTCGCGCCGTCGCGTTTTCATCTGCCGGTGCGCCGGTATGCGACGCCCGAGCAGTTTGCCGCGTGGCGCGAGGCGGGTTTGCAGATGGGCTTTCGCGAGGTGGTGGCCGGTCCGCTGGTGCGGTCCTCGTATCATGCGGACCGGGTCGCGGACACGGCTAGCCATGCGTTGATTGGCGAGCAGGCATGAGCCTGGGTCGGGCGCGCTATTCCGCTACCTGGTTTGCGCGCCCGGCACGAGGCGAATGCGTTTTTCGGCGGCGGCTTCCACTGCCGCGCGCGAATAGAGCAGGGGAAAGTACTCGCCGTTGAGCCACATCGTCGCGAGGTCGCGATAGTGCGGGCTGTCGGGATCGCCGGATTCGCCCGGCAGATTCACCGCGCGCGAGTTGTCCCAGTTGCCCACGTCGACGATCACGCGAAACGACGGTCCGTTGGTTTGCCGGAAGTCGCTCGCGCGATACGTCGACTGGTTCGGCGTGTACGCGCTGCCGCCCTTGCCGGTGGGGCCGACGTTGAGCTTCGCGCGCATGTCCGCGTCGACCAGATCGGCGAACGGATGCGCGTTCAGGTTCGTTTGCAGCTTGCCCCATTGCCATTGGCCCGCATCCGCGCCTTGCAGGCTCACCATTTCCGCGTAGGCGTCGCGCAGGCTCGCCAGCAGCACGGCGTCGCGCTTCGTCGCCGCGTTCTCACCGAAGCGCGTCTCGGGATGCTCCAGCGAATCGAGCATGACGGCGGTATCGGGCGCGGCGAACGCCGCCGCCGCGGCCTTCGGCAACACGGCTTGCTTGAAGGCGCGGCCCAGGTGACGGCTGAGCCAGATTTCTTCCAGCGCGGCTTGCGGGGAGTCGGCGCGCATCTGCGCGTCCCAACCCTTCAGCATCGCGAGCGCGGCGCGCGTGTCCGGGTCGTCGCTGGAAAGCGGTGCGACGAGCGCGACCAGCCGGCGTGCCGGGATCGATTCGATATCGTTCTGCAAGCGCTCGGAATCCTCGATCGACACCTTCGGCAGCGCCTTCAACACTTCGTCGATGCGTTGATGCCGCGAGCCGTTGGTCCATTCGAAGCCGAGCTTGCGCTCGGCATACGGATAGCCGGCCGGCAGATTCATCTCGTTCGACGTGGTGAAGTAGCCGTCGGGCGGATCGTAGGCCGAGGGCATCTCATCGCGCGGCCAGTAGCCGGCCCATTCGTAGCGGCCGTCGCCCGGCACCGGCATCAGGCCGTCCCAGTTGGGGCGCTTCGGCGCGAGACCGCTCGGCACCCAGCCGATGTCGCCGTGCGTATCCGCATACACCTGATTGACGGTCGGCGCGCCCCAGGTCGAGAGCGCCTGCTTGAACTGCGTGAAATTTTTCGCGCGCATGTAGCGCACGGAATCGAAATACGGCGACATGCCCGGCGCGAGCCACGCGGTGCGCACGGCGAATGCGCGATGTTTCGCGTCCTCGGTATAGATCACCGGTCCGTGCCGCGTGAACGCGAGATCGGCGACGACGGGCGCGCCGCCCCGCACGTCAATCGTCTCGCGCACGACGCGCATCGGCTCCCAGCGGTCCCGATAGCGGTATTGACGCGGATTCGCCGGATTCAATTCATAGACGTACAGGTCTTCCTGATCGATGTTGAAGATCGTCAGGCCGAACGCGATCGCGCCGTTATGTCCGATCGACACGCCTGGCGCGGACGGCTCTCCGCCGCCGATGATGTCGAGCGTCGGCGTGCTGATCTGCTGGATATAGCGCAGGCTCGGCGCCGCATACGCGCGGTGCGGATCGTTCGCCATGATCGCGCGGCCCGTCGCCGATCTGGCCGGCGCGATCACCCAGTTGTTGCTGCCTTCCGTCACTTCCTCGGGGTTGTCCGCGGCGGCGATCACGGTGGCCGATGCGTCGGCGCTTTTCAGCGATTCGCGCGTGACGCGCACGCCTTGCGTGGCGAGGGTGAAAACCTTGAGCACATCGTCGGGCAGGCACGGATCGAGTCCTTCCGGGCTATGCGGCTGCCATGCCGGCTGAAGGCCGAAGCGCACCGAATCGGCCGCGAGCGAACTCTTGCAGGCCACCTTCGCGCGCGCGACCTCGCTTGTCAGGTTGCGCGTGAGGCCGTGGCTGCGAATGCGCACGACGTCGTCGGCGGACCACTTCGCGGGCCAGTAGCCGACCTTGCGAAACTCATAGGGCATCTGGTCGGGATGCGCGGCCAGCCAGTCGATATACGCGTTCACGCCGGCGGCAAAGCGCGAGGCCACCGGTTTTGCGTCGGGTCCGTAGCGTTTCCATTCCGCGTTCATGTCGCCGCGATAGAGAAAGAGACGCGCGGCTTTGTCCTGTTCGACGTAGGCCGGACCGAACACCTCGGCAAGCTGGCCGAGGCCGCGGCGGCGCCACAGGTCGATCTGGAACAGCCGGTCGCGCGCCGCGTTGAAGCCTTGCACGAAGAACGCGTCGCTTTCGTTCGCCGCGAAGATATGCGGCACGCCCCAACGGTCGATCAGGATGTCCGAGGGTCGAGCGAGGCCTTCGAGGGTGATCGTTTCCACGGGAATTTCAGCGGCGCGCGCGGCATGCGCTGTCGCTGCCAGTGCGGTGAATCCTGCGTATGCGATGAGCGCGATGATCTTGCGGGCCGGCTGCATGTTTCCTCCATGTTGTTGCAGTCCCGCCATTCAAAGCCAATTGCACGCGATCCGTCAATCGCGGACGCGGCGCACCCGTCAACCCGCTGTCCATGAATCGACGAAGCCCGATGTGATGAAGCGGCCGTGACCCTCGCGGCTCACTCATCTGGCATGCCCGCTTCGCCGATACGACGAAAATTTCCTTGCTTGGTCTGACGGCCACGCGTGACGCTGTTGTGATCTTTACTTCATGATTTGGTGCGTCAATCACATTTCGTCGTTGCACTACGGGCTTTCCCGGTAGCGATGTAACAATCGGCTCGCAGCGCTTGTTATGATTCTCCCAATCGTTGTAGCATAGACGCCAACCAAATCTGTCGGCCGCTGTTGTGCGTCGCGTCACAAATTTCCGGACGTCTCATGCCTGAAGCTCCTTCGTTGTCTTCCTCGGTCGTCGCGCTGCGCGGCGGGCCGCTCGTTCATCCGGTGCGCAATCCGGGCACGCCTTTCGACGCGTCGTGGCTCGACGGGCTGCGCGTCAACCAGTCCGCGGTCGAACGGCGCACGGCCACGCTCGGCACGCGCCGGACCGTCAAGAAGGATGCGCAGGCGGCGTGGCTGTTGAAGGCCGTGACCTGCATCGACCTCACCACGCTCAATGGCGACGACACCGAAGGGCGCGTGCGCCGCCTGTGCGCCAAAGCGCGTCAGCCGGTGCGCGCCGATCTGCTCGAAGCGCTCGGCATCGCGCCGCAGGGCATCACGACGGGCGCGGTGTGCGTCTATCACCGCTTCGTCGCGGCGGCTGTCGATGCGCTCGAGGGCAGCGGCATTCCCGTTGCCGCCGTATCGACCGGTTTTCCGGCCGGCTTGATCCCGCATCCGCTGAAGCTGAAGGAGATCGAGGCTTCAGTGGCGGACGGCGCGATGGAAATCGACATCGTGGTGACGCGCGAACATGTGCTCACCGGCAACTGGCAGGCGCTCTACGACGAAGTGCGCGAGTTTCGCGCCGCTTGCGGCCCCGCGCATCTGAAGACGATTCTCGCGACCGGCGACATCCGCACGCTCTCCAACGTGGCGCGCGCCTCGATGGTCTGCATGATGGCGGGCGCCGATTTCATCAAGACCTCCACCGGCAAGGAGGGCGTGAACGCCACGCTCGATGTGTCGCTCGTCATGGTGCGCATGATCCGCGAGTACCAGGAGCGCACCGGCGTGCCGATCGGCTTCAAGCCGGCGGGCGGCGTGTCGACTGCCAAGTCGGTGCTGTCGTATCAGATATTGATGAAGGAAGAACTCGGCCGCGCGTGGCTCGAACCGGAGCTCTTTCGCATCGGCGCGTCGAGTCTGCTGGCCGATATCGAACGCCAGCTCGAACATCACGTGAGCGGCCGTTATTCCGCTTTCAACCGTCACCCCGTAGCCTGAACACAAGACCGATCCCATGAGCGTAGCCGAGTATTTTTCATCGATGGAGTACGGTCCCGCACCCGAGGACGATCAAGCCGCGCGCGCATGGCTCGCGCGGCACGCGGCGAGCTTCGGGCACTTCATCGGCGGCGAGTGGCAGGCGCCGGCCGCTGGCGAGCGCTTCGTGTCGCACGCGCCCGCCACGGGTGAACGGCTCGCCGAGATCGCCCAGGGCGATGCGGCCGATATCGAGGCGGCGGTCGCCGCCGCGCGCGCCGCGCAGCCGGGCTGGCTCGCGTTGGGCGGCGCGGGGCGCGCGCGGCATCTGTATGCGCTCGCTCGCATGGTCCAGCGCCATAGCCGGCTGTTCGCCGTGCTGGAGGCGCTCGACAACGGCAAGCCGATCCGCGAGACGCGCGATATCGACGTGCCGCTCGTCGCGCGGCACTTCCTGCATCACGCGGGCTGGGCGCAGTTGCAGGACAGCGAATTCGCGGCTTACGCGCCGCTCGGTGTGATCGGGCAGATCGTGCCGTGGAATTTCCCCTTGCTGATGCTCGCGTGGAAGATCGCGCCCGCGCTTGCCACCGGCAACTGCGTCGTCTTGAAACCGGCCGAATACACGCCGCTTACCGCGTTGCTGTTCGCCGAACTCGCGCATCGCGCGGGCTTGCCGGCGGGCGTGCTGAATGTCGTCACCGGCGATGGACGGACCGGCGCGGCGCTCGTCGCGCATCCGCAAGTCGACAAGATCGCCTTTACGGGTTCGACGGAAGTCGGGCGTTTGATTCGCCAGGTCACGGCCGGCTCGGGCAAATCGCTGACGCTCGAACTCGGCGGCAAGTCGCCGTTCATCGTCTTCGACGACGCCGATCTCGACGGCGCGGTCGAGGGCGTGGTCGACGCGATCTGGTTCAACCAGGGGCAGGTCTGTTGCGCGGGCTCGCGCCTGCTCGTGCAGGAAGGCATCGAGGCGCGCTTCATCGCAAAGCTCAAACGCCGCATGCAGACGTTGCGTGTGGGCACCTCGCTCGACAAGAGCATCGATATCGGCGCGATCGTCGATCCGGTGCAGCTCGAACGCATCCAGTCGCTGGTGGAGAGCGGGCGGCGCGAAGGCTGTGCGGTGTGGCAGTCGTCCGATGCGGCGCTGCCCGCGGGCGGCTGCTTCTATCCGCCCACGCTCGTGACCGGCGTGGCGCCGGCTTCCACGCTCGCGCAGGAAGAGATCTTCGGCCCGGTGCTGGTGACGATGAGCTTTCGCACGCCCGACGAAGCGATTGCACTCGCCAACAATTCGCGCTATGGACTCGCCGCCAGCGTGTGGAGCGAAACCATCGGCCGCGCGCTCGACATCGCGCCGCGCCTTCAATGCGGTGTCGTGTGGATCAACGCGACCAATCTGTTCGACGCGGCGGTCGGCTTCGGCGGTTATCGCGAATCGGGCTATGGGCGCGAAGGCGGACGTGAGGGCATTTACGAATATCTGAAACCGCGCGCGTGGCTCAATCTTCCGAAGCGCCGGCCGGTGGAGCGCGCGGCGCATGTCGAGCAGCGCGGCGAGCCGTCGAACGTTGCGCTGATCGACCGCACGGCCAAGCTTTTTATCGGCGGCAAGCAGGCGCGCCCGGATAGCGGGTATTCGCTGCCGGTGTACGCGCCGGATGGAACGCCCGTGGGCGAAGTGGGCGAGGGCAATCGCAAGGACATTCGCAACGCGGTCGAAGCGGCACGCGCGGCGCAGAAGTGGTCGCAGGCGAGCACGCATAACCGCGCTCAGGTGCTGTACTACCTCGCGGAAAATCTGGCCGTGCGCGCGGACGAATTCGCGCGGCAACTCGTCGTGCGAAACGGCGCGACCGAGGCCGCGGCGCGCGCGGAAGTGGAGGCGGCGGTCGCGCGTCTTTTCACCTACGCGGCGTGGGCCGACAAGTTCGACGGCGCCGTGCATACGCCGCCGCTGCGCGGCGTCGCGCTGGCGATGCACGAGCCGCTCGGCGTGATCGGCATCGCGTGTCCCGACGAGGCGCCGTTGCTCGGCTTCGTGTCGCTGGCCGCGCCCGCGCTCGCGATGGGTAATCGCGTCGTGGTGTTGCCGAGCGAGGCGTGTCCGCTCGCGGTCACGGACTTTTATCAGGTGGTCGAGACCTCGGACGTGCCCGGCGGCGTGCTGAACATCGTGACGGGCGAGCGCGCCGCGCTGCTGCCGGCGCTCGCCCGACACGACGACGTCGACGCGCTCTGGTGCTTCGGCAATGCGGCGGATTCGGCTTTGGCGGAACGCGAGTCGATCGGCAACCTGAAGCGGACCTTTGTCGATCATGGGCGCCAGTTCGACTGGTTCGACCCTGCGAGCGAAGGCTTGCCGTTTCTGCGCCAGGCCGTGCAGGTGAAGAACATCTGGATCCCCTACGGAGACTGACCGGGCGTCCCAGGCACTTGAACAACGCGCACGCCAACCAGTAAATGGAGGAGACAACGTGCTGAAGAATCTGGCTCTGCTGAAACACGCCCCTTTCGCAAACGCTCCGCGAGGGACACACGCATGAACGCGCCTCACGAACGAGCGGGACGCGTCGTCATTCTCGGCATCTACGTTACCGATCTGACGTTTCGCGCCGAACGCATGCCGTTGATCGGCGAGACCATTGCCGGCTCGGCGTTCGCGATGGGGCCGGGCGGCAAGGGCTCGAATCAGGCGGTGGCGGCGGCGCGTGCCGGCGCCAAGGTCGTGTTCTGCACCCGCATCGGCAACGACGCGTTCGGCGCGATCGCCCGCGCGACGTGGGCCGCCGAGGGCATCACGGCGCGCGCCTCGGTGATCGACGGCGTGTCCACCGGCGCGGCGCATATCTTCGTCGACGACACCACCGGCATGAACGCGATCATCGTCGCCTCGGGCGCGGCGGGCACCCTGAATGCCGCCGACGTCGACGCGATCGAAGCCGACATCGCCGCCGCGCAAGTGTTCGTCACGCAACTGGAGCAGCCGCTCGCCGCCGCGCGCCGCGGACTCGAGGTCGCGCGCAAGCACGGCGTCGTCACCGTGTTCAATCCGGCGCCCGCGTTGCCGCTCGACGACGGCATCTTCCCGTTGTGCGACTACATCACCCCGAATGAAACCGAAGCCGCCGCGCTCACCGGCGTGCCGATCGCGAACGCCGACGATGCGCGCCGCGCCGCCGACGTGCTGCTCGCCAAGGGTGTCGGCACGGTGGTCGTCACGCTCGGCGAGGGCGGCGCGCTGCTGCATTCGGCGACCCAATCGGTGCTCGTGCCCGCGTATCACTGCGGTCGCGTGGTGGAAACGGCCGGCGCCGGCGACGGCTTCACGGGCGGCTTCGCGGCGGCGCTCGCGCGCGGCGACGATGCGATCGCCGCGATGCGCTTCGGCTGCGCGCTCGCGGGCATCTCGGTAACGCGCGCGGGCACCGCGCCCTCGATGCCGACGCTCGATGAAGTGAAGCGGGTACTGAGCCAGTCGGATCAGACCTCACAGGCGCTCTGAGCATTCGCGCAGGTTCAAGGAGATCGTCATCATCATGAAGTCCTCGTTTGGGTCCTTGCTCGAGTCCCGGTTCGGCGGCGGCAAACCGTTCGCCGACCGGCAACTCAATTTCCTGCTGATCGTCAACGTGCTCGTCGTGCTGGTCGCGACATGGCTCTCGCGCGGGCAGTTCGTCGATATCGACAATCTGCAATCGATGGGCGGCCAGTTGCCCGAGCTCGGCTTGCTCGCGCTCGGCATCATGCTCTCGATGGTGTCGGGCAATGGCGGGATCGACCTGTCCGGTGTCGGCCTTGCCAATCTGTCGGGCATGGTCGCCGCGTTGGCCGTGCCGCATTTCGTCAACGGCGACGACTCGCCGGTGCTCTATACGGCGCTTTTCTGCTCGATCGTCGTCGTGATGGGACTGCTCGGCGGAATGCTGAACGGCGTGGTGATCGCGTGGCTCAGGCTCACGCCGATTCTCTGCACGCTCGGCACGCAGTTGTTGTTTACGGGCTTCGCGGTGGTGCTCAGCAACGGTGCGTCGGTGCACGTCGACTATGTGGACCCGTTGTCGGCGATCGGTAACGGCACGGTGTTTCAGGTGCCGATCGCGTTCTGCATTTTCATCGCGGCGGTGATCGTGCTGGGATGGCTGCTCAAACGCAGCCCGTTCGGCCTGCGCCTCTATCTGATGGGCACCAATCCCAAAGCCGCGTTCTATGCCGGCATTCCGCGCGCGCGGATGCTGATCACGACGTATGCGATGTGCGGCGTGCTCGCGTCGCTGGCCGGGCTCATCAGCGCGACGCATACGTCCAGCGCGAAATGGGACTACGGCAACTCCTATCTGCTGATCGCGATCCTGATCGCGGTGATGGGCGGCGTGAATCCGGCGGGCGGTCACGGCCGCATCATCTGCGTGTTTTTTGCCGCCACGGTGCTGCAATTTCTGTCGAGCCTGTTCAATCTGCTCGGCGTATCGCAGTTCTTCGGCGATTGCGCGTGGGGTTTTCTGTTGCTGTTGTCGCTGGCGTTCGCGGGCGGTGAGCGGGTGCGGGCGATTTTCGGCTTTGGCGGTGGCGGCGGTGGCGGCGGTGCGGCTGGCGCGAGCGCCGCGCCGAAGCGTTAGCTGTCGAACCGACGCTGACGAACGGTTTCATTCAGTACACGGCGGACAACGAGCCCTGGTTGTCCGCGACCGTGAAGAGGGGCGACATCGAACGATAAAGGAGACATCGCATGAAATTGACTCGACTGGGTGCCGCGCTGGCTACCGGCGCCCTCGCGGTGGGCGTGATCGCCGCCGCGCAGGCGGCAACGAACGAAACGATCGTGACGGTCGTCAAGGTCACCGGCATCAACTGGTTCAACCGGATGGACGAGGGCGTGAAGGAGTTCGCGAAGGAGAACCCCGGCGTGAGCGCGTATCAGACGGGCCCAGGCCGCGCGGACGCGGCCCAGCAGTTGAAGATCATCGAAGATCTGATCGCGAAGAAAGTCACGGCGATCGCGGTGGTCCCCTACGATCCGCCCACGCTCGAACCGGCGCTGAAGAAAGCGATGGATCGCGGCATCAAGGTGGTCACGCACGAGGCCGACAACGCGAAGAACACGATGGTCGATATCGAGGCGTTCGACAATACCGCCTACGGCGCCGGCCTGAACGAGCGCCTTGCCTCGTGCATGCACAGCGACGGCAAGTGGGCCGTGCTGGTCGGTTCGCTCGGCAGCCGTTCGCAGGTGCAGTGGGCGGACGGCGGCATCGGCAATGCGAAGGGCAAGTACCCGAAGATGAACCTGGTCGAACCGAAGCTCGAAACGAATAACGACGGCGAGCGCGCCTATGAAGTCGCGAAGGAAGTGCTGCGCAAGCATCCCGACCTGAAGGGCTTTCAGGGCTCGTCGTCGCTGGACGTGATCGGCATCGGCCGCGCGGTCGAGGAAGCCGGCATGCAGGGCAAGATCTGCGTGTACGGCACCGGCTTGCCGACCGAGGCGGGCAAGTTCCTCGAAAGCGGCGCTATCAACGGCATCGCGTTCTGGGACCCCAAGCTCGCGGGCGAGGCGATGAACAAGGTCGCCAAGATGCTGGTGGACGGCAAAACCGTCGAGAACGGCGCCGACCTCGGCATTCCGGGCTACACCAAGGTCACGGTGGCGAAGGGACCGGGCAAGGGGATCATCGTGCGCGGCCAGGGTTGGGTGAACGTCGACAAGTCGAACTACAAGCAGTATCCGTTCTGATTCCGCTTGTGTCCGTTGCTTCATGCGTCACGGCGTGCCCCGGTGGGCACGCCTCAACTTGCGGCTCGCCATCATGAATCAAGACGTATCGTCATCCGTACAACCCGAAGCGTCGCGGCCTTTCCTGCTGGTCGCCGGCGTGCATAAGCGGTTCACCGGCGTGCATGCGCTGCGCGGCGTGAGCCTGTCGTTCGAGCGCGGGCAGATCTATCACCTGCTCGGCGAGAACGGCTGCGGCAAGAGCACGCTGATCAAGATCATTTCCGGCGCGCAGCCGCCAGATGAAGGCGAGTTCGTGATCGACGGCGTGCGGCATGCGCGGCTCTCCGCGCTCGAAGCGCTCGCCGCGGGCATCGAAACCGTCTATCAGGATCTGTCGCTGCTGCCCAACATGAGCGTGGCCGAAAATGTCGCGCTGACTTCCGAACTGGCCTTGCATGAAGGCCGGCTCGCCCGCACCTTCGACCGGCGCGAATTGGCGCGCACGGCGGCCCGCGCGCTAGAAGCGGTCGGCTTGCCCGGCGACGCGGAGTTTCAGGCGACGCTCATCGAACAGTTGCCGCTCGCAACGCGCCAACTCGTCGCGATTGCACGCGCGATCGCCAGCGAGGCGAAGTTCGTCATCATGGACGAACCCACGACTTCGCTCACGCAAAAAGAAGTGGACAACCTGATTGCCGTGCTCGCCAATCTGCGCGCGCAGGGCGTGACGGTGCTGTTCGTCAGCCATAAGCTCGACGAATGCTACGCGATCGGCGGCGAAGTAATCGTGCTGCGCGACGGACAGAAAATGGCGCAAGGCCCGATCGCGCAATTCACGAAAGCGCAGATCAGCGAGTTGATGACGGGGCGCCATCTGTCGAACGAACGTTATCGCGAGGGCGGGCTAGGGCAGGACGTGGTGCTCGACGTGCGCGCTTTCACGCGCGCCGGCCAGTTCGGCGACGTGTCGTTTCGCCTGCATGGCGGGGAAATTCTCGGCATCACTGGTCTGCTCGACTCGGGGCGCAACGAACTCGCGCGGGCGCTCGCAGGCGTCGCGCCGGCGCAGTCAGGGCAGGTGGTGCTCGACGGCAGGCGCATTGCATTGCGCACGCCGTCGGATGCGAAACGCCATCGCATCGGCTATGTGCCGGAAGACCGCCTGAACGAAGGGCTGTTTCTCGACAAGCCGATCCGCGACAACGTGATTACCGCGATGATTTCCAGCTTGCGCGACCGCTTCGGCCAGATCGACCGCGCGCGGGCGCAGGCGCTCGCCGAACAGACCGTGAAGGATTTGCAGATCGCGACGCCCGGCGTCGACAAGCCGGTGCAATCGCTGTCGGGCGGCAACCAGCAACGCGTGCTGATCGGCCGCTGGCTCGCGATCGATCCGCGCGTGCTGATCCTGCACGGACCGACGGTCGGCGTCGATGTCGGATCAAAGGACATCATTTACCGCATCATGCAGCGGCTGTCGCAACGCGGCATCGGCATCATTCTGATCAGCGACGACTTGCCGGAACTGCTGCAAAACTGCGACCGCATCCTGATGATGAAGAAAGGACGCGTCGCGAGCGAATACCGCGCCGACGAACTGAGCGAAGCCGATCTGTATCACGCGCTGCTTTCCGAAGCGGCATAGAGGACGCCCCACCCATGAACTCGCGCCTGAATCCGCGCATGAACCAGCCCATGACCACCCCGACCGTTGTCGAAGTCGCTCCCGAGGTCAAGCCGCCGAGCCTGCGGACCCGGCTCGCGCGCAATCCCGAATGGTTCACGGTCGCGCTCATCGTGCTGACGTGCCTGCTGGTCGGCGCGATCAATCCGCGCTTCTTCCAGTTGGCGACGCTGTTCGATCTGTTGCACTCGGCCACCACGATGTCGCTGTTCGCGCTCGGCACGCTCGTCGTGCTGGCGTCGGGCGGCATCGACGTGTCGTTCACCGCGATCGCCGCGCTCACCATGTACGGCATCACCAAGGCCGTGTTCGCGTGGTGGCCCGACGCGCCGTTCGCGCTGATCCTGATCACCGGCGCGCTCGGCGGCGCGATGCTCGGCGTGGTCAACGGGCTGCTCGTGCACCGGTTGAAGGCGCCTTCGCTGATCGTCACGATCGGCACGCAGTATCTCTATCGCGGCATGTTGCTGACGTTCATCGGCACGACGTTCTTCATGAACATTCCGCACAGCATGGATCATTTCGGCCGCATTCCGCTGTTTTTCTATCACACGGCCGACGGCCTGCGCGCGGTGCTGCCCGTTTCGGTGCTGGCGCTGGTGGCGGCGGCGTTCGTCACATGGTGGCTGCTGAACCGGACGATGATGGGGCGCGGCGTCTATGCGATGGGCGGCAGTCTCGCGATTGCGGAGCGGCTCGGCTACAACCTGCGCGCGATTCATCTGTTCGTGTTCGGCTATACGGGCATGCTCGCCGGTATCGCCGGGATTCTGCACGTGTCGAACAACCGCCTCGCGAATCCGTTCGATCTGGTTGGGTCGGAACTCGATGTGATCGCCGCGGTGATTCTCGGCGGCGCACGCATTACGGGCGGCACGGGTACGGTAGTCGGCACCTTGCTCGGCGTGGTGCTCGTGACGTTGATCAAGAGCGTGTTGATACTGGTCGGCGTGCCGAGCACCTGGCAGAAGGTGATCATCGGCGCATTCATTCTGATCGCCGGGACGCTGTTCGCGTTGCAGCGCAAGCGCTGAACTGTGACGTCGCGCGGCCTGCGCGCTTATTTTCGCTTGCGCAGCGCCTGGCCTTTCTCGGTGATGATCGAATCGAAGTCGTCCACTTGCGAGAAGCGCACCGCCTTCACCACGCCGAACTTGCTTTCGTCCACCACCAGATGCCGTTCGACGGCGCTCGCCATCGCCGCCTGTTTCAGCGCGACTTCGTGAAAATTCCAGCAGGTGACGCCGCGTGCGGCGTCCACGCCGCCCGCGGAAATAAAAGCCTTGTTGATCCCCATGCGGCGCAGCATCTCCAAACTCTCCTCGCCCGCGAATGAGTCGGACGAAGGCACATAGACGCCGCCCAGCAGGATCATTCGCACATTCGGCTTGCGCCGCAGAATCTCGGCGACGTTCAGCGAATAGCACACGACGGTGACATGGCGTTCGACCGGAATCAGCCGGGCAAGCGTGGTGAGCGTCGTGCCGCAGTCGATGAACAGGGTTTCGTTGTTGCCGATCAGTCCCGCCGCAATCGCGGACGCTTCGGCCTTGGCCTGCGCGAAATGGTCTTTTTCTTCTTCGAGTGAATAGCCGGCGGTGTTCGGTACGTCAGTGGCGCTGACGATATAGCCGCCGAGATACGTGAAGCGTTCCGGGCTGCCCGCGATGTCGCGCCGGACAGTCATCTCCGATACGCCCAGCAGGCTGGCGGCGTCGCGCAGACGCATCACGTTTTGCTTGCCCAGCGCGTCGCCGAGGACGCGGAGGCGGTCGGGTTTCAGCATGGAGGTCCTGTCGCGCGGTGCGGTTCGCGCAGTTGGCGCAGTTGGCGCAGTTGGAATTGGCGTTATGTTTTGTTCGACTTGCTGAAAGAATTATAACAAGAGCTCGCCTGCGCGGCGAGCCTGGATTGAAGGTGCTCCGGTGGCGATGCGGTCCCGCTGCTTCGTTGCAAACGGGACCGCGGCGCATGGCGCGATCACGGCGTTCAGTCGAAATCGAATACGTCGAAAATCGAACGCTTCTTTCGTTTATGTCCCTGATAGCCGCTTCGGTGATCGTCATACGAGCGGTGGCCTTCGTATCGCGGGTCACGCTCGCGGTGGTCACGGTGGTCACGGTGATCGTCCCGGCTCACGCGCCCGCTAGCCGGCGCGTCGTGGCTTTCCGCATCCTGCGCGATCAGCTTGTCGAGTTCGCCGCGGTCGAGCCATACGCCCCGGCAGTTCGGGCAGTAGTCGATTTCGATCGAGCGGCGCTCGGTCATCAGCAGGTCGGTTGTCTTGCAAACGGGGCATTTCATCATGTCGCTCCTCAAAAGTACCAAGAACATCGAACGTCAAACATGGCGGGCCGTTCGATTCGGGGGCGGCCTCCGGCGATAGTCCGGCCAGATCGCTCGAGCCGCCCTTCATGCGCGGGCACGATGCCCGCGCTCAGTGCGCGCCTCACTGCTTCGCCACGGCGGCTCGCTTCGCGTGCGCCCGGCGCGCCAGCATGTTCATCGCCTCGACGAACGCGGAGAACGCCATCGCCGCGTAGATGTAAGCCTTCGGGATGTGCGAACCGAAGCCTTCCGCGATGAGCGCCATGCCGATCACAAGCAGGAAGCTCAACGCGAGCATGACGATCGTGGGATTGCGATCGATGAAGCGCGAAAGCGGATGCGCGGCGAACAGCATGGCCATGACCGCGGCAATCACCGCGACGAACATGATCGGCACGTGCTCGGTCATGCCGACCGCGGTGATGATGCTGTCCACCGAAAACACGATGTCGAGCACCAGAATCTGGCTGATCGCGGCCCAAGCGGTCATTTGAACCACCTTGCCCGCCGCGCCCTGTGCCTCGTCGGCAGGGGCGACGTGATGGTGCATTTCACGCGTGGCTTTCCAGACCAGGAACAGGCCGCCGCCGAGCAGGATCAGATCGCGCCAGGAAAAGCCGTGGCCGAAGAGCGTGAGGGCAGGCTGGGTCAACTGCGCGATCCACGCGACGGTGCCGAGCAGGGCCAACCGCAGCACGAGCGCAAGCATGATGCCGATGCGCTGCGTGCGTGCGCGCTGCGCTTCGGGCAGCTTGTTGCTGAGAATCGAAATGAAGATCAGGTTGTCGATGCCGAGCACGACTTCCATCACGACCAGCGTGAGAAGCGCCGCCCATGCAGCGGGGTCGGTAACGAGTGCGAGTAGATAGTCCATGGGAATAGGTGATTGAGGTTAAGGAGAATGACGCCGGAATTCGTTGATGATCCGCGTTTTCGTGGTTCGGATAAACCAGTGTTACCCTGAGCGATACATCGTTTTTCCCGAAGACTGTTCACCATGCTCAATTACCGCCATCTCTACTATTTCTGGATCGTCGTGAAGGAGGGCGGTTTCGCGCGCGCGGCCGAACGTCTCGGCATGGCGGTGCAGACGATCAGCGCGCAAGTGCGCGAACTCGAAAAATCCATTGGGCGCCAGTTGCTGAAGCCGGCCGGGCGCGGCGTCACCATGACCGAAGCAGGGCAGGCCGCGTTTAGCCGCGCGGAGCAGATTTTTCAGCTCGGTGAGGCGCTGCTCGACGAGATGCGCGAGGCGGGCGGCGAGCGTGTCGCGCGGCTCGCGGTGGGTCTGTCCGACGGCATCTCGAAGCTCGCGGCGCACGCGTTGCTCGCGCCGGTGCTCGGCACGCCGTCGCTCAGGCTGCTATGTCATGAAGGCGAACACGCGCAATTGCTGTCGGAACTCGCGCTGCATCGGCTCGATCTCGTGCTGGCCTGCCAGCCCGCGCCGCACAACGCGGACCTGCGCGTCGTGAGCCAGCGTCTGGTGGGCTCGCCGGTCGACTGGTACGGTCCCGCGGAAATCGTCCGCAAGTCGACTCGCGCCGGTTTTCCGCACTGTCTGTCCGAGGTGCCGGTGCTGCTGCCGACCGGGCACGGCGCGTTGCGCGCACGGCTCGAACGCTGGTTCGAAACCGAAGGCATCCGGCCGCGGATCGCCGGAGAATTCGAGGACAGCGCGCTCATGGCGGTGTTCGCCGCGCGAGGCCTCGGCGTGTTCCCGCTCGCGGAGTTGGGCGCGGACGATGTGTCGCTGCTGCGGGGACTGCGCCCGCTGGGCCGCGCGGAAGGCGTGATCGAGGAGATTCACGCAATCCGCTCGCGGCGCGGGCAGCATCATGCGCTCGCGTCGCAGGTGATTGCCGCCGCGCGTGCGTAGGCGGCTTAAGAGGTCGTGCGTTGCCGTTCGACTAACCGTTGATCTCGAACGAGCGCATGCGCCGCTCCAGCTCGCCTATATCGACCGACGACGCGAGGAACGCATTACGGCGGCTATGTTCCGCGCGTTCGAGCAAGTTGCGCAGCATCCTGGCAAGATAGGCGAGCATGGTGTACTCCGATAATCGATGCGGTCTGGAGTGAATCCGCCGCCGCGAATCGCGGGCAGCCGTTCAACTCAACTGCCGTACCTAAGCATCGACCATGCGCGCTTTACACGAGCCTTGACTGGAAGGCGTTGCGGCCTTCAGTGGCGATGCGAGAGGGACAAGTGTCGTTTATTCGACGACGTTCATTGAGCAAATAGTTCGGGCGCGACAGACAGCGCGTCTTGACGCTCCGCGTATCCGTCAGCGCCATCGCGCGGCATCAGTTCCGCTCGATCACCACTTCGAGGTATTCGCTCGGCAGCACGAGCGTGGCGTCGCCGGAACGATTGCGGCTTTCCATGAGCGTCAGCAGATCCTGGGTCAACGCGGCCTGTTGCGCCGCATCGAGCGCGCCGAACGTCCTGTTCATCGGACCGTAGTAGGTGCGGAACACTTCGAGCCAGTGGGCCGGCGACAGATAGCGGAAGACGAACTCGCGGCTCGTCGTGCGAACGTCCCGCGCGGTTTCGCCGAACAGTTCCGCGAGCCGGGCCTGCGTGCCCCACAGTGCCGGCGATTTGACGCCCGGCGCGGGCGGTATGTATTTGCCGATCATCCTGAACACCTGGCCGATAAAGCTATCGGGCGTCCAGTTCGCGAGGCCGATTCTCCCGCCGGGTTTGCAGACGCGCGCGAGTTCGCTCGCGGCCTGCTCCTGATTCGGCGTGAACATCACGCCGAAGGTGGACATCACGACATCGAACGATTTGTCCGCAAACGGCAGGCTTTCGGCGTCCGCTTGCTGGAACCGGATCGTGTGGCCTTCCGCTTGCGCGCGCGTGCGCCCGGCTTCGAGCAGCGACGGGACGTAGTCGGTGGAGGTCACGTCGCACCAGCGGCGTGCGGCGGCAAGCGTTGCATTGCCGTTGCCGGCGGCGACGTCGAGCACGCGGCTGCCGGCGCGCAGATCGAGCGCCTCGCACAACTGTTCACCGACGATCTGCAAGGTGGTGCCCACCACGGCATAGTTGCCCGAGGACCAGGCGGCTTGCTGACGGCTCTTGAGCGCGGCGAGATCGACGGCGGGCGAGGAAGAAGTGACTGTGGACATGGCTGTACTTCCTGTTAAACAAGGAGTGGAAATGTTCCGCGGTGCATCGCGTCGCATGGCGCGGCAATGCACGCGCCGTGCGGCCGCTATTCGGCGATCGTGATACCCGAACCGCCCATTTCCTTCGGCACGTCCTTCATTTTCGGCAAGCCGTCCTTCATGCGCAGCCTGGTGTGCTCGTAGTGAACATGCACGCCGGGTTCGTAGGGAAACTGTGGAATGGACGCTGCATACACGTCGGTGAGTCCCATGCCTGGGTGTTCGGTGAAGAGGTGACCACCGCACGTCTTGCACCACTTCCGATAACTGTTCTGCGTTTTGTTGTAAGTGCCGATGTTGTCCGCGCCCTGCGTGATGCGCACCGCTTCCGGTTGCCACAGCGTGAACGCATTGACGGGTCCGGCCGACCAGCTTCGGCATGAATCGCAATGGCAATAGCCCATTCCAGCCGGCTCGCCGCTCACCGTGAATTGAACCGCGCCGCAAAAACAGCCGCCCTCGTAAGTACTTTCGTTGCTCATGAGATGTCTCCTTGATGGTTTGCATTGCATGTGCCGCTACTGTCGCCGGGTGCCTGATTCGCGCGTTGTTGCGCGTTCAGGTGGGTGCTAGTATCTGCTCGTAGTTCATATCGTTGAATGACCAGGCGTCCAGATCTCTTGCGCGGAACGCCGGGATTGACGGACGCTGTTCATGGATGCGCTTTCCGACGTTCTTCGCGTTGTGCGGCTCAATGGTGCGGTCTACCTCAACGGAGACTTCACGACCCCGTGGTGCCTGTTTGGTCAGGCGGATTCGGCCCTCTGCGACGCCTTTCTGCCGGGCTCGCAACGCGTGATTTCATTCCATCTCATCACCGAGGGCAGTTGTTCGGCGCGACTCGCCAGCGACCCCGCCTCCGCGATTCATCTCAAGGCCGGTGAACTGCTGGTGGTGCCGCAAGGCGAGGCGCATGTTTTCGGCAGCGCCCTCGATCTCTCCCCCGAGCTGGCAGGACCGCTTCTCGCGATTCAGATGGAGACGACACCGGGCCAGGTGATGACGCTCTCCTATGGCGGCGGCGGAGCGCCGACGCGGGTCGTATGCGGCTTTCTCGCTTGCGACGATACGTTGGGCAATCCGCTGCTGTCCTCGCTGCCGAGGCTCTTCAAAGTCGACATGCGCAACGATCCTCATTCGGCGTGGCTCGAATCGTCGCTTCGATTCGCTGTCGGCGAGGCGGCGCAGTGGCGCGCGGGCAGCGCGATCGTTCTTGCGAGGCTGTCGGAACTGCTGTTCGTCGAAGCGGTGCGCCGCTGTATCGACGCCTTGCCGGCGGACCGCAAGGGGTGGCTCGCGGGTGTGCGCGACCGCTTCGTCGGCCCCGCGCTATCGCTGCTTCATGCGCAACCGGCGTATTCGTGGACCGTCGACGAACTCGCGCGAAGAGTGGGGCTGTCGCGCTCCGCATTGGCGCAACGGTTCACCGATCTGTTGGGTCAGCCGCCCATGCAATACCTGGCGCGCTGGCGTTTGCAGCTCGCCTCGCATGAACTGCTGGACGGCGCCAAATCGCTCGCCGCGCTGGCGGAGCAGGTCGGCTACGACTCCGAGGCGGCGTTCAATCGCGCATTCAAGCGCGAGTTCGGCATGCCGCCGGCCGCATGGCGAAAGAGCCATGTGACGCCAAACGATAGCGCGCCCGCCGATGCGCCGGGAGCGATCGGCGAGACGACGGCCGTATAGGGAAAGTACGCACGCGCGCATGCGGTACTCACGATCACGATCACGATAGGAATACCGTGCGTGCGGTTTGCGTCACATCGCATGGCGGGCGTTGGCTATCCGTGGCGCATGACAACTAAGTGGAAACCAGGTGGACCCGCGCAAACGCGCAAACCGCGCGCAACATTTCTGTTGCCCTCGTCAGCACGGTGGTCTACAAATCTAATCGACCGCCCGCTCGCCTGCGCGACATCGCATGCGGAAACAGAAGATTCGGCAATGCAGCATCCGCGTCGCCGCCGCGCGCGGCCACCCTCGATCATTCATTCACTCCAAGGTGCTCCATGCGCCCAGATCCCACGTTCCACGCATCGCCGAAACTCGCGATGGATGCGCCGGCGGAAGACTACGCCTACACGGTGTTGCTGAGTCCCGACTTCTCGCAGCCGGACATGCTCGCCGTCCTCGACGTGAAGCCGGATTCGCCCACTTACAGCCAGGTGGTGCACACGGTGCCCATGCCGAACAAGGGCGACGAATTCCACCACTTCGGATGGAATGCGTGCTCGTCGGCGCTGTCGCCGCTAACGGGCCACGCTTTCCTCGAACGGCGCTACCTGATCATTCCGGGCATGCGCTCCTCGCGCATCTATATCGTGGACACCAAGCCTCATCCGACCCAGGCGCGAATCCACAAGATCATCGAACCGGAGGAGATCTTTCGCAAGACGGGCTACTCGCGTCCGCACACGGTTCATTGCGGTCCCGAAGGCATTTATGTCAGCACGCTCGGCGGCGGCGGAAAGGACGGCACCGACGGCCCGCCCGGCATCTTCATCATGGACTGCGAGACGTTCGACGTGCTCGGCCGCTGGGAGATCGATCGAGGGCCGCAGGAGAAACACTACGATTTCTGGTGGAATCTGCCGCGCGACTACATGGTGTCGAGCGAGTGGGCGTTGCCGCCGCAATTCGAGAACGGCATCGTGCCCGAGGATCTGCTGTCGAACAAATACGGGCACCGCATTCACTTCTGGGACCTGCGCGCGCGACGCAACGTGCAGACCATCGACCTCGGCGCGAATCATCAGATGGCGCTGGAAGTGCGGCCCGCGCACGACCCGAGCCGCGAATATGGCTTCATCGGCGTCGTGGTCGACACGACCAACCTCGAAGGCTCGATCTGGACCTGGTGGCGCGAGGACGGGCAATTCCACATCGAAAAGACCGCGACCATTCCGCCCGAGCCGGCGGCCGCGGACGAGCTTCCACCGTTGCTGCAAGGCTTCGGCGCGGTGCCGCCGCTCGTCACCGATATCGATCTGTCGATCGACGACAAGTTTCTGTACGTCGCCTGCTGGGGAACCGGCGAGATGCGCCAATACGACGTGACGGAACCGCGCAAGCCGAAGCTCGCGGGTTCGGTTCGCATCGGCGGGATCGTGCGGCGCGCGCCGCACCCGAACGGCAAGACCTTCGCGGGCGGCCCGCAGATGGTCGAGATCAGCCGCGACGGCAAGCGCGTCTACTGGACCAATTCGCTGTACTCCACGTGGGACGACCAGTTCTATCCGAACGGCGTGCCCGCGGCGCAAGTGATGGCGCGCGCCGAACCCGGCGGCGGCCTCGCGCTGGCCGAAGAATACTGGGTGGACTTTCCCGACGGCTACCGGGCTCATCAGATCCGGCTCGAAGGCGGCGACTGCTCGACCGATTCGTTCTGTTATCCGTCGGTGGGCACTTGATGGCGAATAGCTGGCCGCAGGCCGGCCTGTGGCTGGCCGTGGTGGCGAGCGGTCTCTATCACGGCGTCAATCCGGCGATGGGGTGGCCGCTCGCGGTGTCGAGCGGCTTGATGGAGCGGCGCGCCCGCGCGCTGCTCGCCACGCTGTTGTATCTCGCGGCCGGGCACGTGCTGGCGATGTTCCTCGTGATGCTGCCGTTCGCCATGCTCGCGATGCTGCTCGCGTGGCAACGCGAGATTCAGATCGGCGCGAGCGTGCTCGTCATCGGCTTCGGCGTGGGCCTGCTGATCTGGCGGCGTCATCCGCGCGTGCTTGCGCGAATTCCGCCGTCGCGGCTCGCGCTGTGGTCCTTCGCCGTCGCCATCGCGCACGGCGCGGGACTCATGCTCGTGCCGGTCTACCTCGGCCTGTGCCGCGCTGACGCCATCGATCGCGGGCACCGCGCCGCGCAGGCGTTGATGCAGAGCAATCTGACGATGGCGCTCGCGGTCTCCGGCGTGCATGCCGCCGCGATGATCGTAGTCGGCGGGCTGATCGCCTGGCTGGTCTACCGCTATCTCGGGCTCAAGTTCGTCTCACGAAGCTGGTTCAACCTGGATGCGTTCTGGGCCTCCAGCCTCATCGTGGTCGGCCTGCTCGCCCTGGTGTTGAATGCGGCGTTGCCGGGCGCCGAGCACGGCTGAAGGACAACGGCCCGCAACGGCACAGCTCATCGCTTCACGCCTTGAATCTCGACTTGCGCGGCCTGGGCTCGACGCCCACGCGCGGATCGCGCGCGAGCACGAGCTTCGTCAGATGGTCCGCGATCGACTCGAACGCCGGATCGTCTTGCGGCACATAGAGCCATTTGCGCAACACCGGATGCGGCCGCAACGCGGGCATGTCGTCGATGAGCGCGGCGTGGCGTTCTTGCGATGTGCATACGAGCAAGCCGTTCCAGGGCTTGGCGCGATCGGCGGCGACCAGACACAACTGGCCGTCGATATACGCGGCATCGGAGCCGAACATTCGCTTGCGAAGGTAGGTTGCATCGCGCTCGAATGCGTCGAAGATCCAGACGAGCGAGTTTCTGATCGAAGAAGGCATGGGCGTGGAGTCGATAGTGGCCCAAGCGTGGCCGAAGCGCGGCCAAAGCAGGCATGAGCCTGCATGATAAAACGCGCGACGCTTCACGCGACTCCTGTCGTGTTGCTCGTTCGCGCGCCGCTCATCGAATCCGGTCGGTGACGCGGCCGGTGAATTTCCATCCGCGGTCCTGTGTCCAGACGTAGGCAAAGCCGCTCGGGCCGTCGATGAACACGGTCATCGGCTCGCTCGCGGCACGCTTTTCCTTGAGACGCGATGCGCCCACGGGCGACACGCGGCCTTCGGCCTGCGTGGATGCGCCGTTCGCGGTGTCGAGCTTCCATCCATCGAGCGGCACATAGGTGAGCCGCAACGTGCCGCCCTCGGGCGGATCGACCAGCAGCGTCAGCGGGCCCGGCGAGGATTGCGCGCTGCCCGTCTGCGCCTCGCAGGGCGTCGCCGCGCCGCGCGCAGCGGTGGCGGCGAACGTGGCCGCGCCATGCGTGGCGAACGTCAGCGCTACCAGGGTAGCGGTGAGCAAAGCGGCACATCGATTCAGGCGTTTCATCTCTTCTCTCCAATCTTCGGTAGTGGGCGACGAATCCGACGCACCGAAGACGTGCACCGTCTGGAAAGTGCTGGACCCACGGCGCAATGCCTTTCCGAAAATAAGACGGCAGCTTCGAAAGTAATTTGAAGCGCGTAATTGGAAGCGCGGCCGGGCCAGCACGAGCGTGCGGCGTTTCGCATAGCGTGTCGATTCTTCCGGGGTGACGGTTATCGCCGGGCGCTCGCCTGTTCTCATAACGATCGATTGCTTTTGTTCGACATAACTCACGAGACAACCAACGAGGGACATCGCCAACATGAACGTCAATCCAAGCTCGTCCACCCCCGGTAACAACCCCGACATACCGCCGCTCGGCGACGTTGCAGCGGAACCTCCACCGCCGGCCGCCTCGCCGCGGCAAGTGCCTCCGGGCATGCCGGGGCCCGCCGAAAGGCGCAAAGCGGGTCCAGCAGAAGGCTCCGCCGCCGGCCGCCCACTCCAGCCGCCGCCCGCCTCGTCAAGCCAGGGCGCGCAAGCGACGCGGCCGGTGATCACGGACAAATGGCCCTACGGCCAGGCGCTCATGGGGAGCTATCTGAAAGCGGGCAACTCAGACGCGCTGCTTCGCGACCCGACTCTGAAAACCAGCGGCCGCGCGCTGCCGCCACTCACGCCGCAGGCCATCGGCTGCGATTTCAGCGAGCCGGTCGGCCAATGGCCGCGGGCCGACCGCGAGAAGCTCGCGCCCGCCGTCACGAAGAATCTGAACTTGCTGGGCACGCTGGGAGAAGGTCGGGAGCGCAACCAGCTGCATATGGAAATCACGACGATGTGGCTCGCGTTGTGCGAGGCCGAAAAAGGCGACGTGCTCAACTCGCTGGGCACGGAGCAGGCGGCATTGCTCGGCGACACCACGCGCGCGGCGTCGCAGGATCTGCCGCGCACGCCGGTGCGCGACTGGCTCGACCACATGGCCGTCAACATGAAGCCGGAGCAAGCCGCGCGTCTGCTCGGCTCGTGCACGCCCGAAGCGGAGCAGGCGCTGACGGCGCCGATGCAAGTCGTCGACGCGGAGCCTCGTCTGAAGGCGCTGCTCGATGATCGCTTCGCCGATGTGAGTGCGTCGATGCCGGTGGATCACCAGGTCGACTATCGGGGTTTCCTCGAACGGACCAACCGTGTGGTCGGCGAACTGCCCGAAGGCGAGAAGGACATCAGCATCGGTATCGTCGGCGGGGGGCCCAGCGGGGATCATGGCGGCGGACCTGGCCAACCGGGCCGGCATCAAGAACATCGAGGTGCTCGAACAGGCGGACCAGATCGGCGGGCGGATCGCGGCGAAACACTGGGAGGGAATTTCGACGCCCTTTCATCCGGGCGGCATGCGTTTCCACCGGGATCGGAACAATGCGTACTGGGGTTTGGCCGAACACTACGGCCTCGAATTCGAGCCGTTTCCCAATCCGGGTTCGCCGGGCGTGCCGATCACCTATCTGCTCGGCGGCAAGGTGGCCACGGTCCTGCCCGGCCAGCAGGCCGACGATCCCGTCATGCGCAAGGTCGCGCACGACATCCAGCGCGCGATGATCGACCCCTTCTTCAAGCCGATCGACGAGGCGCGCAAGGCGGGCGACACGGCCGAGGTCCGCAGACTCTGGGACAAGGCGAAGAAGGATTTCGACAGCCACTCGTTCCGCTCCGGCGTGGACCAGTTGCTGGCCGAACAGGGCATCGAATGGAGCGAGGAGGAATGGCAAACGTTCGGTGCGGTCGGCATCGGCGTGGGCGGATACAAAGGCTATTCGGACATCGGCTTTCTCGAGGAAGCGCGCTTCGTCAGCGACGGCCGTCTGAAGGATCACGTGGGGCTGAAGGAGGGCGCCGATGCACCGCTTTACAAGCTCGTCGCGGACCGCGAGGGGCTGCCCGAAGGCGTGGGGTCGCTCGAGGACAAGCAGGTCATCAAGCTCAATACCGAAGTCACCGAGATCAGGAAAGTCGATGGCAAGTACCGCGTGTCGGTGCTCGACAAGACAACCGGCAAGACCGACGAAAAGGTCTACGACGAACTGCTCTTCTCCGGCAGTCCGCGTGAGGCGCTCCGGCTCGGTCTGCATGCGCCCGCACCAGGCACGGAGCCGATGTTGCCCGATGAATTCGTCGCAGCGCTGAAAAACGCCAACCTGGTGTCCGCCACCAAGGCGGGATTCGGGATCGCGGTCGGCAGTATCCGGGCCGACGAATTGCCGGCGAACATCCAGACGGACGAGTTCAATCAACAGGTCTACATGATGCTGCAGCCCGACGGTACGGGTGCGGTGTATTCCGAGTACGCGCAAGGAAAGAATGCGGACAAGGCGGTGGGGATGACCGTCGAGGATCGGCGAGACGGATTCATCAAGCTGTTGCGCAGCGTCGCGTCACGCGAGCCGGACAATTCCGAGTACCAGAAAATCGGCAAGCTCGCCGACCTCGTGGAAGCGAATCGCGATCGCTTCTTCTACACGAACTGGGCGGAAGAGCGGCATGTCTGGGCCGCCTTCAAGATGGACGCGCCGGGCGACCTGGAAAACAGCCGCCGGCTCTATGGCTTCCTCACGGAACGGCACGACGACGGCGTGATTCCGATGGGCGAGAAGCTCACCTACGAGGGCGGGTTCGCGAGCGGCGCAATCGCATCGGCGATTCTCGCGACGCAGAAGCTCGTCGTGCGTCATGGCGGTACGTTGCCGGTGAATTCGCCGCTGCATCAGGAACTGCTGTAATCGCGTGTCATGCGCAAACTGTGAGTTGATTCGGATGCCGGGGCCCCGCGGTCCCCGCGTCGCGGCTTGAGAGAGCTTGAGAGAAGTACTTTCCCTATAAGCTGCCCAAATCTCTTGACATCGAGAATTTGGTTTCATAAATTCACCCCGAATCAGTCGCCATGATTTTCCGGCGACCCCACGGCAACGTTGCCGTGCCACACATGGAAGGCTATGCAGCCCCCGAACTTGCGTCCAACGCTAGTGAGGGGGCTTTTTGTTTTGGGAGAAGAAAAGCGATGTTGCACGACCCCGCAAAACCTGAGCTTCAAAGTCTCGTGATCGCATGCGTGCAGATGGAGCCGCACGTCGGCGCGAAGCGCGATAACGTGGCACGAGCGATCCGGCACATCGAAACCGCCGCGAGAAACGGCGCATCGCTCGTGGTCTTGCCCGAGTTGGCGAATACCGGTTACGCCTTTGCGAATCGCGAGGAGGCTTTCGCGCTGGCGGAAGCGCTGCCCGATGGAGAAACCGCTCGCATCTTCGCCGACACGGCGCAGCGCCTCGGCATTCATCTCGTCACCGGTATCGCGGAACGGGCCGGCAAGCGTCTGTATAACTCGGCCCTCTTCACGGGTCCTTCGGGTTACATCGGCGTGTACCGCAAGCTGCATCTCTGGAACAACGAAAACCTGTTCTTCGAGGCGGGGGACCGCGGTGTGCCGGTGTTCGGCACGCCGCTGGGGCGCATCGCGATCGCGATCTGCTACGACGGATGGTTTCCCGAGACCTATCGGCTGGCGGCCATGCAAGGCGCGGACATCGTCTGCGTGCCGACGAACTGGGTGCCCATGCCGTCGCAGCCCGACGACCGCTCGGCGATGGCGGCGACGCTCACCATGGCCGCCGCGCACAGCAACGGCATTGCGATCGCCTGCGCGAACCGGATCGGCACCGAGCGCGGTCAGCCGTTCATCGGCCAGAGCCTGATCGTCGGCGGCGACGGCTGGCCGGTGGCCGGGCCGGCCAGCGTCGATCGCGAGGAAATTCTGTACGCGGTGATCGACGTGAAGCGCACGCGCTCCGGGCGCACGCTCAACACGTTCAATCATGTGTTGCGCGATCGGCGCGCCGACGTGTACGGCCGGATGCTCGGCACCGCCCGGTCTTTCTGTCTCGCGTGAAAGACCGGCGCCCGCATGTACTTCCCGATTCACTCCATCCATTAAAGGAAACGCCATGAGACCGTTCGACAAACAGTTCCTCGTTGCCACGATCGCGGCGCTCGCCGGCGCCTGCGCCTGCATCAACGCGTTTGCCGCCGAGCCGATCAAGATCGGCGTCGCAGTCGGGTTGTCCGGCGCCAATAGCGTGGTCGCGCCCGCGGTGGTTCAGTCCTCGCAGCTTGCGGTCGACGAGATCAACGCATCCGGCGGCATCATGGGCCGCCCGATCCAGCTTGAAATCACAGACGACGCGTCCGGCGCGGTCGGCGCGCAAAAAGCCTACGACACGTTGGTGTTCCAGAAGAACGTCGACGCCATCATTTCGATGGAGACCAGCGCCGCCCGCAATGCGGCCCTGCCGATCGTGGCCCGCGGCAAGAAGCCGCTCATCTATACGTCGTTTTACGAAGGCCGCTCGTGCAGCCCGTGGATGTACGTGAACGGCTGGGTGCCCGAGCAACAGGTCGCGCCGGTGGTCGACTACTTCGCCAAGAGCAAGAACGCCAAAACGTTCTATCTGGTCGGCAACGATTACGCGTTTGGCCGCGGCATGTTGCAGTTCACCAGGAAGTACATCGAGCAGCATGGCGGCAAGGTGATCGGCGAAGAGTATCTGCCCATCGACGGCACCGACTGGACGCCGGTGCTCTCCAAGATCCGCGCGGCGCATCCCGACGCGCTGATCAGCGCGACGGCCGGCGGCGCGCCCAACGTGGCGCTCGCCAAACAGTTGAAGGGTTCGGGGCTCGCCGTGCCGTACGGCAACCTGGCGATCGACGAAGGCACCGCGAGAAGCATGGGCGACGTCGCGACCGGCATCTACATGTCCGGCTCCTACTTGACGAGTATCGATACGTCGGGCAACAAGAAGTTTCTCGCGGCCATGGACAAACGGTTCGGCAAGAACGTGAAGACGCCGAACGAGCTATCCGAGCCGCAATACGAAGCCTTCTTCCTGTACAAGGCGGCGGTCGAGAAAGCGGGCTCCACCGACTCGGGCAAGGTCATCAAGGCGCTCGATCAAGTGTCTTTCGACGGCCCGCGTGGTCAGGTCGAGATGAGCAAAAGCCGGCATACGCCCCTCGCGATGCGTTTGGGTCAGATTCAGGCAGACGGTTCGGTCAAGATCCTGCAAACTTTCCCGGACGTGGACCCCGGCGCTCAGTGCCCGAATATCAGGTAAGCACGATCAGACATGCAACATCCGCCGCTCGCGGGTTCCGACCGGCGCCAAGGCGGATGTGATGGGAGACGACAATGGTTCTGGTATTGGATGTTTTGACAACCGCGGCGGTGCTGTTCATCGTGACCGCCGGGTTGATGGTCATTTTCGGCGTGATGAAAATCGTCAACTTCGCTCACGGCGCGTTGCTCACGATGGGCGCGTACGCGAGCTTCGTAATCACGCAACTGAAGCTTGATCCGTGGATCGGCGTGCCGCTGGCGATCGTAATCGGCACCGCGGTCGGCATGCTGGTCGAGCTGGTGATCGTGCGGCCTCTCTACAAGCGGCCGCTCGACGCGATCCTCGCCACGTGGGGGCTCGGCATCGTCATCGGACAGATCATCGTGATGGCGTTCGGCCGCGAGGTCCAGTTCGTGGAAACACCGCTGAAAGGCGTCTTTTCCATCGCGGGGACCGAGTATTCCGCCTATCGCCTGTTGCTGATACCCGTTGCGCTCGGTCTATGCGCGCTCATGACGGCGCTGCTCACGGGCACCCGCTTCGGCGTCAAGACCCGTGCGGTGATCATGAACGAAGACCTGGCGCGCGGGCTCGGCATTCACTCCGGCCGTATCCGCTTCATCACGTTCAGTCTCGGCGCGGCCCTGGGCTCGCTCGCGGGCACGCTCATCACGCCGCTGTCGAGCGTCGATCCCGACATGGGGCTGCCGTGGCTGGTGAGCGCCTTCATGCTGGTGATGGTGTCCGGTCACTCGATGCTGAGCCTGCTGTTCACGTGCCTCGTGTTCGGCGCTTGCCAGGTGCTGGTCAGCACGTTCGTCAGTCCGGTGCTCGGTGGGCTGACCATCGCCGTGCTGGCGGCGCTCACGCTGCGTGCCCGTCCGAAGGGGTTCTCTCATGGCTAAAGTGAACGCATCGCTCAATCATGTCGGCGGTGATCCGGCACGGACCGGCAAGCCGGTGCGCGACCGGCGCAACGCGCAGGGCAGGGGACTCGTCGTGCTCGGCGGTATCGGCGTTCTGCTGATGGCCGCGGGTCCGTGGCTGTTCGGCTCCTATCTGCTGAACGTGCTGATTCAGGCATTCTTTTTCTCGATCGTCGCCGTGACGGTGGACATCCTGTGGGGATACACCGGCTATCTGACGTTCGGGCAATCGGCCTTCTTCGGTCTCGGCGCGTATGCGGCGGGCCTCGTCTTCACGCACGGCGGCTTCTCCGCCGGTTATGTGGCGTTGGCGCTGGGCGCGGCCGTCGCGGTGAGCGCGGGCGTCGCCGCACTGCTTGGCTGGCTCTCGTTCTACCGGGGCGCCTCGCCGTTCTTCGCGACGGTGATGTCGCTGGTCTTGCCGATCGTCCTCAGCCAACTGCTGCTCTCGGGTGGGGAGTGGACGGGTTCGAGTTCGGGGCTGACCGGCTACCCGACCTTCGATCTTTCTCTGGAGGCCTGGTACTGGATCGCCGGAGCGGCGCTCGCGGTCGTCGCCCTGCTGGCCTGGCTATTCGTGCGCAGCGACGGCGGCCGCGTGCTCGCGGCCATTCGCGACAACGAATCGCGCTGTTCGTACCTCGGCATCAATACCTCGCGGGTCAAGATCGTTCTGCTGGTGGCGACCGCCGCCGTCGCGGGCCTCGCGGGCTTCGGCTATGGCTCGTTCAGCGGCGTGGTCGCGCCCGAGCTGACCGGCTTCGTGCTGGGTACGCAACTCATCATCTGGGTTGCGCTCGGCGGCCGGGGAACGCTGTGGGGGCCCGTGATCGGCGCGCTGCTGATCAACGTGGGGACGGCCTATCTCAGCGGCTTCATGCCCTTTGCGTGGCAATTGATACTCGGCGCCGCCTTCGTCGCGGTGATCGTCCTGCTGCCGCAAGGTCTCGTGCCGCTGCTTCTGAAACCGTTCCGCCATCTGGGCGGCAACGGCGCCGAACCGGAACTGGTCGAACGGGTGATGCGGGCGGAGCATGGGCGTGCGGCGGCATCTCCGCCCGCGCTGCAAATGGAGGGCGTCGCCCGGCATTTCGGCAATCTCAAGGTGCTGCAAGGCATCGACCTGAACGCCGACGCCGGCGAGCTGGTCGGCCTGATCGGTCCGAACGGCGCCGGCAAGACCACGCTGATGCGATGCATGAGCGACGGCGCGGAACGCTCCGCCGGTACGGTCGTGCTGTGCGGTCACGATATCCGGCAACTGCCGCCGGACCGCTGCGTGCATTTCGGCCTGGGCCGCAAGTTCCAGAACGCGAACATCTTCGAAACGCTCACGGTGGCCGAATGCTTGCGAATCGCGGGGACGATCATCGAGCCGCCGTCGCTCTTCAGACAGTCCGCCACGCTCGCCTTGCCGCCGTATGCGCTGGAGGTGGTCCGCACCACCAGCCTCGACCGGAAGCTGAGCGCGGTGGCGAAGGATCTGTCGCACGGCGAACAGCAGGCACTGGAACTGGCGATGGTGCTCGCGCTCGAACCGCGGATCGTGCTGCTCGACGAACCGACAGCGGGGCTCACCAAAACCGAGCGCACGCAGATCGGCAACGTGCTGGCCGCGCTGGCTCACCAGTATCGGCTCTGCTGCCTGCTGGTCGAGCACGATCTGGATTTCGTCGCGGAGATCGCGACCCGCATCGTGGTTCTGCATCAAGGGCAGATCGTGATGCAAGGCAACTTCGACGAAGTGGTCAATTCGGAACTGGTCAGGACGATCTATGCCGGAACGGCGCAGGCCGACGCGCCCGGCGGCGCTGCTACCTATCAGGAGGCCTCGTGAGCCAGATCGCATTGAATCTGCAGGACGTCACGAGCGGATACAAGGCCTCGGTCGTGCTGCGCAAGCTGTCGTTGAGCGTCGCCAACAGCGAGGCCGTCGCCTTGCTCGGCAAGAACGGCATGGGCAAGACCACGCTGCTCAAGACGATCATGGGCTATCTGCCGAAGAAGAGCGGCGCGGTGCATGTGCATGGGCAAGACATCACGCGCCAGCCGCCGCATCGCATCGCGCGCGCGGGCATTGCCTACGCGCCGCAGGAGCATGCGTTGTTCCAGGATCTCAGCATCCGCGACAACCTGCGCCTGGGGCTTGCCAAAGTGTCGGTGTTCGACGAACGCTTCGCTGAGATCGAGCCCGTTTTCCCGGTGTTCAAGAGCCGTCTGAGCCAGTATGCCGGCACGCTGTCAGGCGGCGAGCAGAAGATGCTGCTGGTGGCGAGGGCGCTCATGATGCGTCCTTCGATCATCCTGCTCGATGAAATCACCGAGGGCTTGCAACCGTCGGTGATCGACCGGCTGGCCGACGCGCTGTTATGGGAGCGCAACCGTCACGGCACCACGCTTTTGCTGATCGAGCAGAACGTTCCGTTCGCGTTGAAGGTGGCCGACCGGTACGCCGTGCTCAAGCAGGGCGAGATCATCGACCACGGCAACGCCAAGGACGAAACCGCGGCGGCGTCGATCTTCGAACACTTGCGCGTGTGACCTTCACGATACTCGGGGCATGATGACAGCACATTCGTTTTATCGGCCGCTCTCGGGCGTGGACCTGCTGGAGCGCACGGCGAACGACCCGCGCGAGCGCGGCCTCGTCATGCTCGAAGCGTTCGCACGCATCGAGAAAGCCGAGCCGGCCGTCAGAGCGATGACGGCCGTCGGTCGCCGCGAGCACGCGGTGGCCGCGGCGGTCGCGGCGAAAGGGCCGCTCGCGGGCATGCCGGTTGCGGTCAAGGACATCTTCGACACCGCCGACTTCGTCACCCGGTACGGCTCGCCGATCTACGAAGGTCATCAGCCGAAGTCCGACGCCGCGCTCGTCACGCTGTTGCGGCGCAACGGCGCGGTCATCGTGGGCAAGACCGTCACGAGCGAGTTCGCCTATATGGCGCCCACCGTGACGCGCAATCCGTGCGACCTCGAACGCACCGCGGGCGGATCGTCATCCGGCTCGGCGGCGGCGGTGGCGGCCGGCATCGTGCCGTTCGCGATCGGCTCGCAGACCGGCGGCTCGACGATCCGGCCCGCGTCGTTTTGCGGCATTGCCGGCTTCAAGCCTACGTTCGGCATGTTGCCTACCGTGGGCATGAAGTGCTTCTCGTGGTCGTTCGATACGGTGGGTCTGTTCGCCGCCGGCGTGCGCGACGTGGCTTACCTGGCGCAGGTGTTGTCCGGCCGGCGGCTCGCCGTGGACGATAGCCGCGCCGGCCCGGTGTTCGGCGTCCCGCTGAACTACCCTTGGACCGAGCCGTCGGCGAATGCCGGCGCCGTGCTGGACACCGCCGTGCGGGCAATCGAAGCGGCGGGCGGGCGCGTGCGCCAGGTGCGCTTCGGCGCGTGGATGAGCGAACTGATCGCGGCGCACGATACGATCCAGCGTTACGAAGCGTGGCAGGCGCTCGGCTTCGAGTACGATTACCATCGCGCCGATCTGTCGCCGATGCTCGCCGGTTTTCTCGACCGCGCGGCCGCGGTCGATGTGGCTTCTTACGCCGAGGCGTGTGTCCTGATGGAGCAGGGAAAGGCGCGGCTTGCCGAACTGTTCGACGGCGTCACCGCCTTGTTGACGCCGAGCGCGCCCGACGAAGCGCTCGACGGGCTCGGATCGACGGGCGACCCCGCGTTCAATCGCAACTGGACGCTGCTCGGATGCCCTTGCGTGAACGTGCCGGGGCTGCGGGGCGAGCGAGGCGGTCCGATCGGCGTGCAGGTGATCTGCCGGCCGTGGGACGATCGCGCATGCCTGCAGGCCGCCGCGTTCGTCGAGCATGCGATAGCCGCCACGGCTGCGATTGATCCGGCGGCGCGGTGAATGACTTAACGATGCAAGGAGAACATCGAATGGAGGCGAAGCAACAGCCGGCGAGAGCGCTGCCCGCGGACGCCGGATGGCGTATCGGCGTGCTGTACTCCCGTAGCGGCGTAACCGCGGCGACGGAGTCGGAACACTTTTTCGGCACCGCCCTCGCGATCGAGGAAGTCAACGCGGCGGGCGGCGTCGACGGGCGCATGCTCGACCCGGTTGTCTACGATCCGAAAAGCGATCCCGACGAATATCGCCGGCTCGCCTCGCGCATGCTGCAGGAAGACGACGTGACGGTGATCTTCGGCTGTTCCACATCGTCGAGCCGCAAGGCGGTGCTGCCGGTGATCGAGCGCAACAACGCGCTGCTCTGGTATTGCTCGATTTACGAAGGATTCGAGTATTCGCCCAACGTGATCTACACCGGGGCCGTGCCCAACCAGAACAGCATGCAGCTTGCCGCATATTTGCTGCGCAATCACGGCCGCCGTTTTTTCCTCGTGGGCGCCGACTACATTTACCCGCGCGAATCGAACCGCATCATGCGCGACATGGTCGAGCAGCATGGCGGCGAAATCGTGGAGGAAGTCTATCTGCCGAGCGACGCGGACCCCGCGGCGCTGGAGGAGGTAGTGCGGCAGATCCGGGCCGTCGAGCCCGACGTGGTGTTTTCCACGTTGATCGGCCGCGGCGCGCGCGCCTTTTACCGCCTGTATCGCGAACATGGCATCGACCCCGCGCGCGTGCCGATCGCCAGCCTGACGATGACCGAGGGCGAAACGCGAATGATCGGCCCTGAACTGTGCGCGAGCCACATCATTTCCGCGAGCTATGTGAACACGCTGAACCTCGCGGGCAACCAGCGCTTCCTGAAGTCGTGGCGCGCGCGCTTCGGTGACCAGCCCGCCAGCATGTGGTCGGAGATGGCGTACAACCAGGTGCATCTCTTTGCGCTGGCATTGGCCCGCACCCGAAGCCTCGATACGGCCAAGGTGGTGGAGGCCGTGCATGACGTCGAATTCGATTCGCCGGAGGGCATGCTGAGAATCGACCGGGCCAACAATCACGCGATCCTGACGCCGCGCATCGCCGTCTGCCGGACGGACGGCGCGTTCGACATCGTGTGGGAGGGCCGTGCTCCGATCAAGCCCGATCCTTATCTCACGTCGTATGGTTTTTCGGAATTCTGGCTCGACGGAGAACCGGCATGAACACGGGCGCTCGCCGGCTCTTCGACGATCTGCGCACGCTACGCGTCGTGGTGATCCATCCTCCCGGCGACGACCGCAACGTTCTGGTCGAGCAGTTGCGCCGGATCGGTTGCCTGATCCACGCGCTTTGGCCGTTACCTTCGCAGTTGCCCGCGGATGCCGACGTGATTTTCTTTCTCGTCGGCCCGGAAACGCGCAGCGCGGGAAACTGGAGCGCCGCCGATACGCAAGCCACCTTGATCGCATTGTCCGATTACGAGAATCCGACCGCGTTGAAGATGCTGCTGGATACGCAGGCGCACGGCGTGATCACGAAGCCCTACCGGTCCACCGGGATTCTGAGCACGCTCGTCCTCGCGCGCGCCTCCTCGGGCTATCAGCAGCGGCTGCACCACAAGATCGGCAAGCTCGAGGAAGCCATCAAGGCGCGGCGTCATATCGAGCGGGCGATTCGCATCCTCATCGAAGCCCACCGGTTGAGCGAAAACGAAGCGTATGAACACATGCGCTCGCGCGCCACGGAACTTCGGGTCACGGTCGGCGAGATCGCCACGATCGTGATCGATGCGCATGAGGCCATGGACAAGCTGGGGCTTGGCAAAAGAGCGAGGCCTTCGGATCAGTAGAGGGGCGGTTTGGTAATTGCTGACTCGGCGGTTCTAACGACCAACGCGGCGCGTAACTCGATCCGCGCTCAAGCCACCGGCGCGGCACGTAGCTCGTCGCGCAACACGGCCCACCAACGCGGCACGTGACTCGTCGCGCAACACGGCCCACCCACGCGGCACGTGACTCGTCGCGCAACACGGCCCACCGACGCGGCACGTGACTCGTCGCGCAACTCGGCCCACCAACGCGGCACGTGACTCGTCGCGCAACTCAACTCACCGACACGGCACGTAGCTCGTCGCGCAACTCAACCCACCAACGCGGCACGCGACTCGTCTCGCAATTCAACCCACCAACGCGGCACGTAGCTCGTCCCGCAACTCAGCCCACCGACGCGGTACACGACTCGGCGCACCCACGCGACCCGCAACCCAACCCACAACGCGGCCGCACGCGACCCCGCCCCGCGCTTGCGGCCGTCCGTTGCGAACATTCCTCCGATGCGCATCGACTACGAATCTCCAGCAAGCCGGCCGTCGACCCCGCTGCCATAATTCCCGTTCACGCCTCGCGCGGATCGCGGCGCCGTCGAACGCCGCGCGCGCCGGCACTTTCGTTCAACAACGCACATGGGCGCACAGAGGGGCGCGATGTCGGAGGAGCGCGAAGATGGTCAGATCGGGAAAAGCTCATGCGTGGGTCGAGTCGCCGCCGCAGGCATCGCGCTTCAAGCGTGCGCGCTCGGCTCGGGCAACGGACGCGGACGCGGACCTGCCGCCGGCTTCGCGTGAAGACGGCAACGCATGCCTCGACAGTCCGGGCTCATGCATCGCCGACACCCGGCTCGCCCTCGATCTCGCCGGCGCGGGTCATCCACAGGAGCGTCTGCGAATGGCGAGCGCGATGTGGAACATCATCGGCTTCACGTCGTTTGCCAACGGCTTCGTTCAGTTCGAGGGCGACGCCGCGGCGCTCTGGTCCTCCAAATGGGTGGACGTGCCGGCGCATCCGGGCAGCGCTTATTTTCGCGCCGGCTATCACCTCCACGATCCACGACTGCGCGCGGCATTGCGCCACAACGCGCCGCTCGTCTGGGACAGCCGCTGGCTCGCGCAGGCGTGGTCGCGCAACGGTTCACCCAAAGAATTGCACGGCCTCTTCGACGAACTCGCGCGCGAGCAGGTCGGCAGCGGCGTGATGTTCGCGTTCACCACCGGCGCGCGGGACGTGCGGGCGATCGTCAGCCTCGGCGCGGGACGCAGCCGCTCCGACTGGATCAGCGACGTGGTCCTCGCCCAGGCGCTCACGATCGGTCTCTCGCTGCACCGCGCGCGGCCCGGCGATCCGGCCGCGCTGTCGGATACGGAGGCGCGCATCCTGATGGGCGTCGTGAGCGGCCTCGGCAATCGGGAGATCGCGCTGCGGCTGCGCACGAGCGAACACCGGGTCGACTATCACCTGCGTGCGCTGCGCCGGAAATACCGCGCGACGACTCGCGCCGAACTGGCGTTCATCGCCGGCAGCATGGGTTTGCGCTAGAGGGGCGAAGGGGGCCGCCGCTCAGGTTTGGCGCGTCGGCGCATCACTCGCCTGGCCGTTCAGGATGCCGCCCGCGACGTAGGCAAGCTGGGTCCGGTTTCGCGCGTGATAGCGCGCCTGCAACTCGCGAACATGTTGCGCTACGCAGCGCGGAGCAAGCTTGAGAGCGGCGGCGATCTCGCGATCGTTTTTGCCGTGGCCGATATCGCGCAGCACCGCGCGCTGGATTTCGCTGAGATCGTTCGCGTGATAGCGCGGCAGCAGCCGGCTCGCGTAGGCGTCGACGAGGGTATGGACGCCGACCGCCAACGCATAGGCGGCGCCGATGGCGGTCCCGGCGTTCCTGTCTTTCCAGGCATTGGCAGGCTGCGCGCCCGACAAGGCGACGACGCATCGCTCGAACCGGTTGGCGGTGACGATGCCGAGGCACACGCCGCTGCGCAGGCCCGCGTCGAGTGCGGCATCCGCGAAGCGCCGTGTCGCCGCTGCGTTGCGCGTGGTAGCCGCGGCTTCGGCGAGCCGTTTCATGTCCCATGTGAACGGCCACTCGACGTGGCAAGCGGTCGCCATGCGTGGATCGACCGCGAAAAAATTCTCGCGGCAGTAGCGGCTTGCCCAGCCGGTGGGCGAATAGCTCTCCAGCCACGCGGCTTGCGTGACCTGCTCGCCGATGCGCAGCATTCGCACATAGCACAGCGAGTCGAACCCGGCGCGCGCGAGCGCCGCGTCCATCAATGTGCGCCGCGTCGCGCTATCGGCCGCGGAGGCGAGTTCGTGCGGGAGCGAAGCGAGCGTCGCGCCCGGCGCGGCGAAGGCGGTGGACGCCGCGGTTTCCGGATCGACCACGATGTCGTCGATGTCGAAAAGCGTAGGCGTGATCGCGTCGCCCGCGGCTGCATCGCGCTCCATGTTCTGATTCATGCGATGACCTCGTCGGATGGCCGTCGATGTGCGCCGGCCAGGCGCCCGTTCTTGCAGCGGAAGCGATGGCCTGCGTTGGGCGCTGCTCGCGGCGTGTCGCGCGCCGGCGTGATGATCGTCGCGGGTAGCCGGCGACGCGTTTCGCGCGAGCGTGGCGATGGAATCATACGCACGATGACGCGGCCCGTGAACGTGCCGTCGAGTCCTGCTTCGCATTGGAGGCACACGTGTTCGCGTGCGCCGTTTCTTGTTGCGCGGCTTCGCGCATCATGCGAGACCAGAACGACTCGCATGCCCGCTATCCCGCATGATCCGGCCTATCATCGTGGCGCCTTTTCATCACCTGTCCCGGCACGAACAACGTGGCGGCTCGTATCGCACGCGCGTGTGCTGCGTCGCGCGCCTGCGGGCGTGCGTGATCGCCGCGCTCGTCTGCGGATCGGGCGCGGCGCTGCCGGCCCGCGCGAACTGTTTCGACGATGCCGCCGCGTATCAGCACGTCAACCCGCTGATCCTGCGCGCGATCGCGTGGCAGGAGTCGCGCAACCAGCCCGGCGCGACCCATCTGAACGCGAACGGCTCGACCGATTACGGCGTGATGCAGATCAATTCGATCCACCTCGCCACGCTGTCGCGCTACGGCATCGCGCGCGATGCGTTGATGTCGCCGTGCAAGAACATCTACATCGCGGCGTGGCAGTTGCGGCGGCAGATCGTCAAGTACGGCAATACGTGGGCCGCGGTGGGCGCCTATCACTCGGCCACGCCCGCGCTGCGCGACGGCTACGCGAGGCAGATCGCCGCGATCCTGCGCCGCTGGAACATGCTGCCCGACGAACGGGCTGCGTCCGCGGGCATCGAACGGGTGTCCGCGACGCCGCGCGACATGCGCGCTGCTCAGACGGGTGCGAAGCAGAGCGTGCGCGGCGACGAACGGGCCGTGTCCGAGGGTTTCGAGCGGGTGTCCTCGACCTCGCGCGGCACGCCCGCTGCTCAGGCAGGTATGAAGCAGGGCATGCGCGGCGACGAGCGGGCCGCGTCTGCGGGTTTCGAGCGGGTGTCCGCGACGTCGCGTGACATGCCCGCTGCTCAGGTGGGCAGGAAGCAAACCCGGCGCGCCGACGGCGGCGTGATGCGCTCGGCGTGCGGACGCGGCGAATGACGCGAAATGCGGGCAGCTTCGCCCGAACCGTGCGCGCCTGGCGCTAGAGCGTTAGCCTGTCAACGCATTAGGACGTCAAGGCAGCCGCAGCGCGGTCCGCAACACACGGGCCGCGTCGCGATGCGCGAGCGCCGCTTCGGGGATCATCCCGCCCATCGAAAAGAAGCCGTGAATCATGCCGGCGTAATACACCACCTCCGCCCGGTTGCCATGCAGCTCGAGCTTTTCCGCGTAGCGCGCGTGCTCGTCCTGCAGCGGGTCGTACTGCGCCGACACGATCCACGCCGGCGCGAGACCGCGCCAGTCCGCCGGCGCCTCGCGATCGCCGTCGAGCGGTGCGAAGCGCCAGTCGCGGCGATCATCGGCGCTCGCGAGATAGTGGCTCTGAATCCAGCGGATCACATCGAGCGACAGAAAATAGCCGTCGCCGTAAAGGCGATGCGCCGCAGTGTCCATGCCACCCGAGACCGCCGGGTAGATCAGCAGTTGCAGCGCGAGCGGGATGCCGGCATCGCGCGCGCTGAATGCGCAAACGGTGGCGAGCGTGGCGCCGGAACTCTCGCCGCCGACGGCGAGCCGCGTGGCGTCGATCGCGAGCGATGCAGCCTGCCGATGCAGCCAGCGCAGTGCGTCGATCGCGTCGTTGACCGCATAGGGAAAGCGGTACTCGGGCGCCAGCCGATAGCCGACCGACACCACCGCGCAACCGGTGTCGGCGGCGAGCATGCGGCACAACGCATCCGAGGCCGCGACGCTGCCGACCACATAGCCGCCCGAATGGAAGAACAGCAGCGCGGGCTGCGGATCGGCCCAGCACGCGGGCGCGGGATAGTAGACGCGCGCGTCGAGCGACGCGTGGTCACGCGTGTCGATCGTCAGGTCCTCGATCGCCGCGAGCGGACGCGGCGCCACGTCGCCGAGCGGCGTGTAGTAGTCGAACCGTTGGCGCGCATCGCGCAGCTCGATGGCGTCGATATTTTGCGCGCCGGCGCTCATGCGCCGCGCGAGGAACTGCTGCACGCTGGGGGCAAGCGACATGGCGATGTGAATAGCGTTGGCCGGATTCCAGCGTAGCGGGCGGCAAACGCGCGGGATCGCCGCCCGCGAAATCGCATGCGATTTCGCGAACCGGCAAGCATCGGCATCAGATGCGGACGATGCGCGGGTTCATGGCGGCGTCCGGGTGAGGCTCATGCGCGTGGTGGCGGATCGTCGCCGTGATCGTCATCGTCATCGTGATTGGCGCGCGGCGGGCTGGCGGGAGCGGCTTCGATCGCGAGCCTTTGCACAGGTGGAGCGGGCCGTGGCGGCTGGTCGAGACGTTCAAGACGCACCACGTGTGGCGGCGGTGTCTGCGATGGCGGGACCGGCGGGGAACCTCGCATTGGCATCGATTGGGAAGTCCCCCAGGGCTGCGGGGAAGGCGGTTGCGGCATGCCATACGGTGACTGCGTGGGCGGCTGCGGTTGTGGCCGCGGCCACGGAGCGGAGGCACCCGAGGACGCTTGGGCCGGTGGCTGCGGAGGGGCATACGGCGGCTGCGGCTGTGGCTGCCGCCACGAAGCGGGCGTGCCCGAGGGCGGTTGGGCTGGCGGCTGCGGAGGGGCATACGGCGGCTGCGGCTGTGGCTGCTGCCACGAAGCGGGCGTGCCCGAGGGCGGTTGGGCTGGTGGTTGCGGAGGGGCATACGGCGGCTGCGGCTGTGGCTGCTGCCACGAAGCGGGCGTGCCCGAGGGCGGTTGGGCTGGCGGTTGCGGAGGGGCATACGGCGGCTGCGCGGGCGGCTGTGGCTGCCGCCACGAAGCGGATGTGCCCGAGGACGGCTGGGCTGGTGGTTGCTGTGCGCCATACGGCGGCTGCGCCTGCGGCCACGAAGCGGGCGCACCCGAGGGCGCTTGCGCCGGCGGCTGCGGCTGTGGCGCACCATACGGCGGTTGCGCCCGCTGCGGCTGTTGCCATCCACCGGATTGCCACCCCTGTTGTTGCTGCGCGCCATTAGGGGGCGGTTGCCACTGGCCGTACCCCCCGTATCGCGGACCATAGGCGTTGGCATCGCTGCGTTGCGCCATCGACTTGTGCTGCTTCCAGTAACCCCATGCGCCGAGGCCCATGATGCCGATCATCGCCAACGAGCCCATGCCACCGCTCGCTAGTCCGAATGACAGCAATGAAACGCCAACAAATCCGGCGACCGCAGCGAGAGGCCGATAGCTCCGTCGCCCGGATTGCGGTTGAACCATGGCCGAGTATTGCTGCGCGTAAGGGCCCGACTGCCACGGACCCGACGCGTTACCGCCGTACTGCGCGCCTGGGTAGCCGGAGTTCTGACCACCTGCCGCGCCGGCGTTCCACGGACCCGCACCGGGACCACCGGGAGGCGGCGCGCCACCCACACCGTATTGCGGCGCACCGGCGCCGCCCGGAGGCGGAGCACCCGCTGCCCCCGCTGCGCCCCCCGGATGCTGCGCACCGCCCATGCCGGGCTGCTGCGCGCCCATACCGCCCGGAGGCGGGACGCCCGCGCCACCGGGCGGATGCGGCGGCCCCCACTGGGCCTGCCGCCCCGCGCCTGCGGCGTGAGCGCGTATCGCGCCCAAAAGGCTGTCCAACCGCGCACCCGCCGACGGCCGTGGCTGAGCGCCGCCCGGCTGCGCGCCCGGATTGTGCGGACCATAGGGTCCATGCGGACCATGCGGAGCCTGAGGTCCCTGCGGCCCTTGGGGCACCTGAGGCCCTTGCGACCAATGAGACCCGCCTGCTTGCGAGCCGTCGCCGACTGGAGTGGACATGATTTCTCCCGCGCCGCCAGAGCGGCTCAATCTGGCGATTGTGGCGAGCGGCGCACGGTGTCGTGTCGACGATGCGAACCCCGCGCCGGTCGAGCGAACCGCGCGGCCCGCGAAAGCGCCCCGGCCAATGAGCGACTCCCACCGATCCAACGCTTCAAGCACGCTGAACGCCACACCCTAGGTCACGAAGCGCCCCGGCCAACGCCCAACTCCTACCGATCCAGCGCTTCAAGCACACTAAACGGCACCCCCTCGGTGACGATCTCGCGATCGCCGACCGCGCCCATGCGCGTGGTGAGTTGCAGCACCACGTTCGGCCCGAAGCTGCGGGCATTGGCGTTGCGCTCCTTCACCTTCAGTTCGATGGGCATCCATGACGCCGGGTCGTCGAGAATCCTGGCATTGGCCGCGTCGATGCGCTCCTTCAGTTGCGGATCGTCGCCCGACTGTTCGAGCGTCGCGGTGTTGGCGTCGAGCCGCAGCGCGGCGTGCCGGCGCAGCCGGTAGCGCCGCACATAGGTCAGGTTCGCCCGCTGGTTCCGGCGCACGGCCGCCAGATGCGTGTCGATGCGTTGCGCGGCCAGCACTTCCGGCGCGGGCTCGGGCCGCGCGTGACGGCCGCGCGATGGCGGTCCTTCCTTGCGGCGTCGCGCGATGATCGGCGCCGCGAACAGGGCGACCAGTTCGGCGCGCGCCTCGTCGACGGCGCGGGTGTACGTGCGGGCGTCGAGATATTCGACGTCGAGGATGCAGCCGCGATGACTGAGCCTGCCGTCCTCGCGCACCAGCAGCCGTTTGGCCGAGCGGTTGCGTTCGCGCAGCGTCATCGTCGCGGCCGGCGCGTCGATCGAGAACAGCCCGACCGAGCGCCGGCCGTCCGCGCCCACTGGATGCGAAAAGCCCGGCGCGATGGCCCCGCGCACCTGCCATTGGCTGCCGAGCCCGACCCGATGTTCGTCGATTCGCACGCGGCCGCTGCGCTCCACGATATCGGCCTTCTGGCGCGAGCGTTCCCAGCCGCCGCCCGCCGACGGACCGGCGCGCGCCGATAGATGCCGCACGCTTTTGCCCGTGTGCGGATCGCGCGCGGCTTCGCCGCCGAGGCTCGCCACCTTGACCGTTGCGTTCACGTCGAGCGTGGCGCCGCGGCGCCGGTTGCTCGCGTGGCCGTCGGTCCAGCTAAGCGACACGTCGGGATCGTCCCAGTACTGCTCCGCGAGGCGGTTCCACACGCCGGCCGGTCCGTCGTCGTGCGCGCCGGCCGCTTCGTCGAACAGATGCCCGACCAGCGCCGCGAGTTTCGCGCGCATCGCGTCGTCGTCGTAACCGGTCCCGTCCGGCCGCAGCCGTCGCGCCACCCTGAGCGACACGCCGCGCGGCTCCGACAACTCGCGCGCATGCAGGATCACGTTCGTGACGAGGCCCGCGCGCACGGTGGTCAGCGCCGTCTCGATGTCATAGCCGACCAGCAGGCCGGCGCCGACGTGATGCATGCTCGACTTCGAGGTGCCGACGAACAGCGACACGCCGTGCGTCGAACGGCTCACCTCGACGACCGCCTCACGGGTACGCGACGCGCGCAGGTCCACGCGCGGCGACACCGGCACCGCATGCCCCTTCAGCAGCGTCTCCACCGTCACGTTCAGGCCGCGCGTGCTGAGCCCCTGGCGACCGCCATCCGTGAGCCGCAGACGCTGTCCCGACTGCAGATTGCTCACCACGTCGAGCAGCGTCTCGCGAACGTCGTCGACGTTGTCCGCCGGTCTCGACGCGCCGTCGTGCTGGACGAGCGCGCGCAGTTCGTCGACCGTGTTCCAGAACGGCGCGTCGTGCGGCACATGGGCGACCTTGCCCCACACCGCGAGCCGCTCGACGGTGAACGGCCGTTGCGCGATCGTCCGAAATGGTTTGGTCCTGGCGAGTTCCTGCGGCGTCATGTCGAGCCAGTGCGCCGTGGTCGCGCGCACGCGGGCACGGACGCGACGCGGCACCTTGACGCCGGCGGCAGGCGAGGGCGGCGACGCCGTGGGATCGGGCAACCGCGTCGCTTCATCCGCCATCTGGTGAGCCCGCTCGGCGATCGCCCGCAGCGTCGCGTCGCTGAGACGGCCGGGCGGAAAGCCGCCGCGCTCCAGCCACACATGCAGCGCCGCGAGTTCCGCCAGCGATGCCTCGGGCCGTGCGTGAGCGAGCGCCGCGCGCGGGTCCATCGCCGGATTGCGCTTGAGTTGCGCCAACGCCGCCTGCAGCGTGTCGCGCAGCTTCGCGCGCTCCTGCGCGATCGTCTTGCGCGGCACGCCTTGCGTGCCGAAGCGCAGCGCGGACAGCGGCGAACCGTGCTTGCCGCGAAACATGCGCGGCAGCAGCGTCTTCCAGCGTTTTTCGCCGACTCGCGCAATCGTCTTGCCCGCGAACCGCCCGAGACGCTGCCGCGCCTGCGAGAGATCGGTGTGCCGGCCGTCTTCGGTGAACGCTTGCCGCCACGCGAAGAGGGCGCCTTTCTGGTCGGGCGTCAACGCGTCGCGGCCGTGTTCGAGCAGGGTCGCGGCGGCGTCGAACGCGCGCTTGGCGAGCGCCGTGACGCCGGGCTCGTCCGCGGTGAGCGGCGGGTTCGCGACCAGCCCCGCGCGCGCGGCGACGGCGCCTGGCGCGCCATCGGGCCTGGCGTGGGGATCGGCGTGGCGGGCCGGATCGAGCGCGTCGCAGCTCGTCAGCAGCGCTTCGACGCCGAAGCGGTGCAGCTCGTCGTGGTGAGTCGGTGGAGTCTGGGGAGTCGCTGCGCGCAAGGCGTCGAGCACCTCGCGCCCGACACCGGAGCGCGCGAGCAGGCGCGCGGCGCGCCAGGCTTCGCACTCTGCCGGGCCATCCGAACGACGACGGCGCGGCGCCGTGAAGTCGAGCATGCCGATGCGTTGCAAAGCGATAGGCGCGGCGCGGAGATCCGTCACGCCGGCCAGCTTGAGCGCCTGCGCAAGCAACGCGCCGCGGGATGCCGCGAGCGCGTCGGGGTAGCCGCCGTCGGTCGCTTCGGGCGGGCGCGCATGCCGTCCGGATAGGACCGCCGCGGCGGCATGCTCGGCGGGCGACGTTTTCGAGCGGCACAAGTCGTGCAGCCGGGCGGCGAGTGCGTGGGCTTCGCCGGCGGGGTCCGGCGCGCCGTCCGTGAATTGCTGTTGCACGTAGGCGGTGAGATCGTCACGCGAGACGATCGCGTCGAGCGGCGTCGCGCGCCATGACGCGGCGGCTTCCCGCGCGGGCGGGTCGGCTGGTTGCCCGCATGTTTCGCTCGACGCGGACGGCGACACCGTTGCGGGCGCCGTCACGTGCGCGGCGGCCGCGAACGGGCTCGTTTCGCGTCGCGCATGTCGGCTCTTGCCGGCGGGCGGGAAACGGCTGTCGCCGTCCGCATGATGTTCCGGTCCGGATGAGCGTCCGTGGGTGCTGTGCTGAAACAGCGCGGTGCTGAACTCGACGCGGCGGGCGCCGGTCATCCGCGCCGGACGCGGCAACGCGGCGCGCAGCCAGCCGGACCATCCGCGCGGCGTCGGCTTGACTGTTTCGGCCGTGACCGGGGCGGGTGCGTCGGCTGCGGTCTCGCTCAGGTGCGGGACAGGCGAAACATCGATACGGCGATGACGGGACATGACGACGCGGTAGGAGGGAGCCGCGTTGCACTATCGTCTTCGAATGTGTCATGCCGTTTTGCGGGGTGCGGGGCGATCCGAATGTATGCGCTGAAATGCGAAGCGCTGGGGCGAGCGCTCCGTTGCGGTGAACTGCGATGAGGGGGCTGCCGGCCGATAACTGTCTCCTGGGCGAGGCGATCCGAATGCATGCGCTGAAAGACGAAGCGCCGTGGCGAGCATTCCGTCGCGGCGCGCTGCGATGAGGGGGCAGCGGGCCGGCGATTTTCGCCGGGGCGAGGCAGCCCGAATGCATGCGCTGAAATGCGAAGCGCTGGGGCGAGCGCTCGGTTGTGGTGAGCGGGGTGAGGGGTCAGCAGGCCGGCAATTGTCACCTCCAGCCGCGCGTTGCCGCCTCAGATCGTTTCGAGACTCGTGTGCTCTTCGAGCCAGCGGATCGCTGGCGTGTCGGACGGCGGATGCAGCGGACGGGTCATCGCATAGAGGTAGCTGTCGGCGGCGATGAGCCCCAGATTCGGGCGGCATTCGTGGTTCCTCAGCTTCGCTTCGAGCGTGAAGCCGAGCCGCTCCATGCTGCTGTGCGCATCGCCGTCGACGGCGCAGTACGCGAAGATGCGCAGGAACGGCGGCTGCGCGATCAGCCACTTGAGCAGCTTGCGCAGCGCATACAGGCCGGCGCGCCGCCGCCGCGCGCCGCCGCGCCGGCTGATGACGACGCCGAGTTCGACGCGCGGCGGATGCGGCCGCAGTTCGATGAGGCCGGTGAGACGGCCGCTGGCGCGGTCTTCGAGCACCCAGCGGATGAGCGTGCCGGTACGCCAGCCTTCCTGCGCTTCGTCGATGAACGCGAGGGTCTCGTCGAGTTGCGTGTGGCGCGCGAAACTCAGGTCGCGTGTCGTGGCGACGTCGCTCAGCATGTCGTCGAACAGGGCTTGCGCGTCGCGTGGCTCGGGCGGCCGCATCAGCAACTCGTCCGACTCGATCAGGCCGGGAAAGCGGAATGTCGACATGGGTCGCCTCCATGCATCGGATCGAGCCATTGTCAGCGCCGGCGGGCGTGCTGAGCGGATTGCCGCGAAGCGGCATGTGCTAATGCGAACGTGCTAGTGCGAACGTGCGGGTTGGCGTTGCACGAGCGCGGTCGAACGCGGCGAGTGAATCAAGTGAGGTCGAGTGAGTCGAGTGAGTCGAGTGAGGCGAGTGAGGCGAGTGAGGCGAGTGAGGCGAGTGAGGCGAGTGAGGCGAGTGAGTCGAGTGAGGCGAGTGTGGCGAATGAGGCGAATGAGGTCAAGTGTGGCGAATGAGGTCGAGTGTGGCGAATGAGGTCGAGTGTGGCGAATGAGGTCGAGTGAGCCGAGTGTGGCGAATGAGGTCGAGTGTGGCGAATGAGGTCGAGTGAATCGAGTGAATCGAGTGCGGCCGGTGGCGCCGAGCGGGGCGCGCGACACGCGTCCCACCGATTCGCGTATCCCTCGAACCGTCCGGGCGTGCTTCGCATCACCTGTCGCGACTTCGCGCCGCGCTCGCCGCGTGCCGACGCACAACGCTAACGTGGTGGCATCCGCGGCATGGGTTCGTTGCCGCGCCGAAATGATGGAGAGATGGAGAGTCCAATCGTGAGCACCCAAGCCATCGCCGCGCTGCCCGTAGGGAGTGTCGGCCGCGTCGACAGCACGAACGACAATGCGCGCACGGGCGCGGACAGTGCCGTCGTTCCGGTCACGCCGACCGCCGTCGCGCTGCGCTGCGAACTCGTCGCGTTGCGCGGCCTCGGCGCCGCACGCAAACCCGGCGCGTTCAGCACGGCAACGGACGGCGACAGACTGCCGGTGCCGATGTCGAAGAAATCGCTGATCAACCAGGCGGCCGTGAAAGCCGGCGATAACCTGTCGGATGACGCTCTGCGCGGTGTCCTGGTCACGCAGCGCCGCGTGCCATTGCCGGTGCCGTCTTCGGATGTGCAGCCGCAACTCGCGGGGCCGATGCTCGACCCCGGTCTCAACCCGGCCAACGCACTCGACCAGCACCAGCACCTCATGGCGCTGGCTAGCGTGATGCAACGTGCCGGCGAAACGATTCACGGTGCGACGCACTAACGATCCCTAACGCCGTCGACGCGTCCGGGCCCACCCGGCCCGTCGACCGCCGAGGAATACAAGCACATCCATATATGGCCGCGGCATCTGATGATCGCGGCCATTCGCGTGGCCGCCTGCCTGGCCGGCGCCCGCCGAGAAACACAAGCACACCCACGGATGCCCGCGGCATCTGATGATCGCGGCACATCCGTATTGCCGCCCACCCGGCCCAGCGACCGCCGACAAACACAAGCTCATCCACGCATGCCCGCGGCATCCGACAATGCGCGGCCATCCGCATTGCCGTGACATCTCATCCACATCACCGTCATTCCCGCGCCCGCACCCGCAACCGCACGCATCATCCCTTCAAGCCCGCAGCCAGACAAACTCGCCGGCGACGATGCCTTCGAACATCTCATCCGTCGACTCGATGATGCTTTGCCGCCAGTACCGCCCATGCTCGGCATAGTGGGCGAGCAGATCGGCCAGCGTATTGCCGTCGACGTCATAGGTCATCGGCACGCGCAGCACCAGCACGATCCCGCCCGTATCCGTATCGAGTCCGAGTTGCGCCTGGTCCTGCGCGTAGATCAGCAGATTCGCCTCCAGCATCAGCCGGAACACGACCAGCGTGCGGCCCGCCGTCACGGTGCCGTAGTGGAAGTTGGCGTACATGGCCTCCAGATCGTTCTCGAAGTATTCGAGCCGCACGTCGAAGCCTTCCACTTCGATCGAACGCGTGCGCAGCACATGCTCGGCGTCCGCGAGACCCACGGTCGCGCACAGGTCGCGGATCAGTTGCGCATAGCGTTCGGACGTGTCGTTGGTATCCAAGGGCGGGTGCGGGCAAAGGGAGGGGCGGCCGGCATGGCCGGCGCGCGCGATGAAAACGGCCGGCGCGCGCGGTGCTCCGCGGGCCGGCCGGTAAGGCGGGATGAGCACACCCCGACGATGCCGAGGGTGTCGAACGCTGTCGAGCCGAAAGAACGCCCGTCAGTGTCCCGTACCGCTCTGGACCGCCTGGCCCATCCCTTTCACGACGTTCGCCAATGCGCCAGCCAGCGACAGTTGCAACGTCGCCTGGGCCGCGCCCAAGGCTCCGGCGCTCCCTTGTGCCGCCATCCCCTGCATGGCTCCGATTGTGCCTGCGACAGCCATAAGACCTCCTCACTCTCAGGTTGAAAATGCTGCTCTGCCTCGCGGCGCGGATGCCGCCTGACAGGGCTAGCCAGGTGCCGCGCGCGTCACGCCGCGCCGCGTTTGTCCGCGAGCTGCGCGACGATCCTGCTCGCTGCGAGCAGGCCACGGTACAGCTTCGCGAGATTGTTGCGATCCAGTTCGGTCGCGCCGTTCGTTTCGCCGACGTTCTTCGCCGTGGCCTCCAGCGCCTCGCGGATCGCGGCGAGCCGCGGACCGCCGTCGGGGTCCGCGAGCGTCTTCTGCAGATCGTTGAAATCGGTGGCGCACGCTTCGAGCGGCGCATACATGTTGGTCATCTCGGAACCTCACTTCGGTAATGGCAGATACGCCGTGGTCCTGGCCTGCGTCGGCGCGGGCGGCTCGGCGGCGATGTCTTCGACGGGTTGCATCACGCCGCGCGCCGCGCCCGTGGTGATGACGACGGGCGTGCCCGATGCCGCCGCGGCAGCGGCGGGCGTGTCGGTGACGGCAGCGGCGGGTGTATCAGCGGCGGACATCTCGGTGGCCGGGGCCGACGCCGCCGCTTCAGGACCGGAGGCCGCGGCGGCCGCTTCCGGCGTCGTGTAGATATGCTTCACGCCATCGGGCGTTTCGGCGTAGCGCACGTCGTCGGACGACATCACGAGCGAGAAGGCCGTCGGCAACGGCATGCCGTCCTCGGATTGCACGACGCGCACGCGCAGATCCTTGACGTTCTCGCCGAGATCGCGGCGCATGCGCGACAGCGCGCTCTCGACATCGCGCGGATTGGCGACCTTGCCCGAGATCTCGAACGCGCCGCGGCCCACATAGGCGACCTTCACGCCCGGCATGGCGAGCGAATCCTCCATGTTGCGCACGTCGTTCTGCGCAATGTCGTAGCGCCGCACGATGCCGGTCGACGAAATCCGCATCAACAGCTTGCGCACTTGCGTGTCTTCCTCGGGCGTGGCGACCATTCCGGTGACGCTCACCGTCGAGCCGCGCGCCTGCGCGGTCAGTTCCTTCATATGCGCCGCGCGCAGCGCCACGTTCACACGCTGCGCGAGATCGCCGGCATCGTGCGGCAGGGCCGCGCGGCTCACCACGGTGGTCAGCAGCACGCAGCCGATCACGATCACGCCGCCGAGCATCGCGCAGGCGGAGACGATGCCGGTCATCTTGCGGCGCCGCGAGCGCTCGGCGGCGCGCCGGGTTTCGTCGGGCTTGACGAGCAGCGTCGACAGCAAATCGAGGTCGCTCGGCCAGGCCGCGTCGGTCGAGCCCACGCACAACACCGTGTCGCCGAACTGCATCGGCACGAACTCGATCAGGATGACCGTGCCCGGTTCCTCGTCGAGATCGGCCGGTTCGCCTTGCCGCGCGTTCGCCGCGTCGTCCGCCTCCACCGTGACCGGCGTCAGGCGGCGCGCGGTCACGATGCCGCCTTCGTCGAGGCCCAGCAGCACGTCGTCGCCGCGCCAGTCGGAGATGCGGATGTCGGCATCGTCGTCCGCGCCGATCCGGTGCGTGCCGATACCGAGGCGCAATTCCGCGCCGGCATGCGTGCCAGTCAGGATTCGCAGCAGCTTCGTCATGGAGCGCCTGTAGATCGAGAAGGGGCGGCGCGCGTGGGTGCGCCGATCGACACCTACTCTAGCGGTCCGACATGACGGGCAAGCACGCAATGCGAAGCGGGTACCAGGAATGCGAAACTGCGCGGCGTCACGGTTGGCCTTATGTCGGCGTCGGCGTCGGCGTCGGCGCGATGGGTCGCGCGCACCGGCAGCGACGCGTGCGGCACGATGGCCTCGCGCGCAATGTGACGCGCGTACCAGGAATGCGAAACTGCGCGGCGTATCGTCAGCGCGATTTGTCCGCCGCACCGGCCGCGACGGCCGCGCCGCGCTGAAGCGTGCGGAGGTTGAGCGCGCGCTCGCGCATCGCGGGCGTCGCCGGCCGGCTGTACATCAGCAGCAGCGGCAGCATCAGCAGGTTCAGACGTCCGACGCGTCCGGGCTCTCCTGGCGCCACTCTGGCAGCGGACATCGTCTTCGGCGGCTGCGCCCGCGCCGAGCTGGCGTCGATCAGACGCTGACGCCACGCGCCCAGGTCGCCGTCGATGCCGCTAGCCGCGTCGGCCCCGCCCAACTGCCGCTGCACAGTAAGCAGATCGATGAAGCGCTCATGCACACGCGCATCGAGCCGCGCTTCGGGATTGACCGCAAGCTCGTCTCGCAACGCGAGCAGCGCGTCGCACCACAGCTTCGGCAATGTGTGCGACAGATCCGCATCCGGCGGCTGCGAGGCCGCGAACGTCTGCAACGCGCCGCGCCGGGGCAGCGGCACTTCGGTCTTGCCGCTGCTGCGTATGCCGACCTCGCCGCGCGACGATGCCGCGCCGCCGCGTCCGTTGCCGTTACCGCCGCTGTCGCCGCCATCGTGCCCATGCTGTGACTGGCCGCCGCTTCCTCCGCCGCCGTCGCGCGTGATCCGCCCGCTGCCTCCCGCGCCCGCGCCGCGCGCCGGTTCGCCGGCGGCCACGAGGGGCCGCGGCACCGCCATGCGGAGCTTCCGCGCGAGCAACGCGCGGCGCGCGCTCGCGCTGCGCGTGCGTGCATAGGCGAAGCGGGTCGTGCCGCGATACAGCGCGGCGAACTGCGCGCCGGCGCGTGTGCCCGCATCGTTGCGGGCCTGTTCGCGCGCGAGTTCGGGCTGGTCCGCCGGCGCGGGGGACGGCGTGGAGATCCGCGTCATTGCGGCACCGCCGTGTGCATGATTTCGTTGGCGAAGTGCAGGATGGCGGCCGCCGAGAACGGCGCGGCGATCACGATCGCGATCGTCACGGCGATCAGCTTCACGCCATGCGACAGCGTCTGATCCTGCATCGACGTGATCGCCTGCAGAAACGACACGGCCAGACCCACCAGCGCCGCGACGATCACGATCGGCAGCGACACGTACATGCACAGCAGCATGCCCTGGGTCGTGAAGCGAACAAGCGTGTCGATATCCATGCGAGCAGTTTCCGCGAGTCAGTGCGATAAGTGCGATGCCGCGCTAGCGGTAGGTCATCACGAGGCCGTGAATCAACGTCGACCAGCCGTCCATCACGACGAACAACAGCAGCTTGAACGGGATCGCCACGTTGGTCGGCGTCACCTGGTTGAGGCCCATCGCGAGCAACACGTTGGCGATGATCAGGTCGATCACGATGAACGCGATGTAAAGCAGAAAGCCGATCTTGAAGGCGTCGGTCAGTTCGGTGAGCGTGAAGGCGGGCGCGAGCACGATCAGGTCGTTTTCACGCAGGCTGGCCGCGTTCTCCTTCGGCCACACCACGTTCGCCGAGCGCATGAAAAAGCGCTTCTCGCGCTCGTTCGTATGCTTTTGCAGGAACACGCGGAACGGCTCGCGCGCGGCGCTGAACACCTGGATCAGCGCCTGGGTCGGCTGCCCGGCCACCGGCTGGCCCTGCATCGACTGCATCGCCTGCATGCCGACGGGCGCCATCACGTACAGCGACACCAGAATCGCGATGCCGTTCAACACCATGTTCGGCGGCACCTGCTGCACGCCGAGCGCATTGCGCAGCAGGCCGAGCACCACGACGATCTTGGCGTAGGAGGTCACCACCATCGCGACGAAGGGCACGAGGCTGATCGCGATGATGACGATCAGCAGGCCCGTGAAGTCACTGAACTGGACCATCGCCGTGCGCCATGCGCAGAATCCGTATGCCGAGGTGATCGCCGACCGTGACGAGTTCGCCGTAGCCGATCGTCTGGCCGTGCGTGACGAGCTTGAGCTGCGCGTCGGCCACGGGCGTCGGCAGTTCGAGCACATAGCCGGGGCGCAACGCGTAGAGCTGCGAGAGCGGCAGCGCCACGGTATCCACTTCGAACTGGACGGGTAGATCGAGTTCGCCGATTTCGATCGCGTTGGCGTGTTGATCGGGCGCAAGCAGATCGTCCGGACGAACGGGATCCAGCTCATCGGTCATGGTGGGCTCCTTCGTGATGGATAGCGTGAGACCGTCGATGCTGACCGGTGCATGGACCCGCATCAGGCCGGGGGTGCCCCAGGCCACGATGCCGGTGGCGGCTTCCCTCGCGCCCTCGCCGGCGCGGGCGAGCACCGTGCGCAGCGTGCCGGCGAGCGAGCGCAGCAGCACGTCGCCGGGGGCGAGCGCGCGCAGCGTGTCGACCGGCAGCCGCCGCCGGCCGAGTATCAGCCTTCCCGGTATGAGGCTGCCGGCAAGACCCGCGGAACGTTCCGGCGAGCTCGCCAACGCGCGTGTCGCGGCGGCGAGCGCCGCGCTGCGCGTCCCATGCAAGGCTTCGAGCGTGTCGAGCAACGCGCGGCCAAGCAGAACGCGGGCCGCGTAAGGCCGGCCGTCGAAAGTGAACGTCAGATCGATCGCGGCGACCTCGGCGGAGGCGGCCTCGCGCGGCGCGCCTCGCACCAGTTGCGCGACATGCACGCCCGTCAGCCCGAGCGACGCGAGCCGCTGCAGCAACGGATCGAGCAGCACGCCGGCCACTGCGGCGCGCAGCGCGCGGGCGGTGTCGCCGGGCACGGCCGGACCCTGGCCGGCCGGAGACGCGGCGATCTCGAGCGCCGGATGCGCGGCGAGGTCGAACAGGACCCGGATCTCGCCGGACGGATGCGCGAGTTCGAGCGTGCCGGGCTGCTCGAAGCGCGCGTGAGGCTGAGAGGGCGAGACATCGACCGTGGCCTGCCATTCGTTGACGCCCGCCGCATGCCCGAGAAGCTGCGCGGTCCGCGCGTTGCACACGAGCCGCGCGGCGCGCGCCGCGAGCGGCGGCACCGCGCGGATCGGCAACGCGGTGATCGGCGCGGCGGCGGTGTTTGCGCCATGAGCGCCAAGAGCGCCGTGAGCGGCATCCGCGGGTTGCGCTCCGGCAACGTCGGCGCCCGGCATTTCGACGATCGAATAATCCATGCAGCGGTCGGCGGAAGTGACGGCCAGCGTCGGCCTGGAAAACGGTGCGCTCACCACACCGTCAGTTCGATATCGCGGGGCGTGCCCCACGCGCGTAGAAGCGAGTCCAGCTCGCGTTCGAGCATGGCACTGTGGTCGAAGAGTAGCTGCCGGGTCTCGATGCCGCCCGTGTCGAACCGAAGCGACAACAGGAAACGCGAAAGAGACAGATACAGCGTCGTGTCCGGCAGGATGCGGCTATCGAGCGGCATGCGTACCTCCCAGTTGCCGGCGTCCGCGACGGCGGGGTCGCCGCAGAAGCCCGCGACTTCGCGCGCCAGCGAACGCGCGAGTTCGAGAAAATGGCCCTGGGTGCGAAACAGTGCGTCGATGGCCGGAAGCGTGGCGCCCGGCAGCCGGCGCAGCAACGCTTCGTGGGCGAGTGCGCCGGCGTCGGGCGCGCAGGTGTCGTCAGCGCTCGCCTGCGCTTCGGCCTGGGCCTCGTCGTCCTGTCCATCCGCGAGCCAGCCGGCCTGGGCGCGGCGGCTGTCCGCCTCGCTGCCCGAGGCATCGGCGGGCGCGGACCCGGCGCTTTCACCGGCTTCGGCGGGCGGCCGTGGCGCGCGCCCGCGCCGCACCAGCGCCGCGTAATCGAAGCGGCGCGCGCGCGCCGCATCCGCGGCCGGATGCGTATCGGCGGCGGACGGAATGATGCGCAGCGGACGCGGTTCGATGATCGCCATGTGCGTGCGGGCCGTTGCGCTAGATGGTCACGCGGCCGAGCGGCTGCAGTTCGACATGGTCGCCGAGTTCCTGATACGAGTAGACCGACAGCCAGCCGAGCCGCGCCTCGATCATGCGCCGCACGTAGCGGCGAATGTCCATCGACGTGACGAGCGCGACGCCTTCGCGCGGGGTGTCGCCGACGAACGACTGGATCCGGTCGATCAGGAAGCCGACTTCGTCGGGCGGCAGCGCGAGGAAATTGCCGGTGGGCGTCTGCTTGATCGCCTGGCGGATGTGCTGCTCGACCGGCAGATCCAGCAGCACCGCGGGCAGTTGCCGGCTTCCCGCCGCCGCGCGATGCGCGAGAAAGCGCGCGAGGTCGCCGCGCACGTACTCGGTGAGCATCAGCATGTCTTTCTCTTTCGCGCCCCACACCACGAGACTTTCGAGAATGTTGCGCACGTTGCGAATCGAGATCTGTTCTTCGAGCAGCCGGCGCAGCACGTCGGCGATGCGCTGCGGCGGCAGCACTTTCTGCACTTCGGCGACGAGGCCCGGATACTCGGCGTTCTGCTGGTCGAGAATCCATTGCACCTCCTGGATGCCGAGAAAGAGCGACGCGTGCCGACGCAGCATCGCCACCGACGCATGCGCGATCACCTGCTCCGCGCGCCACGCGGACATCTTCGGCGGCAGCGTTTTTTCGTCGATCCACCAGGTCGGCCCCGCGCCGCCGTCGAGCCCGCGCCGTTTCTCGCCGCGCTCGGCGAGCGCCGCGAGTTCGGCGGGCATCGGTTCGTGCGTGCCCGTCAGCGCCGGGTCGGGCAGCATCACCTTGCCCGGCGGCAGTTCGATCGCGCAGTACGGCACGTCGTGCATCAGCAGTTCGCAACTGGAGGCGGGCAGCGTGTCGCACGTCCACATCGTGATGCCGGGAAACGGCAGGCCCAACACCTGTTGCAGACGGGCGCGCTCCGCTTCGAACGAACGCTCGAGCGCCGCGCTCGACAGGCGCGCGACGAGGTCCGGCGAAATCCGCACGCCGAGCGGGCAGGCGAACTGCGGCGCGCGCGTGAGGATCGCGGGCGTGTCGGCTTTCGAGCCGGCGCGTTGCATCGCGCTGACGGCCTCGCCCGCGTGCGAGGTCGCGGCCGGCTGACGTTTGCCCAGCCGATAGCCGGAGAACGCGAGAATCGCGGCGAGCAGCAGGAACAGCATCGACGGAAAGCCGGGTACGGCGGCGAAGCCGAGCAGCAGCAGGCTCGCGAAGTAGAGGGCGCGCGCGCTGGCCGACAACTGCCGGCCGATCTCGTCGCCGAGCGAGAGCGGCCGTGCGTCGCGCTCGTCGGACACGCGCGTGATCATCACGCCCGCGGCGACGGAAAGCAGCAGCGACGGAATCTGCGAGACCATCGCGTCGCCGACCGACAGGATCGAGAAGCGGTTGGCGGCTTCGCCCGCGCTCATGTCGTGATACGCGATGCCGACCGCGATGCCGGCGATGATGTTGATCAGCGTGATGATGAGGCCGGCCACCGCGTCGCCCTTGACGAACTTCATCGCGCCGTCCATGCCGCCGTGCAACTGGCTCTCGACCGCGAGCGTCGCGCGCTTGCGGCGCGCTTCTTCGGGCGAGAGCAGATTCGCGCGCAAGTCGGCGTCGATGCTCATCTGCTTGCCGGGCAACGCGTCGAGGGTGAAGCGCGCGCCGACTTCGGCGACCCGTTCCGAACCCTTCGCGATCACGATGAACTGCACGGTCGTGATGATGACGAACACCACCATGCCGACCACCAGATTGCCGCCCACCACGAGCTCGCCGAAACTCTCGATGATGTTGCCCGCGTCGGCGTGAAGCAGGATCGACTTGGTCGACGCGATGTTCAGCGACAGGCGGTACAGCGTGGTGAACAGCAGCAGCGAGGGAAACACCGAGAGCGATACGACGTTCGGCACGTACATGGTCACCATCAGCAGCGTGACGCTGATCGTGATGTTGATGGCGAGCAGTAAATCGATGAGAAACGGCGGCAGCGGCAGGATCATCAGCGAGATGATCGCGACCACCAGCATCGCGATGCCGATCTCACCGCCTGCCGGTAGCTTAAGTGCCTTGAACATCGCGATTCTCCATGTCGGCGCGCTGCTTGTCGTGGCCGTCGTCGCCGTCGTCACGCCGCGCGCCGATCGCATCGACCCAGCGCAGGATCGCGGCGACGGTCTCGAACAGTTCGTCGGGAATCGGCTCGTCGACGCCGACCTTGTAGAGCGCGCGCGCCACCGGCGGATTGCCGATGATCGGCACGTTCGCCTCGCGCGCGAAGCGCCGCAGTTGCGCGGCGCTTTCGTCCATGCCGCGCGCGATCACGAGCGGCAGCGGATGTTCGTCGGGCGCATAGCGGATCGCGACCGCGTAATGCGTGGGATTGACGATCAGCGCGTTGGCGAAGCCGACCCGCTGCTGCGGCGCCGCCGTGGTCGCGAATTCGCGCGCGAGCTTGCGGCGTTCCGCCTTGATCTTCGGATCGCCGTCCATCTGCTTGCGCTCGCGCTTCACCTCGACCTTGGACATCCGCATCTTGCGCATGAAAAGCGCGCGCTGAAGCTTGACGTCTACCACGCCGATCACGACGAACACCGCGGCCGCGACGATGAAGAGCTTCACCAGCAACGCCCAGAACAGCTTCGACAGTTCCGGCAGCGGCTGATACAGCGAGCCGACGATGAGCGGCAGCATCCAGCGGATCGTCACCCACATCACGACGCCGATCACGGCCGCCTTGATCATCATCTTCGCGAGGTCGATCAGCGTGCGCCACGAGAAGATCCGCTTGACGCCCTCGATCGGGCTCGCGTGGTTCAGATCGGGCACGACGGGTTTGGTCGCGACCTGGAAGCCGACCTGCGGAAGCAGCGCGGCGATCGCCGCCAGCGCCGCCGCGCCGGCGCACGGCACGACGATGACGAGCGCCTCCTTGCCTAGCTCGAAGAGCCGGCCGAACATCAGCGGCTCGTCGTGGCGGCCGGGCACGAAATCGAGCGCGGTGATCACGATCGCGCGCAACGCGCCGGCGAAGCTCGCCGACGCGAGCGCGAGCAGACCGATCACCACGGCCATCGTCGCCGCCTCGACCAGATCGGTGCTTTTCGATATCTGGCCGTCCTTGCGGGCGTCGCGCAGCCGTTTGTCGGTAGGCTGTTCGGTCTTCTGTTCGCTCATGGAGGTCCGGTCTGTTGGCCGGGTGCGCGAGGCCGTGCCGTGTCGCGGATTGGCGCACTCGAAGCCTGACGGTAGCGGGGCCGGCGGCGCGGCGCGCAGCCGATGCGAAGCCCGCATGCGGCAAGCGAAGCGACGCCGCGCGGCTCGCGCGGCGCTTTCCGCTTCTCTTCCTGCTTCTCTCCCTGCTTGGCTTCCTGCTTCGCGCGAACTGTGTTCTCTTCGCGTCGCGCGGTTGGCCGGCGGTGCGAAGCCGGTATCCTGGGCGCATCGCTCTCGCATGGAGCGGGCCGGGGCTGGACGTCGTTCGTGCCGCAGCGGTTCGCGACGTATCCATCGACATGTTCATCCGCAGGAGTCTTGCGCCATGAGTACCGTCACGCCGAACTACCTCAACTGCAGCCAGGCCATCGTGGGCGGTCTGATCGATAGCCTGTCCTGCGCGCTGCTCAACAATTTCCCGACGCTCGAAGCCGATCCGTACGACATCGAACTGGTGCTCGACGCGTTGCGCCTGCTGCGCCCGCAGGTGGCGGAACTGGACACGATGGAAGCGGTGCTGTACATGCAGCGCGGCCATTGGGACGACGCGATCCGCGTGTTCTCGCGCGTGATCGAGGAGGCGCCGCATTTCTCGTATGCCAAGGCGCTGCTCGCCTTCTGTCTGTCCGTCAAGGGCGACACCGGCTGGCAGCAATGGGCGAGCGCGGCGCTGGCGCAGAATCCCGACCGCGACACGCGCCAGCTAGTGCGCGCGCTGTCGGCGCGCGAGGATCTGCGCGAGGCGATCCGCACCTACCGCAACGGCGGCACCTTCGAGGTGCCGCTCTCCATCGCGACCTTGAACGACGAACTGCCCGACGAATCCGCGCAACCCGTGGCGGCGCCCGCGGCCACCGCCGCCGCGCAGAACGACGTCGTCGGGCAGCAGGGCTACCTGCGCATCTGAGCACGACCCGCCGAAGCCGGCGGGCATCGAACGATGAGAGGCTGAACATGACACTTCCCGTCACGAGCAAACAATTCGAGGCCGCATTGCAGGCCGCCACCTCCATGCCGGCCACGCAGCCCGGCGCGGACCCGGCGTTGCAGCAGGCCGGCGAGCGCTTCGCCTCGATGATGCAGAACCCGCGCATGGCCGCGCCGGTCCACGGCGACGACATGAACACCAATGTCATCGCCAGGATGGCGGTCACGCAGGACGCGGAGTTGCAGCAGTCGGTGAACGACGTGGTCGCGTTGTCGAGCCAGGCGGGCAACATGTCGTTGCCCGAGATGACCGCCGCCGCGATGAAGACGACGCTCGAACTGGCGACCACCCAGCTCGACATGCAGGCCAAGATGGGCGTCGTCAACTCGTCCAAATCGTCGATCGAAACCCTGATGAAGAACCAGTAGGCCATGCGCGCACAGAGTGTCTTCGTCACGGGCCGCGCGCTGCGGACCGGCGCATGTTGCGCCGCGCTGGCCGTCTGCGTGCTGCTCGCCGGGTGCAACAAGGAGCTGTACCGCAACCTGACCGAACAGGACGCGAACGAGATGGTCGTGGCGCTGCTCGAACAGGGCATCGACGCGTCCAAGGCGACCGCCGACGCCGGCAAGACGTGGATGCTCGAAGTCGACGGCAACCAGATGGTGCGCGCGATGCAGGTGCTGCGCGAGCGCGGCCTGCCGCACAGCCGCTACGACGATCTCGGCAGCCTGTTCAAGCGCGACGGCCTCGTGTCGACACCGACCGAGGAGCGCGTGCGCTTCATCTACGGCTTGTCGCAGGAACTGTCGTCGACGCTGTCGAAGATCGATGGCGTGATCGTCGCGCGCGTGCAGATCGTCTTGCCGAACAACGATCCGCTCGCGCAGCAGATCAAGCCGTCCTCGGCGTCGGTGTTCATCAAGTACCGGCCGGATTCGGATGCGAGCGCGCTGGTGCCGCAGATCAAGACGCTGGTGATGCATAGCGTCGAAGGGCTCACCTACGACGCGGTGAGCGTGACCACCGTGCCCGCCGATCCGGTCGATCTGTCGAAGCCGTCGCAGATGCATGCGGCGGCGCCGCTGCCGATTCTCGTGGCCGCCGCGCTCGTGCTGGTGGCCGGCGCGGCGAGCCTGTTCCTCTGGCTCAAACGCGGCCTGCCCGTGACCAGCGCGGCGAGCCGGCTTCGTCCGCGAATTAGCGCGTGGCTCGCCAGGCTGCGGCGGCCGAAATCGTCATCGGCGACATGACGGCGCCGTCGACGTCGTTTCCGTTCGCGCGCGCCGCGGCGGCGCTCGGCGCCTATGAGCGCAATGCGCGCGAAGCGGCGCGCTGGGCGCATCCGTCGTGGTTCGAAGCGGCGCTCGACCTGCCGGCCGGCGCGTCGGGCGCGTCGCTCGACAGACTGCGCGGCGCGCTCGCGACCGCGCACGGCGCATGTGTCGCCGCCTGCTCGCGCGCGCTGCTGCGCGCGACCAACGTGAGCGCGCCCGGCTTCGACACGTTGCGCGCGCCGAACCCCGCCGTGCTGGACGCCTTGCCGGTCGAGGTCGGCGTGCGCGTGCTGCGCATGCGCGCGCTGCTGCTGCGGCGCGCGGACGTGCGCAAGCTGATCGACAAACGCAGCCGTCAGCGCCTCGCGCAATGGGTCGGCGTGCCGCTCGAACGGTTGACGGCGTCAGGCGCGGCGGGCCCGGCGAATGCGCCCGATGTGGCGCGCCTCGTCTCGCGCGGACAGTTGCCCGCGCTCGAAGAGGTCGACGCGGACACGCTCGCGTATGAAGGCTACGCGCTGCTCGCCCGCGACACGCCGGCCGCCGCGAGGCCATGCCCGCTGTTGCGGCTGGCCTTGCCGCACGCGTTGCCGGATGCGGCGTGGCTGCGCGCGAGCGGGCGCGAACTCGATGCGGCCGGCACGGCGCAACTGGTCGCGCGGCTTCCCGAACTGCTTCCGGAGTGGGCATGGTTATTTGGCTGAGGTCGGACCGGATGCTGCCCGAGGCGGCGAGCGCGCACGTCGGCGCGCATCAGGACGTGGTGCCGCGCGCCGCGTTCGGCGCGTTGATGGAAATCGGCGACGGCTACGAGCAGCTCGCCGCGGATCGCGAGGCGATCCTCGCCGCCGCGCGCGACGAAGCCGCGGCGATCGTCGCGGCGGCGCACGACGAAGCGGCGGGCGTACTCGCGAATGCGCGCGACGAATACGAGCGCGCGGCCGAGCGCGGCTACCGCGACGGCGAGCAACGCGCGCTCGCCGACTGGGTCGAGCGCCTCGGTGAAGCGGGCGCGGATCAGCGCCGCGCGCAGTTGAAGATGCGCGAGCGTATTGCCGGCATCGTGACGGTGGCCGTCGAGCAGATCGTGAAGGTGCAGCAGTCCGACCAGTTGTTCGAGCGCGCGCTGTCGGCGGTGGACCGGATCGTCGAAGGCGCGACGTGGCTGCGGGTCGTCGTCAGTCCCGTCGACTACGACAAGGCCTGCATCGCGTTCGAGCGGCTGTCCGCACGCTGGCGCGAATCGGGCCGGCCTTTCCCGCTCTCCGTGGTCGCCGATAAGCGGCTGGAGCCGGGCAGTTGCCTGTGCGAATCGGATTTCGGCGCGATCGACGCGAGCCTCGCCACGCAGATGCGCGCGATGCGGCTCGCGGTGTCGCGCGCGCTCAAGCAGTCGGCGAATGAACTGGAGGCCGCCGCCGATGCGTTCGCGCCGCACAGCGAGGTCGACGACAACGCCAACGACAACCCCGACGAAAACCCCGCCGACGCATTCGCCGATTCCGGCACGGCCTGAATCATCCATGAGCCACCCATGAACCACCCATGAGCGACGCACGAACGACATGAGCGCCCGATGAACATGACGCGCGACCTCCCTGTGTCCGATGCGGACTCCGGCTTCGACGACGAGCCGCATTCGCTCTTCGACGTCGAACAGTTCGCCGACGCGATCGAACACGAGATCCTGTCGACCTCCAGCATCGCGCGCACCGGCAAGGTGCTGGAAGTCATCGGCACGCTCGTCAAGGTGGCCGGGCTCGACGTGACGCTCGGCGAACTGTGCGAGCTGCGCGCCGCGAACGGCGAACTGCTGCAGCATGCCGAGGTGATCGGTTTCACGCGCGATGTCGCGCTGCTCTCGCCGTTCTCGCGGCTCGCCGACATTTCGCGCTCGACGCGGGTGGTGGGCCTCGGACGCTCGCTGTCGGTGCCGGTCGGCGATGCGTTGCTCGGGCGCGTGATCGACAGCCTCGGTCAGCCGATCGACGGGCTCGGGCCGATCGACACCGATGAGGAACGGCCGGTGTTCGCGAGTCCGCCTTCGCCGATGAGCCGGCGCATGATCGATACGCCGCTGGCGACGGGCGTGCGCGTCGTGGACGGCATGATGACGCTCGCCGAGGGACAGCGGATGGGCATCTTCGCGCCGGCCGGCGTCGGCAAGAGCACGCTGCTCGGCATGTTCGCGCGCGGCGCGCAGTGCGACGTGACCGTGATCGCGCTGATCGGCGAGCGGGGCCGCGAAGTGCGCGAGTTCGTCGAGCTGATTCTCGGGCCGCAAGGCATGGAGCGCTCGATCGTGGTGTGCGCGACGTCGGACCGCTCGTCGATCGAACGCGCGAAGGCCGCGTATGTCGCCACCGCGATCGCCGAACACTTCCGCGATCAAGGCCAGCGCGTGCTGCTGATGATGGATTCGCTGACGCGCTTCGCGCGCGCGCAGCGCGAGATCGGTCTCGCCGCCGGCGAGCCGCCGGCGCGGCGCGGCTTTCCGCCGTCGATCTTCGCCGAGCTGCCGCGCCTGCTCGAACGCGCGGGCATGGGCGAGCATGGCTCCATCACGGCGCTCTACACGGTGCTGGCGGAGGACGAATCCGCCAACGATCCGATCGCCGAGGAAGTGCGCGGCATCATCGACGGCCACATGATCCTCTCGCGCGAGATCGCCGCGAAGAATCAGTACCCGGCGATCGACGTGCTGGCGAGCCTGTCGCGCGTGATGCCGCAGGTCATGACGCCCGACTACGTGCAGGCGGCCGCCCGGCTGCGCGAACTGATGGCGAAGCATCGCGAGGTCGAAATGCTGTTGCAGATCGGCGAGTATCAGCCGGGCGGCAATCCGCTCGCCGACGAAGCGATCCGCAAGATCGACGCGATCCGCGCGTTCTTCTCGCAGGCGACGCACGAGTTCGCGGCGCCGCAGGACACCGAGGCGCGTCTGTTCGAACTGGCGCGAGGCTGACGCGATGAGCGCGGCCCCGAACCCGGACACCACGCGGCGGCGCGTCGCCGCGCTCGGCCATACCGTCAGCCGGCGCGGCCGGCTCGACACGCGGCTGCAGGCGGCGTTGACGGCGCGGCGCGACGCACATGCGCAGGCCGTCGCCCGGCATGACGCGCAACGCGAGCGCGTCGAACTCGCAGGCGACGAACTGCGCGCCTATCGCGAGCGCGTCGCGCGGATGATGAGCGGCGGCAGCGCATTCCAGCTTGCCGACCTCAACGCGACGATGCGTTACGCGGACGTGGTCGCCGCGCGCGTGCAGCAATTGGAAAGCGAACTGGCCGCGCTCGAGACGGCGATGCGCGCCGCGGCCGAAGAACTGGCCGCGGCGGCGCGCGCGCTCGCCAACAACCGCGGGCGGATGGATCTGTGCCGCGAGCGCATCGCCACGCTGCGGCGCTCGCTCGATCAGCACGCCGCCGACGAGGCCGATGAAGACGCCGAGGAAACCGCGCTCGCGCGCCTGCGGTTGATGCCGCGGCCCGCGTGACCGCGCGGCGTCCGTTGTTCACCGTCCGCTCATCGTTAGCTCACTGTGCGCTCACCGTTCAATCGCCGCTAGTCATCCGAATGTACGAATCCCTCACCACGCTGCCGCAACTCGGCACCACGCTGATTCAGTCGCTGACCGTGCTCGGCGTGTGTTCGGTGCGGCTCTTCGTGATCCTGTATCTGTTCCCGCCGACCGCTGACGGCATCCTGCAAGGGGTGGTGCGCAACGGCATCGTCATGCTGTTCAGTTCGTTCATCGCGTATGGACAGCCGGCGTCGCTGTTCACGTCGCTCTCCGGCACGACGCTGGTGGTGATCGGTCTGCGCGAGGCGGGGATCGGCTTGCTGCTCGGTTTCGCGGCCTCGACCGTGTTCTGGGTCGCGGAGAGCGCGGGGACCTACGTCGACGACCTGACCGGCTACAACAACGTGCAGATCACGAACCCGATGCGCGAGGAGCAGTCGACGCCGACCGGCACGCTGCTCGCCCAGGTGGCGAGCGTCGCGTTCTGGACCTTCGGCGGCATGACCTTTCTGCTCGGCGCGCTGTACGAGTCGTATCACTGGTGGCCGTTGACGGCGAGCACGCCGGTGCCGGCCAACGTGCTGGAAAGCTTCGCCTTGCAGCAGACCGACTCGTTGATGCAGACCACCGCGAAGCTCGCGGCGCCGATGATGCTGATGCTGCTGCTGGTCGATTTCGCGTTCGGTTTCGCGGCGAAGTCCGCGCAAAAGCTCGATCTGATGACGCTGAGCCAGCCGGTGAAGGGCGCGCTGACGGTGCTGATGCTCGCGCTGTTCGTCGGCATTTTCGTCGATCAGGTGCGCGATCAGCTCGTGCTGTCGAACCTCGGCGACCAGTTGCGCACGATCGCCGGCGTCACGAAGAAGTAGCCTGCCGCCGCTGCCGCCGCCGCGGGTGCGCCGGCCAGGCCGGTAAAAAGCCGCTTCCGTTGAAAACAGCCGGGCCCGAAACCTCAACACTTCTCAAATGACGGCCAACCGTCAGATTTGTTGAGAATGTGCGGCATGCGCCTGGATACATTTGGCATCGCCGGCACCGGTTGCATGGCGTTCGGCGCGCGCCGCGCCGTCTGTGAAACGCGGCGCCGGGCCCGCACCGCTCCGTATCGTTTCGCGGCCTCCCGAGCCGCGGCTAACCCTTGACCAACGTGAAACCCATGAAGAAGAAACGGCTCATGCGCGCTGTCCGGCTGGCGGCGTCTCTCGCGATCGCATTGCCCGCTTTGTTGGGCGTGCGCGCCGAAGCGGCGGCGATTCACTGGCGCAGTTCCGTCGTTCATGTCTCGGCCGAAGGGCAGGACGTGAAGGACGTGCTGCGCGACTTCACGGCGGGGCAGGGCGTGCCGGCGACCATTTCCGGCGACGTGCACGGCACCGTGAGCGGACGCTTCGACATGCCGCCGCAACGCTTTCTCGACACGCTTGCGTCGACCTTCGGCTTCGTGTGGTTCTACGACGGCAGCGTGCTGTCGATCAGCGATGTCAACACGGTGACGCGGCGCGTGATCAAGCTCGATCACGCGAGCGCGGCGGATCTGCGTTCGGCGCTCAGCCAGTTGCGCGTCGAGAATCCGCGCTTTCCGGTGACCTGGGACGAGAGCCAGGGCACCGCGCTCGTCAGCGGACCGCAGCCGTATGTGCAACTGGTCGCGGAAATCGCGCGCCGTCTCGACGAGAACGCGGCGCAACGCTCGGGCTCGTCGATTCGCGTGTTCCAGTTGCGTCACGCGTGGGCCGCCGATCACAACGTGGAGATCGACGGCAAGACCGTCACGGTCTCGGGCGTGGCGAACGTGCTGTCGAGCATGTATCACCCGCGCAGCCAGTCGCGCGACAACGCGTCCGGCTACGACGCGGCGACCAGCCGCATCGCGAAGGAGCCGACGATGCGCCGCCTGCAGCCGATGCGCGACGTCACCGGCAGCATGGACGGCGGCGGCTTCCAGAACAGCGGCGTGAATCCGCCGTTGCCCGCGGGCATGACGGCGAACGGCGGCGTCACGCCGGGCATCGGCGGGCTGTTGAACGGCATGGCGGCGGGCGGCGCGTCGGGCATGCAGAACGTCGGCAACTCAGCCGGCAATTCGGGCGGCAATGACGACTCCGCCGACACGACCGTCTCCGGCAGCCAGTCGCTGCCGGTGATCGAAGCCGATCCGCGCACGAACTCCGTGCTGATCCGCGACCTGCCGCAGCGGCTGCCGCAGTACCAGACCCTGATCGACCAGCTCGACGTCAGGCCGCGCCTGATCGAGATCGAAGCGCACATCATCGAAATCGACGACAACGCGCTCAAGCAGATCGGCGTCGACTGGCGCGCGCACAACAGCCACGTCGATTTTCAGACCGGCAACGGCACGACCCAGCAGAACGGCTACAACGGCAACATCGATCCGATCTTCGGCACGCAGACGCTCGCCGACGGCACGACCGTGATCAGCACCACGCCGGTCGGCGGCTCGCTGACGGCCGTGCTCGGCAGCGCGGGCCGCTATCTGCTCGCGCGCGTGAACGCGTTGCAGCAGAGCAATCTCGCGAAGATCGACGCGAGCCCGAAGGTCGCGACGCTCAACAACGTCGAAGCGGTGATGGACCAGAAAACGCGCTTCTTCGTGCGCGTGTCGGGCTACACGTCGGCGGATCTGTATAGCGTGTCGACCGGCGTATCGCTGCGCGTGCTGCCGCTCGTCGTCGAGGACAACGGCAAGACGAGCATCAAGCTGAACGTGCACATCGAGGACGGCTCGGTGACCTCGCAGCAGGTCGACAACATTCCGGTGATCACGACGAGCACGATCAACACCGAGTCGTTCGTGGGCCAGGGCGAGAGCCTGCTGATCGCGGGCTACCGGGTCGATACAGCGACCAACGGCGAAACCGGCGTGCCGGGTCTGTCGAAGATTCCGCTGCTCGGCGCGTTGTTCCGTTATCGCGCCGACGAGCGCAGCCACATGGAACGCCTGTTCCTGCTGTCGCCGCGCATCATCGAGTTTTGAGCCGCTTGGTGGCGTGCAAGCGCGGCGCGGTTTTTCGTGTCGCGCTTGCATGCCGCCTGGTTGCGCGTGTGCCGCGGCTGCGTGTCGGGGCGCGGGGCGGATTGCAAACTGCGCGATCGCTGGCTCAAGTCGCCGGCGTCGCGCGGCTGTATGCCGGGGCGCGGGCCGGACTTTTCATGCTCGATCGCAAGCTCAAGTGCCGCCACGCGTGCGCATGCCGGGGAACGCGTCCCACAGCGTGTAGGGCACCTTCGTGACGACGCTCGACGAGGCCGAGAAGACGCCCGCCGAATCGCTCCACGACGGCGCAGTGCGTGCGACGACGCTGTCCGCCGCATGCACCTCCGCGCGCGGTGGCGGCGCATCGGCGGCGCGGGTGGTGCAGGGCATCGATTCGAGGCAGGCTAGCGCCGCCTCCGCGCGTTCGGCTGTCGCCATCCGTTCGAATGCGGGGCCTGCGCGTTCGGCTGTCGTCATCGGCTCGAATGCGGTGTCCGCGTGAGCAACTTCGGTTTCGGTTTCGGCTTCGGCGTCGGCTTCCTCCAGCGGCGCATCCGTCATCTCGGCGATCTCGATCCGGTAACCGTGCGCGTACAGCGTGCGCAAATGCACGCCCCACGGACCATTGAGTTCGAGCTTCTTGCGCAGCTTGTAGATGTGCTGCTCCAGCGTGCGTCCGATGATGTCCTCCGAACTGCTCCAGACCGCGCCGGCGATCTGGCGGCGGCTCACATACTCGCCGGGATGCGAGAACAGCAACCATGCGATTGCGAATTCGCGCGACGTGAGCCGCACCGCCTTGCCGTTCACGTGCACCGTGCACGTGCGGCGGTCGAGCCGGTAGAGGCCGCATTCCAGCCGGTCGCCGCTGTCCGCGGCCTGTAGCTGCACGCGCAGCAGCGCGAGATGCACGCGCAGCGTCAACTCGCGCGAATCGACCGGCGACAGGACGACGTCGTCGGCGCCGGCGTCGAACAAACGCGCGATGCCGGCACGGTCGTGGCCGCCGCCGACCACGATCAAGGGCGCACGGCGGTCCGAGTAGCACGCGCGTCGCGCGAGCACCGGCCGCAGCGGACTGATACCGGTATCCGCGTCGATCAGGATCGCGCTGTATTCGTCGCGATAGATGGCGCGTGCGAAGGCGACGTCGTCGGCGAAACGGTGACAGACGGCGCCATCGGCTTCAAAACAGCGGCAGATCAACCCGAACAGTGTTGCGCTTCTGGTCATCACTGCAAGTTTCATTTTTCCTCCGTGCGATACGATGCGCCCGGGCGACTCGTGAGCGGCGGGCGGACGTTCTTCATGGAACCGGTCTTCGACGCGATGCGCACCGCTCGTTATGCGTTACGCAATGCGAGTGATTCGACAGTAGAGGGAGCCGCGCATCAAGGATGTAACGTATTGTTTCTCTTGAGCGGCCCCATTTGCCGGCGGCAAAGATCAATCACGAAAAGGCGATTTTGCGTTCGCCTGTTTTTCGTAGTTCGGCACTCGCCAGGGGCGGATATTTTCGAGTGTCAGTAAAGCCGATCGCCTGCCACGGATGCGAACCTTACAAACAAGAAGGTTGGTCATTGCCGGGAAAGGCCGTGTTTACAAGGCATCGGCACTCAACCTTACAGCTATGTAATTTAAACGTAAGTTTTAAGCCGCGTTTCCGGGCACCCGTTCGCGTCTATTTTTCATGGCCCGTTGCCGATAGGCGAAAGCCTGTCGCAATTCAGTATCGCGCCTTGCGTTTTATCCGTCGTCGTCCAATGCGAAGCAATAGACAATTCGGCGCTATTTGCCGATATGAGTATTGTTGAGCGTATTGCCGGGCGGATTTCCTTAGTATCGGCACGGAATGCGGCTGCGTACCGAATGGACAACCGCGCGCGCATTCGCGTGGAGATTCCCGATGCCGTATCTGCTCAATGCCTGGTATGTCGCCGCGCTGTCCAGCGAGGTCACGACGCAAGCGCCGTTCGCGCGCACACTGCTGGACCAGCCGGTCGTGTTATATCGCGACGCCAGCGGCGAGGCCGTCGCGCTCGACGATCGCTGTCCGCATCGTTTCGCGCCGCTCTCGCGCGGGCAAGTCGTCGATGGCGCGCTGGCTTGCCCGTATCACGGTCTGCGTTTCGGATCGAACGGTCATTGCGTGTTCAATCCGCACGGCGACGGCCGCGTACCCGCGCATGCGCGCACCCGGTGCTATCCGACCCGCGAGCGTTACGGCGCGGTATGGTTCTGGCCGGGCGATCCCGAGCGCGCGCAAACAGCGCCGCTGCCGGCCTTCGACTTTCTCGATCCGCTGCGCAACTTCACCAGCGAAAACTATCTGCCTACGCGGGCGAACTACCAGTTGAGCGCCGACAACCTGCTCGATCTCAGTCACTTCCAGTACTTGCATGCCGGTACGCTCGGCAGCGACGAAATGGCTCGCAGCACGGTGCGCGCGGCGGTCGACGGCGAGACGGTATCGGTGCATCGCGAGGCCACGGGCGAGCACTTGCAACCGATGCTGATGCGCGCTTTCAATCTGGCGCATGGCACGCGCGCGGACCGTCAGCTCGATGTGCGATGGACGCCGCCGGGTCTCCTGAGCATCGCCGTCGCGGTGTGCGAGAGCGGTGTGCCGGAACTGACGCGCGTGAGCCTCTCGGCACACTGGCTGACGCCCGAGTCCGTCGCGAGCACCCATTATTTTTTCGCGTTCGGATTGCCTCGCGACATGGGCGAGCAAGGCGCGGAGCTCGTGCGTCAGGCGGCGCGCAATCTGATCGCGCCGTTTCGCGACGAGGACTTGCCGATGCTCGAGACACAGCAGCGGACGATCGGCGAGCGCGACTTCTGGTCGCTGCGTCCCGCGATGCTGCCGATCGACGCCGGCGCGGTGCACGCGCGCCGCATCATGCAACGCTTGATCGCAGAGGAACAGCGGCAGGCGGAAGAAGAACGCGGGTCGCCGCAGCGAAAGGCGGCGCACGCGGCGTGCGAATGACGCCGAGGCGTTGCCGGCCACGAAAAAAGAAGCCGCGATAGGCACGTCGTTCGAGCCGAGTGCTTCGACGGGCCTCGGTGTGCTTCGACGTGTGATGCGCCGCGGTTGCGTGCTACTGCACGGCGGATGCCGCGTTCAGCGGTGGCGCGGCGGCGGCGTCAGCGGGCGAGGGGGCCACCGCTGACGGGTCTGCTGCCCGATAGAAAAGATAGGTCGCCGAATACGGCACGAAAAGCGACAGACCTTCCTGGCCGCATGCGGGGTCCGGCGGCAGACCGCCCGAGGTCAACACGCGCTGGATCGAGGTCGTTCGCGCAAAGCGTCCCTCGCCAGTGCGTTCGCCGGTATTGAAGCGCGTGGCGAGACGTTGCCACGGCAGCGCGCCGGGCGTGACGGACTCATCGCCGACGACGCGGCCGATCACGTAGCTGCCGTCGTACGCGTTGAACATCCGGTTCGGCATGACCGTGCCGACGCTGTTGCGGGCCTGATCGACGAGCGTCGCTTCCGCGCCGGTGGGCGTCCATGAGAGGGTCGGGCCGCTTCTGCGGCAACTGTAGGTTTCATCGCCGACCGCGCTCAGCACATCCTGTAGCACTTCCTCGCGCTCGACGCGCAACGAGACGGGCAGCGTGTCGTTCGCGGGCGGCACGAGTTGCTGTTGTTGCGTCACTTTGAGCTGCATCGGCCCCGGTGTCGGAGCGGCGCATGCGGCGACGAGTCCCGCGAGCGCGAGAACGGCGAAAGTCGCGCGGCCGGAGACGGCGCGAGCGGCGCTAGGCGGGCGCGCGACAACACGGACGGTGACGAGTGAACGGTTCAGCACGGCGGTCTCAAGGCAATGCAATGGCGCGAGTAGACACGAAACTTGCGTGTGCGGGGGCGCGCGATGCGAACCCGCGGATGATTCCGCGCAACGGCCTGAGATCCGGCCTGCCATGCGGCATGAAATTCGCCGTGAGATTCGACACGCGATTCGCGCCTGGCTTCGGCGGTTCGTCGTGCTCGCGTCGGATCGGTGCCGGGTTGGTCCTGGATTCGCCTTGGCGTCACATTGGCCGCTTCGCTTTATCGCGCATTTGTGCGCATCGCTCACGGCTCCCCGCAAGGCTTGCTTCTACATTCGAGCTTGCATCCAGAAGACCATGCCGCATCGGGCGAGCGGTCTTCGGTGCGATTCGCGCGAGTGGCTTCGCCATGCCAAAGGAGTCGTGATGTCCTATACCGCATTTCCGGCGCAGTCTTTTCCGACGCAGGGTCTGTTGGGTACGTCCTATTCTTCGGGTTCGTTCGGAAAGCCCTTGAACCTGCGCGACGCGTTCTCGAATCTGCCGGCGGGAAACTGGAACGCGGCGGGCAATAGCGGGGGCATGGGCGATCCGCAAATGGAGCAACTGTTCCTGCAATTTCTGCTCGCGCTGACGAGTGCGTCGTCGCCAACGGATTCGTACAGCCCGCCGCAAATGCCCAGCGGCGGCGGTATCACGCAAGCCAGCTACCGCGGATCGAATGGTTCCAGCGGCGGTTCCAGCGGCTCGGAGGGCGCGGTCCAGCGCGGCGATGCCAACGTCGCGCCCGCAGGCAACGGCAACGCGGCGGGTGTGGCGCAGACCCAGTTGCACAAGTCGGCGGCGAGCATCATGCAGAACCAGGGCGTGCCGATGGAGAAGGGCGTCGACACGACGGTGTGCTGCGCGAACTTCGTGTCGGCCTGTCTGGTGAAAGCCGGCGATATACCGCAATCGCAGCACACCAACCTCGTGTCGACCCTCGACAGCGAACTCAAGCGCGATGGCTGGCACAACGTGAGCCGCAGCGAAGCAAAGCCCGGCGATGTCTGCATCGTCGGCGCGGACGAACACGTCGAGATCGTCGCGAGCAACGACCACGGCAAGATCACGCTGATCGGCTCGAACAACACGCAGGGCGGCAGCGGCCCGCAGGTCGTGTCCTACGACACCTACACCGGCAATACCGGCAACGTGAAATTCCTCTCCGATTGAGCGACGCCGATGTTTGCGTTTGTGTTTTTTGTGTTTGTGTTTTTTGTGTTAACCGCCGGCGCGCTCCAGCACCAGCCGGTCATAACCATGAAATGAACCGTGCTGCTGCCGTACCTGCGGACCGGGCGCGAGCCGCAGATCGGGCATGTGAGCTAGCAGCGAGCGCAGCAGCGATTCGAGCTGCATGCGCGCGAGCGCGAGTCCCATGCAGCTATGCGGACCCGCGCCGAATGTCAGCGAACGCCCGGCTTCGCGTTCGAAGCGGATCTCGTCGGGCGCATCGAACGCGGCCGGATCACGGTTCGCCGCGCCGAGCAGCGGCACCACCAGTTCGCCTCGCCGAATCCGCTGGCCGTCGATCTCGACGTCTTCCCACGCATAACGGAACACCGCCTGCACGGCTGCGTCGTGGCGATACAGTTCGCGCACCGCTTGCGGCACGAGCGCCGGATCAGCCCGCAGCGCCTGCCATGCCCGCGGCGCGCGCAGCAGCGCGGCGAGCCCGTTGCCGATCGACAGCAACGTCGTGCCGTAACCGGCAATGAAGAGAAACAGGATGTTGACGAGCATCTCGCGGCGCCCGATTCCGCCTTCCCGTTCGAGATGCAGAAAGCGCGACGCCGCATGATCCGGCATCGCGTCGGGATCGATGCCGGCGATGAACGATTCGACTTGCGCGAGAAAGGCTTCGGTCTGCGTGATCGCGCTCATGCGTTCGGCGGGCGCGAGCGGCGCGCCGCTGATCAGTTGCCATGCACCGGTCGACGCTTCGAGGTAGCGCGCGCCGCGCGCGTCCGGAAAGCCTAGCAGCCGGCAGATCGTGCGCACCGGCAGCACGCTCGCGATGTCGGCCACGAGATCGAAGCGCGGCGTGTCGCGCAGGCGCTCGACGAGCCGCGCGATTTCGTCGTCGATGAACGCTTGCAGCGCCGCCAGCGCCTTGCGCGAAAAGAGCGGCGCGAGGAACCGCCGCAAGCGGTCGTGTTCCGCGCCGTTCTGGAACACGATCATGTCGGTGTAGCCGAGCGCGTCGTCGAATGGCGTGGCCGAAGGCGGCATGCGCGCGGAGAAGCGCGCGTCCTCGAGAATGCGCGTGACGAGCGCGTGCGACGAAGCGAGCCATACGCCGCTCGCGTCGCGGCACAGCGGCCGGTTCGCGCGCAGCCAGGCATAGACCGGGTACGGATCGGCGGAGCCCGTGCCGATGATCGAGGGCAGGGCGCTGTAAAAGTCCGGGTCGGCAAACGTGACGGTCATGGCCGGCTTCGGCTGAGGGGAAGGCGCGGGCGTGCCCGCGAGACGGCGCCGATGGTGCGCAACTCGCGCGCGACTGGCACGCCAGTCATGCGCAACCGGTGTGCAGCCAGCGTGTCGATCATGCGCAGTTCGTGCGCAGCCGGCGCGCGATCATCCGCGACCCGCGCGCCGATCAGGCGCAACTCGCGCGCGCGAATGCCGCGGAAATCGGCGCGAACCCCATGCGAACCTCACGCGAACCCCACACGAATCGGCGCGCGTCAGATCGTGATCGTGCCGGGCTGTTGCATGAGCGGCTGCACCTGCGGAGTCGTCGTCGTGTTGCCGCTGAGGTTCAGGTCGCCGGCGCCGATGTTGACATCCTCGGCCGAGAACTTGACGTTGCCGTTGGACTGCTCGTCGGGCTTCACGAAGTCGCCGCGAATCAACATACCGAAATCGAGGTGGTTGTTGGTCGCCAGCGTCTGGACCTCCTTCTCGCCATCGGGCGTGAAGCTGACGCTGCCGTCGGCGCCGATCGAACCCACCGACTTGCCCTTCTTGTCGTACAGGTTGCCCGACGGGTCCGCGAGCAGATCGACTTCGCCGCCGGAGCGCGACGTGAGCTTGACGGAGCGCAGCGGCGGGTTGCCGCTCGTCGACTGGCCGGGGTAGCCCGGCACCTGGCCCGTGCCGGGGAATTGACCCGAGCCCGGAAACTGGCCCGACGAGCCGGGCATCTGGCTGAATGCGCCGAGGTCGTTGAGAAGCTGCTGGATGTCAGCGTTGATCCGGCTCGGATCCGCGCCGCCGTACGACTGGGTGTTGGGCGAGTATTCGAGCGTCTGCGTCTGGAACGACGGCTGGACTGTGTTGAAGGTCATGGTTCCTCTCACAAGGTTGATCATGCGGGTAATCGAAAACTGATGAGGCGGCAGAACGCGCCGACTTCAACAGACACAGGCTAGGGGAAGCGGATGCGCCCGCGTCGGCGAATGCGAAGCGGCGTGTGAGCGCACGAAACGTTGGCGACTTCGCGGCGCGTCGCCGCGCGCGGCGCTTCGAGGCGGCGGATGCGCTTCGCGATCTTGTGCCGCGCTTCGTGTGCTCGCGGTCATGGCGAAGGGTACGCATCGACAATGCTGCGTGTTTCCCGATGCCTTTTCGTTTGCGCAGGTACATGCAATGAAAAACGATCAATGCAGTTTGTCGGTGCTGGGTGTGCTGCTGTCGGTGTTTTCGGTCGGCTTGCGGCTCGGCGCGCATGCCGAACTCGAAGAGCTGTTGCTCGTGCTGCGGCTGCTGCATCCCAATCCGTCCGTCGTCGATATCTGCGAAGTGCGTCTGCTCGTCAACTCGCAGCGCTGGATGGATGCGTTGCGCCTGTTGCGGCAACTCGACGAGCAGGGGCAGGGTTCGCCCGTCGTCATCGCGCTGCAGGGCTGGTGTCTTTACATGCTGGGCGATCGCGACTGGCGCCGCTGCGTGGGCGCCATCCTGCACAGCGGCGACCCCACCGCGCTCGCGATCGCCGCGAAGTTCATGGGCGTCGAGGGCGACGCGGTGCCCGCGCGCATCGCGGAGGCGCTCGGCAACGAGTACAGCTAAGACGCGTGAGCATTCCCGCGCGACGCGCGGCATCCATCATTCTCGAAAGGACTTCCCGTTGGACGACAAAATCAGCAGCGGCGGCGCGGGCGAACCGCGGCCGTGGCCGGAGCACGACCCTGGAGCGCGGCCTGCGGGGCCGCCGCCCGCATCGCGGCGCCCGCCTGGGTCGCCGCAGCTGGACGGTCTGCCGCCATCGCGCGCCAGTGCGGCGGAGTCGGTACCGATGGCGGAGCCGGGCAGCGAGATCGTGTTGCGCGACGCCGGGGTATCTCACGCGCACGACGATCGCGCGATCCGCAACGCGCAGACCGAAGGGCGCATCCGGCGCGCGAAGGACATGCTGCGGATTCTCGTCGACGAAAGCAGCAACGACAAGCCGGTAACCGGGCCCGGCGACGAATGGCTCGTCGATCTGCTTTCGCGGATGAAGACCGGCAATTTCATCACGCAGAACGCACACGAATACGTGCATCGCGCGTACGCTGGCGCGGGGCGAACCGACCGCATCCATACCGGCTGGAGCGAACTGTCGGGCGATACGACTGCGGCGGCGCTCGACGTCAAACGCCGCTTCGCCGACAGGCAGGTCGTGGTGAGCGGCTTTCGCGGGCGCAAGCCGGATGATCCGCGGCGCCTCGATCAATTCGACGCCGCCGATGCGATCGTGCTGACACGCGGCGATTTCCACGCGCCGTACCAGTTCATCGAGGCAATCGACTTTCTGCGTTCCGCGCGCGCGGCGGCGAGTGCGGTCGGACAGCCGCGCGAACGGGCGCTGGTGGTCGCCAATTTCGGTTTCTACCGGCCGTTGCTGCGGGGCATGTTCGGCGCCGCGCCGCGCGGTGTGGACGAGAAGGAACACTACCGGAAGGCGCTCGACAGTACCTTGCGGCAAGGGCAGCGGCCGGGCGTGCCGCACGCCGCGACGACCGTGCAGATCGTCGACTCGCTCGACGACGTCGCCCGCACCGGCGCACTGACCCGCCGTGGCCCGACGGCCTTGGGCACGACACCGGCGACACCGGCGTTACCTGCGTCCGACACCGCCACGCGCAATGTGGCGCAACTCTTCGTCGGCACCACCAAGCAGCTGAAGATCGAGCATTGGCGCTCCGGTTTCGGCAGCGCCACGCTCAGGATCAGTTCGCTGATCGAGCTGATCGACGATCTTGGAGAACCCGAGGAGCGTCACGGCAGCTACGTCGCGAACGTGCGCGGCTTGCGGCCCGACGCCGGCGTGGAAAATTCCGGCAAGGCGGAATCGTTCGTGCGGGTGATCCGGCGCGTGCTCGACGGCGAGCATCCGACGATCTCGCGCGAAGCGTTGCTGCAGCGGCTGGCATCGTTCGGCGTCGATGCGGAGCGCGGCGACAGGCTGCACTTCATCGCCGACGATCGCGGACTCGAATTTCCCGACTGGCCGCTGCTGGAGCCGTATTTCCCGGCGCACATCAAGGAGGAGGCGCTCGCGGAAGTTCAGCGCCGGGTCGGCGGACAGGACCCGGCGATTCAGGCCGTGCCCGGCGTCGAGACGACCTGGTGGATCAATACGGCGGGCGGCACCACGCAGCTTCTCGAACACTTCATGCAAGCCTACGAGCGGCGCGCGGCCGCCACCGGCGAGCGGCTCGAACCAAGCGTGGTGAGCGTGTGCGTCGCGAGCCTCGTCGACATGGATCTTTCGACGGGCGCCGCGGACGTGCGCAATTTTTCCGGCGCCACCACCTTCGAGTTCCGTCGTCCGCCGGCGGGCGCCGTCAATGCCGCCGACAGCGAGGCGTGGTTCGTGCCCGCCGCGGCCATCAACCCGGAGTCGCGCTCCGTGCAGGAACTGATGGACCGGTCACACGAAGGCGCCTACACCGCGTCGCTGCCGTGGGTGAAAGCGATCGACGCCATGCGCGCGGACGGCGTCACGTTCGAGAACGCGGCGCGCAGATCGCGCGTGCCGGATTATCGCGTGTCCTTGATCGGTCAGCCGGGCAGCACGCGTGGCGCCGCATGGCAGGAGCGTATCCGCGCGCTCGCGCCGGCGAACGCGACGCGGCCCGATCCGGCAGGCGAGCACGCGCCGCCTGTTGTCATCGGCCAGGCATCGGCTGCGCGAGCGTTCGATCCGTATGCGATCGGAGAGCGCGTGCAGCACGCCGATGCCGTGGTGTTCGATGCCGTGCCCGGCACGCTCGGCGCGCAGGCTACCGTCCTTTACGAATACTTTTCGGCGCTCGTGCTGACGAGCCTGCATCCCGACTACAAGAACGTGCGTGTGCTCGTCAATGAAGGCGATCCGCATCTCGCCATCCTGCAGGAACTCGTCAGGACCCAGCATCACTACGGGTTGAGCGAAAACCCGCTGACGCTGTCGCGGCGTTACGACGAGGAAAGTCAGGCGACCGCCGAACTCGAACGGCACTGGGCGCAGTATGAGCGGATCGAGGTCCCGCAAGACGGCGCGGCGGCCCCGCCCAACCAGTTCGACGTGCGCCTCGAACTGGATGCGGGCCGCGCGGCGCGGCGTCCCGCGGTGGTGGTGCTGGCGTCGGGCAAGGCGGTCGAGCCTTCGCTCGTGGCCGAGACGACATCGGTGGCGCGCTGGATCGCCGGACGCGGCGACGATGCGATCTATGGCGGCGGCGCCAAAGGTCTGATGGGCGAGTTCTATCAACACTATCAGCGCCATGCCGCGTCGAGCCGCACCGGCGGCAAGGTGGCCGGCATCAGCACGACGATGGTCATCGGCAAGGAAACGACGACCAGCGAACTGCCCGCCGCGCTCGACGTCGGCCACGTCAGCCCGGACATCATCACGCGGATGCATCAGCTGTTCGAGGCGGACATGGCGGTCTTTCTCGCGGGCGGCGTCGGCACGGCCGAGGAAATCGGCTTCGCGCTCGCCTTGAAGGCAGCCGGCGTGCAGCCGATGCGCGACAAACCGATGATCCTGGTCAACTCGCTGATGCCGGACGGCAAGCGGCTCTGCGACGGTTATCTGGAATACTTCGGCGCCGGCGATCCGGCGCTCGACCGCCAACGCCGCATCGAAGCAGGCGCGAGCAGGCTCAAGGCGCTGAACGTGCACGTGGTGCAGGCGGGCCGCGACGACTTCGATCGGACGTTCGGCGATGAATTCATGCGTATCCGAACGCTGTATGGGATCGGCTCGACGCCGCAGGCATAGTGCCGCCCGCGCGCCGGGCGTTCACCGCTCCGTTGCCTTGCCCGCGACGCCCGGCGCGTCGGCCGCTTCATCGGGGCGATACGTCGGCGGCGCACTGCCCGCGTGGATCATCCCTTCATGCACGGCCTTCAGTTCCGCGGCGCGGCCCGCATCGCCCGCCTCGTTGCAGCACGCGATCAGAGCGATGATCGCCCGCTCGCGAAACGCGCTGTCCGCACAGGCGTTGGCCAGTTGATAGACCTCGTTCCATGCGGCGATCACCTGGTCGGCGGGCGTCTCAACGAGCGGCAGCGCCTCTGCGATGACCGCATGCAGACGCATCTCGTCGCGCCGGCGCGGCGTCGCGCTCGCCGTCAACTGGGCAAGCACGGCGCGCGCGCGCCGCAGATGTTCGTGCACGAGCGAGAGCAGGCGCCACAGCGGCGCGGAGCATTCGAGCAGCGTGACCGCGAGTTCGAAACGCCCGGCCTTCACCGCCCACGCGAGCGCGGCGCGCAGATCGTCGAGATCGCTGAGATCGAGCACGTCGATCGTCTTGTGCTCGCCGCGCTTGCGGTGCGCCGCGATGCGTATCGGCAAGCCGCCCGCATGAGCGAGCGCCGCGCGATCGAATTCGCCGCTGTCGGTGAGCATGTCGCGCGCGAGTTCGCGGATCGGCCGGCGCATCTGCAGCATCCATTGCCCGTCGCTGTCGATCTCCTCGATCAGGCCGGCTTCGACAAGCTGGTCGAGACGGCGGTCGGCCAGCGCCTCGCCGCGCACGCCGCCGCCTTCGCTGGCGGACATCGGCGGCTCGCAGGCCGTCAGCAGGCCGATCGCCGCGCAACGCGGAAACTCGCCCGCGAACAGGCTGAGCAGCAGGAAGTGCTTGCGCGCGAAAGGGTCGAGCCGCGCGATATGCAGATCGAGCGCCACCGGCACCGGCGCCGAGAGGGACCGCGGCACGCCCGGCGCGTCGATGCGCGCGTCGATCAAGCTGGCAAGGCGGCGTGCGTAGCCGGTCATCGCGGTATCGAGCGTCTCGCCCGCGTTCATGCTGTCGTCGATCGACGCGGCGGCGAGTTCGAGCGCGAGCGGCACGCCGTCCAACTGCTGCGCGATGCGAACGGCGGCATCGATCACGTCCTGGCTGATCTCGCCGGCATCGAGTGCGGCGAGAAGGGCCGCGCTTCCGGTCCAACGCGCAAGCGCGCGCGGTTTTTCGCGCAGCCGCGCCCGCCGCGCGAACAGCGTGCCGAGCCGTGCGAACAGCAGCCGCAGCGCGTCGTACTCCGCGGCGAGCGCGGTGCTGACCTGCGTGTCGTCAGGCGTGCGCAACGGGTAGAGCGTCACCACTTCTTCGCCGTCGAGACCGAGCGGCGCGGCGGCGGTGACGATCGCGCGCATCTCGGGCGCCTCCGCGAGCAAGGCGGCGATCATGCGGGCCGCGGGCTCGCCGTCCGTCTCCCCGCAATCGACGACGAACAGCACGCGCCGCGTGCGCACGCCGTCCAGCAGACGCGCGAAGGAAGCGCGCGCGAGCGGCGGCGCAAGGTTCAGCGCGAGCGCGAAGGCGTCCGCGAAACCCTCACGCGGCGTTTGCGCCGCGAGCGACACCGGCACCACGCCGTCGGGGAATTGCGCGGCAAGCCGGCGAGCGGCCTCGTGCGCAATGCGCGACTTGCCGGTTCCAGTCGCGCCGACCAGAGTGATGACGCGCGCGATCGAAGCGAGGCCGAGCACTTCCGACAACTCCGCATGGCGGCCGATAAACGGCGTGAGATGCAGCGGCGTGCGCAAGCGCATCGTGCGCGGCGACGTCTGCGCGGTGCGCGGCGGAATGTGAATGGGCGGTTCGGTCGGCGGCTGCAACGCCGGGCCGGTGGCCTCCGATGGCCGGGGCGCGCTGCCCGTGTGGACTTCGGCGGCGAAGCGATAGCCGAAGCCCGGCACGGTGACGATCAGGTCGCGATCGTCGCCGAGCGCGCGTCGCAGCGTGGAAATCTGCGCCTGAACCGTGTTCGCGTCGACCGCCAGATCGGGCCAGCCCCGGCGGCACAGTTCGGCTCGCGCCACCGGCCGGCCGCCGGCCTCCACGAGCGCCAGCAGCAATTCGAGCGCGCGCGCGCCGAGTTCGACCGGCGAGTCGTCGGCGACGAGACGCGGCGGATTCTGCGTGAGCGTGTAGCGACTGAACGCAATGACCATTTCACCCGGTCGTGGTGACGACATCCTGAATCTCCAGCGAATCCGGCGAGCCGGTTTTCCCGGCATGCCGGCATGCAGCGGTTGCGCGCGGTCGGGTGCCGCGGTTGGGTGCGCCTGGGTGTGCCTGGGTGTGCCTGGGTGCCAAGCGAAAGGTTACACGGAACAGGCCCGCTCCGCGCAGGGTCGCCGCATGCGTCGCGGAGGGGCCATTCGGTTCGACATGCCCCGGAAATCTCAACAGTTCTCAAATCCGCCGAAAAGCTCAGATTTATTGAAGATGTTCTTTCGCATACGCGGATAGATTGAGCGGTGCGAACGATGGCGACATTCCCAACCATCGTGTTCGCCAAGAGCGTGCGTGCCGGCGGCGGTGACAGCCGTGCGCGTGTCAACGAGGAGTAGCGCAATGTTCCTGACGCTTTATTTTCCACTCGCGGCGTCGTTGTCCGTGCAAGATTTACCGGACGGTTTCATCAACAAGGTTCGTGAAGGCAATGTCCAGGCGGCGGGCGCGCAGGCGGCCCGCTGGTCGGATCTCGCGCGCAACGGCGCGGGCGCCGCCGCGGGCTCGCCCGGACTGCTGCAGCTTCATGCCGACATGCAGATGACCCTCGGTATTTGTGACGAAGCCGAAGAACAGTATCGGCGCGCGCAGAAGGCGATCCGCTCGCCGCGCCAGGCAATCCGCGCGGCGTCGTGCCGCAATGCCGGCTGGCAGGCGCTGTTTCGCCATCGGCTTGCCACGGCGTTGTCATGCTTTGCACGCTTGATCGACGAGCCCGATGTCGAGGTGTCGCGGCAGCTCGAAGCCCGCCTCGCGATTACCGGCACGTTGCACGAACTCGGCCGCTCGCGCGACGCCACCGATGCGCTCGACGAACTCGCCGCCGCGGCATCCGAACACGGCTCGGATAGCTGGCGCGACATCGTCGCCACCTTGCGCTTCGACGTCGCCGTGCAGCGCGAACTGCGCGGCGCGGCGCAACTGAACGATCACGTATACTGGCAATCGGGGCTCGGCGGGCAGGGGCTGCGCAGTGTCGGCGCGGTCGGCACGGTCGGCACGGCAAGCGACGAAGCCGATCTGCACGAAGTGGGCGCATTGAGCGTTCGCACCCCGCTGCTCTGCGAGCGGATCGGTTATCTGCGCCAGTTGCGCGCGCTCGCGAGCGGCGAGCGCGGCGCGATGGATCGCATCACCGCGCATCTGAACTGGGCGCAGCAGCATGGCCTCGGCGACTATTTGCGCACGACGCGGCTCGAAGTCGTGCTCGCCGCGCTAGCGTGCGACGCGCCGCAGCTCGCGGAGTCGCTGCTCGAGCCGCTGCATCGCACCGACCATGCGGCATCGACCGGACACCGTCAGCTCGAGTATCTGTATTGCGTCGCCAAGACGCATCAGGCGCTCGGCCGCAGCCGTGAAGGGATGGTCTTCTTCGGACGCTACGCCCTGATCGCCACCCAGTGTCTGCGCGACGACTCGCAGGTGCTGACCTCGTACAGCGGGCGGGCCGCGCGCCAGGCGCCGCAACTCGACGACGTCGCGGCGCGCTTGCCCGCACGTTATCGGCGCGCGTATCGCTATTTGCAGGAAAATCTCGACCGGCGCGACCTGTCGGTGCGCGAGGTGGCGGCCGAGGTCGGCGTGACCGAACGTGCGTTGCAAAGCGCGTTCAAGCATTCACTCGGACTGTCGCCCTCGGAGCTGATCCGTCGGCTGCGCATGGAGCGGATTCGCGCCGATCTGCTGGACGACTCGTTCTCCGGCGATCGCACCGTGTTGCTGACGGCGAACAAGTGGGGCGTGCAGAACCGCTCGACGCTGGTGAGCGGATATCGCAAGCAGTTTCACGAAGTGCCTTCGGAGACGCTGGAGCGATAGCGTGCCGGCGCGGGCGGACGCCGCATCCGGTTGCGATGCCGGTGTCCGCTTCTGTGGCGCGCATGGGCGGTTCGGAGCGCGATGCGCGCCGGTGCTAGGCGCGCGGCAGGTTCTTTTCGGCGAACTCGCGCAAGTCCTCGATATCGGCGGGGCTTTCGATGCCGAAGGCCCGCGCGGCCTGTTCCAGTGAATGACCCTGGCGCATCATGAAGTACGCGTCGGCAAGTTGCCTCGGCGTCGCCGGTGCAGGTTCGCGGCCGTGCTGCGCCTCGTGCAGACGCTGCTTCTGGAGTTGCGCGGTGAACCGATCGTGATACATATCCGCAGCCTCGCGGTACGGGTCCACGCTTGAAGCCTCCTCCGGGGATGCTTGCGATTCACGCGCCGCCTGCCGTCCCTGGGGCAGGCCGGCAAGCGGGCCCGATACCTGCCGCGCGTGCGGATCGATCCTCCTCAAGGGCTGCGTTCTTTCATCGGAGCCTTCGAAATCAGGCTGAGCCGGCGCTTCTCCGCCGCCGACCGGCGGCAACTTGTCTGAACTCATCGAGGCAATCCCCGGCTGGTTGTATCAACCCGGCATGGCGGGACACACGCGCGTCCGCTGTCCGCCATCACGCGGACAGCACGTACTGAAGATCCGCGAGGCGGCTCGACATCTGCGGATCGCCGGGACGTTCGAACGTATTGCAGAACACGACGGTCGCGTCCTGCGCGGTCTGCGTCTGCTTGACCGCGTCGATCGCGCCCGATTGCGAGGTTTCGAGTTCATGCTTGAGGAAACCGTAGTTCGCCTGTTCGCTGGATGGGTCCAGCTTATGTTGCGAGCAGTAGTCGAGGTAATCCTGCTTGCGCGAGCCGGTCCATTGCGCGACGCCATAGCCGGATTGCAGGTTGGAATTGGGTGCGCCGACCGCGCCGCCCTGATTGATGCCGGTGTTCATGCCGCCGCTTTCGTGCCACAGGTTGGCGACGATTCCCGCCGCCTGATTTCTCGTCAGGCCGAAGTCCCGTTGCAGGTTCGTCATGAAATGCTCCGCCGTCTCTTTGCCCTCGGCCGTGCTCGCGGGCGTCCCCTGGCCCGAGCCGTCGCCGGCCGGAACCGCGCCCGAGTACGAGGCGGGTGAGGCCGACGAGGTGGACGCGTAGCTCGCCCGCGCGGGCGCCGCGGAAAAGGAGGGCATCGACGGCATCTGGAATGACGGGCCGTTACTGTTGTCGAACAGCCCCGAAAGGATCTGCTGGATCTGCAGAAGGATGCTCTGATCGTTCTCGCTGCTCGCGCCGGGACCGCCGGTTCCAAGCTGATGCAGAAGTTCGTCTACGCGCTGTAACTGGGCGGATTCGATCATGGTTGTCTCGCGCGGTTAGGTCCGTGGGAATTCGTTTGCACGCAGAGCGGCCAGTCTGACGTTCGATATGCGCAACGCACGCCGCCACGCCCATTCTCACAGCCGCGTTGCGCTTGGCCTCGGCGTTTCGGAAGTTGAAGCCGGCGGCGCGAAACGACGCGCGGAGGCGCATCTCCGATGACGCTTCGCCGTCTTCGAGCGCGCCTCGCGCCGTCAGCGCGTTGCCGGAAAGTTCGATGGGGCGGACGCGCTCCGCCCGAGCGGTTGCGCCGACAGAACCGTGCTTTCCTCCAGGATTTGCCACTGATAGCCCCACGGCAGAGGCCCCGAGGTCTTTTGCGAATGCTCCCTCTGCTGCGCCAGCACTTCGGGCGCCTCCCAGTTTCCTTCGTCCATCAGGAGCTGGCCGATGTTGTCGCCGATTTCGCCCACTTCCTGCTCGTCACCGGTGCTCGCGGCGATATGGGCCGCGAGCGTTTGAAGTTCTTCGAGCCGCTTCGTGGCCTGCGGTTTCATGTACTGCCGCACGACCATTTCCTGCTGCCCACGCGCCGCACGCGCCGACGCGAGCATGTCGGGCGATGTTTCCGTCAGACCGGCGGGCGGCGCCGGCGTCGATGCGCCGTCGCGGTTCGCCAGCCACTCGCGGCAGGTCTCGATGTCCGTGGTCCATTGCCGTGTCGGCGTGGAGCCGCTGACGTCCGGCGCGGGAATATGGATGCTGCCGTTCTTCAGCATGATCACGTTCGTCGTGCGTTTGCTGTTGAGGGCCGTGAACATCGCTCCGTGCCCGCCCGCCAGATTCACGCCCGCGACCGTCGGCAAGACGACCGACGGCGGCGGATAAGCCAGTCCGGCCGGCACCTTGGTGACATGCTCGTATGCGCCGTCGACCAGTGTCGTGCCGGCCGAATTGACGTGAACCTCGCCGCCGTGCATGACCGAGCGATGTCGCTGCACGGCGCCCGCGAGCCACGGACCGAACTGGATCGAGGCCAACGGCAACGTCAGTTGCGGCAGGTGAAGGAAGGGCATGGTGGCGCCGGCGAGCGCCGTGTGCTGCTTGACGTCGGTCGGCGCACTGGTGTGACCTTCGTCGTATCGAACCGAGACGGAAGGGTGCTTCGCAGCCGCCTTCACCCATCGATTCCAGAGTCCTTGCGTCGCGCCGGTGCGGGTATCCGACAATCCGTCGAAGAGTCCGGCGGCGATCTCCTTGCATTTGTCGAGTCCATCGGGCGCCTTGACCTCGATGCGGATGACCGGCCCTCTGAAGGTTTGATTGACTTCATGCGTGCCCCATTCGCGGATCAGCCATGCAAAGGCGATCGGAATGTTCGACATCAGGACCACGCCGCGCTGGCGAATGCGCGTGTCGCGTTCGAACGTGCCGGCGTGGATTTCGAGGCAAGCGCCGTCGGGCCCCTCGCTGCCGTTCATCGCGATGCGTCCGCCCCGGCCCCTGGTATGGGCGCGCGTCGGCAAGGCCATGACGGCGGGAATCGCATGGCTGATCACGCCCGTCAGCGCGAGTGCCCCGCTGAACCAGAGCGTGGTGTTGAAGCCTTTGACTCTTGACGATCTGACATCGATGCTCGCTCCTTCTTCCACGATAGTCACGAGTTCCTTGAGTCCCGCGATGCGAGGCGCGACGCCGTGGTCGATGTCGCTCAGCAGGTTCAGGCGATTTTCCAGCGCGGAACCTTCGAAGCCGGGCTGCGCATCCGTTGCCCATTCCCGCAGCATGGCGAGGTCGAGTTGCTGCAATCGTGCGGAGAAGTCGGCCCAGGTGGCATCCTTCGCCAGTTCCTTTTCCTTCACGCCGAGCAGGCGCGCCGTTTGTTCCCTGATCTTGCGCCGCGCGAGCGTGCCGATCGGCATCTCGTCGCGCCATCCCTTGCGGGCAATGCGATCGCCCATCACCATCAGCGTGGCCAGGCGGGCTGCATCTTGCACCCGCGTTTCAGGCTGTTCTGCAAGCGCGGCGCTGCCGACCGGCGCATTGGCGGGCGTGCCGCCATGCGGCTCCGTCACGAGCGGTTCGAGGTCGGTGCAGACGTTGCCGACGATGTTCAAGACGAGCAGTTTGAGGATCTGCGGCTCGTCGAGCGCGGACAGATCGTCCGACGAGCGCATGCGTTTCAGGAACGACCCGCGATGGCCGCTCGCGCCCACGATCCGGTTAAAGCGCGTGGACGTTTCCGTGACATGGTCGGGGTCGATCGTGCCGCCTCGCAGGAACACGATCGCCTCGCACTGGCTCAGTGTCGGGTCCGGCGAGACGGCGCCGAGCAGCGCGTCCGCCGCGATCCGGTGATATCTGAACACGTTCGCCGGAATGCCCGTGAGTGCGGCTAGTTGCTCCGGCGCGCTTGCCTGGCCGGCGATGTGGCGGGCAAGTCCGATGGATTCGTCGAGCGTGGCGGGCCTCGGCAGGCCCAGTCCGTCGACGTAGTTCCTGAGCAGATGGTCGCTCGCCCGGAACGCTAGACGTGCGTCCGCGCGCGCCGTTTCAGTTTCGAGTCGGGCGAAGTGGCCGGCGGGACTCATCGCCGCCAACATGTCCGGCTTTTCGAGCAGCAGTTGCCAGCCCTGGTCGGACTGGCTGAGCGCGCACTGGGTCGCCAGCATGTCGGCGCCCAATTGCCCGCCGGTGGGCGCGGTGTCGCCTCTCCACGCGTTGACGACCGCCAGCGCGCGGGACGCATCGCCGCCGGTCGCTTGCCTGAGCACATAGGCGAGGGTCATCGCATTGCCGTAGCGCGATGCGCTGCCGCCCTTGAATTGCATCAGGCGCTGCGCTAACAGCGTCGTCTCGTTCGATTCCGCTTCCGACGTGTTGGGGAACAGCGAAACGATCTTATTGCGTGCGCGCTGCGCGTCGTGGAGCGCGCCGCCTTCCGCAAAGTCGCCATCGGCGCACGGATCGCCACCGAATTCCGCCTCGACGAGCGGTGCGATGGTGCTGCGAAAATTCGTCCGGTTCGTCCGATCGGCGTGCCTGGTGCTTGCCGCGGTGTGTCGGCCCTCGCTGCGGAGGAACTCGAGCGCGCTCGATGTCTCGGCTCGCGCGAGCGGCCTGCCCACGGGAGCATGCGTGGGTTCGTGCCGCGTGCCACCGGCGCTCTGCGCGTCGAATGGTTGCGGGTGCCCGAGCAGGCGGCCGATCAGTCGCATAGTGTCCTCCCCTGGTTGCTGTTCGCGCTCCCGCGCGGCGCGCGGACTCGGCCAGCGTGACCGAAGGTAGCCGGTTGCGAGAAACGCGGAAGGCCGGTCGCGAAGCGTCGTGCGAGCAGGCGAACGGACGCGGGGAGGGGGGCCGCGACAGGGGCAGCGGCGGTGTTTCGCTCGCGAAGAAGCCGGTCCTCGCGGGAAAGCAAGCGTTGCAGCACTCATTGCTCGCCTACCGTGTTCGGTTCGGGTATCAGTTCTTCTATGAACCGGCATGCAAACGGATCCGCCACTTCCGCCGACGCCATGTCCTTGTAACAGTGCATGGTTGCGCTCAAGGACGCGGTCACGAGCGGGTCTTGCGAAACCAGCCACCGGTTGTTCCCGGGTGCGGGCGACGTGCGCTGCTTATAGACGCCGGGATTGGCATCAGGTCGCCTTTCCTCATAGCGCGGATTGAGTTGAAATGGGGGCGTTTGTTCCGAACGGTAGACTCTCACCGCCTGGATCTGGCTTCCCTCTATCTTGTTGACTGCCACCCACTCGGACTGCTTCCGTGCATCGGGAATGCCGGCCTCGTAACCTATCGCCACCAACGATCGTTCCATGTTGTAAAAGTTTTCTGTTGGACGGATCTTGTAGACGTAAATCGGAGGCCCATGCCGAGTGATCAATCGGCGCGCATAATTGCCGGCGTACTCCGGGTCCGAACTCGTCGAAATGAAATTACTATTGGCATCTCTCTGTGTGCAACTTGTTCCTCTCGCGTGATCTCGAAGGTTGTCGTTCTGGCCGAAAGCGGTAAAGCCATTCTTGAAAATAGCATCCGGTTCACGTGTGTCGACCCTGAACATCCAGTTGGGGCCTGCATTGACAACGGTCAATCTGGTTTTCTCCATTTCAATATCCTCGTAAAGTTGAGATGCCGTGCGTCACTCAAGCGCTCACGCGGCTCATGACGTCGCGCCAGAAAGCCTCCCGACGACGCTGCAAACCACGCGACACGTTGCGCGGAAGGAAGGCCGCACCGAGATTGGGCTGGTCGATTGCGCCGATATAAAAGATCTCCCGAAGTATTACCGGAACGAACTCGGTGTCAACGCTGAAGCCGAAGATAATGCACCCGAGATCGAAGTCGTAAAACCTGCTCCTCGTCCACATGTTCAGGGTGCTCAGCATGCGTCCCGGCACGCTGACCTCTTTCACTCCTGTACTGCTTCTATACCAAAGCTGTAGCTCGCTGCCGTCATCGAGTACGAGTGAAACGCCGCTCGGAATACTGTCACCTGTCACGCGGGCCTTTGCGACATTGAATCTTTTACTGTCAGCGGGGGGCGGAATCGTTATCGTCTTCTTCTCAACGCCGCCCTTTTCATACGAAATGATTCCATAGCGATCAATGCGGCGCCCGTCCGCCCGTCGCTCAGGTCCTTTCCCGGTTGGATACTGAACGTCGACGACGCGTGGGGTGAAATTGAAATACTCTATATAGATGCTTGAGAACGACTTGAGAGGGCGCGAGTATTGTGGGGCAACGCCATTGCTCGAAAGAGACGCGCACACTGGGTCCCAGTCGTCGGCCGTGCCGTAGGCCGCACTGTATACGTCCTTGAATGGGATATCCGGCACTTTGTGCGGGTACCCGACAGGGTCGAGATAGGTCAGGAGAGTGCGGAAGTCGTCCACGAGCAATGTCTCTTTCAGATGGAACGGCTGATAATGATCATGGAGGGCCGTTTGATGACCGCCCGGCCCCGGGGGCGCAGTCTTGTCGTAGCGGGATTTTTCATCAGCGCTCACTTGGTCCAGGTACTTCGTGTACGAGGCGAGACGGTCGCCGGATTGCCTGACGATGTCGTCATAGGTGGCACGTGACCACCCCCAGTTCTTTCCGTTCAACACGCAGTCGCGCAGAAGCATCATATGCATCGTTGAGAACATCCCGAATAGAGGAGCCAGCACCCATTCGTAATCGGGGTTCCGGAATTCCGCCGCCGCGGCGACAAACTCCGTATTGCTTGCCAGGAACTGGCTCCGGATCGCCTCGTTGTCTCGCGTTGCAATTGCCCGCAAATAGAGCTTCGTCACTCCGCCTAATCCGTTGAGCCTCGCCCTCAGCAAGCTGAATACCGCATCGTCGATCTTCCGGTCCACCAGTTCCTCTACCTGTTTGCGTACCTGCGGCCAGACGTCCTCCTTGTCGGACGGCCAGAGCAATTTAACAGCGGCTGAGACAAGCCAGCCGACCTCCGGAATCTGGGCGAGTCCGACGGTTAAAACCGTTTTGAACATCTGGAGCGGGTCGTAGTACGGCGCGGCCACATCGCTCCTGGACGGGTTAGCCGAAGCGGCCAGAACGAATGATGGGGCGCCGAGCGCGATACCAGCGGCCGGGATAGCACGGATCATGGTGCGCCGTGTAGTCATCTTTGCTTCTCCTTTAAAAAAGCCATCACGATCGACTCGCTCTCCACTTTCACCGGCGGACAAGCTGCGCGATGCAATCGCTTCATATCGCTCTGGGAGCAAGGTCGCCTTAGTTCATCCGCGCGATGCGGCACAGTGAAACTCGTGCGTAAAAGGTGCAAGTCAAGGTGCAAGTCGTGTTGAGATTCAAATTAGCAGCGCAACTTGCGATGCGGTCCCGACGCTGTGCGTAATCCGTCCGTTTGGGTAGTGGTCTGCGTCAAAAGACGTACAGGTGTCCCGCGCGCGTTGTCCTCGGTGAACATAGTCCAGTCAGTCACCACTTGTTCACGTTCTTGCACACCATATAAAAAGATCTTTCTCCGTGTAGGAGATGTGGGTGCATTCATTTCCGCGCCTTATTCAAGGGAACCTGCTCAATGGAATTGAGACGCGATTCGAGCGCAATGCGCTTCCTCTCGCATGTCGCCGCGTGCTTATAGAACAGTCGATTTCTGTACGTACGGGCTTTAATTTCGGCAGTTCCATATTCAAATGTTCAGGTTCCCGGATAGCTATTCGGCTGCACGGTGTACCATTTTTCTTTGCCCAAATGTCATGGCTGTATTCCGTGACCGGGGCACATAAGATTCGCGAATTTGATGAGTTTGGAATGAAGAAGAAACGGGAGGAGTTCAGGGCGCGCCTGCGTCGGGTGCGAAACGAATTGCATGATTCGCAGAAGGCATTCGCGATCAAGGGCGGCGTGACAGAAAAGACTCAGTCGAACTATGAGAAGGGTGCTCGCGAGCCCGGTCTGCTCTACCTGTTGAAGCTTGCCGCGGAAGGCGTGAACGTAGGGTACCTGCTGACGGGGCAAGAATTCGAACAACAACTTGCCCCGGCGGAGCAGGAACTGCTGCGCGAACTGAGGAAAATAAATCCTCAAGATCGGGACGAATTCATCATCGCGCTTTGCGTGCTTGTGAAGAAATTGCCTCGCTCGACGTAGCACGAACCGTGGTGCCGGTCGTCGTGCCGGTTGTCGTGCTGTTTCACCGCCGATTGCCGCACTGCCTTACAGTAACCTGCGCAAGACATGTCCGAGATTGACCGCACTAAGCCGGGAAACAGTAAATGATCGCTCATCCGCTTCTCGGTGTTTCTTCATGCCCTGCGGCAGGCATCGACAAAACTGTGCAACGGCACCCCGCCGGTTAGGGGCCACCAAGGTGAGTGACACGAGCGATCGTATCGTGTGACTGGGTGCTCACCGCTAACGTTTAAGGTAAAGATTTAGCGAAAGCTGTTCATATGTGCCAGTGTGGCGCCCGAAGATCGACCATAAGCCGGGACTGTTTCGGCAATGCCTTCAACGCAACCGGCAGCCCGGACATAGCGTGAGAGGTTAATCCGCATAAATGCCGGATGAATATTCCCGGCTGGAGCAGGTAACTAGCCGGCGCTGGGGAATGGGCAACCGCGGCGTATCGATCACATCGAAATATAAAGCGCCACCTTTTTTGGAAAGCCATTATTCTTTTGCTGTATCGATCGTTGCCATTCGCTCGGGCACGGTTCTGTAATTCCCAATGTCAGTGCGTCAGTCCGAAAACGTCCGTTTGCGAATGTCCGGCATAAAACAGGTTCACTCAGGGGGGGCGCTGTAATGAATCGTTTAAAACGACGCAAACAAGAACTCACACAGTATTTTGTGGACCCCGATATCGGGCGGCACCGAATCAGGCAATTCACGTCGTATTCGGTGATAGGCGCGATGCTGGCGGGTTTGGCTTTATCCGCCAATGAAGTTCGTGCGCAAAGCAGCGTGCAGCTTTATGGCATCGTGGACGACGCGCTCACCTATACGACCAACGTTCGGGGCGGCCACGCGTGGGCGCAGTTCAGCGGCGTCGGTCGCAATGACCGCTGGGGTTTTCGCGGCACGGAGGACCTCGGCGGCGGATACCGCGCGATCTTCCGGCTCGAAAACGGTTTCGGCATCAACAACGGCACGCTGGGTCAGGGCGGACTGGAATTCGGCCGGCAAGCGTTCGTCGGTCTCGCCAGCGACCGGCTGGGCACGATTTCGCTGGGCCGTCAGTACGATTTCATGACGACGAACCTGTCGTCGTTTTCCGCCGGCTCGACGATTCCCAGCGTTTTTGCGTTCCATCTCGGCGATTACGACAGGCTGGGCGGCGAGCGCATCAACAATTCGGTCAAGTACGTGACGCCGACCCTGGCCGGCCTGCAATTCGGCGCGCTGTATGCGTTCGGCGGCCAGGCGGGGGACTTCGCGCGCAACAGCGCGATGGGTTTCGGCGCCGGGTACACGCAAGGCCCGCTGCGCCTCGCGGCCGCCTACACCGCCATTCGCAATTACCAGGCGGTCTTTGGCATCGGCACGCCGGTACTCGGCACGCCCTTATCCGGCTCGGGGGCATTGGGCACCCTGGCGAGGCCGGTGGTCTTCGACAAACTCGTCGTGGCGGGCGCGGCGGCGGGCTATCAGCTCGGCCCCGTGCTGATGCAAGGCGTGTTCACGCTGGTGGACTTCCAGAACAACGGTCGATCCAGCGTCCTGCGCACCGCGGAAGGCAACACCCAGTACAAGGTCAGCCCCGCCTTTTTCGTGGCCGCCAGTTATGCGTATTCGAAGCTCGATAACGACCATTGGAATCAGATCGGGCTCGGCGCGGATTATTTCCTGTCCACTCGCACCGACGTGTATCTCAACGCCGTCTATTTGCGTGCCAGTTCCGGTGTGACGGCCGAAATGTTTTTGCTGTCTCCTTCGAGCAGCAATACCCAGATGATCGTATCGCTCGGCCTGCGACATTCGTTTTAGCGCGATATCGGAATGTATTACCGCTGCTTGATCGGGGCGATGCCGAAATGGATGAGGTATTTTTCGCGTGATATATGAATAAGGGTTCGTGATAACTAGCCAAAAAACGGCTTTCGTCTAAGCTACGTAGACTTGAACCGGAATGACTCAAGTGAGCTTTCCAAGCTATTCGGTCGAATTTACCAATATGGCCGAATTAGACCAGCATTGTTTTAATCCGCAATAACGGGCGCGCTTGCGCTATTCAATGCCAACTGCACGATTGGCGTGCGTTAATTGACCGGGCGGTAATGAATCAATAGCGGCGAGCCTGTCGGACGGGTTCGTGTCGTGTGTGCGGGTTACTCCGGGGGGCGGATGTGCGCGAGACGTGGGGGCGATTGCTACGCCCGGCTCATCGTGGTTACGCAATCGGCCTGGCCGTCGCCATGCTGCTGCTAGGGCTCGCGGTAACGGCCGTGGTGCATACGGTCAGCGCGGACCTGATCCAGAGCGAGGCGAGACTTCGTTTCGACAACGACACCCGCGATGTCGAACAGCGTATCGACACGCGTATCCGGCTGTATTCCGACGTACTGGTGACGATGCAGGCGCTGTTCAGTGCGGGCGACGATGTATCGCGCAGCGAGTTTCGCGACTTCGTGAACGGCCTGAACCTGCCGGAGCGTTACCCCGGTTTTCAGACGCTGAACTATGCGCCGTATATCCGCGGCGCGGACGTGGAGCAGTTCGTCGCCACGCAGCGCAGCGACCCGGTTCTGCAAAAAGCCGGCATCGACTTCGCGATTCGACCGCCCGGCGCGCGTCCCGCTTATTTCGTGCTGTCCTATGTCGAACCGCTGGAACCGAATGTGCCGTCGCTCGGCATCGATCTCGGTGTGCCGTCCCGGCGACTGGCTGCGCTCGAACGATCGCGCGACACAGGGCAACCGGTCAGCAGCGGGCGCCTGATTCTCGCCGAGGGCAACAATCCGCATATCGGCATCGCATTGCGCCTGCCGGTCTACCGCAAGGGCATGCCGCACGATGCCGTGGGTGCGCGGCGTCGCGCGTATATCGGCTCGGTCGGCGCGGGCATCCGTGTCAAGGACCTGATGGCGGGTCTGCTCAGCGAGGAAACACTGCGCGTGATCCGCTTTCGCATCTACGACGCCGGCGCGTTCGATACGCCGGCGGTGCCGCCGTCGCCCTCCACGATGCTGTTCGACAGCGTCGCGGGCATCGGCGACATGGCGCGCGACGCGGTCAGGCGTAACCCGACATCCGGTGCGGGCGTGTCCGCGGCGCACCCGTCGTTGTCGTCCGGCGATGAATTCGGCACGTCGGCGCACGACGCGCGGCACTTCACGAGAAGTCTCGTGCAACCGTTCGGCGGCCGGCGCTGGCTGATCGAGTTCGCCGCCGATCCGGCAACGCTGAGCGGCTCGCAACGCCGTCTGCCGATGTTCGCGACGGTCGCCGGCGTGGTCATCAGTGTGTTGCTGGGCGGGCTGGGGTATGCGCTGTCGAGTTCGCGCGTGCGCGCCGTCAAATTGGCCGAACGGATCACGCATACGCTGCGGGACAGCGAAATCGCGCGTGCCGAGGCGCAGCGCATTGCGCACCTGGGTGACTGGCGCATCAGTTCCGATGGTGAGACGGTCCGCCTGTCGAACGAGATGGCCCGCCTCATCGGCGCGCGCAGCGGCACGCTGCCGCTGGCGGCGCTGATGAACGTGATCGAACGGGAGGATCGCGCGGCGTTGGTGGCGCACGGCAAGAGAACGCTTCGCGCGGGCACGCCGTTCCAGTTCGAATGCCGTTACCGGTCCGCGCGCGGTCGAAGAGGCTGGCTGCATCTGATCGGCCACGCATATGGACCGCCGGAGCAGCGAGCGCTGCGCGGCACCGCGCTGGAAATCACGCAGCGCAAGTCGGCGGAGCGCGCGCAGCAGCAGGAGCATGCGATCACGCTGCAACTCGCGACCGCGACGAGCGAGTTCGATGTTTTCCGGCAACTGGTGGACGTGCTGGCGGACGGCATGGGTTGGGACGCGGGCGCGTTCTGGCCCACGGAACCCGGTCAGCGGCAATCGCTTTACGCCATTTACCGCGCGCGGGTACCCGAACTCGAGGCCTGGTTGCTGTCGCGCTCGAACAGCGCATCGGCGGCGGCCGCGGAGGTTTCCCCGGAGCCTTGCTGGAGCGCCGGAAAGAGCGCCGTGGCACGGCTCGCGCACGCCGAATGGCTCAGCGCGGCGGGCATTACCACGGTGTTCGCCTTTCCGCTGCGTGCCGGTTCCACGACGCTCGGCATGGCGGAATTCTACGCACGGGACAGGCGTCAGACAGAGCCCCAGGCGCTGGCGATGGCGCGCTCCATCGCGATCCAGGCGAGTCACTTTCTGTTGCGGCGGCAAGCCGAGGAGAATCTGCGCTTCATCGCGAATCACGATGCGCTGACCGGTCTGCCGAATCGGCTGATGTTCAGGGACCGGCTGGAAGAAGCGCTCCTGACCGCGCACATCGAGAACACCGCGCTCCATGTTCTGTTCATCGATCTGGATCAGTTCAAGGACGTCAACGACTCGCTCGGGCACAACGCCGGCGACCAGTTGCTGCGCGCGGTGGCCGACCGGCTGCGCCAGCAGGTCGCGCAGACCGGAATGATCGCCCGTCTGGGCGGCGACGAATTCATCGTGCTCGTCGCGGGGCAAGGGGACGCGCAGGACGACGTGAAGTGGTCGGTCGAGGCGATCCAGGGCGCGCTTTCCGAACCGTTCGTCGTGAGCGGAAGGCAAATGCAGGTTACCGCCAGTATCGGCATCAGTTCTTTCCCCGGCGACGGCGACGATGCCCAGACCTTGCTCAAGCATGCCGATATCGCCATGTACGGCGCCAAGCAACGGGGCAAGAACACGTATCAGCTCTACGTCAGTGAGATGAGCGCGACCTTGCAGCGTCGCATCGACATGGAGTCGCATTTGCGGCACGCGGTCGACAACGACGAGTTCGTTCTGTACTACCAGCCGCGCGTGTCGCTGCAATCGGATCGCTGTACCGGGGTCGAGGCGCTGATCCGCTGGCGTCACCCGACACTCGGACTGGTGATGCCATTGGATTTCATTCCGCTAGCCGAGGAAACCGGGGCGATCGTGCAGATCGGCGCGTGGGTGCTGCGCGAGGCGTGCCGGCAGAACGCCGAATGGCTCGATCGTGGGCTGGGACCGCTGCGCGTGTCCGTCAATCTGTCGGCGCGGCAATTCGCCGACCCGCATCTGCACCACGACATCGTCGACGCGCTCGCGCAGGCGCAGTTGCCCGGCGACATGCTGGAACTGGAACTGACCGAGAGCATGGTCATGCGCCATCCCGAACAGGCGGCCGCGTGGCTCGCGAGCTTGAAGCGGACCGGCGTGCGTCTGTCGATCGACGATTTCGGCACCGGCTATTCGTCGCTCGCGTATCTGAACCACTTCCCGATCGACCTGATCAAGATCGATCGTTCGTTCATTCGCGACGTGCCCGACAGTGAGAGCGACGCGCAGATCGCCAGCGCCGTCATTGCGCTCGGTCACAGCCTCGGCCTGGAGGTGGTCGCCGAAGGCGCCGAAACTCAGGCGCACATCGATTTTCTGCGTAATGAAGGCTGCGATGAAGTCCAGGGGTACTTCTACAGCCAACCTCTTCCTGCCGGCGACATGACGTCGTTTCTGCGTCGCCGGCCGGAGCGCGGTCTTGCCGAAGAGCAGAGCCCGCAAGTCGTGCGTGCGTGAGGCTGACACCTCGGGCGCGCCCATCACATGTGAAAGGAGCATCACCATGCAACAAGAAAGAGATGTAGAGGGGACCTGGCAGGCCATCGACGAACTCCAGTTTGACCAGATGAAGGCAAAGCTGCTGCACCGGAAGGAGAGCGGCTGGACGCTCGCGACGCTGATGCGAGCCGAGCAGGGCTATCGGCAATTTCTGAAGCTGTCGGCGAAATACCCGAGCGTCGCGGTCGTGCCGGGCGAGGAGGTGGATCAGTTCTGGCACGCGCACATTCTCGACACGCGGCGCTATGCCGCCGATTGCGAGCGTCTGTTTGGCTATGTGCTGCACCACAATCCTTATGTGGGCATCGATGGCGCGGAGGATGAAGCGCATCTGCTGGAACTGGCGGGGGCGACGAGCGAACTGATGGCGCGCGAGTTCGGCACGGCGCTGGCGGTGCAAGCGCCTGCTTATTGTGCGGTCACGCCGGGGGCGGAAGCGAAGCCTGCTTACTGTGCGGTCACGCCGGGGGCGGAAGCCAAACCTGCTTACTGTGCGGTCACGCCAGGCGCAGAAGCGAAGCCTGCCTACTGTGCAGTCACGCCGGGTGCAGAAGCCAAACCTGCGTACTGTGCGGTCACGCCTAGCGCAGAAGCCAAACCTGCGTACTGTGCGGTCACGCCTAGTGCGGAAGCCAAACCTGCGTACTGCGCAATCACGCCGGGTGCGGAAGCCAAACCTGCGTACTGTGCGGTCACGCCTAGTGCGGAAGCCAAACCTGCGTACTGCGCAATCACGCCTGGTGCGGAGGCCAAACCTGCGTACTGCGCAATCACGCCTGGCGCAGAAGCCAAACCTGCGTATTGTGCGGTCACGCCAGGCGCGGAAGCGAAACCTGCGTACTGCGCAATCACGCCAGGCGCAGAAGCGAAGCCTGCGTACTGCGCGATCACGCCAGGCGCGGAAGCAAAGCCTGCTTACTGCGCGGTCACGCCGGGTGCGGAAGCGAAGCCTGCTTACTGTGCGATCACGCCAGGCGCGGAAGCGAAGCCCGCCTACTGTGCAGTCACGCCAGGCGCGCAAGCCAACCCCGCCTACTGTGCCGTCACCCCGACGCATCTTGCGCGCCCAGCACGCGCTTCGGATGTCGCAAGACGCGCATGACAGCTTGCGCTGCGGGCATGCGATCGCCCGTGTCACGACGACACGGGCGATCGATCCAATGTACAAGCCATTCAGAACAAGCCGTGAACGAGCCGGTAGCGCACGCGCCCCATGTACTCGCGATACGTGATGTCGTTAGAAAGCAATTGCTCTTCCTTCACGATCCTCACGACTTGAAGCGTCCATTGCGCGATAACGACGAGAAGATTGCGAACGCCGAAGTTCGCGGCAAGAAAGCCGATGTCCGTGATCAGATACCCCAGATACATCGGATGGCGAACGAGGCGATACGGTCCATTGATAATGACGCCCCGATTGGCGGGCAAAAGACCAAACGAACGTCGTAGCGACCACTTCGCATAGATCTGAACGAGAACGCCCACCACCTGCAAGGCGGCGGCCAGCGCTTCAGGAACCAGTCTGATGCCAGGCGTTATCTGAAAGGCGAGAAAGTAAAACGTCGCGCACAGGGTCGCGCCGAGACTGAGCGGCCTCCAATCCCGCTCGCGCGGCACGCGGGCAAACACGGCGAGGCCGACCGTCAACACCTCCGCGAAGGCGAACACCAGCAGCGTGACCCTCGACGTGTCCATCACGTATTGGTGAACGGTCATGGCGACGAATAGGCCGAGCAGCGGTACGGTCAGAATTCGCACGCCGACCTCGACCGCGAGTTGCGCGCGGGTCAGAGCGGGGCGGTTGGAAAGAGCTTGCGTCATCGCGCGAGACGCGGCGCGACATACGCCCCGTAGAGACTGTTTTGTGGCGAGCCGGAAGACACGTTGACCCTCGTGATGAGATGACCCTGAATGTAGTTGTTGCCGCCCGCGCTGACCGCGGAATCGATATGAAAAGCGGCGAAGCCGAGGATCGTGGCGTTCGACGTCGCCACTTGCTGAACGACCGGAAGCAGCACGTCGATGTTGGGCAGCACCGAACTGTAAATCGTCGTCTTGACGCCGGGCTGAATCCAGATGGACGCACCGATGCTCAATTGCGCGGGGTTCCCGTTGGCCATGAATCCACGCACCGTCGGCACGTCGTTCGCGTTGGTCTGGAACGAGGTCCATTGCCCAGGAAGGCAACCTCCGTAGGACGTGCCGTTGGTGATCTGAAACGTATAGGCCTGCCCGGTCGACGGGTCGATCTTCGGCGATCCGGTCTGCGTATTCCAGTACTGGTCGAAAATACATTTGGCGAGGGCCACCGGGTACAACGCGCCGGTGGCGACAAAACCCGGTGCGGATACCACGGCCACCGCGGTCGCCGTCACGGGGGTGTCGTTCACGCCGAAAAGCGGCGCGAACAGAAAGACCAGTGAGCCGCCGTTCAATCCTGTCGCGCGCGAAACAGTGACTTGCACGCCGGGGCTATCGTAGGCGCCGGGCGTGATTGCCGCCGATTGCATACTGGCCGGAGAGCCCGTCAAATTCCAGAAACCGCTTTGCACCGTCGCGGCTGTCAAGGTCGATCCCCCCGAGGCATTGAGCTGAACGGCGCTTGCAGCGCTCGCGTTCGCGGCGCTCCAGTTGGCGGTCGAATTCAGGTTCCCGGTAAACAACGAACGCGCGCCCGCGATGGCGGCGGCATCCGCCGCGGTCTGCAACTCACTGGAGGCGAGATAGTAGCGGCCGATATCCACCGAGAATGCCGAGAACGCCAGCGCCATCAGCACGAAGGAAACGAAGACGAAGCTCATCGTCCCGCGCTGGCGTCGATAGCGTGCATGCGTGCCGGTCAAACGCGTGTTGACCACGTCGTGTTTCAGGCGGAGTTCCTCGCGCTCGGCAAGCATGGGCGCCGTCATGGTCTACTCGTAAATCATGACGGCGGTGGCGTTCAGAACGACGGGGCTGGCCAACGCGCTAAACGCCGAGCCGAGCAGCAGCCCCTGGTACGTGTATGAAACCGCGACCTGGAGCGAGCCGCCGGGGGTCGTGCCGTTCGACTGCGTCACCGTCACGGTCGGCGCAGTCGCGGCTCCGCCGGTGACGAGGTTGTTCTGCGCGTAGGTGGTCGTGATGGCCGCGATCTGCGTGGTGGTCAGCGGCGGCACCTGGAGCACCGTGCCGGCTCTCGCGCCCGCGCGAGCCGCGTTCGTCAGGATCGCGTCGTTATAGAAGATCAGATTGACGTCGATGATCCCCACCAGAATCATGATCAGAAACGGCAGCAGAATCGCGAACTCGATCGCCGCCGATCCCCGGCTCGCGCGTGGTCCACAGCTTGCACGGTTGGCGTGAGGCATCGGCATTGCGGTTTTCATCGGGCAGTGATGGCGGGCGTCGTGCCTGACGTGGTGTCGCCCGAGGTCGCGGCCGATCTCTTCGACGCCGGCAGCATCGACGCAGGCGGCGTCATCCGGTTGCGTTGAATTTCATAGAAGCGAAGGTTGTCCTGCACGGAGGCCTTCGGCAGATCCTGTCCGAGGATCGCCGCCGCCGCTTCCGAATTGCCAAGCAGGCCGTAGGCGAGCGCGAGATCCTGGCGCGCCTGGGGCGGCGCACCGGGATAGCGCGTCACGTCGAGCAACACGTTCGCGCCGTCGCGTGGATTGCCGTTGAGCGTCAGCGACAATCCGAGGTTGATGCTCAGGCCCGGATCGCCGGGATTGGCCTTGAGCGCCTGCCTCAGCACGGCCTGCGCCGCGACGTGATCGCCCTTCAGATCAAGCGCCGCGCCGAGGCCCGCGGACGCGAGCGGTGCATCGGGGGTCAGCGCCAGCACCTGGCGATAGAGGGAGATCGCATCGTCGAAGCGCCGCTGATGAATCGCCACGCGCGCGATGCCGATCATCGGCGCAATCGCGTTGGCGTCGACCTGCCTGGCCCGCTCGTAGTGGACCGCCGCGCGCGTGAAGTCGCCGACCGCGTAAAGCGTGTCGCCCAGGCCCGTCAGACCCGCAACCGAGCGAGGATCGGCGGCCACGACCTTTTCGTAGAGCGTCGTGGCGAGTTCCACGTTGCCCGAGTCGAGCGCCGTCTCGGCGATGCGAAGCTCGCTCATCCTGTCGGGCATCGTATTGCGGGGCAGCGTGTGCGCTTCCGAGACACGATACGTCGTCGTGCAAGCGCCTGCCGCGAGCAGCGCGGCGGCGCAGCAGCAAGCGAGGCCAACAAGGCCAACGCGCCGCGCAAAGCGCGGCATCGCGAAGCCATGCGTCGGAACGGCACGCAGGCCAGGAAGGGCACGAGGGGCACGAACGGAAATTCGCAATTCGACGGTTTTCATTGTTTGGCGAAGAATTCGAGAATTTGAATGATTGCCGGGCCGGCTGCGATGACGACGACCGCCGGCAGAATGAACAGCATCATCGGCAGCACCATTTTCGGGGCGAGCTTGGCGGCTTTTTCCTCCAGCGAAACGATATGAGCCAGCCGCTCGGTGCGCGACAAGGTTCGCAGCGCCTGCGTGATCGGCGTGCCATAGCGCATGGATTGCGTGAGCGTGGAAATCAGCGCGCGAATGGCGGGCAGGTCGATCCGCTGCGCGAGCCCATTCAGCGCACGCGTGCTGTCGCCGGATAGTTTCAGCTCGTCGGCGGTCAGCGAAAACTCGTCCGAAAGCGGCGGGCAGATGGAAGCGAGTTCGTCCGCGACCCGGCGAATGCTCACCGCCAAACTGTTCCCCGCGTTCGTGCAGATGACCAGCAGGTCGAGCGCGTCGGGCAAGCAGGCCGCCATGGCGAGGCGGCGCCGCTGCGCGCGCAACGCGAGCACGTATTCCGGAACGATCATCCCGACGATGAACACGAACACCATCAGAATGCCGCGAGCGGCAGGATAGCGGCCGACGAACGCGATGTGCGAGCCCAGCATGACCGCGAGCGTCGCACACACAATGCCGAACAGGAACTTGATCGCGACCAGAATGGGCACCGCATGTTTGCCGCGGTAACCGCCGCGCACCATCTGCCGCCCGAGTTCCGCGCGATACTTCGCGTCGAACAGCGGCAGCCGGTCCCCCAGCGTCGCGAGGCGCCGCAGCAGACGCGCGCGCAGACCGGCACCGTCGTCATCCATGCCGGCGGGCGAACTGTGCGGGCGCAGGCTGAGAGCCGCCTCGCGCACCCGTTCGGCGATCCTGCCGCGCCTGCCGCCGCGCTTGGCGGCCCACCATAACGCGAGCGTGCCGAACAACGCCACGAGCATCAGAAGGTCGAGCAGTGTCTCTATGCTGGCGTCGCTCATCGGGAGGTATTGAGTTTGGACATCCTGTTGATCACCGCGATGCCGAGCACCACCGAGATCGACGCGAACGTCAGCAGCTTCTGCCCGGCGGGTCTGTCGAACAGCACCATGACGTAAGAGCGATTCAGACCGTACAAGGCAAGCATGATGACCACCGGAATGGCGGCCAGAATCCTCGTCGTGATGCGCGCTTCCGCGGTCAGCGCCTTCGTTTTCAGACGGACCTCGCCGCGCGTGCGAACAATGGCGGCCAGGTTTTCGAGCGTTTCCCCGAGTTGGCCGCCGGTTTCACGCTGCAGCAGCAGGCATACGCAAAAGAAAGAGAAATCGGTGACTTCGATCCGGCGCATTGCCACGGCCAGCACTTCCTCGAGATCGATTCCAAGCTGCAACGCGTCGCCCATCAAGCGGAATTCATGACGCAGCGGCTCGGGACATTCGTCGGCGGCCGCGCGGATGACGTGGGTGACGGGTACGCCCGCGCGCACCGCGCGCACGATCATGTCGAGCAGGTCCGGGAAGCCATTGAGGAAGCGTCGCCGGAAGCGGGCGACGAGGAAACGATAGGCTTGCACCGCGGCAAAGAGAGGGAGCGCCGGCAGCAGAAGCACTTTGACCAAGCCGGGAAGCGGCATGAAACGCGTCATGGCGAGCGCAAGGAGTGCGCCCGCGATCGCCGCGCCGATCACGACGCGAAGACCGTTCGCGCCGGCCACCGTTCTCAGGCGGGCGATCCTCGGCCTGAGCCAGCGGCTGATCGCGTTGCCGTGCCGGTTCAGCTTGAAGAGGTTCGCGTCGACACCGCTTTGAGCGGGCGCGGGTGCGCCGTCCTCGATCGAGAAAGACCGCAGCATGCGCGATCTGATCCTGGCGCCGGGCTGCTTGCTTCGCAGATCCTGCGCGGTCAGCGCCATCAGTCCAAGCACCAGCGCGCAAGCGAACGAGGCGAGCGTGACGAGGTCGATCGTCGTCATGGGCGCATGGCCTCCAGCAGTGCTTCTTCCACACCGTAATAGGCGGCGCGCTCGGAAAACGCGGGTCTGAGCGCGGCCGTTTCGAAGACGCCCTTGACCTCTTCGTTATAAGCGCTCGCGTCGTAGCGGAAGGTGAAGAGATCCTGGGTGATGATGACGTCGCCTTCCATGCCGACGAGTTCGGTGATGCGCGTCACGCGCCGCACGCCGTCGCGCATCCGCTCGATCTGCACGAACAGATGAACCGCGCTCGCGATTTGCCGGCGAATCGACATCAGCGGCAGATTGGCGTTCGCCATCATGACCATGCTCTCCAGCCGGGTGATCGCGTCGCGCGGCGTGTTCGCGTGAATCGTCGTCATCGAGCCGTCGTGGCCGGTGTTCATCGCCTGCAGCACGTCGAACGCCTCGGGACCGCGCGTTTCGCCGAGGATGATGCGGTCCGGCCGCATCCGCAGCGCGTTGCGCACCAGATCGCGCTGGGCGACGCCGCCGAGACCCTCGGCGTTTTCAGGGCGCGTTTCGAGGCTGACGACATGCGGCTGCTGAAGCTGAAGTTCGGCCGCATCTTCGATCGTGATGACGCGTTCGCCATTGCCGATGAAATGGGATAGCGCATTCAGCAAGGTGGTCTTGCCGGAGCCGGTGCCGCCCGACACGATGACGTTGAGGCGGCACGTGCTGGCGAGCTTGAGCACGTTGCTCATCTGCGCCGACATGTTGCCCTGCTGCGCCATCCGGTGCAGCGTGATGTTGCGCTTCGAGAACTTGCGGATCGCGATACAGGCGCCGTGAATCGCTAGCGGCGGCAGGATGACGTTGACCCGGCTGCCGTCGGCGAGACGCGCATCCACCATCGGACTGCTTTCGTCGACCCGCCGGCCCACGCCGGCCGCGATGCGCTGCGCGACGCTGACGACGTGCGCGTTGTCGCGAAACTTGTACGGCGTCAGTTCGAGCCGGCCATGACGCTCGACGTAGATCTGATCGGGACCGTTGACGAGCACGTCGGTCACACTGTCGTCCGCGAGCAGCGGCTCGATCGGACCCACGCCGAACATGTCGTTCAGCAGTTCGCTGACGATCTGGATCTGCTCCGAAATCGTGACGTTCAGCCGCTCGTGCGCCGCGATCTCCAGCACGAGCTGTTCGACGCCGGGCTTCATCTGCTCGCGAGTCTTGCCGACCGCGGCCGACGCGTTCATCGAATTGAACACGCCGCTGCGGATGGTCTTGAACAGTTCCGAGCGGACCAAGGCTTCGTTGCCCTGCGGTAACGCGGCGCGTCCCGGCAAAGCGGTGACCGTACCGCTGGCCGCGACGGGAGGCGACGCGGCGGCCGGCGCAGCCGGATTGTCGCGCGGCGCGGCCACGTCTGGGGAAGGAGGCTGCTTTTGCCCGAACATCAGCGTTTCCTTATTCCGAGCTTCTGGAGGAACGTGCGCTCGACGGCGACGTGCTGGCCGGTGAGGTCGCTGCCGATACGCGTGATCGCCTGATTGAAACCGTTGGCCGTTTTTTCGTCGGGCGCCTCGCCGAGGTTCTCGGCCAGCGAGATCGCCCTGGTTTCGAACGGGACTTCATGCAACGCGGGGCGACCCACCGCCGCCGCGAAATCGACGGGCTGCACCTTGCCCGCGGTCGCGGCGTTGGGGTTATTGAGCAGCAGCGAAGCCGCGGGATTGTTGTCGCGGTCCTCGATGTAGCGCAACAGGCGCAGCGTCTCGCGCGCGGAATGCACCGAGCGGTCCGCCACCAGATAGGCGCGCGATGCGTGGTCGAACGCTTCGCCCGCCAGCGGATCGGCCCGGTTGCCCGCGTCGAGCATGACGTAGTGGAAACTGTCGCGTAGCACTTCGAGCACGCGCTTGAGCGCTCCCGCCTGGAACGGCCGCGGCGCGCCGTAGTCGAGTTCGGAGGAGAGAACGAACAGGCGGCTTCCCTTCGCGACGAGCGTCCTTTCCACATACTGCGGATCGAGCCGATGCACGTTCTGCAACACGTCGGTCAGGCCGTTGTTGCTCTGCAAGCCCAGCATGCTGTTGGCCGCGCCGCCATACACGTTGAGGTCGACATAAGCGACCCGGCGATGCGTGTCCTCGGCCAGATGGCGGGCGAGATTCAGGGCGATGGTCGTGACGCCGACGCCGCCCCGCGAGCCGACGAACGCGATCGTCTTGCCGGCGCGAGTCTGCACGACGGGATTGATCTTGCCCTCGGTTGCACTGACGGTCCGGTTGAGCAGTTCGACGGTCAGCGGCTTGACGAGATAGTCACGCACGCCGAGCTTGAGCAAACTGCGAAAGAGCCCGACGTCGTTGCGCTCACCGAGCGCGACGACCTGCACCGACGGTTCGCACACTTCGGCGAGCCGCGCCAGATCCGAGAGCGGCATCGCGGAGCCATGCAGGTCGATCAGCAGAAACAAAGGCGAGCGTTCGATCTTCGAGAGATAGGCAATCGCGTCGTGAATGTCGCCGATCGCCACGTGCGCATGCGGCATCGCCTGCTCGAGCACATAGTCTTTCAGCACCTGTTCCGTGGCGTGATCCGCGACGAACGCGATGAAGTCGACGAGCCGAGCCGCCGTCGCGCTTTTCCGAAAACTGAAGTCTGTGCTCATGGTCGCCTTCGGTGAATGTCTCGCGCGTCAACGCGGATCGCGCGTCGTCGTCTTGTCGAGCGGTGTCACGCGTTCAGTCTGATAGCGATGCACCGCGCTCGCCGCCACGGCGGCATCGGCGGGTCCGAGCGATTCGGGTTTGACGATGTCCCGAGGATGGGCGAGCTGCGCCGCGAGATTCGTGTAGGTCGCGCAGCCCCATGCCATGTCGGGACGCCTCCAGCCGGCGTCGGTCAGCACCGATGGGCGAGCCAGGCTGGCGCAATCGGGCGGCAAGGCGAGGTGGCCGTCGAACGGGATGATCGACGCGTCGGGCATCGTTCTCGGCGGCTTGACGCAGCCACCGACGCCGGCCGTCGTAATGCAGGCAAGCGTGAGCGCGACAAGGCGGGTAAAGCGAAGAAGGCGTGCGGAAATCATGGCGGCTCCGCTCAGTAGACATACCCGGCCGCGCCGACGAGGCGCGGTTGTCCGGATGGGGCAGGCGCATCGCCGGACTCGCGCCTGAAGCTGTACTCGATGTCGCTGCTCGGCGACATCAGCGCGTCGAGTGGCGTGCGAAGCCGGGCGGGATCGGTCGGCTCGACCAGATAGGGCGTCACGATGATGACGAGCTCGGTCTTGTTGTTCTGGTAATTGGTCGACGAGAACAGCTTGCCCAGAATCGGAATCGATCCGAGGCCCGGCACCTGCGAAATGATGTCGGTGGTGTTGGTCTGCAATAAACCGCCGATCGCGAAGCTTTGGCCGCTCGCGAGTTCGACGGTGGTGTCGGCGCGGCGCACGCTCAACCCCGGCACCGTAATGCCATTGGTGGTGACGCTCGCGGTCGCGTCGATCTGGCTGACTTCGGGGCGCACTTTCAGGCTGATGCGGCGTTCGTTCATGACGGTCGGCGTGAAATCGAGTTTGACGCCGAACTGCTTGTAGTCCACGGTGACCGCGCCGTTGATCTGCGCCACCGGAATGGGAAACTCGCCGCCGGCGAGGAAACTGGCGGTCTGTCCCGACATCGCCACGAGATTGGGCTCGGCAAGAACCGTCAGCAAGCCTTCCTGATTCAGTGCGTCGACGAGTACCTGGATGTTGGCGTTGCCAGTCCTGAACTGGCCAAAGATCGAGTAGGCGTTGTTCGAAGGCAGATTGATCGGATAAGACGTACCGGACGGGCCGACGATCGGCTGGGCCAGGTTAAAGATCTGGCGGCCGCCGAAGATACCGCCCGTGAAATTTCCCACCACCGAGCCGAGTGCCGCCCAATTGATCCCCAACTGCTGCGTGACGTTCCGATCCACTTCCGTGATGCGAACCCGCAACTGCACCTGGAGCGGCCGGTCGATCGTGATGCGGTTGACGAGCACTTCCTTGTCGGCCAGATAGGGCGTAAGGGTCTGCACCACGGCGTCGGCGTCGGAAGCCGATGCCGCCTGGCCTGACACCAGCAGCGAGCCGGGACCGGCTGTCAGTTGCAGGCGCATGGCCGGAAAGCGCGCCGCGACGGCGCGTCGGAGCGCATCCGTGTCGCGGCTGACGACCACCGTCTGTTGAAGCAAGGTCCGGTTGTCCGCGCCGAGCACATACAGCGTCGTCGTGCCGGCCTTCTTGCCCAGCACGAAGACCGCTTTCGGCGACGGCGCGTGAACGTCAGCGATCGTGGGATCGGCGACGAACACCGAACTCGCGTTCTCGTTCAGACGCACGAGGGTGCCCTTGCCGGCGTCGATGGCCAAGGTTCCCGCTGAACCGCCAGGCGCGCTCGCGAGCGGCGCGTCAGGCCCGGGCAGCGCCGCGCGAGCCGGCGCCGCCTGCGCGTGGACCGCGAGCGCCGTGGCCCAGCTAATCACCGCGCAAGCCGTGAGCTTCGAACCGATGCGACCCGGACTGAACTGCTTCGTCATGGCGTTCCATCCCCGCGACTGGACGCTGTTTAGGCCCTCCGCGCGCGTCAAAGCGGCGCGCGCAGAGACGGCACTGGCGGTACGTTGTTTCCTGCGCTACCGCTTGACTGGGCGACGCTCGATAGCGCGTCGCTCCTCTCGGAACCTCGGTATATCGTCACGGTGGGCGGCGCAGCCGGTCCGGAACTCGTGCTCGCACTGGTGCTGGTGCCTTGCGGGGCGTGCGCTCGCGGCAGATCGCGCACGGCGCGTGAAATGTCGCCGGCCCAGACGGGCGGCGGTGGCGAGTCGGCCGACGCCGACGCGGCGGGATTGCGGGTCACGGTCGCGAAGCTGCGCAAGGCAAGCGACAGACTGCCGAGGCGCGCGGCGACGGCAACGACTTCGCCCATGCGCGGCGTGACTTCCAGCGTGACAGTGCGGGCGCGATTGGTGGCGTCGGCGGCCTCGCCGTTCTTCGGACGCTGTATCTCCGAACCCACCGCGAGCACCCGAACGCGCTCGACGACGGTTTCGCTCGACACCGCGAGTTCGGGCGAGTCGGTTCGACGGTCCATCTGCTGCGTGAGCAGCAGGTCGACGTAATCGCCTGGCTGGATCAGTCCGGCGTTACCGGAGACATCGTCGACGGCGACCGACACCGCGCGCATTTCCGGTTTGAGCGTGGCGGCGAGAAAGCCGGGGGCGCCCGGCAGGATGACGTCGTCGGCGACGATCAGCGCGCCGCTCGCTATACCGTGACGCAAAAGCGCGCCCTTCAGTTCGACCGCGCCGGATGCGCCCTGGACGATCGCATTCAGCGGAACATCGGCGACGGGTATCGGCTTCCAGATCATGTCCTCGTCGCGCAGAAGCAGACCCTGCGGAAGATCCGCCGCGCTGATACGAACTTTTTCGGTGCTGGCCTCGGGCGCGGACGGACGCGACAAGCCGGCGACCACGGCCCGGACGATCAGGGCGATCAGAATGGCGCCGAGGACCAGCAAACCGATTTTGATGACGTTGGACATGAGGGCGCTGTCCTACCGCATCGCAAGCAAAGGCAACGCGATGACCGACCCGCCGCCGAGCGCCAGCGCGACACCGTAGGGCACGCCGCGCGTGCCAGAAAACATCGCGAGGGCACGCAGCGGGGGAAAGCGCTGTTCGGCAGCCATGTGACGTGTGGCGAGACTGACGAGGGAAACGCCCAGTCCGATCACCGAGACGATGGCGAGGGCAGGCAAGGCGAGACTGGGGCCCGTCCACAGGAAAACGGCGCAGGCCAGTTTTGCATCGCCCCCGCCCAGCATTTTTGCGGCGAACAAGGCCGCGCAGATCACCAGAACGGCAAGCGCCAGCAGCAGATGCGCAAGCACGTCGTGAATGGGCAGGCGGATGACGAGAGCGTCGATGAAAAACAGCGCGGCGATCAGGAGGGTCGCCCTGGTTGGCAATCGCCGCCAACGCACGTCGAAAATGGCGAGCCGCAGCAGCGCGCAAAGTACGGTGACGCGGATGATGGCAGAGAGTAGCGACACAATCAGCGCGCTCCGTGGAACGTTCGATAAAGGAGGTTCGATAAACGGCCGTATCGAACCTCCCGGCCGCGCAACATCACGCTTTGTTCTGCGAGGTCGTGACTTGCGTGAAGAGGTTGGTGAACATCGCGCCGATGTTGGTGTTGAAGCCCACGGCCATCGCACCCAATGCGATCACGACGATGCCGGCCAGAACCGCGTATTCCATGGCGCTGACACCACGCTCGTCGCGAACGAATGCCTTCAGAAAGGTTTGCATTTTTGGCTCCCGTAACAAAGTGGCGAAGGGTGGACCCAATGAATGAATAACCAACCCGGCACCGAATATCATTTCCGCATCGAAATTACCGATTACTTTCGGTAAATAGCGATATGGCTGTGGTGTTAAAAGAGAAAAGGGCGGTTGTCGGATCGGGGGAAACCCTGCGACATAGATTTAGCCTCCTGGTTTGTCATGGGTTGAAGGTCCTTGCAGGTTGCATCCCTCGGTAACCGCTATAAAAGACCGCATGCCTCGCTGCATTGTCAATGGCGGATCCAGCCACGACGACTCCGCACCGGCTTGTTGTTTTTCTTATGGTAAGACAATTCATGTAAAAACCAATAGGGAAAACGCATAACATTTCTTTCAAGGCGGTACGGAATACCCTTAAGCCCGCCATTCGCTGCAAGGCGATTGAATGCTGGAAAAACAAATGGCGGAATTGGCCACAATGCATGGCTGAACCGGTAGAATCTCCGGCGTTTTACGATGCCCGGATCTCCAGCAAGCTGAGATCCGCATAACCGGATTTCCTGGCTATCTCAAGGCATGGTGCGGACCGTAACAAGCAACAACGGGGGAAGTGTGGGCCTGGGCAACCGACTCTGGCGCGGCCATCTGGCGCCGCATGCGATTATCGCGGGCGGCATCTTCATTACGCTGGTCATGATCTCGCTGTGCGCGACGGTGCTGTACGACGCGCGCCTCGATGCGATGGACCGCGCCCGTGACACGTCGCGAAACCTCGCGCTCATCGCCCAGCGCGATATCGAGCGGAATTTCGAACTGTGCGCGTTGTCGCTGCAGGCGGTCGTCGACGGCATGCGCGATCCGGCGGTGCTGGCACTGCCGCCGCGCCTGCGCAGACAAGTGTTGTTCGACCGCGCCGCGACCGCGAAATACCTGGGCTCGATGCTGGTGCTGGACGCGTCCGGCAACATCGTCGTCGACTCCGCCGGCGATGTGCCGCGCCAGGGTAATTTCTCGGACCGGAAGTATTTCATCGTCCAGCGTGACAGCCCGAACGCGGGTCTCTATATCAGCGATCCGTTTAGCTCGCGGCTGCGCAACGGCTCGCCGAGCATTGCGCTGAGCCGGCGGCTTTCACATCCCGACGGCTCGTTCGCGGGAATCGTGCTGATCGCGATGAACCTCGAGTATTTCCATACGCTGTTTGCCGGGCTGTCGCTCGGGCCGCATGGCGCCGTGTCCCTGATCGGTCGCAACGGCATCATGATCATGCGACAGCCGTACGACGTGCGCACGATCGGGCGCGACATCGGCAAGGCGGCCACCTTCCGGCGCTTCCGCACCGCGGCGGAAGGCAGTTTTTCCGAAACCGCGTCGATCGACGGCGTGCGCCGCCTGTACTACTTCAGGAATTTCCCCGACCTGCCGCTGATCATCATGGTGGCAGAGGCCGAGCAGGACATTTATGCGGGCTGGCGGCGGCGCGCAACCACCATCGGCTCGCTGATGATCGCCTTCGCGCTGGCGTTCGTCGCGCTCGCGTTTCTGCTTGGCGCGCAACTGCGCCGCCGGATGCGCGCTGAATCGGAACTCGAACTGCTCGCGAGAACCGACGGCCTCACCGGACTGAACAACCGCCGCACGCTGGGCGAGATTCTCGATCAGGAGTGGCGGCGGGCGCGCCGTACACACAGCATGTTTTCGCTGCTGTTCGTCGACATCGACCGCTTCAAGGCTTACAACGACACCTACGGGCACCAGGCGGGCGACGACGCGCTGGCCGCCGTCGCGCGGTGCATCGGCAACAATATCCGACGACCCGCGGACAGTGCGGCACGCTATGGCGGGGAGGAATTCGTCGTGGTGCTGCCCGATACGCCGCCCGCGGGCGCGGCGCTGATCGCGGAGCAGATCCGCGCGGCGATCAGCGAACTCGCCATCGAGCACGCCGGCAGCGAGTACGGACGCGTGACGGCCAGCATCGGTGCGGCGAGCTGGGCGCCGGAACAGGATAGCGACGTAACCGCGGTGATCAAGGCCGCTGACGAGGCGCTGTATAACGCCAAGGCGACCGGTCGTAATAAGGTTTCGCCGTTCTGGCAGGATAAGAAAGGTTGATGCTGGTTGATGGATTTGGCGGAACAGGTGGCGCGAGCAGGTTGGGCGTTGGCGTTGGATGATGGGAGAGTGGGGAGGTTTATTGCGGTAAAGACCAGGAGAATATTGTCTCGATGGTGTTCGGCTGCGCTACAAGCGTTCGCTGCGGAGTTGGGTTCCAACGCGTGGCAAGTCAAACCATTCGAGAGGTTTCTTGCAACCGGCTATTAAGCGTTGGTGACCGGCAAGCAGTCGCGCGGGAGACCGCGAACCTCGTCGGAGTGGACTGCTCGTGGCAGAGGTGGAGCAGTGGAAATAGGACAAGTTCGCCTCGATTTGCTCGCCAAGGCGAATCTTTATTTCTTCGTGTTCGGAGATAGGAACAGCCGGGAATTCAGCGGATAACGTCCGCAGCCCCATCTCCCGTCTTCCTCAGGCGACCGGCGCAGCGGAGCTTGCCTCAGCGGGCAGCCCATGATCGACGAAGTCGATCGTCAGGTTGCCTTCGGACGAACTGGACAGAACGATCCTCGCGGGCGGGGTTCCGCCTGCCATGCGCGTGAGCAGTTCGCGGGAAACCGCCGGCAGGATGCGCTGGTTCAGGAACGCATCCACATTGCGCGCGCCGGATTCGCGGGCAAGACACAGCCCGGCCATGGCCCCGACGAGTGATTCGTCGCACAGCAGCTCGACCGCGTGCTGCCGAAGCAGGCGTTCGGCGACCTTCGCGAGCTTCAGGCGCACGATGGCGGCAAGCGCCGCTACCTCGAGCGGCCGGTACACCAGGGTCTGGAACCGCGCGAGCAGGGCGGGCTGGAAGTGCGCGACGAGGTCCGGGTGGATGGCGTCGAGCAGCGCCGCCTGCGCGGCATCCGGACTGTCGGTCGTGACTTCGTCAATCCGGGCGCTGCCGAGATTGGACGTCATCAGGATCACGCAGTTGCGGAAGTCGATCTCACGTCCTTCCCCATCGCGCATCGTGCCGCGATCGAACACCTGGTAGAACATGTCCAGCACGTCCCGGTGCGCCTTCTCGACCTCATCGAGCAGCACGACGCTGTACGGACGCTGGCGCACCGCCTCGGTCAGGATCCCGCCCCGGCCGTAACCGACATAGCCCGGTGGCGAGCCCTTGAGCTGCGAAACCGTGTGCGATTCCTGATACTCCGACATGTTGATCGTCGTGAGCGCGGCCTGGCCACCGAAGAGCAGGTCCGCGAGCGCGAGTGCCGTCTCGGTCTTGCCGACGCCGGACGGCCCGGCGAGCTGGAATACGCCGAGTGGCGCGTGCTCGTTCTTCAGGCCCGCCTTCGCGGTACGCAGGCTTTCCGCGAGCGCGGCCAGCGCGTCGTCCTGTGCAACGACGCGCTTCGCGAGCTGGTCTTCAAGCGTGAGCAGACCCTGCAGTTCGTCTTCGAGGAGGTTGCCGACAGGCACGCCGGTCCATTCGGCCACCACACGGGCGATCGCCTGGGCGTCGACATCCGCGAAGATCAGCGGCGTTTTGCCCTGCGCACGCGCAAGCGCCTCGCGCGCCTGCGCCAGTGACGCGGTGTCGCTCGCCGCCGCGGCATCACGCCGTTCGAGCAGCGCCTCGACGAGGCCCAGTTCCTGCCCGTAACGCTGCTCCAGGCTCTCCAGCTCTGCCTTCGCATCGGTCAGCGCGACATCGAGTGCGGCGCGGCGATCTTCCGCGCTTTCGACGCCTGCGCGGGCATCGTCGTCAAGCGTGGCGCACTCCAGTTCCAGTGCGGCGACTGCTGCGCTGGCGCGTTGCAGTTCCGCCGGCGGCGACTCGCGACCCATGCGCACACGGGCTGCGGCTGTGTCGATCAGGTCGACCGCCTTGTCAGGCAGCTGTCGCGCGGGGATGTAGCGACGCGAGAGCCTGACGGCGGCGACCAGCGCCTCGTCACGGATGTGGACGCGATGATACTTCGCGTAGCGCTCCTTCAGACCCCGCAGCATCAGGCAGGCAGCGGCGTCATCAGGCTCCTCGACCTTGATCATCTGGAAGCGGCGTTCGAGCGCGGCATCGCGCTCGAAGTATTCCTTGTATTCGGACCAGGTGGTCGCGGCGATCGTGCGCAGCTCGCCGCGCGCGAGTGCGGGTTTGAGGAGGTTGGCCGCATCAGCGCCGCCGGCGGCATTGCCCGCGCCGATTAGCGTGTGCGCTTCGTCGATGAAAAGCAGGATTGGCACGGTGGATGCCTGCACTTCATCGATCACATTCCTGAGGCGCTGCTCGAATTCGCCCTTCACGCCCGCACCTGCCTGCAGCAGGCCGAGATCGAGCGTGAGAATACGCACGTCACGGATCACGTTCGGCACGGTGCCAGCGGCGACGCGCAGCGCGAGGCCCTCGACGAGCGCGGTCTTGCCGACACCCGGCTCGCCGACGAGGATCGGGTTGTTCTTGCGCCGGCGCGCGAGTACGTCGACCATCTGCTGGATTTCGCGCTCGCGCCCGAATACGGGGTCGATCTTGCCGTCACGCGCTTTCGCTGTGATGTCGATTGCAAAGCGGGCGAGTGCGTCGCCTTCCACGGTGCGCGTGGCTGCCCGTGCGGCTGGCCCCTGCTGCGCGTGTTTAACAGTACTGGTTACCGTCGAGGCGTCGGTCGGGTCCTGGGGGGCTTCCGGCTCTTCCAGCTGGTTCTCGCAGGTGCGCGGCCCAAGGCGCGGCAGCAGCCGTTCAATCTGTGCACTGCTCACCGACAGCAGTTGCCAGGCATTGGCCGTGCGAAGGACATGTGGCGCTTCCACGATGGCCTGCAGGACATGGCCGGAACGGATGGCCGGGTCGCCGCCATCGGCGTGCGTCAACGCGTGCAACCAGGCGTCCTGGAGGACGACGGCCAGCTGCGCGGACAGACTGGGGCGGCCGCGCAGGTTACGGGGCGTGTGGTCGATGGCCCTGAGCAGCGTATCCCAGACGGCATCGATATCCAGTTCATAGTGGTTCATGATGGCCGGGATATCGCTGTCCCTGGCCTCGATCAGCTTGAGCAGCCAGTGCTCGACTGAAATCTCGTCCGCAAGCCGTGTCTGGCACAGGCTTGCCGCGGCCTCGAGCGTTTTCGCGCAGTGTGGATTGAGCCGCTGCAGGAGCTGGCTGGCGTCGCGGAAGGATGCATTTCGGTCGTTATGCACGGTCATGGTCGGGCTTGTCGCACATGGAATGGGGGCGTGCCGGCGCTGGGAGCGCTCGCCCCACGCAGGAAAAAAGCCAGCCCGCACAGGCGGACTGGCAAAGGAAGGCCGGCATCCCGGAGACTACCGGTGAGGCGGACCGGCCTTCAGACCAGCAGTCAATCAGGAACGCTCGTTCCAGGTGTCCTTGTGAATGATGTTGCCGTCCTTGTACGACCAGGTGATCGTCTCGTAGCGCAGTTCGACCTCCTCCAGGTGATTGTGCTTCTCGTAGTCCGGATCCTTGATGTCGAGCATCTTCGGACGCACGGCGACCACCTTCACGTTATCGAGCTTCGTGTTGAAGTACTCCTTCTCCTTGCCCGCGTCGTCGATCTTGTACCACCTGATTTCAGCGGACTTGAGGGTCTGGCCGCTCGTGACTGCCTTGTAGAGGTACCAGTTGCTGCTCGAGTACTTTACGTTCCCCGAGAAGTTCATGTTTGTCGACCTGCTCGGGCTCGACATCCAGGCGGTTCCCGCGTCCGCGACCTCGCTCGATGTCGAGGTCGTGCTCGAACGCCCGTATCCGGATGACATGCGCTTCACCGCGGAAAACATCCGCCTGTACTGCACGCCCGTCATCAATCTTTTCCCGGTGGGCGCCGATCCGGTGACGCTCACGCAGCACGAAACAGAATACCGGGTCCGCGCGCGTGCGGAACACGGCTCGCTTGTCGACATCTATTCCGTCGATGCGGTGGAGTATTTCGAGCGCGGCCGACGCTACGAATATGTGCCCTTCGCTGCGTTCCGTCATCGCGGCGGCATGCTGCGTCACGACATGCCGGAACGGTATTACCACACCCGCATGCGGCGCGGTCCGTCCGGGCGGTTCGACACCTGGATCGTGCTTGGCGGACACGCCTGGGATCAGGCAACGACGCTGCCCACCGAGACACTGTCACTGTCGGTGACGGGCACCAACGGGATGCTGCCGCGCAAGGCGCTGCGCGAGGCGGGTATCACGCGCATGCGCGGCGGCTTTACGGGCATTGGCGCGGTGCGGAACCTGACGGCGCCGACCCTGCCGGTCTATCCGCCCACCGGCGACCGGTTCCAGTGGCGCGTGCTCTCGCATCTCGCGCCGAACTACCTGTCGCTGCTCGATGCGGAGATCCTGCGTGGCTCGCTCGCGCTCTACGACTGGACCGACGGCGAACTGAACAGCCGGCGCATCAACGCCATCACCGACGTGCGGCACCGGCCGCTCAGCAAACTCGTCAAGGGCGGGCTGCTGCGTGGCGTGGAGATCACCGTCACGCTCGATGCAGGCCGCTTTGCAGGCAGCGGGGATCTCGAGCTTTTCGGCAGCATGCTCAACCGGTTCCTCGGGCTGTACGCGACGATGAATCTCTACACGAAGCTCGTGATCGTGACCCAGCCCACCGGGCAGCGCATCGAATGGCCCGAAACAAAGGGCGAAGGGGCGCCATTTTGAACTCGCGCACCCTGCCGGCCGGCGCGCCGTCGCTGCTGCCAGCGATCCTCGGCGACGCGCCGCGGATGAACTTCATCCGCTTCTGTGAACTGATCGAGCTGGCCGCGCCCGATGCGCCGCCGCTCGGGACGACGGATTCGCCTGCCGCGGATCCCATCCGGTTCCGTTCGCGCGCGCAGCTGGGCTTTCCCGGGCGTGAAATCGATGCGGTGCGGTACGACACCGACGATCTGTCAGCGCGACCATCGGTGGTGACGACGTTTCTCGGACTTTACGGCGTCGACGCGCGCATGCCCGCGTATTTCGTCGATGTGGTAGCCCAGAACCGCGACGGGGCAGAGCGCCTGTCGGCGTTTCTCGACCTGTTCCACCACCGCGTCATCACACAGTACTACCGTGTCGCGCGTAAATACCGGTACCCGGTCGGCTTCAGGCGTGATGGCACGGACCCGGTGTCACGCTATCTGCTCAGCTTCGCCGGCTTCGGGTTCAGTACATCCCCGCGCCTCATCACGTCGGTGCCCAGGCTACCCGCGGCGGAGGAAAAGCCGCAGCCTTCCACCGCGCGTCAGCGACTGCTCGAGGTGGCCGACAAGCGCCGGCTGCTATCGATGCTCGCGCTCACCATGCAGAAAACACGCACGGCTGAAGGGCTGGCAGGGGTGCTGCGGCATGCCGTGCCGGACGCCTCGATCGCGGTTGAGGAATTCCACCCGGTGTGGCGGGAAGTCGACGACGTCGAGCCTGCCGCGCTCGGTGAGCAGTGTCTGCTCGGCCGCGGATTCTACGACCGGGCGAACACGGTGCGGGTCATCATCACGCCATCGTCGCGTGAAACGGTACTGGCGCTCGTGCCGGGACAACCGGCCCACCGCGAGGTCATGTCGCTGCTGCGGTTCTACCTGGGTTACGAAAGCGAAGCGGATCTTGAGATGCATGTGCGTGCCGGGCTCATGCCGCAACCCGTGCTCGAGCCGCGTCAGGCGAACCTGGGATTTACCGCGCAACTGGAAGCACCTGCCAGGTCCGGGGCTGGCGGTCCGGCGCGTATCACGCGCGTGCAGCTTGGCCGCTGGAATGGGGCGGGGGAGACAAACGCATGAAGGACAATCACAGGAAGAGGGGCATCCCCGCAATGGACGCAAGCATGAAACACGCGGCACACCGCACAGGCCTGGCGATCGCGATATTGTCGGCCGTGGCCACGGCTGGATGCGGCGTTGCGCAGGCGGTCGGCGACGGAACGGTGGATGCCGCGAAGTGGGCTTTCACCACACAGGTCAGGACGATGAACGTGGACCTCAAGGGACGTGCGTCGCTCAATACGGACGCCCAGGGGCGGTCGCTTTCCACGGTCGTGAGGTTCTACCAGCTCAGGGATGCAAAGACCTTTGAAAAACTGAGCTATTCGCAACTGCAGTCGGACGACCTGAACCGGCTCAAGGCGGATCTGCTCGCCACCCGGGACGTCGTGCTGCGTCCGGATGCGAGCGCAAGTATCGCCGAGCCGATGAATGAGGCGGCGCAGTTCGTGGGCGTCGTGGCGTTCTTCCGCGAGCCGGGCCAGGACGCGGTGTGGAAGCTCTCGATTCCGAAGAAGCAGTGGAAGAAGACCGATCCGGTGAAGATCGAGGTGAGGGGCAACGAACTGGTGCTGGACGGTGCGGATTCCGAACCCGTCAAACGCAACGCTCCGCAGCAGGCGGTGCCGGCAAGTCCGGTGCCGGCGGCGGCATTGGAGCCGCACGCCGGCGGATACAGGCGCGGCTGAATAGTGCGTAAGGATGACGCCTTTTCTGCTGCGGGACATTCCAGCGAATCCCTCACGAACGCGGTCAATGCCGGGTCGTCGACGTCCGAGAATGCCCGGTGACCGGTCGAGCTGCTCGAACCCTGCGGGCGTCGTCTTGGCGGCAGCGATATCTACATCGCGTTGTTCTTGCACTTCATTCCCTGCGGAGTGTGAGAGGCAATCCATCTTCTCGACCGCCCTGACAAAAAACGACTCCGACATCCAGTCGATCTCAAGATCGCGTCGAATCTTCAACGCGCGCATTTGCTCCGTACAGCAAAATTTAAGGTTGACGCTGTCCTGAGCGTCTGCTTACAATCCGTCCGTCTTCACAAACAGGGGCTAGTGCCTTGGACAGTTGCAGTAGTCAATTCTCGAACAGTTTGATTGCCTGACCGGCAGAACCTCCGCTAGCCTCATTCAGCCACCGTTCTGCCCGCAGGCAGATGGTGCGCGTCGCAGTAGTTTTCAGTACCGCTCCCGTTCACTCCATTTCAGCGCCGCTTCGGCACGCCAGATTGCGTCCGTCCGTAACGGGTGGTTGAACACACCACGGTCTTTGCGAAACTCACCCCGCTGCAGAAAGCGCGTGTCGTGAAGGCGCTTCAGGCAAACGGCCACACGGTCGGTTTCCTCGGTGACGGGATCAACGACGCGCCGGCGCTTCGTGATGCTGACGTCGGCATTTCGGTGGACACAGGGGCCGACATCGCGAAGGAAACCGCCGACATCATCTTGCTCGAAAAGAGCCTGATGGTGCTGGAAGAGGGGGTGATCAAGGGCCGCGAGACGTTCGGCAATATCCTGAAGTACCTGAACATGACGGCGAGCTCGAATTTCGGCAACGTGTTCTCGGTGCTGATCGCCTCCGCATTCCTGCCCTGGGAACCGATGCTGGCGATGCAATTGCTGATCCAGAACCTGATCTATGACCTCTCGCAGATGTTCCTGCCGTGGGACCGGATGCATCCCGATTTCGTGAAGAAGCCGCGCAAGTGGGATGCGGGCAATATCGGACGTTTCATGGTGTGGCTGGGACCGACGTCGTCGGTGTTCGATATCGTGACCTACGTGCTGATGTGGACAGTGTTCGGCGCCGGCGCGGCGTTCCACCTGCACGGCGGCGGTCAGAGCATCATGAATTCCGGCTGGTTCATCGAAGGTCTCGTCTCGCAGACACTCGTCGTCCACATGCTGCGCACGCGCAAGATTCCGTTTGTCCAGAGTACCGCGTCGCTGCCGGTGCTGCTGTCGACGTCGGTCGCTATCCTCGTGGGCTGCTGGTTGCCGTTTTCTCCGCTGGCCGGGGCATTGGGTTTTATTTCGCTGGATCACAGCTACTGGCTCTGGCTCGTCGCAACAATCCTCGGCTACATGATGCTGACGCAGGTTGTGAAGACGCTGTATATCCGCCGTTACGGGCAGTGGTATTGAAGCCGACCGCAACTGCGCATTGGATGGGGTTCAATGCCGTGCGCAATGGCTTCGGCCAGCCTTGAATCATGGTGCGTGAGCGCCGTCTGTTGATGGCGCTCACGATCACGCAGACCTCACGTCATATCGTGCGCACCCGCTCTTCGCCACGCACCATTGCGTGCAGCGCCGGATGCGCGCGACCTGTTCATTTTTTCTACCAGTTCACGACATGTCCGCAAAACAGAACAAGCTTTTCACCATTCCGTCCGCCACCGCCGCCACGCTCGCGTTCCTCGGCGCGAACGCCCACGCGCAGAGCAGCGTAACGCTGTATGGCGAACTTGATACGGGGCTCGCGTATGTGAGTAACGTCGGCGGCCACGCGCAGTACAAGGCCACCTCGGGGCTGATCGATGGCAGCTTCTGGGGCCTCGCGGGCACCGAGGATCTCGGTGGCGGCAACAAGGCGATCTTTCAACTGGAGCGCGGGTTTTCGGTGACGACGGGCGACGGCTTCAACGATCACCCGTACTACGTCGGCCTTCGCAACGAGACGTACGGCACGCTCAGGGTGGGTCACCAGTACGATTCGGTCCACGACTATTTCGCACCGTTCACGCTGACGGGCAGTGCGGGAGGCACGGCGTTCGCGCATCCGTTCGACAACGACAACGCCAACAACGCGTACCTCGCGCGCAATTCGGTCACGTATGCGAGCCCGTCGTTCGGCGGCTTCAGCTTCGGCGGCATGTACGCGTTTTCGAACGGTGCCGGTCAGTTCGCCAACAATCGCGCGTACAGCGTCGGCGCGAACTACCAGGGCGGGCCGTTCAACGCGGGCGCCGCTTACCTGCACGTGAACGGCCGCGGCAACACCGCGGGAGGTGCATATGACACCGTGAATCTACCCGGCTCGAATCGCGACGTATTCGACGCGAGCGTGCAGACGCAGAGCACGTATGGCGTCGGCGCAAGCTATGCGATCGGCGATTTTACGGTGGGTGCCGCGTGGTCCCGCTCGACCTATAGCGGTGTGACCGATGCCGGTTCCGGTTCAGCGGAGCCTTCGGTCGGCTTCAGCAACTATGAGATCAATGGCGTGTACCAGTGGACGCCGAAGGTGTCGCTTGCCAGCATGTACACCTATACGAAGGGCTCGGGTGCACACTGGCATCAGGGCGCGTTGCAGGCTGGCTACCAGCTTTCGAAGCGCACCGATACCTATCTGGAGACGGTGTATCAGCGCGCTTCATCTCGCGTCCCCGCCGTGATCAATACGTCCGATCCGTCGGCGGGCCGCAGCCAGTTGCTGGTCGCGGCCGGTATCCGTCATCGGTTATGAGCGCCCGTTCGTTTCGCGGGATGCGGCTGACGCGGGCGGGATGGAGCGAACGGGAGTGCAGGCTCCATCACGCCCGGCCTTCAGCAATGCCGTATGCCTGACCATTTGATCTTGAAAGACTTCAAAGGCGGGAGGCGGCCATTCCATCTATCTAGCTAAAAACGGACATTACCGAATAGCCACTACATTGTTTATGGGTGATAATTTGTCTTATGTCAAATATAGAAATGGGCGCCAAGGATTGGGGGCCGTCCCGTTTGTTTGCATAAACTTGTTTCCGTCTTTTGCAGAAATTTGTTCTTGGCGTATCGGGCCAACGGCCTGCCCTGTCCGCGCTTCGGCCATGGTCACGGCTTCGTTGGCTGCGGGAACAATATTATGCAACTGCGATTTGTACAATATTGTTCCCAGCTGGCTCATGGCTCCCGACCGCCCGCTGGCGGACGCGAACAACTTTACGCAAACCAACGGCAACAGCCCCCTACCAAAGGCTCAGCTTCTCCCACTTTGCACCGGCAAACTTAGGCGCGAGCGCTTTCATCGGCATTCAATTCGGCGCTTCACTTGGGGCCGACACGCTTCAAACGTTGGTATGGGGAACAACTTTCTGAAAGACCTCTTGAAGCAAACTTGTTCTCGAAGTCTCTGCCAGCCCCAAATCGACTATCCACTCGCGGGAACAAAATTGCGCGCACCAACGGCATTGGCCTCGGCCTTTCCACGATGGCAGATAGCGGAGCGGTCGAAGAAATGATCGTCATGACCGGCAACACCGACTTGATTCCGGCGCTCAGACTTGTTCGCTCCCGTGGTTTTCAAGTGTCAGGCGTAGCATTGCCAAATTACGCCATCATTGGCGAGCGGAGACGGCATCTCGACCTCTTCCGCTCCGTGGCCGCCTGGTAACCCTCACTCTCTGGCCGCTCCCACCAAAGATATAGGCCAAAGGGCGGCCAGCAAGCACATGCATCGTCCAGCAACATGCGAAATGGTGGGCGCGACGCTCGCCGCCCTCATCACGCAAACTCGCCCGATATCGCAGAACCGTCTCGTGCCTAAGCCAGAGCGGGCGACCAATAGACGCCCCACTACTCGGATTGGTTTGGAAGGTTCTTCGAAGTGGAAACTATCTGAATTCACTATGCCGCCACTGGCGGTTTGAATTCACCGAATGCAATAAATATGGCCGATTCCCCTCGAAGCGTTGCATTTTTTCCGACTCAGATCGAACATGCACCTCGAAGGAGATTTTCTGACCGCCCCCTGCCGGATGCGGGCGGCCGTAGCCGATCCGGCCCGGTGCTTCGAACTTCTCCGAAGCGGACGCATATGCGTTCGAGGCAACTTCATCGAAGATCGATTGCAGGAAACTGAATGCAGAGTCGTTCTGTTTCATCTGGCGTTCGCCGATGCAAAGGCGAATGCTCCTCGCGGATATGACTCGAATGGTGACCCGTCGGCACAGTACCCGAACTTGCCTACGACAGATTTATCATCGCCGTAGATTCTGGAAATTACTTCGCACATTCTTTTGGGGTGAAGATTGACGATTCCAAACGGCGGAGCGTTACTCTGGACGAGGCGTTGCATTAGAGTGAGTCGTCCTTTCTAGCGGCCCTTGAACTCGGGCGTTTTTTTCTCGACGAAGGCGCGCATGCCCTCCTTCTGGTCTTCCGTTGCGAACAGTGCGTGAAATGTTCGCCGCTCAAACAGGAGCCCTTCGCGCAAACCCAGTTCGAGGGCGCGATCGACCGCCTCGCGGGCGACCATGGCAGTCACCTTGCCGTACCCGGCGATCGTCGCGGCAGCGGCGAGCGTTTCTTCCATCAACCGATCGGCGGGAATCACGCGGGCGACGAGCCCCGCGCGCTCGGCCTCGTCGGCCGCCATCGTGCGTCCCGTCAGGATCATGTCCATCGCCTTCGCCTTGCCGATCAGTTTCGTCAGGCGTTGCGAGCCACCCATGCCCGGGATCACACCGAGCCTGATTTCAGGCTGGCCGAAGACTGCGGTTTCGGCGGCGAATATCATGTCGCACATCATCGCCAGTTCGCAGCCGCCACCGAGCGCAAAGCCCGATACGGCGGCAATCTTCGGCGTGCGTAGCGCCGCAAAGTTATCCCAGCCAGCGAAAAAATCCTCGTTGAACATGTCCATGTAGGATTTGCCCTGCATCTCCTTGATGTCCGCGCCTGCCGCAAAGACCTTCTCGGAACCCGTTAGCACGAAACAGCCCACCTGCGGATCGCGATCGAGCGTTTGCATCGCGCAGACAATCTCCTCCATCACTTCGGAACTCAATGCGTTCATCGCTTTGGGGCGGTTCAGCCGGATGACGGCGACCCGATCCCGGCGTTCGATCAGAATGGTCATGCGAACCTCTCAAGAAAAAAATGGATGATCTGCGTTGCACCAGACACGCCGTCACGATCAGGAGTCCCAGATCGCGCCGTAAGCGGGAATCCCCCGGCTTTCCATGCCGTAGACGACTGCATTCGTGAGTTTCTGGTTTGCAATGCAGATCACGGCCTCTGCATTGAACTGCGTGTAGGCAGCGTAGGCGAGTCGAACCATGTCGGGCTTGCCTTGCGTATCGGTATCCCAGATGATTGCGCCCGGCTCTGCCTGAAGAATCTCATCTAGCAGTGCGTCGCCATATGTCTCGCGAGGGCTCCTGGTCGACCAGACAAGCCGGGCTGGCACCCGTTTCGCCAGCAGATGGGGTAGCACCGGTCCAATGCCGCTGCCGGTCGCGACATAGACCACGCGGGTGAAAAGGGTTTCGATGTTGGCCACCCCGGCAGTGGGGATTCCTTTGACCCAGACGTGCGACGGCGCGTCGTCGATGAACGATCCGCTCCAGTCTCCGGCGCGGGAAACGATGAGGCGAAAGCCGTTCTCCCGAGGCGCGGGGATGTTGGCGAACGAATGCCATTCGAACAGAGGATGACGACTCACGGCGGTCGACGATCCGGGGAAAGGCGTGACGCCGTGGTCAAAGCGGACTATGGCGGCATGGGACGATGGCGTGTCGATCCTGACCGGCACCTTGCGCAGCCGCGTCCACGGAAGCGCAATGCTAGTCGTGAGGACAGCAAGCATCCACCATCCGGGCGACGAGAGCAGCGCGTGCGCGAGACCTGCGCCGCCTCGCTGGTCGTCGATGAACATGACGCTCTGCGTCCAGAACAGTAGTAGTGCGGCCCATCCACCGAAGCGGTGCGTCTTTTCAAAGCTGTTGTGGAAGCGGGCGCGAATGGCGGGCAGCGCCATCAGTACGATGACGAGCAGAATCGCGAGCAACGCATACGTCACCCAGACGATGCCGACCGACACGCCAGGCAATCCGTTCGCCAGATGGAACGTCAGGGAACCCGCGAAAACTGCGAACCAGACCGTTGCGGCCGCAGCACAGCCGCTGTGCAAGCCCCCGAAGTGATAGACCTTCGCGAGCGTCCACCGGATCGACAGCGGCCAGTGCGTCGGCGCCCGCGTCGCCAGCCAGAACAACAGATTGATCACGTACTGTTGACGGATCAGAATCGCGATCGAGAAATTCACCAGAACCAGATTTGAAATCGGGCCGAGCGCAATCCCGTTCCTCGTCCACCACATACCGCGTGTCACGCCAAACGCGAGAAACGCCAGGTTGATCGCTCCCACCAGACAGACGAGGCGGTGATAGTGCATCAAAGCCGGATGCCGCGCGAAGCGGCGCATGACGCCCTGTGGCATCGGCAGTTCAGCGTCGAGAGAACTTGCCGTCATGCTCTCACCTCGCAAAGCAGTGACTCCTCGACTGGACTGGCTTGCCGCTGCTGTTCTTCCAGTCGCTCGAGGGCAAGGTTCAGAAGTACGCGTTTGTCCACCTTGCCCCGACTGGTTAGTGGAAATGCGTCCATTGCGACGATCAGCGAAGGTGTGCAGTAGTACGGCAGCGCCGCTGCGACCATCTGACGCGCAACGTGAGTGTCGACAGAGCGGGGACAGACGAACGCGGCGAGATTCCGGCTGTCGAGCTTCAAGGCCACCGCATGCGTACACGACGGCACCGATTCGAGAACCGCGGACACAGAATCCAGCTCGACCCGAAAGCCGCGTATCTTGACTTGATCGTCCACCCTGCCCAGGTGCTCAAGCTCACCGTCCGGCGTCCAGCGGCCAAGGTCCCGGGTGCGGAACATCAACCGTCCGTTGCCAAGAAACGGATCGGCTGCGTAGCGCTCGGTGGTCAACTGGGCGTTGTGCAGATAGCCTGCAGTGACACAATCACCGCCTGCCCACATTTCGCCCACTTCGCCGATCGCACAGGGCTTGCGGTGCTCATCGAGGATATAGACCGTGTTGTTGGGTGTCGGCGTACCGATAGTGAGTCGCCCGGCCGACGGGTCATAACGCTGCACCGTATTGACGATGGTGGTCTCGGTCGGGCCGCAGGAATTGTGGAACGCGCAAAAGGCGGCCCATTTGTCCGCGAGCGGTTTCGGGCAGGGTTCGCCCGCGACCGCGACGACCTTGACGGTGCGGCACTGGTCGGCGTCCAGGGTGGCGAGGATTGACGGAGTCGAAATGATGACATCGACTTCCCTTGCAACCTGCGCGAAGCCTTCGCCGCGAATCACAAGCGTTGCGCCGTTTGCCAGTGAACCCAGGATTTCCCAGGCCGCCATGTCAAACCCGATGTTGAGCATCTGCGCCACCTTGACGCCGGGGCGCATCCCGAGAGATCCGGGTTCGGTCAGCAGGATGTTCGATACATTGCGATGTGTGACCTGCACCCCGTTCGGAACACCGGTCGTCCCGGATGTGAATAGAATGAAACACCGGTTGTCGGCATTGACATCAGTCGCGACGGAGAGAGGAGCCGCGATATCCAGGTTGTCAGCTGCAGGTTCGTCGACATATTCGTCGATTGCGATGCACACGTGTCCGTCAGGCACAGGGACCAGGTGCTTTAGCCGGCCGAGCGTCAGGATCACCTTCGCCGAAGTAACATCGATGATGTGGCGAAGCTGAGTCTGCGGAGCCACGCCAGCATCCTGTGGCACGTATGCAGCGCCAGCCTTCAGCACGGCAAGAATGCCGATTACCATCGATATCGAACGCTGCAGAAAGAGTGCGACCGCGTCGCCCGTCGATACGCCGTGACTGACCAATGTGGCAGCCAGACGATTCGCCTGATGGTTCAATTCGCCATACGTGATCCTGTTTCCAAGATGCTGCACGGCAATGGCGTCGGGCTGCGCCGCAGCGTATTGCTCGAAAGCGTGATGCACGCAAGCGTATCTGGCCTCGACGTCCGGACCCTTCCCGAACCATTCAAATAGCAATTGATCGGCTAGCGACAGGTTGCGTATTGCTTCCCTGTTAAACACTCGCGATGCTTCATACGCCGATACGTCGACAGATTCGGGGCGGTGTCCGGTTGCATTGGCAAAGCTGTCTGGCGTCGTATGCATAGTCAGGTTTCCATGGTTGCATTCGTGGAGGTCTTCGTTCCGGCGGCACGCCGATCAATGAGAACTGTCCGTAGGTGCTAACCAGCGATCCAGATGTTGCTGCAACGACAATTGTTGAGTATTCCGGGGACGGTTTTGGCGAGTCGATAGGAGCTGATGCAGGGCCTGTTTAGCCGCTGCCTGAAATTCAGCTTCCCTAGATTCCGCTCGATGAATGGACACATTTTCACACCCGGGCTTGCTCCATTGCTTAGCTCACACGATGGTTAGCCGCACGGCGGCGGACGGCAGTGCGATGGTCGATAAAGTCGGTCCATTTCTTCAGTGTTGGTGCGTGCATCAGACGATCCGCCGGCGCAACAGCCATGCTGCCTGGGCGAGAACGAAAGGGTTTGCTGCGGGCACGTCGCAGTGACCGGCACCGGTGCGTGCGCCAGCGGACCGGCATCGGTGCGTGCGCCAGCGGACCGGCATGGTGTGAGATCCGGGGCGCATCTGCCAGCAAGAGCGCAAGGCGACCGTAGCGCTGAAGGACGGTTTCGCGGTGCCGGTCATTCAACGATGGTCCATGAGGCGATGCTCGCGCTGGGCGTTGATCTGCAGCAGCCTTATCGCGGGATCGTGGGGATCGTGCGCGAGGTGCTCGTTCGGCCGATCCCTGTGGGCGCGTGCACGAGGTGCTGCAAGGGGACGTGCAGCAGACCGGCGCGATCCATCGCAACCAAAACGCTGATCATCTGGTACGGACAGGTGGAGACGTCTTGCCAGAAGAGGAGGCAGCACATCAAGCGCGGTCGGTGCGCTCCGCGGGCGCTGCGCAGACGCAGGCCGCTACTTCATATGCTCTTCGTCGTCGCCCTGTGCTGGTGACTGTGCGGCGGCCGCTGCGCGTACGGCGTCCGCGAAGCGCTGCAACGACGACAGCGAACCGCATACGCTGTGATATGTCTCCCGGCCGATCTTTGCATCGAGCAGCAACTGCATACCGACGTTCTTCGCGATTTCGATAATATCCATTGTCATCCCCTTCCCGTTTCGCGGCTTGGGCTAAAGCGACGTTCAGGCATCGGCGATGTCAGCGCCCTGTTCGCGGGCATCGGACTGCATTGCGCATGAAGGTCGTGCCGCGCCAGGTTTCGGCGCGCCCGTCTGCCCATCAGGTGGGCTGACGGACAGGACGGAATCCAGCCTGTAGCCGAGCGCATAGACGGTCTTCAGATTCAGTCCGGATGCGTGCGATAGGCGAAGCTTCTTGCGCAGTTTGTAGACGTGCTGCTCAATGGAGCGCGAGGCGACGTGCTCGCGTGAACCCCAGACGCTGCCGGCGATCTGCGCCCGGCTCAGAAACCTGCCTGGATTCGAGAAAAACAGCCAGGCTATCGTAAATTCGCGCGGCGTCAGCGGTATCTCCACGCCATCGAGAGCCACCAGGCCGACATCTTTTCGCAACACGTAGCTGCCCAGTTCAATGGTGTCGGCACTTGCCGCCCGATGTGTCTCGCGCTGAAGCACGACATGCGCGCGCAGACGCACCTGTTCCAGGTCGTAGCGGTAGGCCACATCCGTGGCGCCGGCGTTGATCCAGCCTAGCATTGCCGCCCAGTCCGGGAACGGCGTGAGGACGACCACCGGCGTGCCCACAGTCGCATCGCTGTTGCGCGATGACTGAAGCACGTCGAGTAACAGTGAACTGTTCTGTGCATCGATCAGCACGAGGTCATACATGGTCGCACGCGCTGCGCGCAGGAAATCCTGTCCAGCGCTGAATGGCTCGATCACAATCGGGTCGCTGGCAAAACATCCGGTCAGATCGCGGGTCAATACAGGGTCTTCGGTCACGAGGGCAAATCGCACTACATTGTCTCCAGTCGGCCTGGTCCTTGAGAAGTCTTAGACGCAGGCCGGTTCAATTGTTGGCTGACGGCGCAGTCTTCGCCGCTCCAGCATTCCCGGTCGGTTGGGACGCTCATTGATGTTCCCTGGACTTTTTCGTGCGACCAGCCGTTGTCGGCTGTCTGCCCCGTCGATCGCGCTTGCCGCGTGACCCTGCCTCGCATCGAGTCTCTGCTCCGTAGGTGCCATCCTGATCGATGCGGGATGCATCCCGGTAGAAAATAATTGAGCCTCCTGCTGGCGTCCCTCGCTGCACGCCGGGCGTGCCATCGCGTCGGTTCCATGAGGCGCGGCGCATCGCGCCAGAGATGTCAGCACATCCCTACCGGGGGTTGAGGGCGTACTGACAGTAGAAACCGCCTTTCCTGATCTGATATTTTTTGCCCGCAACAAGCAACTGTGCGATCTTTGCATTGCGTCGACCAGCGTGACGGCGCTCACCGGTTTTTCGCGTCGTTCGCGACTTTCTTCGCGCCCGACGTCACTTGCGGTCATCTTTCCAATTTCACGCACGACCTGATGTCACCTGCGCTGGCCGCGGTATCACCGCCGACTGCGCGCTTTCTCTGCCGCTTCACGCGGCGCGGCGAGTTCATGACACCACTGACGTTTGCTCCGGAATTCTTCCGTTTGCGTTTATCGGTTAGGATTGCACGACCCGATGGGATGCATTATGCATCGCACCGGGTCGTGCAGATGGCTGGACGCCCAGTCGGTCAGCGTCCCAATCCACCGGAACTGTGAACCAACGATATGGAGTTGCGGCGTGCTTTGCTCCTGACTTGCCGCAAGGCTGCCGGTTTGTCCGTAGGCCGGGTTCGATGGTGCTCGCTGTTCGTCACCTTCGCCGTGTTATCGTCGCCCGCCGCGGCTGCGAGCGATGACTGGCAGTTCGAGGCAGGTGTCACCACGAACAAGGTCACGCGCGGCATGGACATCGGCAACAGGCAGCCGTCCGTCAGCGCAGGGGCCAACTGGTATCCGGGCAACGGTTTCTTTGCGGGCGCGTCGGCTGCGTCGCTGCGCTCCGCCCGCCGCCCCACCAACGGCGCGGAAGTCGTCGTCAACGGCGGATATGGTTGGCGCCTGGCCGGCGACTGGAGCGCCCAGGCCATGCTCTCGCACTACCAGTTCATCCAGGGATCGCAGTCCTCGCGCTTCAACTACGACGAACTGGTGCTGACTGCGGGCTGGCGCGACTCCGTATTCGCATCCGTCGCGCTCTCGCCGAACACCGGCTTTGGGCCATCGCCGAGTTCGCGCGCCGTCGCCTACGATCTGGTCGGCCGCCTGCCGCTCGTGCACGGCTGGACCGCGACGGCCGGCATCGGTTACTACGATCTGCACTCGGTGCTCGGCATCGGCTACGTCTACGGCAACGTCGGACTGACTTACCAGTATCGCGCGTGGCAATTCGACGTGTCGTATATCGCCACCAACAACGAAGCCAAGGCGCACCTCGGACCGGGCGCGTCCAATCGCTGGATCGCCGATGCAATCTGGCATTTCTGAGCGGCGGCGTAACTTTTTACACGGCGACGCGCACCTACGGCTATTTCCATCATGAATCGAGTTGCCATGACGCCCAAGGACCGCTCCGCCCCGCACCCGCCGTACGACGCGAGCCCGGCAGCGAACGGCGGCGAGCGCGGCACGTGGGCCGCCCTGGCGCGGCGCACGCTGCTCTGCTGGCTCTCCCTGTGCGCCGCCTTCGCGATGTCCGCCTGCGCGCTCGTGCCCGCGACGCCCGACCCCGCTGTCGCGACGCAGCAGATGAAGGCGCGCCCCGAACGGATGATCGTGCTGGCCGTCGCCAATCCGCCCGAAACGCTGATGCTGCGCGCCGGCTCGACCGCGGCCGGATACGGCGCGGCCGGCGGCTATTCGCCGGGCGGCAGCGCGCGGGCGCAAGTCGCGGCGCTCGCACGGCAATACGGCTTGCGTGAGGTGTCGGCCTGGCCGATCCCGTCGCTGAAGGTGCATTGCGCGATGCTGGAGATCATCGGCGATACGCCGCGCGAGGAAGTCGTCGCGCGGCTCGCCGCCGATTCCCGCGTCAGCCTCGCGCAGCCGTTGCAAACCTTCGACTTGCTCGCCGACGCGCCAGCCGGCAACAACGACTACACCGACTTGCAGCAGGGCTTCCGCGAAATCGGCGCGGGCGCGGCGCAAAAGGTCACGCGCGGCGATTCGGTGCGGGTCGCAGTGATCGACACCGGCGTCGACACCACCCATCCCGATCTGCACGACCGCATTGTCTCGACGCGCAATTTCGTTGACGAGGACTGGACGCAATTCAATCGCGACCTGCATGGCACCGCGGTCGCGGGCGTCATCGCGGCGGATCGCGCGGGCGGCGCGGACGGCAAGGCCGGCATCGAAGGCGTCGCGCCGCACGCGAAACTGATCGCGGTCAAGGCCTGCTGGCAAGCGGACAATCGCAGCGGACCTTCGCGCTGCAATTCGTTCACGCTCGCGGAGGCTATCCAGTCGGCGCTCGAAGCGCATGCACAGATCATCAATCTGAGCCTGGGCGGGCCGAAGGATCCGCTGCTCACTCAACTGATCGAACTGTCGGTGAGAAAAGGCGTGATCGTGGTGGGCGCGGTGCTGCCGGACGGCAACCTCAAGGCGTTTCCGGTCGGCGTGCCGGGCGTGATCGCGGTGGACTCGGCACGCGCGTCGGCACGCGCGACGAATGGCCCCGCCTCCGATTCCACCGCGCGCGTGCTCTACGCGCCCGGCCACGACATCCTGACGCTCACGCCCGGCGGACATTACGACTTTGTCTCGGGCTCGTCGTTCGCGACAGCGAACGTGACGGGCACCATCGCGTTGCTGCTCGGCTTGCAGCCCAACCTCGACGCGCGCTCGATCGAAACGTTGCTCGACCAGACGAGCGGTCCGAGCCGGCAGCATGTCCGGGTCATCAACGCATGCCGGGCGGTCGAGGCGCTTCATCACACGTGCGTGGAGGCGGCCCGTTGAACGGAGATGCGGCAACGCGGCGTCGGTTAACTCTCACGAAGGTGTTCTTCCAGCAGGCGTTCTGCATGCCCAGTTCGTGCGCATCAAAGCACGACTCAGCCTAAAGAAAACCATCCTCGCCGTTGCCGCTTCCATGCTCACCGCCGTGTGGCACATGCTCTCCGACGGGGCGGCGCTCATCGGCGTGCAAACGGCGACGCGCATCGACGAAGCGGCCACGGCGGCCACGGATGCCGCGCGTGCGAGCCCGACTTATGCCGTGCTCGCCATCGTCCGCGAACTCCTGCAAATGCCGGACGACAAGCGCACCTCGTGCGCCACCCTCGCCCAGATACGCGACGAGCTTGTGTCCGCATCGACGCGAGCAGGACGCGAAACGCACAACGGCATGCGCGGGTCCGCAGCGCAAGTACGACGGCGAAACCAGCGACGGCATCTTTCCGGCCGGCCCGCCCTCGACACCTGAGCAGCGGTGAAGCGACCCCACCTTGCCGGCAGGGGCAGGTCAGTCAACTCTCGTTGTGACGGGAGCGGGCCAGGGCGAAAGCGACCGCCGACTCTCGCGTCGTTTACGGCATCCTCAATGATGCTACTCGGGACTCCGTGGGCTCGGCGCTCGGATATGCCACCGGATCCCACTGATGTGCCGCCAGCGCGACAGCAGGATTACTGAGGTCGGGCTCGTAGGGAGACTCTCGTCGAGGGGTGGTCGGGATCTTGCTGGGGTCGCCGGTGACCGTAAATGCCGGCCTGTGACCAAGGGCTGTGCTCAATCTGCTGCTCGCTGTGTCCAGCACCCGGGAAGCCAAGGATCCAGGCTTGAATCGCCGGCCGGACGACGAGCTACTCTGCAGGGACGGCGATGGCGACTCCGATCCAGACGTCTCGGTCCGCCGCCGATTCTCTTGCATCGCTTTCCATTCGGCATACGTGCCACCGCTCGCCTGCGATGAACCCCGGCCGGTACGACCCAATTCGTCGCGATGAGAGCCCAGCCCGAGGCTCGCCGCCGGCGCATGCAGCGCGGTGCTGCTCCGAGTCGAATGGTTCGACGCATTCGAGCGGCCCGTCGCCGCGCTCGCGTCGCTTAACACCGACACGGTGTCCGCTGCTCCTCGGCTGATCGCGGTCCGGCCCGACGGGGCCTGTGAGCGGGCTTGGCTGCTCTGGCTGGCGCCGCCCAGCACCGACGCATTCGAGCGGCCCGCCGCCGCGCTCCTGTCGCTCAGCACCGACGCGGTATCCACCGGCTCGCGGCTGATTACAGTCCGCTCCGACGGAGCATTCGAGCGGGGTTGTTGGCTCTGGCGTGAGCCCGGCTTCCGCGACCGCAATGACAGTTGTGCAAGAGCGCTCGACATTGCGCTACGGGTACTCCGCCTGGATTCCTGTACGCTCTGCGCGACTGATGGCGTGACAGATGGACCGCTCAACGACATGTCGCTACGTTCACTACTACTGCGATTAATCCTGCTCACCGCATTCACTCCTATTAGCTAGCTTCTACTGGGCAAACACTGATCCAGACGCTTGCCGCCGGCATTGCCGCCGAGTCAGCTGCATGTTTTTAGAACATGAAGGAATTCGACCGTAATCGAGCGGACTTCCACTCGCATGCGGATCGCGCTCCTCGCGCTTTTCATCTCTCGACCCGGCTACGGTGACGCGTTTTCATTGCGCCGGATCGCCGTTCACCATCCTCATGAAACGTTCGAGCGTGGTGAGGATATCCGGCTGCTCGGGCTCCGTTTGCAACACCAGTTGCGCGGTAATCGTCGCTTTCGGGGGACTCGTCCATGCGTAGCCGTCAAACTCATGTGTCCAACTACTGTATGCGCCGTTCATTTCCGGCTCGTCGGCTTCTTGCTGCGCGGCCGGCGCGGCCGGCGCGACCCATTGCGGCCGGGCCCACCGATCGGCATCATTTTGCGGCACGCCCGATCGGTTCGTGCGAGCGCTTGCCCATGGTGGCGCGGCATCATCCGACCAAGGCTGTTTCAAGCTGCCCCACGCATCGGATGTGCCGCCGGGCGGCGGTCGAACGCCGGACGACTCGGACTGTGCGGCGACCGGTGGCGCGAATTGCTGAGCGGGCCACGTGCCGAGCGGCGGCACAAAATGCTGACCGGGCTGCGCGCCAAACGGTGGAACCGTCTGCGTCGGGAACCGCGGTGCCGCAGGCAAGGGCCACGGCATGGCCGCGCCGCCTTGCCATCCGGTTTGCATACGCGCAAGTTCAGCCTCGAGGACTGCCGGCGGTACGGCTGCCAGCTGGGTCAGCACTGCGGCCCGCTGGGATTCCGGCAGGCTCTGCAGTTCCGCAGCCAACACGTTCATGAAACCCGCGCCGGCCTTGCCCGCCCGAGGCGCTCCAAGGGCCGCAAACAGGTCCGCGACTTCGCCCGGTCCACACATGCCCCCCGGCTTCGTCCATTCCGGCTGTTCGCCGAGTTCGCCGCGTTCCGGTTCCGCCGCCGCTTCAGGCGACCTCTCGAAGGGGGCAGCCTGCCCCGGTTCGCCATGCCGCCGGACGTAGTCGCCGAACGAACCGAGCGACGCGTCGTCTTCCGCGATCGGTGCCTTGCCCCTTGCCGACATGCGGCTTTGGCGCGCGAACATCTGCGCTTCGTGAGCGGACACGCCGCGCCCTGAAGCAAGACGCCCCGCCGCCACGAGGCCCTCGCGGATACGCGTATTCGCCGTGCGCACGACGATCGTGCGCGCGACATTGACAAGCGTGTGATTATCGAATTGACCGTGATAACGGAACGAGCCGTAGCCTATCGGCAGCGTCGAGATCCCGTTGTTCGATAGATCCACATCCAGCGTCTTGCCCCGAACGTCGTCCCGCGCGCCGGCAGCGTCATTGCCGGGCAGTTCCGGCAGCTGCTTCAACTGGTTGTCGGAAAGGTCGAGCCTGCACAGCCGGGTGAGGAGCTCGGCCCATCCGGGCGGTAGCGTCCATATCTGATTCGACTTCAGATCGACGGAACTCAGGCGCTCCAGCTTGTGCATCGACTCCGGCAACTGCGACAAGCGGTTTCCCGCCGCCGAGAAGCGCTTGAGCTGACTGAGGTTCTGTATTTCGTCCGGAAGGCTTTCCAGCTCGTTGGAATCCACGAACAGACGGGTCAGCTTCTCCAGCTCTCCTATTGACGCAGGAAGCCTGGTCAGTTTGTTGTTGCTCAAGTCGAGCAACTGCAGCTTCTTCAGCGCGCCGATCTGCGAAGGTAGCCGCGTCAATCCAAGCTGCGAGAGAGCCAACACTTCTTTCCCGTCTGCGTGCGCGTTCTCCATGAGTTCGGTCGCTTTCGCACGCTGTTGCTCGGGCCCCGTGGCGCGCCCCTTCCAATCGTCGAGCCCTTCCTTGAAGCCGGGCGGGCGGCGCGGACCCAATGCACTGAGCGGACCGCCCTCGCGCAGTTGCGACAGGGATGGGCGGCGCCCGCCAGGCACGCCCGGCCGAGGCGCACGGGCGTCGCGCGCCTGCGGCGCGTGCGGCATGCAATCGATCATGTTTGCGCCGCACAGCAGACCTGACAGCTTCGCGTTTTTCATATGGCGTTTCCTTTAGCGTGCGCAGATCAGAAGTGGTTCTCTGACATCCACGCCATTTCCGCTTCGAGCTGTTGCTCGCGCAGAAACGTCTGCCAGAATTCCTGCTTTCCCGCGAACGCGGCCAGATCGCGGCCGCCCTCGCGCTGTTCCGCCTCTTTCACTTCCTTCATGATGTGGTGCCGGAAAAAGTCGTGTTGCTCAGGGGCTGCCATGTGCCCGAACATCGTTTGTAAAGCCGGGGTTCCGTCCAGCCTCCTGCGCAGATCGTCGAAGCCGAGAATCTCAAGCTCGTTGGGGCGACTGACGAGCACCTGGTACATCAGTGCGATCGGCAACGGCTCTATCTGGAGGTGGGTCTTGCTGGGATCCTCGGCCAGCTTTTTCGCGTTCTCTTTCGCAACCTTTTCGGCCAGATCGCAGATGACGTGCTGACGGAACATCATGACGACGAGATTCCACAGATCGCGCGGCGCACTATGGCCCGCCTTCGCTTGCATCACGCAGTGTTCGAGCCATCGGCCCTGGGGATAGATCCGTTCGGTATACCGGGTGGCGAGGCCCGCGAGCTTCGCGTGTTGCATCTGCCGGACGCCCACCATGTCGGTTGCGAATCGATCGGCTCGGGCGGGCGCCGCAGTCGAATAGTCGAACAACGACTTGCGAAGCTGCGGCGTGTGCAACGGTGCCGCCAGCGGCTGCGGCGGCTGCGGCCCGCTCGACGAAACCGCCAAAGCACGGAACAGCTCGGCGAGCGCCGGGTTCTGAGCGGCCTGGACGGGCGCCGGCTGTGCGTACATTGACGGTGCGTACGGCGGCTGCATATATGCGGCCTGGGCGTAGGGCGGCTGCAACGGGTACGGTTGCGAGAGGTACGGCTGCCCCAGATGGTGCGCCATGTGGGTTTCGGCGTACGGCATTTGCGTCTGAGCCTGCTGCGCCGGCGGGTTTGTGGCCGCATGCCCCGCGTCGTTGCGCGGCGCCCTCGTCGGATGGCCGCCCGGCGCGCGAGACGATCCGCGGGACGATGCACGTGACGAGGTGCTCGACGAGGTCCGGGACAACGGCCGCGTATTGTCCGGCCCCGAAGATGGGCCTGCGGCAGCACCGCTCGACGGGCGGTCGATCCCCCGCGCGGCGAACGTCACGTTCTGCCCGCCTTGCCCAACGCGTTGCAGGGGCTCGCCCGCATATCCGCCCCTGTCCGTTTGCGGGCGAACAGGCGGCATTCCCGCATGACCGCTGGCCGCCGCCTGGCCGCTCGCGGCGAGCGAACGCAGCAATTCGTTGAGTACCGATTGGCCGCCGCCGGCCAGCGCCGTTTGCGCGGCGAGGACTTCGGGCATCGCTCGAGCCGTTCTGGAGATCGGATGTTCCTCGAATGCGTCAAGCGGCGGTTCGAGGTCGTCCTCGTCCACTACGCTTCGCTCACGCACATGGGGCGGTTGATAGAGCTCCTTATATTGGACAGGGGGAACCGTGGCGAGGCGCGGCAGGCGGCCATCCTTTGAAAGTTCGACGGGTAACGGCGTATTCCTGATGTGGATTTCCAGGTCCGGGAAAACCGACGGCCGGTCGGTGAATTTCCTGACCGTCATCCTGCCTGTCGATGCGTATGCCAACGGTCCAAAGTCGCTCGGCAGGAACGTCAGCGGGTTACCCGATACGTCGAGTTCCCTGAGGTTCTTCAGACGGCCGACAGACTCCGGGATCGCCCTGTCTATCGCCAGGCCCGGCTCCGTTTCCCCCTCCGCTTCCACGTCGTCAACCTCAAAGACCTTGTCGCTCAGATCGTTGTCGCCAATGCGGAGCTTGCGCAGTTGCATGAGCGAGCCGACCGCTTCCGGCAGCTTCTCGAAGTGGTTTCGCGAAATATCGAGCTCCTCGAGACTGGAGCACCGGTTGATTTGCAACGGCAGATTCGTCAGCAGGTTTTCGCCGAGCGACAGTTTCCGGAGATTGGTAAGGTTGCCGATCGATGCCGGCAGGTATTCGATCGCATTGTTCCCCGCCCGAAGGGACTTGAGCTTCGTGAGCTGGCCGACGGCTGCCGGAAGCTCGGCAAGCCGGTTATGCGACACGTCCAGCTTGCGCACGCTCGTCAGCTGTCCAATTTCTGAAGGCAGCGCATCGAGCTTGTTGCGCGAGAGATCCAGGCTCTGGAGCTTCGCGAACGTCAACATCCTGCGCGGCACTTCGTTCAGACTGTTGCCCTTCAGCCTGATCTTGCGCGAGTCGGCAACGCGAGCCAGCAGATGATCCGGCAGATCCGTCAGCCCCATCTGCTCGAGGTCGACTTCGCCGCCCGGTCCGGCTGCAATGAGCCTATCCGCCGCATTGCTGCGAAGCTCGTTGCTCTCCCGATACTTGTCGTTGATCCACTTCAGTGTTTCGAAGTCGTGCTCGCTTCGACGACCAGATTTCGACCTGGCCGGCGCATTGTTCGACGAGGAGCCGGGCAGGCTAACCGATGTCGAGATACTTGACGCGATTTTCTTCAGCATGTTTCTTCCCGAGTGCGTTTGTTTGTCGCAGCCTTCAGCGTGTATAGCGCGTGAGGTCGTCCAGCGTTGCGGAGCTTCTGTCGATGGCGCGGCCGTCCGACGGCGTGACGGCATTCCACGTTTCCCCTCGCAGGCGTGCAACGACCTGCGAATCGCTTTCACGAGACGAGCCCGACGACACGGACGCCAGGGAGTTCTCGCGCTCGGCGCGGGCCGATCGGATTTCCGTCCGTCGCTGCTGGTACGACGCTTCCTGACGCAGACGTGACGTCGCCTCGCTCGCGCCCGAAAGGACTCGCTGTCGGAGGTCACGGCTGAGGCGGCTCAGTCCACTCTGCAGGCGTGACCACTCATCGCCTTCTATATCATCCTGGATGGTGGTCAGGTTCGGCGCCTGTGAACGGGGCGGAATCCAGCGCACATGCCGCTGTGCTCTCGCCAGGATGCTTGCGGTATTCGCGGAACTGCGCTGCGTGCGGTCAGAATGGCCGGACGCAGCCGAGGGGACCCTGGTCGAGTTCGCCGTCCGTGCCGTCGTCTGCGATTGCCGCGAGGTACGCGATCGCGCCTGTTCGGTCGAGTTGGACGGGGTACTGATCAACGACGCGACGTCGGCGGAAAGCTGTGATCGGGCAAACCGTCGCAATCGCCGATTGGACGTCGCATCCGATTCGTCGCTGCCGGTGGATCTCCGCTCCGATCCGGCGGCAAGAGCGCGAGCCGTCTCCATCAGGCTCGGCGTCGCCCGCTGCCTGTCCGAATGCACGGGTCTCGACGACCCACCGCTCGCATCGGACAGGTGTGTCCGCGCAGTATGGTAGGTCCGCTGGGACGCATCCGACAGGACCGAAGCCGTGTCGCTTCTCGTCGACTCGTCTTCCATAGACGGCATGCCCTCCTCGCGTTGAACGGCCTCGTACTCGGCCCTGTCCATCCCCCAAATGGCGTCTGCATCGCCTGTGCGGTAACTCGGGGAAGCGGCCGCGTATGTCGGGCCGTGATTCGAGTACAAAGAGGCATGGGACTGATGGTCGTCGTCATCCGCAAAGAGGTAGGACACGAAACTTTTGAGTGAAGCGTTTTCCTCGTTCGCCTTTCCGGAAGACTCGCGGTCAGGGCGAGCGTCGGCAGCCACGGAATGATCCGAAAACGCATTCGACGCGTAGCTCTGGAGGGAAGCGAGATCGTAGTCCTGGCCCGTGTCTCGTTCGGCGCGCGCCTGTTGCGCCGAACGAAACGAGGCGAGCGAATCGGTGTGCCCGCCTAAGGACCGGGACCGCCGGCTGCTTCCGCCTGGCTCTCCCGAGCCCGAGTTCCGGCTTGCCCGATCCGACATGTCCTCTTCGAGTCCTGCATACTTGCCGCTGCCACTGATTCTGCTTTTCATTGCATTTCATCCAGTCGATTAATTAGTGAGACTACCGATACGGCGGCGAACATCAGACGATGCCGCCACCCCTTTTCGAATCAAACCGGTCCGAAAGGCTGCTGCACTTCAAACCACGGTGCCGCCGCGTCATTCAAGCGCGCCGTTGCTGCCGCCGCACCGGGCATCGGCATTGTTCCTGCCATGTCACCCTGCATGCGCCCCCCCGGACCGTTGCGCAGTTGCGCAAGCGCGAAGGCCAGCTTGTGTTGCGGGACACTGCTGAGGTAGGCGGCGACGGCACTCGCCTGGGGCTGCGGCAATCGCTCCAGTTCGGCATGGAGCGCCGTGAGGAGGTCGGACCGCCGTTGCGGCGCGGGCGGCGGCGAAGGCAATACGGATGGACCGCCGCCGGCCCCCTCGATATCAAACATATCAACGCGTGCCGCTGTCCACAGGTCCGGTTCCGGTTCCTGCTGTGGCGCAAGCGCCGAGGGGCTCGTCTGCGCCGGGAAATGACGGGAGGCATACTGCTCGGCCAGCCCCTCCGCCCATGCCTGAAGGCGGCGCTCGCCCCAGGTCTCGTCCGCCTCCGCCCCCTGCCCCACGTGCTGCAGGCCTTCGATTTCCCCGGCTTCCTCGTGGTCCCGCATGAAGCTCAGCTCCGAACTCGTCGAGTTCCAGTCGCTGCCATCCAGTGGAACGAGGCGCGGCCGGCGCCGCCCCGGGACGGCACGACCTTTCTCGATGCCCCGCCCCGCGGCGAGGCGAGCTTCGTTCACTAGACCCTGCCGAATGTTCGTCCCTCTGGTATTCACCTTCACCCTGCCGCCGGCGTTCTTCAACTGGTGGTCGTCCGCGGCGGTCAGCCTCAGCTTCGCTGCATAGCCGAACCCGCCAAAGACGGTCGGCAAGCTCGCCATCGAAGCGTTCTCCGAGACATTCAGGTTCAGCTTCCGCACAGGTATCTCGCACGTCGACGGAAGCTGCTGAAGCTGGTTGTGCGACAGATCGAGGCGCCCCAGCAATCCGAACAACGGGCCCAGGTGCCCGGAATGTCACCAAGCTGGTTTTGTGCGAGATCGAGCTCGCTCAGATTCTTCAGCGCACCCATTCGTGGCGGAACGAGTCTCAACCGATTGGAACGGGCGGAAAGCGCTTCGAGTTGTGCGAGATCCGCGAGCTCGTGCGGAAGCGATTCGAGTCGGTTCGAATCGACATTGAGATGCTTCAACGATAGCAGCCGGCCGATGTTGGACGGCAGTTCGGTCATTCGATTGTCTCGCGCGTCGAGCGTTTGCAGCTGCTTCAGGCGGGTCACCGCGGAGGGCAGATGGTCCAGCTGATTTCCGCCGATCCGGAGCGCCCGGAGTTGCGCGAACTGCCCGACCTTCGCCGGAATCCGCCCCAGCGAGAGCCCGTCGAGCGTCAGGGTGTGCTCCTGCTCAAGCTCCGCATACTCGATGCGCGCCGCGGCATCTGCCCGTTGAGCAGTGGGGCCACCGCCCGTCAGCCAGCGCTCGAAATCCTGTTGGACCCGCTCCTCGAAAGGGGCCTCCGGCTGCTTCGTCTTCGCGCCTGGCCGGGAAGTCCCCCCTTCTGCGGGGTTCTTTTGAGCCGGGCGTGGCGGCCGGGGCTTTGCCGCGTCGCCGAGGCGCAGATTCTGTAGGGCCTGGAGTTCGCCGGCCACCGCCCGCCGGCGCGGCTGCGCCGCCTGATCGCCGGCCTGCGGTGACATGCCGTTCGCCTGCTCACCCGCGTTTGCCGGATGAGAGAGGCTGTTGTAGGCCTCAACGAACTGTGCGTGATTGAATACGTCGCCGTATTTGAAGTAGTCCATGCGATAGCCCTGCGTTGCCAGATTTCGCCCACTTACATTGCCCAAGTTCGTCGCAGCATGCGTGATGCATGCCATGGACGTCAGGCTGCGGCGAAAAGCGCAGGACATCGGTCATGACCGTCCGTTGTCGCCGGCCGCGTGAGCGGATAGCGAACGGAGTTTCGGTTGCGGCGAAAATGAGAAATAGCGCTTCGGTTTCGGGGCGCGAGGCGCTATCTTCCACCGCACCGGCGCCGACCCATGTGGCGCAAGAGAAAAAACGGCGAACCAAACGAAACTCAGGAAACGTTTGCCTCGGGCCAATGTGACGCAATGCCGTCGAGGCCGGCATGCATCTCTCGGGCCTGCCTTAGGCCGTTTTACGGCTGAGTTTCGAGTTTGGAAGCGGTATTTCGCCTCCCCTGCACACACCGACAATGGCCGGCCGCGTAGATTTCGACGTACCGTGCCGGAAGCCTGCTCGGGCAATCAGTTCGCGACAAGTCAGAACCCACAGGTCTACGCTATGATCCAAGGGCCTTCAGCAAGACTCCCTCTCATTTCCGTCCATGAATCAATGAAAACGACAAGGGTCGCCCCCACTCCTGCAGGCGATGCGCTCGTAACGGGACCGGCGCAGACTCCGATGCGAGATCAGGAACCTCTGTCGGGCAGCCGCCGCAGACAGCCTGGCGGCGAACTCGACGGCCTAGCGGGCGTGCGAGCCATCAAGCCGCGCCCCACGGGGAATCTGGGAAACGCACCGCGGCGTCTCATCACACTGGCTGGACATTTTCCCGCTGGCGACACCGCTGCAGGGCACCGCTATCCGGACGCTGACCATGCCGGACACACGCGGGGCAACGGCCTGGACGCGCGGCGAACGGCAAACGTGGAGCAAGACTCGGCACAGCGGCCGCGACTCGGCCTCAGCCCGCTTGCCGACGTAAGCAGCCATTCGGGGGAAATGCGCGCGGCCATTCAGGTCGCTCCTCAAGCCGTTCCCGGAGCAGACGGCACCGGCACCGCACCTGGGTTACCGCGGCGCAGGACATCCAACATCCGGCCGGCTGGGCCCAACGAGGCCGACAATCGCTCGAACGATTCGATAATCGCGCAGTACAAGGCCGGCAGGCGCGCGCCGGACGAAGTGCTGAAGGTGACAGCCTCGCTTTTGAAAATGAGCGGCAACTTCTCGACGACGATGAAGCTGTTCCGCGCCGTGCAGCAAGCGGGCATTCAGCCGAGCGTCATCACCTACAACGCGGCGATTTCCGCGTGCGACAAAGCCGGGCGATCCGACGAAGCACTCGGGCTGTTCACCGAACTGAGCGATCTCGCCAAACGCGATCCGTCGATAAAGCCGGACGTCGTCACCTACAACGCCACGATTTCAATGCTCGGAAAAGCCGGTCGCCCCGACGACGCGCTGCGACTGCTCAACGAACTGAAGCATCTCGCCGTCGACGACCCGTCCATGCGCCCAACTCTCATCAGCTATACCGCGGCAATCTCGGCGTGCGGGAGGAGCGGCCGTGCCACCGAAGCGCTGTCGCTCCTGGCGGAGCTCAAGCAGCAGGCCACGGGAGATCGGTCGATGCGCCCGAACAACATTACCTATAACGCGGCGATTGCGGCATGCGCGAAAGCCGGCCGGGCGGATTCAGCCTTGGACCTGCTGGAGGAAATGAAAGCGCTCGCTTTCCGCGACCGCTCGATGCGTCCGAACGCGATCAGCTACAACTCGACGATCTCCGCTTGCGGAAACGCGGGCCGGCCGCGCGAAGCCCTGAGGCTGCTAGGCGAACTGAAGCGGCTGTCGGCCACGGATGCCTCGATGCGCCCGGATACGATCACTTACAACGCGACATTGACCGCGTGCGGCAAAGGGGGGCTCCCGCGCGAAGCCTTGGCTTTGCTTGATGAGCTCAAGCATCTTGGCGGCCAGGACGCGTCGATGCGCCCGAACGTGGTCACTTACAATGCGGCCATCTCGACCTGTGAAAGCGCCGGCTGGATCGACCGCGCTCTCGAGTTGCTGCAGGAAATCAAACGGTTGCCGATGGGACCGGACGTCGTCACATATACCGCGGCGATCTCCGCGTGTGGCAAAGGCGGTCGACCGGATGAGGCGATCCGGCTCTTCGCCGAGCTGAAGGATCTGGCTCGGCACGACTCGTCGATGCGTCCCACTGTCATCGCCTACGGCGCGGCCATTTCCGCCCATGGCGAGGCGGGCCGCGCACGCGAAAGCCTCGCGCTGTTAGACGAAATCGAAACGTTGGCGCGTCACGATCCGGCGATGCGCCCTACCGTCGCAACCTATGGCGCTGTGATCTCCGCACTGGAGACGAATGCCTGCGCTGACGAAGCGCTCGATGTTTTCAACCGGCTCAAAGGAGTGGGCCGGAAAGACCCCGCGATGCGTCCGACCGTGGCAATTTACAGCGCGACGATCTCGGCGTGCGGTAGGGCTGGCCGCGTAGAGGATGCACTGCGCTTGCTGAATGAAATGAAAGATGCGGCGAGGCAGGATCCTTCGATAGCGCCGGACCTCGGCGCCTATAACGCGGCCATCATCGCATGCAGCAGGGCAGGCCGCCTCGACGACGCCCAGGCACTCTTCGAAGAGATGGGACATCTCGGGCGTAGCGACGCCTCGCGGCGAGCCGATCTCGTCACGTACAGCGCGGTGATCTCAGCGTACGGCGACGCGAATCGTGCGGCGCCGGCCCGAGCCTTGATCGAACAAGCCATCGAGGAACGGATCTTTCAACCCTATGCTGGGTACAACCCGTCGACCAACACGATGGACTTCCACGCGAACCGCATCTGCGTCAACCCGCCCTCGTCAGACCGACCCAAAGGCGTCGCGGCCGGGCTGGCCGTGTCCTTGCTCAGATATCACCGCGATGCCGGCAATCTGAACAACCGCACGAAATACGTCGTGGGCCATCAAGGAAACAACGCGGTGAAGATCGCGGTGCTGGAGGAACTCAATCGCGCGCAGCCGGGGGCCTATTGCATCGCGCCGAATAACCCCGGCCTCGTGGTGGCGGCATAGCCCGCTTCATACGCCGCTACCAGATCTGTTCACGGCAAGCCACGCTTCTTTGCCTATCGCGTTCACCATTTCAGGATCGAGTCCGGCCCAAACATCATGTATGGACGTGCCGCGGTTCTGTCGCGATAAGGCCATACTGACAATCATGAACTAGATTAGAAGGACCCTGCTTACATCATCAAGGAGTAAAACTGCTCGGCGGTAGATTGATGAGTTCCATGCTCCTTTTCAACTGTCCTTTCCGGATCATATGCATCGTTTCGATGCCCAGACAGGATGAGGCGGGCACAACGAAAATCCTTGAAGCCCTTCATCGGTTTGACCGTCTCCGGCGCGCCATTCTGGTCAATGGCTTTCTCGAAGTAGCGACGCGCCGCAGCCTTGTCTCGATGCGCTCGCAACAGAAAATCAACCGTCCGGCCGGCCTTGTCCACTGCACGATAGAGGTATTTCCAGTCGCCACTGATCTTCATATACGTCTCGGCCATCCGCCAGCGCTTACCGACCGGACGCTTGTGCTTGCGGAATGCTTTTTCGAACAGCGGCACAAGCTTGATCACCCAGCGATGCACGGTTGAATGATCAACCTCGAAGCCGCGCTTAGCCATCATCTCTTCGAGATTGCGCAGGCTCAGCGAGTACGCCACATACCAGCGCACGCACAATAGAATCACCTCCGGCGGATAGTGCAGTCGTATCAGAACCTTCATCAATTCCGCCGGCATGGACTTTCGCAGCATCTTCTTCATCCCAGGCTTCAGAAATTTTGTCCATCGAACTTTATCGCAACGCCTTAGCGCGACAGAACCGTTCTGTATCACGACCAGAAAAGGTTCGTTTATGTCCAAAGCAATTCGCGTACTGACCGATTCCGTGCCGGCTCTCAGATAGAGTTGCGTACAGCAACAATTTTATTGGCACTGGGCCTGTTGATCAGCGATGGAGCGACTAAATATTCAGTTGGCAACGAGCGGAGCACGCTGTCCGTCCGATCTGCAACTGATCGAGTCGATGCTGACGGCTCATCACGAAGGGAGAGGAGACGACGTCGAACGAGCGAACAAGCGACGGCGGCAAAAAACTCGCCGACCTGCTCGGCAACACTACCTCCGAGTGAGGATGACCAAAACGTACGAAGCGTGACCAACAAACTGAGCGACGTGCCTGCCGATGTGCCGCAAGCCGTGGCGCAGCCTCCCCAGTCCGGGCGGCATTCGCGAACTGGCGGACGCACTTGATACGGCGGCCAACGCCGCGGCGTCGCGCTCGACCGTTACCGGCAGCACTGAAGCTCCGGGCCGGCGTGGAGGGACTTCGCGCCGTGGCGCAATTACGCGGCACCTTGATGTAGCAGTGCGCATGTAGCGCGGCGCGCCCTTTTACGAGTGGTGCGCTGCACGCGAGCAGTCGTGTTCAACCCGACGGGCACGCACTTTTTCCCCGACGTTCCGCATGGGGCGGAACGTTTAAATGTTGTACCAATTGTCTTTTTCAAGGAAATTAACCATGAGTGCACCTGTTTCCAGCGCAGCAGCCACTAACAGTTCAACCGCCGAAATCTACCAGGCGATGGCTGAAGAGAACGAAATCAATAAGGCCAACACGCTCGCGAAGATTGCGACGATGGGCCTGAAGGCCGCGAAGGACATCGTCGGCTAAGTGCATCGGCGCGCCATCCGGCCGCGCATGGTGCGCCGGTCGGGAATCGTCCGCGATTCCTGACCGAATCCTTAACATGGCTTGATCTCGGACACCTCTCGATCCGGCTCATCGTTGCGAGAAGTTCGCGTTGAAAAAGGACCGGGAGAGCCTGCTGGCCTTCTACGACTTCCGGCCGAGCACTGGCAGCATTTGCGGACGACGAATGCGATTGAGTCGACGTTCGCGACCGTGCGCCACCGCACTACGCGCACGCACAACTGCGTGTCGCGACCAACCTTCCTGGGTCTGGCATTCAAACTGATCGAGGAAACCGAGAAAACCTGGGCCTGCATCAACGGCCCCCGAACAGATCAAGGTGTTACTGGAGGGCATTGCCTTCAGGGGACGGCGAACCGCTGCAAGGCGATCAACCGGTTCAGCAGAAACTCGCCGCCTGATGTCACCGGCCATCAACCGCCCTACACCGGCCTTGACGTTATCTCTCGTCGGACGCGGCCACGCCGGCAACGTGATAACCGGTGAGCGCCGCTATATGGGCGACAACGCGGGCACTCGGCTCGACTTCCTCTGCACGTTGCGCGGCCACCATGAGACGCAGCCCGCGTCGCCGGCACGCACGGCCGAGTTGGCAAAGATCGACGCCGAGATCACCCAGACGTTCGGCGACGACAGCATTTGGCGGCGATCGACGCTGTATGTACTGGAGGCGCTCGCCGCCCAGCGCACGGCCGCCCTGTCGTTCATGCTCAACGCACAGAATACGCAGTCGGTGTCGGGAGTGCGAGAGCTGTCAGTACTAGTTCCGACGTCATCCTGATCGTCGCGATCAGTGCGGCGATATCCACGGGTGCCGGTGCGTGATACGAGCGCGGTGCCCCGGCACTCAGCCGCTCGCGTGCTGGCCCTTCAACGAGGCGACGATTCAACGCTGCCATACTCACGACCCCGACCCCGGTCGTTGCAGGTGCCTTCCGGCCATGCTCTTCAATCGGGCCCACAACGACTCGTTAAGCTTTCCACGATGGACACTGGCGTCCAGATTGCCGAGTTTCCGCTGAATTTCCTCCCAGCGCGGGCCCATCGTCCTTTGCCGGTCGGTCTTCACGTGGATCGCGCCATATGCTTCAAAGGGCAGCGACAGGCTCGCTCTCTCGCTCACGGGCTGCCTGGTATGAACATGGACAAACAAGGGTTCGGCCATGCTACCGTCCGAGAGCGGTCGCGGCTCGACACGCAACTCGAACAGCCTGCCCTGCGTGCCGTCATCGCCTTCGGACGGCAGCATGACCGGCGCCCTCACGGCAGCGATCTCGTGCATGTCGATCAGACGATCGATGTGCTTCGCTTTCGGATAGGCGTTGCGCTTGAGCGAATCCGATTCGTCCGCGTTCATGCGGGCCTCTATCGGTTGGAGCACGACTATCCGTTCGTTCAGGCGAGCGAGGCGCTCGCCCGTTTCTCCATCCTGCGGCAAGGATTCGATTTTGCGGCACATATTATGCAATGCATCGACGCTGCCGAACCACGACTGCGCCGAATTGCGAATGATGTGCGCGATGCTTCCCGGATCCTCACCGTTCCCGGTCATCGCATCAATGACGCTCGTGTCTTTTCCAAATTTGCGCGCGAGCGCGAGCGGGTCGGCATGCACCTCGTCCACCGCATCCAGAGTCAACCGTTTTTCCTTGTTGAATTGCGCATCCGCGAGCTTGAGCACCTCGGCCCGCACCGCAGCCTCGAAAGAGGTGGTGACGTCAGGCGTCGCTGAGAGGCCTTTCGCGCGCGCACGGCGCTGCGATCGCTTCGAGCTTTTTTCCATGCCTGACGATGCCGCTTTGGCGCGCGTCGGCTCAGACTTGTCCGGAACCGCGGGCTCGGCGGAGGACGACGATGCCACCGTGCCAGCCTCGTCGCGTATCGCCGCAAGGAACGGCGACGCGAAAGCGGCGAGCGCGTCCATGTAGTTGAGTGCGCCCTGCCATCGCTGTGGCCCTTCGCCGTCCGGCGACCAATGCTCGGCGGCTTGCTGCGCGAATTGATCCGCGGCGCGCTCGAGTCTGCCGAGCCCAAACCGCATATCCTGTAACAGCTTCGTTCTGGCCTCGGCTGTGCTGGGATCCTTGCTCATGCTCGTTACCGCAGCCGACAGCAAATGGATGTTGCTGAAGATCGGATCCATTGCATCAAGCGATTGCACGACTTCATCCGGCCACTCGTAGGTTCGCAGCCGCGCGCCGTGGGCCGCGGCGGCAAACGCGGCAAAGGCGCCGCGCATGTACCGCAAGGCGATCTCGATGCGCCCGCAATTGTCTCGCGTCACCTCGTCGTGTTCCGGGTTGTGGGCGAGCCCGCAGTCAAGGTCATGCAGCGTGGCTTTGGCAAACTGCTCGTGATCGGCGAACTCCGCGATCGAGTCGGCATACTGCTTGAGTTGCAAGTCCATGCGATGCCGAAGGGCTAGCCGTGCCGCCTGGTCGCCGGCGGTGCCGCCGGTTCGGGGCAAGATCGGTCCCCCTTCGAACGATGTCCCCTGCATAAGCCTGGCCACCACCGCGTGAAGCCCTGAAGCGGCGCGTACGCCGATTCCTTCCAGCGTCGTTCTTTGGCTGCCCAGCATGGGGTCGGTGCAAAGCGCCTGCGCTTTTTTGGCATCGTTGAATGCGACCCTGTAGAGGCGGCATTTCTGTTCATCGTCCACGCTTGCTTCGGCGAGATCAAAGGAAATTGCGAGCCGCTTCGATAGTGCCTGCAGTTGCTCGAGCTGTTGCCGGGTCATGGAGGGCGAAGCCGTGGCACCGATTTGCGATGCGCGGGGCAGCACGCCTGCGCGGGGCTGCGGACGGGCGGCGGCACTCGCCGCGGTCCGACTGACTGCGCGCTGCGGCATGCCGGAAATTCCCGGCGATCTGCGTGTGCCGCTACGTGCGGCGCCGGCGGACGGCTCCCGCGAGTCGCTCGATGAGGGGGTTGCGGGTGTGGGCGGAACATTTCCGCCGGACGAGATTCTTCCGACTCCCTTGTTCGACATCTACTTTCTCCAAAACGCCGGACGGTGGATTTCCGGCGAGTATTGCGTTGCCGATCAGCTTAGGGGCCAACGCACCGGCCGCGCTGCGCAGGAAAGCGAATCGACGGCGATTGCGACGAAACTTCGACGGGCAGGCGAGGACGGCGATGCCACACGTTAAAAATCTCCAGCACTGTCGCGAGCTTCCGCGACAAAAAACCTGGTCAATGCAGCGTCCTGATCCGGATTTCTTCCAACGTTTCATCTAGAAGCTGTCGTGCCTCCTCGGCTGACTCTATGCCAAGCATCACGGCTCCAAACGTGCCGTCGTTGTGCATCATCAGCACGTGCGCCTTGGCGGTCTCGCCCTCCTTGAATCGGTGCACCAGTTTCCGATAACCTTTCAATGCCGCACTGGAGGAAAACAGCGCTTCGTCCGGCTTCCAGTTGTCGACATGCCCGCCCCACCAGCGGGTATCTGCCCGGTCGATTAGCGCGACCAGTGCGCGCCGATTCAGTTTTGTTTGTTGTGCACTGGAAAGTGCGTCTTCAAAGGAAAATGTCATGGGCGTTTCTTTGGTCTTTGATCGGACGATGTCGATGGACTCGGGCACGTTAGCATGCCAATGACAGACGGTTCGGGGCCGGAAACGAATTTTCGTATCGCAAACGCGAACGATTGCGTGGGTCGCAGCGTAAGATCGCGTACTCGATGTATACGGCGCGCCGCTTGTACAGTATGTCGGTGAACTGCGCACCCAGCCAAGGCGAGCGAATGCGAATGTGGTGCGCCTCGACTCAGGCGGTTTCCTGTCGAATGCAACGCTGCAGCAGCGGCTCGCTGCCGTGGATTCCAATGGAGGCGCGATCAAGGGGTTACAACGTGGCAGTTACTCCGCCATCTACGTAAAGAATGTGGCCGTTCACAAAGTTCGAAGCGTCGCTCGCCAGAAACACAGCAGCGCCGACGAGATCTTCCACATCGCCCCAGCGTCGCGATGGCGTGCGTCCAATCAGCCAGTTGCTGAACGTTTCATCCTTGACGAGCGCTTCCGTTAGCTCCGTCTTGAAGTAGCCTGGCCCAAGGCCATTGACCTGGATGCCATGTTGCCCCCAGTCGATGGCCATGCCTTTCGTCAGCATCTTCACCGCGCCTTTACTCGCGGTGTAGGCCGCGATGTTGGGACGGCCCAGTTCGCTTTGTACCGAACAGATGTTGACGATTTTCCCGCGCTTGCGAGCAATCATGTGCCGCGCGACCGCCTGGCCAACCAGGAACACGCTGTCGACATTGGTCTTCATCAGCTCTTCCCATTGGGCATGGGAAAACTGTTCGAGCGGCGCACGGCGTTGCATGCCGGCGTTGTTGAAGAGAATGTCGATCGCACCGATTTCGCGCTCGATATCGGCGATCGCCGCGTCGACGTCAGTGGCCGACGTCACATCGAAACTCGCGGCGTGAACGGTCGCCCCCTCATCGCGCAACCGGCTGACAGCCTCAGCCAGCCTGGCCGCATTGCGACCATTCAGAATCACTTCGGCGCCGGCACCTGCCAATCCTTTGGCCAGCGCATAACCGATACCCGTACTCGACCCGGTAACCAGAGCACGACGCCCCGACAGATCGAACATCTTCAGATTGTTGTTCAACTCGACTCCTCTTCGACTCTATGATTCGTCCGACTTCCATCCAGTACCGTTTGGCGCGTCCAGCCATTGCATGACCTCTGCCCGACTGCGCGCGCTGTGCAGCGAAGCGGAAAGGTGGAGCACACCATCTTCACCAACCGGTGACTCCAGCGTTGCGAATTGATCCGCCGCATGCGCTCCCGATAGCAACGTCTCAACGCGGAACAGGACAGCGCGGCCGTCCCATGCATATCATCCACCCGATCGGCGAGGCGGTTCAGCCACGGCTCGCGGTCACTATCGCACAACGCGACCCCGCGACACATCTTGTCGCGGCTTTGCGCACCGCTGCATCACACACTTTCTGCCTCAGGATACCGGCGTGAACTTGAGCTGATCGATCGGCGTGACCTTGTCGGTCCGGGTCAGGCCATAAGGCGTCTTCGGTCCTAGCCACTTGTCGAAAATACCGCTCATCTCGCCGCTCTGCTCCATCAAAGCCAGGGCCTTGTTGACCGCGCTCAGCATGGCCGGCTCGTTCTGGCGCAAGCCCACCGCGATCGGCTCGATCAGCATCGGCTCCGACGCAATCGCCACCGCGTCGTCCGTGCCGTCCACCTGCTTCGCGATCTTCGTGGCCGTCATCTGATTGGTCACGAAGCCTTTGACCTTGTTCTGCTCGAGTGCGAGAAACGCCGAGCTAGTATCGTGAAACGTCACCGCCTGGCCATCCTTGATCGAAATTGGAATCGACTGAGCGGATGTCGAGCCGTCGGCAGCGCTGATTTTCTGGCCCGCGAAATCGATCAGTTTCTTGGCGGCATCGGCCTTCTTCACAACAAGGACTTCCTTGGTGGAGTAGTACGAGTCGCTAAAGGCGATCTGCGTAGCGCGGGTTTTGGTGTAGGCCAGGTTGGCGACTACAATGTCGACACGCCCCAGCTTCAGTTGCGGAATCCGCGCCTCGACAGCCAACGGTTCGAGCTTCGCCTTCACGCCCAACTGTTTCGCCACCGCGTTGCACAGGTCCACGTCCATGCCTTCGAGCTGACGCGTCTGCGCGTTCGGATACGAGAACGGCTCAACGTTCGAATACACACCGCAGCGCAACTCGCCGCGGCCCTTGATATCGGCCAATTGATCAGCATGTGCCGGGGCAATCGACGCAACCGCACCGCCAACGACCAGCATCCCCGCGAAAATCTTCTTTACCTGCATCGTGACGCTCCTGAAGTTTATGTGTAAAGCAATCGACTGCTGATCAACGGTGGTCAAACCGAATCTGAATCTGTATCTGCGCCGAGAAAGCCATACCGCCCTGCTTGCCTCAATGTGAGCGAAGATCGGACAGGAATCGCTGTGCCCGCTCGTGTTTCGGGCGCAAGAAGAATTCTGCCGGCTCCGCCGTTTCGAGAATCTTCCCTGCATCCATAAACCAGACGCGATCGGCAACCTCGCGTGCAAACCCCATCTCATGCGTGACGCACATCATCGTCATGCCTTCCTGCGCGAGGCGCTTCATCACGTTCAACACTTCGCCGACCATCTCCGGGTCGAGCGCACTGGTGGGCTCGTCGAACAACATTGCCGGCGGATCCATCGCCAGTGCTCTCGCAATAGCGACGCGCTGCTGCTGACCACCGGACAATTGCGGCGGAAACGCACTGGCCTTGTTCGACAGACCGACGCGCGCGAGTAAATCCGCCGCTTTACGTTCCGCATCCGCGCGCTTGAGGCCGTGCACTCGCATTGGCGAAAGCGTGATGTTGTCCAGCACCGACAAGTGCGGAAACAGGTTGAATTGCTGAAACACGAAGCCGACACGGCTGCGGTAAGCATTCAGACCCAGCTTCTTGTCGTAAATATTTTGACTGTCGAAGAAGATCTGCCCACGGTTGATCTCCTCGAGCCGGTTGACGGTGCGAATCAGTGTCGACTTACCCGATCCGGACGGTCCGCAGACCACCACGACTTCGCCTTTGCGAACTTCGGCGTTCACGTCCACGAGAGCGTGATATTCGCCGTACCATTTGTTGACGCCGGAAAACTTGATCATGCGAAATACCTCGAAGTGATTGAGCGCCTAGTTCTCGGTGGGTAGCGGATCGGTCAGCGCAACGTTGGCCGCCTTCCGGGTCCTCGATGCGACACCGGCCCGCTTGCGCGTTACGCGCCGCTCCAGATACTGCGCAAGCTGTGTGAGCGCATAGCACAGCGCGAAGTAACTCAAGGCGAGAATCAGGTACACGGAAAAGGGCTTCGTCAGCAGCCGGTTGTTGATCTGGTCCGCTGCGAAGGAGATTTCCTGGACGTTGATGATGTAGCCCAGCGAGGTTTCCTTGATCGTCGATACGAACTGCGTGACCATGCTCGGCACGACGTTGTAAAGCGCCTGCGGCAGGATGACTGCGCGCATGGTCTTCATGTAACTCATGCCGAGCGCTCTCGAAGCTTCCGTCTGTCCTTTCGGCAGCCCCTCGATGCCCGCACGGATGATTTCCCCGAGATAGGCCGAGTCATAGATGACGAGTGCGCACAGCATCGTGACAAACCCTGTAACCGGATAGCCGGTCAGCACAGGCACGAGAAAGTACACCCAGAAAATCACCATCAGGAGTGGGATGCCCCGCACCATGTAGACGAGACCTGTGGCCGGCGCCCGCAGAACCCGGAAAGGACTGATGCGTGCCAAGGCGACCAGGATACCCAGGGGAAATGCGATGACGAGTGCTGAAAGCGACAGCAGGATCGTCAGTACGATGCCGCCGAGCGGGCCATGCGGATACTGCCCGATGAGCAGCAGTGTCCAGTTGTCGCGCAGGATATCGAGCATGTCACTTCACTCCCGGAATGCGGTAGTGCATCGCGATCCTGGCGCCGCACAGCATGATGACGAGCGAGAGCCCGAGATACACCGCCGTGGCGATGAAATACGACTCGAACGAGAGGAAGGTTTCGTTCTCGATCTGCCGGGTGACATAGGTCAGCTCCGCCGCACCGACCGCCATCGCGAGACTGGTGTTCTTGAACAGCAGGACTGCGTGATTGACCATCGGCGGAATTGCATTGCGCAGCGCTTGCGGAAGCACGACGAAACGCATGCCGTTCAGGAAGTTCAGACCCAGTGCACGCGAGGCTTCGTACTGACCATAAGGAATTGCGCGCAATCCGCTGCGGATATCTTCGGAGAGATAGGCCGCGCTGCACAAGCCAATCGCCACGACCGCAAAAATGAACTGGCCGTTGTAGTGGTTCAGCACAGTCTGCAACGATTCCGGCAGAATGTTCGAAATGCCGAAGTACCAGAACAGGATCTGGACCAGCATCGGCACATTGCGATGGTAGGCCACGAATGACGCGACAAACGCCTTCGCGAGGCGATTGTTGGTCAGGCGGATCAGCGTGAGAAGAATGCCCACCACCAGCGAGAGTAGCCACGCCAGCGCGGCCATCGCGAGGGTGAGCTCGATCCCATGGAGAAACAGCGCCCCATAGTCGCCTCGCAGCACCGTCGCCAGGTCAAAGTGAAGTTTCATGTTGCACACGTCCCATGATTCGGATCGAAGCGACGATGCCGGTCTGACTCGACCCACGGCACCATCGTCATCCCCCCGGAAGCCGTCATTGACTCCCGTGTTGAATTGATACTAGCCCGCGAAAAAAGACCGTTTCAGAGGCCTTTCTTCTGGTGCAATAAGTTTCGGGAATGATGAATCGGAACGGCGTCCGGCAGTGCGACAGGCGTGGTTCTGCATGGTGTTTGTCTCCAGCATGTGGCGCCTCTGCGGGTGCCTCATCGGTCGGCGCGCTCCTTTATCGGAGCGCTCGCGCTTGAGAAACGACGGCGGCGGAATTACGCCGGCGCAGCATGCTGCGCTGGTCATCGTTCAGACTGCGGCTGTCGGGCGTGTCAGTACCTGTGGGTTCACCGGTGTCGGCGGCTTGCCGGCCGCTGCGCCGTGCCCTAGAGCGGCAATCAAATTGTCTGCGCAAAGCGCGGCCATCGCGCGCCGCGTGCTGACAGACGCGCTGCCGATATGCGGGGTGAGCACCACATTCTTTTGCGCAAGAAGCGCCGGGCAGATAACCGGTTCGCCTTCGAACACATCCAGACCGGCCGCCGCGATGCTGCCTTCGTTCAGCGCTACCGCCAAAGCGGTATCGTCCACCACGCCGCCGCGTGCGATGTTGGTCAGCGTGGCCGACGATTTCATCTGCTTGAACTCCGCCGCACCGATCGCGTGGTGCGAGCTAGCCGAGTAAGGCACCACGACGATCAGGTGATCCGACTCGCGCAACAGCGTTTCCTTGTCGACATAGCGCGCCCGGCAGTTCTCCTCGACATCCGGCGCCAGTTGCGAGCGATTGTGATAGATCACGCGCATGCCGAAACCGAATGCACCACGTCGCGCAATGGCCTGCCCGATACGTCCCATACCGAGAATGCCGAGCGTCGCCCCATGCACATCGTTGCCGACGAACATGTCGTAGCGTCCGGTTTTGGTCCATTCGCCGGCGCGCAGGAAGTGTTCCGACTCGGTGATGCGCCGCGCCGTTGCCATCATCAGCGCGAAGCCGAAGTCGGCGGTGGTATCCGTCAGGACGTCCGGCGTATTCGTCACCAGCACGCCACGCGCGGTACAGGCTTCCACGTCGACGTTGTTGTAGCCCACGCCGATGTTGCATATCGCCTTCAACTGCGGGCAAGCGTCGAGCAAGGTTGCGTCGATCCGGTCGCTGCCGGCCGTCATGGCCCCCACCTTGCCCTGCAGCCTGGCAATCAGCTCTGGTTGCGTCCAGATCGTGTCGTCCGGGTTGTCGGTCACGTCGAAGTTCGCGCGCAGGCGGTCGACGATATCCGGAAATGACGCACGGGTAACCAGTACCGATGCACGCATGGAAAACCTCCTTGTTGAACTCTGAATTGCACTTACTCGTTCTGGTCGGCGGAATCGCGTTTGATCGTCGTCAACCCGCCCGGCACCTGCAGCGTAGGCAGAATTTCCATGCTGCTGATGTTGACCGCGAGCGGCGCGGCGATCGCAAAGGCGATGGCGTCGGCAATATCGGACGGCAACGGCAGCTCGAAACCGTCGATGAACTGCTTGCGCGCCGCCTCGATGTCGCCATGCACGTGGCCAAAAATATCGGTGGCGACGCGGCCCGGACAGATCTCCGTCACACGTACGCGCCTGCCGGTCGCATCCACTCGCAACTGACGCGACAACGCATGGATGCCGGCCTTCGTCGCGGAGTATATGGAGTTGCCGTTGAAGTTGTAGATCCCCGCGATCGAGCTGATGTTGACGATGTGACCGCGATCGCGGGCAACCATACCCGGCATGGTGAGCCGCACGATATGCAGAACGGCCTGCAGGTTGACTTCCACCTGAAGGTCGATGTCCGCGGCAGCGGCGTCCAGAATCGAGCCTTTGGTCGATACGCCGGCGTTGTTCACGACGATATCGAACTGCACGTCCTGCGTCAGCTTCGTGACGGCCGGCAAATCGCACACGTCGATCGCGTGCGGGATGCAACCAGTTCGCTCCGCCAGCTCGTTCAGACGTTCCGCGTTGCGAGCTAGCGCATGCACTTCGAGTCCTTCACGGCAGAAGCGCTCGACAATCGCAGCGCCCATTCCGGTCGAAGCGCCCGTCACCAGCGCGATCTTGTAGTCTGAAAACGGCATGAATGACCTCCATTTGTAGTTCTGGACTGTCGCTCTTTGAGGCGTGCGATAAGCCTGTTTAGCAATGTATACGTCGTGAAAACGTGGGGCAAAGACGGATTGGCTTTGTGGCTATAAGGCCGGCTTATGGTTGGCCGATGCAGCTTGGTCGATGCAGGTTGACCGACGCGCGCCTAGCGTACGAGCTTCGACACCGGCACGACGCGCCCGCCCGCGGATTCGATCACGCCGCGCACCGTGCGCGCGAGTTCGACGGCGCCAGGCGTATCGCCGTGCAGCAGAATCGATTGGACCGCGACTTTGAGCTTGTTGCCCGTGATCGTCGTGATCGTGCCGTCTTCGAGCAACTCCTTGACGCGTGCCAGGACGGCCGCGCGATCCTTGATGACCGCATCTTCCAGCTTGCGCGACACGAGCGCGCCCTGATCGTCGTAGGCACGATCGGCGAGAAACGTGTTGGCCGTGCGCATCCCGATGTGATCCGCAGCGCGCTCGATTTCCGTGTTCGTCGAAACGCTGATGATCAGGTCGCGATCGAATTCGGCGAGCGCCCGCACCAGCGGCTCGGCCAGCTCATACGATGCCGCGGCCATGTTGCCCAACGCGCCGTGAAAGCTCATGTGCGTGACGCGATGTCCGGCCCGCTTCGCGATGCCCGCAAGCGCGCCCATCTGATACACCACGTAATTCGCCAGTTCAAGCGGGTCCGCCTGAATCTGCCGCCGGCCGAAGCCCATCAGGTCGGGAAAGCCCACATGCGCGCCAACGTCGATCTGGCGCGCCAGCGCCATCCGCACCGTCTTGTCCATGATGACGGGGTCGCCCGCGTGATAGCCGCATGCGACGTTGGCGGACGAGACAATATCGAGCATCGCTTCGTCTTCGCCCATTTGATAGGGTCCAAAGCCTTCGCCCAGGTCAGCGTTCAGGTCGATTTCCACTCTCCACTCTCCATTCTTTAAGCGGTCTGTGCCGGGCTATCCGCAGCGGACCACACCGGCTCAGTGTCTATCTATCGATATGCGTCTACGCCGACGGCGAGAGTTCGAGCAAGGGCGTTCCGTAACCGACCGTTGTGCCATGCGTGACGCACAACCGCATGACCACGCCATCCGCCGACGCGACCACGGGCACGCACAATTGCGCGATCTGCAGCAAGCCGACGATGTCGCCCGGTTTGACGTGATCGCCCGCGCTGACCAATGGCGTGGAACGCGCCGGATGCGTCGACAGAAAGATGCCGGCCGACTTCGCGGTGATGCTGGCGGCGTGCGTCTGCGTAGTTTCCGCTGCGCGCGCGAGTCCGCCGGGAACCACAGCCGAAACCGCCTGCGCCGGCGCATCCGCACCGGCAGAGCCAGGCGCCTGCTCCATCGTCAACCGAACCGTCGCCCCGGGCTTGCTGATTTCGATGAACTCGATATCGACTTCTGCAAGCCACGACGTGATCTGCCGAAGCTCGCCGATATCCACTTCGATTTTTTGTGTCATGTGTCAGTGTCGGGAAGGGCAAAACAGTGCAACGAGATTGCGCACCCTGACGAGATAACTGTCCAGTTCTTCCAGCGCCGTAACGGCTTCCGCGTACGTGGTATGAACAAAGCGAATCTTCGTACCAATGCGCGCCTGCGCGAGCCGCCATAAATCGGCTTCGATCACGGTGCCGATCTTCGGATAGCCACCCGACGGCTGCGCATCCCGAAGCTGAATGATCGGCTGTCCGCTATGCGGCACCTGGATCACGCCCGGCACGATGCCATGCGAGCGTTTTTCAATCGAATGCGTCGCGACCAGGGTCGGACCGGCGAGACGATATCCGTAGCGATCGCTCTGCGGCGTCACTTTCCACCCGTCGCGCCAGAACGCTTCGAGCGACTCCGGCTTATAGCAATCGTATTCCGCGGCGGGCAGCACGCGCACCACGGTTTCGCCCGCGTCGGCTGCGGGCAGGGATAACGGTGCCGGCAACGAATACTCAGGCGGCACCGTGCCGAAACCCGCGGCGAGCACCGCATCTTGCTGCACGATGCGCCCGGCGAGACCCACTGCCTTTACCACATCCCCCTTCTGCAACTGACGACCGTTGTAGCCGCCGAACTGGCCGCGCAATTGCGTACTGCGCGAACCGAGCACAACCGGTACGTCCACGCCGCCCGCGAGCGACAGGTAGCAGCGCGTGCCGCGGGTCGGCACGCCGATCGTCAGCACGTCGCCCTGTTTCGCCTGCACGGTCCACCACGGCAGCACCGGCCGGTCGCCTAAGCGCGCCGAACAATCGGCACCGGTGATGGCGAACGAAAGATCTTCAAGGAAGCGGATGCGGAACGGAAACATCGGAATTTCGATGCCGGCCGCGTCGTCCGGATTGCCGAGCAACAGATTGCCGACCGCAAGCGCCAAGCGGTCCATCGCGCCGGCCGTTCCGACGCCGTAACGCAGATAGCCTTCACGCCCCTGGTCCTGCACCGTCGCGAGCGCGGACGACGACAAGATCTCGATCATGGAACAATCCTCTCGACCCGAAAACGGATCATGTCGCCAGGTGCGAGCGTGGCCGGGTTATCGCGCGTGGGGTCGAAGAACGACATCGATGTATGACCGATCGTGTTCCAGCCGCTCGGTCCCGTCGATGCCGACACGCCGGTCTGCACCCCGCCGATCGACACCGCGCCGCCAGGCAAGCCCAGAACCGGCACCTTGCGCCGCGGCGTGGCGATACGCGGGTCCATACCGCCCAGATAGCAGTACCCTGGATGGCTGCCGAGCGCATAGACCGTGTAGAGCGGCGCGCAGTGCAATTGAACGACTTCGTCGATGGACAAGCCAGTGTGATTCACCACGTCCTGCAGATGTGGCCCGAACTCGCCGCCATATTCCACCGGCAAGTCCACCACCCTCCCTTCGATCTGCAACTCGCCCGCCGCCGCCCAAGCGTCGCGCAACGCGGCGCCGAGCGAGTCCGGATCCGCGGGCGGCGTAGAAAATGTCACCATCAGATTGGTCACGCCCGGCACCGCCTCACGCACGCCCGGCCATGATTCGACCTCGCGGGCGAGCGTCCAGATGCGGCGCTGGGCATGCAGATCGAGCGCGCCCGGCGCTTCGAACAGCATGGCCGTGGTACCCAGCATGCTGATGCAAAGCGCCTGCTCCGATTCATCCTGTTTCATTGCAAGGACAGTCCTCTGTGAATCCGGACGCAGCCGTTCGACTACATCCCCGTGCGCAATCGACGCATGCTCAACAGTCGGCGTCATGTCTGTTTCCTCTTTGCGAGCCAACGCTCCAGATGATGAATATCGACGCCGCCCTCACCGAACCCTTCGTCCTCGAGCATGGCCTGATGCAATGGCACGTTGGTGCGAAGGCCTTCGATGCGCATCTCCGAGAGCGCGATGCGCATACGCACCAGCGCCTCTTGACGGGTTGCACCATGGGTGATCACCTTGGCGATCAGCGAGTCGTAATACGGCGGCACGACCGCACCGCTGCTCATATGCGAGTCCACCCGCACGCCGTTGCCGCCCGGCAGTTCCCAAACGGAAATCTTCCCCGGACACGGAGCGAAGGTGAACGGGTCCTCGGCGTTGATCCGGCATTCCAGCGAATGACCAAGCGTGCAAATGTCCGACTGACGGATCGTCAACGCGTGTCCTTGGGCGATCCGGATCTGTTCCCGCACGATGTCGATGCCCGAGGTCATTTCCGTCACCGGATGCTCGACCTGCAGCCGCGTATTCATTTCGATGAAGTAGAACTGGCCGTTCTCGAACAGAAATTCGAAGGTACCCGCGCCACGGTAATTCGTCTGCCGGCAGGCTTCGGCGCAGCGCTCGCCAACTTGCCGGATCAGTTCCGGGTCGATGCCGGGTGCGGGCGCCTCTTCCAGGACCTTCTGATGACGCCGTTGCAGCGAACAGTCGCGCGAACCGAGCCACACGGCATTGCCGTACGTATCGCACAAGACCTGAATTTCGACGTGACGCGGATGCTCGAGAAACTTCTCGACATAGAGCTCGGGCTTGCCGAAGGCGCGGCGTGCTTCCTCACGCGTCACCGACACGGCTTCGAGCAACTGCTCCGGGCCCGGCGCGACGCGCATGCCTCGTCCGCCACCACCACCCGCCGCCTTGACGATCACCGGATAGCCGATCTCCTGCGCGACTCGCAGAATTTCCGTGGGGTCGTCCGGCAGACCGCCGTCCGGGCCCGGCACGCAGGGCACGCCGGCCGCACGCATGGCCCGTTTGGCGGCGACCTTGTCGCCCATCGTGCGGATGGAGTCGGGCTCGGGGCCGATGAAGGCCATGCCGGCGGCTTCGACCTGCGCCGCAAAATCCGCGTTTTCCGACAGGAAGCCATAGCCGGGATGAATCGCCTGCGCGCCGCTCACATGCGCCGCGAACAGGATCGCGGCCCGGTTCAGATAACTCTGCCCCGGCGCGGCAGGACCGATGCACAGCGCCTCGTCGGCGAGCCTCACATACCGTGCATCGGCGTCGGCCTCGGAATGGACGGCGACGGTTTTCAGACCGAGTTCACGGCAGGCGCGCTGGACTCGAAGCGCGATCTCGCCGCGGTTGGCAATCAGTACTTTGTTGAACATGGTCGATCAACCGATTCGGAACAGCGGCTGCCCGGACTCCACTTCGCTGCCGGGAGCCACAAGAATCTCCAGAACGGCGCCGCTGAGTTCGGACTCGATCGCGTTGAACATCTTCATTGCCTCGATCGTGCAGAGCACCTGCCCTTCCTTGATCTTGTCGCCGGGATTCACGAAGGGCGCCTCGCCCGGCGCCGGCGTCAGATGAACGACGCCGAACATGGGCGCACGAACGAGTTGCGCCACACTGGCGGTTGTGGGGGCTGCCTTGGGAGTGTCGATGGATTGCGAAGGCCCGGCGTGCGGTGATTGAGCCCCTTGGCTTCCCTGGGTGCCCGGGGGGGATCTCACGGGTACACGTTCATCGCCCGAAGGCGCGTCAGCCCGCTTGCCGCGCCGTTTCGCCTTCACAAGTTTGACCCGTTCCTCGCCCTCTATGACTTCGAGCTTGGCCAGCGGAGAATCCGCCAACAGGTCGATAAGCGCCTTAATCTTCTGGAGATCCATCTTTGAGTCCGTAGCCGGTTGGACGCGCGCCGGTCGATTGGCGTGCGCGAAGCACCGCTGGGGCTGTACGGCAACCAGATTCAATCTCCCGTTGCCTCGCCCGCGTGACGGCTAGCCTCGTCGCGCCGGCTCACTGCGAACCGGGGCGATCGACGATGGACTCAATGTATCCGGCGCATAAAAAATGCGCCAAGACGGTTTGGCTTTGTAGCGATAAGGCGCGCTTATGTATCGGCGCTATCGGCACCGGACTCGAAGCGCACGTCGAGCGCAAGGTCGCCGGCCAGTTCCAACAGGATGTCCTTGACGGCCGCGGCGGGCTCGGAAAGCGGCAAGTGGTCGGACAGACACACCGAAAGCGGGATCTTGATGACGGGTGAAACGATCCGGCATTGCACGACGTCGCCCGCCGCGGCCACGACCCGTGCGGTGGAATCTGGCAGGATGGTCGCACCGATCCCGGCGCTCACCGCGGCTGACAAGGTCGACGCCGATTCGATTTCGGCCACGACCTTGGGGATCATCTGCACGCGTGTGAAACCCTCGTCGACGTACTTGCGCAGATAGTTGTACGGACGCGGCAGGAGCAAAGGCACGTCGCGCAACTCCGTCACGGCGATCTGCTCCAGCGTGATCCCCATGCTGCGCGGCGCCACGAGGAACAGTTCCTCGTTCATCAGAAGCTGGAACGACAGGCCGTGGACGGGCTTGTCGCCATACAGCACGGCCATGTCCATACGCCCGTTCATGATCAGCTCGCTCAACGTCGTGCCGAAGTTCTCGTTGATGTAGAGAAGAATGTCCGGATGCCTGGCGCGCACGGTCCGCAACAGCGGCAGCGAGAGCGCCGACGCGCCCGTGCCGGGCGCGAGCCCCACAGAAACCTGGCCTGACAGCGTCTGGCCGGCGCTCTTCACGTCGGCCTGAGCCTGTTCGTACTGGCGCAGGATCAACTGGGCGTGGCGATACAGCGTGGCGCCCGCCTCAGTGGCCGTGACGCCCCGCTTGGTGCGCACGAGCAGCTGTTGCTGGAACTCGTCTTCGAGCGTGATCAACTGCTGGCTCAGCGCCGGCTGGGCGATATGAAGCACTTCGGCGGCCTGCGTCAGGCTGCCGATATCGACGATCTTCACGAAATACTTCAAACGCCGCAGGTTCACGGTAGTCGCGTCTCAACGTTCAGTGATGGCGACAATGATAGGGCAAGCGCCGCGCCGCGCACAGTGCCTAAAAAAACTTCGCTCCCGCTCCTGCAACGCTAAAAGCGTGGCCTGTCAGCGTATTCCCGCATGGCCCCCGATCGGCAAATGCCGGACGCGCACGCGTACCGCCCTGTCATAAGTGGATGTTATTGCGCCAGCGGAAAGACGTCTTGGCTTGAAGTTTTTCGCGCGCTTAAGGTGAAGCGTCATCAAATGCCGTTGAGGAGTCAAGTGTGAGTGCATCGCGAATTGCCGCCCGCGTCCAGCGAATCAAGCCTTCGCCGAGCAGTGCCGCCGCGGACCGGGCCGCGGAACTGCGGCGGCAGGGGAAAACCATCGTCAACCTCGTGGTCGGCGAACCCGACTTCGACACGCCCGCGCATATTCGCCAGGCCGCTTTCGACGCGATGGAGCGCGGCGAAACACGCTATACGCAAACCGCGGGCACGCCGGCGCTGCGCGCCGCCATCGCGGCAAAACTGCAACGCGAGAACGGTCTTTCGTACGATCCCAAACACATCATCGTGACGTGCGGCGCCAAACACGCGATTTTCAACGCGCTCGCCATCACCGTTGAAGCACGCGATGAAGTCCTGATTCCCGCGCCCTACTGGGTGTCCTACCCGGACATGGTGCTCGCCTGTGACGGCGTGCCGGTCGTCGTGCCCTGCACCGAGGAAGACAGTTTCAAGCTCACGCCCGCCACCCTCGAAGCGGCGATCACGCCCCGCACGCGCTGGCTGATCATCAATTCGCCGACCAATCCCACCGGCGCAACCTATAGCGCCGCCGAACTGCGCGCATTGGCGGATGTGCTGTTGCGTCACCCGCAGATGCTGGTGATGATGGACGACATCTACGAACACATCCGGTTCGACGGCGAGGCATCACAGCACCTCTTGTCGATTGAACCCGAACTCAGCTCACGTACCCTGGTCGTCAACGGCGTGTCCAAGACCTACGCGATGACCGGCTGGCGCATCGGCTACGCCGCCGGCCCCGCCGACCTGATCGCGGCCATGGACACGCTCCAGTCCCAATCCACCAGCAACGCCAGTTCGATCAGCCAGGCCGCAGCGCTCGCGGCGCTGAACGGCGACCAGACATTCGTGCGGCAATCGGTGCGGACCTATAAGGAGCGCCGCGACCACGCACTCGAAGCGCTTAACGCGATTCCCGGCATCAGTTGCAAAACACCGGGCGGCGCTTTCTATCTGTACGTCAATTGCGGCGGCATGATCGGCCGCACCACGCCGCAAGGCAAGCGCATCGAGGGCGACGTAGATGTCGTTCTGTACCTGCTCGAACACGCCGGCGTCGCACTGGTTGCCGGATCGGCCTATGGCGTCTCACCTTTCTTCCGGATGTCGATCGCGACAAGCATCGACAATATCGATGAGGGCTGCAGGAAGATTGCCGCCGCGGTCGCCGCACTGAACTGAGAGTACGGCGATGAAGCGAATATGTCGCGTCGTCGCTTTATAAAAAAGACATGCCGCGCTGAGAGGACGTGGCAGTCGGTTTGGAGTTTTCCATTTTTCGTCAATCTGCAAGGGGATCTACTCGTGAAAAAACATGCATTAGGCACACTAACTGGACTTGGACTGGCAATTTCTGGGATCGCACACGCGCAGTCGAGCGTCACCCTGTACGGCATCATCGACGAAGCGGTGCGCTACGACACCCACCAGAACAAATCCGGCGGGAAGCTTTTCACGATGGGTAGCGGCGGCGAGATTCAGGGTAGCCGCTGGGGTCTGCAGGGAACCGAGGATCTCGGTGGCGGGTTGGCCGCCATCTTCCAGCTCGAAGGCGGCTTTACACCGAATACCGGCGTGACACAGCAATCTACGCCGTCCGGCACCGCCCGCCTGTTCGGCCGCACCGCGATGGTGGGGCTACGCAGTACCGACTACGGCACGTTGACGATGGGCCGGCAATACACGCTGGTGCATGAAATGGGCTGGACGCACGATATCTATGCGTTCGCCAATTACACCGGCACGGTCGGCTTTCAGGGCGCCGGTCTGACTGGCGGCGGCCGTCTGGACAATTCCGTGCGATATACCTCGCCGGCGCTTGCCGGTTTCACCCTCAAGGGCTCGTATACCTTTGGCGGGGCAGCGGGGAATACTCACCAGAACTCGTCGCCGGCCGTCAGCCTTTCTTACGACCACGGCCCCTTGAGCGTTGGCGCGGCCTATCAGATCGTCAACGACATCGGCGGCCTGACGCCTGCGACCAGCACCTATGGCAGCACGTACTTCGGCGTGACGATCCCGGACAGCTCGCAAAAGATCTTCACCGCGGGCGCAACGTATAAGTTCGGCGCGGCGAAGGTGTTCGGCTCGTATATCTACAGCCACGTCTACCCGGCCGACTATCGCAACGACTCCTTCTCCACGGCGGTCCAGTACTTCATCACGCCGTCACTCGTGCTCGACCTGCCGTTCTACATCGACTTCGTCCATCACGCCGGCCGGAGCGGCACGCGTATCACGACCGGTCCGACGTTCGACTATTTCCTCAGCAAGCGCACCGACGTCTATGTCGGCGTGGACTACAACCACCTCACCGGCGCATGGACGACCCTCGCCGCCGCCTCCGGCTCGAACCAGCCGTTCTATGGCTTCAACTCGCTGTTCGAAGCCACGATCGGTCTGCGTCACAAGTTCTAATTTGCGGTATTGACGGTCTGTTGGGCGTCGCCCGACGCCCAACAGAACGCGCCGAAAGCCAAACAGCATCGAAACGCCCAATCCTGTCCCGATCGTCCATGCACGGTCCCGGCATCAAAAGGCGGGCCTCGATCCGCCAATTCCGTCTATCGATTCCTGGAGGAACACTCATGAGAATCGGCATCCCTGCCGAAAGCCGCGCCGGCGAGACGCGTGTCGCCGGCACACCGGAAAACAGTCAAAAAACTCACCGCGCAGGAGCATACCGTTCAGGTGCAAAGCACTGCAGGCGAGCGTGCCCATTTCCCCGATAGCGGCTACGCACAGGCCGGCGGGACATTGGTCGAATTAGCCGAAGTCCGCGTCGAGATGACCAAGATGCCCGACCTCATTGCAGCCATGCACTCGTTGACCGGTCTTGCCGCCAGTTGTATTGCCTATGCGGTAGTCTCCGAGCCGTCCGCTTTCGGACTGGCGACAACCGGCAGCGAACTGCCTTATGGCAATCGCGTCGAGTTGTTCATCGGCACCTTCATCGGCGCGATTACGTTCTCTGGATCCGTGATCGCGTTCGGCAAGCTGTCCGGCAAGTATAAGTTCCACCTGTTTCAGGGCGCACCCGTCGTCTATCCCGCGCGTGGTGATCGTTCCTGGCTACGGCCTCGCGGTCGCGCGCACAGCATGCGCCGAAGGAATTGACCGATAAGCTTACAAACAAGGGCATCGAGGTGCGTTATGCGATTCATCCAGTGGCCGGCCGGATGCCGGGACATATGAACGTGCTGCTCGCCGAAGCGGAAGTGCCGTACGACCAGGTTTACGAAATGGACGACATCAACGCGGAATTCGGCCAGATGGCCGGCATGCCGATTCTGGAAGCCTATAAGGCGCGCACCGTGATCGTCAACGAACGGTCGATGGCGTCCGGTTACGCCGGTCTCGACAATGATCTGTTCTATATTGACAAAACGATGATGGTGTTCTCGGATGCGAAGAAGGTCATCGAGAATATGACCAAGGCGCTCGAATGAGCATCCATAAGCGTCGACTATCGGCCCAGACAACTTTGATCTTTGTCGGCTAGGCCCTGAGACGCTACCGTATAGCGTGCTGATCCCGCATTCACCGTTATAGGCCCTCACCATGCATGCACTTGTCATTCACGCCCCACTCGATCTGCGCATCGAGGACGTTCCCACGCCTGAACCGAAAGCCAACCAGTTGCTCGTACGGGTTCGGGCCGGCGGTATCTGCGGTTCGGATCTTCACTACTTCAACCATGGCGGTTTCGGCACGATTCGCATCAAGGAGCCCATGGTGCTGGGCCATGAAGTCTCGGGCGCCGTTGCGCGCGTTGGATCCGACGTGACGGATATGCCGGTCGGTACACGGATTTCCATCAGCCCGAGCCGGCCGTGTGGCCTGTGTCAATACTGTCAGCAAGGGCTGCAGAACCACTGCCTGGATATGCGCTACTACGGCAGCGCAATGCGTACGCCGCACGTGCAGGGCGCATTCCGGCAGGAGATCGTAATCGACCGTTCACAGGCGCATGTCGTGGCGGACTCGTTGAGCGATGCCGAAGCTGCAATGGCCGAGCCGCTCTCGGTCGCGCTTCACGCCGTTCGGCGCGCGGGTCCGCTGCTCGGCAAGCGGGTGCTCGTCACAGGATGTGGGCCGATCGGCGCGTTGATCGTGGCGGCCGCGCGCAGAGCCGGTGCGGCGATGATCGTGGCAACTGATGTGAATGCGCTGCCGCTCGACAGCGCGAAAAAGGTGGGCGCCGACCTCGCGTTTAACATCGCGGAGACGCCGGACGCGCTTCAGCAATTCGCCATCGACAAGGGCAGCTTCGACGTTCTGTGCGAAGCGAGCGGCAACGCAGCAGCATTGCGCGGTGCGTTCGACGTGCTCAAACCGCGCGGCGTGATCGTCCAGGTCGGCCTGGGTGGCGACATCTCGTTGCCGATCAACGTGATTGTTGCCAAGGAATTCGATCTGCGCGGCGCATTCCGCTTCCACGAAGAATTCGCCATTGCCGTCGAACTGCTGAACAAGGGATTGATCGACGTGAAGCCCTTGATCTCGGGCATTTTCCCGTATCAGGATTCGGTCAAGGCGTTCCAGACAGCGGCCGATCGCTCAAAATCGATGAAGGTGCTGGTGAGCTTCGATTGATCGCACACGTGTAGCGACGATGGCGCGGCAAGCCGCGTTCGTCGCCATACATAAAAGAAAGCGCCCATAAAAAAGCCGACGTTGCGATGCAGACGTCGGCTCTTTCCTTTTCCCCACGCGGGGCTCAGTTATTACATCGCGCTTCAAGCGCATCGATAAACGCGCGGTTCCAGCGGCCTTCCTTCATCGCCCGCATCGTCTCAGCCTCGGCTTCCAGAACGGCCAGCGCTTTTTCGATGACAAGCTCGGCGGCGTCCTGTGGAATGGCTAGCAAGCCATCCTGATCGCCGACGACGATATCGCCCGGATTGACCACCATTCCGCCGACCGATACCGGCACATTGATTTCACCCGGACCGTCTTTATACGGCCCCCGGTGTGTGACCGCACGGGCGTAAACCGGGAAATCCCGGTCGCGGATTTCCGCGACATCACGGATCGCGCCATCGATGACCAAACCGACAACGCCGATGTTTGCTGCGTAGAACGACAGGATGCCGCCAACCACGGCGTTGTTGAGATCGCCGCCCGCGTCCACGACCAGGACATCACCTGCACGGCAAAACTCCAGCGCGCGCAGGTAAGTGAGGTTATCCCCGCCACGCGAGCGCACCGTGACCGCGGTGCCGGCCATCGTCTTCTTGCCAGGCCGTTGGTACGGGTGCAGGCCCACGCTGCCGACGTTGCGATGCATGTTGTCGCTGAGCGCAGACACGGGGATGTCTCGCAATGCGCTAAGGATCGCTTCGGCAGCCTGAGCCGCCGACGGGTTCTTCCTGATGGCTTTGTACATGGTCGATCTTCGCTTCCGGATGTAAGGGGAGCGGCTCATGCAGATCAGGAACGAGTAGGCACGACACCGCTGCAACACGGCTATAACGGTATATCGTTCCTGCAAATCGCGCCAAGACGGGTTCGTTCTTGCGCAATAGGAAACGCTTATGAAACGCTATTGTCGGAGGAGGTGGCGCCGAGATATGTCTCTGACGGAAGAACAGCCGCGGGGCTTCGGTCCGAAAAGGCGTTTCCAGCGAACGGGCCATGCTCTTCGATAAGGAATTGCAATCGCAGGAGAATATAGGCTCCGTCGGCGACATCATGTATGCATCGATCATGATCTGGACGCGGCGCGACAATGTGTTCCAGCTGGCAAGCGAGTCGGCGTGGTGAGCGCAAGCGCATCGGCGTTCGACAATGCCGCGACCGCGCTCGAAGCCGGCGCGGCGCAAGTCGATCTGTTCGTGCGCCGCGATGCTTTGCCTCGCGTCAACAAGCTGACAGGTATAGCCGGTTCGTCCTTTCTGCCCATCTCGCCCGGCGCCATGCCGGGCAGACCTCACCGGTGACGACGTGACAGCGTCCGGACTGTTGTCGCCCGTCAACTGGCATCCGAGGAAGCCGAAGGGCGTCAGCGGCATCGGACCAGGTTTTGGCGAAGGAATCAAGCTGCCGGTGCTGGCGAAGTTGATGTTCGCTGAGCGGTTTCTATCTAGTCTGTTCGATCAGATTGCTACTGTTGCGGTGACAGATTCGAAGGAGCACTGCGCGGATCTGGCGATGTTGGAAAAGGTCGACACGCCCGAGAGCTCCAAATCACCCGCAAAGACCAAATAGGCGGATGCGACTGAGGCCAATAGTGGCGTGGTGCCGGCCAAATCAGAAAGCGCGTTACTCGCGGAATGGAAGTCGTCAGACGCCATCCTTGCTTGGGCTCGGGTGCTGCCTCCCGTGGCGGACATCGATCTACGGCCGTAGGCATAAGACTGTGTACATGACTAACAACAAGCAAGAAGTGATGGAAGTATTGAGGGGGCCGCAGCGTCAGCGGCGCTGGTCGATGGACGAGAAACTGGCATGGTGCGGGAGAGCTTCGAGGCAGGAAAAGCCGCGTATCACACGCTATCTGTCGCCCGAGCGGTGGCTTGAGGTCAAAACCTGGATTCAGGCGGTGCCGAAAGAAACGGACCGCGAGCGCGAGCATTACTCGCGCACGTGTTGGCTATTCGCCCTGCTCTATCTGGGTGGCTTACGGATCACTGAAGTGGGTGAAAACACGATGGGCCGATTCTTCCGCCGCCGAGTCGTAAACCGCGAAGATCTCTGGTTGGCTGGAGGTGCTGGGCAAAGGCGGCAAGGGAGCCGCTGGTGCCAGCCACCTTGGAGATGATGGCGGACCTCTCGACATACCGTCGCGAACGGAGACTACCGGCACTTCCATCTCAGGACGAAGACACGCCCCTGTTACTGCCGATCGGGCAGTCGCTCAAACCGTTGACGCGCGCCGCACTGCACCGCATCGTCAAGCAGGTTTTCGGCGGCACAGCCGACGCACTGCGTGCCCGTGGCGAAACGCATGCGCCACGAGCCGATCAACTGGAGCAGGCGTCAGCGCATTAGCTGAGGCCAGCGTAGGGTCGCATATCGCGGGCCAACAGATCGACTTGCGGCTCGTGCGTGACAATCTCGGCCATGCGTCGCTCACGACCACCGGTCAGTATCTTCACGTGGACGGCGATTGTCGTCATCGTGAAACCGATGAAAAGCACCGCATTAACTAGTAGGCCAGACGGCTGAAGTTCGGCATTTGCCGACGTTCGTTGTTACCTGGATTGCGGATGAATGTCCGCTTGCGGCCTGTTCCGCGTCAGGCAACAACCGGCCAATTCCGGACGGTCGACGTTCGTGCTGAATCGGCGACAATCCGCTGTCCCGGTGCGGGCAGCGACATAGAGCATGAAACTGTTGCGTGTCGACAATAACATCGTCAACTAGCAGTCCCGCCGGGATCCAACGTCACCGCTGCTTGTGAGGCAAGGGTTATAAGGACGTGAACAATTGTGTCAGTTCGGGGGACGTTGCGCGCCACCCGCCCGAGCGTCAGCGTCGGACGAGTGAACGGTGCCGCCCGTCGAGCACAGGTCGGCCATGACGCGTCCCGCCCCTCAACCAGCGCTTCGCAAAGTTTTACCCGCGCTCGTTGGTCGAATTACCGAATGCCAATGGTTCGTGTTCCCTTTTCAGGGGAAAGGTCGCCCTGAGGCCAGCGACCTGGTCTGCTACCCACCTCGACAATCAGAGCCCGCTACTTTTTCCTGATCGTGCGGCTGGCCCAATCCAATCTTGAGTGCCGGTCACCGCCTACTTAACCATCCCTTCCTAACGCTCCAACTCCGACGGCATCCCGTCGACCCATCTTCCTCAATCGACGGAGTTAACCCTGAGTTAGTCAATAGCGAACTCATTTGCTATTGACAATTTCTCGCAGCGCAGCGACCATGGACTTCCCAACGCGAATTGCGTGGAGGCTCGCCGGTCCAGCACCGTCGTCTGGCCGCCTTTCTCGAAAGGTCGCACCACCCCCTTCTATTGTTCATCGGTGTTGGCGTGAGTCGTCGAACTGCGGATCTGAATAATGTTCACCTAAAGAAGGAATAAACAGCTGGTTTATAGATAGGACGCCTAACTAGGTGGCTATGGTAATAGCGAACGACAGCGCAGCCATGCTTCGAATCACAACTAGACGGAGACAGATATGCGACCGCAAACGATAGGTAACCAGCTGAAGGGCATTGCCCTTGCGATCGGAACCACCATCGTTCTATTTCACTTGAGCGGCTGCGGCGGTAGCGGCAGCTCCATACAAGCGACAACGCCGCCACCTGCTGGATCGGGCGGAGCCACCGTTGCCGAATTGACCACTAAGTGCGAGTCTCTGAGAGGACAAATGATTGCCGGCGTAACGGTGACTGCAACCAGTCGGGTGGGGCCGATCTCAGGCGTTAGCACTGCAGGGATTTGCAAGGTTTCTGGTACGAGAGCGCCATTCCTCGACATTGAGGTTGACGTGCCCGACAACTGGTCGGGGAGGTATTTTCAGAATGGCGGTGGCGGTTTCGACGGAACGATCTACACCGCGTACACGTTTGACACGTCCAATACCATTACCGCGATTAATCCAACCATCACAAAGTACGGTGCCGTCTACGCTGCTTCGAATGGTGGAAATCGGGCTGCAGTGGCGGCCGAGGCCGCACCGGCCGTTTGGCTGACTGGAACAACACAGGCTCAGGCCTCGATCACCGACTACGCATATCTGTCGATCGGGACAACAACATCGTTCGCGAAAGCCGTGATTAACGCGTTCTACGGAAAAGCGCCAACGAAGTCGTACTTTAACGGGTGCTCAAACGGTGGCCGCGAAGGCTATATTGCGGCGCAACGGTGGCCGGATCAATTTGACGGTATCGTGGCGGGATGCGAAACCGAAGACATGGCCGGACAAACAGCGAAATGGCTTCAGATCGGTGGGACGGCTGGTACCGCTGCGGCGCTGACAAACGCCCAATACACAGCTTCCTATCAGGCTGCGGTAGCAGCATGCGACTCTTCAGACGGGCTTGCCGACGGCTATCTGACGAATGCAGCAGCTTGCCACTTCAGTCCGGCGCTACTGCAATGTGGGTTGTCTACTGCCAACCCGAATCCCGCCCTCTGCCTGTCTTCGACACAGGTGACCACGTTGCAGAAGTATTCGTCGCCAATGGCGCTCTCCGACGGTACCGTCATCTATAGCGGATTCAACTGGTCAGACTACTCAGCGTTTGGAGGGGCCTTCGGGTCGCTTGGTGGTGTCTATGCGTTCCTGGCGACAGGCGATCAGTCGTGGCTCACACCCGCGAGGCAGGCAACCTTTAACCCCGACACCGATTACGGCATTATCGGCCTGGGCCTGAAGCAAATCGGCATCGACAACGACGTGCAATCGATCGCACAGTTCGTTGCTTCCGGGAAGAAGCTGATCTCATGGCACGACATTGGCGATAACCTGCTGTCGCCAAACGAGCACGCGAGAAATGACGCGAGGACGACTGCAATCGCTCGAACGATGGGATTGTCCGATCCGACGACTAATACCAGGCTTTTCCTGGTACCTTCGAACACGCATGGCGCAGGGCAAGACGTCACGCAGATCGATTGGCCGGGTGCAATTATCAAGTGGGTAGAACAGGGCGAGGCGCCCACGCAACTGACTTACACTTTCCGAACGAGCGCAACTGCTTCACGCAGTCTGCCTGTCTGCCTTTATCCCAAGGCACCGCATTACAATGGCAGCGGCGATATAACTTCCACGACTAACTACACTTGCACATGACTTAACGCTTCAATAAGGATAACTAGCAAGAACAGTTGCGCAAACATGGAAGGCCCGCGATCAGGGGCCTTCTTCTCGTCTTTGTCGGCGCATTGGGTAGTCGACGCGAAGAGCATCATGTGAGAGAAACGCCGACAATGCATTCGATCGACATTGACGACGCTCTCAATCCGAGGCCTTCCATGCGGAAAGCATCTCAAGGGAGTTGTCGTAGTTGCCGGTAGCCTGGGCAGTGCGGAAAAATTTGGCGCGTTCTACGATGATTTCCTTCGGCGTGGGCTCTGCATGCAAAAGGGCGAGCGTCTCGTCAAGGAAGTCTTCCAGGGGCATGGCCTGTTCGTCACTTTCCTGACCGAACAACGTGGTGCGCACGCCAGGAGGCGCCAACTCGATCACGCGCACGGGAGTGCTGGCGAGTTGGACGCGCAAGCCTTCGGTAAACGCATGAACGGCCGCCTTGGTGGCGCTGTAGGTCATGGCGATAGGGAACGGAACAAACGCCAATGACGAACTGACATTAATGATGACGCCATCGTTTTTCCGGACAAGTTGCGGCAAGAACGCATAGGTCATGCGAATGGTGCCCAGAAGATTGATCGCGATCGACTCTTCCGCACGCCTCAGCGAGTCCGGCTCCAGAACATTTTCGCTCAACATGATGCCGGCATTGTTGATGACGACATTCAAGTCGGGGTAACGCGCGGCTGCCAGTTCGCTCGCCTGGACGATGGACTTGGCGTCGGCCACGTCGAGTTCGATGGCCTCGATACCCGGGTGATCGGTGGTGATCTGCTCAAGCAGCGCCTTGCGTCGGCCTGCGACGATAACCTTGTTGCCCGCCTCATGAAAACGCACCGCCAGACCGAGCCCTATGCCCGAAGTCGATCCTGTGATGAGGATTGTATTGCCCGAAGCCTTCATGTGTTTCTCCAGAGTGATAAATCGATACAATGTCAAACGGACAGGTGTCCGCTAAGGCGTAGGGTACCGGACAATTGTCCGTTTGGCAAAATACTTCGGGGGGACAAATGGCACAGCCACAAAAGACGGATCGCCCTGCACGCGCTGACGCGCTACAAAATCGCGAGCGCATCCTGGCGGTTGCACTGGCGGAATTGACCGTTTCCGCACATGTGCCACTGAGCACGATCGCCAGGAAGGCGGGCGTCGGGCAAGGGACTTTTTATCGTCATTTCCCGACGCGGGAGACATTGGTGATGGAGGTTTATCGCTACGAGATGTGGCAGGTCGCAAACTTCGCAGAGCACCTGCTCCAGACGCGCCCGCCTGACCAGGCATTGCGGGAGTGGATGAAGCGCCTTGCCGAATATGCGATGACCAAGGCTGGCCTGGCCAACGCAATGCGAGAGGTGTCGTTCATGCGGGACTGTTCGGGAAAGGCGGGCTATGCCCCTGTAGTCGCTGCCGCCCAATTGCTGCTAGATGCAAATGAGAAAGCTGGAACCATCCGGGCTGGCGTCACCACTGACGACTTCTTCCTGGCAAGTGCTGGCATCTGGCAGATCGATTTCAATGACGAGTGGCAGCCGCGACTTGCCTGGCTCATAGACTTCGTGATGGCGGGACTACGCGCGGGCGCGCCGACACGGCCTGTTTCTCAGTAGCCGTTACCTGCGGAACGTTTGCGCCTCATCTCGGCCCACTCGATTAACGCTTGCATCGACGGCCCGAGCGCATATCCCATATCGCAAAGTTCATACTCTACCTTCGGCGGCACTTGTGGATACACCGTTCGCCGCAGGATGCCGTCTTTCTCCAGCTGCTTGAGCTGCTGAATCAGCATTTTCTGGTTGATGCCGTCAATCAGCTTCTCCAGATCGGAGAATCGCAGCGGGCCTTTTGCGGCAAACAGCTGGCAAATGATGACGATCTTCCACTTGCCCTCCAGAACCCGGAGGGCCTCTGTCGTCGCCTCGGCCCATTCAAGCCGCTTTTTGGGATCTTCGCAGTTCCATTCACGCTCTTGAGACACAAACACCTCGGTATGCTACTTACTTTTTAGTCGGTACTTACCATTACCACATAAGCCAGCTAAAGTGGGTGCTGGATGCGACATTGAGGATACAGCTATGAAAATCGGGATCGTCGGAACAGGAAACATTGGCGCTTCCCTGGCCCGGAAGTTAAGCGCGGCAGGCCATGAAGTCCGCGTCGCGAACTCTCGTGGCGTGGATGGTGTTCGAGAGTTCGCCGACGAGATCGGCGCGCAAGCCGTGGATGTTCGCGGCGCGGTCGATGGCGCGGAAGTCATCATCCTTTCGATTCCGCTGCCCGCCATACAGGCGCTTCCTGCAGATTTGTTTGGTTCTGTAGCGGCTGACGCGATCGTCGTCGACACTGGCAACTACTATCCGGACATGCGCGACCCGCACATTCCAGAAATCGACGAAGGAATGCCCGAAAGCGTCTGGGTATCCAGACAGATCGGGCGCCCTGTCATCAAGGCATTCAACAACGTGCTGGCCTACACGCTCGCAGAGTTGGGCCAGCCGGAGGAGACGCCTGGCCGCCTCGCCGTCGCTGTGGCGGGGGATGACCTGCGCTCCAAGGTAATCGTGATGGAGCTTGTGAATCAGATGGGCTTCGATCCGGTCGATGCCGGCTTGCTCGCGGAATCCTGGCGCCAGCAGCCATCAACCCCCGCGTATTGCTGCGACTACGATGCGGATGCCACGCGCAAGGCGCTGGCTGCGGCGGCTCCTGGGATTGCGCCCAGGATACGCGACCGGTTGCCGGAGGTTTTCGCCAGCCTCGGCCCCAGTCCCACCCACGCCGATATTGTCGCTGCAAACCGTGCAACCAACATCGTTGTAGGCAAACAGGCGTCCTGAGCGGGCTAGTTGTCATAGAGCACAATATTGGCGAAGGGCCGCGGAAACACGGCGAGCAAAAAGATCGCCGGCGTGCATGTCGCGAATGGCCACGTTTGCAGCCCGTAGACGGCTTATGTGTTCGCTGCTGAACGCCCACGCATCCCTGAAATCGAGCATGGCGCGATCAAGACGATCGATAGGTGCAGCATTGTAGCCGTAAGCGTCATTTCGTGGCCGCATGGACAGAGCTGAAGCCGGTGTCCAAAGTGATGTCCGTTACTTCAAGTGATGGGGACTACTTTGGACACACGGAATGCGCGATCATCGAACCGCAAGGGCCGACCGAACTACACACCAGAGTACCGGCGGCAAGTTGCCGTCGCGGCGTGCGAGCCGGGTATTTCGGTGGCCAAGCTCGCGCAGGCGCACGGACTGAATCCGAATATGGTGTTCAAGTGGCGCCGGCAACTGCGGGCGGGCCTGTTTGAAGGGGTGGCGCACAGCGCAGCGGTGTTGCTGCCCGTAGCGCTACCTGATGCACCGACCGGCGATGCCGCAGACCCGGCGTCGCTCGCTCTACAGCCTGTCGAGCCACATCGCGAGAGCGTACCGGCAGCGTCGGGCATCGAGATCGAACTGAACGGTGCCCGTGTACGCGTCACGGGCATGGTCGACCCCGTGCAGCTGCGCCTCGTGCTGCGCTGCCTGATGCCAGCATGATTACGCCGCCAGGCGGTACCCGCGTATGGCTGGCAGCGGGCGTTACCGATATGCGCCGTGGCATGGATGGACTTGCCGCGCTGGTGCAGTCAGCACTCGGACGTGATCCCTTCTCGGGGCACATCTTCCTGTTTCGTGGGCGTCGCGGGAGTCGTGTGACATAGTGCATCCTCCGGTTAGAATCCAGGTAACTTGAGCGACTTCTCGGCGTCCTGCCGGGCCTTGAAGTGAGCTGGCCGTCGTTCCATGATATCGCGCACGCCTTGCCTGACGGCCTCAGAGTCGAGGGCTGCGACCGGAATCTGCCATGGGGCGGAAGGCATGAGTTGGGTTGCAGGAAGAATTCCTTCGCGAATTAGCCGGTGAACCGAACTCGTGTAGATGTTCAGGCGCCGAGAGGTTTCTTCCACGCTGATGGTTTCGACCCGCGGTACAGTTGGATCGAACGGTTTGATCCCCAGGCGCTTGCGCAACTCGGCGACTCTGACGCTCGTCCATGATTGCCCATCAGCAGCCTTGCATCGCATCCGATTCATGGTGACAGCCAGATCGACATCCGGCCAATGACCGCCGAGTTTGCGTAGGACTTCTACAGGGCCCGGGCGCCGGTCTTCGGGATATCGACCGACGCTCGTGCGGGCGACGCGAACCTCAGTGTGTCGGCCTCCCGTCCAGTGGACCGTAACGATTGCTTCGTTCGTGCTGTCGTCGAGATCGATTACCACCTCCTGAATGATGATGCGCGTCAAACGTTGCTTCGTACGAGCGTCCGTTCCAGGCGCATTCCATGCCGCCTGCAAGTCGGTTGCGAGCGCCATGAGACCCGCTTCATCAATCTTCGGGCGCGATGCAGCTTCGGCGTCAAGCTGTGCCAGGCGCTCTTCAACCTGTGCGACCCGCTCCAATGCGGCGTTCCAGCGCGCCTCGAGTTCACGCGCAACGAGCCTTTTTGCGGGGTCTACAGCCTCGTAGCGGCGCGCGGCCAGTGAGGCCTCGTAGCGTGCGTCATCGAGTTCGAGCTGCAACGCCCGTTTTACGTCATCTCCCGCCGCGTTAGCACGACGTGCGGCTAGCATTGCAGCCTCCACCGCATGAGGCGAAACGGCTTCCACAATCAAGGCAGCGACAGCCTGATCAATGCGGACGCCGCCAATGCCGATGCAAATCCAACTCGCTGCGCGCTCCTGGTCGCCTCGGCAATGGTAGCGGTGAGCATGCCCGGCTCGCATGCCGTACGTCACCCGCATCATGCGACCGCATCGGCCACACCGCACGAGGCCAGTCAGCAACGCTCGCCCACCTCTCGCGGATTTGCGTGATGCCCGTTTCTTCATGTGTGCGTTCTCGGAGATCATGCGTTGATGTTCTTCGAACTGGTCCCAGGTGATATAGCCGGGATGGTGGTCCCGCAGAAGAACATTCCAGTCCTTCATCGCCTTCGAATGGCCGAAGGTCTTTCGGGCACGTCCGTCTACGACCGAGGTACGCTGCGCCCTGCGGCCAAACACATAGGCGCCTGCGTACATCGGGTGCTGCAGTAGCTGGATCACAGTATGGTACGCCGGCAGCTTCCACTCAACCCGTGTACCAGCAACGCCACTGCGCATGACAGGCAGACACGTCTGCGATTGTATGGCCCATAACAGGACCTGGCGAGCACTGCCGAATTCCATGAATTTGGCGAACACGAGCCTGATCGCTTCGGTGACCCGCTCGTCGGGATCCATCTCGATCTGCCCGAGTTCGTTCCAGCAATAACCCGGCGGTAACGCGAAACGCAATTCGCCGCGACTGGCCTTCGAATCCCGTGCGGCCAGTCCGCGCTGCCGCAGCAGGCTCAGCTCGTATTCCGACATTGTGCCTTTCAGGCCAAGCAGAAGCCGGTCGTTGACAAGTCGTGGATCATAGGTGCCATCGTGATCGATAACGAGCGTGCCGACCAGTGCACATAGATCCACAAGGTGGTGCCAGTCTCTGCCGTTTCGAGCAAGCCTGGATGCTTCAAGACAGAACACCGCGCCGACGGATCCGCCACAGACGGCCGCGACGAGTTTCTGGAAGCCGGGGCGTTCGACAGCGCCGGAACCGGAACGGCCGAGATCATCATCGATGGTTACAACCGATGCAAATCCCAACGCACGGGCAGAATCAGCGAGCGCATATTGGCGGCGCTGGCTTTCGGTATGCTCCACGACCTGAGTCATCGTCGACTGACGGACATACACGATGGCGCCGCGACCAAGGTGGTCAGACGTGATCTTCTGGCTCATTTGGGCCTCCCTGATCGTGTTGCGCCTGTTCGTTTCTCTCCTTGCCCAGCGCCTCCAGCAGGAGGTCCGCCAGAGCCGCTATCAACTCGTCGCGGCGAGCGCCGAGGAGGCTCTCGCACCACACCGGATCGCTCTCGAGTATCAATGGCAGCTGAACGCCCGGTCTTCTGTTCGCACGTTTCATCGCAATTGCCCTCCTTCATGAGGAAACTCGATGATCCGCCGATTGCCAATCGATGTTGGCGAGCGGACAGATTGGCGCGAAGTTCGTTGAGTGCCGACAGGCTCAGCTGCGGTGAACCAAGGGACATCGTCGAGCATATCGACGCATCCAGCATCCACGCCGGCAGTTCGCGAGAGAGCCCGCCCGGCACGTCAAGATGAACGAGCTGGTTGCCCCGGCGCCCGCTGCGTCGCGTCACCCGGAATTGCTGACCGTGCGCGGGGTGCCATGGATATGCGATGACCGCAACCTGCGAACGGTATGTTGAATGTCGTGTGGCTCGGTGACCTCATCAAGATTTTATGGTGGAGCGGTGACGGCATGAACCTGTACGCGAAGCGACTCGAGCGTGGACGTTTCGTGTGGCCGCAGGCGGACTCGGGAACAGTCCATCTGTCAGCCGCCCAACTGTCGATGCTGCTCGAGGGGATTGACTGGCGGCATCCAGAGCGGACGTGGCAGCCGACGCACGCCGCGTAACGCCGGGTGCGGGAACGCACAAGCGCGTGGGCTTCATTTACACTGGCATGCATGCCAGCCAATCATCTGCCCGATGACATCGCCGCTCTCAAGCGCATCGTCGCCTCGCGCGACGAGACCATCGCGCAGTTGCTGGCCGAGATCTCGCGACTGAAGCGATGGCAGTATGGCCGCTCATCGGAGCGCATGACAGAACTGATGGACCAGTTGCAGCTCGCGCTCGGTGAGCTGCCTGTTCCTGAACCAGATATGGCAGCACCGGCGAAGGCGCCTGATGCCGACGCGACTGCGGATACGTCGGCCACCACGAACCTTATTCCACTGCGCCGCAAACCGCGGCACTTCCCTGCCCATTTACCTCGCGATACGGTTGTTCATGCGCCGTCAAACTGCGGATGCCCGGAATGCGGCAAACAGATGCGTGCGCTCGGCGAAGACGTCTCGGAGGTGCTCGACTATGTGCCCGGCTACTTCAAGGTACTGCGTCACGTACGTCCGAAGCTGAGCTGCCCGCGCTGTGCTGCAGTGGTGCAGGAGCCTGCACCTTCGCGACCGATAGCGCGCTCGATGGCGGGTGCCGGGCTGCTCGCGCAGGTCGTCGTCGCGAAGTACGCTGACCATATGCCGCTGTACCGGCAGGCCGGCATCTATCGCCGCGCGGGCATCGAACTGGACCGGGCAACACTGGCATCGTGGATTCGTGAAGCGGCTGCGCTGCTGCAACCGCTGTCCGATGCGCTCGGTGGTTACGTGCGCGCCGCAGACAAGATCCATACCGACGACACGCCCGTGCCGGTGCTGGAGCCGGGGCGTGGCAAGACACGCACGGCGCGCCTGTGGACCTATGTGCGCGATGACCGCCCGGCAGGGAGCCGCGCGCCGCCAGCGGTCTGGTACAGGTACTCACCCGACCGCAAAGGTGAACGACCTCGGGAACATCTGGCGGGCTACACGGGAATCCTGCAGGCAGATGCCTTCAGCGGGTATGACGCGCTATATCGTGACGGCACGGTCATCGAGGCCGGGTGCTGGGCGCATGCGCGGCGCAAGTTCTACGACCTGTACAAGCTGGACAGCTCACCAATTGCCGAGGAAGCACTGCGCCGCATTGGGGCGCTGTATGCCGTTGAACGCGAGGTTCGCGGCCAGACGCCGGACGTGCGCCTGTCTGCGCGTCAGCTGCGCTCGGCCCCATTGCTCGCTGAACTGAAGGCCTGGTTCGAACACACGCTGTCACAGGTATCGACGAAATCGGGGCTGGCGAAGGCGATCAGATACTCGCTGGGACACTGGCATGCACTCATACGCTATTGTGAAGACGGGCGCGTCGAGGTGGACAACAATACGGCGGAGCGCGCGATCAGGCCGCTGGTTCTCGGCAGGCGCAATTATCTGTTCGCAGGCTCCGACGGCGGTGGCCAAAGCGCGGCGGTGATCTATAGCCTGATCGGTACGGCGCGCCTGAACAGCATCGAGCCGTTTGCCTACCTGCGCACGGTGTTTGAGCGCATCGCCGATCATCCCATCAACCGCATCGACGAGTTGCTGCCGTGGCGCCTGATGCCGGCTGCACACATCGAGCAGCAAGCCGCCTGACAATCAAGCCGATGGTCCAACCCCGCAAACCTGCCGTGCGCCTGGTCAAGGCGCCAGTGCCCGATTACGTACTGCGCGCTGAGCTGAAGTACATTAAGCCGGCGATCTGGCGACGAATCATCGTTCCCGGCTCGATCCGGCTGGACAAGCTGCATGTCGTGCTGCAACTGGCCATGGGCTGGGAAGGCGGGCACCTGCACGAGTTCGTCTTCGGCGAAACCAACTATGGTGAACCTGATGACTTCGGATTCCAGAGCAATCCACCGATGCTCAATGAAGCACGGGTCACGCTGGCGAAGGCGCTGGGCGGGCTGAAATCATTCACCTATATCTACGACTACGGTGACAACTGGCAGCATCGGATCAAGGTCGAGAAGGCGCTGGTGCCTGATCCAGACATGAGCCGGCCGCTATGCCTAGACGGGCAGAATGCGTGTCCGCCGGAAGACGTCGGTGGAGTGCCAGGATATGCCGACTTCCTCGAAGCGATCACCGATCCGACGCACGAGGAGCACGACCACTTCCTCGAGTGGTGTGGCGGCAGCTTCGATCCCGCCGCCTTCGATCTCGTGCTCGCGAATCAGCGGCTCTCAGAGGTCAAGTTCTGATCGTCAAGACGGCCTCAGATTGACGCTTACTTGTAGCCAGATGGATAAGTGCTTTGGTTTGCATGAATCGGCGTCACGCGACGAACGACGGGATCTCATCGTAACGATAACGCAAGGTACTTGGGCGCCCGAGCGGAATGGCCGCTTTCGGGAATATCGAGGGACCGTTACGGGTCGTTCACGGTCGGCCCGGAAACCGGTGACCGTCATGGAGCGCAGGGGAATGGTCATCAAAACGCAGATGCACTATGCCATTGGCGGAACCGCCCTCGCGCAGCACACGCATTGCTGTCTCGCGCCAGGATCCTGTCGCTTGTGAGACAGCCCTCGTTTTGGCGCCCTCTCCTGCGTTACTTGGTTCGTCATCTGTTTTCGGCGAAGGCGCGTCATTGCGGCCTGAGGTGCAGATCGTTGCTCACGGATCGCACCCCCGGCACGCCGCGCGTCACGGCAAGCGCTTTCTGGATCTGTACCTCCGAATCCACGTATCCCGACAACTGCACAACGCCCCGATACGTCGCGACGCTCATCGGCAACGCTCTCAACCCCGGTTCCGCGACGAGCGCCCGGTGCACCCTGATGGCAAGCGCAGCGTCGTCAGTGGCGATCTCCCGCGGCGCGGTCGCGGACGGCGTCGCCGTCGACTTACAGCCGATGGTGAAAACGAACGCGGGCAACGCGAGCGCCGCGACGATCAGCAACCGGCTTTTGATGTATGGCGCGTTTCGCATGTCGGTCATGACATTAAATTGGTGCATCAGGCAGGGACCGCGCCATGAAGGGGATCTAAACGCACAACGCATAGCGGGCACTTTCCGTCGATATACAACGTCAACGAAGTGGTTTTCATGGCCTCTTCCCTCTGCGGATGATTCCGTTGTTTCTGCCAGAAAGGAAAGTAGATCGGTGCGAATCCGCCGTCAAACGTTATTTCTCTCTAAAGCGTCAACCGCGGTGCAATCCGCGTAGCGGAGCACATCGACGCATAAATTGGGAGCGTGGTATACGAGCGCGCCAACGACGTCACTTTTCTAGCGGCAAGTCCATTCGACGCACTTCTGCTCGGAAGAATTGGCCAGGGTGGACGATATCAGCCCACACCGGCCATCCGAGACCAAAGAGAATGAACGGCCGAACGTCGCATTGTTCAAGTAGGCGATAGAGACGGGCAGATACTCTCTATCGCCGCGTGGTCACGCTGTCTTAGCCGGACAAACCAGATAAAAGAGCATCCCACACAGCAATAGGAAGGCTGAAAGGATATACATACCCACCTGAATGCCAGAATAACCGATGATCAATGACCCCAATACGCCGGACAAACTACCACAGGAATTGATCAGCGCAAGCCCCGCTGCGGCCGCCGAACCAGACAGGACTCGACCGGGCAACGTCCAGTAGATCGGCATCAAGGAAAGAATCCCAGATGCGGCCATCGTCAGCATCGCAAGTGAGAACCAGAACTGATCATGAAAGAGGGTTGCCAGAAAAAGACCGGTGGAAGCCAGTAAAACAGGAACCATTCCATGCACGCGCATCCGACCAGACCTTTCAGCTTTCTTGGCGTTGAAAAACATGCAGAATGCAGCGGCGCCGAAAGGAATGGCGGTGTAGAGCCCAACGTGAAAGCTGTTATCGATGCCGGAGTTCCTGAAAAGTGTCGGCATCCAGAAAGTCAAGCCGTAAAATCCGGTGTTGAATAAAACCATGACTACAATCAGCGCATAGACTTTGCCGGATTTAAACGCATCCGCAACGCGATGCGACTTGTGCGCGGCCTCGCGGGCAACGTTGGTCTCGATGATTCTCTTTTCACTGTCGGTGAGCCACTTGACTTCGCTCGGTTTATTCCTGAGCAGCAGTAGAATGACCACGCCGAGAACAACCGAAGGCAGACCTTCAAGGATAAACAGCCACTGCCATCCCTTGATTCCCACCACGCCGTTCATGGATTCAAGAATCGCCCCTGAGATCGGTGCACCAAGCACAACTGCGATCGGCAACGCCATCAGGAACAGTGAATACATCCCGCTTTGACGCTTCGAAGGCAGCCACGTATTCGTGTAATACATCACACCGGGAACAAATCCAGCCTCGCAGACGCCCAACAAGAAGCGAAGCGAATAAAAGACCGGTTCACTCCTGGAAAATATCATCAACATGGACACGATTCCCCACGTGATCATGATCCGTGCGATCCACGCTCGCGCGCCGACCTTTTGCAAAACGAGGTTGCTGGGGATTTCGAACAGCATGTACCCCCAGAAGAAAACGCTGGCGCCGACAGCAAAAGACGCATTGGTCAAACCAAAATCAGCCGCCATCTGAAGTTTGGCAAAACTGATATTTACTCTATCGAGGTACGACAGAATAAATCCGATAAAAAACAACGGTACAATCCGGAGGATGACCTTCTTATAAAGGGCATCCTCCTCTTCAATACTTATGCTCGAACTCATGTCGAGGGTGAGATCTGCTTTCATGGTTGTCTCCTCCGATGAAAACAACGGATATAGCGGCGCGGCAGTGGTCGAATTAATCAACTGGTATGGGCGTCAGGAGAAATGACCGCGGCGTACGACCAAAGAATCACCGCAGTATATTTGTGCGGGCCACGGGCCATCGGTATTCACGAGTCCGTGGACGTTCCTACCTTTGCCGCCGCCAGAGCCAACACCTCAGACCAAACGGTGTCATCCACGACGATTCCGTTTTCGCGTTGCTCGTTTCGCGTCCTGAGGGCGCTTTGTCCCGGGTAGAGCACCTCTCGGCTATCCTCAGCCAGTTCCGAGCTATTGACGTAGTCCGCAACGCTATCTGCGACCTGGTTCGTAAAAGCTTCGCCTCCAAGCTTTCGCGGATCGATCAGAATGAAAATCTGCGAGCAGCCTGTGCAGCTACCCTCTTGAATCTTGTCGATTTCGTTTGTTGCCAAACCCTCGGAGAGGACCGCAGCAAGCACATCGAGGATGATCGCGAAGCCGGAGCCCTTCCAATACCCCATCGGCAGGATTCGCATCGAAGCCTCGATCGGACCGGGTTTGACCGTGAGGTTGCCATGGCTGTCGAAACCCGCCGGGAAAGACATGTCTTTTCCCTTGAGTCGGGTGACTTGGAGCTTGCCGTAGGAGTACTGGGACATTGCCATGTCGAGGACAATATTTCCCTTAGCTCGCGGCACGGCCATCACGAAGGGGTTATTCCCAACCCGCGTATCCTTGCCTCCCCAGGCGGGCATGCAAGACTCGGTGTTCGTCCAGCTAATCGCGATGTAGCCGCGATCCGCCGCTCGCCAACCGTAGGCGCCACCCCGCATCCAATGCGTCGTGTTCCGCAGCGCGACGATTCCCACCCCCTGCTGCTCCGCAATCTCCATCGCACGGTCGGTGGCAAAAAGTGCGTTCAGAACCCCAGGCCCACGGTTGCCATCGTAGACCTCAATCGCGCTCAGACTTTTAACCAGCGAGGGCTTCCCTTCGAGATTGATCCACCCCTTGTTCACGTAGTCCACAAATCGAGCGACACGATTGACGCCATGAGAGTTGACTCCATCACAGGTCGACTCGGTATGGATGCGAGCACACGTCTGTGCGTCCTGCTCATTCATACCGGCGTTCAGAAACGCTGACGTGATCACCTTCTGCATCTCCGCCAAAGGAATGCGGCTCATATTGCTTGTCTCCAGTGTTGCTCGGTGCAACTTGCATTCGAACGTAGGTAGGCGCGCAACGACGCTAGACGTCCGCGGGAGCGGTCCAACGGGATCTCCGCACAAATGGCGCACCGCGTCCGGTCACCCGTTCGAGCTACCATACCAGAATGGTGAATCGCGGCAAGGGTTTTGTGTGGCCTGCGTACGGGGTCGTTCGACGGCGTCCCTCTGTCAGTCACAGAAGTTGCAGCCGCCCTACCGCCCCGCACTCCGCATGGCGCTTAGGGTTGCCGACCGGCGTCAGATCGAAAAACTGCGGCTGATCTCACGAAAAGTCCTCTCGCGGTTGTTCTCGAATTCGGGAAAGTCCTTACGTCGAGACAACGGCGGACAAGCTCAAAACCCCTTGCACAAACAGCTTTTACAGAGAGGAATCCCAGTTTCGATTATTGTCAGGCTTGTATGGTAAGGATGCGTATGATGGGCAGCCGGCTCGTACATTGCAGCGAAAGTCGAGATGACGAAGATGCGCGAACTCGTCGCTGCTATGCACTGGCTGATCGGTCTCGCTGCGGTCGCCATTGCGTATGCGGTCGTCGCCGAGCCTTCGGCGTTCGGGCTCGCGCCTCCGCGCGTCACGCAGACGGCCCGCTTGGGCAGTGCGGCAAATGAGCGGCGAGAATGAAATAGCTGCTGCGCGCAGGAAAGACGGCAACCGGCTTCGCCAAGACGCTGCAAATCACTTGCGTATGCAGCGGGTAAGCACGCTCAGGCTAATCGGCCTTGCTCACCAAGCTCCACGAGCGTATCAACGACGTGCCGTACTTTTGGTCGCAAATGCGCCACCTTCGGCCAGACAGCATGCACGTCGATGAGTTCGTTTGAGATGTCATCGAGCACGGAGCGAAGCGCCCCTGTCTCCAGGTGCGGCCTCAACAATGACATCGGCATTTGGCAGAGCCCTAAGCCAGCAAGAGCCGCCTCGACGATGGAGTCGCCATCACTTATCTGATGAGTTCCTGGAGGTGAGAAGCGCTTCGCTTCACCGCCGATGCGTACTCGCCACGACAAAGGCTGTCCACGTCTATAGCCGACGATACACGAATGTCTATCGACGTCTTCAAGCTGGCCAGGTGTGCCTCGCTGCTCGAGATATTCGGGCGACGCCGCAATCGCCATCCTTTGCCTGGTAAGGCGACGTGCGACGAGGCCGCTTGAGCTTTGAAGTTCTCCGAAGCGGACTACAAGGTCGACGCCTTCCTCAATTGGATCGATGAGATGGTCCGAAAACGTCATCGTGAGCTGCAGGTCGGGATGCTTCCGCGCGATGTCCAGCAAGATTGGAACGAGTATGCGGCGCCCAAACGCTGCTGGCATGTCGATGCGAAGCCGACCGACCGGACGATGGAGTTCCGGCCCGAGCGCGGTTTCTGCCGTGGAAATTTCGTCGAGGGCGGAGGCGCACGCGGCGAAGTAGGCTTCGCCATCGGCTGTGAGGGAAATGCTCCGGGTAGTGCGATGGAAGAGTTGAGCGCCCAGGCGCTCCTCCAGCTTCGCAATCGCCTTTCCAACAGCGGACTTTGTCAGACCGAGCTGCTCGGCGGCGTCCGTGAAACTGCGTGACCGTGCCGCCGTGACGAAGATAACAATGCCACTAAAGCTGTCGACCTGCGCCATATCCACCCCTATTGAAGAGTTTGACTCTTCATATAGGGCGGTGAGCTTTCCATTGTCAACCCGGCATGACCCATAGACCGCGCAATGCGGCGGGGATTGTTCAGATTCTCACCGCGCAGCCCGAATTCGCTGCCTCGATGGCAGCGTTCGCGATGCGCAGCGCGCGGATACCGTCCCTGGGCGTTGCCGGCATCGGACCGTTCTGTCCGAGAGCCATCAGGAAATGGTCGAGTTCGACCCTGTAAGAGTCCGCATGTCGCTCAAGGAAGAAATTGAGGAGCGGCTCGCGGGCCTCCGTCCTTTCGCTCGTCCAACGGCGCAGGCTGGATGGGCGATGGTTTTCATTCAAAACCATTCCCTTTGAACCGAAGACTTCAAGACGTTGGTCGAAGCCGTACACAGCCTGACGCGAACCGTTTATATGACACTGCTTGCCCGACCCCGTACGAAGTAACACCATCACGCTGTCATAGTCCGGGAGCTCTTCCAGGCCGGGGTCGACCAGTCGATTGCCCATCGCCATCACCTCGACCGGGTCCTCGCCGAGCAGCCAGCGAGCCGTGTCGAAATCGTGGATGGTCATGTCACGGAAAATGCCGCCGCTGTGCCGAAGATATTCGCGCGGTGCAAGCCCTGGATCGCGGCTGGTGATGATGACCTGGCGGACGTCACCGACTTCACCTTCATCGATAGCCTGCTTCAGGCGCATCGCGTCGGGGTCAAATCGACGATTGAATGCCAGCATCACGCGGCCATTGAGGCGCTCGATTTCCTCGACAGCCGCCAGAGCGCGGTCAATATCGAGGTCGATGGGCTTCTCGCAGAGCACGGGCTTACCCAGCCGGACCGCTTGCAATGTCAGGTCAATGTGGGTGTCGGTCGGTGTTCCGACAATAATGGCATCGACGTCCTCGCGGTCAACCACTGACTTGCAATCGAGCGACGCATCGCAGCCGAGGTCAGCGGCGAGCGCCTCGACGGCCTCTTTGTACGGGTCTGCAACGACGACGAGCTTCACCCGGCGGTCTGCTGCGACATTAGCAGCGTGGATTTTTCCGATGCGGCCAGCGCCGAGAACGGCAATTCGTAGCATTTGAGTCTCCAGTCATTCGTCGACGCATCGAGGTGCGCCGACTGTTCAATGTTGCTTACAGAAGCCTAGGACGTCCGTCGTCGGCCTGTACTCACTCTTGTCTCCACCGGCGCCTGTGCCTCAAACCAACGATCGTTCGGGCCAGCCCCAGCACCGTCGGAGAGCTGTCGGCTAAGACGCAGGATGTCATCGAGGCCAAAGTCCTGGACGTCGGGAAGCCGGTCGCCGCGCGCTGCGGCCACAGCTATCGCAATGCGTAATCCATTCAAGCGCTCGCGCATCAACAATTCCAGTGCTTCGACGAGAAACGCTCGCTCTCTTGGCGACACGTTAGAAGCGAGGAAGCGGTCATAAGCCGACATGCGCTGGTCCTCTGGACAATGTCTCTGTGAAATCCGTTCGCGACCCGGCCCGCTCAAATGAGGCTGCGGATACTGCCACCATCGACACCCCACACCGCCGACGTGACGAACGACGCGAGGTCTGAAGCCATGAATACGATCACATTGGCTACTTCATCAGGCTGCCCCAGTCGGTTGAGCGGCAGGTGGCGCAATGACAGTTCGTGCTCGACAGCGTCCTTGGGCGCCATACCATGGAACTTTCCCATCGTGTCAGCGAAGCCGCCTTCTTTCGTCCAGAACGGCGTCCAGACCGGTCCCGGTGCAACGGCGTTCACGCGGATCTTTGGCGCCTCGGCCCGGGCAAGGCCTTTCGTTAAGGCAAGCACCGCGGCCTTCGATGCGGAATAGTCAATCGGGACAGGCTCAGGCTGCCGCGCCAGGTCCGACGCGTTGTTGATGATGACCGCCTTCTCACGGTTTCGGAGCACGGGCAGCAGGTAGCGACATGTCCGCACGTAACTCATGAAGTTGAGATTCATCGTGAAATCCCAGTCCTCGTCCGAGAGCTCGTCGAACGTGCGGACCTTACCGGCGCCGACGTTGTTCACCAGCACGTCGACCTGGCCGTTGTATGACTTCAGGGCTGCATCGACACCGCTTTTCACCCCTTCGGCCGTGGACAGGTCCGCCTGTGCAATCGACACTTTCACGCCGAGCGCTCTGAGTTCCAACTCGGCTTCGTTCAACGCGTTAATGTCGATGTCGATGAGGCAAAGCCGCGCGCCTTCGCGTGCAAAACCCAGTGCTGTGGCCCGTCCGATGCCTTGCGCACCGCCCGTGATGAGCACGATCTTCCCGTCCAGTCCTGTCCGCATGATGTCTCCACTCAGATGTTATGTTCGGTGCGAACTCCAGAAATTGAGAGCTTCGCCATCCGGTTTGCCCTCTTCGAGGACGAACGCTTCCCGCTCCTGGCATACCGCGAGGAGCGCCTTGACCCAAAATAAAGCAATCGTGTTAGCGGTTGTCTACCCGCTTGATGAATGGCCTGATATCGACCGACGCCCAGATTCCTGCCTTGTTGAACGGGTCCGTATCGACAAACTTCCGGATCTCTTCGATGCCATCGGCTTCGTAGAGAAAGAAACTTCCAATCATCGTTTGCCCGTCCGATTTCGTCAGCGGACCGGAAATCAGTGTCTTCACCGGCGCGGTCTGCAGGTACGCTTTGTGGGCGTCATAGATTTCAAGGCGACGCTCGACCATGTTCGAATGGTCGAGGCAATAGACGGTGAAATGCATTGTTGTCTCCCTGCTTCGGTGCGTGGGTCAGGCCGAGGCCGCACGGGGTGCGACGCCGTCAAAAGCATTCTGCAAAAGCTTGAGAAGCGCGTCGTGCTGAATCGGACGCGGATTCCAATAGGGGTTTGAGCTGGCAATGTCCGCGGCCTTCGATACATCCTCAGGCGACATGCCGATGTCTTTGAGCGCCAGCGGTGCACCGCAGCGCTTCGCGAGTTCATAGACACCGATGGCGGCGTCCTCCGAACCCAGCGCACGTGCAATCCGTTCCATCGCTTCCGGTGCAGCATGCCGGTTGTAGGCGAGCGCGTGTGGCAGGACGATAGTGTGCGTCTGCGCGTGAGGAAGATTAAAGCTTCCGCCGAGCGTGTGACACAACTTGTGATGAAGGGCCATGCCAACGCTGCCTAACACCGTTCCGCAGAGCCAGGCGCCATATTGAGCGTCGGCACGAGCCTCAACGTCGTGCGGGTCGGCGACGATCGCGGGCAAGGCACGCGCGAAAGCGGCGATGCCTTCTTCCGCCATCAGACTGGTCACGGGGTTTGCATCGCGCGAATACAACGCTTCCGCCGCATGGGCGATCGCGTTGATCCCACTGGTGACCGATAGCGCGATCGGGAGTGACATGGTCAGGTCGGCATCGTAAATCACGATCTTCGGTAGAACCCGCGGGTCTGTACCGGTCTTCTTCAAGCCGGCGTCGGTGATGCCGTAGATGGGTGTCATCTCACTGCCGGCGTACGTTGTCGGCACGGCAATAATCGGAAGGCCCGACGCCAGCGCGATGGCCTTGCCCAGGCCAATCGTCGAGCCGCCACCAACAGCAATCGCACAGTCTGCGTCCAGTTCGCGAGCCAGCGCACGAGCTTCCTTCGCCAACTCGAGCGGCACATGCATGACCGCCCGGTCGAATACTCCTGCGGCACGTGCACCGAGGCGGGTCGCCACGGCTTCGCCCGTTTCCTTCTGTTCGGGGCTGCACAGAATGAGAGCCCGCTCCGACTTCAACTCGAGCATTTCCCGCTCAAGGTGCTGCAGGCTACCGGGGCCAAACACGACTCGCCCGGCCCGCGCCTGATATACAAACTCACGCTTTTGCATGAAGAAACTCCGCTTTAGGCTCGGCGCTCACACCAGCGTCTGCCAGGTAATCAACCTGGAATCGCGCGGTGCGCAGATCCCCGAGCTCGTTGCGCACGCGCAGGTGTTCCGGATGCGACGCGTACGCCTCCAAGGCTTCCTGCGAGTCGAATTCGGTGACAAGAACCGCGTCGCATGCGTAGTCGACCCGGCTATGGTCGAGTCCGACTTCAAGGTGACTCATTCCCGGAATCCGGCCCCGCAATCCTTCGAAGCCCGTTTTCACGCGGTTGGAAGCGGCCAGACGCTCGGCCGGCGTGTCGCCCCGAACACGCCACATGACGATATGCCGAATCATGCATGTACCTCCGACGGGTTGAGCACGAAGTCATATTCAAGCGAGTACCACGGGACAGAGATGTCTCGGCCATCGGGTGCGACGCCTGGTTCGTGTCGCTTCCACTCCGAGATGAGCGACGAGCGCACACCGAATACAACGTCCGAATCGAGGTACTGGTCGCCGTCCCGGAACACGTGAGTGATGAGTGTCTGGTAACCGGGCGCTTCAATCATGAAATGCAGATGCGCGGGACGCCACGGATGACGGCCGACCGCCGAGAGCATGCGACCCACGGGCCCATCATGGGGAATGGGATACGCCTCAGCCAGAATAGAGCGGAAGTTGAAGAATCCTTCGGCGTCCGTTCTCAATCGGCCTCGCGCGCTATGGACCACGTTGCCAGCTTCATCCTGGTTCTGCACGTCATAGAAGCCGTCTTCGTCCGATTGCCAAACATCGAGCTGCGCGTTTCCGACGGCTTCGCCGCCTGCACCACGCACCTGGCCGCTTACATAGCAAGGCGCGCCTTTGGCTCCGTTCGAGATGTCGTCGCCGTTACTGTAGAACGGAGCGCCCTCGACGTAGAAAGGCCCGAAAACCGTCGCTTCCGTGCAGTTCGCGGGTTTGCGATTGTTCTGGGACGTGACCAGCATCGAGAGCCCCAGCGTATCGGACAGAAGGATGAACTCCTGTCGCTTGTCGTCAGTGATATGACCGACTTCCGTCAGAAACTTGACTGCCTTGAACCACTCGTCCTCGGTAAGGTGGACATCGCGGGCAAAGGCGTGGAGATGCTGAACCAGGCTCGTCATCACCGTCCTCAGTCTCGGGTTCCCGCAGTTCGCGAATGAGGCAATGACGGCTTGTGTGATGGTGTCTTCGTTGATGTTGCGCATCGTGCGTGTCTCCGTTGTGCGCTCAGGCGTCTCAGAACGAAAGGTAAAGGGTCGCTTGGGTAAATAAAATGCCCAGAAGTGAAATGACATTTCCTCCTGAAGGAAAAATACGTTCGCATGCGTGGGAGAGCGCGAACTACCGAACACCAGGCCCTCCCGTTTTGCGTCGAATTGTAGAATTTTCCTCTACAAATCGAGGACTTCCGGTCGGTTTATCAATCGCCTCGCCTCCGGCATATTTGGCCTCGCCGAATTGGAAGAATCGCACCTGATTCTTCCAGTAGAACTCGAAGAGGGTGACGATGGACCGCTGGACGCAACTGCAGCTATTTGTGCTGACCGCTGACTTGGGTAGCCTGTCGAAGGCCGCCGAACAACTGGACATGTCAAATGCCGCAGCAAGTCGAACGCTCAGCTCTCTCGAAGAGCGTCTCGGTGCGAGGCTCATAGAACGAACTACGCGGCGCATGTGGCTTACTGACGCCGGCCGCGAGTACCACCGCCGATGCACGGCTGTGATTTCCGAGTTGGCCGAAGCTGACTCGATTGCTTCTGAGGAGGCGCTCAGTCCAAGAGGCGTGCTCCGGGTGACCAGTTCTGTTTCTTTCGCGATGATGCACATTGCGCCGGCGCTTCCCGAGTTTGTCACGTGCTACCCCAATCTCTCGGTTCAGATTGTCGCGGCGAATCAATACCAGAACTTCATCGAGGCTGGGATAGATATCGCCATACGTACGAAAGAGCATGAAGGAGATTCGGGCATCACGATTCGACGTCTGGCCGAGACGAGACGAGTGATGGCAGCATCGCCAGCCTATCTCGCGGCCCACGGACGTCCTGAGAATCCAGAGGAGCTCCAGCAGCACAACATGCTTGTCTACAATCTCGCCGTCGACCCCTATCTGCTTCACCTGCGTCGAGGAAAGGAAGAACGCAATATCCCGATTGAGAGCGCTCTGGACTCAAACGAAGGTCAGGTCATCGTCGCCGCAGGGCGAGCAGGTTTGGGCATCGTCGTTCAGCCTCTCTACATCATTCACGATGACATCGTGTCCGGGCGTCTTATCCCAGTGCTTGGGGACTGGCAGTTGCCACGGCTGACCATCAACCTGGCTTACCAAAGCCGGCGATATCAGCCCGCGAAAATTCGAGTGTTCACCGAGTTCCTGATTGAGCGCGTGAAGAGCCTCAAACTTGAGGAGCGCTGGATGACCTTTGCAACCTAGCTTCATCCGCGCTGTGGATTACGGTATGCCATCGGGACTCGCAGGTGGGACGTTCTTCCTTCAGGCAACAGTCAGTGCGGCCATGGTCTATCCGGGCTCAAGATGACGAAATACTGACGCGCTCTTCAGGAGCACGTCGGATTGCGCCAATGCGAGCAAAAGTCAGACGGGCGCGGATGCCTTTCTGCGAGCGAACCGTTCTAGCGGCGAGGCCAATACCGCACCCAGACGCCCGTCAAGCAAAACCACGATGAGCAGCAACAGCCCATTCACGAGAAGAATCTGTGTGGACGTGGCACTCAACAAACCCAGGCCGTTATTCAGGATGGTGAGAATGAGAACGCCCATCGCGACACCGAGTGGTGAACCGATACCGCCGCCCAGCGCAATACCGCCGACGATGGCCGCTGAGGCCGCCTGGAGCAGGATGTTGCTGCCCATCGTCGCGGAGGCGGTCGCGAGGCTCAGCGAGAGCAGACCCCCACCCAGCGCCGACAACCCACCGGAGATGACAAAACCAACCGTCAGTGCTTTGCCGACCCGTGCACCACTCTGAATCGCCGCCTTTCGATGGCCACCTGAAGCGTAGATGTCGCGACCGAGCGTAGTGAAGCGCAGGAACAACGAGATCACGACGAAACAGGCGATTGTAATGAAGCTTCGAGGCGAGAAAATGCCTGCCACGTTATGGTCGAGAAAGTCGCTGACGTCCAGATTGCCGTAGCTCAGGACGCGCCCCCCTGCGAGCCAGTACCCTACGCCGGTCAGAAACATCATCGACCCAACGGTGGTCACCAGCGAGGAAACGCCGAGCCGTGGCAACAAGGCTGCGTTTGCAACGCCCACCACCACCCCGAAGACAACCGCGTACAGAATGCCGAGCAAAGCACTATCGCCGCCGAATTTCACAGTGATGAGCCCGGCCACCGTCGAGATTGCCGCTACGCTCAGGTCGAATTCGCCAGCAACCATCGTGACCGAAAGCCCGAGTGCGATGATTCCAAGGAACGCAAACGCCTGGAAAATCGCGTAGAGGTTGGCCTGCGAAAAGTAGTGATTGACGCTGAGGCCGAAGATAACCGGCATGCCAACAAGCAGGACGATCCGAATCGCCAGATTGAGAAGTCGTTGAGATTGATGCATTTCCGAGTCTCCTGTTATTTCCGTCCCGGACCGAGCCGGGCGAGCAACGCGCCGAATACCACCGCTGCGAGAACCACGATGCCTTTCGCGACCAGCTGGTACTCGTAGCTCACGCCGCTGACCAGGAGGATGTTGCCGATGACCGCGAGGAAGATGGCACCGGTGACCGCATCCGAAATATGGCCACGCCCGCCGCGAATCGAAATGCCACCGACCAGCACGGCTGCGATCGCGTTGAAGTCGAGGTCGATGCCGTACGTCAGATTGCCTTGGGCCGACGATGAGGCGATCAGAGAGCCGGCCAGTGCCGCTGCTGCGCCAGCGAACGCGTAGCAGACGAGTGTCGCGGCCATCGTCCGGAGTCCGGCAATACGCGCAACCTCAGCCCGCATTCCGAGCAATCGGATTTCGCGTCCAATGCGCGACTTCTGGAGGATGAAATTCGCAATTGCAGCAAAAATGGCCAGCACCAGGATTTGAGTCGGCAGCCAGCCGAACAGCTTGCCCTGACCGAGCCACGTGGCATCGCCCTTGCCGATAACCGTCAGTCCGCCGGTGTAGATGACGCCTGCACCGATGATGATTGACGAGGTGGCAATCGTCGTGATGATGGGGTTCGCCTTCCCCAGAGCGATGATTCCGCCCTGCACAATGCCCATCAGCAGGCCGCTCAATACGACGAGCAGCAGCGTCGTACCCAAACCCAAATGAATGAGCGCTGCAAACATGACGGTGGAGACCGCGGCCGTCGCACCCATCGAAAGCATGAACAGATTCCCGCTGAGGGTGACGAGCGCCATACCGATAGCGCCAATGCCGACTGCTGCAACCGAGTACATTAGCGACTGAACGTTCCCGAACTCCGTGAAGTGCGGCACGATGGCTGCTGCGACGACGATGAGGACAAGCGTAGCGATTCGGATCGACGCCGCATGAATGCTCGTCGTTCCAAAAAATGCAGATGCCCACCGTCGCAACGCCGTTGGCGACACCTGTGCAATGGGTTCCAGAGCGGTCTTATGCATTACCCACCTCCGCAGGTTGATTTCGGAAAGAGACGTGGCCGTGAGATGCGTCGCTGTCGCCCGCGACGATGTCGTGGAGCAGCGTGTCACCATCGATTTCGAATCGAGGTTTATGGCGGACCATCCGCCCACGGAAAACAGTGAGAACGGTGTCCGCGAGTTCGAGAATTTCTTCGAGGTCTGTCGAGTAGAAGACAATCGCCACCCCGTCATCCGCCATTTTGCGAAGGGTCGAATAGATCTCCGCGCGAGCGCCAATGTCAACGCCTCGGGTAGGCTCGTTCAACAGCAACAGCCGAGGCGCGAGCGCGACGGCTTTAGCGAGCGACACCTTTTGCTGATTGCCACCGCTGAGCGTCGACACTTCATGAGGAAGGCGCTTCGGGTCGATAGCGAACATCGATGCGAGGCGTCGGGCCTCTTCCTGCTCGCCGGCGCGCCGCATAATGCCAGCCTTGCTGAACTTCGCCATTACAGAGGCCGTGATATTGATTGCTATCGGCGCATCCAGAAACACGCCCTTATCCGCACGGTCCTCGGCGACGTATGCGATCCCGGCCTTCAGGGAGCTGCGGATGCTGTCAAGCTTGATTGCCTGTCCGTCGACCTTGACTGAGTTGGAGATGTCGCCGCGAAGTCCGGCGAGCGCCTCGACAAGGACTTCGGCTCCCGAACCAAGCTGACCGACAACCGCGAGAATCTCGCCTGCCGCCACATCGACCGACAGGTCTTCGACCTTATCTGCAACCGTCAGGTTGGAAACCGACAGTCGAGGCGCGAGATCAGCGCGCCTCTCGGGTGGCTTGGCCCTGCTATGCACAAGTTCACGCCCGATCATTGCCTTGACCACTTCAGCAGTCGTCATGTCGGAGGTACGTTGCGTCAGAACGAGCTGGCCGTTGCGGAAAACCGTTACCCGGTCCGTCAGCGCAAAGACCTCATCGAGCCGGTGACTCACGAAAATCATTGCGGTGCCCTGGTCACGCAGCCTGCGCGCGACGTCGAAGACTCGCACGATCTCCGCATCCGACAAGGTCGCAGTCGGCTCGTCGAGGAGCAGCACCTTCGCCTGCCGCGACATGCCCCGCGCGATTTCCACGAGTTGGCATTCGGCAAGGCTGAGCCGGGACGCCGGCGCATCCAGCTTGACGTGTGGCAACCCCACCGAATCGAGATGCTCGCGGACAGAGTCGCGATACTGACTGCGTCGGTAGATTTGGCTCTGGTCGGCCCCACCGAGAAGAATGTTGTCGAGTACCGACAGCGTCGGAACGATTGCAAGCTCCTGGTGAACGATGGAGATCAGTCGGGGGTCAGTGCGATTCCCAAGCTTCAGATGGTGGCCGTCGACGGTGATTTCTCCGTCGTCAGGCTGAACGAGGCCACCGAGAATTTTGATGAACGTGCTCTTGCCCGCGCCGTTCTCTCCGCACAGCGCATGAATCTCGCCCGGCGCCAGTTCGAGGCTGACGCCTGTAAGCGCTTTGACGCCACCATAATGTTTTGTGAGATTGCGAGCACAGAGCAGACTCTGGGCAGCTACCGGCTCGGCGCCGGGATTCGCGTCTTGCAGCATTGTCTTCCTCCAAACGCGGAGACTCTTCGGTCATCCGCTGTCAAGGGCTGATGCCTGTCACAGTGGCCCACCTCCTGCGCGTAGCTGGTCGTGTGTGGGTGACGGCATACATCTCGATTACCGATGTCCTGCGTCGATGCTGGCATTTCGCTGTCCACGGCTCCGAACGAGCCAGGAGGCGCTGCGGCATCAGCGACGCTGCTGTTGGTGGTCTTTGAGGAGAGAAATTCGCAGGGAATCGCTGCGTGCGCAGGAACGCATGTCGTCTCCAGCAGAAACTCGCGTCAGCGGCTTCGGTATTGTTGAGTAACAGGTTATTAGTTCGCCTGGAAAAGAAAAATGCGCTGCGGCGAAATGATATTTCCGGTGGAAGGAAATATCCGTCTCGCTCACATCGGCCACTGCCACCATCCGCGGCCTCGGCAAATTCGGAAAGGCGTTTGGGAGGGCACGATACGCCAGTGCGTGCGTCTTTCCCATGAAGCCAGTGCCAATCACAGCTACGCCAATCTCTCGTCTCATGGTTGTCTCCGTTCGTAAAACGAAAGCGACCCCGAAGGGTCGCGAAAAACGTTCCGCCGCCTGCGCGACGGTCAACCGTGCAGAACGGCGTTACTTCTTCTGCGAGTAGCAGACGTTCAGCGTCGTCTTCGTTGCAGCAGGATTCGGTAGATACTGAATGGCTTGCGGCGCCTTGCCCGACGCGAGATCTTTGGCGGCCCGTGCAGCGTACGCACCGTCGTCAAACGGGGACTGCTCGACCGTGGCGTATGCCTTTCCGGCGGAAATGGCTTCGACCGCACCAGAGTCGCAGCCGTGGCCAATGATGACGAGCTTCGACGGGTCGAGTCCGAGGCGCTGTGCAGCAGTCACGACACCGCGAAGTTGCGAGTCGTTCTCCGTGTAGACGCCTTTCACGTCCTTGAATTGAGTGAAGAGCGCCGACGCGGCCGCTTCTGCCTTCACAGCGTCCCAGTCTGCCGGTTGGGAACCGACGACTTCGATTCCAGGTGCGTTCTTCTTGAGACCCTCCACAAAGCCTTGATAGCGCTGAACCTGCGGCGGCGTGCCCATCGGCCCGTTAATGACGATGACCTTGCCTTTATCGCCATAGCCCTTTTCCTTGAAGCCCTGAATCATCGTCTTCGCGGCTACTTCGCCATTGCTGATGTCGTTCGGGCCCGTAAAGACCTTCCAGTAACGGGAATACTTCTGGTCGGGCATCGAATTCGAGATGACTAGCGGAATTTTGGCCTGGTCAATCTTGCGAATCGACGGGACCATCGCGCTCGAGTCCACCGGGACAAGGACGATGACATCGGGCTTCTGGGCAAGTGTCTGGTCGACCAGAGTGGCTTGTTCGTTCGGATCGTAGTTGCTTACCTTCACATCGAGCTTGAGGCCCTGGGCGGCGGCTTCCTTCACGAAGCCCTTCACATAGAGCGCCCAGTATTCAACACTCTGCGTCGGCATGAGCAGCGCAACGCGAGGCTGGTCGGCCGCGCGGGCGCTCGTATCAAATGCGCTTGCGACGGCCGCGAGAGCAAAACAAGAAACGATGGATTTGCGGAAGTTCATGCTGTGTCTCCAATAGGCCCATGTCGTGGAAGAGCCGGGTTTTGATGTTCTGGTGGAGGCACAGTAAGGCCTGGTATCGGAAAGAAAAATGCGACAGAACGAAAAGTTATTTCCTCTCACTGGAAAAATGACGACAGCTTCGGAGAGATTGTCACCGAACAGTTCAAGAATCGGGCGATAAGCCAGATGCGGCGGTCCCCGCAGCGGCAAGCAACGCTCGACTTCGCCCGATTGTGTACTTTTATTCTACGGAAAGACGATCCGAGGGCTCTTTATCTGCTGTGACTTCTCCGTGATAGTCCAGGGCATCGATTCCCCCGCGACGCGCCGCATCGCTCGTCGTCACTTTCAAGAGGTCTCACATGTCCAGGTCCAAAGTCGAACTTGTCGCCGCTTATTTCACGCTCTCGGGCGATGTCTATCCCTTCGGTCCGACCGAAATCAGCCCTTTCAGCTTCAAGGACCGAGTGGAAGCGGCAGCGAAGGCTGGTTGGGACGGCATCGGCCTGATTCACTCGGACATCTACGCCACCGCCGACAAGATTGGCTTCCCGGAAATGCGCCGCATCCTCGAAGCCAACGGCATCAAGCACGTTGAGTTCGAATTTCTGGTCGATTGGTATCAAACCGGCGAGCGTCGCCGCACCTCCGACAGCATGCGGTACTACTACCTCAAGGCTGCCGAAGAGCTGCGCGCGCGCGTCGTGAAGGTCGGCCCAGGTATCGGCGAGGACACCGCAGACGTCCCGCTCATGGTCGAAGAGTTTGGCAAACTGGCGGAGGACGCTGAGAAGCGCGGAACGCAAGTCATGCTCGAAATCATGCCTTTCAGCAACGTCCGCACGATTGAAACCGGCAAGGCCATTGTCGAAGGCGCGAACAAGGCGAACGCCGGTCTGCTGCTCGACATATGGCATCTGAGCCGCGGCAATGTCGATTTCAAGGAAATCGCCACGATCAAGCCCGAGTTCATCAAGGGCATAGAACTGGACGACGCAGACCGTTACGCAATCGAGCCGCTGTGGATGGACACCTGTCATAAGCGTCGCCTGCCGGGCGAAGGTGTCCTCGACGTAAACGGGTTTATCAAAGCAGTTCAGGCAACGGGCTTCGATGGTCCGTGGGGCGTCGAGATTCTCTCGGAAGTCGAGCGCAAGCTCCCGTTGGAAGAAATGGCTATGCGCGCATACGACGCGACGATCCGCCACTTCGAAGACCAGGCAGGATAGCGAAGAGTCTCCCGACGGCTGCAACCACAGGTTAGCGGCCGTCTTGCTACTTTAAATTCCACCGCCGACTGCTCGACGAAATGCTCTTCATAGGCCTCGCAACGCGCCTGGTCGCGATCTTCAAAGCGAACACTGACAACCACGCAAAATGCTGGCTCTCTACGTCTGATTCAAACTCGTTGTCTCGGCCAAGTCCCAGTTCTTGCCGCATCCCGACGAGCTGATTCAAGCGATGGCGGAGTCCAGGCTCGGCTAGGCAGTTTGTCCGTCGGCTTCTGAGCTATTGCCGACGTTCGAATGGCAGCAGTATCCGATGGCCAGATGACTGCTTGTGGCCGCGTGCTCCGATGCAGTCGGCATACGTGACCGCAATATTCTTTGTTCGCCTGAGTGCGGCCGGCGCAGCGCAACGAACGGGCGCCTGGCGCCCCGCTGCTGCGTCCGGCGGCGGTACAGTGCCGCCTGCACTGCACGGGGCCAGACATGGATGACCATGGTCTTTTATCGAGAGTGATACATCTCAGTTAGAAATTTAAAGTTCATGCAAACAGCGCCGATAAATAGCTTGCCTGTGTCTGAATTTGCCGTGAGGGTGACCTCCATTCGAAGACACTGGCCAATGGCGTCGCACTCTCAATCCACAAATAAAAGGTCATGGATAACAAAACGCTTTCAACTTCTGCAGTCGCGGGTTTTATCGTTGCAACAACACTACTCACGGGCTGTGCTTCACTTCCGAAAACCGATCTCGCCGCCAGCAATCGTGAAAAGCTCCATTCGATCGCTCTGCTGGATGTCACGGAACCGCGCGGAGAGAGCGTTGTCAACTTCGGTGGTGCTGCCGGAGCATTTGGATTGATTGGTGGACTGGTGCAAGGCGGGATCAACGCCAATCATACGAGTACATACACGCAGCGCGTGGCAAGCGAAAAGATTGCCTTCGCTCCCGTCGTTAACGATGGCCTGACAACGCGACTGTCCAGTAATGGCTATGAAATTGTTCCGTTGCACGACCAGCACGCCAAGCTCTCAAGCGACGGCAAGTCCGACGACTTTTCCGATGTCAAGACCAACGCCGACGCGATCCTGAGCGTATGGATCACCTCGTTTGGTTACGTATCCCCGCCGGAATCGAGCGATTTCATTCCGTGGGTCGTCGTCCGCGCTCGTCTGCTCGACTCGAAGTCCAAGCAAGACATGTACTTCAAGACATTCGCCTGTGGCTGGGATATCAAGGCCAACTCTGTCCACGTCGAAGCGGACGCAAAATATCACTATGGCAGTTTCGGCACCTTGATCGACCAGTTCGATCAGTCGGTCGCAGGTCTCAAGGATTGCGAGCAGGCGGTTGTCGTCGCAATTGGGCAGGATCTGACGAAGCCGCAGTAAGGGTCCCGGTCATGTTTGGGCGGACATTTGAAAGTTTGCTTCTGGCCGCCCACTATCGAACGCAATCGGCATGCGCAATGTGAACCGCGCGATTAGTGGCATCGGCAGCAGCCGACCGGAACCCGACGGTTATACCGCCGAGTGTACAGCGGCAGATGTCCGATGCGGAGCAGCCTTCCGGTTGCACTTACTTGTCTAGACCGCCCGCCCAGGGAAAGGCAGATGTGGAAATTCATCTGGATCGCTACACCGGCAAGCTCAATGAGCCGGACAAGTAATAACGCGCTTCCAAGCGGGACGGCCGATGAGCCGCCGCCGCATGGCCTCTCCTACTACGAAAAGCAAGCGTACGAGCAGTTGAGCAGAATCGTCGCAACGCACATCGTCACTGCCATGACTAAAACATATCCGCAGCCGCTTGGCGCCCGGCGCCCTTCCCTTGGGTTTCTCGCTCAGAGCGCGACGGAATGAACGGCCCGGTAATCATATTCGAGTAGCTTTGCCCAGGCCCCACCATCGGAAACACATCCGCGTTCTCGTCGACCATGATCTCGAGGAAAGCCGGTCCGTCGAATGCCACGAAGGCCTTGAGTTGCTTATCGAGTTCGCTCATTGCATCAACGCGACGGGCAAACTCGAACCCATCGGCCCGAGCTGCCATGACAAAATTCTTGCGATGGAGCGACTTGTCGCTCACGCACAACCGGCCGTCATAAAAGAGACGCTGCCACTGCCGGATCATTCCGTCACCGAGATTGTTGAGCAGCAGTACTTTGACGGGCACTCCATAAGTGCTCGCCGTCTCCAGTTCGCCGACATTCATGCGGATGCTGCCGTCACCGTCGATGTCGATCACAAGGGCATCCGGTCGCGCCAGTTGGGCACCAATAGCGGCGGGCAGCCCGAAACCCATCGTTCCCATGCTGCCCGAAGTCAGAAAGCTTCGAGGCTCGACAAAGTCGAAAAACTGCGCGGCCCACATCTGATGCTGGCCGACGCCCGTGCAGATGATCGCTCGCCCGCCTGTAATTTCACTGAGTTTTTCAACGACGAACTGCGGCTGAATCGCCGGATTGTTCCGGTCGTAGTTCATCCCGTAGGTTCTCTTCAGTGCCTTGATATGGTCGAGCCAAACCGAGGGCGGTTGCGCTGGCGGCTCCTGTTTCATCAACGACAGCAATGTGTTCCTTGCGTCGCCTACGTGTGTCCAATGCGCCCGTTTGACCTTGTTGATTTCCGCCTCATCGATGTCGATATGCGCGACATACCGCGCTCGTGGCGCAAATGCATCGGGGCGGCCACCGGCGACACGATCATCGAACCGGGCACCCACGGCGATCAGGAAGTCGCAGTCTTCCACCGCGTAGTTCGCGTGGGCCATGCCGTGCATGCCGAGCATGCCGAGATACAGTTCGTCTTTCGCGGACATTGCGCCGAGGCCCATCAGCGTGGTCACCACGGGAATCCCATAGCGCTCCGAAAACTGCCGCAACTCAGCCGTCGCGCCAGCCGCGATGACGCCGCCGCCGGCATACAGCAACGGTCGTTCGCTTTGCGCCAGCAAGTCGAAGAACTCAGTGCGCTTGTGTTCTTCCAGACGAGCGCCTTTCGCCACCATTCGAAGGCGGTCCGAGTAGCCTCGAAACTCCAACGTACCTTGCCCGTGATAGATTCCGGTCCAGTTCTGGATGTCCTTCGGCACGTCCACGACAACCGGGCCGGGACGGCCGCTGCGAGCGACTTCGAATGCGGTCCGCAGTGTCCGTTCCAGCTTTGCCGGGTCGGTCACCAGAAACACCTGCTTTGCGCATGCCGACATGATGTTGAAGACGGGCGCCTCCTGAAAAGCATCCGTGCCGATCATCGCACGCGGTACCTGTCCGCATATGAGAACCACGGGGACCGAATCGCCGTTGCAGTCGGCGATCGGGGTCACCGCGTTGGTCGCCCCCGGACCTGAGGTCACCATGAACACGCCGACTCTTCCGCTCGCGCGCGCATACCCGGCGGCCATGAAGCCGGCCGCCTGTTCATTGGCGGGCACAACGAGATTGATCTGGCGCTCAGGGCTCTCGTGGTGCATCTCGTTGAATCGAAAGACAGCGTCGTAAGTCGGCAAAATCGCACCGCCGCTATAGCCGAATACGGTATCGACGCCCTGTTCGCTGAGTACCCGCAGGATGATATCGGCTCCCGACATCAATTCGCCGGCAACGGGTGGTGGCGGCAAGACTTCCAAGGCAGGGTTCGGATTTCGGGTCATGGCTGGCTCGCATGGAAACGGGCGCCGACGAATGTCAGCGGCCAAAATCAAAAGGCGGTTTCCCTTCCAACTCGAGAACAGCGTATGTTCTTTACCAGCTTACGGACGATTGCTCAGACGGGTTCTCCGTACAAGGCAGCGTCCATCCAGCACTTTTTTGATGTGCTTCTGGAAGAATCGTGAGGAATGGTTCTGGCCATTCTGACAACGATTGAAACAGCATGTGCGTCCACGAAGGCTGTATATGGGCCAAGATGCACCACATTCGAGCCATGACGATCTCCGGGTCGCGGGCCGCCTAAGCGCCGGTCTGCGGGGCAACAATCCGGCGGACATTTGCCCGATACGGCATAGCCGGCATACGGCCATCGCGGTAAGCTGATATTCTGCCCTTCAAATTGCTGTCATCGCGCTTACTCCGCTCGTCTTGGCGAAGGGTCGCCTGGCGGCACCCGCAAGCGCTCACAATCAAAGAAGGTCACAGCATGAAAGTCGCCATTGTCGTATTCGATGGTGTACAGGCGTTGGATGTTGCAGGTCCCCTGGACGTATTCGCAGAAGCAAACACGTATCTGTCTGAACATCAGAGGTATCAGGTCTCTGTCGTGGCATGCGACGCCGGCACGGTGTCCTGCTCGAACGGCATGCAGCTTTCGGTTCCCTTTGGCTTCGCGGACTTCGACACGCCGTTCGATCTGCTGCTGATCGCGGGAGGACCGCAGTTGCCCAATACGCAACCGCGAAGCGAATTCCTGCAGTGGTTGCGAGACCAGTCGCGCGGCGCCGCACGGTTCGGCTCGGTTTGCAACGGAGCATTCCTGCTCGCGCACGCTGGGCTCCTCGATGGCAAGGATGTGACGACTCACTGGGCAGATGCCGGGCGCCTGGCCGACGAATTTCCGCAGGCGTGCGTGCAGCCCGACAGCATTTTCATCCGTGATGGGCGCCTGTTTACTTCCGCCGGCGTGACGGCGGGTATCGACCTGTGTCTATCGCTCGTGGCAGAAGACTGGGGACACGAACTCGCCGTGCGGGTTGCGAAGCGTCTGGTGGTCTACATTCAGCGGGAAGGCGGTCAATCTCAGTACAGTCCTTACCTCGGAATACGCAAGGACCAGGATCCGATCGTCGGCAAGGTGCTCCAGTATGTGACCGAGCACATCACCGATACGCTGTCGATCGAGCAGCTTGCCAGCGCAGTTTCGGTCAGCCGGCGCACCTTCTCCCGGCTGTTCGCGAAGTATGCGAAGGCGACACCGTCCGCGTTTGTCGAACAGGTTCGCGTCGACACGGCAAGGAGGCTGCTCGAAGAAACCGATGCGCCTCTCAAGACGGTGGCGTACAAATGCGGCTTTCACAGCGCCACGCATATGCGAACGACTTTCTCGCGGCGGCTCAATGTCACGCCCAAACAATATCGCCAACGGTTTCGCGGCGTGACAGGCACACAGCAGGTGTCGTATAGCGGTGGCAGCGGGCAAGTCGCGTCAGCAGGGATCGAAAGCGTAAGGTAGTCGCGCCTCGTCAGAACCGGCACGGTTCGCCATCCCTCGCCGCCCTCGCATCGAAAACGGATGGCGTCTTTTAGTGGTGGCCGGAATCACGCTACATCTGACCTGAAATCGGCGCTCTTTCCGCTTGTCCCTGTTCATGGGGCAGCCCAAAGTGGTGGCTCGTCAATCGCACACAGCGGCTCGAATGAACCCCATAGAAAGACCTGCCCCATCCACGATCCGCTCGGATTCGCTCGAATCTCTTCCGGACATCGCCGAAATGGGTCTGTCAGTCATATTTTGCGGAATAAATCCGGGAGCCCTGGCAGCATCGAGCGGCCGCCACTTTTCGGGCAGAGGCAACCGGTTCTGGCGGGCCATTCATCTCGCCGGCTTTACCCCTGAACAGATCCGTCCTGAAGACGACCGCACTCTGCTGCGGTATGGCTGCGGGCTGACAACTGTCGTTTCGCGTCCGACCGCACGAGCGGACGAACTAACGTCATGGGAGTTCATTGCCGCCGCATCCGGTTTCGAGCGGAAGATTGAACGGTACGCACCGCAATGCGTTGCGTTCCTTGGGAAAATGGCCATCTCCGCAATGTCCGGCGTGCGCGACATCGAGTGGGGTCCGCAACCCCTCGCATTCGGCGGCGCCCGCGCATGGGTCTTGCCCAATCCCAGCGGACTGAACCGGACATTCAGCCTCGATGCATTAGTGATTGCATACCGCGAACTTCGTCTTGCGGTGGCGTCGACTGATGTGGTTTCGACGACCGAAGACTAGCCCGCTCCGATCCCGCTTGCCTGCAACATACCAATCGCGGTGAGCCTGGCAAAATTCCGGTACGGAATGGCCTAATAGGCTGCCTACCTGTACTTCAAGAACCTCGGTCCTTCTTCCACAATAAGCTGACGCATCGCGCGACGGCGACATCGCAACGATCCGGTTGATCCAGATCGGACGATCACGCTTGCCGCGATCCTCTGCCGTTGCCGCGTTACCGGCAATCTCAACCAGACGAAGGAATCCATGTTCTCTGCAATGCTCGAAGTCAACCCGATCCACGACCAGTTCGATGCCTACCTCGGCATGGCGAAGATGCTGCGCCCGGAGCTCGAACAGATCGAAGGCTTCGTCGACAACACACGCTACGCGAGCCTCACGCGCCAAGGGTGGCTCCTCTCGCTATCGAGCTGGCGCGATGAGAAGTCGCTGGTGCGCTGGCGTGTCACGACGAATCACCACAAGGTGCAGCAGGCGGCGCGTGATCGTGTGTTTGCCGATTACCGCTTGCGCATCGGGCAGACCGTCGCCGATACGCACGTACCCGCCGGGCAAGAACTGATGGAGCAACGCCTCGATGCGACGGAGACAGGCGTCGGCAAGGCCGTCACTCTGCTCGACACAAGGTGCGCGCCGGACTGGGTCAAGCAGGCGAGTGCGCACGCAGTCGCGAAGTCGCTTGGCCTCGACATGGAGGCGTCCGGCCTCGTCGCATGGGACGCGTTCGACGCACTGATGACGCCCGGCGACGTTATAGCGGTCGCGACGTGGAGCGATCTCGCCGCCGCCCAAACGTTCGAGCGCACCGCGACATTGCCGGAGGGCGTTCGCCTGCGGCACATCCGCGTGGTCCGGGAATACGGAATGTTCGATCGCCGCGAAGCGCCACAGTACTTTGCAGAAGTGCAGCGCAAGGCTTGAAACGCACGCGGCACGAAAATCACCGCTGCCCCGTCTTCCCGTCGATGAATGATGACGACGTTGACCATCGCGTCGACGTCGACGCTCTTCATTGCATTCTCTCGGGCCAGGCGTTGACCGAATGGAAAAACACCCTTTCCAGCCTGCCGCGTTATCGCCATAGCCGCGACGGCATTGGCCCGATTTGCGAACGGAATGGCCTGATAGGCAAGCTCTGTTGACTTCAAGAAAGCCAAGCCGTCTCCTAGAATGATTCGACCCATTGCGCGGCTGCGACGCACCCGCCGAACTGATTGAAGTTACCGCGAGCAAAGACCTAATGTCTTGTTCGCCGAGCATCCGGGTTCCTTCGAACATCGGGCGTGAGAGCGCAATCTCCCGATGTAATGCCCCCAACAGCACCAGCCTAGCGGACCCATATGAACACCGCCAACCCAAGGACATCTGGAACGGCAGAACCCGAGCTCGCACAATCGTCGGCGCCGGTTCATGCGTCGGAAGCCGCGGCTCCTCCCGTACAGCAGGCGCCCAAGGAAGCCGAGCTGCCGCTTCGCCTCGCCATCGGTTTGATTGGAATGCTGCTGGCGTCGTTACTGGCGATATTGAACGAACAGGTCACCGCGGTGGCGCTGGCCGATATCCGCGGCGCGTTCTCGATTGGACGCGACGATGGAACATGGCTGACCGCTCTCTTCGAAGCGACGAACGTCGCCACGATGATATTCGCTCCCTGGTTCGGGGTGACGCTCACGCTGAAGCGATTCACGATCGGCGCCGTGCTGGCCGTGATGTTCGTCGGATTCCTTTGTCCCTTCGCGCCGAATCTGCCTACGCTCTATGTATTGCGTGCGCTGCAAGGCGTGGCGAGCGGATGTCTGCCCCCGATGCTGATCATCGTGGCGCTGCGTTATCTCCCGCCGAAAATCAAGTTATACGGACTCGCTGGATACGCACTCACCGCGACCTTCGGACCGGCGCTCGGCACGCCTCTCGCCGCGTTATGGACGGAGTATGTCAGCTGGCGAATGGCCTTCTGGCAGATCGTGCCGCTCGGCATCGTGAGCTGCGTGGCCATCCACCAGGGGCTGCCGTCGGATCCCCTCAGGCTCGAACGCTTCCGTTCATTTAACTGGAGCGGATTCGTACTGGGATTCCCCGCGATAGCCATGCTCGTCATTGGTCTGCTGCAAGGCGATCGTCTCGACTGGCTGAATTCAACGTTCATCAGCACGATGTTCTATTGCGGCGCGCTGTTGTTCGCGGCGTTCCTCGTCAACGAGTGGTTTCATCCGCTGCCATTCTTCAAACTCCAACTGCTTGCCCGCAGGAACCTCGCGCACGGACTTCTCACACTGGTTGGCGCCGTTGTGCTGCTGGTTGGCGTTGCGGTCATACCCGGCCAATATCTCGCGCAAGTCCACGGTTACCGGCCGCTGCAAACCGCGCCACTGTCGTTGCTGCTTGCAATTCCCCTGCTGATTGCGCTTCCCGTCACCGCCGCCGTGCTGAATCTACGCCAGGTCGACCATCGCTGGGTCATGGCCATCGGACTGTGCCTGATAGCCACCACGTGCTTCCTGGGGAGTTTCATGACCTCCGCGTGGGTTCGCGAGAACTTCTATTGGCTTCAGTCGTTGGAAATTGCCGCACAGCCCATGGTGATCATGGGAATCCTGATGGGCGTCACGACCGGCCTGCCCCCAACGGAAGGCCCGTTTGCTTCGGCCATGTTCAACACGCTCAAAGCGTTTACCGGCGCCGCCGCAACCGGTCTCATCGAGGGTGTGGGAACCGCGCGCGAGCATTTTCATTCGAGCATGCTCGTCGATCGGCTGGGCAACAACACCCTGGTCACGGGACAAGGCATCGACGCGGCTCACGGGCTCGGCGAACTTGCGCATCGGATCCACGAGCAAGCCGTCGTGCTGACGTCAGCGGATCTCTATCGCCTGATGGCAGGTGTCGCCCTCGCATTTCTTTTCGTTATTCCGGTGTTACCCGTGCGTGTTTATCCGCCATGGAGCACGACGCCGCCCTCTTCCCGCTAAGCGACGATACCTATGTCATCCATCACCCGATTTCCGCCTAAGGCAATTTATCTCCCCGCGTATGTGGTCATACTCGGTGTTGCAATCTGGGCTTGCATAAGGCTGTTCGCCGACTCGAATAGCGAGACCACCAACGATGCCTACGTGACCGCCGACTTCACACTGGTCGCGCCGCGCGTCGCCGGCCAACTTTCAGAGGTGCTCGTAGAGGACAACCAGCAGGTGAAAGCCGGGCAGCTACTGGCGCGTATCGACGACCGCGATTTCCGCGCGGCTCTGATGAGTGCGCAAGCTGACGTGGCCGCGGCAAAGGCAGCGGTTGCGAACTATGACGCCGAGATCGCGCGGCATCCCGCGCTTGTCGACCAGGCACGCGCCACGCTCCGCGCAGACGATGCGACACTCGAGTTCGCGCGGGCAAACGCCGCGCGCTACCTGAATCTCTCGGACGCCGGCGCGGGAACGACGCAGGAGCAGCAGCATGCCTCGAGCGCACTGGCCGAGGAACTCGCGCAGCAGGCGCGCAACCGCGCCGCGCTCGTCGCCACCGAGCAGAACCTCGACGTTCTGCGCAGCCAGCGCGATAAGGCGGCCGGCGCATTGGCTCACGCCCAAGCGGCTCTCGAGCAGGCGAAACTCAACTTTTCCTATACGCAGATTCACGCGCCCGTCGACGGCAAGGTTGGACGACGGTCGGCGCGAGTCGGCGCATTCGTCACAACGGGCGCGCCATTGCTCGCGATCGTTCCGCTGTCGGACGCCTATATCGTCGCCAACTTTCAGGAAAACCAGCTAACCCATATGCGACCCGGCAATGCCGTGCGTATCAAGGTGGATACGTTCCCGGACGTCGTGATTCGAGGGCATGTCGATAGCCTCGCTCCCGCCACGGGCGTGAGCTTCGCGCCGATCGCGCCCGACAACGCAACGGGCAACTTCACCAAGGTCGTCCAGCGCGTGCCGGTCAAGATCACGATCGACCGCGGACAGCAGGCCGCGTCGGCATTGAGCGTGGGGCTGTCGGTCGAAGCGGATGTCGCCGTGAGCAGGCGCGCGGATGCGCCGGGTGCGGAGGCAGACAAGCAATGACTGCCAGTGAATTTTCGATCCGCACGCCGGCGCTGGCGGCGTTGCTGTGCTTCGCGCTCGTGGGCTGTGCCGTTGGCCCTGACTTCGAACGTCCGCAAACAACCACGCCTGCCGTGTTCGACCGCACCCAGTCCGCGCAGGCATCCAGTAGGGCAATCGAGTCCGAATTCAGCGCGCAGTGGTGGATGCTGTTCAACGATCCCATCCTGGACTCGCTGGAAAAACAGCTCTCCGATGCCAACCTCGACGTGGCGGCGGCCTCGGCGCGCCTGCGGCAAAGCCGGGCCGGGCAACGCATTGCCGGCGCCGAAGAATACCCGCGGTTGAGCAGTGCCGCCTCGTATAACCGCGAGCGCGGAAGTCCGAACGGCATCCTGTCATTGCTTGGCGTTAGCCCAGCGGGAAGTCAGCCGCAATCGGCGTCGGGCAGCGCGCCGGCCGGCGTCGCGGCACTGCCGGGCCCCTCGGGCTCGCCGGCCTACGACCTTTACCAGGCCGGCGTCGATGCATCGTGGGAGCTCGACATCTGGGGCCGGGCGCGACGTGGTGTCGAGGCCGCGACAGCGCTGACGGATGCCTCATACGAGGATCGCAACGCGATCCTATTGTCTGCGCGCGCGGAACTCGCGCGAGACTACGTTCAGTTGCGCGACGCACAGGCGCTGCTTCAGATCGCGAGACAGAACCTCGTCATCGCCCGCGACGCCACCAGGCTCACGCAAACGCGGGTACGCGAAGGCGTCACTACCGACCTGGACGTGGCCAACGCTTCCGCGCAGGCAGAGTTGATCGAAAGCCTCATTCCGACGCTCGAATCGCGTTCCGAGACCACGATCAATGCAATCGGCGTGTTGCTGGCCGAGGAGCCGGGCGCGCTGCGCGAGACGCTCGGCGAACCGCATGATGTTCCCGCACTCCCTGAACAGGTGCCCATCGGTATCCGCTCGGAACTGGTGCAGCGCAGACCCGACATCAGGAGAGCAGAGGCGCAATTACACGCGGCCACGGCGGCGATCGGAATGGCGAAGGCCGACTTCTATCCACGCATATCGCTGAATGGCAGCGCGGGGTTCCAAAGCCTTCAGCTCTCGAATCTCGCCAGTTGGGCGTCCGGTCAGTTCGTCGTGGGACCGTCGATCACGCTGCCGATCTTCGAAGGGGGACGCCTCAAGGGAACACTCCATTTGCGCGAGGCGCAACAGCAGGAAGCTGCGATCGTCTACAGGCGGACCGTACTTCAGGCATGGCGAGAGGTGGACGATGCGCTCGTCGTCTATGACGCTGAACAGCGGCGGCGCGATCGGCTGAAAGCGGTCGTTGGCTTGAACCAGCGCGCGCTCTCGATTGCGCGGCAGCGATACAAGGCGGGCGCGGTCGATTTTCTCGACGTGCTCAACGTGCAGAAACAGTTGCTCGACGCACAGAGCAATCTTGAGCAAAGCAAGGCTCACGCCGCGGCTAACCTCATCGCGCTATGCAAGGCACTCGGCGGCGGATGGGAGTCGACGTATGCCAGATAGCCGTGAACGAGTACTCAACTATCGGCAAGCTCTGTTGCCTCCTGGACGTTCACATATCTCTGGTATTCCGCTCGAGGCAAGCCTATAAATAATTTTCTGTTAGACAACGCGTAACCCGCGTTCTCTGCCAAGCCCGTTCAGAACCTGTTCACGAAATAAAGGTATTCCCATGAAAGCCAAACATCTTGTAGCGAGCGGCGCCGTGCTGCTCTGTAGCATGACCGGCATTGCGCATTCCCAGCCGACTCAGGCCGTCGCCCCGCCAACCCCGTCTTCTGCACAGCAGCCCATCGTGAACACTGCGCCGCAAACGGTTGACCAGTCGGTAGGCGGCGCATCCATGTACGGGACGCACGACAGCGGGCGCGGCAGGAATGGCAGCCTGTGCATCGTCGGGTTGTCCTGCGATATCTACAAAGGAAATTGACGGCACGTTGTATGCATGGCGACGATGCGCCCCCGCGTACCCGCCGCAGGGGCAGCGCCCACTATTTCTTGCCGTGCTGCATTCAGGCAATGAGCGTCGCCTGTTCGACGAGTTGCGATATGGGTGCGATATGGGCGCTTCGATTTCTTCCCACGAGAACAATGATGGCAAAAGCTTATTGGATGGTGTCGTATCGCAAGGTGACGGACCCGCAGCGCGTTGCCGAGTACTCGAAATTGGCCGCGCCGGCAATCGCCAATGGCGGTGGACGCATTCTGGCTCGCGGCGCGGCGGCGTTCGCGCATGAAGCGGGCCTGATTGAACGCACCGTGCTAACGGAATTCGACAGTCTCCAGCAAGCCGTTTCCACCTTCGAGAGCGTTGGCTATCAGGCCGCCTTGAAGATTCTCGGCACGGCTGCGGAGCGAGATTTCAGAATCGTCGAAGGCGTGGAATAACACAGGGAAGATCCGCAGCGGCTCACCCAAAAACCCCGTCCCTCGCCTCCAGATCGACCTATGCTGAAAATCCTGGCAGAGGTTGACCGATTACCCAAGCTTTGCCTTTGCCGAAAATTCGGCGACTTTCGAGGAGCAGACAATGAAAATCCTGATGGTGATGACCTCGCATGATCAGTTGGGAAACACTGGCAAGAAAACAGGCTTCTGGCTGGAGGAGTTCGCCGCTCCCTATTACACGTTTCTCGATGCGGGAGCCGCTGTTACGGTCGCCTCCCCCAAGGGCGGACAACCCCCGCTCGACCCCAAGAGCGACACCCCCGAAGGCGAGACGGACATGACGAGACGATTCAAGGCGGATCCCCTCGCTCAAAAAGTCCTCGCCAACACAGTCAAACTCTCGGACATGGCGGCTAGCGACTATGACGCGGTCTTTTACCCAGGCGGTCACGGCCCCCTGTGGGATCTGGCCGAGGACAACGACTCGATTGCCTTGATCGAAGCCTTCTATCGTTCCGACAAACCCGTGGCCGCGGTCTGCCACGCTCCATGCGTTTTCCGCCACGTCGTGATCGACGGTGAACCGATCGTGAAAGGCCGGCGCGTCACGGGCTTTACGAACACAGAAGAAGAAGCTGTCCAACTGACCGAAGTGGTTCCGTTTCTCGTAGAAGACGAACTGAAGCGATTGGGCGGCAAGTTCGAGAAAGCGGCCGATTGGCAAAGCTTCGCGATCACCGACGGCCTTCTCGTTACAGGTCAGAACCCTGCTTCTTCAACGGCCGGCGCCAAACATCTGTTGGGACTTCTCGCCTGAATGCCGGCAATTATTTACCGGGCTATCGCGGCCGCGCGAGCCGACTTCGCAGCCACGAAAGAAGAGCGGCGCGGTTCGCTCACGCTATGAATCGCTGGCTGCGCCGGGTAGCCGCGCAGGAGAACCGCGATGAGCAACGAGTCAACGCCGCGAGACGGATCGCCCGCCGATCACCACGACGTAACCGAAGACGTGAGCGTACGTGATCATCCCCGATACCAGCAGATGTTTCCGGTTCTCACGGCGGCGGAAATCGACAGGGTGCGTCGCTTCGGCAGCCTGTGTCACTACGCCAAGGGTGAATCGCTCTATCGCGCGGGAAGTCTCTGCCCCGGCGTCTTCGTCCTTCTCTCGGGCAAAGTGCGGATAGTCGGTCGCGACGGCCTCGGCCATGAACGGGTCATTCATACGTATGCGCAGCGCGGCGAATTCACCTCCGACGTCACTCAACTGTCGAGCAAGCCCGCGGTAGTGGATGCGCATGTCATCGAAGATGTCGAAGTACTGTTGGTGCGGCCCGATGAACTCAGCGCCGTGATGATCAGCGAAGCGGATCTTGGCGAAAAGATCATGCGTGCGCTGATTCTCAGGCGAGTCCTCGTGATCGAGCGCGGACAGGGCGTCGTTCTGGTGGGCTCCTCCAGTGACGGGCAACTCGTTGCGTTGCAGGATTTCCTGCGCCGCAACGCTTTTCCCAATATGACGCTCGACGCCGAACAGGATGCCGAAGCCATCGCGCTACTCGAACGCCTGACGCCGCAGCCCAACGACTTCCCGCTCGTCGTTTGTCCAAACGGCACCGTGCTGCGAAATCCCGATCAGGGGCAACTGGCGTCCTGTCTCGGGCTGATTCCCGAATTCGACCCGACGCACGTCTACGATGTAGTGATAATCGGCGCGGGGCCCGCGGGACTTGCGGCGGCCGTCTACGCGGCGTCGGAAGGAATGTCGGTTGCAGTTCTCGACTGCCGCGCACCCGGCGGCCAGGCGGGTACGAGCGCGCGCATCGAAAACTATCTGGGTTTCCCTACCGGCATCACAGGCCAGGCTCTCGCGGGCCGCGCGTTTGTTCAGGCGCAGAAGTTCGGCGCGCATATCGCCATTCCGTGCGAGGTCAAGGCGTTGTATTGCGACAGACAACCACCTGTCGTGGAACTCGCCAACGGCCGCCGCATTACCGCGCGCGCCGTCGTTATCGCGAGCGGCGCGGAGTATCGGCGTCCAGAGGTCCAGAACCTCGCGCGCTTCGAGCGCTGCGGGGTCTATTACTGGGCAACGCCAATCGAGGCCCGGCTGTGCCGCAAGGAGCCGGTTCTGCTGGTGGGCGGCGGCAATTCGGCGGGGCAAGCGGTGGTGTTTCTGGCAGCACATGCCGAACATGTGCATATGTTCATTCGAGGCGCGAATCTCGAGCTCGGTATGTCACGTTACCTGATCGAACGCGTTGCATCGCTACCGAACGTAACCCTCCACACGCGTATCGAACTGACCGCGCTCGAGGGAGGTGCACGACTTGAACGCGTGCACTACCGCGGCGCGGGCGGCATTGAAGGAAGCATGACCGCACATCATCTGTTCGTATTCGTCGGCGCCGAGCCGAATACCGGCTGGCTCAAGACATGCGACGTGTCGCTCGACAACAAGGAGTTTGTGTTGACGGGCACTGACATTCCCGGCGCGAGTGCGCGCTCGCTGCCGTTGCAGACAAGCGTCCGGGGGATTTTCGCAATCGGTGACGTGCGTTCGGGATCGACCAAGCGTGTCGCGTCGGCGGTCGGCGAAGGCGCGGCTGTGGTGGCGCAGATTCATCGATTGCTGGCCGGGGTGTCGTAATGACGAGCTCTGGAAATGGTTTCTCTGTCCAACTCGGCGGCGACGCATGCATTTCATCGCCGGTCACGGAAACCTGAACGAATTAGCCGGAATCAGCCAACCGCCCTTCCCGATCAGCCATGAATCACGTTGCATCACTATCCCGTCGATCAGCGCTTCTTTCCCGCAGCGCCTATCCCAAGGTATGACCAAAGCGAACCATGAAATGAATCGGCCATCCACTCGAACGACTAGTGAGGAACCGCGGGTTTGTATATGTTATGCATAGCACCGCGAGAGCCAGCCGCGATCGCACAAGCAACGGTGCATCCACCGATGCGGGCCCCAGGATGTTTGCGCCCGCCATGAGTTGGCGCAGCGAAAGCGCGGCGTCACTTTTCGTGAGGAGCAGGACAATGCTTGCCAGCGAAACCGATCCGTGGGTTCAGACCATACGACTTCTGTCATCCGGGTCACAAGCATCGGGGCTCAGCGATCGAATGCCTTTCGTGGCAAGGCCCTTTCCACTTTTTAACCAGGACGCGGCGCTGCGTAACGGCCCCTCATTGCATCTGACGATCAGCCTGATCGAGCGGACAAGCACCACCAGCGTCACGATTGCCTGGCGAGACGCGACGAGCTGCTTTTACGGCGCCCAGGTTTGGAGCGCGGCAAAGGCAAGGCTTTCCGGCGTCTGCGCGATAAGCGGGGCACGGATAAAAAGAGGCGATCGAATCTTTCATCCGCGAAGATCGAAACCTGCACCGGTCAACGCGGAGGCCATGATTCTTGCATCGACGATAGACGCTGTCGAGCCGGCCGGGACGCATCAGTGATCTCGCGATTCATGGAGACGGCGGTCCCGTTCCTGCATGTAGTATCCCGTTGGCATGTAAGGGTGTACCTTAAAGCGCATCGGGCAACGCGGAAAACGGTGCTCATTGGTAGCCATGAATTCGCGCATTGCCTAGTATGGAGAAGTACCGGCGGCGGATTCCCGCAACGGAACTTCTCGAAGGCAAAGCAATGAAAAGCGAGATCCCTGGAACGGGAAGTGAAACGTTGCCCGACGCGCTCGTTTATGTGGTTGACGACGATGAATCTATTCGCGGGGCGCTGACATCCTTACTCACGTCGGTGGGAATTCCTGTGCGGGCGTTCGCATCGGCTGATGATTTTCTAGCCGCGCAGATGCCGGACGTGCCGAGTTGCCTGGTTCTCGACGTTCGCCTGCGAGGGGCGAGCGGCTTGATCCTGCAACAGGAGCCATTCAAGGAAAGCGTTCGATTGCCGGTCATATTTCTGACCGCATACGGCGACATTGAAATGTCCGTCAAGGCCATGAAAGCGGGCGCATTCGATTTCATGACCAAGCCGTTCAGGGATCAGGATCTGATCGACACCATTGCAGCGGCCCTGAAAATGAATCGCGAGTCCAGGCGCCAGGACAAGATCGTTGCGGGCATCCTCCAGACATACGACTCGCTGACCGCTCGCGAGCGGGAAGTCATCGGGCTGGTGGCAGAGGGGCTGTTGAACAAGCAGATCGCCGACCGCCTGTGTCTTAGCGAGGTAACGGTCAAGATTCATCGGGCTCAAGCAATGCACAAGCTCGATGCACGTTCGGTGCCCGATGTCGTTAGAAAATTGCAGCAGGTTCGCCCCGCTCGTGAAGACGCCAGATAGCGCATTCACGCCAATCCGTCATTCGGCTGTACCGGCTCATACGAACTGTCGCTAAAACCATTCGAAGGTCTTATTGCCGCTTTGGCCTTGGGCTTGTAATTTGTCTAAAGGATTAAGCCTTTTTTGCATCCATTGGATCGCCTTGGGGCTCGACATGAGATCAAAGCACTCTTCCGCGCTCATCGGGGTGGTGGAAGACGACGAATCGGTCCGGTTAGCGACGGCCAGTCTGCTGCGTTCGGCAAACTGGCGGGTTATCGCGTATCCGTCGGCCAATCATCTTCTGAGCGATACGCGTCGGTCCGAACTCGGCCTCGTCGTCACGGATATTCACATGCCAGGCATGGACGGATTTGGATTGCTTGAAGCGATCGGTTCGTGGATGCAGCCAGTTCCCGTCATCTTCATTACCGCATACGTCACGCAAGAGCTTCGCGACAGGTCCAACACCGCGGGAGCGACAGGCTTCTTTTCAAAGCCACTGGACGACACGCGACTGCTCGCGTTGATAGACAGGATAATCGGGAAGCAGCCGAAGACTCGCTCCTCAGTTTGATCGTTACCGCGGACGAAGGACACGATCAGGCAAAAACCTGCCAGAAGGTATCCGAACGTATTACCCAAACATGCGACTGCACAACGCATAGCAGCACATCGGACGATGGAATCGCACGGCATTCGCGCTTAGCCTTTAGTCGGTGCACGCGCAGACGATCGCCAGCGTTTCCGGCATCTTCGACAATTCTTCGCGGCTCGATGTGAACCTACCAGTGAGGTGCGAAATGGATCAGCTTTACATGTTGCGGGCATTCGTGGCAGCCGCGCGGTATCAAAGTTTCAGCAGGGCTGCCGATTCGTTGGATGTCACCACCGGATCGATATCGAAAGCGATCGCCAAGCTCGAAGCGTGTATTCAGACGAGGGTCTTGCTTAGAACAACGAGGTCCGTTTCCCTGACCGAAGCGGCGCAGCCGTACTATCTGATTTGCTGCCGTTTGCTCGAAGAACTCGACGAAGCAAACCGCCGCATTTCGCGGGAGCGCGAGGTCGAAGGCGGAAGGCTGCGGCTCGTCGTGCATCCGATGCTCGTGAGTGAGACATTCTCCCGACTGGTGCGGGACTATCGCGTCATTGCTCCCAATGTAAGTCTCGTCGTTGCTGTCCAGGACGACGCCGTGAATCTGTATGACGGACGTTTCGATATCGCCATTCTGCCGCCGCATCTCGTGGAGCAGTCCGCCGTGATTCGCCGAACGCTGTCCAGAACGCCGCGCATTCTTGTTGCTTCACCCGCTTATCTGGAGCATCACGGCACGCCCGGAATGGCCGCGCATCTCGCCGGTCATTTTTTGCTGGTGGACCGCGAGTCGAGGAAGACGAGCGTGAATTCCATCGATCTGCTCGAGGGAGATCGACGGGTGAGCGTGTCTCCCATGTCGTCGATGAACGGCAACGAAGTATTGTTGCGGGCAGCGGCGCTAACGGGAATCGGCATTGCCACATTACCTGAAACCATGGTTCGCGAAGATATCGACATGGGACATCTCGTGCACATCTTGCCGGAGTGCACGGCATCCGATGGCAACATAGAACTATGCCTCTTCTACTCGCACCGCGAGTTGCTTCCGGCGCGGCTCAGGACGTTCGTCGATTTCTGTGCCGACTTCTTCAGAGCGCCGGCCCCACCCACTGTCCGCGACGCGAAGACGGTTTCACAGGCAACGAATCGTCGCGAAGACTATGCGGTGACGTCATGACGGTTTGGCTGGCGCACGTCGCGATCGCCTGGCCTTACCCGGATGCACTGCGTCAGCTTGCATGGGCACCGTGAACTGAAAGGTGGTGCCGCTCGGCGAGTTCGACGCCACCCACAATTTTCCTCCATGACTTTCGACGATCGAGCGGCAGATCGGCAAACCCAGCCCCAGGCCGTTCGGTTTGGTCGTGAAGAACGCGTCGAAGACGCATTCAAGACGTTCGGCGGCAAGGCCCGGCCCCGAGTCTTGCACGCTCACGCAGAGTTCGTTGACCTCGAGCCTGCTGGTTCGGATCAAAAGCGTTCGCGTGGCCGTGTTCGCGGCGCTCATCGCTTCGATCGCGTTGATCATCAGATTGAGCATCACCTGCTGAAGTTGCACCCGATCGCCGTGTATTTGCGGCAGTCCGTCAACCAGTTGCACAGCCAGTTTGACGCCGCACTTGTCAGCCTCACCTCCCATGAACGCGATCAGCTCGAGAATCGTTTCATTGATGTCGAGACCATCTTTTCGCTGCGGCTCTTTTTTAAAGAAGGCGCGGGTTCGGTCGACTATGTCATTGGCGCGGCTGCTATCCGCGACAATCCGATTGAGCGCCTGACGAACTTCGACGAGGTTGGGCGGTCGCGCCGCGAGCCAGCGCAGGGCCGCGCTCGCATAGGCGGCTGTCGCGGTGATTGGCTGCTTTACTTCGTGTGCGATGGAAGCCGATAGCTGGCCCATTGTTGCCACGCGGTTTGAATGCGCCAGCACCATCTGGAGTTCAAGGTATCTTCGCTCGCTGTCGCGTATTTCCTGTTGCGCCCGCCTTTGTTCGGTCAAGTCCACGATGAAAGCCACGCCGCCTTGGTCCTCGCGCTCGCCAAACGCCGCAGCGCCGACCAGAACCGGCACTCGTCGCCCGTCTTTCCGGAAGTATTCTTTCTCGAAGGGTCTGGCGCTTCCGGTGGTTTTCAGTTCGGCTATCGCCAGTTCATCGCGGCCATGCCACTCAGGCGGAGTCAGATCGGGCCACCTGATAAGACCGGAGAGGAGATCGTGCTGGCTGTAGTCCACCATGCGCAGAAAAGCATCGTTGGCGTCGATGACCTGGCCTTTGAAGTCCCAGATGAAAATGCCGATGATGTTGGACTCGACCAGCCGCCGGACCTTCGACTCGCGCTCCTGAAGATCGGCATAAAGACGCGTGTTTTCGAGCGAAATGGCCGCCTGTGACGCCAGCAAATCGAGTAGCGCGGAGCGGCGCGGCGTGAATACATGCGATGTGGCCGTATTCTCGAGATAGAGCAAGCCGCCCAGCTTGCCCTGCCTGACAAGAGGCAAACAAAACATCGACCGTGTCGCTCCGTGCGACACGTAGTCGTCTTCGGAGAACGAATTGGGTGTCAGCGCATCGTCGATGATGACGCTCTTTTGTGTATGGATCACATAGCGCACGAGCGCCGCGGGAACGGCGGAATCGGCAACCGCCTCGCGGTTCAACTCGATCCGCTCGCCGTTGATGCGCGCTTCCGCTTCAATGCGGTAGCCGCCCTGCCGCTGCGGCACGATCAACACGCCCCGATCGGCGCCGGCGGTCTGTAATGCTATCGTCATCAAGCGCTCGATCAGGCCGGTCAATTCGATCTCGCTGGAAAGGGCTTGAGACGCCTTGAGCAGCGTTGCTGCATCGAGAAGCCGCCAATCATCGCCCAGGGTCGGCGCTAACTTGTGCCCTCTCTGATCGGCGAGGTGGGAATATTGCCTGTCGAGTTGCGCGACTTTGCCGTCGGCGCCCCAAAGAGCAAAGCAGTGACGCGCATTGCGCAAATACGCATCGGCGCTCGTTCTGAGACCACAGCCCAGATAAAAGCGACCGGCAAGCTCGCTGGCGATGCCTTCATGGTGAAGAAAGCCGTTTTCGCGAGCCGAATCGGTCGCCTGTTCGTAGAGACGCATGGCGTCGAGATCGCGGTGCTCGAGGCGCGCCAGCTCCGCGCAGACAAGCGCGTGGCGGTTCTGATAGTTCTCTGGACAGTGCTCGGCCCACAGCGCAAATTTCTGGAGTTTCGCGGCGAGAATGCGCCGGTAGGCCAGTTGCTGTTGGGCCGATGCTTCCGGAAAGAGCGCCGTCAACGCTAGCGCATGGAAGAAGTGAAACGTCGCTTCGATCGGCAGCGCCATCGCGGCGCGGAGCATCGCCTCCGCCTCGTGCGCGGCGTTCAGTGCGTCGGTGTACCGGCCATCGAGAAAAGCGAGCATCGTCTTGATGATGTGATAGAAGGCGATACCGCAGCCGAAGTTCGCCTGGGTGATCGCCCCGAAACATGCGGCTTCGTCGAATGCACCGCCGTTCAGCTTTAGCGTTTCGGCCGACTTGCCCCGCAGGCTGGCGACGAATTGCTGCTCGATCCGGATGGTCTCGTGAACGGGCCCGTTATGGCTCTGAATAGCGAATGCGGCGAATCTTTCCGATTGCGACTGCACCTCTTCGAGGATCGCGCCTTTCTCGATCGCCTGCCAGAGCGTCGTGAATGCGAGGTTGCCCGCAAAGACGAAATCGCCTACTTCCATGCAGGCAACGATCGCCTGTTCCAGAATCGGCAAATTGCTCGCAATATGGCGCCGCCAGAAATTGATGTGGCTGCCATGCAGATGAAGCAGCTTTCCATGGAGGCGCCGGTTGCCGAACTTTTCATTCAACCGCAGCGACATCTCCGAAAATTGCACCGCGCCGGATATGTCGCCGACGATGGAGAGCAGCATCAACGCGTAATTGCCGTAAGCGAAGCTTGAGTTGTCGGTATTGCCGTGCCGCAAGGAGAGGTTGACCGCCTTCAGGGTAATGAGCGGGTAGTACTCGGGCCGCGCCGCGAAGGCACAGGGCATTGCTCCGACCAGAAGATCGATGATCGCCCCTGTGGCAGGGTCGGCCGCCACCGGCGCCTCGACCAGTTCGCCGATTGGGCGCCCCGCCAGATTGAGCGGAATTTCCCGAAACGCCGCATCGACCGCCGCCGGGATGTCTTCGGCGGACTCCGGGAGAACGATGTCGAAATCGCGCAGCGCATTCCGCGCGACGGCGAAGCTCTCGTCATATTTGCCAGCGACCTGGTACAACTCCATGCGCAGGCTGAAAACTTTTGCGCGGTCAAGATTGGAGCGCGCGCTGCCCAGCATCATGTCGAACAGCGCGTCGGCCTCGGCAAAATCGCCAGCCAGATATTGGCATTCCGAAAACGCAAGATAGAGATCGAAGGTGTTTTCATAGCATCGTGCCCAGGCGTCGATCGGCAGCAGCGCGACAGCTTGCGCCAGATACGTGCGGGCCGAAATATACGCGGTCGAATTCATCGCGCGCCTGCCCGCGATGAGATTCAGCGCGACGGTCCGCTCACGCTCTGCATGGTCGGTGATCAGCGCCGCGCCGCGATTGAGGTGGTTGACGATGTCGAAGATCGTCTCTTCGAGCGCTTCCGGCGCGCTCCGTAACGCGAGTGCCCGGCCGATCCGCAGATGCGCCGCGGCAAGATCTTCCGCGGGGATGAGCGCATAGGCGGCCTCCTGCACGCGATCATGCGCGAATGCATAAGCGCCCTCCGCACGAAAGACAAGACCGGCGCGCACGGCTTCCCACAGCTTCGCGTGTAGCGTCTGCGCCGGCTCGTTCTGAACGAGGGTCAGCGAGGCGATCTCGGCGACGTTGCCGAGGCACGCGAGTTGACCCAGTGCGTCGCGCGTCGTGACAGGCAGGCGGCTCAGCTTCGCGGCCATCAGATCCGCTACGTTCTCGGTGAAGCCCTTGGCACGAATGCGCGGCAGATCCCAGGTCCATGTCGCCGTGCGGTGCTCGAAGGTAAGCAGTCTCTCGTCGTTCAGCGCCGTCAGAAACTGGATCGCGAAGAACGGATTACCGCCGGTCTTCTCGTGTACGAGTTGCGCGAGCGGCCTGGCTATCGCGCTGTCGCAGTGAATCGAATCGGCGACGAGCTGCGCGACGCTGTCGGGTTTGAGAGGCGCGAGCACTATCTGCCGCACCTTCCCTCCGGCGGTGCCGATAGCGCCGAGCATATGCGTAAGCGGGTGCGAGCTATCCACTTCGTTGTCCCGATACGCGCCGACCAGCAGAACGTGCCTGACCTCCGGATGCGTGACGAGATGTTCGAGCAGATCGAGTGTCGCCCTGTCGAGCCATTGCAGATCGTCGATGAACAGTGCGAGCGGATGCTCCGGCCGCGCGAACACGCCGAGGAAACGGCGGAATACGATCTGGAAGCGGTTCTGCGCGTCCTGCGGCGGCAGGCTCGGCACGGGCGGCTGCTCGCCGACGATGAGCGCAAGCTCCGGAATCAGATTTACGATCACCTGGCCGTTCGGGCCGAGCGCTTCCACAAGTGCGCGCCGCCACGGCTCGACGTCGGCGTCGCTTTTGCTCAGCAGGTTGCGCACCAGAGACTGGAACGCCTGCGCAAACGGAACATAGGGAATGTCGCGTTTGTACTGATCGAACTTGCCGGCGGCGAACAGGCCGCGCGGCGGCACTAGCACCGTGTGCAGTTCGTTGACGACCGACGACTTGCCGATGCCCGCGTAGCCGGCGATCAGCACCAGTTCAGGCGCGGCGCCGGCCACGATCCGATCGAATGCCGCGATAAGGGCTTCGATCTGAACCTCACGCCCGTACAGTTTCTCCGGGATCAGTAGCCGGCTCGACACGTCGTGCGCGCCGAGCGGAAACGGAGTGATCTCGCGGTGCGCCTGCCATGCAGCAAGGCACGCCCGAAGGTCGGCTTCGACACCCATGGCGGTCTGATAACGGTTCTCAGCGGCCTTGGCGAGCAGTTTCAGAACGATGCCTCCGACCGCTTGCGGAATACCGTCGACGCGCTCGCCGGGCGGTGTCGGTCTGCGTGTGATGTGACAATGAATCCATTCCATCGCATCCGATGCCGCGAACGGCAGCGACCCGGTGAGCATTTCGTACAGCGTGACGCCAAGCGAGTAGAGATCGCTGCGTGCGTCGATCGAACGGTTCATACGGCCTGTCTGCTCGGGCGCCATGTATGCGAAGGTGCCCGCCACGATCTCCGGTGGCGCGGGCGGCTGACGTTCCTGCGGCAACTGCGACGCGATACCGAAGCCGGTGAGCCGCACGTTGCCCTCCGTGTCGACGAGAACGTTCGCCGGCTTGATGTCCTTGTGAACGAGGCCGCAACGATGAACCTGGCCGATCGCTCTCGCGAGATTGACCGCGATACTCAAAAAACGCCCCATTTCCAACGGCCCGCCGAGCATGCAATCCAGCGGCTCGCCGCCGTTGTCGGCCAGCACGAGCATCGGCGGTACGCGGCGCTGATCGAGCGCGAGAGGCTGCGCCGCCCAACTGGCGTCGAGCAGCGGGGCTAATCCGTATTCGTGTTCGAGACGTGTGATGCTTTGGGATGCGGCGCGCGTCGCGAACAGCGCAAGCACCGAGACGGGATGGCTGGCTCCGCGGGCGCGATATAGCGCGAAGTCGCCGTCGGCGCGCAGCGGCTCCAACTCATACCCCGTCAGATCCACGATGAACTCCCTTGTCGCGCCGTCGACTCCGGTTTCACTGCCGTTTGCTTTGCGGAATGAAGCCCGGGCTGCCGGTCTTCACGACTTCGTTGAATCTTTGCCTAGTCTGAATGCTGTTGACTTCGTCGAATGCGTCGGCCGGAAGCGCGGAGATGTCGAAGTTCTCTCTTGCGCGGGCCCCGGTCTTTGGCGTGGTAAGCAAAGCCCCGCCACGTTGCAGCGCCCACGCAAGCAGTACCTGCGCCGGCGTTTTTCCGGTTCGCGCGGCAATCGCGGCGATGACCAGGTCGTCGAGCGGCCCAGGCTTTATTCCGTGACCCAATGGCGCAAAAGCCAAGAACACCATGCCCTTCTCCTGGCAGAATTCCAGAAGTTCTGTTTCCGGAAGATACGGGTGTGCCTCGACCTGTACCACCGCCGGCTTGATCCGTGCCGATTCGTAGAGCGGCCGCAATTCGTCCAGGCCGATGTCGGACAGTCCAATGGCGCGGCAGTTACCACGGTCGACGAGATTTTCCATTGCCCGCCACGTATCGAGCAAGGTCACGCCTCGATCGTAGATGACAGCGCCGTTTTCATCGCGGGGGTCCTGCTCATCCCCCGGCCGAAACGCGAACGGAGTGTGAATCAGATAGAGATCCAGATAGTCGAGTCCAAGCCTGGCAAGACTCGCATCGAAAGCCGCTTCAACGCGCTCGGGCCGGTGATTGGTGTTCCACAACTTCGTGGTCACGAAAATCTCCTCGCGCGCAATGGCCCCCGCAGCGAGCCCTGCCTGCAGAGCCTCGCCCACCTCACGTTCGTTCCGATAGCGCTCGGCACAGTCGAAGTGCCGATATCCGACTTCCAGCGCGTCTCTGGTCGCACTGATCGTGGTCGCGGGATCGGCAATCAGCGTGCCGAATCCGAGTGCGGGCATACGGCCGCCCCCGTGACCAAGCGCTATCGTGCTGCTTCGAAAATCGGATGACTCAATCATGGCAACACCTCCGCACTATTTCGTGTGCCCGGCGACGAAGGAACAACGCTCGGCAAAGCGATTGCGGCGCCAGGTTCATTAACAGAAGAAACATCAAACACGTGAGCTGCGTACGTTGAGTCGCGTTGCTTGACGGAATGTGACGCACCCGCTTCATCGGAAGGGCGCGACTTCGGATCGTTGGGCAAAGAGGGAAAGTTGCATTCGATAGCCAATGCGAGCATCACAGTGGTCGAGAAGCTCCTCTTTGTTAAGCTGAATGCGGTAATGAATGCGCGGGAGTAAAAGGCATCGGGTGGAGCGGCGTTGATTCGCGAGTCAGCCGCCTTCGGGTCGACCGGGTACTGAATAGATCGCCTCCCGATTCAGTGTAGCAGACGAATTACAGGGCAACAGAGGAAGGTTTCAGCGCGAGTGCCGCCAGCGTTCGCTCTTCCCAATACGTCACCAAGCCGTTGCAGATCTTCTCGAAAGCAAAGTGTTAGCCAAAGACCGCGGAGTGCTCTCAAGTCGCTCTTCGCGCTGGTAGCGCTAACCGCGGCGTGCCTAGCACTACGGTCGCAACCCGCGACGCGGACCGCCGCGTCAGGAAGCGCACGCCAAAGCACGACAGCTTGTTGAACAGGCCGGGCACCACCGTCCGCTTGCCGCGCAGCATCGCGCGGATCGCGGCGTGCGCGACGAACTCCGCGCTTTTCGTCGACGCATTCGCGATCCACGAGTAGTCGCCTCCGCCGGACGAAGCGTGGAACGCGGTCTCGGTGCCGCCAGGGCAGATGCAGGTCACCGACAGCGGCGTGCCGCGGTGCTCGTCGTGGAGGCCCTCGCTGAAGTTACGGACGAACGCCTTCGACGCGGCGTACAGCGCCATGTTCGGCACTGACTGATACGCGCCGGTAGACGCGATGTTCACCATGTACGCGGGTCCGGTGTTTGCCTTGTGTGCGTCAACGAAGCACCGCGCGAGTGCGACGAGCGAGGTCACGTTCAGTTGGACGAGCTCGGCGTCGCGCGCCCAGTCGACCTCGTCGAACCGGCGGAAGTAGCCGAACCCGGCGTTGTTGATCAGGATGTCGATCGGGCCGGCCGCGGTGGCAGAAGCCCACAGCGCGTGCGCGGCGTCGGGCTTGCCGAGATCAGCGGTAACGATCTCGACCTTCACGCCCTTGCAGGTCGCGGCGACCGCCTCGAGTGCGTCGCGGCGCCGCGCCGTCAGCACGAGATCGATGCCGAGCGCCGCGAGCTCACGCGCGATTGCCGCGCCAATGCCGCTAGATGCGCCGGTCACGAGCGCGCGCTTGCCGATGTTGACCGCTGTATATGTAGTACTCAAATCGTTCTCCTTGTCGTGTGAAAAATGACGCTAGCCAAGTTATCCGGGACCTTGCGGTTGCTGATCGGCTCTATCTCATCTCGACGACGACCTTGCCCCTGGAACGCCCCTGGGCAAGGTATTCAAGGGCTTCCTTTGCCTGCTCGAATGGAAACACCTTGTCGATAACCGGCCGGATGCGCTCTGCCTCGAGGAGTTTGCCGATCTGGGCGAGTTGATCGCCATCGGGACGCACGAACAAAAACGAGTAAGTGACTTCCCGCTTTTTCGCCACGCGCATGATCTTGCGGCTCATCAAGCCGAACACGAACGTCAGGAAGAAGTTCGCCCGTCGAGCGCGAGCGAATGCCACGTCCAGTGGCCCGACCAGAGAGACCACCGTGCCCCGCGGCTTGAGGATAGGGATGGCTTTCTCCAACGCGTCACCCCTGACCGTGCCAAGCACCGCGTCGTAGCCGTGTAGCACGTTCTCGAACTCCTGCTTCCTGTAGTCGACCACCTCGTCCGCGCCGAGGCTGCGCACCAGTTCGACGTTGCCCGTGCTGGTGGTCGTTCCCACTTTGGCGCCAAGGTGCTTTGCCAGCTGAATCGCAAACGTGCCAATACCGCCGGAGCCTGCCGGGATGAACACTTTTTGAGCGGCCCGAAGATTGGCGCGTTCCTTCAGCGCTTGCCACGAGGTGAGCCCGACCATCGGGATCGACGCCGCCTGCACGAAGTCCAGGTTGGCCGGCTTCATCGCGGCAGCGCTCTCCGGTACCACCGCGAACTCGGCGATCGAGCCCGTACCCAGGTCGAAGATGCTGGCGAAGACGGCATCGCCGGGTCTGAAGCGAGTCACGCGGCTGCCGACCTCCGTCACCACACCGGCCAGATCGCTGCCCAGCGTAGCCGGAAGCTGGAACCGAAGGACGGGTTTGAAGATGCCGGTGGGGACTACGTTGTCGATCGGGTTCACGCCCGCAGCGTGGACTTGAACCAGCAGTTCGTCCGGCTTCAGCGTCGGGCGGGGAACTTCGGCAAACCCGATGTCAGGCGACTTGCCATAGCGTTTGAAGGTGAGTGCTTTCATGGTTTTCCCTGTTCCTGACGTAGCCAGGTCTGTGAACGGCGTGGCATGGCGCGCCGGTAGGTGCAGGCTTTTCTCAACGGCTGGATTGTCGGGAGCGCGCGGCATACAGGAAAGCCATAACCAGCACGACCTCGATTGCAACAGGCACCAGCATGCCGGGTCCGGCATGGCCGTGGATGAGCTCAACGATGCCGAGAACCGCGAGCAGTAGGCAAGCGACGATAGCCCCGCTGAGTAAGGCCGAGCGGGCTGGCGATGGCGCTGCATTCCTGGCCTGGAGGAACATGACACCGATGCCCGCATACAGAGCCGCCGCCCGGCGGCCCAACAAGTCAGTGGAGCCTGAAGGATCAACGCCCCAACGGGATAGCAGCGCACCGGGCGCGAACATCCAGGTGAGCGCCAGGGCCAGGAAAATGAATGCGGTCAAGATCGCCACATTGCGAAAGCTCATGTTCACAGGAAGAGGCCTCGGCATACTCATGCGTTGACGTCAACGACGGTACGGCCCTGGACTTTTCCGTCGAACAATCGCTCAATGACCGCGGGCACTTCGGCCAAGCCAACCACATGTGTCGTTCGCGCGAGCTTGTCCAGATCCAGGTCCCGCGCCAGCCGTGACCAGGCCTCGATGCGCACCTGTTGGGGTGCATTGACCGAATCGATGCCGGCCAGCGTCACATTGCGCAAGATGAAAGGCAGCACCGAGGCCGGAAGATCCATGCCCTGGGCCAGGCCGCAAGCGGTGACCACGCCGCGATACTTTGTCTGTGCCAGCACGTTGGCCAGCGTGTGGCTGCCGACCGAGTCGACGGCGCCGGCCCACCTTTCCTTGGCTATCGGCGCCCCCGGCTCCGACAGCGTACGGCGATCGATGATGTCGGCAGCCCCCAGGCTGCGCAGATAGTCGCTTTCATCAAGCCGCCCTGTGGATGCGACGACCCGGTATCCGAGACCCGACAGGAGGGCGATGGCGATGGAACCGACGCCACCATTGGCGCCCGTCACGAGAACGTCGCCATGCGAGGGCGTGAGCCCGCCATGCTCAAGCGCGAGCACAGACAGCATCGCCGTGTACCCCGCCGTTCCGATGGCCATCGCGTCTTTGGTGGACAGGGCTGCTGGGAGCTTGACCAGCCACTCACCTTTCACGCGCGCCTGCTGCGCATAGCCGCCGTGGTGGGTTTGGCTCAAGCTCCAGCCATTGGCGACGACGCGGTCGCCAGCAGCGATGCCGGGGTAGGAGGAAGTCTTGACCGTGCCGGCGAAGTCGATGCCGGGAATCAAAGGGAACTGACGAATTACCTCTGCGCGGCCGGTGATGGCTATCGCGTCCTTGTAGTTCACGGTGGAGTAATCGACGTCGACCACGACGTCTCCGGGCATGAGGTCCGGTTCACTCAGCGAAACCACGCTGGTGGTGATCTTGTCACCTGTCTTGCTGGCGAGCAGTGCTTGGAATGTCATCGTCTTCTCTCAAATGGAGTGTTATTTAGAACGGGGTGCGAAACGGCTAGCCGCCTATGCGTCGAGCCGAAGGTCTTTGCGCAAGCCGGCGTCCAGTACGCTGGCGGGCGCGAACCTGCGCAGCAGGCGCAGGCGGCTGGCCATGCCGGGGGCGTAGTGGGTTTTGGGCAGCGCGGTGGCGGCCGCCTTCAACACGATGTCGGCCACCACCTCGGGGCCGTCTGCGCCGGCGATTCCTTCTTTGAGCCGCTGCTCCATGCCCGCGCGAATTTCGCGGTACATGTCCAGCGGCGTATCGGGCTGCATCAGATTCGCTTCGAACGGCGTGTTGATATAGGGCGGCTCCACCACCGAGACGCGAATGCCCTGCGTGCGCAATTCATGGTCTAGCGATTCCGAATAGCCGGCGACCGCGTGCTTCGTGGCGGAGTACAGCGCCATATAAGGTGCGGGCAGGAACCCCACCACGGAGCCGATGTTGATGATGCGACCACTCGCCTGGCGACGCATATGCGGTACGACGGACCGGACCATCCGTACCATGCCGAAGAAGTTGGTGTCGAAGATAGCCTGCGCCTGCGCAATCGAACTCTCTTCCGCGCCCGCTGGTGCGACTCCGAAGCCGGCGTTGTTGACCAGCAGGTCGATGCGGCCCTCCAGCTGGATAAGTTGCTGGACCAAAGCATCGACCGACGCGTCTTGGGTCACATCGAGTGGCAGCATCTCGAACGCTCGCTGGCCCGCCTGGCCGCCGCGCCGGCTGGTGCCGTATACCTTGTAACCGGCCTTTGACAGCCGCTGCGCAGTGGCTTCGCCTATGCCCGACGAGGCCCCTGTTACGAGGGCCAATTTCTTCATGTTCATGCTGTTTCTCCTTCAGAGCTTGATATTCGCATGATGTTCGTCATATTATTGTGCGAGCGAAAAATCGATGGGTTCAAGTGGCGTCAGACGATGGGCAGGTGCTTCAAGGCAGCCGCACGCAGGCTGTCGGACAGCGCAGGCTCGTCGGCGACGCGCGCCAACAGCAAGGTGCCAACCAGGGTGGCGACGGTCACGAGGGCGCGTTCGTGGACATCGGGCTGCCCCCAATCCGGCGACTGGCGGGCAACAAGATCGACCATTTCCTTGATGTACCGGGTGGTCACGCGCCGGACTTCGGGCGCTTGGCGCACGGTTTCCGAGCCCAGCGCGGCAAGGGGGCAGCCCTGCTCCACCTGCTCGAGGTTTTCTCGCGAGAGATAGGCGTGGAACATGTAGGTCAAAGCCTGTTCCGGGGGCACGCTGGCAACCCCTTCTGCCGCCGCGGCCGCCGACTCCGCACAGGCCCGCCCCGCTGCTTCCGCCAGCATGGCCTCGCGCGACGCGAAGTGGGCGTAGAAGGCGCCATGGGTCAAGCCGGCCTCCTTCATGATGTCGGCGACTCCGGTTCCGTCGTAGCCGCTGCGACGGATCGCCCGCGCAGCGACGGACACGATGCGCTCGTGTGAGGCTTCCTTGGCTGCCGTTCTGGCAGTGGGTTTCGTATTTCGCATGATGCATATCATACGCTAGATCAAAAAAGTGTGCTGTGACGTTTTTGGGCGAACCATGCAGGCGTCGACCTCGGAGGCTGATACGTTCGACCGTGCGCAAGTAACGCCCAGATCGTTCGCGCAACCTTGTTAGCCAGCGCGACAGCCACGACGTTCGTAGGTCGTCGGGCACGTGGCTCGTGTGCCTTGCAACCCCTCACCCCTTCCGCCCTGCCCGCTGTTTCCGGGCGTAAATCAGCGCTCCTGTCTCAACCGGCACGAAGGGCGCCTGAAAATGATCGATCAGAAAATCAATGAACGCTCTGGCGCGCGCGGTCTGATTTCGCTGACTCGGGTAGTACACGAACAAATCGGCTGAAGGCAGTGGGGTATCCGGCAACACCAGTCTCAACCGGCCGCTCTGGACGTACTTCGCCAGGTCCCATTCGGATCGAATCAGGATTCCGTGACCGTCGAGTGCCCAACGCAATACGATGTCGCCGTCATTGCTCGAGAGCGCTCCTTTGACTTTGAGCGCTTCGAGGTGGTCATCCTTTATGTATCTCCAAACGCCGTAAGCATCGTCATTCTGACGATGAATGATGCACCGGTGGTCAACCAGATCTTCGACGCGCTCCGGCGTCCCAAAACGCTCGAGGTACCTGGAAGAGGCGCAAAGAAAACGCCGGTTGCTCATGATGCGCCGCGCGCTTAGGCGGCTATCGGGGAGTTCGCCAAAACGGATCGCCATATCGAACCCATCGGCAACCAGATCGATGGGGCGGTCGGTCACTTCAAACTGGATCTCGACCTTGGGAAATCGCTTCGCGAAATCAGACACCAGCGGCGCGATGGTCGTGCGTCCGAATCCGAGCGTCGCATTGATACGCAGAAGACCGTGAGGATCGGTACGAGTCCCTGATATCTCCTCCTCCATCTGCCGGACCTGTTCGACGATGTGCGTTGCGTAGCGCAGGTAAGTCTCGCCTTCGGGCGTCAGGCTGACATTCCGGGTTGTCCTGTTGACCAGCCTGACCCCTAGTCGCTGCTCGATCAACCCCAGGCGCTTGGTCGCCGCCGGCGGCGTGAGATCGAGCGCGCGGGCCGCACCGGACAGGCTCTTGAGCCTCGCTAGGAGAATAAAAAAATCGAAGTCGGAAGCGATGTCGGTTGCCATTTCCGTTATTCACCCACGGTAAAAAATGAAATGAATTTAGGCAAAGTATAGCGCCGGCTTTCGCGGATAAGCTACGTTTCATTGCAGCCCCATGCAACGCAATACGTATTCAGAACTCAGGAGACACCGCCATGAGAATCGTTGAAATCCGCGAAAAGACCGTTCCGATCAGCTCTCCGATCCGGAATGCCTACATTGACTTCAGCAAGATGACGCTGAGTCTCGTCGCCGTGGTGACGGATGTCATCCGGGACGGAAAGCCGGTGGTGGGTTACGGCTTCAATTCCAACGGCCGCTATGGCCAGGGCAAGCTCATGCGCGAGCGCTTCATTCCGCGCATTCTGGAAGCCGATTCCGCCAGCCTCGTCAATGACGCAGGTGACAACCTCGATCCCCACAAGATCTGGGCAACGATGTTCACCAACGAAAAGCCCGGCGGCCACGGCGAGCGCTCGGTGGCGATCGGCACGATCGACATGGCGATCTGGGACGCGGTAGCGAAGATCGAAGGCAAACCGCTGTTCCAACTGCTGGCCGACCGTTATGGCAATGGTCGGCCCAATCGCAAGATCTTCGTGTACGCGGCCGGCGGTTACTACTATCCGGGCCAGGACCACGAAAAGCTCAAGGACGAAATGCGCAGCTACATCGACCGGGGCTATACGGTCGTGAAGAAGAAGATTGGTGGCGCTTCGCTCGATGAAGACCTGCGCCGCATCGATTCGATTCTGAGCGTGCTGCAGGACGGCCAGAAACTCGCCGTCGACGCCAACGGGCGCTTCGACCTCGACACCGCGATTCAGTACGCGAAGGCGTTATCGCAGTACGACCTGTTCTGGTACGAAGAACCGGGCGATCCGCTCGACTTCGAACTGCAGGCGACGCTGCGTAACTACTACGACAAGCCGATGGCAACCGGCGAGGATCTGTTCTCGATGCAGGACGCGCGCAATCTGATCCGTTATGGCGGCATGCGTCCCGACCGTGACTGGCTGCAGTTCGATTGCGCGCTGAGCTATGGTCTCGTCGAGTACCTGCGCACGCTCGACATGCTGCATCAGCACGGCTGGTCGCCGAGCCGATGCATTCCACACGGTGGTCACCAGATGTCGCTGAACATCGCGGCGGGCCTTGGTCTGGGCGGCAATGAATCGTATCCCGACCTGTTCCAGCCGTATGGCGGCTTCCCCGATGGCGTGAAAGTGGACGGCGGCTACATCACGATGCCCGATCTGCCCGGCATCGGTTTTGAAGGCAAGGCAGATCTTTACGCTGAGATGCAAAAGCTGTCCGCATAAGCCGTCAAGCGGCGAACGCCGGCAAAAGCGTCGGCGGAGCGTTCAAAAAAATACATCAACGGAACGCAGGCGAAATAGGGTCGTGCCTGCCGCAGCGGTAGATCTCGTTGCGCTGCTCGACCTGACTTCATCAAAAGATGCCACGCATAGATAGGAGACAGTCATGCGGGTTTCAAAGATCGGAAAGTCCCTTTCCAGGCTCTATGTACAGGTTCTGATTGGCATTGTCGCTGGCGTGCTCGTCGGCCACTTCTACCCTGACATCGGTTCTCAACTTAAACCACTCGGCGATCTGTTCATCAAACTGATCCGGATGCTGCTCGCTCCGATTATTTTCGCCTCCGTCGTGGTCGGTATTGCCCGCATGAACGATCTTCACGAGGCCGGGCGGGTTGGCGTCAAGGCAGTCGTGTACTTCGAAATTGCCTCGACGATTGCGCTTGTTGTCGGCCTCATCGTCGTGAACGTCATCAAGCCAGGCAGCGGTATGAACATCGACCCGGCTCATATCGACAGTTCCGCCATCGCCAACTACAGTCACGCGGCACAGCAACACAGCATGCTTGAATTCTTCATGAACATCGTTCCCAACAGTATCGTTGGGGCGTTCGCGAATGGAGAGATCCTGCCGATTATCTTCTTCTCGCTGCTGCTCGCGATATCCCTCGCGAAGCTCGGTCCCCGCACCGCGCCGTTCGTCGACATGCTCGACATGTTTCTTCAGGGCATGTTCGGGGTCGTGCGAATCGTGATGTACGTCGCGCCTATCGGTGCGTTTGGCGGCATGGCATTCACCATTGCCAAGTACGGGATCGGCACGCTGGCATCGTTTGGTCAGTTGATGCTGTGTCTTTACCTGACCTCGATCTTCTTCGTGGTCGTCGTGCTCGGCCTCGTCATGCGCCTGAGTGGCCTGTCGTTGTGGAAGTATCTCCGCTACATCAAGGATGAGATTTTCATTACGCTCGGTACGGCTTCGACTGAAGCGGTTCTCCCGCAGATGCTCATCAAGATGGAGAAGCTTGGCTGCTCACGCCCCGTCGTCGGCATGGTGTTGCCAACGGGCTACACGTTTAACGCTGATGGCACGGCAATCTATCTGACGATGGCTTCGATGTTCATCGCACAAGCGATGAATATCCATCTAACGATCTGGGATCAGTTGCTATTGCTTGGCGTGTTGCTGCTGACCTCGAAAGGATCGGCTGGCGTGGCCGGAGCGGGATTCGTGGCACTGGCAGCCACGCTCGCGACGATGCACAAAATTCCTGTGTCCGGGCTGGTGCTGCTGCTGGGCGTGGACCGTTTTCTCAATGAGGCGCGTGCGGTGACCAATCTTATCGGCAACGGGGTGGCAACCATTGTGGTTGCTCGTTGGGAGGGTGCGCTCGACATGAATCAAGCCCGTGCGATGCTCAACCGTTCTGACACGAGCCTCGAGGCCCTGTCGTCCATCGAGGATTCGTCGACGGGCCTCTCGCATCCGAACGAGACCGTTATCCGGCCTCACACTCAGTGAGTTGCCCCGAACGTCGCTGGAGTCGTGTACAAGGGCCGAGTTGACTGATGGACCCCGACAAAGAGCGAGAAAGCTTGGTGTACTTTCTCACTGGCCTATCCCAAATTGTCATACTATATGAGGTGCCAGCATGGGTTCGACTGCGTAGTTGCGAACGAGCGTTGGTGCAACAGGTGTCGCGCCTGTTGCCACAAGCGGCCAGCGGGTGTCGCGGGGTCCAGATTTCGCCATCCGACATTCCAGTCTTTCCACTCGGGCGAATATCCAGGTCGGGGCATCCATTGCCCGGGAATTTCGCCCTTTGTTACGGGAACCAGGAAAATGCAAACCCTCGTGAAAGCATTCGTTCGTGACGAACGTGGCGTGAGCGCCATGGAATACGCCGTTCTGGCCGGCATCGTGGTGCTGGCGCTGGGCGCCATGGCGGTCGCCTTCAATGACAACGCCAGTGCGATGTTCGCCAACCTTTTCACGCAAGCCTCGACCGCCCAGGGCAAGGCGTAATCCACGCGAACGGCAGATCGGACGCACCCGTTCAATGCCTTCCCAGCCGTTCCCCGGGGCTGGCACAGCCTCGTCCCCGATCCCGGCATGACGGTCGCGGCCATCGAGGATGATGCCTGGCGTTGGACCGCGTTGCCCACTCGTTTCCCCGCAACATTCGATAGGAACGAAAGCGAACGATCGTCCGGGCGGGTGTCGCTTAAAATTGCCTTATTCGACACTCTCCGAAGCCAATCATGCGCTCATGGCGGCTCGATCGTCCCAACCTCTCAGGACACCTGGATCTTTCCCGGGCGACGAGCCTGGTATCGGCCATTGGGTCCGATGATGCCAATGCATTTGCCGCGGAAGTCCTGAAGTTGTTAGGCGACGCCGCGGGCATCTCGCAGTGCACCGTGTTTGCGTACGAGTTCGACAATCGCCCTCGAACGGTCTCCGTGGCGGACCATCGCGGCGGCCGATACCTGCGCAATGTGGCGGATGCCTATGCCAGGACCTTCTACACGCTGGACGGGAACCAGACGATTGTCTCGGCGGCCCGTCCCGGGAAACTCGACCCGGCTGTCCTGCTCCACCAGCAAGGCATCGAAGACATCTCGCATGAGGGCTATCGGGCCGCGTGTTATCACCAGCCTGACGTGTCGGGCCGACTCTCCGTTTTACTGCAGCCGTCGCGCGACATCTGGCTCGCAGTCAATCTCTACCGCGACCGCAGGCGCGGAAATTTTCATCCGAGCGAAATCGCGCTGATCGAAGCCTTTGCCCCGCTCATCGCTCAATCCGCCAAGCATCATTACGCACTGTGCGGCCAGATTCAGGCTGGCATTCCGCAACTGATGCTGGCGCGCGTCCGTGGAATCTGCCCGGACTTATCGAAACGGGAACTCGATGTTCTCTGTGGTGTTCTGGAGGGTCGCACCGCGCAGGAAATCGGCGAACTGATGGGCGTCAAGGCCTCCAGCGTCGTGACCTATCAGAAACGCGCTTACCGCCGCCTCGGCATTTCGAGCCAGCGTCAGTTGTTCGCCTTGTGCCTGGCTCCCAGTAGCAACTGATCCCGCCCTGCCCCATCAATCCGACGTCGGCCGCTCGTGCGGTCATGTTGCGCAAGGGTTTCCCCTAGCCCATCTCGGCCTTCAAGTCGTACCCATTTTGGGGACAGCGCGCGCTGGCGGCGCTCCATACTCCATTCATCGCCCTACCTCGTCGCCCTGACTAGCCTGATGCGATTGCACCGAGTGCCTCGGCGCTCGACATAGACCTGATTCTGGAGACGACCTACATGGAAACGACCCCGTTGGCCGACCGCGGCCCACTTCCCGGCGGGCCGGCGAACGGTGCTGGACCGGATGCCTCACTGCAAGAGCAGCATGTCATCGCCAAGGTATCTCGACACCTGCTCTGGTTTCTCTTCACCCTGTTCTTCTTCTCGTTCCTGGACCGGATCAATATCGGATTTGCCGGACTTACCATGATGAAGGACCTCGGCCTTTCCGGCGTCCAGTTCGGCTTAGCCACGACGTTGTTCTATATCGCGTACATCGCGTTTGGCATTCCGAGCAACATCGTTCTGCCGCGCATCGGTGCGCGGAAATGGATCGGGACCATCATGATCGCCTGGGGCCTGGCATCCACGGCGACCCTGTTTGCTTCGAGTCCGGGCACGCTCTACCTGTTGCGCATTTTGGTCGGTGTGACGGAGGCCGGTTTTTTGCCGGGCATCCTGCTTTACATGACCTACTGGTTTCCAGGTGCATATCGCGCGAGAGCGAATGCCATGTTCATGATCGCCATGCCGGTGACGGCCGCGGTCGGCTCCGCGCTTTCGGGTTATATCCTGGCATTGGATGGGACCCTCGGGCTCAAAGGGTGGCAATGGCTGTTTTTTCTGGAAGGCTTGCCTTCGGCGATGCTGGGCCTGGTCGTATTCGCTTATCTGCGCGACGTTCCCGCAAAGGCAACCTGGCTCAGCGCGGATGAGAAGCGTACGCTCTCGCAGACGCTCGCGGCCGAGCACAAAGCCGATCCCGTGCCGCGCACGTCGGCAACTGAAGAAAGAAGCCTTGTCAGCGAACTCGTCTCCCCCACCGTCCTTAAGTTCGCGCTCGCTTATTTCTGTCTCGTCAACACGCTCGCCATGGTTGCGGTCTGGACGCCGCTGATCGTGAAGAGCTTCAGCGCCGACGCGAGCAATCGCACCGTTGGTCTCCTGGCTGCGATCCCGCAAATCTGCACGATCGCCGCAATGATCTGGTGGGGAAGGCGCTCCGATCGCAAGCAGGAACGCAGATGGCATCTGATGCTGCCGATGCTCTTCGCCGCCGCTGGCTGGCTCTGCACGGCTTACTCGACACATCCCGCTGTGCAAATGATGGGCATCTGTCTGGCGTCGGCAGGATCGTACACTGCCATGTCGATCTTCTGGACGACCCCTGATCACTCGCTGAGCTTCCGGGCCCGTGCCGTTGGCATTGCCGTAATCAACGCGACCGGCAACATCGGCTCGGCCTTGAATCCGCTGGTGGTGGGCTGGCTGAAAGACCTGACGCATGGTTTCTCGGCCGGATTGCTCTATGCAGCGGCATTGCTCGTGATTGGCGCCATTGTCGTCGCGGTGTTGCCGATTCAGTCCGAGCGCCCGCGCCGCGCAAGATTATCAAGCAACGCTAGCTAGTGCTTGTCGCCCTGATTGCGCGATCAGGCGACGGTGGGATGCCAGCCACGAAGGGCGACCCATGCATGGTCTCCAGCCCACTGATTCCAGAAATTCGTTAAGGAGCAAGCGATGGAATTCAAAACTTATCCCTTTAGTGCAAAAAAATATGCCGCCACGGTGCCAAAACTGGACAACGGCATCGAGACAAAGCGACATGCCGTGACGATCGTTGGCGGGGGTCCAGTTGGTCTGACGGTGGCCCTCGGCCTGGCCAACCATGGCGTTCCTTCCGTATTGATCGAAGCCGACGACTCCGTTTGCCATGGGAGCCGGGCCATCTGCATCTCGCGTCGGAGCCTCGAAATCATCGAGCGCCTAGGCGCTGTAGACGCGTTTCTGAAGACCGGGCTGCCGTGGACGGGTGGGCGCAGCTTCTACCGCGACGCCGAAGTACTGCACTTCAACATGCCGCAAGACGACAACCAGAAACTGCCGCCGATGGTGAACCTTGCGCAATATCACATCGAGCAGTTTCTTCTGGACGCCGCGCAACGGAAGTCGGATCTGATCGATATACGCTGGCAGACAAGGGTGACCGCCATCGATGCGCGCGCGGACGGCGCCACGCTCAAGCTTGCAACGGCCGAAGGCGACTATTCGCTCAATACCGACTGGGTCGTCGCCTGCGATGGCGGGCGCAGCACGATTCGCGAGGCGTTAGGTCTGCAGCTCAAGGGAACGAGCTACGAGGGCCGTTATGTGATTGTCGATATCGAGCTCGAGAGCGACCGGCCGACCGAGCGTCTTGCCTACTTCGACCCGTCGTCCAACCCGGGTTCCACCGTGTTGGTCCACAAGCAGCCTGACAATGTCTGGCGTATCGACTATCAACTGCGTGACGGCGAAGACGCCGAACGGGCAGTGAAGCCGGAAAACGTCATGCCGCGGGTGCAGAGCTTGTTGGACATGATGGGCGAGCGCGGCGCGTGGTCACCCATCTGGATCACGATTTACAAGGCCAATGCCTTGACCCTGGAGAGCTATCGTCATGGCCGTGTGCTGTTTGGCGGCGATGCAGCGCATCTGGTGCCGATCTTCGGCGTGCGCGGCGCAAACTCAGGCATCGACGACGCGGATAATCTGGCGTGGAAACTCGCCTTCGTGGTTCGTGGCCTTGCGTCCGAAGCATTGCTCGACAGCTATTCGGACGAGCGCGTCTTTGCCGCCCACGAAAATCTCAGTTACGGCACCAGGAGTACCGAGTTCATGGCGCCGCCGTCATTTGCCTTCGAGTTGATGCGCAAAGCCGTGTTGAGTCTCGCGATCAAGCATGAACGCGTGCGCTCCTTGATCAACCCGCGGCAGACTTCGGCCATCACTTATACCGCGTCGCCGCTCAATACGCCGGAAGCCGAGCCGGGCGCATTTGCGGCAGGTCCGGTGCCGGGGGCTGTGCCTGGAGAGTGTCCGCTGACGATCGTCGACGGCGGCAACGCGAGGGAAGCTCATTTGACAGACCTGATCGCCCCCTGCTTTACAGCTTTGCATTTCAGCGAAGACGGTCGGGTACCTGCGGAATTCACCGAACTCGAAGCAACACTTCGAGATGAGAAGCTGCCTTTCAAGCTGATACCTCTGACTTCGCATCTGCACCCGGAGACGAAAGGCGATCACTACTGGGATCATACGGGTCGACTGTTCGCCATGTACGGCGCGAGACGCGGCACCGTTTATCTGATTCGCCCGGATGGTCATGTACTGGGACGCTGGCATGCGGCAGCGGCTGCGGATATTGCAGCCGCCGTCCACCATGCGCTTCAAAAGTGATCAACGATTAATCCGATAAAGGAGAACGCCATGACCGACAGCGACCTCGACATTGTTTATACCAGGCTGTGCAAAACCCTCACGCAACTGGGCGAGCCGAACACCTCCCTGTTCCTCGCGCGTTTCGCGATGCTCGCAATCGACAAGATCGACGACCCGGCCGCCGTACTGAGCCTGATCGGCGATGCAAGCGAAGGGATGCCCGAGCAGGCGCCGGAGTGAGGGCGCCGGATGCAAGCGAGATCCGCATTGCCGTGCTTTTTGGCGATCGAAACAACGACGACACTCAACAATCGAATCGTGGACGGCGCCGATCATGTTGGCCTGCTTCGCACTTACGCGGCTGCTGCTATCCAGGCTCGCCGAAACACGAGGTGCACGGGTTGTCGTGACGTCCCGAGCTTCCCGTCGCGTAGACCGGCGCGTCCTCGCAACAGCCCAGCGCCGCATCGATTCGAACAGCTCATGCCTTGTGTGAGTCAGCGGCGGCTTGTGCCGTGTCGAGTCCAGGTAACGCCTCCCCGGCAACCACTCGTCAGAATCGGTGTCTGAGGCCCACGTTGACACGCGTTTGCGACGCCTTGCCGGCATCGATGTCGGTTGCGCCGATCACCGCCTGAGCGTCCCCTGCGCCGTTTTGTCCCGACGCGTGCGTGTAGCTGACGATCGTATAGATATCGGTCCGTTTGCTGAGCAGATAATCGGCACCGACGCTCACCTGGTGATAGCGCGCCGCCGAATCGCCAGATGACTTCAGGAAGTTATACGCCGCCTCTGCCAGCCACGAGGGGGTCACCTTCCACACGGCAAACGCCGAAGTATTCCGGTAAATCTCGGTGCGCGAGAACTTCGACGCCCCGTCAGCCAAATAACGCGAGTCGCTGTAATACGCGCCCACCGTGAACGCAGAGAACGCGTATTGCGTCGCGACACGCCACACGTCGATTGCCTTCGCGGAGGCGTACGCCGCGTTGACCGAACTGTTGAACAGCGTATCCGATGACGCGGTCCCGCGCGTCGACAACGTCGCATTGCCCCGATCCATGTGCAGATAGCCGCCCGCAAGCGTAAAGCCGCCCTGCCCGTAATTGAGCGCCGCGCTGTATGTCTGGCCGGACACGACGCTGCCCGCGACACCGCCGAATCCGTACATCATTTCGCCGCTCAAACCGAACCACCTGGGGCTTGCCCACTTCAACGCGTTGTTAAAGCGCGCGCTACTGTCGGCGTTGTCGACGTCGCCCGGCGACGTGAAGGTCTGTCCGAGATAGTTGTCGCCCTGCGCCGGCTGAACGAGGTCCGTCAGCGGATCGTAGATGCGGCCCATCGTGAGCGTGCCGGCCGTCGCGCTCCTCAGGCCGACATAACTCTGGCGACCGAACAGCCGGCCGCCCTGGTTCATCTTGCCGGTATTGAGGTTGACCCCGTTCTCAAGCTGGAAAATCGCGGACAGTCCGCCGCCGAGCGGCTCGACGCCCTTGAGCCCCCAGCGGGACCCCGACAGACTGCCGCTGATGAGACCGACCTGTGTCGACTTGCCGCCGCTGTTGTGCGTATAGACGAAGCCGTTATCGACGATGCCATACAACGTCACCGAACTTTGTGCCGATGCCGGAATGGCAAACCCGAGGGTCGCGACGATCAACGCCCCGTTGATAGCGGTGCTTGCAGCGCGCGTTCTGTTCATCATGAACGTCCAGTGAAGAAAAGTGATGATGCGGTCTGCGCACGAGACGCGCAGACCGGCCTGCCACGCGATGTGGCGAGTCGAGCGGAAGATGTCTGTGAGGTTTGGGGCAACGCTAGCCGCGTTGAACACGCAGCCGGCGCTTCATTCCCGACGGACGCTCAAAGGTATTTCAGCCACCAGATGTCCTTGCGACGCTGCTTGAGTTTCGCAAACCAGCGCACTGGCGGATACAGCGCGACCGCGAGGATCGCCCACCATAGCCAGATCCCCGCGAGGTTGTCGAAGCCGTAGTACTGCCCCTGGTTCGCCCCCCACACATGCACCGCAATCAGGTAGAGCGCCTTCAATACGTACAGGTGAAGCAGATAGAAAAACATCGGTGCGCCACCGAGTACAGCCAGCATGCTTGCAATACGCTGGTCCTGAAGCTTCTCGAAGCAGGCCAGCAAGATCAGGCCGAGTCCCAGCGTGGGGAGCAGAAACATCAACGACGGCGGGTACTTCGTCGCGCTCATGAAGCTCATGAACGTGCGCAGCCCGTCGCCCGCATGCACCCACGGCTTTTCGCCGTAGAAGTTCAGATAGCGGATCACGACGAAAGCCACCAGCACGCCAGCGCCCACCTTCAGCAGCCGCGACATGCGTTCGGCCGGGTCGACCTGTTTGGCGAACCACGGTCCGATCGCATAGCCGAGAAGGATTACGCCGATCCACGGCAAAATCGGATACGTGGTGCGTGCCCGCGTGATGCCGCCCAGGTCGATGAACACGCGCTGATGCAGGATCGACCACGGCACGAACAGCGGCGAATCGGGCCCGAGCGTGATTCCGTCGAGCAGGTTGTGCCCCGCGACGATCACCACACCGAGCGCAATCTGCCACTTGCGCGGCAGGTGCAGCAAAACCGACAGCGCGATCATGCACAGACCGATACACCAGATCACCTGCAGCCACAGCGTCTTGGGCGGAAATTCCGCGGTCCACGCGAAGCACACGAAGGTCAGTTCGAGAAACACGAGGAATATGCCGCGCTTGAACAGGAACGTGGAGGTTTCCTTCGGCGTATGCGACTGCCCATACAGGTACGCCGACAGGCCAGTCAGAAAGATAAACACCGGCGCGCAGATCTCGCTCACCATCCGCGTGAAAAACAACTCCGGCGCTAGCGTGAATGCATTCATCGGATCAGTTACCTGACGATGCAGAAAAAATGTCTCCCGCACGTGATCGACGAGCATGCACAACATCACGAAACCGCGCAGTGCGTCGATGGCGATCATCCGCGTGCGTGACTGCACTGCCGGCGTCGCGACGGACCGCGCGGCGGTAGCCGCGGGGCTGGATAAACCCGAAGAGATAGTCATTTGATCACCCTTGTCAGAGAGAGCATAGCGTTCAGGAAAGTGGCGGGCGCTTGCAGCCCGGCACCCGTTCAATGCCCGTCGGGGCGAAAGAGCTTTTCGTAGAAACCGCTGGTCTTCACCTTGATCGTTACGGTCCGGTCTCCGCGATTGCGCCAGTACCAGCTATGCGTGCCGTCGAACGGCGCGGTGAACGAGCCTTGCGCCGAAGTTTGATCGACATCTTTCCAGTAGCTGGTAAAGGCCTTGCCGGCATGCGGCCGTTCACCGTGCATCTCGACGTTGACCGGCCCGCCCATCGCGGCCCACTGGAAGATGTAGTGATCGCCTTTCTTCATCTGCGCCTTGATCTCGGCGCCCGCGTTTGGCGGCAGGATCAGTTCCATTTCGTCGCTGCGATACGCCGTCGCCTGCGAAATCGACTGGCGGTTCGGCACCGGCAGATCGCCTGCTGTTTGCGCCGGTGCAAGTGCCGGCATCGAATCGGCCGGCGGGTTTTTCGCGCCCATCTTCGTCAAGCCGAGCGCACCGCCAATCCCGGTAATGTCGATACCGCGTTCAGCAGGCAGGACAAACAGCCCGAGGATCACGAGCGCCGCGACCCCGGCGCCGAATGTCGCCTTCATCAGGCTCTGATTCGATACTTCGTATGTGCTCATGTCATGCCACCGTGGGAAAGAAATAGCCGGAGAGCCGAAAGCCGACGAGTACGAAGCCCGCGCTCATCAGCACCGCATTGGCGAGCAACGCGTGGCGCTGAAATCCCGGCGAACGGCGCCAGTACGTCATCGCGATCAGGATCATGCTGAGAGCGATCAACTGACCGATCTCGACACCGACGTTGAACGCGATGATGTTCGGCACCATGCCGTCGCGCGATATGGTCATTTCCTGGAGTTTCGTCGCGAGCCCGAAGCCGTGAAAGAAGCCGAAGATCAGCACGGCGAGACGCGGATTCGGCTCGAAACCCAGCATCTTTCTGAATGCGCCGAGGTTATCGAGCGCCTTGTAGACCACCGACAACCCGATCACCGCGTCGATCAGATACGGGTTCGCATTCACGTTGGCGATGACGCCGAACAGTAGGGTCGTACTGTGTCCGACAGCGAACAGCGTCACATAGCGTCCGACGTCCTTGAGCCGGTACAGAAAGAAAATCACGCCGAACAGAAACAGCAGATGGTCGTAGCCCGTGACCATATGTTTCGCGCCCAGGTAGATATACGGAATCAGATCGATACCGGTACTTCCCTCGATGAACGACTTGTCGTCGTCCGAGACGCCGTGTGCGTTGGCGAGCGCCGTCGTGCCGGCAAGCAGCAGCAACACGAGCGGGCTGCCGTATGCGAGCCGCGCCAACCACGCGCGGCAGAGCTTGCAGATGCGATTCATCCGCTGTTCCTTTGTTAACGGAGTTGAAGAAAGACGAGCATCGCCGACCGCCGATCGATCGCCCGCGGAACGCGTCCGGCTTCACTGCACCTTGAACCGCGCGCTTACCTTGGTCGTACCGTCGGCCATCGTCAGCAGCGCGGTGACGCGCGACCCAGGCGGCACCTCGACATCCTGCGAGCGAAGCTGATTGCCGGAGACAGCGGCGATCGGTGTTTCCTTCTTCGCGCCGCTGGCGGATGTCACGGTCAGCACGCCCTTGATGTTGCGGGCGTCGACCGGGGCGTCATCGTCGGTGACGAACAGTTCGACGGTGCGGTTTTTCGCGACCATTTCGACGGCGACGAGGCCAGCGTCGTCCATGATTCCCCCGTGCTGCGGCAAAGGAACGCCGTGCGCGACGGCCTGATTGATCGTGAACGCAGCGGTGGTGACGGCCAGGATGCGGGCGAGGTAGTTCATCGATGCTCCTTGTCGGATATCGGTTGGATTGGACGTTGCGGTGTTTGCGCGGCTGAAAGCGCCGCGAGCGATGCGGAGGCTGCGCGCCGAACGCTATTTCTTCGCGTTCAGTCGTGCGATCTCCGACGCGGGAAGCGTCGACGGAGCGCGCTTCATCGGCTCGGCGCCGGTCGGCTGATAGAAAGACAACGACGAACTGAAGCCGCGGACCGCGTATTTTTCGGTGACACCCTCGGTGTTGACTCGCTCGCCAGGTGTACGGTCGCGGTACTCGATGCCGAGTACATACATGCCTTTCCACGGCAACGCGAAAGACACCTTGCCTTCCCCGTCCGTGGTGCCGAGATAGTCCCAGCCACCCCACGACGACAGCGTGACTGGCTTGTTCGTCAGCGGCTCCTTCTGATAGAAGACCTGGAACTGGGCGACATTGCCCTTGACCACGCCCGTCGGCACGATATCGAGTTCGAGTTCCGGCTGGCGCGCGCTGAAATCGCCCACCCAGCGTGTAGCCGGGGTCCAGTAGCTATCGACCGCCGCGCCGTCGTCGTGAACCTTGAAGATCGGATACCTGGTGTCCACCGCGACGAAGGAGTCTCCTTTACCCGGCTTCTGCGCGACCGAAAAGCTCGCGCGTTGCAGTTTCATATCCAGCGGCTTCGCGCCGGAGTCCGAGAGCGACTGGCCGGCGAGCGCCTTGAAGCGGTCCATGCCTCCGGGCGTGACTTCCAGCATGTTCCTGTCGAACTCGCCGTAGTAGAACGTCATTGTCCTGTCAGGCGACTGCTCGAACCAGATCTGATGGGCGCTTGCACTCGCGGTACACAGCATCGATGCAGTAACGAAAGCAAGAGTAGAGACGGCCAGCTTCATTAAAGATTCTTCGTTGTTGGATGGCGTGAAGGACGCTCGAACCATCCGGGCGACCTTCGTTACGCCAGTCTGCAATCCACGCCATGCAACCGATGGCGCTATCCGTTTGATGAGGTGCGTCGTTCCTTTCAATGCACTTCCATGAAAGCGACGGATGAATTACAGCACCTGCATTTTTCGGATGATTTCGAAACACCCCGCGTCGATGCGTGGATATGTTGTTTTGGGCCGCCTGATTAGCGCAATATGCTGTTGCACACGTTTTGCGCGTGTCTTTCCCTGATGTGGAACAGCAGTGCTCGGCACCTGTGCATGGAGCGCGCGTGGAAGATGAAAAAGACCTTGGCGGGTGCTGCGTCGCGGTTGCCGGCGTTGCCGCACAGCGGACGGAGAAAACGAAAGGATCGTCCTAGCGGGAGCTAATACGTGATGCGAGAGTAACGGGAAGTACGTCCGCTCGCGGGCTAGATGAACTGGATCGTCACGGAGGCGAGCAGCATATACCGGCCCGCTTTCGCGATCAGCACCAGCAGAAGGAAACGTAGGAACGGCTCACGCATCACGCCGGCAAGCACCGTCAGAGGATCGCCAATGACCGGTGCCCAACTGAGTAGCAACGACCAATGCCCAAAGCGCTGGTAGGCACGCTGCGCGCGCCTGAGTTTGTCGTCGGAGAGAGGGAACCAACGTTTGTGACGCCACCGCTCGATGTATCGACCGAGCAGCCAGTTGACCACCGAGCCGAGTACGTTTCCAGTGGTGGCCACCAGCAGCAGCGCCCAGACCGGATACTTCTCGCTCAGGAGCAGCGCAACCAGCACCGCCTCCGATTGCAGAGGCAATAACGTTGCCGCGCCGAAGGCAGCCAGAAAGAGGCCACTGTATGCGGATATCGCCCACATGCCGGTGCCGAGCATCGGCTTAACCGGGCGCGGCGAGCGCGCCGGGCACTACCATCCTCGAGTACCCAGGCTCGAAGCCATCCGGCGCCGCAGGAAGGATCGCGCCACGATTAAACAGCCACGCGCTGGACGCGCCTTGTCGTACAAGGGAAGAAAATCAGTCATCGCGTTCTCACGTCACCTCACCACAATCTGCCCTGATAGATTTCAAGAATGTCCCGTATGTCGTTTCCGGTCAAAGATCTGAACGACTTGATCCGCTCCGGCGATTGCGTGGAATCACCCGAGCCGCCAAGCCGTTCGAGCCTGGCGATTGCCGCCTGAGCATCGCCCTCTTCGAGCAGCACGGCAATCGACAGCAACTCGCCCAGCACGCCGCCTCCGTTCAGAAGCGCATTGCGGATGACATCGGAAACCGGCAACTCATTCACGAAAACCGGCAATTCCATCCGACACGCAACGTGCAGTAACGACAGCACGCCGGTGAGATAGGCGGTGGCCGCCAGCGAACCCGGAACCTCCACCAGCGTGTCGATCGCCTTTTCCATGAAACGCGCGCGCCGCTGGGCGAGCAGCGCAAGCGGGTCTTCCTCGACCGGAAGCCCGGCCGCGTTGGCATAGAGCAGCAATCCGCACCAGTGCATGAGCCTGCGGCTGCCGGCTATCGACAATGCCTGCTTCAACGATGAAATACGCTCGCTCTTGCCGTTCGGCTGTTTGCTGCTGTTGGCAAGCCGCAATAGCTGCGTGATGAGCATCGGAGCGCCCTTCAGGGCGCGCGCGATACTCCCCAGAGGCGCATCGTTGCCGACCAGTTCGAACACATGAAGGATGGCCTTCACCGGCGGCATCGAGCGCTTGCCGCTGACTAGCTGCGGCTTCGCAAAATAATAGCCTTGCAGCAGATCACAACCGAGTTGAAGGGCCAGCTCCGCGTCCTCCGCGCGCTCCACCTTCTCCGCCAGCACGACCTTGCCCGCACGTTTGAACTGGCCGATCAGTTCCGGCAACGCGTCGCGCTGCACGAACGGCCAGTCGATCTTGACGATGTCGACGGAGGGCAGAAAGCGCCGGATATCGTCGGTCATGCTCGTGACGTCGTCGAGAGCGAGTTGGAAGCCCGCGCCTCGCAACTCGTTGCAGCGTCGCGAGAGCGCCGGCGTCAGTTCGACCGACTCGAGGATTTCCAGAACGAAACGCGACGCCGGCAGCACATCGGGGTAGTCGGAGAACAGAAAGTCGTGCGGACAGTTCAGAAAGGCGGCCTTGTTGCCGACCAGCCGTTCGAGACCGATCGCGCCCACCGCGTGCTCGACCACCGCGGTCGTGCTGCGCAGTTCGTCCTCGATCCGCACGGACGCGGTGGGTCCGTCCCTGAACAGAAGCTCGTAGGCGACCACGCGCCCGGAGCGATCCATGACCGGCTGTCGCGCCACGAACACAGCCGTATCGCCAGGTGTTACGGCATCTAGTGGCACTGTTGTCACGATTGGCTCCCCGTTGAATCCTTAGTGGATGTGTCGACGCTGCTGCCGCGCGCGAGACGGCGCGCCGGCCAGGCGCACAGTCTGCCTTAATTCGTCGTAGGAGTGATTATGCCGAAGTATCGTCCACGTCCACGCGTCTACGTATTGTGGGAAGGTGAGCGATCGGCTTTCGGGCTGCGCAAACGTGCGCGTCGGCCTCGCCGCGAGACGCCCGCGCCTAGCCGCATCGCCACGTCCGCCAGGTATCCGCCTTGCTGCGTCCACGCAATGACGCCGCAACTTTGTGTTCGATCCAGGAGATACGCCGGCCGCGTCATGAACGGCGTGCCGTCGCTGCCAGCCGAGGCGGGCAACGTCGCCGGACGAGTCCGCTGGCGCGCACCGCATGGGTGCATCCTCGCTCATGCCGGCGCTGTGGATCATCAAGCAATTCGGAGGCAACCACGATGATGCTCACCGACGAGGAAATCGCCCGGCTTCAAGCCGTCGCGCCGTTTCTGCGCAGCGAGGCCGCCGAGGCACTCAAATCCAGCGGACGACACGACGTGACGCTCGAACTGGAAGCGCATCTGCAACCCGGCTTGCGCATCCGCGCGCCGCAAACCGCGCAAACGCCACGGTCCGCTCGCGACCGCGATGCCCCGCCCTATCCGCTGGACCTGTTTGTGGGTTTGCCGCTTAACGAACTGCGCGCGCTCGCCAATGGCGGCGACGCGGCACGCGAGCGCGGCATCGCCCATTTCGGCGCGACGTTTTTACCTCGGCTTGTAAGTGCGATCCAGACGATGACGCCGGATGAGATCGATCTGGCGGCCGGTGTGCAAAGCAAACCCGGCACGCTCTCCGTGATGCTGGACGACGAACAGGGGCCCGCATAGCGCCCGAACTCGCCGCGCGCGGGATTCAGGTTTCGGGATTCAAGCTTCAGGATTCGCAAGATCCGCCGCGACGATCTCCGCGCCTTTTGCCCTGGCGCTATCGCGCGCTTCGCTGGCGGTGTCGAATGGACCGATCGGCGGCGCGCCGTCGAACGGAAAGATGAGGCGGTCGTCGATCATCCGCACGACTTTCAGGTCGCCCATGAACGCACCACTCGGCGTGCGCCGGTAGGTCGCGTAGATCTGGTAATCGCTGGCTTGCACGGGCACGTCGATTCCCACCGACGACTCCCCGGCATTCTTGCGGAAGCTGAATTTTCTTCTTACCACCACTCCCCCTGTTTCGCCATGAATGACGCGACTAGCCGCAAAGCCACGCGGCAGGCGCATGCACGCTGCTGTCTCGCCAGCGATACAGCAAGGGGTATTCCAGAGAAATAGGCGGTGAATGGACGATGATTTTTTGCAAGCCCACGCGCGAGTCGCGAAAGCGAATTGCAAGGATCGGAAGACGACAAAGCGCGGGGGCGGCCTCCTCGATAGGGAAGCCGCCCCCGCGCGAAAGCGATGAATATCGCCTAGAACGCGTGCTTCATGCCGATCCGCACGTCGGACTGCGTGTTCGACGTGGACGGCGCGAAGCTATAGCCGATCACCGCATTCACGCCATCGGACGCGCGCAGATAGTCGCCGGAAATATATACGTCCGTGCGTTTGGACAACAGGTAATGCAGGCCCAGCGATCCCTGATTCCAGTGATTGCCTTCAAAGCGCGTGTGCTGATAACCGCCGTACAACGCGAGCGCAGGCGTGAAGTTGTACGATGCGCCGCCCTCATAAACCTGCATGTGCGAGGTCTGACCCAGGCCCTTGATGGTCGTGTACGTGAAGTCGCCGGTCAGCATCAGCTTGCCGATCGTATAGGCGGCGCCAATGCCGAACGCGCCTTGCTTATCGACCGGAAAGGATGACGAGCTATACAGATCCGTCACCGCGCCGGTTGCCGGATCGACCGAAACAGTCGGCCGGCCGAGGAAACTTCGCGTGCCGATCATCGCATACGGATCGAACGCATAGATGCCGTACGGGTTGTTCAACTGCGTATAAGCGGTGCCGATGTTGAACGCGCCGTGCTCGTAACGTGCGCCCACGCTCCACGCGCTTTTCTGATGGAAGTCGCCCGCCGTATTGCCGAACGAATACATGCCGCCGAAACTGAAGCCCGAGAAATCGCTCGACAGGAACTTGACCGAATTCGGCAGACGGTCGCCGTTCATGCGGTCGAAGTCGCCCTGGTGGATCGCGTAGCCGCTCGCCCATGCGGAGATGTTGTACAGATAGACGAACTCCTCGGTCATGTCGAGCTGATTGCCGAACGACAGCGTGCCCCACGAGTTCTTCAGGCCGACATAAGCCTGGCGTCCGAATTCGGCGCCGCCGAATCCAAGCTGGCCGTTGCCCAGGTGAAAGCCCGATTCGAGCACGAACACGGCTTGCAAGCCGCCGCCGAGATCTTCCACGCCCTTGAAGCCGATCCGGTTGCCGTACGAAATGCCGTCATCGAATTTGAACTGGTGGGCGCCGCCTGCGTTGTTCACGTAAGTGATGCCGGCGTCCAGAATGCCGTACAGCGTGACGCTGCTTTGCGCATGAACAGCCGTGGGCGCGAATGCGGCGCTGGCCGCGAGAGCGAGTCCCGAAAGACTGGCGGCATTTCTCTTCTTCATCTAGATTCTCCCCTGCTCTTTGCCTGCGTATTTCGTTGGATGAAGCGATCCTTGCCGGGCGTTGTATTCGACGCGCGGCGTTTCTCGCATGAGGGCAGTTCGAAACCGGCTGGGACTGACTGAAACGGAGTGGAGCTGGCGTCGAGGCAGTCAATCCGCATGGCTTGCCTGCCTCGACGGGTCAAGAATACGAGTCCAGATTTATGGCGAATCAACCGCATGCGACATGAATCTGTCGCCTGGCGACCTTGCCGCCACGAATGCCGCTTTATTTCACGCCGAGGGCGGTTTGCACCGCTTGCAAGCCATTCGCGCCGCTAGCCGTGTTAACTCCGTCGAGCCACGACTTCAACAGTTCCGGGTGACGCTTGAGCGCTTCGGTGGCCGCGACGTCGACGCCTGTTTTCTTTTCCAGTACTTCGGTGATCACGCCGTTTTCCAGATCGACATTGAACGTAAGCTGTTTGAAAAGGCGCCCCACATTCGGGCATTGCGCGGCATAACCGCTGCGCACCACCGTATTGACCGTGGCGCCGCCGTAATTCGGCCCGAAGTACTTGTCGCCGCCGTCGAGATAGGTCAGCTTGAACTTCGTGTTCATCAGATGCGGCTCCCAGGCGAGGAACACGATCCACTTCTTCTCGCGCACCGCGCGCTCCACCTGCGTGAGCATGCCGGTCTCGCTCGATTCGACGACTTTCCAGTTGCCGAGGCCGAACGCCTTGTCGTCGACCATCTTCTTGATGTTCTGGTTGGCCGGCGCGCCCGGTTCGATGCCATAGATCTTATTGTCGAACTTGTCGGCGTTCTTCGCGAGGTCCGCGAATGAGTGGACACCGGCGGCCGCCACGTAATCGGGCACCGCGAGCGTGAACTTCGCGTTGGTGAGATTCGGATGCACGACCTCGATCGATTTCTCTTCCTCGAACGGCTTGACGACCGGCGCTTGCGCCGGCATCCAGTTGCCGAGGAACACGTCGATCTGCCCTTTCTTCAAGCCCTGATAGGTGATCGGCACCGACAGGTTCGCCACCTTCTGCGTATAGCCGAGCGCCTTCAGTACAACGCCGGTCATCGCATTGGTCGCGTCGATGTCGGTCCAGCCCGGCCCCGCCATGTTGACCTGCGTGCACGACTGCGGCTCCGCGGCCGAAGCAAGAGTGGCCGCGGCGCAAAAGAGCGCGGCGCCGGATACGGCCTGTTTCAAGAGCTTTTTCATCATGTCGGCTTCCTGTAGGTGGGTGAATCATGAGCGGGATATCGAGCGGAACACCGGGCGGCAACTAGTGCGCGACGGCGGGAAAGCGCGCCATCGCTTCCAGCGTATCGAGATCGATGTGGTTGCGCATGTAGCGCTGGCTCGCATCCACCAGCGGCTGCCAGTCCCACGACGCAACCGTGCCCTGCGTCGTGGCCGCGAAATGAAAATGACGGCGGCGCTGGCTTTTCAGAACCTCCTCGTGCAACGCGGCGAGATCCCAGCGTCGCGCGATCTCCTCGCGCAGCGCCGCCACTAGCAGCGCGTATTCGGCGCGCGCGGCAAGGTTCTCGCGCTCGAACGGGTCCGCCGCGACGTCGTATAGCTGATCGGGATCGGCCGGCGTGTGGATGAACTTGAACTGCCCGCGCCGCAGCATCACGATCGGCGCTATCGCGCCTTCGGCCAGATATTCGCCGATCGCCTCGTCGTGCCCGCCACCGGCGCCGCGCAGATGCGGCATGAGGCTTTGTCCGTCGAGCGAATCCGGCCACACGGCGGGCAACTCGCCACGCGCCAATTCGACGAGCGTCGGCAACAGATCGAGATGCGATACCGACGCCTGCACGCGATGCGCGTCGAACTGCTGCGGCGCATGCACGATCAGCGGCACGCGGCAGCCGCCTTCGAAGAACGTCATCTTGTACCAGAGGCCGCGCTCGCCGAGCATCTCGCCGTGGTCCGATGTCACGACGATCATCGTGTCCTGGGCGAGGCCCGCCTGTTCGAGTGCATCGAGGATCGCGCCGAACTGATCGTCGACATAGGAAATCGCGCCGTAATAAGCGCGGCGCGCATTGCGGATCTGCTGGTCGGTCGGCGGCGTGCGGTCGGTTTGAGAGACGTGCCGCAAGCGCTTCGAATGCGGATCGGCTTCGTCGAACGAATCGCGATACGCGGGCATGTCGATGCATTCGTCGGGATACATGTCCCAGTACTTTTGCGGAATCGCGTATGGGTCGTGCGGGTGCGTGAGCGAGGCGACCAGGCAGAACGGCCTCGCGTCTTTACCGGCATGACGCTCGCGCGCGATGTCGAAGAGCTTTTGCCGGGTCGTGAACGTGACTTCGTCGTCGAAGTCGAGTTGATTGGTGCGCACGCACGGACCCGCGTCGATCACTGAACTCATGTTGTGATACCACGTCGGGCGCGTTTCGAAATCGTCCCAGTTGGGCGTCCAGCCGAAATCGGCGGGATAGATGTCGGTGGTGAGCCGTTCCTCGAAACCGTGCAATTGATCGGCGCCGCAGAAATGCATTTTTCCGGACAGGATCGTGCGATATCCTTCCGCCCGAAGATAATGCGCGAACGTCAGTGTTTGCGACGGAAATTCCGCTGCGTTGTCGTAAGCGCCGATCGCGGACGGCAGCTTGCCCGACAAAAAGGAAAAGCGCGACGGCGCGCACAACGGACTCGCGCAATACGCCGACTCGAACACCACGCCCTGCTTCGCGAGGCGATCGAGATTGGGAGTTTTCGTCAGACGATGCCCATAAGCGGCAAGCGCGAAAGGCGTCATCTGGTCGGCCATGAGAATAAGAATATTCTTTTTGGTGTCAAGCATTGGAACGTGCCTCGAATAGAATCGCAAATGTTGGAGCAAATGGCATTGCAAGCGGATGAATCAGGCCGGGCAGCAACACCACTATTGCCGTCCAATTCGCCGCTGTGAAGACGGCAAATCGTTATGTGCCTATAAGGGGGCGTTATGTCGAGGCAGGATCGCTTGCCGCCGATGCAGGCGTTGACGATGTTCGAATCGGCCGCGCGGCTCGCCAGCTTCACGGCGGCCGCTCGCGAGTTGGGTTCGACGCAGCCGGCGGTGAGTCAGCGCGTCGTGCAGCTCGAAGAAGCGCTCGGTGCGCCGCTCTTCGAGCGCGGCCACCGCGGCGTCACACTGACGGAGGACGGCGTGCGTCTCTTCGAAGCCGTGCACGACGCGCTCGGCACGATCCGCGCAGCCACCGCCGAGATTCGCGCGCGGCGCACGCCGCAAACGCTCACGCTCTCCACCGATTTCGGCTTCGCCACGTATTGGCTGATGCCGCGCCTGTCGCAATTCAAGGCGTTGATGCCGGACGTCGACGTGAAGATCATCACCTCGCAGAACGTGTTCGACCCATCGCACGAGCAGTCCGACATTGCGATTGCATTCGGCGACGAGAATGCGGATTGGACCGCGCGCGGCGTGGTCAAGCTGTTTCCCGAACGCGTGACGCCCGTGTGCAGCCCCGCGTTTGTCGCGGCGCATCCGTCGTTGCGCACGCCCGCGGACTTGACGAATCTGCCGCTGCTGCATCTCGAACCCACTCAGCCGGCGCGCTGGCTTTCATGGGCCGACTGGTTCGCCGCGCACAGCCTCGACGCGCCCGCCGCGCATCGCGGCATCACGTTCAACAGCTATACCCTGGTGGCTCACGCCGCGATCATGGGCCAGGGCGTCGCGCTCGGCTGGGCGCCGCTCGTCGATGAACTCCTCGCTACCGGGCAACTGGTCGAACTGTTCGATACGCCGCTCGTCACCGGGCGCGGCTATCTGCTCGTCACGCAGCGCACGGCCACGCCGGTCATCAGCGCGTTTCGCCAATGGCTGCTGGGCGAATGCGGACTCGACGCCGAATGAGCGCCTGACGTTCCCGTTCCAGCGCGACGGCGGTTAGCTTCTATCCGCGCGTCCGGTTGATTTGCTCTACTGCGATGATGCATGCCGCGCCCCGCGGCGTCGCCTTATCGTCTATGTGGAGAGCGCATGTCCGCCGATTCCCGTCCCGATCAACTGGTTCTCACCGTCGCGTGTCCGAGTGCGGCGGGCCAGGTTGCCGCCGTTGTCGGCTTTCTCGACCGGCATCATTGCTATATCGACGAACTGACCGTTTTCGACGACGACCTCAGCGAGCGCTTCTTCGTGCGTTGCGTGTTTCATGGCGTCGAGAGCAAGGAGAGCCTGGACATCGCGGCGCTCAAGCGTGAATTCACCGTCATCGCCGAGCGCTTTCAGATGACATGGGCCATGCACGATGTCGGCACGCGGCCGAAGGTGCTCATCATGGTGTCGAAACTCGAACACTGTCTCGCCGACCTGCTATTCCGCTGGCGCATGGGCGAGTTGAAGATGGACATCGTCGGCATCGGCTCGAATCATCGCGACCTCGAACCGCTTGCGCAGCAGCACGGCCTGCCGTTCCATCATCTGCCGATCACCGCCGACACCAAGCCGCAACAGGAGGTGCGCCTGCTCGATCTGTTCGAGACCTCGGGCGCCGAATTGATGATTCTCGCGCGCTACATGCAGATTCTTTCCGGCGAAACGAGCCGCGCGCTCGCGGCGCGCGCGATCAATATCCATCATTCGTTCCTGCCCGGCTTCAAGGGTGCGAAGCCTTATCACCAGGCGCATGCGCGCGGCGTGAAGCTGATCGGCGCAACCGCGCATTTCGTGACCGACGATCTCGACGAAGGCCCGATCATCGAGCAGGTGGTGGAGCGCGTCGATCATGCTTACGGCCCGGAGCGGCTGCTCGCCACGGGACGCGACGTCGAATGCATCACGCTGGCGCGAGCGGTGAAGGCGTTTATCGAGCGGCGCGTGTTTATCAACGGCGATCGAACCGTCGTGCTGCAATAAGCAGAGAATAAGCAAAAACGCCGCTAAAAAGCGGCGTTTTCTTTAGAAGTTGCCGCTCTTTTAAAGCGGCAACCGTTTCACAAGAACAAGGCGATCACTTCACCCAGCTATCCACGCGATCGCCATGCGCGCTGATCCATGCATCGGCGGCGGCGGTCGGCTTCTCGCCGTTTTGCGTCGCCAGCATCACGCTGTCGATCTCGCCCGGCTTCCATTGAAACTTCTTCAGGAACGCGACGACCGGCGGCGCTTTCTTTTCGAGTTCCGGATTCACGACGCTATCCACGTGCTCCGCTTCACCGAATACCTTCTTCGGGTCTTCGAGGAATTTGAGCTTGTACTTCGCGAACATCCAGTGCGGTTTCCAGCCGGTCACGATGATCGGCTTGCTCGCCGCTTCCGAGCGCGCCAGTTCGGCGGTCATCGCGCTGCCCGAACTCGGCATCAACGTATAGTTCAGCCCATACGCCTTGATCGCTTCGCTGGTTTTCTGCATCACGCCCGCGCCCGCGTCGATACCGACAATGCGCGCGCCGAATTCCGCCTTCTTCGCTTCCAGATCGCCCACGGTCTTCACGTCGGCATTCTCCGGCACGATCAGACCGATCTTCGCGTCGTTGAAGTTCGGGCCGAGGTCGACCACCTTCTCCTTGAAGTTATTCCAGTACGCACCGTGCGTGACCGGCAGCCACGCGGAGAGCGTCGCGTCCAGATCGCCGCGCGCCACGCCTTGCCACATCACGCCGGCCGCGACCGGCACGAGTTGCACCTGATAACCGAGGCGTTTTTCGATCACGCGCGCGGCCACGTTGGACGTCGCCACGCTGTCGTCCCAGCCTTCCACGTAACCGATCTTGATGGTCGGCTTCGTATCGGCCGACACGCTAACGCTGCTTGCCGCCAGCGCCGCGCTCAAGGTACTCAACACCAATATCTTTTTGATCAGTCTCATCGCCATCTCCCGTTCGCCGTCCAAAAAACAACCCATTGAGCATTTAGAATCGCCAGCCAGAAAGGCCGGGTAACGTTGTTTTCCGACATGCAGTTGTCCGCATGCGACCTCGCCCGAAATCCGGGTCCGATTCTTGTCTTACTTATCGACGACGAGATCACTGAGCGGCTTGCTGCAGCACAGCAGCACCATGCCCTGGTCGATCTCACGCTGACGAATCCCGCCCGCGTGTTTCATCGCGACTTCACCCGACACCAGCTTCACCTTGCACGTGCCGCACATGCCCTGCGTGCACGATGCGGGCAGCCGAACGCCGGCTTTCTTCGCCGCATCCAGTACATGCTGACCGCTGCCGCATTCGATCTCGCGATGGCTTTTGGCAAAGCTCACCTTGAATTTCGTGTCCGTCGACTCGACCGGCGCGGGCGCAAAACCCGGCGCCTCTGCGCGCATTTCGGCAAAGCTCTCCGCGGTAGCGGGAACCGTGGCACTGGCTGTCTGCAACGCATCCGCGACATGCGCGGTCGTCAATTCGGCGGCGACCTCGCTCACCGTCTCGAACGAAAAGCTTTCCTCGTGATAATGGCTGCGATCGAATCCGCCCTCGTCCAGCAAATTGCGCACGGCCTGCATATACGGCGCGGGCCCGCAAGTGAAGATCTCGCGTTCGAGGAAATCCGGCGCGATCAGCTTGAGCAGCGGCAGCGTAAGAAAGCCGGTCACGCCAGGCCAATTCGTGCGCGCGCCGAGCCGTTCGCACACGAACGCCGTGCGGAAATGCGCCTGATTCGAGGCAATCAGATCGAGCTCGCGCGCGAAAATGATGTCGTCCGGCGTGCGCGCGCTGTGCACGAATACGATGTCGCTGTCCTGACCCAGTTCGTGATGCGCGCGGCTCATCGACATCAACGGCGTGATACCCGAGCCCGCCGACAAAAACAGAAACTTGCGCGCCGGATGCCGCGCGCAGGTGAACTCGCCCGAAGGTCCAAGCACGCGCACCTGCGAACCCGCATGCAGATTGTCGTGGAGCCAGTTCGACACCTTGCCGCCCGGCACCCGCTTCACGGTGATCGAAATCGTATGCGGTCGCGTTGGCGGCGACGAAATCGTGTAGCAGCGATTCACCGCCTCGCCGTCGATCTCCAGTTCGAGCGTGATGAACTGCCCCGGCTCGAACACGAACGCGCGTTCCGACGGCGCGCGAAAGAAAAAGCTTTTGACGTCGTGCGTTTCCTGGCGGACCTGGCAGCACACCAGCGTGTCGTCGGTATCGCTGTTCCAACGCGCCGGCAGCGTCTCCCAGAACCGCGGTTGCGTCACGCGGTTGGGAGCCGGCTCGGTCCTGAGCTGAAACGTCGCCTGATCGCGCATCATTGTTTTCTCCCGCTCCTGGTTGCGGTATTGCGCTCAGCGCTTGAACGACACGACTTTTTCGCCGTGCGGTAGCGGCGCGGTACTGCCCGCGTCGCTGGTTTGGGGTGCGTTGTCGTAATCGGCAATGCGGCCGATGTACCACTCGCAGAACTTCTCGACCAGGCCCTCGGTGAACGGCGAATACGGACCCGGCTCGTAGGCGCTGCTCGTCGCGCCGCGCTGTGAGTATTCGACGAGCGCGCGGTCCTGATCGTTCGTCGCGCGCCACACGGCCGTGAGGTTGTTCACGTCGTAGTCGATGCCCTCGCGCGCGTCCTTGTGCACGAGCCACTTGGTGCGCACGAGCGTCTTGCCGGCGGACAGCGGAATCACCGAGAAGCTCACGATATGGTCGCTCATGAAGTGATGCCATGAATTCGGCTGCGTCCAGAACGACAGGCCGCCGAGGTCGGCTTGCTCGAAACCGCCGAGCAGTTTCTTCGAGGCGACTTTCGCGTCGAGTGTCTGCGATTCGCCGTCGCGATCGAGCGGCAAGCGTTGCGTGCGGAAACCCGTGACGAGATCGGCGAGCCGTTCGATTTCCGCCGAAGGCAGATTCATCGCCTCCCACTGCGCGGTGCGGCGCGCCACGGTTTCCTCGAACGCGGCCATGCCTTCCTCGTTGGCCGGCGTGCGCTGATAGCCGAAGCCGTATTCATAGAGCGAAATCGTCAACTCGGGATGGTTCGCGACGCAGTGATAGCACTCGCGGTTGTTCTCCATCGTGAGCTTCCAGTTGCCTTCCTCGATGATGTCGATCGACGCCGCGATCTTGCAGCTCGGCAGATCGTGCGGCAGCAGATACGGTTCCATCGCGGCGCGCACCACGGCGAAGTCGGCCGGCGGATGTTCCGCGAGGCAAATGAAAATCAGGCCCGCGAGGTTTTCGAGGTGCACGGACTTCAGGCTGTGCTTGCAGCGGTCGAACTGATCGCCCATGTGCTCGGCGTACATCAGGTCGCCGGTCAGGCTATACGTCCAGCTGTGATACGGGCAGACGATATTGCCGAGCGAACCTTTCTCGCTGTTGCACAGCCGCGACCCGCGGTGGCGGCAGACGTTGTGAAACGCCCTCACCTGCATGTCGTCGTCGCGCACGATCAGGATCGAATCGTGACCGATTTCCACCGTGATGTAGTCGCCCGGTTCCGGCACATCCGGCTCCACTGCGACCTGAATCCAGTGCTGGCGGAAGATCGCGTCCATGTCGAGCGCGAAAATATCCTCGCTCGTATAGAACGGCGCTTCCAGCGTGTGATTCTTCTTGCGGCGTTCGATCATTGCGCGAACGTCTGCGGAAACTTTCATTGTGTGCTCCGTTGCGTATCACGTCTGGTGCCGCGCCAGGCCCTCCTGGTCGCGCGCTGGCCTGAATGGGAAATCAGTAATCCACGAGTTGATGCTCGCGCAAATACGCGAGTATCACTTGTGCTTTTTCGACGGAACTCCCTTCAATTACGACGCTGCCGCCACGGCTTTCGGTCGTCGTTGCCGAGAGCATGCGGGCGTGGCCGGAGCGCTTTTCGGCGGCGGCGAGGCGCACCGGTTTGGCGCTGGCCGGGCGAACTGTCCAGGCGACGGAGTCGGGGTCGCGGGACTTGCTCTCACTACGCGTGGCGACCGGGCGGATCGTGCCTTCACGCAGCCGTGCATACGCATACTTCGGCACGGCGTTGGCCATCGGATGCACCGCGAGCAAGGCAGGCAGTTGCACCTCGACGCGCCGGCGCAAACCCTTCGGCATGAATTGCCGGACTTCGGCGCAACCGTCGCGCAAGGTCAGATCGACCGCCGCGCCGATGAGCGGCATCTCCAGCGCATGAGCGACGCGATACGGCAGCATGCCGCTGTCGAATGCGCCTTCGGCACGCGTGCCGGTCAGCACCAGGTCGTAACCTCGCAGACGCGCGGCAAGCGGCGCGGCGGCGTCGGCCTGAAATTCAGGCGTCGCCGGCAATTCGAGCACTTCGACCGAGCGCGCGCCGAGCGCGAGATATTCGTTGAGCGCCGGATTCGACGGATCGCCCGCGTGCAGCACGTCGAGCGTCGCGTTGTGCGCTTTCGCGAGCGAGAGCGCCATTGTCAGCGCGGCGGCGTCGTTGCGGCTGTAGCGCGCGGCGCCGCTCACCGGATGACGGCCCACGGAAACTAGTACGGCGATCTTCATGCGAGCGCTCCCTCGGCCGGTGCCGTCGAGTTCAATAAGGCCGCGCCGGTTCCGCGCGCCGTGCGCGCCGCGGATGCGGCTTCGTTCAGCGCGGCGATGGTTTCCTGGGCGTCGGCGATCACGGTGAGATTCGCGCGCTTGGCGATCGGCGCGCTGGCGTCGAGATTCACCGCGATCACGTGACGGCAATCCTTGATGCCTTGCAGATGCTGCACCGCGCCCGAAATGCCGAACGCGATATAGACGCTCGCCTCGACCGTCTTGCCCGTCGCGCCGATCTGCTTGTCGCGCGTGAACTTGCCGTCGTCCACGGCCACGCGGCTTGCGCCGATCGCCGCGCCCAAGGTGGACGCGAGACGCTCGAACGCGGGGACGTCGCTCACGCCGTTGCCCGCCGAGACGATGAAATCCGCTTCTTCGAGCGCCAGTTGCGCGGCGTCGATTTCCTCGATGCCGAGGTCGCGCACGGCGCCTTTGGACGAAACCGGCTCGCCGTCGACGCGCCACACAACCCGCTCGCCCGCGCCGACAAACGGCAATTTCGGATCGACGGCGTTCGGCGCGAGCAGCACCACTTCGGGCAGCGAGCGCGCGGCGAAAGCGGTATTCGCCCGCACATAAGCCGCGACGTGCGTGGCATCGATCTCCACCACATGCGTTGCGACGCTCGCATTGGCGGCAGCCGCATAGCGGCGGCCGAGGTCGCCGTCGCCGGTCGCGTTGTCGGGCAGGAAAATATGGACCGGCGCATACGCCGCGACGCATGCGGCCAACGCGTTCAATTCGTCGATCGGCGCAAACTTGCGGCGGTCGAACATCGGCAATTCGATCAGCTTATCCACGCCGAGCATGCCGAGCGCGGCGGCCTCGCCGGTGAACTCGCCGAATACCAGCAGCACCACTTCGGTGGTTGTGTCAGCGATCAATGCGGCGGCGGCCAGCGTTTGACGCGCGTGGTCGTCCAATGCGCCGCGGTCCGCATGGGCGGCAACCAGCAACACGCGCTGCGGCGTCGCGCTCGTGCGGCGCGGCTTGGCCTGCTCGCGATGATGGCCCGCCGAGCCAGCCGCCGCGAAGTCCGCCGACCCGGCCACGCCGGTCGCACCGAGCGTGATGCGCCTGAGGCCATCCGCCGTGATGATGAACGGCCGGCGCGGATCGATTCGTTTGAGAGTGTTCATCGCGTTACTCCAGCGCCGCTGCAACCAGTTCGGCAACGTCGAGCACTTCAGGCCGCGGTCCCACCACGCCTTCGAGCATCGCCGTGCAATTCGGGCAACCCACCGCGACGATTTCCGCGCCGACCGTGCGGGCGTCGTCGATGCGAATGTCGGGAATGCGGCGCTTGCCGGGAATGTCGGTCAACGGCGCACCGCCGCCGCCGCCGCAGCAACGCCCGCGCATGCCGTTGCGCTCCATCTCGACCACCTTGATGCCGATGCTCTTCAGCAAGCGGCGCGGCGCTTCGGTCTCGCCGTTATAGCGGCCCAGGTAGCATGGATCGTGATAGGTGATCTTGCGCTCCGCCAACGCGGCCACCGCGCGCGGCGACAGTTTGCCGCTCGCGACCAGTTCGTCGATCAGCGCCGTGTGATGCTGCACTTCGTAGAAGCCGCCCAGCGCGCGATATTCGTTGCGCAGGCTGTGCAGCACGTGCGGGTCGGCGGTGACGATCTTGCGGAACGAGTACTGCGAAAGCGTGCCGATCAACTGCCGCGCGAGTTGCTGGAAGGTGGCTTCGTCGCCGAGACGCCGGGCCGTGTCGCCGGTATCGGTTTCCACGCCGCCGAGCACCGCGTAGTCGATGCCCGCGCGATTCAACACCTTGACCAGCGCGCGCAGCGTGCGCTGATAACGCATGTCGAACGCGCCTTCGCCGGCGATCAGCAAGACCTCTACGTGACGCCCCGGTTGCGCGACCTGCACTTGCAAATCGACCGCCCAGTCGTAGCGCGCGCCGATGTCGTAACCGTTCGCGCTGCCCGTCTCGCGCAGATTGGCGAGCGTGATCGGCCCCTTGCCCGGCACGTTGCCTTCGACCAGGGTCTGATTGCGCCGCATGTCCACGATCGCGTCGACGTGCTCGATCAGCATCGGGCACTCCTGCACGCAGGCGCGGCAAGTCGTGCACGACCACAGCGTATCCGCTTCGATCAGGCTGGAAATCAGCGGCTTGCCGGGCGCGCCGGCATGCTTGCCGAGCGGAATGCCGGGCGTGGGACTGCCCGCATAGTTGGCGTCCGTGCCGCCCACCATGCCCGTCACCAGGTCCTGAATCAGCTTCTTCGGATTGAGCGGCTGGCCGGCGGCGAACGCGGGACACGCCGCCTCGCATTTGCCGCATTGCACGCACGCGTCGAAACTCAGCAACTGGTTCCAGCGAAACTCGACCGGCTTGCCAACGCCGTATTCCTTTGCGTCGAGCAGCGGCGCCTTTAGCGCGGTCGGCGGCACCACGTCGCTATCGTTGCGCTCGGCGAAACGCTCCTGGCGCGGATGAAACGCGAGGTGCAGCAGACCGGCGAGCGCATGCTTCATCGGGCCGCCGCGCGCCGCGCCGAACGTCATCGTGAACGCGCCCGCCGCGATCAGCAACGCAACGATGATCGCGAGCGCACCCGACATCGCCGAAGCCGGCAGCGCGACGAACAGCACGAGGCCGAGCGCGAACGAACCGAGCAGCAGCGGCAGATGATCCCAGGGCCCGCGCGAAAGCCGCGCCGGCACCGCCTTCGCGCCATGCCGGCGACGCCAGACGAATACCGCGCCCACCAGCATCACGAGCGCGGCGAGGAGAATCAGCCGGTCGAGCCACACGGAGTAAATCGCCAGCCCGTAGTTGACGAACACCAGCGCCATCGCGAGGATCGCGCCGCCCGCGGTGGCGACGTGCGTCCTGGCGATGTACGGATCGCGCGCGACCACATGGTGCAGATCGACGAAGTAGCGCTTGGGAATCGACAGCAGATTCGCCCAGCCGTAGGCGCCCGCCGCCGTGGCGCGGCCTTCGCGCCAGTAAGCGGCGCGTTTGGCGAGCGCGAACGCGAGGCCGGCCACCGACAGCCACAGCAGGACGGTGATGACAAACACGGGGCTCATCGTCAGAAATCCTTGCAAAGACGCAGCGCGTCGTAGATCGCGCCGTGAATGTTGTGCATGGAAATGCAGTCGCCGACGCGGAACAGCAGGAAGCGGCCGTTGCCGAGTTCTTCGCTCAAGGACGGTTGCGGCTCCGAGGCGAACAGCTTGTGCACGTCCACCTGGCCGCGATTGACCGACTCGGGCTTGAGCGTCCAGTAAAGCTGGTCATTGGGCGTGCTGCCGTTCTCGATCACCACCTGATCGACCGCGCGCTCCTCCTGCTCTTCCGTGTACTCGTTGCGGATCACGGCGATCTTCTTGCCGTCTTCCTCGTAGACCTTGTCGAGCCAGTAATTCGGCGTATGAATCACGCCCTGCGCATAGAGCCGGCGATAGAAAATCGGGAACGTGGTGCCGCCCACGTCGTCGGCCACCTTCACGTCCGGCGTCACGATCTCGACGTTCGAGCCGCGGCTCGACATGAAATCGGCGACGCCCGCGCCGGCGTGCGTGCTCACGCCGTCATACACGAGCACGTTCTTGCCCGGTTCGACCTTGCCCGACAGCACGTCCCACGAACTTACGGCAAGACCTTCCTCGACGCCCCATGCCGCCACTTGCGACGTGAACGACGAGCCGCCCGTCGCCAGCACGACGATGTCCGGCTGCTCGGCCATGATGGTTTTCTCGTCGGCGGCAACGCCGAGCCGGCGATCGACGCCGAGGCGCTTCGTTTCCATATCGAACCAGCGCACGATGCCCGCCATCTGTTCGCGCTGCGGCGCTTTCGCGGCCAGCATGATCTGGCCGCCCACGTAGTCGTTCTTCTCGAACAGCACCACGTCATGACCGCGCGACTTCGCGACGCGCGCCGCTTCCAGTCCCGCCGGACCCGCGCCGACCACGACGACCTTGCGCTTCGGCCCGCGCGTCTTCGCGATCACGTGCGGCATGGTTTCCTCGCGCGAGGTCGCGGCGTTCTGCACGCACAGCACGTCGAGCCCGTTGTACTGACGGTCGATGCAATAATTCGCGCCGACGCACTGCTTGATTTCGTCCTCGCGGCCATCGCGGATCTTGATGACCATGTGCGGATCGGCGATCTGCGCGCGCGTCATGCCGACCAGATCGACCATGCCGCCCGCCAGCAGACGTTCCGCCTGCCCCGCGTCGCGAATGCTTTGCGCGTGCATGACCGGCACCTTCACCACCGACTTGATGCCGGCCGCGAGATGCACGAACGGTTCGGGCGGCAGCGCCATCGGCGGCATGCAGTTCGCGAGCGTATTGTGCGTGTCCGCGCCCGAGCCGATCACGCCGAGGTAGTCGATCAGGCCCGTTTCGCTCATGGCCTGGGCGATTTCCTTCAACTGCTCATGATCGAGCCCGTCTTCATGAAACTCGTCGCCGCACATGCGCAAACCGATGCAGAAATCCGCGCCCACCGCTTCGCGCACCGCCTTCAATACTTCAGTGCCGAAACGTAGACGGTTTTCGAGCGAGCCGCCCCATTCGTCGGTGCGGAAATTCGTGCGCGGGCTCCAGAACTGGTCGATCAGGTGCTGGTGCGCCGCCGAGATTTCGACGCCGTCCATGCCGGCATCTTTCACGCGCTTCGCGGCCGCCGCGAAATCGCTGATGATGCGGCGAATCTCCTCCACTTCGATGATCTTCGCGTTGCCGCGGTGCACCGGCTCGCGCACGCCGGAAGGCGACATCAGATGCGGCCAATGCTCGCCATGAAACGCCGAACGGCGGCCCATGTGCGTGGCCTGAATCATGATCTTCGCGCCATGCCGATGCATCGCCTCGGCGAGCCGCGCGAGCGGATCGATGATCTTGTCGGTGGACAGATTCACCGACTTCCACCAGCCTTGCGGGCTGTCGATCGACACCGGGCTCGAACCGCCGCAGACGGCGAGGCCGACACCGCCCTTCGCCTTCTCCTCGTAGTAACGGATATAACGGTCGCCGGGCAAGCCGCCCGGTTCCGCATAGACCTCCGCGTGCGCGGTGCTGACGATGCGGTTGCGCAAGGTCAACTGGTTCAGCGTGAGAGGCTTGAAAAGGTTCGGGTAACGCATCGCGATCGACCTCGGAATGGATAGGCTCAGGCGTGTTACGAAGCGAGCGGCGACACTTCGAATACGCAATGATCGTGGCCTTCAGCCGCGCATTGCGCTTCCCGCGAATACGAAGGCGGGCCCTTGCGCGCGGCATCCGGCGCGGTGTCGTTGACCCAATCCATCGCGCCCGCGAACCAGCCGGCGAACATGTAGCAAAGCTTGCCTTCCTTGCCCGGCTGCGCGAGCACGAACGACGAATGATGCAATTCGATGCGCGCACGCGAGCTCGACGGATCGGATTCGGTGATCCTGAAGATGCCCCAGCCGCGTTGCGACAGACGGTTCAGGTAATGCTCGAACACCGCCATGCCGGAAATGCCGTGCTGTTTCGCTTCCTTGTCGCACCAGAAATAGGCGGACTTGTAGCCGGCCTTGTAGAGAATCTCGGCATACGTGTCGCGGCCCAGCGCTTCTTCGACGGCGGTGTGATTGTTCGTGAAGAAATGACGCGGCACGTACAGCATCGGCAGCGCGTCGGTGGTCCAGACGCCGGTATTCGGGTCGACGTCGATAGGCAGTTGGGGTTGCATGTGGAGACTCCGTTTTTTATAGCGTGAGGTTCGTTGAGTGGCGCTCAGACTGTCCAGACTTCACCGAACACCCGCACCCAGTTTTCACCCATGATCTTCCTGATGCGCGTCTCGCTCCAACCGGCGCGCTCCATCGCGGCCGTGAGATTCGGGAACTCGCCGATCGTGCGAATGCCCTCCGGATTCACGACCTTGCCGAAGTTGGTCAGTTGGCGATAGCGGCCCTTGTCGTGCGTGATCCAGTCGAAGAACTCGGTGCTGTAGCCTTGCGTGAAGTCCGTGCCGATGCCGACCTGATCTTCGCCGATCAGATTCACCACGTACTCGATTGCCTCGATATAGTCTTCGACGGTCGCATCCGCGCCGCGCTTCAGGAACGGCGCGAACATCGTCACGCCGACGAAGCCGCCCGCATCGGCAATCTCTTTCAGTTGCTCGTCGCTCTTGTTGCGCGGATGTTCTTTCAATCCCGACGGGCAGCAATGCGAGTAGCACACCGGCTTGTTCGAAGCCGCGATCGCTTCCGAGGACGTCTTGCCGCCCACGTGCGAAAGATCGACCATGATGCCGACGCGGTTCATCTCCTGAATCACTTCGCGGCCATAGCCGGACAGACCGCCGTCGCGTTCATAGCAGCCGGTGCCCACCAGGTTTTGCGTGTTGTAGCAAAGCTGCACCACGTTCACGCCGAGATCCTTGAAGGCTTCGATATAGCCGAGGTTGTCCTCGAAAGCGTGCGCGTTCTGGAAGCCGAAAATGATGCCCGTCTTGTTCTCTTTCTTCGCGCGGAAGATGTCGTCGGTGGTACGCACCAGCGTCAGAATCTCTCCGTATTCGCGGATCTGCTGCTTCATCTCGGCGATGTTGTCGACCGTCTTCTGGAAGCTTTCCCAAACCGAGACCGTGCAGTTCACCGCGGTGACGCCGCCCTTGCGCATGTCCTCGAACACCGAGCGCTCGAACTTCGAAATGTTCAGACCGTCGATGATGATGCTGTTGTCGTGCAGAGTGCTCATCGTGTGCTCCAGGCGTTCTCAGTAGATGGGGAAGCGTTCGCACAGCGCGAAAATCTCGCGGCGCACGCGTTGTTCGGTGGCGGCGTCGCCTTCGGGGTGGTCGCGCAGCGCGTCGAGCACCTCGACGATCAGCCGCCCGATTTCGCGGAATTCGCTCACGCCGAAGCCGCGCGTCGTGCCCGCCGGCGTGCCGAGGCGAATGCCGGAAGTGACCGTCGGCTTCTCTGTATCGAACGGAATGCCGTTCTTGTTGCAGGTAATGCCGGCGCGCTCCAGCGCCTGCTCGACCTGGTTGCCCTTGAGACCCTTCGGGCGCAGATCGACCAGCAGCAGATGGTTGTCGGTGCCGCCCGTCACCAGATCGACGCCGCCTGCCTTCAACACTTCGCCGAGCGCCTGCGCGTTGGCGAGCACGCTGTCGATATAAGTCTTGAAGCCGGGTTGCAGCGCCTCGCCGAACGCCACCGCCTTGCCTGCGATCACGTGCATCAGCGGGCCGCCTTGCAAGCCGGGGAACACCGCGGAGTTGATCTTTTTGGCGATGTCTTCGTCATTCGTCAGGACAAAGCCGCCGCGCGGGCCGCGCAACGTCTTGTGCGTGGTCGAGGTGACCACGTGCGCATGGTCGACCGGATTCTGGTGACGCCCCGCCGCGATCACGCCGGCAATGTGCGCCATGTCCACCATCAGCTTCGCGCCCACGCCATCGGCAATCGCGCGCAGCCGTGCGAAATCGAGCGCGCGCGGATAAGCCGAGAAGCCGGCGATCAACAGAGCCGGTTTATGCTGCTGTGCGAGTTCCTCGATCTGCTCGTAATCGATCAGCATCGTGTCGCGATTGACGCCATACTGCACCGCGTTGAACCACTTGCCCGACATTGCCGGCTTCGCGCCGTGCGTGAGGTGGCCGCCCGCGTCGAGCGACATGCCGAGCACCGTGTCGCCCGGCTTCACCAGCGCGAGCATCACCGCGCCGTTGGCCTGCGCGCCGGAATGCGGCTGCACGTTGGCGAATTTCGCGTTGAAGAGTTGCTTGATGCGATCGAGCGCAAGCGTCTCGATCACGTCCACGTATTCGCAACCGCCGTAGTAACGCTTGCCCGGATAGCCTTCCGCATACTTGTTGGTCAGCACCGAGCCTTGCGCTTCGAGCACCGCGCGCGACACGATGTTTTCCGACGCGATCAACTCGACTTGCGACTGCTGGCGCTCAAGCTCTTTCAAAACAGCGCCGCGCACCGCGGCATCGCGCGTGGCCAGCGATTCTTCGAAGAAGGGATTCGGGTTCGACATGGAAGGGTCCGTGAAGTCGTTGACGGAAAGGCCGGAAAGCGCCGCTCAGTGGATCGTTTGAGCCCTGCCGCCGCCGGTCTGCATTGCGTCTATTCTTGACGTTCGCCCCGCGCGCCAATTTATGAATTCAGACGTGTTCTTTGCCTTTTCCGCCATGCCCGTCCTTTTTTCACAAGTCGGCGCTGACGCGCTTTCTCCGCCGATCTTCGCCGCCCAATCATCAGACGCAGGGCCGGCCTTCGTGCTGCACTGCAACCGATCGCCGCGCGCGGTTCAGGTGCGAAAAACAGGCTCGCGGCTCCGTTGTGGTGCCCCTTGTCGGGCTGTCCAACCTTAACCGGCGGCAACTGAGGGTTTAGCCTGATGGCATGGTAGTTGCACAAATACGCAAAATTGCAGGAGTCGCCGCTCCCCACGGCGACGCGACACTATAGATTCGAAGGAATCATTCCTCCCATGGCCACCGACCGCACGGCATCGTTGTCGCATTTCGCATTCATGCCGGTTCCGAACTTCACGATGATCGCTTTCACCAACGCGATCGAAGTCCTGCGCATGGCGAACTACCTGAGCGGACAGACGCTTTATCGCTGGTCGATCGTGAGTCCCGAAGGCGGACCGGTCACGGCGAGCAACGGCCTCTCGGTCGATACGGGGCCGGTGGAATGCGTCGGCCAGCCCGATATCGTGTTCGTGATCGGCGGCATCGACGTGCAGCGCGCCACCACGCCCGCCCATCTTTCCGCGTTGCGCCGCTTTGCCCGCACGGGCAGCGTGCTCGGCAGCCTGTGCACCGGCACTTATGCGCTCGCGCGCGCCGGCTTGCTGGCCGGTTATGCCTGCGCGATTCACTGGGAGAACATGTCGGCGCTCAAGGAGGAGTTTCCCGACACGCGCTTTCTGAAAGAACTGTTCGTGATCGACCGCGATCGGGTCACCTGCACGGGCGGCGTGGCGCCGCTCGACATGATGCTGAACCTGATCGCGCCGCGCGTGGGTACGGCGCGCGTCACGCAGATCGCCGAGCAGTTCATCGTCGAACATGTGCGCGACACCAGCGCGCAACAGAAAATGCCGCTGGTCGCGCGGCTAGGTTCGGCCAACAAGTCGCTCTTCGAAGTGATCTCGCTGATGGAGAACAACATCGAAGAGCCGCTTTCGCGCGAGGAACTCGCGCGCCTCGCCGGCATGTCGCAGCGGCAACTGCAGCGGCTCTTTCGCGAGCATCTCGGGATGACGCCGACGCATTACTATCTGACGCTGCGTTTGCGGCGCGCCCGCGAACTGCTGCTGCAAACCGACATGTCGATCATGCATATCACGATGGCTTGCGGCTTCCAGTCGGCTTGCCACTTCTCGAAGAGCTATCGCGACGCGTTCGGCACCGCGCCGACGCGCGAGCGTCGCAAGCAGGCGCCTTCGCTTGCGGTAGTGCCTGTGATGGCGGCCTGATTCTTCGAGCGTTCAGGTCGGGTTCACATTTCCGAGCCGACGCCGGGCGTCGCGACGGGATCAGCGGCATCAGCGGTATCGGCGGTATCGGCGGTATCGCCAACGGTAAGCGGCTCGATTCTGCCGACGATCACGAGATAACTGAGCGCACCCAGCAGGCAGGAGCCGCCTGCCACACACAGTGGCACCTTGAACGAACCATTCGTCAACGCGACCATGAAACCGGTGAATGTCGTAATGACGATGCCCGCGAGATTCGACGCGAAGTTCTGGATTCCGCCGATCGATGCAACGTGATCCGGCGTCGGCGCGACATCGTTGGGCAGCGACAGCACACTGGCCGCGGCGAACGCGAGACTGCCATAGGCGATGCTGAAAAACGCGAGCACCAGATAGATGTTCGTCGTAAAGGCGGACAGCGTAATGACCGACGAGAGCAGCATTCCACCGACCATGCAGGATTTGCGCGCGGCCGTCAGACTCCAGCCGCGCCGGACCAGTGAATCGGACACGAAGCCGCCCAGCCAACCGCAAGGGATCGCGACGAGCGCGGGAATCATGCCGAGCGTGCCGAGCGACTTCAGCGAGAAACGGTGCGTCTGGACCAGATAGCTCGGAAACCACGTGATAAAAAAGTAAATCACGAAGTTCAGGCAGAAGAAGCCGAGCATCATTCCCCACAGCGTGCGATGGGTGAAGAGCGAACGCCAGGTGATTTTCCTACGCTTGGCGGCTCCCGATTGCACAGACGAATCGACCGCGCCGGCGCGATGTGCGCGTGAAGGATCGCGATAAATCAGCAACCATCCGACGACCCACACGAAGCCCAACGCGCCCGTGATGACAAAGGCGGCCTTCCAGCCGAAAGAACCGATGATCAACGCGACGACCGGAATCGAAAGCGCGGAGCCGACCCGGGAGCCGCTGTCGTAAATGGCGGTGGCGAAAGCGCGTTGCCGGGGCTCGAACCATTGCGACACAAGCTTCACGCAAGACGGATACGCGCCGGCTTCACCGGCGCCCAGCATCAACCGGCAGCCGAACATTCCCGCGATGCCGGTCGGCACTGCCGTCAGCATGGTGAACAGCGACCACCAGCCCACGGCGAGAGGCAGTGCGATGCGCGCGCCGACGCGGTCGACGAACCAGCCGAACGGCATCTGCATGAGCGCGTAGGTCCAGAAGAACCCGCTCAATACAAGGCCCATTTCAGTCGGGCCTAGGCCTAGCGCGCGCTGAATCTGCGGCGCGGCGATCGCAAGATTCGCGCGGTCGACGTAGTTCACCAGATTGGCCAGAAAGCAGAGAAAAATCACGGTCCAACGTGTGTTGCTCATCAATGCTCTCGTGGCAGAAGCGGGATTTTTTCGTTGCGCTGTGGCTGACGAATAGCGCGCTTTGAACCGAACAGGTCGCGCGCGAGCGACCATCCGGCGCGACACGCGGCGAAAGGATAGCAGAGGTGAGCGGTTGATCGCCCGACATTCTGGCGCGTGGGCACAGTTCGGGCTGGTGAGAGGTGGCGTGCTTGGCGCTCGGAGAGAGCGACGGATGAGTGCGACGCAGCGAAAGCATCCGCGCGCGTCAATTTCCCGGCATTGCATGCACGGACGCGCCGGCCTTCATACCGTCTGCGATTGCCTGCGATTGCGCACGGCAATTGGACGAGCGGGACCGCGAACGATGCGATCCCGCCAGCCCGCTTTATGTTGCCTGATGCTGCTTTACGCCGCTTTCAACAACCCATGCGGGTCGATCACAAACTTGCGCGGCGCGCCGCCGTCGAACTGCCGGTAACCATCGGGCGCCTGATCGAGCGACACCACCGTCACGTTGACGATATCCGCGATCGGCAAGCGGTCCCACAAGATCGCCTGCATCAGATTGTGGTTGTACTTCATCACCGGCGTTTGCCCGGTATGGAACGAATGCGACTTGGCCCAGCCGAGACCGAAGCGGATGCTCAGACTGCCCTTGCGCGCGGCGGCGTCGGCGGCGCCCGGATCGTCCGTGACGTACAGGCCCGGAATGCCGATCGCGCCCGCGGCCCGCGTGATTTCCATCAGCGAATTGAGCACCGTGGCCGGCGCTTCCTCATGCGAGCCGCTGCTGCCGTGGCCGTGCGCCTCGAAGCCGACACAGTCCACCGCGCAGTCCACCTCCGGCTTGCCGAGAATCTGTTCGATCTGTTCGCCGAGCGTGGCGTCTTTGGACAGGTCGATCGTCTCGAAGCCCATCTTGCGCGCATGCGCGAGGCGCGCCTCGTTCATGTCGCCGACGATCGTGCAGGCCGCGCCCAGCAGGCGCGCCGACGCGGCCGCCGCCATGCCCACCGGCCCCGCGCCCGCGATATAAACGGTGGCGCCGGGCTTCACGCCCGCCATCACCGCGCCGTGATAGCCGGTCGGCAGAATGTCGGAAAGGCACGTGAGGTCGCGGATTTTCGACATCGCCTGCGCGCGGTCGGGGAATTTCAGCAGATTGAAGTCGGCGTACGGCACCATCACGTATTCGGCCTGGCCGCCGATCCAGCCGCCCATGTCGACGTAGCCATACGCGCCGCCCGCGCGCGACGGATTCACGTTCAGGCACACGCCGGTGTGCTGCGCCTTGCAGGTCGGGCAGCGTCCGCAGGCAACGTTGAACGGCACGGAAACGAGATCGCCGATGCTCAGCGTCTCGACGTCGCGGCCGATTTCGATCACCTCGCCGGTAATCTCGTGACCGAGCACGAGGCCGACCTCGGCGGTCGTCCGGCCGCGCACCATATGCTGGTCGGAGCCGCAAATATTCGTGCTTACCACCTTGAGGATCACGCCGTGGCCGATCGCCCGGCCACGTGGATCGACCATCTTCGGATAGTCGATCGACTGCACTTCCACCTTGCCCTGCCCCAGATACACGACGCCGCGATTGCTGCTCATTGTCTGTCTCCATGTCTTGTGAGCGGCGTGCGAGACCGTCTGCAACACGCCGTTCAACGAGCGTAGCGCCCGCTGCGCCACGGACATGTACTGAACGCGACATGGGTTTGGCCGGAACCGACACGCGCGGCGCAACCGCCGTCCACGCTGATGCAACCCGGTTTTTATTGATTGACCGTTCAATATAAAAAACCTAACATGGCCCATCGAATCCACGGCCGGCGACCGGGTTTAGCCGCCCTTGGCCATCTGAAGCCCGCCCCAACAGCACCATGCCCAAACTTGGAATGCGCGAAGTCCGCCGCGCTCAACTGATCGACGCGACCTTGCTCACCATCGACCAGACCGGTCTCGCCGGCGCGACGCTCGCCTCGGTCGCGCAGCGCGCGAGTACTTCCACCGGCATCGTCAGCCACTATTTCGGCGACAAGGACGGCTTGCTCGAAGCCACCATGCGCCATGTGCTGCGCGATCTGTGGCAAGCCACATCGCGCCGGCGCCGCGCGGCGAAAGCCGATCCGCGCTCCAAACTACGCGCGGTGGTGGGCGCGAATTTCGACGCCGAGCAGACCAGCGGTCCGGTCATGAAAACGTGGCTCGCTTTCTGGTCCGAAAGCATGCACAAGCCGCAGTTGCGGCGGCTGCAATACGTGAACACACGGCGCCTGAATTCGAACCTGTACGCGGATTTTTCGCAGGCGCTGCCGCGTGCGGCGGCGCGGCGCGCGGCAAGCGGCCTGGCGGCGTTGATCGACGGCTTATGGCTGCGCGGCGCGTTGTCGGGCGAACCGTTCGATACGAAGGCGGCGCTGCGCCTCGCGAACGAATACATCGATCTGGTTTTGCAGGCACGCAGCTAGGCCGGCGACATTTTTAAAGGAGCAAGTCATGGCGGTATTCGCAACGCAACGTCTTTATATCGGCGGCGCCCACGTCGACGCAACCGGCGGAGAAACCTTCGACACGTTCGACCCCGCCACCGGCGAAACGCTCGCCACGGTGCAGCAGGCAACGGCTGCCGACGTCGATCGCGCGGTGCGATCCGCGCGCGACGGTCAGCGTGAATGGGCCGCGCTCACGGCGATGCAGCGCTCGCGCATTCTGCGCCGCGCGGTCGAGCTTCTGCGCGAGCGCAATGACGAGCTCGCCGCGCTCGAAACGCGCGACACCGGCAAGCCGATTGCCGAGACGCTGGCGGTCGATATCGTGACCGGCGCGGACGTGATCGAGTATTACGCCGGCCTTGCCAGCGCGATCGAAGGACAGCAGATTCCGTTGCGCCCGTCGTCGTTCGTTTATACGCGGCGCGAACCGCTCGGTGTATGCGCGGGCATCGGCGCATGGAATTACCCGATCCAGATCGCGTGCTGGAAGTCGGCGCCCGCGCTGGCGGCCGGCAATGCGATGATCTTCAAGCCGAGCGAAATCACGCCGCTATCGGCGCTGAAGCTCGCTGAGATTTACACCGAAGCCGGCGTGCCGGCGGGCGTATTCAACGTCGTGCAAGGCGACGGACGCGTGGGCGCGATGCTAGCCGCGCATCCCGACATCGAGAAGATTTCGTTCACGGGCGGCGTCGAAACCGGCAAGAAGGTGATGTCGCTGGCAGGCGCATCGTCGCTGAAGGAAGTGACGATGGAACTCGGCGGCAAGTCGCCGCTGCTCGTGTTCGACGACGCCAATCTCGAACGCGCCGCCGACATCGCGATGAGCGCCAACTTCTTCAGCTCCGGCCAGGTCTGCACCAACGGCACGCGGGTTTTCGTGCAACGCGGCGTGCTCGAACAGTTCGAAGCGCTCGTGCTGGAACGCGTGAAACGCATTCGCGTGGGCGCGCCCACCCACGCTGACACCAACTTCGGCCCACTCGTGAGCGCCGCCCAATTGCAGAAAGTGCTCGGCTACATCGAGAGCGGCGTACAGGAAGGCGCGCGATTGATGGCGGGCGGCAAGCGCATTTCCGAAGGGCATTTCGGCAACGGCCAATACGTCGAGCCCACAGTGTTTACCGCGTGCCATGACGACATGCGCATCGTGCGCGAGGAAATCTTCGGCCCGGTGATGAGCATCCTCGCGTTCGACGAAGAGGACGAAGCAATCGCGCGTGCGAACAAGACCGCTTACGGTCTCGCCGCCGGCGTGGTGACGGAGAACCTGTCCCGCGCGCATCGCGTGATTCATCAACTGGAAGCCGGCATCTGCTGGATCAACACATGGGGCGAGTCGCCCGCGGAAATGCCGGTGGGCGGCTACAAGCAATCGGGCGTCGGCCGCGAGAACGGCATCACCACGCTCGAGCACTACACGCGCATCAAGTCCGTGCAGGTCGAACTCGGCCCGTATCAACCCGTGTTCTGAGGAGTGGCGGAGATGGCTTCGAACGAATACGACTACATCATCGTCGGCGCGGGTTCGGCGGGCAACGTGCTCGCCTCGCGCCTGACCGAGGACGCGGACGCGACCGTGCTGCTGCTCGAAGCAGGCGGCCCCGATTACCGTTTCGACTTTCGCACGCAGATGCCCGCCGCGCTCGCGTATCCGCTGCAAGGGCGGCGCTACAACTGGGCGTATGAGACCGACCCCGAGCCGCACATGAACAACCGTCGCATGGAATGCGGCCGCGGCAAGGGGCTCGGCGGGTCGTCGCTGATCAACGGCATGTGCTACATACGCGGCAATGCGCTCGATTACGACGGCTGGGCGACGCGTCCCGGTCTGGAAAACTGGACTTATCTGGATTGCCTGCCCTACTTCCGCAAGGCCGAAACGCGCGATGTCGGCGCGAACGCGTATCACGGCGGCGACGGTCCCGTGCATGTGACCACGAGCAAGCCGGGCAATAACCCTTTGTTCGCCGCGATGGTCGAGGCCGGCGTGCAAGCGGGCTTTCCGCGCACCGACGATCTGAACGGCTATCAGCAGGAAGGCTTCGGGCCGATGGATCGCACCGTCACCGCGAATGGCCGGCGTGCGAGCACGGCGCGCGGCTATCTGGATCGCGCGAAGGCGCGGCCGAATCTGACGATCGTCACGCATGCCATGACCGATCGCGTGTTGTTCTCGGGCAAGCGCGCGGTCGGCGTCGCGTATCTGCATCACGGGAACGCGGTGAATGCGCATGCGCGCCGCGAAGTGCTGGTGTGCAGCGGCGCGATTGCGTCGCCGCAATTACTGCAGCGCTCGGGCGTGGGCCGCTCTACATGGCTGCGCGAACTCGATGTTCCGCTCGTGCATGATCTGCCGGGTGTCGGTGAAAACCTGCAGGACCATCTGGAGATGTATATCCAGTACGAATGCAAGGAACCGGTGTCGCTGTATCCCGCGCTGCAATGGTGGAATCAGCCGGCGATCGGACTCGAATGGATGCTCAACGGCACGGGCATCGGCGCGAGCAACCAGTTCGAGGCGGGCGGCTTCATCCGCACTCGCGACGACGACTTGTGGCCGAACATGCAGTATCACTTTCTGCCGGTGGCGATCAACTACAACGGTTCGAATGCGATCAGGATGCACGGCTTCCAGGCGCACGTCGGTTCGATGCGCTCGCCGAGCCGTGGCCGTGTGAAGCTCACGTCACGCGATCCGGCCGCGCATCCCGGCATCCTGTTCAACTACATGGCCGATCCGCTCGACTGGCGCGAGTTCCGCGACGGCATTCGCATCACGCGCGAGATCATGCGGCAACCGGCGCTCGACCGTTATCGCGGCCGCGAACTGAATCCGGGCGCCGATTTGACGACCGACGAACAGCTCGACGCCTTCGTGCGGATGCGTGCGGAAACCGCGTTTCATCCGTCATGTTCGTGCAAGATGGGTTACGACGACATGGCCGTGGTCGACAGCGAGGGGCGCGTGCATGGCATGGAAGCGCTGCGCGTGGTCGATGCATCGATCATGCCGCAAATCACCACCGGCAATCTGAACGCGCCGACCATCATGCTCGCGGAGAAAATCGCGGACCGGATTCGCGGCCGCGAAGCGTTGGCGCGAGTGGAGACGCCGTATTTCGTGGCGAATGGGGTGGTGGCGCGGAAACGGGAGGGGGTGGCGGTTTGACGGGAACCCGGCGACGCAGGACTCTGCAAAATCTCGCTGGTTGATATATGATATGTATATATCGAAAGGGAGGCATTAATGAGCCGGATTCTGATTGATCTGCCCGATTCGCAGGTTGAAGAACTGGCATTGCTCGTAGAGTCGGAGCAACGCCCTCGCGCCGCGGTTATTCGCGACGCAATCGAGGCGTATATCGCCCAGCATAAGCGCGTGCTGGGAAATGACGTTTTCGGACTGTGGAAAAACAGAAAAGTCGATGGCCTTGAGTACCAGCGAGAATTGCGCTCGGAATGGTAAAAGCTCTTTTCGACACAAACATCCTGATCGACTATCTCGGCGGCGTCGGCGGAGCGAAGAAAGAGCTTGCGCGCTATGAGTATCGAGCGATCAGCATCATCACATGGATGGAAGTTCTTGTTGGGGCAACCCCGGAAGACGAAGCCTCGATTCGCGGATGGCTTGGCTCGTTCGACGTGATTGCGCTGGACAGCACAATTGCAAACCGTGCGGTTGAGATTCGCAAACAGAAGCGCATCCGTCTGCCCGACGCGATTGTTTGGGCGTCGGCGCAGGTGAATTCCTTGCTGCTGGTATCGCGCAATGTCAAGGACTTTCCTGCGAACGAACCCGGCGTTCGAGTGCCTTACAAAATCTAACCACCCGGCGATTCCAGAAAGCCCCAAGGCCGCGACAACGTCGCGGCCTTTTTAACACCCGCCTCCTGCAACCCTCACTCCCGCACCGGACTCAACACCCCCTGCCCGTCCGTCTCCACCGCTTCGGACACGAGCGTCTCCAACGCCAACCCACGCGTCTCGATCCCCAGTACCCACACCGCCGCGGCCGCGATCACAAAACACATCGCACCGAGCGAAAACACGCCGCCTTGCCCGAACACCGGCAGCACGACGCCGACCACATACGGCCCGATCAACGAACCCACCCGCCCAATCGCGGACGCAAACCCCGAACCGGTAGCGCGCGCGCCCGTGCCGTAAAGCTCCGGCGTATAGGTGTAAAGCACCGCCCACATCGCGAACAGAAAGAACTGCATCGCGAGCCCGGCGCAGATCAGCAGCGCCGGCGTTTGTGCATGCAACGCGGTCTGTCCATAGACATACGCCATCACCGCGCTGCCCGCGAGCGAAGCAATACAGGTCGGCTTGCGTCCCCACCGCTCGACCAGCCACGCCGCGCAAATAAAGCCCGGAATCCCGCCGAGCGAAATCAGCACCGTGTACAACACCGACTTCGTCACCGCGAAACCGGCCTGCTGCATCAACGCGCCGAGCCACGAGGTCAGCCCGTAGAATCCGAGCAACGCGAAGAACCACAGCGTCCACACCATGATCGTGCGGCGCCGGTAGGCGATGCTCCAGATCTCGCGGAATGCGCCCGTCCCCTTCGCCACTGCCGGCTCCGCGAGCATCACGGGCGCGCGCAACTGGCTCAGCCCCGCCGCCTTCATCACTTTCACTTCGATCTGCGCGAGTACTTTGTCCGCCTCGGCGATGCGTCCGCGATGTTCGAGCCAGCGCGGCGATTCCGGCACGACGCGGCGCACGACCAGCACGAATACCGCCGGAATCGCGAGCAGCGCGAACTCGGTGCGCCACCCTAGCGTCGGCAACACGAAATACGACACCACGCCCGCCGTGATGAAGCCGAGCGGCCAGAAGCCGTCCATCAGCGCGATCAAACGTCCGCGCGACGCAGCCGGCACGAACTCCGACAGCAGCGTTTGCGCAATCGGAAACTCCATGCCCATGCCGAAGCCGAGCAGCACGCGATAAAAGATCAGCGCCTCGACGCTCTGCGCGGTCGAGCAGAGGTATGACGCCAGCCCCCACAACACCATGCTCCACTGAAACACGGGCCGTCGTCCGAAACGATCCGCGAGCAATCCGGCAATCGCCGCGCCGCCCACCATGCCGAAGAAGCTCGCGCTCGCAACCAACCCCGTCGTCGCGGTCGACAGATGAAACTCCGTCTTGATCGAGCCGAGCACGAAGGTCATCGTGCCGAGATCGACGGAATCGAAGAAGAACGCGATCGCGATGATGATGAAGATGGTCCGGTGATAACCGGAAAACGGCAGGCGTTCGAGTCGCGCGGCTGCGCTCGCGCGAGGCTGAAAAGCGGTGGACATGTCATCCCCTCATTGATGCGGCGGCTGCCGCGTGGCTGTTCCGATCGGTGTTTTCAGTAGACGCCGACATAAATCGGCCACATAGAAGAAATGCGTCATCGGAATGGAACGGGGGCGTCGTTCCTCGACCGCGGAGCGAAAGCGTTACGCCCGCAGCCGCGCCCGCGCCGCGCCGGCAATGCGCGCGAGCGCATCCGCGCTCAGGCGCGCGGCGATTTTCTCGACGTAGTCGTGATGCCGCGCCTGCAGCGGCGCGCCGAGTTGCTGCGCGAGCAGATAGCGGATCAGCGCGATGCGCCGGTGCCGCAACTCGATGCTCTGTTCGAGCAGCGCGAGCGCGGCGTGCGCATCGCCCTGTTGAAACGCGCGCTCGGTGAGGCGCGCGGTGGCTAGACGTGTCGACGTCATGTCGGTCGATCGCGAGGCAAGCCGCGAGCGGTGCGGGCAAGCACCGCTCGCCGCGTCTCACGACATCAGCGGCTCGGCGGCGTCGAGCATGATCTTGACGAAGTAGTCCGCGAAGCTGCGGCGCACGACGAGATCGAAACTATCCGGCCCGGTGGGCAGCAGCGTCATCGATGCCTTGAAATAATGGCTTTGCGCGCACTGTCCTTCACCGAACAGCTTGGGATGCAGGTCGAGCGGGCACCCGCGCGCGAGCACCTCGCGCACACGCGTGCCGCTGATTTCGAGCACCGTATAGCCGCTGCCGATATCCACCGCCGAAGCAAACACGCCGGCAAACGCGGCGCCGAGCTTCGCTTGCAGCGGCGCGGTGCGCGACGCGTCGTGCGCCGTCGCCGAGCATGCCAGCCATTCGTCCGGCCCGAGCCACAACAGGTCGTAGCCGTTGCCGCGCGCCATCGTGTTCGCCTTCTCCGGCGGCCGGCAGCCGAGCACGCTTTCCACGGCACGCACAAACGCCGCGTCGCGCGTATCGCCGCGCACGTTCACCAGTTCCAGAAACGGCCGCTCGCTCAGCCGGAACGCGGCGGACGCCGTGGCCTGATGCTTCTTCAGCAGCGCATCCGTGCCGACCAGCGGCGACTCCTGCCACACGCCGGTTTGCTTGCCGACGGCGCGATCCACCACCGACGCCGTCCCTCCTGTTTCATTCCACATGTTGACGTGCTCCTTCGCTGTCGTAGAACACCGAACTGGTGACCTTGGCCGCAATCTGCCTGCCGCTGGAAAGCGGGATGGTGACGGTTTCGCCGATCTTGTCGAGACCGCCCTTCACGACCGCCATCGCGATCGAGCGCTTCAGGATCGGGCTGTAATAGCTCGACGTGACGTGGCCGAGCATCGGCGCGGTGTCGCCCTGGAATGGGCCGGCGACGATCTGCGAGCCCTCGGGAATCACGAACGACGGATCGTCCGCGAGCAATCCCACCAGTTGCTTGCGCCCCGTCTTCGCCGTATCGGAGCGCGTGAGCGAACGCTTGCCGAGAAAGTCCTTCGACTTCGCGACGAGCCCGCCCATGCCGAGATCGTAGGGCGTCATCGAGCCGTCCGTATCCTGGCCGACGATGATATAGCCCTTCTCCGCGCGCAGCACGTGCATGGTTTCCGTGCCGTAGGGCGTGATGTCGAACTCCGCGCCCGCGGCCATCAGCGCTTCCCACACCGCGCGCCCGACGTTGGCCGGCACGTTCACCTCATAAGCGAGTTCGCCGGAGAAGCTGATCCGCATCACGCGCGACGCCGCGCCCGCGATCGTGCCTTCGCGATAGCTCATGAACGGGAACGCGGCGTTCGCTAAGTCGATGTCGCGGCACACCTTCTGCAAGACCTTGCGGCTGTTCGGACCGACCACCGCGAAAGTGGCCCAGTGGTCCGTGACCGACGCGAGCCGCACGCGCATGTCGGGCCATTCGGTTTGCAGCCAGCGTTCGAGCCACGTGAGCACACGCGCGGCGCCGCCCGTCGTGGTGGTCATCATGTAATGCTGATCGGCGAGGCGCACCGTCACGCCGTCGTCGAAGATCATGCCGTTCTCGTCGAGCATCAGGCCGTAGCGGCACTTGCCGACTTCCAGCTTGCTCCACGGATTCGTATAGACCCAGTTCAGCAGCTTCGCCGAATCGGGGCCCTGAATGTCGATCTTGCCGAGCGTCGAGGCGTCGAGAATACCGACGCTCGTGCGCACCGCGAGCGACTCGCGCGCCACCGCCGCGTGCATGTCCTCGCCGGCTTTCGGGTAGTACCAGGGACGCTTCCAGTTGCCGACGTCCTCGAACGCCGCGCCGTTTTGCACATGCCATTCGTGCACCGCGGTCTTGCGCACCGGATCGAGAAACTCGCCCAACTCGCGGCCCGCGAACGTGCCGAACGTGACCGGCGTGTAGTTGGGCCGGAACGTCGTCGTGCCGGTCTCGGGAATCGTCTTGCCGAGCGCCTGCGCGAGAATCGCCATGCCGTTGATGTTGCCGAGCTTGCCCTGATCGGTGCCGAAGCCCATCGCCGTGTAGCGCTTCACGTGCTCGACCGATTCGAAACCCTCGCGCGCCGCGAGGAAAATATCGGCCGCCGACACGTCGTTCTGGAAATCGACGAACTGCTTCGGCCCACGCGTGGCGAGTTCGCGTCCGCCGACGAGCCACAGCGGCTGCATCTTCGCTTCCGCGATGTCGGCGACTTGCACCGGATTCGGCCGCGCGACGATATGACCGGCGGCGCGCGCCGCCTCGACGCCCGCATCCATCGCGACACGGATGCCTTGACCCAGCGTGAAGTCGCCCGCGCAAGCGCCGACGCTCGTTTCCGGCTGCATCGCCTTGCCCGGCACGAAGCAGGCTTTTTCGTCATGCCAGTGCGCCTTGCCGCCCGACTGCGCGAACAGATGCAGCACCGGGCTCCAGCCGCCGGACATCGCCAGCAGATCGCAAGCGAGTTCGCCCTGCTTCGCGCCGACCTGGCCGTTCGAATACGACGCGACCTCCACCGAGTCGACGCGCAGCTTGCCGTGCGCCGCCGTGATCGCCACGCCGTTCATCACCTTCACGCCATAGCGCCGCGCGAGCGCCGGCAGCGTGCCCTTCGATTCGCCCGCGCGCGGATCGACCACCGTCACCTGCGCGCCGGCCGTCTTCAGGTCGAGCGCGCATTGATAGCCGTCGTCGTTGTTGGTGAACACCACCGCGTTGCGCCCCGGCAGCACCGCATAGCGATGCAGATACGTGGACACCGCCGAAGCCAGCATCACGCCCGGCAGATCGTTGTTGCCGAATACGATCGGCCGTTCATGCGCGCCGGTCGCGAGAATCACGCGTTTCGCGCGGATCTTCCACATCAGTTCGCGCGTGCCCTTGCGTTGCGACACCGGCAGATGCTCGGTGAGCCGCTGCGTGACCGTGACCAGATTGTGGTCCTGATAGCCGAATGCGGTGCTGCGGCAGAGGATTTTCACGTCGGGCATTTGCCGCAGTTCGTCCTCGATCTTATGCACCCATTGCAACGCGGGCTTGCCGTCGATATCCGTGCGGCACGACAGCAGCGAGCCGCCGAGTTCCGGCTGATCGTCGACCAGGGTCACGCGCGCGCCGGACAGCGCCGCCGCGTGCGCGGCCGCGAGGCCGGTCGGGCCGCCGCCGACCACCAGCACGTCGCAATGCGCAAAGCACTTGTCGTAGCGGTCGGCGTCGGTGTGCTCGGGCGCCTTGCCGAGACCGGCCGCGTCGCGAATCACTTCTTCGTACTTCGGCCAGAACTTGCGCGGCCACATGAAGGTCTTGTAGTAGAAGCCCGCCGGAATGAAGCGCGCGATCTTCTGATTGACCGCCATGCGGTCTTTCTCGATGCTCGGCTTCGCGTTCACGCTGGTGGCGACGAGCCCCTGATACAACTCCACCTCGGTGGCGCGCGCATTCGGCACGGTGTAGGCGCCGGTTTCGAGTTGCACGATCGCATTCGGCTCTTCCACGCCCGCCGTGACGATGCCGCGCGGCCGGTGATATTTCCAGCTACGCGCGACGAAATGCACGCCGTTCGCGAGCAAGGCCGAAGCCAGCGTGTCGCCCTGATAGCCCTGATACTTGCGGCCGTTGAACGTGAAGCTCAACACGATCGCGCGGTTGATGCGCCCGCCGCTCGGCAGTCGGTCTTTCTGGCTCATGATGCCTTACCCTCGTTTGCTTGACCCTCGTTGCCGCCCATCGTGAGCAGCGGACGCTCGAACGTCTCGTAGCCTTGAATCTCGTAGCTCACGGTGTCGCGCTGCGCCTTGAACCAGCGGCGGCAGCCTTGCGCGTGCAGCCATTGCTCGTGATGCACGCCGCGCGGATTCTTGCGCATGAACAGGTAGTCGCCCCATTCCTTATCGGTGAGTTTGTCGGTGTCGAGCGGGCGGGCGATGTCCGCCTCGCCGCCGCAGGAAAATTCGGTTTCGGCGCGTGGCCCGCACCACGGGCATTCGATCAGCAGCATGTTCCTTTCTCCTCGTGTGCGATTAGTGGGCCACGGCGGCTGCGCCGTGCTCATCGATCAGGTGGCCGGTATAGAAACGCTCCAGCGAGAACGGCGCGTTCAGCGGATGCGGCTCGTCCTTCGCGATGGTGTACGCGTAAGCCCAACCGGAGCCCGGCGTCGCCTTGAAGCCGCCCGTTCCCCAGCCGCAATTGAAATAAAGCCCCTTCACGTCGGTCTTGCTGATGATCGGGCACGCATCCGGCGACACGTCCACGATGCCGCCCCACTGGCGGTTCATCCGCACGCGCGAGAACACCGGGAACATTTCGACGATCGCCTCGAGCGTGCCTTCGATGATCTGGAAACTGCCGCGCTGACCGAAGCCCGTGTACTGATCGACGCCCGCGCCGATCACCAGATCGCCCTTGTCGGACTGGCTGATATACGCGTGCACCGCGTTCGACATCACCACGGTATTGACCACCGGCTTGATCGGCTCGGACACGAGCGCCTGCAACGGATGGCTCTCCAAAGGCAAACGCACGCCGGCCATGTCCGCGAGCGTGGACGTATTGCCCGCCGCGACGATCGCCACCTTCTTCGCCTTGATGAAACCCTTCGTGGTGTCCACGCCGGTCACCTGGCTGCCGTCGCGGCGAATGCCCGTGACCTGGCAGTTCTGCACGATATCCACGCCGGCCTGGTCCGCGCCGCGCGCGAAACCCCACGCCACCGCGTCATGCCGGGCCACGCCGCCGCGGCGCTGGATCGACGCGCCGAGCACCGGGTAGCGGCTGTTCAGGTTGATGGTCGGTTCGAGTTCCTTGATCTGCGCCGGGGTGAGGAATTCGGCGTCCACGCCGTTCAGCCGGTTCGCATTCACGCGGCGCTCGGTGTCGCGCACGTCCTGCAACGTGTGGGCGAGATTCATCACGCCGCGCTGGCTGAACATCACGTTGTAGTTGAGGTCCTGCGAAAGCCCTTCCCACAGCTTCATTGCTTTCTCGTAGAGCGCGGCCGACTCGTCCCACAGATAATTCGAGCGCACGATGGTCGTATTGCGCGCCGTATTGCCGCCGCCGATCCAGCCCTTCTCCAGCACGGCGATATTGCGCACGCCATGCTCCTTCGCGAGGTAATAGGCGGTGGCGAGACCGTGCCCGCCGCCGCCGACGATCACGACGTCGTACTCACGCCTGGGCTCCGGGCTCTTCCACTGTCGCTCCCAGTTCTCGTGATACGACATTCCGTTGCGCAACAGGCTGAATATCGAATAGCGGCTCATCATTGATCCTTGTTGGTGCTGTCGGTACTAATGCTCGATACGTCGTAGCGGGTTCAACACTCGATGACGTTCACGGCGAGACCGCCGCGCGACGTCTCCTTGTATTTCGTCTTCATGTCAGCGCCGGTTTCGCGCATCGTCTTGATCACGTTGTCGAGCGACACGTAGTGCTGGCCGTCGCCCTTCATCGCCATGCGCGCGGCGTTCAGCGCCTTGATCGCGCCCATTGCATTGCGTTCGATGCAGGGAATCTGCACGAGCCCGCCGACCGGATCGCAGGTCATGCCGAGGTTGTGTTCCATGCCGATTTCGGCGGCGTTCTCGACTTGCGTCGGCGTGCCGCCCATGACGGCGGCGAGCGCCGCCGCGGCCATCGAGCAGGCGACGCCCACCTCGCCCTGGCAGCCCACTTCCGCGCCGGAGATCGACGCGGTTTCCTTGTAGATGATGCCGATCGCGGCGGCCGTCAGCAAAAACGTGACGATGCCTTCGTCGTTCGACGCGTGCATGAACTTCACGTAGTAATGCAGCACGGCGGGAATCACGCCGGCCGCGCCGTTGGTCGGCGCGGTGACCACGCGCCCGCCTGCGGCGTTTTCCTCGTTGACGGCCATCGCGTAGAGGTTGACCCAGTCGAGCATCGAGAGCGGATCGCGCAGCGACTCCTCGGAACGCGAGCGCAATTGCGCGCTCAGATCGGCGGCGCGGCGCTTCACGTGCATCGGGCCGGGCAACTCGCCGCGCACCTTGCAGCCGCGCTCGACGCACGCCGCCATCACGCGCCAGATCGCGAGCAGGCCGTCGCGCACTTCCTGTTCGGGACGCGACGCGCATTCGTTGCGCAGCGTCACCTCGGCGATCGACAAGCCGGTTTCGCGGCATACGCGCATCAGATCGTCGCCGGTGCGAAACGGATGCGGCACCTGAGCGCCGGCGCGCAAGCCGTTCACGCGATCGCCCTCGCGATTCACCACGAAGCCGCCGCCGATCGAGTAATACTCCTTCTCCACCAGCAACTGGCCGTTTTCGTCGAATGCCTGAAACCGCATGCCGTTCGGATGCACGATGCTCGAACCCGGCGCGCCGGGCATCAGCTTGCGAAAGAAGCCGAGATGCTCGCGCTCGTCGAACTTGATGGGATGCTTGCCGAGCAGCGTCAGTTGCTTCGTTTCGCGGATCGCCTGCAAGCGCGGCTCGATCTGGTCCGGGTCGATCAGATCGGGCAGATTGCCTTCGAGCCCGAGCAGCACCGCCTTGTCCGTGCCGTGCCCCTTGCCGGTCGCTCCGAGCGAGCCGAACAGTTCGACCTTCACGCGGCGCACGAAGCCGAGCAGGTTGGCGTCCTCGATATGCGAGGCGAAGCGGCAGGCAGCGATCATCGGCCCGACCGTGTGCGAGCTTGAAGGACCGATACCGATCTTGAACAGATCGAAAACGCTGACGTTCATGGCGTGCCTTGTGCGTTGCGATGCATGGGTGGCCGGGTTCGGCCTGAAGTAGCCCCTATTGCACCGCACGTCAATTTGGACCGATAGAATAAAAACGGCATCACAGTGGGATAGTGGCGTCAAGCGGGCCGCCCGCAAAGCGCCGCGGCGCATTTGCGATGACTTCTGACGCATTTGCGACAGGCGTCGCGCCCGTCGCTGGCGATGCTGGGGCACCGCTTCGGTGGCGCAAATGAAGCGGCCCGATGAAGCGCCTTGTTTCCCCGGTGCTATGCTTGATTCAACCTTTTCTCTTGCCGGCTGCATGCATGAATTCCGCTGAACCGCTTCCCCTTCAATCGATCGACGGCACCTCGAAACAGCGCATCCGCTTCGGCATCATCCTGCTGCCGAATTTCACGCTGACGGCGTTCTCGGGGTTCGTCGACCTGCTGCGCCTGTCCGCGGATGAAGGCGACTTCAGCAAGCCCGTACGCTGTTCGTGGAGCGTGATAGGGGAAACCCTCGCTCCGGTGCGCGCGAGTTGCGGCATCCAGATCACGCCGTGGGAAACCTTCGACAACGCCGAGCGGTTCGATTACGTGGTCGTGGTCGGCGGCCTGTTGCATTCCGGTCCCGCCGCCAACGAGGCGACGCTCGCGTTCATCCGCCGCGCCGCCGCCACCGACGCGACGCTCGTCGGCATGTGCACCGGCGTGTTTTCGCTGATGCGCGCGGGCGTGCTGGAAGGCCATCGCATTTGCGTGAGCTGGTTTCACTACTGGGATTTCATCGAGCGCTTTCCGTCGGTGAACGAAGAAGCGCTGGTGGCCGACCGCCTCTTCGTGATCGACCGCCGTCGCATTACCTGCTCGGGCGGGCGCGCATCGATCGACGTGGCCGCGGCGATCTTGCTGCGTCACTTCGAAACCGCCACCGTGCAGAAGGCGCTGCGCATTCTGCTGGTGGACGACATGCAGAAAGGCAACGCGCCGCAGCCGCACCCGCCCGGACTCGCGCCCGCCGCGCATCCCAAGGTGAAGCGCGCGATTCTGCTGATGGAGCAGCACGTGGGGCGTTCGCTGTCGCTCGATGAACTGGCGGGCAAGCTCGATCTTTCGCCGCGTCAGTTGGAACGGCTCTTCAAGGCGCAGACCGGCAAGGCGCCGCAAGCCTACGCGAAGCAGGTGCGCTTGCGCACCGCCGCGTGGCTGCTGACGAGTTCGGATAAGACCGTGGCGGACATTGCATCGAGTTGCGGCTTTTCCGATGCATCGCATCTGGGCCGCGAATTCCGCAAGCAATTCGGCTTGCCGCCGATGATGTACCGCGAGCAGCGCGGCACCGCCGCGCAAGTGGAAGACGGCTCGGGGTATGACGAAACTTTTCCGGGGCGGGCTCAGGCGATCTGAGCCGGCTTGAACCTGCTTGAACCTGCTTGAACCTGCTTGAACCTGCTTGAACCTGCTTGAACCTGTCAGGAACCGGGCATGCGCGGCCGTCACACAAGAAGCGACAGCCGCGCATGCCGCGGCTAGCCCGGCATCACTTCCCCGCCACGAACGCCTTCACCGCCGGCAGGCCGTCCTTGCCGTCGAACGTCTTCACCCCCGCGAGCCATTGATCGAGCACGGACGGATTCGCCTTCAGCCACTCGCGTGCGGCCTTGTTCGGATCGGTCTTGTTCATGATCGGCAGCATCACGTGGTTCTCGATATCGGTCGTGAAGTGCAGGTTCGCCACCAGCTTCGCGACGTTCGGGCAGCGCGTCGCGTAATCGCTCGGCGTGACCGTCAATACCTTCGCTTCGCCGTAGTTCGGGCCGAACACGTCGTCGCCGCCGGACAGATAATCGATCTTCATCTGCACGTTCATCGGATGCGGTTCCCAGCCGAGAAATACGATCGGCTTCTTGTCGCGAATCGAGCGGTTCACCTCGACCAGCATGCCCGCCTCGCTCGACTCCACCAGCTTGAACTTGCCGAGCCCGTACTGATTGCTGTCGATCATCTTCTTGATCAGCGCATTGCCGTCGTTGCCCGGCTCGATGCCGTAGATCTTGCCGTCGAGCTTGTCGTAGTTCTTCGCGATGTCGGCGAAGGTCTTGATGCCCGCCTGATACGCGTAGTCCGGCACGGCCAGCGTGTATTTCGCGCCGGTCAGGTTCGGCGTGGGCAGGACGCTGAGCTGGCCGGCCTTCTTGAACGGATCGATCATCGGGTCCATGGTCGGCGACCAGTAGCCAAGGAACACGTCGATCTGCTTGCTCTTCACGCCGGCGAACGTGATCGGCACCGAGGCGATCGTCTTGGTCGGCTTGTAGCCGAGCCCTTCGAGCACCGTCGAGGCGAGGCCGGTGGTCGCCGCGATATCGGTCCAGCCGACGTCGGCGAATCGCACGGCGCGGCAACTAGCGGGGTCCGCGGCAAAGACAGACGACATCGACAGCGCGCACAGCGACGCGGCCCATACATGTTTCATGGCGTTCCCTCAGGGTGGTTGATACTCGACTGGTTTGCTTGCGTGGGTGGTATTGCGTTGCCTGCCTCAGAAGTTCGGGCGCTCAGGCGCTCAGGCGCTCAGGCGGACAAACGCCGCTCGACGCTCGGCGCATGACCGAACTGCGCGCGATACGCCTTGCTGAAATGACACGGCGAATGGAACCCGCACACGGCGGTCACGCGCGCGATCGACGCATCCGTGTTGCGCAGCAGTTCACGCGCGCGCCGCAAACGCAGCGTCAGGTAATAGTGCGTGGGCGACGCGCTCAGGAACATCTTGAACATGCGCTGCAAATGCCGTTGCGACAGATGCACGAGCCGCGCGAGTTCGTCGAGCGAGAGCGGCTCCTCGATATTCGCTTCCATGAGCCGCACCACTTCGATCAGTTCCGCGCGCGAGAAACCGACCCGCGCGTCGACCGGAATGTGCTGATAATCGGTCGAGCCGCGAATCCGCTCGACGATGAACTGCTCGGACACCTGCGCGGCGATCGAATGCCCGAGGCGCATGCCGACCAGGTTCAGCAGCAGATCGAGCGGCGCGGTGCCGCCGGTGCAGGTCATCCGGTCACGGTCGATCACGAACAGTTCGTCGGCGAAACGCACGTGCGGGTAGCTCTTGTGCAACGGCGACATGTCCTCCCAATGCACGGTGCAGCGATAACCGTCGAGCAGCCCCGCCGCGAGCAGCGCATACGGCCCGGTGCAGATGCCGCCGAGCGGAATGCCCTGCGCGGCCACGTCGCGCAGCAGCGCGATCACCGTCTCGTCCACGTAATCGCGCACGTGCCAGCCGGCGCAGACGATCAGCACGTCCGGCATGCCGGCCTCGGCCAGCGTGGTGGTGGGCTTCACCGTGATGCCGTTGCTGGCCCGCGCCGGTTCGCCGTCCGGCGTGATCACCGACCACGTGTAGCGCTGCGCGCGGCCCACGTAGTTGGCCATGCGCAGCACTTCGACCGCGCTCGTGAACGCGATCATCGAAAAATTCGGCAGCGTCAGGAAGCCGAAGTGCGCGAGTTTCGACAACGGCGAGTCGGCCGGCGTCTCTACAGGGGCGGCAATCGCGTCGCGCTTCATCGGCGGCTCAGCCGTGCTGCGCCGCGGGCGCGCGGCGCACCTTCATCAGGCTGCGCAAGCCGGAGAGCAGCGGCGCGCGCGTCATGCCCGGCGAACGGCCGAAGCTTTCCGTGATGCGGTCGAGAATGATCGCCAGCATCACCACCGAGAGGCCGCTTTCGAAGCCGAGTCCGATGTCGAGCCGCTGAATACTCGCCAGCACGTCGTTGCCGAGACCGCCCGCGCCCACCATCGACGCGATGATCACCATCGAGAGCGCCATCATGATGGTCTGGTTCACGCCGGTCATGATCGAGGGCAGCGCGTTCGGAAACTGCACCTTGTAGAGCAATTGCCAGGGCGTGCAGCCGAAAGCCTGCCCCGCTTCCACGATTTCGCGGTTCACGTGCTTGATGCCGAGCGACGTGAGACGCACCGCCGGCGGCATCGCGAAGATCACCGTCGAGAGAATGCCCGGCACGCGGCCCAGACCGAACAGCATCGCGGCCGGAATCAGGTAGACGAACGCGGGCATGGTCTGCATCAGATCGAGCACCGGGCGCACCGTCATCTCGACGTAGCGGCTCTTCGCGGTCCAGATGCCGAGCGGCACGCCGAGCAACAGGCTGATCAAGGTCGACGACAGCGTAAGCCCGAGCGTGATCACCATCTGATCCCAGAAGCCGGTGGCGTAGATCAGCAGCATCGCGAGCAGCGTGAAGAGTGCGAAGCGCCAGCCCACCCGCCACAAACCGATGCCGACGAAGAACGCCATCAGCGCCCACATGGGGACGGCTTGCAAGCCGTGCTCGATCAACGCGGCGAAGCTCTCGATCGCCTTGCCGATCGCGTCGAAGGTTTTTGCGTCGTGGTCGAGCAGATAGTGAACGCCGTGGTCGACCCAGGCGCCGAGTGGAATGACTTCAGACATGGGAACTCCGATGGCGCGTGAGAACGTTCAGCACGTTCGTCTTGTTGACGGAACCGCAGTAGGAGCCGTCGGCTTCGACGACCGGCAGCGGCGCGCGGCTCGCCACCACCCGTTCGACGACGTCGTCGAGCGGCGTGGTGCGGCGGATGCACTCGATGGGGTTGAGCTGCGGCGACGCGCTGCCCATCGCATCGCGGCACACGAAGCCGCGAATCTTGCGCTCGCCGTCGAGCACGAACGCGTAGTCGCCGCTGCCGTTGAGCGTCGCGGCCACGCTCGACGCGTCGATCTGCGTCGCGTGCGAATGCATTAGCGGCACGGCGTCGGTTTGCATCAGATCGCCGGCGGTCAGATAGCGGCTCGTGTCGATGCCTTCGAAGAACGCCCGCACGTAATCGTCGGCGGGGTTCGTGATGATTTGCTGCGGCGTGCCGACCTGCACCACCTTGCCGCCTTCCATGATCGCGATGCGCGTGCCGATGCGCATGGCCTCTTCCAGATCGTGCGAGACGAACAGAATGGTGCGCTGCTGCTCGCGCTGCAGATCGAGCAGCACGTTCTGCATTTCCTTGCGCTTGAGCGGATCGAGCGCGGAGAACGCCTCGTCCATGATCATCAGCGAGGGGTTGACCGCCAGCGCCCGCGCGAGACCCACGCGCTGCTGCATGCCGCCCGAGAGCTGCGCCGGCAGCTTCGCGGCGAACGGCGCGAGGCCGACCTGTTCGAGCACCGTCATCGCGCGCTTCTCGCGTTCCTTGCGGCCGATGCCCGCCACTTCCAGGCCGAACGCCGCGTTGGACAGCACGGTGCGCTGCGGCATCAGCGCGAAGGACTGAAACACCATGCTCATGTCCTTGCGGCGCAGCGCCGTCAATTCCGAGCGCGGCACGCTGGCCACGTCGCGACCGTCGATCAGCACCTTGCCGGCAGTGGGCTCCACCAGCCGATTGATCAGGCGAATCAGCGTCGATTTGCCGGAGCCCGACAGGCCCATCAGCACGAAGATCTCGCCTTCCTTGACTTCGAACGACACATTGTGGACACCGACGATCTGACCGGTGCGCGCGAACACTTCCTCTTTCGTCGCACCGCCTGCCAGCATGCCGATCGCCTGCTTCGGGTTGGTGCCGAACACCTTGCACAGCCCTTCGACCACGACCTTCGGGGAATTCATTGAATGTTCTCCTTGCGTGGCGGACGTCCGTCCGCGCTGTGCATACATAGTTGCCAGAAAAAAGTACGGCTAGCCGACTATTTGCGACAACCACATGAGGAAATACGACACCCCCGCCGCGCGCGCCCCGCCGACCAAAGGCGTAAGCCTTGCGGGGCAAGGGTTTGACGGCTATCGACGGGCTCGGCCCGGCATGTCGCGCGAGAGCAAGTGTAGGCCGCCGGGATGAAAAAAAACCGCGCTTCGAGGGTTTGACCGGGTGCGTTTGCCGGGCGTCGGCGGCGCTCCCGCGAAACCGCATGCCAGGGTAAACCGGCAAGCGGGCCGGTCGCCATGCACGGAAATCATTACGAGAACCTTAAGCCCGCACGCCGTTACGCGGTGTTACCGATCTCGCATCCCCCTTGCACCTGCAAATCGCGGCACTGCCTACACTGCGTTCCATCTCCACTGTCATCGCTTCATCCATGCGGCGAAAACAAACAATGCGCAAGAATTTATTTTCAGTGATGGTCGGCACGGCGGTAGGGGTGGCTTTCGCGCTGGCGTCGCCGATGGCGTCCGCACATGTGGATGTCGGCATCGGCATCGGCATTCCGGGGCCGGTTTTCGTCCCCGCGCAGCCGGCGTATGTCGAGCCGCCGCCGGTGGTGTATGCGCCCGCGCCGGTCGTCGGCTATGGCTACGGCTATGATGACGACTGGCGTGCGCGCGAATGGCGCGAGCATCAGGAGCGGCGTGAGCGGCGTTGGCGCCGCCACGAGGAACACGAGCGCGAATGGCGCGAGCGCCACGGCTGGGGTGACGATTAAGACAGGCTGAGGCGGGCTGTCACCTGTTTCGCATGACAGCCGCGCCGATCATTGCGGCGCGGCCGCCGTCCGATAGCCGCGTCGTCCGATAGCCAGGGCGAGGAAAGCCGACACCGCGAGACTCGCCGCCACCACGTAAAGCCCGGCGGCGTATCCTCCGGTCACGCTTTTCAGCCAGCCGATCGCGAACGGGCCGACGAAGCCGCCGAGATTGCCGATCGAGTTGATCATGGCGATGCCGGCCGCCGCGCCCGCGCCCGACAGAAAGGTGCTCGGCATCGCCCACAGCGGCGCCTTGGCCGCGCTGATGCCCACGTTCACCGCGATCAGCGCCGCCACCACCGCCACGACGCTATCCGCGACGCCGGCCCACGCGAGCCCCGCGCCCGCCACCACGCAGGGAATCACGACGTGCCAGGTGCGCTCGCCGCTGCGGTCCGAATGACGCGCCCACATCACCATGCCGATCACCGCGAGCACGCTCGGAATCGCGTTCAACGCGCCGGTGCCGAGCGCGCTGAAACCGAACTGGCGAATGATCAGCGGCGCCCATAAGCCGAGCGTGTAGAGCCCCGCGGACGTGCCGAAGTAGATCATCGCCATGACCCACACGCGCGGGTCGCGCAATGCCGCGAGCGCGCCCGACGCATGTCCTGCCTGCGACTCGCGTCCCATGCGCTCCTCGCGCAAGGTCGTGACGAGCCAGGTTTTCTCGTCGGCGGCGAGCCACGTCGCTTTTTCGGGTGAATCCGTGAGCGCCTTGAGCACCACGAAGCCGAGCACCACCGCCGGAATCGCCTCGATGATGAAGAGCCATTGCCAGTCCTTCAAGCCGAACAACGCGGGCATCTGCATGATCGCGCCGGAAATGGGCGAGCCGATCGCGGTCGACAACGGCGCGGCCGCCATGAACGCGGCGGCGGCCACCGCGCGCTGGCGCGCGGGAAACCACTGGCTGAGATAGAGGATGATGCCCGGAAAGAAACCGGCTTCGGCCACGCCCAGCAAAAAGCGCAACACGTAGAACGAATTCGGCCCGACGACGAACGCCGAAGCCGCCGACACGAGCCCCCACGTCACCATCACGCGCGCGATCCAGACGCGCGCGCCGACTTTGTTCAGGATGAGATTCGACGGCACCTCGCACAGAAAGTAGCCGAGAAAGAAGATGCCGCCGCCGAGCCCGAACATCGTCGGCGAGAGGCCGAGATCCTTGTTCATCGTGAGCGCCGCGAAACCCACATTCACGCGATCGAGAAAGCTCACGAAGTAAAGCAGGATGACGAAGGGCAAAATGCGCCACGTCAGCTTGCGCACCACACGGGCTTGCAATTCATTGGACATGCCTGTCTCCGCTGTGTCGAATTCGCCCGTGACGCGCGCGTCCGGGCGTTATGTTCTTATGTGATGAATGCGTCGCTCGCTCGAAGGCCGAGCGAGCGCGAATAACGAATAACTCAGATCGGCGAATAACTCAGATCGCGGCCGATTCCGCCGCGAGAGTCGCCGCGAGGAGGTCGCAGACCGCATCGGTCACCTGCGCGGTGGTGGCGCTGCCGCCGAGGTCGCCGGTATGCAGCGCGGGGTTCGCCGTGATGCGTTCGATCGCGTCCATCAACTGGCGCGCGGCGTGCGTCTCGCCGAGATGATCGAGCATCATCACCACCGACCAGAAGGTGCCGACCGGATTGGCGAGACCCTTGCCCATGATGTCGAACGCGGAGCCGTGAATCGGCTCGAACATCGACGGATAGCGGCGCTCGGGATCGAGATTCGCCGTCGGCGCGATGCCGAGGCTGCCGGCCAGCGCCGCAGCCAGGTCGCTGAGAATGTCCGCGTGAAGATTGGTGGCGACGATCGTATCGAGCGTCGCCGGCCGGTTGACCATGCGCGCGGTCGCGGCGTCGACGAGTTCCTTGTCCCAGCGCACGTCGGGAAACTCCTTCGAGACCTGCAACGCGATCTCGTCCCACATCACCATGGCGTGACGCTGCGCATTGCTCTTCGTGATCACCGTCAGCAGCTTGCGCGGGCGCGACTGCGCGAGCCGGAACGCGAAACGCAGAATGCGTTCGACACCGGCGCGCGTCATCATCGAAACGTCGGTGGCGACTTCGAGCGGATGCCCCTGATGCGCGCGCCCGCCTACGCCGGAATACTCGCCTTCCGAGTTCTCGCGCACGATCACCCAGTCGAGATCCTTCGGCGCGCAGCGTTTCAACGGCGCGTCGATGCCGGGCAGGATGCGCGTGGGCCGCACGTTCGCATACTGATCGAAGCCCTGGCAGATCTTCAGGCGCAAGCCCCACAAGGTCACGTGATCGGGAATATGCGGGTCGCCCGCCGAGCCGAACAGAATCGCGTCCTTGTCGCGGATCGCGTCCAGTCCGTCGGCCGGCATCATCACGCCATGCTCGCGGTAGTAGTCGCCGCCCCACTCGAAGTTCTCGAATTCGAAGCGGAAGGCGTCGTGGCGCGCGGCGATGGCTTCGAGAACCCGTTGACCGGCGGGCACGACTTCCTTGCCGATGCCGTCGCCGGGGATGGTTGCGATGCGGTAGGTCTTCACTGGCGTCTCCTTGATGTTGAAGGTATGGCTCGCATCGTAAGACGCGCACGGCTCGCGGAAACGTTGCTAGACTCAAAGCATCCTTAACCTGAAGTTAACGATACGTCCGCAGTTTGCGCTGATCCAATGACCTCATCGATACAACCCGACGACCTCGCCTTCTTCTCCACGCTGGCCGCAAGCGGCAGCCTGACCGCCGCCGCGCGTGAACTCGGCCTGAGCACGGCGGCCGTGAGCAAGCATCTCGCGCAGATGGAATCGCGCGCGGGCGTTTCGCTCGTCAACCGCACGACCCGGCGCATGAGCCTCACGCCCGAAGGCGAGCTTTATCTGACGCGCGCGCGGCGCATCCTGAGCGAAATGGACGACCTCGCGCAGTTGCTCGGCGGCTCGCAAGCCGCGCCGAAAGGTCTGTTGCGCGTGAATGCGACGCTCGGTTTCGGCCGCAGCCACGTGGCCCCGCTGATCTCGCGGTTCGTGCGGCGCTTTCCCGAAGTGGACGTGCAGTTGCAGCTTTCCGTCGACCCGCCGCCGCTCAGCGACGACGCCTTCGACGTGTGCGTGCGCTTCGGCGAACCGCCGGATGCGCGCGTGATCGCCCGCCGGGTCGCGCCGAACCGGCGCCTGCTGTGCGCGTCGCCCGCCTATCTCGCGAAGCGGCGCGCGCCGCGCGGCCCCGCTGAGTTATCGCAACACAACTGCATCGGCATTCGTCAGGGCGACGACGGCTACGGGCTATGGCGTCTGACGAGCGGACGCGGCGCGACGCAAAAGACTGAGACCGTGAGGGTGCGCGGCAACCTCACCACCAATGACGGCGAGATCGCGGTGAAGTGGGCGCTGGATGGCCACGGCATTCTGATGCGCGCCGAGTGGGACATCGCGGAGTATCTCGCCGATGGCCGGCTCGTTCACGTGCTGCCCGACTATCGAACGCCGGGCGCGGACATTTATGCGGTGTATCCGCAGCAGTTGCAGATGACGGCGCGAGTGAAGGCGTTCGTCGACATGCTGGTCGAGACGCTCGGCGGACGGTGAATCCGCGCGGCTCACATGCGTCGAGCGGCAGCGCAACGAGCTAACGCCGCGATCGCTCATTGGCGGAAATTCACGGGACGCTGTCCGTGTTGTCCAGACAGTCTGCTTCGTTAATTGAAAACAGCCGCGCGAGCCCGGTCGGCACTACGCGGCTGTCGCACGGTTACTGGCTCGCGCCCGTTCCGATGCCCGCCTTCTTCTGCGCTTTCTGCAGATCGTTCGGATAGTTCGGGTCGTTCCTGGACGGCTGATAGCCCGCGTCCTCGAGCTTCTTCAACTCGGCATTCTTCTTCGCGCGCGCCTGCTTGCGCGCCGCTTTACGCTCGGCCTTGGTCGGCTTCGCGCTGCTCGCCACGCCGGGCTGGGCGGCCTCGGCCGCGGGCGCGCTCGCGGCATCCTGCGCGACCGCGAGCGGCATGCCGCCGGCCACCAGGGCGGTGACCGCGAGCCCGAGCATGATCTGTTTGACGGCGAATGACTTCATGACTGATATCCCCTCTGGAAAGTTGGCAATGACGTTGAAGCCTGTCTGCGATGTCGTTCATGACGACGAGTCGCGCGATAGGCAGCACGGACTCGTCGATTAAAGCTTACAGGCAAACGCGCGCGAGTGAGGCCTGGGCACACTGGGTATCCATACAGCATGGCGGCGATCGCCGATTGCCGATCTCCGATTCCCCCGGAAGAAGCGAGGTCCGCATATTGCTGCCCGGCAATACATCCATGATCTTTCGACGATCCCGCACGTTTAGCCATGAGCGAATCGCATCGACACCCGCTGGTCATCTCGCCGCACTTCGACGACGCCGTTCTCAGTTGCGGCGAACTGCTCGCCGCGCGGCCGGGGGCGCGGGTCTGCACCGTCTTCGCCGCGCCGCCCGAGAAAAACATGACGACGGACTGGGACCGCCGAGCCGGTTTCGCCGACGCCTTCGAGGCAATAAAAGCGCGCACTGAGGAAGACACGCGCGCACTCGCGATACTGCAAGCCACACCGCTGCGCCTGCCCTTTTGCGACGCGCAGTATCTGGCGTCGCCTTCTCACGATGCGCTCGTGAGCGCGCTGCGACAGACGCTGACCGAGTCGGAAGCGGACATGCTCATGGCACCGCTCGGCCTGTTTCACGCCGATCACATGCTTACGGCACGAGCCTGCCTCGCATTGCTGATCGACACGCCGGGTCTCGCCTTTTATGTCTATGAAGACATCCCCTACCGGTGCATCGAAGGCGCGGTTCAGGCACGCGTCGCCGAACTATCCTCGCTCGGCTACACGGTCACCCCCGCCGAGGAACTGCAAGCGCCCGCCGATAGGCGAGCCGAACGCGAGCACATGGAACTGAAGCGTGAAGCAATCGGCGCGTACCGCAGCCAGTTGCGCGCTTTCGGTCCGAACGCACGCGCCAGCCTTTTTGCGCAGGAGCGCTACTGGCAGGTCCGCCGCAAAAACGCATAGCGCATGGGCACATCGTTTGCTCGACAGCACGCATCGACCATCAGAAGAACATCGAACCGCATGGAACAGAAGCCGCTTGCCTCGCGCATCTCCGTGGTCGTCCTCACGCACAATCGCGCGGACGAACTGATCGCCACCCTCGAACGACTGCTAGCCCTCCCCGAACGTCCCAACATTTTCGTCGCGGACAACGCGTCCGGCGACCACACGGTTTCACTCGTCAGAACGTTGTTTCCAACCGTCCGCGTGATCGAATGCGGCGCGAATCTCGGCGCGGCCGGCCGCAATCGCGCGGCCGAGTGCGTCGGCACCGACTATGTCGCCTTCTGCGACGACGACACCTGGTGGGAGCCGGGCTCGCTCGAACGCGCGGTGCAATTGCTCGACGCGTGGCCGAACGTCGGCGTGCTGAGCGCGCGCGTGGTGGTGGGCGAAGCGCGAGCCCCCGACCCGATCTGCGCGGTGATGCGCGCAAGCCCGCTCGGCGGCGACGGCCTGCCGGGCCCGGCATTGATCGGCTACATGGCGGGCGCCTGTGTATTTCGCACCGCGCTGTTTCGCGAGATAGGCGGCTACGAGCCGCGTCTTTTCATCGGCGGCGAGGAAGAACTCGTCGCGCTGGATGTGCTCGCCTCCGGTCATGCGATCGTCTATTGCGATCAGTTGACCGTGCATCATCATCCGTCGCCGGCTCGCAATAGCGGCTTGCGGCGGCGCACGCTGGCGCGCAACGCGGCGTGGATCGCGTGGCTGCGTCTGCCGTGGCAGGAGGCGTGCCGCGAGACGCTGCGCGCTTTCGGCGTGTGGGCTCGGGAAGGCACGCTGCTGCGCGACGGCGTGGCGCTGCTGCGCGGGCTCGCGTGGGCGTTGCCGCGCCGTGAAGTCGTGCCGCCCCATGTGCTGGGTCTGCGGGAGCGGGTACGGCTGGGCGAGCGCGCGGCGCTGGCGTCGAATACCGGCACGGGGGTGGGGGTGGGGGTGGGTACGGGCGTGGGCGTGGGTGCGGGCGTAACTACCGGCCCGGGCGCGGGGGTTGGCGCGAAGCGCGGCGGCTAATGGCGAGCCGTGTATCCGAAGCGCGGCCGGCAAGCTCACGCTTCATACAGCCGCGCGCGCCGACGCCATCGCCAAATGCCGGATATCGGCGATCAACTGGTCCGCCGCGACGGGCTTCGTCAGATGCGCCTGGAAGCCCGCCGTTTTCGCGCGAATGCGGTCCTCGGTCTGCGCGTAGCCTGTCAGCGCAATCGCCGGCAAGCGTTCCTCCAGCGGCAATTCCCGCTCGGCTTCCAGACGCCGCAAGCGGCGCAGCACGTCGTAGCCGTCTTCATCGGCGAGCACGATATCGCACACCAGCGCATGCGGCCATTGCTGCGTCGGCGTGTTCGCGAGCCACGCCAGCGCCTCGTCGCCGGATGCCGCCAGCCTGACGCGCGCGCCGCTCGCGCTCAGCACCGCTTCGAGCGCGTCGCGCGCGTCTTCCTGATCGTCGATCGCCATCACGAAGAGACCGTCGAGCGGCATGGCGCGGTCGACAACATCGGGCCCTTGGGTAGCGGGCGCGGGCGCGTCGGAATCGGCCACCGGACGCAGCGGCAACATGGCGACATAGGCGAGCCGCCCGCCCAGCGGCGTCAACGTGAAGCCGCCGCCCGCCGCGGCCAGGGTTTCTTCCATGTGCCGCGCGGCGGCCTGCGACAACTCCGCGGGTTTGTCGCCCATGCCGAGCACGCTCACCCATGCGTAGTTGTCGTGGCGCTCCACCCGCAGTTCGATGCGCTGCCCCGGCTTGGCCTGGACGATTTCGTCGCGGCACAGTTCGGCGATCAGCGGCTGCAACACGCTCGGGTCGCCGGTCACGCGCAAATCGGTGTCGGTGAGCACCGGATACAGCGTGACCCGATGAGCCGCAAGCTCGTCGTGCAATGCGTCGATCACGCCGGCCGTCAACGCGGCGAGACTCACCGATCGCGCGGTGAGCTTGCGTTGCGCGTGCTCCAGTTCGCCTTGCTGCCATTGCAGCGACCACATCTTCGAATACACGCCCTCGCGCGCCAGCAGTTCGCGATGCGTGCCCTGCTCCACCACGCGCCCATGCTCCATCACCAGAATCCAGTCGGCGTCCGCCACGGTGGAGAGGCGGTGCGCGATCACGATCGACGTGCGGCCTTGCGCGAGCCGCGTCAACTCGGTCTGGATCGCGCGCTCCGAACGCGTATCGAGCGCCGAGGTCGCCTCGTCGAACACGATGATGCGCGGGTCCTTCAGAATGGCCCGCGCGATCGCGATGCGTTGCCGCTCGCCGCCCGAGAGCCGCACGCCACGCTCGCCGACGCGCGTGTCGTAGTGATCCGGCAGACGTTCGATGAACTCGTTCAGTTGCGCCGCGCGCGCGGCGCGCACCACGTCGGCGCGGGTCGCCCCAGGGCGTCCATAGGCGATGTTGTAGGCGATGGTCTCGTTGAACAGCACTGTGTCCTGCGGCACGATGCCGATCGCCTCGCGCAAGCTCTTCTGCGTGACCTGGCCGATGTCCTGACCGTCGATGCGGATCGCGCCGTGGTTCGGCTGATACAGACGGAACAGCAGCTTGACGAGGGTCGACTTGCCCGAGCCGCTGCCGCCCACCACCGCCAGGGTCTTGCCCGGATACGCGTGAAAATCCACGTCGTGCAGAATTTGCCGCGCCGGGTCGTAGCCGAAATCCACGTGCTCGAACGAGATTTGCCCGGCGCTCACCTTGAGCGGTTGCGCCGCGGCTTCATCGATGTCCTCGCCCACGCGCCCCTGCGTGCCGAGAATCGCGAACATGCGCTCGACGTTGACCATCGCGTCGTTGGTCTCGCGAAACACGAAGCCGAGCGTGTTGAGCGGCATGCAGATCTGAATGATGTAGGCGTTCACCAGAATCAGGTCGCCCACGCTCATTTGCCGCACCATCACATGCTGCGCGGCGAGCAGCATGATCGCCGCGATGCCGAGCGCGATCACCGCGCTTTGTCCCACGTGCAGCGCGGTCAGCGCGCGCTGATTGGCGGTTCGCGCATGCACCCACTTTTCCAGCACGGCGTTCAGCCGCCGGGTCTCGGTGTCCTCGGTGGCGAAATACTTGACCGTGTCGTAGTTGAGCAGGCTGTCCACCAGCCTTCCGTCCGACTGCGCCTCGAGCACGTTCACCGCGCGCTGGTAAGCCACCCGCCGCCGCGTGAACACGAACGTATAGGCCGCATAACACACGAAGGTCGCGAAGATCACCAGCGTGAATTCGCGCGCATAGCTGCTCACCATGATCGCCACGATCGCGCTGATCTCGAAGGCGGTCGGCACGATCGTAAACAGCGCGACGCCGAGCAGAAAACCGATGCCGTCCGCGCCTTTCTGCACGTCGCGGACGATCGCGCCGGTTTCGCGCTTCGTATGAAAACGCGCGCTCATGCGGTGCAGATGCGCGAAGGTGTGCTCGGTGAACGCCGCGACCGTGCGCTGCGTGACGATGCTGAACACCACGTCGCGGGCTTCGTTGAGCGCGTCGCCGAGAAAACGCAGCAGCGCATAGGCCAGCACGAGGAACACCGGAAACAGCGCCTGCGCCGCCGGATGCCCGAGGTCGTCGACCACCCGCTTGAGCGCGAGCGGCATCAGCACGATGGCGAGTTTCGCCGTCACCATCAGCACGACGGCCGCGACGGTCTGGTTGCGGTAGCGCCAAACCGCGCGCGCGAGGTCGGCGACGATCCGGCGCGTCAGATCGGAGCGGGGCAGCGTGGCGGAATTCGGCATGGTGTCCCTGGTGAGGATTGATCGGCGGCAGTCAGAGATATTGTGCGCGGCTCATCCGCGATGCGCGAGCCCGGAACATTTGCGCGGCGCGTTCGACGCTTGTGCAAAACCTTGCGTGCGAGCCTGGCGAGTAACGAGCGGCAGTCAAGCAGCAAGCAAGCGCGCAGCAAGCGCCGCGCCCGCCGAACAGCGAAAAACGGCCTACGTATAGCGTAATTCGGTTCATCGCGAGGTTCGAGATTCACGCCAAAATTTTCCTCCTTGCATGACGCGACGCACGCAACGCACGCGAAATTACATACCGCTTGTAGAAACAGGGAACGCCACAGCGTTGGTCCCGATGCAAACAGGGAACGCTACAGTGTCATAGGTGCAGTGCATGCGCCGGCAAGCGTTGCGGCCCGGCGTGGAAACGAACGGGCACATCGGATGCTCAGGCCGAAGTACATGCGTAGCCTCTGCGCCCCGCCCACCCGCACTCGCGACGGCGCTCACGCCAACGCTTTGAAAACGCCCATCATGCGAAGGAACGTCAATGAAAGTCGCCCTCATCAGTGAACACGCCTCCCCTCTCGCGGTCGCCGGTGGCGTCGATAGCGGAGGACAAAACATTTACGTCGCGAACGTCGCGCGCCAACTGAGCGGGATGGGCCATCAAGTGGACGTGTTCACGCGGCGCGACCGCGCGTTGCTGCCGCTCGTCTCCGACATGGACGGCATTCGCGTGATTCACGTTCCGGCCGGGCCGCCGAAGCAGTTGCCGAAGGAACAACTGCTGCCCTTCATGGGCGAATTCGCCGCGTTTCTGATCGAGTTCTTCCGGCGCGAGCGCCAACCGTACGACGTGATGCATGCGAACTTCTTCATGTCGGGCCTCGCCGCGCTGAAGGTAAAAGCCGCGCTCGGCATCCCGCTCGTCACGACGTTTCACGCGCTCGGCCGCGTGCGCCGCCTTCATCAAGGCGCGGACGACGGCTTTCCCGACGAACGCTTCACCATCGAGGACGACCTCGTCGCGCGATCCGACGTGGTGGTGGCCGAATGCCCGCAAGACGAAGCCGACCTGATCGAGCACTACCGGGCCGATCCCGCCCGCATCGAAATCGTGCCGTGCGGCTTCGACGCCGACGAGTTCCAGCCGGTCGACCGCGCCACGGCCCGCAAGACGCTCGGCTGGCGGCAAGATGAATTTACGGTGCTGCAACTGGGGCGGCTCGTGCAGCGCAAAGGCATCGACAACGTGGTGCGCGGCGTCGGCATGCTCAAGCAAAGCTTCGGCGCGCACGCGCAACTGTACGTGGTGGGCGGCAACTCGGACGCGCCCAACGAGCTCGCCACACCCGAGATCGCGCGGCTGCGCGGCATCGCCGGGCAATGCGGCGTGGCCGGGCAAACCACCTTCATCGGTCGGCGCGGGCGCGCGCAACTGCGCTACTTCTATAGCGCCGCCGACGTGTTCGTGACGACGCCCTGGTACGAGCCGTTCGGCATCACGCCGGTCGAGGCGATGGCCTGCGGCACGCCGGTGATCGGCGCGGATGTCGGCGGCATCCGCTATTCGGTGGCCGACGGCGTGACCGGTTTCCTCGTGCCGCCGCGCGATCCGGCGGCGCTCGCCGCGCGTCTGGAGCAATTGCGGCGCGATCCGGCGCTCGCGCGCCACATGGGCGAAGCGGGCCTCGCGCGGGCGCGCGCGGAATTCACGTGGCACGGCGTGGGCGAGTCGCTTGCGCAAATCTATCGGCGCGCGGCGCGGCTCGCGCCCGCCCGCACGCGCGAGGAGCGCGAGGAGGTGCCGCTGCGCGCCGCGGCCGGCGCGTCGTTCCGCTAGCCGGCAGTTGCCGTTTCGATCCGCCAGGCCGCGCCGCGCACTGCGGCGCCTGGCCACTCGCATCCGTTATGGGCAGGCGACACATCATGCTGGATACCGCCGTTTTCCTGGACAAGGACGGCACGTTGCTCGACGACGTGCCGTACAACATCGACCCGCAGTCGATGCGTTTCGCGCCCGGCGCGCGCGAGGCGCTGGCGCTGCTGGCCGGTCATCCGTTCCAACTGATCGTGGTCAGCAATCAGTCGGGCGTCGCGCTCGGCAAGTTCGAGCGTGCCGCGTTGAACGAGGTCGAAGCGCAACTGCGCCGCATGTTCGCCGAATGCGGCGCCACGCTGGCCGGCGCCTATTGGTGCCCGCATCATCCGCGCGGCAGCGTGGCGCCGTACGCGACGCTCTGCGATTGCCGCAAGCCCGCGCCCGGCATGCTGCTGCGCGCGGCGCGCGAGCACCGGCTCGATCTCGCGCGAAGCTGGTTCATCGGCGACATTCTCGACGACGTCGAAGCGGGCAACCGCGCGGGCTGCCGCACGATTCTGCTCGATAACGGTCACGAAACCGAATGGCTCGAAGGACCGCGCCGCGTGCCCACCGCGCGCGCCGTCGATCTGTACGAGGCGGCGGGAATCGTCGTGCGCGACAGCGGCGCGGCGGCGCATGCCGCGCCGGCCGGCGAGGAAGCCGTGTAATGAACGCGCCGAACGCCCCGCTTCTTTTAGTTCAGCCGATGCTGGCGCATGCCCGCGTGCCGGACACGTCAGCGGTCACGCGCTGGGGCGACGACGTCAAGCGCATTCTGTGCGTGCGGCTCGACAATCTCGGCGACGTGCTGATGACCACGCCGGCGCTGCATGCGTTGCGCGAGAGCGCGCCCGGCCGTCATCTCACGCTGCTCGGCTCGAAGAGCGGGGTCGCGCTCGCGCCGTTCCTCGACGATGTGGACGACGTCATCGAATACGACGCGCCCTGGGTCGCGAATCCGCATACGAACGCCCGCACGCTCGCCGACGATCAACAGATGCAGGAGCGCTTGCGGCGCGGCGGCTTCGACGCGGCCGTGATCTTCACGGTGTATAGCCAGAGTCCGCTGCCCGCCGCGATGCTGTGCTATCTCGCCGGCATTCCGCGCCGTCTCGCGCATTGCCGCGAAAACCCCTACTCGCTGCTCACCGACTGGTTGCGCGAACCCGAGCCGCAGCAGCGCACGCGCCATGAAGTCGAACGGCAGCTCGATCTGGTGCGCCAGGTCGGTGCGCACTCGGCGGACACGCGCATGCGCTTCAGCGTCCACGCGAACGACCGCGCGACGTTGCGAGCGCAACTGGCGGCGCGCGGGGTCGATGGCGACGCCGCTTATATCGTGCTGCACCCCGGCGCGACCGCCGCGTCGCGGCGCTATCCGCCCGAACGCTTCGGCAAGGTGGCCGCGCGCCTCGTGCGCGAAACCCGCGCACCCGTGCTGATTACCGGCGGTTCCAGCGAGCGGCCGCTGGTCGAAGCCGTGATCGAGGCGGCCGGTCCGCGCGTGCGCAAGCAACTGCACGACTTGAGCGGCGCGTTGAAGCTGGGCGAACTCGCCGCGTTGATCGAACGCGCGAGCGTGCTGATTTCCAATAACAGCGGTCCGGTGCATCTCGCGTCCGCGCTCGCGACGCCGGTGGTCGATCTGTACGCGCTGACCAATCCGCAGCACACGCCGTGGCAAACGCCGAATCGCGTGCTGTTTCGCGACGTCGAATGCCGCTGGTGCTATCGCAGCGTGTGTCCGCAGCAGCATCACGCGTGTCTGCTCGGCGTGGCGCCCGGCGAGGTCGTGCGAGCGGCACTGGATTTGCATGCGCAGGCGCATCGGCAACCGGTCGACGGCGCGGCTGAAACGGCCACCCAGGCCGCGCACGAGCCCGACGACGCCCCGCGCGCCGACTCGCCGCCTCCATTCACCGGCATACCGGTGGCCCCCTGAAACCCCACTTCATGGCGAACGCTCATGTACACACTCGGAATCAATGCCGTCTACCATGACAGCGCCGCGGCCCTGATGCGCGACGGCGTCGTGCTCGCCGCCGCCGAAGACGAGCGCTTCACGCACGTCAAGCATGCCAAGCGTCCCGTGCCGTTCTCGACGTGGCAACTGCCCTTCGACGCGATCGACTACTGCCTGAAAGCCGCCGGCATCACGCTGGCCGAGGTCGATCACGTCGCCTATTCATACGATCCCGCCTTGTTCGGCGGCATGCCCAGGCGCCCCGGCGCCACCATCGAACTGCCGTTCGATCCGGCCAACACGCGCTTGACGGACCCGTCCGCGTCGCCGTGGGACCCGCTCTTTCTCAGCTACATCGCCAATGCGAAGGGGCAATTGCTCGACGGCGCGCCGCATCATCTGCGCAAGCGTTTTCAGGGCGTGGACCGCGACAAGGGCTTTACGTGGCACTTCGTCGAGCATCACCTCGCGCACGAGGCGAGCGCGTTTCTCGCCGCGCCGTTCGACGACACCGCCGTGCTCACGATGGACGGACGCGGCGAAGGCGTGACGACCAGCATGGGGCAATTCGTCGGCGGCGACTATACGCGGCTCAAGCAGGTGGAATTGCCGCATTCGCTCGGCTTGCTTTATGAGGCGGTGACGGATTGGCTCGGCTTCCTGCATTCATCCGACGAGTACAAGGTGATGGCGCTCGCGTCATACGGCAAGCCGGCCTACGTCGACGTGTTCCGCGAGATCGTCCGCTATCGCAGCGACGGCAGCTACACGGTGGACGCGCCGCGCCTCGTCGAACGGTTCGGCCCGCCGCGCGAACGTGGCGGCCCGCTCGAACAGCGTCACTTCGACATCGCCAATTCGCTGCAACGCGTGCTGGAAGAAACGGTGCTGCAACTCGGCAACTGGCTGCATGAACAGACCGGCTTGAGCAAGCTGACGATGGCGGGCGGCGTCGCGCTGAACTGCGTGATGAATTCGAAACTGCGCGACGCGGGCCCGTTCGACACGGTGTGGGTGCAACCCGCCGCGGGCGACGCGGGCACCGCGCTCGGCGCGGCGCTGTGGATCGACTATCAGGAACGCGGCAAGCTCGGCGACCGCACGCGCCGCTGGCAAATGGATCACGCCTATCTCGGCCCCGAGTACAGCGACGAGGAAATCGAGCAATTCCTGCGCTGGTCCAAAGTCCCCTATCGCCAGCTCATCGACATCGCCGGGGAAACCGCCGAGCTGCTTGCCGAAGGCCAGGTGATCGGCTGGTATCAGGGGCGCACGGAATTCGGGCCGCGCGCGCTCGGCGCGCGCTCGATTCTCGCCTCGCCGATCGATCCGCGCATGCAGGCGAAGCTCAACGAGATCAAGGACCGCGAGGACTTCCGCCCGGTCGCGCCGGTCGTGATGGAAGAGCACGCGAGCGAGTGGTTCGTCGACGGCCAGGTCGCGCCCTTCATGCTGTTCATTTTCGACGTGCGCGCCGACAAGGCCGCGCGCATTCCGGCCGTGCGTCACGTGGACGGCACGGCGCGCGTGCAGACCGTGAACCGCGCGCAGCATCCGCTCTATTACGATCTGCTGGACGCATTCAGGCAGCGCACCGGCGTGCCGATTCTGGTGAACACGTCGTTCAACACGCGCGGCGAGCCGATGGTGAATTCGCCGCGCGACGCGGTCGAATCGTTCTGGACCTCGCCGCTCGACGCGTTGGTGATCGGCCCGTTCCTCGTGCGCAAAGCGGGAGCCGGCGCATGAGTTCATCCGCGGGCGGACCGATCGAGCTGGGTTCGATCGACATGCCGGAGCACGCGGCGGAGCCGATCGCGGCCGGCTATCCCGGCGCGCTGCTTGCGCATCTGGACGTCTCGGTGGTCGTGCCGACCTACCGGCGCCCGGCGATGCTCGCCGCCTGCCTGCACGCGCTCATCGCCCAGGACTTCGCGCCGGAGCGCTACGAGATCATCGTGTGCGACGACGGTCCCGACGACGCCACGCGCGCCTGCGTCGAACGGTTTCGCGACGCCCAGGCGGCACGCGGCCCCGTGCTGCGCTATGTGCCGGTCACGCGCACCCAGGGACCGGCGGGCGCGCGCAATGCCGGCTGGCGCGTGGCCCGTTCGCCGATGATCGCCTTCACCGACGACGACACGCTGCCCAACCGGCAATGGCTCGCCAACGGCGTCGCGGCGCTCGCGCACGGCGCGGCCGCCGCCGCGGGCCGCATCGTCGTGCCGCTGCCCGCCTTGCCGACCGATTACGAAGCCGACGCGAGCGGCCTGGAGCGCGCCGAGTTCGCCACCGCGAACGCGTTCGTCGTGCGCAGCTTCCTTACGATGACGGGCGGCTTCGACGAACGCTTCACGTCGGCGTGGCGCGAGGATTCCGATCTGCAATTCAGGCTGCTGCATGCGGGCGGCAAGATCGTGCGCGCCGACGATGCGGTGGTCGTGCACCCCGTGCGGCCCGCGCGTTGGGGCGTGAGCCTCGCGCAGCAGAAGAAGAGCCAGTTCGACGCGCTGCTGTTCAAGAAGCACCCTGCACTCTTCAGGACGCGGATTCGTGCGACGCCGCCGCTGCTCTACTACGCGATTCTCGGCGCGGCGTTGCTCGCGCTGATCGGCGGCCTGGCGGGCGACGCTGCCGCCGCCTCCACCGGCCTCATCGTATGGATCGCGTTGACCGGCTACTTCTGCGTGCGCCGTTTGCGCGGGCGCGATCTCGGCTGGCGTCACGTCGCCGAAATGGCGTGGACCTCGATCCCGATTCCGTTTCTCTCGATCTTCTGGCGGCTCTACGGCGCTGTCCGTTTCAAGGTGTTCTTTCTATGACTCCACCCACGTTTCTCGCGGCGCTCGCGCCGCGCCGCATCGCCATTTTTCGCGCGCTGCAACTCGGCGACATGCTGTGCGCGGTGCCCGCGCTGCGCGCGTTGCGGCTCGCCGCGCCGCACGCGCATATCACGCTGATCGGCCTGCCGTGGGCGCAGGCGTTCGTCGATCGCTATACCGATCTGGTCAATGAACTCGTGGTGTTTCCCGGCGCGACAGGTTTTCCCGAGCAGCCGGAAACGGATGCGGGCCTGCCCGCGTTTTACGAAGCGATGCGCGCCCGCTACTTCGATCTCGCCATTCAACTGCACGGCAGCGGCGGCGTGGCGAACGATCTGCTGTTCGAATTCGGCGCCCGCGCCTATGCGGGCTTCGTGCAGGCGGACGAGCCGCACCGGCACGGCGGCTTCATTGCCTGGCCCGAGCACCTGCCCGAGTCCGAGCGCTATCTCGCGTTGATGAGCGCGCTCGGCGCGCCGGTCATCGCGCCGCGTCTGTCGTTTCCGCTAACCGAGCAGGACGCGGCCGAATACGCGTCGCTCGTCGCCGGGCATGGCATCGAAGCGCATCGGCTGGTGCTGATTCATCCGGGCGCGCAGTTGCCGTCGCGCCGCTGGCCCGCCGAGCGCTTCGCGCAGGTCGCGGACCACCTCGCCGCCGATGGCTGGCAGATCGCGATCACCGGCACCGCGGCGGAAGCGCCGGTCACCGGCGCGGCGCTCGGCGCGATGACCGCGCCCGCGCTGCACCTGGGCGGCGCGACCTCGCTGGGCGGACTCGCCGCGCTGGTCGACCACGCGCGGCTGGTGGTGTGCAACGACACCGGCATGTCGCATATCGCGGCGGCGATGGACACCGCCTCGGTCGTGATCGCCTCGGGCAGCGACACGCGGCGCTGGGCGCCGCTCGACCACGAACGGCATCGCGTGCTGGCCGACTATCCGGCGTGCCGGCCGTGCATGTTCCGCGACTGTCCGTATGGCCATCCGTGCGCGTTGAACATCGGCGTCGAACGCGTGGTGGAGACGGCGCGCGCGCAGCTTGCGCGAGTTGGCGACGCGCGCCCGGCGCAGCCGTACGCGCTGCACGCGTCATCCGGCAACCTCGGTTTTCAGGAGCCGCATCATGCTGCGTGACTGCCGCCGCCTGCGGGTGCTGACCTGGCACGTGCACGGCAACTATCTGTACTACCTCACCCAGGCGCCGCACGATTTTTATCTCGTCACGCGGCCCGGCCATCCGCCCGGTTATGCGGGGAAGGTCGGCGTGCTGCCGTGGGGCGACAACGTTCACGAGGTCGACGCGGAGGACGTGCGCAACCAGGAATTCGACGTCATCCTGTATCAGCACAAGACGCATTGGGAACACGACCGCGAGCATGTGCTGAGCGAAGCGCAACGGCGCTTGCCGCGCGTGTATGTCGAGCACGATCCGCCGCAGGACAATCCGTTTCAGCAATGGCATTGGGTCGACGATCCCGACACGCTGCTGGTGCACGTCACGCATTTCAACCGCCTGATGTGGGATTGCGGCGTGACGCCGACCCGCGTCATCGAGCATGGCGTGGTGGTGCCCGAGCGCGTGCGCTACACCGGCGAACTGGGGCGCGGCATCGTGGTGGTGAACCATCTGGCGCAGCGCGGACGCCGGCTCGGCGCGGACGTGTTCAGCGAGGTGCGCACGCGCGTGCCGCTCGATCTGGTCGGCATGGACGCCGAGCGGCTGGGCGGGCTCGGCGAAGTCGGCAATCTCGATCTCGCCGGGTTCAGCGCGCGCTATCGCTTCTTCTTCAATCCGATTCGCTGGACCAGTCTCGGCCTCGCGATCGTGGAGGCGATGACGATCGGCATGCCGATCGTCGGCCTCGCCACCACCGAACTCGCGACCGTGATCCGCAACGGCGAAAACGGCTTCGTGCATACCGACGTGGATGCGCTCGTCGACGCAATGAACGACCTGCTGCGCGATCCCGACGAAGCGCGGCGTCTCGGCGAAGGCGCACGGCGCACGGCGCTGGAGCGCTTTCACATCGACCGCTTCGCGCAGGACTGGCACGACGCGCTGCTGCAAGTCACCGCCTGAGCCGGCCGGCCCGCGAAACCGACGCGCTCCACTATCGAGAACACATCATGAAAGAACTCACCCGCAAGCGGATTCTGGTCACCGGCGGCGCCGGTTTTCTCGGCTCGCATTTGTGCGAACGGCTCGTCACGCAAGGGCACGACGTGCTGTGCGTCGATAACTTCTACACCGGCACGAAGGACAACATCGCGCATCTGCTCGATTGCCCCAACTTCGAATTGATGCGGCACGACGTGACCTTTCCGCTCTATGTGGAAGTGGACGAGATCTACAACCTCGCCTGCCCGGCCTCGCCGGTTCACTATCAGCACGATCCGGTGCAGACCACCAAGACCAGCGTGCACGGCGCGATCAACATGCTGGGACTCGCGAAGCGCGTGAAGGCGAAAATCTTCCAGGCGTCGACGAGCGAGGTGTACGGCGACGCGCTCGTGCATCCGCAGAAAGAGGACTACTGGGGCCACGTGAATCCGATCGGCCCGCGTTCGTGCTACGACGAAGGTAAACGCTGCGCCGAAACGCTGTTCATGGATTACCGGCGCCAGCACGGGCTGTCGATCCGTATCGCGCGCATCTTCAATACGTATGGGCCGCGCATGCATCCCGCCGATGGCCGCGTGGTCTCGAACTTCATGATGCAGGCCTTGCACGGCGAGCCCATCACCCTCTACGGCGACGGCTCGCAAACCCGCTCGTTCTGCTACGTGGACGACATGATCGACGCGTTCATCGGCTTGATGAACACGGCGGACGATCCGGGCGGCCCGGTCAATCTCGGCAATCCGCATGAAGTGAGCATGCTGGAGATCGCCGGGCGCATCGTCCAGGTGACCGGTTCTTCATCGCGCTTCGAACTGCGGCCCCTGCCGACCGACGATCCGTGGCATCGCCGGCCGGATATTTCGCGCGCGCGCGAGTTGTTCGGCTGGGAGCCGCGAACCGGACTCGACGAAGGGTTGAAGGCGACCGCGCAATATTTCCGCGCGCGAATCGAGGCAGGCGCGGCGGCTGCCCGGCCGCCGCATGTCAGCGGAACGACAGCCTGAGTTATGCAAACGAATGGCGATCGAGAGGTGACGTAATGTCCACGCCCCGAAATCTTAATCAGCGGGTGTTTCAATGCGCGCAGTTTCTTGCGGCAAGACCATCAGCACCCTTTCTAACAATATCCCCAGCTCATTTCCACACGCACGTCGATGGAAACGCTGAACGGCGAAGTCGAATCTGGAGCCCGTCACATGTTCCGTAGAACCCTCTTACCCATTCCGCTTGCGGCGCTGCTCGCGCTCGCCGCGTGCGGCAACGATACCGTGAGCCCGAGCGCGTCCGCGCCCGCCGCGACGGTGTCGGCACAGGACGCCGTTGCAACGGCCACGCCGATCAAGCACGTGGTCGTGATCTTCGGCGAGAACGTGTCGTTCGATCATTACTTCGCGACCTACCCGCAAGCCGCCAACCCGGTCGGCGAGCCGCAATTCACGGCGGCGGCCGGCACGCCGGCGGTCAACAACCTCAGCAGCAACAACCTCATCGCGACGAACCCGAACGCGCTGCCCGCCTCGCCGAATACGGCGGGCCGCACGGTCGGCCTCGTGACGATTCTCGGCCTCGGCCTGCCGGCAGCCGATCTGCTGCCGTTCCGTCTGGACCGCTCGCAGGCCAACACGGCGAGCCAGAATCACGCGTATGCCGCGGAACAGCTCGCCTACAACAACGGCGCGATGGACTCGTTCCCGCTCTTCACGGCGGCGGGCTCGACGATTGCCGGCAGCACCGGCGCGTTTGCGACGAAGGGCCAGGTGCTCGGCTACTTCGACGGCAATACCGTCACCGCCTTGTGGAACTACGCGCAGAACTTCGCGATGAACCAGAACGCGTACACCGATACCTACGGTCCGTCGACGCCGGGCGCGCTCGCCGTCGTGTCGGGGCAGAACAACGGCGTGATCGTGTCGGGCGGCACTTCCGCCAACGCGATTCCCGATTCGACGGGCGGCTTCACGATGGTCGGCGATCTCGACCCGACCGGCGACGTCTGCACGATCGCGGCGCACAGCACCGTGACGGGCACGATGTCGTCGCAGAACAGGAACATCGGCGACCTGCTCAACGCGAAGGGCCTCACGTGGGGCGGCTTCATGGGCGGCTTCAACCTGCAAACGGTCAATGCGAACGGCACCACCGGCTGCGCACGCTCCACGTTCTCGCAAGTGCTGAACGCGACCAAGACCGACTACGTGCAGCATCATGCGTGGTTCCAGTATTACGCGAGCACGGCCAACCTCGCGCATACGCGCCCGTCGTCGACGGCGCTGATCGGCTCGACCGATCCGCTCGACAACACCGCCACGCCGGTTCACCACCAGTACGACACGGACGACTTCTTCGCCGCGGTGAAGGCGGGCAACTATCCGTCGGTGAGCTTCCTGAAAGCGCCCGCCGTGGAAGACGGACATCCGGGCAACTCCGATCCGATCGACGAGCAGGCCTTCGTCACGAAGGTGGTCAACTTCCTGGAACAGCAGCCTGACTGGAAGAACACCGCCGTGATCATCGCCTACGACGATTCGGACGGCTGGTACGACCATCGCTTCAAGGCGCCGACGAGTTCGTCGTTCGACTCGACCACCGCGCAATCGGCCGGCGGCAAGACGGTGGCCGGCAGCGACAACCTCTCCGGCGCGGGTCAGTGCACGGCGGCGGGCGCGGTGCAGCCGCAAGGCGTGAACGGCGGCGCGGTGAACGGCCGTTGCGGTCCGGGTACGCGCACGCCGTTTATCGTGGTGTCGCCGTGGGCCAAGGTCAATTTCGTCGACGACACGCCGATCACGCAGGCCTCCGTGGTGCGCTTCATCGAGGACAACTGGCTGGGCGGCCAACGCCTCGGCGGCGGTTCGTTCGACGCGAGCGCGGGCAGCATCATGAACCTGTTCGACTTCGCGGGCGCGGGCAAGACGCCGCCGCTGTATCTCGATCCGAACCTCGGCACGAAGCTCTCGGCGCCGCCGGCTATTTAGCGCGCTCATGCCTCATGCCGTGCGGGGCGCGATCCACACAGCCGTATTCGTGCATCGCGCCCGCAAGCAAGGCTTCAAACCCAGCGTGAAAGACCGCGAGATGTAAGCAGGCGTCGAGCCAGTGCAAAGGTGCTGGCTCGATTCGCGTTTTGATCGCACCAATCGAGTTACTTGTCATCAACGCCATGAACCATTCTTCAGACGCCACCTTGCCATCGCCTCTGCCCGCGGGCGGCGAGCCGGGTCCGGCGATCGCCCGCCGCTCGCGGCGCAAGCGGCTTGCATGGAGCGCGGCGGGCATCGCGCTCGCCTTCGTCGTCTATTGCGCGTATGCGCTGATCTACCCCGAGCGCATGCCGCCCGCGGTGGGCGCGATCGTCGAGGAGCTCACCGGCGCGAATCCGCATCCGGTTCATTTGCTGCGTCCGCAAAACGCACCGCTGAGCGCGGTCGCGCTGCTCGGCAAACAGATTTTCTTCGACACGAGCCTGTCGGCTTCCGGCACGCAATCGTGCGCGTCGTGCCACTCGCCGCAGCATTCGTATGGGCCGGATAACGCGTTCCCCGTGCAACTCGGCGGCGCGCATCTGAATCAGGCGGGCTACCGGCCGCCGCCTTCGCTGACGTATCTGTACCGGCAGGCGCCGTTCAGCATCGGCCCGGATCAGGGCGACACCGACGCGCCGGTGGACATGACGCAACTCGCGTCGCAGGCCGCCGGCATGCAGCGCGCGCAAAAGACCGCGCTCGCCGCGCCCGCCGCTCCGGCGATGGTGCCGCAAGGCGGCCTGTTCTGGGACGGCCGCGCCGATACGTTGCAGGACCAGGCGCTTGGGCCGCTGACGAATCCAGTGGAAATGGCCAATGCCACGCCGGAGGATGTCGCGCGCAAGCTGCTGCAAACCCGGTACGTGGATCAGTTCAGGCAACTGTTCGGCCCCGCCATCGTCGGCAACCCGAGCCTGTTGATTTCCGAGGCGATGTTCGCCGTGGGTCGGTATCAGATCGAGGACCCGTCGTTTCATGCGTTCAGCAGCAAGTACGACGACTGGCTCGAAGGCAAGGCGCGTCTCACGCATGCCGAACTGCATGGCTTGCAGCTATTCAACGATAAAGACAAGGCCAACTGCGCGGGCTGCCACTTGAGCCAGCCGAGCAAGGACGGCTTGCCGCCGCTCTTCACCGACACGCAGTATGAAGCGCTGGGCGTGCCGCGCAATCCGGCGATTCCGGCCAACAAGAACCCGACCTTCTTCGACATGGGCGTATGCGGGCCGTTTCGCCACGATCTCGCACAACAGACGCAGTACTGCGGGATGTTCCTGACGCCGACCTTGCGCAATGCGGCGCAACGCAAGGTGTTTTTTCATAACGGCGTGTATCACGATCTGAAGCAGGTGATGGACTTCTATAACCTGCGCAATACCGCGCCGGAAAAGATCTATCCGCGCGACGCGGCCGGCAAGGTGCGGAAGTACGACGATCTGCCGGCGCAGTATCACGCCAACGTCGATGTCGGCGACGCGCCGTTCGATCGCAAGTTCGGCGATCAGCCCGCGATGAACGATCAGGACATACAGGACATCATCGCGTTCATGAAAACGTTGAACGACGGGTATAAGGACGGCAAGTCCTGAAGCGTGACGGCGCACGCATGCCTCGCGCTGCCGCTGCGCTGCGCGGCGTCGTGAGAGCCGGTGAGGTATCCTTGCCGGCTCCACGAACTTTTATCCCTCCCGCCAGATGGCCGATTTTCCCTTCGACGCCGTACTCTTCGACTGCGACGGCGTGCTCGTCGATTCAGAACCCATCACCAACCGCGTGCTCACCGACATGCTCGGCGAGTTGGGCTGGCATTTGAGCGTCGAAGAGACGATGCGCATTTTTGTCGGCAAGGCCGTGAAGGACGAAGCCGCGTTGATCGAGGCGCGCACCGGCTACGCAATCACGGCGGACTGGCTCATGCAGTTTCGCGCGCGCCGCAATGCGGCGCTCGATCGGGAACTGGTGGCGATTCCGGGCGCGGCGGCCGCGGTGCGCGCGCTTCATTCGGCGCTGAACGGACGCATTGCGGTGGCGTCGGGCGCGGACCGCATCAAGGTGGAATTGCAACTCGCCAAGGCGGGCATTCTCGAATGCTTCGAAGGGCGGATTTTCAGCGGTCACGAAACGCCTCGCAGCAAGCCGTATCCCGACGTCTATCTGGCGGCCGCCGCCGCATTGGGCGTGGACCCGCGCCGTTGCGCGGTGGTGGAGGATACGGTGACGGGCGCAACGGCGGGCGTGGCCGCCGGCGCCACCGTGTTCGGCTATTGCCCGAGCGAGTTGGGCCACAGCAGCGCCACCGCCTTGCATGGCGCGGGCGCGGCGCAGATCTTTCGGGACATGGCCGGGTTGCCTCGCCTGCTCGCGGAATGGAGCGCGCGTTAAAGGCGCGTTGCGTTTAACGCTAACGCCGCGTTCGGCTATTCGAACGCGGGGTCGATCGGTACGCGATAGCCCACGGCGAGACGGTTGGTCTCGTTCGCCATGCCGACCACCGCCAGCAGTTCGCCGAACATCTCGTCGGTCATGCCGGCGCGCCGCGCCGCGGCCGTGTGGCTCGCCACGCAATAGCCGCAATTGTTGGTCACGCTCACCGCGACGTAAAGCAGTTCCTTGATCAGCGGATCGAGCGCGCCGGGCGCCATGACATCTTTCAGGCTGTCCCACGTGCGCGCGAGTGTCGGCGGATGGTTGGCGATGAATTTCCAGAAGTTGTTGACGTCGTCCACCTGGCGGGTCTGCTTGATGTCGTCGTAGACCGCTTTGACTTGCGGGGATGCGGTGGAATGGTCGATGGGTTGAAGCTGGCTCATGGGTGCTCCTTTTGGTGCGGGTTGGTGCTGGGTTGGTGATGGGCGGCGCGGCTCGCGCCTTTGTCAATTGTGCCCACAATCTTGCGAGCGGTGCGCGCGGACGGTCGGCGCCGCGATCCAGCGCCGCACTATCGCGGTTTATCGAGCGGCCGCAGCACTTGCCCACTCAAGCTGTCTTCCACATGCCAGCCCGCCGCTCGCAACGCATCACGCAGACGGTCGGCTTCGCTCCAACGCCTGGCCTCGCGGGCCTTTACGCGCTCTTGCGCCAGTAGCGCGACTTCCGCGGGAATCGTGGCGGTGTCGTCTCGCCAGTCAGCGAGACCGAGACCGAGTACCGCATCCAGGCGATCGACGGTCGCTCTTCGCGTCGCGGCAGGCAATTCGCTCCTCACCACGTCCCACAACACCGCCAGTGCGCGCGGCAGGTTCAGATCCAGATCGACCTCGGCCTTGAAGCGGGCCATGCAATTCGCGTCCGGCGTGCCGCCCTCCGGCCACTGTGCGTAAGTGCGGCGCAAGCGTTCCAACGCGGCTTGCGCCGCATTCAGCGCGGCATCGTTAAAACGTAAACTGCTCCGATAATGGGCGCTCAGGCACAAATAACGGTAGGCAAGCGGATCGATGCCGCGCTCGCTCAACGTCCTCAGGCGCACAAAGTCACCTCCCGACTTCGACATCTTGCCGGTGTCCAGCGTGAGGAAATGGCCGTGCATCCAGAAATTTGCGAGTCGCGTGCCGTGGCGCGCCTGAGTCTGCGCGATTTCATTGCTGTGATGCACGGCAATGTGATCTTCACCGCCGCAATGAATATCGAACCACGGTCCGAGATATTTCGCCGACATCGCCGAGCACTCGATATGCCAGCCTGGAAAACCGCGTCCCCACGGACTGTCCCATTCCATTTGACGCGTGGCGCCGGGCGGGCTGAATTTCCACAGCGCGAAGTCCGTCGCATGCCGCTTTTCCCCAAGCGCAATCCGCTTGCCGGCATGCAGGCCCGCTGCGTCGAGACGCGCCAAATAGCCGTAATCGTCCTGCCTGCTCGTGTCGAAGTAGACACCGTCCGTCGTCGTGTACGTGTAGCCATTGCGCTCGAGCCCGTCGATAAAGTCGATCTGCTCGGCAATGTGATCGGTCGCGCGGCACCAGACGGCGGGCTCCAGCAAATTGAGCGCGCGCCAGTCGTCCATGAACGCCGACGTGTACCGTTCGGCAATCGCCCATGCGGATTCGCCGGTGCGCCGGCTGCCCTTTTCCATCTTGTCTTCGCCTTCGTCCGCATCGGAGACGAGATGGCCGACGTCGGTAATGTTGACGACGTGCCGCACGATGTAGCCGTTCAGCGTCAGCACGCGCCGCAGTACGTCTTCGAACACATACGTTCGAAGATTGCCGATATGCGCGTGGTCGTACACGGTGGGGCCGCAGCAGTAGAGGCCAACGTGATTCGCGCGAATCGGCTTGAAAGCGCGCAAGGCGCGCGACCACGTGTCGTACAGGGTGAGCGGCATTTTGATTCTTTCGCGCTGAGTGCTTCATGAATGAAAAAAGCCACCGGTCGTGTGACGGGTGGCCTCAGGGATACGGACGTGTTCAGCTCGACTCGCTAGACGCAAGCTCCCCTCGGCAGGCTGTGACAGCATGCGCGCAAAGAATGCGGACGGGAAAGAATAGAAGCGATCATGGAAACGATGCTAACTGGTGTTTGCGGGCGGGTCAATCTCAAAGCCGTCGAGCCCCACGGCGTGCCATATGCCCGTCGACACAAAAACCCCTTCAAGACGCGCCGATCACATGAGCGCGGTCAGCGCTGTGAACGAGCACGCTTCCAAACCAGAGGTCTTCATGTGCGGGAAGAAAACCGGATGCACGACGACCTGCACGAGAATCTGAACCACCGCGTCATGCAAGAGCGTGATTCAAGAGGCTTGTATCGAAGCGCGCAGAACTGTTTTTGACGCAGCATCCGCGCCGCACATGCCGCACCCGCAATGCCCCCGCCCCATCAGCCCGGCGTGCGGACCGCCACAGCAGCAGGAGCCGCTGCCTGCAAATGATCGCCGCCGTCCGGCGCCGACTCCGCAGGACGTACCGACCGCTCCGATTGCGCCAGCAGCGTGCCGACCGAAGGATCGATCGCATCGGTAAACGGCTTCGGATCGAGGCCGATGGCGAGCACGAGCAACGCCATTGCGCCAAGCAACGCGAACTCGCGCTTGCCGAGATCCTGGAGTTTGGCGACGCGCGCATTGGCAATCGCGCCGAAGATCACGCGCTTGTACATCCACAACGTGTAGGCCGCGCTCAGGATCAGGGTGGAAGCCGCGATCGAGCCGATCCAGAAGTTGAAGCGGATCGCGCCCATCAGCACCATGAACTCGCCGACGAAACCCGAGGTGCCCGGCAGACCGATATTGGCCATCGAGAACAGCATCACGAATGCGGCGAAGCGCGGCATCGTATTGGCGACGCCGCCGTATTCGGCGATCGACGCGGTTTTCGTGCGGTCGTACAGCATGCCCGTACACAACAGCATCGCGCCGGACACCACGCCATATGACAGCATCTGCACGATCGCGCCGGCCTGGCCGATGCGGTTGAAGACGAACAGACCGAGCGTGACGAGCCCCATGTGTGCGACCGTCGAATAGGCGAGCAAACGGCGCATGTCGGTTTGCACGAGCGCCAGCAGGCTCGCATAGATCACCGCGACGAGCGACAGCGCGATCATCATCGGCGCGAAGAAGTGGCTTGCCTGCGGCGCGATCGGCAACGCGAAACGCAGCAGGCCATAACCGCCCAGCTTCAGCATGCCGATCATCACGGCGGCGCCGGTCGGACCGTCGAGGTGAACGTCCGGCAGCCAGCTATGCAGCGGCCACATCGGCACCTTCACACCGAAGGCGGCAAGGAAGCCCAGGAAGATCAGAACCTGCGGCATGGTGCCGAGGCGCGTTTCACGCCATAGCGCGAGGTCGAAGCTGTGCGTCTGACTGTACAGATACAGCATCGACATCAGCATCATCAGCGAGCCGAGGAACGAGACGAAGAAGAACTTCACCGCGGCGTACGAGCGGTTCGAATGCCCCCACGTGCCGATCAGCAGATAGAGCGGAATCAGCGTCGCTTCGAACGAGATGAAGAACAACATGCCGTCGAGCGACGTGAACACGCCTTGCATGAAACCGGACAACATCAGGAACGCGCCGAAGTACTGCGCGGTGCGCTCGGTGATCGACTCCCACGAAGCCACCACGATGATGATCGTCGTGAGCGCGGTCAGCGCGACCAGCCACAACGAAATCCCGTCCACCCCCACATGCCACGCGATATCGAAGGTGGGCGACCAGCGGACGTTCTCGACGAACTGCATCGACGTGACGTCGTTGCGGAAATTCGCGACCAGCGGAATGACCGGCAGGAAGCCCGCCACCGCACCGGCGAGAGCGAGCATGCGGGTGCGGCCGCGGGCCTTGTCCGATCCGGCGCGCAGCACGACCAGGCCGGCAACAATGGGGATCCAGATGAGAAGACTGAGAAGCGGAGGCAATGGCATGTGTTCTTGGATACTTGGTGTGCGAAAACGAGTGCAAAACACCCCTCCAATACTTTCAAATGAGAAAGCATTGAAACGAATTTGAAGGCTTTGGTTCGCTGAGGAAGTCGGGCGGCGCTAAACGACGTTTCTTTGAGGCAAATCAGCAAGGAGTAGGAGATTACCCTTATATAAAAGATTTTGCAGCGCATCAATGAAAAAAGTACTAGGCGAAATGCGCCATTGCCAGGAACGCTCTTGAACGAAAAGACGGAATGTGCAGACGCACATTCCGTCACTCGTCAAACGAGGAAGACGAAGGGCTGCATGCCCCAAAGCGAGGCATGAGGAGAAGAGGAAGCCGCGGCTGGACTACGCGATGTTATGTTTTTGAAAGTATTCGGCGACGGGAGCAGGTTCTTCTCATCGCCCTATTACGTTCGCGCCTAATTCGTTGAGCGCCGGCGCGAGCCGCGCCCCGACACCACGTTGCCGGTACTGTCGAGGATCGCGACGTCGGTCTGTTGCTCCGTCTCGCTGATCGCGGTTGCCGAGGGAAGCATCGGGTACGCCGCGTCCGCACCCGTTTGCTGCGCGTCGTCACCGGTTGCGGTGATCCACGCCTCGAATTCGCGCGCGTAGTTCGCGAAGCCCTGCCGCGCCGTGGCGATCAATTCAAGCTGATTCTGCGCGACGATTTCGCCGAGATGCGTCACGTAGGCTTTCGCCTTGGTCGCGGCGGCTTCGGTCAGTTGCGTCTGCAAAAAGAACAGGTCGAATGGCGAGGCAGGCGACAGCGCTTCGGACACAATCGCCTGACGCTCCGCGAGACTCGTTTTGATCGCCTGCACATTCAACTGCGTCACTTTTTCGAAACCCTCGAACGCACGTTGCGCGAAGTCGCCAAAAGCGGCGATGCCGGCGCTCTGTGTGTCGACAAGTTGCTGCGAGATCTGGCTGGTCATGGTGCACTCCGGAAAGGACGTTTTCGCCGCGCTGAGGCTGGCGAGCAGTCGTCGACCGCCGCTGGGTCGCACCAAGCGCTGTTCCATCGGGGTACGGCGGCGAACGATAATGAAGCGCGTATCGGAGCGCGCGCAGCGAGCCCTGCGCCACGCCGGCAAGCCGCTTATACTGCGCCGGTTCACAAACAACACGCATGTGCGGCGCGCACATTCATCGGCCGCCGCCACGCCGCCCTCTTCTGCCTGACTGACCGGATACCGCATGCCTGGTGAGGACACTGCCGTTCCCGCGCTCGAGTGCCGCGGACTGAGCAAAAGCTATGGCGCCGGCCGCATCGTGCTGGCGCAACTCGATTTCACGCTGGAGCAGGGAGAATTCGTCGCGATCATGGGCGACTCGGGCGTCGGCAAATCGACGCTGCTCAATCTGATCGCCGGTCTCGACAGCGCGGATAGCGGCGAGGTGATCATCGACGGAAGCGCCGTTGCGCGTCTCGACGACAATGCGGCTACGCGTCTGCGCCGGCAAAAACTCGGCTTCGTGTTCCAGGCATTCCACGTGCTGCCGCATCTCACGCTCGCGCAAAACGTTGCGCTGCCACTGTTGCTGAACAATCTGTCCACGGCCAGTGCGCTCGACATGCTCGCGGCGGTCGGCTTGAGCGGCCGCGGCGACGATTTTCCGCGCCAACTCTCCGGCGGCGAATTGCAGCGCGTCGCGATCGCACGCGCGCTCGTGCACCATCCCAAACTGATTCTCGCCGACGAACCCACCGGCAATCTCGATCCCGATACCGCGCACGACGTGCTCGCCCTGTTTCGCGCGCAAAGCAAGGCAACGGGCGCGGCCACGATCATGGTCACGCACTCGCAAGCCGCCGCGGCAATCGCCGACCGCATACTGATTCTGAGCGATCGCGGTTTGCACGCATCGTCCGGGCACACCGCGCGATCCGACCATGACGCGCACTGAGCCACGTTCACTGCCGCGCAGGCACGGACACCGCCTGCTCGCGCGCTGGCTGCTCGGCGCCGAATGGCGCAGTCATCGCGGACGCGCGCTGGTCGCGATCGCCACCATCGCGCTCGGCGTGGCGCTCGGTTACGCGGTGCAATTGATCAATAGCGCGGCCTTCATTGAATTCTCCGCGGCGGCCCGCAGTCTCTCGGGCGTCGCGGATCTTCAGGTGCGCGGCGCGCACGCTTCATTCGACGAGTCCGTTTATCCGCGCCTCGCAACCGAGCCCGGCGTCGCGCTGGCGAGTCCCGTGCTCGCGCTCGACGTCACCGTGCCGAATCAAAGCGCCGCGCTGCCGGTGCTCGGCATCGACGTCTTCAAGGCGGGCCGCATCGCGCCCGATCTGACCGGCGTGCCGTCGCCGGACCGGCCGTTCGATACGCTCGCGAGCGACACGGTGTTTCTCTCCACGGCGGCGCAGCAATGGTTGAAGGTGACAACCGGCGACCGCATCGCGCTGCGAAGCGGCACGTCCATCGTGCATTTGCGCGTGGCCGGCGGCCTGGTGAGAACGCGTCCGGGTCAGCGGCTCGCCGTGATGGATATCGCCGCCGCCCAATGGAAGTTCGGCAATGCCGGCAAGCTCTCGCGCGTCGACTTGCTGCTCAAACGCGGTGTGGATCGCGAGCGCTTCAGGCGTGAACTGCAGGCACGCCTGGGCAACCAGTGGGTGATCGCCGAAACACGCGATGCCGAGAGCTGCACCGATCGTCTATCGCGCGCTTATCGAATCAACATGAACGTGCTCGCGCTGGTCGCGCTTTTCACCGGCGCGTTCCTCGTGTTTTCGACGCAGGCGCTGAGCGTCGTGCGGCGGCGCGCGCAATTCGCAATGCTGCGCGTACTCGGACTGACACGCGGCCAGTTGCTGCGCCAGATCCTGATGGAAGGCGCGTTGCTCGGACTGCTCGGCTCGCTCTCCGGGCTCGCGCTCGGCTATGCGATGGCGAGCGGCGCGCTGCGCTTTTTCGGCAGCGATCTTGGCGGCGGCTACTTTCCCGGCGTAGAGCCGCAAGTCGGCTTCGAACCGCTCGCCAGCGCGCTGTTTCTGACGCTGGGAATCGCGGTGTCGGTATTCGGCAGTCTCGCCCCGGCGTTGGAAGCGGCCCGCGCGAAGCCCGCGGCCGCGCTCAAGGCGGGCGCCGAGGAAGGCGCGTTGGCGCGGCTCGCCACGCCGTGGCCCGCTCTACTGTGCCTGCTCGCCGCCGCCGTTCTCACGCGGTTGCCGCCCCTGTTCGATGCGCCGATTGCCGGCTATCTCGCCGTCGCGCTGTTGTTGCTCGGCGGGATCGCGCTGATGCCGCGCGTGACCGCGCTCCTCTTCGGCGCGGCGAGCCGTGCGTTCGGCGCGCGGCGTCGCGTGAGCGCGGCGGGCACGCTCGCGCTGGCGCGTCTCGCGAATGCGCCGGGCCACGCGTCGATCGCGATGGGCGGCGTGTTGTCGAGCTTCGCGCTGATCGTCGCGATGGCGATCATGGTGGCCAGCTTCCGTGTTTCCGTCGAGGACTGGCTGGGTCATCTGCTGTCGGCCGATCTGTACGTGCGCGCAGCGCCGAACGGCGATACCGGCGGCTTGCGTCCCGCTGAACAGACGCTGCTCGCAGCCGTGCCCGGCATCCGCAAGGCGGCGTTCGCCCGCACGTCGCATCTCACGCTCGATCCCGCGCGCCCGGACATCGCCGTGCTCGCGCGTGAAATCGACGCCGCCGATCCCGGCGCGAACCTGCAAATGACCGGCGCGATACTGAGTCCGTCCGAGCTTCACGAAGACGAAACACCCATCTGGGTATCCGAAGCCATGATCGATCTGTATGGGTACCAGCTTGGCCGGCGCGTGCAATTGCCGCTTGGCGAGCGCGGCCATGTATTCGTCGTGGCCGGCGTGTGGCGCGATTACGTGCGGCAGACGGGCGCGATCCAGATACGGCTCGCCGACTATCGCCGCCTGACCGCCGACACGAGCGCGACCGATGTGGCCGTGACCCTGCAGCCGGGAACGAGCGTCGAACGCGTGGTCGCGGGATTGCGCGCGCTGCCCTTCGGCGCATCGCTGGATCTGTCGCTACCCGGCGAGATTCGCGCGCGCACGCTCGTCATCTTCGACCGGAGCTTCGCGGTCACTTATCTGCTGGAGGCGGTGGCGATCGTGATCGGCCTGTTCGGCGTGGCCGCGACGTTTTCCGCGCAGACGCTCGCGCGGGCTCGCGAGTTCGGCATGCTGCGGCACGTGGGTGTGACGCGCTCGCAGATTCTCGCGATTCTCGCGCTCGAAGGCGGCATGCTCACCGCTTGCGGCATTGCGTTGGGTTTCGCGCTCGGCTTCGCGATCAGTCTGATTCTGGTGTTCGTCGTCAATCCGCAATCGTTTCATTGGAGCATGTCGCTGCACGTTCCGTGGACCGTGCTGGGCACGGTCGCGCTGGTGATGCTGGCTTCGTCGTGCTCGACGGCGGTGATCGCGGGACGCGGCGCGGTGTCGGTGGATGCGGTGCGCGCGGTGAAGGAGGATTGGTGATGCGGGCGCTACTTTGCGCGGGCGTTTTGCTGGCTTCGTCGGTGTTCGCCGCGACGCCGGAGTTTGCAGCGGTAACGCCGGGCCATTCGATCTCGCTGGCGCAGGACAGCGGCGCGCATGACGGTTTTCGCACCGAGTGGTGGTACGCAACCGGCTGGCTTGATACGCCTGACAAACAGCCGCTCGGTTTTCAGATCACGTTCTTTCGCTCGGCAACGGGTCATGATCCGGCCGATCCGAGCGCGTTCGCGCCGTCGCAATTGATCATCGCGCATGCCGCGTTGAGCGATCCGGCGTTGGGGCATCTCGCGCACGATCAGCGCATTGCCCGCCAGGGTTTCGGACTCGCTTATGCGAAGCCGGACAACACCGACGTCAAACTCGATGCATGGAAAATCGTTCGCGCCGCAGACGGCCACTATGACGTCACGGTCGACGCGGACGGCTTCTCGCTGCATCTCGCGCTGACGCCGACGCAAGCGCCCTTGCTCCAGGGCGAGCGCGGCTATTCGCGCAAGGGTCCGCGGCCTGAACAGGCGAGCTATTACTACAGCGAGCCGCACTTGCGCGTAACCGGCACTGTCGTTCGACCGGCCGCGGCGGGCGGCAGATCGAAGGACGGCACGGTCGTCACGGGCGCCGCGTGGCTCGATCATGAATGGTCGAGCACGCTGCTCGACGCGAATGCGCTCGGCTGGGACTGGCTCGGCGCCAATCTGACGGACGGCTCGGCGTTGATGGCGTTCAGAATTCGCGGTCGCGATGGGCGCGCGATGTGGGCGCATGCGGCAATGAGAAATCGCGCCGGCGAAGTGACGACCTTCGGCCGCGATCAGGTCGACTTCACGCCGGTACGCACGTGGCGCTCGCCGCGCACGAATACGCCCTATCCGGTTTCGATGACGGTCAAGACCGGCGCGCTGACATGGCGGCTCGATCCCTTGATGGACGACCAGGAACTCGATTCCAGGCAATCGACCGGTGCGGTGTATTGGGAAGGTGCGGTGCGGGTGAGCCGCGATGGCGCGGACGTCGGACGGGCGTATCTGGAACTCACCGGCTATGCGGACGCGCTGCGAATCGGCAGGGATTGAAGGCGAAAGACCAGCGGGATGTTCGCGCACTGCGACGCGCGCTAACCGATCAGTTCTTCCGGCGTAAAACGCCGCGCGTCCCACGCGTCGACCAGCGCTTCGCAGCGGCCCAGCCGTATCGCCTCACGTTCGAAATCGACGAAGACTATTTCATCGGCGTCGAGCGGGCGAGTCGGCTGATCGCTGCTGCGGCCGTCGGTCAGAATCCACAGCCAGCGCTGCTGCGCTGGACGACGGCGCGCGCTGCGCTCCAGCAAGCGTGCCGCCTCGCGAACGCCGGACGCGAGCGGCGTGCCGCCGCCGCCGCCCACGGGACGCAGCCACCGTTCATTCCACCAGCGCGGCACGGCAGGACCGAAACGCACGTCCGCCCCATTGCCGCCGAAGCAGATCAGCGCCGCCTCGGCGCGCGCGGCGCTCGCGCGGTCGAACAAGGCAATCAGCAGCCCCTTGGCGAGCGCGAGGCGCTGCCCGGCCAGCATGGACCCGGAGCAATCGAGGACGAAGCAATGCAGCACACCGCCGCGCGGCGCCTCGCGCACGAAGCGCAGATGCTCGGCGCGCAGCGCATCCTGGCGCATCGCGGCGAGCGTCGGCGGCCACGCGATCCGCTTGCCCGGCGTGCCGCGCAAGCGGTTGCGCGAATTCACGCCCGCGCCTTGCCGCCATCGAAAACCGCTGCGCGAGTCAGCGGCGGCGCCCTTCCGATGGCTCAGCGTTTTTTTGCGCTGAGTGGAATGACGCCTTTGACCTGAGTGGTGGCGGAACGCTCAGGCGGCAGGTAACCCCAATCGCTTTCGCTACTGGCTGCGGCCGCATCGTGTGCAGTCGAGGACGAGCCCTTTGAACCGCTATCGCGCGCGTCATCGCGCTGCTGAGTGTCACGCTGATGCCGCCGATGAACCAGCACAGCCTCGGCGACCCGATCGACATGCTCGGCGCTAATCGCCGCCGCCTGTTCCAGCGCCGCCAACGCCCGCGCCGCGCGCAGCATCACGAGATCGGCGCGCAAACCATCCACGGCCGCGTCGATGCACAGCGCGCCGACGCGCGCGTGCACCGTGTCGTCGAACGCGAGTTGCGGCAGCGCTTCGCGCGCCGCGCGAATCCGCTGAACATAGCGCTGCTGCGCTTGCTCATGACGCGCGCGAAAACCGCCAGGTTCGAGATCGAACGCCAGCCGCGCTTTCACGATTTCCTCACGCACACGCGGCTCATAACAGTTCTGCAACTCGACCATCAAACCAAAGCGGTCGATCAACTGCGGACGCAACTCGCCTTCCTCGGGATTCATCGTGCCGATCAGCACGAAGCTCGCATCGTGACTGTGCGAAACGCCGTCGCGTTCGACGGTATTCACGCCGCTTGCCGCGGCGTCGAGCAAGGCATCGACGAGCGCATCCGGCAGCAGATTGACTTCATCGACATACAGCACGCCGCGATGCGCCCTGGCGAGCAGGCCCGGCGAAAAGCGCACCGAACCATCGCGCAGCACGGTTTCGATATCGAGCGTGCCGATCAGACGATCCTCGCTCGCGCCGAGCGGCAAATTCACCAGTTGCCCTTCCGGCAGCAACTCGGCAAGCGCGCGCGCCGCGGTCGACTTCGCCGTGCCGCGCGGTCCGCTCACCAGCACGCCGCCCAGTCCCGGATCGATCGCGACCAGCAACAGCGCCTGCTGCAACGGCGCCTGGCCGATCAGCGCGGCAAAGGGAAACGCGGGTCGCTGGGTTGCTGCCTTCATGTCGCTGCCTTCATGTTTGCCTTCCTTCGATCTGCTGCTCGCTCGCGAGCAGATGCCGTTCGACTTGCGCGCGATAGTCGCCGGGCGCCTGCCACAAACCGCGCTGCATGGCTTCGAGCAGGCGCTCGCAGATCGAATGCAGTGCATGCGGGTTGTGGCGCTGCAAGAACTCGCGCGTATCGGCGTCGTTCAGATAAGCGTCGGTGACGAGCGCGTATTGATGATCCGCGACCACGCGCGCGGTCGCATCGTAACCGTACAGATAATCGACGGTCGCGGCGATTTCCGCCGCGCCTTTGTAACCGTGACGCTTCACGCCATCGAGCCATTTCGGATTGACTACGCGCGAGCGCACCACGCGCGCGATTTCCTCGTGCAGCGTGCGCACGCGCGGCGCGGCCGGGTTGCTGTGGTCGGCGTGATAGACGTGCGGCTGATTGCCGGCCAGATGACGCACCGCCGCGACCATGCCGCCCTGGAACTGGTAATAGTCGTTCGAGTCGAGCAGATCGTGCTCGCGGTTGTCCTGGTTCTGCAAGACCACATCCATTGCGGCGAGGCGTGCGCCGAACGTGTCGCGCGCTTCCTCACCCGCGTTCTTTTGCGTGTAGGCGTAACCGCCCCACGCCTGATACGCGTTCGCGAGATCGGCATCGGTTTGCCATTGCCGCGAGTCGATCATGTCTTGCAGACCCGCGCCATACGCGCCGGGCCGCGCGCTGAACACACGCCAGCCGGCGCGCTTGCGCGCCTCGGCGGCGTCCATGCCGCGCGCGATCAACGCGTCGCGTTCGCGCAGCACGCGGGCGCGAATCGGATTCAGGTGTTCGGGTTCGTCCAGTTCGGCCACCGCCTGCACGGCCGCGTCGAACAGATGCATCACGTTCGCGAAGGCGTCGCGGAAAAAACCGGACACGCGCAACGTGACGTCGATACGTGGCCGGTCGAATACCTCGATCGGCATGATTTCGAAATCGGTCACGCGGTGGCTGCCCGGCGCCCACTTCGGCCGCACGCCGAGCAACGCGAGCGCCTGGGCGATATCGTCGCCGCCGGTGCGCATGGTCGCGGTGCCCCATACCGACAGGCCGATGGCGCGCGGATAGTCGCCGTGTTCCTGCAGATGCCGCTCGATCAACTGCTGTGCGGATTTCAAACCGAGCGACCACGCGGCTTGCGTGGGAATCGCGCGCGTGTCGACCGAATAGAAGTTGCGGCCGGTGGGCAGCACATCGGGCCGGCCACGCGACGGCGAACCGCTCGGCCCCGGCGGCACGAAGCGCCCTTCGAGGCCGCGCTTCAGATGCCGCATTTCCTGCGGACCGCATGCGTCGAGCCGCGGCAGTACATCGTGACGCAGACGCTCGATCACCCGTTCGGCTTGCGGCAAGCTTCCGGCCGCCGGCGCCATGGCATGCGCATCATCGCCGCACACCGCGCGCAACATCTGCGCCGCCAGCAACTCCAGACGCTCGCGCGTATCGCCGCCGTGCCGCCACGGCGCGTCGCTCACGTGCTGCAAGAGGTCGGGACGCGGCCCGTTCCACACCGCCGACCAATCCACCGACAAAGGATCGAACAGATGATCGATGCACAGATCGCGCGCCAACGCGTCGATCAAACCGGCGTTGCCGCCTTGCCCGTTGCCGACCGGAAAGCGCCCCAAAGCCAGCAACGTATCGCGCCGCTGCACTCCTTCGGGCGATTGCCCGAAGGTGTGCAAGCCGTCGCGAATCTGCGCTTCCTTCAGCTCGCACAGCCACGCGTCGACGCGCGTGAGCAGCGCGTCCTCGTCATCCTGTCCAGCGGGCTCGGCGAGACTCAGTTCCTCATGCAGCTTATGTTCGACGATGGTCGCGAGAATCGTGCGCCGCAACAGCCTGGAACGGCGCGGATCGACCATCAGCGCTTCATAGTATTCGTCGACCTGGCGTTCGAGATCCTGCAACGGCCCGTAGCTTTCGGCACGCGTGAGCGGCGGCATCAGGTGATCGATGATCACGGCCTGCGCGCGCCGCTTCGCCTGGCTGCCCTCGCCCGGATCGTTGACGATGAACGGATACAGGTGCGGCATCGGCCCAAGAATCAGGTCGGGCCAGCACGCGTCGCTCAATGCAACGCTCTTGCCCGGCAGCCATTCGAGGTTGCCATGCTTGCCGACGTGCACGACCGCGTCGATGCCGAACTGGTGACGCAGCCAGAAGTAGAACGCCAGATACGCATGCGGCGGCACGAGTTCGGCGTCGTGATAGCTCGCGTAATCGCCCTGCTCGCGCGAGCGCGACGGCTGAATGCCGACGAACACATGCCCGCAGCGCCAGCCGGCGATCATGAAACGGCCGCGCCGCAACGTGGGGTCCTGCTCGGGCGGACCCCAGCGCGCGTTCAACGCATTGCGTGCCTCGGCGGGCAATGCGTCGAAGTACACGCGGTAATCGTCGAGCGCGAGGCTTTGCAATGCCGGCCGCAAATCACGCACGACCGGATCGTTGGTCACGCCTTCGGTGAGCTTCTTCAACAGCGCATCGCCGTGCGCGGGCAAGTCCGCGAGACGGTAGCCTTCATCGCGCAGCATCGACAGAATGCCGACCACCGAGGCCGGCGTATCGAGTCCCACGCCATTGCCGATGCGCCCCTCGCTCATCGGATAGTTGGCGAGGATCAGCGCGAGCTTCTTGTCCGCGTTATCGAGCGTGCGCAGACGGCACCAGCGGCGGCTCAGTTCCGCCAGAAAACTCACGCGTTCGAGGTCCGGTTGATACCGCACCACGTCGACTTCCGTGTGCGGACAGCGATACGCGAGCCCCTTGAAGCTGATCGCGCGCGTGATGATGCGGCCGTCCACTTCCGGCAGCGCGACATGCATGGCGATGTCGCGCGAATTCAGACCTTGATTGTCCTTGAGCCAGTCGTCGCGGTTGCCGCCGCTCAGGATCACCTGCAACACCGGCGCGTCGCCGGCGAGCGCGAGCGGCTCGGGGTCGTCGATCGCGGACGCGGCGAACGCGGTCGTATTCAGCACCAGCGCGACGTTATGTTGCGCACAGAGCGACTGCACGACTTCGCGGCTCATCGCGTCTTTCAGCGACGTAATCGCGATCGGCAACGGATTCAGACCTTGCGCATCGAGCGCGTCGATCAGCGCATCGAACACCGCCGTATTGGCCGCTTGCAGATGCGCCTTGTAGAACAGAATCGCGGCCACCGGCGCGTCTTGCCGCCAGCGCGCCTGCCAGTCGGCGATCGTCGGCGTGTCGCGCTCGGGGTGGTAGAGCGTCGCGGCCGGCAACGCGCGCGGCGGCGCGGGCTCGCGTCCCCAACCGAAGCCGCGATACGCGATGCAGCGCAAAAACGCCTCGGCGTTTTGCGGGCCGCCTTCACGCAGATAACGCCATAGCTGATGGCACAGATCGGCGCTCGCGGTGCTGCGCGCAAGCAGGTTCGGGTCTTCCTGGAGATCGCCGGAGAACATCGCGAGCGTCTGCTGCTTGCGCTCGGCGAGCGCGACCACCTGCTCGATGCCGTAGGGCCAATAGGCTTCGCCGCCAAGATGATCGACCACCACGACGCGCGCATGCTGCAACACGTCCTCGACATAAAAATCGACCGAGGCCGGCTGCCGCAGATACGTGACGTTCGCGAGCCTCACGCTCGGGAAGCCGTCTCCGAGACGAGGAAACACGCTGGCGAGCAGCGACAGCGTGGTGTCGGCGGAACTGAGCACCACGATATCGGCGGGCCGCTGATCGATGCGGATCACGCCTTGCGTGTCGTCGACAAAACCACCCGGCGTGGTGCGCAGCAGATGCATGAGCGCTTACGCCTGTTGCGCTTCGGCGCTCGACGCCACACCGAGCGCCGCGTCGAATGCGCGTTGCAGCGCGTGCTGATCCAGGTCCTCGCCGATCAGCACGAAGCGGCTTTGCAGTCCCGCATCGGTTTCATGCGCCTGCCAGCGCCGATCGAAATAACTATCGAAACGCCGGCCCACGCCCTGGATCACCAGACGCATCGGCGCGCCCGGCAAAGCCGCGAAACCCTTGACGCGGTAAATCGTGTTCGTTTCGACCAGCCCTTGCAAAGCGGCGATCAGCGCTTCGCGCGATGGCGCGCTCGCCTGCACCACCACCGAATCGAATTCGTCGTGGTGGTGATCGGCGTCGTCGGCGGAACCGTGGTGATCGTGGCGCAAGTGGATGGTTTCTTCCGAAGCCGCCTCGAGACCCAGCAACGTGTGCAGATCGAGTTGGCCCATCTGCGCGCGCACGATCTTCACTTGCGGTGGAATCTCTTCACGAATGAGGGCTTCCACGGCGCTTTGCCGCGCGTCGTCGAGCAAATCGGTTTTGTTCAGAATCACCAGATCGGCCGCGGACAACTGATCCTCGAACAGTTCGTGCAGCGGCGATTCGTGATCGAGATTCGGATCGGCCTTGCGTTGCGCATCCACGGCGGCCGGGTTGTCGGCGAACTGGCCGCTCGCGGCGGCGGGGCCGTCCACCACGGTCACCACCGCATCCACCGTGAAGCTGTTCTTGATCTGCGGCCAGTTGAACGCCTGCACCAGCGGCTTGGGCAAGGCGAGGCCCGACGTTTCGATCAGCACGTGATCGATCTGCTCGCGGCGCTCGACGAGTTTTTCCATCACCGGAAAAAATTCTTCCTGCACGGTGCAGCACAGGCAACCGTTCGCCAGTTCATACAGTTGCCCTTCGGTTTCGACGCCGTTTTCGTCGCAACCGATTCCGCAGCCCTTGAGGATTTCCCCGTCGATGCCGAGCTCGCCGAACTCGTTGACGATCACCGCAATGCGCTTGCCGCCCGCATGCCGAAGAATGTGCCGAAGCAGCGTGGTCTTGCCGCTGCCGAGAAAGCCCGTGACGATGGTGACGGGGATCTTGCGCATTTGAGTTTGCATCGTGAGGTCCATTCGATCGACGGCGTTGCTGCAACAGGGAAAGACAGCAAGCGGGGTGAGGTCATGAACGCATGCCGCATCCCCGCGGCGTTCGTCCTGCGTGCTCTGGCCGGTATCCGGGCTGGCGAAAGCGCCGCTTCCCCTTCCCGTGCGAGTGATTTCTCGCCCAGTGGTTGTATGCCGACGCGGCCTTGCGCGTGGACATCGAAGCCGGCTCCGCGGTACGTGACGTACCGCATTTCGCTTACCGTTGCGGGGGCAGCACAGGTTGACCCGGTCCTTGAAGGCGGGTGCCCTGTTTCCCGTTTAACTGCATGCGCAGGAGCGCGCACACGAGCACCAAAGTGCGTGCGAGTGTAGGCCCGCGACCCGGCGCAGTCAAGAAAACGCGAGGACGGAGGCGCTTATCGGATGGGGCGTCATGTGCTATCGTAAGCGCGCGTTTGGTGCCCGCACATGCATTCGCGTGTGCAGTTAAACGGGAAACAGGCCGCGCTTGCCGCGCTCAACCTGTGCTGTCCCCGCAACGGTAAGCGACCTGCGGCGCTCGATGGGTTTTATAGCGCCGCGCATGCGTTTTCGATGCCACTGTCCGACGAATGCGGACGGGAAGGCAAAGCGCATGAGGCCGCCAGCCCGGATACCGGCCAGACGCGGAGGCAGCGAACGTCACGCTGCCGGCCGCCGGAATCCGCGAGGGACGGATGTGATGGCGCTGAAGCACGGCGTGGTCCCCGCTTGCATGTATCTTGGTGAAGCGGCGCATTACGTCATGCCTGATATCCGTAGCACCGCATGAGTTCTTCCCTTTCCGCCGGCTCGCACGCCCTCCTGGCGCTTCGGCCCTTCCCGTCCGTCACGACATGGCGCGCGCCATGCATGCCGCGATGAGCCGCGCGTGGCTGATCGGCGCGGGCCCCGGCGACGTCGAACTGATGACGCTCAAGGCGACCCGCGCGCTCGCGCAAGCCGACGTGGTGCTGGTCGACGATCTGGTGAATCCCGACGTATTGCAGTTCGCGCGCGCCGACGCGCTGGTGATTTACGTCGGCAAGCGCGGCGGACATCCGTCCACGCCGCAGGCCGGGATCATCGTGCAGATGCTCGCGCATCTGCGGGCCGGGCGCAGCGTCGCGCGTTTGAAAGGCGGCGATCCGTTCGTGTTCGGGCGCGGCGGCGAGGAATTGCAGGCGCTGCAAGCAGCGGGCATCGACGCCGAAGTGATCAACGGCATCACGGCGGGCATCGCGGCGCCCGCGGCGATCGGCATTCCGGTCACGCATCGCGATCATGCGCAAGGCGTGGTGTTCGTCACCGGACATAGCGCCGGCAGCGGCGAGCCCGATTGGGCCGCGCTCGTCGCCACGCGCATGACGCTGGTGATCTACATGGGCATGCGGCGCTTGAGCGATATCGTCGGGGCGTTGCTCGCGGCCGGCATGAACGCTGATACGCCGTGCGCCGCGATCGAATCGGCCACGCGGCCCGAGCAACGGCATGCGCTGGCGCGGCTTGGAGAGTTCGCCGATACGGTGTCTCGCGCCGGGCTCGGCTCGCCGGCGATCGTGGTGATCGGCGGCGTCGCGTCGCTGGCTTTGGCGCGGAGCGTGCCCATGAAAACGCTGAGCGTCGGCGTCGGTTGCCGGTTGCACACCTCGGCCGTGCAGATCGAAACGGCCGTGCGCGCCGCGCTCGGGTCGCATACGTTCGACGAAATCAGCACGATCGCCTCGATCGACAGCAAAGCCCACGAAGCAGGCCTGCTCGAATTCTGCGCACGCCACGCGTTGCCGATCGCACTCTTCAGCCGCGAGCAGATCGCGGCGATACCCGTGGCCGAGCCTTCGGCGGTTGCACGCGAGCATCTCGGCGTGGACGGCGTTTGCGAGCCGTGCGCGCTGCTCGGCGCGGCTAACGTGTCGGCCGGGTCCGCTGCATCGGCTGCGTCGGCTGCGTCGGCTGCGTCGGCTGCGTCGGCTGCGTCGGCTGCGTCGGCTGCGTCGGCTGCGTCGGCTGCGTCGGCTGTACCCAACGCCCAACTCCTCGTCCGCAAGACCGCGCATGCCGGCGTGACCGTGGCGATTGCCTCGATCATCGCCCGGACCGAACACGAACCGACAACCCACGACACCGAGAAACAGGACCTTCCATGAAAACCGATCCCGAATCGCATCAACGCATGACCGAACGCCGGCGCGAAGGCCACGAGAAAAAACAGGCCAACGCCACCGTCGAAAAGGGCTTGCTGATCGTCAACACCGGCACCGGCAAGGGCAAGACCACGGCCGCGTTCGGCATGGCCGTGCGCGTGCTCGGACACGGCATGCGCCTCGGCGTCGTGCAGTTCATCAAGGGCGCATTGCACACGTCGGAGCGCGATTTTCTCGGTGCGATCGCCAATTGCGATTTCGTCACGATGGGCGACGGCTACACCTGGAACACGCAGAACCGCGACGCCGACATCGCCACCGCCCGCAAGGGCTGGGACGAAGCGCGCCGGATGATCGAGAGCGGCGACTACCAGATGGTGATCCTCGACGAGCTGAACACCGTGCTGAAGTACGAATACCTGCCGCTCGACGAGGTGCTGTCCGTGATCAACGCTCGCCCGCCGATGCTGCACGTGGTGGTGACCGGCCGTCACGCGCCGGACGCGTTGATCGAGGCCGCCGACCTCGTCACCGAGATGCGCATCGTCAAGCACCCGTACCGCGAGCAAGGCGTGAAAGCGCAGCGCGGCGTGGAGTTCTGAGCGATGAGCGCGAGCCCCGATAAGAGCGCTTCGGAGGCGCAGCCGAAAGGCACTTCGTCCGGAGCGCCCGCCGAGGGCAGTTCTTCAGGGGCGTTCCCGAACGGAACGACCTCGACGGCATGTCCCGCGCTATTCATCAGCGCGCCGGCTTCGGGTCAAGGCAAGACCACGATTACCGCGGGTCTCGCGCGTCATCATCGGCGGCTGGGGCGGCGCGTGCGCGTGTTCAAGACCGGCCCGGATTTTCTCGATCCGATGATTCTCGCGCGCGCGAGCGGCGCGCCCGTGCTGACGCTCGATCTGTGGATGGTCGGTGAAGCCGCTTGCCGCACGCTGCTCGCGCAGGCTGCGGCCGAAGCCGACCTGATCCTGATCGAAGGCGTGATGGGCCTGTTCGACGGCACGCCGAGCAGCGCCGACCTCGCCGCCGTGTTCGGCGTGCCGGTGCTCGCGGTGATTTCAGCGAAGGCGATGGCGCAGACCTTCGGCGCGGTCGCCTTCGGGCTCGCGCGATTCAGGCCCGAGGTGCCGTTTTACGGCGTGCTCGCCAATCGCGTCGGCTCCGCGCGGCACGCGCGGATGCTCGAGGAAGCGCTGCCGCCGGACATTCGCTGGTGCGGACACGTCAGCGGCGACGACGAGATCGAGTTGCCCGACCGCCATCTCGGCTTGCATCAGGCGGCGGAAATCGACGACCTGGACGCGCGGCTGAACCGTGCCGCCGATGCGCTCGCCGACACCGCGCTGGCGGAACTGCCGCCGCCGGTCGAATTCGGCGAGCCTGCGCCGGACGTGCCGCCGCGTCTTCTGGAAGGCAAGCGGATCGCGATCGCGCACGATGCCGCGTTCTCGTTCGTCTATCCGGCCAACGTCACGCTGCTGGAAGCACTCGGCGCACAGGTCGCGTACTTCTCGCCGCTCGCGGACGATCCGTTGCCCGACCATGCCGACGCCCTCTATCTTCCCGGCGGCTATCCCGAACTGCACGCCGCCGCGCTCGCAAGCAACACGCGCAGCGGCGCGACGATCCGCGCGCATGCGGCGGCGGGCAAGCCGCTCGTCGCTGAATGCGGCGGCATGCTGTATCTGCTCGAACAGCTCACCGATACGCATGGCGTGAGCACGCAAATGCTCGGCCTGCTGCCCGGCCACGCAACGATGCAAACGCGCTTCACCGCGCTCGGCATGCAACAGATCGACAGCGTGCACGGCCCGATGACCGGCCACACGTTCCACTATTCGAAGCTGACGACGCCGCTCACGCCGCTGCGTTCGGCCACCCGGCCACAGGGTGACGCACCCGGCGAGGCCGTGTTCCGCGTCGGTTCGATCGTCGCGACCTACATGCACGCTTATTGGCCCTCCAACCCGGCTTTCGCGGCCGCCCTGTTCCATGGCGAAGCCTTTTAACGACGCCGAGCGCGAGGCGGTCTACCGCGCGATTCACGAGCGGCGCGACATGCGCCACTTCGTGCGCGATCCGGTCGACCCCGCCATGTTGCAGCGCCTGCTCGACGCCGCGCATCATGCGCCGAGCGTCGGTTATATGCAGCCGTGGCGGATTGCGCGCATCACCGATCCGGTGTTGCGCGAAGCCTTGCACGCAGCCGTCGAAAGCGAACGGCTCGCCACCGCCGACGCCCTCGGCGAACGGCGCGAGGCGTTCATGAAGCTGAAAGTGGAAGGCATGCGGGACTGCGGCGAACTGCTGGTGATGGCGTTGATGGACGGCCGCGAGCGGCACATCTTCGGGCGCCGCACGTTGCCCGAGATGGATCTCGCGTCGGTGGCGTGCGCGATCCAGAACATGTGGCTCGCCGCACGCGCGGAAGGTTTGGGAATGGGCTGGGTGTCGCTATTCGACGTCGACGTGGTGCGCACGCTGCTGCATATGCCCGAGGGCGCGCGGCCGGTGGCGATTCTGTGTCTCGGGCACGTCGAGGCGTTTTACAACCAGCCGATGCTGGAAACCGAACGCTGGGCTAGCCGCATGGCGCTCGCCGATTGCGTGTTTGAAAACCGCTGGCCGGAAGTTGAAACGGAAGGCAAAAAGACGCTGGTTAACGGCAAGTGAATCGCGGGATGCAGGGCGAGCGCTTAATCGACTCATGATTTGAGGCGATTAGGCGCGCAATCGCCTCACGGTCGGCTATACTGGTATTCGACTCACGATATGAGTCGATTAGAGCCCGTAATCGCCTCAATATTCACCGAGCGTCATGACATCCACCCACCCTCTCATCTGGCAAGCGTCCACGTGGCCCGGCATGCACTACGACGCTATTCGCGTCGGCGGCGAACTGGCCCGCGCGCACCGGGCTCAGGGCATCGTTGAAGGCAAACTGGCGAGTCTCGGCTTCGAACAGCGCCTTGAACTCGCCGCCGAGGCCTGGAGCCAGGATGCGGTCGCGACGGCAGCCATCGAAGGCGAACGCATCGACCTCACCGCCGTGCGTTCGTCCGTGGCACGGCGACTCGGCGTCGGGAATCAGGATGGCCCCAACGCGCCGCGGAGCGTCGAAGGCCTGCTCGACATCATGGATGACGCGGTGCGGCAAAGGCAAGCGGCGCTCACACACGAGCGCTTGTGCGCCTGGCAGGCGGCTCTCTTTCCTACCGGCTACTCAGGCATGGTCAAAATCCTTGTCGGGGCCTATCGCGAGCATGCCGAGCCAATGCAGATCGTCAGCGGCCGCGTTGGACGCGAACGGGTCCACTACGAGGCCCCGGCCTCGGCCCAGGTCCCGGCGGAAATGCAGCAGTTCCTGGACTGGTTCAACGCAACGACCGAGCACGACCATCTGGTCAAGGCAGCACTCGCTCACCTGTGGTTCGAGACGATTCATCCTTTTGAGGACGGCAATGGCCGCATCGGTCGCGTCCTCATCGACCTTGTGCTGGCGCGCGACAGCGGTGAGGTCAGCCGCTTGATTCGTACCTCGCAGCGCCTGCTCGACAAGCGCCGCGACTATTACGAGCAGCTCGAGCGCGCCCAGCATGGCGAGCTCGACGTGACCGAATGGGTTCTATGGTTCGTCGAACAGGTGCGTGTGTCCTGCGAGGAAGCATCCGGCGTCGTGGACGCCACGCTCGATAAAGCCGTTTTCTGGATGAACCATCGGGACAAGGTGCTCACGACCCGGCAACGCAAAGTCGTCAACGTTCTGCTCGATGCCGGTCCCAAGGGCTTCGAAGGGGGCATGAACACCCGCAAGTACGAGAGCGTCGGCAACACCTCGCGGGCCACGGCGTCGCGCGAACTCATCGAACTCGAGAACATGGGGCTGCTGTCCAGGGTGGGCGCCGGCCGCTCGACCCGCTATTACCTGAACATGCCAGGGTGGGCGGCAGCGGACACGGCCATCGCCGATACGCCCTCCCGCGACGGCTGACTTGCCGTCATGGCTAAATCGTCGGCCGCTCAGGCGGCAGGCTTGCCATGACGGCGACGCCTCACGGCCGAGACCGAGCCTGCACCGGCTTCACCGACACCACGTCCAGCGCGCCGCTCGCCTTATCGGTGCGTAGCTTCACATGCCAGTCGGGCGGCGCATCGAACGGAAATTTTGCCAGCGCGCTTTTCGCGAGCGCGGGCATTGCATGCAGCGGATCGGCATCGCGGTCGCTCATCACCGCGCTGACTTTATAGACCTCCTGTCCGCCCGCGCGCTCGAACAGGCGCAGCGTCAACGAATGCCGGTACGCGCGCCCGCCGAACAGCGAGAAGGGCGGCTCGCTCTGCCGGCCGCAGCCGCTTGGCGCGCAATCCTTCATGTCGTTCACGCCGACGCCGATCGTCGCCGGCCGCGTGTCATACGCAATCGACAACAAGTAGCGCGCGGGCTCGCCCGTCATCTCGACGAAGCCGTTTTTCGCCAGTTCGTCGCGCACCGCGGCCTCGAAACGCGGCTGATCCGCGCTCGCCGCCTGCGACGGCATGCGCGTAATCGCGTAGGTTCGTTCGCCTTGCCGCGCGGCAGCGGAACTGGCGGTATGGACCTCGGCGCTCGGACCCGCGCAACCGCTGAGACTCGCCGCGGCCAGCGCGGCACAGATCAAAATCGCTTTCACCATCTTCTCGCTTCGGTAAGCCTCGGTAAGCTCCATCAGCCTCGATAAGGAACGTGTGCGCGCGTCATGCGCCCGGCCTCGCGGAGACATCGGATTGCGTGTCCTCGAACGCGGGCAGGCAGATGGTAACAGCGGTGCCCTCGCCCGGCGCGCTGAGCACCGTAACCTCGCCGCCGTGACGCGTCACGACGGTCTTGACGAACGCCATGCCGAGCCCCGCGCCGCCCACCTCCGGCCGGTCGGTTTCGTGAAAACGCCGGAAGCGCTCGAACAGATCGGCCTGCTGCTCCTTGGGAATGCCGTAACCTTCGTCGCGGATCGTGCAGGACACGCGCCGCGCGGCGCCAGGGGTCGCCGTCACGCCAGGAAGATTGTCGAGGCTGCAGGAAATCCGCGTGTCCGGCGGACTGTACTTGATCGCGTTGTTCAGAATGTTGACGAGCGCGCGCGTCATCAGCGAACGGTCGGCGCAGATCCAGTGGCCTTCGTCGAGCTCGGCCGCGCCGCCCGCGTCCGTTTGCAGCGTGATGCGCTTCGCGTGCGCTTGCGGCCAGACTTCGTCGCTGGCGTCGATCATCAGCTCGGTCAGGCTCACCGGTTCGAGCAGGTAGGTTTGCGATTCCGCGCGCGCCAGTTGCACGAAGTCGTCGGCAAGCGTCAGCGCGCGCTGCGCGTAGCGTTCGATGCGCTCCAGCAAGCCGCGCGCGAGCACCGGTTCGCTGCGGGCGCGCTCGATTTCCACCAGCGCCAGAATCGACGCCTGCGGCGAGCGCATATCGTGCGACAGCAGCCGCAACGCGTCTTCCCGTTGACGCTCGGCCGCATGCAGGGCCGACACGTCGACGAGACCCGCGATCCAGCCGGTCGTCTCGCCATGCGCATTGGTGCAGTTCGCGTAGCGCAGCAGATGGTCGCGCTCGTGCGCGTCGCGCACCTCGACGCCCTGCGCCATCAGCGCGGCAAATTCATGCCGCGCCGGATCGAGCGGCGCGGGCCAGTGAGCATGGGCGAGCAGATTGTTGTCGGCGTCGGACGCATCATCGGACGCACCCGACGCGGCGCCCCGGTCGATGGTCTTGACGAAGCTCAGCCCGCCGAGCACCGCCTGCATCGGCCGGCCTTCCGGCGGCGGCGCGCCGAGGCGAGCGAAATGCGCTCTCGCGGCATGGTTGGCGATCAGCACGACGCCGTGCAGGTCGCTGACGAGAATCGGCTCGGGCATGCTGTCGAGGCTGTCCCACACGAAGCGCTTCATGTCCTGCACGCGCTGCGCGGCCTGCGCCATCAGCGCCATGTGCTGCTCCAGCACGTCGCCGCCGAACTCGCGGCGGCGCTTGGGCGTTTCGGGCAGCAGGTGCGGTTCGTCGGCGAGGCGCTGCAACTCTTCGCGCAGATAGGCCATCGTCATTTCGAGGCGCCGCCAGTTCCAGATCGGATACACGACGACCACGCCGGCGATCGCCGGCACCGGCGACATCCATAGCCGCAAGCCGTACAGCAGCACGGCGCTGCCCGCGGCGGCGAGCGCGCAGAGCGCGCCGGTCAACAGCAGCGAGCGGCGCGGCGACAACACCAGAAAGCCGGCCAGCAACGCGGCTAGCGGCGCGAGCGAGGCCAGGAACAGCGCCCAGCGCCCGACCGGTTCGATCTCACGGCCGCTCAGCAGCGTGTCGAGCACGTTCGCGTGGATGTAGACGCCGGGCAGCGGACCCAATTCGCCGGATACCGGCGTCGCGAACCGGTCATACAAACCGGACGCGGTCACGCCGATCAGCACGATACGCCCGCGCAACTGGTCCGCGTTCACCTCGCCGGCGAGCACGCTCGCGAAACTGACTTTCGCGTAGTTCTGCGCGTTCGGGCCGAACGGGATCAGGAAGCGGCCTTCGCCTTCGGCAGTGTTCGATGAACGGATCGCCGCCGCCTCGCTGAACGACCGCCGGCGCGGCAGCCGCTCGTTCAACTGAATCGCGCCGTGTTCGACGGCTTGCGCCACCGGCACCATCAATTGCGGCCAGCGTGACGTTGCGTCGCCCTCGAACTGCGCGACGCTGCGCACGATGCCGTCGCTGTCCACTTCGAGGTTGATATGGCCGAGCCCGGCCGCCGCGTGCGCGAGCGGCGCCACCGGTTCGACGACGACGCGCCGCCCCGCGCTGTCGGGCGGCGTGAGCAGCACCGGCAGGTAGGTCGGAGTCAGCGCGATCGCGCGGGCCAGCTCGGCGTCCTCGGGATTGGCCTCGGTGAACAGCACGTCGTAGATCACCGCGGCGGGCTCGGCCTTCGCGATCTGTTCGAGCAGTTTGGCGTGGGTGCCGCGCGGCCACGGCCAGCGGCCGAGTTGCGCGATACTGGCGTTGTCGATCTCGACCACCACGATATTCGGCAACAACGGCGGTGCGCGCAGGCTCAGAAAGCCGTCGTAGACGAGATTGTCGACGCTCGCGGTCAGCCGCCCGAGCGAGGCGAGCAGAATCACGACGAGGCCGAGACAGCCGATCCCCACCCATTCGAACAGGAAGCGGCGGCCGGCGCGCCGTCCGAGACGGGCGCGCGGATCGAGGCTCAGGCGTGTAGGTGTAGTTGGCAAAGCGTCGCGTGGTTGATGAAAAGGGCCGGCTGGGTCGCCGGGCCCCGTGAATCTACCAGCGTCAGCGCGCCAGCGTAAACGAGCGGATGCTGCTGCTCGTCTCGTAGAAGCGGCCGTTCTCGAACTGCTCGGTGATGATCGTCCAATAGTAGACGCCGGCCGGCAGATCGCTCACGACGAATTGCCCGCCGCTCAGATCGGTGCGGTCCACGATCGGATGGCGCAGATCGGCGCTCGCGGCCAGCACGAAGCGAAAGCGCGTCTCGCCCGCGGCGCGGCTGACGAACCAGCGGAATTCGTAGTCGCGGCTGCCGGCGCGCTGCGCCGCCGATGCGGCCAGCCCGAGACGGCGCCGCTCGAAGCCGTACACCTGAGGCATGCCTTCGAGACCGTGTCCGTCGATGGCCGCGATGCGCACGAAATAGGTGCCGTCGGCCAGATTGCCGAAGTCCGCGTGCGGCGCGCTCACGCGCAACTCGCGGATCAGGTCGAGCTGGTCGGCGTCGCGCGCGATCTGCACGCGGTAGGCCACGGCGCGCTCGGCCGGCACGAGATCGAACGCGACGGTCTCGCCGTCCTGCACCTTGGCGGGCTGCGTGAGCGTGGGCGCGGGCAGCAACTCGACGGGCTCGCCGATCGCCTCGCCCGCGCGCGTGATGCTGCCGAAGCGCGCCTTCACGAGTTGCGCCGACGCCTGCAGCGGCACGCCGGGCGGCGGTCCGGCGCGGTGGGCGGCGGCGCCGGGATCGACGCCGACCGCGCCGTCCAGCACCTCGACGGCGGTGGTTTGCGCGTCGCCGTCATAGGCCACCTTGAAGCGCGTGCCGCGCACGCCCGCCACCACCGACGGCGAGCGGATCTGAAAACGGTCGTCTTTTTTCGTCGCACGCGTGACCTGGCTCTCGACCGCGCCGCGGCGCAGTTCGAGAACGCGGTCGGCGGCGCCCGTCAACGTGGTGCGGCGCAGCCTGCCGATGTCCAGCTCGCCTTCCTGCGCGATCGTGACATGCGAGCCGTCCGGCAATTCCAACGTGACGAAACCGTCCGGGCCGGTGCGGATGCGGTCGCCTTCGCCGAGCGTCGTTCCGGGCTTGACCGGCAGATAGGGGTTCTTGCCGAACGCATGCTCGACCGGGCCGCTCGTCGCGATCACGCGGGCCGATTCGGGATCCTGTTTGAGCCGGTCCGCCGGCAGGCGCAAGGCGATGCCGGCCGGCATGCGGCGCGGCGCGGGCATGTCGTTGAGGCGGCTCAACACCGCCCAATCGCCCGGCGCCCGCAGATAGTGGCCGGCGATGTCGTATAACGTGTCGCCTTCGCGGGTCAGGTAGGAGACGTAGGCGGGCGCCGGCGTCGTGATGCGCGGCTGCGGCGCACGCGGCGATTGGGCATGCGCCGACACCTGCGCGAGGCAGGTCATCGCCAACACGCTTACCGCCGCGAACCATGCGGCGCTGCGGCGAACGGATAAACCCGCGCGGTGGCGCGGAGGCACGACGGCCGAAACCGTCACGCCTCCCCCGCCTGCGGGCGTTCGTGGCCCGGCGCGGGCTGCGGGCCGGATTCGAGCCGCTCCAGCCGGTAGCCGTAGCCGTAGATCGGCGTCAGACGGTAGCCGTGTTCGGGACGCAAGCCGAGCTTGCTGCGCAGCATCGATACGTGGGTGTCCATCGTGCGCGACGGGATGTCGGTCGCCTGCTTCCAGATCACGTCGAGAATGTGCGCGCGCGACAGCGGCCGGCTCAGGTGCTGGAACAGCAGCAGCGCGAGCTCGAACTCCTTTTGCGTGACCGCCACCGTCGCGCCGCGCACCACCACGTGCTTCGCGCTCAGATCGAATTCGAAGTCGCCGAAAATTTCTTTTGCGGCGGCGGGCTTCAGGTGATACGCGCGGCGCAGCAACGAGCCGACGCGCGCCAGCAGCACCGCGCCGGAGACAGGTTTGACGACGTAATCGTCCGCGCCGGTGTTGAGGATCGACGTGATGTCGGTCTCGCGGCCGCGACTCGTCATGAACAGCACCGGCAAGCGCTCGGACAGGCTTTCGCGCACCCAGCGCAGCACCTCTTCGCCCGACATGTCGGGGACGTTCCAGTCCAGCACCAGCAGATCGAACGTCTGTCGCCGCAGTTGCCGCACGAGTTCACGGCCGGCGCCAAAGGCGTGGCAGACATGGCCGGCCGTAGCCAGCGTTTGACAAACCAGATCGGCCTGAGCCGAATCGTCATCCAGGACAGCTATTCTCATAAAACCCCGCAACGCGACATCGTCATTCGTAACTGGTGGCCGGCAAACCGGCGGATAACCGGGATGACGGCGCTTGCACCGACGATCCGGCTTGCGATTTCATCTCCCGCCGCACATTTTTCGATTAATGGTCCTGCGCCCCGCGCCCCGTTCGGCTATGCAACCCGACTATCCTGAAATCGCCGCGAACGCCTCGCTCTTATGGCTTTATCGCGCGGTTATTCGTGGGGCAGGTCATGATAATCGAAAACTGTCGCGGCTTTTCCGGGTTGCCGTTAATCGGCAATCCGGCCGGCTCTGCGATTGGAGCCGCTCCCTGCACGTCCCCCGTGCGCTCTCAGGCTTCGCCGGTTCTTCGCCGGTTTTTTATCGACCTCTAATCGGCCGCTCTTTGAATTGTTGGTCTCACTCGCGCGGTGATTCGCCCCGTCTGCGTTTGTCCTGTCTCGCCGCTGCCGCTCCCGTTCTCGCGAAACAGCGATTTGACAATTTGCGAGTCAGTATAGAAACAGTCTCAAAATAAATCGTTTAAGGATTGTTAAGCGCGTTTCGGCTCGATGGGGCGGCACGGCGCAGCGTGCGTAATGAAGATCGGGATTGGGGATTCACGCGATGAGATAAAAATGCGGCGTCGCCTCGCTCGAGCCCGACGCCGCTTAAAAACACCACACGCTCGCGGGGGTCTAGCCACACGAGTGAGATGAAATTAGCCGGTACAGAAATCCAGTTCAAGATGAAAGAACTTCATTTGTAACGGGCGGGCCGGTAGCTCTTACGTGGAGGTCATTGGCGGGCACGCGTCGATCGACGTGCGGCTTGCCGCAAAAATCGTATGACCTGAAGCGGTGCGCGGCTCTCCATTTACAGATGCAGACGTTTTGTTACAGCGCCACCACGCCTCCGGGTAGCGACGCGTTCTTCGCACGCTAACGCGCCCGGTGCAACAGAGCATGAGGCCGCGCCGCCTCATCTTCCGCCCTCGATTTCCGGCATCGGCGCGAACAGCGCGTCGAGGTCGTCGTCGGAGAATTTGGCCGCGCCCGCGGCGTCGTCGGAGAGAATGCTGTCCGCGAGGCCCGCCTTCTGCTCCTGCAGTTCCACGATTTTCTCCTCGATGCTGCCGGCGGCGATCAGCTTGTAGACGAACACGGGCTTGTCCTGCCCCAGCCGATGCGCGCGGTCGGTGGCCTGATTCTCGGCGGCCGGGTTCCACCACGGATCGTAGTGAATCACCGTGTCGGCGGCGGTGAGGTTCAGCCCCACGCCGCCCGCCTTCAGGCTGATCAGGAACAACGGCACCTCGCCTTGCTGAAAACGCTCGACCGGCGTGATGCGATCCGCCGTGTCGCCGGTCAGGATCACATAGGGAATTGCGGCGTCTTCGAGCGCTTGTGCGATCAACGCGAGCATGCCGGTGAACTGCGAGAAGAGCAGCACGCGGCGCCCTTCCTCGATCAGTTCGGGCAGCATCGACAACAGCAGATCGAGCTTCGCCGAACGCATCGCGCGCGCGCCCTTTTCGGCCTTTTCGGCCTTCTCGTTCTTTTCCGCGCGCGCGCCGGTCGTCGGTCGCTTCTCGTCGTGCGCGTCGACCTCGTCGGCGATCTTGATCGTTTTCACGAGACGCGGATCGCAGCACACCTGGCGCAGCTTCAGCAACGCATCGAGCACGATGATGTGGCTGCGCGCGAGACCTTGCGCGCTGACCGCCGCGCGCACCTTCTCCTGCATCGCCGTGCGCACGGTTTCGTAGAGATCGCGCTGCGCGCCTTCCAGATCGACCGAGCAGACAATCGTGGTCTTGGCCGGCAACTCCTTCGCGACCTCGTCCTTGCGACGGCGCAGCATGAACGGCCGGATACGGCGCGCCAGCAGCGCGCGGCGCACGCCGTCGCCGTTCTTCTCGATCGGATTGCGCCAGCGCCGGGTGAAGTCTTTCTGGCTGCCGAGAAAACCCGGCAGCAGAAAATCGAATTGCGACCACAACTCGCCCAAGTGATTCTCCAGCGGCGTGCCGGTCAAGCACAGCCGATGCCGCGCGCGCAATCCGCGGATCGCCTGCGCGGCCTTGGTGGTGGCGTTCTTCACGTACTGCGCTTCGTCGAGAATCAGCAAGTGATAGTCGTGTTCGGCGAGCACCTTCTGATCGCGCCACAGCAGCGCGTAAGTCGTCAGGATCAGTTCGTGTTCGCCGATCTGCTCGAAGCGCTCCTTGCGCTGCGGGCCGTTCAGCACCAGCACCTTCAGCTCGGGCGCGAAGCGGCGTGCTTCCTCGCGCCAGTTGTGCACGAGCGTGGTGGGCACCACGATCAGCGCGGGGCGGTTCAGCCGCCCCGCCTCTTTTTCCGCGAGGATGTGCGCGAGCGTCTGCACGGTCTTGCCCAGGCCCATGTCGTCGGCGAGCACGCCGGCCAGATCCTGTGCGCGCAGAAACTGCATCCAGTTCAGCCCCTGCTGCTGATACGCGCGCAGTTCCGCGCGCAAGCCGCGCGGCACGGGCACCTCATGCAAGCCCGGACCGGCTTGCAGACGCTGCGCCAGTAGACGGATCGAATCGTCGCCGCGGAATTGCCAGCGGCCGGTGCTGTTCAACGCTTCGAGCCGGCCCGCATCGACGGAGGGCACGCGCAGCGGCGCGCCGTCGGCGAGTGAACCGCCGAGCGCGTCGAACAGGTCGACCAGCACGCGCACCACCGGCTTCAGACGATCGGCGCGCAAGCGCAGGCGCTTGTTTTCTTCGGTCTTGAGTTCGATCGGCTCTTCGTCGGCGATGCTGTCGAGCGCGCCGCCGAGCCAGCGCCGGTCACGCCGGAACAGATCGGCGAGCAGCGGTTCGAGCCGCACGTTGCGCTCGCCGATGCGGATGCCCATCTCCAGATCGAACCAGCCGTCGCCCGCCTGGTGCGCGGTGCCGTCGATCGCGTCGATCTCGATGACGTTGTAGCGGAACTCGGGCGCCATCGTCACGCGCCAGCCCTTGCTCACGAGATCCGGCACCGCGTGGTTGACGAACGCGGACCAGGCGTCGGCATCGGGCAGGCCGAGCATCGTGTCGGGCAACAGCCGCGCGCCGTAGACGCGGCTCGTGGGCACTTTCTGCAAGCCCGTCTTGCGCAGTTCGAGCAGGCGTTTTTTCTCGGCCTCGTAGCGGCGGCGGATATGGATGACGTCGCCGCCCGGCATCGGCACGAGCGTGACGCTGCTGTCGACGTTGATGCTGACGCCGTCGTAATCGAAACTCACGCCGGCGAGCTCGACGGCTTCGGGCTTGCGCTGCGCGGCTCGGCCCGCCGACGGCAACGCGTGGCTGTTGAGCGTGAGCACCGGCACCGGATCGACGTCGATCACGCGAATCGCGGACGCGTCGTGTGCGGGCGGCAGCGGCAGTTCGGGCGCGATCTCGCGCAGCACCGAGGCGACCAGCGGCGCTTCGGCGAGCGAGATCGGCGGCATCGCCAGGTAGTCGGGCAACTGCTGGAACGGCAGCGACGATTGCACGATGCCGGCTTCATGCGCCGCGCCGTCCACATACCAGACCGGCTCGGTCGGCAGGACCATGCTCGCGCGCGGCTCGGTGCACAGCACCGGCCGCAGACGCTCGTCCGCGAGCGGCTCCCACTCGATCCGGCCGGGCCGGTCGGCGCCGCGCGACAACGGCGTCGGTCCTTCCCGACCGGGCTCGGGATCGAACTCGAAGAACAGACGCCCCGTCGCGATCAGCTTCTGCAGCATTTCCGCACCGCTCGTGCCGCGCAGAATGAACTGGCCGAAATCCTCGCGCGAGCGGCCGAGCCACAGACCGCGCAGGATCGACAGATCCTCGTCGGAGACAAACTTCGGTTGCTTGAGCAGCGCCGACTCCACATTGCTCCAGGGCTCGTCGACTTCGAAGATGGTGCCGTCGGCATTGCAGCGCGCGCGGTACAGCACGACTTCGTGGCGCATGTGAAAGTTCGACCAGTTCAGCAGATACGCGAGCGTCTGGGTGCGCGCGGCGCCGCCCTTTTGAGCGAGCGCATCGGCGGCTTCGGCGCGCGCGCGAAACCGTTCGAGCCAGCTCACCAGTTCGGGCCGCACGCCCGCCGCGGACTCCGCTTTCGCCGTGGATCGGGCCTCGCGGTAACCGCCGCGCTGAGCGTCGCGGTCGTCGGCATCGTCATCGACGTAGATGACGTGGTCCATCTCGTCCTGATACTCGAGCGCGGCGAGCAGCAGCGCGGCAACGTGCTTGCAGTTGCGGCCAACGGGGCAAGTGCAGTCGCTCTGCGCCCAAGGCAATCCGCCGCCGTTACGGAAACGCACCCGCGTTCTGTACGGACTGGGTTGCGTGCCCTGTACGTCGCCGCTCAGCGTCGTGCCGCGCCATTGCATGTTAGTGACGGCGCCCACCAGGCGCGCCTTGGCGACGGTATGGTCACCCAGCCATTCCGCAATCCGTTCCCGATCAAAGAAAACTGACGACATCAGGGTCCATCCTATTCGAGCCGGCGAAGGCATCGTGCGCGGACAGACTCGGCGCGGCAGGCGCTAGGCGGCGCCTGCCGGCGCGTTTGCGTCCGGCATCGAATGCCCGTGGTAACCGGCCATTTTACGCGTCGGATGGAATTGGCTGTGGCGGCAGTACGCCGCGCGCGGCTCAATCGGCGCTGTCCGTCGGCATGCTGCCGCTCGCGACGCGGTTGGCGGCCGCTTGCGCGGCGAGTGCCTGCTTGTGCTGCTCGACCTGCTGCGCGAATACAGGGCTCACGTCGGGATACGATGCATCGGTCACGTAGTTCAGGCCGTTCGCCTGCGCTTCGATCAGTTCCTGGTACACCTCGGCGCGGGTCTTGCCTTGTGCAAAAGCGCTCGACGAAGCGGCCAGAACGACAACGGACAATGCGGCGAAAGCGATCTTCTTCATGATGAACTCCAGGGGGTGTTGTGCGGGTTTGCATGAGGGAAAACCACGCGTTCGCGGCTTTTATTCCTGCGGCAACGGTTCCGAAAAAACAAACTTCGAAGCGGGAATAAAGCGGCCGGCGAAGCGGTTTGCACGCGTTCCGAGGCGCGGCGACGCCAGCACATGGGCTGCCAAAACCGGCCGCCGGATAGCGTCCGGACGGACGCTGCGAACAACGCGCATCGAACGTATGGAATAAACCGCCGTCCGGGTGTGTTCGCTCCCACATGGCTGATACTCGACAACCGCCGACCACCGCCGACACCATGAACCCGACCGACGCCCCATCCGACCCGCCGCTTTCAGAAGCCGACATCCAGGCCTACGCCGACGGCACGCTGACGCCGGAACGCGCCGCCTTCCTGCGGGACTATCTCGGCAAGGACCCGGCGGAAGCGCGCCGGGTGGCCTTCTACGGCAAGCTCAACGCGCAGATCCAGCAGGCCTTTCAGACCACCGACGAACCGGTGACGAGTCGTGTCGCGCCCTGGCGCCGCGCGCTCGAACGCCTGAATGCGGCGCGGCGTCGAAGCAGGCTGCTCAACACGCTGATGGCGCTCGTGCTCGCGGCGGTGACCGCGAGCGGCTGGCTTGCCGCCACCCAGGTGTCCGCCGAGGCGCTCGACAATGCCGCCGTCATGGCGTTGGCCGAAACCGACGCCGCGGGTTTTTCCGCCGCGTCGCGGACCCGAACCGACGCCTGGGCGCCGGATCTGACGGCGATCGGACTGCGGCTGGTGGATCGGCGGTCCCTGTCGCTCAGCCCGTTCCAGCGCGCCAGCGAATTCGTCTATCTGAACGGGGACAACCGGCCGGTGGTGGTGATGTCGAGCCTGGCGCTGCTAGCGCCGGCGCAGCCGCAATGGAGCGCGCGCCGCATCGGCGCGGTCCGTCTGCTGACGTGGACGGCGCGGCGGCAGCGTTTCGTGGTGGCCGGCGAAGCCCGCACCCACGGCCTGATGCGCGCCGCCGACGCGATGACGATGCACTGAGCTTTGGCGCAACCTGACGATCCGATGTCACGCGAACGGAATAAAATGCGCCCAAGCGTGTTCCCCTCTCAACCGCATCAATTGCCCTTCCAGGCGGCCCGAGCGACGGCCGCCGCTGCCGTGCTCACGAAAGGCCCCACGACTGGGATGAAAAATGGATGTCCGTGACGAGTTGATGGAGCATGTGCCGCGCTTGCGGCGCTATGCGCGAGCGCTGATCAACAATCGCGATCTCGCCGACGATCTGGTGCAGGACACGCTCGAACGCGCGCTCGGCCGCACCGGCATGTTCCAGCAAGGCACCGACCTGCGCGCATGGCTGTTCACGATCATGCACAACGTCTTCGCGAATCAGGCGCGCAAGGCGTCGGCGCGCGCCGTCCATGTGGCGGTCGACGACGAAAGCATCCACGAAAGTGAATTCGCCGTGCCCTCCGATCAGATCCGCTCGCTGGAAATGCGCGACCTCGACTACGCGTTGCAGCGCCTGCCGATGGAACAGCGCGAAGTCGTGCTGCTGGTGGGCCTCGAGGAAATGAGCTATGCCGACGTGGCGCTTGCGCTGAACATTCCGATCGGCACGGTGATGTCGCGGCTTTCGCGCGGGCGCGAGCGGCTTCGGGCATTGATGGCGGGCACACAGCCCGGCGCAAGATTACAGGTGGTGCGATGAGCGACCAACAGACGCCGATCGGCGAAGAAGAACTGCACGCCTACGTGGACGGCACGCTGTCCGACGAACGGCGTGCCGAGGTGGAGCGCGCGCTCGAACAGAACCCCGAGCTGGCCGCGCGCATCAGCGATTATTTCTCGCTGAACAACATGTTCCACGAGCGCTATGACCGCGTGCTGAACGAGCCCGTGCCCAATCGCTTGCAGGCACCCGCGCCGCGCCGCTGGCGCATCGCGGCCAACTGGCCGCAGTTCGCCGGCATGGCCGCGGCGCTGGTGCTGGGCGTGGGTATCGGTGTGGGCACGCACATGGGGCGCGACGTCGTGGCGCCGGTCGTCGGCCGCGCGGACACGCGGGCGGTCAGCGCGGACGGTTCCGAAGTATTCGCGCGGCAGGCGGCGCTGGCGCACGTGGTCTATATGCCGGCCGTCGACCGTCCGGCCGATATGACCGCGGATCACGAACAGGATTTCGTGCAATGGCTGTCCAACCGGCTCGGCACGAATGTTCATCCGCCGATGCTCTCGAAGAGCGGCTTCAACCTTTCGGGCGGCCGTCTGCTGCCGGGCGCCGACGGCCCCACCGCGCAGTTCATGTATCGCGGACCGAACGGCGAGCGCGTGACGCTGTGCATTTCGCGCCGTCAGGTGAACTCGAACACGACCGCGTTCAAGCTGTATCAGGACGGGCCGGTGAACGTGTTCTATTGGGTCGACGGCGACTTTGGCTATGCGGTGTCGGGCGGGATCGATCGCCAGGCGCTGCTGCAACTGTCGCACGACGTGTACTCGCAGTTGACGGGTGCCGCGCCGGGTTGACGCTTATCGCGGCGTCGCAATGCGGCGGGTATTCAGCGTATCGAGTTCGATCATGCTGCCCGAATGCGGGCTCGATCTGATCAACTCGCGTGGCGTGACGCCCAGCAACCTGCCCATCCAATGCGCCATGTGACTCTGATGCGCGAAGCCCGTATCCAGCGCGATCCGGCTTGCGCTCAGGCGGCCTTCGAGCAATAGCGTTCTCGCCCGCTCGACTCGCCGCCGCACCACGTACTGATGCACCGGCACACCGAGCGTCTCGCGAAACAGCACCTTGAAATGCGGCACGCTCAGATCGGCGAGCGCGGCCAACTCGGTTAGCGTGAGGCGCTGGTCGAGATGCGCCTCGATAAACTCGATCACGCGCGCGGCGGTTTTTGGTGCGAGCGTGCGCCGCTTGTCGTCGAGCGTCGGCGCGCCGCCGATCAGCCGTACCACCATCGCGGTGCAAAGGCTCTCGGCGTAAAGCGGATCGGATGCGTCGTCCGCCTCCAGTTCGGCGTGTAAGGCCCACGCGAGATGCTGAAAGCGCGGATCGCGCATCTGCATCCGCGGACGAAGCCGCGCCTCGCTCGACTTCAACTCCAGCTGCTCGACCGTCCTTTGTGCGAACTCCACGCCGATCCATACGCTGAAGATCGTGCATGCGGACTCATCGCTCCATTGCCCATCGAGTCCGGCCGGGATCACATCCGCGTCGCCATGCGACTGAATGCGCGAATAGCGGCGCTCCTGGCATACGCAACGCGCCCTGACCGGCGCGCCCACATGCACGCCCACACGGTGATGCTTGAGCGGGGGAACCCGATGCGAGCCCGCCGACACGTTGACGAGTTCCGCGCCGAAGCCCTGCCAGCCCAGCGTCTTGCTGGACCGTACAGCAATGCGGGAACCGCTATGCGGTTGCGGTAGGGGTGTCACGGCATTCATCGCGTCCTCTCGTGGATGGCGGGTAACGTGGCTTGCATTGTGCTGCGTTTTTCGCCGCTTCGCTTGACGCTTGTTACTCCACCCTGCCGCCGGGGTGGCGTCGCAAGCGAAACAATCATCCGAATCTGCGCATCGCGATCCTTGTCCGCGCGTTTTCCGCTTCGCGCCTCCCTATGATGGCCGTGTCCATTGACGAAGGAGCGCAACGTGTTCGTGATTTTCGGAGCAGCAGGCAATGTTGGCGGAACGAGCGCCGCGGCATTGCGCCGGGCCGGACGACCGGTGCGCGCAGTGGTCCGCGACGAAACGCAAGGCGCGCCGCTGGCGGAAATCGGCTGCGAAATAATGATCGCCGATCTGCTCGACCCACCGACGGTCGCGCGTGCAATCAAGGGCGCCCATGCGGTGCAGATACTGTGTCCGGTGCCTCGGGCGCGCGCCGATCCCGCATCCGACATGCGGCGCATGATCGAGGTCGCCGCCGACGCCTTGCGCGCCGATCCGCCGCAACGCGTACTCGCGCTTTCCGACTACGGCGCGGAACATGCGAGCGGCACGGGCATCACGACGCTGTTCCACTACCTCGAAACGCAGTTGCAAGCTGTTGCCTCGCAACTGACGTTTCTACGCGCCGCCGAACACATGCACAACTGGGCTCGGGTGTTGCCGATCGCGCTTTCCAAAGGCGTCTTGCCGAGTCTGCATCATCCGTTGGACAAGCTGTTTCCCACGGTGGCGGCGCGGGATGTCGGGCTGCTGGCCGCCGAACTGCTGCTGGACGAACAGCCGGCAAAGACCTCGCCGCACGTGGTGAGCATCGAAGCCAGGGAGCGCGTGAGTGCATTCGATGTGGCACAGGTCGTCGGCGAATTGGCGCATCGCACGGTGGTCGCGCGCGAGGTGCCGCGTGGCGAATGGGCTGCCACGCTCCATGCGGCGGGACTCGGCCAACAGCACGCGCGCCTCATCACGGATCTGTACGACGCGCACAACGCGGGCCGTATCGATGTGGAAGCGGAAGTCAGCGAGCGGCGCTTTGGCGCGACCGCGCTGGCGGAGGTGCTGGCGGAGGTGCTGGCGGAAATAGTGGCGCGGGTCGCTGCTTCGGCTTCGGCTTCGGCTGCACCGTAACGGCGTTGCCCTTCACAGGAGAGACAGCATGGACATGTGCCCCTTGCTGCGCGCATCGGCGCAAGTGCGAAAGATCGCGGACGGTCGTTCCGCTGCAACCGCGCCAACGCGGGCACAGTCGAGCGCCAACGCGCGCTATTGGCTGGCGTTGGCGGCAAATTTCGTGGGATGGCTAGGCTGGCGGGCACTGCGGGACGTGCTCAACGCGATTCCCGACAGCAACGACGATTTCGGTTTGTTCTGATTCGCCGAGGGGGCGTTCCCGCTTTCCACGCCACGGCGTGTCTTGATCGATCCAGCCGAAATACGATCCGGTTTCGGTCGTGTCCGTGCATTCCTCGGTGAATGATGGTCGGTACCAGTCACAGTAATCCGCCCTGGGCAAACTTGAGCGGTGTGCTTGCTTTGCCAGCGAGCGGCTTCCGCGGTTCATGTGCGGAGTCGCGGTTTGCATTGGACGGGCTCGCCTGGGCAGTTGGCGTCGTTGCTGGCTGGGCCTCCTGATTTGCATCTGTCGAACCGTGCGGCCTCGCGACGGGAGCGGCAGGCACCGCCAGGCTCGCTTGAGTACTCAATGCCGTCGCCGGTGAATTGCTCGACGCCGGCGGAGTCGTGCTTGCAACAATAGGGGTTTGGCGCCACGCCTCGCAGCTCGTCACGAATGGCACGGCTTGAGCCACGAACGGTGGCATGGCGAGATGCATCTGCGCAGACTGTTTTTTCTGGATCGTGATGACTTGAAGAACAGGTTACCCGGACCACCAAGCGTGATGTTGCCGTCCTTGAACTGGGCAAACGCGCCACCGCACTCGAAGATGACTTCCCTGGCTGCGGAGAGGTTCAACCTGCGGTTGACGCTGGCCATGTCGACGTCCCGGTCCGCGGCGAGTGACATCGGGCCACGCCGGGCCTGGAACTGAACCGGGCCCTCGCCGCGAAAAGCCATGATTCCGGAACGGGCAGGTCATGTCATTAGCCCTGTGCGTTCTGATACTGCCTACCAGGTGCGTTTTTTCAGCGTATAGCCGTAAAGCCCATACTGGGTATTGGTCGCCGGGTCGAAATAGACGCCCTGGGTGATGCCATCATTGGTTTCGTCCCACGACTTGCCGTAGTCGCGACTGACAAGCGTGAAGTCGCGAGGCGCGCCATTGCCTGTCGCGTCCGTCGCGTACCATCGCGGTACTTGATCACGAAACCGTTCAATGGATTATTGATGCCGTTTCCTGCGATCGCCCAATGCAGATTGTGGTCATAGGGGGCGGACAGTGGCCTCCCATCTGTCCCGAGCAATGGCTTGCCGGACGGATCGCATGGAAGAAGGTCGACGGGCACGAGCTTGATCCGTACTGTCGCACACAGTGTCTTGGTCGGATCGTCGTATGACAGTTCGAATGCCGTGTCAAACTGACTACCACTTAGTACCGACTTTCCGCGCATGTCAGGAGGCGGCCACGGCGTGTCTTGATCGATCCAGCCGTAATACGATCCGGTTTCGGTCGTGTCCGTGCACTCCTCGGTGAATGATGGTCGGTACCAGTCACAGTAATCCGCCCTGGGCAAACTTGAGCGGTGTGCTTGCTTTGCCAGCGAGCGGCTTCCGCGGTTCATGTGCGGAGTCGCGGTTTGCATTGGACGGGCTCGCCTGGGCAGTTGGCGTCGTTGCTGGCTGGGCCTCCTGATTTGCATCTGTCGAACCGTGCGGCCTCGCGACGGGAGCGGCAGGCACCGCCAGGCTCGCTTGAGTACTCAATGCCGTCGCCGGTGAATTGCTCGACGCCAGCGAAGTCGTGCTTGCGAGAATAGGGGTTTGGCGCCACGCCTCGCAGCTCGTCACGAATGGCACGGCTTGAGCCACGAACGGTGGCATGGCGAGATGCATCTGCGCAGACTGTTTTTTCTGTATCGTGATGACCTTGAAGAACAGGTCACCCGGACCGCCAAGCGTGATATTGCCGTCCTTGAACTGGGCGAACGCGCCACCGCACTCGAAGATGACTTCCCTGGCTGCGGAGAGGTTCAACCTGCGGTTGACGCTGGCCATGTCGACGTCCCGGTCCGCGGCGAGTGACATCGGGCCACGCTGGGCCTGGAACTGAACCGGGCCTTTCGCCGCGAAAAGCCTGATCCCGGACTTCTGCGCAAACAGCGAAATCGCTTCGCCCACCGATGCCGTGAACCGTTTGAGCACACTGAAGTCCACGTTCCTCCCGGCGACAGCGCTGACGCTGTCCTGTGCCGAAAGCTGGATGCCGTCGCCGGCCACGAGTGCCGCCGATGCCGGGGTGCTCATGATAAGGCCCGGCTTTTTCAGCTGGTCGAAACCGTCCTTCATCTGCTGCTGCGCATCGGTATCAGCGGGCCTGGCCTTCGCGCTGGTTGCGCAGCGTTCAAGCGCTTTGGCGAGCTCCAGCGCGCTCTCCAGCTGCGCGATGGTTTCCTGCATGTCAAGCTGACTGCCGCCCGCGCCGGGGCGGTCGTACGTCGTGATCATCACGCCCCTGCCGGCGCGGATCACCCCCCATCCCGAGGTCCTGAGCTCATAGCCTTCACCCCTGTACTCGAGCTTCTGGTTCACCAGATAGCCGAGATTCAGTTGTGACTTGCCCGAGTGCTCCGTGCTGAGCTTGATCCCTTCCTGGCCTGCCCAGTCCTCCATGCGCAGCTTGTTGTTCTTCTGCGTGCGGATCGTGTTGCGCGAGAGCCAGCGCCGGTCGTTCGTCACCAGATCGCGCGCCTCGCTGTGGTGATGGAAGGCGGTGATCTCGGGCTTGTCGGGATCGCCGTCGCGGAAGGAGATCACGGCTTCGTCGTTGTCCAGCGCGACGAAGTGCATGCCCGTCTGCAGCTTGCCCGCGAAGGGCTTCGCGAGGCGCAGCGGCACGCTTTCACCGCCCTTCGGCCATTCGGCAAAATCCGCGTCGAAGCGGACGACGTAATAGCCCGCAGCATTCAGATAGCCATAGGTGTATTTGTCCGGGCTGCAGATACGCGCGCTGAGCGTCCCGGCGATTCTGGGCCAGGTGTCCGGTTTCAGTTCGAGGCGAAAGCGCCGGTCAGCGGGAATCGCCCTGTAGCTGTTGGTGTAGGGTTTGTCACGCGCGCCACGATGCCTGAGCTCGATGATCATCTGGCCTTTGGGCGCATCGGGCAGCACGGCGTCCGTCTCCAGCACTCGCGCGCACTGCAGCGCCAGCACGTTGCTTTCGCCCTCGTACACTACCTGCCGCGCGATTGCCGCTTCATGACGCAGCTGCGCCTCCCACTTCGCGCCGTCCTGATCCAGATGATGCGTGCCGTAGATATACGGCTGGCCGTAGGTCGTGGAATCCTGCGGGGCGATATTGGCCTCGTCGCGAAAACGCTCCCAGGCGGCCTCGGGGTTGTAGTCGGCGACCACGAACGACTGCGGCACCGTGACCGTGTGCGTCCTGAGCGACGTCACCGTCTCCACGCCACCCGCCTCGAGACCGACTGCTTCACGGTACGGCACCACCAGCTGCGGATCGTAGAGATAGTGGTCGATGTCGTCGCCAAACACCACCTGGTCGCCGTGCTCGGTCTCGACGATATAGAAATAGATGCCTGTCTTCTCCATGAGCATCCGGACGTAGGACAGATCGTCGAGTTTGTACTGGAAGCGGAACGGCTGTTTCGGGTACGGGTTCCTGAGACGGAACGAGTACTGCTCCGGCCTGAACCCATGACGGCGCATCACCAGCGCAATGATGTCGGGAATCGACTGGTGCTGGTAGATCTGGGTATTGGTGACCGCGGCAAGCCGTCCGACATGGGACCTGAGCACCACCCGGTACTTCGTGAAGTCCTTCGTCGTCTGGATCGTCGAGAAACGCTCGATGTACCCCGAGAACTTCTTCGGCGCACCATCGTCCGGCACGATCGAGAAAGCCGCGTCGCGGCTCAGGTAGTCGTTGCGCGACAGCTGTTGCGGATGGGTCAGTTCGATCTGTACTTCGACGGGCTCGCCCATCCTCTCGGTTATCTCGAACGAGACGACCGACAGTCGGGCCGCGCTGTCGGTGCCCGGCACATCCAGAAAATGGCGCTGCCGCCCCGGAACCGCCATTACGCCGGAGACCGCCTCTCTCGCATCGTCATACAGGCTTGCCATCTTCTATCGACTCCTCACCTGATCAGCACTGCTTCACGACCGTTACGCGCGACAGATACATCGGTCGCGAACGATACCTGTTTGGGGAGGAAACGATACGCGCCTTCATCGCGCGGGTGAAGGGTCCGAACAGCTCACCGGCGGCGTCTGTTGTTTTTAACCGATCGCTGACGACCGGACGTAGTCATTGTCGCCGCCCAGCCGGCCAACGAACAGGAACGCGCGCAGGTCGGTGAACTGGCGCGTCAGGTTCAGCAGGCCACGGGCCAGACGGTCAAGGTGGCGTTCGCCGATCAGGGATATACCGGCGAAGAGCCTGCGCAGGCGGCACTCGATGAAGGAATCGAGCTTCAGGTAATCAAGCTGTCGGAGGCGAAAAAGGGCTTCGTGCTGTTGCCGCGTCGCTGGGTGGTCGAGCGCAGCTTCGGCTGGCTCAACCGCTTCCGTCGACTGGCCAGAGACTACGAGCGATTGCCCGAAACCCTGGCTGGTTTGCACTTCGTCGTCTTCTCCGTGCTTATGCTTATCCACTTTGCAGCCCTTAACAAAAGTGCCTAACACCCTCTAATTGGCGAGGTGTTTGATTACGAGATCCACGAACGCGCGGAGACGATGTAGCCGCCGGAGATCGCGGTGATAGCCCATCCATATCCCGCGATGCGGCGGATCTTCGCTCAGGTCGAGCCTGCGAATGGTACCAAGCTGATCCCCGACAGGTCGCGGCAGTACAGCGATGCCCAAACCGATCCCGCACATCTGGGCGTGGACGTTACGGTTGTTCGACTGCAATACGACACCAGCGTTTGGAAAACGATTTTTTAGCCAGTCGATATCAGGAAATGTCCCGGTCGATGTATCCATTGCGATCAGACGGTTCCCCGTGCCGTCGCCTTCGATCGGATCGGCACTTGCATGAGCCACATAGACGCCATATCGCATGTGCGTCAACCGTCTTTGCACAATATCGGGCCCTTCGAATGGAACAATACGGAAGGCAACGTCCGCTTCACGCTGCGCGAGGTTGAACAAGCGTGTTCCCGTAAGGACCTCGATCTCCACATGCGGATACTCGCACGAGTATTCAGCAATCACTGGCGGCAGCACATAGGCACCAAACCAGTCGGCCGATGACACCCTGAGCGTTCCTTCCAGCTGTTGCTGTTCACCAGCCAGCCGGCGCTCCATGGTCAGCGCGCTGTCCTCCATCTGCTCGGCGAGGGGCAGGATCGCGGTGCCTTCCTCCGTCAGCACGAAGCCTTCCGCTGTTCGCTGGAAGAGCACCTGTCCCGTGGCCTCTTCCAGCGCGCGAAGCCGTCGTCCAATGGTCGGATGGCTAAGGTGCAACAGTCGTGCAGCCGCACCCAACGTTCCAGTGCGCGCTATTGCAAGGAAGATCCGGACATCGCTCCACTCCATACTCGCCATCCCACAAAAATGAACGAAAAGTGTTCATTATATTGAATTGCCGAACAATAGTGAATGCGCGAAACTTCGCTCCGTCCTGTGTCGAAACGCCCTCGTGGCTAGCCTGACTGGCGTTTTAGATTCCGGGCCGGGACAGCTCGGGGAAACGGGCAAAAGGGAGTGGGCATGTCGCAACTTGCATCACAGACCGTGTATGTCACCTACGAGGGTGCGCCAGGCGACCGCTTTGATCGGAGCTACTACGTCGACCGTCACCTGCCTTTCGTGATGCAGGCATGGCAGCGCTACGGCCTTGAGAGCGTCGCGGCCTTCTTTCCGCCGTTGACGCATGCCGGCACCCTTGTGATTTGTGAATGCCGCTTTCGGGACGAGGCGGCTATCGCCACAGCCTTCGGATCTCCGGAAACCCGGGAGGTCATGGCCGACGTTCCGAGTTTCACCGACCTTGCACCAACACGCTTGCGCATCACTCCGCCCTGAGCGGGTCATTTCCATATCGGCGCTACGCGCCTCCCACTTGCAAGAATTGGAGAAAGATCTTGGCCTTCTGGAAAAATGCTGCCCCCCGCACCGTGCGTCGCGGACATATGTGGATTTCGGGCGATCGTGTCGAACGAGACGGAGAAACCTACCAATGCGGGCCGCTTTTCGTTGAGTGGGAAGCCCCAGAGCAGGTCACGCGCCCGTGGCCGATTGTGCTTGTGCATGGCGGTGGCTATCAGGGAACCGAGTGGTTTGACACGCCGGACGGCCGTCCAGGCTGGGCACAACGGCTGGTGGAAGCAGGCTACGCGGTTCTCGTGGTCGATCGTCCTGGACAAGGACGATCGCCGTACCACGTCGAGACGATGGGGCCGATGGGACCGGGGTTCTCCTATGAACATGGGCGCGATATCTACTTCCCGACAAAATATGAAGGTCAACACACACAATGGCCTTTTTCACGGGACGACGAGACTGCGATGGACGAGTTCATCGCTGGCTATGGCCCGCTTCCCGCAGACCTCGCGTTCTCTGAGGACATGGAGGCGGACAGGATCGCCAGGCTGCTGGACAGGATTGGCACAGCGATCCTTCTGACGCATTCAGCGTCGGGACCACTCGGTTGGCTAGCGGCAGATCGTCGACCCGGGCTGGTCAAGGCGATCGTAGCCGTTGAGCCGATGGGCCCCCCGTTTGCGGATATTCCCAATATCGGGTCACTTACGTGGGGCCTCGCGGCGATGCCGCTGAACTGGGAGCCGGCCGTCGCCACGCCTGAAGAGCTGTGTGCGGCTGTTCCAGGCACACACCGGCTGCCTGCGCTCGCCGGTTTGCCCATCGTCGCCGTCACTGCCGAAGCCTCAGCCTTCGCCGCCGCCAGTCGACCCGCTGTTGAGCAACTGAAGGCGGCTGGCAGCCGGGCGGAAGTGTTGCATCTTCCCGACCACGGTGTGTTCGGAAACGGCCACGGGCTCATCTACGAGAAGAACTCGGATGACGCACTGGCGCCGGTGTTGAAGTGGCTGATCGAGAACACAGAAACACCCAACTGAGCGAGAGGAAGATTGCGATATCAATGACGGCAAGCGGGCGGATGATCCGACCAGGGCTGTTCAAGTCATGCTGCGTGCCATCGATAGCGGTGAACCGCCATTGGACCTGCTCTTGCGCCCCGTCGCCATGCCTATTTACCAGGGAACTCAAATGGAAATTGGAATCATCGGTTTAGGGGCGATGGGCCGGGAAATCTCCCGCAATCTGGTCTCCGCCGGTCACGTCGTCACCGCCTGGAACCGTTCAGGTGGGAATGTCGAAGGTGTACGCATGGTAGAGACGGCTGCGCAAACGTTGCAGGCGGACATGGCCTTGACGATGCTGTCCGACGACTCGGCAATCCGCAACGTCCTGCTCGACGCGAATCTGCTGTCCCAGGTACGGCCGGGTCTGGTGCATGTCGTGGCATCGACAATCTCCGTGGCGTTCGCGCAGGAACTGGTGGAGACTCATCGCGCGGCAGGTGTCGCTTATGTGGCGGCTCCAGTGCTCGGACGGCCGGATGTCGCCGCCAGAGGTGAACTCAACGTCCTCGCCGCCGGCGCGCCCGGCGCGCTGGAAAAAGTTAAACCAGCGCTGGAAGCCATCAGCAAACAGGTTTGGGACATGGGCGATGAGCCGCCCACGGCCTATGCTGCCAAGATCGCCTGCAACATGATGATCACGATGGCAATTGAGGCGATGGCGGAAGCCGTAGTTCTAACAGAGACGAACGGACTTTCGCGAGAGCGCTTCTTCGAATTGATCCTGGGTACGCTGTTCGGCAGCCGTCCGTATCAGACCTATTCCGGCAATATCATCCGGAACGAATACCAACCCGGCTTCAAGGCAACGCTTGGGCTAAAGGATCTTCGTCTGGCGAAGGAGGCCGCCACCGATGCGGCTCGCGTACTGCCGATGCTTGATGTCGTTCACGGCCAGATGCGGGAAGTCGTGAACGCGGGTTTCGGTGATCGTGACTGGTCCGCAATTGCGAAGTTCACAATAGATCACAGCTAGCGGGGTAACGTAAATCCCTTTTATGAGTGGCATCCATTGCAGGGTGGCAGCGGTAAAGGCCGCCCGTACAGTGCCTGTGCTAACACTCGGCCCGGACTACTACGTGCCAATGAAGAGTTTCCGCAGAAACCGCTCGAGCGCAAGTTGGTTCAAGGAATTCGGTGAAGAGCCGTCACCCTAATGGCGATTGGCATGTGCTGAGCGACCGCTTTGGGGAAGACTCAAAAGCAGATTCGGGTCGCGTTCTGCCGGTCGCAGCTTTCCCAACTTCGACATGCGCATGCCCTTTGCATGAGGCCGTGCACGGCCAGTTTCCATCGTTGATTCTGCACCAAAACTGGAAACCGGAACGCGCCCTCGATGCTCATTACGCTATTGGCACCTCGTGCGTAGATTGCAGCGAAAGCAGAAGTCAATACCGACGCACGGGCGCTGCGCTTTACTCAGGGAGTAAGTAGCGTAGGGAAAATCACCCGCTTGAACTGCTCAATGGGCAGCGGGCTGCGATCGACCTTCATGCGCATCATGGCACCCTCCCACGACGCTAACAGAAAGGTTGCTACATCGCCTGCATCGAGATCAGGGCGTATCTCGCCTGCGGCCTGGCCAGCGCGGACAACGTCGGCGAACGACGCCGTGAGCGAGTCGCAGACCTGTACCAGATGCTCGCGCAGCAGTTCGCTGTGCTCCGGCATTTCCAGACTCAGGTTTCCGACCAGGCAGCCATACCGCCAGCCGGCGGCTTCCAGCCACTCCGTAATCGCATCGAAGTAAGCGCGTAACCGCGCAACCGCCGGACGCCGCTGATCGCGCAGCGTCGCATCCATGATCGCCTGGGTGCGCTCGTGGTAGCGATCGAGGACGGCTATTCCGAAGGCTTCCTTGGACCGGAAGTGGTTGGTGAAGCAGCCCTGCGGCACACCTGCGTCGGCCGTGATCTCGCGCACGCCTGCACCGGCGAAGCCGCGCTCGTGAAGTGTTCTGACGCCGGACTCGACGATTTTCTCCCGCAACGATGGTCGTGCCATGAGGGTCTGCCGTACAATGAGAAATAAATACAGGTGTACGTATTCTATTGTAAGCGGGGCTTCGCGTCACCTATTACCGAGCCCACTTTATCCAGGAGAAGAACGATGAGCCACACCGAGTACACGCGAGCCGCCTTCGAGGCAGCCAGTCAGGCGCTTGAAGACGAAGCGCCTGTATGCATGGTCAACCTGGTCCGGTATCGCGCCGAGGCGGACTATGGAGGTAAAACAGAGCTTCCCGCCTGCTCGGGCCGGGAAGCGTATTTCCAACGCTACGCGCCGGCTTTCGCTCAGGTCGCTACCGGCGAGGAATACGCGGTCGTCTGGGTCGGAAACGTGCGTGGGGTGCTGGTGGGTACCGACAGTGAAGCGTGGGATGACATCGTGATCGTCCGTTATTCGAGCTTCACGGCATTGCGCCGGATTCTCGAAAGCCCCGCCTATGAACAGCATGCTGCGCCGCATCGACGCGCGGCGCTTGCAGACTGGAAGTTCATCGTCACGACTCAGCCCGAACTACCACGATAGAACCACTTGTCTTCGCGCATTGCAGCCTTGAGACCAGCCACCACCGGACGCCTGTCACGGATCGGCGTAATGACGCCGGGGATGATCGCCGTAATGGCGCCAGTTTGAAGTGGAGTAAAACGCGGATTCGAACGGGCTCAAGGACGCGTTTTTTAGCCGATTTCGCAAGCCGCGTCTGCTCGGGTTCGGGCATTGGTCTGGGCGCCCGGAAACTGTCACCATCGAGCACGATGCGACAGGCGCCGTGTCGTAGGCGATCGAGTGTCGCCCTCGGCGCCGACGTGCATTGAAGGAAAAGTAGCAGCAGTTCGAGTAAAAGTAGAACCGGCATTTCGAACCGTGCAGTGAAGCGAAAGTAGGTTTTGGAAGTAAAGAGAAGCAGCCTTGGCGAAAGCGGTCCACATCGCCCACCCAGACGGTCGTCACGTCCGTTCCGTTCGAACCCTATTCACCGCCGCGTGCGAGAGCTGCGGAAACTTTTCGCTCGATCCGTCATCACTACGTTGCGGTTCTGGCGGTGGAACCGCTCTGTTCGTTTTTCTTTCCCGCCGCTCATTGCGCCGGGCTTCCGCACGCTTCACGACTTCTTCCAGAGATTGCACGTGTTCAGGCGTAGCACGACCAAAGCGCCTGCTATAACAGTGTGCGATAAATTCCGAGAGGGGGCGCTTCCACGGCTCCTGCTGCCCGTTAGCCAGTGACCCGAATTTTCGGGGATTCAATCCCAGTTCGCGCGCCATCTGGATATGAGCATGGCTCAATCTGAAACGCTGCCTCGCTTCAAACCACGGCTGAAGTTTCGATGGTATCGGCATCAGTGCTCACCTCTGCGCCAGCTTGCGGCGGTCAACCGCTCCACCGCCGCGTAATAACGCGCCTGCGAAGTCGCAGCATCGTCGTTCTGATCGGTCTTCAAAATATCAAACAGATGCTCCGCGACGACTGAGCCGATCGCGTGAACCGCGTCGTGTCGCGTAAGTCCTTCGTTCCCGAGGCGATCCATCGCCCGGACCACGGGCTCAAGGTTCAGGGCGATCTGGTTTTCGACGATCGCGTGTAGCGCGGCGTGTGCCGCGACGTTGGGAAGCTTGATGCGGGCAACGCGGTGATACGTTTCGACGAGAGCAATTCGCTCCTGCTCATCGAGTTCGAGCCATGATTCAGGTGCGGGCGCGCACCCGGGGTTGTACTCTTCCATGATGCAAGTCCTCTACTGAGTCCTGCCTATCGCCAAACTGCCGTCCACAACGGCGTTGCGCTTCAGTCCAGTCATCGGCGGCATAACGAACACGCGCCCCACACTACCGGGAGCGACCCGTTGACTACAACACGCCGGGCCGCGGGCCGTGCGGGAACCGTCAATTCCGTGACCAAAATGCATCGCGACGTCATGCCGACAGATGCTGCGCCAGCACCGTGGCGACGAACGAGCGACCCGGAAGGGTCGCAAACTGCGCCCTCAGACGCCTGTTGAGCTCGTCGCGTTCCATGCCGGTGGCAACGGCCGCATCCGCCAGCGCACCATAGGCATCCAGCACATCGCTCCCCGTGATTTCGTACCCAAAGCCTGCGGCCATCCAGTGCAACGCCGCCGTACCACAGGCCACCGCGAATGCAGGCTTGCGCTGCGCGAAATCCCGTGTGGCCCGCGTCAGGGTTCGCGGGTCAGTGGGACCGCTCATCGCGAGCGACGCCGCAAGATCGAACAGGCCCGCGTCCTTCGCGGCGGCGAACCATTTCTCCTCGGCGCCGGGACTGCTCGCGACCAGGTCGTGGAGGATGCTGTCGGGACTCCTGTCCGGATATTTTTTCGCGATGGCACGGAATGTCGCGAGATGCGTGGCGGCCTGATTGGCCTCGATCGCGTAGCGGCGATATGCCTCGTCCATCATGCCCGACGACAGAAGGATCGCTTCGCATTTGCGGGCGATTGCGGCAGTGGGCGCATTCAGTCCCCTCGACGCTTCCGCGTAACGCAGTGCTTCAGCCGAACGATTTAATGCGATCAGTGCGTCCACTCCGTACTGACGATACCCCCACCAGTTCAGGCGCGCGCCATTCACGAGAGCGAGCAGTTCCTCATGGCGCCCGGCGGCATTCAGCGCGCCGAGGCAGGCGGTGGTACCCACGAAATGCTCGCCCAGACCTTCAGCGCCCATCACACGCGCTGTCACCGGCAACAACCGGTCTGCCCATGCCGACGCGATGGCGGGCGACGTACACAGATCACCCCAGCGATCGCCCAGCTGTTCGATATACGGCATCGGGTCGTCCTGGAGCGCGTCAAACAGGCGTTCCAGCCAGCGCGTCCGTACCGGAGCAGGTACGTCCACCCCGGCGATGACCGGCACAAGGGCATCGATTGCGCGATTCACGGCAGTACCCATTGCGCCAGAAGAGCTGTCTACGTGCTCGAGTGCCGGCGAAAGCTTTTCGAGCAAAGCGACCGCGCCGTTCGCGGCGAGAACAGGTTCTGCGCGAGCGATCTGCCGGATTTCGATCAGGGCCTCCTTCAGACGCTGGATCGGCAATGCGGATTTCCAGCCGAAGGCGCCACGCCGGAACCGCGTGGCGAAAACCCATTTGTGAGAGGTTGTACGTGTCATGCTCCGGGGCACCTGCTCAGCGCGTCTTCATGTAGGCCGCGTACAGCGCCGCGTTCAGCGCCTGCAGTTCGCGCCGGGTTTCCAGCAGTTCGTGATGCCGGCCCTGACGCTCCAGGCTGAGCAGTTCGAGCATCACCTTCGTCGCCCGCTCGGGAGCATTCCGTCGCGAAGGCTCTGCCTGTTTGAACAGGGGCGCGAGGCCGGCCTTTGCCGTAAGTACCCACGCCGGAAACCATGCCAGATCGCCAATGTCGCCGGCGCCGTCGAACGACGTATCGAAGGCACGCCGCAACGTATTGACGCACGCGTCGCCAAGCCGGCTCGAAAGCTGGTCGAACCGGGATGGCGAAAGCCACGCAAGTTCCACCAGCAACGGCCACGCCGCGTCCAGGCCATCGAGCCGGTAGCGTGCCTCCGCCATCCAGCAAAGCGGCGCTGGAATCCGTCGCCAGGACGCGACGCGCGATACCGCATCGGAGGCCTCGGCCCACCGCGCAGCCAGCAGGAAGAGCGGCGCCGCGTGCGCATCCGCGTGGTCCGCACGGAAAGGCAGCGCAGCGGCGCGCCCGGCCAGTTCTGCCCAGAGCGGTGCGAGCCAGGTCGCCCCGCTCTGACCCGGGAACACGCGCGCGACTGCGGACTGGACTTCGTGAGATAGCGACTGGCGAGCCTGCAGGGCAGGCTTCGTGACGGTCAAACGGTACCGTCAATCGACCCTCGAGCGCATTGACGATCGACCCGAAATACACCTGGGCGACATCGTCCGGATACTCGTTTGCAAGGGTCTGCAGCGCGCGCCGCGCGCCTGCGGCATCGTACTGCTGCAACATTGACAGCACGTCATTGCGCAGCATCACGTCGCGGCTGTCGTTGAAAATGTCGAGCTGCATCCGTCGGATTCAGAACAGTTGGCTGGTCAGGCTGACGAGATTAATCCATCTGACCGTGCTTCTCAATTTTCTGCGGTGCTCATCGACTGACTCGACGATTGCGCGCCGACCGCTCGCGTCGGCGACCGCACGCACCGTGTCATGCTCTGGCTCCCATCTTGTACAGCTCGCCGAACCGCTAAAGAGATGTATTTCCGCACACAGATTGCCATAGTAGCAAGCAGTCAGTCTCTGAATGATTGTTGATGCTTAACCGGGCGTGATGCAATCATGATGGTGACCCTGTCACGACAGTTGGCCGTCTGAACCGTCAGCGCCCTCTTCCGGCCGATGTTGGGCCTCCCATGCACGTCGGGTTCTGGCCAGTTCTTCGGCGAGGAGTTTTTCATCCGGCAGGACCATATGGTACTCAGCCGCCAGCACCTTGTTTGGCAACCCTTCCAATGCATAACGCGCCACCGCGGCATTCGTTCGCGCACACAGGATCAGCCCAACGGGTGGGTTCTCTCCTGGCAGCGTCCAGTGCTCGCGCGCGTAATTACAGTACATGTGCATCTGACCCACGTCGGCGTGATTGAGCTCGGTGAGCTTGAGATCGACGATAACCAGGCATCGCAGACGCCGGTGAAAGAACAGAAGATCGACCCGGAACCAGCTTTCACCAATCCGAAGGCGACGCTGGCGGCCTACGAACGTAAAATCGCCACCCAGCTCAAGAAGAAAGTCTTCGAGCCGATGGACCAATGCCTCCTCCAGTTGACTTTCTGAATACTCGTCCTTGATATCCAGGAACTCAAGAACATAAGGATCCTTGATGGCCTCCTCTGCGGTCACAAGGTCGCCCGGTTGCGCCTTGCCCGCCTTCTGTAGCATCGCCGGCCTGTTCTTCGACAGCATCGCACGGGTGTGAAACTGGCTGCTAATCTGCCGATCCAGTTGTCGCACGCTCCACCCGCCACGAAGCGCTTCGGCTTCGTAAAACGTTCTTTCTTCAATTGACCGGGTCCGCCGCATGAGGTGGATGTAATGCGTCCAGGACAGCTGGAATGTGGTCGCCAGCTGGTCGAGATCGAAATTCCGGATCGCCGATTCGGAATTTCCCGGGTGGCCTGCGGGCGTAGATTTCCGAATCAGTGATTCGGAAATCGCGGCTGGCGGGTAGGTCTGGTAAAACATCCTCATCAATTCCAGGTTGTCTACCCCAAACCCCCGCCCGAAGCGGGCTGTCAGGTCGACCGACAACCGCTCTAAAAGGGCCTGACCGTAGGCCGCACGCCCCTCCCCGCCCTGACTGAATTCGACAATACGACGACCAATCTCCCAGTAGGTCGCCGTCATCAGTGCGTTGACACTTCGGGCCGCAGCACGACGACCGTGTTCCAGAAGCGCCACGATGTCGCCGTGTATGCCACTGTAATCGGCGCCGCTTAATGCGATATCAGTCATTGGTCCTGTCAGCAGGTAGTTTCAGCGTTAATGAGTTCACGGTGGACATTGGCTACCATGGTGCTGCGCTGTCCGCACTCAGTCCATCGATGAAAATCCATGTTGGCAACCCATCGGCTCGAAATCGCCCACTCGGGCCCTTAGCGCCACGTTGCCGATCCTTCCGATGCATATGAAGTGGGACCGGCATTGCGACCAGCGCCCGGCTGCGGTCGACGGGTCGACGCATGTTAACCGCCCGCCGGGGCCAGCATCGAACCCGTACACCTCTTCGTCCCACAGCGGCAGGCATAGTCGGCGATCAGTTCGGGAGTAATCGCGTCATCGATAGTCAGTCCATAGGCGATAAAAAGCTCATCGCCGGGCCTCACATCTCTGAGCGCCTCGATGAAGACCCGCCCCCGCCCGTCCTCGATCGCCTCGCAGTTCGGCTGGCAGGAGTGGTTCAGCCAGCGGGCGCTGTTGCCGCCGACGCTGCCGTCGATCACGCGCCCGTCAGCCAGTCCGAAAATGAAGGTGTGGCCGGGCACGCCGGAGCGCCGGTACCGCGCCGAGGCCCGCCGCCACGACGTCACCTCCCCGCGGTATTCGAGGATCCGCTCGCCGGCAGGAATCGCCTGTAGCGCAAACACGCCTCGCCCATGAACCGATGATTTTCTGACCGTCACGCGTCGCACTTCGTCACTCACGGATCTGTTGAAGGCCTGGAGCATAGCGGGCAGCGCGCGGCGCGGCAACCGGGACGGTCGCCTCAGAACAGCCGGGTCTGCCTGGGATCGCGTGGCGGGGGTCGGGATACGTCAGTCCGGCTGGTTTGCCGGCGTTTACCGCTCCTGGCTCCGACCCGCTGCAGTCGTGCCAGCATCAGGCATTCGACTGCGCCATCGCTGAAGCGCAATTCGAACACGCCGGTTGCGCCGGAGGGGCACGGTGCGGTTGCGCGAAACGTCAGGCGCAGCCCTCGTCGTTTCGCGCGGGCGATCATCTGCGTGCGACTTATGCCCTGCCAGCAATCCGACATGAAGCGCGTGACGGTCCCGGGCAGGGACTCATGCGCGACGCCCTGTGGAAGCGTCAGTCCAGCGAGCAGGTAGATATCAGCCATGCAGCCCGTTTCCTCGGGGGAGTCACTCTGCGTTTATACCGCTTTCCTGCGACGCGTTGCCGGTTTGGCCGTCGGCACGGCGCGGGACGAACGGGTAGAACGTGATGTCTTCCGGACTGCGGCAGGGACACCCGACTGCCTGGCTTCCCGCGCTCGCGTTTCCGCTTCCCGCAGCGTCATTATCTCCGCCTGCAGCCGCAGGTTCTCCGCCCGAACAGCATCCAGCCGCCCCTGCAGCACGCCCGCCTGATGACGCGCGTCGCCCAGTTGCGCCTGCATGGCTTCCAATGCACGACGCTGGTCGTCGTCCTTCCGGTCCGCCCGGCGTGTGGCGTCGCCGAGCTCCTTCTGCAGCTTCGTTACAGCATTTCGCTCGCGGTCAATCTCCAGCAGGGCGCGCTTCTCTGACGCACGGAGCCGATCTTCCGCACGTTCAGCCGCTTCGCGCTGCTTTTCCAGATCGCGCGAAAACCCTTCCCTGACCTCCACCAGTTCGCGGTCGCGCGCGGCCAGCGCCGCGCCGATCCGCTCAAGTTCAGCTGCCAGCGCCTGCCGCTGCGCATGACCTTCGGCCTGCGCCCTGTCCAGATCCCGCACCTCGACCTGCGTGGCCAGCAACGCGGCGGTGCGCTGCTCGAGCGCGCTTTCGGTGCGAGCCAGTTCGTCGCGGGCGGCAACGACCGACTGCTGCGCCTCGGCCCGCTGCAGTTCGACTTCGCTACGCAGCGCATCGAGCGTGGCCCCGGCTGACGCGGTGGCCCGCGTCCAGAGGGCAGATACCAGTTCGCCGGCGGCCGCACCGAGCTCGGCGGGCAGGTCCGGATGGTCGATGCGCACCCGGCTCTTCTCGCGCAGGTCCGCCCAGAACTCGCCGAGCACGGCGGTCGGCGTGCCCATGCTGCCGCGCCTGACGAGCTGGTACAGACGGTTCGCGGTCGGCGTGATGCCGTGACGGAAGAACAGCAGCGCGCAGACCTCGCGATACAGCTCGCGGGTCTTCGGGAACGCCATCTTCAGGCGCTCGATGTCGGCGGCCAGCGCCGCGTCGGAGGACAGGACGTCACTCATGAGGATCTTCATCGGCAGATTTTGTACAATATTACTACGTAAACCGGTAATTTCATAACGCCATCTTCTCACAATTTTGACATTAATCCTATAATGTTGAAATTCATCGCACGGAGTGCGACACTCGCCGCATGACACTCGCAACCCGGCCCGCACCGGTCCCCGACGCCCATGAAAACCGCCGTGATCGCACCGCGCCCTCTGGATGCGCTCGAACTGCCCGCCGAACTTGATGGCCGCGACGGCACCAATCGCGCGCGCGGACACGCGCAGATCGCCGCCCGCGATGACCTGAATGCGGTGCGCGCGTGGCTCGCACGCGTCGCCGACAAGCAGACCACGTTCGAGAACTACCGCAAGGAAGCCGAACGGCTGCTGCTGTGGGCGATCGTCCAGCTCGGCAAGCCATTGTCGTCGCTGACACACGAGGACCTGCTGCTGTTCCGGCAATTCCTCAAGGACCCGCAGCCGCACGCGCGCTGGATCGCCGACGGCGGCCGCAAGCACCCGCGCGATGACCCGCGCTGGCGGCCGTTCTACAGGACACTCCGGCCGAGCAGCCAGTACCAGGCGATGGTGATCATCAACGCCCTGTTCGCGTGGCTGGTCGAAGCCGGCTATCTGGCGGGCAACCCGCTGTCGCTGTCCCGTCAGCGCGCCCGCCGCTCAAAGCCCCGCATCACACGCTATCTCGACCGCGAGCTGTGGAACGAAGTGAAGCTCCATATCGACAGTCTGCCGAAAGACTCGCCGCGCGAGCGCGAGCGCTACCTGCGCGCGAGGTGGCTGTTTACGCTGTTCTACCTCGGCGGGCTGCGCATCTCGGAAGTCAGCGGCAACACGATGGGCGGCTTCTTCTGCCGGCGCGACGCGGATGGCCACGAGCGCTGGTGGCTCGAAGTGACCGGCAAGGGCGACAAGGAAGGGCTGGTGCCCGCCTCTACGGAAATGATGGTGGAACTGGGACGCTACCGGCGCGAGCGCGGCCTGTCCGCCCTGCCCTCCCGGCATGAACAGACGCCGCTCGTGCTGCCGCTGGGCAAATCCATGAAGCCGCTGACGCGCGCCGCACTGCACACGATCGTCAAGGGCATCTTCGCCGGCGCGGCGGAGCGGCTCCGGCTGCGCGGCGACGCCTTCGCGGGACAGGCGGATCTGCTCGAACAGGCCTCCGCTCACTGGCTGCGCCACACGGCGGGCTCCCACATGGCCGACGGCGGCACCGATCTGCGGACGGTACGCGACAATCTGCGACATGCCTCACTGACGAGCACCAACCCCTACCTGCACACGCCCGATGAACAGCGTCATCGTGAAACCGAGGAAAAACACCGCATCGACTGGTAGCAGTCGCCGCCTGACGCGGTCCGCGATTCACGCGCGGCGCGGATCAACGCCTCACAGCCCTGATGTCCGTGGGCAGACTGACACCCGACCGTATCGTATGCGAGAATCCGGTCGACGCGCGATAGCGATGCCTCCTGACCGCCCATGGAAACCGCTGACGTTAAACCGCAGGTACTCGCCAACCGTCGTGGCGTGGCGTTTGGCCTCGTGCGCCAGAACAACACGACCGAATGCGTGATCACAATTGCGGCACTGGAGACCCATTTCTGGCTTGAACCAGGGGCCAGTGAGACCCGGATCGCGACGACATTCCGGAACGGGTATGGCCGCATCCGGGCAATCGCCGAGCGCAGGCTGCTCGCCCATCCGGCAGCGCATCTCGTACTGACGGCCGAGGATTTTGCTCGCCCCTGACCGCAGGCTGCCGGCATATGCCCCGAATCGTTTCCTGCGGCGACCACTGCTGCGTCAGATCAGCGACAACCGAAGCGAAGGCTTTTGCTTCGTCAACCGGGTCATGCAACGATGCAGTGATCCCATTGCACCGACGACCTGACTGGCGATATCGTCATGATGGAGATCATCGCGGGCGCGGTGATCGTCAACGTCTATTGCATCCAGCCGACCCTGTCAAGTAGCAGCGTGAATTTGCGGCCGGAGATCTGCGGCTGCCGTTATCCAACATTCGTCAACGGCATGCAGCCTGATGTGGAGCAGTTTGAGTTGCTTTGAAGGTGCCGGTGTTTTAGCCGCCACCCTTCGACATACAATGCTCCCCAGAAGCATCTGCTGGTATTCGGGCTGGGTGAAGGACTGCATATCTCGATCTGCGTGAACAACCGCGCAGAGAACAGCCAGCACCGACGCGCGAACGCGAGCGCCGCATGCGCGGCTTTCGCGATCTGAAACGCGCACACAAGTTTCTCCCGTGGTTCGGGCAGAACCGGCGACATTCGCGCTCAAGCGGCATCTGTTGCCGTAGAACGCATTAAAGATGTCAACGTTGCGGCTATAAAGTCGTCAACTGGGCACTTCCTGCGCCCCGATAGGGCGGGGAGCCATACCCAGTATGGGTTTGCCGGATGTGAAATAAAGTCGTCACTTCTCTCTTGAGATGCGCCCTTCGACGCACGGCCGCTGAGTGATCAAAGAATGTTGCGGCACGACGTGTGCCGACTGCATCGGGCAGCACGCGGCCAGTTCCGGGCAGTCGACCGGCGAAAGAATCGGACATTCGAAGGTCCACTGCACGCAGCTAAGCGACGTTCAGTCCATGATTTTGTTCGTTGGGTCAATTGCCGCTATCGATGCCTTGGCGCTCGCCTGGCGGAAGACAGCTGTTAGTCGCGCGAGGACGTTAGCGTGACCGTATTAAGGTGACCAATAAGGGCATCGATGAAGGCGCGGAACTTTCCTGACATGCGGCGGCGTGTCGGATACAGCGCGTAAAGCTCGATGGGTTCGCGTCTCAATGAGGTAAGTACCCGCACTAACGTGCCTGCCTGCGACTTCCACATACTCAGTTCGACCCAACTGATTGACTATTGGTAAGCGGTAAATTAAGCACACATCGCCGGACATTCCGTTACCGGGTAACATCATTACAAGCGTCAGTTACCGGGTAACGAGAGTGGAGAGTGTGAGATGGCATTGACGACGGCACAACGGCAAGCTGCCTATCGGGCAAGGAGAGCCACAGCGGGCGAGAGCGGCAACGGGGATCGGCGGCTCGACATGTGGATGAGTACGGAAGCCGACCTTGCCCTGGCTCGCCTGGCACGACGCTATGCGATGACCAAGCGTCAGATGCTGGAACGATTGATCACGCGGGCGGACGACGCGATCGTGCGCCGGCTTGAGCCCTCCTCGCCGCAGTGGGATGCGTATTTCATCGCCGAACGATAGTGTCACCGCCCGAAGTTACCGGGTAACTTCGGATGGGGTGCGAGCGATCTGCCGTTGAAACGCTCAGGGAGGCATCGCCGCGCTTTTCTGTTTGGCGAAGTTGAATGGCAGCAGGTCGGTGGCGTCGGCATCCGATGCGCGCTGCGGCAACTCGGTCAGAACGTGCAGCAGGTATTCATAGGGCTCGACGCCGCAGGCGCGACACGTCAGCAGCAGGCTATACACCATTGCGCTTGCCTTAGCGCCAGCGACAGTGTCGGCGAAGAGCCATGACTTCCTGCCTGTACAGAATGGCCTGATGTCCCGTTCGATGACGTTGTTATCGATTGGGGCCCGACCGTCCATCGCATAACGGCTTAGGTACGGCCATTGATTGCGGCAGTAGCTGATTGCCTTGCCCAGCAGGCTTTCGGGCAGTACCTTCGGCGCCAGTTCGTCCAGCCACGCCTTGAAGGAGTTCAGCAACGGCACGCTATGCTGCTGTCGAAGGCGGCACGTGTAGCCGACGCGCGTCTCGCCGTCAGGCAGTTCGCCTTTGGCGAGCGCCTCGACCTGATACAACGCCTGGAAGTACTCGAGCGCTTTGGCCACGCGGGGGCTGGGCTTGTTCTTCTGCCCCTTGAGGGCGTCGGTGAATGCTCTCCTCGCGTGAGCCATGCATCCGAAGTGCGTGGCCTTCCTGAGCGTGCGCCAGGCGCTATAGCCATCGGTCATCAACATGCCCTGGTAGTCGCCCAGGAATTCCTTCGGGTATTGCTGGCCCCGGCCAGGCTGATATTGAAACAGCACGACCGGTTCGGCACTGTCTTCGGCGCTGCGGTAGCACCACATGTAGCTCTTGCTCTGCGCGGATTTGCCGGGCTCCTTGAGCACCTGAACCGTCGTTTCGTCACCGTGGATCAAGCCCTGCGACAGCAGCGTTCTGTGCAGCGCTTCATACAGCCGGCTGTAGTGCAGTTCACTGGGGCGGATGATCCAGTTTGCCAGCGTGCCACGGCTGACCGGTGCGTTCGAGCGCGCAAGCACATCGGCCATGCGGTACAGCGGCGTGCCGTCAACGAATTTGCCCGCAGTGACGGTGGCGATCATCGCCGCGCTGGCATGGCTGCCCGGCAGCGGTTGGGCGGGCATGGGTGCAAGCACGACCGGCGTGCGTTCGGCATGAGTGTCGCAATGCCGACACGCGTATTTGAAACGTGCATTCTGGCGAACCGTGACCTTCACTTCGATATGCAGTTGCTCGCTCACGTCCTCGCCGATGCGATGCAGTGCGTTGCCGCAACACGAGCAAACCTTCTGATCTTCCGGCAGATCGTATTCAACGCGCTCGCGCGGCAGATCCGCTGGAAGCGGCCTGCGACCGCGTTTGCCCGGCGCAGGGGCGCCTGTATCAGGTAGTCCCGTATCGGGCAGTTCGGGAAGATCGTCGTCTTCCTCAGCCGGCTCCGTTGCGGCAATCTGTTCGGCGTCGTTGAACACGCGGTCCTTGCGCTTCTCGCTCTTCGGGGCGAAACGCTGGGCCAACGCAAGACGGTACTGCTCTTCGAGCGTATCCAGGCGCCTGGTTAATTCCGCAATCTGCGCGTCGCGCTCGGCGATGCGCTGCGCATCAGCCGCTGCACGCGCTTCGAGCTCGTCGATGTAGGCCTTGGTGGCCTTGGGCAGTCGGGACGGATCGGGGATGGTCATGCGCTCCACCATAGCGAAGCGCGAGGCCCGATGGGTTTACGTGAATTTGTAACCGTCGCCCCCGCCGTTGTTTACCGGCAACAAGGTCAGGCTCGCTTCAGTCCACGTGAAGGTACTGCCGCTTGGGATGGCGGCGAACGGCGTCGATGTCGATGCCCTCGAGCAGCCAATGAAGCTGCTCCGTCGTCAGCTCGACCACGGCCTGCTGACGGCGAGGCCAGACGAAATGGTCCGCCTCGAGCCGTTTCAACATGAGCCAGAAGCCGGAGCGATCGTAAAGCAGGAGCTTTACACGGTTGCGCTTGCGGTTATGGAATGCGTACACGGCGCGCGCCAGCGGATCGAGCTGCATCGACTGCTCAACCAGCGTGACCAGGCTATTGATCCCGGCCCGGAAGTCGATTGGCTCACGGTGCAGGTAGATCCGCAGGTCCGCGTCGAAGCGGAACATCAGCGCGCTCCCAACGCTTCGATCATCGCCTTCACGAGAGCACCATCGTGGGCGCCGCATTCGAGTTGTAGCGTCACGCCGTTGGGCAACTGCGTCGACAGTCGGGCCGGTGTCGCGGGCTTTGCCGATTCGTATCTCCTGGCCGGCTCCCGCACTGCCACGGCCTCGCGGTTCACGCGCACCGGCGCCGCCTCGTTGACCGTGACGACCGGCACGAACGCCGACGACGGCAAAGGCGCAACGGCCACCGTCGCTGCGGCAGCATTCTCGCGTTCGCGCAACTGAATCCACTTATGCAGTTGGTTCGCGTTCACACCCGCCTTCAACGCCAGTCCGGCAATTGACGCACCAGGCTGCAGGCAGGCGTCAATCAACCTGCGCTTGCCCTCGGCGTCAAACTTCCTCTTGCCTGCCGCAGTCACGCCGGTCACCCGCAGCGGAAAGAAATCAACTTCGTTCTCTGTCATCGGTTGCGTCCGCAAGTTGTAGTTGCGGACGCAAGCCTGCGCTCGTTCAGCTTGGAATTCTAGGTGCGTTTAAATTCGCGCTTACGACTATTGTTGTTGGATTCATCGCTAGCTTCAGCTTTAAAGATCGGAGGCCCGCGCCACTGCAAGCGTGTCGATGTCCCGGATCTTCGTCACTTTGCCATTTCGAACGGTAATGGCGAAGACCCAATCGTCCTCGAATGTCCTATTCGTGGCTTTGACTCTGCCCGTGGCGAAGCCGACGACCAGAACCCGGTCGCCCTGCGCTACGAATTCGGGGGTGTCTGGTTATGACGTTTTCCACCATTTCGGAAGCCTTCCGAAGCAAATCCGCCAATCCCGCGTGTCTGCGGTGTGTGCCGGCCAGCGGCCACTCGCCCGGAATGATCCACTCAATGTCTTCGGCAGAAATCGCCAGCAGACCTTGCTTATCGCCGCGGCCCATTGCTGCAAAAAAATCCTTCACAATCTGGACATTCTCATGCGCGCTCATCGAAATAAACCCGTGACTGGAGCAAGGGAGGGAACGATCGCGCCCCTGAAGTCGGACGGTCTCTACTCCCTTGATCTGCCGCAGGGTATTCAGGCCAAGCCGCAGCGTGTAGCTCCCACGCTCTTCGGCACGATTTCATGGGGTCGAAAAGCCGCCGTCGATAAACAACTCAACTGGAATGGGCTGATGAGAACGACGTGAGAGATGACTTGCTCCCAATGGGGGTTGTGGACCTGCCGGTGACGACGTGGCGTCGGTGATTCAGCCGATCTCGACGTTCAAGGCGATATCCCAGGTGCCGGCGCCGTTTTTCGCCAGGCCGATCATCATCAGACCGAGCGCCTCGAGCGTCGAGGCCATGTGCAGGCCACCGACATCCAACGGACGCAGTCCGAGACTCTCGATGACGGTCGAGACGCGCGCCTTGGCCTCCGCATCGTCGGCTGCGATGAACGCGTCGAGGCGTCCGTTCCTGGCAAGGACGTGACCAAAGACGGTGTTGAACGCCTTTACGACGTGCGCGGTGGCGGGAAGACCCTTGGCGATCTCCTGCGCGCCGGAACTGCCGTGCGGGGTGACGAGGCCGGAAAGGTCCGGGGCGACGGGATTGGTGATGTCGATGACCACCTTGCCTTCGAGCGCGTCTCCGTAATCGGCCACTACCGCCGCCGCACTGCCGTACGGCACGGCGAGGATGACGATATCGCCTGTCGGCGCGGCGGCGTAAGTCCCCGTGGTCGCTCCCGCTGAGAGCTTGTCGGCCAGCGCCCGCGCTTTGGCTGGGTCGCGGCTCAGAACCTCGACGGTATGTCCTGCCTTGGCGATACGGCCGGCGACCGCCGTGGCCATGCCTCCTGCGCCAATGATGCTAATAGTGCTCATGTCAAATATCCTTCTGAGTTGGGGTATGCCCGTAATCTGTACGAGCCTTTCGCCAATAATGTTTTCCGCGTGCGCCGAGCCACTTGCGTCACCCTCCTACCGCTCCGGGAGGATAGTGTCCTGCTCGGGCTCGGCGCGATGCGGGAGTCCCTGCCGTCCGCCTAGCTCAGCTGGCAGGGAAGTAGTGGCCATTGTCCATATCGGCAAACAGGCCGGGCTGCGTTGGTGTCCAGCCGAGCGTCTCGCGCGTGATGGCATTCGACGCCGGGGTATCCAGCGTGACCAGATTCGCAAGGAACCCGAAATACCCCGGCAGCATCAGCACGTCCGCGGGAATGGGCACGGTGGGCAGCTTCAAGCGACTGCCGATGGCCTCGGCGATCTCGCGGTACGGAATGCTCCCGTCTGCAACCGCGTGCCAGCTTCTGCCGGCGGCGCCCTTCTCAAGCGCCAGGCGGAACACGGTGGCGAGGTCGCGGGTGTGCACGGCGGCCCACCTGTTCGCACCGTCTCCGGGGTAACCGACGACGCCCTTTTCCTTCGCCAGCCCGATCAGCAGCGGAAGGAAGCCGGCATTATCGGTCGTGCTGTGCATGATTTCAGGGATCCGAACGACCGAAGACCGCACGCCTTTTTCGGCAAGGCCGATTACAGTGGTTTCCACGATGTTACGAACCCGCAAGGTGTACTTGTATGGATCGCCGCCGGGAAGAGGCGGATCCTCCTCGGTGGCCGGCCGACCCAGGTTTTCCCAGCCGGGCGAGCCGATGCTTCCCGATGAGACCAGCGGCTTTCCGGTTCCGGCCAGCGCCTCGCCGTATGCGAGCATGATCTGAAGCTCCGCATCGGCCACGGCGTTGATCCCGCCGACCGGAATCAGATCTTGCCGGTGTGCGACATGGATGACACCGTCGGAGGCGGCGGCCGCTTCTTTAAGACCGTCAAGATCCTCGAGGCTACCGGGACGCGCCTTCGCACCGAGTGCGGACACCGCAGCCGCCGCCTTGTCTGAACGAGCCAGGGCGGTGACCTCATGGCCGGCGGCGATGAGGTCGGAGATGATGTACGGACCGGAATGGCCGGTCCCGCCAGTGACGAATACGTGCATGTTAGGGATCCTGTTGATGATGTGATGCGAGAAGTTCTGCGAGTGCGCTCAGCCGGGAAGGCTGGCGCCGAGTGTGAAGGTGACGGGTTTTGTAAAATTAATGGGCAGGTTACTCATGACTTTGGGTATGACGGCCGGGTGCTTTGCTACCGGCTCCCTGCCGTCAGCTTGTCAGCCGGCAGGGAAGTAATGACCGTTGTCCAGGTCCGCGATCAGGCCGGGCTGAGCGGGCTCCCAGCCGAGGACCTGGCGCGTGATCGCGTTGGACGCCGCGAGGTCCAGCGTCACCACCGCCGTCAGGAGCCCGAAATAGCCTGGCAGCATCAGTTCGTCAGCGGGAATGCTCACGGCGGGCAGGCCCAGGCGGCCGGCAATGGCCTCCGCTATCTCGCGGAACCGGATACCCTCGTCGCCGACCGCGTGCCAGGTCCTGCCGGCAGGTCCTTTTTCGAGCGCCAGGCGGAACAAGGAGGCCAGATCGCTGGTGTGCACCGCGGGCCACCGGTTTTCGCCGTCGCCGGGATAGCCGACGAAGCCCTTCGTTTTCGCGAGCCCGATCAGTTGCAGGCGTCCGGTCGAACTATGTACCAAGGTAGGAATTCGCACGACCGAAGACCGCACGCCCTTCTCTGCGAGCCCGACTACAGCAGTCTCCACGATGTTGCGAGCCACCAGCGTGCCCGCGTCCATGGGTCCACAAGGAAGGGCTGGGTCATCCTCGGTCGCCGGTCGGCCGAGGCTGGCTGGTGCGAGGAGCGGGCCTGCCCGCCCCAGGTTCGTGGGCGCGCCGATGCTCCCCGCCGCGACGAGTGGCTTTCCGGTGCCGGCCAACGCCTCGCCGAGCGCGAGCACGATCGACAGCTCCGAGTCGCCCAAGGCAGTGACCCCGCCGGACGAAAGCAGTTCGGCCCTGTACCCGAGGTGGATGACGCCGTCGGACTCCGCCGCCGCCGCCTTCAGACCGTCAAGGTCGGCAAGGTTTCCACGTCGTACCCTGGCGCCGAGCGCAGACGCCGCTGCCGCAGACGCGTCCGACCGCGCCAAGGCGACGACCTCATGCCCGGCGGCGATGAGGTCAGGAATGAGGTATGAACCGACATGGCCGGTCCCGCCAGTGACGAAAACCTGCATGTGAATGTTCCTTATGAGTAATGTGATGCGGGAAGCGGTGGTATCGGTGCACTCAGCCGAGAAGGCTGACGCCGATTGAGAACCTGGTGTGCTTGACGGAGTGCGTGAGGAGGCCCAGCGACAGCAGGCACGCGTGCTCCAGTGACCTCGCCATGGACAGCGGCCCGGTATCCATTGGACGCAGTCCGAGGCTCTCGATGAACGCCGAGACGCGTGCTTTCGCGTGCTCGTCGTCCCCGGCGATGAACACGTCCAACGGGTGGTCCGGGACGGGACCGGCCGCCAGGACGTGGGAGAACTGGGTGTTGAACGCCTTGACGACTTTCGCACCGGCAGGAGCGGCCCTGGTGATCTCCTTCGCGCCGAAACTGTCTCCAGGGGTCACGAAGCTCGTGTGGTCGGAGGCGACCGGATTGGTGATGTCGACAAGGACCTTGCCTGCCAGTTCTTCGCCGTACTGCTTCACCACGTCAAGAACGGCGGAGTAGGGAACCGCCAGGATGACAATGTCCCCGGCCGGGACGGCGCCGAACGTTCCTGTCGTCGCGCCGGCTCCGATCTGCCCGGCGAGCGCCCGCGCCTTGACGGCGTCGCGACTCATCACCTCGACGGTGTGTCCGGCCCTGGCGGCAAGGCCGCCGATCGCTGCGGCCATGCCGCCTGTGCCGATGATGCTGATAGTGCTCATGTGCAGCCTCCTGGTTTGTTGGGTGCTGCTCGTACTCCCGAACAACCATGCTAGACACATTGCTTGCAAAAAACAAGTAAACAACGGAATTTACTTGCGATATGCAAGCGATGTTAATATCTAGCCATGAAGACGACATCTAAAGAAGACGTTCGGTCCCATTGCGCGGTGAACTACGGCGTGGAGATCTTCGGCGACCGGTGGTCGCTCCTGATCATTCGCGACATCGTATTTGTCGGCAAGAAGACGTATGGCGAGTTTCTGAAATCGGAAGAGGGAATCGCGACCAATGTCCTGGCTTCCCGCCTTGCATTTCTTGAGGAGCAAGGAATTCTCTCGAGGGCACCCAGCCCCGACGACAGGCGGAAGGACTTTTACACGCTGACCGAGAAGGGCCTGGACCTCATTCCTGTCGTGCTTAACATAGTCCTTTGGAGCGCAAAGCACGATTCGAAGTCGTACGTGCGGCGCCGTAAGGAATTCGTTGCTCGACTAAGTCAAAGCCCCTTACAGGTGAGCGAAGAGGTGAAGGCGCTGGTCCGCAATGGCGGATGTATGTTTCCTGAGAGCAAGAAATGAGCAAGACGGCAGCGCGCCCTGTCACGTCGCACGAACGATATGCATACACCAACGGCTACGAGGTGCAGCGAATAGCGGGGGCCGATGTCCGAAACGGTCCTGGAAGCCGCCATTGATGTTTCATCAACCCCAGCGGCGGTTCAGGGTCGTCCTCGGCCGATCATCGTCGGGCTCAGTGCGGCCATGAAGCGTCATTCGCCGCCTCGCCGCTCCATGACCTACGCGTCGGTTCCGCAACGGTAATCGGCCGTTCCATCTGCGATGGCAGGGAATTGGGCAACAATTATGTGGGGACCGGTGAAGGTCAGGAATCTGCGACTACGAGACCAAAATCGTCCGTTGGCTTCTTGATTTTTTTAAACTTTGCTGGATAACCGCTTTGCTTGACCGCGTCTCGAACTTGTTGTTCAGCTTCATTGCTGATATTGAGGCCTAGAATTACCTCAACGAGACGCCCTGGGTAAGGATACAGCTCGTCTCCCGTTTGCTTAATGACTCGCCACTCCTTTTCATACGCCCAGTCCAAAGATTTCGTGTAGCCAATAAGCTCAACCACTTCACCGCCAGCATCCATTGCAAAGGACGCAATGTTCGGTTTTGGCATCTTTTCGACGTATCTCACCGGATAACCATGCTGACCGATGATATTCGTTTCATGATTTTCGAAACCGAGACAGAATCCCCGATGCGATTCAGCGTAGTGTGCCCACATCAAGTGGTTGCTCGGCAGCTCGGAAAGACTGAGAATACCCATTGATGAGAAAAGTACTTCGTTGTAGTAAAGTACATCTTGAAGTAACTCGCGTTGCGGTTTTTTATCCACAGGCATAAAAATTTTGTCGATATGCCTGAGAACCTTTTCATGACTCTGCCCTTTGTCTAGAAGGCTTTGTATGTACTTTGCAATACCCTGAACAGGAGAGCCATTTTCCCGTTTCATCACATAATCTTCAAGTATCTCTTTGGCAGAGAAATTCTTATCCCATCGTGCTGCGACATCATTAGGGTCATTGAGGCCGCGAGGCTTCGAATACCAGATCCGCCCCTTGGCGAGTGCATCTAGGCTCAGAGGGTTGATTGAGCGATACTTATATAGGACGGATGGTGCGGAAACGGACATGAGAGATCTATGTTGTTAGACGACCAGCTTCGAATACAGGACAAAAAGCTAGGTCGATTAGAATCGAATAAAAATTAACGGCACCTTTGCTGTGCAAAACTATCCCACGTTTGTGTTTTCGCCAGATTTTCCTCCAAGTCGGCTTCGACGAACTGCCTCGGACAGGAAGCAATCGAACCGTCCGCCGGTAGATGGTGCATAGTTCACCCTTGGTTCTCTATAGCATAGACTTGGCCGCCAGCATAATGAAGCATATCGCTGGACGAGACTTGATCCAGTAATTTCTGGATTAACTCGATTAAACGAGAGTTTTCGAAAGCCTCTTCTGCTGACAAATCGCCAACGACCGCCTCGAAATTTCTCGCACAGTCTTCCATCCTTTTCGGAATCGGAAGCATATCCAGCTGCATGGCCGCCTGTATCTTTCTTATCGATTCAACCTCAAAATAATAGCGGGCCTCATCAATGAAATTCTTTTTACGCAATTCGTCCAACTTTCTTCGCGCCTTATTTACATTGCCGTTTTTGGTACATGCAAGACAGTATTTATGCAGCAGAGCTGCGTTGTATTCGTCGAGTGGGTCGCTTAAAACCATCAGATCTCGAAGCACCCTTTCTCTAACAGACGGAAATATGGTGCTGAATATTGTGGCTCTCGACGAAGCACTATTTAAGGGGTTTGTCTTGAGTTCATGGATCAATGCTAACGCGAACAAATCGATGGCAGTTGAGACAACTTTTTCTGCATCCTCATGTGAAATGAAGCTCGATGGATTGTAGTGAGAAGCCCTATCTCCAAAATTCTTGATCAGCAGAAGCGAACTTCGCATCTCCGCACCAAAGCTTTCTCCAATACTTTGGATCATTTCCCCAAGGGACAATTTTCTAAACTGTGCAATACCAATTTTTTCTTTGATGTCACTACTTAGGAATGTATCAATAAACATCTCTACGTACCATCGCGCGGTACCTGCTTTCGTCTCGGGTGACGACGTATCAGACAAAAGATCCGCAAGTCTGTGTTCAGCGCTTTTTGGTATTGGCTTTTCTTGTGTTTCGACGCGATTCATGAATATCGTTGTTTGTTAATGGGTAAAGTTTCAGTAATTTCCTGCCTTCCGTTGAGTCTTCAGGTTTGGCAAAAAATCGGGTGTCAATTTGACCGAGAGAATGACCGTTGTCAATTGGAAAGTGACAACGCAGTACTACTACCATCAGTGGCCGTTCAAGGGCGGCCTGCGCCAGTCCGCTTCCCTAACTCATCGCTCGCAAGCGGTCACTGGAATTGAGCGCTCCGAAAGCGGCAAGTCGGCAATGCGTACTTCCGACCCACAAGGGACGGTCACTAATCCGCGAAGCCGTCATTCGTAACCACTTGCGCTTATTAACGCCCCGCTTTTACACCAAGGGAGTGGTATGGAAAACAGCGATAGGTCAGCGTCTCGGAACCGTTTCGGGGTGTCCGGGCTGTCAATCGTACTGAGTTGGCGATTGGCTGCCGACATTGAATCGGTTCCGAGCACGAAATGTGGCTGAAACGCGGCTCGCAGATCACTCACCCTTCCCAGTCCAAACTGCCGGCAGTGCCGCTGGTTTTTATTGAGCCACCCCAGGTCGCCCTTCGGATCGGCCACGTATCTCAGATGAGCCTGGCGCAGTCCCATAACAGTCGCGATGCTTTGCCCATGTGCTGTCGGAAGTTCGAACAATCCCATGAGCGCAGCCAGGACGATGGATCTTTTCAAGAGTGTTTCTCCGTGAAATGCTCGCCACTGGCGTGTCGCGCGCAAGGACAGGGTGTGATGGCGAAAAAGCACGAACAAGCGTCGTCCCTCGGTTCAAGTGGACGGAATTGTCAGCGATCGGGATGTCAATGTCGACTGGCTGCTCTGGCCGAACAAGAGCCCTATGTGTATCGCATATCCAGTTCGCGCAGTCGGCGGCACGCGACCCACTCCTGTCAGACAGCTTGCTCCATACCGGTCAGTCAATCAATTTCAAGTTTGCGGACCGGGATGCCAGTAATCGGCCGCTGGCGACCTCACCCAATCGGCCACAAACGGCCGGTCAACATCTCTGCATGAATCGTTGGTACGCGCCGGTGAGCAGTGATCTGCGCACGACGCGCTCACGTGCAGGCAATGCCAGCCGGGGCAACACACGCGCTCAACAAAGCGTTGCAGCCAGCGCCATAGGCAACATCAATGCTGAGGCGGGATGCAATTCGGGCCCACCGCTTCGTCAGCAAACGTCGTCCTGACTATTGCACGGGCGCACCTCCTGCGCGCGCCATTCCTTGACGAGCTGTCGGCGGTTGCGAGGGTAGCGCTCGGCAAGAACTTCCGCGCTCGCAATGTCGTCCATGCCGATCACCCTGAACTGGCTGTCCAGCTCGCACCAGGCTGCGATAAACCGCTTGCTTTCGATGAAGCCCAGCTTGATCGGCCAGACCACCTGTTCGTCCACCGGTGCGTGTTCGATCGACAGCGTTATGCGGAGCTTGCGTTGCTCCCGAAGCGCCCGCCGGATGTCGCTCAGATCAAGAGGCATCGAGCCCTTAAGCGGATGGCCCACGTAGATCGTGTCGTCGTCGAGGGCAGATCGCATGTCAGGCGGAAGAACGGCATTAATCTTGGCCAGCGCGTTCGTCACGGCAAGAGCGAGCGTATCGTCGGTCTGGCGACTGACCCACTGGGCGCCGATCACGAGTGCCTGGATTTCTTCTTCGCTGAAAGACAGCGGAGGCAGAAGGAAGCCTGGTCGCAGGATGTAGCCGACACCCGGTTCTCCTTCGATGTCGGCGCCCATGTCCTGCAGTGTGGCGACGTCGCGACGGATGGTACGCAGGGACACGCCCAGCTCACGCGCAAGCGCTCCGCCCGACACCGTCCTGCGGTGTCGGCGAAGCGCTTGCATCAGGTCGAACAGTCGATGACTTCTGGCCATTCTCACTCCATCGCCACAACGCCCTTACCGCCGAGCTTGCGGCCTTTTTCAAGCTCGGTGATCAGCTGGATAGCGGCGTTCAGCGGAACAGTTTCTCCAATCGAGATACTGAACTTGCTGTCACGAGCGGCGTCCGCAAGCTTTTCCAGTATCTCGGCGCGCGGCGAACCGATGATGGGCTTCAGTCGTCGATCGAAGATCGCCCGGATGAACTTGCCCAGGCCCGGGTTCAGATCCAGGAACACACCACCTTGGCGCAGCATGGCCATGCCCGCCGACACCGTCATCGTTGCGGCGGTGTCGTAGACCACGTCGAAGCGCGTGGCGATCGTCGACAAATCCGTCGTGCGGTAGTCGTAGACCGTCTTCACGCCGAGTGATCTGGCTCGCTCCATGTCTCGGGCGCTACAGCTGCCGGAGACGGTGGCGCCAAAAAGCCGCGCAATTTGCACGGCCGCTTCGCCGACCGCCCCGGCACAGCCGTTGATGAAGACATGCTGGCCGGCCTGCAGCTTAGCCTTGTCGATCAACCCGTTCCATGCGGTGACGCCCGGGGTGCCAAGGCAAGCCGCATCCTCGAAGGAGACACTGTCGGGCTTCCTGGCCAGGAAAGTCTCCTTCGTCACCACTGCCTGGCCGAGCGCACCGCTTTCCTTGAAGCGGGCGAGACCGAAGACGGCGTCGCCTGCCTGGAGCCGCGTGACACCGGCGCCGACGGCCGTGACGATGCCCGAGAAGTCCATTCCTATCGCTCGGGGGAAAGCCCTGCCGGTGACGATCTTCATCTGTCCGTTGCGCAGCTTCCAGTCGATCGGATTGATCGCCGCGAACCTGACCCGCACGGCCACTTCACCGTTGCCAGGCGCGGGTAATTCGAAATCATCGACCTGCATCAACTCCGGGCCACCATAGCTGCTGTACTGAATGCGTTTCATGAGCCTATCCACTTGGCGGGCTACAGGGTAAGCAGGGTCGGGCGGTTCAAATCGGGGCATGTTGCAATTCCTTCTCAGAGGCAGGGGATGAGAGCGGTTTGATATCTCTACTGCTTATGGAGACATCATATAAGGCCGTGGTGACAGTTTCTGGCACCATTCGAGCGATGCGCTCTGTTTGTAGCCGCTGTTCCGGTGGTAATTGCATATCCAATGTCCTACGGCGTTACGGTCGACACCAGCGAAGCGGCGCCTGAGGAATGCGCACAAGTCGTACTGCGAGCGCTGTCATCGTGAGTTTGTGGTAAGTATCGGCTCTCGCTGGCTACGAAGACTCCGCGTCTGCTCTATGCGAACGTCCGCTTCGTAGAAAGTCGAGTGTCCCTTCCGGGTCGGAAGTACGCGCTGACGACTGTGCGCTCCCGGGCCGCGCGATTCCACTGGCCCGCTTCCCGGCGATTAAATTGAAGAGCGGGCTGACGCAGCCCGACCCATTGCGGTCCGTCGTGGGGCTGGAGTAACCTTCCCGCAACCCGTCACTCATCGCTTTAGCACTTGGACTTCGCTCAGTTCTACCATCGCGAGAACAAAAAATGTTGAGGGACGCCGCGCAATGAATCTTCTATGGTATTGGATGCTGGATACACCACGCGGCGGCATTACCGATCAAGGTAAGGCAGCAGCCTTCACGCAACACCTCCGAGGTGCAGAGGGGCAAGAGTTAGAGACATCGCTTTTTCTCGACGAACATGGCGCACCCCACTTTGTGAGAGTTCGGGCGCTCAGGGCGAGGGACATCTACGACACAGACCGGTTTGTTGACTTAGTTGGAGTCGCGTGCGAGCACATGCTCTCAGTTTTGAAGTTGGCGTGGCACCCGAATGCTAGCTACGTTCCGATGTCGGTGTTTATCCAAGAGCCAGAAGACGGTTCCGGTGCTGGCCTTCAGGTCCAGTGGCCATCCGCTTATGGATTCAACTCTGCACAGGCGCAGGGGCTCTTTGTACACACCTTTGATCACCGCGAGAGTTTGCGACTTCTTGCTGACGGATTGGACGAGCGAGTACCGATCCAGTACCGCTTTCTCTCGCTGTACAAATTCCTCGAAATCCGATATCGCAACGACAGCGACCATTGGGACTTTGCGGCCCTACGAAAGGCATGTGACCCTCAGTTGAGGGAATACGATGGCCTAAAGCTACCTCGGACCTTCCAGGCGGAGCTGAAGCACCTTCGGGACCGCTGCGCACACATCCGTACAGGTAGTGGAAAGAAGCGCCGATTAGGAGTCACTGCCCTGAATCCTGAAGCCCTCAAGGAGGTCACTCGGATGATGCCACTGCTCAGGGAAATATGTCGAACGGTGTTGAATTCCGAGCTGGATGGCAAAGTGGTCTTTAACGACCTTCGTTCGTGGGGCGAGCGCTTTTCACGGGAGACAGAGTCGTCGGCGAACATAGTTCCATCGGGACTGAACCCGAGCACACCCGCCGCCAAGGCCTCCGATTGAATGGTTTGATTTCTCCACCGTTTGCGGATCGCCCGAAAGCCGCCGGTCACCAACGTCCACTCCTGGCCGCCTTGAGGCAATACCGCTGTCAATTCGCTCGCCCGAAACCGGCCATTGCGCGGGGACGGACGAGAGCTCGGCCATGCAAATTGGATAGACACCTCGACCGGCGGCTACTGGCTACTGGCCGTGCGCTGACTCATTCAAAAGGCATCGGCGGCTCGTCCGCCGTTGATCTCGATCGACGCCAGGCGACCCATTCAGTCAGCCAACGCCCGGGCGGTCACCCAAATTCCCCGGGTGTGGTCACTTCAAACTCCCCCACCTTGCGGTCCGATCTGAGCTGACCGTCGGCGCCGATTGCACCACGTAGCAGGACGTTATTTTTACCTCCTTGGCCAGCCCGGGAGGTGGGAGTTGAACGTCTTGAAGCCGCATCAGCAAAGTACGGTGTTCACGTTGCTGGAACTCAACAAGAGCCAGCGCGAGATTCATCGGATCACTGGAATCGACCGCAAGACGATCCGCCGTTACATGGCGATCTTCGCTGCACGCGTCACTGCGTCCGCAAATTCCCCCATCCCGCGACCATCGGCTCGGGGCCGTCAGATCAAATTCCTCCACCCCCGCGACCACCGGCTTTTCAGGCCACGCCGGCCGCGGCGCATAACTTCGATTTTGCCCGCTCGTTGTGCGAGCCTCACCGGAAATGGATCGAAGAACAGGTTCGCCTGCAGCGAAACGCTCAGGCTATCTATCAGGATCTCGTCGACGAGTTCTCGTTTGCTGCGAGCTATGAGAGCGTCAAACGGTTCGTGCGCGCGCTGCGACACATCGATCCCGAGCAATTCGACCGGCTCGATTTTCTGCCCGGCGAGGAGGCCCAGGTTGACTATGGCGAGGGCGCTCCGGGGGCTGAACAAGGTAAGCGCTAATGCTCTGCAGCGTATTAACGCTTACCTTGTTCGTCCCCCCTTTACGACCGGCAACGGCAGCAGCATCTCCCGCGTAAGCGGCTTCCTGGGCGTGCGTGAGGGACGGGAAGACTTGCGGGACATATCCGTCAATGCCGGCAGGATTGCATGACGGCGGATGCAGTGGCTTTGCCTGCGACCTGCGTTGTCGCGTGCGCATCCGCCCGGTCGTTCACAAGCAGCAGCGCGCCGGCGGTCTCAACGATGGTCCGGCGCATCGAGAACAGTCGCCCGCATCCGGCGCACGACCAGTTGCGGCGTCCGTCCCACGTGGCTACGCCGGTTCGGCCGCAAAAGGTGCACGGTGTCGCGGCAGTGGGTTCCACACCGAGCCGGAACCGTGCCGACAGGTGGCCGTCCGGCTCCACCTGGTCGGCCCACCGGGCGAAGGCGTCGCGCCATTTCCGGAGGGTGGCCGGGTCGGTGCCGACCAGTTCAGCGACCTGCTGGAAGGACAGGGGCAGCGACAGATAGCGGATCAGGTGGCGCAGCCGGCTCACCGAGCCCAGTTCAGTCCGCACGAACGGCGTGCCCCGGCGCCGCGTGTACTGCAGGCGGCACGTGCGGCATTCGAACCGCGGCATCGCCTGCAACTGGTGCCCGATGAAACGGGTATGGCGACTGCCACAGTCCGGACAGGCAATCGGCGCATAACTCATGGAATGCAGTTCGTCGAACTCCCACATGAGCCGCGCGGTCAGTTCAACGTCCTCCCGCGCGCCGGCCTCGGCGAAGGTCAGTGGAGCCGGCCGGATCTCCGTCGGACGTCCGCCCAGACGTATGCGCTGCTCCCATGTGCCGGTGGGGTCCAGCCGCAGTAGCCAGGCGCGAAAGGCCCTTACGCGTTTACTCAGGTCGTCGGGCAGGCTACCCATTCGCCGCCCGGCTTCTTCACACGCAAGTGGCTGCGACAGCAGCGACACGAACAGATCGAGCTTCTTCAGGTGCTTTTCGGCGAGCGGCGTGCCCCAGGCACGATTGAAATGGCGTCCGCAAGACTGGCACTCAAAGAGCGGCAGATGCCCGACTGTCCGCTTGTTGGTGAAGCCTGCGCTGCTCACGTGCAGGCTGCCGCAGCGTGGACACGGCGGCCGCGGCTCATGGCTGGGCGAGAGCACGACGGCGATATGCCGGTTCAGGTACGCCGTCAGTTCCCGGTCTTCGCCGGATGCAAGGATGGATGAGTCGCGGCGAGGTGGAGTCAATCTTCCGTCCATGGCGTCCTCAGAACTGCGCGGTTAGCTGGAAGCCGAGCGTCACCCGCGCGGTCGGGAAACCCGATGGCTTGTAGAGCGGCGTACCGGCGAAAATATCATAGGCAAGCGCGCCAATGCGGCTGCGCACGCTGCCGCGCATGCCGATCACGGCGCCGGCGAGCTGGGTGCCGGCGAGGAACGCCGTGTTGGGGCCGAACACGTGGCCGTAGTCGATCCCCGCATACACCGACTGGCCGGTCTGGCCGACCGGTACCTGCAGTTCGTTGCGCCAGTAGAAGCCGCGCTCAGCCGCGAGCATCGTCTCGCCATCGAAACCGCGCACCGTGTAGCGGCTGCCGATCGTCAGGTCGTCGATGTAAAACAGCGTGTTGTTCGTGAACTGGCCGTGCAGCGTCGTTACGTAGCGCAGGTTCTGGTTCGCGACCGAGAACGGCACCGACAGGTTCGCGTCGAGCACCGCCATGTGAAAGCGGTACGTCGGCCCGCCAGCCTGGACCGACGTGTCGGGTGTCGCACCCAGCCAGCCGATGCCCTGCCGGTACGCGAGGCTGCCGTCGAACTGGGCGGCGCCAAAGTAGTGACGGTCGGTCAGCCCGGCCTCGACGAACGTGTTGTCGCGCCGCTGCTGCACGATCTCGGTGTCCTCGATGAAGCTCGCGCCAAAGCGTTTCGTGAGCCGCAACTGTGCGCCCAGTACGTCCGTCTGGCTGCGCCTGAGCACCCGCTGCAGCCGGAAGTCGACCGTCTGCGAGTTGCCGCTGGAGACGAACGTCTGGTTCACGCCCGCGATCTGCTGGTAGTAGGTGTTGGCGCTGCCCGACAGTGTCGCCGTCCAGTAGCCGTACGGGATCGAGTAGAACGCATTCCAGCCGTGGGACCCGAGCCGTCTGTCGCCGAATTCCAGATCCTGGCTCGCGCCGATGTTGAAAATGTCGTTCAGGCCGAGCGGATTGTCGAGACCCACACTCAGATTGCCCTGCAGCTTGCCGGTGGCCCGCGTGCCGGAATTGTCGACCGACGCAACGACGCTCCACGGCTTGGCGCGCTTAACGCTGATCACGACGTCGCTCTCGCCGGGCACGTCCGTCGGCTCAATCTGCATGTCGACGTCCTGGCTCGACACGCGCTTCATCTGCTCGAGGCCCTGTTCGAGGTCCCGCAGGTTCAGCAGATCGTCGCCACGTGCCGGAAACGCCGACTTCCAGGTGCCACGGATCTTCGAACCATCGGCCGGGTCGGCGAATCGCAGTTGCCGGATCACGCCGGGTACCAGCGTGAGTTTGAGTTCGCCATGCGAGAGGTCCTGCTCAGGCAACAACACGCGCGTGGTGATGTAGCCGCGACTCAGGATTTTCTGCGACAGCCCCCTGACGATCAGGTCGAGTCCCTGTTTGCCAATACATTGACCGGTGTAGTGATCAAGCCATTCGCGCGCGAACGCAAAGCGGTCCTGCGGCAGCGCCGAGGCGCCCTGCACGCGCACGGCATCGGGCAGCAGCGCCGGCACATCGAGCGTGAAGCGGTCAATCCGAAAACACGGTTCTTCGCGTGGCAGCACCGGATATGCACCGGCGGCCGGTGCCGCAGACCGCACGGCAGGCGCGTTGACCGTGCGCTCGCGTTCCTGCGTCTGGCGTTGCTGTTCGATGATCCGTTCCTTCTGCACAGTGGCTGGGGCGGCATTGAAAGCGCCCGGTGACGCCTCCTCCGCTGCGAACGCAGATCCATCGGAGAGCCCTCCGATCACGGTCGCGACGGCGCACAGTTGTTTGCATCTGGCGGCGACGACCTGCCTCGTGATCCGGATCTGCACGGGTTTCATTTCAGTATTGCGCTTCATGCTGGCTGCTTCCATGGAGTCCGGCCAGAAGCTGGTCGGCAATCAGTCTGTTGGCGGAGTCGGAAATGTGATCGCCGTAGCTATAGAGAAACGTGCCGTTCCGGTTGATCGGACACCATCCCGGAAAGTCCATGTCCTTGTTCAGGCCGGCCATCGCGAGTCCGCAAAGCACCGCGCCGACGATCGACATGCGGTTTGAGGCAGCGGCATCCGAATACAGCTGGGTCCGGTTCCAGTGGGCCAGCAGCGCACCCACCAGCAATTTCCAGAAACGGCTCACCGGCGAAAAGAACGCGGCAGCCGGATGGCGCGCGACGAGCAGCACCTTGGGACAAAACCCGCCGGGCAGCAGCGATGGAAATGCGTGAAAGAGAACAACCGCCAGTACCGCAACGGCACGCAAGCCATCAATATCAGGACGGTAGAGCAACGTCCTGGCGATGGTCGTGTTTTTAGGGGTAACAGTTGTCATTTTGTTTTTTGTTGTGAAGCGCCAAAGCGCATCTGACGAAGTGTCAGGCTGACGCTCTATATTTACGCACTACTAATTACATATCTTTCTATGGCACCAGCGAGAGAGAGCGCTTCCTTCGTATTATGGAATGAACCTCATCTCTATGGCGTCACAGAAAAACCGAACCTTTGCAACAGAGAAAGAGCCGAGGGCATCACGCCCGTTTGCCACAAGGGGTATTCAATCTGAGCCTCTAAGTATTGGCCGCTACCTCATGCAACTGCTTCGCATGTGCCCTTGCGAATTCAATTGCATGTTGCCGGTCAGCGTCACTTATTATGCATGAACAACATGCGATGGCATGTGTCGATCCGGTCAACTTCTCGCATCAACGTTTCTGCTGCCCCGTCCGATGACCGGGTGCGAGATATTTCAGCAGCCCGCTGCTTTTTCCCGCCGGGGTGCTATTCGTCAACTGCTGCTCGATAACGCTAGGCGCTTGCCTGCTATCCGCGCGAGCCGCGCAGCTATTCGATATAGCCAGCCTTTCTCAACATGTCCGGCAGCCGGGCGACGCACCAAATGCAATAAAGCACGAAGACCGGTCCGCCAACAAAGAGAAGCGTTCTATCTTCATCTGAATGAACGATATAGCGAACGATACCCGCCGCAACGGCAGCCCAAAAAACTCCAGTTCCAAACGTCAACGAAATGACAATCATTGACGTCCGGATCTTCCGATACGTGTCCTGTGAAATCATCAATTCTTCCCGCCATTGGCCGATGTCGCATCATTGTAGACGGTGACGCCTTTCGAGCCGACGCCAAAGATCATCAACGGCTGATTGACGCCCGGCAGTGGCATGTTCGTCAAAGGCAGTAGCTTGGTGTTGCTGTACGCCGGCACCGTTACCCCAAACATTGACTGCGGACGCCCGAGGCCATCGCCAGCACCCAAGTTCAGAGGTTGTCGTAAGAATAGGCCGCCGAAGCTGACGCCGAGGTCAATTGCGTCATAGAGAGTATTACCCCAAGTCGGGAATGCGGAATTGAGGACGCTCTGAGCAGGATTGAACCCAGTTGCTCCGTTGCCCTTGTAGAAGTTGTATAGGCCCGTCGCGCCTTCCGTGAAGTCGCTTGCTCCCATGGCGGCCATCGGTACACCGACAATGCATCCTGCACCACTGCCAGCACATATACCAATTCCTCCCACAACGGACGAACCGCCCGTGACAACCTTGATCGCGTCCTTGGTCGGAGCAATCGTGTTTGCCTTCACGTAATCAACAAACTGCTGCGGAATGGTGTAGTTGAAATACCCCTGACTCTGCTGACTCTGGACCCAACTGATCTCCTTTTGCAAGCTTGCGGCTTCTACTATGCTGACAAAGCTCTGTTGGAAAGCAGCACTATTCGGTGGAAACTCGGCCCAGCATTGAACCACATAGCAGGCGGCTGCCGTCAGCCGCTTCTCTTCGGCGGCATCGCCATTTGCTTGTGTGCGGATCTTCGCTTTCTCATCGGGGTGCAACTGGCGGTTATAGAGGTCCGCTCCCAACGCACCGTTCGCGCCGCTCATCGCGCCAGCCGAACCGCCCAATGCTCCGCCGGCGGCCGCACCGGCCACGCCGGATGCCACGTTGGCCAGCAACCTTCCCCCCGCGGAGTTACCCAGTGCATCGCCCGCCGCGTTGCCGGCGATGTCGCCCGCGACGGTGCCGCCCACCGCACCCGCCACGCTGCCGCCGCCCATCGCCGCGCCGGCTGCTGCCACGACTGCGTGCGAAGCAACGCGCGCCGCGCCATCATCGGCCCACAGCGCGAGCTGCTGGCTCGCTGCGGTGTAATCGGCCTGCGCCTGCGCCATGCCGGCCGTATCGCCTGCTGCCTTCGCGTTTTTATAATCCTGGGCGGCCTGCTTCATCGCATCGTCCGCACCCTGGTGCAGCTTCGTGCCGATGTCGCCCACGACCTGCATGCCGACCTGAGCGGTCGCCTGCTGGATGGCCATGCCAGTCTGCACCTTCTGCGCATCGAAAGTGTTCTGCACCGCACCGTTCGCACTGGCCGTATTCCGGCTCAAGCCCGCCGTACTGTCGTGCCCCGTTCCCGCATCGCCGCGAACCGTGATCGCACCCGGGCTCACCGCCGCATAGGTTGTCCCAGAGGCGCTACCGCCCGTGCCCGCCATCCCGAAGCCGGTCGGGCCCATGCCCGGTATGCTCAGCGCACCTGCCGCGCCCTGGCCGTTCGCCGTGCTCGCACTGAAACCAATCGTCGAACCCGAATACTCAGCCGTGTTCTGCAGGTTCGTATAGCCGAACGTCTGCGTCGAGAGGCTGTTTTTGTCAGGCGTCGCCGTGCTGGCGATCACGCCACCATCGAGCTGCGTGTGGTTGCCGACGTTAATGTTGTAGCCGCCGCTGCCCGCGTAGATCCCGCTTTGCTGATTGACCGACTGGAAACTGTTCCTGATAGTCTGATCGCTGGCGTTCGCACTGCCGCTGACGGTCTGCCCATAACAGAACGGCGGCACGCAGATGCTCGCCTGGAAGCCCGCGCTCGACTGCTGGCTTTTATAGGTGCTCGTGTCCTGCTGGCTCGCGATGTTCAGGTCGCGTCCAACATTCGCGTCCACCGTATTGCCGGACACTTCGGCGCCGCGCAGATTCGTATCACGCCCGCTCGTGATCGACACGGTGTTGGACGCGGTAACCTGCGTATCGCGGTTCGTCACGCTGCTGCCATTGGCGTTGCCCTTCGCGGCGCTCGCGGCGAGTTCGAGCGTGAACCCGTTCTGCGTCCCGCCAACCCCGAACCCGACGCCGATGCTCGCATTGCTGCTGCTGTTGCTGCTGGTGTCGCGGGTCGTGTCGTGCGCGCTCTGCAGGTTGATGTCGCGCGCGGCGTTCAGCGTCACGTCCTGCGCGGTGATCTGCGTGCCACGGGCGTTAATGTCGCCATCGGTTGCTACCCCGTTCGCATCTTTCGCGCCACTGCCGGTTGCGACCAGCGTCGCCTTGCCGCCTGCGGTCAACGTGCTGCCATCCGTCACCGTCGAACTGTTCTGTGCTTCGCTGTGGCTGGCGCCGCCACCGACACTAACGGTGACCTTCACGAGAGCGGGTGCCTGGCCGCTGGCGGCGGCCGCCGGGGCGCTGTACACCGCCAGCGCGGCCTGCGCCTTGTCCAGGGCGGCCAGCCGCGCGTCGCCCGCGTGGCTCGCCTGCGTCATGCTCCGGTTGACGGCGGCTGCCGTATCGCCGGCGACGCCGCCGAGCGCCACCGTCACGCCGTACTGGCTCGCGCTCTGGCTCATGCTGCTCTGCTGCGCATCAGTGCCCGGATCGAGATTGAGGTTGCGCCCGATCAGCGTCAGATCCTTGCCCGCCGCCAGGTCCGAACCCTGCACCGTCACGTCCTGATTCGCGTCGAGCGTCACATTGCCCTTCTCGCTGACGATCTGGCTGCGGATGGTGCTCTGCGTCTGACCGGCCGTATCCTGCACGGTGTGGTTGTTCGCGACGCCAACGCTGAAACCGGTGCCGGTGCCGTTGCTGCCGAGGTCCCCGATCTTCCTGCTGCTGGACTCCTGGTGGTTCGTACTGGTGTCGGTGCCGGCCAGCACATTGATGGCGCCCTGGCTTGCGACCAGATCGACGCCCTGTGTCCCGCTGAGACCGGAACCGGTGACGTCGATGTCGCCTGTACGGCTCTTCACCACCACGCTGTTGCCGGTGACGACCGTGGCCGTCTGCTGCGTCGAAGATGAATCACCGTTCGCGCTGCTGCGGCTCGCGTTGTACGGTGATGAACTGACGCCACCACTGTTCGGGCCGCCCTGCACCCAGCGCGACACATCGCCCAGGCTCGGAGCCGCGAGCGAAAAGCCAGAACCTGAACTGCCCGACTGCGTGTTCTGCGCATACTGGTCGGTCGAGGCCTGCAGCGTTACATTGCGGTTCGCATCCAGCGTCGTCGTGCCCCCGGCCGTAATCGTCGAACCGGTCACGGTGATGTCGCCGTCGAGCGGATTGCCGTGCGCGTCCTTCAGCGCGCCACCCGTGGCCGTCAGCGACACGTTGCCGCCGCCCCGGATCGTGCTGCCGGCGTTCGCCGTGCTCGACACATCGGTCGTACTCGAGCTGCTGCTGTGACTGTACGACAGCGACACCGACGGCGTGTCAAGCGTGCTGGCGGTGACCTCGTTGGCAATCCCCGTGGTCCGCTGGTACGCGTTGCCGGACGAGCCCGCTTTCTTCAGGTTGCGCGCGGTGTCCAGCGGCGTGCCCGTCACGGCGACCGTGAAGCCGCTTGAGTGCGCTTCCTGCCGGTCGTGTGACTGCGCCGTATCCTGACCCGGATCGATCGTGATGTTCTGCGCACGGATGCCGATGTTGCCGGTCGCGCCGCTCACGTCGCCCGCTGCCTTGCCCGCGACGATGTCGCTGCCGCCGATGTGGACATCCTGGCCGGCCTTGATCGACAGGTTGCCCTGTACGCTGCCCACCGTGCTGCGCGACTGGCTTTCGGTGACGGAACTGCCGTTGTACGTGTCTTTCTGCTCGCTCGAGCCGATCGAGAAGCCAAGACCCCCGGTCCCCGATACGCCGGCGTGCTTCACGTCATGCAGCTCGGAATCCTGCGCCGTGTTCTGCGTGGCAACGATATTCACGTTGCCTAGCGCAGCAATGGCGACGTTGTTCGTGCCAACCACATTGCTGCCCCTGACCGTCACGTCCTTGCCCGCACCGATCGCGACGGCATCGCCGCTCACCTCGCTGCCGACCGCGTTATTGAACTTCTGGTTCACATTATCCGTGCGGGTCGTGCTGCTGACGAAACTGCCGCGCCTGCTCGACACGTCGGTCTGCGTATCGTGCTCTTCACGCGCGTCGGTGAGCGTCACGTTGCCATTCCCGAGAATCGTCGCCATGCCCGGCGTGGCGCTATTCGCGCCGGCGGTCACCGACGATCCGGTCAGCGTGACGTTGCCCTTGCCGTCGGTGCGGGCATTGCCACCTGCGTCCGGATTGACGGCGGCGAGCGTCGCATTATGGCCCGCCGAGAAGGTCGTGCCAACCGCCTGCTGGTCAAAGGTGTGATCGACTTCCCTGCGCGTGCTGTCGTCGGCCGCCACGTTGTCGTAACGCGCCTCGTTCGTCACCGTTGTCGCCGTGAGGTTGCCGCCCGCGACCACCGCCAGGTCCCTGCCGGCCGACACCTGTGCCCCCTTGAGCGTCGTGTCGTTGCCGCTTTGCGTCATGAGACTGCCGCCCGCCGAAATCGCGCTGGTCTGATTCGCCGTGCTGTTCGCTTCCCAGTGATGGTCGGCATTTTTCGTGACCGACTGGGAGGTGGTGGACTGCACCGCGTCGACCGTGATGTCGCGACCCGCCGTGACCTGCGCGTCACCGCCCGCGGCGATATTCGCGCCGTGCACGAGCAGGTCGCGTCCGGCCGACACTACCATGTCGCCGGTCGATGCAATCGTGCCCTGCGCGCCGAGCAGGGTTGTATTAACCCTGCTGCTGCCTGACACTGCGCTCACGCCGACGGTGTCGACCAGCGTCGTATTGACGATGTCGCGACCGGCGAGAACCGCGACGCGATTGCCAGTGATCTGGCCGGACGCATTGACCACGTCATTGGCTGCGGCAACGACCGTCGTGCCGTTCGCGGCACTGCTGCCGATCGAACCGCCGCGGTTCAGGATGTCGGTGGCCGTCAGCACCGTGCGCGTGCCGCCCCTGATCACGCCCGAATTCGTCACACTGCCGGCCGCATGGAGTTCCACGTCGTCGGCGGCGATCAGCGCGCCGGTCGGCAGCAGATCGTTCGCATGCGTATGCGCGAGATAGACCACGGGCGCGAGCACCTGCTGGGTGCTGCCGTCGGGCAGCGTCACTGTCTGGTTGACGAGCCACACGATATCGCTCGTGAGCGCATCCATCTGCGCAGCCGTGAGCGCCATACCCGGCTCGAGACTGAACTGCTTCGCGGTGCTCACGCCAGCCGTCATCAGCGCGCGGTATTCGTCCTCGTTGTTCGTGTAGCCCTGCAGGTAGACCCGGCCGGTGAGCTGCGTCACCTGGTTGCGCACCAGCTGCTCCTCGTACATGCCGTCGCCCAGGCGCTTCTCGATCGTCTGTGGATTGAGGCCCAGCTGGCCCAGCATGTAGTCGCTCGAGATGAAACGCGTATAGCTGGTCAGCCGCGGATCGGTGGCGATCAGGTACGACGCGCCCGGCGCGGTGTTGAACGAATACAGACCACCCGTCGGCAGGGTGATGTTCAGCGCGCCGGTGCTGCTCGCCACTGACTGGGGCGCGTTCACGCCCGGCTGGTGTCCGCTGGTTGTGCTGACGGTCTGGAGACCGCTCGCGGATACGCCAGCCGACGCCAGATTGGCGCCGAGCGTGCCGCCCGTCGCACCGGTGGCCGAGCTGGCGGCGGCGACATTCGTATTGTTCAGGTTCGTCGCGTTGATCTGTACCGCGTTGTTCGCGATGATCGTGCCGCCGGTGCCGCCGATCGCAACCGGCTGCAGCACCATAGGCGCTTCAACCACCGTGCCGACGTCGCGCGTGATGTCCTCGTTCCACGCGTAGGTCGACACAATGTTCTGCGACTGGTACTGGTACAGCGTCTGACCGGTGTTGTTGACCGTCGTGCCGCCGTAGTTGCCACCGTAACTGCCGCTGCCGACCGATCCATTCTGCTGCGTGCTGCCGATCTGGATCGAGTTGCCCGCCGCGATCGCGCTGTACAGATTGTTGATCGTGCCGACGTTCGCGAGCGTCATTTTGCCGCCCGCGAGCAGTTGCGCTTCCTGTGCGGCGCCCGTCACCTGATCCTGCTGCGTCGTGGTCGTGGTGTCGCGGGCGATCTCGACGCGCTGGTAGCCATTGTGCGCATCACTGCGGGTTGCGTATTCAGTGGATGGCAGATAGTTGACGTTCGGATCGTAGCCGTCCCAGTAGGTCAGCGTGACCGTCCCGCCGTTGTTCGTCATGCTGCTGTAGTAGACCGTCTGCTGCTGGCCGTTGACGTTCAGGACAATCTGGTTGTGCGCTGCATCCTGCGACACGATCGACGAACTGGCGAACGTGTCGGTGCGCTCGGTCCTGTAGCCGTAGTCCCACACGGCCTGCGTGCACGACGAGTGGCTGTCGGCGTTGGTTGTCGCGCAGGCGATGTATTTGGGACGCTTGGTCTGATGGACGGTATCGACGCCCGTCGTCACCGTCTGCACGGTCGGCGCCGGCCGGGTATTCGACAGCGTCTGCGTGGCGATTTCGAGGTTGCCCTGCGCCTCGATGGTCGACTGGTCGTTGGTGACCGAACCCGCACGGTTCGCGAGCAGGCCGCTGGCGTCACGCGTGCCGTCTGCCGCGATGTTGATGTCACCCAGGCTGAAGATATTGGCGCCGCCCGTGTTCGACAGGGCGTTCGACGCATAGAGGTTCAGCTGCGTGGCCGCCGCGATGGCTGCCGCCGCGCCCGCATTGTCGATCGAGCCCGCGTTCAGCGTCACGTTGTTGCCGACGATGGTCCCGGTATTGCCGAGCGATGCGCTGTGCGTCGTCACCGTATCGCCTTCGAGGCGCCCCTCGTTGGTGATCGCGTTGCCGGCATTGACTGCCGTGCTCGCCGAATTCAGGTCGGCGCCCGTCTGATTGTCGACGTTCGCGGCGTTCACCGTGAGCGCATTGACAGCCGCAAGGGTGCCCTGGTTCGTGAAATTGCCGCTCGCCGTGAACGTCAGGTCGTGATTGGCCTGGATCTGGTTAGCTGCATCGTTGGTGTAACTGCCGTTGACGGTGACCGCACCGTCATTCCCGGCAATGATTTTCCCGTCGCCGGTCAGCTGGTTCGTCGTGACGTTCAGGTTCCGGTCACTGCCGATGGCGCCGGCCTGGTTCGTCAGCGTGCCGGTGCTGATCGCGATGCTGCCGCCGCTGCCGGTGTCGTTGCCGATCCTGCCCGACGTGTTATCGAGCGACGCGACGTTCAGCCCGATCGCGCCGTTGCCGTGGATCGAGCCATTCTGGTTGCTGAGCGCGGCGCCCGGCTCGTTCAGCGTGAGGTTGTTCACACCCGAAAGCGTACCGCCCGTGTTGTCGACCGATTGCGCGATGGCCAGCGTCAGGTCGTGACCCGCGACGATCTGCGCGCCCTGCGTGTTCGACAGCGTCTGGCCCGTCAGCGTCACGTCGCCGTTGCCGCCGATCGTCCCTGCACCCGCGACGCCGTTCGGATTCGCATTGGTGATCGACGCGGCATTGACCGTCGTCGCGCCGGTGCCAATGTTCGCGATCCGGCCACCCGTATTGTCGAGCGAGTTGCCCGCGATCTGGAGCGTCGTTGTTGCGCCGTTCGCCTCGATCTGGCCACCGGCGTTAGCGACCGCGCCCTGGGCGGTGACTGACACGTTGCCCTTGCCCTGAATGAGACCGGCGGCATTGGCGAGCGCACTGCCAGACTGCACCGACGTGGCACCGCCCGCGACGATGGACCCACTTGAGTTATCAACACTGCCGCCGCTGTTGCCACCCGAGACCGACACGTCGCCGTTGCCGCCAATGAGGCCACCCTGCGTATTGGTGAGCGTGCCCGTGGCCGTGACGCCCGTCGCCTGCGTGCCGGCGTTTCTGATCGCCCCGGCGTCGTTGGCGATCGTCTGCGCGGACACCGTCAGGGCGTCGCTCGCCTCAAGCGTCCCACCCGCGTTGTTGAGCGCGCCCTGTGCCGTGACCGTCACATCCTGTGCGCCGACGTAGCCAGCCAGGCTGTTGTCCAGTGATGCGAGCAGCAGGGTCGCCCGCGACTGCGCGGCGAGCTTGCCGCCCTGATTCGAAAGCGCGCCCGCCTGGATGTTCAGCGCGCCATTGGTGGCCACTGTGCCCGCGTTATTCGACAGGTTGCCGGTCGCAATCGACAGTGTGCCGGTACCCGCATTCGCGATCGTGCCGTGGTCGTTGATCAGCGTCGCTGGCGTCAACGCGAGATCGGCGGCGTTGGTCTGCAGCGAGCCGTTCGCATTGTCGAATGTGCCGGACACGGCGACGGTCGTCGGGGCCGTGCCGGTCTGCGTGATACTGCCGCTGTGATTGGTGAGATCCGTCGCATGCAGCGCGAGCTGGTTGCCGCTGATCGTGCCTGCGCTATTGTCAAGCGTGGAAGCTGAGACCGTCGTCTGCTGGCCGGCGGAAATCGTACCGCCCGAGTCGGTGAGGGTCGTCCCGGCAGATACGGTCGTGTTGCCGTTCGCGGCTAGCGTGCCGGCGTTCGCGAGCGTCTGGGCCGCACTCACGCCCAGGTTCTGCACCGCGGTAATCGAGCCGGCGTTAGTCAGCTGACCGCTCTGTACCGACACGTTGCCGTTGCCGCCGATAGTGCCCGCCCCGGTGCCGCCCTGGCCGTTGTTCAATAGCCCGGCCGTCATAACGCCAAGACCATCCGCGTTCAGCGAGGTGATGTGTCCGGCCGTGTTGTCGAGGCTGCCGCTGCTGGCCGTGAGCGCACCAGCGGCCTGCAGGGTGCCACCCTGGTTGGCGATGGCGCCCGCCGCATTCGCCGCCAGCGTGCCTTGCGAGACGATCTGGCCGTTCTGGTTGGATAGTGCGCCCGCCGTGAGCGTTTGCGCGCCGGCCGACGTCAACGAACCGTTGTCGTTCGTCAGCGTGCCTTGTGCGCTGGCCGAGAGCGTGCCACCGGCAGTCGTCTTTGCGCTGGCAAGATTCAGGTCACCAGAGTTTGCAGTGAGGGCGAGATTGCCATTCGCCGAAGTCTGGCTGCCCGCCAAGTTCACGGCTGCGCCCTGGAGGGTGGCGTTTCCGCCCGCCGCATTCTGGCCTGTGGCCGAAAGGGTGCCCCCCGCGACGACCGTCAGGTCGCCGGCGTGCGCGATCGAGCCGTCACTGTTGATGCCGGCGCCGAGCGTGCCGGCCGAGGCGACATTGTTCGCGTTCGCACTGAGGTTCTGTTGCGCGGCGAGCGTCCCGCTGTTCGTCACGTCACCCGCTGTGCTGACCGAGACCGCCTGCTGCGCATAGGTCGTGCCGCTGTTGTCGATGCCGTCGTGGGCGGACAACACCATGTTGCCGCTTGCGTTCGTCTTGCCGGACAGCACCAGCCTGCCCTGCGTGGTGAGCGTCATGTCACCGGCCTGCGCCGCCGTGATGCCGGCGAGCGACACGCCCACACCGTTTTCGGTGCCGACGAGTTTGATACGGTTCGCGTACATGCCACCGAGCTGGCTCACGTCGATCGACACCCCGGGTGCCGCGCCATCGCCCGCGATCGGCGTCGCCGCCAGCGTGTCGTGATCGACGTGGTTCGTACCAGTCACGACGTTCAGGCTGTTCGCGTAGATGGCGGCGTTTGCCTGCACGGCACGGGCGATCAGGTCCACCTGATCGATGTTCGTCGCGTTGAGTCCCGCGCCCTGGACGGTAATCTGTCCGCTGCGGACATCGAAACCAGTCAATGCGCCATTCGCACCGATCACCGGCGTGCCGGTGGTCAGAATTGCTCTTGACGTATTGATAAAACCGCCGCCATCGACCGCGATCCCCGAGCCGTTAGCCAGGACCACTTCCGCCTTGCTCCCGGCCACCTCGACATAACCGCGTAACTGACTCGCGGCACTGCTGTTGACCTGATTGACGATGATTTTCGCGGACTGCCCCGCCGCGAAGTTCGGGTTGCCATTGATGTAGCCCGCCTGCTGCGTGTTGACGATCGTGGGCGAGTTGTTCAGCACGACGCCGGATTTCGGCACGTCGAACTGCGAATAGGTATTATGCGAAACCCCCGAGGATGAAGGTCGGTTGATGTTGACCTGCTGGATGCCGTTCGGGGTCTGGATGACCCTGGGCGCCTGCGCACCGCCGGCAACGACCTGAGCCTCGACCAGCACCGGCGTGATGCCGGCAAGCAGTAGCACGGCGAACGCGGTGTGCCGCAGCGCGAACAGCGACATGCCCAGCGTACGGGGCGACGGCGAACCGGCAACCGCCGTCTCGCCACGGCCTGCCTTGCCGGCACTGCTGGCGGTTTCTTCCACCGCGACCAGCATTCCCCGCAGCCTGCTGTACACAAGCCGGTATGTCCTGTTATTCATTTTTTCTTCGCACAGCGTACTGGTAATGCTGCGGAAGATATCGGAAACACGTCGCCCATACTGTCAGGACGTGTCAGTTCCACCACGGTTTAACAAAAGTTCATAAATCCGGACGGGCTGATTGCGCCAGGTGAGGAGGCCGTGCGTCTGCGTATCAGCGGTTGACCCGATCGAACCTGACAAAACCGACGACATGTGATGCGGGTCAGGCTCGTTTCCGCAGCGGTGACACAGTCATGGTGCGGGATACCTCCGTCTGCTGCCCCTCGGCAGCCGCGAGACGATCAGCCGTCGTTCTTGCGCTACCCGAGCCTTTCTTCACGTACGCGCGTCCCGGCCGTGCAAAGGTCCTGTCCGGGCAGGGACCTTCCCATTTCAGGTCAACACGGTGATTGCGCAGGAGTGCGACGATCTTGGACAAAGCGAATTAATTGTGTCAACGACGAGGCCAAGGCGCTGACTCATCCGGTACGCATCGGGCAGTAGTCGGCCATTTACTGCCATTTGCCCGTTTCGTGGCTCGGCCGAGTGAACGTCAGCTTCCGCCGAGCTACCTGACGGTCGCACCTTGACAAGGTAACCACATCATTGCCGAAGGTAATGTGGTGGGTCCCGAGCAAGCTGACGCTGTTGACAAGGTCGGGGCTTGCAACTCGATACCCGGGCAAAGATCCTTGGCGCATTGCGACCGACCTGGTGACGTAGACTACGAGGCACGGACTCAACCGGCGCGACACCGAACACGGATGACCTATTTGAGCAACCTTGACGACCAAGCCCGCGCTGAACTGCTCTGCTACCTGGTGGTGGGGCAGCTGGTCGCGCGAGCGCGCACAAGCGGTTGGATGCGAACCGATCATGTTGTGGAGTTGCTGAGCATCTGGCTAAACGGCAACGGAGCCCGAGCCGACTGGACGGACTGCGTTCACCTCGGCGCCCTATCGGAAAAAGTAGCACTGGGTTTTGCCGAGTTCCCCATGTTTGCAGATTCGTATTTTCTCGCGCAGCTGTTCACCGATGGGTGGCGGTTAGACTACCCGCTCACCAAGTGTTCGCAAGATTTATGCAGCCTGCGAAGACGAGTTGCAGCCGAGCTAGGCCTATTTAGTCGCAGCCGCACTGCCTCAACAAACCCCACAAAGAGCGACCGGATGGACGCCATTCGAGGTTCAGGGGGAGATTCTGTTCTGACTCTCGGGATTTCAAAGAACTGAAGCGACGTTCGGGGCGGCATAGCGGTTGCTGAAAAAAGGGAGCCTCACTGTGCTCTCGCTATGTCTATCATCCTGATTGTTGACGATGATCCCGATTCGCTGTGGCTTCTCCAGGTTGCCTTGGAGGGACGGGGCCATCACGTTGTGCTCGCGGGCGATGGGCAATCGGCTCTGGAAATGGCAGGTCATTGCCTTCCTGATGTAATTGTCACCGACTGGAACATGCCGCGCATGGACGGGGACGTCTTATGTGAGCGGCTGAAGTGTTATCCGGCACTGGCCTTGATTCCGATCGTCATGACGTCGGCACGGTCGCCGCCGTTGGATAGAACCGGACTATGGAATATTTTCCTCCGCAAGCCCATAATATCGAAACGCTCGCTGCGACCGTCGATTCTCTCGTGACCAAGCGCTTGGGGAATAACTCGATTCGGTCGCATTGCGGGGCCGCGCCGCTATGCAGGTGGCCTGCGGAAGCTCTCAAGTACTGGGCCTAGCACCGCCGCGCTTGAGGCCGCGCGAACCGACTATTTCAAACGATTTCTGGCGTCACTCGAACGTGTCTACACCTTGGGGCCGGTCATTCGCCACGCTTGGCCCGAAGGGCCGAGATGGGTCGCGTGCCGCCGGCCGCTCGAGGCCTTCGAGGCGGGCGACGTATGCCAGTTGCATGAGGCGGGGATCGGCCAGTTCCGGACGGTCGACGTTCGTGCTGAATCGGCGACAATCCACTGTCCCGGTGCCGGCAGCGACATAGAGGATGAAACGGTTGCATGTCGACAATAGCATCGCCGACTAACAGTCCGGGCGGGATCCAACGTCACCGCTGCTTGTGAGGCAAGGGGTTATAAGGACGCGAACAATTGTGTCACTCGGGGACGTTGCGCGCCACCCGCCCGAGCGTCAGCGTCGGACGGCTGCACGAATCGTCTCCGCGATCCGGAGCGCGCCGTCCAGCGGAGTATTGGGCAGCAGTTTTCGCAAGACGAAGGTCGTCCGCCCGTCGTGAGGGGCCGCCCCTGTTATGAGAAAAAGAGCCGCAGGTGAGGCTGCGGCGTATAAACACACACGCCGGACGTAGGGGAACGCCGACGTGCAGGAAATGCTATCCAGGCTCACTGCGGTTGCCAATCGGGTATCTCGTGTGACCTTTCCGGCTCTTCCAGGCCAAGGCTTGTAGGACGGGCGGACGGCCATATCGGGACCGTGCGGTGATCGCGAAAAAACCACACTGGACGCGAACCTGTGCGAGGCGTAAAAAGATCAGGGGTCGAGAAATGTCCGCATTGACGACCATGCAGGGGTCTGCAAATCCCCTAACTGACATCACTGTTGTCCGTCGCAACCGGCCAATGTGGGCTTTATGCCCCTCCCGTCAATGAGCAAACGTCCACCCTACGCAGACGAAGGACAGTTCGCGTTGTGGCGCCAGAAGCGCCAGACCGGTGCGGTTGATTCCAGAAGCGTCGTCGTTGCCCACGCGGATGTTCCGGTCGGAGAATCGATTGCCCTGCTGCTGAGACTGAAAGGATTTGTCGCCGTAGCCACCCCGACCATGGAGCAGCTCAGTCTGATGCTTGAACACTGGAAACCGGGCATGTTGCTGATCGACACGCGCCTGTGTCAGGCCGATGACTTCCGGTTCGTCAGGCGTGCGGCGAAGGACGTCGCCTTCAGCAGTGTGCTGCTTGCTGCGATGACGAACGTCTTTCCCGAGGAGCGCGCGAGCCATATCAGACAGATAGGGTTTGACGGACTGTTTCGCAGGCCCTGCGAAGTCTGGAGGCTTGCGGATCTGCTTGACGGGCTCTCCCGCTCCTCTGACTGCTCGCCTGGTCTGTCCGGCTGGTGATGGAGTTCAAATGAAGCGCCGGAATTGAAGCGCGTGCGGATGGCACCGATGCCGGGCGGCGGTTGACCGGCGGTCATCATTTCGGCGGTGCGCCTGTTCCGCCAGCCATAACGGGCGATCGTATATCGGCGAGATGAAAGAAGGCCGCGACAACCCACGGCAAGGCATTCAGCCCCTGCGCAATGCCCGCCAGTTCCGAGGGTGATATCGACGCCAAAGTGACGGTCAATTCATCGATGTTCTGCCTCGCGTGACAGCGAACCCGGCTCCATCTTGCCTGTGTCGCATATACGCCGAGCGCCTGCCAGACCGCCACAATCCTGAGCTCGCCGGTCACGGCCCGCACCGTGAGGCTCAGCAACGTGGCCCCGGGCCGGGCGAACCGGTCCGAAGCGGAGCTGCTGTCCGAGAACCGAATATCAGTGCCGGCAAAGCGTTTGCGGCGGACTGATATCCGCGTTTGACGTGGAAACTGGTACCCTGCTTGCCGCTATCTCGGCTCTTCTGGACGGCCTTGCTGTCCGATCCATGCAGGCAGTTGGACCGGCCGCCGGCTAGCCGCCTACAAAACCGGGCAAGGCCAGGCGCCACCAGACTATCGCCATACGCTTGAGGGGTCCCCATCATTGCTCCTCGCCTCCGCACATCCGAGCCTCAACGCCCAACGTAAGCCGACCCGCTGTTCTCTTCCATTCCTGTTACCGGCAGTTCGCCACCTTTGATCGTGGGGACATTAGCCCCGCGAGGCCGGCACCGCGGGGTTGTACGAGGACGCGCCTGGGAACTCGGTCAGACAGACAGGTGAAACCTACGATCCGGCCCGACTGTACGTCGTTTTGCAGACGAAGTGATACATCGGCAGGGATCAGGCCACCAAGGCTACAGCGGAGTGGCTGCTACTGATTCGATGAATAGAGCACAAAAAAAACCGGAGTAATCGTCAGCCCCTGTCACTGATATGGCGCCAGGCCTTCGATCGATTTTGCGAGCGCTTGCGAGGCTCCGTCCGCAATCGCTCGCCGCTGAGCGGCCAGCGCGCTGTTTGCGCGGCACTGCGCATACGCGTGCGCCAGCACATCCTCTCGATGGATTTTGTCGTACAGCGCATGTAAGCGAAACCGGCTTCTTTTCTTTGCTTCTTGCATTGGCGAGTTATGCAATCGAAAGCGCCGATTCATCCGGACGACTCAATTCCACTGCACATTCATTCCTGGATTACCGGATGTTCCGCGGCGACCTATAAAAGGACGGGAAATGAAGACGATCAAGATATGGAAGCGTCGTACGCAAAGCGCCATTGGCGTAAGCGTTGCCTTGCTTGCCGGACTGCACTCGGTGGGCGCAGCGGCGATCGACGTACACGATCAAGAGCATGAGTCAGTGAAGCACGTGCTGCTGATCAGCTTCGATGGTTTGCATGAGCAGGATGTCGCACGCTGCGTCGGCTCGAATGTGTGCCCGAATCTTGCAGTGCTGGCCAGGTCGGGTACGACCTACACCAACGCGCACACGCCGGGTCTTTCGGATTCTTTTCCGGGCCTCGCTGCGCTCGTCACCGGTGGCTCGCCCAAATCCACGGGCCTGTTTTACGACGTGTCCTATGACCGCGCACTGTTCGCACCGTCCGACAGCAATTGCACCGGCAAGCAAGGCTGGAACGTCGTATTCGACGAGACCACTGGCATCGATGGCGAAAACGGCGGTGCACTGACGCATCTCGACGGTGGCGGCGCATTTAATCCGCAAGCGATTCCTCACGCGTTGATCAACGGAGTCTGTACGCCCGTGTATCCGCACAATTACGTAAGGACCAATACGATTTTCGAAGTGGTCAAAGGCCACGTGAAAGGCGCTCGCACGGCCTGGGCGGACAAACATGCATGGGGCTACGACTGGCTGAATGGACCGTCCGGCAGAGGCGTCGACGATCTTTCTCGCACCGAGATCAATTCGATTGATCCAGCTACCAATACGAGCTACACCGACGTCTATACGCACACGGAACAGTTCGACAATCTGCATGTGCAGTCGCTGATCAATGAAATTGACGGCAAGGATTCGACAGGCCAATCCAGCGCCGACGTGCCCACGGTGTTTGGAACCAACTTCCAGACATTGAGCGTCGCCCAGAAAGCAGCGGTTGCGACGGGTGGCGGCTATCTGGATGCGAGCTTCACGCCGGGTCCGCAGGTAGCCAACGCGATTGCTTATCTGGACAACGCCTTGGGTCGCATCGTGTCCGAACTCAAGCAGCGCAACCTTTATTCGTCGACGGCGATCATCGTCACCGCGAAGCATGGGCAGTCCCCGACCGACCATTCAATGCTGGTGAAGAACGGCGACACACTCTCGAAACTCCTTGAAGCAAGCAACTATCTGGATCCGAACGGCAACTTCGGGCAGAACAGTACGAAGAGCGGCAACCTCAATGATGGAACGGGGCTCGTCGGTACCGGTTTCGTGCAGACCGATGACGTCGGCCTGATCTGGTTGCGCGATCAAAGCCAACTGCCTGCGGTCGTGAAGACCCTGAAGGACAACCTGAGCTGCAACGCACCCGGCATTTGCGCGGACGGCCCGCAGGCATACATTCTGTACGGCCCGTGGTTGAACGAGCGGTTCGGTGAACCTGCCCGCGGCCGCACGCCTGACATCGTCGTTCAGCCGAACCCGGGGGTCATCTATACATCGAGCAAGGCCAAGGACGAAGAGCACGGCGGCAACGCCCCCGACGACAGCCATCTAGGTCTCGTGGTCTATGTGCCTCACGGCCGTCACGCTGGACGGACCAACGGCGAGCGTGTGCTGACCACCCAGGTTGCGCCGACGATCCTGCGTTTGCTCGATCTGGATCCTGAACTGCTGCACTCGGTCGCTACTGAAGGAACGCGTGCGCTGCCGGAGTTCGATCGCGAGCGCTTTTAGGCAAATGGCTGTACCCGCCGTGTCGTGCCTATTGCGGTCGGTGCCAGTTGAGCCATGGCGACCGATCGATGCACATGCGGCGGCCGGTGCACATTCCCACGGATAACCGAACCCGGAAGACGATGTCGCGGCTCGCGCAGCTTTGTACGGGTTGCGCGGGATGTCGCACCGACTATCCAAAGTGCCTGACGCGCGATGTATGCGAGCCCTGGAGAATCGCCGCCTTTCGTCACGTTCATTTCCACGCTGACCCAGAAGGTCGTGGTGACACTTCCCTTCAACGGTTCATCCGGGCTCGAAGCATGCACCTACGATCCTGCCTCGAAGAGCTTTCTGATCAACAACGATGGGACCGCCGCCAATCCCGATGGCGAGCTCGATGTCATCGCCGCCAGTTCCGCGGCGGCGGGAAATCCATCTGTCGGCAAGTCGTTTGCGCTGCGCAAATGCGCACCGACGGGAATCGTACTCGGGCCGAATAACGACGTGCTCGCTGGATGCGATCCGTCAGCCGGCGATCCCCTCATCACGCTCATTCTGGACCGCACGAGCGGCGAGATTCGGGCCAGCCTGTCATTTGGCGGTGTGGACAAAGTTAGCTATGATCCGGCGTCCAACCGCTATTTCCTGCCTGCCCGGCACTACGTGTCGAGCGGAATTGCTGCCGAGTCGGGCTTCAGTCCGCAGATGGCGGTGATAGATGGCGCGTCACGGCAGTTGCTCTTCAAAACTCCAGTCGGCACAGGCGCGCATTCTGTCGCCATCGACAGCACGCGTGGACAGGTGTATGTGCCGTTCCAGGGCGGCGCGACCGACTTTCCCAACGGCGGCGTCTCGGTGTTCTCGACCCGCTAGCCAGTTCCGTTCGAGAGCTTCGACGAATGATTCCAGTGGGGCCACGAACCGTCGGATGCGCGTCGAATCGACCCGCATCCGGGGCGACAACCAGAGATTGAAAATCATCCAATGTGTGCAAGCACGATCAACGTCAGCGTGACGATAATTGCGCCGCCGATTCGCGTGGCGATCTGCGCGAATGGCATCAGTTGCATACGATTGGCTGCCGTCAGGATGGCAACGTCGCCCGTGCCGCCCTGACCGCTGTGACACGCGTTTACGATCGCCGTATCGATCGGGTACATCTTCAACCGGCGACCCACCAGGAATCCGGTGCCCATCAGGGTTGCCACCGTGGCCACGATGGTCACGATGTTGGCGACGGTGAACGCGGCCATCAGTTTGTCCCAAGGTGTCATTGCCACACCGATCGCGAAGAGCAGCGGATAGGTAACCGCAGTCGAGAAGAACTTGTAGACGACGAAAGCTCCCTCCTGAAGTGGCGGAGACACTGCCCGGGCGAGTTTGACCAGCACCGCGAGAAACAGCATGGCGACCGGCGCGGGCACCCCGAACAGGTTCCGGCACATCAGCCCGAGCAGGTATAACGTGATCGCGGTAATGCCCGCCGCCGCGATGTGCGTGACGTCCACATGTCCGCGTATTTCCTCCTGCACCGGATCCATTGCGTCTTCCTCGCCAACTTGCAGCCGCCCTTCGCCGGTGAGATGAGGAAACCGCTTTCCGACCCTGTCCAGCAGGCCGGAGAATACGATCGCCGTGAGACTGCCGAGCATTACGGGCGGCAGGACCTGCGCAAACAGATCGCCCTGCGGCAAGTGAAGGATCTCCGAGTAGCCGACAGACAACGGGATCGCCCCTTCCCCGACGCCGCCCGCCATGATCGGCGCCACGATATAAAAGAACGTATGGTGCGCACCGAGTCCGAGCGCCGTACCCACGAGCGTGCCGACGATACCGGCCGCGACCGAGCCGAGCGCGAGCGGAATGAAGATCTTGATGAAGCCCTGGATCAGTACGCGCCGGTCCATGCTCAGAATGCTGCCCACGATGATCGACGCAATGAACAGGTACAGAAAATTGGTCGACTTGGTGAAATCCGTCGTGAGCGTCAGGATCGGTTTGGGCAACAGGTGGTAGTAGCTTAGCGCGGACGGAATGAAGGTCGCGAAAATGGCGGCGGCGCCGATGTTGCGCACGATTGGCAGACGCTTGCCGAGCTCGGCGCAGGTGAAGCCGAAGAAGGCCAATACTGCGATGGCCATCGATATCTCGCCGGGCACCTTGCCAGTGACCGCAAAGCCTGTGATCAGCGCAAACAGAATCACGTAGACGGGCAGCGGAATGATGCCGATCCGGTATTCCATCAGCTTCCACCAGCCTTCGGGCCAGAAGCGCGGTTTGACTGCCGGTTGTTGCGCCGGCGGCAGTGCGGGCGATGAGGGGTGTGAAGTGGCTTGCACGAATTGTCTCCTCGCGGTTGAAGGCTGGCGGCTGCGTTGCAGCGAAGCGTCGGAATGCGCTCCCGCCGTTCTGTTCAATGGAACCTGGTGGTGGCTTCGGCGCTCAGGCGAAATCGTCGATGGATGCGAAACCCATCTGAATGTCACAGCGCATCATGCGCCCCTGGTGCAAAGTAATCGTCGCAGGGCGTTGCGCCTCTGGGGAAAGACATTCCGTCTCCAGTCATCGCTAGATCCCGTGTCAATGAATGATGTGCGCCATCTCGATTTCCTCCTTCATGTCCCCCGGCAAAAGAGGATCGCAGCGCCGATGATCCCTGCGAGGAAAGATTTGCAATGGATTATAGAAACCGGATGCCTTCCGCCAGCTTTCTGTGCTGCTGCGAAATCATCGGCGTTAACCCGCAGTGCCCCGTTTTCTGTTCCATCCGGACCGTGAGACACGCGATATACAGCCGTGCGTGTACCTTTCACCTCTCTTGATCATTGTTCGCGCCAGCCGTCAGCGGAATGTGTAACGAAATGGCTGTGCCCGTGCCGGGTGCACTGTCGATTGTCATCGACCCGCCGATCAGGCGCGCGCGTTCCCGCATGCCGAGCAGGCCGTACGAATTGCCGCTGTACGCCGTCGCCGGATCGAAACCGCGGCCATCGTCGCTGACACAGAGGTCGAGTGCCGTCGCGGTGCTGGTCAGCGTGACGTCGGCACGGCTCGCACCCGCATGACGCAAAACGTTGGTCAGCGAAGCCTGCACAATCCGGAACACCGCGGTTGCGCAGGCCTCAGGCAGCACCGGCTCGCCGCCATTGATGCGCAACTGGCACGGAATGCCGTTGCGCCGGCCGAAGTCCTCGACCAGCCACTCGAGTGCCGAAACGATCCCGAAGTTCAGCGCCGCCGGCCGCAGATGGTTCGCGACATTGCGGACCATCCAGATCGTTTTCTCGACGAGTTCGCGCATGTCGTCCGCCTTCTGTTTCGCGTCGGGGTTATCGCCAAGCCGCATCTTCAGCAGAGCAACGTCCATCTTCAATGCCGTCAGCAACTGGCCCAGTTCGTCGTGAATTTCCAACGCAATGCGCTTGCGTTCTTCTTCCCGGATAGCTTCCATGTGCGCGGACAGTTCGCGTAACTGCTCGCGCGATTCGACCAACTCCTGCTCCGCGCGCGTGCGTTCCTCGATCTCCTGCTGCATGCTTTCGTTGGCCTGCGTCAATGCTGCCGTGCGTTGCCGAACCGTGACCTCCAGCCGGTCGTTGGCGCTGCGCAACGCGCCTTGTGCGTTGAGCTTTTCGGTGATCGCACGCCGACGCTGGATCGCATAGAGACAGTAGAGTCCCGCGATCAGGAAGCCGCCCGTGACAAACGCGAGCGCGATGAACTGCTGACGCCGCGCTCCGGCGACGTCCAGCAGGATCATGATCGATTCGTCACTCCGAGGCGCTGGTCGCGTCACTACCAGATAGCGCCTGTCATGGTTGGGGTGGGTCCAATCGGGAAAGCGTGCGAACCAGGCCATGGAACTCCAGTCGCCAAGGCGGCGATGGGGCAGCGCCTGAACCGTGCGGCCCGCGTACTGCCGCGATGCCCGGATCTGGCGCTGCTGCTCCGCCGTGACGGACCGGAGCGCCATGAATTTCCACCCTGGCACCGTCGAAATGACGATTACGCCATTGCCGTCGACCACCATGGCTGCTTCAGCCGGCGTTCGCCACGCGGATTCGAGCGCATCGAGACTGACCTTGACCGCCGTTACGCCGATTGGCACTGTGCCGTCATGCACCGCGCTCGCGAAATACAGACCGGGTATGCCCGTATTGGTGCCGATGCCGAAAAACCTGCCCGAGCCGCGTGCCAGCGCGTCCCTGAAATACGGCCGGTACGCTACATTGGTGCCGATGAAGCTTACCGGCTGATTCCAGTTACTCGCCGCAATGACCGAGCCGTGCAGGTCGATGACGTCCACGGCGACGCTGCCGGCTTCGCGATTCACTGCCTCGAGGTAGGTATTGACGGTTTGCAGCAGTTCCGGCGGTACGGGGGACGCCGCGCTCAACAATGCCCGCACGCTCTCCTGCCGCGCGACGATTGCGGGCATCATCTCGTGCCTGACCAGTTCGCTCTGCAGATCGGCGGCGTACAGGGCGAGCCGGTGGGCACCGACCTCCGTCAGCGCGTCGATCGCGCGCTCCCACACGAATTCGACGGCGACCGCTGCGACGCCAAAGTACAGCGCCGCCGCGGCCGCCCAGCCCCATAAGGGGATACCTCTCATCTTCATGCGCACGTTCGACTCCGGGTGCCGTCAAGGACCGGACTTTTACATACATACGCGACTTGCCGCCATGCCTAAGTATGTAGGCTTGCTGCCGGATCGGAGCGATCCTCGATGAGAACGCCTGCATGCGTTCCCCCGGCACCACGCGAGCATCGCCGGAGAACGGGCAACGTTCACCGACGGTCCTCCAAAACTGTGTGCGTATATGCACAGGGAAGTCAACCCGGCTTCAGCGTGGCTCGACCCTCGTTCAACGGCACGATGACGCAGACACACAGCCCTGAACGTAACGTTTCATCGGAAAACCCAAGCCGAATTTCTGCGCCAATCCGATCCGATATTGCCTTGACGATGGAAAGGCCCAGACCAGAACCGACCTGCCCGCTTCCGAGAGAGCGATAAAACGGGTCGAACACCCGCTCCCGTTCGCCGACTTGAATGCCTGGCCCCGAGTCCTGGATTCTCAATGTTGCGCGACCTTCCGCTGTGGCGACAGACAGGTCTACCCTTCCATCGTCGGGCGTATAGCGGATGGCGTTATCGACCAGGTTCTTGACCAGGGCAATCATGTCAAGTTCGCTGCACCACACTTCAGCGTCCTGGACTCCCTCGACGCCGATGTCGATGTGCCTGGCTTCGGCGAGAGGCATGAGGTCTTCCAGCACACGGCGGTAGATGCTCTGAATGGACACCAGCGAGTTCGGCGACTCCGAAGCGGATTGCGCCCTTGCCAACGCAAGGAGTTGATCCAGCAAACTCCTGCCGCGTTCAATGCCACGCCGCAATACGGCCAATCGCTCACGCGCCTGGCTGGACATGTCCGCTTCCGCCAACCGTTCGGCTTGCAGCGACAGGGCCGTCAACGGCGAGCGCAGTTCATGCGCCGCGTCGGCGACAAAACGGCGCTGGCTGTCCATCGACGTGGAAACGCGCGCCAGTAGCCGATTGATCGCCACCACAAACGGGCGCACTTCGGCGGGCAGATGGCTGTCTTCGATGGGGTGCAGTTCCTGCTCGGAACGCTGGTCGATTTCCCTGGAAAGCACGGCAATCGGCCGGAACATCTTGCGCACCATGTCGGCAACGATCAGCAACAGCACTGGCACGAGAATCAGGAAGGGCATCACGGTACGCAGCGCACCGTCGCGCGCAATTTCGTTGCGGAAGCCAGACTCCTGGGCCACCGCAATGCGCTCGCCAGCCGCGGTTGTGCTGACCAGCACGCGGAAGGTCTCGCCATTGACATCCAGCGTATGCAAGCCATCAGTCAGCGTTGTGGGAAGGAGCAGCAGTCCGCCGCTGTCAACGCTCACCGTTGATGAATTGCCATCACCCAGGCGCTGGACGATCACACGCGACTCTTCATTGCTATCTTCGAGACGGACATCGGCGCCCGGCAGAACGGGCGACAGATGCTGCCGTTCCGTCAACTGTGCTATTTGTCGCAGTACGTCGTCTTGCAACCCGTGTGCTTCATCGAAAGCGGACAGGAACGAGAAGACGCCTGCCGCGACGGCAACGATCAGAATTACCAACGACAGGGTCAGGGACAGCTTGATCTGAATCGATTCGTTCAGCCGCCTTTTGAAACCATCCATCCCACGCCCCTGATGTTCTTGATGATCTCGCTGCCCAGCTTGCGCCGCAAAGCGTGGATCAGGTACTCGACAGCATTGCTCTCGACCTCCTCGCCCCATCCGTAGATGCGATCCTCCAAGTCGCTGCGAGACAGGATGGCGCCGGGTCGAACCAGCAAGGCTTGCAGCAGCGAGAACTCGCGGTTTGACAGTTGCACGGGCGAAGCGTCGGTGACGCTGGCCTCTCTGGTGACGGGATCGAGCGATACCGCGCCGTTGCTGAGAACGGGCGCAGCACTGCCCGCCTTGCGACGCAGCACGGCGCGCATACGCGCTAGCAATTCCGCCATCTCGAAGGGCTTGAGCACATAATCGTCGGCTCCGCCATCCAGACCACGCAGACGGTCATCGAGACCATCGCGCGCCGTAATGATCACCAGGGGAACCGGATTGTCGCTGCCACGAATGCTGGAGAGCACGTCCAGCCCGTCCTTGCCAGGCAGACCAAGGTCGAGCAGCACAAGGTCATAATGGTGGCAAGCCAGCGTCGTCAGCGCGCTCTGTCCGCTTTTTACCCAGTCCGCCGCATAGGACGCATCCTTCAGTGCGCTCTGGATCGCTTCGCCGATCATGGGGTCGTCCTCGACGAGCAACACCCGCATTTCCCCTCCGTTCACTCTTCGTTGTTCAATGCGCAGCTTTGGCCGCCCGTTGCCGGAACAGCAGGATACCGGTCAGCATGAAGGCAAGAAGCGCGGCCGATGCCGAATACCGGCTCAGTGCCAAACCTCCCGCGTTCAGCGGCTTGTCCAGGAAGTCACCGACCACGGCACCCAGTGGGCGGGTCAGGATGAACGCCGCCCAGAACAGCAGCGTTCGGGACACACGAGTCCAGTAATAGGCTGCCGCAATGACAGCGAGCAGTCCGCCGAACACGATGGCCGCGCCGGCATAGTGCAGGCCGGCTGTGTCGGCGGTCCAGTCGCCCAGCGCGGTTCCCAATGTCTGGGAGAACATGATCGTCACCCAGTAGAAAGCTTCCGCCCTGGGCGAACTGACGGTACTCACCGATACCGAGCCAAGGGTGCGATGCCAGAGGAGCAGTGAGCCGAGCAGCAAGGCGAGCAGCAGGCTCGAACCGCCAAGGTATCCGATTCCCAGCGAGCGATCGGCAAAATCAGCGAGCGTCGTGCCGACCGTAGTGGTCGCGATGATGGTGACCCAGTAAAGAAAGGGATGAAACTCCCTGGCCTTGATCTGCCAGATCACGGCGGCGACGAAGATTGCCGCGAAGATAACGGTACCGACCAGATAGCCAAGGTTCATGGACATCGAGACGGCATCGCCGCCGGTTTCGCCAAGCGTGGTGGAGGCAACCTTGATGAGCCAGAAACCCAGCGTGACTTCGGGGACTTTGGTTAGAGCCTGTTCTGTTGAGGTTTTCATGGGGCATACTCGTGGATTACAGTTGTTCTGAAGCCTGTTGAAAGTTTCAACAGCGCGATCATACGTTGCCGGACTGACTCGGCGCATCGGCGCGTGGTCGATGGCCTTGTCGGGAACGTGCAAGTCATCGGCAGAGCGAGGGCTCAGTCTCTCCCCGGCCGAATCCCATGTGACTTCCAGATTCCGGATTCGGGTCCTCGGCGGACTTTGAGCAGCCAGTTTTTCCGCCAAAGGAAGACGGCATTCGACAAGTCTAACCAGGCTGACTTAGCTCAGTCATAGGTTGCTTCATTCGCGAACCCATCCCAGTTTGATCAGCCTGCTGAGAAGCGTGCGATGTATGCCGACAGCAAGTCGATATACCGGGGGGCGGGTACCAATGAGCGGCATTCAACGTCAGCCATGCACTGAGCGCGGCAACCACGGCGGCCCCTAACATGTCGAACGGAAAATGAACGCCCAGGTATATGCGTGCCCAGGCGATGGAGATTCCCAGCAAAGCCAACGCGGACCACGCTCTTCGCGGACCTTGCTGCATGAGAACACTGAACACAGTGGCCCACCACAGCGTCAGATGGTCGCTTGGAAACGATGAATCCGCAACATGCGGGATGAACGTGTGCCCGACGTCGATCATGAAAGGCCGGGGTGCGACCAGACTAGAGCGTGTTAGAAACTTGGTGAAGGACCTGGTATCCTGGCGGAATGAAAAAAGTAGACCGCAAAGGGTATCCGACCGATGTTTCGGACGAAGAATGGAGCTTCGCGGCACCGTATCTGACGCTGATGGACGTGATGGCGCCGCAGCGCAAATATCAACTGCGCGACATGTTTGATGCGCTGCGCTGGATGGCTCGCGCGGGCGCACCGTGGAGGATGTTGCCCAACGATTTTCCGCCGTGGGAGTTGGTGTATCAGCAGACCCAACGCTGGTTACAGGCAGGCTGTTTTGAGAACATGGTCAACGACCTTCGCTCGGTGATACGCGTGGCACAGGGACGATGGGGTCAGCCCAGCGCGGTCATTCTGGACGGCCGCACGATGCAGTCGACTTGCGAGAGTGGTCCGCGTGCGGGCTATGACGGCTATAAACGCAAGCGTGGCAGCAAGGTGCATATCGCGGTGGACACGCTCGGACAGTTGCTAGCAGTCCATGTGACACCGGCCAACGAACAGGACGTGCACAGGTCGCAGAACTCGCGCGTCAGGTCCAGCAGGTGGCGGGAAATACGGTCAGGGTGGCATTTGTAGATCAGGGATACACGGGCGAAGAGCCGTAGCAGGCGGCACTTGATGAAGGCATCGACCTGCAGGTGATCAAACTGGCGCAAGCGAAAAAGGGCTTTGTACTGCTGCCCCGGCGGTGGGTGGTCGAGCGCAGCTTCGGCTGGCTTAACCGCTTCCGGCGTCTGGCACGTGACTACGAGCGACTGCCTGAAACGCTTGCCGGTTTTCACTTCGTCGTGTTCGCAATGCTCATGCTCGTTCACGCAGTGCCGGTACTTCAAAGTTCCTAACACGCTACAAGGGCTCCCCGTTGAGCACAAGCTCAATCGAAGTTCGCTGTGATACATGCTGCAATGCCGTGCGGGTGCATGTGGGAAGGTGAAGGACTGCGGTTCTACAACCGGTCATGTTGGGCCAATGGCCCGGACCCTGATGAAAGACGCGCGCAGAGGCCTCATTCTCTAGCCGGGAATGGATATCCCCGCCGTGTTATCCAGGTACGCTCCGCGCGGGTCCAACCCGCTTCACATCACCGCTGGCAGTGCAAAGTGATCGTTTCTACTTGCTCATGGCGTCTGCGCTCCCGTCGCGTTGCCGGTTGATCGGCAGGCCCAGATCGAAAGTTAGTCCGCCACGGGCTGGAGCTTGAAGTCATCGCCATACTTCAGCGAGGCCCACGCCAATCTCGCGTTCTTTGCTGCTATCGCGATGGCGGCCCGCCAGTAGCCCCGGCGCTCGACCAGGGCTCGGACCCACCGGCTGAAGCGATCCTGTTTCTCGCCGAGACTGGCAATAACGGCGCGGGCGCCGTTGACCAGCAGCCCGCGCAGATAGGCGTCGCCTGCCTTCGTAATGCTGCCCAGCCGCGCCTTGCCGCCACTGCTGTACTGACCGGGCGTCAGTCCGATCCATGCTGCCACCTGCCGGCCGTTTCTGAAGTCGTGCCCGGCGCCGATACTGGCGAGCAACGCACTGGCCGTGGTTGGGCCGATGCCGCGCAACTGCATCAGCCGCTTGCTACGCGCATCATCACGCGCGATCCCGGCGATCGCGCGATCGTATTCAATCAGGCGATCCTCAATGTTGCCAGCATGATCGAGCAGATCGCTGATACTGTGCTTCGCCCAGCCAGGCAATGTGTCCAGATGTTCTGTGATGTGCCTGCGCAACTTCTCCGGGCTCTGTGGCAGCACCACGCCGAATTCCGAGAGCAGGCCTCGCAACCGGTTGTAGGTCGCGGTCCGCTCTTCCACGAAACCTTGTCGTGTCCGATGCAGGCAAAGCGTTGCCTGCTGATGTTCGTCCTTCAGCGGCACGAAACGCATGCTCGGACGCGTCACCGCTTCGCAGATCGCAGCAGCATCCGCCGCGTCGTTCTTACCGCGCTTGCCGGACATGCGATAAGGCGCAACAAGGTTGGGCGCCATGAGCTTGACTGTGTGGCCGTGTTGCTGGAACACGCGTGCCCAGTGATGTGCGCCGGAGCACGCTTCCATGCCGATGAGGCACGCCGGCAACTGCGCGATCAATGTCACCAGCTGATCGCGCGGCACTCGCGGCTTGATCAGCATCGCTTTACCTGCTTCATCTACACCATGAATGGCGAATACATTCTTGGCAAGATCGATTCCGATAGTGACAATAGGCATGGACTTCCCCTCTCGCTGGTGTTGATGAACGTTCGAAACTTCATCATGGCACGTCGATGCCGACTCGCGGCTTCCGCCGCAGCCTCGGGACGGGGAAGTCCCTTTCATTCTCTAAGGTTTCGTTCAGCACCGCCAGCTAGAATCAATTGGGTCAAGCAGGGCAGTACGAGAAGTAAGTTGCGCTGATGCCGACGGTCGAAACAACGATGCCAAGGAGAACGAGAGGAAGCGCCATGACGACTGCGCGCATGATTTACATGCTGGAACTGGCTCGGGGATGCTCTCACATTGCCAGCATGCTGACGGCTGAATCCGAGCAGCGAGCCATCACCGATACCCTTGAAGAATTCCTTCGGCTGTACGGCGCCAAGGAAACGACGCTTTTCCAGAAACTCCTCGCTGACGATCTTCAGCGGCGCGAAAAAACGGCCGCTGCTTCAGCCGTGCGCAACTTCAAGGTAATCACGGTCTCAAGGGAGCCCTAGCGCTGCCACGTTCTCGCAAGCAACGATCGTAAAGGCCGTGAACATCACTGCATCAGCTGCCAGTGATCGAATCCAGCCGTCATCGGATTCACTTCATGGCGTGTTGCTGGTTTACGCGGACCCTCTTTCGACACGCTTCCTGCCAGCTGCGACGCCGTCAGAAAACACTGGCGAACCGCGAAATATTTTGTAACAATTTGTCAACGGTCGCCACCGCATGGCCGTTAACGCGTGAAATCACACGCCCGGTCGGCCACGGCTAGCACCGCGGCCGCTCAAGCCAATTCCTTGGCGCAGAACGCATCGCGCCGAATTTAATTTCACGAAACGCCACGTCACGACTCCGTCGATAGACAGGTTGCCAGGGGACAGTCAGCGCATGAAAGCATTAAGTGTTCTCCATAGCGAGTCATCGCGGGGTTGGGGCGGCCAGGAAGTCCGTACGTTGAAGGAAATGATCGCGCTCCGTGCGCTCGGTCATAACGTGGAGCTCGTCTGCCCCGACGACGCGACACTCGGCATCCGCTCACACGCCGAGGGTTTTACGGTCCATCACGCACGCATGCGCGGCGGCGCCGACGTGCGCTCGATGCTCACGATCCGGTCGGTTCTCGACAAGCGCCGCTTTGACGTGCTGAATACGCACAGCGGCCATGACAGCCTCGTCGCCGGCATGGCGGGCCGTCTTGCACGAACGCCGCTCATTGTTCGAACGCGCCACCTGGCGCTACCTATTACGTCACTGGCTACGTATAACTGGATCCCGCATCGGGTCGTCGCGGTAAGTCATTTCGTACGCAAGTATCTGATTTCCGCCGGTGTGCCGGAAAGTCACGTGGAAACGATCTACGACGGCATCGTCAAACCGGAGCCACTCGCGCACTCCACGCTGCGCGACGAACTTGGACTCGATTCGAGCGCGGTCATCGCGGGAATCGTGGCCATGCTGCGCGGCAAGAAGGGCCACGAAGATCTGATCGCGGCGGTACGGCCGATCATGGCCGACCGGCCGCATCTTCACGTGGTGATGGCTGGCAGCGGCGGCGAATTCGACAAGCTCAAGTCAATGATCGACGATTTCGGGTTAACCGATCGCATTCATTTGCTGGGCTTCCGAAACGACATCAACAACGTGCTGCGCGGCTGCGATCTGTTCGTATTGCCAACCCATCAGGAAGCGCTCGGCCAGGCATTCATCGAGGCAATGGCGATGGGTCTGCCGGTGATCGGCACGCATGTCGACGGTGTGCCCGAGCTCATCGACTCCGGCGTGAACGGCTTGCTGGTGCCCGCGCAAGACGTCGATGCATTGCGCGGCGCGCTCATGCGGCTGATAGACGACGCGCCATTGCGCGCGCGCTTCGGACTGGCCGCGCGCATCAAGACAGATGGCAATTTCACGGTGGAAGGCATGGCGAGCGAGACCGTGGATTTTTACCGGCGCGGCATCGAGCGCGCGCGCAGGGTCTACGGCCCGTGGCGGGCCGCCGCATGACCTTCGCCAAGGCGTTACCCGTGCTGATGTACCACCATATCAGCACGTCGCCGGGCATGATCACGGTATCGCCCGAGCACTTCGCGGCGCAAATGGCGCATCTCGCCAACGCGGGTTATACGACGATCGGCAGCGAGCGGCTATCGGCTTATCTGGCAGGAGAGCCGATACCGGGAAGGTCCGTCGTTTTAACGTTCGACGACGGCTATCTGGACAACTGGGTGCATGCCCATCCGGTTCTGCAAGCGCACGGTTTCACCGCATTGTGCTTTCTGGTGACGAGCTGGATAGGCGATGGACCCGCGCGCCCACATGCGCGCTCGGATGCCACGTTGCCTCGGCTACTCAATCATCGCGACGGCGAAATCGCGATCGAACTTGGCCAAGCCGACCGCGTGATTCTCCGATGGTCCGAGATCCATGCAATGCGCGAGGCCGGAACCTTCGAGTTTCACAGCCACACGCATCGCCACGTGCGATGGGACCAGGTGTCGGCCACAGCGGACGACAAGTGCGCCGCACTCGCGCGGGATCTCAGCGACGCGCGCACGACCTTGAAAGCACGGCTTGGCGCGGTCTCCGATCACCTGTGTTGGCCCCAGGGGTTTTACGACAACGATTACCGGCGAGTCGCCGTTCAGGCGGGTTTCCGGCATTTCTACACCTGCGAGACGGGCTCGAATTATCCGCAAGCGGACGACAATGCCGCTCGCTCGATTACCCGGCTCGAGGTGCGCGACCGGCCCGCGTCATGGTTCGCCTCGCGGCTTTGGATCCATACGCGGCCCGCGATCAGTCGCGCTTACCTCAAGATCAAGCGATAGCGGATAGCGGCCGCGCTCTACCGGTTCAACACATCGGCGAATCCACCCAGCCTTGCGCCGAGTCCTCGAATCGAGCGGGCGACGTTCGGCGACAGCAGCGCCTCCAGTTCGTCCGCATGCCGATAGTCGCGCATGCCGTCACTCAATACGCACTCTCCCGCAACGGCAGGATGACAGTAAATCTCCGCCACGCCCTCCGGCAGCGAGGCAAGCGCCGCCAGCCACGCCGCTTCGTCCATGCGACCGCTGCCGGCAATGCCGACGACATAATCGTTGTGAAGAATGCCCGCGCCGTCGAGCCGCGACTTCACGCTCGCGATCCATGGTCTCAGCCACAGCGGCGCATTGGCCTCGAACGGCAAACGCATCGCCTTCATGCCGAATTCGCGGCCGATTTCAAGGATCAAGCCGAGCACTGTTGGATGCAGATGGAAATGCTTGTGCGTGTTGACATGATCGAGCGCGAGTCCGGTTCTGGCGAACGCCTCGAACTGCGCGCGAATTTCGCGGGCAAGCTGCTTGCGCACATGCGGCAGAAAGAAAAACCGCACGCCGTCGCGCACCATGTTGCCGCCGAAGCGGCCATGCTCGTCGAGCAAGGCGGGGATGCCGGCGCGCGGGGTGACCGCATCGCCATCGGCGAGCACGAGATGCAGGCCGACGCGCAACTGCGGCAGAGCGCGGGCTCGCTTCACCGCGTCGCTTGCGGCGGGCGCACCGACCATGAGGCTCGCGGCCGTCAGCACGCCGTCGCGATGCGCCCGTTCGACCGCCTGATTCACCCGTGAATGCAGGCCGAAGTCGTCGGCGGTCACGATCAGGGCGCGCGGCCTAGCGGCCATCGGACGCCTCCATCACGCGCAGCGGCTTTGCATGCGCCGTCGAAGGCGAGCTTTCGACCGGCACGCGCGCGCCACGCCACATCACGTGCGAACCGAAAGCGCCGGCGATCCATTGGAACAGCAGCAGCGTGTCGCGCAACGGCACCAGCGGCAGATCGCGCCAGAACGAAGTCGGGGACGGGTGGCGGAATGCACGCTCATGGCGCGCGGCGCGCGCATGAAGCAGCACGCGCGCGGCCAGCCCCGCAGCCGTACCCGCTGCGCTGACGAGCGCCGGCCAGTGCAGCGGACCACTGTTCGCACCTGTCGTCAGCACGTTCGTGAGCCATATGCCCGCGATGAGCCAGGGCGTCGGGAACGTGATGAACAGAAATGCAAAGCCGAGCGGATTCACCGAGCGTATCGTGCGCAACCAGCGCGTTTCGCGTTGCCAGAGCGCGGCAAACGTCGGCTCGATCACGTCGGTGGCGACCATGACGCGCGAGAGCACCGTTTGCAATCCCAGCGCACGCACGTGTTCGGCAAGCCAGTAATCGTCGGCGAGGCAATCTTTCAGGGCCTCGAATCCGCCGATGCGTTCGAGCGTCGCACGCCGCAAGGCGAGTGTGGCGCCGAAGCCGAAGCGGCGCGAGCCGGCCATATGTGCGACGCGCACCGAAGGCGCAAACCATTCGTTGACGAAGAGCGCACCCACGCGCTGCCAGAAGCCGCCCAAACCCTGCGCCACATAAAGACAGGTGACGGCGCCCACGCGCGGATCCGCAAGCGGCGCGGCCACGCTGTCGAGATAGTCGGCCTCCACGGCAATGTCGCTATCGGCGATGACGAACACATCGTGACGCGCGTGCTCCGCCATGTTGATCAGATTGCTGACCTTGAGATTGCTGCCGTGCACGCGCGTATCGATGGCGAGTTCGATATCGAGCGCCGGATACGCGGCCTGCAGGCGGCGCGCGACGGCAACCGCGGGATCGTCGGGAGAAGACACCCCGAGCACGAGTTGAAAATGCCCGTGACGCTGCTCGCAAAACGTCCGCAGATTTTCGTAAAGACGCGGCTCAGCGCCGCAAAGCGGCTTGAGCACGCTCACGCCCACTTGCACGAACGAATAGACAGTACATGCGTCCGCCGCGTCGAATCTCGCGCCGTGCGTGAGCCTGGTGGTATCGGCTGCGCGAACGCGTCGCGCAAGATGAGCGAAACGGGACGGTGCGCCGCGGCGCAGCGTGAAGAACGGCATCGCCAGCACCGCCGCCATTGCATACAGCGAGGCGCCGACGCAGCCGGTGAGCAGAACCCATTGGCATACGGTCAATGTGTGCGCAGCCATCGGCGGATTCCGTCAGTGACTGCCCAATACGAACGGTTTACCCGTCAGGCGTAGATGGAGAATGACGAGCCGCAGCCGTGGGCAACCCGGCGCGATCCTGACAGGTCGCGCGTGAAAGCCGGCCGCGTTCGCATGACGGCCTTCGACCGCATGCTCGAACGCGGCCTGAGCAAACTGGCGTGTGACTATCACGCCGCTCGCCGTGACGGCGAGCGCGATCAGGCGGAAAGCCGCGGAAACGAACAGATGGTGCGCCCCCGGCAGGACGAGCACCGTCACGCAGGCAAGCACATCGGCGGCGAGAGCGGTGAGCGAAGCCACCATCAGGTGAGCTCGCAGCATATCGACGGTGAATGGCTTCATGGCTTCGTCTCTGACCTGATGAAAGCATCGCGGGGTCCGCGCGAGCAATTGACGGCGGCGGTTCGCCGCGAGCGTCAGCGCGAGGGACCGCCAACGCGAACGTCGTGCGTTCCATCGACGCGCCTACGATCGAGCTTCAACGAGCCATCAGCGATATACGATACTGCGCGCTCATGTCACTAACACGACTGTATGCTGTCGATGGGCGATAGTATCGAGCCAAGCTGAAGGAAACCTTAAGCAAACCCGCCGTGAAACGACCCATGAACAACGTGACCAGACTTCGGCGTTATGGGTTCGCGCGCTGCGTCCATGCGCGCCGCCGCCCCGTCAAAACATCCAACGGAATTTCTGCCCCATGCGTGTGCTCCTCGTAGAAGACGACGACCTGATCGGCTGCGGTATCGAAGCGGGTCTGCGCCAGGCCGGTTTCACCGTCGACTGGGCGCGTGATGGCCACAAGGCCGGTCTTGCGCTCGACACCACCAGTTACGAACTGCTTCTGCTCGACCTGGGCTTGCCGCGTGTGTCGGGCATGGACCTGCTCAAACGGCTGCGCGACGCCGGCAAGGACATGCCGGTGCTGGTGCTGACCGCGCGCGGCACGGTGGCCGACCGCGTCGGCGGTCTGGAGGCAGGCGCGGACGATTACCTCGGCAAGCCCTTCGACCTGAGCGAGCTGATCGCCCGTTGCCGGGCCTTGCTGCGGCGCGCGCAAGGCCGCAGTGTCGAAGTGATCCGCTATCGCGATCTGACGGTCAATCCGTCGGCGCAATCGGTCGAAGTGTCCGGCACGCGCGTGTCGCTGACCGCGCGCGAGTGGGCAATCCTGTTGCAATTGATCACCAATCAGGGAATTCCCCAGTCGCGCGCGCGTCTGGAAGAAAGCCTTTACGGATGGCAGGAAGAAATCGAAAGCAATGCAATCGAAGTGCATGTGTCGAACCTGCGCAAGAAGCTCGGCGCGAAGCTGATTCGGACCGTGCGCAATATCGGCTATGTCGTGGAGAAAGAGTAAATGGGCGCATCCATTCGCCGGCGCCTGATGCTGCTCGTGCTTGCCAGCATTGCGCTCGTCTGGGCCATCGCACTCGCGTCGAGCTATCGTCAGGCCTCGCGCGAAGTCGCTCAGTGGGAAGAGGCCCGCCTTGCCGAACTCGCGCAGATGCTCGCACTGCTCGATCAGTCGAACCTCGCCACGCTCGCCAACGCCCACATCGACGTTCGCGAGGAAGAAAGAGGCGGCGCGACGAGCGCGAACGATAGCGACGACGACGACTCGCTTCCGCGCGACGCGCTGTTCCAGGTGCGCGCCCGCAACGGCGAGGTGATCGCGGGCAGCCCGCCATTGCGCGCGCTCAACGCATGGGATCTGCCGGTGCCGCGCGTCACCGGCACTCAGGACGTGATGCTGAACGGCGAGATGTACCACTCGTTCACGCTGCGCGACACCGCCTTGGGCCACACGGTGCGCGTTTTCGAGCAGGCCAATACGCGCAGCGATCTGGTGAGCGGCGTGGCGAGCCGCATTGCGCGTCCGGCGCTGATCGCGTTGCCGGTGCTCGCGCTGCTGGTGTGGTCCTCCATCGGCTGGAGCCTTGCGCCGCTGCGGATACTCTCGGGCGCGATCCGTTCCCGCGGCATCAACCGCCTGGAGCCGGTCGATATCGGTCATGTGCCCACCGAGGTACGGCCGCTCGTCGATGCGATCAACCTGTTGCTCTCGCGCCTCCTGCATTCGCTCGAACGCGAACGCGCCTTCACCGCCGACGCGGCCCACGAACTGAAAACGCCGCTCGCCGCGATCAAGGTTCAGGCGCAGGTCGCGCTGGCCGAGCCCGATGCGGCGCGGCAGCGGCTCGCCATGGAGCGCGTCGTTCAAGGTGTGGATCGCAGCGCACGGCTCGCGGAGCAGTTGCTGTTGCTCGCGCGCCTCGACATGCACGAGAAAATGTCGACAGCGCCGCTCGCGCCCGGTGAGGCCGCGAGAAATGCATGGATCGCGAACGAGCGCAACGCGCAGCAAAAGAACCTGCACGTTACGCTGAACTGCGATATGCGTGCCGCGATAGACGCCGAACCGGTGCTCATCGGCATCCTGTTCGACAATCTTCTGGATAACGCGATCAAGTACGGATGCGAGGGCGGCAGCATCGAGATCGCGGTGCGGACTGTGAAAGACCCGACGAGAGACGCGGTGCAGGAGCGCGTCGTGGTGAGCGTGCGCGACGACGGTCCCGGCGTGGCGCCAGCCGACCTCGCTCGCCTCGCGAACCGTTTTTTTCGCGCGACCGGCAATCAGGCAACCGGCAGCGGCCTCGGGTTGTCGATTGTCGCGCGCATCGCCGAGCATTTTGGCGGACGCGTGCATTTCGGCCGTGGCATCGACGGGCGCGGACTCGCGGTCGAGGTGTCGTTTCCCGCTTATACGGCCGTCCCCGACGAGCGGTTGCAGCCGGTTGCCTAGCGGCGGTTCGTTTCACTCGCGATCACGCCGCCTTCCGCGAGCTGCGCCTGCCGCGAGCGACGGCTCGAACGCCGCGCCGCATCCTGACCCGGAGCGCGCCTGGACGCCTCCACGAACTGCCACGCAATCAGCCCCGGCACGAACATGAGCAGATCGCGAATCCGCCGTGCGCCCGCCAGGGCGAGACACGTCGACGGATCGAGGCCCAATGCGCCGCCGATCAGAATGAAGCCGCCCTCCTGCACGCCCAGGCCGCCCGGCACGAAGAAGGCCGCGCTGCTGACGGCCTGAATCAACGACTCGATCACCACGGCTTCGACCAGCGTGACCTGGGCGCCGAGAAAATGCAGCGCGAGCCAGATTTCCAGCGAAGTCAGAAAGCACTGCAACGGCTGCCAGAAGAACAGATAGCGCAGCACCACGCCGCGGCGCCGCCAGATCAGCTTGATCGCCTGATCGATTTGCACCGACTGCCCGACTAGCGCGGCAAGCTTGCCGCTCGTCATGTGATCGAGCACGCGTGTCATGCGCTCGAAGGGATTGGCATGCTGCACCAGCGCGAACAGGACGAGGAGCGGCGTCAGCACGACCACGCCCCACGCGAGTTGCCCGGCGAGCCTCAGCGTGCCGGAATGCGCATGCGCGAACAGAAAGCCGATGCCCACCATCGTGAACAGCAACTGGCTGATCACAGTGAGCTGCATGTCGGCGATGATGCTGCCCACCGCCGTCGAGGGCCGCACGCGCCAGCGCTTGAGCATGCGAAACGACACCACTTCGCCGCCGATGCGCGCCACCGGCAGCATGCTATTCACCGATTCGCGCACCCACACGAGATGCAGCATGTTCAGGATGCCGGGCCGGTTCGCGCCGCGAATCAGCGAGCGCCAGCCCGACGCATTGGCAATCATCGGCGGCACGTGCGCGAGCGCCGCGAGCACGAGCCCGGCCCCGGCTGCCCGCAATGCGCCGAGCACCGCGCCGGGGTTGTCCCGCCAGACAAGCCATAGCGACGCGAGCAGACCCGCCAGCGCGGCCACGCGGCCGAGATGCTTCATCATGCGGGCACCCTGTGCGAGCGCGTCGCACGCGCGGATTGCCGTTCAAGCTTCGAATCGAGGAAAACGCGGATCATTGCTGCACTCACTTGCTGTTCGTCGTCATTCGTCCGGCGCGGCCGACAGCAGGCCGTCGCCATCCACCCTGAAGCTGAAGCCGCGCCACATCACGCGCGAGGACCAGAAGCTCGCGACGAATATCGCAAAGGAGACAATATCCCATAACGGCAGCAGCCATAGTCCGCCGTGCGCCTGCCGCAGGGCGCGGTCGACGGAACGCTTCAGCGCGAAACGCGCGCAGACGGCGAGCACCGCGACGAGCCACGTCCACCACGCGCCGTCTGAGAACGCCACCGCGAGCAAGGCAAACGCAAGCGGATACATCAGCGCGGAACCCAGATGGCCGAGCGGATCGATGCGGCGAATAGTACGGCTCCAGCGGAGTTCGTGCGAAAACAGCTGCGCCGCGCTGGTTTCCGCGCACGCATGCCCGATGATGAGCGGCGAAATCGCCACTGTCTCGCCCGTTGCGCGCACCGCTTCGCCTATCGCATGGTCTTCCGCGAGATGCCACACGAACGGCATGAGGCCGCCGATCCGTTCCAGTGTGCAGCGCCGCATCGCAATCGTTTGTCCAAAGCACGGCCGTGCGAGACCGAGCGCGAGTCCGGTGACGACACCGGGCAGAAACTGATAGTTGGTCGCCTTCGCCGACAAACGCGGCCAGAAGCCGGGGTCGGGCCGCCCGCGGTACACGCAGGTCACGAGCCCCACCCCCGGACTTTCCAGCTCACCGACGATATTGCGCAGATAATCGGGACCGACGCTCACGTCGCTATCGGCGAAGACGAGCACGTCGTGCCGCGCTTGCGGCAGCATATTGATGATGTTGCTGATCTTGCGGTTCGGGCCGTACAGGCGCGCGTCGGCGACAACGGTAATGTCCGCGTCCGGATGCAGGCGCCGCAATTCGTCGACGGCCCCCAATGCCGGGTCCGCCGAATCGTGCACACCGAACACGAACTGCACGGGACCGGCATAGTTCTGCTTGCAGAAGCTGTCCAGATTACCGAGCAGCGCCCACTCGTGACCATGCAGCGGCTTGACGATCGTGACCGGCGGAAAACTGCCCGGCTCGATCGCCGCTCGCGCGAAGAACCGCCCGACCAGCACGCTCGCGAGCATCGTGTAGCCGATGCCGAACACCGCGCACGCGCCGCATGCATAGGCGGGCGCGGCGGCGAGCCAGTGCGCACCGCTCACGCCTCGTGAGCGCGCAGGAAGCGGAAGAATTCGACGCCTTCACGCAAGCGCCGTTTCATCATGTCCCAGCTCGTGAGCATTTCACGCAGGATTTCCCATATTTTCGACGGGCGAAAATAGAAGCGCTTGTAGAAGTTTTCGAGCTGGTGATAGATCTCGTCACGCGACAGATGCGGATAGCCGATTGCCGCGAGTTGCACGCCTTCCTTGCTGACGAGGTTGATGACCTTGTTCTCTTCGAGCCAGCCGTTTTCAACCGCCTGGTTATAGAGCGTCGTGCCCGGATACGGCGCCGCGAGCGATACCTGGATGGTGTGCGGATTGATTTCCTTCGCGTATTCGATGGTCTTCTGGATCGTCTGCTGCGTCTCGCCGGGCAAACCTAGAATGAACGTGCCGTGAATCTTGATGCCGAGCTTGCGGCAATCTTCGCTGAAGCGGCGCGCGATATCGGTGCGCAAACCTTTCTTGATGTTCAGCAGGATCTGATCGTCGCCCGATTCGTAGCCGACCAGCAGAAGACGCAGGCCGTTTTCCTTCATGATTTTCAGCGTCGAATACGGTACGTTCGCTTTCGCATTGCACGACCACGTGACGCCGAGCTTGCCGAGTCCACGAGCGATTTCCTCGACGCGCGGCTTGAAATCGGTGAAGGTGTCGTCGTCGAACATGATCTCCTTCACTTCGGGCAGGTTGTCGCGAATCCATTTCACTTCTTCCAGCACGTTCTCGACCGAGCGCGTGCGGTAGCGATGGCCGCCGACCGTTTGCGGCCACAGGCAGAACGTGCACTTCGAGCGACAGCCGCGTCCGGTGTAGATCGACACGTACGGGTGCTTCAGATAACCGATGAAGTAGTTATCGATCTTCAGATCGCGTTTGTAGACGGGCGCGACGAACGGCAGTTCGTCCATGTTCTCGAGGATCGGCCGTGCGTCGTTGTGCTCGATCGAGCCGTCGGCCGCGCGATAGCTGAGCCCTTTGATCTGCGCGAGCGGTTTGCCCGCGGCCACTTCCTGGCACGTGAAGTCGAATTCTTCGCGGCAGACGAAGTCGATCGCATCGCTTGCCGTCAGCGAATTGTGCGGGTCCACGGCAACTTTTGCGCCCACCATGCCGATCAGCACCGAAGGCTTGCGCTTTTTCAGATCCTCGGCGAAAAGCGCGTCGGTGGGAAAGGACGGCGTGCTGGTGTGAATGATCACCAGGTCGTAGTGCTGCGCGATGTCGAGGCTCGCGTCGACGGACAGGCCGTCGGCCGGCGCATCGAGTACACGGCTATCGGGAACGAGTGCGGCAGGTTGCGCGAGCCACGTGGGATACCAGAACGAGCGGACTTCACGCTTGGCCTGATAGCGCGAACCCGCGCCACCATCGAAACCGTCATACGACGGCGCCTGCAAGAACAGGGTTTTCATGAACGCTCCAGCGTGCCTTGAACGGACGTTTTCAGTTTTCGGTCGAAACTGGAACTCGCGGGATGGCGAGCGCGACGGCAGGATTCGCGCAAATGGTACGGAGCAAAGCTGAAGGAAACCTTAAGCGCGGCGGCGTGTGGCGTGGCGTGACGGGCGCAGAGGATATCCGCCCGGTCTTTCCTCAGTCCCGTGGTTGCATGATCCGCAGTGTGGGGCTTCCCTGAACGTTCCTGAGTGGCAAGTAGACACGGTGCGTCGAACCGTCGACTGCGACGATATGCGCATTGGGTCCGATGCGGCCATTGCCGATCTTCGACACTTTGCCCGCTTCGGCCTTGAACATCGAGACGATGCCGGCCTCACCAGCGACATAGAGCAGATGCAGTTGCGGATCGAAGGCCAGGACATCCGGACCCTGACCGGCGTCGAAGGATGCAGTGACGCGCATCGTGCGCATGTCGAGCACCAGCAGCTTGTCATTGCCTTCACACGCGATGAAGGCGAGCCGTTGCCGCGGTTCGATCAGCAACCCGTGGTTGCCCTGCGCGCCCGCCAAGCCGATCCGCGCAACGATCCGGTCAGTAGCAGGGTCGATCTCGACCAGTTGCCTTCGGGATTGCACGTTCACGAAAATGTGCCGGGAAACCGGATCGTATTGCGTATTGCCGACTTCGCCACCCAGAGGAATCGTTGCCACACGCGTGTTCGTTCTGACATCGATGACGGTTTCCGTCTCCCCGGTCTCGTCAGACACGTAAAGCTTGTGCGCCTCGGGGGCATAAGCCATGCCGTCCGGATAACGTCCGCCCGGCATGCGCGCGACGATTTTTAGCGTTGCTTCGTCGATCGCCACGACTTCATTCGTTCCCGTCGCCGACGCATAGACGCGCGACAACTCGGGAATGGCAAGCACGCCGTGCACCGACGCGACGTTTGTGATGCGGCCAATGACACGCGACGCAGCGGCATCGAAGACGATGACCTCACCATCGCCCAGGTGAGCGATGAACAGCAGCTTGCGTCCGGGGTCGTAGCTCTCATAGTCGAGGCGCGTCGCGGCACCCGGCAACGGAATATCGGCGATGTGCTTCAAAGGCAGATCGCTCGACGGCAGTTCGTCGGACGCAGCCGATGCCCGAAGGAACCCAGGCCCCACAGCCACGAGCGCAACGAACAAGGCGACGAACAGTGGCAAGCCAATGGGTCCAATGCGCGGAGTGTTCATGACGTCCTCCTGTTCAGGCCCGTACCGTCGCGAGCCGGTGGAACTCAGCCGCGACAGTGGTCTCGGAAAAAATTTCCACGCGCCTTTTGCGGCGCGCTATCGCGCCGCTCCGCCCTGCGCGTCCAGTGCGGTCTTAACCGCCTACCGATGCATCGTTCCGATCAAACGCGAGAATCTCGACGCTTGGCTTGTTCCTGATCCGTCCAATCTGAAGTCGCAATGTTTCAAACCGGCAGAAACTGGCCGATGCTGCGGCGAATCAATAGGTATTGCGGCAACTCCGGGCCCTTTAACAGGCTGCTGAAGTATCGGCGGTAATGTCATCGCTGAAGGCCCCTGAAGCGTTGATGGAAGACCCCCACTTGCCCCTTGGAGATCATGCGCGGCGCCGACACATTCACCGAGAGTTTGTTTTCCATGCGCAAGCTGGACGACTTCGTTCCGAAGTCGCATCCGTTGCGTTCGATCCGGGTGATGGCGAACGAAGCACTGGTGAAGATGGATCGGTTGTTTGCCGGGATGTACGAGGCCGACCTCAAGGGTGGGCGGCCGAGCATCGCGCCGGAGAAGTTGCTGCGAGCCATGCTGATCCAGGTGCTCTACAGCATCCGCTCGGAGCGCCAATTGATGGATCAGGTGCAATACAACCTGCTGTTTCGCTGGTTCATCGGCCTGGCGATGGATGACGAGGTTTGGGTACCGACGGTCTTCACGAAGAACCGCGAACGCCTGATCAAGCATGATGCGGTGATCGAATTCTTCAACGAAGTGGTGGCGATCGCTGAGAAGAAGTGCCTGCTCTCGGGAGAGCACTTCAGCGTGGACGGCACGCTGATCCAGGCGTGGGCGGGGCACAAGAGCTTCGTGCCCAAGGACAGTGACGATCAGGACAGCGACGGCGGCAACGCAGGCGACTTTAAAGGCGAGAAGCGCAGCAACGAGACGCATGAGTCCCGGACCGATCCCGATGCACGGCTCTATCGCAAAGGCAATACGGCCAGCGAATTGCGTTACATGGGCCACACGCTGACCGACAATCGACATGGTCTGGTGGTCAACGCGTGCGTGACGCGCGCTGACGGGCACGCCGAGCGCGAAGCGGCCAAGGTCATGATCAACGACGCGCGGCAAGCGGCAGAAGATGCGAGCGCAGAAATCACGCTGGGCGCAGACAAGGGTTACGACGCACAGGAATTCATCGAGGCGTGCCAGCAGATGAAGGTCACACCGCACGTTGCGCAAAACACCTCGGGGCGGCGTTCATCCGTGCCCGATACCATTGCCTCGAGCGTGGGCTACGCCATTTCGCAGCAAAAGCGCAAGTTGATCGAACAAGGCTTCGGGTGGGCCAAGACCGTGGGGCGCATGCGCCAGGTGGTGGTGCGCGGGTTGAAGAAAGTGGACCAGATGTTCGTGTTGAACATGGCTGCCTACAACCTCGTGCGCATGCGCTCACTGACACAAGTCCGTCTGTAGCAGCGAAAAACGCGGCAATGAAGCCAGAAATTGGCCTCAAACTGCCGAACAAGCGTGGAATTCACGTTGAAATTGCACAATGCGATAAACCTTGTGGCGAGAGCCGCGTAAGTGCAGAAAGGCTGCTTCTGTCGGACTGTATTTCAGCAGCCTGTTAAGGTTCACTGTTTTCGGCCAATACCACACGTGTTTATGCCGCATCCGCATAATCCGCTGAGCCGATGGCTAACATTGAGGAAGTTGCGGTTCAGCGATTGGTCGAGTGGCGAAAGTCGTCTGAATACTACCAATATAATGGCTGCTATGACAGCGACGGATGCAAGTATGCGCGTCGGGGCATATCTTAGCGTTCCTGTTGGAGAGGGACACCGTTTTTGATCTCGTCGCGGTTAAGTTGGCCGCGCGTATATTATCCACGGCCCCGGACGTCGCAATCTTCGTCGGGTATCTATAAATTAGCAGAAGAATGCGATGCGCCCAACCATCAATAGGTGAAGAGGAAAATGACCGTCGATTCCCGTGCTAGGCCACGTTTTGAGCCGATTTTTCGGAAAAAGATACTGGCCAAGCGCGTTACCACGAGGAATTTTAGCTATGTAATAACCCGATTGTCGTTTCATTGGCTTAATAGAATAGCGGACGATCATCTGCAGGCACGAGGCCATAAGATGGCCGTCTTTGCGAATGAACATATAGGCGGATTTATCCATGCTTTCGGGGTTTACGAGCAGGAGGAGCTTGACGCGCTTTTCAATTTCCTAGAGCCTCTACGTGATGTTTTTCGTGCAGGCATGGCGCTAGACATCGGTGCCAATATCGGCAATCACAGCCTTTACTTCTCCAGGACATTTAACGCGGTTCAATCCTTTGAGCCAGATCCATCGACTTTTTATTTGCTCAAGTTCAACGTGAGTTTTCGCAAGAAGATTACCGCATACAACATCGGGCTAGGAGATCATAAAGGGACTTTCAGGCTGTTAGAAGTACCGAAGAACATGGGCGCCTCCACTATTGTCTCTGATCAGGTCGAAGGCAAATCCAGCACGGACTACGTCGATGTGCAGATTGTCAGGCTTGATGATCTTGACTATCGCGATGAAGGCCCTTGTTTTATCAAAATTGACGTTGAGGGTTTCGAACCAAGGGTACTCCAAGGCGGCTTAAGGACGATAACGAAGCACTGGCCACTTATAGTATTGGAGCAGCATGAAAGTGCCTTTACGGAAGGCAGTACAGAATCGATTTTCATATTGAAGAACTTGGGATATGAATTTTGTTGGCATCAAAGCGGGGTAAGATCGCGAAACACCTTTGTTCGTCGCATTTTCAACATCAAAGAGTTGTTTATTGGGCGTACGCACAAGATTATTACTGCGGAGACGATTCCAGCGGGGGATTATTCAATGCTTATAGCGGTACCTCCCCGCTTTAGAGATCTTCTCCATCTTTGACGCGGAGCAAATAGTAGTACACCGGATTATCAAATTTCACGCTCAACGCTTGTTAGTTTTCTGTCGCATTTGCGCACTGATGTAGAATTGAGCGGCGGAATTTTCGGAAGCGAACCTTGAAAAAACATATAAAAACGAAGACCGATCGAACGAAACCGCCTGCGGGGAATGCCGCCAATGACCAAACGCCGACCGCGCGAGACGAGCGACAGCGCGGGTGATGGCGCCAGAAGCGCCCGACCAGCGCAGTTGACGCTGAAAGCGTGGTTGTTGCCCACGCCGATTTCGGTAGGATCGATCGCCTTGCTGCTGAGACTGAAAGAGTTTGTCGCCGTGGCCACCGAGACCATGGAGAACCTGGATCTGATGCTTGAGCATTGGAAGCTGCGCGCGGTGCTGACGGACACCCGCCTGTGTTATGCCGACGACTTCCCGGTTCGGCATGCGGCGAGCGACGTTGCCTTCAGTGTCCTGCTTGTCACGATGACCAACATGTTTCCCGAGGAGACCGCGAGCGATATCGGGGATGAACAGGGTTGGTGAGAGAAGAACTGGGCCTGTCCGTCACCGTGCGCTTTGGCAGATCGAGCCGCTTCGGCTGGGCCTGCTGACGTTAACCAGACCAACGTCGCTTCCTCGTTCCGATGTTCAGGAAGGTGTTCGCGTTGTCGCAATAGGCGTCACCCGCCACGTTTTAGTCGCCTCACGCGCTGGCGCATCGAACGTGATACACATCGCCCCAGATGCAGGATGCTTCGCATCGCGGCATAGTCCGCACTCGCTCGCGTGACCTCCAGCCGGGGAACCAATGTTCCCCCGAAACCGCTGAGGAACTTGAGAATGCCGACATTGGAAATGCCGTCGAAATCGAAGGTGAGACTTCTTTCCCGGGCATTGCGCATGGCGTTCCATAACAACAGGCCGATGACACCGCCGTGGGCCTCTTCTTTTCTCGACGACAGCAGGTAATACATCGTGTGCTTATCCCATATCACCGCGATGGCGGAGCACAGGCTGCCGTCCGCCTGGTAGGCGCCAAGCACCATGCCGGATCCCCTCGAGATGAAGGCATCGACGAGTTGCTTCATGACGTGCGTGCCGTACACGTTATCCCGATTCCGGCGCGTCAGATTGGCATCGTAGAAGCTGACGAACAGGTTCGCGTCCGTTATCTGACGTACGGTGTGCTGTTCGCCGGCACGGCGAATCAGGTTGCAGGTATTCGGACGAAGTCCGGCCCATACCTCCGGCTCGGCCCTGACGGGCTCGATCCGCATCGTATAGCTTACGGCGACCTCGAAGCCCAGCAACGCAAATCCAACGGCATCCGGGATGTGCGGGTCGAACCGCTGGTAGAACAGCGCGCACTCGGGCAACTGCTCGACGAGGGCTTGCGTTGCACCGAAGCAATGACGCCAGTCATCGTCGCCCGTGCCTTTTGCTGCCGGAATCACGGGACCGAGCGTGCGCGTTAGCGGGGGCAAGGTCGAGAGGCGCCAGATGCCCTTGCGCGTCACGGTGTACGGCATTTCAGCGATCAGTTGACCGCGCTCATGAACCGACGCCAGCTTCCAGTTGCCCCCGGTCGCGATATCCAGCCACCAGGGCTCATGGAAAATCGAGCGCCCGTTCAGACCGGCGCGTGCGGCGTGGACGACAGTTGCGCTGGCGTTGCTCACATCGGTGCGCATTCGGTCGAGTTCGATTCGTGGTGCAGGCATCAGCTTCACGGAGACGTCTTCGTTTACCAAGGTATCAGCGTAAATGTCGCAAGCAGCCACCCAAGGATTCAATCGGCTGGAGCGTTCGCAGATGACGAGTTTAGACACCGACATGACCCTGTGGCTTCACTCATGAAACCAAGGATGTAGTCGGCCTGTCGCGCTTTGCCGTTAAAAGACCGCTGTCGCGGTGTCATGTCAAGCTGGGATCGACAGGGCAAAGCGTAGCGGCAGTCCAGATTTGCCATCTGTGCGAGATCAAACACTCGCAGATTCAATGATACTGCACCGAATGACCGGGATTTCTCGCAGGGTCTGGTTGGGTGCCTGTCTAAGGCGGTCTTTCGAACAGCTTTCGAGCGCAGGGCAAGACTGGCAGGCGCGGTTATCTTCCAGTCTGAACCACTTGACTGCAGTGGAGCGCGAGAAGGCCATGGCGGCTTTGATTAATCTCATGTGGGCGCGTGAGACGCGTCGCTCTAACGCACGATAACTGCTCCGCTAAAGTGGGTGGCGGGAGAGACGATCCGGATGCTAGACGATAGAGCGGCTTCGCGAATTGCGAGATATCGCGCAGTCGACAAAAGTGTGTGCTCGACTTTCGCCGTACCGGAGCGCCTCGTCTTCATGCAAAAATTCAGCTTGCTCTGGAAAACTTGCAATCGCCGGAGATAACTTGTCCGGGGAAAAATGGACCAGGAGACCCTGAATCTGCACCCCATGCCGTGAAACGACAGACTCAGGCACGGAGTGACACGCACTTCGATGCAGTATCCGCGATACGGCGCGCTAGATTCGTAGGACATAGCTACTCCCCCGAACAGGTGGACCTGAACGGCGCAACCATCATGCCTGTCCTATGCGCAGGCAATTGGGAGAAAAAGCCGCTGGGGCGCGCACGTCCCTGAATCGAATATATCTGCCGGATACGTTAATCATCTGTTTCGTGAGGATTAGCGTGCCATGTGGAGCCCGCGTATTAGCGGGAGGCGGCGGTGTTCGGATGCTGATCCGGCCTGTTCCGGATTAGCGACGCGTAACGCGACTGTAGCTTCCCATATGTCTCCCGCGCAAGGCGGTTCTGCACGGCTTCGATCTGTTCAACAGGTGTAACCTTCGGTGCACCCACCAAAGGTACGATGCTTCCCGGGCAAGTGCGGACGAACGCCGACAGGCAAAGGACCGGCCAGGAACGACATGGAGACTGCGGAAGTCTTTCCCTGGTTTTTACTGAAAAAATCTAATCAACAATGAGGTCGACAGCACTTACGCATTCGTCGATCTGCCCCGTTATCGAAGATCAACGGCTCGGCCTTGCCGGTCGCGGCAATGAAGTAGCCGACCTGCGCGTGATTCGCCCGCACCTTAAGGGGTTTCGTGTTTAGTTCGATTGTTCGACATCAAGCCACTGGCGAAGTCTGCTCGAGGCTGCTGATCGGCGCGTGATCCGAAACGGCGGCACGACCTACGCACCAGCTGTATCAGCCGCCTATACGACCGCGTGGGGGGAAGAACTGCCCCGCCACGGCAACCGACACCGGCACCAGCCAGTCGCTCTGCGTGTTGCGGCAGACGACGGCCAGAGACGGCACTATATCGATACGGACACGGTAACGCTCACTTACTGAATTTCGGCACCGCCGCGACGGGGACATCCGGCGCCGCGGTGTCCGGCCCGCTGGCGACCCGGTTACGGCCACCTCCCTTGGCCTCATAGAGCGCGGCATCGGCCGCATTGATGAATGCACGAAGCGTCGCATAACGCTGCCCGACCGTGCAGGCGACCCCCACACTGATGGTCACGACGTGATGGACGCTGGCCACGTGATGACGGTCAAGCGCCTGGACGGTTGCACGAATCGTCTCCGCGATCCGGAGCGCGCCGTCCAGCGGGGTATTGGGCAGCAGCACTGTGAATTCTTCGCCGCCGTATCGGGCGGCGGTGTCGCCCGGACGCCGGATCGCCTCGCTGATACACGCAGCGACAGCCGCCAGTGCATCGTCGCCGGCCGAGTGACCGTACATATCATTGAAGCCCTTGAAGTGATCGACATCGATCATCAGCAGCGACAATGACAGGTCGCTACGCTGCGCACGGCGCCATTCCGCCTGCGCCATGTCGTCAAAGGTGCGCCGGTTGCAGAGTCCCGTGAGCCCATCGGTTCTCGCAAGCGATCGCAGTTCAGATTCCATCGCCAGACGCCGCTTCAGCTGCTGCGCGAACAGCACGGCCAGCGCAACGATCAGCAGATCGAGCGCAACCATCAGAGAACCGATGATCCACGCGCGCCGGCGCCATTCCTCATAGATGTCGTAGGTCGCGAGCGCCACGTCGAGAATCAGCGGAAAGCCGGCGATGTGACGAAACGCGTACCAGCGTTCGACACCGTCAATCGCGGCGGTGCCAAAAAAGTCGCCGCTTGACGCCTGGGCAAAGCGCGTGTAATTGGCGGTGCCCTTCAGGCTTCGCCCGATCACCTTGCTGTCGTAAGGCCGGCGCATCAGCATGGTCCCGTCGTCCAGCATGAGTGCCATCGAACCGTTGTCGCCCAGATTCATCCCGGCGAACAGTCGACGGAAGTAATTGACGCGCATGGTCCCGACGACCACACCGGCAAAGCTGCCGTCCTGCCGTGACAGCCGGCGGCTGAGCGCAATGGTGGTGCTGCCATTGCTGAGCCGGGGCTCGAACGGGTGACTGACGTACAGACCGGCGTCCGGTCGGCCCCGATGGATCTGGAAATAGTCGCGGTCGGCGACATTCACCGGACGCGGTGTCAGATAGCGGGAGTCGATGATCACATTGCCTGTCGCGTCCGTCACCAGCAGCGAGCCGAGATCCTTCGCGAACGCCGCGCCGTCGAACAGGACCATCCGGCGGATGTCGGGCGGCAGGTCGGCCACGCCGGGTCGCCGCAGGCCATCGGCCACCGCCTGCAGGGAAAGATCGTAGACTTCGAGATTGCGCGACACGTCGCGCTCCACCAGCAGCGATACGTTAAAGGCCGCTTCCTGCGAGCGCCTGAGCGCATCGTGCCGCATCTGCGTGAGGACCCAGCCCGCGATGGCGAGAATCGCACAGGCAACGAAGACGCTGACGCCGATGATGGTGTTCGGCCGGCGGGTCATCGGTCGACCGCCACGGCCCCGGTTTCCTGAATCAACGTAGCTCCTTGTCACGAATATTTCCGCATGCCGTGTCGCGCATTAATACCCGGGCGACAGACTGCGACCGGAGGCACAAAAGTCTTGAGACTATCAGGTGTTGCTAACGGTCAATGACCCGAACAACGGTGGTTTTTACGTTTAGTCCGCTGTGATTGCGAGGTCTGCCATCACCTTGTCAAGGAAATGGTGACGGCAATATTTCAAATGCTGAAGAACAACCGGTCGTCCGCGTTTAGCGGTATATGCCGCTATATCCAGACGGGCTTATGTCACGCTGAAATGGGCTCGAACCAGACGAAGCTCAGCAACCCGGTAACAGTCCCGATCGTCCGCTCCCATCAAAACAGTCGCGAAGAAAAGCGCGGTACCTGCAAGTGACTCAAGCTCCGGCTCGCGGAGCAACGCGAGCGTCGAAGTGAACGGCAAGCCTGCAACGCGCAGCGAATCAAGCAAGACAGTGACGGTCAACGGCAAGACCTGCAGGAAGTACAGCCATTTCAATGGCTGCATCAACCGAAGCGCCTATCGCAGTCTCGGACGAATACATCCGCCAATGACCTGTGGGCTTGATTCGGGACGACGATGGATGCTGTAAAAGTTTTCGGTTCGAGGTGGGTGCTTACGGCCTGGATAGATCTGATGCCGCAGCCGACGCCGTTCCTTGGAACAAAACCGCTGGCTGAAGTGATTCCCTGACATGCAGATTGTCCTCCCCGAAACCGGAAAGAAGCGTTGCAGTGTTTTTTCGTCCGAATCGCTCTTGTTTCCATTGTGACCCAATGGCGACACGTACACGATAGGCCGAGGTGTAATCGGTCATGGGGCAATCCCGCAAGAAATGTGACCCATCCCACATCTACGCGTAGTGGACCCAGCGCAACATATATCTCCGTGAGCGGAATGCATGGCAGACACGTTCGTGTGTGGTTACGGTTCGACGACGCCAGAAGCGCGTGCCACTTCGCTGCATGGCTCATGACAGTTGCAATTCCAGCCACTCGTTGTACCGGGAGGCGATGTCGGGGTAACGGGGACAAATCGAGGAATCGCATTATGATGCAAGCATTTTTTGCGGATGTTCGTGCGCCCGCGAAGCGGACGTTTCCTGCGCACTGTCGGGACAGAACGGGTTTCCAACTCGAGATAATCACGAACCCCGTCAGATTTCGTGCATTGCAACAGGAATGGAATGATTTATGGTCCAAAGAGGAAGGCAGGTATGGCCAGGCTTTCGCCGCATGCTGGCAGTGCTGGCTATGCGTCGCACAACCGCGCGGCAGGAAGCTGTGCTGCATCACGCTGCGCGAGCAAGGGCGGCTCGTCCTCGTGTGGCCGCTTGTCACCTACCGGAAACTTTTCTGGACAGTCGTACGCCCGCTTGCGAGTGAATCCACCGATTACACAAACATCCTCGTGCAAGGAGGCGCGTCCGCACCGGCCCTGATCGAGCGCGCCTGGCATGCGGTCGAAAGGCTGTCCGGCGCCGATGTGATCCTTCTTCCTTTCACGAGCGCCGACTCGGGACTGTACGAACTGGCATCGGGCAAGCGCCATGTGATGGTCAAAACGGCTCATCCGCTGGCGGTTGCGAAACTGCGTTGCGAAAAGGACTGGGAGACCTATAGCGCCTCGCTCGGCCGCCTGTTCAGGAACAGGCCGGGTTCGCTGGAACGGCGCCTGTCAACAATGGGTGCCATGCAGATACGCATTCTGGGACCAGAGAACAAAGACGAAAACGCGCGACTGGTTGACTGGATGCTGTCCTGCAAGCGCCAGTGGGCCGCGCGCACCGGTAAAAAAGGCGGGTGGCTGTATTCCAGGGAGTATCGGGACTATCTCGTCGCGTTGCTCAACCAGACGGATGACGGGATCATCGCCAGGCTCCTCGTCCTTAGCCTTGACGGCGCGCCGATCGCAGTGAACATCTTCGGCGTTGGGAAGAACTGCCTCGACGACCTTATCGCGGGATTCGAGCCGGCCTATGCGCGGCAGACGCCCGGCGCCATTGCAACGGAGCACTGCGTCAGATGGGCGCTCGAACACAATCTCGATATGGACCTCGGCGCTGGCACGGAAAAATACAAGGGCTACTGGAGCCGCCAGCACATATCGACGGTGTGGAGCCTGCAGATTGCCAATACGCTTTGGGGACTTCTCGGGTTCCACGCCGATAACCTGCGTCAACGCGTCCGTTGGCGGCTGCCCGTCGGAGCGGAGGGGTTGTGCCATGAAAGCTCGACCAGCCGGGCGACCGGATAAACCGAAGCGCGCGCGCTGGAGGGACGACCGGGTTCGAGCGTTGGACACGCCCTTTTCGGCTCAACCGGGAATCACCGACGACGACGCGACCATGGTCATCCCGAGGTCCCTTGCGACAACCCAGATCATGGTGCTGCTGCTGAACCTCCCCACGTCTGCGGTTCTTGCATATTTGACCTCCTTCCTTTCTATTATGACGCTGGCGTTCGGCGGGATGACGCCGTACAGTCGCGCTGGATTCGCCTCGCCACGGACAAGGCTCGACCTGGATAAGGTTGACGAACCTCTGCATCGCAGCGCACGACCACAGCGGCGCCGTGCACGGTCCTGGCGATGTGGGCGGAAGACGACGAAGCCACCGCCGTCGCCGTAGTGACCATGAACTGCGTTGATGCCGACGGATCGCATCGTTGATGTTGCGCGATGCGCCAATTATTTACGCCTGGATCAGTTGGCGCTGGAGTCTGCGCGATCTGTTGCGCGTCGCTGGCCGGCAGCTTGCCGTCGCGAACTTCCCTGATTAGCCGTGGAGCATGGCGGACACGCGGCCCGCTGTCCAATATGTTCCTGTTCTGCTTCCCGATCCGCGCAGAAATACCATGTAAGCGCGCGGGTAACCGGTCGCGACCGGCTACCGGCTGGTAGTGAGCGAGGTGCTGTTGGCGAGGCGACTGGACCGTCAGCGAACATCAGCGCCAGCGATCAGGGACCATCGGTTGACAGCTCGACACGCATTTCACCGACATTCAACACGTCCCCTTTTGGCGAATTGGGCCCATTGACGCGCACGAGCGATATTACGGCCTCGTTCAGATCGGCGACACCCAGATTCTGCAGCACATCGGTCAACGACAGCGTCAACGTGCGGCTGTTGTGGTGAATGGCGCCGGATGCTTCGAATGCGCCAAACGTACCGATGAAATGAGATGCCCTGGCGACATCCGCGTCGCCGCGGGCAGGCAGGTTCAGATAGATGTTGTAGTAATAGCCACCGTTTTTACCGAGCGCGGTGATCGCCAGCTTATCCAGTACAAGGCAAGGATACTTGAACGTGGTCGTGCTCGCCTGGGCTTCCGGAGCTGCGCTTGCTGCTGCCGTCGACATCGCATCCTTCAATGATGAAATGTCCGACGGTTGCAGTGGCAGACGTGCGCTGACCGATGCCTCCTTGAGCGTCACATTCGCGACGCCGCCAAGCGAGCGCCGCTTGTTTGAGATCCGGCGCGCAGCCGTATTCGGAAAGTTGCCGAATGCAGGACGGACCAGGATCGGTGCAAGCTGCGCCTGCACCCGGATGATGCGACCTTGCTGGGCGCTCTGGGGCAGCACGGTCGGCACATTGTTGGGCGCAGGGTATCGATAGTTAAGAATCTCGGGGCGATAGCACTTCGATTTCGCGATCGTGAGATTCGTCGCATAGGTGAATGACCCCGACCAGTAGGAGCTATTTTGCGCCGGCACGATAGTCGAAGCCTCAGCACACCACGCGTCCCACAGCCGATCGACATTCGCGTGATGCACAAAGAAGATGGGATCGGTAGGCGACGACATATCAGCCATCCATCCACCGATAATATTATGCACCGGGTTATGAGGAGCCGATTCAAACGACGCCTCATAAGAGTTTGACGTCCCGCGCTGCATATTGATGATGCTTGACGCATAAGGCGCGAGCGTCAGCGCAGCATAAACATCGGTATTGACCCGCCCGGATATATATAACGGGTTTCCGCTGGCCGGATCGGTGAATTCGCTCGGCATGTCAGGATACTTGTAGTAGTCCCAATATGGCAGTGTGAGCGCACTGTCTCCCGACACCGTTCTCAACTGCTGTTCGAAGTAGTACAGATAGCCTCGATGCCAGGCGAAAAAGTACGGCACCATGTGCGGACAGTAGTTGAGGTGCACATCGACCCAGTACGCCCATGACGTCGGTTTGGTGGCATCGGTCGCGGCTTTCATCAATTTCAGTGCATTCAGAAAGGACGCATATTGCGGCGTCGTTTTGAATACCTGCCATTCCATCCGCGTGGGCAAGGCTGTCTGGCTAACCCCCGGTACGGGTAGCGACATAAGCGCAGCGGCCGAGGCGGATCCTTTGAGAAAAGAGCGACGGTTGAACTTATTCGTTGCCATTCAAAGTCTCCTCCAGTTGGAGATACTGGCGTGGATTTATCTGTGAGAATGTCTCGATGGCGTCCGGCGATGCGATTCGCTTTTCGTTTCTGGAAAATCACGCGCCGGATAGATACACGATAACCCAGCGATTCGTGAAGGCGTCGCGCTATCAGATGAGAACTGTGCGCAATCCCACATCTCTTCATGGCCTGGTCGGCGGAAGAGATGCATATGTCTTACTGAAATCGAATCTTTTTTGACAAGTCTAATCGAACAGCCATCGACGAATATTGCCGGTCCAACGGTAAAACTCAATGTTGCACAACGCACGACATGGGCGTGAACATCCAACGCCCGCTCTTTTACGGCCGCTTATTATTTTCTCCGATGCTATGGGAAGACTGTGAAATCAAGCCCGCAGGAGTAAAGCGCGGATTTCCGGGCCCTTTTTCTCCGAAGGAGCACGCAGAATGGATGCGTCTGACACAGCCCTTCATGGGCAGAATTCGACGGCAGGTACCCGGTTGTACATGGCATTTGAAGTGGGCGAGACAAGCTGGAAGTTCTCAGTAGGTCGATGATTGGTAAGAAAACAAATGATGAGATCCGGCCTGCTGTTGCAAAGCAATTGCGCAATATGCGCAGGCGCGCCGCATGACCACGCAGCCCGGAGCGCTTCCGCCCCGCGAGGTAAGCGAGATAGATTTGCCGTACCTGGCTCGTGAGCGTATAGGATCAGGTGCCCCGCCGCCATATGCGATGATGAAGTCGATGCAACGCGTTCCGCGCCGCCCGTGCCCATCGAACTCACGAGAAGAACGATATTCATGGCTGCCCGGCCGCCGTCGTGGCGGTGCCCGTTGGCCAGCCTTGCACGTAGACGAGATAGTAGATGAGCGTCGTCGCGTGCATCAGCGCGGTGGCCGCGAAAATGCCGGGAATAGCCAGCCAATGCGTCATGACGACGTTGGCGACAACCTTCACGACAAAGCTCATCAAGGCGATGATGGCCATTTCCCGGTAACGTCCCGCGCTCGCGAACAGCGTCAATAACACGAGGCCGGAGAAATAGAACGGCACCTGCATTTGCCCCCAGCGAAAAAGCTCCGCCACGGCCGCCGTATCCCGCGCGGTGAACGCGCCGCGCTGGAACAGTAGCGCGACGGCTTGCGGAGCAAGCAGCCACGACACCAGCGCCACGCCCGTGCCGAGCAGAAACATGAGCAGCGTCCACTTCAGCGCGGTATGGCGGGCGCGCGACAGATCGCCGACGCCGATGATATCCGACAGGATCGGCAGGATGGCCTGGCCGATTGCGAGCGCGCCCATGCTGAGCAGCAGCGAGAGAATGCGGTTCGTGTAGCCGACCGTGGCGACCGCGCCATCGCCGTAGGCGACCACGAAGAACTGATCCAGTATCGGCGTGCAGCACATGACCACCTGGCCGAGGGCGAGCACCCGCACCGCCCGGTACACCCGCTGCCATTGCGGCGCCTTCAGCGTCAGACGCAGTCTGTAGCGAATCGGGTCGACCTGCACGGACAGCATTCGCAATATCAGCGTTTGCACGATGTACCCGCCGACCGTGCCGCCTATGAGCGGTAACGCCGAAACCTCGCCGCCGGCCGACAGAACGAGGCCCAGCACGAAGCCGGCGGGCAGACCTTCGAGCAAGGTGTTGATGTGGCGTTCGCGCGATTGCAGCCGTGCCGCGTAGGCGCTGGACACGAGCATGAGAGCACCGATCGGTCCCATCGTCAGGATCATCTGCCGGCAGATCGCGCGCGTTTCCGCCGACAGGTTCGTCGCGCCGATATGCAGCGCGAGCGGCCAGCACGCATAGAGCAATAGCGTCAGCATCGCGCCGACCACGATGGCCCATCCTTCGAGCTCACCCAGAAAGCGGGTCCGATCCGAAAGCGGCTGCGCGCGCAGTTCCACAAAGACGGGCACCAGCACTATCGAGAATACCGTCGCGATCACGACAGGCAGCCAGCCCACCAGCGTCATGGTCAGCTGGTATGCATCGACTATCGGCCCCGTGCCATAGCGATACGCGACCGCCATTTCCTTTAATGCGCCCGCGCAGCGTCCGGCCAGCACGAAAACCGAAATGCGCATCGCACCGCGCGCGATGCGCATATGATCAGGGTGGAATGGCGGAATCTTGCTTCGTAACGTGCCGAAGTACGGAAACACGCGCTCACCCCGCCGTCATGTGAATGGCTTCATTGAAGCCGCGAGCGTCGTCGCCGAGCTGCCGATCAGCGTTCCCGACGTTGGCCTGTGAATGCCGGATGTCGCCATCGCGCGCAGGGCCATAAGCGGGACGGTGCCCACCTCGCTGAACGTCATGGCGCCCGAGCGTCGCTTTCTGATAGTCGTACAGTTGATTGAGCGTGATACGGTCATCCATCGCAACATTGTAGATGACCTGCAAACGGGCGAGTTCTTCGCGATCGACCGCATTGGCAAATGCGGTAGTCTGCCGGAGAAAATGGCTGTGCGACGCGTGAGCGCCGGTGAATTCGCACTCTGCCCTGCCTGAATGCGTTATGAAATCTTCGGAAGTGGCGTCGCTGCTGGCACAACAGCTGCTGAATTTTTCGAACTTCATGTTGCCGCACATCATCCCGAGCCCACTCGCTTCGTGGATGATCAAAAGTAACAGATGGGAGTCGACCGACTTCAGTGAATTGCCGAGATGGACGCCCCGCTGAGCGGTACGCGAAGCGCCTCCCGTCCGGTCGTGCGGCAGCGGTTCACTCCCGACCTTTCCAGCATTACTGCGTTGCGTTTTCTGGCCGCCAAGAGTCAGTGCACGTGTTGGCGGGGACGGAATCCACTTGTCGGTCGCGGACAGGAGCGTTGACGCGTGGTTGGACGGACGCGTTGGCACGTTCATCGTAAGGCTCTCTTGGGAATCCTGCGTCGCGCGCCGAAAGATGCCATTCGGGCAACGTGTGCTTGAGCGCAAATGCAAATAAGTTATCAGATGCGGGCGAGTCTCACTTCACACCTTGTGCTTACGGCGTTCCGTTCGATGACACACATTCCTATGAATCCAGTTTTTGGCATTCGACGGGCCTTCTCGGGCAGCCCCCTGATTTGCGCGCTGGGCGCTGGCGGCAATTGAACGTCGCGCTGTCGTGCTTGCCGGTAGCGCATCCCGGGCGAGGAATGAGCAGATAGCCACTTGCCCACGAGCCGTCCGGCATTTCAGCGCGCTAGACTCGGTCTGTCGCGGGGTGAGGCAATTTTCGACCAGCCGGTCGAGGTTGCCACGAACTCGGTGTAGATACAGCGGGGCATCTCATCGAACACACGCTCGCTTCAGTTGCGGGCGGTTTGCGCGGTCGAGGCGCACGCAAATTCGCGGTGAGGCGCGAGAAAAAGCCGGATGCTGCCATCCGTACCTGACGTGCAAACTTACGCATTGGCGCACAAGTCGACCCCTGTACACCCGCGACCCAATCGATTGGAGAATTCCGGTCGCACTGGCGTTAAAGTCCGGCAATTTCGATGTGCCTGACTTCTTCAGGAGAACGTCCAGACGTCTCGACCGGATGAAGACCAATATTTTCACGACCGGGAAAGATCGTCTGATTGCACCTCCAGCGACACGATTGAATTGCGTCGCCGCGACGATTTGCGCTCCACGTTCGTAACCCGTAGCCGTACGACCCGAAAGAGCCCTGGAACGACGCTGAATGGTCAGGCAGCGCGGGCGACGTGACCGTGCGAATTCATTGCGATCGGTGGAAGCACAACGGCCGTTGGGCCGATCGAAAACGACCACCACGTCGCGTTCGCGCTGTCCCGAATCGATCCGGCCCGCTTCCGAAGTGGCTCCATTCGAGGGCTACTTGATTCAGGGATGGCCGTTCAGACCGGGAGTCCGTTTATCCTGATTTTCAGTCACCCGTCTCACGGCGAGTACCTTGCCGCTAAACGAGTGGGCCCGCAACCACTGCAAAGGCTTCACCTTGCCGTACTTGCCGTCCTGTGTCCGTCTTCACGATACGAGCCTGCAGCCTTCGAATCTCACGATAGCATCGTGCCCAATCGGCACGATTCCAATGCATTGCGTGATTGGAGGACGCGCTGGTGCCGGCTTGCTGCATTGTCGTTTGCTTCTCCTCCTTTGAAGGCTCGTCCAACTCTTTCGTGACAAAAAACCATGTGGAAGTCTTTTTCAGCACCAAACCCGTCTGTCCCGACGAACAACAATACAGGACTACATATCGAGTCAGTTTGGCACAATCCCATGCCGCAGTACTGGAGTCGGTGAGGTGTAGTGATCTGCATTCGATGAACATCGTTGGCAACGACAGTTCCAGGCAACGGGTGTGCTTCCCCGATGGTGGTTTTGCCGGCGATACAACTTTTCCTCACTCCTTTGCAACCGCGAAAAACCACGACTTTTGATTCCTTGCAATGATTGAAACTGTGAAAATAAATAATTCGCGCATGCGGTAATAAATTTCTCAGTATCAGCTTATAAGCGGCCATGCTAGACAATGCGGCTATAAATAGTCTATTCAAATATGAATGCGTCGGCTGCCGGTTCCATGGATCCCCGTCCAGGTCGGGCTGCGCAAGCCTATCAAGACTTCCGTGGTCCTCGTGCCGGCACTACAAGGACGGCCATTTTCGATATGCAGACTGAATAATCAGACGAATCAAAAATATACTCCCGCATATTGCAATCGAAAATCGAGCGGTTATGATGACATCGCCGTAAGGATTTCCTGAACGCTTGCTTCGCAAACGAGAGGGAAGTATTTGCCGCATTCGCCGTGTGGAGACGGTAATTAATGCTTCCGGCGCAGACAGACTAAAACGAGGAGACACAATGCTAAGTCCCCATGAATTCGCCACCCTGATGCTCCTCAGGGACGCGCCCGATCAGATCGACCTCGAGCGCGTCGAACTCGACACGCTGCTGGAACGTCAACTCATATCGCTCGAGCGTCTCGCGTCGGGCCATTCACGTCCTCATGTCACGAGCGAAGGCGCGTCTATTCTCAAGGCCGTCGCGCGCAGACGCTAGGGAACGGCGGGTGTTCCGCATCCAGCACGTGGCGAGCGCGTCGAGAAAAAATCAGCGAAGTGGCTTTGATTAGACTTTAATGTGTAAGTGCCCCTGGTTTTAACGACCCTCCGAAGTATTCGCGACGCATGCTGCCTGGCAGGCGTCCTTGCGCTTCGGTTCATCCATCATCGCCATTCGTCGTGCGGCATCCGGTCACATCCGATCGATCGGGCTTTGTGCGGCGAATCGAATCCTGAGGAATTTCAATAATGGTTCTATCGAGTCCCGAGCAAATCGCCGCATCGCAGAAAGCTGGCCTCGACGCATTCTTCGGATTGACCGGGAAGGTCTTTGAAGGCGTCGAAAAACTGGTTGCGTTGAACCTGCAGGTCGTCAAGTCCACGCTGGCGGAATCGCGGGAGAGCCTGAGCAAGGCGCCCGGCACGCCGGAGCCGCAGCAGTGGTTCACGCTGCAAGCCGGTTTCACCGCGCCGCTCGCGGAGAAATCACTGACATACACTCGTCAACTCTTCGACATCGCGTCAACCACGCAGGCGGAGGTCGCGCAACTCGCGCAGACGCATTTCGAACGGTATAACGCGAACCTGCAGGCAGTCATCGAGGAAGCGGCGAAGAGTGCTCCCGCCGGTTCCGAAGCGGCGATCGCCGCGTGGAAGTCCGCGATCAGCGCGACCGCCACGCTGTGCGAATCGCTGCAGAAGACGGGTCAGCAGGCCGTGGAAATGGCCGGGACCAATCTCGAAGCCGTGACGGCCTCGGCGTCCAAGTCAGCCAAACGACGTAGTGCCGAGTCGGCTATCGTGGCCGCGAGCGCGAAGCATTAAGACCCACGCGGGCAGCAATGCCCGCGTTATCGGTTCGAACTCTATTTACAGCATTCCTTTTAGCCACCTTGGCGAGGAATCCGGCATTCCCATACATCCCATTTGACTGAAGGCGGTGTTGCTCCCGACGGGCACGCCGCCGGTAATTGCGAGGACGATTCAATGGCAAAGCAGATCGCGTTGGTAACGGGTGGCATGGGTGGACTGGGCGAGGCGATCAGCATCAAGTTGCATGACGCCGGTTACGCGGTCGCCGTCACCTATTCGCCCGGCAACACCGGTGCGAACGAGTGGCTCGCCCGCATGGAAGCCGAGGGGCGACAGTTCCGCGCATATGGCGTCGACGTCGCCGACTACGACTCCTGCGAAAAATGCGCGGCGCAGATCAAGGCCGAAGTCGGACCGGTCGACATCCTGATCAACAACGCCGGCATCACGCGCGACGCCAGCTTCAAGAAACTGGACAAGGTCAATTGGGACGCGGTCATCCGCACCAACCTCGATTCGGTGTTCAACATGACGAAGCCCGTGTGCGACAGCATGGTCGAGCGCGGCTGGGGCCGCATCATCAATGTGTCGTCGATCATCGGCTCCAAGGGCGGGTTCGGCCAGACCAACTATGCGGCGGCCAAGGCCGGCATGCATGGTTTCACGAAATCGCTGGCGCTCGAAGTGGCGAAAAAAGGCGTCACGGTCAATACGATCTCGCCCGGCTATATCGCCACGAAAATGGTCATGGCCGTGCCCGAGGAAATCCGCGAGACGAAGATCGTTCCGCAGATTCCGGTTGGCCGGCTCGGGCAGCCGGACGAAGTTGCCGCGCTCGTGCTCTATCTGTGCTCGCGCGAAGCGGGCTTCGTGACCGGCGCCAACATCGCGATCAACGGAGGGCAGCACCTGCAGTGAACCCGGGAGATCAGCAATGGAGGTTCCGATGAGTGAAGCAGTGGCAATCGTCGTAGGTTCATTCGTGCTGGTGACGGCAGCAGCGTTCGTCGTCGCTCACTATCGCCGGGAGCAGATGCGCCGAAAACTGCTTGGACGGCTGGTTTACCATCGCGACGCGTACGGCCTGGGCAGCGCCCGGCGTTGAGCTTCCGCTCTCGCTAGCCTGTCGTGCTACCGGGGGATATCGTATTCATGTCTCGTTGCCGGGCAAAGGCGGTTCACTCGCAACGCGTACTCATAACACCTGCGCGGTGGCCGCTCCCGGATTCTCCTGATCCTCTCAATCAGCAAATTCTCTGGGCAAGGACATAACCGCCTTGGCTTTTTTGTCGATGGATCGGATTGAGAGGCCAGCGCAATGAACGGCCCCGGGCCAGTTCGAGTAGGTAGACCGCTCGGGCAGCAGCGATGCTGGCGCCGCCAGTTTTTCCTTTTGGCATGGTGCTCATCTCTCGTTTGTGCTGCGTTGCTCCGCCCTGTGGTCGTCGATTCTGCTGTTAAGGAGCGCAAGCCACGAGCTTGGTCAATTTAGCATGCAAACCTGAGGGGAACCTAAGCGATCGGCGAAGCGGAACGAGTGATTTGCGGATTTGCGCTCGTCGTGCAGGAAGACATCGCTCAGTAACCGGGGCGTCGTGATCGGAAAATCGACAGGTGATGCGATGAGGGAACGTGTGCGCCGCAGCGAGATCCGAGACGTGTTCAATACGTTTTACGCAAGGCCTGCAGGGTTCCCTTCGCATGCGACATCACCTCATGCTGCAGGTGTAGGGCACGGACTCCCAGGCACCCCCACGGTGAACTGACAGTCCGTAGCGTCCAGACGCTCGCGAGGTTGCCGCGGGCCCAGCATTCCTTGAATTGCTCCGTGCCTGCACCGAAATCGAGGTCGAACTGTCGGTCGAACGCCCATTGCACAACGTATTCGAACGCCAGCAAACCGGGTGAGAGGTTCCGGTACGCCTGGTTGAAGCCTGAAATGATGGTGCTGGCGCAGCGGTTGTCGATGCTGAACACCAGCGCCGCGAGCGGCGCGCCGTCAAGCGCGACAACGAGCAGATGGGCTTCAGTTGTGAATGGCGACGATAGCCACTCGACGAGGAAGTTCCGGTAGTGAACGGACGCCACCCACTGTCCATGCTTGCCGACACGATCGCTCCAGTCACGCTTCCATTCAAGCATCAGGTCGATGGCAGACGCAACGGCGCCCTTGTCTGACGGGTCTACCAGCCACGCATCCAGCCGCCCTTTCTTCGCCAGACGGCGCGCGATGGAACCAGGCTTTTTGCTTTGCTGGAGCGCGGTCAGCGAATCGCAGAACGATGTCCAGTCGTGCCGTCTGCATTCCATGCTGAGCTTCGCGACGTATGAAATGTGGCGCTGCCGCATCACGAGCGACCGGTCATGCCCCGCGATGCGGTAAAGGTCCGCCGACTCATGGAGGTATGGCAGGTGCACGAAGTCGGCACCGCAGTGCCCAGTCGCGATACGCCAGGCGCCTTCAATCCACGGGAGAGTCCCGGCACGCGCTTCCATAAGTATGTCCGAGTAATCGGCGGCCTCCGGGGACAGCGGAACCAGGCTGGCCCATATGAGTCGGTGATGCAGGGCAAGCGGCCATACCATGGCAAACCTGCCCTCGTCGCGCCGGATAATGCAGCGCAATGTTCTGCCCTTCGGCTTCGCTACCTGCTGCCACGCAGTCCAGCAGAACACGAACGACAGGTAGTACCGTCCCGCCGCGCGCTTCCACAACGCGTCCCAATCGGCTTGCAATCCGGCCAATGCACGTTCGTCGGTGATGATCTCGTACCGGGAATCCCGGTCCGTCATCGCTGCCTCGCCAGAGCCGCATGAATGACCCGTCATCAGGTCATCCCGGAAGATACACCCAAATGCTAGCGGCATGCGTGCGAGGGCGCACGATTGAAGGCGCGGTGAAAGGAAAGGCACGTCAAAATCGCTCCTTCGCGGCGCCAAGCACTGAGAAAGTATTGCTCGCGCGTGGCAGCGAACGGCCGATATTTTCGGGCGCAGACCAAAGACATGGTCGATGACCGGAAGCTCACGGCACAATCGGCGACCCACCCCGACATGCTTCCATTGGACAACTCGACCGCTTCTGATGCCTGCCATGCTGTGTCGCTCGCATATCGTCGCCACCGCGATAGCCAGGTCCTTCCGACCGCCAACAGAGCGTTTCAAAAATGCAACGTGCCCTTTAACAGGCGGGCTCCAGAAACACCCATCACGTTGCAGCGGGCGCGCGCCGCGACAGACGGACGTTGGTGCCCGTTAAGTGCTGGTTGCGCGGACACCCATCAGGCGGAGCCGGAGGTGCGCCACGCAAGACGGATGTCTCAAAACTGGCACGTCCTGGACGCCGACTCGACTGTCGCCGCACTCATTGCTTATTCGGCCAGTTACCCCGGTTTCCGCAGCGGGCAGTGGGAATCGTGGTGCCTCGCGCATAGCGGCTCTGTCGCTCCGCGTGCGGAAATCCGTCTTACTTCTGAGACCGGCATGCCCGTCTGCTTCATTTCCTCCCTATAGCCGCGGCTCGTCGTTGTGTCTCGCCGCCTAGCCACCGCACATGGCCCAGTACTTGCACCTGCCTTCGATACCAAGATAAGCAGTCACGCGGAACAACAAACACAAAACAAACATCGACGGGGTACATCATGTGCAAGAACGAGCGCTTCACAGCGGGGACTTCAGCGCCTATCGGGCTGCCGCGTCAATCAGACCGTCACCAGCATGCTGGCGTGCTGTAAATGCATTCCGCCGCAACAGAAGCCGCCGCGGAACCAGTGGGACAGCCTGCCACCCCGGGGTGGGACCTGCCACCGACGTCCGGTATCGACAACGATCCGTTGCTCGGTTGCCTTCTCATCCTGACTCGACTGTTCAACCAGCCGGTGGGGGCCGACACCCTTATCGCCGGCCTGCCGCTGATAGACCACCGGTTGACGCCCGCGCTCTTCATTCGGGCAGCGGCTCGCGTGGGCATGTCCGCCCGGCTTTCGAGGCGTTCGCTACAACGCATCTCCGACCTGGTCCTGCCTGCAGTCCTGCTGCTGAACGACAGGCAGGCATGCGTGCTGGTACGCAGGAACACCTGCGGAAGCATGCAGATCATCCTTCCCGAAACAGGCGCCGGAGAAGAAGAGGTCAGCCTGGAGGATCTGGAGCGACGTTATGCGGGCCATGCGCTATTCGCCCGCCGCGCTCACCGGTTCGACCAGCACAGCGCGGAGAGTACGGTGCCTCGCCCATGCCACTGGTTCTGGGGCGTTGTGGGGCAGTCGTGGCCGATCTACGCCGAAGTGATGGTTGCTTCGATGCTAGTCAATCTGTTTGCGTTAGCCATGCCGCTTTTCACCATGAACGTCTATGACCGGGTGGTGCCGAACCACACGCTTGAGACGTTGTGGGCGCTGGCGGCAGGCATCATGCTGGTGATCGTGTTCGATTTGCTGATGCGTACATTGCGCGGCTACTTCATCGACGTCGCGGGCAAGAAAATCGACGTGATCCTCTCCGCCAACATGTTCGAGAAAGTACTCGGCATCCAGATGACCGTGCGGCCGCCTTCCGTCGGCGGGTTCGCTTCCCACATACAAGAGTTCGAAGCCGTACGGGAGTTTCTCACTTCGGCCACCGCGGCTGCCCTGATCGATCTTCCGTTTTCGGTTGTATTCATCGTGGCGATGTTCTGGGTCGGCGGAGCACTCGGATGGTTGCCGTTGATGGCATTGCCTCTCGTGATCGGCGTAGGCGTTGCCGTGCAAGGGCCTCTTGCACGGGCCGTGCAGGCCAGTCAGCGCCACGCGTGCCAACGGCAAGCGCTTCTGATCGAAACCCTGGTGGGTCTCGAAGCGATCAAGGTCACTGGCGCGGAAGGACCGATGCAAGCCAAGTGGGAACAGTTGCTCGGCCAAATGGCGAGGCTCGGACTCCGGTCACGTTTTCTGTCGGGATGCGCGGTCAACTTCGCCGTGTTCTCCCAGCAGGCCGCCTATCTCGCCGTGGTTTTGTGCGGCGTCTACATGATCGCTGACGACAAGCTCACCACAGGCGGCTTGATCGCCTGCACTATTTTCACTGGCCGTGCGTTGTCACCCATGAGTCAGGTGGCGACGCTCCTGACCCGCTATCATCAATCCCGCAATGCGCTGGCATCGATCGATGGGTTGATGAAACTGCCCGGCGAGCGTCCGGCTGACAGGAGCTTCGTGCATCGTCCGACGTTGCGCGGCGACATCGAGTTCAGGAACGTCAGCTTTTCATATCCCAGCCAGAGTGGCGTGTCGCTCGATGCCGTGTCGTTCCGCATCGTCGCGGGTGAGCGCGTCGGCATCATCGGACGCGTCGGCTCGGGCAAGACCACGATCGAGAGGCTCATCCTGGGACTGTATCCGCCCAGTTCGGGAAATGTGCTCGTTGATGGCGTCGAGCTGCGTCAGTTCGACCCTGCGGCGCTGCGCCGGGGCATCGGACACGTGCCTCAGGATGTCATGCTGTTCAACGGCAGCGTGAGAGAGAACATCGTACTGGGTGCACCCAGTACGGACGACGCCGCCGTGCTGCGTGCCGCGCAAATTGCGGGCGTGAGCGACTTCGTCAACCGCTTGCCGAACGGCTTCGACCTGGCCGTGGGTGAACGCGGCGAAGCGTTGTCGGGCGGTCAACGACAGGCGATCGCGATTGCCCGCGCAGTGTTGCTCTCGCCACCGGTGCTGGTGCTCGATGAACCCAGCAGCGCGATGGACAACCGCTCCGAAGAGTTGTTCAAAGCGAGACTCGCGACCGAGCTCGAAGGCCGCACGCTGCTGCTCATCACGCATCGCGCCTCGCTGCTCACCCTGGTCAATCGCCTGATCGTCATGGATCAGGGCCGCGTCGTCGCCGATGGGCCCAAGGAACAGGTACTGGCTGCCCTTGCAGGGAGGAAGCTCCATGTCGCTACTGGCTAAGCCTGAAGGCGGGGATCCATCGCCGGCGTGCCGCCGCCTCGGGCTCAAGGAGCTGGCCGGCCGAATTGGCGCAGCCATCAAGCCACGCCCGGACGACACGGCGTTCATGCGGGAGAGTTGCGCAGCGGCCATGGAAGGGCCGCGTTATTTCACCCACTGGATTCTCTGGTCGACGCTGGCCTTCTTCGTCGCCGCGTTCATTTGGGCTGCGGTCACGAACGTGGACGAAGTGACCGTTGGAGAAGGAAAGGTGATTCCGTCCAGCCGGGTGCAAGTGGTGCAGAACCTGGAGGGTGGCATCGTCTCCGAAATCATGGTCCGCGTAGGTCAGGTTGTTCAAAAGGGCCAGCCGCTCATGCGCATCGACGATACGCGTTTTACCTCGTCGTACAAGGAGGGGCAGGCCAAGGATTCCGCCTTGATTGCCCGAATTGCGCGCCTCACCGCGGAGGCGAACAATACCTCCTTCGTTGCGCCTCGCCAGTTGGAGCAGACAAGCCCAAAGCTGCTGGAAGAAGAAAGATCACTGTACGACTCCCGCCAGCGCGAATTGCAGGCCAATCTGGCCGTGCTGAAGCAACAGACTGACCAACGTCGCCAGGAACTCGCGGAAAAGCGCTCACGTGAAGCGCAACTGCAACAAAGCTACGGCCTGGTCGCAAAGGAACTGGCGTTGACGAGCCCGCTTGTGCAGAAGGGAGCAGTGTCCGATGTCGAAGTCCTTCGGCTCGAACGTCAGGCCAACGACATGAAAGGCGACCTCGATGCGACGCGGCTCGCGATGCCGCGGCTGGACGCCGCCTATCGCGAGGCTCGCCAGAAGATCGATGAATTGACTGCACACTTCCGTGCCGATGCGATGAAGGACCTGAATCAGGCCCGGGCCGAGCAGACGGCTCTGAGCGCGGCCAATATCGCGCTGGAAGACCGTGTCACGCGCACGCTGGTGCGGGCTCCGCTGAGGGGCATGGTCAAGCAGATCAAGATCAATACCGTCGGCGGCGTGGTTCAGCCCGGCATGGATCTGCTCGAGATCGTCCCGCTCGGCGATACGCTGTTGATCGAAGCGCGTGTGCGCCCGTCGGATATCGCGTTTCTGCATCCAGGGCAGGATGCCACGGTCAAGCTCTCCGCCTATGACTTCTCCATTTATGGAGGCTTTCCTGCGACCGTGGAGGACATCAGCGCCGACACGCTGTTGCCCGAACGACCAGGCGAGAAAGCTGACAGTTATTACCGAATCCTGGTTCGCACCAGGCAGAACAGGCCCAGTGGACAAAGTGAGCCGGTCACGATCGTGCCGGGCATGATCGCTACGGTCGATATCCGGACCGGGCGCAGGACCGTGCTGCACTACCTGCTCAAGCCTGTGATCAAGACCAGGGAAACGGCGCTGCGCGAGCGCTGAGAAGACTGCGGGCGAAGCGTGGCACTGCGGCACCGCACGCGACGGGCATCTTACGCTGAGACGAATTAACGATAACGGGGACGGGAACATCATGACGACCATTAGCAATGGAATTACGGTTTCCATCAGCAACACGCCGCAAGCCAACAATGACCTATTCACGTCGGCTCAGACCGGACTCACCGACAATACGCTCGGTATCGTCTACCTTAACGTGATGGCCAACGATCTCGGCGGAGCGGCCAAGACGCTCTACTCTATCGACTCCGGTACCGAAGCCACGACGGCGCTCGAACAAACAGCCCTGCTGACCCAGGACAACGCCAGGGCGGAAGCCGTCAGCACGGACTACAGCGCACACGGTGCGCACCTTTGGATCACGTCCGACGGAAAGGTGGGATATGACGCGAGTCACCTGGATTCAGCCTGGCTCTCGAACAGTTTCAACACTGTCGGATATGCGCAAGACAGTTTTACCTATGCGATTCGGCTCGGCAACGGCACCCTGAGTTGGGCGACCGCCTATGTCGACATTGCGCCGCCTGCGCCCGTCGTCACACTGGCGCATGACACTGGCGTTTCGGCCGCGGACCACGTCACGTGCGATAGCGCGCTCGCGGTCAGCGGGCTCGCGCACGGAGCGACGGTGCAGTACAGCTGCGATAACGGGGCTCACTGGAGCAGCAGCTTCGGCGCGATGGAAGGCGCGAATAGCGTGCAGGTCCGGCAGATCGATGTCGCCGGGAACGTGTCGTCTGCGGCGACCTTGAATTTCACGCTCGATACGGTAGCCGGCGCGGCGCCGGGTGTGGTGCTGGCGCTCGACTCGGGCAGCAGTGCCAGCGATCACGTGACCAATGTCGGCACGCTTGCGGTGAGCGGTGTGGGGAGTGGCGCGACCGTCCAGTACAGCGTCGATAACGGGGCGCACTGGAGCAGCAGCTTCAGCGCCGTCGAAGGAACGAACACCGTGCAGGTCCGGCAGACCGATGTCGCCGGCAATGTGTCAGCCTCGACCAGCTTCAGCTTCACGCTCGACACGGCCGCGGCGGCGCCTGGCGTGACACTCGACACCGACTCCGGCAGCAGCGCCAGCGATCATGTGACCAGTGTCGGCGTGCTCACCCTCAGTGGCGTCGAAAGCGCCGCGACGGTCCAGTACAGCATCGACAACGGGGCGCACTGGAACAGCACCTTCAGCGCCGTCGAAGGGGCGAATAGCGTGCAGGTCCGGCAGACCGATGTGGCCGGCAATGTGTCGGCCACGACCGGCTTCAGCTTCACGCTCGACACGGCCGCGACGGCACCCGGCGTGGCGCTTGCCGCCGACTCGGGCAGCAGCGCCACCGATCACGTGAGCAGTGCCGGCACGCTGACGCTCGGTGGTATCGAGAGCGGCGCGACCGTCCAGTACAGCATCGACAACGGGGCGCACTGGAGCAGCAGTTTCAGCGCCGTCGAAGGCGCGAATAGCGTGCAGGTGCGGCAGACCGATATCGCCGGCAATGTGTCGGCCACGACCAGCTTCAGCTTCACGCTCGACACGGCGGCTGTCGCACCCGGCGTGGCGCTCGCCACCGACTCGGGCAGCAGCGCCAGCGATCACGTGACCAGTGTCGGCACGCTGATGCTCGGTGGTGTCGAGAGTGGCGCGACCGTCGAATACTCGACCGATGGCGGCTCTACCTGGAGCACCGGATTCTCGGCACAGGAAGGCCTGAACAGCATCGAGGTCCGGCAGACCGATGTCGCCGGCAATGTGTCGGCCGCGATCAGCTTCAGCTTCACGCTCGATACGGCCGCGGCGGCACCCGCAGTGGCACTCGCCACCGACTCTGGCAGCAGTGCCAGCGATCACGTGACCAGTGTCGGCACGCTGACGCTCGGTGGTATCGAGAGCGGCGCGACCGTCGAATACTCGACCGATGGCGGCTCTACCTGGAGCACCGGATTCTCGGCACAGGAAGGCCTGAACAGCATCGAGGTCCGGCAGACCGATGTCGCCGGCAACGTCTCGGCGGCAACGGACTTCAGCTTCACGCTCGACACGGCCGCGACGGCACCCGGCGTGGCGCTTGCCGCCGACTCGGGCAGCAGCGCCACCGATCACGTGAGCAGTGCCGGCACGCTGACGCTCGGTGGTATCGAGAGCGGCGCGACCGTCCAGTACAGCATCGACAACGGGGCGCACTGGAGCAGCAGTTTCAGCGCCGTCGAAGGCGCGAATAGCGTGCAGGTGCGGCAGACCGATATCGCCGGCAATGTGTCGGCCACGACCAGCTTCAGCTTCACGCTCGACACGGCGGCTGTCGCACCCGGCGTGGCGCTCGCCACCGACTCGGGCAGCAGCGCCAGCGATCACGTGACCAGTGTCGGCACGCTGATGCTCGGTGGTGTCGAGAGTGGCGCGACCGTCGAATACTCGACCGATGGCGGCTCTACCTGGAGCACCGGATTCTCGGCACAGGAAGGCCTGAACAGCATCGAGGTCCGGCAGACCGATGTCGCCGGCAATGTGTCGGCCGCGATCAGCTTCAGCTTCACACTCGATACGGCCGCGGCGGCACCCGCAGTGGCACTCGCCACCGACTCTGGCAGCAGTGCCAGCGATCACGTGACCAGTGCCGGGACGCTGACGCTCGGTGGTATCGAGAGCGGCGCGACCGTCGAATACTCGACCGATGGCGGCTCTACCTGGAGCACCGGATTCTCGGCACAGGAAGGCCTGAACAGCATCGAGGTCCGGCAGACCGATGTCGCCGGCAACGTCTCGGCGGCAACGGACTTCAGCTTCACGCTCGACACGGCCGCGACGGCACCCGGCGTGGCACTCGCCACCGACTCCGGCAGCAGTGCCAGCGATCACGTGACCAGCTCCGGCACGCTCACCCTCAGCGGCATCGAAAGCGCCGCAACCGTCGAATACTCGACCGATGGCGGCTCTACCTGGAGCACCGGCTTCACCGCCGTGGAAGGGACCAATGATGTGCAGGTCCGGCAGACCGACGTGGCCGGCAATGTCTCGGCCACGACCAGCTTCAGCTTCACGCTCGACACGGCCGCGGCGGCACCCGGCGTGGCACTCGCCACCGACTCCGGCAGCAGTGCCAGCGATCACGTGACCAGCTCCGGCACGCTCACCCTCAGCGGCATCGAAAGCGCCGCAACCGTCGAATACTCGACCGATGGCGGCTCTACCTGGAGCACCGGCTTCACCGCCGTGGAAGGGACCAATGATGTGCAGGTCCGGCAGACCGATGTCGCCGGCAACATCTCGGCTGCAACGGCCTTCAGCTTCACACTCGACACGGCCGCGGCGGCGCCCGGCGTGGCACTTGCCGCCGACTCGGGCAGCAGCGCCACCGATCACGTGAGCAGTGCCGGCACGCTGACGCTCGGTGGTGTCGAGAGTGGCGCGACCGTCGAATACTCGACCGATGGCGGCCATACGTGGAATACCGGCTTCACCGCTGCGGAAGGGACCAATGACGTGCAGGTCCGGCAGACCGACGTGGCCGGCAATGTGTCGGCCGCGACCGGCTTCAGCTTCACACTCGATACGGCCGCGGCGGCACCCGGGGTGGCGCTTGCCGCCGACTCGGGCAGCAGCGCCACCGATCACGTGACCAGTGTCGGGACGCTGACGCTCGGTGGTGTCGAGAGTGGCGCAACCGTCGAATACTCGACCGATGGCGGCTCTACCTGGAGCACCGGATTCTCGGCACAGGAAGGCCTGAACAGCATCGAGGTCCGGCAGACCGATGTCGCCGGCAACGTCTCGGCGGCAACGGACTTCAGCTTCACGCTCGACACGGCCGCGACGGCACCCGGCGTGGCACTCGCCACCGACTCCGGCAGCAGTGCCAGCGATCACGTGACCAGCTCCGGCACGCTCACCCTCAGCGGCATCGAAAGCGCCGCAACCGTCGAATACTCGACCGATGGCGGCTCTACCTGGAGCACCGGCTTCACCGCCGTGGAAGGGACCAATGATGTGCAGGTCCGGCAGACCGACGTGGCAGGCAACGTCTCGGCGGCAACGGAGTTCAGCTTCACACTCGACACGGCCGCGGCGGCGCCCGGCGTGGCACTCGCCACCGACTCGGGCAGCAGCGCCACCGATCACGTGAGCAGTGCCGGCACGCTGACGCTCGGTGGTGTCGAGAGTGGCGCGACCGTCGAATACTCGACCGATGGCGGCCATACGTGGAATACCGGCTTCACCGCTGCGGAAGGGACCAATGACGTGCAGGTCCGGCAGACCGACGTGGCCGGCAATGTGTCGGCCGCGACCGGCTTCAGCTTCACACTCGATACGGCCGCGGCGGCACCCGGGGTGGCGCTTGCCGCCGACTCGGGCAGCAGCGCCACCGATCACGTGAGCAGTGCCGGCACGCTGACGCTCGGTGGTATCGAGAGCGGCGCGACCGTCCAGTACAGCATCGACAACGGGGCGCACTGGAGCAGCAGTTTCAGCGCCGTCGAAGGCGCGAATAGCGTGCAGGTGCGGCAGACCGATATCGCCGGTAATGTGTCGGCGGCGACCGGCTTCAGCTTCACGCTCGACACGGCGGCTGTCGCACCCGGCGTGGCGCTCGCCGCCGACTCGGGCAGCAGCGCCAGCGATCACGTGACCAGTGTCGGCACGCTGATGCTCGGTGGTGTCGAGAGTGACGCGACCGTCCAGTACAGCGTCGATAACGGGACGCACTGGAGCAGCAGCTTCAGCGCCGTCGAAGGGGCGAATAGCGTGCAGGTGCGGCAGACCGACGTGGCCGGCAATGTGTCGGCCGCGACCAGCTTCAGCTTCACGCTCGACACGGCCGCGGCGGCACCCGGCGTGGCACTCGCCACCGACTCCGGCAGCAGTGCCAGTGATCACGTGACCAGTGCCGGGACGCTGACGCTCGGTGGTGTCGAGAGTGGCGCAACCGTCCAGTACAGCGTCGATAACGGGACGCACTGGAGCAGCAGCTTCAGCGCCGTCGAAGGGGCGAATAGCGTGCAGGTGCGGCAGACCGACGTGGCCGGCAATGTGTCGGCCGCGACCAGCTTCAGCTTCACGCTCGACACGGCCGCGGCGGCGCCCGGCGTGGCACTCGCCACCGACTCCGGCAGCAGTGCCAGTGATCACGTGGCCAGTGCCGGGACGCTGATGCTCGGTGGTGTCGAGAGTGGCGCGACCGTCCAGTACAGCGTCGATAACGGGGCTCACTGGAGCAGCAGCTTCAGCGCCGTCGAAGGAGCGAACACCGTCCAGGTGCGGCAGACCGACGTCGCCGGCAATGTGTCGGCCGCGACCAGCTTCAGCTTCACGCTCGACACGGCGGCTGTCGCACCCGGCGTGGCGCTCGCCGCCGACTCGGGCAGCAGCGCCACCGATCACGTGAGCAGTGTCGGCACGCTGACGCTCGGTGGTATCGAGAGCGGCGCGACCGTCCAGTACAGCATCGACAACGGGGCGCACTGGAGCAGCAGCTTCAGCGCCGTCGAAGGGGCGAATAGCGTGCAGGTCCGGCAGACCGATGTCGCCGGCAATGTGTCGGCCACGACCAGCTTCAGCTTCACGCTCGACACGGCGGCTGTCGCACCCGGCGTGGCGCTCGCCACCGACTCAGGCAGCAGCGCCAGCGATCACGTGACCAGTGTCGGTACCCTGACCCTCGGTGGCGTCGAGAGCGGCGCGACGGTGCAGTACAGCATCGATAACGGGGCGCACTGGAGCAGCAGCTTCAGCGCCGTCGAAGGCGCGAATAGCGTCCAGGTGCGGCAGACCGACGTGGCCGGCAATGTGTCGGCCGCGACCGGCTTCAGCTTCACGCTCGACACGGCCGCGGCGGCACCCGCAGTGGCACTCGCCACCGACTCCGGCAGCAGTGCCAGCGATCACGTGACCAGTGCCGGGACGCTGACGCTCGGCGGTGTCGAGGGTGGCGCAACCGTCCAGTACAGCGTCGACAACGGGGCGCACTGGAGCAGCAGCTTCAGCGCCGTCGAAGGGGCGAATAGCGTGCAGGTGCGGCAGACCGATGTCGCCGGCAACATCTCGGCTGCAACGGCCTTCAGCTTCACGCTCGATACCACGTCTCCAGCGAACCTGTCGTGGAGCTACAGTGGGAACAAGCTGACTGCCGCCACCGACACTTCCAACGTTTGGAAAGTCGGGGTCCACGACAATAGTAATTCGGCCGACTACTCCGCGACACAGCAGAGCGGTGGAACGTGGGTCCTATCCCAGTCGGGACTAAATAATCACAATTTGACAGTGACCGAATGGGACCTCGCAGGCAATACCAAAACCTCCACACACGCAGCCCCCGCCGGCATGGCCGGTTCCGAAATCAACCTTGCGCTAACCGATCTGTCCAGCCATCCGGCCGACCTCACGGTAACGATTGCCGGCATCCCCTCCGGCTGGCAATTGAACGCCGGAACCGATCTCGGCAACGGCGCATGGCTCGTCCCGACGAACGATCTCAGCGCTCTCACGGTCACGCCGCCGGCGTCCTTTACCGGCGCCACGGTGCTCACCGTCACCGAGAACTGGACCAACACGGACGGTAGCCATGCGAGCGTCACAGTTGCCGACAATGTGGAGGCATACGCGGCAAACTCACCGATCTTCGCCTGGTCGGGCGACGATCACCTGACGGGTTCTGCCGGCCATGACTTATTCGTTTTCGCACAACCCATCGGAAGCGACACGCTGCACAATCTCGACCTCGCGGCGGACAGGATCGATCTCGTCGGCTTCACGGGCATCACGAGTTTCAGCGACGTCCAGACGCACATGACCGACGATGCCAGCGGCAATGCAGTAATTGCACTGGGCGCCGGCGAAACGCTTACGGTCATGGGTGTCCATTCCGCAGACCTCACCGTCGACAACTTCGTGTTTGACCAGGAGCCAGTCATGGTCAACTCGGGCGTCATGACGGTGAACGATGGCGCAATGCTTCCCCTCGGCGGGACGATCAACAACACAGGTACGATCGCGCTCGCGTCAACGGGCGACGGAACCGACCTCGAGGTCCTCGTGAAGAGTGCATCGCTTGAAGGCGGCGGACACCTTACACTCTCCGACGACAGCCACAACGTCATATTTGGCGGCAGTCCCGACGCGACGCTCATCAACGTCGACAACACGATCGCCGGTGCCGGCCAGATCGGAGCCGGCCAATTGACGCTTGTCAATGAGGGGACGATTGTCGCCAACGGTACTAACGCGCTGGTCATCGACACAGGAAGCAACGTCATAGTCAACACAGGCACGCTTGAAGCAACGGGCAGCGGCGGCCTCGTGATCGACAGCGCAGTGGCGAATGCGGGCCACCTGTTGGCCAATAACGGCAGCCTGGCGATACACGGTGATGTCACCGGCAACGGCCACGCGACGATCAGCGGTGCCGCGACACTCGAGTTCGGCGCTGCATCCATGGAAAACACGACGTTCGCCGACGGCGCCACGGGCACGCTCAAGCTCGATCAATCAGGCAACTTCACCGGTACGGTTTCCGGGTTCGGCGCCGGCAACACGCTAGATCTTGCGGACGTCTTGTGCAATGACCATACGACACTCAGCTTTACGGCCAATGATGCGGGAACGGGAGGCACGCTGACCGTCAGCGACGGCGTTCACTCCGCTCAGCTCGCGCTGCAAGGCGGGCTGTCTGCCGCCGGCTTCCAGTTCACGCATGATCAGGGCACTGGCACCGCCGTGACTTACGTTACGCCAGCGCTGCCTCACATTCAGGAGTATTAGGCGGCCAGCACACCCCGCGAGCAACGCTTGAACTGTTCATCGAGCATTCAAATGCGTTCCTCGCAGGGTCATACTTCTCAATGCATTTCCCGCGACACCATCCGGTGAGCGGGGATACGTCAATTGAAAGCGCAACACATCTCCAGTAACATGCGTCGGCCACATGGTTCCGAGCATCGCGAATGTCTGTTTGTGCTTGAGCGGCAGTGAATACAAGCCACCGTCGGGTTACAGGAAATGCGCAATGAATAGAAGAAGACCATGGCTAGCCATGCTTGTACTGGCATCGGCGATTGCGGGTTCACCTTCGCTCGCGGGCGCGCAAAGCCTCCAGGAAGCGGTCGAACAGGCGATAAGAACCAATCCCGAAGTACTCGCCACCACTCATCACCGACAGGCGGCAGACCAGGGCCTGAAGCAGGCGCAGGCCGGTTACTGGCCCCGCCTGGACGTCGACACGGCCATCGGCAGGGAACGACGCGACGACGAAGAGACGCGCCTGCTCGGCTTGAATCGGACCAGCTTCACGCATAGCACCGCCAACGTGACGCTGTCGCAAATGCTGTTCGACGGCTTCGCGGTCAAAAGTGAAGTGGCGCGTCAAAGCGCTCGCATCGATTCCTCGGCCTATGGCGTAGCCACTACCGCGGAGGACGTGGCGTTGCGTGTGGTGGGCGCCTACCTTGAAGTTTTGCGCCGCAAGGAGACGACGGCCGCCGCCGAAGACAACATCGAATCCCACCTCCGGATCTACGATCAGATCAAGCTACGCAGCGACCGCGGCGTCGGACGCCGCGCCGATCTTTATCAAGCAGAAAGTCGTCTGGCTCTGGCCCGGGACAATTTGCGGTCCGAGCAAAGCAGCCTGAAAGATGCCGAGGTTGCCTACGCCCGTCTGGTGGGCACGCCGCCGGATGCTCTCGCCAAGCCGGTAGCACCGGAGAGCGAGTTGCCGCAAACCGAACGGCAAGCGCTGGACACGGCGTTGGCCAACCACCCTTCGCTCGCGGGCGCCGAGGCGGACGTCGGTCAAGCCCGGGCACAGTACGACGTCGCCAAGTCGGCTTTGTGGCCACGTCTTGATCTCGAGCTCAGCTCGACTCATGACCGGGAGGGCGTTCTCGGGCCAATCAACGATCGCCGCGTGATGCTGCGCCTTCGCTACAACATCTTCCAGGGCGGGGCTGATAAAGCACGAATCGGGGAGACGCATGCCCAGATCCGGGAAGCCGAAGAAGTTCGCAACCGTACGCGTCTCGAGATACAGGAAAGCGTCTCACTCGCGTTCAATGCGTACCTCACGGCACGCGATCGGGTAGTCGTGCTCAAGCAATACGTCGATTCCAGTGCGGCAACCAGGGAGGCGTATTTGTTGCAGTTCGGAATCGGGCAACGATCGCTGCTCGATTTGCTCAATGCGGAGAACGAGTATTACAGTGCACGCATTGCCTATGTTGGCGGCCAGTATGCGGAGGTGGCGAGCGCCTACCGCGTGTTCGCCGGCATGGGGCAGTTGCTGGGCATATTGCATATTGGGCTGCCGGCAGAGGCTTGGTCGTTACACAGCGCACAAATTCCGTTTGTACCGAACCGCTGACGTAGTAATAGCAAGAAAGCTGAGATGTTCAACAACACCGATCATCGGTTCATTCTCGACCTGGCCGCTCATACCCGCAACACTTAGGGCAGGCGATTTGATATTCGCAACACGGTTTTTCACGGCCGCTTAACATTGCTTGCCGAAATCGCCAGAATCCGGTCGACGCATCAACGGGTGCCGGGGACAGGTAGCGAAACGTAGCTTCGCCCACCACCCCGAAATCCGAGACACAGGAAATGAGGACGCGCGACCCCGTGAAAAACATCCCATGCGGCTCGCATTCCTCTTGGAAGACTGACCGTTGACGGGTCGCGAATGGCCCGGTCGGCTCGACCGTCTCCCTCCGTTCGTTGTGCGGATCAGTCAATCGGAGAAACTGATTGCGCCCCGACCCGCATAGCTGGTTCGTCCTTTCTGCCCATCTCGCCCGGCGCCATGCCAGGCAGACCTCACCGGTGACGACATGACAGCGTCCGGACTGCTGTCGCCCCGTCAACTGACATCCGAGGAAGCCGAAGGGCGTCAGCGGCATCAGATCAGGTTTTGGCGAAGAAATCAAGCTGCCGGTGCTGGGCGAAGTTGATGCTCGCTGAGAGGTTTCTACCTAGTCTGTTCGATCAGATTGCTACTGTTGCGGTGACAGATTCGAAGGAGCACTGCGCGGATCTGGCGATGTTGGAAAAGGTCGACACGCCCGAGAGCTCCAAATCACCCGCAAAGACCAAACAGGCGGATGCGACTGAGGCCAATAGTGGCGCGGTGCAGGCCAAATCAGAAAGCGCGTTACTCGCGGAATGGAAGTCGTCAGACGCCATCCTTGCTTGGGCTCGGGTGCTGCCTTCCGTGGCGGACATCGATCTACGGCCGTAGGCATAAGACTGTGTACATGACTAATAACAAGCAAGAAGTGATGGAAGTATTGAGGGGGCCGCAGCGTCAGCGGCGCTGGTCGATGGACGAGAAACTGGCGATGGTGCGGGAGAGCTTCGAGGCAGGAAAAGCCGCGTATCACACGCTATCTGTCGCCCGAGCTGTGGCTTGAGGTCAAAACCTGGATTCAGGCGGTGCCGAAAGAAACGGACCGCGAACGCGAGCATTACTCGCGCACGTGTTGGCTGTCACCCTGCTCTATCTGGATGGCTTACGGATCATTGAAGTGGGTGAAAACACGATGGGCCGATTCTTCCGCCGCCGGGTCGTAAACGGCGAAGATCTCTGGTGGCTGGACGTGCTGGGCAAAGGCGACAAGGGAGCCGCTGGCGCCAGCCACCTTGGAGATGATGGCGGACCTCTCGACATACTGTCGCGAACGGGGACTACCGGCACTTCCATCTCAGGACGAAGACACGCCCCTGTTACTGCCGATCGGGCAGTCGCTCAAACCGTTGACGCGCGCCGCACTGCACCGCATCGTCAAGCAGGTTTTCGGCGGCACAGCCGACGCACTGCGTGCCCGTGGCGAAACGCATGCGCCACGAGCCGATCAACTGAAGCAGGCGTCTGCGCATTAGCTGAGGCACAGCGCAGGGTCGCATATCGCGGGCCAACAGGTCGACTTGCGGCTCGTGCGTGACAATCTCGGCCATGCGTCGCTCACGACCACCGGTCAGTATCTTCACGTGGACGGCGATCGTCGTCATCGTGAAACCGATGAAAAGCACCGCTTTGACTAGTAGTCCAGATGGCTGAAGTTCGGCATTTGCCGACGTTCGTTGTTACCTGGGATTGCGGATGAATGTCCGCTTGCGGCCTGTTCCGCGTCAGGCAACAACCGACCATCCGCGGTCGTTCGCTTGCACGTTGATTTGGACATCCCAGCGGCGGTTTCGCGCAGAGAGCGGCCCTTGGAGCAACGTGCGGCTCGAAAAACTGACCGGAGCCCCGGCATGGTAAATTCCGGCCACTTCGTCCATCCGGGGATGATTAACGCCAACATCTCCCGGCCTAGGTGTTGAGCGCTGCAACTGCGGTGAGTTAGATGGCGAGCGACTCAGGCGGCCCGGAAGACCTACGAGCGCGCGCCGCAAGGCCGCCATTCGAGGGCCCGCACTCGTCTACGACGAGGCGCGCGTATGTATATCCAGGAATTCGTTCTTATGGCTCATTCATTCTGCACCCAACGCCTCGTTCGCGCCATTTCGCCGATTACCCGTTGCAGATCAATACGTGACGGTTACCGCTAACACATCGCGATAGGTGTTGTAAGGGGTTTTCCCCGGATTGGCGTTACAGGCCGGGAGCGATTCCGCTGGCCGGCGGTCTATCTGCAACGGGCACTTCCGCGTTCCCCCTAGGCGCGCCGGCAGAATCGCCAGCAACATCAGACATACCGAATAAGCCTCCAGGTAACTACCTTTCCATCATGACGAGGCATGCTATTGCCTTCGACAATAGGGGTTTTAGTTGAAGGCATGTCGATTGATCTCCAGACACCGCTTTCCGGGCACTTCCCCCCCGTTTTTGCGGTGATTCCAATAGGTTTTTTACTCATTAGTGTTCCTTGGTACGTGGTCGAATGAACCAACTACATGGAAGCGACTCCGCGTTGTTGCTCGACATCCATCATTGCGGAAACAACACAACCTGGTTATGGAAATGACCGGTGTACCCTGAACGCCACCGATTAGGTCGCGTCTCATTCAGGGTCTGGACAGGGTCGATCTGCGGCCCTTCTCGCCTGTTCGTGTTTCTCAGCCACCATCGCGCTCATCAGCAACGCCCGGGGCAATGATCTGAAGCGCCAGGCGGCGCTGCTCTGCTTCTGCACCGGGAAATACCTCGTTCACCAGGCTGAGAAGATCGGTTGCGTTTTGTGACATGATTTGCTCCCTGTTCGTGTTAGCCGCCGAATCCGGCTGGGCCGGGTTCCCGTCACGCGATCAGCCTTGAGCATCCCGTCGGCCAACACTACAGCGCGAAATAATGTTCCCTGCGGAAAGCCGCAGGGTAGTGCTGCATAGAACCTCGCACACGGGCCGGCTCTGCTCTGTGCGCGGCTGCACACTTGGGCTCTTTTAAACGAAGAAATTGATTTTCACGGCCGGATGCATTCCGGCTGGCTGCCGCCCGAATCCCGTTGTTGCTCTGACTCGCGGCTGGTCGTGCAAACCGCGGTTTTCACGACCAGCATGCTGCAGACCATTAGAACGCGTCGTGGTGCCCGACACCTTCGCGTTGCCGCCCCCCGGGCAGCGCGCGCTCGAACTTCTATGTCTCTAAGCGAACGGAAGAATCAGCTCTTATCATACGAGACGTCCATCGCGACCGGCTCAGTTCGTTCACCGGCCATGAGCAAGGCCGCCGTACCAGGCAAGTCAATGAAGACGCCAGTCTTGACTGGCAGCTTTCCGAGGTGAGACTGCCCTTGCGTCGTTAGTGGAACTGGTAGCAGCGCGGCACCTTGACGACCGTAAGCGAATTGCCGCAAAGCCTGGCGCCGTCAAAAATTGATGTTGCGCTGCAGCGAAAACCGGCCTATAACCATCCTATTGGATGGTCGTAGGATGGAGGTATGGAAAAAACCGCCGCACGCAGCACGAGTCGTCCGAAAGGCGGCGAATCGGAAAAGATCACGATCAACCTCGGTCCCGTCGACCTTGGCCAAATCGATCTGCTCGTGGAAGAAGGCTTCTATTCGAACCGGACTGACCTGATCCGAACCGCTATTCGCAATCAACTTGCGCTTCACGCACAGGTCGTTCAGGAAACGGTGACGCGCCGTGCGCTTGTACTCGGGCTGCAGCATTTTTCGCGGCAGGATCTCGAGGCGGTTCTTGCCGCCCATCAGCGTCTCACCATTCAGGTGCTGGGACTGGCCAGCATTGCTGGCGACGTCACCCCGGAACTCGCGCTCGCGACCATCGAAAGCGTCGTGGTGCTGGGAGCCTTTCACGCATCGGCTGCCGTCAAGGCGGCGCTCGCTGACAGAATCCGCTAGCTGCGCGACGCCCGATATCCAACCTGCTAACGGACAAATACGATGAAATTCGATGAAGGTTTTCTGAACTCGATGCGCGAAGCAATGAGGTTGTTGCGCACCCGCGGCCCCGCCGAAGCTACAGAAGCGATACAACGTAGTTTACGAGGGGAGACAAACGGCGTCGCTCACAAAACAGCGCCTTGGGACGCAACGCCGGAAGCCGCCACCGTTCTATTCGAGGCGCCGACGATACGGGAAGCCGAAACGCTCGACGCGCGAGAAGCCCGCATTGACGTCGAGGACCGGGGACATTTCAGCACGCATGCGCATTCGAATGCCGCGGGTCGCCGCCAATATCGACTGTATGTGCCCGCAGGGGACCACGGCGAGCCGCTGCCATTAATCGTGATGCTGCACGGCTGCACACAGAACGCCGATGATTTCGCGGCAGGCACAAATATGAATGTACTGGCTGAGCGGCATCGATTTCTTGTCGCATATCCGGAGCAGTCGCAGCAGGCCAATCCGTCGAAGTGCTGGAACTGGTTCAAACCAGACGATCAGCGTTGCGAACGCGGTGAGCCGTCATTGATCGCAGGCATAACACGCGAAATTGTCGCAGCCTATAACGTCGATCCCGCGCGCGTGTACGTTGCGGGCCTGTCCGCCGGTGGCGCAATGGCGGCGATTATGATCAGCTCGTATCCCGAACTCTATGCGGCGGCGGGTGTGCATTCTGGCATTCCGGCAGGATGCGCACACGATCTTCCCTCTGCGCTCGCGGCGATGAAGGGCGGCAGGCGTCCCAGACAGGCACGGTATGCCATGCACGATACCGCTTCATTACCGAAACGGCCCGTCATCGTCTTTCATGGCGACGCGGACGCCACAGTTCACATACGGAATGCCACGCAGCTTGTTCAGGGCTTCGACGCACGACCGCGTGAAGGCCGCGAACAGCGCCGGACCGATGAGGGCCGACGTGCCTATACCGTCTCAGGGCTGGTTTCCGCGGACGGTGTCGATGCCGAACTGTGGACTATTCACGGGGCACCGCACGCGTGGGCAGGCGGCAATCCGCGGGGCAGCTTCACCGACCCCACCGGTCCGGACGCGAGTGCCGAAATGCTGCGATTCTTTCTTGAGCATCCGCAGAGGCAATAACGCGGTCTGCGTGATGCCCCCGTCTGTAATTGCTACCGCTTGGAATGCCGGGCAAGCCTGTTTCGTGAAAGGGTAACGTTGCAGCCTGATCGATGACTCACTGCGGGGACGCAGGTCAGCACGTCGACGATGTCCCGCTTGGGCGCCCGTTCGCAGTTCACGTTGAGGCATTCAAGTCGATCCGCTAAACGTCAGCAACGGGTCGGGTCGGGAAGTTCGAAGTTCGACCACGTCCACCGCCGTTCAGACTGACGGCGTTCTTCCGGGTTCGTCGATTAACGGCCCTTCCAAAATCCGGCGACGTGGCGTTTGACCCGCGCAGTAACGCGGCTGTGACAGATACAGGCGCAGACCTGCATAACCAATAGAACGCGACAACCCCCCTTTTTCGCGCGGACGCTGCCTTTAACGCGATGCGCTCTGCAATCGGCTGGGTGATGCGGGCTCAGGGCATGAAGCAGGAAGCCGTCAAGCTCGCGCCGGCACTCGGACGCCGGGTACCGCGGTACCCGACATTGCGTAGGTAATAGCGATGCGCGGCTCGCGTGCAAGCACGGAAACGATGCCCTGCATGAGCAGGTCGTCCCGGCGATGCCGGCACGACGCAAGCGTTCCCTTTCACCACGTCAAGATTTAGTTTGCTTTTCGACGGCCTTGAGCGCATGGTGAAAAGATCCAGATGTACCTGACCGCCCTTTTTCGCATCCGGACAGGTATCGGTTCATGACGGTCAGTATCGCTTAAGGAGCGCGCCATCATGACCATCCCCACTCTCGAATACAGAGGGTACGAGCTACGTGCGTACTCTCACCAGGTATTCCCCCTGCATCGTGATCCGTATGCCAAAGGACCAAGGCAGTTCTCATCGTTCGTACGGATCGACACCATTCCGTCCAGCGAAGTCAAGGCTCGGCGCTATGCAACGTTGTTCGACGCGGTAAGTCCCGCCACCGTGGGCGCCGCCATCGACCTCGCGATGCAATACGGCAAAGACATCGTCGATGGCAAGGTTGAGGCGACCGAACTATGACATACCGAATGCGAGTCAGCCCGCAACTGAGGGGAGCAGGTCATGCAATATCCGCTTTATGTGCACCGTGATGGAGTTGCCGGCTTTCGCGCCAGTTTTCCCGATCTTCCCCGAGCAGTTGCGCGCGGCCATTCGTTCGATGAACTGAAACGCAACGCGCAAGAGGTTGTCGAACTGATGTATGACCGCAGCGAGCAACTCATACCCGCTCCCACCTGCAGTACATCGGAATTGCAATCGCTCGACATGGACGATGGGCAAGGGATCTGGATGTTCATCGAGATCAATCTGACGCGGGTTACCTCGAAAGCCGTGAGCGTTCAATTCAGTCTGCCCGAGAGTCTGCTGCAGAGAGTAGATGCTGCAACAAAAGAGCGACACTCGACGCGCTCTACGTTCTTTACGCTGGCTGCTGTACACGAACTTGGAAACCGGGGCGAAGGGCAATTGTCCTAGACGCCGGTTTTCCGGTGGGTGTTCGCGGACGGCTTACATCGCGCGCCACGACCGCGTCAGCATTCAAAACCCGACCTTACGATGTGTCGCGTCGTCCCGGTTATCGGGGCGACGCCAACCGCCCGTTGGCGAATCAGTTTTTTCCATAGCAGGAGTGCATCATGATTGATGACCAGGTAAATGCCGAAGAACTGGCAGAAAGCAGGAAACAGAGAGAGGCCGCGGCGAATGCGACGGATGATGGCATGCCGGTGGCCCCCGAAGATGAAAAGCGGGTCGTTGACGGGACTCAATATAGAGGGCCGAAGCAATGGGTCAGGCACGCAAGGAAATTGCTGGGTGCTGGAAGCGGCTTTATGCGACCTTGAACGTCGGCGACTCATTAGGAAGATATTGTTCCGCCGTGAGCGGCGGAAGTGGAAGAACCGGCGAAGCGTCGGTTTTTTTGCGGTGGCGCGGCATCGTCCCGGTAGGGGGACCATAACGGGGGCTCTGACGTCAGATCTGCTGGCGCAGGGATGACAAGAACGGCTACGGTGCCATACCGCGATGCAGGCGAGGCAGCATGGATTTCGACGTGAAGCCGCGCGCGTGAAGCCATCAATGGCTCGTGTGACAAGTTCGGGTCGCCCCACACCCGTACGGTAGCGCGCAGACATGTCTGCTAGGCCGATACAGAGTTGATCCGTGACACCGAATCACCTTTGCAAGGATCCCGATGGCGCGCTACCAATTCGAAGGAGACCTGACGCATCTCGAACGGATCATTCCGTTACTTGTGCACGGAAATCCCCTCGCGCTAGCGTACTGGCGGCGTCGCATTTCGTCGCTATCGCCGCAGCAGAGTCTGCTTCCCGACGGAACCAGGCGCGTAACCCGACTGCTTAACGTATTCGATGAAGTCGAGCGCGCATTGATATCAGGCAAGGCCACCGCCCGACGGTCACCGGGATGAACCGTGACGAGTTTACGTCTCAGTCACAGGGTCTTCAAATCCGGCAACAGGCGCTCGACTTCCCGCTTCATTACGGTGCAGCACACAGACATGCCTGAGGTAGCGGGAGGCTGCGGTGACGCCTCTCAAGACCGCGTAGACGGGTGGGTCCAATGGTGCCGGAGTGGCGGGAATGGGGCCTGCTCACGATGGCGGGCGAAGAGAATTTCCGCCTGCATCGCATCGACGAGGCCCTATCACTCCTTTCCCCCACCGTTGATCCCGCTTCCAATTCGCCATACCTGCTTTCCCCGCTCGGAGAGCTCGCCGCAACTATGCTCCGCGTCGGCCTCCGTTCCTTCTATCGCCATTTCGCCGCCGGCCTGTTCCTGTGCCTTTTGCTTCTGCCTGTGCCGCGCTGCCATGGCTTCATCGTGCGACCTGCCTGCGTAATTCATGGTCATTTCGCCAACTCCTCCAAAAAGTAGTCTTTGCAACCTGCCAATCTGCCCAGCGCGTGTCATTTCTGGAGCGACAATCCCAATTGCTTGCGTAGCCTGTCCAATACATGGTGTTCACCCATCCAACGGATCTCCCGCTTGCGCAGAAGGCTGCGCCTGTACCGCTGCAGCGACACGCCGAACATCAGCGCCAGCCCGACCGCGATTCCCCACATTGCGTACGTCATATCATCCTTTTCAATCTGTTCTCGCTTTACATCAGGCGACAGACCGCACGATAGAGAAATAGCACGCGCGCGCCCCAGCGTTTCCAAAAATCATGTTGAATCACTCAGTGCTTATGGCGCAGCCAGTCCTTGATCGGATGCGCGTCTAGCCAACGGGTAACCGGCTCGTCCTTGTGTTCTCGCCTGTATCGTGCCGCTGCGAATATCGCGACGCATAGCAGCACCACGATCCCCACTACAAAACTGATCATTGACTGGCTCATGGCAACCCCCTTTGAGGTCAAACGCATGCTTATATTTTAGGTGACCAGAGAAATAGCAGGAGCCATCTTCATTCAACGCTCCTTGTTTCGCGCGAACCTCGCAGCTGCATAGTGCGAGACAGGCTTTCTCGACCGTCGCCGTCAGGCGAACTCGCCCGCATCTCTTGTGGCGGCCGCTGGCGCGAGATTCACGTCAGAAACAATCTGGAGACGGTGGCGAGCCGGCACATGCCCGGGCGCTGCACCATCCGGGCCAGCGCGGATCTTCCGTACGAGTCTTATTGCAGGCGGGACGTTGGCCAACTACGGCGTCGAATCCATGCTCGCTTCGCAATCCCGCCGGAACGGTGGCACGAACGACCGCTGCGCCTCGGACGCTGCCGTTGAGCTGGCGCCTGGACGAAAGGCCGTTTCAGGCTACCTTGCTCTTAAATGCAGCACAGGCGATGGTGGCACCCCTGATCGCCGTCACAAGCCAAGCGGCGTCGCCCCCTTTAAAGGTGTATAGGGCGCTCCACGAAGCCGGGAATTGACAGATCAGGAAACATTCTCGCGACAGGGCTGTAGCTCATGAAATCAAATACCGGTTCTGTGGCCCGGCGACATACTGCTTGTTTGCGATTTCGAGAACCTTTTCACGAAGCTCGTCAAAGGCGCCAAGCACCGAGCGCTCGTCGGATCCAACGCCAGGCTGCAGATTTCTGAGCATCGCGTCGTCGACCATGAAGGTGATTTCCCGCGAATTGTCGTACCCCCAGAAACACACGCAATGTCGGGAGGCATCGTAGCTACGGCTGGGGTTGGGAAATTGAAGCAACGCGATCAGTTTTTCTCGTACACGGCCGAGTAGCGCCACTTAGTGGCGTTGGAGTCGATCATGGCGTAACTGGCGCGTCTTTTCTCTGCTCTCAGAGCATCCGCTGCGTCGAGTATATGAGCACGCGTCCTGCATTCGACGGCGTACTCGCTCTCCCTGCCAATTGCAGCCAAAGCGGGTTTGAGTTGCGATCGCATGTGGGGCCCCTAAGCTGGAGGTCGCTCATGGGCGACCGGTCTCCCCACTGTATACCTTTTGGCTGGCACCGACGTCTTTATTTACCTGAAATCCTTGTTCAGTTTTCCGAAACGTTATGCAAGTCGACATCGAAGATTCGCTCGGACGGCGACCGCCAGTCGCTTGTCCAGCGCTTTTTGCTCCGCCATCCGCAGGCGCTGATCATCCAAATGGCGACCACCGCCGTGTGTAGCTGTTGAAGTTCGCAAATTCCGCTAATGGTGTCCGTTGGAGCGCTAATCGTGTCCATTAACTCCGCTAACGCAGCCAAACACTGTTATCGAACATACGCATCTCGCGATGACGGCTGATCGCGTCCAGCGCAGCAGCGAAGTGACCTGACCGGCGAAATACAGAAGCGGGGACTGTTTCCAGGAGCTGAAGCAGTGGCCCGACAAGGGTATCGGTATTCTTCATGATTGGCCTCCCACGCCGCAGAATGCGGCGAATCGGTTCGAGACGATGCCCAGTAGCTCAGGAGTTGACGAGACGTACCAGTAGCTCTCTCTGGGACTGACGTGACCAAGATAGACAGAGAGCGTCGGAGCGAGTTCGGCGGCCGATGCCCCATCTTCGTACCGTTGCGTTGGGCGACGAACGGCGAACGAGTGCCGCAAGGAATGCAAGGTCGGGCGCCGCCCATCGGGTAGATGCAATCCGAGCTTCGCCGTCGCACATGAGAACCACCGCGACAGGGTGTCGTAATCGAGGGCTTGTCCGAAATCTGTGACGAAGAACAACGGTGCTCGCCTTGCGTGACATTTGTGCTCCCGCCGATCGGCATACTGCTGGAGGTGAACAGCGGTTGTCGGGTGCAAAGCTACGATGCGGGACTTCTTGAATTTGGTTTCGCGTAGAACAACATGGGGCGGCTCATTCCGCAAGTGCACGTCGCGTTCCTTGAGGTGCAATGCTTCGCCGACGCGTAGCCCGGAACTGGCAAGCAGCCCCAGTACCGCGACATAAGCGTCGGCGCGCAACCCTCCTTTCGGTCGCGCCGTCGCTGCTGCGTGCAGGATCGATTGCAATTGTTCCTCGTTCAGAATGTACGGGGGATTGCGACGCGGGGATGGCAGCAGATGATTGTCGGGGACTGAGGTTGCCGGATCGATAGCCTTTACGAAGCGTAGAAATCCCCGCAGGGCACTGAGAATAGCCACCTGGGTTGGCGGAGCACGGTGAACCCGCGTGACCCATTCGAGCACCTCCTTGGCTTTGATTGATTCACCTGGATGCTCGATGGCATGGTCTTGCACAAAGCGTGTGAGGACCCCGCCATGGGTATACCGGTAACCCAGCAGCTTGCGGTGTTCGACGTAACGGATCAGCAGATCCCGAAGTTCCTCACCGTTCATGATCTGTCTCTCGGCCAAGGCATGGCGATGCGCGCCAGCGAAGGCATGTCGAGCTTTGCATAGGTGGCGGTGGACTGGAGGGACTGATGACCCAACACATCGGCGATGTTCTTGAAGCTCATGCCACGCGTCAGCATGGTTGTTGCCGCGGCATGGCGTAAGAGATGTGCAGCACCGCGTGCGGAGGCAATACCTGCACGATTCAACGCCCGGCGGACGATCCTGGAAATTGCGCTCGAGTCTGTGAATGGTCGGGCCGGCGGTAGCGCTTGCAGGAAGATCGTCCTGTATGACGACGGAGGCCGTTCTCGTTTGATGTAAGCGAGCAATGCACGCCCGACGTCGCGGAGGAGCGGCAGGTCCCGGTCACGGCGGGACTTCGCACCTCGGATATGAATGATGCCGTCGGCCCAGTCCACGTCATCCAGACTGAGGTGCATGACTTCAGCAGCCCGCATCCCGGTTCTGGCGAGCAACAATATGATTGCTGTGTTCCGCAGCGGCTGAAACGTAGCAGCGTCGACCCCGCACTTGATGAGCCGTTCCACATCATCGTTCGTCAGGCTGGCTGGAAGCGTCGCGTGACGCCATCTCCTGATTCGAGGTAGTGCTTCCTCGAGACCGGACGGCACAAGACCCATCACGGTGAGAAACCGCAGCATCGCGCGCAGCGCGACGATTGGCGAATTCGATGGTCGGCGCCTCTTGCTCGAAAGTTCGCGGTGCAGATATCCGCGGAAATCTTCGATTGACAGGTCTTGCCAATTCGGTGGGTCGTCGCTGCACCAGACGTCCAGGAAGCCTCGGACAAACCGGCCGTACTTCCGGCGGGTGCCCTCTGCGAGGCCCTTGACGGCGCCCAGATACGCGTCAAACTCGTTGAGGAATTCGGCCGCGCACGTAATCGAACGTGTGCGCGTCTCGGTACGTTGCTTGCCGCACGTCAGTTCAGACTGTGCCATGATCTTCTCCTTACCGGCCACCACGGCCGGTAGGAAAAGTGCAGGACATTATGCGAACCGTTGCAACCCAGTTCGTCTCGCGCGATCCCGCCTGCAAAATCGCGGTGGCGCCGTCGTCTGCATGGCGCTTCGCCTAATTTCCCGTTGAGGGTAATCGCGAATATCTTAAGCTTCAGATATTAACGAATCCCGGTCAACCCTCAGTTGGGTCCGGCCAGTTGGATTTGAAGCGCATCCAGTTCCGCGTCGGTTTGTTCGCGGATAGCGCGCATCATGTGTTCCGCATCACGATCGATCGACGATCTGGGCGGCACATGCCGTTGGATCGATAGCTCGACCACCCGCGCCGCAACCGTGGTCGGTTCGCCCTGCGCTGCGGAGCCGGCGAGCTTCTCCATGCAGACGCGCAGGCGCTTGCCATAGAGCTTCCGCTGAGCCGCCGTCATGCTGTGGTCGATCTGCGCCAATGCCGCGGTCGCGCGCGAACCGGCCGCTTCGAGATCGCTCATCGACGCGACGATGACGTCGATGCCGAAGGGCTTCAGCTCTGCCCGGTAGGCAGCCGAGAAGGCCTCCATGGCCGCCTGCGACGCGCCCGATACGCCATCAAAGTGACGAGGCGTGTCCGCCGTCCATGAGCTGATCTGGACGATGCGTCCGTGCGCCATCCGCAATGCCGGGAGGAAGGCGTTGATCACCGCCAGCCCGCCGAACACATTCACTTCAAAACCCTGCCGGATCTCCTCCAGTGGGAGAAGTTCAAGCGGGCCTGGGGACAGGTGCGTCGTGTTGTTGATCAGAATATCGAGCCCGGAAGCGCCGATCGCCTCGGATACGCCTGCAGCCCAGGCACTTACCGGCTCCGCATTCTTCAGATCGCACACCGCCAGACTGACACGCCCGTTGGATGCACGCCGCAGATCCTCCGCCTCCTGTGACGAATTGGCGGTGCCGAAGACGATGTAGCGCTTAGCGGCGAGTCCAAGCGCGATCTCGCGTCCGAGCCCTCGCCCTGCACCCGTTACCACGACGGATCGACCGGGCCTTCTAGTCTGCCTAATCTGCGTCGGCATGTCGTGCGCCCTTTGCTCGAAGGTGGGAAGCCTCATCCTGTTCGAAGGCGTTCCTGCACGATGGGAGCGACTTCAGTGCCGAGGAGCTCGATCGACCTTTTCATCGCAGCCGTCTCGGGCGACGCGGTACTCATCTGGAAAGTGATGCGGGAGACGCCGCCGAGCGTTTCGCTGGCGCGCAGCATCTTCGCCGCGACTGTTTCCGGGCTGCCGACCAGGAACGCGCCTTCCGGACCGGCCATGTCGTCGAACTGCGCGCGCGTCGGCGGCGACCAACCGCGCTCGCGGCCGACCTTGCCGGTCAGGTGCGCCCAGCCGGGAAAGAAGGCGTCGCGCGCTGCGGCATCGGTCTCACCGACGAAACCCATCGCGTGAATGCCGACCTTGAGTTTGGCAGGATCATGTCCCGCCTCGGCGCCTGCCTCGCGGTAGTAATCGACCGCCGGCCTGAACCGCTCGAACGTCCCACCGATAATGGCCACCATCAGCGGAAGGCCGAGGGTGCCGGCGCGCGCGAACGATTGCGGCGAACCACCAACGCCGACCCAAAGCGGCAGGCGTGGCTGATGAGGCCGCGGGAAGACTCCCTGACCATTGAGTGCTGGCCGGAATCGACCTTGCCAGGTCGGGTGGCTCGTTTCGCCGAGCTTCAGGAAGAGCTCGAGATTCTCCGCAAACAAGTCGTCATAGGCACGCGTATCGAGACCGAACAGCGGGAAGGCCTCGCCGAACGACCCCCGCCCGACGACGAGCTCGGCGCGACCCTTGGAGATCAGCTCGATCGTCGCGAATTCCTGGAAGACGCGCACGGGGTCCGCAGCGCTCAGCACCGTCACAGCGCTGGTCAGCCGGATACGGCTGGTGCGGGCAGCGGCCGCGGCGAGAATGATCGACGGCGCGGAATCCAGGAATTCCACGCGATGGCGTTCCCCGATGCCGAACACGTCGAGCCCGACACGGTCGGCGACCTCAACCTCGTCAAGCAGGTCCGCCATACGATCTGTCGCCGACGGAAGCGCGCCGGTCGTGGGATCGGGCAGGATCGCCGCAAAGCTGTCGATGTCTATTTCCATGGGAGATACTCCTTCCGTTTCATGTCGAGCAGCTTCCTGGCTATGCCGATCGGGCATTGATCGACCGCGCCGGATGGCCGGTCTTCCCTACCCAACAAAGCTGACCGACTGCGCCCTAGGCAAATGGTCGGTCCCGCAGGGATCACGCGAGCACCTCCGCCAACTCAGCCAGGTTTCCGAAGGGGTCAGCGAAGAAAGCGATTCGGCGGCTGATAGCCTCGACCAAGATCGGTTCGACGACGATTTTTACGTCGCGCCTACGAAGCTCCTCCACGGTCGTCTCGATGCTGGCCACATTCAGACAGAAGTCGTGATAACCGGCATAGGCCAAGCTGCTCTCAAGGTCCGTGAATGGATGCGCGTCCTGCGGTGCGGGTGCTGATCCACCGGGTATCTCGATGTAGAAATCATCGTCTGTCGGGGGAGCGATAAAGGCGAGCGTCAACTGGTCAACCTGCCACTCGGCCACCACGCGGAAATCGAGCACCTCGACATACCAGCGCTTGAAGGCTTCCAGATCAGGGGTGCGGACTGCCACGTGGTGACCGCGCATGTCAGCGAATGGAGAATTGCCGTTGGGTGCTGGCGGTATGAAGTCAGCCATTGATGATCCCTTTTACATTGGCGGGTGTTAGTCGGCGACGACTGGCATCGCCTTGAAGTCACCTGTCAGCAGAGTGGCACGGACGGATCATGCAAGACCGCATCCCGCGAGCACCGCATTGAATGCGAGCGGCGGCACATCAAAACCTGAAAGTCGTCTGTAGGCCGATCATCTTGATGGTCTGCGCCGAGCCTGTGTCACGGATGAAGTCACCGGGTTGGAAAGCACTGAGCGATCCCGTGACGTTCAAGTTCGGCGTCGCCTGCCAGCTTACGCCAAGTTCGATCTGCTTTCCGATGAACCGCGCGTCGCTATCCTTGCCGCTGCGCACCAGAAATCCGGGGATCGAGTAGATTCCGTCGTGAGTGCTCTGACGCCAATAAGCCACCCCAGTCAGCGACACCGCGACATTCTCGTGCGGATAAACCGTAATCGATGGTCGGACGTGGATGAGGTTTCTTGGACCGATCGGCGACAATGCTCCGAAATACTTGCCGTTGGGGAAAAGCGGATTCAGTGTTCCCAGCTTCGCATCGTTTGGGTCACCGTCGCCGGATACGACGTCGGCCGTGAGACCGACCTCGGGCCGCAGGTACGTGTCCCGGAAGCGATACCGCGTCTCGAACCCCGCACCCCACGCCTCCGATCGGTGGCCGGCAAACGTGCCGCGCTGGTACGCGGCCTCGACGTTCCAATACCAGGTGCCATTGTCTCCGAAGATCCTTGAACCGAAGGTGTGCGCCAGTTGCCTGCCGGATCCCTGATCGAAGACAGCGTTTTGATCATCCAGGCCGATGTAATACACATCGAAGCCGTTCAAATGCGTCGCGTCGAGCCACTGTGTGGCGTAGACGCCCCATACCTCTTTGTTGCGCGAGCGTCGGTCATTGAAGTCCCCCAGCCTTGTGTCGACCGGCTGAAGGTAGAAGCCGGTCACTTGGCGTGTCTTGCCGGTGTAGATCGCTTCAAATCCGTCGAACGGCAGCGGAACGCCGGTTCCGTAGCGCCTGTCGATGAACCGTCCCGAACCAAATGACACCAGCTTCCGCCCGGCCGATAGACGGAGCGAGTCATCGCCCGCCAGGGCGAAATCCACGTCGACAAAAGCCTGCAGCATGTCGACGCCCGTCGCGTCCGCCGGCCCTTTCGGCCGATCCGTCCCTGAAATCCCCGAAAGGATGGGCATCGCAAAAAACCGGACGTTGCCGACGTGGAGATCGGCGTAAGGCATCAGGCGATTCCAGACGTAACTGTCGTTCGGCGATGCCCCCCAGTTCACATTATCGTAGCCTTCGAAGCGTGAACGTGCCTCGAGGCCAGTTGTAAGGTAAATAGAGCCGTCGTCGTTCAGCGGAATGTATTTGAACGGCTCCGCCCAGTCGCCCGTCCGTTTCGCGGGATCGGCGAGCCATGACCAATCTTCCGAATAGCGCTCGATTGTCAGTGTCGGGGCGCGTTCCACGTTGGTCGAAACCTGCGCACTTGCCGCGAACGGTATCGCCGCAGCGGCCGCGACGAACATCAAGCGCCATCCGGCATTCGCCAGCGAAGAGTTGCGTTGACCGCCATCGCGGGAGGGAAGACGTCTTGCGCGTTTGACCCGTAGCATGGTGATGGCGAGCATCGACATGACACCGGCTCTCAACAGCGCGCCTGGCCGATACTCGCCAACCATTGCGATCAGCCCGCGTCGGTCTCGACAGGGGTCTTGAGGAGCTGCTGCTCCCACAGATACGCAATGCCGCTGCCGCCGAAGTGCTGGATGAGAATCTCGGTCAGTTCTTCGACATGCTCGGTACGCGCCCAGTCGCGCTGCCATTCGCCAGCAAGCGCCATCACGGTCATCGGGTTCGCGCCAGCCGCGATCATCCGCTGGACGGCAACCTCGTGAGACTCCTTCGAAATGCCGCCCGACGCGTCGGTGATCACCGTCACGTCCCAACCTTCGCCGGCGGCCTGGATCACAGGCATCGCGACGCAGACTTCGGTCCACAGGCCCGCGACAATGAGTTGCTTGCGACCGGTCGCCTTGACCGCGTCCACGACCTTCTCGTCTTGCCAGGTGTTGACCAAAGTCCGGTCGATCACCTCTTGGCCCGGGAAGACGTCGGTGATCTGTTTGAAGAGGACGCCACCGCGACCCGCGATCACGCTGGTGAGAACGGTCGGAACATTGAAGGCTTTTGCCAGCTTCGCCAGCGCCGTCGTGAGGTTGACCACCGCCTGCGGATCGTGGCTGTTCAGGTTTGCGAGCTGATAGGGCTGGTGGTCGATCAGAACGAGCACTGAATCTTCGGGGCGAAGAAGCGAGTCTAGGCCGTTGCGAAATGTCATGGCGGGTCTTCCTTCCTAAATTGGTTTCGTGGATCGCTGAGGCATCGAACGAGACGACGCCCCCGGTTCGAATGTTGCCATTCCCCTTTCCGGTGCGGTAGCATCGCCGGATGATATGCTGTGTCGCACGAAGGGGAACGCTGAATGGAAATTGAGGATTTGCGGACGTTCGTTGAAGTCGCGGATGCGGGTGGCGTGACGCCTGCATCGCGCCGGCTCGGCATATCTAAATCGATGGTCAGCCGGCGGCTCGTCCGGCTCGAGGCGGAGTTGAGTGTCCAGCTCCTCGCCCGCACCACGCGGGGTGCCGCGCTCACCGAAGCGGGGGCGACGTTCCGGGAATACGCAGCGCGGGTGGTTGCCGAGATCGACCTCGCCAAAGAGACTGTTCTGCCGGCGGGCGAGTTGAGAGGACGCCTGCGCGTCGCAGCGCCGCTGTCATTCGGACCGACGCACTTCGCGCCCGTCCTCGCCGACATGGCGCGGCGCTATCCGGAGTTGCACATCCACGCGGCCTATACGGATCGGTTCGTCGACCTGATCGCAGAGGGATATGATTGCGCGATCCGCGTCGGCATGCTGCCCGATTCCAACCTGATCGCAAGAAGAATTGGCCCGCTTATCGGTAAGTATGTCGCGTCGCCGGCTTACATCGAGAAATGCGGATCCCCCGAAACGCCTGAAGAGCTCGTGACCCATCAGGCGCTGATGCAGGGAACCGAGACATGGCTCGCTACGGTCGGTGACAAGGTCATCACGATGCGGCCGCAGGGTCGGTTCAAGGCCGACAACGGCGTTGCCCTCATTGCCGCTGCGGTCGCAGGGATCGGGATCGCAGCTCTCCCTAACGACTTGATCCAGGAGCATCTGGACTCGGGCGCGCTGGTGCAAGTGATGCCGCATCATCCTATTCCAGAGCACGGCATCTACGTCGTACGGCCCCCGGGACAGCACCCGTCGCGTAAGGTTCGGGTCCTCACCGAGATGCTGATCGAGTGTTTCGGGCGCTCGACCGAGGGTACGAAAGCGCTCTCGACATAGAGACTGCGGCTGTCGGGGTCGAACAAAGGGCACGGCCAGCCTACATACGATCCTGTTGGCAGTTATCGCGATGTCAGCACGAAGCGCCTATCAGAATGGCAAAACGCTATCGTCAATGACGATGTCGCATCCTCTGCGGGAACGCTCGAACAATCCGATCCACGGAAGCCGTGTCTGGGCACCTAGTACTACTGTGTTAAAAAATAAGGCATTATTCGCTTGTCTTCAACTGCGTTATGAGGAGAGCGATGGAAATCTCTGCGAAGCGGTTCGAGGAGTACGTGTCTCTGAGATGGCCCAGTCGCTTGGACACGCTGACCGTGTCGAGCCGTTTCGCGGCTACTGCACGGGGTTGATGCTGCCGGTTAAGCGTAAGAGCGTTGAACCCATGGCGGCGCATTTGTCGCCAGACCGGGTGCGTTCGGAACATCAACGTCTGCATCACTTTGTGGCCGATGCGCCGTGGTCGGACGACTTGGTGCTTGATGCGGTGCGCAGTTACGTACTTGAGCGAATTAGCCGGCGCGCGGGTTCGCCTGAGGCGCTGATTATTGACGATACCGGCTTTCCGAAGAAGGGTAAGCACTCGGTCGGGGTCGCTCGGCAGTACTGCGGCCAATTGGGTAAGCAGGACAACTGCCAGGTCGCAGTCAGCATCTCGCTTGCCAATGAACACTTCAGTCTGCCGGTGCGCTACCAACTGTATTTGCCGCAAAGCTGGGCAGATGACCCGCAACGGCGTAAGCATGCCAAAGTGCCCGAGGCGCTTGAGTTCGTCACCAAGCCGATGCTCGCGCTGCAACTGCTTGAGAACCTCGGCGAAGTGGAATCGCTGCCCGAACTGGTTCTGGCTGACGCCGGTTACGGGGCGAGCACGGAGTTCCGCGAGCAACTCACGGCGATGGGCTTCACTTATATGGTCGGGGTGACCGGGACGGTCAGCTTGCAGTCGCAAGCGCTGGCGCCGCTGCAAGCAAAGGAGCTGGCCATGCAATTGCCGTCGCGACGCTTTCGCACTGTCACGTGGCGCGAAGGCACCCACTGCGCCTTGTCGTCGCGTTTTGCGGCGGTACGGGTGCATTGCGCCTCCCGCGCAGCCCGGCCAGGCGAGGCCAGCGCGGAGCAATGGTTGTTCATCGAGTGGCCCACGGCAGAAGTCGAGCCGACCAGGTATTTCCTCAGTACGCTGCCGGCTGATACGCCAATCAAGGAACTCGTGCGACTCGCAAAACTGCGCTGGCGTATTGAGCGCGATTACCAGGAGCTCAAACAGGAACTCGGCTTGGGGCATTTCGAGGGACGCAGCTGGCGCGGCTTTCACCACCACGCGACGCTGTGCATAGCGGCTTACGGTTTTCTCGTCACTGAACGTTTGGTGGTGCAAAAAAACTCCAGCTCATCGGTTACTCGGCGAGGTGTCTTCCTTACCCAAAGGCTTCCGGCCCCGGGGCGCCCCTGCGTAAGCAGCGACACGTGGCGGATTCAATCACAACGTTGCGATTGGAGCTTGCTGCCGCGCTACTTGCTTGCCTTGAACGGTGCCCGTGCTGCGGCCGGAAAACCGAGTAGTTGTTAACACAGTAGTAATAGGGACGATAGTCGCGCAGAGGCGTTGCGGATCATGGGCGCCCAGGTGGTTGTCGGCGATCTCCTGGTCCATGACGATGCAATCCGGGCGCTCGCCGACGTCAGTGCAGCGTACTTCTGCTATCCGGTTCGCCCAGGGATTATTCCAGCAATGGCCTATTTTGACGACGCGGCCAGGCGGGCAAACGTGAAGCTCATCGTCAATATGTCGCAGATCTCTGCACGAGAGGATTCAAAAAGCCACGCAGCACGCGACCACTGGATTGCCGAGCGCATCTTTGACCGGTCGGGTGTTCCGACCACACATCTTCGTCCCACCTTCTTCTCGCAATGGCTGTTGTATCCGCACTCACGCACAGCGATTATCGAACAAGGGATCATCGACCTGCCGTATGGAGCGGGTCGCCATGCGCCGATTGCAGCGGAGGACCAGGCACGCCTGATCGCGACAATACTCGCCGCCCCAGATGGACATGCCGGAAAGACCTATAACCTCCATGGACCAGTCGAGCTTGATCAGTCCGGAATCGCTGCAGCGGTAAGCGGGGTCTTGGGTCGCGAGATTATCTATCAGCCATCGACCATCCCACAATACCGCGAGCGCCTGGAGAATGCGGGCCTGCCGGAATTTCTGATCCAACACTTCTGCGCCATCGCCGTTGATTACAAGGACGGCATTTTTTCCGGCGAAGATGAGGTTATTGCGAGACTCACAGGGAAGGCACCGATGACCGTTCAGGCGTTCGTTTCCAAGCACCGCAACCAATTCGAAGCCGGTACCGGAATCTGAACGGTCGGTCGGCGCAACGGCCCGCATAAAACGCCAGAATCGCAGCATCAAATATTACTCACAGGAGAAACGAAGTGAATGTAGATCTCTCGGGCAAGATCGCCCTCGTCACAGGTTCAACAGAAGGCATTGGTTTTGCGATTGCCCACGCGCTTCATAACGCCGGGGCCGACGTTGTTGTAAACGGTCGCACCAGACAAAAGGTCGATGCGGCCATTGCGCGCCTTGGGGCGCGCGCGCGGGGTCATGCCTTCGATCTCGCCACCGCCGACGGTTGTCATGGCCTGATCGAAGCCGAGGTCGAACCAGACATCGTCGTAAGCAACCTCGGGATTTTTCAACCGAAAGATTTTTTTGATACCGATGACGAGATCTGGGATCGTCACTGGCAGATAAACGTCATGGCGGGTATGCGACTCGCCCGTGCTTATTTGCCAAGGATGGCAGAAAAGGCGTGGGGTCGTCTCGTCTTCCTGGGTTCGGAATCCGCATTCAACGTCCCCGTAGAGATGATTCACTATGGCATTAGCAAAACGGCGGACGTGGCTCTCGCTCGCGGCCTCGCGAAGCGTATGGCAGGCATCGGCGTGACAGTGAATTCGGTCCTGCCCGGGCCGACTTTTACCGAGGGAGCGGGCGAAATGCTTAAGGACCAAATCACGGGCGACGGGTCCTTTGAGCAAGTCGGTATTGACTTCGTGAAGACCTATCGACCGACCTCTATCATCCAGCGACCCGCAACGGTAGAAGAGGTTGCGAATATGGTGGTCTATGTCGCCTCCAGGCAGGCATCAGCGACGACCGGTGCTGCGCCCAGAGTCGACGGTGGCGTGGTCGATTTCATCGTTTGACATCGGCCTTCGATCAGCCGGACGCTAGTGCTCGCTACCCTCATTGACCGCGATAGGCCGGCCTGGCCGCTGGTCAATTCATTGCGCTTGCTCATTGTGCTTCGGTATGAGGCGGATAGATACCGTGTCGGCTATCCATCAGCGATTCCCAAAGAGCCGCTACCTCGCCGTCTGACTTGCGGCCGAATGACCCGCTGCTTTTCGCAATCAGTCTTCATCTCGGGCGGCAGCGAACTATCCGTTGTACTGCTCGCCATTGTGAAAGTCATTGACGAACTTCTCCGCAATGAAATCCATCACAAGGCGCACAGCCGCCTGCCGTCGCATGTCCACGTGGGCGATCAGATAGATATCACGCGACAGTTTTTCTGCGCCCACAGGCAGCGCGATTACGCGTTTATCGTCTGCCGCAAAAAAATGAGGCAACGCGGCAATCCCCAGACCTCCGCGCGCCGCGGCAAGCTGGCTCACCAGATCGTTGCTCCTGAATCCGATGCGGCGGCCATCCGCGAAGTCAAGTAGCCATACTTGCTCCGGTACGTGATCGAGTGCCGCGTGATAAGCAATGAACTGCCATTCGTCGGATGGCCGGCTGATGTAGCCCTGCGCTGCATACAGCCCATACGTCACGCTTCCGATTCTCCGGGAAACATAACTTGCCTCGGTAGGTTGAGTCAGGCGGACGGCAATATCCGCCTCCTGACGACTGAGCGAGATCATCGGCTGCGTGCCCAGGAGCGTCAGTTCAATTTCTGGATGCCGTGAAGCAAGTTCGGCAAAACGTGGCGCGAGGAAGACGCTCGCGAAAGCAGGCGGTGCACTGACAGTGACTCTCGCCCGCGCTCCCGTCTTACGGCTTCGTACTGCCCTTTCCAATGCATGAGCCTGCGCCTGCATGCCCTCGGCGACGCGCGCAACGTCGAGGCCCGCATCGGTCAGACGCCAACGTCTCGCAAGACGGTCCACCAGCGTTTCTCCCAGCGCGTGCTCCAGCGCTGCGATACGCCGCGCAACCGTCGCGTGATCGACCTGCAGCTTGCGCGCCGCACCCGACAGAGTGCCCGCCTCCGCCAGGGCAATGAAATGTCTCATGTCATTCCAGTCGAACATTGGTGCAAATTCTCACAAGCGATGTGAATGCTTTCCGGGTTCCCGACTTCCGGTACGAGTGCTATTTTTCATGACGCTTGACATCTTATCGCGATGCCGGCGCCGCGTGCATACGCCGCATCTCGCGGCATCCATTGATAGCGATGGAAGTTAACGATTTCCGAGGAGCCAGGTTGATCAGGATTCTTCCCTTATGCCTCGGCACGTTTGCGCTTGGCATCGACGCGTACATCATGGCGGGCTTGCTGCCCGGCATCGCCAACACCTTCGCGGTCTCTGCCTCCGTGGCAGGTCAAACAGTCACAATCTTCACTGCGTGTTATGCCGTTGCAGCGCCGGTGTTTGGCGCACTGACGGCAGGCAAACCCGTGCGGCGCGTGCTGGGCGCAGCGCTGGTCCTTTTCACGCTCGCGAACACCCTTAGCGCACTCGCAACAAGCTTCCCCGTTCTGCTCCTGTCGCGCGCGGCGGCAGGAGTCGGCGCCGGCCTATATGGTCCCAGCGCCTTCAGTGCTGCTGCAAGCATGGTTTCTCAGGAACGACGAGGCCGCGCACTCGGCCTCGTTGTGGGCGGCCTCGCGCTGGGCACCGCCGTGGGCGTACCGTGCGGTCTCATTGTCGCTGGGGGTTTCGGCTGGAGAAGCGCGATGTGGCTGATAGTGGCGCTAGGTGGAATCGCATTCACGGGCGTCGTATCGCGCATGCCCGAAATCGCCGCCTCGACACCACCTTCGCTTCGCCAACGCGTTGCAGTACTGGTCGATCCACGTGTCGCGGCAACTATTGCTGTTTCATTCGTCACATCTGCGGCATCAATCGGGCTTTACACCTTCGTGGCACCGCTGCTGCGCGCGAGCGGCGGCATCACTGACCCGTTGCCCTATCTGTGGGCCTGGAGTGTAGGCGGGGTTCTCGGCATCTACTTCTGCGGCGCGCTGATCGACGCTACCGGCCGCCCCGAATGGGTGATGTCCGTCGTACAGATTCTGATGGTCGCAGTTTTCGGGACCTTGGGACCAGCGCTGCCCTATCCCGTAGCGGCTCTCGCCCTGTTTGGTGTGTGGGGCGCCGCGGCGTGGTCCTCGCAGGCGCCACAACAACACAGATTGCTGACTTTGCATCCGGATAAAGCAAGCGTTGTCGTCGCATTACAGAGCTCCGCGCACTATCTCGGTAGCGCTGCTGGCGCTGCGCTGGGCGGGCTCGCCCTTGCCGCGGGCATCCGTCTTACGCAGTTGCCGATGTTATCTACAGCACTGGTCGTCATCGCCCTGTCAGGGCAACTCGGCATTGCCCTCTGGGCGAAGTCGGACCCGATCCGCTCTCGCCCAGGCGAGGCATGATCTAATCAAACAGGAAGTTCTCAATGAAAGCCATTCAGTATCGAAAATTCGGGGGCCCCGAAGTCCTCGAGTACGTCGGATTGCCCGACCCCGAGCCGCGAGCGGGCGAAGTGTTGATCGAAACCACTGCTATCGGTGTCAATTTTCCGGATATTCGGGAGCGCTTGGGTGTCTATAACCGGGCGGAGACGCAGGTCGGCGGCGTGACGCTACCTCAAGTCGGCGGGCTGCAAGTGGTCGGCCGTGTGCTGAATGCCGGCACCGAGGCGCACGACCACCTGGTTGGGCGCAAGGTGATGGCCCTGATGTCGAAGGGCGCTTACGCGCAACGTGCAGTGGCTCGCGCTGACATGCTCGTTGAACTCGAAGACGATGCCGATGATTTCGTCATGGCGAGCGTGCCGTGTCAGGGCGTAACTGCATTTCTCGCTCTTCAGGTTTGCACCGTGCTGCGCCCGGGCGAAAGCCTGCTGGTCCATGGCGCAGCCGGCGGCGTCGGCAACCTCGCCGTCCAGATTGCGAAAGTACTCGGTGCGGCCACGGTAATCGGGACCGCGAGCTCAGACAGCCGCCGAGCCTTCGTACTGAGCCGTGGCGCCGACCATGCGATTGCGTATGACTCGCCACACTGGCCGCAATCGGTCCTGAGCCTCACCGACGGGAAAGGCGTCGACGTGATCCTCGAAACAATCGGAGGCGACGTCTTCGACGAGAACTTCGCCTGCCTTGGCATGCTCGGCCGATGTGTTGTCATCGGTTCGACGCGCGGCCCCGGCAAACCTCTCGCGCCGCGTCGGTTGATGGCAAAAGCGCAAACGCTGACCGGAGTCTATCTGCCCTCGTTTTTTCAGCGCCCAGACCTTATCCAGCGTGGTCTGCGCTTCCTGAAAGACGGCATTGGACAAGGACTGATCCGACCGAGGGTTGCGGCTACGCTCCCGCTCAGCCGCGCGGCCGATGCGCACGCCATGCTCGAACGCCGGGAGGCCCAAGGCGTCATCGTCCTTGATCCGAGGTACTGATCAGTGGCGCTGCTCCAAGGCGTTCGCGCAGGTCAGCTCATGGTCCCGCTCGCTGAACGTTCTCCCTGAAAGATCGCAATCCCAGGATTATTTATGAGAAAAATATACCTCGTCGCGGCCGCGCTCGCCGGTGCGTTGATGTGTGTAGGGGCAACGCAGGGCGCGGAAACGGATGTGGCTCCTGTGAATCTTAGCTCTGCGCACCCATTGCCCGATGGGTCGCTTGAAGATGTGAAGAACCGCTTCAGGCAATTGACGTCGGCGGCAAACCGGCACGACGCTACGGCCATAGCGCAGATGTTCTGGGACTCACCTTCAGCGCTGCTGGTCGCCAAAAGCGTCGATCCGGCGGAGGGAAGCTGGGCGGGTTTTTGGGGATCTGAATCAGTGGCTCACAAGCTTCAGGACATATATGCTGCCGGCACACTCACCCTGTTCCCTGACTGGGTAAAGCTAAAAGCCGTGGGCATTTCTTCGACAGTCGCACAAACGTATGCGCCGATGAAAATCGCCGTCAACTACGGCGGCCAGGATCCATCTCCGCGTCCATTTATCATGATCATCCAATGGCTGAATTTAGATGGTCAATGGAAAATCGCCTCGGAAATCATCTTGCCCGTGCCATCGCCCTGATCCGCCACGGTTCAGTCGTAACACGCGATATAGCCGCAACTTACCGCTGATCCAAGTCGTCCTTGCCGATGAAGTTGGCCGCCGCCTGTCGTAAACATGGCTGCTGCCACAAAAATCATGGCAGCAGCGCTTTCTTGGCCTCCCGGAGGATGGAGGACGACAACTGCTCGTCGTTCACCATACGCGCCATGGTAAGTGCGCCCATCATGGTTGATAGCATGACGAGCGCCTTCTTCCTTGCCGCAGCGGGTGGCAGTTCGGTGAGACGGCTTGCGATCAGGTTGACAAGGTTCACGATGCCCTCCGTGGCCGCGTCGCGCACTTCGTCGCTGGAGCGTGCCAACTCGCTTGCGAGTGCGACGAAGGGACAGCCGCTGCCAGGATCGTCCCGATGCTCCAGAGAAAGATAGTCGTTGATTGCGACATTCAGACCCCGGACGTCGGTCGAACGCGACAGCGACGCTTCCATCGATTCGCGCAGCGAACCGGCGGCGAGTTGCAGCGACTCCAGTACTACGTGTTCCTTCGATGTGAAATGTTTGTAGAATCCGCCGTGTGTCAGGCCCGCCTGCGACATAAGATCGGCGACGGCAGTCCCGTCTATGCCGTTTTCCCGAAACCGGCTGGACGCCGCCTCGATGATGCGCTGGCGGGTCTCGGCCGCCTCCTGTCTGGATTTTCTCATGACCTCAATGATCTTTCGTGAATTTGGATTTGATATAACATCTAGCTCGTTGGTGCAAGTCGGAGACGCACTCATTGCGTAGGGAGTGATACGAAGTGTCGCGCCCTACGGATCCACCACCCAGCGCGGGGCACCCCGTTCTCCGCTAGCCGGTCGCCATCAGTTGATCAAGGGCGCGTCTGCGTCGACGCGATAGCCACTTGGAGAGGAATCCCCAAGATCAAGGTTATCCAGAAGTAAAGGACTTTTTTCGAATAGCTCCGCCGCCCACTCCACAAAGACGCGTGCTTTAAGTGCAACCTGCCGGCGGTGCGGAAATACGGCAGCAACCCGCATCGGCCTTGGCTGCCACTGAGACAGCACTTCGACGAGTGCGCCTGAGTTCAGGTACGGCGCAAGTATGAACCGCGGAGCCTGAATCAACCCCATGCCACGAGCACTGCATATTGCACAGGCCTCCGCGTCGCTGATTGAAAGCACAGCCGGCAAGCCGACCTCGACCGCATCACCGTTGATGTCAAACATGAAGTTCGCGACTCTTCCGGTAGCGTGTGAGAGGCATTGCACTGCCAGATGTTGCTGGAGATCCTCCACGCGTTGAGGTTCGCCGTAACGGAAAAGATAGTCGGGGCTGCCAGCAGTCACTATCTCCAAATCACACAATCGGCGCTGGATGACGCCTGGGTCTTCAGGTTCCCCCATGCGGATTGTACAGTCGAGGTTCTCATGGCGCGGGTGAATGGATTGATCATCCAGTCCGATCATCAGCTCCAGATCAGGGAACCGTTTTTGAAAGTCGTCGATGGCTGGCAAGACAACAATTCTTCCAAGCGCCATCGGCAACTGAACGGAAAGCCGACCTCGCGGTCCGTTCTGAGCGCTAGCCAGCATCTCTTCCGACTCCCTGATCTCGGCCAGGATCCGTTTGCAATGCCTGTAGTACTCCGCTCCTTCCAGAGTAAGGCCAAGGCGCCGGGTTGTCCGCTGCATCAGACGAATCCGCAAGTGTGCTTCCAGCTTCCTGACGACAACTGACACCGTCGAACGCGGAAGACGGAGCGCGTCCGCCGCACGGGAAAAGCTGTTCAGCTCGACCACCTTGGCGAACACCTGCATTGACTGAAACCGGTCCATATCGTCTCATTTCCTGCCATGTGCCGTCGAGAAGCGCCATAAGCACGTAGCAACCGCGAACTATTTGAACCGATGCACACGCAGGCCGTTGCAGTAACCGTTTTTCTCGTCGACTCGACGCCGTATCAGACAACCACCCGGGTCACGGAGGACACAAGGCAACGGCCAATCCTCTCACCTGACCGGAACCGCCGCTGGCGAACTATTCGATGCCACCCGGGCGTCCGGGGAGATGTCCCAGCCGCCGCCCAGAGCACGAAATGCCCCCACCGCAGCGCGCGCCGCGTCCGCGCGTGAGCTGTCCAGATTGTCACGCGCGACGAGGAGTTGACGGTCCGCGTCCAGCACGTCTGTGAGGGTTATGGCTCCTGCTCTGTAGGCGCGTTCGGACAAATCGCGGGCGCGCGTCAGTGATGTCACTTCGCCCTGCAACTCCTGCCGTCGAGCCTCTGTCTGGGAAAGCGCTGTGAATGCGTTCTCAACATCCTCAGCGGCCTTGAGCACCGCCTGGCGATACAGTGCAAGCGCCTCCGCGTTCGCGCCTCGCGCCTGTTTAACCTCCGCATCCACCTTCCCGAAGTCAAACAGACGCCACCGAAGCGATCCAGTACCGACCGGCTGAAACGCTGCCGCGGTAAAGAGGTGATTGGTGCTCACGCTGTCAAAGCCAAGCGCGCCAGACAGGGAGATCTTCGGGTAATAGCCCGAGATTGCCGCGCCGATCCGTTCACTTGAAGCAGCGACTCGCCGCTCTGCCGCGATGATGTCAGGTCTACGCCTCAGGACGTCCAGTGGCTGGTCGTTATCGTCAATTTTCGGGATCGCAGGTATGGTGGAGGAGACGGACAGTTCATGCGCGTACGTTCCCGGCTGCGCACCCATGAGCACATCCAGGCGGTTCAGTTGCGCCTCAAGCGACGTGCGCAGGGTAGGTACGGTAGACCTTGCCTGCTTTAGCAGCGCCTCGGCCTGGGCAATCTCCCTCTCGTCTGCCGCGCCGGCGCGACGCCGTACCCGAACAAGCTCAAGAAGGCGTCCGTCCGTGCCAATCTGATCCTGCGCCACCGCAAGCCGGGTCTGGAACCCTCTGACCTGCAGGTATGCATCGGCGGCGTCGGCGGCCACCGTAATGCGCGTGCCGAGTTGCTCGGCCTCGGCCGCCTGTACTTCGTCACGCGCCGCAGCAGCGCTGCGACGCAGTCCGCCGGCCAGATCGATTTCCCAGCTCGCGGCAGCCCCAACGTTGTACTCGCGCTGATCGCGACTGTAGCCAGGAAACGTTCTCGCGATCGTACCGACCGGACTTAACAGGCTCTGGTGTTCAGCGGTGCCCGTCGCGTCGAAATCAAGCGTTGGCAGAAGCTGCGCGCCCGCCCCCGCTGCGACCGCCCTCGCCTGCTGAACGCGGGCAAACGCTGCCGCGAGGTCCAGGTTCTGTGCAAGAGCACGCTGAACGACGGTTACGAGCATCGGGTCATCAAATCCGGCCCACCAGATGTCAAGGCGCGGAGCGGGCCTGGACGCTTGCTGAGTGCTTGTCGCAACCCGGTTGTGGAACGGCACAAGCTGCGTAGTCGGTGCCGCATATTCTGGCCCCACCGCACAACCTGCAACGCCCGTTGCAATCGCAACGCCCGCGGAAATGACACGGAGCAGGCTTTGTGACGGTTTGCGCACGACCGTGTGAGGTATGCCTTCGGCCGTCTGCCGCCGGCATGCCGTTTTCACTCCGCTGATCTCGGGCAGATATCGCGCGCCGTCATGCGGCTGGTGTCGAAGATTGCCAGCTTCACTCTGCGAACCTGAAACACACATTAGTCTGCGAGCAAAGGCAGTAGTGAAGATCATGTGCGCTCCTTGCGGCCAAATTTGCGAATGAAAACATAGAAGGCAGGGGTGAACAGAAGTCCGAAGCACGTCACACCCAGCATGCCGACCAGCACCGCCGTTCCGAGGGACTGGCGCATTTCAGCGCCGGCTCCTGTGGCGACCGCGAGCGGCGCGACTCCCAGGATGAAGGCAAACGACGTCATCAGAATGGGACGCAGGCGTGTGCGTGCAGCGTGCACCGCGGCGTCAACCGGTGTGGTTCCCTCGCCCTCCTTCTGACGCGCAAATTCGACTATCAGGATTGCATTCTTCGCAGCCAGTCCGACGAGAACGACGAAGCCGATCTGCGCCAGGATATCGATGGGCATGCCGCGAGCGATCAGGCCAGTGACCGACGCGAGAATACACATCGGTACGATCAGGACGATCGCAAGCGGTAGCTTCCAGCTCTCATACTGCGCGACGAGAACGAGAAACACGAAGAGCGCAGCTGCTCCGAATACCAGGAGCGTCGGGGTGCCGTGTTGCTGCTGCTGGTAAGCCAGGTCCGTCCATTCGAAACTGATACCCTGCGGCAGCACCTGATGGGCAAGCTCTTCCATGCGATGGAGTGCTGTACCGGTGGCAATGCCTGGCGCTGCGACACCCTGAACCTCTGCGGCAGGGTACAGGTTGTAGCGAGGCACGCGATAGGGAATCGTACGGTTCTCCATTTGCGCCACCGTGCCGATTGGCACCATCTCACCGAACTGGTTTCGCGCCTTCAGACGCGTAATGTCCTGCGGGGTATGCCGGAATTGCCCGTCAGCCTGAACAATGACCTGATAAGTTCTGCCGAGATAGTTGAAGTCGTTCACGTACTGTGAACCGAGATAGACCTGCAGGGCGGAAAACACATCCGTGGGTGTGAGCCCGACCTTTTCAGCCCTTACACGATCAATATTCGCGAAAACCGATGGCGACCCCGCATTGAACAGGGTAAAGACTCCAGCAAAGCTCGGATCCCTGTTGGCGGCAGCAACAAGGGCATTCGCCGCATGCACAAGCGCCTCAGACCCGAGTCCTGCGCGGTCCTCCAGCATCATCTTGAACCCGCCCGAATTCCCAAGACCCTGTACAGGAGGCGGCGGAATGGTCAGCACATAAGCGTCCTTGATGACGGAGAGGCGTTTGCGCAGGTCGGCCAGCACAGTGTTCGCCGTCACGCCCGGAATCTCGTGGTTGTAGAGCGACGGCAACCCCGAAAAAATCGTTCCTGAGTTCGACGCCACGGTCAACGTTGTCGCGTCAAGCCCAACGAACGGGGCAACGTGTTCAATCCCGCGCGTCGTCAGGATAATGTCAATGGCATTTCGGACCACTTTCTCGGTACGGTCAAGTGACGCGCCCGGCGGGAGTTGAACCACGGTAATCAGATAACCCTGATCCTGTTCCGGAATAAAGCCGGTTGGCGTACGCGAAAACTCAAGACCCGTAACCCCTATCAGCACTACGTATATTGCGAGAACGACGGTGAGTCCACGAACGAGACGACGTGTGACGTTTCCGTACCCGAACGACAATCTGTCAAATCCCCTGTTGAAGCGATCGAAGCCCGCATGTAGCAGACGCTGCGCGAGGCCCGCGTGCAACGCGATATGCGGCTCATGCGACTTGAAGAGCACCGCGCAGAGGGCGGGACTCAGAGTGAGCGACACAAAGCAGGATATGACAGTCGATGCTGCGATCGTCACCGCAAACTGGCGAAAGAACAGCCCCGAAATCCCGCTGAGGAAGGCAGACGGGATGAAGACGGCACATAGCGTCAGCGCAATCGACAGCAGTGCCGCGCCCACTTCGTCCATCGTCCGGTGAGCCGCCTCAGCCGGCGACATGCCAGAGCGCATGTTGCGCTCGACGTTCTCGACTACGACGATTGCATCGTCAACGACAATGCCGACCGCCAGCACGAGGCCAAACAGAGACAGGTTGTTTAGCGATATTCCGAAGGTGGCGAGGACGATGAACGACCCAAGCAGGGAGACCGGAATTGCAACGACCGGGATAATCGTGGCCCTCCAGTTCTGCAGGAAAAGAAAGACGACGCCAACAACAAGCAGGATTGCGACGAATATCGTGACAATCACCTCGTCGACGGATTTGCCGATAAAGATGGTCGGGTCGTAGATGATTTTGTAATCCATTCCTGCGGGGAACTCATTCTTTAGCCCGCGCATCGCGGACAAAACCTGCTGCTCGACAGCAAGCGAGTTCGCACCGGGCTCCGCATAGATTAGCAATGTTGAAGCGTTGTCACGGTCCATGAAAGCGGTTGAACCATAGTCCGCGGCGCCCACCTCGACACGACCGATATCGCGTATCCGCGTCACGCGGCCCTGTGCGTCGGACTTGACGACCACGTCGGAAAATTGCTGTGGCGTAGACAGCCGGCCGAGCGCCTCTACGTTTATCTGGTACGCATCGCTGCCCGCCGTGGGCGGCTGGTTCAGGACACCAGCCGATACCTGCAGGTTCTGCGCGCGTAGTGCTGTGAGCACTTCACTCGCATTCAGATTGTTGGCTGCGACCTTGTCGGGGTCGATCCAGATACGCATTGCGTACTCACGGGCACCCTGGAACTGCACGTCGCCGACGCCTTGCAGACGCGCTAGCGTGTCCTTCACGTGCAACGTCGCGTAGTTCGAGAGATAAAGTGTGTCGTGCGTTCTGTCAGGTGAGTACAGGTGAACAGCCAGCAATATGCTAGGTGTCGACTTCCTCACCTGAACGCCAAGGCGCTGGACGTCTTCGGGCAGGCGCGGTAACGCATCCTGAACCCGATTCTGTGTGAGCATCTGCGCGACGTTCAGGTCAGTGCCGATACGAAAGGTAACCGTGACCGTCAACCGGCCGTCTCCCGTGGACTGGCTGCTCATGTAGAGCATGTTCTCGACGCCGTTGATCTGCTGCTCCAGCGGCGTGGCCACTGTTCGCGCAATCGTTTCGGCCGACGCACCCGGATAGGATGTGGTCACCTGCACAGTCGGTGGAACGATCTCCGGGTACTGTGCGACGGGAAGCACGAACATCGCGCCCAGGCCGATTAGCGTCAGAAAGGCACTGACCACCGTCGCGAAGCGCGGCCTGTCGATAAAGAAATGGGCAATACGCATGGCTTCACTGTCCGCTAGTTCTGTTTAGGCTCATAGCGGATCGCACCATCGCGCGTCGCCACTTTCGTTCCGGGCGCCGCAAAGGGCAAACCGTCGACGATCACGCGATCGTCCCGAGACAGGCCCGAGCGGATCACGCGCAACCCCCCTCGTATCTCGCCGACCTCGACATGCTTTGCCACAACCGTTCCGTCAGTGCTAACCGTCATCACGAGGTATTCGGACTGGTCTGGCAAAACGGATGCGTCCGGCACGAGCAACGTCGGTGCGGGATGTGCCACCGCGAGACGCACGCGCGAGAACTCGCCAGGTATAAAGCGCAGGTCGGCATTGGACACCGTCGCTCGAGCGTGGATCGTGCCGCTGGAACGGTCCAGCACGTTGTCGACGAAATCGAGCGTGCCTTGCCGTGTGTAGGTCGTCGAATCGCCCGCCGCGAGTTCGACGCGATTTGCAATCGGTCCTTTGGTGTCGCCGCGATACTGCGAAAACGACTGGAAGTCCGCCTCGCTCATGTCGAAGTCGAGGTAGACCGGATCGAGCGAGACGAGCGTCGCGAGCAATGTCGTCGGGCTCGTTGCGCCACGGCTGCCTGCAATCAGGTTACCGGTGGAAACGAGATGCCTGCCAATGCGGCCGGTAAACGGCGCCGTGATGCGGCAGCGATCCAGATCGAAGCGGGTGTCGCGGATCCGCGCCGCAGCATCGTCCAGTGCAGCTTGCGCAGCATTCAGTTCGGACGTACGCTGCTCGACGTTCTGCGTCGTGCCAGCATCATTGCGCTCCAGTTCCTGCGCACGCGCCAGCTCCTGCTTCGCCAGAACCAGGCGCGCCTCAGCGGTCCGGCGCAGGGCAGTCGCCTGCGCGAGCCGAATCTCATACGGCACGGGATCGATGGTGAACAGCAGATCGCCCTTGTGAACGATGTCGCCGTCCCTGAAGTGAATACCTGTGAGCGTACCGCCTACCTGTGCGCGCAGTTCCACCTGATCGACTGCCGAGAACTGGCCAAGAAATCCGAGTCGGGTGTCGAGGTCGCGTACCAGCGGGCGGCTGATCGTTACCTCGTGGGGCGGCAGGGGTCGCGCATTGGCGACGCTATCACCACGACCATGCGAGTAGAGAAACCACCCGCCCCCGCTTACCATGATCACAGCGGCCGCGGCAGCCCAGGTTCTGGCGCGCCGGCCCACCGTGCCATATCGCGCACGATGAACTGTGCCGCCGTCTTCCAGCCTTGTTTTCGTATCCAACTTCAATCACCTCGAAAAGTGTTGTCGTTCGCCTCTTCGCGAAACGGCGTCTCGACCGATCGGCGCACCAACTGATTGCGCGGACCGGACAACGTGGCTATTTAGATTAGAGGTAACTTCTAACTTGCGTTAGATTACATGTGAAATCTAATACGTCAAGCCTTTTCAGGGCGCTAACTAATAGCTCTACCGACCCTGGACCGATGCATCTCAGAACCAGCAACGCTTCGCCAGATTGTTCGCCCTTGCCAGCATGTCTATTCATCATCGACGGATTTATGCGAGGAGTTCGATCCGCTATGCTGTGCAAGCTTTTAACCACTGTGCGCGTGAAACCGCTTTCGGGGCCATCGTGGGTGATTGCGTTTGGTCTTTTTGCGGCATGAAGGAGCGCTCCTCCATACCGGTCCTTCTTTTGTCGCGGCGCACGTTCCCCGAAGTGCGCTTTTTTTTAAGGCGCAAGACATGATCGGCGACGACGCGATGAGGCGATCCATTCATGAGCAATCGCGTGCACACAGGCTGTCCCGGCAAGATGTGCTTTCCGACGTTCTGGATCTGATACGGCTACGAGGCGAATCAATCGAGGTATACGAGACTGCCGAGGCGCAACGCAAGCCCTTTGATGCCGGACGCGCCCGCTTTCACTTTATTCAGGACGGCGCCTTCCGGCTCGACGCGATCGCTATCGATACGGCGACGTTAGTCGCCGGTGATCTTGTTTTGCTACCTAAAGGATGTGCGCACGTTCTCTCCGCAATCCATGCGCTTGACTCTCTGCCCGGATCACCCTCGCGACCCGATGAATGTCGCAGCTTCGCCGAAAAGCCCTTTCGCGTCCTGACGGGCTCGTTCGTATTCGAATCGGCATCCGCCGGCTCATTGATTGGGGGTCTCCCAGATGTCATTCACCTCCGGGCCGACGCATCGGGTACACCGGAATGGCAACACGCGATCCTGCGGTTCGTGCGGCTGGAAGCGAGCGAGCCGTCGCCAGGCGCTGCGCTCATGATCTCGCGCCTGATCGATCTGCTGGTGATACGGAGCTTGCGCGAGTGGGTGGCGAAGAGTCCCGCTCATAGCGGATGGCTCCGGGGCCTCGGCGACGCACGACTTGGGCGTGCACTGGCGGCCATGCATGAGGATCCCGCGCGTGAATGGAAACTTGGGGCGCTCGCGAAGATTGCGACCATGTCCCGGTCGCACTTTGCGGACCGATTCACGGAGATTGTCGGCGAGCCGCCGCTCAGGTATCTCGCACGGTGGCGCCTGAGCCTTGCCGCGGATCTGCTGCGCAACAGCGGCGTGCGAATCAGCGAGGCAGCGTCTGTTGCCGGTTACCAGTCGGACTCCTCGTTCTCACGGGCCTTCAAGGCGCGTTTCGGATATTCACCCGGCGCCGTACGTCATGGTGCGGATCCGGATCAGGGCATGCCGTCACGCTGAGCTTCAGTCGAAAGCGATCATGCCACGCTCTACGCTGGGCCGCACCATCACGCCAGCGAACCATCGCTGAAGAAGCGGATACTGCGCCCAGTCGATCGACGACGACAACGCGGCCACTATGCTGACAGCCGCGATGTCTGCGAGCGTGAATGACTGCCCCGCCATGAATGGTGCGTTTTCCAGAAACATCTCGCTTGCAAGGAGTACATTAAGACAGCGCCGTTCCATCAATCTTCGCCCCTCTTCGCATCCTTCGTTCTTCAGAAAGAAGGATGCATGACTGGGCGCGATCACGTCAGTCACGAAAAAAAAGAATCGCTCGAGTGCAAAGGGCGCCGATGCATCCGTTTCGGGCGGTAACAACCTGCCTCCCGCTCGTCGGGCAAGGTAAAGAAGAATCGCATTGGACTGCGCGAGAACAAGCGGAGGCGCCGCCGACGAGCGAACTCGCAGCACCGGCACTTTTCCACCCGGATTCAGTGAAAGGAAATCTGGTGTGCGCTGCTCCCCCGCCCGAAGATCGAGCTTCACGACCTGGTGAGCGATCGCGAGTTCCTCCAGCGCAATCGCCACGCGAAGACAGTTACCCGTCTTCGCGCCGTACAGGGTAACGTCGGCGGACATTGTCAGGGAGCCGGCGTTTCGGGCATGACGATGCGCTCGTACTGGCCTCCGGCCGCAGCTTGCCGGTACGCTGGCGCATCGATCATCGACTGCGGAAAGATCGGAGCCAATGCGCTGGCACGATCCAGCCGCTCGACGTGATGCTGCGCAAGCGTGAGCTTTGAAGCGCCAAGGTATGCTGATAACTGTTCGCTCGTCCGAGGTCCAATGATCGGCAGTGAACCCTTTAGCAAGACCCACGCTACTGCCACTTCGGATGGCGTGACCCCAAGCTCGGTCGCAACCGCAAGGGTGGCATCGACGATGGCCATACGCTGGCCGGAATTTTCCTGCTGGAATACCGCACCGCCCAGTGCTTCAAGGCGCCCTTTCTCGCCCCGACGGTACTTGCCCGAAAGCAATCCACCACCGAGCGGCGACCATGCCACCATCCCCAGTCCAAGGGCCTTGCCTGCCGGCATCAGTTCGTGCTCGGCTGTACGCTCGACCAGGCTGTGCTCGAACTGCAAGCCGGCGACTCGTGCCCAGCCGCGCAACTCGGCGATCGTTGCCGCCCGCGCGACGCGCCACGCAGGGAAGTCGGACAATCCGATATAGAGCACCTTGCCGCTGCGCACGAGGTCGTCCAGGCCTCGCATGATCTCGTCCGTTGGCGTGATGCCATCGGAAAAGTGCACCCAGTAGAGGTCGATGCGATCGCTCTTGAGACGCTTGAGGCTCGCCTCAACAGACAGGCGCATCGCGAGCCGGCTATTGCCCGTCGCCAAAGCACCCATGTTGGGCGCCGCTGCCTGAGTGTACTTGGTCGCAATCACGAAGTTATCGCGACGGCCCGGGAGGAGCTTACCGAGAAACTCCTCGGACTCCCCAAACTGATACACGTCGGCGCAATCCAGAAAGTTACCGCCCGCGTCCGCGTAACGGTCAACGATCTCGCGCGCGGCGTCGATATCTGATCCGTACCCCCACCGGCCGCCGAAATTCGCAGTACCGAGCACCAACTCGGATACCCGCAGCCCAGTATGTTGACCAAAGAGACGATATCGCACGATCACACCCCTTCAAGTTTCGGGAGATACGGGGCCGCCGCAGTTGCCGACGTGTCGGCAGGCGTCAGCGCACGGTTGGTGGTCGAGCCACCAATATAGCGCTCGTAAATCCTCCATCCCCTTGCCGTCTTGCGCAGACGATCACGCATCGGCGAATACAGCCAGATCGCGGGCAGTCCGCTATCGCTGTGCATCACCTGACCGGCACCCAGTTTCGTCGCATCCTCAGGCGCTGCATGGCGAACCAGCAGATTCTGGTATCGCACGACAACGCCGTCTTCGTCCGCATCGACGATATGATTCGTGGCGTGACGGCTCACGCCCGGTATCAGGTACGGATAGTCGTGCTCGAAGAAGTGTCGGATTTCGGCGTGTCCACTAATCGTTCCGTGAAAGTGGTACGCGACGGCGTCGGGCAGGAACGCCTCGATCATGGCTTCGACGTCCCATGTCTCGAAGAACCAGTTGACGCGATTGACGAAATCGACTGCGCTGACGCGGTCTTCGGCGCTGACCGTGCTCGTATTTTGGACGGAGGGAAAGGCTGTCATGCAAGATCCTTTAAAGAAGAATATTTATCGGAATGAGGTAGGCCATAATGTGCAATTACACATATAAACTCAAAAAAATTTTCAGGTCGCAAAAACGACGCTCAACAGACCTGCTCGCAGCGCAGTCGCCTGTTTGCGACCGAAGCCAGCTTCGAACTCCGCCTGCGCTGCTCGCCAGCACGGCTCAGCTTCCGACAGCTTCGCCTTGCCCGCAGCGGACAGCGTGAACGTCAGTGCCGCTTTTGGACCTTCCGCAGCGCTCGTCAACCACGTTGCGTCCCGCAGGGGTCTGAGTGCACGTACTAACGTGGTCCGCTCCATGACCATCAGGTCCGCCAGATCGGCAACCGCGATTCCTGGATGCTCTTCGATGAGCGCAAGTATCGAAAATTGCGAGATCGAAATGCCGACGTCTGACAGATGGCTATCGTAAATACGCGACACATACCTCGCAGCGCGACGCGCAGCCAGACAGTGACACAGATCGGGACCAGTTAGCGGGTTCATGTTTCGCATTCTCATGTGCAACTGCACGTTTGTCAACGCTTCGTGTAATGGCTCGCCATGCTGTCGGAGACTTGCTTTTGTGGGGGGGTCACTTCCAGACATCGGCCGACTTTCCGGTCGCCCACCCTTTGTCGGCCGACATTGCAACACGCTGCGGCATACAGTCGTATTGGCCATGGAAATCTTCTCGCTTATCTTTCGGACGCAATGTCATTGAAACCGGACGACATGCAATAGGCAGCGCCCCTGAGGCCGGTTACCGTTCGCGATGGCGTCGCGCTCGCCCTGATACTTTCTGTCGCTAGACGGGCGCGATATTCAAATCTCACTTCGCGTCTTAACGTTCCTATCATGAAGTCTTACATTCTGCGGCTCTTTGCCGCTCTTGTCGTATCGCTCGGTCTCGTCACCCTTGCATCCGTTGCGGCATGCGGCAGCTCCTCAGCGAGCACCACCGGAACAGTCGTACTGGTACACGGCGCGTGGGCCGACGGCTCCAGCTGGTCGTCGATCACGCGCGTATTGCAGGCGCGTGGTCTGAAAGTAGTCACTGTTCAGCTTCCCCGCACGTCGTTAGCCGACGATGCCGCAACCGTTACCCGTGCCATCGATGCCCAGCAGGGGCCCGTCCTTCTGGTCGGACACTCCTACGGAGGCGCGGTCATTACGCAAGCCGGCAGCATTAACAAGGTTGCAGGTCTCGTTTATGTGTCAGCATTCGCGCCCGGAGACAACCAGTCGATCTCCGACCTGACGAGCCCATTCCCGAAGCCGGCCTGGCAGGCAGGTCTGGTACCCGACGAAGCTGGATTCCTTACGCTGAACACTGACACCTACCTGAGCAGTTTCGCACCGGATCTTCCGAAAGACACATCCAGTGTGCTCGCCACCGCTCAGGGACCGCTCAATGCGCGCTGCCTTACCGATAAGGTGTCTCAGGCCGCCTGGAAGTCCAAACCGTCGTGGTGGGTCTATGGCGACCAGGACCAGATCATTCCAGCAGCGCTCCAGCGGGCCGAGGCAAAAGAGATCGGCGCGAAGATAACGTCGATTGCTGGCGCGAGCCATGTAGCACTGATGTCTCAACCTGCCGCGGTGGCCGCGGTAATTCTCGACGCGGCACGAGCCACTGGCGTGCTCTGACTGGTCGCGAAAGCATCAGCGCGGCGGACTGACGCTCGCCGCGCCCGCCCTCTTGCGCAAGAGGCTCACGCAGTGCGACCAGAGATATCATTTCCCTGACAACCTGAAAAATGATCACACGCAAAATAATCGCGGTAGGTACGATGCTTCTGTCGTCATTGCTACTTTCCGCTTGCATGGCAACCACATCCAGCCAACCAGCTACGCAACGAATCTCATCAATCAGCGCTTCGCCTAATGAAATTGGCATGAGCAGGAGCGACGTAGATGACCGTGCGCGATCGCACCTCCATTGGCGTCGACGATATCTGCGGGCAAGCCAAGCTCTTTCATCATCGCGAGAGGCACGGCCGCGAAGGCCTCGTTGATTTCGACCCTGTCCAATTCATGCAACGACCAGCCCGCGCGTTCGACAGCCTGCCTGACGGGCGGTACCGGTCCGATGCCGAACATCTCGGGTGCTACAGCCGCCACGCCGAAGCCAGCAATAGGAACCAGCGCATCCAACCCGCGTTCGTCGGCGAACGACCGTGAGGCCACGATCGTTGCCGCGCCACCGCTATTGAGTCCTGGCGCGTTGCCCGCGGTGATCGTTCCGTCCGGGCGAAACGCGGGACTGAGGCCCGACAGTGCCTCCAAAGTTGTGGCGCGCCGCGGGGCTTCATCGCGCGCGAACGTAACCGCACCCGAACGCGAAGGAATCTGCAACGCAACGATCTCTTTGTCGAAGAGGCGATTGGCCTGCGCCGCGGTAAAGCGCTGTTGCGAACGCTCGGCCCATCGGTCTTGCGCTTCGCGCGTCAAGTCAAAGCGCGTCACCAGATCTTCTGGTATGCCAGCGCCGAGTGCTGGCCCGAGAACGCGTCGCTAGCTTTGCGACACAAATTGCTCCGATGGAGCGGGGAATGATCCGCGTCGAGCACGTCGGCGAGCGTGATCGCGCCCGATTCATATGCTTTTTCCGACAGGTCGCGGGCACGCTGGAGGTACCCCGCCAGTGCTTCGAGTTCCGACGCCCTCAGTTGTGATTGCGACAGCACCATGAACGCGTTCTCCACGCCTTCCACGGCGTGCAGCACAGCTAGCCGGTATTCGGCGATGGCCTCGGCGTTACGCCCTTTCGCCGCTGCGTCGCATCGCGCCGTGAAGTACCGCAATTGCTCATGACGTACGTCTCACCGCGACTGGCTCCTTCCAAAGCGTGCGGCCAAAAAAGGTCAGTGTGCGGTCCCATGCGAGTTGCGCCCAGACCGGATCGTATTGTGTACCTGGTATGCGCCCATCGCCTACGGCGGTTTCATTGGCAAAGGCATGATGTGCAAGATAGCGATGGAATTCCGCCGAGACCCCACTGCGGGTAAACTTCCCCTCGAGCACATCGACACTCGCGGCTGGAAAGAACGCGTCCTGAGTGGCCCAGTGCGCCTGGATCGGCGCTTTGATGCTAGAGGCGTCCAAACGATTCAGTGGCGGGAATCCGTACCAAATAACGCCAGCCGTAAATTCGGGGACAGCGCTGAGGGCAAGAACCGTCAATGCGCCACCCATGCAAAACCCGGTTACACCGATATTTCGCGTGTACGTACTCAGGTATTGAACGGCGCCGCGAACGTCCTGAGAGATCGCATCAGCAAAGTCGAGACTATCCATGTAGTGGTGAGCCTCTTCCTCCTCGACTGTAGACTTTCCTCTATACAGGTCGGGTACCAGCGCGATGTAGCCCGCGTGAGACAGACGGTCCGCCACGCCCCGGATCTGAGCGTTCAGCCCCCACCACTCCTGGATCACAACGATTGCCGGTGCGCCTTCCAACTTCGCCGGATTAGCAAGATAGCCCTCAACGGCTTGACCGTCCGGGCGGCAAAAGCTGACCATGGTTCCCACGTTGCGCATCGGGTTTCCTCCCATAATTAATCGACAGTTCAAGTTAAGTGCGGCTGCCTGCTTGTTGCGTAGTCAACCGGCTTTCAGAGTAGCAGAGGGCATTCATTTACCGCCTACGACCACGGATCCCCGCGCATGAGAGATGACAAACTCGTCTCTTATCGCTGCGAGGTTTCTCCGTGGCTACCAGCTATGAGACGACGAACAGAAGCGCGCATCGGCTGCTGCATGAAGGTTTTAGTCTTCGCGATCGAGAAAGGCCGTGACATCGGCCACGAAGCGCTTGGGATACTGATACTGCGCCCCATGACTCGAGTCAGGGTACAGAATCAGCTGAGCGTTCGGCAGCTGCTCCTCCAAGGCAAACGAATTCACCGGATAGTGAACGATGTCGTGATTGCCGCCAACGATGAGCACAGGCTGCTTGATGTTTTTCAGGTATGTATCCGCATCAGCGTGAGGCGCGCCCCATGCCGCGAACGCCGCTACCTGCGCCGGTGCGACCTTATCATTCACGTCCGGGTCACGATCTCTCGAACGAGCATGAAGGCGATTGAGGAATTCACGCCCCGCAGCGCGACTCGCGTCTGATTGCGTGAAGAACACATCGAGCAGCAGTTGATCGTTGTTTCCGCTGTCCTTCTTGATCATTTCCTGGAACTCTGGCGTAAGCGTGGCCATTCCAGCCCCGCCGCGAGGTCCACTCCCCACCAACACCAGATGTCGAACAACTTCAGGGCGCTCAACGGCAACTTCCTGTACGACGAGACTTCCCAGAGAGAATCCGAGAAGATCAGCCCTTTTGATGTTGAGTGCGTGAAGCAAGTCGATGGCATGTCGTGCCATCCCCTCGACAGTGCTGGGAACTTCTCCCTCTGAACTGGCGACGCCTGCGTTGTCGAACAGAATTACCTCTCGATTTTTAGCAAAACCGTCGATGACCGCAGGATCCCAGTTGTCCATGTTGCCAACAAAATGCTGGAAAAAGACCAGCGGCACATTGCCGGGTTTTCCGAAACGCCGATAGGCGAGCTTCGTACCGTTTGCATCGATAAACCTCGTCGGCGCTGTCTGATGCGTGTAGACGGCGCGCAGGTTCTGCCCTTCCCCTGCTGCATTAGATGGCGTAGTTGCGAAAGCGGCAGCTGTAGCAAGTACTAGCACCCCCGCTTTGACCGTCGCGATTTTCATCGTTTTTCGCACTTCAGCACTCCTGAATTCAACACATTAAAAAATGTTCGTACTGCGTTCCGAGAACCGGCGTGGTTTTGCGGAGGAACGCTGCTTACGCCGGATTCTTGACGGAAGAGCGCTCGTCAACCGTCTGCCGCCAATTGAGCAGCGCGGTGCAATCCTCGGGGACCGGAATGTTTGCAAAACCAGCGAAGACAAGTCCCGCCCAAACTGTGATATCCGCCATTGAGAAGAATTCGCCTGCAACGTACGGTTGGGCCGCGACCACCTTGTCAAAGTAGCGCATCCCGGCAATAGCCTTGTCGCGTGAGCGTTCACCCCATTCTCGGCGGCCCTCCCAATCAGGGCTCTTGAACGCCTGAAGCGCCGGTCCAAGACCGGGTGTCGCATGGTGAAAGTAGATCCCTACCGCATCGATCAGTTCTGACTCAGCCCGCTTCTGCATCATATGAACCAACGCCTTCTCTTTGGGCGACTTGCCCGTCAGCACCGGATTGCCGTCAAGAGTGTCAAGATACTCAGTGATGGCCGTGCACTCCGAGATGTACGTTCCGTCATCCAACTGCAAAACAGGCACAGTCCCGGTGGGGTTGATGGCGAGGAAAGCGGCTTGCCTGTGTTCCGCAGCGGGGAGATCAACTTTGATGAACTCAACCTGGGAAGCGAGATTTTTCTCCGCCAGCACGATCCGAATGCGAAGCGGGTTGGGAAAACCTGGAATGTCGAAAATTTTCATGGTCGGCCTCAAAAAGGGTCATTACCTATCGATAGGTAGGTGACACGACTTTATCGAGGCGCCCTGTCCTTGTCAACACTTACTTATCGATAGGTAGCGTGTTATAGTCTTCAAATGACAACGGACACCAAACAGCGCATCCTTGCCGCCGCTCGACGTATGGTGCAGGCGCGTGGATACAACGCACTGAGTTTCAGGGATATCGCCAAAGAGGTCGGCATCAAGAGCGCAGGCGTGCATCACCACTTTCCTACAAAGGGTGATCTAGGCGCGGCTTTAGCGCGCCAGTACACGGAGGAAGCGGTCACTTTACTGCATGACCTGCTCGAAAGGTTCGATAACGAGCAGCTGACGCTGGAGCGCTATGCGAGCATCTTTCGTTCAGCACTCGTGCAAGACAATCGAATGTGTCTTTGCGGCATCATGGCGGCAGAGCATCATGACCTTCCCGCCGACGTCCGGGTAGAAGTCGATCGCTTCACAGAGGTGAACGTTGACTGGCTTTGTAAGGTTCTGTCTTTCAGGGAAGACGGAAGGGATGCCGAGTCTATCAAGCGCCAGGCACTTGCAATTTTCGCGGCTATTGAAGGCGCTCAACTGGTCGCTCGTGGACGCGGCGACGTGTCGGTGTTCGACGATACGGTCCAGGCATATCGAAGTGCCGGCCTTTTTGCGTGAACACTCCAGGCAGTCCGACTACATGAGGCCGTATCTGGGTTCATGGTGATATTGCCGGATCGGTGGGCGTTAAAAAGCCCCGAGTAGCGACTCGGACACCGTTCGGAAACTATTCGAAGGAATCAGCGAAGTCGATGGCGATTCCTTCCACGCGTCGCCCCAAAAGCGGCGGTCAGCCGTTTCCCGCACTCTCACACATCCCGCCTAATCTCGCCTCCTCTCGGACCGTAGACCGCATTAAATGTGCCACCGTCCGTACGTTGATAATTCGGGCGGAGGAACCGCAGTAGTGACTGCTTTGCTTGCAGTCCGAACGAAATAAAACCGGCAATTCGCAAAATCCGCGTTAAATTTGTCACTTCGCGTCATATACTTCGAAGCCCGTCCGTAAGACCCTTGAACTTATGGAAAATTCTCTGCGCATCGCAGAGCCGGTCGCGCTTGCTCGCCCGCGCGGCGCACACCGTCGCGCCAGCTTCAGTCCGAAGCTGCCGCGACGGCTGACGTCCTACAGACGCGACCTGCTTGAGCAGTGGATTCTGTTCGAGGCGGATCTCCTGCGGTGATCGTCTTCGAGCGGCCCGGTTGTGTGAATGTTAGCGGGAAGGAGCGTCTTGCCGACTTTTGGGTGCGTTACGTTGACCGCCAAACGTTAACTATCCCTGGTGATACGATTGATGGCGGACAAGCAAGCACATCCCATCGTCATCTCGATGGAGCAGCACTGCCCATCCGGAAAGTGTCGCCGGCTGCCCTCGCAGCTGCGCGGGTGTGGATCGACAACTGGCAGCGCATGCTGGCGTGCATCGTGGCGAACAAGAACCTTGTTTCGCCGTCCTTGCAGCGTGCGATCGAGCGCTTTCTGGTTCGTCCCCGGACGTTGCTTGTTGAGATCGAGCGGAATGTCTCCATGGGGACCCGGTTCTCGTCCGCACAGCCGTATTCCGCATGTTGTATGCCGGCCGGCTCAATGCGCCGGATCTGCATACGCAGGCGCTATCACTGCTCACTTCGTTTACCACTGCGGAGACGAACCCATGAACCACCGCAGGCCGGAGTTTCAGGCTATTGATCTCGCTGCATGGCCGACGGTTGCCTACACCGGATCGATCATCAGGCGCGGCGCGCTTTTGAAGCGCGGACGCAAGCGCTGGTACGCTACCCTCGCGGAGAATCGGAGAATCGCTCAAACAGATTGAACAATCGTTTGTTCGGCAAACGCCGGCGTTGCCAATCTGGTTCGTTGCCTGTCGGTTGAATGGAGCAAAGAAGGCATCCGCTGCAGATCCTGCGCCCGGTTATTGCTGAGGCACGAACGTCGCGAACCGTTTGCGGTATTCCGCTGGCGTCACGCCTACGCGTCGCGAAAATGCCCGCCGAAACACATCTGCATCGGCGAACCCGCAACACGCAGCGACCTGCTTCGGTGCTGCTTGCCCTTGCTCCAGCAAGCGACGCGCCGCGTTCACCCGTGCCTCCTCAACCCAGTTTGCGGGCGTGATGCCTATCTCGCTGCGAAAGAGCCGCGAAAAGTGCCGCCGACTGAGGTTCATGCGCTCGGCGAGGCTTGCGACGCTGTGGTCAAGCTCGGGATTGGCAGCGACCCAGCGCTGAAGCTCCTGCAACGCCGCTCGGCCTGCAGGTGCGGCTTCGCTCTTGCGGCTGAACTGCAGTTGGCCGCCGGGCCGCTTGAAGAACATGACGAGTTGGCCTGCGACTTTGAGGGCGATCTCACGCCCGAGATCTTCCTCCACCAAAGAAAGTGCCAGGTCGAGGCCGGCTGTCACGCCCGCAGCGGTACGCAGCGGCCCGTCCCTGACCTGAATCGCGTCCTCGTCGACCGTCACGTCTGGGAACTGTTGGGCGAGCCGCTCGGCAACCGCCCAGTGAGTCGTGACCCGTTTGCCACTCAGCAACCCTGCTGCTGCAAGAAAGAACGCCCCGCTGCACACGGACCCGAAGCGCCTCGCCTTTGGAGCGCGTTGCCTAAGCCAGTCGACCACCACGCTGCGAGCCGGTACCTCAGCCGCGTTCGGGCAGCCGGCGACGAGAAGTGTGTCGATAGTTTCGTCCATGTCACGGTCGATGATTCGGTCGGCCATCAACCGGACTCCGGATGAGCTGCGAATCGGACCGGGCCCGCCCGCTGCGACGAGCAGTCGATACACCTCACGCCCGGCCTGCACGTTCGCTTCGGCGAAGACGTCCAGCGGACCGGATACATCGAGTAGCTGCACACCTGGCAGCGCCATAACCACGATCGTTTTGACCTTACTGCGCATCGATGGCCGCCTTAATCTTTAAATGTCCTGAATCGACGTGTTACGCCTATTGAAGACATGCTATCACGGTCCTATCCTTGATAAATCTAACCCACCGAAGGAAGAACCCTATGTCCGTCATCCGCGAGGCCGCCATTCCCGATTCGAAGCTGGCGCGTGCCATCACTGAGTACATTCGCGACACCGAGACGCAACTGCTCTTCAACCATTCGAGCCGCGTCTATCATTTCGGCGCTTTGGCCGGCGTGAAGCGCGGCCTGAAGTTCGACCGCGAGCTTCTCTATGCCGGCGCAATGTTCCACGACATCGGGCTTATGCCGAGCCATAGCAGCAAGGACGAGCGCTTTGAGGTCGACGGCGCGTACGCCGCCCGCGCCTTCCTCAGGAGCCACGGAATCTCGGAAGAGGACGCTTACACGGTGTGGACCGCGATCGCGCTCCACACCACGCCCGGCGTGCCGCAGCACATGCACCCCGTCGTCGCCCTCGTGACCGCTGGCGTCGAGATGGACGTGCTTGGCCTCACCTACAACCAATACCCGGACGCAGAACGCGAGGCCGTCGTTCGTGCTTTCCCACGCACGACTCAGTTCAAGGAAGACATCATCCAGGCGTTCTATGACGGCATCAAGCACAAGCCGGACACTACCTTCGGCAACGTTAAGGCCGACGTGATCGCCGACAAGGAGCCGCACTTCCACCGCGGCAACTTCTGCAGCGTCATCCGTTGCTCGCACTGGCAGGGCTGAGCTGCTCGCCATCGCCCCCCGCGCTACCACCACTTCGTCAAGGTAGCGCCCTCGACAGGAATCTCGACGATGACCGACAAACTGACACATCTACCCGGAAGGCACTGCCTGGAGCTTCACACGCTTTTACGTGCCCGAGGCGTTTGACGCCGGCTATGGCATGGCGAGCGACACCCACCAGTTATGGCAGACGTTTGAGGCTGCACATCACAAGGCGAGCTTGCCCGGCAACCTCGATCATGCTCTTCGGCTTTCGATACGCCCGAAGGCCGGGATTATTTGATCGCCTTACGCCAAAAGAGCAAGTATGCGGATGCGCAGGATACGGCGAGCAAAATTGCCCACATGGGAGCCAAACTGATCAGGACAGCGGTGACGGATAGCATCTGGATTCCTAAAGCCAACGATTAACGATTTCGAACACGCGTCCGCTTCGCCCGGAATGACGATCTAACCGAACTTTGGGTGCCGGGTAGCGATGAATTAATGCTACATCGCTACCTGGGGCAAATCTGTGGCTTCCTGTCTCACCGCCATTGATTCATGTCAAGGATGAGTCACTACCGAATCTGAAGGCCCTGGGGCCTCTGATACCGAGACCATCGCTGGCAGCCACCGATCAATGTTTGGGTGGTTGAGGCACTGTGCAACACGCGAACAACCCATCATGGTGACAAGCGTCTGCCCAATGCCGCGAACCGCGGTCAGGAGCGCGTAGTCCGCGCGTAGCGCAAACTTTTCCTGAAGACGCTTTTCCATGATGGCGATCTGTGCGGAGAGCATCGTGATGACCGCAACGTTCGCGCGGGCCGCGAGCGCTATGTCGTCGGGGAGATGCAGCTAGTCGATAAGGGCCCGGTCCGGATGCTTGACCTGATTGCTCGTGATTCGCAAGCCGGACCGACGCGCCGTTGTGTTCTCGACGGCGAGGATATGGCTGGTACCGCTGCGCGCCAGTGACATGCGTTTGCGGGCCAGGCCGCGCACCTCACGGTGCTTCGCCGGCAGGTTGGCGCCGGTAGGAAGGATGCCCAGGCGTAGCAGACGGGCTAGGTAGCGCGCGTCGGTCTCGTCACCACTGTGCTTGAGCTCGTCGTATTTTTTGATCGCCGCGGTGTTGACCATCCTACGGGGCGATCTAGCACGTTACAGCGACGCTCCGCCGCAAACCACGATCTGTTGACCGGTGATCGATCCGCCATCCGGTCCGAGCAGGAACGCGGTCAAGCCGGCCACTTCAGACGGCTGAACGAAGCGGCCGAGCGGCGGTATTCTCGGCGGTGTGCCCGCCCGCGCGGGATCGCGCAGCAAGGGCGTATCGGTCGCATCGGACGCAAGGCCACGCTGATCGTGACGCTGTTACTGATGGGACTCGCCACGTTTCCGGACTGGAAGGAGCGTTACATCGAGGAAGCGACAGCGCAGGCGCGCGGCGATCCGGTTCCTGCGGTCGCTCCTGATGCCCATCCTGAAGTCGATCATGCGTGACACCCTGCTCTGGCGCGCTCGCGCTTTGCTCGCCGTCGGCGTGCTTTTGTCCATCAGCACCGCCCGGGCTGGTGGCGGCATGACCGGCGGCGCCACGGAGATCACGCAACTCCTGAACCATGCGGAGCTTGTCTCGTCGGTGGCCCAGCAAGCACAGATGGTGGAGCAGAATGTCCAGGCGCAGATCACGCGCCTGCAGCAGTACGTGACAATGGTCCAGAACCTGAAACAGGTACCGGCCTCCCTCATCGACCAGACGATCGCCCCCTACCGCACGCAGATTTCGAACTTCCAGTCGCTGTTCACGGCAATCACGCAGTTGCAGCAGGCGGCGAACGCCACGAGCGGCCTCTTCGGGCGCAGCCTGTCGGAGATGAACACAACCGGCATGTCACCCGCGCAGTGGCTGTCGGCCTACACGTCGCTTGCCTCGACGCGCAGAGGCATCTATCAGCAGCAGCTTACGCAGGACATGCAGAACCTCGACGCGCTCGCCGGGCGCGCGCAGAACCTGCAACAGATTCAGTCGCAGATTCCGGATGTCACCGGCACCGTGCAGGGCCTGCAGATACTGAACCAGCAATCCAACGTCCTGGCTGGCGAAATGGTCGACCTGCATGCCTTGATGCAGCGTCAGGTCGCGCAGCAAATGCAGGACCGCGTCTCCCAGGCGCAGGCCCAAGGTAATGCCGCGCAACTCGCTGCCGCGCGCGCCGCGGCGATGGGGCAAACCAACCAGCAGGAGCAGCAGACAACGCAGGGTGCGCCTGACTTTGACCTGCTGCAGGACCAGTAGCCCGGAGGCGACGATGCTGTTGCGCCGGATGATCCGTTCCCTCTGCATGACACCGGCCGAACTGCGCGTCGTGCTCAAGGGCATCCGTGCGTATCGCGAGCACGGCCTGAGCATCGACGACGAGCGCAACGAAATGTGGCGCTTTGACCGGCGGATCACGCGGAGCATCCGGCTGTCGCTGCTGACCGGACTGCTGATCGTGCAGGCGGACAGCCCACAGGTCTTCGCGGCCGGCTGGCTCGCCGTGCCACTGGCCACGGTGCTGGCAATGGCGCGGGTTGCCGGTGGCCTGCGCTGAACGCCAGGAAGCAGCGTCATGAACGATGTGATCTCTGTCCTCAACACCCTGTTCGCAATGATGCAGGCGAAGGGCATGAGTCTGCAGACGCTGTTTCTCTCCGATGGCTTTGACCTGCTTGCTGCATTGGGACTCGTCATGGCCACCTGGCACGTGTTCCTGTGGCTGCTCGAGGGCGACTTCCCCGGCTTCTTCTCGAACCTGTTCCGCCATCTGATCAGGTGCGCAGTCATTCTGGTGTTGCTCACCGCGTGGAGCAGCACGGTTCACAGCTATTTCGTCGACAACATGCAGACGATGGCATCACGGGTGTCCGGCGGCGACGGCAATCCGGGCGACCTGCTGCGTGCGCTCGTCAATGCAGCATCGACCATCATGCAGGGCGTGCGCACCGAAGCGGCGCAGATCTGCGAGGAAGTGCCCGACGTCACGCCTGAAGGCGTCGTGATTCCGAACGCCGAGCATCAGGAATGCGGCACGGCCAGTGACGCGGGCGCAAACTCGGCGGGCCTGAGCTCGGTCTGGACGCTCATCAGAAACCTGCCGCTAATTCTGCTCGCCTTCCTTGCGAAGGCGCTCGCGATCATCGCAATCACGCTGATGACATTGATCTTCGTCGTGGTTGTGCAGTTTGGCTCGTTCCTGCTGGACATTGCGTTTTGCCTCGGACCGGTCCTGATTCCCTGGTACGTGCTGCCTGCCGGCGAATTCCTCTTCGATGGATGGCTATGCTTCACGATTTCGGCTGGCCTCTTCAAGGTCGTGGCCTGGCTGATGATGGCGATCGTCTATAGCGGCGTGCTGCCCGGTATCCAGGGGCTCGTCCAGCAGACGGCGACGCAAAGCGGCGCGAACAGCGACGCCTATTACGCGACGAACTACCTCGCGATGCTGGCGCTTGCGCTGGTCTGCGGGGTCGGGGCTTTCATGATGTGGCAGGTACCCGACATTGCGAAATCGCTTGTGTCTGGCGGTGCCGGCGGCGGATTACGTGGCTTCGGAAAGGGTGTCATGGGGAACAAATTGACGCCCAACATTCTGAAATGAGGTCAGTGATGTTGACGCTCGTTGTGCTGACTCGCGAAGTACGCATTCCACGACGCATCGGCGTCCCGATAGTGCTGTTCATCGGCTTCGCGCGATTGCCCCCGATCCTTAGGCGTCCGGCTAAGCGCGGCACACGCGAGAAACACGACTGCGCCCACGAGCATCATTGCCACGCCGAAATGCTGCGCGCCAACCTGATACAGCACGAACGCCGCAAACAGGAAAATCGGCAGCACGAAATACAGCAGGATGATTTTGAGTCTGGCCATGGCTGCACCCTCGCAGCAGGTGAACTGCGTTTCAGTGTAGCACCGCACGAGTGCACCTGCGCGGAGGCATGAGCGATGGATAAAGAAACGCCACCCTCGCTTCCACCGCGTGCCGTTGCGGCCGCCGCTGCCGGCACTCATCTCTGCGCGCCGCCCAACACCGGAGAAGCCGTGGCCGCATGGTTCGCCGCATTCCAGCGCCCGTTGTGGGAAAAGCGTCTCGCGATCAAGATCGCCGCTGCCTTCGCGCTGATTGCCGCCGGCGAATGCGCGGCATTGATCGTTCAGAGCACGCACAGCGGTCCGCGCCCCTATTTTGTCGAGCATGACGAAAAGAGCGGCGCAGTGTGGGTCTCGGACCGTTACGCCGAAACGTATTCGGCGACTGCGGCGAACAAGCGCTATTTCCTGGTGAAATGGGCCTCGCGTGTTTTCACGATCGAGGCCGATAGCCAGGACACGCTCGCGCGGCAGATTCCGGCTGCGTTCGGATGGACGTCGGGTGCCGCGACGCGGGAACTCGAGACCTACATCACGGTGACTGATCCCGTCGCTCAACGTGTTGTGCAGACGCCCGGACTCACCCGCGAGTTCGTCGAGAACTCCACCTCATTTTCACCCGACGGCCAGGTCGCGTACCTGATCTTCACGCTGGTCGAGAGCGTGAACGGCAAGCCGTCGCGACCGAAACAGATGCTGCTCACGATCAGCTTCCTGCTCGCGCCCGAGACCCTCAAACCCGGCGAAGAGAAGGACAACCCGATCGGCCTGCGCATCACTCATTTCAGTCTCACGCCCTATCTCGGCGTCAATCCGGGAGCCACGCAATGAAGGTCATTGCATCCGCCACATGCGTCGCGATGCTGCTCGGTGCCAGCATGGTGAGCGCCCACGGGCAATCCGCATCGTCGGCCCCCCTTGCTTCGTCGCCCCTGCCGCCCAGCCTACCGTCCATGGCGCAGAAGCAGCCGGACGTGGCACCCCCACATCCTGCTCTTTCGTCAACACGCCACCGGCGCCCCACTGCACAGCGCGCCGCGATCAATGGTCCCTACGCCGCACCCGATGACGCGTCTCTCGTCGTGTACGACTACGATCCGGACTACTCCTACCCGGTGCTCGTGCGAACCAGTCAGGAAACACACCTCGTGTTCGCGCCGGATGAGGAAGTCGTCGGCGTCTATCTGTCCGATACCGGCAAGCGCTGGCTCGAACACACAGCCCTCACGAAGCGGGACGTATTCATCGAAGCGCGTCTGCCCGGCCTCGAGAATGCCACCACGATCATCACGACACGCCGCCGATACGAGCTCGACCTGCGCTCGTCGGACGACGGCAAGGTGTACCACCGCGTCGTGTGGCACTACCTGGATGGCGGGGCGCAGACAACGGCAGGAGAAGTCTCGCCATTCGGCATCGAATACCCTAAAAACGTGCCTGCGAACAACACTGCCGGAGGTTCGGACAGTGCAGCGGGCGGCGGGCAACCGGTAACGGTCATAGCCAGCTCGGTCGGCCCTCACATCGCACTCGATCATGCGAACTTCGACTACCGCGTCGAGGGGCATGCGCCGTTCGCCCCCATAATCGTGTTCGATGACGGGCGGTTCACTTACCTTCAGCTTCCGCATCAGGCGGAACTGCCTGCCATCCTGCTGATGGACGACAAGGGCGAAGCGGAGATTGCGAGCTTCATTCCGCTCGGCAACGACTTTTACGAAGTCCAGCAAACCGTTCCGTACGGTCTCCTGCTCAAGCGTGGGAAGCAGGAGGTGCGGGTCTTCAATGGCCAGGGCAAAGGCTGCGGGCTGTTCGGCTGCGATTCGGCGCGCATGAAGAACATCTACGGGAACCCCTGATCATGGCCGCCCCCGAAAACAGCGGTCACAGCAGTTCCCCGCTCACGCCCAATCCCGAGCGCCTGACCCGTGTGCGGCGCGATCTCGCGAAAATACTGCTGGTCGCGCTAGGCTCCGCACTGGTCGCGATTGTGCTCGTCCACGCACTGTCTCACCCGCACGAGACCGCCGCCGAACGACGCGCGAGGGAGCAACTCGATGCTGAGGCCCGGCAGCCCAGGGCATCACCGGATGCGCTCCGCAAACGGCTGGAGGACCAACGCAATCTCGCGATGGCTCGTGCGGGACGCGAAACGGCCAGCGCCCCGCTCGGGGGCACGCCGCTTGACGGTATCCCCAAGGGTGTGCCCGGCGATGACGCAGCTCCACTTCCTCCCAGGGATCACGCTTCCGGTCAGTCGTCGGCGAACCGCGATGCCGATCGCCTTGCCCTGCAACGGCAAATCGAAGCGATGCAAAGCCAGTCGCTCGTCGCGTACGAAGACACAACGCGCGACACCCGGGGCGCATCGGGACAGACATCCAACGTCCAGGATCCGAATCGAATTGCGGGGAGTCTCCCGAACCTCCCGGAGACGGCCCCCGAGGCCGCCACAACGGCCAACGGCGCGCCTGGTACAGCGTCGCCTCCATTACAGCAGGCGGGTGTCGCGAGCGCCATCGACCGGCGCAACGCCGACTGGCTGAATCAGCAAGGCAATGAGGCCGACGATGAAAAACCACTGGTTCCAGTCCCGCTCAAGTCACCGTATATGGTACTGGGCGGCACGCCAGTTCCGACCGTCATCCTGCAGGGCGCGAAAAGCGATATGCCCGGTAGCTTCCGCGCGATGGTTGACCGCGACATCTATGACAGCATCGATGGGCGCTGCAAGCTCATCCCGAAGGGCACGCGCATTCTCGGTCGGACGAACAACGATGTGGCGATCGGCCAGGACCTGATGCTGATGGCCGCCACCCGAATGACCTTCCGTCATGCGACGATGCGACTCGACGGACTGACGGGCAACGACCCTGACGGCGAGGCCGGTGTCAGTGCGGACGTCGACAACCACTTCTTCCGGATCTTCGGCTCGACGTTCCTTATCGCGGGCGTCGCCGCCTGGATCGGCCACAATCAGAGTCAGTCGAACGGTACGACGATCAACGTCAACGGCGGTGTGGCCACTGACCTGTCGTCGGCTGCGGCTCAATCACTGTCGCAGACAACGCAAACCATCCTCCAGCGCAACATGAATATCCAGCCGACGCTCAGGCTGGAGCCGGGTCAACGCATCACGTTCATCACGCAACGAGACATGATGCTGCCACCTGGCGTCACTGACGGGATCTGCCATCGATGAAACATGCGACCACCCTGCTTTCCGTGCCCGTCCTGTTCGCCAGTTGCCTGCTTCAGTCGGCCTGCGCCGAACCGCCCGTCGTGACGGGACCGGTCTACAACTTCGACTGGCGTCTGACCGGCGCCGCCGAAATCGAGCCATACCAGGTGTTCGACGACGGACAGAAGATCTATCTGCAATTCGCCGATCCAAAACACGTCCCCGCCGTTTTCGCCGACACCCCGGGTGGGCTCGTGCTCCTGCACTGGCGTCCCGATCCGCCGTACATCGTTGTCAACCAGATGGAAAACGCACTGGTGTTTCGCGCCGCTGGTGGGGAAGCCCGGGCTGTTCGGGCCGAGCCCGGCGGTCCGCCGCGGATGGCACGCTTCGGGGCAGCCCGACCATCCGAGGAAAGCGCGGTCAGCCCGCCCCAAGTCGTCGGCGGTGTTCGCACCGGCGTCAACCCAGGTTCCGGGGATAAATAGGGAGGGACAAGATGGACACCGGCAGTCGTGGTTCCTCGTGCGAATCATCCATTCGCACACAGCTATGTCCAAATAATAAGGTTGTCCACGTTACGTGAACACAGAATTTTTCTGGACAAGTATCCGGCTATATCCAAAATCTCTTCGTGTCCACGGAACGTGTACAATCAGAATAACTGGACAAACTTGGACACGCCATGCCCACCGCCGCTCAAGATTTGTCTGCTCTGGTGCAAGCTGCCGCGACGGCATTTGGCGAGGCGACCGGCATTCCTGCCCATGCGCGCAAGGCACCAGCCGGGTCAGGAGCCGATGCCGCACTGGAATTTCACGTCGGCGCGCGCCGCTTCAAACGTCCGGCGCACGTCAAGCAGACGATCGACCGGTACGGCACGGTCGCCGCATTTCGCGCGCACGCCGCGCCCGGCAATGACGAGAGGCTGTTGCTCGTCACGTCGTATCTGTCGCCGAACATGATCAACGCGTGCCGCGACATGCAGGTCGATGCGCTCGATCTGGCCGGCAATGCCAGCCTCCTTCTCGGCGACAATGTCATTCTCGTCTCTGGCCGGCCGCGCCTCGACAGTGCGCCCATGCAGAGATCGTCCTGGACCCGGTCGACGCTGCGGGTTGCCCTCGCGCTGCTCATGGATCCTTCGTTGCTGGTAAAGACCTATCGTGACATTGCACAGGTCGCGGGCGTCAGTCACGGAACCGTGCAGAATGCCATTCACGGCATGCGGGAGCGTCGCGATCTCATTGAACGGCGCGGCGAGCCTGGCTTGCAGTTCACAGACAAAGACAGGATGATCGACGAATGGACCACGCTGTACCCGTCGCTCCTGCGCGGATCACTTGAGCTGGGGCGATTCCGCACCGACATGGCCGACTGGTGGCAAGACGTTCCGGACATGCGCGACCGGTGCTGGTTTGGAGGAGAGCCGGCGGCAGCGATGCTCACCGGTTACCTGAAACCAGCCACGTTCACCCTATACTGCGCGAACGAGGTACCGAGGGAGTGGATCGCCAAGGCTCGCCTGCGCCCTGATCGGGATGGCAACATCGAATTCCTGAAGTCTCCGATCCGGTTCACGACTGCGGCCGGGTACCCGCAGAACGTTGTACCTCCGCTGCTCGTCTACGCCGATCTCGTCGCGAGTGGTGATTCCCGCAACCTCGAAACCGCCCGGTTACTGCGTGAACAATATCTCTCCGCTTGATCCGCGTCCCCATCGCGCCTTTCCACCGGAAATGATCGCGCTTCTGCGAGAGGTGGCCGTTGCGGCCACTGCCAGGGGCATCCCCTGGTTCGTCGGCGGGGCAAGCGCGCGTGACATGCTGTTCACGCATGTTCACGACATTGAACCGACGCGGGCCACGGCGGACGTCGATATCGGTATCTCCATCGAAAGCTGGGCCGGGCATGAGGCGCTCAGAGCGGAACTGCTTGCGTCAGGTCACTTCGAGCAGCGGGGTAACGCGACGCACCGGCTCCATTACCGCGTACCGGCCACAGGCGTCAGGACATGGCTCGACGTCGTCCCATTCGGGGGCATCGCGGACGGCAGCGGCGAGATAGCCTGGCCTCCGGACCAGGCGATCCGCATGAACGTAGCTGGCTTTAAAGAAGCGCTACGCGCGGCGGTGCCGGTGCGCATGGATGCCGACCTCGTCGTGCCCGTCGCTTCGCTCCCGGCCCAGGCGATGCTCAAGGTCATCGCCTGGCAGGATCGTCACGGCGTCGATCGCAAGGACGCGAGCGATCTGCTTTTTCTGCTTGCGTGGTACGGCGAAGCGGGAAACCTCGAAAGGCTGTACGCCGACGATGGCTTCGATCTGATCGAACAGCATGACCATGACCCCGACATCGCAGGTGCAGCGCTCCTCGGTCGGGACATGGCAGATATCGTTACGCCGGAAGTGAACGCGCAGATCCTCGCCGTTCTCGCGCCGGACAACCCGTCACCGCTGATACTCACGCACATGATGGCAAGCCGCATGCGGATTCCCGGAGGCGATTCGGCTGAGCGGACCGGTCAGCTGTTCGATGCGTTCCGCCAGGAATTTCTCGCGGCGGTTCAGCGCCGCAGCGGCGCATGACCGCCGGAGACCACGGCAGACCTCCCTGCCCGTGCGCGGCTAACCGGCCGCGCCCTGTGCTGCCCTCGACTGGAGGTCCGTTAATTGAGCAATCGCATCCGTTGCGCGCTCGACGGGCACAAAAATGTGATCGTGGAAGGCCGCAGCAACGACGTTGCAACTGATACTGGCCTTCGTCAGCGCCTCAGCCACCGCAGCAGTGAGCCCCACTGCCTGCAGGTCCGAGTGAACGCTCAACGTGATCCACGCCGCCCGGAAAAGCACCGGCAGATCCTCACGCACGGCCGTCGGCTCATCGATGATGACGGTCAGCCCTTCGCGCTCTCGAAACGTTGCCAGCGGTGCGAGCTGCGACACATCTCTATCCGCCCGCACGCACGAGAAGACATAGGCACCTTCATTCAGTTCTGGCTGCATGGACGCAAGCAGCTCTGCGAGATCCGAAACCGGTTGGCTCACTGGGTTTCCTGTCGGAGAGAAGTCAATCGGGCAGGACACCGGCAACTACGATTGCGAGCGGCGCCCGCGTCGCTTTCACAGCGCCATTGTGACTGACGCGAAAATTGTCACTCATAGTGCGTCCTATCATAGAGCGTGGTCTCAAACAGGTCAAATCCGTACGCTTCGATATCCTTCCGCTTGAGATATTGATGCAGTACGACCCGCTTGCCCTGTTTGGAAAACGCCTGATTGCGCTTCGCAAGGCGCGCGGCTGGTCGCAGGAGCGCCTGGCGCTCGAAAGTGGCCTCGCCCGGTCATACATCGGCGGCATCGAGCGGGGCCAGCGCAACATCGCCCTCTATAACATCTGCGTGCTGGCCTCCACACTCGGGGTTTCACCCGCTTCAATGCTCGAATTTGATGAGCTTGCGTGACGGCTCGAATTCCTTCGCGGCTGTTCACGAAGCCATCGTGGCCGATCGTTGGTGACCGTGTATCGACCGCGGCGACAATGTGCAGATCGTGAGACATCGTGACGCGTCGTGAGCTCAACATTAATCCCGTTATACCGGCCTCGTACGAAAAAAATATGGCACGGTTATCGACTTGATTTTTGGATTTCGCCGACTATGATTCGCGATTGAAGTTGCCCGCTGGAGCCCTTCCAGCATCCTTGCAACAACGTCGCCCTGCGACACCTTTCGCGGTCGTGCTTCGTCCCACTGTCTGGACCACCGCAGGTCGTTTGACCGGAAGCTTCCTTTGTGCCCGTCTGGGGAATTGCCATTCCCCGCCACGGGCCCTGGCGATTCCCCTTTTTCGTTCTGGAGAATCGTCATGAATCAGGCTGTCGAATCCCGTAAGTATTTCGATCTTCATCTGCGCGGTCTCGGGTATCTGTCCCGTGTACGTGATGTCACCACCAAAGGCAATGGTCGCAGCAAAGCCAGGCCTTTCCTCGCATGCGCCATCTCCGCGTTCCATGGCGACCCGAATGTCGAGAACGGCATCGTCTATCTCCCGCTCGATCTGATCGTCGCTGGCGAAAAGGCCAGAGAAGCGGTCCGTTCCGTGATGGACGACGCGAACGATCCCGATGTGAAAGTCCTCGTTTCATTCCGCGCGGGTGATCACTACATCCGGACGTTCGAGCGCACCGGCAACCGCGCTGGCGAAACCGGCGCAGTGCTCAAGGGGCGCCTGCTGAAGCTCTTCTGGATCAAGGTTGACGGCCAGGAGGTCTACCGTGACGCAGGCGACGAAAGCGAAGAACGCGACGACGCCGACGCCGGAAACGACCAGGCGCCGGAGCGTGTCAACGGACAGGTGCCGTCGACAGACGGTCGTGATCAGCACGACACGAACGGCGTCGATGAGCCCGACAGCGGTCGCAACACACCGGAACCACGCAAAGTTTCAGCTTTGCCTGAGCGCACTGGGCCGCGTACCAATCGCTATCCGCCACTGCGCCGTCACGGCAACGCGAATACCCGTCGAACCGATACCAGCGCCGAGTGAACGGCGATCTCTCGTCCCCCGCCACGCGCGGGGGGTCTTCTCGCATGACTGGTTTACCGGTTTTCCCGAGCGACGCACACGAAACGCTCTGGAAAGCCGGCACCGGCCACACTGCGCCCTGGGTTCACGGTGGCCCGACCACGCCGTGCCGTTTGTGCCGGAATGATTTCCCCGGCCCAGACACGCGCCTGGCAGATTCAACTGCCAGGCGTCATGCGTCATTCGCTTCTCATGGGCAGCCACGGCCAATGAAGGCCAATGACGCATGACGGTTTCACTGCTGGCCTGCCAGTTTGCAGGCCCGTCCGTCGCCGCGCGAGGCGACACCTTTACAGCCCCCTTCCGGTGTCACTGTCTGCACGGCTGTTCCCGCGTCACGTGACGCGGGCTCCGGAATCACCTCCTGTCACGCCTTCGGACCTCACCTTGTCCAACCCTCGCGGGGATGAAGAATCTTCTCGATGCAATGGGCGTCAAGGCATCGGTTCTTCGTGCGAGCGTCCCTGCGGAAAAGCGCGAGGACTGGGTCGCCGACCAACTCGAACGCGGTGCCGAGGTCATCATCACGAACCCGGAACTCGTCAAGACCGGACTCGATCTGCTCGAATTCCCGACGATTGCGTTTCTTCAGTCGGGCTTTAACACCTACACGCTGCAACAGGCTGCACGCCGTAGCTGGCGTATTGGTCAGACGCACGACGTCACGGTGCGATTTCTTGCTTACGAGGCCACCACGCAGATGCGGTGTCTGAAGCTGATGGGACAGAAGATCGCCGTCTCGCAGTCCACTTCCGGCGATATGCCGGACTCCGGTCTCGACATCCTGAACCAGGGCGGAGAAAGCATCGAAGTCGCGCTCGCGCGACAACTCGTGAATCAGGAGTAGCCCGGAATGATCAGTTGGACTCCTGATCGCTTGTTCAGACCGCGTCCATCACATCGGATGGCGGAGCTGCCAATGCCCGCTCTTTGGGTCGGCAACCCAACTTCGCATTTTCCTGAAACCTATGGAGGTATATACCATGATTCAGTTTCTTGCTTCGGACTTACGCCCGGTGCTCGTTGAAGCCCGCCTGCACGCCTGCCACGTCCTGCTGGTCATCCGCTCGCGGCTTCGACCTCGATGGTTTCCTTCGTTCAGGTGCCGAAGCGCGGCCATGGGTACTCCAACAGACGCGTACTTTGCGGAAAGTCGCTGCCCGATTCCGGTAGCCGATACAAACGTGTAACGGTCACTTTCATCGCCTCTTCCGGGGATCGTTTCCTTCGTCGCGCGGAACGTCGATGAATCAGACCGTGATACAGCACGGCGTCTACTATCATCAGCCGTATTGCAAGATCGCTCCGAAGCATGACCGGCCGCGATTGCCGGTTACGCACTGGTCAGCCCACGATCTTAGACGCACGACCCGGACGCTGCTGGCAACGCTGGGATGTCCCAATGATATCGCCGAGGCAGTCCTCGGCCATGTACAGCCTGGAATCGTCGGCATCTACAACCGTCACACGTACGACAGGGAACGGCGCGAGTGGCTCACGAAGCTGTCGCATCGCCTTGAGGAGATCGCTGCGACGTATCCGGCGAAGAAGTAGGCCGGCGACGCCGATTGCTGTGGCCAGTGTTCGGCGGTGGGAGCAGATCCGATATGGGGCGCTTCTCAGCCCAGTCCTCAACCTCGCGTGTGAGCCATGCGACGCGTCGGCCGGACAGCATCCGGGGCTTAGGGAACTGGTTCTCGCGAACTAGCTTCTGGACGCTCGCCTCGGAGAGGGAGACAGTTGCCGCCACGGTCGGAAGATCTAGGTAGAGCGGTTTCATACTCGTCGGTGCGGGCATGCTGCGGTCCTCTAGTTTGAAGGTGGCGCTGACCAGTGAACCTCTTTTAGTTGGGTTTCCTGCGAACCGCATCATTGGCGCCGGCTGCGCCCCCCGGATCATGATGCTCCGTCGAAGAGTTCTCTGCTTGTTCGAGGCGTCGCCCTGTGCGACACGACACTGATTCGACAGGCGAAACCGTCAGTATCAGTGGGCTTGTCGGAAGTTAGTCCTCGGTAGCCAGTACGAGACGACCGCTACCATGTGCGGTACGTTGCCGACAGCTTGTGGTGCGTCGTCAGGCCAAGAGTAATCGCCCGGGGCAACCCCGGTTTCTCAGGGCGGGAAGGAAAGAACGCTTCCGGTCAAAAAAGACCCGCGGTGGTCCAGACACAGAGACGAAGCATGACCGCGAAAGCTACCGAATGAGCGCCGGTACTGAAACGAGAATGGACACGCTTAACAGGCTGCTGAAATACAGTCCGACAGAAGCAGCCTTTCTGCACTTACGCGGCTCTCGCCACAAGGTTTATCGCATTGTGCAATTTCAACGTGAATTCCACGCTTGTTCGGCAGTTTGAGGCCAATTTCTGGCTTCATTGCCGCGTTTTTCGCTGCTACAGACGGACTTGTGTCAGTGAGCGCATGCGCACGAGGTTGTAGGCAGCCATGTTCAACACGAACATCTGGTCCACTTTCTTCAACCCGCGCACCACCACCTGGCGCATGCGCCCCACGGTCTTGGCCCACCCGAAGCCTTGTTCGATCAACTTGCGCTTTTGCTGCGAAATGGCGTAGCCCACGCTCGAGGCAATGGTATCGGGCACGGATGAACGCCGCCCCGAGGTGTTTTGCGCAACGTGCGGTGTGACCTTCATCTGCTGGCACGCCTCGATGAATTCCTGTGCGTCGTAACCCTTGTCTGCGCCCAGCGTGATTTCTGCGCTCGCATCTTCTGCCGCTTGCCGCGCGTCGTTGATCATGACCTTGGCCGCTTCGCGCTCGGCGTGCCCGTCAGCGCGCGTCACGCACGCGTTGACCACCAGACCATGTCGATTGTCGGTCAGCGTGTGGCCCATGTAACGCAATTCGCTGGCCGTATTGCCTTTGCGATAGAGCCGTGCATCGGGATCGGTCCGGGACTCATGCGTCTCGTTGCTGCGCTTCTCGCCTTTAAAGTCGCCTGCGTTGCCGCCGTCGCTGTCCTGATCGTCACTGTCCTTGGGCACGAAGCTCTTGTGCCCCGCCCACGCCTGGATCAGCGTGCCGTCCACGCTGAAGTGCTCTCCCGAGAGCAGGCACTTCTTCTCAGCGATCGCCACCACTTCGTTGAAGAATTCGATCACCGCATCATGCTTGATCAGGCGTTCGCGGTTCTTCGTGAAGACCGTCGGTACCCAAACCTCGTCATCCATCGCCAGGCCGATGAACCAGCGAAACAGCAGGTTGTATTGCACCTGATCCATCAATTGGCGCTCCGAGCGGATGCTGTAGAGCACCTGGATCAGCATGGCTCGCAGCAACTTCTCCGGCGCGATGCTCGGCCGCCCACCCTTGAGGTCGGCCTCGTACATCCCGGCAAACAACCGATCCATCTTCACCAGTGCTTCGTTCGCCATCACCCGGATCGAACGCAACGGATGCGACTTCGGAACGAAGTCGTCCAGCTTGCGCATGGAAAACAAACTCTCGGTGAATGTGTCGGCGCCGCGCATGATCTCCAAGGGGCAAGTGGGGGTCTTCCATCAACGCTTCAGGGGCCTTCAGCGATGACATTACCGCCGATACTTCAGCAGCCTGTTAAGCATGCGGCTCCAACCGCTTATGATAGCGGCTCGATTCGGAAAGACAAGGAACAATACGCACACTGATTTTTCGGATGACCGAAGCAAACTGGTTGAATGCAAGATCCAAGTTCACGGCATTTCACGATACCTCACGATTTAAAATAGGACGCTTTGTATTGCCAGTCGGGTTATTGGCGTAGCCCCTCGAGCAGGGCATCGATAGTTTGTCGGTCTGCGAGTGCTAGGCGAGTACCGTTCTTGACCTCGAACTTTCGGTGTACTCGCAAAGGTGCTCACCGGCACACGGCTCGCCTTATTCCGGGATAGACGCCAACGGACAAAAAGCTCGGCAAGTTTCGGTCGTCGATTTTGGCTATTTGATTCCTTTGTACCGCTGTGGTCAATACTTCGAGGACCAGGAGAGGACTCGAATGGAAATCATAACCGTATGATCTACAAAACAAGTATGAAGTTTTTGTCCGGTGAGTGTACTCATTAACGTACTCAGCTGTGGCGCGTTTTAAAATTTTCGTTTGGCCGTCGCGAAAACGCGACGTTTGCTTGCGCGACTTCTGCTTTCTCCAAAAATATATGGATAGGGCGAAGGTGGCTGGAGGCTCAAATCCTCTCGCCTGGACCGAAGAAATCAAGGCCTCATGGATGGTGGCCTCAAGCAAAGTGCAACACCAACCAGCGCCGGGGGACCTGGCCGCAGTCGAGACCCGACTGCGCGACGAGCTGGAGGTATGGACGTGCGCCTGGTATGACGAAGCCGTGGCAGCGAATTTCGTGCGCCCGCCGTATCACCCGGACGCGACGATCATAAAACGTCTCCAGGGCTACTTCCACGCCGGCCTGGCGCCGGCTGAAGCTGCAGTGGCATGCTTCGGAAGAAACCACTGAAACGGCGCGGTCATTGCGTCCTCGCTGGGCACGGATAAATCATGCGCAAGGCAGGCAACAGGAATGTTCCCTTGGCCTGATCGAGGCGTCGTCGAACAACGACCTCAGCTCGGCCTATGAGCGGTACACGCAGATCCGTCGCTCTCTCGTTATGAAGCCCCTTGGTCTTTTGCTTCGGGATCGTCCACCAGAGGCCATCGGCTTCCTCCGCAATCTCCGTGTTCTCCATAGTGACGATCTCGCCGCCCCTCGTGCCGGTCCAGAGGTAGAGCGTCAACGCGTCAGCAACAGTCAAACTGAAGTTTGGCGACCAGCGGATCAATGTGCCAAGTTCCTCTACCGAGAGGACGCGCTTCTGAGTCCCGGTGTATTTCCCCTCTACCTTGCGCCCTTTACTTTTCAGCCGCCCCCGGAGAACCTCCCTCCACCAGTTTGCGGTCTGTTCCGGCAGGCGACCAGCATCAAGCGCGTAATGCCATGCACTACCAAGCTCCATGCGGAGCCGCGCCGCTAGCATAGGCGTCGCCCGATATGATTCGAGGAAATCGAACGCCTGGGCGCGTGTGATCGTGGCCGCCGGCACGTCGGCAATTGGCTCCAGCATTGCCTTGAATATACGTCTGACTTCCACCGCGCCCTTCGTCTTCCGGGTAACGTCCACGTAACCCTCGAGGTAGTCGCGGCAGAGTTGCCTAACGGTGTAATCGGCGGGCGACGGGCGCGCATCTGGCTTTTCCCTTTTTCGGCGCAGCGCTGAGGGTTCGGCGCCAGAATCCCGCGAGACCCGATGCTTTTCCCATGCGGCGATCGCTGCCGCAAACGCCATCGCCGGCCACTCCCCGAGCTTGATCTGCCGCATACGGCCGTCGACGGGCGACTTGTAGCGATACGTCCAAGACTTGCGGCTCATCGAAGCCTGCAGGCGAAGTCCCGGAAATCCCTCAAAGGTCATGTGCTCGCCGCTCGGCAGCTTGGCCGCGACACGTGCATCAAAGCGCATTCTTCTCTCGGCGTAGGTTTTTCCGAAAGAAGAATACACGGCGTAGGTTTTCGGCACAACGCCACGAAAACCTACGCCGACTCACTAAGTTTAGGCAAGTGACGACAAGCGGAGATCGGCAAGGCGAGGAGGCAGGGATCGTTAAATTTCAATTAAAATTCAGTGACTTACGACCACTACTAGACTAGTTCGGACGACTCCAGATAGGTTTGGAAATTCCACTATTCGTTCTCGTCGAAGTAATGACCGAACTTCAACTGCTTGGTGCGGATGTAGCGCTCGTTTTCCTCGCGCATCGGAATCGCCAGCGCAACCCGCTCGCACACCGGAATGCCGTGCTTGGAGAGCGTGTCGAACTTCTCCGGATTGTTGCTCATCAGACGCACCGAGGTCACCTTCAGCGTGCGCAAAATGCCCGCCGCCGAATCGTATTCGCGCGAGTCGTCGGGCAAGCCGAGGTCGAGATTGGCCTCGACGGTATCGCGCCCCTGCTCCTGCAGCGCATACGCGCGGATCTTGTTCGACAGGCCGATGCCGCGCCCTTCGTGGCCGCGCAGATACAACAGCACGCCGCAGCCTTCGGCTGCGATATAGCGCAGTGCGAGATCGAGCTGCTCGCCGCAATCGCAGCGATAGGAGCCAAGCACGTCGCCCGTGAGGCATTCCGAATGCAGGCGCGTGAGTACCGACGACTGGTTCGCGACCTCGCCCATCACGAGCGCGAGATGTTCGGCGCCGCTGTCGACCACGCGAAACACATAGGACGTGAACGTGCCGTAGCGCGTGGGAAGCGTGGCGGTAGCGTCGAGAACGACGCATTCTTCGCTGATGGCGCCGTCTGCCGTGGGCGACGGATCGTGAGACGTGAGCATGGCGTTGGACAGTGGTGCTGACATGAACCCGATCAAACCGGGGATAAGGTACGGACTGGGAGTTTACCGCTAATCGGCACGGTGCACCCGATGCCCTTGCGCGGTGCATGGAGCCGCCCGGTGCCGCGCCGCTACCCGAACTCGGCTTGCGGCGCGCCCCAGGTATTCCCGAAGTACCGCGGCGGCGCGTCGCGCCTATACTGGAATGGCCTGTCCCTCACGACAACGCGCCGTGCCGGCGCGCCGCATAGCGAAACGGAGCCGCTCCATGACAAGCGTTGCACAGCTTCTTAAAACGAAACCGAACAACACCACCGTCTATACGATCGGGGTCGACGATTCCGTCTACGAGGCGATCCGGCTGATGGCCGAAAAAGGCATCGGCGCGCTCGTGGTGACGGATGGCGACAGCATCGCCGGCATCGTCACGGAGCGCGACTACGCGCGCAAGGTCGTGCTGATGGACCGTTCGTCCAAGGCCACGCCGGTGCGCGACATCATGAGCAAGGCCGTGCGCTTCGTGCGCCCCGATCAGAGCACCGACGACTGCATGGCCCTCATGACCGAACGCCGCATGCGCCATTTGCCGGTCATCGAAAACGACAGGCTGGTGGGCATGGTGTCGATCGGCGACCTGGTGAAGAACATCATCGCTGAACAGCAGTTCACCATTCAGCAACTCGAGTTCTATATTCACGGCGAGCGTCCTTGACGCACGGCGGCGCCTCGCGCGCCGCGCGATTCGACGCAAACACGCAGACGCAAAAAAAGCCCAATCCTTGACCGGGCTGGGCGAAGCTACCTTGCGGCAGCGGAGGTTCCTTGTATCGTGGACCGGGACCGCGCCGCGGCGGGCTGGCTACCCAGCGTGCCGCGCACGAGTCTCACGCCGGAACAAAGACACCGTGTCGTGATGCGTGCCGCATCGAGCGGCGCGCGGATTTCTGCTTTTCCAATACCGCGCTACCGCGTTAGTTACCGAAATAAACCGACTTCGGACCCGAGGTCGGCTGGACCGTGCCGCCCGACTGCGACGAACCGCTCATCGGCGCGCCGTAACCACTGGTGTCGGCGACCGGCTGCTGGGTTTGTGCGATGGCCGGGTTCTGTTCCTGCACGCGGCGCTCGGCGGCCTGGATATCGGCCGGATAAGCCGGATCGCTGGCGGTGGCCGGGTTATAGCCGGCGCGCTCCAACTGAATCAGTTCGTTACGGACTTCCGCGCGGGTCACGGGTTGCTGGCTCGATTGAGCGAACGAGGCGACCGGGGCCGCGAGAACGGCTGCGAGGGCAACTGCCTTGATAAACGAGTTCATGATGACTTACCTCCAGATTGGTTTTTTGCTTCGCTTGCCACACACCGTGAGCAGCGAGTGATTCCAGTCTAGTCACCGGCACGCCAAGGGAAAACCCTTAATTGAGAGATACATAATTGCCCTAATCGCAACAGTGCAGCGGAATTTACCGTCGCATGCGAATTGGGTCGAGGGTTCCCCGTAATAATGCGCGGCTTCGTAAGCCTTTGTGTCTGAGGTTTCCAAAACGCATCCTGTCCCGGCGGATTTTGCCGGCGCCCGTGCGCTTGCCGGTCAGATTTTCGCGCGAGCCTCGGGTCCGGCATGCGCGCTCAACAACAGCTTTCGCGGTCCGCTCACGAACGCGCTGCCCGGTTCGAAAAACCGCAACGGTCGATGCATTTCGCGCGACAGACCAATGCGCGTCGTCACGCCAACCGGCAACTCGCCACGTTCAATCACGCCAATCCAAAGACCACGCCCAGTGCAAAGATCGCGGCCGTCGAACGCCTGGCCGATGCCGAGCGCGGTGGTCAAGCGGCCGGGTCCACGCGCGAGATCGCGCAGCGGCACGCCGGGGCGCCGCGCTTCCATCAACGGCAAACCTTCGAGCGGCTCGATCGCGCGAAACAGAATGCCCGCGCCGACCTCCTCCGCTTCCGCCGACATGTTCAGCATGTAGGACAAGCCATACGTGAGGCGCACGTAGGCGTGACCTCGCGCGAGAAACATCGAGCCGTTATGCGGACGTCGGCCGATGAACGCATGGCTGGTCGAATCGCCGACCGGATACGCCTCGGTCTCGACGATCCGTCCGCTGATGCGGCCTTCGGGCAGATCGTGCACGAGGTACTTGCCGATCATGAAGCGCGCCAGGCCGATCGTATCGACCGGCAAATCGTCACGATGCAACGGCAGGATGGGAAGCAACGGTTCGGGCATGCGTTCGGCCTTTTTAAAAGCGCGCAGCGCGCGGTTCGATGGATGCGCCATGCCACGCGGTATCGCGACATGGGTCGGTTGTCATCGGCCGATGCGTTGTAGCCACGCCTCATTTCGTGGCACCGTCGCAGTCGCCGCGGCATCGATTGGAGTATCGTGTGTTTCCGGTCCGCGGCACAGCCTTTGCCGGCTCGCATGCGCCTCGGCCCGCTCGTATCGCATCACCTCGCCTCGATCAGCAGTCAGCTTGCATGCACTCGCACGACCCGCGGCACAGTCCCGTTCAGATTCGTCCCGAAGTACCGTAGTTGCATTAAAGCGTCCCCACCCGGGGACCGAAGTATTCACGACAACAGGAGAGTTCAATGAAAGCATTCACGGCAATCAAGATGGTCGGCGGCGCGCTGATCGTTCTGGCATCGCTCAACGCCTACGCGCAAAGCAGCGATGCGGCGACCACGGCGGCCCCCGAGGCAGCCTCCGCGGCGCCGACCGCCAAGCAGGCCAAGGCCGCCAATCGTGCCTTGGGCCGCAAGGTGCGTAGCGCGCTGACGAAAACCAAAGGGCTGAGCGTGGCCAATATCTCGGTGCGTGCACGTGGCGGCGCGGTGACGTTGGCCGGCTCCGTGCCGGAGCAGCCGCAAGTCGATCTGGCGACTCAGGCCGCGCAAGGCGTCGCCGGCGTGACTTCAGTGAAGAACGCGCTGACGATCCGCCCGGTCGGACAGTAATTCGGTCGGCCGCGACCGTAGCGGCAGATCCGGGCGTCGCTGGGTTCGACAACGCATCGACGCCCGACTATCAGATCACTAGGTTCAACCGGCTCGCTCCGGCGCTACACGCCGCCGAATCTCGCGAAGCCGCACTACACTGCAACCCACCTGCTTTCCGCGCAAGCCCGCTTGACCGATCGTTCTGGTCAAGCGTCGCCGCATGTACCGCGCCTGCGGGACGCCGTCTGCGAAAATCTCGGACGCGGTCAAGTATCCCTTATAATTTAATACGTTAGAACGTATTTATGAGAAGCCGCATGAGCTTCCGCGCTCGCTCCTAGCCCACGTGGAACCCCTCCGCGCCAGTCAAAACAAGCAACAAAAAGGAAGCCCCAATGACCTCGACCGCGACCGTTCTACCCCGCTGGACCATTGCCGCGCCGTTCGTCGCCTGGATGGTGCTGGGCGCCGCCTATCTGCTGCCGGGCAACGGGCTGCTGCTCGCTTTGGTCGGCGTGGCGCTGTGCGCGGCGGTGTTTACGGCGGTGCACCATGCGGAAGTGGTCGCGCATCGCGTCGGCGAGCCGTTCGGCACCCTGGTGCTGGCGGTGGCCGTCACCGTGATCGAGGTCGCGCTGATCGTCTCGGTGATGCTGACCTCCGGCCCCGAAAAGGCCGGCCTCGCGCGCGACACCGTGTTCGCCGCGGTCATGATCGTCTGCAACGGCATCGTGGGCATTTGCCTGTTAGTGGGCGGCATCCGGCATCGCGAGCAGGACTTTCAAAGCCGTGGCGCGGCCGCGGCGCTGGCGGTGCTCGCCTCGCTGTCCGTGCTCACGCTCGTCATGCCGAACTACACGACCACCCGCGCCGGCCCGGTGCTGTCGCCGTCGCAACTGGCGTTCGCGGGCGTTTCGTCATTGGTGCTGTACGGCGTGTTCGTGTTCGTGCAGACGGTACGGCATCGCGATTACTTTCTCGCCGACGTGCCCGACGAAGACGTGCACGCCGCCCCGCCGAGCAGCCGCGTGGCGCTCGCGGCCGGCGGTTTGCTGCTGGTGTGCCTCGTCGCCGTGGTGCTGCTGGCGAAGGTGCTGTCGCCGGTCGTCGAAACCGCGGTGCAGAACGCGGGCGCGCCGGCGGCGGTGGTCGGCATCATCATCGCCGCGCTCGTTCTGCTGCCCGAGGGTCTCGCGGCGGTGCGCGCGGCCCGCGCCGATCGCTTGCAGAACAGCATGAATCTCGCGCTGGGTTCCGCGCTCGCCAGTATCGGGCTAACCATTCCGACCGTCGCCGCGGTGTTTCTCGCGACCGGTCAGTCGCTCGTGCTCGGCATCGACGGCAAGCAAACGGTGCTGTTGATCCTCACGCTGCTGGTCGGCACGCTCACGCTCAGCAGCGGGCGCACCACGATTCTGCAGGGCGCCGTGCATCTGTCGCTGTTCGCGGCGTATCTGTTTCTGTCGTTCGCGCCGTGACGCGACGTTCGCGGCCTCACTCCTGCCAATGCGCGGCGATCCAGTCGCGAAACAGATTGAGCTTTTGCTGATGCGCGGCTGAATCCGGATAGATGAAGTAATAACGCCAGCCGGTCTTGAGCACCGTATCGAACGGCCGCACCAGCCGCCTCGCCGCGACGTCCTCGTCGATCAGCGCGAGGTCGCTGATCGCCACGCCGAAGCCCTGCAACGCGGCGTTGGTCGCCATGTCGAGCGTGTCGAAACTCGGCCCGTGCTCGGCGTCGATCGCCTGGGCGTTCGCGGCATCCGCCTCGCTCACCTTGGCGAGCCACATTTTCCAGTCGCGATGATCGCGCGTGGGATGCAGCAACGTATGGCGCGCCAGGTCCGCGATCTCGTCCAACGGCTTGTCTTTCAGAAGATCGGGCGCGCACACCGGCGTCAGACGCTCCTCGAACAAGGGCACCGCCTGCACGTCCGCACCCGGCGACGAACCATAGATGATGGCCGCGTCGAACGGCTCCATCTGAAAGTCGACGTCATGCTGCCAGGTCGTGGTGATCTGCACGTGCAGATCGGGATACTCGGCCTGGAAGCGCATGATCTTCGGCAGCATCCAGCGCATCACGCAGGTCGGCACCTTCAGCGCGAGATCGGTGCGCTGCCGCGTGAGGCGCAGCGAAATCTCCTCGATGCGCGCGAAGCTTTCCTTCACGGCCGGCAGCAGCAGCTCGCCTTCGGCGGTAAGCGTCAAGCCCTTCGCGTGACGCTTGAAGAGCGGGAACTTGTAGTAATCCTCGAGCGCGATGATTTGCCGGCTCACCGCGCCTTGCGTCAGGCAAAGATGGTCCGCGGCGCGCGTGAAGCTGCGATGCCGCGCGACGGTTTCGAAAATCTGCAGCGCGTTGAGCGGCGGGAGACGGCGCATCGAAAGAAGTCCAGTAGGGTCCAGTAAGGATCAGAAAAACTCATTGCGCGAGCGTGAAGCAATGGGCGTCGCGCAGCGCATGCGGCCCATCTGGCCGATAGGATACGCCATCGAAAATTCTCACAGGCGCTCGAACCTCGCTTGAACCCATGCGTGTTGCTCATGGCATGAAGCAGGACGCCGGGCTCGACCGCCGGTTTGCACCGGCACAGGGCGCGTACCGTTCGCGACCGCACCAGAACCGAGCTTTCCTCATACCTCCCCGCGCAGCCCGAGCGCGGAAAAAACGTGGACGTTAACCCGCACGCGCCACCGTCTCGGCGCTCCCGCTTGCCCGATCAATGCCGCCGGCACCACCACCTCAATGCCGACGCATGAGATTAGCTCATGCGTTCCATGCGCATATTTCGTTTGTTGAGGGATTTTGGCAAACCTAGAGTGCATCCACCGCGGCGCATCGGGCAACGCGCCCGGTCATGCCAGGCGGGCAGCGCCAACGAGCGATGCAGCGGCAGCGGTCACAGCGAACATCACCCAGCAACAGGCGCTCAACACAGGAGACCGCCATGCAAGACATCAAACGGGGTAGAAGGCAGGCCATCAAGACGCTCGGCGCGGCGCTCGCGGCGTCCACGTTGCCGATGCCGTTCGTCAATCTCAAGGCTGAGGAGCACAACTTCTCCGGCAAAACGCTGCGCCTCCTGACATGGTCTGACGACACCGGCGCCGCGGCCTTGCGCAACATCGCCGCCACCTTCACGGCGAAGACCGGCGCGAAGGTGATCGCCGATCGCGCCGACGGCACCTCCGGCATGGTCGCCAAGGTCAAGGCCGCGGGCGAGCGGCCGACCTACGACGTGATCACGCTGGCGGGCGTGGGCGCGGCGGGTCTCGGCGACGCCGGCCTGCTGATGAAGCCCGATCTCGACAAGCTGCCGAATCTCAAGGACGTGGCCCCGCAATACCGCACGGGCGCGAACGGTTTCGGCATCGGCTATCTGCTGTGGTCGGACGGCCTGATCTACAACACGTCGACGTTCAAGGAAGCGCCGTCGTCGTATGAAGCGTTGTGGGACTCGAAGTACGCCGGCCGCCTGTTCCTGCCGCCGCCGGAATGGGCCGAAGCAGTGGACCTCGCGATCATCGCCGCGAAAATGAACGGCGGCTCGCAGCAGAACATCGAGCCGGGCTTCAGGAAACTGATGCAACTGAAAGACCACGTGATGACGCTCGGCGAGAACCCGAACCAGGTGGCCGATCTGTTCCGCACCGGCTCGCTCGATATCGGCGGCATCTATTCGCCGGCCTTTTTCCCCGCGCAGATCCGCAAGCCCGAGTACAAGATGGGCGTGACCTACGGCATGAAGGAAGGCTTCGCTACGCAACTGATGTTCACGGTGATCCCGAAGTCGCATCCCGGCGACAGCGATCTGATCCACGCCTTCATCAACCATTCGCTCGATGCCGGCGTGCAAGGCCGCATGGCGGCGGACGTGCTGAACGGCCCGGTCAATTCGAAAGCGGTGATTCCCGCCGAGAGCCGCGCGTTCGTGCCGAGCCCGCGGCAGATCGCCGAAAAAGCCGTATTGCACGACGACAAGGCGCTCGCCGTCGTGCAGCCGGCGTGGATCAAGCGCTACACCGAAATCTTCTCGGCATGACGGCGATGCTCGCGCGCTTTTCGCGGCGAGCCGGATCGGCGTCGACTGCGGCGCGGGGTTCGGCCGCGGCATCCGGCAGCGCGGCGGGCGCGGCGGGCGGCGCGCCCAATCCCGCATCCGTCGCGCCGGACCAGCCCGCCGCAAGCGCGTTGGACAAAGCGCGCCCGTGGCTGCTGCTCGCGCCGATCCTGCTGTTTCTCGCGGTGCTCGGCGCGGCCGCGCTCGTCGTGCTGCGCATGAGCTTCGGCACGCAAGGCAACGAGTGGCGCGGCTTCACGCTGCAAAATTACGCGGACCTGCTCGACGGCTACTTCCTCAAGTCTTTATGGCTCACGCTGAAGCTGGCGTTTCAAAGCATGATCTGCGCGGTCGTGCTGGCGATTCCCGTCGCGCTCGCGATGGCTCGCACGCAATCGCGGCTCGCGCGGCGTCTGCTGCTCGCGGGTGTGCTTCTGCCGCTGCTCGTCAATCTGCTGCTGCAAGGTTATGGCTGGCTGATCATTCTCGGTCCGGCCGGTTTGCTCAATCATGCCCTGCTCGGCAGCGGGCTCGTGCAACGCCCGGTGATGTGGCTGTATCGCGAACATGGCGTGTTGCTCGGCTTGATCCAGACGGCGTTTCCGCTCGCCGTGCTGCCGTTGTCGAGCGCGATGCGCGCGGTCTCGCGCTCGTATGAAGAGGCCGCGGCGACGCTCGGCGCGACGCGCTGGCAAACGCTGCGTCACATTCTGTTGCCGCTCGCGCTGCCCGGTCTCGTGTCGGGCGCGTTGCTGGTGTTCGCGTACAACGCCAGCGCGTTCGCCGTGCCTTTGCTGCTCGGCGGACGCCGCGTGCCGATGCTCGCCGTGCTGGTCCACGATCAGGTGGCGCCCTTGCTGAACTGGCCGGCGGCGTCCGCATCGGGCGTCGTGCTGATGCTCGCCACGCTCACGGTGATGGCGCTCTCGCAGCGCCTCGTGCGCCGCACGCAACGTCTTGCCGAGGAGCCGCGCGCATGAGCACGCCGATTCAAACCGCGCGGCTCGCGCGTTTGCCCCGTGTTTCCCGTTGGCCGGTCACGATGCCCGGCCGGCTCGGCAAGGCCACCGCGCTGCTGGCCGCGCTCGTCCTGTTTCTCGCCGCGCTGCCGATCATCACGATGATCGTGATGTCGTTCAGCGCGGCCGATACGCTCGAATTCCCGCCGCACGCCTACGGCTTGCACTGGTATCGCGCCGCGTGGCACAGCTTCGTCGCGCCGGATGCGAGCGACTCGCTGTCGATGGGCGCGGCGTTGAGCACGAGCCTGATCGTCGCGCTTTGCACGATGGTCATCGCCACGCTCGTTTCGGTGCCCGCCGCCTATGCGCTCTGCCGCTACCGTTTTCGCGGCAAGCCCGCGGTCGAGCAACTGGTGGCGTTGCCGCTCGTCTATCCGCTCGTGATGCTCGGGCTCTCGCTGCTGCTGGTGTTCAACGTGCTGCCGGTCGAGCTCGGCGTGTTCCGCCTGATCATCGCGCATGTGATTCTGGCGCTGCCGTTTACCGTGAAGAATTGCGCGGCGTCGGTGGCCTCGATCGGCCCCGAGTTCGAGGAAGCCGCCTGCGTGATGGGCGCAAGTCCTGGCCGCGCGCTCGTCGACGTGATCCTGCCGCTGATGCGCCCCGGCATTCTCGCCGGCATGCTGTTCGCGTTCATCGTCTCGTTCAACGAATTCACGGTGACCTTCTTCCTGTACGGCATCGACACGATGACCCTGCCGGTGTGGCTGTACAGCCGCACGGTGTCGTCGCTCGATCCGACCGTGTTCTGTTTCGCCGTATTCATCGTCGCGATCGACTTCGCGCTGATCTGGCTGCTGGAAAAGCTGATCGGCGACGAAGGCGTTGCGCTTTGACCGCGCTTCTCACGCGTTGCCGCCGGAGCATTCGATGACCCATCTCACCTTGCAGGCCGTGACCCGGCGCTTCAACGCGGCGCATGCCGTCGACGGCGTCGATCTGAGCGTGCCCGACGGCAAGCTGGTCTGCTTTCTCGGCCCGTCCGGCTGCGGCAAGACCACGCTGCTGCGAATGATCGCCGGGCTCGAAACGCCGAGTTCGGGCAGCATCCACTTTGCCGGCCGCGACATCACGCGGCTGCCGGCGAACCAGCGCGACTTCGGCATGGTGTTCCAGTCGCTCGCGCTGTTCCCGCATATGACGGTCGCGCAGAACGTCGCCTATCCGCTGAAGCTGCGCAAGACCGTGAAGCACGAACAGGCGCGCCGCGTCGCCGAACTGCTCGACCTGATCCAGTTGCCGCACATGGCGAACCGGCCGGTCACGCAACTCTCCGGCGGTCAGCGCCAGCGCGTGGCGATTGCGCGCGCGATCGCCTCGCAACCGAAACTGCTGCTGCTCGACGAACCGCTCTCCGCACTCGACGCCAAGCTGCGCGAAGCGATGCAGGTCGAGATCCGTCTGCTGCAACAGCGCCTCGGCATCACGACGATCATGGTCACGCACGATCAGCGCGAAGCGATGACGATGGCCGACGAGATCGTCGTGATGGAGAAGGGCCGCATCGCGCAGGTGGGCAAGCCGCTCGATATCTATCGCGATCCGGTCAGCGAGTTCGTCGCCGACTTCATCGGCCTCGGCAATATCCTGCCGGTGACTTACGACGGCGCGCTCGGCGTGAGCCTGCCGGGCGGGCGGCGCATCGCCGTCGCTCAAACGGCGCGCGTGCCGGATTCGGGCGGCGACATCCGCCTGCTGATCCGCCCTGAGGACGTGTGCGTGAAACCCGCTTCGGCCGAAGCCGGCGCGAATCGGCTCGCGGGCACCGTCACGTTTATCCGTGACGTGGGGGCCTCGCTGGAAGCGACGATCGATTGCGCCGGCTTCACGCTGACCGCCACCACCACGCCGCGCGAAACGCCGGGGCTCACGCTCGGCATGCCGGTGCTCGCGGAATTGCCGCCGCACGCCTGCAAGCTGATCGCCGCGCGCGCCGCGCACTGAGCCGCCGAACCGAGTCACCGCACCGAACTACCGAACCGAGCTACCGAACTACCGAACCGAGCCACCTACCGAACCGCGCGACCACCGCGAGCGACATTCCAGCCAACCCCCAAAGCCATTCCAATACCACCGTTCTCGACAGAGGAAAGACCATGCACCAGCCGCAAGTTTCGAAATCGACCACCCGCCGCGGGTTCGCGGCGCTCGCCGCCGCCCTCGCCTTCACGAGCCTCGGCGCGCTATGCGCCTTTTCGTCCGCCGCGCGAGCCGACGCGCTCGACGACATCGCGAAGTCGGGCACGGTGCGCATCGGCGTGTTCATGGACTATCCGCCGTTCGGCTCGATCGGCCCGGACATGAAGCCGATGGGCTACGACATCGACGTCGCCGATCTGATCGGCAAGTCGCTCAACGTGAAAGTGGAACTCGTGCCGGTGACGGGCGACAACCGCATGGCCTACCTCGCCGGCCACAAAACCGACATGCTGCTTTCGGTGGGCCAGACGCCGGAGCGCGAAAAGGTGATCGACTTCTCGCAGCCTTACGCGCCCTACTACCTCGCCGTGTTCGGCCCGAAAGCGCTGCCCGTCAAGAACGCCGGCGACCTCGCGGGCAAGTCAGTGTCGGTCGCGCGCGGCACGCTGGAGGACCTGAGCGTCAGCAAAATCGCGCCGCCCACGGCGATCATAAAAAGATTCGACGATCCTAACGGCGCAATTTCGGCGTTCCTTTCTGGTCAGGTACAGTTGATGGTCGTCGGCAACGACGTCGGCGCCACGATTCTCGCGCGTCATCCCGCGAACGATCCCGAGCAGAAGTTTTCGCTCTTCAGCTCGCCGGATCACGTGGGTTTGAACAAGAACGAGCCGCGTCTGAAGCAGAAAGTCGACGAAACCATTGCCAAGGCCCGCAAGGACGGCACCATGAACGCGATTTCGCAGAAGTGGTTGCGCGCGCCGCTGCCGGCCGATCTCTGAACCTTGTTTGAGCGCGCCGGCATGCCGGTGCGCGCCGGAGTTTGACCTCACGATGAGCGCCACGCCATGACCTATGCGTTCGATTTCAGCGGCTTCGGCCTCTATGCGGGGATGCTCGCGCGCGGCGTCGCCGTGACCTTGGGGCTGACGGCCGTGTCCACCGTGCTGGGCGGTCTCGTCGGCATTGGCGGCGCGAGCGTCGCGGTGGCCGGGCCGAAATGGGCGCGCTGGGTGATCGCGAGCTATGTGGAGTTGATCCGCAATACGCCGTTCATCGTGCAGTTGTTCTTCATCTTCTTCGGCTTGCCGAGCCTCGGCATTCATATCGACGAAATACAGGCCGCGATTCTGGCGATGACCGTCAATCTCGGCGCGTACGCGATCGAGATCGTGCGCGCCGGCATCGATTCGATTCCGCGCGGCCAGGTGCAGGCGGCGCAGGCGCTCGGTCTGCATGGGCGGCAAGTGTTCCGCTACGTGGTGCTGCCGCAGGCGGTCGCCGCCGTGTTTCCCGCGCTGCTGAGCCAGGTGCTGATCGTGATGCTCGGCTCGGCGGTCGTCTCGCAGATCTCGGTGCCCGATCTCACGTATGCGGCGAACTTCATCCAGTCGCGCAACTTCCGGTCGTTCGAGAGCTACGCGATCATCACGGCCACTTATCTGTTGATGTCGATCCTGTTGCGGCAATTGCTGAACCGCTTCGGCCGCGGTCTGTTCGCCGGCCGCGCGGCGCGCGGCGCCGACAGCGCGGCGCGCGGCGCCGACAGCGCGCCGCGTGGCTGGCGCACTCGCCTGATGTGGCGCGCCCCGCGCACCCTGCCCACGGAGCGTTGATCATGGTCGAATTCACCCTGTGGGACATCGCCCGCAATCTGCTGCTCGCCGCCCGCTGGACGGTGCTGTTGTCGCAGATCGCGTTTGTCGGCGGCGGCATGGTCGGGCTGATCTTGCTGGCGATGCGCGTCTCGCCGCTGCCGTGGCTGCGCCGGATCGTGATCGTGTACGTGGAAGTGTTCCAGGGCACGCCGCTGCTGATGCAACTGTTTCTCGCGTTCTTCGGTTTGCCGTTGATGGGCGTTGAAGTATCGCCGTGGGTCGCGGCAGCCGTCACGTTGACGCTTTACACGAGCGCGTATCTGGTCGACATCTGGCGCGGCTGCGTCGAAGCCGTGCCGCGCGGTCAATGGGCGGCGGGCGCGAGTCTCGGCATGACGTTCGGCCAGCAACTGCGCTATATCGTGTGGCCGCAGGCGCTGAAAATCGCCGTCGCGCCGACGGTCGGTTTTCTCGTGCAGGTGGTGAAAAGCACCGCGCTCGCGTCGATCATCGGCTTCGTCGAGTTGACCAAGACCGGCACGATGATCACCAACGCCGCGTTCCGTCCGTTCCCGATCTACGGCATGGTCGCGATGATCTACTTCGCGATGTGCTTCCCGTTGACGTGGTACGCGCGCGTGTTGGAGAAGCGGCAGAAGGTCGGGCAGCATCGCTAGCTCGCGTTTGCAGCGAGCGTTTTGGCCGGGCGTTTTGGTTTGGACTTGCGTCCGCGAATGAAAAAGCGGCAACAGTGAACAACAACGGTTGCCGCTTTTTTTGTGCCGCCCCGTATGACTAGCGAGCCGCCTGCGTCGACTTGCGCAGCTTCGCCACTTCCGCCGCGCTGACCGCCGGCGCACCGTTATTCCAGCCCGCCCGCACGAAGCTCAGCACGTCGGCGATCTGCTGGTCGTTCAACACCGGCGCGTACTTCGGCATCGGATACGGCGCGGGAATGCCGCCGATCACCAGATCCTCGGTGCCGTTCAACGTCACGTTGATCAGCGACGACGGATTCGTCTCGAGCACATTCGGATTGCCCGCCAACGGCGCAAGCATCGGCGCGAAACCGCGTCCGTCGACGCCATGACAGTGCATGCAATACGCCGTGTACACGCGCGCGCCGGCATCGTTCGCGGGACGGTTCAACGACACCTTCGTCGCTTGCGGATCGAACGTATAAGGCGGCGCGCCATTGCCGCCCGCCGGCGGCAGCGACTTCAGATACGTCGTCATCGCCGCGATGTCGGTGTCGTTCATGGCCTGCGTGCTGTTGTTGATCACGCTGGTCATCGAACCGAACGCCGAGGCGTGGCGATTCGCGCCGGTCTTGAGGAAGGTCTGCAGATCCTGATCGTTCCAGCGGCCCAGGCCGACGTTGTGCGCGCCGGTCAGATTCGCCGCGAACCAGCCGTCGAGCAGGCCGCCCGTGAGGAACGCACTGCCGCTTTCATCGAGCGCCTTCTCCTGGAACGCGATGCCGCGCGGCGTGTGACACGAGCCGCAGTGCCCGAGGCCCTGAATGAGGTATGCGCCGCGATTCCAGGCGACGTCCTTACCCGGCTTGTCCTGATAGACGCCCTTCTCCAGGAACACCATGTTCCAGAGCTTCAACGGCCAGCGCATGTTCAACGGCCACTTGATGTCCGGCTCGCGGTTGGCCTGCTGCACCGGCGCGACGCCGCTCATGAAATACGCGTACAGCGCTTTCATGTCGTCGTTGTTGACCTTCGCATACGACGGATACGGCATCGCCGGATACAGGTTGTGGCCGTCTCTCGCGACGCCTTCACGCATCGCGCGGGCAAAGTCCTCCTCGGTATAGCCGCCGATGCCGGTTTGCCGTTCGGGCGTGATGTTGGTGGTGTAGATGTGGCCCATCGGCGTGCTCATCGGCAGGCCGCCCGCGAACGGCTTGCCGCGCGGCGCCGTATGACAGGCGGCGCAATCGCCGACCTTCGCCAGATACGCGCCGCGCTGCACCAGCGTTTGATCGGCGGCCTGCGCCGGCGCTTGCGTGAGGAACGGCAGCGCGAGGCACAGCGCCGCGCCGAAACCCTTCAGTGTGTTTTTCATGTCGGGCTCCGGTCAGACGGTTTGCAGTTGACTGCCGACCGGCAATTGCCGCAGCCGCTTGCCGGTGGCCGCGTAAATCGCGTTGGTCAGCGCGGGCGCGAGCGCCGCGGTGCCGGGTTCGCCGATGCCGCCCGGCGCCTCGCTGCTCTTCACGATATGCACGTCGATGGGCGGCGTCTGATCGATGCGCAGCATCCGGTAGTCGGTGAAGTTGTTCTGCTCGACGCGGCCGTTCTTGATCGTGATCTCGCTGTAGAGCGCGGCCGTGATGCCGAAGATGATGCCGCCCTGCACTTGCGCTTCGATCGTGTTCGGATTCACGACCATGCCGCAGTCGACCGCGCACACCACGCGCTTGACCGCGACCTCGCCCTGGTCCACCGCCACGTCGACGATGATCGCGAAGAAACTGCCGAACGCGTGCATCACCGAGACGCCGCGCCCTTGCCCCTTCGGCACCGCGCTGCCCCAGTTCGCCGCCTGCGCGGCGGTGTTGAGCACGTTCAGCGCGCGCGGCGTCTTGCCCAGCAGCTCCTGGCGATATTTGACCGGATCGACCTTGGCCTGCGCGGCGAGTTCGTCGATGAAACTCTCCACCACGAAGGTGCCGCGCGTCGGTCCCACGCCGCGCCAGAACGCGGTGGGGACCGCATGCGGTTCCTGGCGCACATAGTCGACCAGTTGATTCGGCAAGTCGTACGGCAGGTCCGCGGCAACCTCCACCGCGTCGGGATCGATGCCGTTCCTGAACGCGGGCGGCGCGAAACGCGCCAGGATCGACGAGCCGACAATCCGATGCTGCCACGCGACCGGCTTGCCGTTCGCGTCGAGCCCCGCGGAAAGCTTGTCGTAGTAGTACGGCCGGTACATGTCGTGCTGAATGTCCTCCTCGCGCGTCCACAGCACCTTGACCGGCGCGGACACCTGTTTGGCGACCTTGACCGCCTGCGTGACCATGTCGAATTCCAGCCGCCGCCCGAAGCCGCCGCCGATCAAATGGTTATGCACGACGATCTTGTCGGCGGGCAAGCCGGTCTCTTTCATCGCGGCGTCCCGCACGCGCGTCGGCACTTGCGAGCCGATCCAGACGTCGCAGGCGTCGGGGCGCACGTGCACGGTGCAATTGATCGGCTCCATCGTGGCGTGCGCGAGGAACGGCTGCTGATAGACGGCATCCACGCGCGTCTTGGCATTCGAAAACGCGTTGCCGACGTCGCCTTCCTTGCGCGCGACCGCGCCGTTGCGCTGCGCGGCGTTGGCGAGATCGTCGACGATCTGCTTCATCGAAAGATTCGCGCCCGCGCCTTCGTTCCACTTGATGTCGAGCGCCTGCACGCCGCGTTTCGCGGCCCACGTGTGGTCGGCGATCACGGCGACCGCGTTGTCGATCTTGACCACCTGGCGCACGCCCGGGATCTTCTTCGCGTGGGTGTCGTCCACGCTCGCGAGCGTGCCGCCGAACACCGGGCAGTTCGCGATAGCCGCGTAGACCATGCCGGGTACGCGCACGTCGAGGCCGAACACGGCGGTGCCGTCCACCTTCTCCGGCGAGTCGAGGCGCTTGACGGCGGTGCCGATCAGCTTGAAATCCTTCGGGTCTTTCAGCTTGACGTTTTCCGGCGCGGGCAGTTTGGCCGCCGCGTCCGCCAGTTGTCCATAGCCGATGCTGCGCTTGCTGGCCGCATGAATCACCTGGCCGGCTTGCGCATGACAGGTTGACGGATCGACCTGCCATTGCTGCGCGGCCGCGTTGACCAGCGCCACGCGCGCCGTCGCGCCGGCGCGGCGCATCGGCTCCCACGCATAGCGGATCGACGTGGAACCGCCGGTGAGCTGGCCGCCGAGCAGCGGGTCCGTGAAGAGCTTTTCGTTCGGCGGCGCGTGGTCGAGCGTGACTGAATCCAGCGGCACTTCGAGTTCTTCGGCGATCAGCATCGGGATCGACGTATAGACGCCCTGACCCATTTCCACCTTTGGAATCACGAGCGTGACCTTGCCCGCGGTGTCGATCTGAATGAACGCGTTCGGCGCGAACACGCCGTTTTGCGGCGCCTCGTCGGCGTCGCCGCCGATCACCGATTTGCCGGCCTTCTGATCCTGGCTCGCGGCCGGCATGCTGAAGCCGAGCAGCAAGCCGCCGCCGGCCGCCGCGCCCACCGTCACGCCGAACTTGAGAAACGTGCGGCGGCTGACGCGGCCCTTGCCGCTGTCGGACGGCTGCGCGCCGTGGTGTGCGCCGTTGTGTGCATCGAGCAATCCCTGGGACATATCAGACTCCCTTCGCGGCTTGCTTGATCGCCGCGCGGATGCGGTTGTACGTGCCGCAGCGGCAGATGTTGCCGGCCATCGCGGCGTCGATGTCCGCATCGGTGGGATTGGCATTGCTCGCGAGCAGCGAGGCGGCCGACATCACCTGGCCCGACTGGCAGTAGCCGCACTGCACCACGTCGAGTTGACGCCATGCCTGCTGCACCTTCTGTCCGGCCGGCGTGCTGCCGACCGCTTCGATCGTGGTGATCTTCCTGTCGCCGACCGCCGCCGCGGGCAACACGCACGAGCGCACCGCGACGCCGTCGAGATGCACCGTGCACGCGCCGCATTGCGCGATGCCGCAGCCGAACTTCGTGCCGGTCAAGCCGACGAGGTCGCGTAAGACCCACAACAGGGGCATGTCGGGCGGTGCATCGACGGTATGGGTTTGGCCGTTGATGTTGAACGTGGTCATGGGCGGCTCCGAGTGGGGATTATTGTTTGTCAGTCTGTTTAGACGGGACGTCGAACCAAAGCAGGAAAGCTTGCCGCGTTTATTCGGTAAGCGCTGCTAATACGCGATGAGGCCGGCGTGCAATTGAATCGAAGATGATGCGCGGCGCGGATGCGGCGCAACAGTCCGGCAAATTGTAGTCGCGCACAAAGAATTTCGCCGCGACCCCTGGCGCGCTGACGCAACAGGAGAGCCGCTGCCGGCGCGCCTGGCACGGAACGAACGACATCCGGATCAATGCGTTACCATCGCTTGATTGAGCTCGCCCGACTCGAACCGGCCTTACCGTCTGACTGCCTGACCATCCGAAGGAGCCGCACGATGAACGACCAGCAATGCACTCAATTCCTCTCGGAGATTCGCAGACCGCTATTGGCGCTGCATAAATCCATTCTCGATCACGAGCGCGCATCGTATGAAAAGGAATTCGGCCCGGTGACACCCGCCGCCTTCCTGCAAGTGCTGATCAACGGCTCGGGGTTTCGCTGGCTCACGCCGCTGTCGACCTTGATTGCGAACGTCGACGAAATTCTCGACGACAAGGAAGCCGAGCCCGCCGACCGGCTCGCCGCAGCCGAAGCGATCGTGGGTCTCTTTTCAGCCGATCAGCCGAATAATGCTTTTCTGCCGCGTTATCTGCCGCTGTTGCAGGCCGATCCGGCGATCCTGCATCTGCATGGCCAGGTCTCGCAACTGCTGCGCGGCGCGGCAGCGAAATAGCGTCGGCTCCCGAATTTCCTCACCGTTGAAAAACAGGCTTTCGGTTGGTCGGGCGTCGGCGAGTTGAAGGGTGAAGTCGCTTGCGATTAGCCGATTACCTGGTCTTCCGAATCGCGCCGACATGAAAACACCTTATTTGAAGGCGATTCATGCGCGATTCGCAAAGGTATGCGGTGCAGACTGCCGCGTTCGGACCGACGAGGAGTCCGCGAGCGGACGTCTCGATGAATTTGCCTGGCGTTGCAGACTAAAACAAAGGTGAGGTTTTCCGGGAGCGATTCACAGCAGGCTACGAAACACCGGGCATCAGGCTTCACGCAACCCGTTAAGGCAAGCAGACTTTCTCGCGACGCTCATGATGCAAAACTGGCCGCTTCCCCAAAGCTATACGTTCCGCGATCAAACCGTGCGCTTTAACGTGACCGGCAACGGTCCGCCGCTGGTGCTGGTTCACGGCACGCCGTTCTCTTCGTATGTGTGGCATCGCATCGCGCCGCATCTCGCGCAAATCCGCACCGTTTACTACTACGACCTGCTCGGCTACGGCCAGTCGCAACAGTGCGACGGCCAGGACGTTTCGCTCGGCGTGCAGAACGTGCTGCTCGCGCAATTGCTCGTGCATTGGCAACTGAAGCGCCCGGACGTGATCGCCCATGATTTTGGCGGCGCGACTTCATTGCGCGCGCATCTCATCGACGGCTGCGAGTATCGCAGTCTCACACTGATCGATCCGGTTGCGGTTGCGCCCTGGGGTTCGCCGTTCGTGCGGCACGTGCGCGAACACGGCGACGCGTTCGCCGGCTTGCCGCCGTATATTCATGAAGCCGTGGTGAAGGCCTACGTGCGCGGCGCCATCGCCCGCGAGATCCCCGATGACGAACTCGCGCCCTACGTGACGCCGTGGCTCGGCGCGACAGGTCAAGCCGCGTTCTACCGGCAGATCGCGCAGATGGACCAGCGCTATACCGATGAAGTGGAAGCGCGCTATCCGCGGATGCGCTGTCCGACGCAGATTCTGTGGGGCGAAGAGGACCAGTGGATTGCACCGGAGCGCGGCCGTCAACTGGCCGCGGCCATACCGGAGGCGCGTTTTCAGACCGTCCCGAAGGCCGGCCATCTGATGCAGGAAGATGCGCCCGAAGCGATCGTCGCGGCGACGCTGCGCTGGCTGGATTAAAGGTGCGTGCCTGGCGCTCCTGAAGGGGCGCATGCCTCGGCGCTAAAGGCGCGCGCCTCGCCCCCTAACCGCGGCCTTGCGGCAGATAAGGCATGGGATCGATTGGCTTGCCGTCGCGCCGCAATTCGAAACCCACGGAAACGCGTGAGTTGTTTTCGTCGCCCATCTCGGCGATCTGCTGTCCCTGCTTGACGATGTCGCCGGTCTTCACGAGCAGCTTGCGGTTGTGCGAGTAGGCGGTCAAAAAGTCCTTGTTGTGCTGGACGATGATGAGGCTGCCGTAGCTGTTCAAACCCGTGCCGGCGTACATCACCTTGCCGTCGGCCGCGGCCCGCACCGGATCGCCCGGTTTGCCGCCGATCTCGATGCCGCGCGTCTCGCCCGGCTGGAAACTTTCGACGACGCGTCCGCCCGCGGGCCACGCCAGCGAAACGCCGTTCGCGCGCCGCGTGGTTTGCTGCGCGACTTCACGCGCCTCCTCGGCGCTCAGTGCGGCTGATTGCGCCGTGGACTGCGCGGCGGTTGTCGACGCCGACGATGGCTGCCCCGCAAGCGGCGCTGCCGGCGCGGACGAAGTCTTCGCGGAAGCCGCGGCCGCGTTGGCCGCATTCACCGCCCGCACCGTTTCCGGCGACGCGACGCGCAGCACCTGCCCCGACTTCAAACGCGACGACGCCTTCAAGCCGTTCCACGTCTGCAACTGCCTGACGCTGCAATGATGCTGCTGCGCGATGCGCGCGAGCGTGTCGCCGCGTTTGACGCGATACACCAGCGGCGGCGCCTTCAACGGCGTGCCCTGGTCGGCGGCGTTGATCTTGTTGGCCGGCATGCTCGCCGCCGTATCCGGCGTGGGCGCCGCGGCCGCCTGGACTCCGGACGCCGCCGCCGCGCTCGGTGCCGCGCCCGTCTGCGCGTCCTGCTGTCCGACATTCGCGCAACCGTTGAGAGCCAGCGCGATCCACACGCCGGCCAGACCGGCCATCATTGTTCGGTCGAAACGCTTTCCTACCATGTTCGACTCTCCTGCTGAATTCATTGGCGGGCGGAATGCCGCCGTCTCGCGTGATGCGCGCGTACTCACGCCGCGCCGGCTTTCTCCGCGAGACGGGCAAGCCGCCTCGTGCGGTGCTTATCCGTGACCTGCCGAAGCCATCCAATCTTCCGCGCGCTCGCCGCGCGTCCATGCGGACGCGAACCCGCTGATCTTTCGCGAACAGGACCGGATGGCTGATTAAAAATCAAGCGGAATTGTAAGACGCGTTTTAAACAAAAAGCGTCGTCCCACACACTCTGATACAAAGTTGCGCGCCCGGTTGCACATCCCGTTGCGCGTGGCGCCGCCTAAGCGGAAGCGACTAGCCCCCGACGGACGGACGAAGACCAACGGGTTAACGGCAGGATGCCGCCAGAACTTGAATTGCCATCGCGCTCCGTTCGTCGCGACGATGGTCGTCGCTGTCCGGGCACTGGCAGGTGCCCTCTCGCCGCCTATTTCACCGGCTTCCTTTTAAGACTCGTCTCAGCAAGCGTTAGGAATAGGACGATATGTGGACGAACGTAAAGCAAATATTCTTACGCGTCCCTTTGAGGCTTGCCGGCGATGCAGTCAATACATCGCGGATTGAGCGAAGGCCAAACCCATAGCACCGGTATTTTTTTACTTCGTGAGCTTTGATAGCCGCGACGAGTTAAGTTAAGGCATTAAATGGACTCTCTCAGTTCAGCAAATAGATTCGTAAGTGGTTTTTTCTTCGGGACCCTGGTCGCCGCCGTGATTATGGTGCTGCTATGCAATGCAGGCGAGCTTTCTCCATTTTTTCCTTTTGTCGCCAAACTGCATGCGTTGGAACAGATCGTCTTGACCGCACTGCTTTCCATCGTCATCGTGGATGCGAAGCCGCTGGCCTTTAAAACCGTTTGGCGTGAGCGCCGTTCAGCCTTCGTACTCGACGAGGATTTGAGCGCCACGCTGAGCGGCCGAACCTTCGGCATTCCGGCCGGCATACTCGTTGGCATTCTGTTTCAGCACTACGTCATGAACTGAAAGCGAATACGTCGTCCGATATTCGTTAATCACAAAAACGCGCCTTGGGAATCGGTTTCCCAAGGCGCGTTTTCATTCCCGCGTTTCAACCCGGTCGCTCGATCGATTATTCGATCAATGCCCGCCGCGCTCGCTGTCCAGATGCGCCATTTGCACTTCGTTATAACGCGTGCCGGCCACGGCTTCCGGCGGAATGGCGGCTTCGATCAGCGCCAGTTCGTCGGCGCTCAACTTCAACGCCGTGGCGGCGAGCGCGTCGGTCAACTGCGCGCGGCGGCGCGCGCCGACGAGCGGCACGATGTCGTCGCCGCGTGACAACGCCCAGGCCACCGCGAGTTGCGCCGGGTTCGCGTTGCGCGCTTCGGCAAGCGTGCGCAAGGTGTCGACGAGCGCGAGATTGCGCTCCAGGTTCTCGCCCTGAAACCGCGGGCTGACGCTGCGGAAATCCTTCTGCGCGCCGCGCTCTTTCGACCACTTGCCGCTCAGCAACCCACGCGAGAGCACACCGTAGGCGGTAATCCCGATGCCGAGTTCGCGGCACACGGGCAAGATGCCGGCTTCGATCCCGCGCGACATCAGCGAGTATTCGATTTGCAGATCCGCGATCGGCGCGACCGCTCGCGCGCGGCGCAGCGTGTCCGCACCCACTTCCGAGAGCCCGATGTGGCGCACGTAGCCTTCCTTCACGAGATCGGCGATCGCGCCGACGGTGTCCTCGACCGGCACGGACGGGTCGAGTCGCGCCGGCCGGTAAATGTCGATATAGTCGGTGCCGAGCCGCCGCAGCGAATAGGCGAGGAAGTTGCGCACGGCCTGTGGCCGGGCGTCGTAGCCGATCCAGTTGCCCGCCGGATCGCGCAACGCGCCGAATTTCACGCTGACCGCCACGTTCTCGCGCTGGCGCCCTTGCAGCGCGTCGCGGATCAGCATTTCGTTGTGGCCCATGCCGTAGAAGTCGCCGGTGTCGAGCAGCGTGATGCCGGCGTCGAGCGCCGAATGAAGCGTGGCGATGCTTTCGTCGCGGTCGGCCGGGCCGTACAGATCGGACATGCCCATGCAGCCGAGGCCGATGGCGGAGACTCGCGGGCCCTGGCGGCCCAGTTGACGTGTGTTCATTGCGTGCGTTCCCAAGGTCGGTTGATCCGGTTGAGGAAGGTGGCGAGGCGGTCGAACGGTTACCGGGTTCGGTGCGCGGCTTGCCATGCTCGAAGGGCATTCTGCGCCTTGCCAACACGCGGATAAAGGCATGGCCGTCAATCAGATTGGTCGGCGGCGCCTAACAATCCATGCCATCGATTGGCAATCAAAACCCGAACCAACGCGGTTGACTATTTGACGGAGAGCAGTATCGATGGATCACTTGCAGGCCATGAGGATCTTTGCCCGCGTCGCGCAGTTGCGCAGTTTCACCAAGGCCGCCGAGCAGATGCAGTTGCCGCGCCCGAGCGTCAGCGGCGCGATCCAGTATCTCGAGACGCACTTGCGGGTGCGACTTCTCCAGCGCACCACCCGGCGCGTCGCGCTCACGCCCGAAGGCGCCGCCTATCATGAGCGCTGCATGCAGGTGCTGGCCGATATCGACGACGCCGAAGCGCTGTTCGCCGACGTCGCCGCCGGCCCGCGCGGCGTGGTGCGCGTCGATCTGCCGGAGCGGCTGGCCTTGCACGTGGTGATACCCGCGCTGCCCGCCTTTTTCGCGCGCTACCCCGACATTCGCGTCGTGCTGAGCGCGACCGACCGCATGATCGATCTGATCGAGGAAGGCGTCGATTGCGCGGTGCGCGTCGGCAATCTCGGCGACACGACGCTGGTGGCGCGGCGCATCGGCGAGTTCGAGCAGCTCAATTGCGCTTCGCGCGGCTACATCGAAAAGCACGGCCTGCCGCGCACGCCGGCCGACCTGGCCGACCATCTCGCCGTCGGTTTCTTTTCCAGCCGCACCGGGCGCGATCTCGATTGGGAATACGAGGAGCACGGCGAGCTCAAGACGCTGGTGATGCGCAGCGCCGTCTCCGTCAATAGCGCGCATGCCTATATCGGGTGCTGCCTCGCGGGTCTCGGCTTGATGCAGGGGCCGATCGGCAAGGGCGAGGCGCCGCTCCTCGAAAGCGGCGAACTCGTCGAAGTGCTGAAGGACTGGAAGGCGCCGCCGCTGCCGGTGTCGGTGGTGTTTCCGCATGGGCGTCATCTGGCGCCGCGCGTGCGGATTTTCGTCGACTGGATCGCGCAACTGATCGCCGCCACCACGCCGGCCGCCACCGCGCCTGCAAGAAAACGGACGCGCCAAACCGCGAAGTGAAACGACGCAGCGAACGGCCGAATGAGAGCGGCCGAATGAGAGCGGCCGAATGAAGCAGCGAAGTCAAGCCGCCAGGTCAAGCGCGCAAACAAAGCGGCCCAGCGAAACGGCCAGCCGCAGCGCCACTAAAACTTATGCCGGATCGCCGCCCGCACCACGACCTGCCTCGACGTGGACGACGGCGCCTGGGTGCCGGGCGTGAAGGCGTCATCCAGGATCGAATAGGTGGGGTCGCCGGTCACCTGCTGATACTCGCCCTGAATGTAGACGTCGGTCCGTTTGGACAGGTTGTAGTCCGCCATCAAGCCGAACGAGTGAATCTTCGGCTTCACGCCGCCGTTCGAGGCGTCGTAGTTTTCCATCGTGTACACGTACTGCGCGCCGACGAACAGCATCGGCGAGATCTGATACTTGCCGTTCACCTCGAAGTTCTGATACTTCAGCGAGTTCAGCAGGACGCCCGGCGGTGCGAGCGGCGTCACGCCGAGGTAGCCGTTGCCGGTTGGGTCGAGATATTTCGAGTTGGTGTAGACGAAGCCCGCCGTGGCCGGGCCGAACGTATAGGTGATGCCGCCGCCGAACACCCGCATGCGCGCCGCGATGAAACTGGCGTCGTTCGCCGTGATCGCGCCGTTCGCGCCGTTGCCGGGATGGTTGGCCTGCATCCAGGCGGCCGTCACGAGCAGGCCGCCATACGCGTACTGGCCGCCGACACTGTACGCGCGGTTGTTCGCGAAGTTCGTGTCGTTGCTGAAGCTGTAGGTGCCGCCGAACTGGAAGCCGGAAATCGACGGACTGGTGTACTTGACCGTGTTGTCGAGGCGAAACGAGTTATCGGTGTTGTCGTTGTCGTAGGGGTGCGAGAACAGCAGGCCGGCCCAACTGCCGTTGGCCGTGGTCTGAGCCAGATAATCGACCACCGAATCGTACTGGCGGCCGAACATCAATGCGCCGTAGCGCTCGGCGCTCAAGCCGACGAAGGCCTGGCGGCCGAACATCCGGCCACCTTGATTGAGCCGCCCCGAACTCACGTCGAAACCGTTTTCCAGCTGGAAGATCGCTTTCAGGCCGCCGCCCAGTTCCTCGGCGCCTTTCAGGCCCCAGCGGCTGCCTTGCGCGTAGCCGCTCGTGAGCTCGTAGACGTGCCCGCGGCCGGCATTGTTGGTGTAATTGATGCCTTCGTCGAGAACGCCGTACAGCGTGACGCTCGTCTGAGCCGACGCCGACGCGGCGAAAGTGGCGGACACAGCGGTGGAGACAGCCAGCGCGAACACTTGCTTGTTCATGAATATCTCCCAGCACACGAGGAATGGGAAACCTCGACCCGACCGCTTATGTTTTAACGCCTCGCCACGCTTTCCCAGGATTTCCTGGACCCGGCGTTTTCGGGAAATCGTCACACGCCTTTAGCCGGCCGTCCATCGGCTGTCGCTCCCGCATCTCAAAACGTTGCTAAATCTCCACTGCGTGCGACGGCCGCTTTTTTCATCGCGAGTATTGGAGTAGACGGCGGGGCCAGGCGGCACCTCATGACCCCGGACGCGGCGCGGCTCCGTCGTATTTGTCAGAAAGCAATATAATCCACGGTCTTTGCGGCGCCGCAGCGGAACTCCGGCGCCGCCGAACGGGTCACTTCAAAGCCCTTGCAACCGACCTGGCCGAGCCGGCCGGTTGAAAGCGGCGACGCGGGTCACGCATCCGCCGCACCACTCAATCCAATTTCAAAAAGCCTTGTGAGACGCCTGCCGCGCTGGACTAGCGCGCCGTCGCACGGGGCTGCTTTTGGCGCCAAATAATGCAAAAGTCGCAATCCCGCTTGATCGAGCTTGATTTCTTCCGTGGACTGGTCCTTCTGATCATCGTCGTCGACCACATCGGCGGCAGTATCCTGTCGCGCATCACGCTGCACGCCTACGCGTTGTGCGACGCCGCCGAAATCTTCGTGTTCCTCGGCGGCTTCGCCACCGCCACGGCCTACGCCGCACTCGCCGCGCGGCGCAACGAGGCCACCGCACGCAGCCGCTTCCTGCGCCGCGCGCTCGAAATCTATCGCGCATTTCTCGTCACCGCCGGGTTGATGCTGCTGGTCAGCGCGGTGCTGAGCGCGTTCAGCATCGACGGACCGAATCTCGCCACCACCGATCTCGACGATCTGATGGACGCCCCCGCCGCCGCGCTGCGCGACATCCTGCTGTTCCGGCGCCAACCCTATCTGGCTTCCGTGCTGCCGATGTATGCGTTCTTCGCGCTGCTGGTTCCCATGATCCTGCCGCTCGCGCGCAGCAAGCCCTGGCTGCTGCTGGCCGGCAGCGTCGCGCTGTGGGCGGGCGCGCCCGCCATCGGCGCTTATCTGCCCGCCGCACCCGACATGCACTGGGATTTCAACCCGTTCGCCTGGCAACTGCTGTTCGTGCTCGGCGTGCTGGCGCGCTGCCAGCCGGTCTATCAGCGGATGAGCGAGCACCGCCTGGGCTGGCTCGTCAGCGTGCTGGCGTTCGCCGTCGTGATGGCCGCCGCTTACTACAAGCTCTTTATCGAGCGCGAGCCGCTCGATGCCAGCTTCAAGCAGAATCTCTCCTATCTGCGCGCGGTCAATTTCCTCGCGATCGCGTGGCTGGTCGCGAATCTGATCCAGTTGGGCTGGGCGAGGAAACTCGCTCAATGGTGGCCGTGGGTTGGCGTGATCGGCCGCAAGGGGCTGCTGTGCTTTGTCGCCGGCGCCGTGATCTCGCTGGTGGTCGATTCGGTGCTGTATGCGGCGACCGACGGCTATCTGAACTACCCGCTCGGCCTGATCGCGGACGCCTGCGCGCTTGGCGCGCTGTTCGCGGTTGCCCTGGCGACCGAACCGCTCAAGCGCTTCGCCGCCCGTCTTGTCAGCATGCGCCTGGGCATCGCACCCTGAGCGCTGCCCGGCTGGGCGACAGTGATAGCATGACGGCCGCGCGCGACTTGCGCGGCGGCCTCCTACTCTGACATGCGCGCATTCCTACATTCCGCACTCCTCGTGCTGTGCGCCGCCGCCGGCGCGCCGACGGCTCTCGCCAGCACCGTCGTCAGCCGAAGCTTCCACTCCAGCGCGCTCGGCCGGGACTGGGCTTACACCATCTATCTGCCTACCGGCTATCGCGCAGACGCCGCCCGTATCCCGGTGCTCTACCTCCTGCACGGCAACAACGGCGACGCCAACGACTGGATCACGCAAGGCCGCCTGCAAACCACCGCGGACACGCTGATCGAGCACAAGGACATGCCGCCGGTGGCGATCGTGATGCCGCAAGGCGGCACGGACTGGTACGTCGACCGCAAGGAGAAGATGGAGACCGCGTTCTTCGACGATCTGCTGCCCGAGATCGAAACGCACTACGCGGTCTCCACACAGCGTGGCGCACGGATGATAGGCGGCGTATCGATGGGCGGCTTCGGCGCGTTGCGCTACGCGATGACGCAACCCGAGCGCTTTTGCGGCGCGCTGCTGCTCAGCCCCGCGATCTATGCGAACGAGCCGCCGCGCGGTTCGGCCGCGCGCCGCGTCGGCGTGTTCGGCGAGCGGCAGTTCGATCCGCGGGTGTGGCATGAACTCAATTATCCGGCGCAATGGGAGCGCTACCTGAGCGGGCCGTATCGCGTGCCGATGTTCATCGCCGCCGGCGACGACGACCTCACGATCCAGGCCGAGGCTTCATCGCTGTACACGCACCTTCGGATGGCGGGCAATCCGGCGGCGCTGCGCATCATCGACGGCGGGCACACATGGGATGTGTGGCGCGCGCTGCTGCCGGCCGCGCTGAAATACACGCTCGGCTGCGTGAAACCGCCCGCGGACGACCATCCGTCGAATCAGCGGCCCTGATCACGCGCGAGCCTCGCGCCCTGTTCCCGCTCTTTTCCGTTTCGTGCCCAAAACCAGCGCCTGAAATCGGCGCGCTGGCTATTGCACGAACTCGGTCCACAACACCATCAGCACGGTCATGAGCGCGGGCCCGATGAACAGCCCGAGCAAACCGAACGTCTCCGCGCCGCCGAGAATGCCGAACAGCACCAGCAGGAACGGCAGGCGCGTCGAATTGCCGATCAGCACCGGCCGCACGAAATGCTCCGCGACGAACACCACGACGGACCCGAACACCACCAACCCGACCGCCCCGGCCACCGAGCCTTGTGAAAACAGCCACAAGGCCGCGAGCCCAAAGGTGATGGGCGCGCAGAACGGCAACATCGCGGCGATCGCGGTGACGAGCGCGAGCAACGCGACATGCGGCAAGCCCGTGACGAAATAGGCGACGCCCAGCAACGCGCCCTCGCCCAGTCCGACCACCACCAATCCCGACACCGTGCCGCGCACCGCCGCGGCCATGCGTTGCACGAGCAGCGCGCCGTCGTCGCCGAAAGCGCGCCGCACGCCTTTGATCAACGAGCCCGACAAGCGCGGCCCCGCCTGAAAAATCACGAACAGCGTGACCAGCATGAACGCGAACACCATCACCGCGTGCACCGCGCGTGCGCCGAAATGGCGGCCCAGCGTCATCACCGTGGTGCTGTGCAGACCCTTCATCGCTGCGGAGTCGCGCAGCGGTTGAGCCAGATTGGCCTGCCACCATGCCGATATCGGGTGCACGCCGAACGGCAGACGCTGAATGAAATCCGGCATCGCAATGCCGTTTTCCTGCGCGAACCTGAACCACTCGTTGACGTCGTGCGCCTCGCGCAACGCCTGGGCGATGCCGATGCCGATCGGCAACACCACCAGCAATGCGATCGCGAGCGTCAGCGCCGCGGCGATCAGCGTCGTGCGGCCGGTGAACCAGCGGCTGCCCTCGACCTTGCGCAACAACGGCCACAGCGCGATCGCAATCACGCCGGCCCACGCGACCACCGCGATGAAATCGCGCACGACCCACAACGCCAGCAGCACGAGTCCGACATAAAGCACGAGTGAGGCCGGCTTCTGCTTTTTCACACCAGCAGGCGGCGACTGCGAGTCGGGCGATTCGGGCGATCCAGGCGTTTGCGGCGCTTCGGGAGAAACGGCCGGCCGGACGGGTGGGCGTGAAATCATGTGAACTCGTTGGTTATGCGGCGGGTGTGCGCGAGCCGACCGGAAAAATACAAACCCATTACACTGGCGTCGCGCGGTCGCTCATCGCTAAACCACATCTTAAAGGAAGCGCCGCAGCCCTTTACAGGCGGGCGTTTTCGTCTCACGGGGAACAACACTGCGTTGCAAAAAATCGCCCTATCCGAAATTCATATTGGATATCCCTCGCGAAGCCCCGCCATTTCGAGACAGTCGGAATGTCAAGTTTCATTGTTGCTGTTTGGAGAACAGTGTTTCAACGGCGGCACAATGGCTATCGCACGCCCACGGGACTACATTCGGCACACCACAATACGGAGCCGATGATGATGACCCTGGAGTCCATCCCCCTTGACGGTACCAATGGCGTACGCATCGAGATTCTCGAGCGCTCCGACACGACGGTGGTGATCCGTTGGGTCGAACCGGGGCGGTGTCATTATGGCGAGCAACGGTGGCGGCGCAGATCCGCGCATACCTCCGGCACATGCGCGGTGACGCGGCGCAAGATTCGCCGCGGCGACGCGGTGTTCAAGCCGGCCGAACGGCCCGCGCCTTCGAACGCTTCCGCGATGATCTGCGCCGAAGTGTTCTGCGAACTCGCCGAGGCTTGACGCGTTAGTCTTGTCGCCGATCGTTTTGGCCCGTTCATTTGCCCCGTTTATCCAGGCGCCCTGCGCAACCGGGCGCACCGCTCGACCCGCCGCGCGCCGCGGGTGAAAAACTCCCCCCGATTGCAGCCCTTCGCCACGTGCGTTAAGGTGGTTCCACATTGCGCCAGGTCATTTGTCCGCCGCATGCACGGCGCTATAGTGACCCGCATTTCCACCACCTCGCCGTGCCCGTCACGGCGCCGTTTGAGGGCATGACATGGCAGAAGACACGCCGGATACCCGCGCGCCGGCCGCATCCCCCGCTGCGCTGGTTGCACCGCAACAGTTCTCCCTCGACGTCCTGCTCGAAAAATACGCGAAAGGCGGCGAGCAATCCGCCGACGACGTCTACCAGCGTGTCGCCCACGGCGTGGCGCAGGCCGAACCGGGAGCGCTGCGCGAATCGGTGGAAGCCCTTTTTGCCGACAATCTGCGGCACGGCGCGCTCGGCGCCGGGCGCATCATGAGCGCGGCGGGCACCGGCATCGCCGCCACGCTCATCAATTGCTTCGTGCAGCCGGTCGGCGACGCGATTCAAGGCGTCGACGACCAGGGCCTGCCCGGCATCTACGTCGCCTTGCTGCAAGCCGCCGAAACCATGCGGCGCGGCGGCGGAGTCGGCTACAACTTTTCCGCGATCCGGCCCAAGGGCGCGCGCGTTCGCACCACCAGTTCGTCGGCATCCGGTCCGTGCAGCTATATGGACGTGTTCGATGCGTCGTGCCGCACCGTCGAAAGCGCGGGCTCGCGGCGCGGCGCGCAGATGGCCGTGCTCGATTGCAACCACCCCGATCTGCTGGAGTTCATCGAGGCGAAGCATTCGAAAGGCCGCTGGAACAACTTCAACGTTTCGGTCGGCGTCACGGACGAATTCATGCGCGCCGTCGAGGAAGACCAGCCCTGGCAACTCGTTCATCGCGCCGAGCCGTCGCCGGCGCTGCGCGCGGCGGGCGATGTGCGGCAGCGCGAGGACGGCTTGTGGGTCTACAGCGAACGCCCGGCCCGCGAGATCTGGGATCGCATCATGCGCTCCACTTACGACGTCGCGGAGCCCGGCATCGTGTTCATTTCGCGCATGAACGAGGACAACAATCTGCGCGCCGTCGAAACGATCCGCGCCACCAACCCGTGCGGCGAACAACCGCTGCCCGCCTATGGCTGTTGCAATCTCGGACCGCTGAACCTCACGCGTTTCGTGATCGATCCGTTCGCGCAAATCAAAGGCCGCAAGCCTTCCTTCGACTGGGACGGGCTCGCCCAACGCACTCGCACGCAGGTCCGCTTTCTCGACAACGTGCTCGACGTCACGCTCTGGCCGCTGCCGCAGCAATACGACGAGTCGCGCGCCAAGCGGCGCATCGGCGTCGGCTTCACGGGCCTCGGCGACACGCTCGTGATGCTCGGCTTGCGCTACAACTCGCAGGAGGGCCGCGACTTCGCGGTGCGCATCGCGCAACTGATGCGCGACGAGGCCTATCGCGCGTCGGTGGAACTGGCGCGCGAGCGCGGCGCGTTTCCGCTATTCGACGCCAAGCGCTATCTGGAACCGGGCACCTTCGCCTCGCGCCTGCCCGACGACATCCAGCAGGCGATTCGCCGCGACGGCATCCGCAACAGCCATCTGCTGTCCATCGCGCCGACCGGCACCGTGAGCCTCGCGTTCGCGGACAACGCGTCGAACGGCATCGAACCGGCGTTCTCGTGGACCTATACGCGCATGAAGGTCATGGCCGACGGCAGCCGCGAATCGTTCGACGTGGAGGACTACGCGTATCGCCTCTATCGCGAACTGGGCGGCGACGTCAAAAAGCTGCCGGACTATTTCGTCAGCGCGCTGGAAATGTCGGCGCGCGACCACCTCGACATGATGGCCGCCGTGCAGCCCTACGTGGACACGTCGATCTCGAAGACGGTGAACGTGCCCGCCGACTATCCGTTCGACGCGTTCGAAAGCCTCTACTTCGACGCATGGAAAAGCGGTCTCAAGGGACTCGCCACTTACCGGCCGAACGAAACGCTCGGCGCGGTGTTGAGCGTCAGCCCGCCGCAAGCGGACGACACGCTGGCCGAGTCCGACCTCGATCCGCTGCGCATCGCGATCGACCATCGTCCGAAGGGTGAATTGCCGGCGATCATCGAGAAGGTCGAGTATCTGACCCAGGCCGGGAAAAAATCGCTGTACGTCGCGGTGTCGTTCATCGAGGTCACGGGGCGTCTCGGCGGCGAAGACGTCACGATCGAGCGTCCGATCGAGTTCTTCATTCCGACCGGGCAGCGCGACGAATCGCAGCAATGGATCACGGCGACCATGCGTTCGCTGTCGCTCGCCGCGCGCGGCGGTTTTGTCGCGCGCAACCTGCAGGATATGCGCAAGGTGTCGTGGGATCGCGGCCAGGTCCGGCTCGGTGAAGTGCAGCGGCTCGACGGCCACCGCACGCCGCGCTGGCACGATTCGGAAGTCGCCGCGCTCGCGTTTGCGATCCAGCAGATCCTGCACCGGCGCGGCTTTCTCGATGCCGAGGGCAATCAGGTGCCCTCGCGCATGCTGGCGCGTTTGCCGCGTGGGCAAATGAAGGCGGAGACGGCTTTGTCGGCAGATTTCGGCATTCGCCCGCACCCCGGCGAAGCCGACGCGGCCGCATTGACCGCGTTGACCCAGGAGGGCGGCGTGCAAGGCCTGCACACCATGCTCGGGCGCAAATGCGGCTCTTGCGGCGCGAACGCGGTGATTCGTAAAGACGGCTGCGATTTCTGTACCGCGTGCGGGGAAGTCGGCGCATGCGGATAAGCGTGCCGCGCGCTTTCAGATCGGCGTCAGCACGGCCTCGCCCGCAAAATGCCGCGTGGCGTTGGCCAGAAAGTTATCGACGGAAGCCGTGATCGCCTCCGGCGAACGGCCGCCGACATGCGGCGTCAGCACCACGTTGCGCAACGTCAGCAAAGCCTCGGGCGGGTGCGGTTCGCTCTCGTAGACATCGAGCGCGGCGCCGGCAATCGTCTGTGCGACGAGCGCCTGCGCCAGCGCGGCGGTGTCGAGCACGCTGCCGCGCGACACGTTGACCACGAAACCGTTCGGCCCGAGCGCCTCGAACACCGGCTTGCCGATCAGATGATGCGTGCCCGCGCCTCCTGGCGTCGCCACCACCAGAAAATCGCTCCACCGCGCGAGCGCCACCACGCTGTCGAAGTAGCGCAGCGCCGAGCCTTCACGCGGCTTACGGTTGTGATACGCGATATCCATATCGAACCCTGCGCCGCGCCGCGCGACCTTTTCACCGATGTTGCCCAGGCCGACGATGCCGAGCCGCTTGCCCGACACGTTCGGCTGCATCGGCAGTGTGTCGCGCCAGATGCCGTCGCGCGTGGCCCGATCGAGTTGCGGCACGTCGCGCACGATCGCGAGCAGCAGCGCGAACGCGTGATCGGCCACGCAATGGTCGTTGGTGCCCGCGCCGTTGACGAGCACGATGCCGCGCGAGCGGGCATGGTCGACGGCAAGGTTTTCGTAGCCGGCGCCAAGCGCGCTGATCAATTCCAGTTGCGGCATCCGGTCGATTTCGGCGGCCGTCAGCCCGGTCGTGCCATTGGTCAGCACGGCGCGGATCGTATCGCCGCGCGCGGCGATCGCGGCGGAGCGCCGGGTGGAATCGGGCGCGTAGACGACGTCGAAAGCGGCCTCGATACTCGCGCGGCTCGCGTCGTTCAGATGAATCAGAATCAACAGGGATGGCTTCATGGCGGCGCTTTTTCTTAACGGCATGGGCGAAGGGCATGTGGAACAAGCATGCGACCAGCGAGTGTAGCAAGGCGCTAAAAAGCGCGTTGAGCCCAACGCGCTACCGCGGCGCGAGACATGTTTGAAGGCATGTTTAAAGTCCACTGTGGCGCAACCGTCGTATTGCCCGCTCCAACAGCGCAAAAAAAGGATTCACGCTCCCGCTTTGTTTTCAGCCGACGCCGAACCCGCCTTAAAATAGCGGCAATTCCGATCCCGAGGCTCTCATGCTGGATACATTCCCGCGCGACCCCGCGTCCGCCAACGACGACTCCGAGATGTTCGAACTCGCGCCCGTTTCGCTCTGGCTCGAAGACTTCAGCGGCGTGCGCGCGTTGTTCGACGCATGGCGAGCCGAGGGCGTGACCGATCTGCGCGCGCACTTCGCCGCCGATCCGAGCCGCGTCGCGGACTGCGCGCACAGCATTCGCATCGTCAAGGTCAATCAGAAAACGCTGACGCAATTCGAGGCCGCCGATTTCGACGCGCTCAACACCAATCTCGCCTCGGTGTTCCGCGACGACATGCTCAAGACCCATCTCGAAGAGCTGTGCCAGTTATGGGCGGGTCAATCGCAATTCACGAGCCAGACGGTCAACTACACGCTCGGCGGCCGGCGGCTCGACGTGTTGCTCAAGGGCGCCGTGCTGCCCGGCCACGAAGCGCGCTGGGACCGCGTGCTGGTCTCGGTCGAGGACATCACGGAGCTGGAAGGCGCGCGGCATCGCGTGACGGTTGCCGAACAGTACGTGCGCGGGCTGTTCGAACATTCGCCGGTGTCGCTGTGGGTGGAAGATTTCAGCGCGGTCAAGCGTCTGCTCGACGATGCCCGCGCAGCCGGCATTTCCGATTTTCGCGTGTTCACCGACGTGCATCCCGAGTTTGTCGAACGCTGCATGCAGGAAATCCACGTGCTCGACGTGAATCAGCACACGCTCGACATGTTCGCGGCGCCAGACAAAAAGACGCTGCTGTCGCGGCTGGCCGACGTCTTTCGCGACGACATGCGCCCACACTTTCGCGAGCAGTTGCTCGACCTGTGGGACGGCAATCTGTTCCAGCATCGCGAAGTGCTCAACTATTCGCTCGACGGCAGCGAGGTGCACGTGCATTTGCAGTTCTCGGTGCTGCCGGGGCACGAAAAGAACTGGGACCTGGTGCTGGTGGCGCTCACCGACATCACGGCGCGCAAGAAAGCCGAGGCCTACCTGGAATTCCTCGGCAAGCACGACGTGCTGACCAAGCTCAGCAACCGCTCGTTCTACGTGGACGAGCTGAACCGGCTCGAACGCAAGGGTCCGTGGCCGGTGACGATCATCATGGCCGATCTGAACGGCCTGAAACGCGTGAACGATCAGCTCGGCCACGCGGCGGGCGATGCACTGCTGCGGCGCGCGGGCGAAGTGCTCGCGAAAGCCATGGAGCCGCCCTTTCACGCCGCACGCATCGGCGGAGACGAGTTCGCGATCCTGATGCCCGACACCGACGAGCGCGGCGCCGCCGCGATGATCGACGCGATCCGCCAGTTGGTCGAGATGAACAACCAGTTTTATCCGGGCTCGCTATTGAGCTTTTCGATGGGCGCGGCGACGTGCCAGCGCGGCGACCGGCTCGAAGCTGGCGTGCAGCGTGCCGACCTGTTGATGTACGAGGAGAAGCGCCTGCACTACGCGAATCAGCCGGGAGCCGACGCGCGCGGCGTTTGATCTCCTGGCGCGTCGAAGCTCGGCTCAGCCCTTGTCGGTGCGTACCGCCTCGCCATAAGTGCTGACGATCCGCCGGTCCTGTTCGTCGGCCGAAAACCACTCCCATTCGAGCCCGTTGACGTCCTTGCTGCTCGAATAGCCCTCTACCGCGTCGTCCTCGAAACCGATGTGCCGCAGTGTTCCTGCTTTGTCCGGCATTGGGTTGATCGAAAAATTCAGCAGATCGGTGCGCCACATCGCGTAACGGCCGGGCACGACGGCCGTGGGCGGCTGCGCGAGGCGGCGGCTGTAATCGTCGATCGAAGCGTCGAGATCGGCCACGGCGAGGGCGATATGGAAACGTTTCACAGCGGTTCTCCCAAGTGTGCGATGAAGTGCCCTGCATCGTATCCGCCGCCCGCCGCGGCAACCAGTTGCGCGATCATTCCGGTATCCGCATTACCTGTTTGCGCAACGGCGGCGCCCTGCCCGCAGGCCTGGTGACCGCGGGCCGCCCGGCGCGCGTCGGCTATACTCGCGGCCTTGGACATCACCCGCGGCGATCCGCGATCCGGAAACAACATCATGTCGACAATTCCCGCCTGCCCGCAATGCGCGATGGAAAACACTTACCCGGACGGCGAGAACTACGTCTGCCCGGATTGCGCGCACGAGTGGCCGATGAACGCCGCCGCGTCCGCTGACGACAGCGACGAACGCGTCGTGAAGGACGCCAACGGCAACCCGCTCGCCGACGGCGACGCCGTGGTGCTGATCAAGGACCTGAAAGTGAAAGGCTCGTCGATCACGCTGAAAATGGGCACCAAGGTGAAGAGCATTCGCCTCGTCGGCGGCGATCACGAAGTGGACTGCAAGATGGACGCGGGCAGCTTCATGCTGAAAGCCGCGTATCTGAAGAAGGTTTGAAGAAGGTTTGAAGAAGGTCTGAAGCGGCGGCTCTGAAATTCGAACCGCCGTCGCGCGCGCTGGCGCAGCCCCGCATCACGCGCGCGGAAAATGCAATTCGAAGCGCACTACACCGGGCACCGGACACACCACGCGCGCCGTGCCGCCATGCAGATGCATGATCGCCCTGACGATCGCGAGCCCCAGTCCGCTCGATTCGGTGAACTCGCTGCGCGCCGCATCCGCGCGATAGAAGCGATCGAACAGACGGTTTAGCTGCGATTGCGGAATCGGCTCGCCGTCGTTTTCGACCACCACGGTTGCGCCCTTTTCGTCCTCCATGCCGCGCAAGCGTATGACCGTATCGCATGCGCCATAACGCACCGCGTTGACGACCAGATTGTTGATCGCGCGGCGGCATAGCATCGGGTCGACCGCTGCCGCGCCTTCAGCAACCACTTCGAAGCGCATGCCGCGCTCGTCGGCGAGTCCTTCGAAGTAGTCCGCGATTCGGGTGAGTTCGCCGCGCAAATCGACCGGCTCGCGTTCGATGCACAGCGCCGCATGATCCGCATGCGCAAGAAACAGAATGTTCTCCGCGATGTGGCTCAAGCGGTTCAGTTCCTCCAGATTCGATTCGAGTACCTGCTGATATTCCTCCGGCTCGCGCGGCTTGGCGAGCGTCACCTGGCTCTGCCCGATCAATGCGCCAACGGGCGTGCGAATCTCATGCGCCAGGTCGGCGGAGAACTGCGACAGGCGCTGATAGCCGTCGGCAAGACGGTCGAGCATCGCGTTGAACGCGTGCGTGAGCTGGCGCAATTCGACCGGCGCCGCCTCGCTGTCGAGCCGCACGGACAGACTCGCCGGACTGATCTGCGCCGCCCGCGTGGCGATCTCGCGCACCGGCCGCAACGCGCGGCGCAGCACGTAGTAGGCGAGCAGCGTCGCGGCCAGCATGCCGATCAGCGTGGCCAGCAGGATGCGATCGCGATACGCGGCCAGCATGCGCACTTCCTGAGTCATCGGGTGCGCGGCGATCACCTCGACTTCGGTGCCGTCCTCGCGCGCTCTCGCGCTAGCGATCGCCCAATGCACGGGCACGCCGTCCGGCAAACGGGTCTGCCGGATGTCCGCTAAGGTCGGCAAGCGGCCGCCTTTTGCGGCTTGCAACGCGGGCACCGCCACGTTCGCCGGATTCACGTCGATAAACGGCGGCTCGCCTGGGCGGCGAAACAGCAGCACGTCCTGCTCCGCGCCGAGCATGGTCTCGAACAATAAAGGCCGGCTCTTCAGATCGCTAACCGAATACAGATCGTGCACGATGCGGCTGAAATGCTCGACGCGCCCGCTGAGCACCACGTCGGCGCGACGCTGCAGCGACAGTTCGGCCGAGCGATAGAAATACGCGCCGAGCGCGCCGATCACCACGCACGCGATCAACGCGAACAGCAGCGTGGTGCGAACCGTCAACGAACGCTCGGTCCAGAGTTTCATGAGCCGTCGCCAAACGTGTAGCCAATACTGCGCACGGTATGAATCAGCTTCTTTTCGAACGGATGGTCCACTTTCGCGCGCAGCCGTTTGATCGCCACGTCGACCACATTGGTGTCGCTGTCGAAATTCATGTCCCACACTTCCGAGGCGATCTGCGTGCGCGACAGCGCCTCGCCCTGGCGCCGCACCAGCAGATGCAGCAGCATGAATTCCTTGTTGGTCAGGGGAATCTCGATGCCCTCGCGCGTCACCTTGCGGCGCAGAACGTCGAGCTTCAGGTCGGCGATCTCGAACACATCGCGCTCGCGGATCACGCCGCGGCGCAGCAACGTGCGGATGCGCAACACGAGTTCGGTAAACGAAAAGGGCTTGACGAGATAATCGTCCGCGCCGAGTTCGAGGCCGCGAATGCGATCGCTCACGTGATCGCGCGCGGTCAGGAAAATGACCGGCAGATCGCGCCGCGCGCGCAGTGTGCGCATGATTTCCCATCCGTCGATGCCCGGCAGCATCACGTCGAGCACCACCAGATCGTAAGCGTGCTCCAGCGCCATGTGCAAACCATCCGTGCCGGTGCGCGCGAGATCGACCACGTAGCCGCTTTCACGCAGACCTTTTTTCAGGTAGTCGCCGGTTTTCGGGTCGTCTTCGATGACGAGAATGCTCATGACGCTTGGCGCTCCAACTCGGACTTGCGTTCGGGCTTCAATGTGCGTTTTCGCTGAAGCCCAGGACGTGGATATGCCGGCCATTCTACGTGGCCGCGGCGCGCCGTTCATTACGTTTTTGTCATTCATATGTCATTCCGCGGAGCCGATCGCGCGCTTAATCTGGGCGTTGTCGTTCACCACCTGGAGCCGATCCATGAACATCGTTTCAGCGCGCATGCTGCGCGCCTTCATCGCCCCCGCACTCGCCGCCGCCCTGCTCGCCACGGGAACCGCCGCTCACGCACAGAACGCCATGCCCACCGGCGTGCGCGGCACGGTGACCTCGCTCACGGGCGATCTGCTGAAAGTGCATACGCGCGACGGCAAGGACGTCGACGTGAAGTTGCCCAAGGACACGCCGATTCGCGGCGTCACGATCGCGGACGTGAACGACATCAAAGCGGACAGCTATGTCGGCACCGCCGCGATCCCGCAGCCCGACGGCACGCTGAAAGCGCTCGAAGTGCACGTGTTTCCGCCGAGCATGCGCGGCGCCGGCGAAGGCTTTCGCCCCTGGGATCTCGGCTCGAACAGCACGATGACGAACGGCACGGTCGGCTCGCTCGTGGTCAGCAACGGCCGCACGATCACCGTCAAGTACAAGGACGGCGAGAAGAAGATCGTGATTCCGCAGGATGTGCCCATCGTCAGCCTGCAACCGGGCGACCGCTCCTTGCTGGTGCCGGGCGCGAAGGTCGTGCTGTTCGCACACAAGGAAGCCGACGGCACGCTGGCGGCGAACTTCATCTCGGCGGGCGTGCATGGCGTGACGCCGCCGATGTAATACGGCGCCTGTTCAGCCTTGCCTCGGTTACGCCGGCCGCGTTGTTCGGCAACGCGGCTTTCCCGCTCCCTATTCGTCTCATGATGCCCGCCATGACTGAAGCCAAAGCGCGCCTGGTCGTTCACCCGCTCGTCGTCCGCGTCACGCACTGGATCAATGCGTTTGCGATGGTCTGCATGGTGATGAGCGGCTGGGCGATCTATAACGCGTCGCCCATTTTTCCGTTCAGGTTTCCCGTCTGGGCGACGGTGGGCGGCTGGCTCGGCGGGTCGATTGCATGGCATTTCGCGGCCATGTGGCTGCTGTGCGCGAACGGCTTGCTGTATCTCGCGTACGGCATCGGACGCGGGCATTTTCGCCGCAAGCTGTTGCCGGTTCGTCCGCGCGATGTCGTGCACGATGCGGCATTAGCGCTGCGATTCAAGCTGCCGCACGATACCGGCCAATACAACGCGGTGCAGCGCGCGCTCTATCTGCTCGTGTTGTTCCTCGGCGTGGTGCTGGTCGCGTCGGGACTGTCGATCTGGAAACCGGTGCAGTTCTCGTGGCTCACCGCGGTGTTCGGCGGCTTCGATTTCGCGCGGCGGGTGCATTTCGTCGCGATGGCGGGCGTGGTCGGTTTCGTCGTCGTGCATCTGGCGCTGGTGCTGCTGGTGCCGCGCACCTTGCCGCCGATGTTGACCGGTCGCGCGATACATTGCGCACAAGAAGGAGATCGCGCATGAGCGCATCCAAACCCACCGACGCGGACAAACCCCGCGTCGTGCTCGCGGATCACCAGCCGCAAATCGAGCGCCTGCAGCGGCGTCTGTTCTTGCGTTCGTCGCTGTCGATCGGCGCGCTCGCGATGCTCTCGGGCTGCAACATGCAGGACGGCGATTCGGTCGACAAGGTGCTGTGGGCGATGTCGCGCTGGAACGATCGCGTGCAGGGCTGGCTATTCGACCGCAACAAGCTCGCGCCGACCTACGCGGCGAGCGAGATCACCGACCCGTTCCCGTTCAACGCGTTCTATCCCGAGTTCGACGCGCCGGACATCGACGGCTCGACGTATCGGCTGGAAGTGTCGGGGCTCGTGTCCGACAAGCGCACGTGGAATCTCGATCAACTGCGCGCATTGCCGCAAACTTCGCAGATCACGCGCCATATCTGCATAGAAGGATGGAGCGCGATAGGCCAATGGCGCGGCGTGCCGTTTCGCACGTTTCTGGAACGCGTCGGCGCCGATCTGAGCGCCCGCTATGTCGGCTTCAAATGCGCGGATCGGTATTACTCGAGCCTCGACATGGCGACCGCGCTGCATCCGCAAACACAGCTCACGCTCGATTTCCGCGACGCGCCGCTGCCCGCGAAATACGGCTATCCGCTCAAGCTGCGCGTGCCGACCAAACTCGGCTTCAAGAATCCGAAGCATATCGCCGCGATCTTCGTCACCAACACGAACCCCGGCGGCTATTGGGAAGACCAGGGCTACAACTGGTTCAGCGGTTTATAGCGTTCGCCGCGGGAATGAACGCTTATACGGCCGTCACGTAACGCGCGACCGGCTTCACCACGCGCGGCGTCGGGGCATCGTAGATGGTGCGCATGCGCTTGACCTCATCGACCGGGCTCAGGCCGAACAGCCGCTTGAACTCGCGGCTGAATTGCGACGCGCTTTCATAACCGACGCGCGCCGCGGCCGCGCCCGCATTCAAACCGTCCTGCACCATCAGCAAACGCGCGTGATGCAAACGCGTGGTCTTCACGTATTGCATCGGCGAGGTGGACGTCACCGCCTTGAACTGCGCGTGAAACACCGCGAGGCTCATGCCTGCCTCGGAGGCGAGCGTATCGACGTCGAGTTGCCCGTGGTAGTCGGCATGAATGCGCCGCAGTGCCTTCGCGATACGGCCGAAGTGATTCTGATGCGTGAGCGCCGCGCGAATCGCATCGCCCTGTTCGCCGGTCAGCACGCGATAACAGATTTCGCGGACCACGCCGGGCGCGAGTATGCGCGCGTCGAGCGGCGAAGCCAACGCATCCATCAGACGCTGCACCGCATTGCACAGCGCCGGGTCGAGCGGCGTCGAATAGATGCCGGCCGGTTCGTTTCGCGTGGCGCCCTGGGTTTCGTTCAGCGCCATCAGCAACTCGGCCACCATGGTCAGATCGACGCGCACCGAGATCGCGAGAAACGGCGCTTCCGGACTGGCCTCGGTCTCGCATTCGAACGGCAGCGGCACCGAAAGCACGAGGTACTGTTGCGCGTCGTACTGAAACACCTGGTCGCCGAGATAACCGCGCTTGCGGCCCTGACAGACGATCACGATGCTCGGCTCGTACATCACCGGCATGCGCGGCAGCGGATGATTCGCGCGCATCAGGTTGACGCCTTCGAGACTCGTGCGGGTGAAGCCCGGATTGGGCGCGAGCACGTCGAACAATTCGATCAGACGCTGCTGGGCGGCATCGGCCGACAAGGGTTCTACTGAGGGAGCTGGCATGACGGTATAGTGACGCGCAAGAGAATAATGCTTGAAATCTAGCATCAAACGGACTATCGCGCTCCTTGTCAGGAGTTTTAGGCAAATCTTCAAGACATTCAGGTATTCCCCGCCTCGTGCCCGGCTTCTATCATGGGAACCCTGCCGGATCACTTTTCTCCGCGCTGCGCCGGGCCCGGTTGTCGATTCACTGCTTCGGCGAATTCGGCAGCCCTGCCGGCGCCGTGATCCCGGTTCATCACAAGGTTCGGCCGCATCGGCGACGCGCGTCGCCCATCGCCGGCGGCCTTGCGACATCACCACCCCTTTGCTGGAGCTACTCATGAGCACGACGTATGCCTATGCAGCGACCGACGCCACCGCGCCGCTCGCCCCATTCGAATTCCAGCGCCGCGCACTGCGCGCCCACGACGTGCAGATGGAAGTACTGTTTTGCGGCGTGTGCCATTCCGATTTGCACCAGGCGCGCAATGAATGGAAGAACACTGTGTTCCCGGTCGTGCCGGGCCATGAGATCGTCGGCCGCGTGACTGCCGTTGGCCCGGACGTGACGAAGTACAAGGTAGGCGATCTGGTCGGCGTGGGCTGCCTTGTCGATTCGTGCCGCACGTGCGCGAGTTGCGAGGAAGGACTCGAGCAGTACTGCGAGAACGGTTTTGTCGGCACCTACAATGGTGTAGACCGTGTGGACGGCCAGATCACTTACGGCGGTTATTCGACGCAACTCGTCGTCGACGAGGAATTCACGCTGCGCGTGCCGGACAATCTCGACCCGGCGGGTGTCGCGCCGTTGCTGTGCGCGGGCATCACGACGTACTCGCCGCTGCGCACGTGGGGCGCCGGTCCTGGCAAGAAGGTCGGCATTGTGGGCCTCGGCGGTCTGGGCCACATGGGCGTGAAGCTCGCACGCGCGATGGGCGCGCATGTGGTGTTGTTCACGACCTCGCCGTCGAAGATCGAGGATGCGAAGCGGCTCGGCGCGCATGAAGTGGTGATCTCGAAGAATCAGGAAGAGATGGAAGCGCATTTGAACAGCTTCGATTTGATTCTGAATACCGTTGCCGCGCAGCACGATCTGAATCCGTTTTTGAATCTGCTGAAGCGGGATGGGACCATGACGTTGGTCGGTGCGCCCGAGCACGATCATCCGTCGCCGCAGGTGTTCAATCTGATTTTCAAGCGTCGGCGTTTGGCCGGGTCGCTGATCGGCGGTATTGCCGAGACGCAGGAGATGCTGGATTTCTGCGGCGAGCACGGGATCACTTCGGATATCGAGGTGATTCCCATGCAGGGGATTAATGAGGCTTATGAACGGATGCTTAAGAGCGATGTTAAGTATCGGTTTGTTGTCGATCTGGATTCCTTGCGGAAGTGAGTGTTTTTTTGGCCTGCGCGGCGCTTTGGGTTGTGCTTCTTGGTGCCGTTGGCCTTTCCTTGTGGTCTTAGAGAATGAAAGGGACTTCCCCGTCCCGAGGCTGCGGCGGAAGCCGCGAGTCGGCATCGACGTGCCATGATGAAGTTTCGAACGTTCATCAACACCAGCGAGAGGGGAAGTCCATGCCTATTGTCACTATCGGAATCGATCTTGCCAAGAATGTATTCGCCATTCATGGTGTAGATGAAGCAGGTAAAGCGATGCTGATCAAGCCGCGAGTGCCGCGCGATCAGCTGGTGACATTGATCGCGCAGTTGCCGGCGTGCCTCATCGGCATGGAAGCGTGCTCCGGCGCACATCACTGGGCACGCGTGTTCCAGCAACACGGCCACACAGTCAAGCTCATGGCGCCCAACCTTGTTGCGCCTTATCGCATGTCCGGCAAGCGCGGTAAGAACGACGCGGCGGATGCTGCTGCGATCTGCGAAGCGGTGACGCGTCCGAGCATGCGTTTCGTGCCGCTGAAGGACGAACATCAGCAGGCAACGCTTTGCCTGCATCGGACACGACAAGGTTTCGTGGAAGAGCGGACCGCGACCTACAACCGGTTGCGAGGCCTGCTCTCGGAATTCGGCGTGGTGCTGCCACAGAGCCCGGAGAAGTTGCGCAGGCACATCACAGAACATCTGGACACATTGCCTGGCTGGGCGAAGCACAGTATCAGCGATCTGCTCGATCATGCTGGCAACATTGAGGATCGCCTGATTGAATACGATCGCGCGATCGCCGGGATCGCGCGTGATGATGCGCGTAGCAAGCGGCTGATGCAGTTGCGCGGCATCGGCCCAACCACGGCCAGTGCGTTGCTCGCCAGTATCGGCGCCGGGCACGACTTCAGAAACGGCCGGCAGGTGGCAGCATGGATCGGACTGACGCCCGGTCAGTACAGCAGTGGCGGCAAGGCGCGGCTGGGCAGCATTACGAAGGCAGGCGACGCCTATCTGCGCGGGCTGCTGGTCAACGGCGCCCGCGCCGTTATTGCCAGTCTCGGCGAGAAACAGGATCGCTTCAGCCGGTGGGTCCGAGCCCTGGTCGAGCGCCGGGGCTACTGGCGGGCCGCCATCGCGATAGCAGCAAAGAACGCGAGATTGGCGTGGGCCTCGCTGAAGTATGGCGATGACTTCAAGCTCCAGCCCGTGGCGGACTAACTTTCGATCTGGGCCTGCCGATCAACCGGCAACGCGACGGGAGCGCAGACGCCATGAGCAAGTAGAAACGATCACTTTGCACTGCCAGCGGTGATGTGAAGCGGGTTGGACCCGCGCGGAGCGTACCTGGATAACACGGCGGGGATATCCATTCCCGGCTAGAGAATGAGGCCTCTGCGCGCGTCTTTCATCAGGGTCCGGGCCATTGGCCCAACATGACCGGTTGTAGAACCGCAGTCCTTCACCTTCCCACATGCACCCGCACGGCATTGCAGCATGTATCACAGCGAACTTCGATTGAGCTTGTGCTCAACGGGGAGCCCTTGTAGGGTGTTAGGCACTTTTTGTCAGACCTGGTATCCTGGCAGAATGAAAAAACGCAGGCCATACCCAACGGATGTATCGGATGAAGAGTGGTACTTCGCCGCTCCGTACCTGACCTTGATGAACAAGGACGCACCGCAGCGCCGCTACGAACTGCGCGAGATGTTCAACGCGCTGCGCTGGATCGTACGCGCGGGTGCACCGTGGCGTTTGTTGCCCAATGACTTTCCACCTTGGGAACTGGTCTACCAGCAGACGCAGCGCTGGATTCAGGCCGGCTGTTTCGAGGCCATGGTGAATGACCTGCGTTCGATCATCCGGATCGCGCAGGAGCGTCGTGGTCAACCCAGCGCGGTCATTCTCGACGGGCGGACCCTGCAGTCGACCTGCGAGAGTGGACCTCGCGCCGGTTACGACGGCTACAAACGCAAACGCGGCAGCAAGGTCCACATGGCGGTTGATACTTTGGGGCAATTGCTTGCTGTGCATGTTACGCCGGCCAACGAACAGGAACGCGCGCAGGTCGGTGAACTGGCGCGTCAGGTTCAGCAGGCCACGGGCCAGACGGTCAAGGTGGCGTTCGCCGATCAGGGATATACCGGCGAAGAGCCTGCGCAGGCGGCACTCGATGAAGGAATCGAGCTTCAGGTAATCAAGCTGTCGGAGGCGAAAAAGGGCTTCGTGCTGTTGCCGCGTCGCTGGGTGGTCGAGCGCAGCTTCGGCTGGCTCAACCGCTTCCGTCGACTGGCCAGAGACTACGAGCGATTGCCCGAAACCCTGGCTGGTTTGCACTTCGTCGTCTTCTCCGTGCTTATGCTTATCCACTTTGCAGCCCTTAACAAAAGTGCCTAACACCCTCTAGTGGTCTATTAGCGTTGCCCCTGTGCGGGGCAATGCTCTCAACTTAAGCCTCAAAGAGCTTGTAAACGAGGCATTGCCCCTGTAAACTTCATCGCATAACTCACTGATAAATCAACGATATGAACTCAAATACCAGCGTCCTCGCGGCTTCTGGCTGAGTTCTCCGATTTCCTGCTCGATCCGGCGCTCGCCGATCGCGTGCGTCGTTCTCCCACTGCCTTTACCCGCAATCGCACACTGACCTTGCCGCGCATGGCCGCGCTGATGATGTCCGGCATGTGCGCCAGTGTGCAGGCCGAACTTGACGCGCTATTCGGCGCACTGGGAAGCAGCGGCGGGCGCACCCGCGCTGTCAGCGCACAGGCCTTCAGCAAGGCGCGACGGGGAGTGTCTGCCGAACTGTTCGAGCTGGCCCGCGCCCGCCTGATCTCGCTGGCCCAACCCCATATCGATTCGATGCGCTGGCACGGCCTGAGGCTGGTCGCCGCTGACGGTAGCCGCCTGCGTGTGGGCACGCGTCGCGGCCATGAACTGCGCGCCGATCACTACGCGTTTGCGCTGTTCCTGCCGGGTTCCGAACTGACCCTGCACGCTGCACTTCATCCCGCCGACGGCGGCGAGCGGCAGATGCTGTTCGAAGCCCTCGATGTACTGCAACCGCATACCGACCTGCTGCTGCTCGATCGCGGCTATATCGGCAACGCGATGGTGGCGGCGCTCGCACAGCGCGAAATCCCGTTCTGCATGCGCGTCGATGCGCGTAACTGGAAATGCGTCAGCGCCTTTACCCGCAGCGGTAAAGCCGAGCATGTGGTGACACTGGAAGCGCCCAGCGAACCGGATGCCCGCGCCTATGAACTGGCGCGTACGCCCACGACTGTGCGCCTGATCCGCGACGTCACGCCGGGCGGTCGCGTGCGTGTGCTGATGACCTCGCTGCTCGATGGCGGGCGTTATCCGGCGGCATCGTTCGGCGCGCTCTATCACCAGCGCTGGCGGGTCGAGGAAGCATTCAAACGACTCAAGCACCGGCTGCGGCTGGAAGCCGTCACAGGCCTCGATTACCTGGCGTTACAGCAGGACTTCGGCGCAAAAATCCTCGCCGACAACCTGTGCACACTGCTCAGCGATCTCGATGCGCCGCACGACGACAGACATGCCAGCCGTCCTAACCGGGTGTATGCACTGGGCGCACTCAAGCCCATCCTCGGCGCGTGTCTTCTGCGCATCCAGCGCTGTCTGGACGGCCTCGCCGGTGTGCTGGAAATGATCCACCAGACCCGATGCCGGATACAGCCCTCACGCTCCTATCCAAGACCACCCAGAAAAGCCAAGCCCCACTTCCATCTCGCGTACAAACTCGCTTGATGCAGCGGGGCTTAAGTTGAGAGCATTGCTGTGCGGGGCGGCACCTACTTTTCTTTGCCGGCCGCAAAGAAAAGTAGGCAAAAGAAAGCGGCTCACACCGCTAATTCTGAAGCGGGTCCCTCGCTCGGAGCGGGCAGTGGCACATCTGGAATCCGTGCTCTCGCACACTCCGCATCAGTGACAAAGCCATCATCAGTTCCCACTCCGCATTGCGTGCGTCGCGGATGGGTCTGCCGGGGAAAACAGCGGTCATTCTCGCGCCGTGGGGGCCGTCGGCTTCGCCTCGGCGACACGCCGTAAACGAAGGGAGAAGTACCGCTTCGGCGCGCGCAGCGCCGCCGGAAGTATGACTGCCTTGTCACTCGCGCGGAATGCGCGAGAGCACCGATTCCAGATGCACCACTACCTCCTCCAAGCCAGGAGACCCGCTTCAAAGTTAGCGGTGTGAGCCGCTTTCTTTTGCCTACTTTTCTTTGCGGCCGGCAAAGAAAAGTAGGTGCCGCCCCGCACAGGGGCAACGCCAATAGACCACTAAGACCACAAGGAAAGGCCAAAACCCAAGGCAACCAACGAATAGCGCCGCACAGGCAAAAAAAAACCGAACACCTAACCCCAGGAGCCCACCATGATCGACAGAATAACCGCCATGCGCACATTCATCCGAATCGTGGACACCAACAGCTTCACCCGCGCAGCGGAGTCATTAAACATCCCGCGCGCGACGGCGACCACGATCGTCCAGAATCTTGAAGCCCTGCTCGGCACGGCGCTCCTCGCCCGCACGACGCGGCGTCTGAGCGTCACCCCAGAAGGCGCGGCCTACTACGAGCGCTGCGCGCAAATCCTCGCCGACATCGACGACATGGAAGCGAGCATCCGCCACGCAACCGACAACCTCACAGGCCGTCTGCGCATCGAAATGCCCAACGCGGTCGCGAACGCCATCGTGCTGCCGGCACTCGACGACTTCCACACGCGTTACCCGAATCTCGATCTCGCCATCGGCATCAGCCCCCGCACAGTCGACCTGATCTCGGACGCAATCGACTGCAGCATCCAGCTAGGCGAATTGCCCGATTCGAATCTGGTCGCGCGGCAGTTGGGGACGCTCGAACACGTGACCTGCGCGAGCCCGGCCTATCTGGAGCGCCATGGCACGCCCACCGATCTGGACGATCTGCGCGGACATCTCGCGGTCAATTGCATGTCGCCGCATAACGGTCGCGAAGTGGACTTCGACTTCGAGGTGAACGGCGAGGCGCAAACGGTCAAGGTGAGCGGCTTCGTCAAGGTCAGCGACGAACAGGCCTATCTCACCTGCGGACTGCAAGGTCTCGGTCTGATTCAGCCGGCGCGGATCGCCGCGCAACCGTACCTCGATTCGGGACTGCTGCGCGAAGTACTGCCGCAATGGAAACCCGTGCCGATGCCGGTCTCGGTCGCGTTCGTGAAGAACCGCCGCGTGTCGCCGCGCGTGCGCGCGTTCGTCGACTGGCTCGCGGAGTTGTTCGAGAAAACGGAGCACGTCGATCAGGATCTCTCGCGCGTGCGTCAGTTGTTGCGCGGCCTGCATCCCGCCTGAGGCGGTTTCGATGCAGACCGCTCGCAACGCCGCGACAGGTGCGTCAGTTCCGTAGTGTGACCGGCACCGGCCGCGTTAGCAGATCGACGTAGAAGTTGAAAAAGTCCGGATTGTCGAAGCGTTTGACGATCGTCATCTTTTGCAAACCCGCCGGCGGCGAACTCGTATAACCCGTGGACTTGCCGTCATTGGCGCCGAAACTCGTGTCCACGTCCACCCACTCCTCCACTGTCTGCGTCGCGAACGACGGGCGCATCAGATACGCGAGCGTCAGCGTGTCCCAGATGTTCGTCGTGTAATTCGGGTTGGTCTCGAAACCGTTCTTGCCGTCGAAGCCGTAACCGTTCAACGTTTTGAACAGCTGCGTGATGATGGTCTGCTTCATGGGATCGTGCGCGACACGATCGTAAAGCGCCTTGTCCATCTTGACGGTATCCGTCACGTCGAGCGGAATCACCACCTGTTTGATCGGCAAACGCAACACGGTTTTCGCCGCTTCGGGATCGAACCACCAGTTGAATTCCGCTGTCGGCGTGGTGTTGCCCGGCACGTCGATCGCCCCGCCCATGTAGACGATCTGCTTGATCAGCGGAACGATCTCCGGATGCTGGCGCGTGGCGAGCGCGATATTGGTCAGCGGCCCGATCGCCAGGATCGTCACCTGACCGGGATACTGCTTGACCGAATCGACGATAAAATCCACCGCGCTTTTGCCCTGCACTTTCGTATGCGTGGCGAAGCCGTCCGGCGGCGCGACGAGGTCGCTATCCGATTGCGGCTCGGGTGTGCCCCATGCGCCGAGATAACCGTCGCCGCCGGGGAATTGCGCCAGTTCAGCCTGAATGGTCGTGAAGTCATGCGACAAAGCGCGGTTGGCGCCGGCGTACACGCCGATCTGATTTTCAACGCCGAGGCGCTCGACGGATTTCAACGCATCCGCCACACCTTGCTTCAACCATTGATTACCGGAGACGACCGTAATGCCGAGTACTTTCAGCGAACCTTGCGCCTGCAATTGCGCAGCCATCACGCCGAGCTGACCGTCGTCGCTCAGTGTGTTGTAGTCGCTGTCGATAATGACCTTGGGAGGGTCGGCGGGCAGGTTGAGATGACCGCCGCCACATGCCGAGATGGACAAGACGGTCGCCACGGTTGCCAGCCACGTCGATGCCAGGAGAAGTCGCTTCACTGATGCCTCCTTGTTTTAGCGCTGTGCTGCGCTGCCGGAATGAGGAGGCCATCATAGGCGCAAAACTAGCGAAGCAGAATCATCATGTTCGCGGCGTGATTCGTGGAATCAGCGTGGCGATAAGACGGCAGGCGTCATCGTTTTGCTCGACGCGCTGCCTCGCCGTGAAGGCGATCTGAAATCAAGGCTGACGAGCCTGTGCCGACGAGCCGGGGCACGCGGGGTCTTTACCCCAATGACCATCGCAGACGCGCCAGCGGCACAACTGGTCTTCGAAAAAGCCACGCTGCCCGCACTCTTTCACGCGCTCGGCGAGCTTCGCGTTGCCGGGCGCAGCCGATGCGCTGACCTTGGTGGCCGTGTTGCCGCCGGCCGCCTTCGCGTCCGCCGGTTTGGTCCGCGCAACGAGCGCCGCCAACAGATCCGCATCCGAATCGTCTTTCGAAGCGCTACCGCTGCGTGATTTCTTCGACTGCGCGACCGTGCCCGATGTGCTCTCGCGATGATTGCCCGCACTCGCCGCCGCACTTTCCTTCTTGCCGTGGGCCGCCGTCTCGTGCTTCGCGTTGCCGGCGACAGCCGTGGCGTTCTTGCCGTGCTTCGCCGCCGGCACGCTGGCGGCGGGGGCCGCCGATGCCGATGCAACCAATGCCGACGCGCTGCTCGGTTCCGCACCCTCGGCGAGCGCGCGGGACAAGCGGTTTTCGTCGCTGCTAGCGGGCGTTGCGGCGGACGCCGCCGCGGCTTTGCTGTCGCTATCGTCGGCCACGATCGTCGCCGCTTGCGACGACGCCGCAGCCGGCGCCTCGACCTTCGCGACGGCTGGCGGCGCACCGCTCGCGGCGGCGGCCGCTTTCTCGACGTTGGCCGGCGTGGCCGAAGCCAACGACGCGCTTTGCGTGCGCTGCTGCAGATGCCACGCGGCCCAGCCGCCGGCCGCGATCACCAGCAAGGCAACCAGCACGAGCGGCGTTTTCGACCGGCGTGGATTATCCGTAGGCGGCGCGACGCGGCCTTCGAGGTTCGCGAGAATTCGCGAACCATTGCCATCGGCGCCTTTAGCCTTATCGGATAACAGGCTGGGCGGGGCTTTGGAATTCGAACTTTCCGGCGCACTCATTCACTGTCTCATTGAATCCTGGATTATTTCGCCGTGATAATACCGTTCCGACTCGTCTTCGAGCAGGCCTGATTCTAAGAGCAAGCATTACAAAATACAATTGTTTCCAATTTCCGGGGTCGCCTTTGATTGCCGTAGTACTTCTCGCCTATTTCGCCGTTGCCGTCGTAATCGCCGCAATGCTGCTATTGCCGCCGGTGCGTGCCTATTTATTAGGCGCGGCACTCGCTATTCATGCCCGCGTTATGCGCGGGGCATCGCGTCGCGCATCGCGCGCTCGTGGTCAATTAGTACGCTCGGCAAAAATTTCGCAATCGACCGTAGTCGATATGCAAAACTTACTGGCAAAGCGGCGCTTGCTGATTTTTACCACCGCGGGTATTCTTGCGACGCCGCCATTGGTGGCATTGGCATTACGCGGCCGGCAATTATTCCAATTCGATGACACCGCACGGGCTCCGGACGAGAAAATTGCTGCGTTATTGAACGGCGAACAGCTCGTGCCCCCGCCGCCGCTGCCTCCCGAGGTATTCGCAACGCGGGAAGTCGAGCAGATTCGGCCCGCGCTAAAAGACGCGAGCCGCGACTGGAATTTGCTCGATGCCGATTTCAGAACGCGTTTATTGCTCGTTTACAAAATCATGCACGAGCAGTACGGGTACGAAATGGCTTTGCTGGAAGGTTATCGCAGTCCGGAGCGGCAAAACCGGCTCGCGCAAATGGGGGGCAACGTCACCAATGCCGCAGCATTCCAGAGCTATCACCAATACGGCCTTGCCGCGGACAACGCGTTTTTGCGCGAAGGCAAGCTCGTCATTTCAGAAAAAGATCCCTGGGCCATGCGCGGCTATCAGTTATACGGACAGACGGCCGAACAGGTCGGTCTGACATGGGGCGGCCGTTGGAAATTGATGGATCTCGGGCACGTCGAATATCACAAACCGGGCTTCGTCCTCGGGCGCGGTCATTAAGGCGAAGCAGGTAATAAAGAAGGTTAAAAGGGTTGACAATGGGGCGTTCAATCAATTTCTCTGGCGAAGAGCGGCAATCCCGCGAGCATATCCGCATTGGGCCATCCGTGATCGGCAGCGGTCGGTGTCGATTTAACAATTCAGCCTTTTTCGCTGTCACCTGAAAATGCTTTCGCTTTATTTCAAATGCCATACGCGCGCCGCGCTGCCTGCCACACCACGCGCCACAACACATCTCATCAAGACCTGAACGGCCTATGCGACGCATTCTCAACGTGTTGACCCACACACGCACGCTCTCGATCATCGGCTTGCTCGCGCTCGCTGCTGTTTTATTCATCGGCGCGGATACCTTGCAGATCGACCCGCTGTGGCCTGCGATCGCACTCGGCGCGATCGTCGCGCTGTGGCTGCTGGTGTGGGCGGTGCGCCGCCTGCGCGCGCGCCGCGCGAACAACAAGCTCGGCGAAATGCTCGAACAGCAGGCCGAGAAGCAGGCGGAAAGCGGCCCCGCGCCCACGCCGGCGCGCCAGGCCGAACTCGACGTGCTGCGCACGCGCCTCGTCGACGCGGTCAAGACCATCAAGACCTCGAAGATCGGTCAGGTCTCGGGCGGCTCGGCGCTGTACGAGTTGCCGTGGTACATCGTGATCGGCAACCCCGCCGCGGGCAAGAGCAGCGCGGTGCTGAACTCCGGCTTGCAGTTCCCGTTCGCGGACAAGAACAACGCGGTCATCCACGGCATTGGCGGCACGCGCAATTGCGACTGGTTCTTCACGACCGAAGGCATTCTGCTCGACACGGCCGGCCGCTATTCGGTGCACGAGGAAGACCGCACGGAATGGCTCGGCTTTCTCGGCCTGCTCAAGCGCTTCCGGCCGAAGGCGCCGATCAACGGCATCATCGTCACGGCCAGCATTGCCGAACTGACCAGCAGCAAGCCCGAGTTCGCGATCAACCTCGCGAAGAACCTGCGCCAACGCGTGCAGGAGTTGACCGAGAAGCTCGAAGTGTTCGCGCCGGTGTACGTGATGTTCACCAAGGCCGATCTGATCACCGGCTTCACCGAGTTTTTCAGCGGCAGCGACCGCCATGAATACGACCGCGTGTGGGGCGCCACCCTCCCCTACGAGCCGGATGAGAAGCGCGACGTGGTCGGCCTGTTCGACGACCACTTCGAAGAACTGTACGACGGCCTGAAAGAGATCAGCGTCGCGCAGATGTCGATCAATCGCGGCAACAAGCTCTCGCCGGGACAGTTGAGTTTCCCGCTCGAATTCTCGACTATCAAACCGGCGTTGCGCGCGTTTCTCGCCACGCTGTTCGAAACGAACCCGTTCCAGTACAAGCCGATTTTCCGCGGCTTCTATTTCACCAGCGCGTTGCAGGAAGGCGAAACCAATAGCGCCGCCGCCACGCGCATCGCCAACCGCTTCGGCCTCTCCGCCGAGAGCCTGCCCAAGCCGCACAGCGCGTTCTCGAAGAACGGCTTCTTCCTGCGCGACCTGTTCTCCAAAGTGATCTTCGCCGACCGGCAGACGGTCAGGCAATTCGCCAGCCCCGCGAAAACGCGCATGCGCTATGCGACGTTCTTCGGCTTCGTCGCGGTGCTCGCGTTGGCGCTCGGCGGCTGGACGTGGTCGACGATCGGCAATCAGCAACTCGCCGACAACGTCAAGGCCGACCTCGACAACGTCGTGCGTTTGCAGCAGAACCGCAACGACCTGCAATCGCGCCTGCAGGCCATGGACATTCTGGAAGACCGCATCGACCAGCTCGAACAGTTCCGCCGCGACAAGCCGCTGGCCGTTTCGCTCGGGCTGTATCAGGGCGATCGGCTCGAACAGCATCTGCTCACCGAGTATTACAACGGCGTGCGCCAGATCCTGCTCGCGCCGGTCTCACAGAATCTCGCGTCGTTCCTGAAGGACGTCAACGCGCATCCCGATCAGCTCGCGCCGCTGAACCGCACGCCCGATGCCGCCGCGATTCCGGTGTCCGCGCACACGGCGATGGCGACCAACAGCCAGGGCGGACTCTATAGCGATGCGTCGCCGACCAACGTCGAGGACGCCTACAACGCGCTCAAGACCTACCTGATGCTGAGCGACAAGCGTCACGCGGAAACGGCTCACCTGACCGACCAGGTGGCGCGCTTCTGGCGCGGCTGGCTCGAAACGAATCGCGGCAACATGCCTCGCGACGAGATGATCCGCAGCGCCGAGCGCATGATCACGTTCTACCTGTCGCGCGTGTCGGACAACGACTGGCCGATGATCGACCAGAACCTCGGCCTCGTCGATCAAACGCGCGAGAACCTGCGCCGCGTGGTGCGCGGCATGCCGGCCCGTCAGCGCGTCTACGAGGAAATCAAGGCGCGCGCGTCGACCCGTTTCGCGCCGATGACGATCGCGCGCATCGTCGGCGAGAACAATACGGGGCTGGTGGCGGGCAGCTATGCGATCCCCGGCACCTTCACGCGTGAGGCGTGGTTCCAGTACGTGCAGCCCGCGATCCGCGACGCCGCCACCAAGGAATTGCAGGCGAAGGACTGGGTGCTCAACACTTCCGCGCACGACGATCTGACGTTGGAAGGCAGCCCCGAGCAGATCCAGAAAGCGCTGGTCACGATGTACAAGACCGAGTACGCGATGCACTGGCAGAAGTTCATGCAGGGCATTGCCGTGCAGAGCTTCGGCAGCTTCGGCCAGGCCGTGGATGCGATGAACCGCCTGGGCGATCCGCAGGACTCGCCGATCCGCAAGGTGCTGCAAACCGCCTACGACCAAACCTCGTGGGACAACCCGTCGCTCTTCAATGCGAATCTGAAGCGCGCGCAAAGCGGCGTCACGAGTTGGGTCAAGCAATGGTTCTCGCGCGCGCCGACCGGCCAGTTGAACGCGAACATCGACATCAACGGCAATCCGGTCGAAATGCCGATGGGTCCGATCGGCCAGGAGTTCTCGGCACTCGGCCGTATCGTGGTGAGCGGCGACAACGGCTCGATGCTCAAGGGCTACATGGATACGCTCTCGAAGGTCCGCACGCGCTTTAACGTCATCAAGAATCAGGGCGATCCGGGACCGGGCGCGCGTCAGTTGATGCAGCAGACGCTCGACGGCAACGGCTCCGAGCTGGCCGATTCGCTGAAGTACGTCGACGAGCAGATGCTCACGGGCCTCACCGATTCGCAACGCAAGGCGCTGCGCCCGCTGCTGGTGCGTCCGCTGATGGCCGCGTATTCGGTGGTGATCCAGCCGGCCAGCGTCGAAGTCAACAAGGTGTGGAATGCGCAGGTCTATCAGACCTTCCAGGGATCGCTCGCGAACAAGTACCCGTTCGCGGGCGATGCGAAGGTCGAGGCCGGCGCCGGCGAGATCGCCCAGGTGTTCGGACCGGACGGCGCGATCGCCAAATTCGTCGGCACCACGCTCGGACCGCTCGCGGTGCGCCGCGGCGATACCCTCACCGCTCGCACGTGGGGCGACATGGGTCTCGCGCTCACGCCCGACTTCACCAACGGCTTCGCGCGCTGGGTGGCGCCGCTCGCCGGCGGCGCGGCCTCGACCGGCCAAAGCTCGTCCGAACCGCAGACCGTGTTCCAGATCCTGCCGCAGCCGAGCAGCGGCACCACGGAATACACGCTCGCGATCGACGGTCAGCAGATGCGCTATCGCAACACGCCGCCGCAGTGGACCAACTTCGTGTGGCCGAATCCGTCGGGTTCGCCAGGCGCGACGCTTAGCGCCACCACGTTCGACGGCCGCACGCTGCAACTCGTCAACGAGCCGGGCCGCTACGGTCTGGAGAAGCTGATCAACTCGGCGCAGCGCAAGCGTCGTCCGGACGGCACCTTCGATCTGTCGTGGACGCAAGGCAACGTGACGGTGGCGGTCAGCATGCGCATCATCAGCACGTCGCAGGCATCGAGCGGCGGCGACGCGCCGCAGCAACAGAGCCTGCGCGGCTTGCGGCTGCCGTCCTCGGTGGCGGACGTGGGCTCCGCAGCCAACCCGGTCAATGCAACGGCAGCGGGCGGCGCGCCCGCAACCGCGCCGGCTTCGCCGGCGGCTCGGCCGGCCACGGCCGCCGCCGCGGTTTCGAACACAGGGGGTGCGCAATGACGCAAACCGTGCAGGCGCAGATCGCCTACTTCGGCAAGATTCCGTCGCGCGGCGACTTTGTCAAAAGCGCGCATAACCCGCAATTGCTGGCCACGCTCGATCGCTGGATCGCCGAGGCCATGGAATTGCTGAGCGACGATCCGCGCTGGAAGATCGTCTACGAAAACGCCAAGCCCATGCACTTCGCGTTCCTCGGTTCGCGCAGCAAGCTGGCGATTGCCGGGCACATGGTGGCGAGTCACGATCAGTCGTCGCGGCGCTTTCCGTTTCTGGCCGCGACCGCGCTGGAAGTCGAAAAGCCGCTGACCTTCCTCGCGCACAGTCCGCTCGCGTTCGCGCGGCTGTGGTCGCGGGTCGCCTCGCAGATGAAGCCGCTGCTCGGCGCGAGCGAGCCGCCCGGCGCGTTGCAGGCGCTCGGGGAAACGCAGGTGGCGATCGAAATCGGCGGCGGTCCCGACAATCCGCACGACGGCACCTTCAACGATTTCGTCGAGCACCAGACGCTCGCCGGCCTCGAACAGATGCTGCTCGCCAGCGGTCATCCGGTGCGCTTGCGCGGCGCGATGCTGGCGCTCGGCTCGCTGCTGCGTCCGGTCATGCAAAGCGGCTCGTCGCATCTCGAACGCGGGCTCACGTTGCCGTTGCCGAACGATCCGTTTTATCGCAGTCTCGTCGCCGCATTCTGGCTCGAACTGATCGCGCCGTTCGTCGCGCAGGCGGATTTCGAACTGGCGATTTTCATCGGCACGATCGCCGAGCGCGAGCGGCTCATCATCGGCTTTAACGGCGCCTCGGCCAAAACGCTGCACAGCGTGGTCGATCCGCAGGCGTATGCGGCACACAACATCGATATCGACGATCCCGAGTGGATCGACGAACACGCACAGAACGATCATGGCATCAGCAAGCTCGTCAGTTACCTCGACCAACCGCAACTGTCGCTGCGCGTCAGCATCGACACGTTCCGCGAAGCATTCACGGGAGCGTGACACGATGCTGATTAAACACACTCGCATGGCCGCGCTGCTCACGGGTCTCATGATCGGCGGTCTCGCCCATGCCGACAATGACGGCCCGGCGCGCGTCACGCCGGTCGACAACAGCGGCGTGTCGATTCGCACCACGGTCCTGCCGGCGTCGGCGGCCGCTGCCGGAACTGCCGGACCCGCCGTGAACACAGCCGGGCTCGCCAGCGGCACGACGGGTGCGGGCACCGGCGCGGTCACCGTCGCCCCGCCGCCCGCCAATGCAGCGCCGGGCCAGGTCGTGGTGGGCGGCAAGGTGCCGGATGAAGCGACCAAATCCGCCGTGCTGACCAAGCTGCGCGACACGTATGGCGCGGCGAACGTGGTCGATCAGATCGAGGTGGCGGACGTGGCGACGCCGCCGAACTGGTCCGCCAACGTGCAAAAACTGATTGGCCCGCAGTTGAAGCAGATCAGCAAGGGTCAATTGAAGATCGACGGCACGCAGATCGACGTGAAGGGCGAAGTGCACAACGAATCGCAGCGGCAGCAGCTCGCGAGCGACATGGCGAATGCGCTGAATCCAACCTACACGATCAAGAACGGCTTGCGCGTGAGCGCGTCCGAACAAGGTCTGCTCGATCAGACGCTCGCGAACCGCACGATCGAATTCGAAACCGGCAGCGCGACGCTCACGCCGCAAGGCCGCGCCATTCTCGATCAGATGGCCGCGGTGCTGTTGAAAATGACCACGAAGATGGTGGCGATCATCGGCCACACCGACAACTCGGGCAACCGCACGTCGAACATCGCGCTGAGCCAGGCGCGCGCGGATGCGGTGAAGGGTTATCTGGTCGCCAAGGGCCTGCCGCCGCAGCAAATGACCACAACCGGCGTAGGCCCGGACCAACCGATTGCATCGAACGATACGAGCGATGGGCGGGCACGCAACCGGCGCATCGAGTTTCGCGCGGGGTCGTGAGTCGTTGCTTGCGCGCCTCCGCGCCGCCGCGCATGAAAAAAGCTTGGCTTCCTTGAAAATCGAAGCCAGGCTTTTTTGTTTCCCTTGCGGATGCGTTAGCTTTTCTCGTCGGGCTTCACGCCCAGCAGCTCGCGAATATGGGCGAGCGATCCGTCGTCTTTCACCACCGTCGAGAGCCATTGATGCAAGGGCATGTCCGCGCACTCGGCGGCCTTCTCGGCGAAATAGGCGGCCGGATTATGCGGCTCGGTGCCGCGAAAGAATTTCGCCACCGCGCGCAATTGCGCAACCGCTTGCGCACGGCTCTGTATTCCTGCAATCGACGTGGTCGGCATGGTCGTCAACACGGGTTCCTCGCGTTGCGCGGCGGTCTTGAAGGTGGGCTCGGCGCGTTCGGGTTCGTTGGGCGTGGAGGCTTTCGGCGTGGGCGCCGCTTCCACGCCCACGCCCAGGTCGCGGGCGAAGCGTTCGGCCAGACGGTAGACGCTTTCATACGCGTCCTTTACCTGGCGAAAGCTCGGCGCGGAATCGGCGGCACGGCGATCGAGTTCCTGTTCGAGCGCGAGCATCGCCGCTTCGAACGCTTTGAGGTCGACCAGCAGCGTCGAATAAAACGCCGGCGGCGTGCTGCGCTTCGATGCCTCGATCTGCTCGATCGAAGGCTTGCCGCGCGCGATGTCGTCGGCGTGATCCGGATCGCGCTTGACGGCTTGCGCGACATGCGTGGCCACGTCCCAGTCGATCGTGCTATACGAGTTGCCTTGCGACGACGTGAGCGGCATCGCGCGCAGCAGATCGCCGGTGCGGCCCACCAGCCACGCGACGTTGCCGAGACGGTACTCGGTGTCGTCGCCTTCCGGCAGCGGATGCACGTGGTCCCAGTACTTTTCGCACAGCCCCGTCAGCAACGCATAGCCTTGCGTGAGACCGGTGACGCCTTCCTCGATGGCAAGCGCTTCGGTGAGCCATACGGCGAGCCGCAAATCCTTGGTCTGCGTTTGCAGCAGACTGCTCGATCGTTCGACCACGAACGGCCAGTCCGCCTCCTTGATGTCCGTGACCCATTCGCCCTGATCCAGCGACGGGTCCTCGAAACGGCGCGCGTGCTGGATCGCGTCGAAGTCGGCGGAGAAAAGCAGATCGTCGCCGCAGGGCGAGGTTTCGCTGATCGGAGCCAGCAGCGTAGTCAGATTAGTCGGCATGGCAGAAAGCGATAAGTATCCGGTACGGCGTTAAAACAGATCGACTGGCGAACGACGCGTCGACGCGCCGCTTCACACAACCACGTATTCGAATTCGCCCGCTTCGCTCGCGCGCACCGAAATACGTTCGAGCGCGGCGCCGTTCGCGATGCGCTCCAGCACCTGCTGCGCGACTTCGGGCAACAGCGTGCCGTTCAGAATGTGATCGACGTTGCGCGCGCCGGAATCCACCTCGGTGCAACGCGCGAGCACCGCGTCGACCAGCGACTCGTCCCACTCGAACACCGCCTTATGGTTCGACTCGATGCGGCGGCGAATCCGCTCCAGCTTCAACTCGATGATTTCCGCGAGCACGTCATCGGAAATCGGATAGTACGGCACCACTTTCAAGCGGCCGAGAAACGCCGGCTTGAATGCCTTGTAGAGTTGCGGGCGCAACGCTTGCGCGAGTTCGTCGGCGCTCGGCAATTCTTCGGCGCTCCTGTTCAGGCACGCCTGCATCACCGCTTGCGAGCCGACATTCGAAGTCAGGATGATCAACGTATTGCGGAAGTCGATCTCGCGGCCCTCGGCGTCGTCCATCGTGCCCTTGTCGAACACCTGGAAGAACATTTCGAGCACGTCGGGATGCGCCTTTTCGACTTCGTCGAGCAACACGACCGAGTACGGATTGCGCCGCACCGCTTCGGTCAGCACGCCGCCCTCGCCGTAGCCGACGTAGCCCGGCGGCGAGCCTTTCAGGCCTGATACGCTGTGCGCTTCCTGATACTCGCTCATGTTGATCGTGACCATCTTGCGTTCACCGCCGTACAGCACATCGGCAAGCGCGAGCGCAGTTTCGGTCTTGCCGACCCCCGACGGCCCGACGAACATGAACACGCCGCGCGGCTTGTTCGGATCTTCGAGATTCGCGCTCGCGGTGCGCACGCGTTGCGCGATCGCATCGAGCGCATGGTCCTGGCCGATCACGCGCGCGCTCAATAGCGGTTGCAGGTTCAGCACGGTCTGGATTTCGTCCTTGACCATGCGGCCGAGCGGGATGCCGGTCCACGACGCGACGATTTCAGCGACCACGTGGCCGTCGACCTGCAACGGCACCATCGGCTGACCGCCTTGCAACGCGTGCAATTCGGCCACGCGCGTGGCGAGCGTTTCGCGCGCCTGCTGCGCTTTTTCGGCTTGCGCGGCAGCGGCGCTGCTCACACGCGCCGCGTCGATTTCCGCGCGCAGGCCGACGATCTCCGTGACGAGCGCGCGCTCCTTGTCGTAGCGCGCTTCGTCTTCGGCGAGATCCTTGAGGTCTTGTTCCCGTTCGCTGCGCAGTTCCGCGAGCCGCTCGTCGTGCAGCGCGCCGCTCGCCACTTCGCGCTCCAGCGCGGCGATTTCAGCGTCGATACGTTCGAGGCGCTTTTTCGTGTCGTCGATCGCAGCCGGTGTCGAGCTATGCGCCAGCGCGACTTTCGCGCAGGCGGTGTCGAGCACGCTGATCGCCTTATCCGGCAGTTGCCGGCCGCTGATGTAGCGATGCGACAGGCGCACCGCTTCCGTGATCGCGTCGTCGAGCACGCGGACGTTGAAGTGTTTTTCCATCAACGCCGCCATGCCGCGCAGCATCGAGGCGGCGAGCGTTTCGCCCGGCTCCTCGATCTTCACGACCTGGAAACGCCGCGCCAATGCCGCGTCTTTCTCGAAGTACTTCTTGTACTCGCTCCACGTGGTCGCCGCTATGGTGCGCAATTCGCCGCGCGCCAACGCGGGCTTCAGCAGGTTCGCCGCATCGTTCTGCCCGGCCTGGCCGCCGGCGCCGATGATCGTGTGCGCTTCGTCGATGAACAGAATGATCGGATGTGGGCTCTTCTTCACTTCGTCGATCACGTTCTTCAGGCGGTTTTCGAATTCGCCTTTCACGCTCGCGCCCGCTTGCAGCAGCCCCATGTCGAGTACGTGCAGCGCCACGCCTTTCAGCGGCGCCGGCACGTCGTCCGCGGCGATGCGCAGCGCGAGACCCTCGACCACCGCCGTTTTGCCGACGCCCGCCTCGCCCGTCATGATCGGATTGTTTTGCCGACGGCGCATCAGAATGTCGATGGTCTGGCGAATCTCGCCTTCGCGGCCGATCACCGGATCGATCTTGCCGTCACGCGCGCGCTGCGTGAGGTTGCTGGTGTACGTATCGAGCGCGGGTGTTTTGGACGGCGCGCCGGGCAAGCTGTCGGCCGCCGCCGTATCGCTCGTGCTTTCGTCTTCGTTTTGCGCCGCATTGCTGCGCTCGACTTCGCGCGAGCCCGCGGTCAATTCATCGAATTTGTGCTTGAGATCGGTCACCCGCACGTCGCGCAGCAATGGCGACATGCGCTCGGCGAACTGCGCGAGATCCGGCGCCGTCAGCAACGCGAGCAGTAAATGCCCGGAACGGATCCGCCCTATCTGCGAATCGAGCGACGCGATCAACCACGCCTGTTCGAGCAATTCGATCAGATGCTTCGAAAACACCGGCGTGCGCGTATTGCCGGTCTTCAGGCGCTGCAATTCGCGCTCCAGATCGGCACGCAATGCATGAGCATCGACCCGGCTCGCGCGCAGCACGAGCGCGACGTCGCTCGCGGGTTCATCCAGCAGCGCGAGCAACAGATGCTCAAGGTCCACTTCGTAATGACCGCGCGCGAGACAGTTGTTCGCCGCCAGCAATGCCGCCTGCCGGCAGGTCGGATTCAGTTTGGCGATCAGGGTATTGAGGGACGTGCTCATGTCGTGCGATCCGGTCCAGGTTCTATCGTTATGGTCAGTGAATCACGTGCAATTCGTAGCGTGCATCCGCGCGGTCGCAGTCGGCTTCCCGGGTGCACAGGAACGCGTCCCAGCCGAGGCGCGCGCCGTTGCTCAGAATGCTCGGCCCCACTTCCTCGCGGCGCAACACCAGCGAGACTTCGTATTCGAGCGTGACGCCGGCAAGCAGCGTCAGCATGCGCTCCAGCGCCACGGCGCGGTCGGCGCCGGGCAAGAATGCTTCGTAGTCGGCCTTGCCGAGCGGTCCTATCACGAGCCGCGCGCGCATGTCGCGCTGCCAGACCCGTTCGCCCGCCAGCGCCGTGGCGCCGAGCGTCGCATTGATGCTGCCGAGCACGGTCAATTGATCGCGCGGCACGTCGTACCATTTGCCGACGAACTGCTCGACGCGCACCGGCACCTGGAAGTACTCCGACAGCGTGCGTTGCAAGTAGGCCGCCGACACCGGCCGATGCCGCGCGGCCAGTGCATAACCGGCGATCGCTTCGTCGAACAGCGCGCCTTCGCCTTCTTGCAGACTGTTGCGCGTGTCGTCGTCCGCGACGCCGGCCAACGCCAGCAATAGCGGCAGATAGCGCTCGTCGCGATCGAGCTCGTAGTGAAACGGCAGGCGGTATTTCTTCCACGCCGCGTAGAACAGCGCCGTCGCGCGATTCGAAAACACGTCGAAGAATTCGCGCGCGGCGCGGTCGCGCTTGATCTGCTCGCGCGCGATGATCTGCTCGGTGTAATGCAGCGGCAATGCGCCCTGCCCGCCGAGCAAACCGAAAAATGCCGGCGTGATGTCGACCTTGTCGAGCGAACCGGCTTCGAGCGCCGCGCTGCGTTGCGGCTTCTCTTTGAGCGCCGCGCCTTCATTGTCGTAAGACTGCGCGCCGTGGATCTCGCTGGGCGGAAACGACATCGACAGCGAATTGCGAAAAGCGATTCGCCGCGCGACGACTTCGCCGGGACGCCCGCGATGTGACGGCGTTTGCTGCGCGAACCACTTCTCCAGAATCCGCACCGCCTGAAAAAATTCGAAGCGATGCGGTTCGTCGAGAAGTTGCTCGACTACGCCAGGATCGATTCGCCGCTGCGCGGTTTGCATCGCAGAATCTCCTCGCCGGTGCGCTTCGACACGACGACCAGTTGCACAAAGCTGTTCAGATGCACGTACAGCCCAAAAAACGTGTCGATCACTCGCACGAACGACGCGAGACTCGTGCCGACGAAATGCTCCTCGTCGATCGTCAGGCGAATCTCGATGCCGCGCACGAACGTTGCGAACGGTTTGCCCGGCAGCCATTGCACGGCCGCGCGCTGCTCGATGCCGACGAGCCCGTCGATATGCCGCGCCGACACCGCCGTGCGCCGCAAATCGTAGAGCACCAGCATTTCCTTGAGCGCCGACAGCCCGCTATTGGCGAGCGACACATGATTCAACGCCAGATGCGAAATCAGCCGCCAATGCACCGCGCGACCGCGTTCGAAACGCACGCTCGGCGTGGGCCTGCGCAGCATCGTGATGCTGCCGGTCAACGAACCGCCTTCGAGAAACAGATCGCCGCCTTCGAGACCCACGGCGAGCCCGGCGGGCAAGTCGCGATTGGTGCAGGTCAGGTCGATGCTGAGCGTGTCGGTTTGCGGCGCGGCCGGTTCGAAGTCGATATCGACGATCGAAATCTCGGTCTCGTAGCCTGGGCTTTTCTGCGCGACCCAATCGTTGCGCCGCGCGAACCAGTAGTGCCCCGCGCGCGCCGCTTCGCCGTGATGCAACGAATAGAACGGCCGGAATTCGATCACCGATTCTTCATGCGCCTGCTGCCGGACCAGTTTCACCGAGTCGATCGAATACACCTCGTAGGCAAAGGCGCGGCGCGCCTCGGCAATCACCGGGTATGAAATCGCCTGGTGACTGACGCGGATCGGCTCGCCGTGCTGCTCGAACAGATTCACCACCGGCGTGCAGAACAGCCGGAAATGATGCGACGAGAGCGAATCGAGCAGGCGCGCCATGTGCGAATCGCTGCGCACTTCCTTCAGCACGACATGCAGCGTGAGGCGCTGGCAGCGGCCGCTCGCGCGCGTCATTGCCGCGAGGTCGAAGTCGGCGAAGTTGAATTTTTCGGGGAACGCAAAGTACTCGGTCAGCAGCCGGTAGGCCGGATGCGATTTGGCCGGATAGTCGATGAGCGAGTCGTCCTCGTCGAACCCCGCTTGCACCACTGGCGATGTGCGCAATTGCGTCCACGCGCCACGCCGGTCGGGCTCGACATAGGTGGCCATCGCGTTGACGAACAGGCAGTCCGCCAGCGCGGCGATAAAGGATTGCTCGCCGTGCAGGTGCGCGCGCAGCGTGCCGACTTTCAGCGCGGACAGATCGAGTTGCGCGGCGGTCGACTCGAACGTGATCGACACGATGGCCGTCGCGTTGCCGGGCAAGACGGTGGCACTCGGCGCCATCGCCACCGAGGTGTACTTCGCCTCCGAAATGCGGACCGGCGCGAGCGTCACGTCGTAGGCGGTCCGAAAACGGCATTGCACGCCGCGAATCGGCCGCGACTTGAGTTCCGTGCCGCGCTCGACGAGCACCGGTTCGGTCAGGTGGCTGAGTGCCGCGGACGTGCCCAACTGCGCGATCGAGCACGACGGAAAGGGCCGCAGATAGTGCGGATACAGCACTTCCAGCAGCGCTTCGGTGAATTCGGGGTAGTCGTCGTCGAGCTTCTTGTTGATGCGCGCGCCCAGCAGCGCGAACGATTCGATCATCCGCTCGACGTGCGGATCTTCGCAATGCTCGCCGGACATCGCGAGACGCGCGGCGATCTTCGGATAGCGCTCGGCGAAGTCGCGCGAATAGCGCCGCAGAAATGACAGTTCGCGCTCGTAATACGGCAGCAATTCTTCCATCGATCTATCCCCGGACCTGAACCCTCTCCGCCTGATCTGGCGCCGCCGTTGCGCGTAACGGCGGTGAAAGCGGTAATAAAAGCGCGGTACTAAAAGCGCGGTGCTAAAAATGCGGTGCTAAAAGTACTTCAACGCAGCGATTAAAAAAACCGCTGCTACAGCTTCGCGCGTGCGCGCGTCACCGAGTATTGCAACGTGGAAGGCTGCAACAGCGCGTCAAAGCTCACCGGTTCTTCCGCCGGATGCACGACCAGCAGCGCCTGAATCGCGAAGTTCAGCGCATTGGTCGATTGTTCGTTCAGTTCGAGCGTGACCGCGACCTGCTGTAGACGCGGCTCATGCCGCGCGATCGCCTGTTGAATCGATTTGCAGATGAACGTGCGGTCGTAATGGCTCGCGAGGCTCAAGCCCGCGAAATCGTTCAAGCCATACGTGAGCACCGAGCGCTGACATTCCGGCAACGCCGCGAGTTCGTGCTCGGTTAGCGCGATCCGCGTATTCAGGATCGCCTCGACGTCGCGCGCGACCGTACTCTTCAATTCCTCCAACGACAATTGCCGCATCGCCGGGGAAGCCGGCAGATGCGGTTCGTCGTCGAACAGCTTGTCGAGAAAGCTGGGTTCGAAGCGTTTCATCAGAGATCGAAGAAGCGGAGCGCTGCCTGACGCGCGCGGCGTACGTCACCTCGTGCAAGGCGTTGCGCGCGCCGCGTGCGTCCCTGCATCAGACCGCGTACGTCTTGTCGTTCTTCGTCAGGCTCCACGCGCCTTGCGCATTGCCGCCCTGGTTGCCGCCGATCTTCTGCTGCGTGTACTTCCATTGCACCGCGGCGTACTTCAGCGAGAACTGCTCGCTCGGCAGACCTTCGCCCACCACGCTCGGCGTCACGCTCGAGATGATCACGTACTTCAGCTTCACTTCCAGGTACTTGATGCGGTTGCCTTCGCCGTCCGAACGCATGAAGTCGATCGTCACTTCGTCGAACGTCGTGCCGCCCGATGCGTGTTGATAGATCAGCGGGCTGACCACGTCGATGTCTTTCGTGAACTGCATGTCGGCGTGCTCGCACCGCTCGGACGTGTGACCGCCCGCCGTCGAGGCCGTTGCCGAACGCGGTTGCGTGATCGCGTGGCTCCATGAATCGATTTCGATCCAGCCAGCGTGATCTTTATCGGCGGACTCGCCTTTGATCGCCGGATTGCCGAATTTTAAATAAATATCCTTCATGACTCATCGACTCCCCAAAGAGGTGGTTTTAACAGCCAACCCGTGCGGCCCGCACGGGTTTTTTGACTTCGTTTATGAATTTGCCGGTTTCGGCAGGTCAGCGACAAGACGCAAGGAAATCGACAGTTCGTCCAGTTGAAAGTGCGGACGCAGGAACGCGACCGAACGATACGCGCCAGGCTTGCCGGGAATCTCCGAGACCTGTATCGACGCCTCGCGCAGCGGAAACTGCGCCTTCTGCTCCTGTGTCGCGTTGTCGTCGAGCAGCACGTACTGCGAGATCCAACGGTTCAGGAATACCTCGACGTTCTGCGCGGACGCAAAACTGCCGATCTTGTCGCGCATCATCGCCTTCAGGTAGTGCGCGACGCGCGATACCGAGAAGATGTATTGCAGTTGCGCGGACAGCACGGCGTTGGCATTCGCGCTATCGGTGCTGTATTTCTTGGGCTTCTGCACCGATTGCGCGGCGAAGAACGCGGCGTAATCCGAGTTCTTGCAATGCACGAGCGGAATGAAACCGAGGTCGCTCAGTTCCTTTTCGCGGCGATCGGTAATCGCGATTTCGGTCGGGCATTTCAGCGCGACTTCGCCGTCGTCGGTCTTGAAGGTGTGAGTGGGCAGATCTTCCACCAGCCCGCCGCCTTCCACGCCGCGAATCGCCGCGCACCAGCCGAAGTCGTCGAACGCGGCCGTCAGGCGTGCGGCGAACGCCCACGCTGCGTTACACCACAGGTATTTGCTGTGATCGGTGCCGTCCACGTCTTCGACGAAGTTGAAGCCCTCCGCCGTCGCGCCGTCTTTCGGATTGAACGGCAGGCGGCCGAGAAAGCGCGGCAACGTCAGGCCGACGTAGCGCGAATCTTCGGCGTCGCGGAACGACTTCCACTTGGCGTATTCGACCGTGTCGAACACCTTGCCGAGATCGCGCGGCTTGCCGAGATCGGCGAAGCTTTCGAGGCCCAGCAATTCGGGCGACGCCGACGCGATGAACGGCGCATGCGCGGCCGCCGCGACGTGCGACATCTGCTCGATGAAGTACACGTCTTCCGGCTGACGCGTCACTTCGAAGTCGCCGATGATCGTGCCGAACGGCGCGCCGCCGAAGGTGCCGAATTCTTCTTCGTAGATCTTCTTGAAGAGCGCGCTCTGGTCGAATTCGATCGCGGTCTTGAAGTCGCGCACCAGATCGCGCTTGGGCGCGTGCAGCGCCTTGATCTTGACCGTTGCGCCGGTATTGCTTTCCTTGCACAGATAGTCCAGACCGCGCCACGTGCTTTCCATGCGCTGGAATTGCGGCGCGTGCATCACCGCGCTCAGTTGCGCGGAGATCAGGCGGTCGAGTTCCGCGACGCGCGCGTCGATCGTGGCCGACAGGTTGTCGGACACGACCACCGTGCCGTCGAGCACCTGATGCACGAGTTCGCCGATCAGGTCTTTCGCGCGCGCATGCTCGGACTCGGACTTCGCCACGCGGCTTTTCTCGACGATTTCGTCGAGTAGCGTGGATTCCGTGCCGCCTTGCGCGGTGGCGAGTTGGGCTGCTGCCGTTTGCTGGTTCATCTCACACCCCGTGCTTATTCGCCCTGCTTGTCGTGATCCGGCGCGCCGGCATGCTGATCCGCCGCGTTGCCCTGGTCTTTCGCCAGGGTTTGCAACTGCTGCGTGTTGTTGAGCACTTCGCTCAGCAGGTCTTCGAGTTTGTCGTTGCCGGCCAGTTTGTTGCGCAGGTCGGCGAGCTTCGAGCGCGCTTCGAGCAACTGCCGCAGCGGTTCGATTTGCGCGACCACTTCGTCGGGATTGAAATCGGCCATCGACTTGAAACGCAGGTCGACGGCGAACTTCCCGCCCGCTTCGCTCAGGCGGTTCTCCACCTGGAACGCGGCGCGCGGCTCGATCGCCTTCATCACGTCGTCGAAATTATCGCGGTCGATGTTGACGAACTTGCGGTCGCGCAGCTTCGGCTGCTCGACTTCGGACTGCCCCGCCAGATCGGCGACCACGCCGACGACGAACGGCAGTTCCTTCACCTCGATCGCATCGCCGAGTTCAACCTCATACGTCAGTTGAACGCGGGGCGGCCGCACTTTTTGCAAGCGTTTCTGGATACTTTCTTTCTTCGCCATCGTCGGCTCCCGGATGCTGATGGATCAGGCGTGTGGATCAGCGCAGCGCGCTGAACGGATCGGACGCGCCGCCGCTTTGAGCGGCTTTGGCGGAGGCCGCGGGCGCGGCCGGCGCGACAGGCGCGGGCGCCGCCGCGGGCGTTGCGGCCGGAGCCGCCGTGCTGGTGGTCACATCCGGCGTATCGCCGGACTTGGCCTTCGCGACATGACGAACCACGCGGCGCTTCTTCGCCGGCTTGTCGCTCGGGTCGGGCGGGAACAGCGTGGCTTCGCCGAGCGTGTCGCGCAACTGCCTGGCGAGCGCTTGCGCATCCGACTTGGCGTCGCCCGCGAGCGACGCGTCCTGACGCAACTCGCCGAGCGATTGCGTGGCGACGCGCAGACCGGCTACCGCCAGAACGCTCTTCGCTTGACGATCGGTCTGGTCGCGTTGCAAGGCTTCTTGCGCGGCGACGATAGCCTGACCGTAATGCGCCTGCGCGAACTGGATCTGCGCAATGCGCGACCACGGTTCTTCACGCGTTGGATCGGATTTGGCGAGTTGCTGATAAAGCGCGATGGCGCGGTCCTGATCACCGCCCTTTGCAACGGTATCCGCATCCGCGAGTTGCTTATTAAAAGCCTCCGGTGTGGTCGCCACGTTGTTGCCCTGTGTCGCGCAACCGGCCATCACGCCGCATGCCAACACAACCCCAGATAGTTTTACTAACAGACGCTCATTCATCGTTTTTCACCGACGTGCGAATTTTTTATTTCAAGGAGAAACCGGAGTTTTGCTTTGCTTCAAGTGCGCGGGTATAGTACAGGCCAATTTTCGATAATTCAACTTTCGTTTGAAGAAGGATTGCACAAAAAAAATGCACCGGGATGTTTTTAACAATGCAGGCAGAAATTGTTTCCTGGTGCAATAGAGGCAATGCAAAGAGCGGAAAAAATTTCCGTCATGGGAAAGAAAGGCAAGTGCGGCAATGAGTTAGCGGCGGTAAGCGTCGCAACTTCCATGCGGCTCGCATAAAGCGGCATTAGGCGGCATTACGGTGCTGAAAATTTGCCGGATCGATTTCGTTATTGTGTTTTGACGGGGGCGGCGTCGAGCCGGTCGATGTATATGAATTCGCGCTTTGTTCGCCATGCATCGCTATTGATTACACACGTTGCCGCATGCGCGCTTCTGGGGGGCTGCGCGGCCGGCGTGACGGTGCTCGGAGCCGCCGCCAACGCGGCTTTGCAGGCAAGCGGGCTCGGCAAGCCGGAGTTGCCGGACGCGCAAAAACCGCCGCGCAATGTCGGCCTCACGTTATATGCCGCGCCCAATCTGAATGCCGCCAATGACAGGCGTCCATTCGCGCTGGTGGTTCGACTTTACACATTGAAAGATCCCACTTCATTCCAGCAGGCGCCATTCGACGCCTTTACCGACCCAACAAAAGAAAAGACCGCGCTCGGCGGCGATTTGCTGGGCGTGCGCGAAGTGACGCTGATCCCGGGCCAACGTTATGTCGTCACCGAAAAAGTCTCGCGTGAAGCGCAGGCATTCGGTATCGTCGCCCTATTTCGCGATCCGGCGCTGCAGCGTTGGAAATTCGCCTTCGACCCGGCGAAGTCGGAGAAATCCGGCATAATGATTGGCCTGCATAACTGCGCAATGACAGTCACCAACGGCACTGTGATCCCACCTGAACAGGGATTGCCCGCGCAGCCGCTGAATATGCTTTCTTCGGTGAGTTGCGGATAAAAGATGTCGGAAATACGGCATTTAACAGTTCTTAGAGAATTAACCCTGCGGCGCCCGAATCGGTTATCTCCGGGCGCGCCACACGCTGAACGCATATAACAGGTTTGAGATGAGTTATTCCGCAAAAGTGCTCTGGGGGGAAGGCCTGTTTCTGAGGCCGCAGCATTTTCAGCGTCAGGACGCGTATCACGAGGCGCGCCTGTTCGAATCGATCCAGGCGATCCAGCCATACAACTGGGGCGTGCGCTCGGCGCGCTTCGACCGCGACGCGCTCGGCAGCAACGTGTTGCGCGTGAGCGAACTGTCGCTGGTCTTTCCGGACGGCGCGCTCTACTCCGCACCGCAAGCCGACGACCTGCCGCCGCCGATCGCGCTGGATACATTGCCCGACGGCATCAACGAATTCATTTTTTATCTCGCGCTGCATCCGCTGCGCGAGACCGGCGCGAACTATTCGCAAGACAGCAACGCGGGTTTCGTGTCGCGTTACGTCAGCGAGCAAACGCCGGTGGCCGATCATTTCACCGACGCCGCCGAAGCCGACATCACCTTCCTGAAAACCAGCGTCAAACTCATCGCGCATAGCGAGCCGCGCGATCAACTGCTCTCCGTGCCGCTCGTGCGCGTGCGCCGCACCGCCACCTCGGGCTTCGAGATCGACGACACCTTCGTGCCGCCCTGCCTCGCCATCGACGCATCGCCCATCCTGCATCAGCGGCTGCGTCAACTGATCGACGCGTTGCAGGCCAAGGTGAATGCGTTGTACGGCTTTCATCGCGAGCCGACCAAGAACATCATCGAGTTCCGTTCCGGCGACATCGCCTCGTTCTGGCTGCTGCACACGGCGAGCGCGGCGTTCGCGTCGCTCGCGCATCTGTATCAGCATTCGGCGCTGCATCCCGAGCGTCTGTTCCAGGAGTTGCTGCGCCTGGCCGGCCAGTTGATGACGTTTTCGAAAGGTTATGCGCTGTCCGACTTGCCGGCTTACCGGCATGACGATCCGGGTCCCGGCTTCGCGCGGCTCGATACGATCCTGCGCGATCTGCTGGAAACGGTGATCTCCACGCGCTACTTCGCGATCGCGCTCGAGGAAGTGCGCCCGTCGTTCCATTCCGGTCGCCTCGACTCCGGCAAGATCGACGACAAGACCATGTTCTACATCGCCGTCTCCGCGGACCTGCCGACCGCGGAACTCGTGGAGGCGGTGCCCGCGCGCTTCAAGGTCGGCGCGCCGGACGACGTCGACAAGCTGGTGCTCTCGGCCATGCCGGGCGTGCGGCTCGTCTACACGCCGCAAGTGCCGCCCGCGATTCCGGTGCGGCCGGGCGCGTGCTACTTCTCCTTCGAATCGCGCGGCGCATTGTATGACCGCATGTTGCAGGCTCAATCGGCAATGATCTATGCGCCGTCGGGCATCAACGATCTTCAACTCGAACTGATCGCCGTCACATCATGAGCTACGCGCCCTCACTGTTTGGCGGCAGCACGCCTGCCGCGACGCCCGCCCCCGCCGCCGAGCCGACCTATCAGGTGCGCTCGCTGCTCGATCTGCTGTACGACGGCTTCTTCATGCTATTCCTGTTGAAGAACGGCCGCGAGCCCGGCGAGGCGCATGAATTCAGCCAGCGTATCCAGCAGTTTCTCGGCGACTTCGAACGCGGCGCGAAGAAGCTCAACGCATCGGCGGAAGACGTCTACGCGTCGAAGTTTGCGTTCTGCGCCGCCATCGACGAAGCGGTGCTGTCGTCCACGTTCAGGATTCGTACCGAGTGGGAGCGCCGGCCGCTGCAACTGGTGCTGTTCGGCGAGCAACTGGCGGGCGAGAAGTTCTTCCAGTATCTCGAGGAATGCCGCGCGCAAGGCGCGGCGCGGCTGCAATCGCTCGAGGTGTTTCACATGTGCCTGTTGCTCGGCTTTCAGGGCAAGTATCTGCTGGAAGGGCCGGAGAAGCTCGCGTATCTGACCGCGCGCATCGGCGACGAAATCGCGCATTTGAAAGGCAAGCGCGCGCCGTTCGCGCCGCATTGGCCGCTGCCCGATCAGGTCGCGCACCGCCTGAAGCGCGAGGTGCCGCTGTGGTCGATCGGCGCGGTGTTCGCGCTGGTTGGACTGCTGGCTTATCTCGGCCTGAATACGTATCTGCGCGATCAGACGTTGCGCACGCTCGCGCCGTATTCGCAGGTCGTCAAGCTCGGCCCGCAATCGGCTACCTTGACGATCTCGTTGCCGTAACGACGCTGGAACGACGCCGGCGAAATAACGCTGGCCGGTCACAGCAAAAAGGGCGGCCCGCTCGATGCGGGCCGCCCTTTTTTATTGCGCCAGCGAACCGCTTATTGCGACTCTTCCGCCCACACCGCGTTTTCCCGCGCCATCAGCGCAGTGGATGCCGCCGGCCCGAACGTCCCCGCCGTATAACCGCGCGGCCGCTCGCCCGACTTGCTCCAGCCTGCCAGGATCGGCTCGGCCCACGCCCAGGCGGCTTCCAGTTCGTCGCGGCGCATGAAATGCGTGAGGCGCCCGCGAATCACGTCGATCAGGAGACGCTCGTACGCTTCGGCGCGGCGCTCGGTGAAAGCCTGCTGCAAATCCAGGTTCAGATTCACCGGCAGCATGTGCATGCCGCTGCCCGGCTCCTTCGCGAGCATCTGCAACTGGATCGACTCTTCCGGCTGCAACTGGATCACGAGACGGTTGCCGTAGTTGCGCCCGCCGCTCGGAATGATCGAGAACGGCAACTCGGAGAACTCGATGACGATCTCCGACACCTTCTTCTGCATCCGCTTGCCGGTGCGCAGGAAAAACGGCACGTTGGCCCAGCGCCAGTTGTTGATATGCGCGCGCAACGCGACGAAGGTTTCGGCGCGGCTGCCGGCCGGCACGTTCTCTTCCTCCAGATAGCCCTTCACCGCCTCGCCGTCCACCGCGCCCGCGGTGTATTGGCCACGCACGGTATCGCGAGCGATGTCCTCGGGGGTCATGGGCCGCAGCGAGCGCAGCACCTTGAGCTTTTCGTCGCGCACCGCATCGGGGTCGAGCGACACCGGCGGCTCCATCGCGACGATGCACAGCAATTGCAGCAAGTGGTTCTGCACCATGTCGCGCAACGCGCCGGTCTTGTCGTAGAAGCCCGCGCGGCTGCCCACGCCGACCGTTTCCGCGACCGTGATCTGCACGCGCTTGATATACGGCGCCTGCCACAGCGGCCCGAAAATCGGATTGCCGAAGCGCAGCACCATCAGGTTCTGGACGGTTTCCTTGCCGAGGTAGTGATCGATCCGGTAGATCTGCGCTTCGCTGAAGTGCTTGCCGACCGCCGTGTTGATCTCCTGCGCCGACGCGAGATCGTGGCCGAGCGGCTTTTCGAGCACGACGCGCGAATGCTCGTCGACGAGACCGGCGGCCGAGAGGTTGTCGCAGATGTTCGTGAACAGATCCGGCGAGGTCGCGAGATAGAACACGCGCCGCACGCCGGGGCGCGATGCTTCGCTCAGGCGTGTGTAGTCTTCGATCGAGTCGACGTCCATGCGCACGTACTCGAACAGCGCCATGAATTTGTCCCAGGCGGCGGCATCGAACGCCTTCTTTTCGATGAAGGGCTTCGCCTTCAGCTCCATGAATTCGTTGATGTACTCCTCGCGCGACCAGGGCTTGCGGCCGATCGTGAGAATGCGGGTATCCGTCGGCAGATTGCAGTGCAGATGCGCCATGTAAAGCGCCGGCAGCAGCTTGCGGAACGACAGGTCGCCCGTGCCGCCGAAGATGATCATGTCGAGCGGCAGGTCGGGAGTGGCTGAAGCGTGTTGGGTCGTCATAGCGCGAATCGCAGCGTCGTGATGGAGAAGGCGTCGGTCAAGGGGCAGAAAAAGCGAAGCACGAGCGCCGGGGACCGGCACTTTTTTCTGGCAAACGCCTATGGTGCAACGTTTTGAGATTGTTTGCACGGCAACATCTGCCGCAGCTTGGCGCAATATGCCAACCGGCGCTGTTAAACCCCTGTTTTTGAGGCGCTTTCAAATGTGCGGCGTCGCGGCCGTGAGCGTCAAGCGCCGGACAAAGCCTCGCGCGCCACGCGGCAGGCCGCCAGATCCCACGCCGCGCAACCGACGCTTTTGAACACGACCGGCTTCTCCCCTGGCAGCGACGCCGGGTTTTCCACCACGGCGGCAATCCCGCCGACTTTCGCCCAGTCGACGCCGGCCTGAATCAAGTCGCCGGCTTCGTGCCTCGCGCCTGCCAGGTCGTCGACGAAAAGCGCGCTGCCGGCAATGGTGCGCGCGCCGATCTCGGCCATGGCCGGCGTGAATGCGCCGACGCCGATCACGAGCCGCCCGGCCCGCGCCGCTTCGTCGTAGACGGCCTGCTTGCTGGTGGTGAGCGCGATCAGCACGTCGATCGAAGCGGGGATCGTCGCGTCAGGTTCGGTGAGCGGCCGCAGTTCGTGCGCCTTGCCGCGATGCGCGGCGCAAAACGCCTCGGCGCGCGCGGGCGCACTGCCCTTCACCCATACGCGCGCGCCGGGAAACAGTTCACCGATCGCTTCCAGATGGTTGAGCGCCTGCGTGCCGGTGCCGATCAGCAGGAACTCGCGCGGCGCGGCCGCGGCGAAAGTCTCGACGCCGAGCATCGACATCGCAGCGGTCCGGCGTCCGGTCACGGTCGGACCGTCGAGGATGAAAAGCGTCTCGCCGGTATCGGCGTCGAACGCCATCACCTGGCCGTGGATCGTCGGCAAGCCGCGCGGCCCGTTGCTCGCGCATACGTTGACCAGCTTGTGAATGGCGAGATCGGGCGCGGTGGCCGGCATCGACAGCATGACGCCGCCTTCGTTGAGCGGCACGACGAGCCGCTCGGGACTCGCGATGCGCTGCCGTGCATAGTCGATGCTCGCGCGCTTCAACGCATCGACGAGCGTCGCGTACGGAATCAGCCGGGCGGTCGCGGCGGCGTCGAAAATCTGCGTGGTCGAACGGGTCATGAGCGGGGCGGTTCCGATTCTTGTGAAGGTTGAGTTCGATTGCGACGCGCACGACGACGCATTGTTCTTCATGCGTCCTCGCGCACGGCGCTAGGCAACGGGCGTCCCGCTCGTCTGACGCGCGGACTGGATCAGCATCAGCAGATCGCCGGTCTCGATCGGACACGGCTCGTCATCGTAAAAGGACAGAATGCGCCCGGCGCGCACGAGGCCGACCACCACCGCGCCCGGCAGCGCGTTGCTCCAGCGGCCCACTTCCTCTGCCGACGCCTCGCGCTCGATCAGGTTCACCCGGCCGCGCGCCGACAACAGGTCGTTGATGAAAGGCACGATGTAGTCGCTGTCCACGGCGTCGGCGAGCAGCAGCCCGCCGATCCGCGTCGACGAAACGATCACGTTCGCGCCGGCCTGGCGCAACTGGCGCTGGTAGGTCTGCTCGCGGATACGCACGACGATCTTGGTTTGCGGCGCGACGCTGCGCACGGTCAGCGTGAGCAGGATCGCGGTGGCGTCGTCGGCCACGGCGATGATCACGGCTTTCGCGATGCGCACTTGCGCCTGCTGCAACAGGTCCTCGCGCGACGGATCGCCGAGCAGGCCGGCGACGCCCAGCGAGGCGGCCGCTTCGAGCGCCGCCTGCTGCGGATCGATCACGACGATCGACGTCGCGGCGAAGCCGCTCTCGAGCAACTCGCGCACCGCGACCGAGCCGCTCAAACCATAGCCGCATATGACGACGTGATCGCGCAGCTGTTTTTGCAGGCGTTTCATGCGGAATTCCTCGATGACGCGTTGAATGACGAACTGATAGGCGGTGCCGAGAAACACGAACCAGATGATGATGCGGATCGGCACGATGAAAAAGGCGTCGATGAGACGCGCGCGGGCGGTGACCGGCACGATGTCGCCGTAACCGACGGTGGCGACGGTGACCATCGTGAAGTACATCAGATCGACGATGCCGAGCACCTTGCGATTGGCGTCGCGCAGGCCGTCGCGGTCGAGATAGAGCACGACGAAAGCGAGCACGCAGAGCGCCGCCACCAGACCGATGCGTTGCAGCAGCACACGTTGCGGCGACGCCGCCGGCCGCGTGAACAAGATGCGGGCGCGCGGCGCCTGCCAGGCCGAGCGAGCGCGGCGCGGCAGACGAAAGCGCGGCGCACGCGGTTTCGATTTGAGCTGCGGGTGTGGCACGTCGGGCACGCGGCGGCTCCGGGAGTCGGGAAACAAGCGATTCTACGACGCCCGGTGCGCCGTTGGCCCGGTTCGCAAGCTCCACGCCGACGCGGCGTTGCAAGCCGCGCCGCCGGTTCACTGCGTCGCGGCTTTGTCCTCGTCTTTCTTGCCGTTCTTGAACATGGCGCGGCATGCCGGGCTCAGTTCGTCGATGTGCTGCTTCATGCAGGCCGTGATCTTTTCCTTGTTCGGAATGTGGGCTGCGCAGAAATGCATTGCGTCGCCGCGACAGGCCTTGGCTTGCTGGTCGCGGCTGGCGGCGTCGACCGGGACGGCGGCCGCACTGAGCGCAAGAAGGCTGCCGGCAAAGAGCGCGTAAGTTCGATTCATGTCGGGCTCCCGTATCTCCCATATCGCAAAGGCGCGCAAAGGTGCGCAAGGCTCCGTGCAAGCGGTTCAGCAGAAAGCGGGCCCGATCATCGCGCAACCGGAGCCGCTTAGCGCGCCGCGCGCCCGTGCGTGAGCGTCATGCCACGCCCCGCGTAGAAACGCGTCATGGTCGCGAACGGCAGATAGGCATCCGCCTGATGCGGCGCGATGCCCGACGGATTGTGAAACCACACGCCCTCGCGATCGCGCCCGTGCAGCAGGATCAGATGGCCGCCCCGGCGTTGATTCGGCCGTGCGGGATAACGAATCTCGGGGCTCACGGAAACGATCGCCAGCGTGTCGGCGTTCAGGCGCGCGGCGATTTCCTCTAGCGGCGCTTGTGGCAGCACCTCGATGTGAAGACCGAAGGCGGCGCTTGCCCAGTCGGCGAACGGCCGGTAGATCAGACCGTCCACGCCGCCGTCCGCGCGCACCCGGTACACGCCATGCCGCAACGCTTCGTCGAGCAGCGCGGCGCGCGGCGCGTGGCCGATGCGCCAATAGTCGAGCGCGGATTCGAGGCACGTCAGACCGCACAGGCGCTTCGCCCAGAAGCGGTAACGCTCGGGATCGTCGAAGCCGCTGCGCCGCCAGGCCGGATCGTCGCACGGGTCGCCCCGCTGCTCGACGATATGGCGAACCCATTCGGGACTGCCCCATTGCGAGTAGTACGGCACGCCGGCGTGGCGCAGTGTCGGGTCGTTCATCGTCGTAAGCGGGAGCGAAGTCATAACATGCTGCGAGGCCGTTGCATCGTGCCGTCGAAGAAACGCTGCAAACGGAAAGCCGACAGATCGAGCGACGGTTCTCCGCCGTCGTTCATCTCGGCGAGCAGCTTGCCGACGATCGGACCCATGGCGAAACCGTGGCCGCAAAAACCGGTGGCGATGGTCAGGCCGCCGACCTGCGGCGGCGCGTCGATCACCGGTAGGCCGTCGGGCAGCACGTCGATCAGGCCAGCCCATGCCTCGACCACCTGTGCCTCCTTCAGCGCGGGAAACAGCGCACGCAGCTTCTTCAACGCGCGCGGCGCGTGGCTCGCGTTCGGCTGCGGATGCGGGTCGCGCGGATGCAGGACGCGTTCGCCTTGCGGCACCGCGCCCGGCAGACGGTCACGCAAATCGCGCAGGCATGCGCCGTTCAGATGGAAGCTGAACTTCTCGCGCTGGCTCCACAGTTCCGGCAGAAACCATTTGAGCGCGCGGAAATGGCCGAGGGTCATGTCGACGTCGACCTGCATGTCGTCGGCGAGATTGATCACGCCGTTCGCGCGTTGCCGGATGCCGAGCCCCTGCCCCCAGAAAGTGGATGCGGTGACGCGCGGCAGCGGATTGGTGCGCATGCAGGTGCCGCGCACCGCTTGCTGCGGCAACGCCAGCCCTAGCGTGTCGAGCAGACGCCAGCTACTCGCGCCGGCCGCGCAGATGAAGCGCGACGTGCGAATCGTGCCGCGCTCGGTCACCACGCCGGCGATCGCGCCGGCCGCGCGCTCGACGCCGGTCACGCCGCAGCCTTCGAAGAACAGCGCGCCGGCCTGCGCCGCCCGCGCGGCAAAGGCCGCGGCGGCGCGGCGCGGTTCCGCCTGGCCGTCGCTGGGGGTGTAGAGGCCGCCGAGCGCCGGGCCTTGCATGCCGGTCACGATGGTGTCGATCTGCTTGCGGTCGAGCATGCGGGTGTCGAGCCCATGCTGACGCGCGACGTCCATCCATTGCTGGAACGAACTCCAGTCCTTCTCCTTCGTTGCCACGTACAGGCAGCCGCCCTGACGCCATTCGAGATCGAGGTTCAGCTCGCTTTCGAGCCCTTTCCACAGCGGGATGCCCGCCATCATCAGCGGCACTTCAGCAGCCTCGCGGCCCTGCTGGCGCACGAAACCCCATGCCCGCGACGACTGCTGCCCCGCAATCCGCGACTTGTCGAGCACCACCGCCGACAGGCCGCGGCGGGCCAGATAGTAGGCGGCCGCACAGCCCATGATGCCGGCGCCGGCGATCACCACATCGGCACGTTTCGGGAACGCCTGATCGGCGGGCGTGAAGCTCGCATGCAGCGGATAGGTCGTGGTCATCGGGCAGGAAAGGTTTTAAGTGGGGGAATAATCTTCGCAGGCGGCAGCGTTGTCCGCAATGCCGCGGCGGTCGCGAGGCTCGGGGCGCATGGGCTCGCGGCGTCGTTGCGTCTGCGGTCTGCGGTTTGCGGTTTGCGGTTTGCGGTTTGCGGTTTGCGGTTTGCGGTTTGCGGTTTGCGGTTTGCGGTTTGCGGTTTGCGGTTTGCGGTTTGCCGTATGCCGTCTGCCGGGAGCACGCCCGCGCGGTTTATTCGCTACACGCATATTCGCCTTTTATTCGCGAGACAGATATTTGCAGAATATGCGTCACACGAATATTTGACAAATATCCGTGTGACGCATAAAGTGCGTTTATTCGTCTCGCGGATATTTTGCCATGCTCCATCTCATCGCCACGCCGGGTCAAATGGCCCTGCTGCTCGCCGCCGGCCGGCGCCAGGCCGGCCTCACGCAGGCGCAAGCCGCGGCGCGGGTCGGCATCAGCCAAAGCCGCATTTCGGCGCTCGAAACCGACGCAGCGGCCATTACCCTCGCGCAATTGCTGGCGCTGTGCGGCGCCTACGGCCTGCAATTGCAGGTACGCGACAAGAACCAGCCGGTGTCTGATCCGGCGCCGTTGATCGAGTGGTGAGCATGGGTCGGCAAACGCATTCACGGGCGCTTTCAGTGTGGGCCAATGGCGAGCGCGTCGGCGTGTGGCGCCTTCCCACGCGCGGTTCGATGGAGTTCGCCTACGATCCCGCGTGGGTCGCCTCGCCCGCGGGCCGGCCGCTTTCGCTGTCGCTGCCGTTCACGCCGAGCAATCTGCCGCAGAAAGGCTCGCGCGTGCTCAACTATTTCGACAACCTGCTGCCCGACAGCGAGGCAATCAGAAAACGCATCGCCCAACGCTACCAGACCGAGACGCTGGATGCGTTCGATCTGCTGCAAGCGATCGGCCGCGATTGCGTGGGCGCCGTCCAGTTGCTCGCCGAGGACGACGCGCCAACCGGTGTCGAACAGATCGAGGGCACGCCGCTCGCGGACAGCGAGATCGAGGCCATGCTGGCGCGCACGGTCGGCAACCCGGCGCTCGGCACGCCCGACCAGGCCGACGACTTCCGCATCTCGCTCGCCGGCGCGCAGGAAAAAACCGCGCTGCTGCGGCACGACGGCAAGTGGCAGCGCCCGCATGGCGCGACGCCCACCACGCACATTTTCAAGCTGCCGCTTGGCCTCGTGGGCAACAAGCTCGCCGACCTCAGCACGTCGGTTGAAAACGAGTGGCTATGCCTGCGCATTCTGCGCGCCTATGGCTTGCCGGTCGCGAACACCGACATGCTGACCTTCGGCAAGCAGCGCGTGCTGAGCGTCGAGCGCTTCGACCGGCAACTGCATTCGAGCGGGCAATGGCTGCTACGGTTGCCGCAGGAGGACTTCTGCCAGGTGTACGGCGTGCCGTCGCATCGCAAGTACGAAAACGAAGGCGGCCCCGGCTTGCTCGACCTCGCGCGAATTCTTCAGCAGTCGGTCACGGCCCAGCAGGACATCGAAACGCTGCTGGCTAGCCAGATCCTGTTCTGGATGCTGGCCGCGCCGGACGGCCACGCCAAGAACTTCAGCATTCGCCTGCTGGCGGGCGGCCAGTATCGGCTCACGCCGCTCTACGACGTAATGTCGATCTGGCCGGTGGAAGGCAACGGTCCGAACCAGTGGTCGTGGTTCAAGGCGAGACTCGCGATGGCGATGTGGTCGCGCAGCAAACACGATGCGTTTCGCGACGTGCAGCGGCGTCACTTCAACACGATGGCGCTGAAGTGCTCGCACGGCGCCAACGCCGAGCCGCTGATCCGGCGGCTGATCGAACAGACGCCGCAAGTGATCGAACAGGTCTCGGCCGAATTGCCGGAGCGGTTCCCCGCCAAGGTGGCCGAGCGGATCTTCAAAGGACTGAGAACCTCGGCGGCCAGGCTGGAGAAAATGCCGGCAACGTAGGCTTCGGATTGCAGGCGGCGGCTTGAGCGCTTCTGGCTCGATGCGGTTCGAGGACACTTGCTTAAGCCTTCCTTAAGCTCGCGTGCAATACGCTTACCGGCTGCTCATGAAAAGGCGAGTCCGCCATCTTTTTTCGTTTGCCGGGCACCGCTCGGACGGTGCGCGCCGCAAGGGCTGCGAGCGGCTCCATGTATTTCCCTACAGATACGACGCGTCACATCGGTAAAATACCGTTAATGCCGAGTGCATAAACAGATCGCCGAATCTGTCCGTTCGCGCCGCGCGCGGACCGGTTCAGCGGCCGTCCTACAAAAACACAGGTCGCGATACTTTACGGTACATTTGCTGTCCCTCGCGTTGCCCGTGTCAATGCACATTGAATGCATGAGCGAGTGGCGTATCGCATTCCCCACAGCCCTTTACGACGGCGGATTTTCACGCAGTATGGCCAACGAAACACACTCACCCGACTCCATCGCAGTCGCCGAACGCGTGCGCGAGTTGATGAGCCGGCACGGAATCGGCAAACGCCAGCAAACCACGGAACTCTGCCGCATCCTCGATCTGAGTTTTTCGCAGGGGCACCGCAAGCTGCGCGGCAACAGTCCGTGGACCCTCTCGCAGATCAAGAAGGTCGCCGAGGTGTTCGGCGAACCCGCCGCCCAGCTATTCGGCGCGCAATCGCTCGATCCGGGCATGGTCGGCGCGATCGCGCAGGAAGCCGTGTTCAGCATCGGCGCGACCGAACTGGCCTGCACCGCCTGGGTCGGCGCCGCGCTCGAACCCGGCAGCCGCCCGGAATTCGTCGCCTATTCCAAGCTCGGCCAATGGCGCGTTGCGCGTCACGACGGCGCGCTCTATCAGAGCGCCTACGAAGTCCACAAGATCGAAATCTATCCGCGCCGCGCCGAGACCGACAAGCCGACCATCGCGGTAGTCGACGACGATCAGGCCAGCGCCGACAACCTGCGCGACTATCTGGAGCGCAGCGGCTTTACGGCGGTGGCGATCTACGGCCTGACGTCGTTCGCCGAGCAACTGCAAAGCCAGGTGTTCGACGGCGTGGTGATCGACTGGCTGTTCGGCTCGCAGACTTCGGCGGCGGCGATTCGGGCGGTGCGCGCGTCGGAGAATCCGGACGCGCCGATTTTCGTGCTGACCGGCGAATTGCTGACGGGCAAGGCCAGCGAATCGGAGATCAGCCAGGTGATACGCAACTACGACGTGGCGTGCTACGAAAAGCCCGCGCGCATGGCGATTCTGGTCGCCGATCTCTCCAAGCGGCTGAATCGGCCGTAAAGCGTCGGCCGTCAAGCGACGACCGTCAAGCGCGGGTCAGCGGCTGAAGGTGTGTGCTCAGGTTGATGCCCGCCTCCATCGCCTCCATTGCGCGCTTCCATGCGCCGTATCACACGCGCCTCGCTTCATCGTCCGCTTTGCAACCCGCTTTGCAACCCGCTTCACAACCCGCCTTGCAACCGCTCCCCCCGCTTCACACCGTATGCCGCGACGCCAGCGCTCGCTGCAACGCCTGACGCAAATCCTCGTAATGCACCGGCTTTAACAACGCTTCAAAAAACGGCTTCGAATCGGCCTCGCCTTCGGCCACGACGTTTTTCGTTCCAGCCACATCCGCCTCCGGCGCATACGCGCTGACCACGATCACCGGCACGCCTGCCGACGGTCCGCCGCGCACGGCGAAGTCCGCGAGAAACGCATAGCCGTCGCGCTCCGGCATATGCAGATCGAGCAGCACCACGTCGCAGCGGCGCGTGTCGAGCCACGCGAGCGCGTCGTCGGCGTTGGCGGCGACGTGCGCGTCGAAACCCATGTGCGCGACCATTTCGCTCAACGACTCGCGGATCAGCCGGTTGTCGTCGACGATCAGCACGCACGGCCGCTCGCCGCCCGCTTGCGCGTGAACGCTCACGCCTGCCGGCGCGACAGCCGCGACCGGCGTGACCGGAATCGTCACCGTGAAGGTCGTGCCCTGGCCCACCGTGCTCGCGACGTCGACGGTGCCGCCGAACAGCCTGACCAGCCCCTGCACGATCGTCAGCCCCATCCCCGCGCCTTCGAAGCGGCGCGTGCGCGACGCGTCCAGTTGCGTGAACTCCTGGAAGATCAGCGGAATCTGCGCATGCGGCACGCCCGGTCCCGTATCGCTGACGATGAACGTCAGCGTCTCCGGCTGCTGCTTCAACCGCACGCGCACCGTGCCGGTTTCGGTGTAGCGGATCGCGTTGGTGACCAGGTTGTTGACGATCTGGCGGATGCGGTGCGGATCGGAGTCGACCAGGCCGCTCACGCCGCCTGCCTCGATGACCTCGCTTTCGAGTTTCAGCCCGCGCGCGGCAGCCGACATCGCGTGCTCGTCGACGATCGACGCCAGCAATTCGCGCGGCTCGAAATGCTCGTGACGCAATTCGAGCTTGCCCGCGCCGAGGCGCGCGTAGTCGGTGAGGTCTTTCATCTGCGCCTCGAGATGCCGCGCCGCGGTTTCGAGCCGCTGGATCACCTTGCGGTCGGCTTCGGAATGGTAGTTGAAGCCCAGCAATTCGATCGACGAGACGATGGCGTGCAGCGGCGTGCGCAGTTCATGGCTGATCATGCCGAGGAACGCGTCCTTGGCGAGACTCGCCTCGCGCGCCGCGCGGCTCGCCTGGTGCTCGGCTTCGAGCGCCGCGTGCTGCTGAAGCATCAGACGCGTGCGGCGCCGGCCATTGAGCACGAGCAGCAGCGTGGCGGCCGCCGACAGCAACAGCATCAACATGCCGCCCGCGAACAGCAAGCGGCGCTTGTCGATGAAATCGCGGCTCATCGCCTCGCGATCGGCGACATCGGCGAAACGGCGGCTCAACGCGAGGTCGTTGACTTCGTTCCAATGCAGGCGCAACTGCGCAACGATCTGATTGGCGCCGCGGCGGTCCTTCGCCACGGCGGCGACCTCAGGCGCGAGGCCGGTGAGCAGACGATCGAGCGACTGCACTTCGTCGCGTTGCCGCTGCAGCAAAGGCACTTGCGCGGTCAGCCTGCTCGTGGAGCCGGCCAGCACGTGCAGCTTCGATTGCAGCAGCTGATAGCGCAGCAGCAGGCGCGGATAGTCGTCGTCGACGCCCGACTGATACAGCAGCAACTGATTCTCGAAACGCGCGTAGGCGATCTGCAGTTGCGCCGCGTCCCAGTAGAAGCCGTCGTAGGTGCCGGTCAACTGCTCGGTGGCGCGCGGGTTCAGCAGATTCGCGTACAACAGATAGCCGATCGCGCCGGCCGGCGCCGCGAGCGCGGTGAGCCAGATCAGCACGTAGAGAACGCGGCGCCACGGACGGCGCGCTATTTGACGATGAGAGCCTTGATCTGCCATACGAATTTCGAATCGCTCGCTGCGCCCACGAGTTCGTCGGGGAACGCATCGCGCGGATAGATAAGGAACAGCGGCCCGAAGTCGCTAAGCTTCAGACGCCGGCCGTTCATGCTGTACGCGACGATCACGCCATAGCGATCGCAGTCCGACACCGGCACGGTGTAGGTGTAGTCGTCGAACGTATGGATCTCCACGTGATCGCCGTACGCGCCGACTGTCTTCAGAATATCCGCGAGCAGCGGTCCCGTGAAGGTAGAGCGCGGAGTCCACGTGGTGCTCGTCGTGATCGCATGCACCGGCAGCGCGAGCAGTTGCGCCTCGGTGAAGTGATACGACTGGCGCGAGGCGTCGGTGGTCCTCGCGATCTTGCCCTTCACGTCGAGCGAGAAGGGCACCGAGTCCTGCTGAGCGTGCGCGCTCCATGCCGCCAGCGCGAACATCAGGCCCATTGCCCAGCGCGCACCCCGGTACGCGCGTTTCCCACCCTGCATTTTTTTGGTCACCTTGGTCATGTTTTTTTCCGTTGTTTTTTGCGGCGCGCTACGTTTCTCCAACTTCCCGTGCTTCTCTGATTTCCTTACCGTCGCGCAGATGCAGATGCCGCGCGGCCCGCTGCGAAGCGACCACGATCAGCTTCATGGTCGCGCGGGTGGCGCCGACGAACAGCTTGCGCGCGATGCGCTCGTCGAACGTAGCGAAGTCGATCTCCGTGAAAATCACGCACGGCGCCGCTTGCCCCTTGAAGCGGTAGATCGACTCGAACAGCACGTCGCCCTCGCGGTATTCCGGGTTGCCGAACAGGTCGTATTTGCCCGTGAAACTGCGCAGCCGGTGCGGACCGAGATGATCCTGCGCGGTGATCGCCGAACCTTCGCGGCCGCGGAAGGACAGCACCACGATGTCCTGCTTGCGAAAGCCGAGCGAGAGCGCCTGCGTGATCGCGCGCTTGGTGGCCTCGATGCTGCCTTCGACGGCATGGGCTTCGTCGTAGACGGACAGCGCAATGTCCGAGCCGTCGAACGGACTGCCCGATGCGAGCGCCGCCGCGACCGGCACCGCGGCGCCGACCACGTCGCGCACATAGTCGAGGATGTCGCGCGGGCTGCGGTAGTTGGTGGTTTCCTTCAGCGTGGTCCAGCCGGGCAGCTCGACCGGCTCACGCATGTACAGATTCTGCAGCGGGTCTTCGAGCCACCACCACGCCGCGCCCGGGCGCAGCAGCCGCTCGAGCGCCGCGACCCACGGCTGCTGGAAGTCCTGCCCTTCGTCGACGATCAATACGTCGAATTGCCAGCGCGCGCCGATCGGCGTCTGCGCGAAAACCGTTTCGAGCTGGTCGAAGACGTCGCCCGAACGGAAATCCGGCTCGCGGCCCGCATCGCGCGCAATCCAGTCGCACAGTTGGTGATAGTTCGCCACCTTCGCCTCGGGCGGCGCGACTCGCGCGATGTGATCGGCCAGCGGCCGGTTGAAGCACACGTATAAAGGCCGCTGGCCGCGCGCCACCGCGTCCTTCATCACCTGCACCGCGAGTTGCGTCTTGCCGGAGCCGGCCGTGCCGATCACGCGCAGCCGGAACGGCGAAAATTCGAGCCGCCGCGCCCATGTCGCGAGACCGCCGGCGAGGCGCGTGACGAGCGTGCCCGCCTGTCCGACCAGCGCGCTGGCGTCGGGCGTGAGCGCGAGTTCGTCGGCGAGAAAGTGATGGATTTTCGGCGCGCAGGCAAGGCGCGGCTCGTCCGCCGGCAACGCCTCGCGGATGATCGCCGCGAGCCGGGTTTTGCGCGTGGCGTCGACGATGCGCGCCGGGTTCACGCCCGCGATCGCCGCGTCCTTGACGATGTGGTCCGGGCAATACAGCAGTTCCTCGATGAAATACGTGCCCGCGCCGAATGCCGCGGTAAAACGCCGGTGCAGCCCCTCGATGGTGTGCGCGAGCGCGATCGCCACGTTGCGCTCCGTTTGCAGATAGACCTTGACGAGACCCTTCGGCGTTTCGCGCAGGAAACCGGTTTTCTGCTCGACGATCATCACGCGCCCGGCCGGACTGACGATCACGAAATCGGCCTCGCCGAACACCGAAAAGTTCTGGTTCAGACGCGTCCAGTGCACGCCGTGATAGACGGTATAGCCGTCGGGCAGCGTGTCTTCCAGCAACGCGAGGGTTTCGCGTTCGCGTGCCGCCGCGCCGGTGGCGGCGAGGCTCTTCCAGTCGTCGGGGACAATGCGGGCCATGCGGTGCCTCGTCGTATTCGGGTGCGCTCATTGTACGCAACGCGCAGATGTTTCCGGCATGCGCCTCGACGTGGGCCGATCGCGACCCGCCGCGTGCAAAACCATGCGCATCGTGTATCGTTACTGGCTGAACGCCGCGCGCCGGGCGCGGCTTGCCAACTGTAAAGAAGAGGATTTGCCGGATGATCACGATCTGGGGACGCACTAATTCGGTCAACGTTCAGAAAGTCTTGTGGTGCTGCGATGAGCTCGTGCTGCCCTACGAGCGCATCGACGCCGGTCTGCAATTCGGCCGCAACAACGAACCCGACTATCTCGCGATGAACCCGACCGGCAAGATTCCGACGCTGGTCGATGACGGCTTCGTGCTGTGGGAATCGAACTCGATCCTGCGCTATCTGGTGCTGCAATACGGCGAGGCGAGCCTGCTGTATCCGTCCGAGCCCAGGCTGCGCGCGAGCATCGACCGCTGGCTCGACTGGTCGCTCTCCACGTTGCAACCCACCGAGCGTCCGGTGTTCTGGGCGCTTGTACGCACGCCGGCCGCCGAGCGCGACGCCGCCAAACTCGCGGCCGACTTCAGCGCGGTCACGCTGCTATGGCGCATGCTCGACACCCACTTGCAAGGCCGCTTCTTCCTCGAGGGCGAACGGTTCACGCTCGCCGACATCGTGGTCGGCGCATACGCGAAACGCTGGTTCGGGGTGGACGGCGTCGAGCGTCCGCCGCTACCGAACGTGGAGCGCTGGTATTCGCGCCTCGCCACGCGGCCGGGCTTCAAGAAATACGTTGATTTTCCGCTGACGTGAAGCGTGGCTGGCAGCCGTGCCATGCACCGGCACGGCGCGGCGCGATGGCCCTTATAATCGACGCATGAAAACCGCCAAGCCCACCGCGACCGCCGCTGTGAAAGCCGCTGCGCAATCCACCGCGCAATCCACCGCGCAATCCACTACAGCCAGCTCCGCTCATTCTCATGCAGCGGGGCACATGCACGGCGATTCGCAGGAAGCCGCACTGACCCTCGCGGAAGAATACTGCCGCGAACGCGGCGAAAAACTCACGCCGATCCGCCGCAAGGTGCTCGAATTGCTGTTGAATTCGGGCCGCGCCACCAAGGCCTATTCGCTGCTCGACGAGATGCGCCAGATTCACCCTGGTTCGGCGCCGCCCACGGTTTATCGGGCACTGGACTTTCTGCTGTCGGCGGGGCTCGTGCATCGGATCGAATCGATCAATGCGTTCACCGTCTGCCACGATCTGACGCAATGCCAGCACGGCATTCTGGTGGTCTGCCAGCAATGCGGCACCGTCACCGAATTGCATCAGCCGAAGCTGCGCCAGGCGCTCGTCGCGCAAATCGAAGACGCGGGCTACCGCCTCGCCAGCGATGAGATCGAGTTGAAGGGACTGTGTGCCGCCTGTCAGGCAGCGGAAGCGGCGGCGACCGCCGCCGCGGGTTCAGCGGCATCCGTCGCCGCCGCGAAATAACGGCGACGCCCGTTTTGCAGCGGTCCGATCAACCCGCCGAGCGGGCGTCGATCGCGTCGTGCAGCAAGGTCACCAGATCTTCCGGCAGCGCCGGTTTGGTCATGAAATGCTGGAAGCCTTCGCCGATACTGCGCAAGCGATAAGCGTCGTCGGTATGACCCGTGAGCGCCACGGCCACCGAAGGCGCGTGATCGCCGCGAATCTCGTGATCGCGCAGCCGCTGGATCAGATAGAAGCCGTCCATGGCCGGCAATTCCAGATCGCATACCACGGCGTCGGGCAATAAACGCAGTGCCGCTTCGACACCCTCTTCCGCATCCGCCACCGCGACGACATGCGCACCTTCCGCTTCGAGTAACAAGGTCAGCGATTCCCGGCTATCCGGGTCGTCTTCGACGAGCACGATCGTGGCCTGATCGAGTCTCAATGCTCCGTTCATGTTCTGTTGTTGCTCTAAAAAACCGGTTAGGCCGTCAGACTTGGCCAACTTATCGCCCTGCTGCTTGCCGCCGATTTGCGCGGCTGGGTTGTTGCTGTTCATGATTCCGACCCGGCTTCGCGCACCGAGTTGCAGACAGGCACGCGATTTTAAAACATGGCCTTGGCGCAACGCGTGCGCACAGTAACGCGCCAAAATTGCACGCGGATGAAGAAACGGCCCTCGACGCCGTGACGATGGCGAGTCGATAGCCGACATCCGATTCGCCGCGGCGGTTCGTGCCCCCGTTGGCACGGCCATTCTCGCCCGGCGTCGTTTCTCGAATTCGTATTCCGCTTGCGGCGCGGGCGACATTGCTTATTCCGCCCGGCGCTCACTTCCAACCGACAGGTAGCATGCCGCGTGCCGCGGCGGCTTCCGGCTCCCCAGGCGCCGGCGCACGTCGCCGCGAACCCGCGCTTTAACCGGCTTTCTTCGGACCTATGCCCTGCACCAGCAGGGCCACCGCATGCCGCGCGATTTCCTCGCCGCCGACGTTGCACCGCATGGGATCCTCGCGCCACAGCTTCGAGGTGGCCAACGGCAGGATCGTCAGACCAAGCAACGTGACGAAGACCAGCGACGGCTCCAGCGCCGCGTTCAGGCGCCCCTCCTTTTGCCAGCGCGCGATGCATTCGAGCGACGCCTTCTGTTGCACGTTGCCGAACCGTTCATGCATGCGCTGGCGCAGCAAGCCGCCGTCGCTGATGACCTCGCGCACCCATAGCGACGGAAACCACGGATTCTCGCTCGCCACTTGCACCAACCGCTGGGTGAGCGTGGTGATCGCCGCCACCGGATCGTCGGCATGCTCCTGAAACGGCACGCCGAGCCCGGCGCGCAGCGGCGCGAAGCGCTCGTCGATCAGCACGTCGAGTAGCTGATCTCGCGTCTTGAAGTAGTAATGCATCATTGCCGGCGTGAAGCCCGCCTCGCGAGCGATCTCGCCAAGCGTGGTATCGACGATGCCCTGCCGCGCGAAGAGCGCGAGCGCCGCCTCCAGCAAACGGCCGCGCTGCTCCGGTCCGCGCGCGGCGCCCGAGGGCCGGCCGGGGCGCCGTGCGGGCGCTCCGGCCGCCACGCTTGCGGGGTTGACGTCTCCGCCAGCGCCTCCACCACCGGCTTCACCAGCGGCTTCACCAGCGGCTTCAAGCCGCCCCTGCTTCGCGGGCTTGCGCGGTTTCGCAGTCGCCGCATTACGTGGCGCGACTTTCACCTTGTGCTCATCGGACGGAATTCTTGCCATTGCATTCAATTTGACCGGGGCGGCGATGTCGCATATATTAATCGCCACATTAATTAATTTCAATAGCGTGTCGCCATGGATCAATCGACAACGACTCAACCTATCGAACTGGCGGACACCGGGGCGCAGCCAGCCGCGGCCGCCGATCAACCACCGATCCGCCTGCTGTTCCCTGCGCTGCTGCTCGTCATGCTGCTCGCCGCGCTCGATCAGACGATCGTCTCCACCGCGTTGCCGACGATCGTCGGCGAACTCGGCGGGCTCAACAATCTGTCGTGGGTGGTGACCGCCTACCTGCTAAGCTCGACCATCGTCGTGCCGCTGTACGGCAAGTTCGGCGACCTGTTCGGCCGCAAGATCGTGCTGCAAACAGCGATCGTGGTGTTCCTCGTCGGCTCCGCGCTGTGCGGCGTCGCGCAGGACATGACCCAGTTGATCGTGCTGCGCGCGCTGCAAGGGCTCGGCGGCGGCGGCCTGCTGGTCGTGACGATGGCCGCGATCGCGGACGTGATTCCGCCGGCCGAGCGCGGCCGCTATCAGGGCGTGTTCGGCGGCGTGTTCGGCCTCGCCACCGTGGTCGGGCCGCTGCTCGGCGGTTTTCTCGTCGAGCATCTCACATGGCGCTGGATCTTCTACATCAACCTGCCGCTCGGCATCGTCTCGCTGCTCGTGATCGGCGCGGTGTTCAAGCCGCACGCGCGTCATGTGAAGCACACCATCGACTATATGGGCGCCGCCTTTCTCGCCGGCGCGCTCACCTGCATCATCCTGTTCACGAGCCAGGGCGGCACGATCCTGCCGTGGTCGTCGCCGCAACTGTGGTTCACGCTGGGCATGGGGCTGGTGGCGACCTGGGGCTTCATCCACGAAGAGCGCAGCGCGGTCGAGCCGATCATGCCGCTCGAGCTTTTCAAACAGCGCACGTTTTTGCTGAGCAGCCTGATCGGCTTCATCATCGGCGTGTCGATGTTCGGGGCGGTCACGTTCCTGCCGCTCTATTTGCAAGTGGTCAAGGGTTCGACGCCCACGCAAGCCGGCATCCAGATGCTGCCGATGATGGGCGGCCTGTTCGTGATGTCGATGGTGACCGGCCGCGTGATCAGCAAGATCGGCAGATACCGCATGTTCCCGATCGCCGGCACGTTGCTCGTGGCCGTCGCCATGCTGCTGCTCGCACGCCTGCAGATCGGCACGCCGATCCATGTGATGTATATCGACATGGGCATTCTCGGCTGCGGCCTCGGCATGGTGATGCAGGTGCTGATCCTCGCCGTGCAGAACAGCGTCGAATTCAGGCATGTGGGCGTCGCCACGTCGGGCGCCACGCTGTTCCGTTCGATAGGCGGGTCGATCGGCGTGGCCGCGTTCGGCGCGGTGTTCTCGAACGGCCTTGCGTCGCGCCTCGAAAAACTGCTTCCGCCCGACACCGAATTGCCGCACGCGCTCGGGCCCACCGCCATTCACGCGTTGCCTCAAGCGTTGCGCGACGATTACCTGCATGCGTTCGCCGGCGCGCTGCACACGGTGTACCTCGCGGCGGCTTGCGTGGTGCTGGTTGCCTTTGCGCTCGCGTGGCTTTTAAAGGATCATCCGCTGCGCAAGCAGTGAGCGAAGCACTCGCGTCCGTTCGTCCTCCGACATGCGAGATGCTTCGCCATACTATGAATGTGCGCTAACGCACATAAGGTAGGTAGCAACTTCGATTGACGTTCGCAACGAAACGCCACATATTGCAGGCGGCGGCATCGCAAGCGTGCGCTTGCGCCCCGACACTCCCCGGCGCATGTGGATCGTGATTTCCGCGGACATCGCTCCTGCCTCAGCACGGTCCGGGGCATGCCGTATGGCATTGTTTTCCACAGGTGGGGCCACAGCATGTCCACCCAGTCAGCACCCGGACATAGTTTTCCAATGCCCTGCAATCGGTGTGGCGGCGCCCTGTACCGCCAGGTCGACTATTGCCCGTATTGCGGCGCGGCGCATCCGCTCGATACCAGCCCACCTAAGCGCACCGTCATTCCCGGCAGCCGCGCCAGCGCCACGAGCGGAGCGGCGCGCAACAGCGGCTTCGATCCCCTCGCACCTGGAGAAGTACAACTTGCGGCGGGTGCCGCGCGCGTCGGCGCGGCCGCGTCTGCCGAGGTCGCGCTGCATGCGCCGATAGCGGTGTCGCCGGATACGTCGATCCCTTCTCTCGCCGGCGCGCTTGATTCGCATGGCCGCGCCGCGCACCGGATTCGCAGGCTGCTATGGGCGATCGCGGCGATTGTCGGAATCGGCCTCGCCTATGTCGGCTATGCGCTATTCGGCGACAGCCATGAAGCGCGCAACGGCAACAACGCGCAGATCGCCGAAACCGATCAGGATGCGAGGACAACGACCACCACGACCGGAACAATCGCGCGCTATGCACCCGCTCAGTCGACGAATCAGGCGGCCGCTGTCGAGCCGGCCAAGGCTGACGATGCGATGAAGGCAACGCCGGCGACTCCCGCGACGCCGCTCGCGCCTGAAGCGGTGATGCAACCCGCCGCGCCGCGTTTTAGCGATGCCGGTCAAGCCATGCGTTCCGCGCGCCTCGCGTTCGACGCCAACGATCTGTCCGCGGCGCAAGCCGCGCTCGGCGCCGCGCAAACGCTGCGACCGGAGAATACGGACGCACGGAACCTGGCGGCCGAACTGAAGCCGCTCACCGCGCGCCGCGACATCGCGTTGCAAGCGGCGCAACTCTGCGCCGCGCAACAGTCGTGGACCTGCGCGCGCCAGCACGCCAACGAGGCGCTCACTATCGATACAGGCAGCGAAACCGCCAAAACCATTTTGCAGCGCGTGATTCGCGAGACCGGCTGGAAGCCGCTCAGTCCAGCGCAAGCCGCATCGCCATCGCCATCACCATCGCGGCAAGCCCGGTTGCCAACGCGTTTACCAAAAGGCGGCGCGCACTTGCGCGAGAAGCGCTTCTAACCTGAACCATAGGCGGAGGAGACCATGCTGAAGAGACTTCTGACGGGGTGGCTGGGGCTGGTGCTGCTGGCCGTGTCTTCGTTCGTTTTCGCGGAGCCCGCGCACTACAAGATCGTGACCGGTCCCGAACGAGGCACGTACATACAGATCGGTCAGGATCTGTCCAAATGGGTCGCGCAACCGGCGGGCATCGACCTGGAGGCGGTGGCCTCGAAGGGCTCGGCCGAGAACGTGCAGCGCATGCGCTTCGAACCCGGCGTGAAGCTGGCGCTGGTGCAATCCGACGTCTACCAGGCCTACATCGACATGGCCAACGCGGGCAACGCCGACGCCGGCACGGCGATCCGGCCGCTGCGGCTCATCATGCCGCTTTACGACGAGGAAATTAACGTCGTGGTGCGTGCGGACTCGCCGTTCAATACCTTCGCGGACATCAGGAACAAGCGCATCAGCGTCGGCCTGATCGGCAGCGGCACCGCTCAATCGGCCACGACGCTCTATCACCTGATGTTCGGCACGGCGATTCCCGAACAGAACGTCGAGCACCTGAGCAACGAGGACGCGCTGGCCGCGTTGATCGTGAAGAAAGTGGACGTGGCGATCATCGTGGTCGGGCAGCCGGCGAAACTGTTCAACGACATGAATCCGGAACTGCTGCAACAGATCCGCCTGCTGAAAGTCGATCCCGCCGCGCCCGAAACGGCGCGCGCCAAACAGACGTACTTCCCCGCGACGATCCGTGCGAGCAGCTATCCGAACTGGCTGAAGGAAGACGTGCCCACGCTGACCGTGAAAGCCTTTCTCGTCACCTACGATTACGGTCTGCGCGACACGGTCGGCAACCTGAATCACTTCGCCGACTCGCTGTGCGCGAACTTCGACACGCTGCAGGAACACGGCCACCCGAAGTGGAAGCAGGTGAAGCTCGAATTGCCGGGCCTCGTGCGTGGATGGAAGTACTACCCGCCGGTCGAGAAGCATCTTCGCGCGTGTCTCGCGAAGCGGAACGCCGCGCTCAGCGCGACGGCGGCGACGACGACGGCAAGGGCAACCGCGGCCCGGCCTGCGCAAAAACCCCTCGCCGCCTGCACGGATCAGGAACGGCTGCTTCTGCTGTGCAAATGAAGCGGCGCGCGGGACGCGTTTGCTCAGGCGCGCGCCCGCTGCTTCGAAACAGCGGACGCTTCCATCGCCCGCTGCAGCGTCTCGTACACTTTCGGGCGATTGCACTGCGAGACGTTAAAGCGCAGAAAACCGGCCGCCGATTGCGATGCGCTGAACACATTGCCCGGCGCGAACACCACACCGCCGGCTAGCGCGTGACGCGCGATGTCGGCGGCGTCGAGCGGGTCCGGCAAACGCGCCCACACGAACATGCCGGCGCGTGGCCGCGTCCATATTTCCAGGCCCGCATAGCCGAGCCGCCTGACCGTCTCGCCCATCGCGTCGGCGAGCTTCGCGCGCATCGACTCCAGATGCCGCCGGTAAGCGCCGTCCACCAGCAAACGATGCACGACGCTCGCCGCGAGCTGGCCGTTGCCGAACGAGGTGGCGAGCTTGAGATCGATCAGCGGCTCGATCCATTCGGCGCGCGCGGCGATGTAGCCGCAACGCACGGCCGCCGACAGCGTCTTCGAAAAACTGCCGATCGACACCACGCGCGCGAGCCCGTCGAACGCGGCAAGACGCGGCGCGGCTTCCTCTTCGAAGTCCGCGAAAATGTCGTCCTCGACGATCAGCAGATCATGTTCGCCCGCGAGCTTCAGCAGCCGGTGCGCGACGGCCGGCGCGAGCGTCGCGCCGGTCGGATTGTGGATGGCCGAATTGGTCACATACAGGCGCGGACGGTGCTCGGTCAGCGCGCGTTCGAACGCCGCCAGATCGGGCCCGGACGGCGTATAGGGCACCCCGACGATGCGGGCGCGGTGCGCGCGCAGCAGCGCCTGAAAGTTGAAGTAGCACGGGTCGTCGATCAGCACCGTATCGCCGGGCTCGAGCAGAAAGCGGCACACGAGATCGAGCGCGTGCGTGCCGCCGTCGGTCAGCACGATCTGCTCGGGCGGCGCATCCACGCCGTGCCGCGCGAGCCGCCATGCGAGCTGTTGACGCAGCGCGGGCAGACCATACGGGCTCGCATAATCGGCGAGCGGCGACTGCGGGTCGCGCGCCACCGCCCGCAGCGCGCGACGCACGCCGTCTTCGGGCAGCCATGAGGCGGGCATCCAGCCGCAACCCGGCTTGAGAACTTTTGACCCCGCTTCCAGCGACTGCCGGGTCAGCCACAACGGATCGACCTCGCGATCGAGGCTCGGCCCGAGATCGGCAAGCGCGAGCGGCGGCGCATGGCCCGACACGAAGAAGCCGGACCCGCGGCGCGCCACGATCACGCCCTCCGCGACCAGCCGGTCGTAGGCTTCCACCACCGTCGACTTGGATACGCCGAGCGTTTCCGTCATCACCCGGATCGACGGCACGCGCGCGCCCGGCATGAGCGAACGGCTCGCAATGCGCTCGCGCAAGCTGTCCATCACCGTGCCGACACGCGTGCCCGACGCCCCCTGCATACCTCGACTTTCCGCCATCTGTACTGCTCCATGTTCGGTACAGTTTGTACGAATTGTACTGATCCGTAGCTTACCGTTTACGGCCGGAAAGCGGATGCTACGAATTCCGTTTTCACGTGCATGGACTTCATGGCAATGGACAAGACAACGAACGGCTGGATCAGCGGCATGATTGGCGTGTTGATCTTCAGCGGTTCGCTGCCCGCCACGCGCCTCGCGGTGCAAGGGCTCGATCCGGTGTTTCTGACGGTGGCGCGCGCGACGATCGCCGGCACGCTGGGCCTGTTGCTGCTGCTCGTGTTTCGCGAAGCCCGCCCGGCCCGGCGTGACCTGATTCCGCTGGTAGTCGTCGCGCTCGGCGTCGTGGTCGGCTTTCCGCTGTTGACGGCTCTCGCGCTGCGTCATGTGAACGCCGCGCATGCGGTGGTGTTCGTCGGGCTGCTGCCGCTCGCCACCGCGATCTTCGGCGTGCTGCGCGGCGGCGAGCGTCCGCAGCCGGCGTTCTGGCTGTTCTCGGCGCTGGGCAGCGGCGCGGTGGTTGCATTCGCCTTGCGTCACGGCCTCGATGCTTCGCCCGTCGGCGACGCGTTGATGCTGGCGGCGATCATCGTCTGCGGCCTGGGCTACGCCGAAGGCGCGCGTCTGTCGCGCCACCTCGGCGGCTGGCAGGTGATTTCGTGGGCTCTCGTTCTGTCGCTTCCGGTGATGGCGCCGCTCGCGTGGTGGGCGCGGCCCGCCTCGTTCGACGGCGTCAGTCATGCGGCGCTGTGGGGACTCGCGTACGTGTCGCTCTTCAGCATGCTGATCGGCTTCGTGTTCTGGTATCGCGGACTCGCGCTCGGCGGCATCGCGGGCGTCGGGCAACTGCAGTTGCTGCAGCCGTTCTTCGGCTTGCTGCTCGCGGGGTTGGTTTTGCACGAACAGGTGCCGCCCGCGATGATCCTGGTCACGGTCGTGGTGGTGGCATGCGTGGCGGGCGCGCGGCGTTTCTCGCGAGCCGCGCCGGTGCGTCCGGCGGTCTGAGACAGTGAACGTCAACGCCAAGCCGGTGTGACCATACCGGGCATGTCGATTTTTGACTCCCTTCAAATTCGCGCGCGGGACGGGCATAGTCAAAGCTATCCTCGGACCCACCGGCCACCACAGGACCCGTATGAGCACCACCCACCTCGCGCCCTCGCCGTCCTCTTCCGAAGCAGCAAGCGCCACGCAGCTCCGCGACGCCACCGAAGCCGATCTGCCCACGATTCAGGCCATCTACGCGCATCACGTGCTGACCGGCGTCGCGTCGTTCGAGGAAACGCCGCCCTCCGTGGACGACTTGCGCACGCGGCTCGCGTCGGTGCGCAGCCACGGCTTGCCGTACATGGTCGCCGAGATCGACGGCGAGGTCGCCGGCTATTGCTACGCCACGCCGTACCGGCCGCGCGCCGCCTATCGCAACACCATCGAGGATTCGATTTACGTGAGCGACGCTTATCGTGGGCGCGGCCTGGGGCGTGTGCTGCTGCAAGCGCTGATCGAGCGCTGCGAACAGGGACCGTGGCGCCAGATGGTGGCCGTGATCGCGGACGGCGGCAGCGGCGGTTCGCTGTCGCTGCATACGCAACTGGGTTTTGAATTGACCGGCACGTTGAAGGCGGTCGGCTTCAAACATGGCCGATGGCTCGACACGACGTTGATGCAACGCACGCTGGGCGTGGGCGACTCGATCCCGCCGGACGACGTGGCGCGGTAACGCGGCGGCTGGACCGCTACGATGCCGCTGCGCTGCCGACGCCCGCCGACGTGCCCACACTGGCCGACGCCATCTGGCGCGTGCGGCCGCTGGCGATGGTGCTGATCGAAAGCGAAATGACCGGCGCGCTGGAAGAAGCCTCCGGTGATTATCTCGGCGACCGCGTCGCCGCAATCATGGCGAAAAAGCTCGGCCATCCGCTGGAAGGCGCGGCGACGGAGCGCGCCAGCGCGAAAAAGAACAAGCGCAAGAAGTAGCGCACGCGGCGCGCATCATATTCAAATCTCCATTGCTTCGTTTGACGGGCGCAACGTCCATGCGACGATCGCCCAACGAACCAATCGAACGCAATGGAGAATCACCGGATGCACCGTCACACCCGTTTGTCTCTTCCCCTCGCCGCCGCGTTGCTCGCGGCGTTCACGACCTTGAGCGCCGCCGCGCAAACCAACGGCAGCAGCGGCGGCGAGCCGGCCAAGGTGCTGCGCATCGGTTATCAGAAATCGGGCTTGCTCGCGGTGCTCAAGGCGCAAGGCTCGCTCGACGAGAAGCTCAAGCCGCTCGGCTATAGCATCAAGTGGTTCGAATTCCCCGCGGGACCGCAATTGCTCGAAGCGCTGAACGCCGACAGCATCGACTTCGGCTATACCGGCGCCCCGCCGCCGGTCTTCGCGCAAGCCGGCGGCGTGCGCTTCGTGTACGTGGGCGCGGAGCCGGCCGGGCGTCATTCAGAAGCCATTCTGGTCAAGAACGATTCGGCGCTGCGCGGCGTGAGCGATCTGAAAGGCAAGCGCGTCGCGCTGCAAAAAGGCTCGAGCGCAAACTATCTGCTGCTCGAAGCGCTGAAAAAAGCGGGCCTGCGTTACGAGGACATTCGGCCGGTTTATCTGCCGCCCGCCGATGCGCGCGCCGCCTTCGAAAGCGGCGACGTCGATGCGTGGGTGATCTGGGACCCTTACTATGCCTCCGCACAACAAGCGCTGAAGGCGCGCACGCTGGCCGACTATTCCGACCTCGACGGTCCATACAACTTCTACGAAGCGACGCGCGACTTCGCGCGGCAGCATCCCGATGTAGTCGGTGCGATTCTCGGTCAGTTGCGCAGCGCAGGATTGTGGGTCAACGCGCATCCGGTGGAAACCGCGGCACTGATCGCGCCGAAGGTCGGCCTCGATCAGAAGCTGGTCGAAACCTGGGTGCGCCGCTACCCCTACGGCACCACGCCCGTTACCGACGAGATCGCGCGCGCCCAGCAAGTGGTCGCCGACGCGTTTTACGGCGCGCATCTGATTCCGCAAAAAATCACCGTGAAGGACAACGTCTGGCAAAACCGCGAAGTCGCCGCGGCGTTGGTCGCCAAGTGATTCTTCCGCGCGGCCGCCGGCCGTGTTTCACACGGCTAAATCCGCGCGCACGCATGTGGCCGCTGTGGTTGCGCCTGACCGAACGCGTGAGCGCGGTGCGCGATCCGGCGCGGATGCGCAATGCGATCAACGGTCTGAACCTCTACCGCGCCAATTTCATCGACAGGCTGCGGCACCGGCGCAAGCGGCGGGCGTACTCGCCGGTGCAATTCATCGTGCTGTTGCGCGACCGTCAGGTTGGGCCCCCGCGCTCGCTTGGACTGGAAGGCTGGCTCGGCGCGTATCACCGCATCGAAATCGACGCCGGCCATTGGGTCGTGCCGCGCGAACCCGAGCGTATCGCGGCCTGCATCGAACGCTTTGCCGCGCGGCGCGAAGCGAGTCGTGACGGTGGCGGCGACGCGTCGTTCAACGCGCACGCGGCAGGCGTGTGAACAAGGTCGGATAGTCGATCACGAGCCCGTCTTCGTCCACCGACAGGTTCGCGGTGAAATTGCGGAAGATGCCTTCGTAGCGATACTCGCGATTCAACTCGATACATGAATACGCCTGCTCGACGCGCGTGACCTGCAAATCCGGCGTCGAGATATACGCCACTGAAATCGGCTGACGCTCGCCCTCGGCCAGTTGCAAACGGCGGATCGGCAGTGTGTTCGTGAACGGCGTGGCGGCGATGTCGATATCGACGCAGCCCTCGATTGCGCTCAGCACGAGGCCGTGACCGTCGCGCCAATTGCCGGCGCCGTCGCCATGCAATTCGAGTTCGCCGCCGCCGACGATCTTGAGCCACGCATACCGGGTGCGCCACTGCGCGTCGCAGCGCACCACGTAGTGCAGGCCATACGCCTTGCCGTAGCGCTGCCCGACCACGGCGCTTTCCACCGCGAATCCGTCCTCGCGCGTTTCGAACGCCAGATGTTCGATGCCGTCGCCCTCTTCCGATGCCCAGCGTAATTCACGCATTACCCTGTCTCCTCGTGAAGCGGCGCAGCGTGTGCGCGCCGGGCTCTTATCGTAGCGCGAAAGCTTGTGGTCCACCGGTATCGCTCTTCATATGCGAGTGCCGGCGGGCCTGTTAGGATTCACCGAACGCACTGGCCGATTGCGGCATGGCATGTGCCCTTGGCGGCGTGATCGTTGCGCTCGGGTCCGAAGCGGCTGAAGGTGCGGCAACCGCCAACGCCGCCAATCTTTGCCGGTACGCGAATTAGCGTCATGCGCCTCGACCACGACTCGGTTTGCGCGGTCAGCGCTCATCAAGCCATCCCTGGAGACGAACATGTCGTTCACTCACACGCCCACCGGACGCGTCGCCGAAACGGGGCCGCTGTCCGACGCGGAACAGCAGACCCGCGTCGACCTCGCGGCCGCTTATCGCCTCGCGGCGCTCAACGGCTGGGACGATCTTATCTACACGCATATCTCGGCGAGCGTCCCCGGCGAACCCGGCCACTTTCTGATCAATCCGTTCGGCCTCGCGTTCGACGAAGTGCGCGCATCCAATCTCGTGAAGATCGACATCGAAGGCAAGCTTGTCGGTGAAAGCGCGCACGCGGTCAACGCAACCGGTTTCGCGCTGCACGCGGCCGTGCACGCCGCGCGCGCCGACGCTTTCTGCGTGATGCATTTGCACAATACGGCGGGTGTCGCGGTTTCGATTCAGCCGGCGGGTCTGCTGCCCGCGTCGCAACACGCTTTACGCTTTCACGGCTGCCTCGCCTATCACGACTACGAGGGTCTCGCGTTCACGCGGGCCGAGGGCCAACGTCTCGTCGCGCATCTCGCCGACAAGCCGGCCATGCTGTTGCGCAATCACGGCACACTCACGGTCGGCCGCACCGTCGCCGAGGCCTATGTGCTGATGGCGACGCTGATCAAGGCCTGCGAAATCCAGTTGCAGGCGCAAGCGTGCGGCGCGGAACTGGTGGTGCCGGGCGATGCGATTGCCGCACGCACGGCCGAACAACTGTACGACGGCGGCGCGATCGAGGGCGCGCTCGAATGGCCCGCCTTGCTGCGCAAGCTCGACCGGATCGATCGCGGCTATCGCGATTGAAGCCGCTCTGCACGCCGACCTTCGGCTCAATCCATTAATCAAACGGAGTCACGCAATGCCCACGTTTCATATCGAACTCTTCGAAGGCCGATCGCTGGAGCAGAAACGCCAGTTCGTCGAAGCCATCACCAAGGCGACCTGCGAATCGCTCGGCGTCGAACCGAATTCGGTCGACATCATTCTCACCGACGTCAAACGTGAAAACTGGGCAACGGGTGGGCGCTTGTGGTCCGACGCGGACGCCTGAACGTTCGAGTACATCGCGGCGCGGGGCGCGGTTCTCACGTTATCGACAGATAACGGCGCTGAGCGCTGGAGAATTTGCCACTGCAAACGGCTGCCGATGCGAAGTCCCGCGATCTGCCGGTGGTGACGTTTGTATGACTGAATGCGCTGGCCGGACCGCCACGCGCATTACCGCAAAGCGCGCGTCGCCGAAGATGCTGCGCGCGTTGCGCGCGCAGCCGGAGGAGGGTCAGCGACGCGTATTTAAACGCGTCGCTGTGGCGGCATAACAACACACCACCGCCATACGAGCCCGATCAGAAGCGGTGAATGATGCCCACGCCGGCAGCAAACTGGCTGCGCGACGACGAAGGCGCACTGTTCTGGCCGTCGCCGATACTGGCCGTCGCGTTGATGATGCTCGTGCCGTTGTTTCCAATCGTCTGGCCGCTCGCACGCTGATAGGCTTCCAGCGCATACAGGCCGGTACGCTTGGACAGGCTGTAGTACTGCGAGAGGTTGAACTGCTGATAACGAGCCGCGCTCGAAATGCCGTTCGACTCGGTTGCGCGCGTGTAGCTATAGCCAGCGGCCAGGTCGAGTGCCGTCAGCGGCTTGAAGTGCACCACGGCGCCGGCCGTGTTGAACGTCGCCTGATGACGGAACGCCGAGCCCACGCCCGGAATGTATTGCACGTTCGAGTACGAGAACGACACGTCCCACTGCGAGTTGAACGCGTAGCCGCCCGTCACGGCAACGCGCTGCTGCGCCTGCGCGGTCCGATAGCCGTTGTTGATCGCCGACACGCCCGTTTGCGCGCCGTTGTTCGACGTGGCGGAGTCCGCGCCCCACGCGCCGCCGCCAGGCGTCGAGTTGTTGATGCGCTGGAAGCCGGCTGCGATACCGAACGGACCGTTCAGGTACTGCAATGCCGCGCTCCAGGTCGAACCCGCGTTCAGGCTGCCCGGCACGCCGCCGAACGAATACGAACCGCTTGCCGTGAAGCCGTAGAACTTCGGCGACGTGTACACCAGCGAGTTATTCGTGCGATACACCGTATCGAGCGAATCGATGTCGCCCGGATGCGCTCCGTAGGCGCCGGTCAGCCACGTGGTCGGGCTATACGGCGAGAGCAGCGTGTAATAGGCCGTGTACTGGCGGCCGGCCGTCAGCGTACCGTAGGTGGTATTGGTCACGCCGACCCAAGCCTGGCGGTTGAATGCCAGGCCCGAGACGCCCTGCGCGCCGGTTGCGCTGTTAAAGCCCTGTTCCAACTGGAAAATGGCCTTCGTGCCGCCACCCAGGTCCTCACCCCCCTTCAGGCCGAAGCGGCTGCCCGCCCACACCCCGTTGACCATCTTCACGACCGAGCGGCCGCCCGAGGTCGAACCGAGCGACGTCTGGCTGCTCTGATAGCCGATCCCCGCGTCAACGATCCCGTACAGCGTCACGCTGCTCTGAGCGTGCGCGCCGAGGGCGACCAACCCAAGGGCCGAGGTTGCTAGTACCTTTTTCATTTCTGCTCCTCTTAAAAAATTATTCTGTATGTCCGGCGTCGCCTGTGCGGCGCGCCGGCTTCGCAATCGACAATTCGGGAATTCAGCTCAAAACACCGGATGCCCATTGATCACACTCGGCAACCAGGTCGAGAACATCGGTACGTACGTGACGATGTTGATCGCGGAGAAGATAGCCAGGTAATAAGGCCACGCCACCTTGGTAGTTTCCCCGATCGACACATTGCCAATCGCGCAGCCGATGAATTGCACCGACCCGATCGGCGGGTGCACGAGGCCCAACGCGCAGTTCAGCAGGATCATGATGCCGAACTGCACCGGGCCGACGCCGCTGTGCATCGCCATCGGCAGGAACAGCGGCGTGGTGATCAGGATGTGCGCCGCCATGTCGACGAACGTGCCGAGGAAAATCTGAATCAGGTTGATGTACAGCAGCATCAACCAGGGGATGCTCGTCGCGCCGTTGAGCATGTGTTCAATCGCGTCGGGAATCTCCAGATAAGCCATCTGGAAACGCAGCATGTTCGACACGCCGATCAGCAGCAGCACCACGCCGGTCGTCTTGGCGGCCTTGGCGAGCGCGAACGAGAGCTTCTTCAGCGTCATGGTGCGATACACGACGATGGTCAGCACCAGCGAATAGGCCACCGCGATCGCCGCCGCTTCGGTCGCCGTCGCAATGCCCTTGGCCACGCAGACCAGAATGATCGCGATCACCATCAGGCCCGGCAATGCGCCGAGGAACGTGCGGCATACCGCGAACCAGCCGGGAAAGCGCTGCACGCCGGTCGAGCCGTCGGGACGGCGCGGATAGCCGTGCTTGACCGCTTGCCAGTAGGCGGCGATCAGCACGAAACCCATCACCCACAGAACCGGCAGCAGACCGGAGAACAGCAGGTCGCCGATCGAGACGCCGCTCATCTGATGCCCGTTCAGCGTCCCCGTGATGCCCTGCGCCGCGAACGCGTAGATGATCATGTTCGTCGAGGTCGGCATCAACGCGCCCGCCAGCGACGAATGGGTCGTGACGTTGACCGCGTACGCCGCGCTGTAGCCTTCGCGCTTCATCAACGGAATGACCACGCCGCCCATCGCGGACGTATCCGCCGTGGGCGAACCGGACACGCCGCCGAACAGCGTGCACGCGACCACGTTGGCCATGCCGAGCCCGCCGCGGAAATGCCCCACCGTGGCCTGCGCGAAACGCAGGATGCGGTCGGCGATGCCGCCGTGCAGCATCAGTTCGCCGGAGAAAATGAAGAACGGCACCGCGAGGAATGAAAACGCGTTCATTCCCGACACCATCGACTGCATCGCGGTGGCCGCGGGCAAGCCCTCATACAGATAGGTCAGGACGCACGAGAGCCCCAACGCGAACGAAACAGGCACCCCGAGAACGAGGAAGACGAGAAAACTAATGGAGAGAAGGGCAAGTTCCATGATTGTTCTATTTGTTTTTTCTGGCGAAAAGCGCCAGCAGATGCTCGAACGAGAACAGCGCGATGCAGACGCTGGCGATGACCGGAATGACGTAGCGCAGCGCTTCGGGCAGGCCCAGAATCGGAATCCGGTCTTCCATCGTGGTCTCCGCCATCTGCAGGCTGCCGAAGAAAATGGCCACGGCCAACGCGATCAGGCACAGATGCTGGAACGCCTCCGCAACGACCTGGCCTTTGGGCGACAGGCTCTTCACGAGCGAGTCGAGTCCGATATGGCCGCTCTCGCGGACCTTGAGCGCGGCGCCAAACATCGCGATCACGATCACCAGCAAGAGCGCGATCGGTTCGACGAAATCGGGCGCGTCGCTGAATACGTAGCGCATCACGACGCCGTAGATCACGAGCAGGCTCAGCACGGCGAGACTCACCGACGCCACGATCACCAGCACGCGGAATAGAAAATCATTTGGTCGCTTCATGAATTTCATTGACCCCATCCTTGCATACGACGCATCCGTCTTTAATATCCAGTCATCCCGCTGGACGTCGCCGGTTCAGCGGATCGCACGAAGAAAAGCCCTTGTTTATCGGGCTTTTCTCCGCTACGGCGTATCCGCTATACGAGCCTTATTTGATTGCCTGGATCTCGTCGACCAGTTGCTTCATTTGCGGGGTTTTTTCGTACTTCGCCCACACCGGCTGCATCACCTTGACGAAAGCCGCGCGATCGATCTGCGACGATGCGACGATCGACGCCCCGTTCTTGGTGACGGCCTTGCTTGCGTCGTTTTCACGCGCGGTCCACAGCTTCTGGTAATACGGCACCGAGTCGGCGGCCGCCTTCTTGATGATCTCCTGCTGCTGCGGCGTGAGCGTGTCCCAGATCTTCTTGGAGAACACCAGCACTTCCGGCGTCATCGAATGCTGGGTTTCCGAGTACACCGGCGCGACCTCGAAGTGCTTGGTCTCCTCGTACGACGGCAGGTTGTTTTCCGCGGCATCCACGAGACCCGTCTTCAAGCCCGTATAGACTTCGGCGAACGGCATCGGCGTCGGCGTGCCGCCCATCGCCCTGATTTCGTCGACCATCAGATCGGAAGGCTGAACGCGCACCTTGAGACCCTTCATGTCGGAAGGCGAATGGATCGGCTTTTTCGTGTAGATGGAACGCGCGCCGCTCTCGTAGAACGTCAGCGCGATCATGCCCTTCGCCTTGAAGGCGTCGAGAATCTTCTGGCCTTCGGGGCCGTACATCACCTTGCGGAAGTGGTCGATGTCGCGGAACAGGAACGGCAGCGACGGAATCATCGATTCGGGAACGATCTCGTTGAACGCGGCGCCGTTGGCGCGAGTCATGTCGAGCGCGCCGATGCGCACCTGGTCGATCGTGTCGTTCTCGGAGCCCAGCGCGCTGTTGCCGAAGACCTTCACGGAATCCTTGCCGCCGGTCGCCTTGCTGATCTGCTCACCCATGTACTTCACGGCCATGTTGGTCGGATAGGTGTCGCCATGCACGTCCGACACACGGAACACGCGCGCCTGCGCCGACACGGTGCTAAATGCCAGCACGGAGGCCGCGACAAGCAGCGAAAGGCGGCAAATGCGAGAAGAGGCAGACTTCTTGTTCATCGTGACATTCCTTGAAAATAGATCATCCAATCGCGGAGGGCCGCTCGTTGAGGCCGCTCCCGGATGTGACATGGTTTTGATGCGTCTCCCGGCTCACGCGCTCGGCCCTGGCGGGTATGACGCGCGTTTCGCCGTGCTGGCCCGCGCAACGTCCCCGGCACGGATACCCAACACTCCTGTCAGACAACTCGACTTCTTTTACTTCTACTGCGTCGGCATGCAGCTCATTCGCGAAGGCTCGCGCACGAGATAGATACGTTGCCCGCCCTGTCCGTCTCGAAATTCGAAGAAAGGAATCTGTTTGGGCTTATACGTTGTACGACGACGCACGAAGTCTATAAAACGAGTTTTGACTTGTACAGACGGTAGTTACCCGCACAGCGAACGCGCTCGGCATGAATGACCGATAAGGCACTCAAGGCGTGCCTGTACGCTTGGCAGGGAGAAATGGATAGCGAATACAGCGCATGAGATGCGCTATGTTTTTCGTAGCGAAGCCGAGAGATACGATCGGGGCTTTACGCCACGATGTTGTACGACGAGTGATGAATATGGGTGAAGGTGTTGCGCCAGGGCGACTCCCGACGCAACACCGATGCAAGCGCCGCTTACAGGTCGCCAGCGTATTCAGGCTCCGGCAACCCCGCCACTCCGGGACGCACGGCGAAGAGGTGTCCGTCATGTTCGCTCGCGCCCGTTGCGGGACGAATCGACGTGACGAACAACGTATCGAGTTCGCGCCCACCGAACGCGCACATGGCCGGCTTGGTGGCGGGCACGGCGATCCGCCGGTCGAGCCTGCCTTGCGGCGTGAAGCGCAACAGCAGACCCGCATCGTTCGCGCAGATCCAGTAGCAGCCGTCGGCATCCACCGCGGCGCCGTCGGGACGGCCCGCGTGGTCGTTCAGATCGGCGAAGACGCGCCGGTTGCGCGGCTCGCCTGACTCGACGTCGTAGTCGAACGCCCAGATCTGCCTGCGCAGAGGATGCGAATCGGAGAGGTACATCGTCGCGCCATCCGGCGACCAGGCGAGGCCATTTTGCGTGATCAGCCCGTCGACGACCGGCCCGGACAACACGCCGCGCTCATCGAACCGATACAGCGCGCCGGCGGGATTGGCGGCCGCCATGTCCTGCACCATCGTGCCGGACCAGAAGCGCCCTTGACGATCGCAACGGCCGTCGTTGAAACGCATGTCATCGAACGGAAATGCGGGCGCGGCCAGCTTGCGTGCCGTCGCCTTCAGCGGTTCGCCGCCCGGTGTATCGCTCGCCGCTGCTTCAGTGAGCGCGACCGCGAAAAGGCCCGTCTCGCAGCCGGCCAGCACTGTGCCGCGACGATCGAACGCAATGCAGGCCACCTTCTCCGGCAGCAACCATTCGGAACGCTCCGCCGAGTCGAGCCGCAGCCGCACGATCTTCCGCGCCGGAATATCCACCCAGTAAAGCGCCTGCTCCCCCGCGCGCCACACCGGGCTCTCGCCGACCAGCGCGGGCGCCTGCCCTGCTCCCTCGACTCGTTCCACGCGCGGGTTCGCCGTCGCGCTCACCGCTTCGGCTCCATCGGACCGGCAAGCACGAACGCGCCGCCCTGAAAACGCTGGGTCGGATCGTCGAAATCAGCAGTGGGAGCCGTGACCGGAAACAGGTGCTCGAACTCGACCGAACTGTCTTGCGGACGAAAACCGAGAAACGCCGCTTTCGTGTTGTCCACCCACTTGGTGCGGTTATCCGACACGCCGTAGACGATCGCATGTCCCACCCGGTTGGTGAACAGCGAGCAACGCACCAGCTCGATGAAGTCGCGATAGCTCAGATACGTCACGAGCATGCGCGGATTCTTCGGCTGCTCGAACGACGAGCCGATCCGCAGACACACCGTCTCGAGACCGAAGCGGTCGAAGTAGTAGCGCGACAGCGATTCGCCGAAGCACTTGGTCACGCCATACAGACTGTCGGGGCGCAACGGCGCGTCGATATCGACCACCGAGGTCACCGGATGAAAACCCACCGCGTGATTCGAGCTCGCATACACGATGCGCTTCACGCCCTGCTTCTGCGCGGCCGAATACAGGTTGTACAGCCCGCGGATGTTCGCCTCGAGCAGAGCTTCGAACGGCGCCTCGACGGAAATGCCGCCGAGATGGATCACCGCGTCCACCCCTTCGAGCAGTGCATGAACGGCGGCTTCATTCGCGAGGTCGACGGTCGATGCTTCCTCGTGCGCCGCCACGTCGCCGAGCGGCGCGATATCGGTCACGCGCACGATATCGGCCCATGCCGCGAGCGCGCCGCGCAACTGCGTGCCCAGATTGCCGGCGGCGCCGGTCAGCAGAAGGCGGCGGAAAGGTTTTCGCGCCGCGGCGCGGTCAGGATTCGAATCGGTCATGTCTCTAGTCGATGTCTTCGTTGTTTCTTAACGGCTGTCAGGTCAGGTCACCGGCGCCGGGTTGAACAGCGTCAGCGCATTGTGGAGCTTGAGCTTCTCCGCGCAAGTCTCCTTGCGCCCGCTGGCGATGTCGAGCATCAGGCGGAACAGTTCCCAGCCCACTTCGTCGATGGTCGCGGCGCCGGTTGCGATGGTGCCCGCGTTGACGTCCATCAGATCATGCCAGCGGCGCGCGAGATCCGAGCGCGTGGCGACCTTGATGACGGGCACTTCCGCGAGACTGTACGGCGTGCCGCGGCCGGTGGTGAACACATGCAGGTTGATGCCGGCGGCGACCTGCAACGTGCCGCAGATGAAATCGCTCGCCGGCGTGGCCGCGTAAATGAGGCCCTTCTGGCGGACCTTTTCGCCGGGCGACAACACGCCGGAGATCGCCGAATTGCCCGACTTGATGATCGACCCCATCGCCTTTTCGACGATGTTCGACAAGCCGCCCTTCTTGTTGCCCGGCGTGGTGTTCGCGCTGCGGTCCGCGCCGCCGCGCTTCAGATAATCGTCGTACCACTGCATTTCGCGGATGATCGCCGCCGCCACCTCCGCGTTGGCCGCACGCGCCGTCAGTTGATCGACGCCGTCGCGCACCTCGGTGACTTCGGAGAACATCACGGTTGCACCGGCGCGCACCAGCAGGTCGGTTGCGAAGCCCACGGCGGGATTGGCGGTCAGCCCCGAGAACGCGTCGCTGCCGCCGCATTGCACGCCGACCACCAGGTCGGACGCGGGACAGGTCTCGCGGCGGCGATTGTTCAGCCGCTTCAGATGACCTTCGGCCATCTTCATGATCGACTCGATCATCGACTGGAAACCGACGTGCGCCTCGTCCTGTAGCACGACCACGTCGCCGTTCAGATCGGCTGCGACGTCGCCGATGTCCGCGACCTCGGCCACATTGGCGGCCGCGGCAATCGGAATCGTGCCCGGCGGCATCAGGCGTTCAGGCTGCAGCTTTTCGCAACCGAGGCTGACCATCATCACCTCGCCGCCGAAATTCGGATTCAGGCTGATGTTGCGCACGGTGCGAATCGGCACCATCGCGTCGGGCGCGTCGATCGCGACGCCGCAACCGTAGGTGTGGCCGAGGCTCACCACGTCGTCGACATTGGGATACTTCGGCAGCAATTCGGCCTTGATGCGCGTGACCGCATGCTCAACCACGTCGGCCACGCACTGCACCGTGGTCGTGATCGCCAGAATATTGCGCGTGCCGACCGAGCCGTCGGCATTGCGGTAGCCCTCGAACGTGAAGCCTTCGAGCGGCGGCATCTCCGGCGCCTTGATCGTGGCGATCGGCAGATCCTCGAGCCCCGGCGGGTTCGGCATGCGGATCACGTGTTCGTTGATCCAACTGCCCTTGGGCAAGGCCTTGAGCGCATAGCCGATCACCACGTTATAGCGGATGACCTCGTCGCCTTCGGCCAGATCGGCCAGCGCGACCTTGTGCCCTTGCGGCACGCGCTCGCGCAATACGAGACCATCGGGGAAAACTGCGCCTTCACCCTGCCCGCCGTCGTTGACGACGATCGCGACGTTGTCGTTGGGGTGAACGCGAATATAGAGCGGGGGTTGTTCCATTGCATCGATCCTTAATGGCGTTTCACGCCTGCTGCGCCAGATTCATACGTCATCCTACAACATGAAATGTCGCGCAGACGTTCCGTATTTACCCTAGGACACGCATTATGCCGCGAAATCAGCGTTGAGTTAGCCGATTTCTTGTTGTACGATGACGTATAAGAAATCTTGATTTCTGTCTATTTACCTCTATTCGACGCTCTGGATACTCAATCATGACGACACCGCAGGAACTGAAGCAGATCGTTTCAAAAGGCCTTTTGTCCTTCCCCATTACCGACTTCGACGCCAATGGCGATTTCCGTGCCGACACCTATGCCGAGCGTCTCGAATGGCTCGCGCCTTATGGCGCTTCGGCGCTGTTCGTCGCGGGCGGCACGGGCGAATTCTTCTCGCTGACCAGGAGCGACTACACGAACGTGGTGCGCACCGCGACCGAAGTCTGCAAGGGCAAGGTGCCGATTCTCGCCGGCGCGGGCGGCCCGACGCGTGTTGCGATCGAATACGCGCGGGAAGCCGAGCGCCACGGCGCGAACGGCATCCTGCTGATGCCGCATTACCTCACGGAAGCCTGCCAGGAAGGCATCGCCGCGCACGCCGAAGAAGTCTGCAAGTCCGTGCCGAACATGGGCGTGATCATCTACAACCGCGCGAATTCCAAGCTTAACGCCGATATGCTCGAAGGGCTGGCCGCGCGCTGCCCGAACCTGATCGGCTTCAAGGACGGCGTGGGCGAGATCGAGAACATGGTGACGATCCGCCGCCGTCTGGGCGATCGCTTTTCCTATCTCGGCGGCCTGCCGACCGCGGAAGTCTATGCGGCGGCCTATAAGGCGCTGGGCGTGCCGGTGTATTCGTCGGCGGTATTCAACTTCATTCCGAAGACCGCGATGGACTTCTACCGCGCGATCGCCTCGGACGACCACGCCACCGTCGGCAAACTGATCGACGAATTCTTCCTGCCGTACCTCGCGATCCGCAACCGCCGCGCGGGCTACGCGGTGAGCATCGTGAAGGCGGGCGCCAAGCTTGTCGGCCATAGCGCCGGTCCGGTGCGCGCACCGCTGACCGATCTGACCGAAGAAGAAATGACCCGGCTCGACGCGCTCATCAAGGCGCTCGGCCCGCAATAACCCAGTCGGCGCAACACGCATCGTTTTGAGCGCCCGGGACGGCAACGTTACCGGGCGCTTTGTGCAACACGAATGCGCCGGCGGCGCTTCTGAATGAAGCGCCGCCGGCGAAGCAATAGAGCCAGGGAGCCCGCTCCCTTGTATAAAAATTCAGGAGATGACCATGGAAATGAGCCGCACGGCGAGTTCCGTCCAAGTCGCGAAGCGCACCAAAGTCCGCTACGCGATCCTGCTGCTGATCTTTGTGATTACCACGTTCAATTACGCCGACCGGGCGACGCTTTCGGTGACCGGCTCAGCGATGCGCGCCGAGTTCGGCTTCGACGCGATCCGGATGGGCTATATCTTCTCCGCGTTCAGTTGGGCCTACGTGCTGTCGCAGTTGCCGGCCGGCTGGCTGCTCGATCGCTTCGGCGCGCGGCGCGTCTACGCGGCGAGCATTTTCTTCTGGTCGCTCTTCACGTTGCTGCAAAGCTCGATCGGTTTGCTCGGCAGCGCCGCTGCCGCCGTCACGGGTCTGTTCGTGCTGCGCTTCGCGATGGGCGCGGCGGAGTCGCCGGCGTTCCCGGCCAATGCCAAGGTCGTCGCGAGCTGGTTCCCCACGAATGAACGCGGCACCGCGTCCGCCATTTTCAATTCGGCCCAATACTTCGCCGCGGTCGTGTTCACGCCGTTGATGGCCTGGCTCACGCATGCGTTCGGCTGGCACACGGTGTACGTGGTGATGGGCGGCGCAGGGCTGCTGCTCGCTCTCGCCTGGCTCAAGGTGATGAAGAACCCCGCCGATCATCCGGGCGTGTCGCCCGCCGAGCTCGAATACATCGAACAGGGCGGCGGCGTGGTGAACGGCCACGCGAAAGCCCGCCCCGACGACGTCGCGCGCGCCGGCGGCTGGTCTCTCGTGCGTCAGTTGCTGACCAACCGGATGCTGCTCGGCGTCTATCTCGCCCAGTACTGCATCAACGTGCTGACTTACTTCTTCCTGACCTGGTTTCCGATCTACCTCGTGCAGGCGCGCGGCATGACGATCCTGCAGGCGGGCCTCGTGGCCTCGCTGCCCGCGATCTGCGGATTCTCCGGCGGCGTGCTCGGCGGCATTCTGTCCGACTCGCTGATCCGGCGCGGCCATTCGCTCACCGTGGCGCGCAAGGTGCCGATCGTCGGCGGCATGCTGCTGTCGGTCAGCATCATCGGCTGCAACTATGTCTCGACCGACTGGATCGTCGTCGCGCTCATGTCGCTCGCGTTCTTCGGCAAGGGCATCGGCGCGCTCGGCTGGGCCGTGGTTGCCGATACGTCGCCGAAGGAAGCAGTCGGTCTGTCGGGCGGGATCTTCAACATGTTCGGCAACGTGGCCGGCATCGTCACGCCGATCGTGATCGGCTATCTGGTCGCGAAGAGCGGTTCGTTCAACGGCGCATTGGTGTTCGTCGGCGTGAACGCGTTGCTCACCGTGTTCAGCTACCTCGTGATCGTGAAGGACATCAAGCGGGTGGAGTTGCGTCCGCGCTGAGCGGCCGGCTAGCGATCGTACTTCCGGCGTGCTTGCGTGGCCGGCATGGCCATGATGGCCTGCCGGCCGCGACGCCCGAATCCACGCGCCGGCTTCAGGCCTGAGGCCGGCGCTGAAAATGATCCGGCGTTTATATAATCAGTCGTCAGACGACGGTATAATAGATAGCAGGAAGTATCTGCATCTATCTGATTTAAGGGGCGTTTTCGATGGCTACACCACTGGCGTCCGCGGCACCGCCACGACGCGCTCGCAATCTCGCCGAGTTTGTCGTCGGCTACGTCACCGACCAAATCGCGTCCAACGCCTTGAAGCCAGGCGACAAGCTGCCCACCGAATCGCAACTGATGGTCACGCTGAGCGTGAGCCGCACCGTCATCCGCGAAGCGATTTCGCGCTTGCAGGCCGGCAAGATCATCGAGACGCGCCACGGCATCGGCAGTTTCGTGCTGGAGCCGCAGCGCGAAAAGCTGGGCATCGACATGGTGCCCGCCACCACCTTGCGCGACGTGCTGTCGATCCTCGAACTGCGCATCAGCCTCGAAACGGAATGCGCGGGCCTCGCCGCTCAGCGCGCCAAGCCCGACGACCTCGCGCGCATGCGCACCGCGCTCGACGCGATCGAGGCCACGCGCCACAACGGGCTCGACAGCGTCGACGCCGATCTGCAGTTTCATATCTCGGTGGCGCGCGCCACCGGCAACCGGTATTTCGTCGACATCCTCACGCAAATGGGCAGCGCGCTGATTCCGCGCAACCGGCTCGACTCGGCGGGCATTGCGCGCGCGGAGCCGGATGCGTATCTGTCGCTCGTCAATCTGGAGCACGAAAGCATTCTCGAAGCGATCACCCGGCACGACGCGGAAGGCGCGCGCGCGGCAATGCGCATGCATCTGTCCAACAGCCGCGAGCGGTTGAGGCGCGCGAACGAGGCCGCCGAGACGAATAGCTGATTGGCGCGTTCGTAGCGGTTGGCGCACAAGCAAATGGCCGGGTTTCCCCGGCCATTTGTTTTTCAGACGAAGCGCGTTGGCGAGCTCTCTTCCGCGAGCTTAACCGCGCGTGATTTCGCCATCGCGACGGCGCCACAAGTTCAACGGATTACCGTCGACGAGCGGCTCGGGCAGCAGATCGGCCGGGAAGTCCTGATAGCACACCGGACGCAGGAAGCGCTCGATCGAAGTCGTCCCCACCGAGGTCGCCCGGCTGTCGGACGTGGCCGGGAACGGACCGCCGTGCACCATCGCATGCGATACCTCGACGCCCGTCGGGAACCCGTTGACGAGAATCCGGCCGGCTTTGCGTTCGAGAATCGGCACCAGCTTTTTTGCCGCCGGCAGATCGGCGCTGCCCATCTGCACCGTGGCGGTCAACTGCCCCGCGAAATGTTCGGCGACCGCGAGCAGTTCCTGCTCGTCCTTGCAGCGCACGATGGTCGACGCCGGTCCGAAAACCTCGTCTTCGAGCGCCGGCGTGGCGAGGAACGTCTGCGCGTCGGTCACGAACAACGCGGCGCGCGCCTGTGTCGGGCCCGTTACGTCGACGCCGCGCGCAACGGTCTCCACGCCCTTGATCGCCGCCAGCTTGCCCTCGCCTTCTTCATAGGCCGCGTGAATGCCGGACGTGAGCATGGTTTGCGCGGGCTTGCCGCCGAGCGCCTCCGATGCCGCCGCGACGAAACCCTTGAGCGCGTCGCTGTCGACGGCGATCGCCAGGCCGGGGTTGGTGCAAAACTGCCCCGCGCCGAGCACCAGCGAATCGACGAAACCGCGCGCGATGCTGTCGCCGCGCTGAGCCAGCGCGTTCGGCAACAGGAACACCGGGTTGATGCTGCTCATTTCGGCGTAGACCGGAATCGGCTCGGCACGCGCCGCCGCGACGCGCATCAGCGAGGTGCCGCCCGCGCGCGAACCCGTGAAACCCACCGCCTTGATCGCCGGATGCGCGACCAGCGCTTCGCCGACGGAATTGCCCGCGCCGACGATCAGCGAAAACACGCCCTCCGGCAAGTCCATTTCCTGCGCGACGCGCTGAATCACGCGGCCGACCATCTCCGAGGTGCCGAGGTGCGCGCGATGCGCCTTCACCACCACCGGGCAACCGGCGGCCAGCGCCGCCGCCGTGTCGCCGCCCGCCACCGAAAACGCGAGCGGGAAGTTGCTCGCGCCGAACACCGCAACCGGGCCGAGCGGAATCTTTTGCATGCGCAAATCGGAGCGCGGCAACGGCTTGCGCTCGGGCAGCGGCGAATCCAGTGTGGCGGCGAGCCATTGCCCCGCGCGCACGACTTGCGCGAACAGTTTGAGTTGACCCGTCGTGCGGCCACGCTCGCCTTCGAGGCGCGCCTTCGGCAAGCCGGACTCCTGCTGCGCGCGCTCGATCAATGCGTCGCCCAGTGCGGTGATGCCGTCGGCGATCCGTTCGAGGAATTCCGCGCGCACCCCGAGCGGCAGGTGCCGGTACGGGTCGAACGCTTTCTGCGCAAGCTCACAGGCTTGCGCCACATGGGCGACCGTGCCGCTGCCGAAAACCGGCTCGGCGATGTTGGAACCCGTGGCGGGATTGAACGCGTACAGTGGTTTTTCGTCGCCGCGCACTGCTTGGCGGCCGATCAGCATTTCGCCGGTAATAGACATTTCGCTTTCCTTGGAATGAACGCTTGGATATAAGTCATCCTACAACATATCGAGATGCGCATGCAACCGGACACGCCCATCTGGCGAGGACTTCGGGTTTACGTGACCGTTACAATAAATGGGACCAGTGCTAATCTTCACCAAGACGTACGACGACCTATAACATGTCGTCCTGCAGACATCAGCGCCCGCCCGATCAATCGCAGTTCGAGGAAACGTCCCATGCCAGCCGTCACGCCTTACCAGTCTCTACCCAATAGTTTTCGTCGCGCCGTATGCGGCGGCGAGACCCTGATCGGCTGCTGGGCATCGCTCGCCAGTCCGATTGTCACGGAACTGCTCGGCGTGGTCGGCTTCGACTGGATGCTGCTGGACGCGGAACATGCGCCCAACGACGTCCTGACGCTGATCCCCCAGTTGATGGCGCTCAAGGACAGCGTGAGCGCCCCGGTCGTGCGGCCGCCGGCGAATGATAGCGTGTTCATCAAACGGCTTCTCGACAGCGGCTTCTCCAACTTTCTCGTGCCGTTCGTCGACAGCGCCGAAGACGCGGCCCGCGCCGTCGCCGCGACGCGCTACCCGCCGCAGGGCATTCGCGGCGTCTCGGTGAGCCACCGCGGCAATCGCTACGCGACGGCGGCCGATTATTTCAACATCGCCAATGACAACGTTTGCGTCATCGTGCAGATCGAAAGCCGCAAAGCCGTCGAATCGATCGACGAAATTCTCGCCGTGAACGGCGTCGACGCGGTCTTCGTCGGACCGTCCGATCTCGCGGCGGCGTATGGCCACCTCGGCAATCCCGCTCATCCCGACGTGCAGCAGGCGATTGCGCGCGTATTCGAACGCGCGCAGGCCGCGGGCAAGGCGAGCGGCATTCTCGCCCCGGTGCAGGCCGACGCGGAACGCTATCTCTCGATGGGCTGCCGCGTCATCGCCGTGTGTGCCGATATGGGGCTCTTGAAAAACGCCGCGCAGACGGTCCAGAAACACTTCATGCAGAAACAGGCCGGCCAGCAATAGACACGGCCGCCACGACATCCACGGAGAATTCCATGCAAAAAGCAGGTTTCATCGGACTCGGCATCATGGGCAAGCCCATGGCCGCGAATCTTCTCAAGAACGGCGTGAGCCTCGCGGCGTTTACGCGCAGCGGCGTGCCGGACGACCTCACGCAGGCCGGCGCGCTCGCGTGCGATAGCCCCGCTGCGGTGGCCGCGCACGCCGACGTGATCTTCATCATGGTGCCCGATACGCCGGACGTCGAGCGCGTGCTGTTCGGCGAACACGGACTCGCCGCCGCGTTGCGCGCGGGGCAAACGGTGGTCGACATGAGCTCGATTTCGCCGATGGCGACGCGCGAGTTCGCGGCCCGCGTGCGCGAGCGCGGCGCGGACTATCTCGACGCGCCGGTGTCGGGCGGCGAGGTCGGCGCCAAGGCGGCTTCGTTGACCATCATGGTGGGCGGCGAGCCGGCGAGCTTCCAGCGCGTCAAGCCGCTCTTCGACATGATGGGCAAGAACGTCACGCTGATCGGCGGCGTGGGCGCGGGACAGGTGTGCAAGGTGGCGAACCAGGTGATCGTCGCCGCGACGATCGAGGCGGTCGGCGAGGCCTTGCTGCTCGCGTCGAAGGCAGGCGTCGATCCGGCGCGCGTGCGTGAGGCGCTGATGGGCGGCTTCGCGTCGTCGCGCATTCTCGAAGTGCATGGCGAGCGGATGACGAAGCGCACCTTCGATCCGGGTTTCCGGATCGAACTGCACCAGAAGGATCTGAATCTCGCGCTCTCCACCGCGCAAGCGCTCGGCGTTTCGCTGCCGAATACGGCCACCTGCCAGGCGCTTTTCAACGCGTGCGCGGCGCACGGCGGCAAGGCTTGGGACCACTCCGCGATGGTGCGTGCGCTCGAAGTGCTCGCCAATCACGAAATCGGCCAGCAAACCGCTTAAGCCCCAAACCCTCATGTACAGCGCCGCCCCGCTTTCTCGACAGGGAAAGGGGGCGGCGCTTTCATTTCTGGCGATTACCGACAACGCCCGCAAAGGGCAAGGAGACATGCGTGGCCATCATCAATAAAAACAGCGGCAAGCCGGCAGCATCGAGAGCCAACAATCAACGCGGACCCGATTCGCCGACACGCAGGGCGTTTATCGTGCTGACAGGAACGTCAGCGGGCGCAACCCTGCTCGGCGGCTTGTCGGCCTGCGGCGGCTCGGTTAGCGCAGGGTCCGCGCCGCCGGTGGTGCAGGACCCGATCTGGGGCACCTCGGGCGCCGCGACGCGGATCATCGCGTCGTTGCAGGGCGTCACTCAATCGATGTTTGCCGCGCGCGATTATGTCGTCACGCAATACGGCGCGCAGCCTTGCGCGGTCGTCGCCGCGACCAACCCCTATACAGGCGCGGCCTCGCTCGCCAGCCCCGGCTCCGGACAAACCAACGCCGCGGCGTCGTTCGACTCCCGCCCCGCGTTTCTTGCCGCGATTCAGGCCTGCAATGCGGCCGGCGGCGGCCGCGTGGTCGTGCCGTCGGGCACCTGGTACTGCGCCGGGCCGATCGTGCTGCTCAGCAACGTGAACTTTCATCTCAGCGCGAATTGCACGATCTATTTCAGCCCGAACCCGGCGGACTACGCAAAGGACGGCCCGGTCGACTGCGGCGCGAACGGCAAGCTGTTCTACAGCCGCTGGCAGGCAAACGATTGCCTGAATTACGGCTCACCGGTCTACGCGCGCAACGAGACCAACATTGCGCTCACCGGCGAAGACGCCACCTCGGTGCTCAACGGCCAGGCCATGACACCGTTCGCCGGCAGCGGCAACACAGCCACCTGCTGGTGGACCTACAAGGGATCGAATGGCGCATACGGCTGCGTGAATTCGTCGACGCCCTCGCAGGTCTATCTCAACCCGAACAATGTCGACCTCAAGATCGCGGCGCCGGGTATTTCCGACGCGCTTTATGCGCAACTGACCAGCCCCACGACACCGTGGCAGGAAGATCAGAACTATCTGCCCGCGCTCTCGGAGGCAGGCGTTCCGATCGCCCAGCGGATCTTCGGCATCGGGCATTATCTGCGTCCGTGCATGGTGGAATTCATCGGCTGCACGAACGTGCTGATGGAAAACTATTGCACCAACAACACGCCGTTCTGGCAGCACCACCCCACCGATTGCAAGAACGTCGTGATCCGCGGGGTGACCACCAACAGCATCGGCCCGAATAACGACGGCTTCGATCCCGACGCGTGCGACAACGTCCTGTGCGACAACGTCACGTTCAACACCGGCGACGATTGCATCGCGATCAAGTCCGGCAAGGACCAGGATACGCAGTATGGTCCCGCGCAGAATCACGTGATCCAGAACTGCACGATGAACAGCGGGCATGGCGGCATCACGCTCGGCAGCGAAATGGGCGGCGGCGTGCAGAACATCTACGCACGCAATCTGCAGATGCTCAATCAGAACTGGGCGACCAATCCGCTGAACATCGCGATTCGCATCAAGACGAACATGAATCGCGGCGGCTTCGTGAAGAACTTCTACGTGGATACGGTCACGCTGCCCAACGGCGTCAGCCTGAAAGCCAGCGGCTACGGCAGTGCGCTGCTCGCCGGCAGTCCGATCAACGGCACGGTGCCCTTGGGCGTCGTCACGGCGACGGCGGCCAATCCTTCCGCGGCGCAGGGCGGCCTCATCACGTTCGACTGCGATTATCAGCCGGCCAACGACGCTATTCGCACGCGTGCCGCAGTCGTGCAGAACGTGAACATTTCGAACGTGCAGGCGAGCAACGTCACGCTCAACGGCGTAACAGGCTCGTGTTTTCAGGCGATCGTGGCCCAGGGGCCCGTCGCCTTCGACTACAACGGCCCGGCTCCCGCGCCGGCGGTTCCGCCGATCAGCGGCGTCACGATCTCGAACTGCAACCTGGGGACGGCGGTCGCCGCCGGACCTGCGACCTCGACGACGCCCGGACCGATCTATGCCTACAACGTCAACGGCATCACGTTGAAGAACGTGGTGATCGGATCGACGACTTACAACACCACGGTGGTGGATCAGCGCTAAGCGAGTCATCCAACCGAAGCCCAGAAAAAAAATGGCGGCGTCCGAGGACGCCGCCATTTCATTTCCGTCACGCCGCCGATCCGCTAACGAATCCGCCGCTCGCGACTCACTTCGCCGCCGCGCTCGCCGCCACCCAACGCGGCTCGGACGTCTTGTCGGCGCTTCTCGCGAGCAGGCACACCACCGCAGCCGCAACGATGTCGAACACCGCCAGCACGACGAACAGCGGGCTGTAGCCGACCTGCGTCACCAGCACGCCGAACAGCGCCGTGAACGCGGCGGCGCCCAGGTAACCCGCCATGCCGCCCATGCCCGTCGCGGTCGCGACTTCGTTCTTGCCGAACATGTCGGACGTGATCGCGTACAACGCACCGGACAACGTCTGGTGAGCAAATCCGCCGACGCACAGCAGCGCCACCGCCACATAGGGACTCTCGACCAGCCCGACACATGCCGGCCCGATCATGAACAGCGCGCCGACGACGAAAACCATCTTGCGCGACGTGAACAGCGAGACCTTCGCGTACTTATGAAACAGCGGGCTGAGGTAGCCGCCGAGCACGCAGCCGATGTCGGCGGCAAGAAACGGCATCCACGCATACAGCGCGATTTCCTTCAGGTTCATGTGCCGCTCGGTCATCATGTACAGCGGAATCCATGCGTTGAAGGTTTGCCAGGCCGGCTCGGAAAGAATGCGCGGAATGCCGATCGCCCAGAAGTGGCGGCTGCCCAGCATCGCACCCCAACTGCGCTTCGGCGCGCCGGCGTCGCTGTGCTTCGCCTCCTGCCCGCTCAGGATGTAATCGCGTTCGGCGTCGCCCAGCAGCTTCTGGTCGCGCGGATGCTTGTACAGCAGCATCCACACCGCGCTCCACACGATCCCCGCCACGCCGACGATCACGAAGGCCCATTGCCATTGCCCGTGCAGCAGCGCCCACACCACCAGCGGCGGCGCGAGCAGCGCGCCGATCGACGAGCCGATGTTGAACCAGCCGATCGCCACCGAACGCTCCTTGGCCGGGAACCACTCGCTCGTCGCCTTCACGCCGGCCGGAATGCCGGCCGCCTCGGCGACGCCGAGCAAGCCGCGAAAGAACGCGAGGCTCTGCCAGCCGGTCGACCATGCCGCCGCGGCGCAGGCCAGCGACCACGCGATCGCGAAGGCGGCGAAGCCGATCTTGGTGCCGATGGTGTCGAGCAGATATCCCGCGACCGGTTGCATGAACGCATAGCAAAGCTGCCACGCCACCACCACATGCGAGTATTGCTCGGTGGTGATATGAAGGTCCTTCATCAAGGTCGGCGCGGCGACGGACAGCGTGTTGCGCGCGAGATAATTGATGATGAGGCCGGCGGCGACCAGGCTGACCATCCACCAGCGGATGCCCTTGATTTTCATGACTACGTCTCCTTGATCTTTAACCGGTCAGACGGACCTTGCGCGCGAAGCCGCGCCATCCGGGCCGGCGTCGTCGCGCGAATAATCGATGCCCACGAAGCTGCCGCCCTGGAAGCGTTGGCCCAACGCGTCGAGCGGGTTCGGGCGCGCGAGGATTTCCGCGGCGTAGTCCTCGGCGTTCTGCGTCGGCCGATAGCCCAGGCGCTCGGCGCCGCTGTTGTCCCACCAGCTACGCGTGTTGGCCGAGACGCCCCAGACGGTGAGGAACCCAACGTCTTCCGCCTCGATGCAACGGTCGATGAAATGCAGCAGGTCGCGATGTCCGAACCACGTGCTCAGATGCCGGGGCTCGGTGGGCCGCTCGAGGCAACTGCCGATGCGCACGCAAACGCTTTCGATGCCGTGCTTGTCCCAGTACATTCTCGCCAGCGCTTCGCCCCACACCTTGCTCAAGCCGTAGAAGCCGTCCGGGCGTAGCGCGCAGTCGAGGCCGAGCTGTTCGGTGACCGGATACATGCCGATCGCGTGGTTCGAACTGGCGAACACCACGCGCCGCACGCCCTGCCAGCGCGCGCCTTCGTACACTTCGACGAGCGCGCGCAGATTGTTCTCGATGATTTCGGGCAGCGGGCGCTCCACGCTGGTCCCCGCGAAATGGATCAACACGTCGACGCCATCGAGCAGGCGATCCACGACGGCGGAATCGCGCAGATCGCCGTGCATCACGTCCTCGCCTTCCACCAGGGGAACCAGCGGCTTCGAACCGGCGGCCGAGCGCAACGGCGTGCCGCGCGCGACCAATGCCGCACGCACTACCGAGCCCAGCTGGCCACCGGCCCCACTCAGGGCAATCTTCTTCATAAGCTTCCTTCCTTTACTGCGCCGTGCGCGAGCAGACTTGAGACAGCAAGCGGGAAGGCCACGACGGCCTCGATGAAATTTCCGTGCTTGTTGTACGACGACGTACTATCAACGATGGAAAGACGGATTTCAACTAGGCATTTACCCGTATTATTTTTGGGCTTTCGACGGTTGCGCCGTTGCCGATAAACGGCTGATACCACATAAATTGATGTGACATCGTATAACTAGGAAGCGCGTCGCAATCGTCACGCGCTGTCACTGGCCGATTGGCTAGCTAACCGGCTAATGGAAAGCCGGTTCGGATCTGGCTATCGTCGGTTGGTGGCGAGCTGGCCTCGATCAGCCATCCCTTCCTATCGAGTTTGCCGCTGCAAAAAAGGAGATCCGCATTCGTGCCGCGCCGCCGTCGCGTCCCGCACGAAACCATCTAGCCGACACCGAACACCTGGTTGCGCCGACGCCGTCGTAACCGCTCATCGCGGTCCAGCTTTCGCCCTCCTCCTGTCGTTCGATTCCTTGCCGCGCAATGCCGGGCGGTGGTTGCTTGCTCACGGCAACCGTCATAGCCGTCAGCTTGCGCGTCAATAACATATTTGTTATTATCAAGTTCAATGGCATTTACGATCGACTTCTACAACGAGAAGGTCAAAGTCAACGTCGCCTCGCTGCCGAAAACGCTGCTCGCGCGCTTCATCGCGCTGGCCGACCGCATGGAGGAATACGGCCCGAATCTCGGCGAGCCGCACACCGCTTCAATGGGCGGCGGCTTGTTCGAAATGCGCCTGAAAGGCGCGGAGGGAATCGCCAGAGTGTTCTACTGCGCAATCGTGGAACAGAAAATCGTCATGCTTCACTGCTTCGTGAAGAAGACGCAACAAACGCCGCGCAACGAACTGGACGTGGCGCGCAAAAGACTACTGGAGATCAGAAATGGCAACCTATGAGGCCATGCGCGAACGGGCGCTCGCCGACCCCGAAGTACGCGCCGAATATGAACGCCTCAACCGCGAGGAATTCGCGCTGCTCGACCAGATGCTCGCGGCGCGCCGGGAGGCCGGCTTGACGCAGGCGCAAGTCGCCGAGCGCATGGGCACGAAAGCACCGGCGATCACGCGGCTCGAACGGGCGCTGGCCTCGGGGCGGCACTCGCCTTCCATCGACACATTGCGCAGGTACGCGGCCGCGTGCGGCAAGCAGTTGTTCATCTCGATCGCATAAGCCGCGGGAGCGGATCTGATCCGGCGCGGTTGAATGCGCGAACGCGGCTTCGCGGCGTTGTTGCAGCGCGGTCGATTGCCGCAGTTTTCGCCTGATCGCGTCAAGCAGCAGCAACGACGCTATAAGAAAAACTTGATGCCCATCAAAGGCTTGCGGCATAAGAATCCGAAACTCACGCAAAACAAGGCGGTTTTTTGACGCACGTCGCGTCGCAGCAGAAAATTCGCTCATCCCCTACTCTTGCGCCCATCTGCCCAGCGCAGTGCGCACCGACACCGGTCGACGCGCGTAGTCCGCCCTCGCGGGCATCACGCACTTCACGCTCATGAACTCCGCTCTCTCGGCACTCGACCTCGCCCGCATCCAGTTTGCGTTCACCGTCTCCTTTCACATCGTTTTTCCGGCGCTCAGTATCGGCCTCGCGAGCTTCATCGCCGTGCTCGAATGGCGCTGGCTCAAAACCGGCAAGACGTATTACAAGGATCTTTGCCTGTTCTGGTCGAAGATTTTCGCGGTGGCCTTCGGCATGGGCGTGGTCTCCGGCGTCGTGATGAGCTATCAGTTCGGCACCAACTGGTCCGGTTTTTCGAGCTTCGCCGGCCCGGTCACCGGACCGCTGCTGATGTACGAAGTCATGACCGCGTTCTTTCTCGAAGCGGGCTTCCTCGGCATCATGCTGTTCGGCTGGCAGCGCGTGAGTCCGCGCGCACACTTCGGCGCCACGTTGATGGTCGCCGTCGGCACGCTGATCTCGACCTTCTGGATTCTCGCGTCCAATAGCTGGATGCAAACGCCGCAAGGCTTCGAAGTGGTGAACGGCCGGGTCGTGCCGCTCGACTGGTTCAAGATCGTTTTCAATCCGTCGTTCCCGTACCGGCTCGCGCATATGGCGCTCGCCGCGTTCATCGTCGCGGGGCTGGTGGTGGCGGCGGTGGGCGCATGGCACCTGTTGCGCGGCCGGCGCGATCCGGCCGTCAAGAAGATGTTCTCGATGGCGCTCTGGCTGCTGTTGATCCTCACGCCGCTCCAGGCAGTCGTCGGCGATCAGCACGGTCTGAACACGCGCGAGTATCAGCCCGCGAAAATCGCGGCGATAGAAGGTCTGTGGGAAACCGAAAAAGGCGGCACCGCGCTGAACCTGTTCGGTATTCCCGACATGCAGGCGGAGACCACGCGCTACGCGGTGTCGATTCCGCACCTGGGCAGCCTGATCCTCACGCACAGTTGGGACGGCGAAATCCGCGGCCTGAAGGAATTTCCGCCGCAAGACCGGCCGAACTCGACGGTGGTGTTCTGGAGCTTTCGCATCATGGTCGGCCTCGGCATGCTGATGATCCTGATGTCGCTGATCGGCTGGGCGCTGCGCCGCCGTGAACGGCTGTTCGAGGCCAGGTGGTTCCAGCATCTCGCCGTGCTGATGGGCCCGACCGGTTTCATCACGCTGCTGGCCGGCTGGGTCACCACCGAGGCGGGCCGTCAGCCGTGGGTGGTCTATGGCGTGATGCGCACTTCCCAAGCCGTGTCGCCGCTCACCACGCAGCAGGTCGGCATCTCGTTGATGACCTTCGTGGTGGTCTATTTCCTGGTGTTCGGCACCGGCGTCTATTACATGCTCAAGCTGATGCGCTCCGGTCCGCCGTTACCCGGACAAACGCCGCACGACGCGCCGGAGCATTCGCCGAACCAGACCGCGCGCCGCCCGCTCTCCGCCGCCGATCACATGATCGACGCGGCCTGAACCCACCCGCTTCACTAGCTGCTTGCGAGAAAGACAATGGACGTAACCGTAGTGTGGGCCGCGATCATCGCACTGGGCCTTTTCATGTACGTGGTGCTGGACGGCTTCGACCTGGGCATCGGCATCGTCTTCCCGTTCTTCCCCGACGAGAAGGAACGCGATCTGATGATGAACACCGTCGCGCCGGTGTGGGACGGCAACGAAACCTGGCTCGTGCTCGGCGGCGCCGGCCTGTTCGCGGTGTTTCCGGTGGTTTACTCGACCGTGCTGTCCGCGCTCTATCTGCCGCTGATCTTCATGCTCGTGTGCCTGATCTTTCGCGGCGTCTCGTTCGAGATTCGCGCCAAGGCCAATCGCACGAAACCTATGTGGGACCTCGCGTTCATCGGCGGTTCGGCGGGCGCGACGTTCTTCCAGGGCATCGCACTGGGCGCGTTCCTGCAAGGCATCCCGGTGATCGACGGCGGTTATGCCGGCGACGCCTTCGGCTGGCTCACGCCGTTCAGCCTGCTCACGGGACTCGGGCTCATCGTCACTTATGCGCTGCTCGGCTGCTGCTGGCTGGTCGCGAAGACCGAAGGCGATCTGCAACGCCGCCTGCATCGCGTGGTATGGCCGCTGACGATGGTGCTGCTCGGCTTCATCGCGATGGTCAGCGTGTGGACGCCGCTGCAGGACCCGAATATCGCGCAACGCTGGTTTCATGACGGCCTCTTCTATCGGCTGTTGCCGGTGCCGTTCCTGGTTGCGGTCTGCGTGTTCTTCATGCGCCGCGCGGTGCGTGAGCGGCATGACAACACGCCGTTCGTGCTGGCGCTGCTGCTCGTGCTGCTCGGTTACGCGGGGCTGCTGGTGAGCCTGTGGCCGTATGCGATTCCGTCGAGCATGACGCTATGGGAGGCCGCCGCGCCGCGTTCGAGCCAGATGTTCACGCTGGTCGGCGCGGCGGTGATTCTGCCGATCATCATCGCCTATACGACGATGGGTTACTGGGTATTTCGTGGCAAGGTGCGTCATGACGACCAACATCACTATCACTAAGCACGCGGAGGGCGGCGCCGGCGCGCAAACGCCGGCGCGCAAGAAGCTGCCCGGCTGGCTGTGGTTCATCGCGCTATGGTGCTTCGGCGTGGCCTCGGCGATGTCGCTCGGCTTCGCGTTCAAGCTCCTGATGAATGCGACGCTATTTGCCGTTAAATAAAGGCCCGTTGTCGCGCGCCTCGATCCGGCGCGCATAACCTGCGGAATCCCTTAGGCACGGCTTCAAAAACGGCGCTCGCGGCTCGTCTACCTAGCAAGCCGGAACCTGTGCGCGGGAGACCAACCTTAGCGACAACGTGGTGCATCTAAACAGCCGGCGATCATATAAATAAATAGTCACGTGCGCGGCGGGCCGGAAGGTTCGCCGCGCCGCCGATCGGTATAGGATCGCGGGGTAGCCGGCAATGATGCAATTCACGAGAATAGAAGTAAAACGAGACGCTACAACGGCGGTAGCCCACAACGCGCAGGCTCGACTCGCGGAGACATCATGAAGTTTCTTGTGGCCGACGACCATGAACTGATCCGGCAAGGCGTCAAGGGAATGCTGCGCGGTCTCGATCCCGACGCCCAGTTCGACGAAGCCGATAGCTGGGAAACGCTCGCCACCGCCGCGCGGCCCGACGCCGATCACGATCTGGCGATCGTCGATCTGCATATGCCGGGCATGAGCGGCGCGTCGTCGCTCGAGACGCTGCTGGCGGCGAATCCCGCGTTGCCGGTGGTCGTGCTGTCCGCCGAGGAGTCGCCCGACGAGATGCGTGCGGTGCTGGCCGCCGGGGCGCTCGGCTTCGTGCCGAAGCGGCAGCCCGCCAGCGTGATGCTCAAGGCGATCGAACTCGTTCTTTCCGGCGGCGCGTATGTGCCGATGGAAGCACTCAGTCTGCTGGGCTCTCGCGAAGCGCAAGCCGCGCCGGTCTGCGCCGACGGCGCCGCCGGGTCATCCAGCCTGGGCAGCATGCCGATTACCGCTCAGGCGGGCATTCAGGCAAGCGCGCGGGGCGCGGGCCAAGGCGCGACGGCGCTCACCGAGCCGATCACGCAACTGCCGGCGCTGCAGCCGCATCAACAGCATTTGCTGGAAAACCTGTCGCCGCGCCAGCAGGACATCATGCGGCTCGTGCATCGCGGCTGGACCAACAAGATGATCGCGCGTGAACTCGGCGTCGCGGAAGGCACGGTCAAGGTGCACCTGTCGGTCATCTTCCGGGCGCTCGGCGTACATAACCGGTCGATGGCGATCGCGGTGATCAACGGCTGGCTCGAAGCGGGGAAAACGTTGTAGGCGGGCGGGTGTCGGGCGGTGGCAAGTGGTGCGGCGAACGCCGGCAGGCGGTGCGACGGACGGCAGCAAGCGGCGCGGCGAACGCCGGCGAGCGGTGCGACGAACGGCAGCAATCGGCGCAGCGAACGCCGGCGAGCGGCGCATTGTTTAACGCTCCGGCTAGCGCTTGCCGCTTGCGTCCGCGCCTGGCATCCGCTTCCCTCCCGCGTCCCTCCACTCCCCAATCCCTGCGACTATCCCTACGCCCCCAACCTCGCGCCGCTCGCCGACTGGCCCGCCACTTGCCCCACCCCGCCCGGCGCCGCCCAACTCCCCGGCTCATTTCCCGTTCCATCCGCGCGCAATTCCGGCGTGGCCGCCGCCCGTCTCTTATCCAGTTCCGCCTGCTGCCAGAGCATTTCCAGCGTGCGCCGCAAGCGCGCCGGCGTGACCGGCTTATGCAGCACGGGAATCCCCTGCAAGGCCAGCGCCGCCAGTTCCGCCGACGCCATATCGCCCGTGATCAGCAGCGTCACCACGCCTTCATGCCCCGCGCGCGCGAGCACGTTGCGCACGGCGGTCAGCGCCTGCGCGCCGGTGCGGTGATGCGCCAACTGGTAGTCGCATAGCACGGCGTCCGGCACGAAGCCGTCCTCGAGCGCCGCCAGCGCGGCGGCTTCGTCGCGCGCGCCGCGCACGGTGCAACCCCAGCGTCCCAGCAAACTGGCGAGGCCTTCGAGAATCGACGGTTCGTCGTCGATGCACAGCACGCGCCGCCCTTGCGCCGAAGGACCGCCCGCCACCGCTTCATTCAGGCTCGCCACGATGCCGCGGGCGTCGCCCGCCTGCACCGGAAAGCGGAACACCGAACCGCGCCCCGGCGCCGAGCGCAGTTGCAATTCGCCGCCCAGCATGCCGACCAGCCGCTTCACCGTGGGCAACCCCAGGCCATGCCCCTGACGTGCATCGCGCTGCGGATTGGCGACCTGATAAAACTCCTCGAAGATGCGTTCATGTTCCTCGACGGGAATGCCGATGCCCGAATCACGCACTTCGATATACCCGCCCGCTTGCCGCCCCGCGCGACGAAAGCCCAGCCAGATCGCGCCTTCCTCGGTATAGCGCACCGCGTTCGAGAGCAGGTTGCTCAGCACGCGTTCGAGCAACACCGGATCGTCGTGCACGACCATCGTGGTCGGCGCGATCCGCAGCGCGAGTCCCTTGGCGGCGGCTTGCGGCCGGTACTGGCTGCCGACGCGCTCGAACAGTTCGGAAAGCCGGAAATGCAGCCGGATCACCTGGGTCACGCCGCTTTCGAGCCGCGCGAGATCGAGCACCTGGTTGAATAGCTGATTCAACGCCTCGACGTTATAGACGATGTGCTCGGCCGTTTTGGCATGCTGCGCCGGTGTCGCCGCCGCATCGTTGAGCGAGGCCGCGAGCAGGCCGATCGCGTGCAAGGGCTGACGCAAATCGTGGCTCGCCGCGGCGAAAAAGCGGGTTTTGGCGAGGCTCGCCTCTTCGGCGACGTGCTTTTGCACAGCCAGCGACTCCGCCAGATACTGCTGATCGACCCGCGCCTGCACGACCTGCCGGAACAGCTTGCGATAGCTCAACGCATAGACGTTGATCGCGAAGAAGAAAAACGCGAGGACGATGGCGAGTATCGTGCGGTCGAACGTATGCGTGCCGACATGCAGCACGATCGACGGAAACAGCAGGAACGGAATGGCGGTCGAAAAATTGAGCAGGTCGAAGCCGTTCGACATGAACACGCCGGCCGCCAGCGTGACGAGCAGCACGGTATGCAGCAGCGGCAAATCCGTTTGCGGGCTCTGGAACGCGAACCACACCGCGAGGCCCGGCGCGCTGTAAAGCAACACGCCGCGTACCGCATGCAGATAGATCCAGCCGCGCGGCGATACGAGTTGCGGATAGCGCCGGTTGCAGATCCACAGTGCGAGGCTGCCGCAATTGGCGGCCGCATAAAACCCGAAGCACGCGATGAACAGCGGCGGCGACGGTATCTCCGGCCAGTAGATCGCCACCAGCACCGCGATCGAGAACCAGTGCGAAAAGAACGCAATCGGATCTTGCGCGTACAGCACGCGCACCAGATCTTCGTCGATTGCATGCTGGATAGGCTCGGCCCGCATTGCGCGGTCTCCTTTATCGTTCGGCCTCGGCGCTTCAGCGCTGACTCCGGTCCGGTGCACGGCATCGGGCATGGCGGATACGGTGATAAGGCGCGGGCGCCCGGCGACGCGGGCCTTGGGAGCCCAGGCGTGCCGCGCGAGGGGACGGCATCGGTGCTGCGTATTGCTTCACTGCGCGGCAGCGCGCGGTCCACGTTGGTCCCGCGGTCCACGTCGCGTCACTGTTCAGACGAATGACGTACCGCGCGCCGGACGGTTTACCCGGCAGTTTACCCATCAGCTACCACTTAATCCATATAGGCGAAGCCATTTGCGAAACGCATACTGGCCTCACATTCAGCGCGGCTTCGACATTCCAGCCACTCTTCACCGCCTGCCTTCGAGGCTCGCCGCGCTTCTGCCTTCCCCCTTATGGAGGTTTTCATGGGCGCTGTTCCGAGCCACGAGTTCGTCCGCAATCTCGACGATGCGATCCTGCCCGAGTTGTGGCGCCGGCGTACCCGCTTGTCCGCCGATGAAATGGTGTCGATGGTCGAGCTGGTCAAGCGGGCGCTGCGGACCTACCATCCGCTCGAACTTCACGCGCTCGGCGAGGACAAGGAAGAACTGGTCGCCCAGTTCATCTATTCGAAAGTGCTGCGCCTCGCGCCCGGCCACACCGAAACGCACGCCTGCGCCGATAGCGCGCCGTCCAACGGCTACGCATTGTGCGCGTATTTTCGCCGCTACCTGATCGACTGTTTGCGCAGCGCCGGCCATCAGCGCAACGTGTCGATGGAAAACGAAGGCATGGCGCAGGAGATCGATCTGCATGCCCAGGCGCTGGAAGACCCGGTGGAAAGCGTGCTGCTGCAATACGGCCTCGACGAACAGCGCGTGCGGCTCGCGGCGCGCACGTTCATCGACGGCCTCGACGAGCCCGAGCGCATCGTGCTCGCCGGCAGCCTCGGCTGGTGTTCGGAAGGCAAAGGCGGTTTGTCGGCAGTCGCAGCTCAGCATCGGGTGCCCTCGTATCACTATCGCGCCGTCAAACTCGGCGTCACCATGAAAAAGACGGCCGGCGCCGCGGATTTTTCCAATACCAAGATCGGCCGCTGGCTGAGCGACGTGCTCGGCATCGAAATCGACCTCGACAATCGCGCGGCGATTCTCGTCGCGCTGAACCTGCTCGCGGCCGAATCGAGCGACAGCGAAATGAATGAAGCAGCGGCGTAACAAGCGCTCATGATGACGCGTCGCTCACGGGCGGCAGCCGCGCCGCACGATGCCCCACGCCTCACACGGGTCCCACACGGTTTTTCACACGCGCCACATCTCGCGCGCCCCGTACGATGCGCCTTTTTTTGTCATCGCGCACCGCCTACGATAAAAAAGCCGCCGCCGCACGCCGTCTTCCTTGCGAAGTCCGGCTTCCCTCCCCCCGCATTGCCATTCCTGACGAGGTGGTCCTGATGAACCGCTTATCGAGCGCCGTGACGGCGATGAAGTCGCATTACGATGTGGTCGTGGTGGGTTCGGGCTATGGCGGAGCGATCGCCGCGAGCCGCATGGCGCGCGCCGGCCGCAGCGTGTGCGTGCTGGAGCGCGGGCGCGAATTCATGGCCGGCGAATTTCCGCGCACGCCGTTCCAGGGCGCCGCGCAGGTGCAGTACAACACTTCGGTCGCGCGCATCGGCTCGCCGCTCGCGCTGCTCGAAGTGCACGTGAATGAAGACGTGAACGCCGTGGTCGGCTGCGGTCTCGGCGGCACTTCGCTGATCAACGCGAATGTCGCGCTCGAAGCCGACCCGCGCTTATGGGACGACCCGCGCTGGCCCGCCGCGCTGCGCGCCGACAAGGACGGCCGCGACAAGGGTTATGCGCGCGCCTTCGCGATGCTGCAACCGTCGCCGGTGCCGAGCGACTTTCCACCGCTGCCGAAATTGCAGGCCCTGGAGAGGTCGGCGCAGGCGCTCGGCATGGAAGATCGCTTCAGCCGTCCGCCGATCACCGTCACGTTCGAGAACCGCGTGAACGCCGCCGGCGTCGCGCAGCAGGCTTGCGTCGGCTGCGGCGACTGCAATTCGGGCTGCAATTACGAAGCGAAGAATTCGACGCACATGAACTATCTGCCCGACGCCGTCGCGCACGGCGCGCAGATTTTCACGGGCGCGGCGGTGCATTCCGTAGTGCGCGACGCCGCCACGCGCAAGTGGCGGGTGAACTACCAGTTGGTGAGCGTCGGCCGCGAGAGTTATGGCGCGCCCGATCTGTTCGTGAGCGCCGATATCGTCATCGTGTCGGCGGGCACGATCGGCTCGACCGCGCTGCTGCTGCGTTCGAGCCAGGCGCCGCAAGGGCTCAGCGTTTCCGCGATGCTCGGCCAACGCTTCACCGGCAACGGCGACGTGCTCGCCTTCGCGTACAACACCGACGCGGCCATCAACGGCGTCGGCTGGGGCGCGCACGAGCCGGGCGAGATCGCGCCGGTCGGGCCGACCATCACCGGACTCATCGACCATCGCAACACGCCCGATGTGAAAGACGGCTTCGTGATCGAGGAGGGCTCGCTCGCCGGACCGGTCGGCGCGGCGCTCGTCGCCCTGCTCGGCGCGGCCGCGCCGCTCGAAGGCGAGGAGGTCGCTGAGCCAGGCTCGCCCGAAAAGCCGTTCGCCTATGACGCGCGGGTGATCGAAAGCGTGCTGCGCGGCCCGTATCACGGCGCGCTCAACCACACGCAAAGCTACCTCGTGATGGCGCACGACGACGAAAGCGGCCGCATCGGCATCGACGACAACGGCCGCGCGCGCATCACCTGGGAAAACGCCGGCAAGCAGCCGATCTTCGAAACGATCGAGGCCACCCTCAAGCAGGCGACGGCGCCGCTCGGCGGCAAGTATCTGCGCAATCCCATTTCGACGGACTTCATGGACAACCGCACCGTCACCGTTCATCCGCTCGGCGGCTGCGGCATGGGCGAGGACGCCGCACACGGCGTGGTCGATCACATGGGCCGGGTGTTTAGCGGCGCCTCCGGCGACGCGGTGCACGAGGGCCTCTTCGTGATGGACGGCGCCGTGATGCCGATGTCGCTCGGCGTGAATCCGCTGCTGACGATCTCGGCGCTGGCCGAACGCAATTGCGCGCTGCTCGCCGCCTCGCGAGGCTGGACGATCGACTACGAGTCGAAGGGCGGGGCCGCCGTGCCAGCGCCGCAGCGCATCGGCCTGCGCTTCACCGAAACGATGGTGGGCACCTATACGCCGGCCGTCGCGGGCGAGGCGGCCACGAGCCCGATCGAATTCACGCTGACCGTGGAATCGGACGATCTCGCCGACATGCTCGTCAATCCGCAGCATCTGGCGCAGACGGCCGGCACGCTGACCTGCCCCGCCCTCTCGGCGCAACCGATGACGATCACCGACGGCACCTTCAATCTGTTCGTCGTCGATCCGGCGGATGTCGACGAACGCAACATGAACTACCGCATGACGCTCAATGCCACCGAAGGCAAAACGTACTATCTGAGCGGGCAGAAGATCATCACGCGCAGTTCGCCGCTGAATCTATGGGAGCAGACCAACACGCTGTACGCCGAGATTCGCGGCTCGGCGCAAGCGGATGCACCCGTGATCGGCAAGGCGACGCTCGTCATCACGCCGGAGAATTTCCTCAAGCAGCAACGCACGCTCGAAGTCACTCACGCGCCCGATTTGACGACCCGCCTCGAATGGACACTGAAGTTCGGCAAGTTTTTTGCGGGCGTGCTGTTCACCGAATACGGCGGCGTGGCCGCGCCGCTACAGTTTTTCGATCCGAACGCCAAGCCGCGCACGAAGCGGCCCTTGCGCGCGCCGGCGCCGCAACTGTTCTTCTTCGATACGCCCGATGGCACGACGCTGAGACTCACGCGCTATCTGGACCACGCCAACAAGGAAGCGCGTCCGTTGCTGCTGATCCACGGCTCCGGCGTATCGAGCCGCATCTATTCGACCGATCTGATCGCCACCAACCTGGTGGAATATCTATGCGCGGCCGGCTACGACGTATGGCTCGTCGATCTGCGCGTCAGCATCGAAATGCCGAGCGTGCTGGTGCCGACCAACGTCGACCAGGTCGCGCGCGAGGACATTCCGGCCGCCGTCGCCAGGGTGCGCGAGTTGACCGGCGCGCCGAACATCCAGGTGCTGGGCCATTGCCTCGGCGGCCTCGCGTTGAGCATGTCGCTGCTGTACGGACTCGAAGGCGTGCGCTCGGCGGTCATTTCGCAGGTGTCGGCGCATCCGGTGCCGGGCACCCTGCAACGGATCAAGGCTGGCTTGCATATTCCCGACCTCATCCAGCATCTCGGCGTGTCCGATCTGACGGCTTATACGCAGCACAAAAAGTGGCCGCACAATCTGTTCGACGAAGCCTTGCGGCTCTACCCGATCGATCACGACGAAGGTTGCGGCAACGCCATCTGTCACCGCTCCACGTTCCTGTACGGCTTGCTCTATGAACACGCGCAACTGAACGAATTGCTGCATTCGAATCTGCAGGAATTGTTCGGCATGCACGACGTCGAGCTGTTCAGGCATCTGGCCGCGATGGCGCGGGCAGGCGAAGTCGTCGACGCCGAAGGGCGAGCCATTTACCTCAGCGGGACGAACGGCGCAAAAGGCCTGGAAGGCATGCGTATGCCGATCGGATTTATCCACGGCGATCGCAACGAAACCTATCTGCCGAAGAGCACCCAACTCACTTATGACCTGCTGACAAGGGAATTCCCGGAGCAGCCTTACGAGCGGCATCTGATTCCCGGCTATGGGCACATCGACTGCATCTTCGGCAAGCATGCGGCGGTGGATGTTTACCCGGTCATCGCGAGGTATCTGAACGCGCATTGACCGCCCACGGCGCTCCCAACCTTGAAATCGACGGCTGCCCCCGCTATACCTCAATGCGGCAGCCGTGAATCGGCTGCCGGCCCTCCTGAGCCGGTTTGCGTTGTTCTGGCGCATGATCGGGCCTTCACGCCGCGCGAATAGTCCCGAACCCTAATACCAAAAGGGAGACGCCATGTACCAGCAGACCTATAACCCGTTAGGCAATGCATTCCTTTCCACGCTCGTTGCCGCGATTCCGATCCTGACGCTGCTCTATTTCATCGCCTTGCACCGCCACCGCGACACCCAGGGCAACGTGCACCTGGGCATCTCCGCGCCCTACGCGGCTTTTTTCGGCGTCATCGCCGCTTTCGCCGTGTCGTGTCTGGTCTTCAGGATGCCGGTTGTATCGGCCGTCTCGGCCTTCGCGCTCGGCTCGCTGTCGGGGTTTCTGGGCATCATCTGGATCGTGCTGGCGGCCATGTTCCTCTACACGATGAGCGTCGTGACGGGCAAATTCGAAATCGTCAAGGAATCGATTGTCCATATCTCGTTCGACCGGCGGTTGCAATGCGTGCTGATCGCTTTTTCGTTCGGCGCGATCATCGAAGGCACGTCGGGGTTCGGCACGCCGGTCGCCATCGCGGGCGCCGTGATGGTGGGCCTCGGCTTCAAGCCGTTTCAATCCGCCGTGCTGAACCTGCTCGCCAACACGGCCCCGGTCGCCTGGGGCGCGATCGGCACGCCGATCGTGACGTTGGCGGCCGTGAGCGGCCTCGATCAGGTCACGCTTTCCGCCATGGCGGGTCACCAGTTGCCGTTCGTCTCGATCTTCGTGCCCTTCTGGCTGGTCGCCACGTTCGTGAAGATGGAAGGCGGAACCTGGAAGGAAGTCTTCGAAGTCTGGCCGGCCATGTTATGCGCGGGCGGGTCGTTCGCGCTGATGCAGTTCTTCGCGTCGGGAACCAACGCACTGCACCTGATGACCGACGTGGTATCGGGCGTCTTTTCGGTGATCTGCACGGCGCTGTTCCTGCGCTTCATCTGGCATCCCAAGACCCGCTTTTTGCTGCGCTCCGAGCGTGAAGCACTCGCGCAAGCCGGCAAGACCACGGCCGCCGCAACCACCGACACGAGCGAATGGAAATACAAATACTCGGCCGCCGAAACCGCCTATGCGTGGATGCCGTGGGTGATTCTGATCGCCTGCTGCGCGCTCTGGGGCGTGCCGGAGTTCAAGAAATTCCTCAACAACCTGTTCGCGGGAATCACCTTCAGCACCACGCTGCTCGGCTCGAAGTTCAGCGGGTCGCTGTCGCTTCCGGTCTGGGACATGCCGGCGCTGCATAACCTCGTGCAGCGCATGCCGCCCGTCGCGCCCGTCAACGCGAAACCCGAAGCGGCCCGCTTCATGATCAACTGGCTGTCCGCCGCCGGCACGGGCGTGTTCGTGGCGGCGATCCTGTCCGGCCTCGTGCTCAGGCTGAACGCGGCGCAATGGAAGGATGCCTTCATGCAGACCATGCACCGGATGAAGATTCCGGTGCTGGTGATCGCTCAGGTGCTGGGCCTGGGATTCCTGACCCGCTACTCGGGCACCGACGCGGTCCTCGGTCTTGCGTTCACCAACGCGGGATTTCTCTACCCGTTCTTCGCGGCGTACCTGGGCTGGCTCGGGGTCTTCCTGACCGGTTCCGACACGGCGTCGAACGCGCTCTTCGGCAGCCTGCAGCGCATCACGGCGCAGCAACTGAACCTCAATCCGATCCTGATCGTCGCGACCAACTCGACCGGCGGCGTGATGGGCAAGATGATCGACGCTCAATCCATCATGGTGGCGTGCGCGGCCTGCTACGACGATCCGAAGGAGCGCTCGTTCGCGTTGGGGCCGATCTTCCGAACCGTGTTCTTTCATTCGATTGCCGGGGCCGCGGTGATCGGCCTGATCGCGATGCTGCAGGCGTATGTGTTCCCGTGGATGATTCCGATCGCGCCGCTTGCGAAGTGAGCATCTCCGAATGAACGGCGCGCACGGCCTCGACCTGCGCGCCGGTCGTCGAATCTTGCCGTGTGCCGTGGAGCGCGAGCCGCAGCGTATCGGTGGCGCCGGTGTCGCCCGTCCCGTCCTTGCTGATGCCGTTGTGCGTGTCACGGTCATATTTCGGCTACGCCTTTGTTGATTTTTCCCGACTGGCAATTGAAAAATCATCGCGGGTATTCGCATCGACGACTAAAGCTCGCATTTGAAAATACTTTGGTTAATATGCGGGCACTCAACGATGGAACAGTTGACCTTCGGGGCCTGCGTCAAGAAAGGATGGATCAGTTCGTGGCAAGCCGTCACGCAGATGCCGTGGCTGTTCGTCGGCGTTTGGGCGGTGTTCGCCTGTACTTCGCTGCTGATCGGCCAGCGGCCGTCGAACGCCGCGGGCGCTGTGGCCCCGGCCGCGCTACTCGGCCACGCGCTGCTTTCACTGGGCTTTTTCGCGTTGCAGATGGTGGTGTCCAGCGTGCTGACGATCAAGGTGCATCGCTTCGTGCTGCTCGGCGAAGGCGCGAACCCGCTCATGCCGCTGAATGGCAAGCCGCTCGGCCGTTATCTGGCGGTGTGGCTCGCCAGCATGCTGATCGTGCTTGCGGCGATGGGGCTCACCTACACCGCCACGCGCGGGTTCAAGCTGGCGGGCCTCGTCTATCTGCCTGTGATCGCGATCTGTCTGTTCGTGTCTTTCCGGCTGATCCTGCTTTACCCGTCCATTGCGCTCGGCGGCCGCCTCACGCTGCGCGCCGCATGGCGCGACAGCCGCGGGCATGTCTGGAACATGTTCGGTGTCGGCGTCGTCGCCTGTCTGCCGCTTATCGTCGTAGCCGTACTCGTGGGCATCGCCTTGGGCGTGTCCATGCCGAACGACTATTCGAGCAAGTCCCTCAGCGTTGTCGAGGCGCTGCTGAATGTATCGTTGGTCGTGTTGGTGGCGGCTTCGCTCTCCTGGCTCTACCGGCGTTACGCTCGCGAGTTGCTGGCGCACGTCGACACCGCGCCGCAGTAAATTGCATATTCGCGCATATTCGCGCGCATGCGCGTACCTTCGCGCCGCGCTCAAAACAGCTTGCCCGGATTCAGGATGCCGTGCGGGTCGAGCGCATGTTTAATCGCGGCCATCGCCGCCAGTTCCGTGGCTGAACGCGAAATCGGCAGAAACTCGCGCTTGAGCAAGCCAATGCCATGTTCCGCCGACACCGATCCGCGCAGCGGACGCAGCATCTCGTAGACGAACGCATACACGGCGTGATGCTCGACGCCGGCAAGCGAATGGCCGTCGACGGTGACATGCAGATTCGAATCGCCGATATGCCCGAAGAAATACGCCACGTTGCCCGGCCATTGCCGATCGAGCGCCGCGCGGCAACGGTCGACGAACGCGCCGATCTCGCCGATCGGCAGGCTCACGTCGAAGTTGATCGCATCCAGCCGCACCGGAAACTCCGCGGTGCACTCGCGAATCGCCCACAGCGCGCGCGCATCGGCCACCGACTGCGCGATCACCGCGTCGCGGATCGCGCCGGCGTCGAGCGCGTCGGTCAGCGCGGCGGCGAAACGTTCGCCGTCGTCGCCTGAATCGAAGCCCGCATGTTCGATCAGCGCATAAAGCGGATGCGGGTCGGCGAACGGCGAGCGCGTGCCCGTCAGCTTCACGCCGAAATCGTAGAAGTCCGGCCACATGATCTCGAATGCACCGATGTCGTTGCCGAAACGCGTCGACAGACGGCGCAGCAGGTTCACGGCGCCGTCGTACCCGTCGAGCGCGACCAGCGCCGTGTGACGCGCCGCGCGCCGCGGATGGAGCCGCAACACCGCGCGCGTGATGATGCCGAGCGTGCCTTCCGATCCGATGAACCAATGTTTCAGGTCGTAGCCGGTATTGTTCTTGACCATCTTGCCGAGCGAGGTCAGCACGTCGCCATTGGCGAGCACCACTTCCAGCCCGAGCACCTGATCGCGCGCGGTGCCCGACTGGACCACGCGGTTGCCGCCCGCGTTGGTCGCCAGATTGCCGCCGATCTGGCACGAGCCGCGCGCGCCGAGATCGAGCGCCAGTTCGAAGCCGGCTTCGGCGGCCGCTTCCTGCGCGGCTTGCAAGGTCGTGCCGGCGCGCACCGTGAGCGTGGCCGACGCGGCATCGACTTCCTCGACGCCGCTCAAGCGTTCGAGCGATAACGCGATATCCGTGGCGCGTGCAATCGCGCCGCCCGCGAGACCGGTCATGCCGCCTTGCGGCACCACCGGTTGATGCGCCGCATGGCAGATCGCCAGCGCGCGCGAGACTTCTTCCGTGCTGCGCGGCAGCAGCAACGCGGCGGGGCGCGTCGGATCGTGGCGCGTCCAGTCGGTGAGCGCGCGTTCGCCGATCTCTGCGCCGACGCGCACCGCATCGTCACCGAGCGCGGCGCGCAGTGCATCGAGTGTCGCGGCAAGCGGCGCCGCGCTGTGTGTCCCGCTGTGCGTCCCGCTGTTTGTCCCGCTGTTTTCCCTGCTGTTATCCGTCATGCAGTGGTTCCTTGCGTTCCTTCGCGTGCCTGCTTCTTCCGATAACCCATCGAATCGTTGATGCGCCCGAGGATATAGTCGCCTGCCGCAACCGGCTGATACTTCAGGTCGGCCTCGCTCGTGCCGAGCTCGCGCGGATCGACCCGCGCGCCGTAGGTCGGATCGTAGAACGTCGCGATCGAATAGCGCTCGCGCCCCGACGCATTGATCACGCGATGCAGCGTGGAGCGGAAGCGGTCGTTGGTCCAGCGCGCGAGCAGATCGCCGACGTTCACGACGAAGCTGCCTTCGATCGGCGGCGCCTCCACCCATGTGTCGTTGGCGATTTCACGCACCTGCAAGCCGCCCACCTGATCCTGCCAGAGCAGCGTGATGCAGCCGTAGTCGGTATGCGGCGCGACGCCGAATTGATCCGCATCCGATTGGGGCGGCTGCGGCGGATAGTAGACCATCTGCGTGCGCTGCATCCGCTTCGTATAACGCGGCGCGAAGAACTGTTCGTCGACGCCGAGACTCACCGCCACCGCGCGCAGCAGATCAGCGCCGCACGCCCCGACCGCTTCATAGTAGCCATACAACGCGGGACGCAATTCCGGCATGAAGTCGGGCCAGTTGTTCGGGCCGCGCAGCGCCTGGCCGGCCAGCACGTCGGGATCGTCCTCCGGCAATTCGAGGCCGATGCTGAAGAACTCTTTATAGTCGGGACGCGTGGCCTGATACATGGTCGCGTCGCCGAGCGCATTGAAGCCGCGATGCCGATGATTGACCGCCGCGCGCCGCTTGGTCTCCACCGGAAACGCGAAGAACGTGCGCGCCGCCTGCGCGGCTGCGTCGATCGTCGCTTGCGGCACGCCGTGATTGACGATGTAGAAGAAGCCGATGGTCGTGCACGCTTCACGGATTTCCCGCGCGGCGCGCTGCAAGGCCTGCGGATCGCCCGCGCGAACGCCGGCGAAATCGATGATCGGAATGCGGGTCACAGGCATCGCGTTACTCCATGAAAGGCCGGTCGATTCGACTGCTCAATGCGCGGCGCGAACGGGGTGCCGCAAGAGGTACCGCAAGTTCGCGCGCCTCGCGCATCCCAGTTGTATATACCGCCAAAAGCACACCCGCAAGTTGCTTCGCAGCGCTTCACGTAAGGGCTTTTCTCTACTCGCGCGTTTATTTGTTTCGTGCGAAAAACGCGGTATATACTGCCTCGCATGACTCGCGCCGTGCCCGTTCGCGGACCGCTTTCGCGCGACACCGCTTTGCCACCCGGAGAATCTCATGAGCATCCTTGCAGGCTGGAAGTGTCGTTTGGTCATGCTGGCGTTGTGCGCGGCAAGCGTCGCGGCCCACGCCGAAGACCAGTTCGCCAAAGTAAAGAAAGCCGGCGAACTGGTGGTCGGCACCGAGATGCAGTTCGCGCCGTTCGACTTCCTCGAAAACGGCCAGCAAGCGGGCTTCAACAAGGATCTGTTCGCCGAGGTCGGCAAGGAACTGGGCGTGAAGGTGCGCTTCATCGACCTGCCGTGGCCGAGCGTGCTGCCGGGTCTCGAAGCGGGCAAGTTCGACATGGTGGGCGGACCCCTCACGGTCACGAAGGCGCGCATGGAGCGCTACACGTACACGCTGCCGATCGCGGACGCCACCGACGCGCTGCTCAAGCGCGCCAACGATGCTTCGGTCAAGCAATCGTCGGACATCGCGGGCAAGACGGTCGGCGCGGGCAAGGGCTCGGCGCAACTCGATCAGTTGAAGAGCTACGTCGCCACCTTGCCGAAGCCGCCTGAAATCCGCGAATACGTCGACAACAATCAGGCTTACGCCGATCTCGCCGCCGGCCGGATCGCGGCGGTCGCGAACTCGATGACCAACATCGCGTATGTGGCGAAGCAACGTCCCGAAACGTTCGCCGTGGTGCAGCCGCCGTTCGGCGCGAAAGTGTACTTTGCTTACTGCCTGCGTAAAGACGCGGACAGCAAGCCGCTCGCCGACGCCTTCAACGCCGCGCTCGTGAAGATGCACAACGACGGGCGCCTCGCGACCTTGCAGAAGAAATGGTTCGGCGTCGCGATGGACGCGCCAAGTACGATGCCCACGCCGAACTATTGACGGCCCCCGAACCATCGTTTCGATGCAGGCGATGCGCGCTTTTCCACAGGCCGCATCGCCCTCCCCGTTCCAGCGAGTGCGACGTTCATGCTCAGCACAACCGTCTTCGTCCAGGGCTTGCCGCTGCTGTTGCATGCGGCGCTCGCCACCATCGGCATTTCGCTGACGGGTCTGCTGATCGGTTTCTTCGTCGCGGTCGGCGTGTGTGCCGCGCGGCTTTCCACGAACCGCGCGGCGCGCATGTTCGGCGGCGCTTATGTGTTCTTCTTTCGCGGCGTGCCGATGCTGGTGCAACTGCTGCTGGTGTACTACCTGCTGCCGTTCGCGGGCATCAACGTGTCGCCGGTGGTGGCCGCGATCAGCGCCGTGTCGCTGTGTTCCGCGTCGTATATCGCCGAGATTCTGCGCGGCGGTTTTCTCAGCATTCCGCCGGGCCATCTGGAAGCGGCGCGCATGCTTGGGCTTTCGCCGTTCGACATGCTGCGGCGCATTCTGGTGCCGCAAGCGTTTCGCTTGACGCTGCCGTCGCTCGTCAACGAAATGGTGCTGCTGATCAAGGCTTCGTCGCTGATTTCGGTGGTGGGCGTGGCCGAATTGACGCGCACCGCGCAGAACATCGCCGCCAGTACCTATCGGCCGCTGGAAGCGTATCTGGCCGCCGGGCTGATTTACTTCGTGATCTGCGGTGCGCTCGCGCTCATCGCGCATGCCGCCGAATATCGCTTGCAGCGAGCCTGAGCCCGAGATCGAAAGCAAACCATGCAAACGCTCGACCCCACCGTCATCACGCACAACCTCCAGCCGATCGCCGCCGGCCTCGCGACCACGCTCGGCACGTGGGCCGCGGGCGTCGCGATCGGCATGCTGATCGGCTTCCTGATCGCCGTGCTGCAACTCTTTTGCGGACGCTGGGTGCGTGGCCTGCTGCGCCTCCATATCGAACTGTTTCGCGGCACGCCCTTTCTCGTGCAACTGTTTCTGCTTTACTACGGCGGACCGTCCTTCGGCCTCACGCTCGAACCGATGACGGCCGGCGTGCTCGGCTTGGGCCTCTACGGCAGCGCGTATTTCGCCGAAGCGTTCCGCTCCGGCTTTCAATCGGTGCCGCCCGGTCATCTGGAAGCGGCCGCGTGTCTCGGCCTCACGCGCTGGCAAGCCGTCCTGCGCATTCAGGTGCCGCAAATGCTCGTGCTGATCGTGCCCGCACTGACCAATCTGATCATCGTGCTGAGCAAGGAAACGGCGGTATTGTCGATCGTTACCGTGCCCGAACTCACGTTCGTGCTGACCGCCATCGGCTCGGCCACGTTTGCCTTCGTCGAAACCCTGCTGGTGCTGTGCGTGTGCTATCTCGCGCTGGTCGAACTCACGTCGCGCGCGGGCATGTGGGCCGAAAGCCGCATCGCACGCTTCATGGCATGAACGCAATCGGGACCACCTTATGAACGCCATCGCCGACATGCCCTCCTCCGCCTCCACCGCTGCCGCCGATACGTCGCGCGGCGCGCCGCTGATCGAAGTGCGCGATCTGCGCAAACGCTTCGGCGAAGTCGAGGTGCTGCGCGGCGTCGACCTGCGGATCGCCCGCTCGGAAGTGGTCTGCATCATCGGCCCGTCGGGGTCGGGCAAGAGTACGCTGCTGCGCTGCCTCGCCGCGCTCGAAACCTACGACCACGGCGAGGTGCGCATCGAAGGCGAACTGCTCGGCTACAGCGAGCGCAGCGGCAAGCGCGTGCGCGCCTCGCAGGGCGAGATCAATCGCGTGCGGCGCAACGTCGGCATGGTGTTTCAGCAGTTCAATCTGTGGCCGCACATGACGGCGCTCGGCAACGTGACGGAAGCGCTCCTGCGCGTGCGTCATCTTTCACGCGACGAAGCGCGCCGCCGCGCGAATTCGATGCTCGAAACGGTCGGCCTCGCGCATAAAGGCGATGCGTACCCCGCGAAACTCTCGGGCGGTCAGCAGCAACGCGTGGCGATTGCGCGAGCGCTGGCGATGGAGCCGCACATCATGCTGTTCGACGAGCCGACCTCGGCGCTCGATCCCGAACTGGTGGGCGAAGTGTTGCAAGTGATGAAGCAGCTCGCGCGCGACGGCATGACGATGGCCGTCGTCACGCATGAAATGGGCTTTGCCGCGCAGGTCGCCGACAAGGTCATGTTCATCGATCAAGGCCGCATCGCCGTGCAAGGCAAACCGCGCGAAGTCTTTCACGACGCCGGGCAGCCGCGCTTGCGGCAGTTCCTGCAAAACTACTTCGACCGCAACGCCTTCTGGACACGCGGTCCCGATGACGTGGAGCCGCTATGAGCGCGCGCGAATTGGCACCCGCGCAAGCGTCACGCGGACGGTAGCGCGAGAACGCCGATGTCCTCCACCGTTCGCAGCCGAGCCCACGACAAGCCGCCGCCCGCCGCGTCGCCGAAAGCCACGGGCGCGACGGGAACCACGCGCGCCGCCCGATCCACGCGCCCCGCCGACGACGCGCCGGCCGCACGCTACGAACAGGTGAAACACCATATCCGCGCGATCATCGAATCGGGCGCGCGGCAAGCGGGCGACCGCCTGCCTTCCGAACTGGATCTGGTCGCGACGCTCGGCGTGTCGCGCATGACCGTGAATCGCGCGCTGCGCGAGCTGGCGGACGAAGGGCTCGTCACGCGCGTATCCGGCGTCGGCACCTTCGTCGCGCAAAGCAAGCCGCAATCGACGCTGCTGATGATCGCGCATATCGGCGACGAGATCCGCTCGCGCGGCCACGAGTACAGCTACGACACACGGCTGTCGCAACGCGAAACGGCCTCGGTGATGGTGTCGAATGCGCTGGGCCTCGCGCCGGGCGCCTCGGTGTTCCATGTGATTTGCGTGCACCGCGAGAACGGCTTGCCGGTGCAGTTGGAGGATCGCTATGTGAATCCCGCGACCGCGCCGGATTTTTTGCAGCAGGATTTTTCGACGATCAGGCCGTCGGAGTATCTGTTCGAGACCGTGCCGGCGCACGACGTCGAGCATGTGGTCGACGCGGGTCTGCCGACGCGCGCCGAAGCGGATCTGCTCGAAATCCGTGCTGAGGAACCGTGCCTCACGCTGATGCGCCGCACTTGGACGAGCGGCGTGGCGGTGACGTTCGCGCGTTTCGTGCATCCGGGCTCGCGCTATCGGCTGGGCTGCCGGTTTTCGCCGGATATGTCGCAGCGTCAAGGTTGACGGCACGACATATCAATCCGCGCCAACCCGCTCTATACGTTCCCCGCCAGATGAAACCGCGACGCCGGATGCCACAACTGCACCGAGGTCGCCACATCGTCGCCCACCCATGTGCGGCGCCATAGCTGCAAGCACGGCTCGCCGATATCCATCAGCAGATGCCGCCGCACATAAGCGTCGGGTTTTTGCGCGTAGATGCGAAACTCCGCCCGCTGGATCGGCGCGAGCCGCACCATGTAGTGATTCGGCGTCTCGACGGTGAAGTCCTGTTGCAGGTAGTCGGGGAATACCTTCGGGTTCACGTAGCGGTCCTCGTACTGGATCGGCTCGCCTTCCTCGCTGTGCACGATGCACGAGTGAAACGCCGGGCCGCTCGCGAGTCCGAGCGCTTCGAGCGCTTGCGGGTCGTCGCTCGGTTCGAGCGTGAGCACGCGGGCCGAATGACGATGACCGCGCGCGGCGATTTCGTCGGCGATATTGCGGATTTCCAGCACCGTCGATTCGTAGCGTTGCGGCGCGACGAAGGTGCCCGAGCCTTGCACGCGCGTAAGCACGCGTTCGGTCGTCAACTCGCGCAGCGCGCGCGACACGGTCATGCGCGCAACACCGAATTCCTTGACCAGCTCCGTTTCCGATGGAATCAGGCCGCCCGGCTTCCAGTCGCCTTCACTGATGCGCCTGATCACGTAGCGCTTGATCTGCTCGTAGGCGGGCATCGCCTTCGCGGGTGTCTCCGGGCTGCGATCGGGACCATCAAGGCGGTCCTGCGTGTCTGCGGTTTGCGCGTTTGTGTTTGTAATAGTGTTCACGTCGACCTCGTGGGTGGTACGCGGGTAGTACACGGTGTGTTTGGATTGTCCACTTTCGCCGGTTCGCAGGCGGGTAGCCCGCTCACCGGATGTCTGCATCACGCCTCGCGGGCGACGGTTGGCCCGTGGTTGGGCGCGTTCATGATTGGGGCCGTGGTTGCGTCATTGGCCGCGCCATGCGCGCTTGCGTCGAGCTTGCCTGTATCCGGCACACTCGCCACGTTCGCCACCTTCACCAGCACAGCAAGCTCCGGGCCGCGCCCGGAGGTAACCGGCCGGGGCCCAATGTTACCCGGGTTCGGCAGCGGCGGCGGCGCCTCGTCGGCGATCATGCGAAACGCAATGCTCATGTCGTCCGCGAGCGGCCGGTCGTCGCGGTAGGTGGGCACGACGCGGCGCACGCGTTGCCACAGCGCGTCGGTATGCGGCGCGCGCGGCGCGTCCACGCGTTGCAGATCGTAGGCCTGCGCCGCCGCCAGCAACTCGATCGCGACGATGCGCCCGGCGTTGTCGACGATCTCCAGCGCCTTGAGCGCGGCGGGCGTGGCATGGCACAGGTGGTCTTCCTGCAGGCCGGACGTGATGCCGCCGTCGAGACTCGCGGGCATCGCGAGACGCCGGTTCTGCGCGACCAGCGAGGCCGCCGTGTACTGCGCGATCATGAAACCGGAACAGGTGCCGCCCGGCTCGGCGAGAAAAGCCGGCAAGCCGCTGACGAGCGGATTGACCAGACGGTCGAGACGCCGCTCGGCCATCGCGGCGACTTGCGCGATCGCGGTGGCGAGGCTGTCCATCGCGAGTGCGATCGACGCGCCCACCGCATGCGCCTGCGAATAGACGCGCGGGTCCTCGGGCGTGCCGGCGACGATCGGGTTATCGGTAATCGACGCGAGTTCGCGATCGACCACGACCGCGGTCGCGGCCAGCACGTCGCGCGCCGCGCCGTGCACGTGCGGAATGGTCCGCATGCTCAGCGGGTCTTGCGTGCGATGACCGACCACCGCCGCGAGAATGCCGCTGTCGGCGAGCGCCGCGCGCATGCGTTCGCCGACCAGGTTCAGCCCCGGCGAAATGCGCAGTGCGAGCGAATCCTCGGCGAAAGCCGCGAGTTGGCCGCGCAAGTTCTCGAAGCTCATCGCGGCGACCATGTCGGTCCAGTCGAGCAAACGCGCGGCGCGCGCGAGCGCCAACGCCGCGAGGCCGGTCACGCACGGCGTGCCGTTGATCAGGCTCAGCCCTTCCTTGGCTTCGAGCACGAGCGGTTCGAGGCCGAGCCGTTGCAGCGCGTCGCGCCCCTTGAGCCGCTCGCCGCGATGACGTACATGGCCTTCGCCGATACACACCAGCGCGATATGCGCCATATGGCTCAGATAGCCGACGGAACCGAATGCCGGCACCTCGGGCAAACAATCCGCGTTGAGCAAGGCGACCAGTTGATCGGCGACTTCCAGGCGGATGCCGGAATGCCCGTGCGCGAAGTTGTTGACGGCCGCGGCCATGATCGCGCGCGTCTCGGCGACACCGAGCGGCGCGCCCACGCCGACCGCGTGGCTCATCAGAATGTTGCGCGACAGCGTGCGCTGTTCGCTCGGCGACACGATCACGTCGCACAACGCGCCCACGCCGGTGTTCACGCCGTAGGCGCGAATCCCGCGCTCGACGATCTGTTCGACGAGCACGCGCGCCGCCGCGATGCGCGCGCGGGCGTCGCCGGAAAGTTCGAGCGGCTCGCCGGCGGCGATGGCCGCCACCTGAGCCCAGTCGAGAGGACGATCGGAACGGATCACGGCCATGATGGTGCTCTGCGCGGTAAGGTAGCCAAGTGCTGCGGATCAGTTGGTGGTGCGGTCCTGATGACTCGACACGAATTGCCGGAAGCGGTCCGACTTGCATTCGACAAAGACTTCGTCGGGCGTGCCGTCGGCTTCCACCTGGCCTTGATGCAGGAACATCACGCGATTCGACACGTGCCGCGCGAAACCCATTTCATGCGTGACGACCAGCATGGTGCGGCCTTCCTCGGCGAGCGAGCGCATCACGCGCAGCACTTCGCCCACCAGTTCGGGATCGAGCGCGAAGGTCGGCTCGTCGAACAGCATCACTTTCGGATGCATCGCCAACGCGCGCGCGATCGCCACGCGCTGCTGCTGACCACCCGACAGATGCGCCGGATAGTGGCCGCGCTTTTCCGCGAGGCCGACTTTCGCGAGCAGCGCCTCGGCTTCTTCCACTGACTCGGCGCGGCTGCGTTTTTGCACGCGCATCGGGCCTTCGATCAGGTTTTCCAGCACCGTCATATGCGACCAGAGATTGAAGTTCTGGAACACCATGCCGAGTTGCGAGCGCACCCGGTCGACTTGACGGCGATCGCTCGGTTGCAGCTTGCCGTCGCCGCGGCGCTTCATTTTCAGTTCCTCGCCGGCGAGCGCGACCGAGCCCTCGTCGGGCGTTTCGAGCAGATTCAGGCAGCGCAGAAACGTGCTCTTGCCCGAGCCGCTCGCGCCGAGAATCGAAATCACGTCGCCTTGATGGGCGTCGAGCGAAATGCCCTTGAGTACGTGATGGTCGCCGAACGACTTGTGAATGTTCTTGACCGAAAGTGCAACGGGTGCGGTGGCGTTCATGGGATTCTCCAGATTCATCCGGGATGGGCGGCCGTTCAGGGCGCGGCGCGGCGTGCTTCGGCGGTGGCTGAAACCGGCCGGCTCGGCGCGGCCTGCGCGGGCGCGGCGCGCAGATGGCGCGACAGACGCGTCTCGAGGTAGCCGAGCAGACGCACGATGACGAAGTTCAGGAACAGATAGATCAGCGCCGCGCAGATGAATACTTCGGTCGTGCGATAGCTTTGCTGAATGATCTGCTGCGCGACGCCGGTCACTTCCCACACGGTGACGAGGCTCGCGAGCGCGGTGGATTTGACGAGCAGCACCGCTTCGGTCGAATACGCGGGCAGGCACTGGCGCAGCGCAATCGGACCGATCACGCGGCGCAGCAGCGCGAAGCCCGACAGGCCGATCGAATAACCGGCCTCGATCTGGCCGACCGGCACGGCCATCAAGCCGCCGCGAATGATTTCCGCCGTATAGCCGGCGGTGCACAACGCCAGCGATAAAACCGCGCACAGGTATGGCTCGCGCAGCACCGGCCACAGGAAGCTCTCGCGAATCACGCCGAACTGACCCATGCCGTAGTAGACGAGGAACATCTGGATCAGCAGCGGCGAGCCGCGGAACACCAGGATATAAGCGCGTGCGAAGCGGTTCGGCAGCCAACGCGGCGATACGCGCATCGTGACGATCACGAGGGAAAGCAAGCCGCCGAGAATCAGCGAGCAGAAGAACAGGCCGAGCGTGGTCGGCACCGCCACCAGCAGTTGCCGCAGCGTATCGAGAAGGAAGTCGAAGTCGAAATGCATGATGTCCGTCCTCGTCAGTTGCGCGCGAAGTTGCGCTTGAAGGACCGGCCCACGCGTGCTTCGGCGCGGTTGAAAATGCGGTTCGAGATGCCGGTCATCAGCAGATACAGCGCGCCGCCCACCACGAAGAACGTGAAGTATTGATGCGTGGAACTCGCCGCCACCTGGCTCGTGCGCAGCAATTCGGCGAGCCCCGTGACGGAGATCAGCGCCGAATCCTTCAGGCTCAATTGCCACACGTTGCCGATGCCGGGCAGCGCGAAACGCAGCACTTGCGGAATCAGAATGCGGCGCGCCATGGTGAGCGTGGGCATGCCGATCGAGCGCGCGGCTTCGAGTTCGCCCCGCGAGACCGCGAGCACCGCCGAGCGGTACACCTCGGCCTGATACGCGCCGGAAATCATGCCGACCGCGAGCGCGCCGATCACGAACGGCGGCACGCCGACAAAACCTTCGGCGCCGAACCATTGGCCGACAGTCGTGACGAGCGTGGAGCCGCCGAAATAGAACAGATAGATGACGAGCAGTTCAGGCACGCCGCGAAACACCGTGGTGTAGATGTCGCCGATCACGCGCAGCGTGCGAAACCGCGACAGCTTGGCCGCCGCCACCAGCGCGCCGAACACCGCGCCGACGGCGAGCGCCGCCAGCGTGAGCGCGACCGTCATCAACGCCGCGAGCAGCAACACGCCGCCCCAGCCCTCCGGCCCGAAGCCGAGCATCTCTATCAGCGCCATTCCCTACCCCTCAGCCGTTACGGCGGATCGAACCAGCGAGGCGCGGCCTGTCGATGCCGCGCCCGCCTCTACCTCTGAACGTTCAGCGAATCAAGGCGTGACGTCGGTCTTGAACCACTTGGCGGACAGCTTCTTGACGGTGCCGTCGGCGAGCGCGGCGCTGATCGCGGTGTCGAACTTCGCTTTCAGATCGGCGTCCTGCTTGCGGAATGCGAGACCTTCGCCCGGACCCCAGATCGGGCCGCCGATCTTCGGACCGGCCATCAGGATCGACGCGGTTTCCTTCTTGTCGATGTTGGCGGCGTAGTAGGTCACGTCGTCGAACGACGCGTCGATGCGGCCGTTCGCGAGATCCAGATCGCGCTCGGGCGAGGTCTTGTAGACGCGGATCGTGGCGATGTCCTTGAAGCCTTCGTTGATGAACCTGGTGTAGACCGTGCCCGACTGGATGCCGATGGTCTTGCCCTTCAACTGCTTGCGCAACGCGTCGACGGTGGGTTGATCGGTCTTGGGATCGCCCGTCAGCTTGACGACGCCCGCGGTGGGCGCGGCCTTGGCGAGCACTTTCGCGTCCGTCACGGCGAAGGTGGCGGGCGTGGCGGCATACGGCTTCGAGAACGCGATGACTTTTTCACGCTCGGGCGTGATCGAGATCGCGTCCATCAACACGTCGAACTTGCCGGCTTGCAGACCGGGGATCATGCCGTCCCAGTCTTGCGCCACGAGATTGCATTGCAGCTTGATGCGCTCGCACAGATTCGCGACCAGTTCGGGTTCGAAGCCGCCCAGCTTGCCGCCCGGCAACGTGAGGTTCCACGGCGCATAGCCGCCTTCGAGCGCGATGGTCACCGTCTTCCAGTCCTTGGCCTGGGCCGGTGCCGCGAAAATCGTCGCGGCGCCGAGAACGGCGCCCATCAATGCTTTTGCTAACGTCGTGCGCTTCACTTTCACGTCGAAACTCCTTTGATTGAGGAAACCGTCGAACTGGATGTTTAACCGCTGCTTAATTTGTATAGACAAGTCTGCATGAGTCAAAAAACCGTCGCAAGAGAATTTGCGTGGAATCGCCGGAATCATCGGGTAAGCCCCTAGAAAGCGCAGTGTTACAAGGCTTTGCTGGGAGTGACGAGTCAATGATGAGCAGAGAACGCATGCGCTTGCATGCGTCAGCGCGGTGCGCTTTGTCTAGACAGGTTGGTGCACGAGGGGCAGTGCGAGCAAGAATGGCGCACCGCCGCGTTACCAGATGAAGGGCACGAAACGGTAGCGCACGCGTGCGGTGTAGTCGGCGTAGCCGTCGAGCTGCTCGGCCAGCATGCGCTCCTCGCGCACCGCGCGCCAGCCGAGTCCGATCGCCATGACCGGCGCCACGGCGAGCCCCCACCATGAGCCGAGCAGCAACGGCGTGCCGATGAAAAACAGCAGCGCGGCCGAATACATCGGATGACGGACATACGCGTAAGGGCCGCTGTCGATCACCTTATGGCCGCGGCTCGCCTGGATCTTCACGACCGGCGCGGCAAAGCTGTTCGCACGGAATACGAAGCGGCACATGAAGATGCAAAGGAACACGCACAACGAACCGAGACTGACCAGCGCCACCGGCAACGGCGCCGACCAGTGAAAGCGCATCGCGTCGAGCCCCATCAGGATCAGCCAGCCGAACCACGCCACGCCGGCGCTCGTCACAAAGAGACGGTCCCAGCGGCTTTGCTGCGGCTGCGCGAACACGGACATGCGCTCGGCGAGCAAGCCGGGATCGTGACGCGCGAGCCACAGTCCGATCCACAGGCTCAGCACGCCCATCTCGATCAGATACCACCATGCGGCCGGCCACGCGAAAGTGCCGGCCGCGCCGAACAACAGCACGCCCATGAACACCAGCCAGGCCGCTGTGTGGAGAATCAGGCGCTTGATCATGGCGATGCCCGGCTCGTTACGCGCTGTTGGCCGGGGTACGCACGCGGCCGAATATTTCGCCGATGTCGATGCCGCCGGTATTCAGGCCGAAGCGATCGCGCAGACAAGCGGCGAGTTCGTCCGCGCTCGCGAGTTGCCGTTCGCTGACGATCTGGCCGTCCGGGGCGCGTTCGTTCAGTAGATCGTTGAGCAGCGTGAGCCGCGCTTCGGGCAATACGCGGCACACGATCAGGTTGCTCGCGAAGATCGAATCCGGCGCCGTGGACGTGTACCAGTTCGAGGTCTCGTAGTCGATCCACTCGACCGGCTGCAGGTCGAAACGATAAACGCGCGACCAGCTCTCGTCGCGCGTCAGCACTTCGAGGTACAGCGAACCATGCGCCGCGTCGGCGAGGCGAAACGTGCCCAGCGGCGTGGGCTGCGCGAGGCCCGCGTTCAGACGCAGCGGTGCGGTGAGCGTGACGCTGCCGAAGCCGACGTCGGCGATCCACGCTTCGTTGCCGATGTCGATGCGCAAGACCATGTGCGTGCGCGGGGGAATCACGCCGGGCTCGCGCCCCCAGAGCACTCTGCCCAGCAGCGGCGTGACCTTGAAGCCCAACTGCGTCAGCACGTTTGCCAGCAGCGCGTTCTGTTCGAAGCAGTAGCCGCCGCGGCGCTCGGTGACGAGTTTGTTCTCGATCGACGCGAGGTCGAGTTTCACCGCGCGGCGCGTGAGCGGGTTCAGGTTCTCGAAGGGGATCGCTCGCGGGTGCAGCGTGTGGATGTCCCGCAGCACTTCCAGCGTTGCCGCGCGCGGGCCTCGATAACCTATGCGGGCGAAGTAGTTTTCCAGATTCACTGTGTCTGACATCGGCGTGGTCCCGGTAGGGTTTGGCGTGTTGGGCATGGGTGAATCGTGCGTGGGCCGGATGCGGCCTCGCGGCTTCGGGTGATGATCATAGCCGTTTTTTCGAGGCCGCCCGGCGCACCGCGCTCTGCCTGTTTTCGTAGGATTTCGCACGGCTCGCGCCGCGCCGCCGCGGCGCGGCGCTCGCATGCCTGGCCTATCCTTACTGGCCGCCTTGCAACGCCGAGGTCGCGATCGACGGCACGCTGATGCCGTGGCTCGACGCGAACTGCACCGCCGCGCTCAGCGTCGACATCAACGATTGCAACTGACCCGGCGCGGACTGCGCGATATACGACGCGCTCTGCGCGGTCTGCGGATTCATGCCGGCCAGCAATAGCGACGACGGATTCATTTTCCCAATGCTGCCGAGCCCCGACTGCAAGCTCGAATACTGGCTCACGCCTTTACCGAGCGACGCGAGGCCGTCCGTGAACGCCTGCTTGTTCACCGGCGCCGCCGACGAGCCGCCACTCGCGCGGCTCGCCAACGCCTGCGTCAGCGTTTGCGACAACGACTGCTGCGTGCTGCCCGCCTGCGTCAATTGACTGACCGACGGCGTGCCGCCGCTCAGCAATCCCGCCGCCTGTTGCGCTTGCCCTGCCGCACTGCTCAAACCCATCGCCGACGCGAGACTCGATTGGCCGCTCAGCACCTGTTGATTCGCGCCGACGTAGGTTTGCAACAACTGCGAGATGCCACCCGACGACGCCGCGCCCGCGTCCGCCGAACTCTCGCCGCCGCCTATGCCGAATTGCTTCAGATTCAGCTGCGCGTTCGACACGCCGCTCATCAGCAAACCGCCGCTCGCGAGCAACGAAATCAAAAGGCTGCGCTTATTCATGTGTCTCTCCTGACTTGGGACTTTGGGGTACTCGCGCGGTTCGACACCCTGGCCTCGCGCCGGTTCATACGAAGCGACCACGCCGGGCAATGCGCTCGCGCATTCGGGCTCAGTCACGTCGAGTGGCCCATGAGTGGCCGATGAGTGGCCGCTGAGTCGCGATATGTCAAGGTAAAAAATTGCGCTTTGGCAAGTTCGATGCGAATCGTTCTCATTTGTTGACGCATCGATTACGCATGAGTACGATCTCGCCTTCTGCTGTAGTCCGGCGTGGCAAATGGAAGCGGCACATCGCGGGCCCATGGAGACACCGCCCCGATGCTCGAACCACTCCATACGATACCAATAAGGATCCCGATGAAACTCTCCTCATCCAGCGGACTCACGGCTCGCGCAGGTTCGCTGCGCGAGCATGCCGCGCGCCGTTCGCGTCTACCGTCGATGCGGCGCGCCGCGCTTTACACGGCCTTTGCGTGCGCATCGCTGACAGCGGGCGCCGCGATGGCGCAGGCCAACTCCGACGCCGCGCCGGAAGCGGCCGAAGCCGAACGCAACGCCAACGCCAACGCCAACGCGACGGATACCAAACCACCAGCCGGTTTCTGGGAGCGCGAGCAAATGCTCGGCGATATGGGCGGTTTGCGCCCCTGGCTCGGCAAGTACGGCGTGACGCTCACCGTCACCGAGACCAGCGAAATTCTCGGCAACCTTCGTGGCGGCCTCGCGCGCGGCGCAGCCTACGACGGTGTGACCACAGCGGCCCTTCAGCTCGACACACAAGAAGCGTTCGGCCTGCCCGGCGGCCAGTTCAACGTCAGCGCGTTGCAGATTCACGGCCGCAATCTCAGCGCAGACAAACTCGGCACGCTGAATACGGCAAGCGGCATCGAAGCCGAAGGCACGACGCGCCTGTGGGAGTTGTGGTATCAGCAGTCGTTCCTCGACAAGCGCGTCGACGTGAAGATCGGTCAGCAAAGCATCGACCAGGAATTCATCGCGAGCACCTATTCGGCGCTCTTCCTCAACACGATGTTCGGCTGGCCCGCGCTGCCCTCGTACGACATGCCGTCAGGCGGTCCCGCTTACCCGCTGTCGGCGCTCGGCGTTCGCGTGCGCGGCCAGATCACGCCCTCGTTGACGGCGCTCGCCGGCGTGTTCGACGGCGACCCGCTCGGCAACAATCCGAACAACAAGAGCGGCACCAACTTCAATCTGCATAACGGCACGCTGTTCATCGGGGAGTTGCAGTACGCGATCAACCAGCCGGCGGAAGACGGAAAGCCCGCCGCGAGCGGCGGCGGTTTGCCGGGCACCTACAAGATCGGCCTCTGGTACAACAACGGCCGCTTCGCGGATCAACGCTACGACAACACCGGACTGTCGCTCGCGAATCCGGCCTCCACCGGCACTGCCGCGAATCATCGCGGCGACTGCAGCTTCTACGCCGTGGCCGACCAGATGATCTGGCGTCCGAGCCCGGACGCGGCGCGCAGCCTCGGCGTGTTCGCCCGCGTGATGGGCGCGCCGGGCGACCGCAACCTGGTGAGCTTCGCGGCGAACCTCGGCGTCGTGCTGAAAGCGCCGTTCGCCGGACGCGACAACGACAGCGCGGGCCTCGCCCTCACCTACATCAAGGTCGGCAATCACACGCACGGACTCGACCAGGATAGCCGGGCATTCAGCGGCGGGCCGTACGGCGTGCGCACGAGTGAAACGGCGCTCGAAGCGACCTATCAGTATCAGGTCGCTCCATGGTGGACGCTGCAAGCCGATGCGCAATACACGTTCAACGCGGGCGCCGGTCAGAATCCGAACGACCCGGCGCAGCCGCTGCGCAATACGTTCGTGGTTGGGGTGCGGACCAACATCGCGTTCTGATGCGTGGTGTGTGGCCCTACGCAGGCGCCGCCGAACCGCGCGCCTGCGTGCGCAGCGACAGATCCTGCACCATCTGCGCGGCCAGATAGTCGCACGTGGGCCGGTCCGATTTGGCGCTGCGCGCCACCACGATTTCCAGCGGAGCGATCTTCGGCAAGCCTTGCGCCTCGCCGAGAATCGCCAGCCGCGGCGGCACGCTGCAACGCGTGAGCGCGACCACCGAGAGTCCCGCGTCCACGGTCGCCACGAGGCCCATCAAACTGGCGCTGCTGAACGCGGCCCGATAGCGGATACGTGCGCCGTCCAGCGCGGCGAGCGTGTGCTGACGCGCCACGCAACCCGGTTCGTACAGTCCGACCGGCAACGGTGACACCGCCAGCACCGGCGTCTCCACCGACGCCCCCACCCACACCATCGGCTCGCTGCGCACGAATTCGCCGCGCAGTTTGCGGTCGCGCGTGACGAAGGCGAGATCGATCCTGTTATCGGCCAGCATGGGCGCGAGCGACGTGCTCTGCGCGCAGACGATTTCGATCTCCACATGCGGATACAGATTCGAAAAGCGCCGCAATACCGGCGACAACAGCGACGACACGTAATCGTCCGGCGCGCCGAGCACCACGCGCCCGGTCACTTCCGGCCGCACGATCGCCGACCACGCCTCCTCATGCAACGCGAGCACGCGCCGCGCGTATTCGAGCAGCGTGTTGCCGGGCCGCGTGAGCGACAGATTGCGCGTGTTGCGCGCAAACAGCGTGGTGCCGAGCATGGTTTCGAGCCGCTTGATCTGCATGCTGACCGCTGCCTGCGAGCGATGCACCGACACCGACGCCTTCGTGAAGCTGCCGTTTTCCACCACCGCGACGAAGGTGCGCAGCAAATCGACGTCGAATTCGGCGTGCATGATTCATCAATCCGGCTTATGGAATTGCTCAATTTAATTCGTTTGTGACAGCCACGCAAGCCGCGCAATATTCGTGATTCCACGTCTACCGAGGCCGCTTCGCATGTCCTTCTCCCCACGTCAACAAGGCGCGATCACGCTGGCGAGCGGCGGGCTTCTGATGGGCACGCTCGGTGTGTTCGTCGAGGAAGCGCGGCTCGGCGCGCTGACGCTGGTGTTCTTTCGCTGCCTGTTCGGCTTCCTGTCGCTCGCTGCGTATTGCGCCTGGAAGGGCTTCTTCACGCGCGCGCATTTCACGCGCCGCACGGTCATGCTGGCGCTGATCTCCGGCGTGCTGATGGTCACGCAATGGGTCGGTTTCTTCGATGCGATTCATCGCACGAGCATTGCGGTGGCGACGGTGGTGTTTCACGTGCAGCCGTTCTGGGTCGTGCTGATCGGCGCGGCGCTCTTCAAGGAGCGCCTGGGCGCCGACCGGCTCGGCTGGATCGCGACCGCCTTCGTCGGACTCGTGCTCGCGTCGGGCGTCGCGGCCACCGAGAATCTGCAGGGGCACACGCGCTATCTGATCGGTATCGGCGAGGCTTTGGTGGGGTCGGTGCTGTATGCGGGCGTCACGTTGATCGCCAAGGGACTCGGCGAGCTGCGGCCGCATCTGCTGACGCTCGCGCAGTGCGCGGTCGGCGTGGTATGCCTGCCGTTCATCGCACCGCTCGCCGCCGAGCCCATCGGCGCGATGCAGTGGTTCTGGCTGATCGGCATGGGCGTGCTGCATACGGGGCTCTCGTATGTGCTGATCTACGGCGCGCTGCCCAGGCTGACCACGCCGATCATCGCCGTGCTGCTGTTCGTCTATCCGTTGACGGCCATCGTGGTCGACGCGCTCGTGTATGGGCGGGCGCTGTCGCTGCCGCAACTCGCGGGCATGGCGTTGATCGTGGTCGCGAGTCTGGGCGTCAATCTCGGCTGGCCGCTGCTTTCAGCATTACGGCCGGGCGGACGTGCGCGGCGTCACGCGGATTGAGTTGCCGCCGCGCCTGCGCCGCACGCGCAGTGGCATTGGACGCAAGGCGGTTCGCGTTCTCTGCTCGCATCGACCCGAAACATACCTTGCAAAAAACCAACGTTCTCCATGCATTTCGCACAATCGAGAATTCTTCTCGTTTATAATTTCAAGATATTACAAGCCGGGCACTGATCCGGCTTCCGCTGTATCTCCCATCCCCACATCGACATGCCATTCCGCGGCAGCCGATGTCACGCCCGCGCATTTCGCGCGCTGACGAGCGGCGCCCCGGCCGTTTCGATTTTCGAATTCATTCGACAGTAACAGGGGATCCCCACTGCGCCTTGCCTGACCCATTTCGCGGCCCTTACCTTGCCGCGCGGCGCGCGTTTGCCCGCGTGCCATGCCGCTTCGCCGCGCTTAAAAACCCAAACCTATAACAGCCACCGATCCGACTCAAAGAACGTCAACATGAACGTCAATAAGAAGATTTACCGCGCACTGCTGATCGCCACGTCCCTCGCCGGTGTGAAGCCTTTGATGGCGCAAGAGACGGCACCCGCCGCCGGCGCCGCCGACAACACGCTGCCGGCCATCGCCGTCAAGGCCGCCGCCGACCGCTCGTACGACACCAGCACGTCGAACACCGCGACCAGAACCACCATGTCGCTGATGGACGTGCCGCAGACCGTCAATATCGTGCCGCGCGCGCTGCTCGACGAGCAGAACGCGAGCTCGTTGCAGGATGCACTGCGCAACGTGCCGGGCGTCGGCTTTTCAGTCGGCGACGGCCAGCGCGATCAGGTCACGTTGCGCGGCTTCAACAGCATGACCGATCAATACGTCGACGGCATTCGCGACGATGCGCTCTACTACCGCGACCTGTCGAACGTCGAACGCGTCGACGTGTTGAAGGGACCGGCCGCCGTGCTGTATGGACGCGGTTCGGCGGGCGGGCTGATCAACCGCGTGTTGAAGAAACCCTCGGCGAACCCGCAGCAAGCGGTGGGTGTCACGCTCGGCACCGAAGGCGAGCGTCGCGGCGAATTCGACCTCGGCTGGAACGCGAACGATGCGGCGCGTTTTCGCATTACCGGCGCCGCCGAAAACTCGAACAGCTTTCGCGACCAGTTCCAGTTGAATCGCCAGGCCGTGGCGCCGTCCGCGCAATTTCGCATCGACCGCGACACCACGATCAATCTCGAAGCCGATTATCTGCACGATCGCCGCACCTCCGATCAGGGCCTGCCCGCCTATCTCGGCCGTCCGGTCAACGTGCCGATCAACACGTATTACGGCTCGTCCAACGCGGTCAACGCCTCGTACAACGACATCGACGCGAAGAGCGCGACCGCGTCGCTCGACCACCGCTTCAACGATTCGCTGTCGTTGCACACCGCCGTGCGCGCGTACGACTTCTCGCTCGAACGCAAGAACTACGTCACGTTCGAGCCGATCAAGACGGCGGCGCATCCTGTGGTGACGCTCGACCAGAGCACGCGCTTTCGCCAGGATCACGGCGTGGACGGCCTGTTCGAACTGACGCAAAAGACCACGCTGTTCGGCATGAAGCATGAGTTGCTGTACGGCGTCGAGTTATCGCAACAGCAGAAGTTCGACACGATCTACTCGACCAACAAGGTCGCCACCTACGATCTTTACAATCCGCAACTGGTCAACTTGCCCGGCGTGAAGCCCGGCACCGCGGCGAAAACCAATGCGGCGACGGTGCTCGGACTGGTGGGCGTCTATGCGCAGGACCTGATCTCGCTGACCGAGCACTGGAAGATTCTCGCGGGTTTGCGCTTCGACTATCTAACGCAAACGCGCAACGACTACACGCCGGCGCACGTGAATCTGGATCGCACGGACCGCGCGTGGAGTCCGCGCGTGGGCCTGATTTACGAGCCGCTCGACTGGGTGTCGCTGTATGCGTCGTATAGCCAGTCGTTCTCGCCGCTTGCCGACACGCTGATCAGCAGCGGCGCGTTTGCCAACGGCTCGGCGCTGGCGCCGCAAAAGACCACCAGCTTCGAAATCGGCTCGAAGTTCGACCTGGGCCGGGCGAGCGCGAGCGTCGCGCTGTTCGACATGAAGCAGACCCATCAGCAGATCGCCGATCCTGCTAACCCGGGCTACGCGCTGCCGGTCGGCACGCAGCGCTCGCGCGGCCTGGAGCTGTCGATGACCGGCGAGATCGCGCCCAAGTGGTCGGTGTACGCGGGCTACGCGTATATGAACGGAAAAGTGGACGGCTCGCCGCAAGCGACCTCGGCCGGGCTGGTTTTGCACGACAACACGCCGGGCCTGATGCCGCGCCATAGCGCGAGCGTCTGGATCAAGCGCGACCTGAAGTACGGCTTCTACGCGGCGGGCGGCGCGCAGTTCCAGTCGGCGCGCTATACGTCGGCCAGCGATGCGGTCACGTTGCCGTCGTTCGTGACCTTCGATCTGGGCGCGGGTTATCACGGCAAGAACGTCGACGTCACGTTGACGCTGGAGAACCTGTTCGATCGCAAGTATTTCATCGCGGCGCACGGCAACGCGGACATGTACAACATGCCGGGCGCGCCGCGCACGCTGACCGTGGCGGCGCGGTGGCACATGTGAAGTTTTTCGGACTCGGCGGCGTGTGGCTGCGTTGAATCGTCGAATAAAAAACCGGGCGCCGCGCCCGGTTTTTTTATTTCAATCGCCGTAATGAAAACGGCAGGCAATCACATAGATCTTTCCGTCTCGCGGCAGGTAGACGAGACGATCGCCATGCGTGATGCGGCGCGACCAGAAGCCGCTCAAGCTGCCGACCAGCGGCTCCGGCTTTCCCGCACCGCTATAAGGATCGCGCCGGCATTCCTCCAGCAACGTGTTGATCTTGCGCAGCACCTTGCGGTCGGTTTCCTGCCAATAGAGATAGTCGTCCCACGCTTCGTCGGTGAACATAAAAACACTGTCAGCCTTTGCGGCTTCCTCGTTGCGGCTTTTCCGTTGGTTCATCGGTCAGCAGTTCGCGCGCGGCCGCACCGCCGGCGTTCAACTGGGCGATGGATCGAGCGAGCCGCTGGGCGTTCTTCGACGAACTCAACAGATACAAGGTCTCCTGCATCGCATTGAAATCATCGAGCGAAACCATGACCACGTTTTCGCCGCTCTGCCGGGTGATCAGCATGGGCGTGTGGTCGCGGCAGACTTCGTCCATCGCTTGCTTGAAGCCGGCACGCGCCTCGCTGTAAGTAAGGACGTTCATTCGTTTTCGATTGGAGAGGCTACCCTCCGATCGCTCCTGTGAAAAGTTAGAGACGATTCCACCGCTAAACGGATTGACCGCGCCGCGGGGACTACCGCGTGAGCCGTTGACCCGAAGGGAAAACCCCCTCCCGGCGGCCACGGCCATTGTACAGATCACTGTACAGAACGGCAAACCCAAAAACAACGGAGAAATACGTCGTCCAACCCATGAGAGGATGCCCGCCGACAACCCCGCGCGCCACTCGGCCAAACGGCCAATGTCACTGAAGCGGCACCTCGCCGTTCGTCTCCCGGTTCACCGCCTGCCAAACGCTCATTTTTATATATAATATTTGAACTTATGAGCGATGCGACAGAGAGTCCCCCCTTGGACATTCCGACGCGCGGCCTGCTGCTACCGGCGGCGGCGCCCCGCGAGAGCACGTCCCGTGTCATCGCGGAGGCGCTGCGCGCGGCAATCGTCGACGGCACCCTGGCGCCCGGCGCGCCGCTGCGCCAGGACGCGATTGCGCGGCATTTCTCGGTCAGCGCGATTCCCGTGCGCGAGGCCTTGCGTCAGCTCGAAAGCGAAGGCTGGGCCAAGGCCGCGGTCCATAAGGGCGCGACGGTCGCGCCCTTGTCGGCGGATGAAGCGCGCGAAATCTACGAAATCCGTGCCGCGCTGGAGAGCCTCGCCATCGGCCTCGCGATTCCCAGGCACACCGCCGCCACGCTGCGCGAATGCGCCAGGCTGTGCCGCGCCGCCGAACGCGAGCCCGATCCGGCGCTGTACGTGGCGCGCAACGTCGCGTTTCATATGAGCCTGTATGCGCCCGCCGCGCGTTCGCAACTCGAGGAAATGATCGGCACGCTGCATCGGCGTGGCGAACGCTATCTGCGTCTGAAGTTCGGCTTGCCGTCGTACAAGGGCGAGTCCGACAATGAACACGCCGCCCTGCTCGACGCGGTGCGGCGCCGCGACATTCCCGCGGCCCAGGCGCTGGTCGTCGCGCATCTGCTCGGCACCGGCGACGTGCTGCATCGCTTCCTGACCGAACGCGCGCAGGCGGAAGCCGCGCATGCGAATCAACCCAAGCGGCGCGGCAGACGCGCGCGCACCACCACCGGGAGCTGACTCCGCCGATGAACCGTTCCGCCGAAGCCTCACCCCTCACCCGTTCATGGACCACGCGTCGCGACGAAAAGAACCGCCGCCTCGCGGCCATCGCGCCGTGGCTGGAAGACGGCTTGCTGCCGTCCCACCGCATCGTCGATGCGCTCGAAACGCTGATCCAGCCGGGCGACCGTGTCGCGCTCGAAGGCGACAACCAGAAGCAGGCCGACTTCCTGTCGCGCTCGCTCGCCCGGGTCGATCCACAAAAGATTCACGACGTGCATCTGCTGATTTCGAGCATCAGCCGTCCCGAGCATTTGACGCTGTTCGAGCGCGGCATCGCGCACAAGGTCGACTTTTCGTTCGCCGGGCCGCAGAGCTTGCGGGTCGCGCAATTGCTCGAGGACGGGCAACTGGAGATCGGCGCGATCTACACCTACGTGGAGTTGTACGCGCGCATGTTCGTCGATCTGACGCCGCACGTCGCGCTGCTGTGCGCGGAAAAGGCCGATCGTCATGGCAATCTGTACACCGGTCCGAACACCGAGGACACCCCCACCATCGCCGAAGCCGCCGCGTTCCGTCACGGCATCGTGATCGTGCAGGTCAACGAGATTGTCGATGAACTGCCGCGCGTCGACATTCCCGGTTCGTGGGTCGACGTGGTCGTGGAGGCGGACCGGCCGTTCGCCGTCGAGCCGTTGTTCACGCGCGATCCGCGCCATATCGGCGACCTGCAGGTGCTCACCGCGATGATGGTGATCCGCGGCATCTACGAACCGTACGGCGTGAGCTCGCTGAATCACGGCATCGGCTTCGACACGGCCGCGATCGAATTGCTGCTGCCGACTTACGGCGAGTCGCTCGGTCTGAAGGGCAAGATCTGCCGCAACTGGACGCTCAATCCGCACCCCACGATGATTCCCGCGATCGAGTCGGGCTGGGTCGACAGCATTCATTGCTTCGGCAGCGAGGTCGGCATGGAGGCGTATATCGAAGCGCGCCCCGATGTGTTCTTTACCGGCAACGACGGCAGCCTGCGCTCGAATCGCGTGCTGTGCCAACTGGCCGGGCAATACGGCGTCGATCTGTTCATCGGTTCGACCTTGCAGATCGACGCGGACGCGAATTCGTCGACCGTCACGCGTGGGCGTCTCGCCGGTTTCGGCGGCGCGCCGAACATGGGTCACGATCCGCGCGGCCGACGTCATTCGAGCGAAGCCTGGCTCAAGCTGCTGAAGGATCAAGGGCCGGTATCGCGCGGACAGAAGCTGGTCGTGCAGTTGGCGGAGACCTACAAGAAAGGCGGAGAGCCGACGTTCGTCGACGAACTCGATGCGATCGCGGTGGGTGCGAAAAACGGCATGCCGATCGCGCCCGTGATGATCTACGGCGACGATGTGAGCCATGTCGTCACCGAGGAAGGCATCGCGCATCTGCACAAGGCCGAAGGCATCGACGAGCGGCGCGCTGCGCTCGCCGCGGTGGCGGGCGTGACGCCGGTCGGATTGCGCGCGAAGCCTGAAAAGACGGCGGAGCTGCGCCGGCGCGGCATTGTCGCGTATCCGGAAGACCTCGGCATACGGCGCGGTGAAGCGAAGCGCTCGTTGCTGGCCGCGCGCAGCATCGACGATCTGGTGACGTGGTCGGGCGGCCTGTACGCGCCGCCGGCACGCTTCAGGAGCTGGTGAGGATGGCGCCCGCCGCCTTGCGCGCGCGTGCGGATCGGGCCTGTGCACACACCGCGTGTGTCGCGCAGAACGATTTACGCGCCGATGTCGCCGGTGCTGTTGATAGGCCGGCTCACATCCCCGCTCGTGCTGTCTCTCGGGCTGATGCCGCCCACGCCGCGCCGCTCGCGGCGGTGCCCGCCGACGCGCAGTTGTCGCGCTACGCCGTCACCGCGCTGATCGAGGAAGCGCAACTCACCCCCAAGCCCGCGCTGGTGGACCGGCGCGGCAGCGGCGCGCATCGCGATCTCGACCTCGCCACGATGCTGCGCTCGGCACACGCGCTCGAGCCGACCTTCGCGGCGCTGGCGCGCGCGGCGCGCCGCCGCGGCGAACCGTCGGCGCTGTTGCGTACCGAACTCGCGCAAATCGGCCGCGCCGGCGAGCACGACATGCTGCGCGCCACCGGCGGCAGCAACGCGCACCGCGGCGCGATCTGGATCGTCGGCTTGCTCGTCGCGGGCGCGTCGATGCCGGGCGGCGGCACGCAACGCCATGCTGCGCACGTATGCGGACGTGCCGCGCGGATCGCCTGCTTTCCGGATCGCTTCGCCGCGCCCTCGAACAGTCATGGCGAACGCGCACGTCAGCGTTATCAGGTCGGCGGCGCGCGCCGCGAAGCGCAAGACGGTTTTCCGCATGTCGTCGAAATCGGCCTGCCCGCGCTGGTCGCGGCACGCGCACGAGGCATCGCCGAGGATGCCGCGCGCCTCGACGCCCTGCTCGCGATCATGGTTTCGCTCGACGATACCTGCCTGCTGCATCGCGCGGGTTTGCCGGGCTTGCACGCCGGTCAACGCGGCGCGCGCCGCGTGCTCGCTGCCGGCGGAAGTTCGACGCACGCGGGCGCCGCCGCCCTTGCCGCACTCGAACACGACCTGCTGTCGCTCAATGCATCGCCTGGCGGCGCGGCCGATCTGCTCGCCGCCACCCTTTTTCTCGACATGCTGGCGCGACACGACGCCGGCGGGAGCCCAGTCACATGGAACATCTGACCTTCGACTATCCGGCGCAACGCGCCGTCACGACCCGCGCGCATGTCGGCGTGGTGGGTTCCGGCGATCTGGAAGTGCTGCTGTCGCCAGCCGGTAACGGCGCCGCGCTGAACGCGCATGTGGTCGTGCGCACCAGCGTCGACGGCTATGGCCACATCTGGAAAAGCGTGCTCGACCGCTTCTTCACGCGCTACGACGGCGCCGCGCACATCGAAATCAACGACTTCGGCGCAACGCCGGGCGTGGTGGCATTGCGCCTCGCGGAAGCCGTCGAGGCGGCCGAACAGGGAGACGCCGCATGACTACCGTTGCGACCGCGCATCCCGCGCCGATTCTGCGCGACAGTTTCATCGAACTGCCGGCGCGCGAGCGCGCCCGCTCGCTGCTCGACGCCGGCACCTTCCGCGAATTGCTCGGACCGTTCGACAAGATCGAGTCGCCGTGGCTGCCGCTGCAAGGCGTCGTCTGCCAGGCCGACGACGGCTGCGTGATCGCGCGCGGCAGCATCGACGGCGAACCCGCCGTGGTGGCCGCAATCGAATCGGCGTTCCAGGGCGGCAGCATCGGCGAAGTGTCGGGCAGCAAGATCGCCGCCGCGCTCGAAATGGCCCTGCGCGACTGCGAGCGCGGCAAGATCGTGCGCCCCGTCGTGCTGTTCGAGACCGGTGGCGTGCGGCTTCAGGAAGCCAATCTCGGGCTCGCGGTGATCGCCGAGATTCAGGCGGCGATCGTCGCGCTGCGCCGGCATGTGCCGGTGGTCGGCGTGATCGCGGGAATGGTGGGCTGCTTCGGCGGCATGTCGCTCGCGGCCGCGCTGTGCTCGTATCTCGTCGTGACGAAGCAAGCCCGGCTCGGCATGAACGGCCCCGAGGTGATCGAACAGGAAGCGGGCATCGAGGAACTCGACGCGAGCGACCGCCGCCGCGTGTGGCAATTGATCGGCGGCGAACAAAGGGCCGCGACCGCGCTGGCCGATCGGCTGGTCGACGACGATGCCGACGCTGTGAGCGCCGCCGTGCGCGCCGCGTTCGCGCAAGGCGTGCCGGCCGCGCATCGCAGCGAACAGGTCGACACGTTTCTGGACCGGCTCGCGCGGATCGATCCGGCCAGCGTCACGCCGCAAACGATGCGCGAGGTCTACCACCCGCATGTGCAAAACGACGCGCGCAAGGAGCAAGCATGAACGACACTCAACCGAGCCGCGGCGCGCGCTGGTTTCAGGCGCTCGCCGGCGAACCGTCCGGCAACGCGCCGGTATTGAACGCCGATGCGCCGCTCGGCGGCGAGACCGCGCGCTTCATCGCGGTCGTGCCCGATCCCGACAACCGTTTTCCGCGCGCGACCGATAACGTCGTCGGCCTGGAACAGGGCTGGCTGCTCGCGCGGGCCGTGCGTGAAGCGATGACGCGGGACGAAGCGAGCGGCACGCGCCGCCCGATCGTCGCGATCGTCGACGTGAAAAGCCAGGCATACGGCTATCGCGAGGAGATGCTCGGCATTCACCTCGCCTGCGCCGCCGCCGTCGATGCGTATGCGGCGGCGCGCGATGCGGGCCATCCGGTGATCGCGCTGATCGTCGGGCCGGCGATGTCGGGGGCGTTCCTCGCGCACGGCTACCAGGCCAACCGCATCGTCGCGCTCGACGCGCCCGGCACGATGGTTCACGCGATGGGCAAGGAAGCCGCCGCGCGCGTCACGCGCCGCACCGTCGAAGCGCTCGACGCGCTCGGCGAAACCATCGTGCCGATGTCGTACACCATGGCCTCGTTCGCCAAACTCGGGCTGCTCGATCAGTTGATCGAAGGCGTCGATGCGGATGCGCCGGATGCCGCGCAGATCGAGCGCGTGCGTGAGGTGTTGTCGGCGCAGATTCGCAGCGCGCGCGACGGCAGCCGTGACCTGTCGCATCGGCTCGAATCGGCGGCGGCGCGGCAGAACCGCGCGGCGTCGATCGAAGTGCGCCGGCGTCTCGCCGAACAATGGGATGCCACGTGATGCGAGTCTGCGCCGCCCCGCCGTTCGCAAACGGTCAAGCGTTGTCCCGCGATACGCGATGGCGGCCGCATGACCTGCTGCGCTTGCGGCGCCTGCAACAGTTCGATGGCGAACCGGCATGGGTGCGCGAGGCCTTCGCTCATGCGCCGTATGCGGTCGTGCGACGCGCGTTGGCCGCCGAGGGTGTAATCGCGATTGGCGTGCGCGGCGTGGGGCGTTCGCAGCGCTATGGCACATGGGCGTCGGCGGACGATATCGAACACGTCATATCGCCGGAAGCGTTGGCACACCGCAGCCCTGCTGGCGAGCGCGCCATGTTGCCAGCGTTCGCCGCGCTCGCCGCATTGCGGAGCGAGGCCGACGGGCCATTGTGCGGCTTCGTTTGGGGACCCACCGGCAGCGCCGGTTTCGAACTCGCGGCGCAAGTGCCTACTGTGTCCGAATCGAGCGATCTCGACTTGCTGATCCGCACGCCGTCGAAGCTCGCACACGAGGACGCGGTTCGATTGCTCGGCCATCTGCAAGCTTTGGCGCAGCGCGCCGGCATTCGCGTGGACGCGCAACTCGAAACGCCCGCGGGCGGGGTGGCGCTGGCCGAATGGGCAGCGGGCAAGGCGCAGGTGATGGCGCGCGACGCACGCGGCCCGCAACTCGTCGCCGATCCTTGGGCCGCTGTTCGCGGCGACGACGTCTGATGCTTGCATTGATCTTCCCCGGCCAGGGCGCGCAGACCGAAGGGTTCCTGCATCGTCTGCCCCAGCATCGCCTCGTGCGCGAAACGCTCGCGGAAGCCTCCGAGGTGATCGGCGCCGATGTGCTGACATTGGATACAGCGCACGCGCTGCGCTCGACCGTCGCCGTGCAGATCGGCTTGACGGTTGCGGGCGTGGCGATCACGCGTGCGCTGGCCGATGAACGGCTGATACCGGCGCTCAACGCGGGGCTGTCGGTGGGCGCGTATGCCGCGGCGGTCAGTTGCGGCGCTGTCCACTTCGACGATGCGCTAAGGATGGTTCGCAAGCGTGCCGAATTGATGGAAACCGCGTATCCGTCGGGATACGGTCTCGCGGCCGTATCGGGTTTGACGGAATACCAACTGGAAACGCTCGCCGCGCAGCACGCGAACGAGGCGCGACAGCGCGTCTATATCGGCAATGTGAATGCGCCGCGTCAGATCGTCGTGGCGGGCGCGAATGCCGCGCTGGATGCGTTTATCGAACGTGCGCTGGCAGCCGGTGCCCGCAAGGCCACCCGGCTCGCGGTGAGCGTGCCGTCGCATTGCGAATTGCTCGCGCATGCCACCGACGAACTGGTCGCCTACGCCCAGCATGTGCCTTTTTACACGCCGCACGGCACCTATGTCGGCAACCGCGGCGGCCGGCCCTTGTACACGGCGGACGCGATCCGCGACGATCTCGTCACGAACATGCGCTACACCGTGCGTTGGTTCGACGCGCTCGCGGCGATGCTGGAAATGGGCGCTCGCGTGCTGATCGAAGCGCCGCCCGGCCAGGTGTTGACGGACATTGCGCGCGACAACTTTCCGGATGCCGCCGCGCTGGCCGCGAGCGGCTTCCCGTTCGATCGGCTGGTGGCGACGGCGCGCCGGCGTCTGGAAGCGGATTGAGCGGTGAGCGGGCGGGCGCCGCAAGGCCCGCGTTCCCGAGCGGCGCTATAAAGCCTGTTCCGGCGCGCGTCCGATCGTTTGCGAATCCGCCGCCGCACCCGCATCGCTGCGCGCGCGCTCACGCCCCGGCGTCACCACCGCGCCGCTTCCGCCCGGACGCCCCACCGATTTCGCATGCCGCTCGATCAGCCGTTGCAACAGACAGAACGCGCAGAGCAAGGCGCCGATCACGATGCGCGTCCACCATGAACTGAGCGTGCCGTCGAACGTGATCAAGGTCTGGATCGTGCCGAGAATGCCGACCCCGAACAGCGACCCGAGCACATAGCCGACGCCGCCCGTCAGCAGCGTGCCGCCGATCACCGTCGCGGCGATCGCGTCGAGTTCCATGCCCTGCCCTTGCAAACCGTAACCGGACAGCACGTAGAAGGTGAAGACCGCGCCGCCGAGCGCCGAGCAGAAGCCGCTCAACGCATACACGCCGATCCGCGTGTGCGCGACCGGCAAGCCCATCAGCAGCGCCGAGCGCGCGTTGCCGCCGACCGCATACACGTTGCGGCCGAAGCGTGTGAAATGCGCGATATAAATCGCCGCAAGCAGCGTGATAAAGGCGATCAACACATTCGCGGTGACGGAACCGATACCGATGTCGAGGCGAAACGCCGAGATCGCGTGAAAGGTCGGATCGTTGATGGTGATCGACTGCGTCGTGATCAGAAAGCACAGGCCGCGCGCGAAGAACATGCCGGCCAGCGTGACGATGAACGCCTGCAGGCGGAAGAAGTGAATCAGCGCGCCCTGCACCGCGCCGAACACGGTGCCCATCAGCAGCACGGCCGGCACGATCAGCCAGACCGGCCAATGCATGTGTTCGGACAGCACCGCCTCGACAATCGTGGTTAGCGCGACGATCGAGCCGACCGAGAGGTCGATCCCGCCCGAGACGATCACGAACGTCATGCCGATCGCGACGATCAGCAGAAACGCGTTGTCGACCAGCAGATCGAGCAGCACTTGCCACGAGAAAAAGCCGGTGTACATCACCGAGCCGAAACCGAACAGCGCGCAGAACAGCAGGATCGTGACGGCGATCGGCAACGTGCGCGGATCGACGATACGGGCGCATGCTTCGAGGAGTCGTCTCATCGGGTCACCCCGCGCTGCGTGAAGAGCGACATGGCGATCGAGCGCGCCGCCGGCGACTGGATCACGCTCACCGTGAGCACGACGGCCGCCTTCACGACGAGCGTCGCTTCCGGCGGCACGCCGATCGAATAAGTGGTGTAGGTGAGCGTCTGGATGATCAGCGCGCCGAGCACCGTGCCCGCGAGACTGAAGCGGCCGCCGAGCAGCGACGTGCCGCCGAGCGTCACCGCGAGGATCGCGTCGAGTTCGAGCAGCAGGCCGGCATTATTGCCGTCGGCGCTGCGCACGTTCGAGCTGATGAGAATGCCCGCCATCGCGGCGGTCAATCCCGAGAAACCGTACACCGCGAAGACGAGCGCTTTCGAACGCAGCCCGACGAGGCGCGTCGCGACCGGATTCACGCCGATCGCTCGAATGAAGAGCCCGAGCGCGGTGCCTTCGACGAGCGCCGCGGTGGCGAGCACGGCCACCGTCGCGATCCACACGGAACACGGCACACCGAGCCAGTACCCGCCGCCCACGAACAGATAGCCGGGCGCGCCGATCGGAATGATCTGCCCCGCCGTCAGCAATTGCGCGATGCCGCGGCCGGCCACCATCAGGATCAACGTCGCGATGATCGGCTGCATGCCGACGAACGACACCAGCAAGCCGTTCCACATGCCGCTCAGTACGCCGACGATCAACGCCGCCACCAGGGCCTGCGCGATCAGTCCGCCGCTCGGCACGGGCTGCGTCGCGAGTATCGTCGCGGCGGCGGCGCCCGCGATCGCCACCACCGCGCCGACCGAAATGTCGATGCCGCGCGTGGCGATCACGAGCGTCATGCCGGTGGCGACGAGCACGAGCGGCGCGGCGCGATTCAGCACGTCGATCGGCGCGCCGAACAGATGGCCGTCGAGCATCCGCAGCGACAGAAAATGCGGGTTCACCCACAGGTTCAGGCCGCACAGCAACGCGAGCGTGACGCACGGCCAGATCAATGCGCGCTCGGCGCCGTCGCGCACGAACCAGTTCGATAGCTTCATTCGCCGCTCCCCGCGATGAGTCGGTAGATGTTGTCTTCGTTCGAAGCCTTGCCGGCCACTTCGGCGATCTTGCGGCGGTCGCGCAACACCGCCACGCGATGGCTGACCCGCACCACCTCGCTGATCTCGGACGAGATGAACAGAATGCTCAAGCCGTTCGCGCACAGCGCCAGCAGGCGGTCCATGATGTCGAACTTGGCCGCGACGTCGATGCCGCGCGTGGGTTCATCGAGAATCAGCAGCTTCGGATCGGTGGCGAGCCAGCGCGCAAGCAGTGCTTTTTGCTGGTTGCCGCCGGAGAGCAGCCCGATCGGCTGCTCGGCGTCCGAGGCCTTGATGCCGAGCCGCTCGATCCACAGATCGGCCAGTTCGCGCGCGCGTTGGCGGCTGATCTTGCGCCACCATCCGCGCCTTGCCTGCAAGGCCAGCAGGATGTTCTCGCGGATCGAGAGTTCGGCGACGATGCCTTCTTTCTTGCGATCTTCCGCGCAGTAGCCGATGCCGTGATGCACCGCGTCGCGCGGCGAACGCAAGCGCACCGGCCGGCCTTCGACGAGGATCGTGCCGCTGTCGGCGCGGTCGGCGCCGAACAGTAGCCGCGCGGTTTCGGTGCGGCCCGAGCCGAGCAATCCGGCGAGGCCGAGAATCTGCCCCGGCTGCACGTCGAGGTCGAGCGGCTGCATGGTGCCGCGCCGGCCCACGCCGCGCAATTCGACGAATGGCTGAACAGCTTCCTTGCCATGCTGATATTCGTGCGGATCGCGGCCTTCATGCGCGGCTTCACGCAGGCGCGCGCTCATGCGCTCGTGGCCGACCATCTTCGACACGAGTTGATCGGCCGGCAAATCGCGCGCGAGATATTCGCCTTCGCGCTCGCCGTTGCGCATCACCGTGATGCGATCGGAAATGGCATACGTCTGCTCGATGAAGTGCGTGACGAACAGAATCGCAATGCCGGATTTCTTGAGATGGCGAAGGATTTTGAACAACTGCGCGACTTCGCTGTCGTCGAGGCTCGAGGTCGGCTCGTCGAGGATCAACACGCGCGCATCGACCGACAGCGCTCGCGCGATCGCCACCATCTGCTGCACGGCGATCGGATAAGCGTCGAGCGAACGCGTGACGTCGAGCGATACGTCGAGACGCGCGAGCGCGGCCTGCGCGCGGCGCTTGATGTCGGGCCAGTCGATCGCGCCGAAGCGGCGCGGCTGCCGGCCCGCGAAAATGTTCTCCGCGACCGACAGGTTCGGGCACAGGTTCACTTCCTGATACAGCGTGCGCACGCCGGCCGCCTCGGCTTCCTGCGGCGAGGCGAACGCCACGGTCTCGCCGCCCAGGCGGATCGTGCCCGCATCAGGCGCAACCACGCCGGTCAGCACGTTGATCAGCGTGGACTTGCCGGCGCCGTTCTGGCCCATCAGCGTGTGGATTTCGCCGGGGAACAGGCGGAAATCGACCTGCTGTAGCGCCTTCACGCCAGGAAACGTCTTGCTGACGCCGGCGGTGGCAAGAATGGGCTCGTGTGCGTTCGCGGCGCCATCGGCAGTGGTTGCGATAGCGCCGAGGGCCGGCGGATTGGGTTCAGAAGCGCGATGCGTCATAGACCTCGCTCGATCGGCGGTGCGTTGGTGCGTTGCTTCGGTGGCTCTAGCGAAACTCGAAGGCACTCAGCGGACCCCGCGGAAAAGAGACCGCCCGCTGCCCAAGCAGACGGGCGGTCAGGCACCGCTGGAGAAACTGCTACACCTGTCCGTACTGCGCTTTCGTGTTGAGTTCGTGCGCCGCTTTTTGGTCAGCAAGCCTCGGTACTGTGCGTCAGTACTTGCGCGTCGGCAATGTCTGCGCCGCGACGCTCATCGGGAAGACGGTTTCTTCCGTGAGAATGCGCTTGGGCAGCGGCTTGCCGGCCACGACGTCCTTCACCGCCGACATCAACTGCGGCCCGAGCAGCGGACTGCATTCCACGTCGACGTTCATCTTGCCGGCGGCCATCGCCTGGAAGCCGCCCTTGGTCGCATCGAACGAGACGACGATCACGTCCTTGCCCGGATGCATGCCGGCCTCTTCCATTGCCTGGATCGCGCCGAGCGCCATATCGTCGTTATGCGCATAAACTACGTTTATTTTATTCCCATAGGTTTTTATAAACGCCTCCATGACCTGCTTGCCGCCGGCCAACGTGAAGTCGCCGCTTTGGGACGCGATGATCTTGAACTTGGGATCGCTCTTGATCACTTCGATCAGGCCGGCGTGCCGGTCGTTGGCGGGCGCGGAGCCAACCGTTCCCTGAAGTTCCGCGATATTGACCGTGTTCTTTTCGTTCTTGTAATGGTCCGCAAGCCACTTGCCGCCACGCCGCCCTTCTTCCAGAAAGTCGGAGCCGATCATCGTCACGTAAAGCGAGGTGTCTTTCACGTCGACGTTGCGGTCGGTCAGGATCACCGGAATCTTCGCGGCTTTAGCCTCGCGCAGCACCGGCTCCCAGCCCGATTCCACAACCGGCGAGAACGCGATGACGTCGACTTTCTGCGCGATGTAGGAGCGGATCGCCTTGATCTGGTTTTCCTGCTTTTGCTGGGCGTCGGAGAATTTGAGCTTGATTTTCGCTTCAGTGGCGGCGGATTTCACCGACTCGGTGTTCGCCGTGCGCCATGCGCTTTCGGCGCCGACCTGGGCGAAGCCGAGCGTGATCTGTTTGTCCTGCGCGTAGGCGCCCGGTGCTGCCAGCGTCAGCGCGCCCATGCCCGCGCACAATGCGAGCGCGCCCAACGCACGACATGCGGCGCGTCGTGTATTCGCCATGACTGTCTCCTGATCGTTGTTGTGTAGGCGACCCAGCGAAACCGCCAGCGCTTGCTGCTTTCACGGTGCGTGGATCGTGATGTAGCGTAGTGTGCGGCGCGTTAACCGTCCAATCATATGATTCGCGCCGACGATATCAATTCTGGTATAGCGGACGGTGTCGGTTGTCGCGTGGCCGTGTGTCGACCTCCGCGTCGAGGATGTCGGCGGCGCCTGGTCCGCGTTACGGCTGACGGGCTTTTTATGCGCTTACGTGCCGATGGCGCGCTGCCGGGCTGACCGGTTCACGGCGGTCTACCGCGTTGCCGCTCGCGGCGTGACCCAACGAAACGTCAGATTGATTCGTTCGCCCGTGACATCAGACTCCTTCGGCACCCGATGCCGCCATTCAGCCTGCGTGTCGCCTTTCATCACCAGCAAACTGCCGCCTTTGAGCGAAAACGACTTCGTCACGCCGGTTTCGTTGTGGCGCAAATCGAAGGTGCGCGCCACGCCGAGGCTCACCGACGCGATCACCGGCCGAACGCCGAGTTCAGGCTCGCGGTCCGCGTGCCAGCCCATGCTGTCGGCGCCGCTGCGGTAGCGGTTGATCAGCACGCTGTTGAAACGGGCGTTGCAGGCGGCTTCGGCGGCGGCCTTCAGTTCGGCGACGGTCGGCGTCCAGGGTTGCGGCACGTTGCGGATACCCGAGTACACGTAGACCGCGTCCGGCTCCCCTTGCCAGGCGGTCAAACGCGGCAGCGGCACGCGGCCGGCGGGCGTACCCATCATGTCCTGGCGCCATTCGACTTCGCCGACAAGCCGCGTCAAAGTCCGCTGCGCCGCCGCGGGCGTCAGCCAGTCGGGATACCAGTCGACGTCGGGCGCCGGCAGGCGATGATCATCAAAGAGATCCATCATGAGATTGGGCTGGATGCGGCCGCGCGCGATGCGTGCCGGGAGAAAACGTGTGGCTATTATGGCGGCAGCGATAGAGCGGCTCGCGGTGATCGTCGGGAAGGAGATGGCATGCCGACGCGTGCAGTTGGTTCGCCGGAAACAATAGGGCTATCGCGGAGACGACATTTCGCGATTCAACGCTGCGGTGCGACCCAATATTCTGGCCGCCCGTGCGCCCGGCATCCGGCGAAACTATTGCCGCGCAACGCGCGCTGTTCGTTCGACCAAACCGCACGTATCGTCTGATGGACCGCAACTCTCCACGCGGTCAGGTGAAGACGGCGACGTAAAACACCACTGCGCCGATCACGGCGCCGATAAAGCAGAAGCCCTCCTCGGTATCCTCGCCATTCGAACGCAACCACCCGCCGACCACCCCGAACAACCCTGCGATGCCGAGCGCGACGCACACCATCACGATGTAGAAGAGCGCGGTTTTGCCCAGTTCGGAAAAGTCGATGTTGCGCACGCCGACGTACAGGCTGACCGCCATCAGCGAGAAGACCACCAGCGGCAGCATCACATGGCTGCCCTCGTAGCCGACATGATGCGCGTGGTGCGCGGGCCGTAACTGATTGCCTGATCTGAGCAGTTTCATGATGCCCCCTGCCTCGCCTTTACCGGCGATAAAACGAACCGCGATCCGGCCGCGGCGGCCCTGATGCAAGCCGGTTCATTTTGAGAATAGTCTACGCACGGACACGATTCAAAGCCCATTTAATTATGGCTCCAAGCACCGCCGGGTGGGCCTTGCGTCGCGATATGTCGATGCTGCGATGCAGTAGCCGGGGCGGCCGCCCAAGGCGGGTTCCATAACTTGGCGAGCAAGTTTGGTGCCGCCCCGCGCGCAGTGGCACATGCCGGTAGAATGGTTCACCCCGTTCGCTAACGCGGCATCGCAGTCTCCGAGTCGCCCAAGGTTCAGTTCGTCTCGGACCCTTCCCGCCCTTATCTTCCCTATGCGCCGCTCATCGTTTCTTGTCCGCATCATCCTCATTGGCATCCTGCTGCATATTTATGTCGGCTTCCGTCTGATTCCAGACATGCCGATCGATACTGTCGGCCGAGGGCTTTGCGCGCTGTGGCTCGTGCTGTCGATCTTTCTGATTCCGCTCGGCATGCTGGCGCGCACCATCAAACGACAGCCGCTCGGCGACCGGCTCGCATGGGTCGGCCTGCTGGCGATGGGTTTTTTCTCGTCTTTGCTGGTGCTGACTTTTTTGCGCGACGTGGTTCTCGCGTCGCTGCTCACCATCGATGCAATCTGGCCGCGCGCCGTGGCGATGGGAAACTGGCGGACCGGTTCGGCGGCAGCGGTGCCTTTGGCTGCGCTGCTTTCGACGCTCGTCGGTCTCGTCAACGCGCGCCGGCGCGCCAGAGTGGTGACGATCGAAGTGCCGATCGACGATTTACCGCCCGCGCTGGACGGCTTCACGATTGTTCAGATCAGCGATATCCACGTCGGCCCGACCATCAAACGCCATTACGTGGACGCCATCGTCAATGCGGTGAACCGTCTCGAGCCCGATCTGATTGCCGTGACCGGCGATATCGTGGACGGCAGCGTGCCGCAATTGAGGAACCACACGCAGCCGCTCTCGCGGTTGAGCGCGCGTCACGGCGCTTTCCTCGTTACCGGCAACCACGAGTATTACGCCGGCGCAAATGCATGGATCGACGAATTCCGGCGCCTCGGATTGACCGTGCTGCTCAACGAACACGTGATCGTGGACCACGACGGCGCGCGCGCCGTGATTGCCGGCGTGACCGATTATTCGGCGGGTCATCATGACCCGTTGCATCGTAGCGACCCTGTCGCCGCGCTTGCCGGCGCGCCTGGCGACGTGCTGATCAAGGTGCTGCTCGCCCATCAGCCGCGCTCCGCTGAGGCGGCCGCGGCCGCCGGTTTCACGCTGCAGCTATCCGGCCACACGCACGGCGGTCAGTTCTTTCCGTGGAATTTCTTTGTGAGATTTCAGCAGCCGTTCACAGCCGGCCTCGCTCGCCTGAATGGACTGTGGGTGTACACGAGCCGTGGCACAGGGTATTGGGGACCGCCGAAGCGTCTCGGCGCGCCGTCTGAAATCACGCGCTTACGCCTTGTGCCTGGCGAGCCCGATTAAGGCATCCAAATAAAGCGAAACGCAGGCGCCGTCATGAAACGGCGCCTGCGTTGTATTGGACTGACTGCATGACAGGAGCGCGGACGTCGGCAATGACATCCGCTTCCAAGGCGCCAACGTGCGGCGCCCGTTAGCCTGCCTATTGCGCTGGCACGACGGCCACGCTGACTTGCGGCGCGAACGCTACCGACACCTGCATACCAGGAGTCACATTGGCGAGTGTTGCCGGCTCGCGGCCCTTGATATGAAACACGGCGTCATTCGGACCCTTCAGGGCCAGGATGCCCGACGCGTGGTCGACGGTCTGGATCTCGGCGGTGACGTTCCCGGCGGTGTTGGACTGAACGACCGGCGTAGCAGCACCTTGACCGGCACCACGGGTAACGCTGATCACGGCGTTGCGCACCATGCGGACGTGGACCTTGCCGCCCTGCTTGATCTGCGTAAGGTCGCGCGAGTCGGTGACATTGAACGAAGCCTGGCTGCCCCGAGCATCGCGCACGGTGACCGAATGTTTCGCCATGTCTACCGATGTCACGACGCCTTCCGCCTGCAGCGTGCTGCTGCCTTCGAACGGCGCGGGCAGACCTGCGGCAAACGACATGAGCGGAGCGGCAGCAATCAACGCGCCGGCGATGATGCGACGAGCTTGAACTTTCATACTTTCCTCAACTGGGGTAAACGGCTAAAACGGACGACGTCGAGCGAATCCTGGATCAAGACCTTCCGCACAATGCTCGAGCAAAGCCGCTAGAAGTGAAACGTGGATTGAGCGCTGCGAGAGTGCTAAAAGCGCGCGACGTATTTGGAAATGTGCGAACAGTGTGGTTTCCGGGATGAGGTCGGTCAATATTCGGAGTCCCCATTTACGCGGTGATAGTTCCAGATTTTCACTGGAAGTTTCCACAACAGGACATGAGTTCGCCAGCACTGTGTGCTTTATCCCGGCTTGACTTACCTTTGCAGAGCCGCCTAAAATTCGCCCACTTCATTTAGCCGGAATCACGATCTTGGACAGTAGCAGTACTACCAGTCGAGCTTCGATTCACCCGATCGCCTGATCGGCAAGATTTCCGCGTCAGCTCTCCTGCCTGTCGCCGTCTTGCCTCCGGGCTCGACGGTGCGCGTCGTCTCTTTACTTTTCACAGCCTTTTATCGCGCTTCTACGCGTGTGAAGCGCCGCATGGTTCGATGCCATCCGATTGCTCCGCGACGTTCAGCGCCGCCGCGAGCCCCGCTCGCGTTCTCGTCATGCCTGACCGCATCCGCGTTTCGTCGGCGATTCGCGCTGCTGTCATGCGCACGGTTCACACTGCGCGGATACGCGCCACAAGCTTTCTTACCGATGACAATTGAATTCGTCTTGCGGCTCCTTGCCGCCTTCGCCTGCGGCGTGGCAATCGGCCTCGAACGGCAGATGCGTCAGCGCAACGCCGGCCTGCGCACGATCACACTCGTCGCGAGCGGCGCGTGCCTGTTCGTCACCCTCGGCGTACTGACCGGCAACGGGACTACCGGCATCACCCAGATCGCCGCGTATGTCGTATCCGGCGTCGGCTTTCTCGGCGGCGGCGTGATCATGCGCGACAAGGGTTCCATTCAGGGCATCAATACCGCGGCGACCTTGTGGTGTTCGGCGGCGGTCGGCGTGTTATGCGGTGCGGGCCATTACGGCCCCGCGATCGCCGGCACCGCGGTCGTGCTGCTCACCAATACGGTGCTGCGTGAAGTGAGCCGCACTATCAACGCGGCGCCGGTTTCCAACGCGGACCTGATTCGCGAGTACGTGCTGACGATTGTCTGCCGGGAAACCGACGAGATTCACATTCGCACCGCCGTGTCGAACTCGATGTATTCGACGCCACTGTCGTTCCAGAGCCTGACCAGCGAGGACGTGGAAGGCGATACCGGACGTATCCGTGTCACGGCGACACTGAAGCTGCATCCCAAGGACCAACCGAAGCTAGAACAGATGGCAAGCCGCATCAGCATGGAAAAAAGCGTATCGAGCGTCAGTTGGACGGCCACAGAAGCGGAGCCGACGCCGGAGTGACGCGCCGTGAGCAAGTGCCGCTTATGCGGGCGCATCGTCTACACTTAGTCGCAATACATTCAGACAATGTTAATTTACCGTCCTGAATATGGACTGCCGCATGACCATCGACTAAGCTCTGTCACCGTGAATTTTTCACACTCAACCAAGGAGTCTCGATTATGGAACACGGCATCATTGCATGGCTCATCATCGGCGCGATCGCCGGCTGGCTGGCCGGCGTGCTCGTCAAGGGCGGCGGCTTCGGCTTGATCGTCGACATCATCGTCGGGATTGTCGGCGCGTTCATCGGCGGGTGGCTTGCCGGTGTGCTGCATATCTCGCTTGGCAGCGGCTGGATCGGCTCGATCATTACTGCTGTCATCGGCGCGGTCATTCTGCTGTTTCTTATCCGCCTCGTCCGCCGAGGTGGTTGAGGGTCGCATTTGATGTCTTCCGGCGTCAGGGGCGAAGGCCGCCTGACGTCGGTTTCGACTAGAGAAGCACTTCCTCAGCCGGCAACATCGAGCCGGTGTCACGCAGCCGCGTATGCCAGTTGAAAGCCTGGTCCAGTCGATGCGGCGTTTGTCCTCCCCATTGCAAGGCGTCCCGATAGTAGTCGCGCAACAGATCGCGATACAGCGGATGCGCACAGTTTTCGATGATCAGCGTGGCGCGCTCGCGCGGCGCCAGCCCGCGCAGATCGGCCAAGCCCTGCTCCGTCACGACCACGTCCACGTCATGTTCGTTGTGGTCGCAATGCGGCACCATCGGCACGACGCTCGAAATGCGGCCGCTCCTGGCCATCGATTTGGTTGCGAAGATCGCGCAAGACGCATTGCGTGAAAAGTCGCCCGAGCCGCCGATGCCGTTCATCATGTGCGTGCCGCCCACATGCGTCGAATTCACGTTGCCGTAGATGTCGAATTCCAACGCGGTATTCAGCGCGATCAACCCAAGCCGCCGGATCACTTCCGGATGATTGCTGACCTCTTGTGGGCGCAATACCAGACGATCGCGATAGCGTTCGAGTTCGCCGAACACCTGCGCCTGACGCGCGGCCGACAACGTAATCGATGCACCTGAGGCGAACGTCACCTTGCCGGCATCCATCAGGTCGAACGTCGAATCCTGCAGTACCTCCGAGTAAATTTCGAAGGGATCGAAAGGCGAGTCGGCGAAGCCCGCCAGCACCGCATTGGCGATCGTGCCGATGCCCGCCTGCAGCGGCGGCAAGCGCCGAGGCATGCGACCGCGCGACACCTCGTACTGAAAGAACTCGATGAGGTGGCCCGCGATCATCTTCGTCTCCTCATCGGCCGGCAACACCGTGGACGCACTGTCCGCCATATCGGTAATGACGATCGCCGCGATCCTGTCGAGTGGAACGTCGATGGCCGGTGTACCGACGCGATCGTGTGGATGGACGATCGGCAACGGCTCGCGGTTCGGCCTGCGGCCTGGAATCCAGATGTCGTGCAGCCCTTCGAGAGCGATCGGCTGGGCCAGATTGATTTCAACGATGATCTTCTCGGCGAGCATTGCGAAGCTCGCCGAATTGCCGACGGAAGTGGTCGGCACGATGCCGCCCGTCTCGGTGATCGCTGCCGCTTCGATAATCGCGACGTCGAGTTTGCCGAGTTGATTCGCGCGCAGCATCTCGACGGTTTCGGACAGATGCTGATCGACGAACATCACTTCGCCACGATTGATCGCATCGCGCAGGGTCTTGTCCACCTGGAACGGCAAGCGACGCGCCAGCACGTGTGCCTCGGTCAGCATGCGATCGACGTCGTGGCCGAGCGATGCACCGGTCATCAGCGTAATGCGCAGCGGCTTGCCTTCGTTGCGCGCACGTTCGGCGAGCGCGACAGGGACGGCTTTTGCGTCGCCCGCGCGTGTAAAACCGCTGGCGCCGACGCACATGCCGTCCTGAATGAGAAGCGCCGCAGTTGCGGCGGAAGTGATTTTTCCGCGCAGCGCGGCGCAGCGAATCCGATCTTCGTACATGAAACTGAGTCTCTCCATGGTCACCAGTTCTGGCTACCGGTGCGCACATCGGCGGCGTGCTTCGTTCAGTAGCCCGATTGTCGCAACAGGCGCGACGTCTCGATGAGACGGCGTCGCGGCCAGGTACTTCGTCGCGCCGTCACTTTCGCGACGGCTCTTGCAGGCATGACTTGCGTACGGTGCGGCGCTGACTAGCTACCGAAATAGATATTGCAGAAACTCATGGGGCCGACGCACTCTTCAGCTTTAGCGGCCGGTGCGGCACGGTGGTCTTGCATGGCGGCGCTGTCGGCGCGTTGGTTATTTGCCTGGGCGGCCTTCTGTTGCGGCGTGGACGGCGCGGTTTGTGCATGAGCAACAGCAGCGGATAAAGCACAGGCAATCAGGACAATCTTCAACACTTTCATTTCTTTCTCCGGGACTTACGGTTACTGCGAGGCAGCGATGAAACTATAGAGCCGCCGTCCATGCGGATAAACGTGGCTGTCCGGAAGTGACCTTTCCATCCGGCGGAAGGATCGACATGTGCGACCGATCACATGAGCATCGGTCAACGTGTATTGAAAGGCGCGTCCTTGTCGAGCAACGCAGTGCGGATGAAATGCAGGCAACTCAGAATGCGCTGCAAGTCATGGCGTTTGTCGCGGTCGGCATGAACGGTTTGCAACACTTCCTGCGCGATCCATGTGGCCGAGCGCACCGCCACGAGCGCGTGCTCCAGAGCATGCGCGTCAGGCCGCGCGAACAGTTGCGAGAGCGCGTTGCAGGTTTGCTCCAGAGCGCTATCCCAACGTCGATGAATTGTCACCGCGTAGGTGGCGCGTGACGCTTCGCTGCGTAGATCGATAACGGCGTGGCCGACTTCGAGTGTCGCAAGCATCCAGCGCAACGCATCCCGGCGGCGGCGGGAGCGTCGCGTCAGCAGCAGGCGCAATTGGGAGGCGAGGTCGTGTGTGCTCGACTGAAAACGCTGATTGAGACCGGGCAGCTTGTCGTTGCATGCGAACACGACTTGCTCACGCAGATCGCCCATGATCCTGTCGATGAGCCACGGCATATCGGCCGGAAAAACCACCGCGAAAACGATTGCCGCCAACAGCATCGCAGCACCGAGCGCCAGGCCGTTGTTGATCAGCAGATCAGGCGCATAGGTGACGACGTTGTCCGGCCCGGCCAGCAGGCAAAAGAACACGGAGAAGCCGATGCCATATCCGGCCGTGAGCTTGCGCGTCGCGACGAACCCGCCGAGCGCAAGCACTGGCGCAAGCATGATGCAAAGGAGCGGAAAACCGTCGATGTTGGGATACACATAGCATGTGAAGAAGTAGCCGGTCATGGTGGCCAGCACGGCGCCGAGCGCCATCTGCACGGCTGTCTTCGAAGGATTCGGCGCGGTGGAAGTCAGAGCGCACACCAGTGCCGCGCCGATCACCGCTAGACCACCGCTCGGCCAATCGGTCGCGATCCAGAACCATCCGACGATCGACAAGACCACCGCGGACCGCACGAAAGTGAATGCGACGAGAGAGCCGTTCGTCCTGCTCACGTAGCGGCTGCCATTGCGTTGCTTGTTCTCTGGCTTGCGCCTCGCCAAAGCCGCGTAGGTTTCCGAGTAGCGAATCCATTCGTCGACGAACCGATACAGCAGTTCGGCGGCCGTGTCGAAATCCGCCAGTGGTTCGGCAGGCGCGGTTTCCAGCGGACGTCTTGTTTCGCGCACGCGCCGTGGCAGGCTTGCCTGAAAGAGCCGCAAGCGGGCTGCGACGCGCGAGGCATCGACGGTGGCGTCAGCTTGCGGCGCCAGCAACAACGATAGCTGATGGAAGTACGGCTTGATCGCGTCGATCACACGCGCCGAAGCGTTGACACGCCCACGCTTGAGCAATTGGTGCAGTGCATGCAGCCGCGCACATGCATCCATGAATTCGCCGTTCAGACGGCCTAGATGTTGGCTGCGTGAGCGCATGGCGGGATCTTCGAACGCGGCGAAAATGCGCGTCGCCTCGAAACCCACGATTTCGTCGACGAGGTTCGCAAAGCGCCGCTCGAACTGACCACGCTCGATTCCACGTCCCAGCGCGTCGGCCGCGAACGCAGTAAAATTTGTGTATCGAATTTGCAGCGCGTGCAGCAGAGCAAGACTCGAACGCTGCGGCGCGATTAACGCACTGACCGCGCTCGAGCACACAATGCCAATCGTTACTTCCGCCGCGCGTGTGAGCGCGGCCAGAAACAGGTCGTGAGGCGCGGTGACATTCGGGACGCCGATCAAGGCGGCGGTGTAACCCGCCAGCACAAAACCATACCACTTGAAATGCCGATATCGGACAGCGGCAGCGATGCAGGCGCTCACCCAGGCGACCATGCCGAACATATACAGTTCAGGCTGCTGGACGAACAGCGCACCGAGCATGAGCGCCGCGACCGTGCCCACCGCGGTGCCGAAAAGCCGATAGAAACTTTTGGCGAGCACCATGCCGCTGAACGGCTGCATCAATACGAACACTGTCGTCATTGCAATGCGCGGCTGCGGCAGATCCAGCAGCATCGCGATGCCTTGCGCCAGCAGACCCGCGGTGACCGTTTTCAACAGATGCAGCCAGATCAGACCCTCGCTGTTTGCCCAATCACGAATCGCCGCGCCGGGCATCGTTTGCGATGCGACGTTCCACTGTCGGCGGGAATTCGCAGGCGGTTCGATCGCGTGTTGGCGTTTCATCGGAAAGCAATGCGCCCCGGGTGATGCTGAAAGAAGCGCCGGCGAATGTTGCGCACACCGGCAGGCAAGGCGCCGATTGTAGGAGCGTGCGACGCACGCACTAATGGGACTGGTTCGGAAAGTCCCTTCCAGAACGAACAACAATGCGCTTGCGGGACAGGCGGACAATACGGCTTCTGCCGTGAATCAGAAGGATCGATGGATACGTTACAAAATATGCGAGTGTTCGTGCGAGTCGTGGAAGCCGGTAGTTTTACCGCCGCAGCGCAGTCGCTCAATTCAACGACCGGGGCGATGTCCCGCGCAGTATCGGAACTCGAAGCCCATCTACGTACCAGGTTGCTAAACCGTTCGACACGGCGACTCGCCCTAACCACCGCGGGCGAGCGTTATATGGAGCGATGCCAACAAATACTCGCGGACGTCGACACGGCGGAAGAAGAGGCGAGTTGCGCGCACGAGCGTCCCAGCGGCGCCTTGCGAATGCATAGCTTCGCCAGCATCGGCCAGCACTATGTGCTGCCGGCTATCTCGCGTTATCGCGCGCTTTATCCGGAGGTGACGGTGGAGCTGACGTTGTCCCAGCGTATGCCCGATCTCTTCGAAGGCAGTGCGGACGTCGCAGTGATCGGCGCCTCGAATTTGCCCAACTCGGATCTTGTCTCGCTGCCGCTCGGAACGACCTTTAGCATCTTGTGTGCATCGCCTGCTTATGTGAGGACGCATGGCTCGCCGCAACAGCCGGGCGATCTCGCGCATCACGAATGTCTGATCCTGCACACGCCAGCATTTCCGCCGCACGAATGGCTGCTCGATGGGCCAAACGGAGGCGAGATGATGGAAGTGAATGGGCCCGTGCACGTGAACATTGCGGAGTCGCTGATCGTTGCGATTCGCGAAGGGATGGGCATCGGCATGGTGCCGCTTTACGCGGCGATTTCCGGGTTGCGTGATGGAACGTTAATGCGCGTATTGCCGGAATATACGCTGCAGAAGATGAACATTTACGCGCTGTATCCATCGCGTAAGTTCATCGATGCCAAGACGCGGACGTGGGTCGAATTTCTGCGCGCCCACCTGCCGGAAGTGATTGCACGCGACGAGGCGCTACTTGCGGAAATCGGTCAGTTATATACCGACGATGAAGTCATGCCGGTTCGTGCCTGCGCCGTTGGCAGCGGCGATGCCGCCACGCATTGATGCGGAATTTTGCGTGCACCGCTTGCTGGGGCACTATGCTGTTAGTGCTGTTTGAAAAACAGAAGTGCCCTGGCGAGCGATGTTTATGTGCTGGTTGGTCGTTGCGAGAGAGCACGATTAGATGTTTGTTTTTAGCCCCATCTCGAATATGGCGCGTAAACGCACAAACCCCACCGGTGTGGGGTGGGGTCTGTGTTTCTGCATGGGAGCCTGACGATTACCTACTTTCACACGGGCAATCCGCACTATCATCGGCGTGGAGTCGTTTCACGGTCCTGTTCGGGATGGGAAGGGGTGGTACCGACTCGCTATGGTCATCAGGCATGACTTGTTGTCAGGTTGACGCGGGGGTCAACACGACCAATCTGGAAGAAGTAGTGTCTGGTGCATCGCACCAGGGGGCAATGGGGTGGTGAGTGTATCGGGCACAACGCGGATCTCAACCGTGCGGGGCGACGCGGGGAGGCGCCACCGGAAACACACTGGTTATAGGATCAAGCCTTACGGGCAATTAGTATCAGTTAGCTCAACGCATTACTGCGCTTACACACCTGACCTATCAACGTCCTGGTCTTGAACGACCCTTCAAGGGGCTCGAAGCCCCGGGGATATCTCATCTTAAGGCGAGTTTCCCGCTTAGATGCTTTCAGCGGTTATCTCTTCCGAACATAGCTACCCGGCGATGCCACTGGCGTGACAACCGGTACACCAGAGGTTCGTCCACTCCGGTCCTCTCGTACTAGGAGCAGCCCCCTTCAAATATCCAGCGCCCACGGCAGATAGGGACCAAACTGTCTCACGACGTTTTAAACCCAGCTCACGTACCTCTTTAAATGGCGAACAGCCATACCCTTGGGACCGGCTACAGCCCCAGGATGAGATGAGCCGACATCGAGGTGCCAAACACCGCCGTCGATATGAACTCTTGGGCGGTATCAGCCTGTTATCCCCAGAGTACCTTTTATCCGTTGAGCGATGGCCCTTCCATACAGAACCACCGGATCACTATGACCTGCTTTCGCACCTGCTCGACTTGTCGGTCTCGCAGTCAAGCACGCTTATGCCATTGCACTATCAGCACGATTTCCGACCGTACCTAGCGTACCTTCGTACTCCTCCGTTACACTTTGGGAGGAGACCGCCCCAGTCAAACTGCCTACCATGCACTGTCCCCGGTCCGGATTCACGGACCAGGGTTAGAACCTCAAACAGATCAGGGTGGTATTTCAAGGATGGCTCCACGCAAACTGGCGTTCACGCTTCAAAGCCTCCCACCTATCCTACACAGACCGGTTCAAAGTCCAATGCAAAGCTACAGTAAAGGTTCATGGGGTCTTTCCGTCTAGCCGCGGGGAGATTGCATCATCACAAACACTTCAACTTCGCTGAGTCTCGGGAGGAGACAGTGTGGCCATCGTTACGCCATTCGTGCAGGTCGGAACTTACCCGACAAGGAATTTCGCTACCTTAGGACCGTTATAGTTACGGCCGCCGTTTACCGGGACTTCAATCAGGAGCTTGCACCCCATCATTTAATCTTCCGGCACCGGGCAGGCGTCACACCCTATACGTCCACTTTCGTGTTTGCAGAGTGCTGTGTTTTTATTAAACAGTCGCAGCCACCAGTTTATTGCAACCCCTTCACCCTTTGCGCGCAGGCGCATCAAGCTACAGGGGCGTACCTTATCCCGAAGTTACGGTACCAATTTGCCGAGTTCCTTCTCCCGAGTTCTCTCAAGCGCCTTAGAATACTCATCTCGCCCACCTGTGTCGGTTTGCGGTACGGTCTTGTTGAACTGAAGCTTAGAGGCTTTTCCTGGAACCACTTCCGATTGCTTCGTCACCGAAGTGACTGGCCTCACACCCTTGAATTACGCGCCCGGATTTGCCAAAGCGCCTTCTCCAATGCAAGGACCGGGACTTCCAACACCCGGACAACCTTCCGCGATCCGTCCCCCCATCGCATTCAACAATGGTGCAGGAATATTAACCTGCTTCCCATCAGCTACGCATTTCTGCCTCGCCTTAGGGGCCGACTCACCCTACGCCGATGAACGTTGCGTAGGAAACCTTGGGCTTACGGCGAGGGGGCCTTTCACCCCCTTTATCGCTACTCATGTCAGCATTCGCACTTCCGATACCTCCAGCACACTTTCCAGTGCACCTTCGCAGGCTTACGGAACGCTCTCCTACCATGCATATAAATATGCATCCGCAGCTTCGGTATATTGCTTAGCCCCGTTACATCTTCCGCGCAGGACGACTCGATCAGTGAGCTATTACGCTTTCTTTAAAGGATGGCTGCTTCTAAGCCAACCTCCTGACTGTTTTAGCCTTCCCACTTCGTTTCCCACTTAGCAATATTTGGGGACCTTAGCTGGCGGTCTGGGTTGTTTCCCTCTTGACACCGGACGTTAGCACCCGATGTCTGTCTCCCGTGATTGCACTCTTCGGTATTCGGAGTTTGCTATGGCGTAGTAATCCGCAATGGACCCCACAACCATGACAGTGCTCTACCCCCGAAGGTGATACACGAGGCACTACCTAAATAGTTTTCGGAGAGAACCAGCTATTTCCAGGTTTGTTTAGCCTTTCACCCCTATCCACAGCTCATCCCCTAACTTTTCAACGTTAGTGGGTTCGGACCTCCAGTACGTGTTACCGCACCTTCATCCTGGCCATGGATAGATCACCTGGTTTCGGGTCTACACCCAGCGACTGAATCGCCCTGTTCGGACTCGCTTTCGCTACGCCTGCCCTAATCGGTTAAGCTTGCCACTGAATGTAAGTCGCTGACCCATTATACAAAAGGTACGCCGTCACCCCTTGCGAGGCTCCGACTGTTTGTATGCATGCGGTTTCAGGATCTGTTTCACTCCCCTCCCGGGGTTCTTTTCGCCTTTCCCTCACGGTACTGGTTCACTATCGGTCGATCACGAGTATTTAGCCTTGGAGGATGGTCCCCCCATCTTCAGACAGGATTTCACGTGTCCCGCCCTACTTGTCGTACACCTAGTTCTTCCTCGCTGTTTTCGTCTACAGGGCTATCACCTGCTATGGCCGCACTTTCCAGAGCGTTCGACTAACAATGAAGATAAAGAGTACAGGCTGCTCCCATTTCGCTCGCCACTACTCTGGGAATCTCGGTTGATTTCTTTTCCTGCGGTTACTTAGATGTTTCAGTTCACCGCGTTCGCTTCACGTAGCCTATGTATTCAGCTACGGATACTCCATAAGGAGTGGGTTTCCCCATTCGGATATCGGTGGATCAAAGCTCGTTTGCCAGCTCCCCACCGCTTTTCGCAGGCTACCGCGTCCTTCATCGCCTGTGATCGCCAAGGCATCCACCACATGCACTTGTTCGCTTGACCCTATAACGAGTGTGTCTCCCGGTCCTTGCGGATCCGTCGAGCTCGCTACAGGTTGAGTATTCGTGTTGCGCCGTATTCCAGGGCAATCTTCCGATTCCCCTTTCATACATTGATACAATCACAACCCTGATTCACCTACTCGGACACCCATCTCGAGGTACCCTTTCGTGAATCTCTTTACTACTTCTTCCTGATTGTTAAAGAACGACAGCCGATATCGCAGTTGCCATAACCGCGTATCACTCTGACTGGCTCAATCGCCAATGCAAAACGCTCTGTGCCGTACACAGAACACTGCGCATTGAGGATTGGTGGAGGATGACGGGATCGAACCGACGACCCCCTGCTTGCAAAGCAGGTGCTCTCCCAGCTGAGCTAATCCCCCGGGATCATGCAGATGCGCCAGAGGGGTTGCATTCAGCACACCAGACAAGACAATGGTGGGTCTGGATGGGTTCGAACCATCGACCCCCGCCTTATCAAGGCGGTGCTCTAACCAGCTGAGCTACAGACCCCTGAGTCTGCCTGATTTCACAGCCGATAAGCGTGAGCGCTCAACACTTGGACGCGTTAGCTCGAGAAAGGAGGTGATCCAGCCGCACCTTCCGATACGGCTACCTTGTTACGACTTCACCCCAGTCATGAATCCTACCGTGGTGACCGTCCTCCTTGCGGTTAGACTAGCCACTTCTGGTAAAACCCACTCCCATGGTGTGACGGGCGGTGTGTACAAGACCCGGGAACGTATTCACCGCGGCATGCTGATCCGCGATTACTAGCGATTCCAGCTTCACGCACTCGAGTTGCAGAGTGCGATCCGGACTACGATCGGTTTTCTGGGATTGGCTCCACCTCGCGGCTTGGCGACCCTCTGTTCCGACCATTGTATGACGTGTGAAGCCCTACCCATAAGGGCCATGAGGACTTGACGTCATCCCCACCTTCCTCCGGTTTGTCACCGGCAGTCTCCCTGGAGTGCTCTTGCGTAGCAACTAGGGACAAGGGTTGCGCTCGTTGCGGGACTTAACCCAACATCTCACGACACGAGCTGACGACAGCCATGCAGCACCTGTGTTACGGCTCCCTTTCGGGCACTCCCACCTCTCAGCAGGATTCCGTACATGTCAAGGGTAGGTAAGGTTTTTCGCGTTGCATCGAATTAATCCACATCATCCACCGCTTGTGCGGGTCCCCGTCAATTCCTTTGAGTTTTAATCTTGCGACCGTACTCCCCAGGCGGTCAACTTCACGCGTTAGCTACGTTACCAAGCCAATGAAGGCCCGACAACTAGTTGACATCGTTTAGGGCGTGGACTACCAGGGTATCTAATCCTGTTTGCTCCCCACGCTTTCGTGCATGAGCGTCAGTATTGGCCCAGGGGGCTGCCTTCGCCATCGGTATTCCTCCACATCTCTACGCATTTCACTGCTACACGTGGAATTCTACCCCCCTCTGCCATACTCTAGCCCGCCAGTCACAAATGCAGTTCCCAGGTTAAGCCCGGGGATTTCACATCTGTCTTAGCGGACCGCCTGCGCACGCTTTACGCCCAGTAATTCCGATTAACGCTTGCACCCTACGTATTACCGCGGCTGCTGGCACGTAGTTAGCCGGTGCTTATTCTTCCGGTACCGTCATCCCCCCGCCGTATTAGGGCTGAGGTTTTCTTTCCGGACAAAAGTGCTTTACAACCCGAAGGCCTTCTTCACACACGCGGCATTGCTGGATCAGGCTTGCGCCCATTGTCCAAAATTCCCCACTGCTGCCTCCCGTAGGAGTCTGGGCCGTGTCTCAGTCCCAGTGTGGCTGGTCGTCCTCTCAGACCAGCTACAGATCGTCGCCTTGGTAGGCCTTTACCCCACCAACTAGCTAATCTGCCATCGGCCGCCCCTGTAGCGCGAGGTCCCGAAGGAGCCCCCGCTTTCCTCCGCAGAGCGTATGCGGTATTAATCCGGCTTTCGCCGGGCTATCCCCCACTACAGGACACGTTCCGATGTATTACTCACCCGTTCGCCACTCGCCACCAGGGTTGCCCCCGTGCTGCCGTTCGACTTGCATGTGTAAGGCATGCCGCCAGCGTTCAATCTGAGCCAGGATCAAACTCTTCAGTTCAATGCCTGTTACTGTTTTTCGGTTGTTTTACCAACCGGTCGCTCACTCAACGTACTGACGAATGATCATCCTGTCTTTCAACAGGAAAACCTTCCTTTCATTACTGTGTGAGACTTGATACTTTCGCTTCCGGCAGACCCCGAAGAATCCACCGCGCGCCGCGCATCAAGCGCCCACACTTATCGGCTGTTAGTTTTTAAAGATCGGTTACGCATTCACCACCGTCACGACGCCCACTTCAACCACCCGGCACCGCTTCGTTCTGCGTCGCTGCATCTGCAGCAGAGAAACGAGATTATGGAGAACTTCCGTCACGCCGTCAACAGGTTTTTCCAACTTTCTAACCCGTCCGACCTGCCGCAAACCCCCGCCATTGCTGGCTCTCCCGCTTCCCGCGCCCCGCTGTCCGAGGCACGAAAGAGCGAGATTCTAGCGACCCCGAACGGGCCTTGCAAGCGTTATTTTGATGAGCATCAATTGCGCCAGAATGGGCGCAAAGAAAGCACAAACCAGGAGACGAAACCAGTCCGAGTCCGAGAGCAATACAGCGACTCGAAACGGACTCAATCAACCGCCCGATTGCGCATCACTCGCTCGACGAGCTCCAGATAGTGCTCCAAACCGGGCGTCGCGCGGTTTTCTTCTTTTGCGCGATCGTCCCATTTACGCAGACGCAATGCATCTTCCGCGTGAGGCTTTTGCAGGAATGCCGCGACTTCCTCCTTACTGAAGACGCCGCCTTGCAATTCAAGGCTTCGCACCGAATCAGGGGAAAGCTGGCCAAAGTACCCGTCGTCGATTGCGCACAGGCAGCGCTTTGCGTCGACGTGCAAGCGGATCGGCTCCAATACCGCGTCCGGGAGCACAGGCCGCAAGAACGGCAGCGCGAAATACTGATGCAGATCGTCGATACCACGCTGCGTCGGCGTGTCGCCTTGCGGATTCAGAAGATGTCCAACGTCGTGCAAGAAGGCGGCGGCGACGAGTTCATCATCGGCGTCCGCCTCCTCCGCCAATGCGCCACTCTGCAACGCGTGTTCGAGTTGCGTCACTGGCTCGCCGCTATATGCGAGATTGCCGTATTGCTCGAACAACGATCGAATGTCGTTCAGACTCAATGCCACCGATTACTCCCACGCGAATGAAAAAGTCTTCAGATTGGGACAACCTTTCGTCGCGTACTGAACGACTTCCTTATAGCCGAACCCGGCACTTCGATACAGCCGAACCGCATTAGCTCGACCCAATAGCCCGGCACCTCCCACGCGTTGGCCATTCCCACGCGCAGTTCATTGATGAAGCGCGTAGTGACGTCCTCCCGTTCGCACACACGCTGGACGACAAACCGAACGACGCTCCATTTGCCGATACGAATGTCGTCACCGAACGCTCGCCTTAAGCCGCGGCACTGAAGCCCGAACTGCCGCGTCGTCCCGCGACACCGCATTCACGACGCCCGCAGATGATTCAACGCGACGTCGAAGATATCGAAGTTGCGCAGCCGTTTGCCACCCGCGGCAGACGGCAGGATCTCGACGCGCCGATTGAACAACAACGGCACGACCTGCTCCGAAATACCGCCGTGCGAACGCAACGGCACGGTCAGTCCGGAAAGATCATGCTCATCGCGCCGCGTGCCGAGCACTACATGTCTGGCGCTGACAACGACGATATCGCCGACGCGGTCGCTCGGCAGCTCGAAGCGTTCGCACGCGGCGCGCTTATCGAGCACGACATCGATGCCCGGCAAGCCGCCGATCCGTTCGATCACCTGCGCGACACCAGCATCGCGCGGCAGATAGATCGTCGCGAATGAACCGAGCGCGCCGTGATGCACCACGTAGGGATCGGTGATCGGCAAGATCACGCGCGCCCTTTTCACGCCGAGCCAATCGTCCAGCACGTCCTGCAGATAGATCACATTCGGCTCGCCGGTTTGCGGATCGTGCTTGGCGTTCATGCCGTGGTCGGCGGTGAGGCCGATTATCCAGCCGAGCGCGTCGAGCTTCGCGAGATAGCCGTCCATCATCGAGTAGAACGCATTTGCGCCTTGCGTGCCCGGCGCGCATTTGTGCTGGATGTAATCGGTGGTGGATAGATACATCAGATCGAGCTTGCGCGTTTCGGCCAGCCGCACGCCGGCGGCGAACACGAACTCGGACAAAGCCGCGCTATACACATCCGGCAACGGCAAACCGACCAGATCGAGCACCTCGCCGATGCGGTTTTTCTCGCGCGTCACCTTGTCGGCTTTTTCCGCCGAGAAGCAGATGCCCTTCAGTTGCCAGCCGAGCAGCCGGCACAGCTTGTCTTTCGCGGTGACCACGGCGACCGTCGCGCCCGCTTCGGCCGCAGCCGCGAGCAAGGTGCCGGCGCGCAGATACGCGGGGTCGTTCATCATCACTTCCGCACCCTCGCCGCCGCTCGCGTCCGGGTCCCAGAAGTAATTGCCGCAGATGCCATGCACCGACGGCGGCACGCCGCACACGATCGACAGGTTGTTCGGGTTCGTGAACGACGGAATCACACAGTCGCCCTTGAAAGCCGCCCCGCCCTCGAGCATCTTGCCGATGAACGGCGCCACGCCCGCCGCGGCAGCCGCTTCGAGGTAATCGAATTCGCAGCCATCGACGCACACCACGACGGTCGGTTGCGAGGGTAGGCGGTAGCCGCGCCCGTTGACTTCGATCGTACGTTCGCCTGCATTCGCCATCGTTACCGTCCCTGCGTGTCGAGCACGCGTGCAGTTACCACTTCGTAGTCAAGCTGTTTCAACACGGTCAATCGTGCGACGTCCGCCACGTCCAACGGTCCAGCCGGTTCGCGCGCGTCACGGGCGCGCCGCACGCCGCTATTCACACGCGTCTGCATTCGCACGGCGCGCAGGTTGGTCATTGTGCGATGGTCGGCGCGCCGTCATGACACACAACACGAAACATCAGAAGTTGCCTGTCAGTTCACCCCGACGACGCAGCACGCGAGCCGCGATCAGCAGCAGCGAGGCCCGGCGAGACCAGCAGCAGAATCAACGACAAAGCCGAAGCCGAAGCCGAAGCCGAAGCCGAAGCCGAAGCCGAAGCCGAAGCCGAAGCCGAAGCCGAAGCCGAAGCCGAAGCCGAAGCCGGCAGATAATAGCCGCGCTCCACTTGCCCGACGACGAGGACCGGCACCGTCGCGAAACCCGGCGGGTACACCGTGAGCGTAGCGCCGGGTTCGCCGAGCGACAACGCGAAGCCGAGCGTGAGGCTCGCGGATCGCCGGCACGAGTTGCGGCAGCACGACGAGCCGCAGCACCATCGAACGCGGCGCACCGAGGCTTGCCGCCGCTTCGCGCGGAATCGTCAACACAGGTCGCGGGGCGGCCGCGCCATGCCGCGTGAGCGTGGCTGTCGCGCCTCGGTCCGCGTGGTGGAGATGCGCGATTGCGGGAAGCTTGCCGCTTCTCTTCAGCCTGGCTTGCAGTCTGCTTGCGATCTTCGCGCTGCCTGCCATGTCTGAACGGGCAGAAGAATCACAGCTTTGGATGACAAGTCCATGACCGTCGCATCGGATTGAACAAAGCGACACAACTCGCCAATCACATGCAAATCACGCGCAAATCGAATTTTCCGGTCGAGCGGAGCGACGAACCTTGATCTGCCGACGGAAGCTCATATAACAACCGCGCCTTCGTGAAGCACGGCACTCCCGCCAAGCAAAATGAAACAGCGCAAACGGCCCGGCCGCTCGAACGCTCAGGCGATCACGATTTCCGGCCCGTGCGCCGCGATCGCCTTGCCGAGCGTTTTTTCCGGCGCGAGTTCGGTCACGAGATAACGCGCCGATTCGATCCCGTTGATGCGCACCGGCGTCACACGTCCGAACTTCGAATGGTCGGCGACGATCACCACCGTATCGGCGGCGGCGATCATGCGGCTGCGCACTTCGGCGGCCATGCGGCTGTAGTCGGTCAGAAAACCATCCGGCGAGATGCCGCCTGCGCCGATGAACGCGAAGTCCGCGTGATACTGGGTGAGTTGATGGACGGTGTCGAGCCCGAAGGTGGCGTCTTCGATATCCGACAGTTCGCCGCCGAGCAACGTGATGCGGTTGTCGTTGCGGCGGCCCAGCAGCAGCGCGATGCGCCAGTCGTTCGTGTAAACCGACAGACGATGCCGGTCGAGCAGCGCCCGCGCCACCGCTTGCGTGGTGCTGCCCGAATCGATAATCAGCGATGCGCCATCGGGCACGAACTCGGCCGCGCGCTCGCCGATCGCACGCTTCGCGCCGGCGTTGGCGGCTTCGCGCGTGTCGAGGTCGGGCTCGCGCCGGTCGCTCGACAGCGCGCCGCCATGCGTGGTGACCAGCAGACCGCGCCCGGCGAGCGCGTTCAGATCACGGCGGATCGTTTCACGCGACACGTTCAGTTCGCGCACGAGTTCAGCGACCGAGAGCGCGCCGGTTTTGGCGACTTGCGCGAGGATGTATTGGTGACGTTGTTCTGCGAGCATTGACGGCTTTTCCTTCATCATCCGAGAGAGGCTGGTCACGCGGGGCATTTCTTCATCAAAGGCCCTTCAGATAAGGGCTTTTTGTATCGACCGTTTGCGCACCAAGAAACAGCTACGGTCGTCGTCTGCAAGTTGCTAAACGCTAGACATGGGCATAGCTCTTTTTCGCTCGTTAGCCGAAAACCTACGCCGACCACGCGATTTGATGCCAAGGCTGCCAAACAGCTAAAACCTGGTACTTACATGAGCTTCGACGCGTCCCCGGGCCTTCGTCTGGAAGCGACCGCATCGCGGCGCAGTTGGACCTACCGATTCAAATCGCCCGTCGATGGCCGGATGCGTCAGCAGAAGCTGCGAGAGTGGCCAGCAATGTCGTACGCTGCCGCGATAGTCGAATGTCGAATGTCGAATGGCAAGACATTCGGCAGCGCCGCGACGCTAAGGAAGACCCTGTTCTCACACTCAAGGCATCCAATCGGACTGTGGCGGCTTCGACGCCGGAATCATACACGGTGCGAAAACTGTGTGACGACTTCGTCATCCGCCAGCGTTAAGCCTTGGGCACTAGGCGACATAACGGGTCGGACGTCGAGCGAGATCGTCGCCGATCTCGCGCCGGGAGCGAAGGTCGTCAAGGCGTTCAACACCGTTCCAGTGCCCCTGGGTCTCGGATTTCTCGCCGTCAAAGCGGAAGACCGCGTTCTTCGTGTCCGGGGACGACGCCGGCGCCAAAAAAGCGGTGAGCGACCTAATTGAGGAGATCGGTTTCTACAGTCTCGATCTAGGTTCCCTCGCAGAGGGCGGCCGACTCCAGTAAGCCGGCGGACCACTCGTGGGGGTCAATCCTACGTTCAGTGAACGGTTCGTCCTTCCTACGATCGACTGACCAGGGAGGACGTGGCGCTTCACAATGACCTGTCGTTATTCTCTTTGTGACCGTCGCAACGATCACACCGGCTGGCGCAACGACGCTGGCAACGGTTTCCGGCGCTCATTTCGGCTATCGGCGCTCGTTGCCCCATATGCAGGTATAGCGATTGCCTTGGGATCGATGGCCGCAACCGCCGCAGCGGGGTTGGCGGCCTGGTGCTGCTTCGGCCGGCATTGCTACCAGGTGTTAAGGCAAGCGAGACCGACGCCACCGTTGTTGCTGCATTCTGGAAGCCTCGTTGTAGCAACCGATCGCACCGAAAGTTGCGATCACGATTCATCCGTCGAACTTGACCAAGTCCTTAAAGATCAGTTGACCCCAGCTATTTCCACGCGCCTGCACAAGCAGTCCACCGTCCGAAAGCCCGCCAAGTTTGATCGGCGAGAAACCGAGATTTTCCGCAAGCGTACCAATCTCCGCTGCGGCGCCGTCATCGTCGCTCGCCAGGAACACGACTCTCCTGCCGCCATGTACGGCCGGATCCTGGTCAAGGACAGCCGCGCCCAAATGGTTGAAGCCCTTAACCAGTCTACCGCCAGTGAAGGCCTGTGCGACGACCCTGGAAGAAGGTTGTCCGCCCAGTTCCTCAGGGGGCACGCCGTAGGCATTGGTCACATCGACGATGGTCTTCCCCTGCCAGGTGGACAGCGCGTTCGCGACATCCTGGTGCGACTCGAAACGGACAGCCAGAAAGACGATGTCCGCCTTGACCGCTTCCGCCAGTTTTTTGGGAACGATCCCGGGTCCGATCGCGGCCGCAGCGGACGCAAAGTTTTCCGGGTCGCGAGTGGTTGCAACGGATACTTCGATGCCGCTTCGGGCAAACGCCCTGGCAAGAGCCTGGCCGATCTTGCCGAAGCCGATAATTGCGTAGCTCATATATTTTCCTTCGGTTTACCACGCCCTGCGGGCTCCAAATATCGAATGGAGTGACCGGCCGGGCGTGGCGGTTCAGAGTTGCGGTAGCGCATCAGAGCTGCGCAAGGCCGCCGTCAACCGCGACCTCGCTAGCGGTCATGAAGCTGCTGTCCGGCGATGCGAGAAAGGCGGCCACCGCTGCGATCTCCGCCGGATCGGCCATGCGCTGAAGCGGAGTCATCGAGGCGAAGACCTTCTGGCCCTCCTCGCCTAGCGCTTCCTTCGCGAGTTCGGTCGCCGTCGCCCCGGGCGACAGCACGTTGACCCGGATGCCGGTGCCCTTCAGGTCCTCCGCCCAGCTCCGCGCGAGGTTGCGCACTGCCGCCTTGCTCGCGCTGTAGGCGCTCATTGACGGGGCACCCGTGGTGCCGGCGCTCGATCCGGTCAGGATGATCGAACCGCCCTGGCCCATCAGCGGCAGCGCCTTCTGGACCGTGAAGATCGTGCCCTTCACATTGGTGTCGAAGGTTTCGTCGATGTGCTCGGCGGTGATCTCGCCGAGCCGAAGCTGGCTTCCCGCCCCGGCATTGGCGAAGACGATGTCGAGGGTTCCGCGCTCGGCCTTCACCGCCGCGTAGAGTCGGTCGAGGTCGGCCAGATCGGAGACCGAGCCCTTCATCGCGCGGGCATTGGGCCCGAGGTCGGCCACAGCGGCGTCGAGCGCTTCCTGCCGGCGGCCGAAGATGAAGACGAAGGCGCCCTCCTCGATGAAACGCTTTGCCGCCGCGCGGCCGATGCCGGTAGCGCCACCGGTGATCACGGCGGTCTTTCCATTCAGTCTGGTCATGATATGCATCCTTCCTCGGAGTTGTACGGAAGCAGGAAACTGCTTACTTGAGGGAAGTATGCTGTTCTGGTAACTTGAGGACAAGTATGCACTTTTTGGTAAGTATCAAAACATGACGACGCCCTCTCAAATCTGCGATACCGGCTGCGGACTCAACGCCACGCTCCGCATCATCTCGGGCAAGTGGAAACCGCTGATCCTGTTTTTTCTGCGCGACGGCCCGAAGCGCTACGGCGAGCTCAAGCGCTTGACCCAGGGCGTCAGCGACAAGGTGCTGATCCAGCAATTGAAAGATCTGGAGGCCGATCGCGTGGTAGCGCGGACCGACTACAAGGAAGTGCCGCCGCGTGTGGACTACGCGCTGACCCCGCTCGGTCGCAGCCTGGCCGACGCGATCGTCCCGCTGTGCACTTGGGGAACCGAGAACGCAGCGGAAATGGCAAGCATCTTCGCCGAGCGCGACGCGTTGTCCTAGCGGGATGCTGAAGAACCGCCGGGTCGGACGATGCGAGGCGAAAGCATTTCGATTACATGTGGGCCGGTCTGTGCAGATCTCCCCGTCAATCCAGTGACGGTGGCCGATGTCTCACCTTGAATGACTTCAATCTCCTGCTGTGTATCTGTCCAATCCTCATTCATCCAATCGTAGTCGCCGTTGCTCGGCACCATGATCATTGCTGCGTCGAAATCCAGCGTAAGCGACCCGAGTGCGATGGAAGATATAGAGGCGTTTGATTTGCGCTGAACCTGTCCGCATTTTTGTGTGCGAGGCGATGGGCGGAGTTACCCGCGTGCGTTGGTGAATCGCTCACCAAACAGGATAGCAAACTGGTTCATGGCGGATGACCAGTCGAATGCCGCCCGTACTGATTTTGCCAGCACGTTGCGCAGCGCCAGCCAGAGCAGCTTGATGGCGGCCTCGTCGTTGGGGAAGTGGCCGCGGGTCTTGATGATCTTGCGCAGCTGCATGTTCAGACTCTCAATGGCGTTTGTGGTGTACACGACCCGGCGTATCTCGGGGGGAAACACGAAGAACGGCGTGACGTTCTCCCACGCTCGTCGCCACGACTGCACGATCGTCGGGTACTTCGCTCCCCATGGGCCTTCGGCGAAGGCCTCCAGGGCCTGCAGGGCGGCCGGTTCGCTCGCGGCTGCATAGATCGGACGCAGCGCCGCGGCGACGCTCTTGCGGTCCTTGTAGCTCGCGTACTCCAGACTGTTGCGGATCAGGTGCACGATGCAGGTCTGCACGGTCGTGCGCGGGTACGCCGTGCCGATCGCCCCGGCCAGGCCCTTCAGGCCGTCGACCACCGCGATCAGGATGTCCTGGCAGCCGCGCGTCTTCAGTTCATTGAACACCTTGAGCCAGAACTTCGCGCCCTCGGTCTGTTCGATCCACAGGCCGAGCACGTCGCGCTGGCCATCGGCCTGGATGCCCAGCGCCAGATAGACGGCCTTGTTGCTCACCACGCCGTCGTCGCGGATCTTCACGCGCAGCGCGTCGAAGAACACCACCGGATACATCGCCTCGAGCGGGCGGCTCTGCCAGGCGAGCGTCTCGGCCATCACCTCGTCAGTGACCGAACTGATGAAGTCGGGGGAGACCCCGGTGCCATAGCTCTCGGCCAGGAACGCCTGGATTTCGCGCACGCTCATGCCCCGCGCGTACATCGCGATGATGCGTTCGTCGAAGCCCGTGAAACGGCGCTCGTGTTTGGGAATCAGCAGCGGCTCGAAACTCCCCTCGCGATCGCGCGGCAGATCGACCCTGAGCGGGCCGCGCTCGGTGATCACCGTCTTGCCGCTGGCGCCATTGCGTTCGTTGGTCTGCTCGGAGGGTTTGGGCTGACCGGGCCGGTAGCCCAGATGCATGTTCATCTCGGCGCCCATCGCGCGCTCGATGAGCGCCTTGTTGAACGCGAGCATCAGGTCCTGGACCTCGGCGGGCGTCATCGGCCCCTTGACCAGTTCATCGAGCAGCGCTTCAGGCAGGGCAGGCAGCGGCCCTCGGGCCGCTGCCTGCGAAGCGACGGTGCGTTTCTTCTTCATCGGCATATCCATGACTTTGATCCTTCATGATATGCCTCGCCCACGAAATTACGGATAGGTCCTTTGCGCTAGAAGAAGTTGTCTGCAACCCACTGTCGACAATTTAGGCAACACTGTCGAACGGTTCTTTGTGGCCGAACCTTGTCCATTGTCTTCCAGCGCTCGTGGTTTTTCACGCCGCGCGCTACCCGGCAGTCCGTGCCCGACACGGACTGCCCGTCGACCCAGTGCCACATCTACGACGGCTTTCAAGGTACAACGGCCGTTCGTCGACTCGCGACGGTCAGTTCGAAGCGAGGCGACCACCCGGCGATGGCAACTCTGCAGGATGGCTATCTTGTGATGAACGTCAGGCGCTGCTTTAAGCCGCCAAGCCCCGGGCTTCGTGAAGAATCCATTTCGCAAATGCCAGTAGTGGCTCCTCACTCAACTCGATCGGCTCTGGAAGAACGAGGCAGAAGTTTTTGGTAATCGCTTTGCCGTCAGGCCAAGGCGCGACCAAACGGCCTTGTTCAAGCTCTGCCCCGATGTAAAGACGCGGCACCAACGCGACACCCAGGCCAGCCACCGCCGCCTCTATCAGCATCGAATGGAGATCGTAACGTGCGCCAACCGCCGAATTGGTCAGCACGATGCCGGCCTCTTGTGCATAAAGCTGCCACGCGTCCGGATTTTGCCGCCTGTGAAGGCGTGGCAGCTCGTCGAGCGACAGGTTCGCAGCGGCGTCCGCGAGGAGCGCCGGACTACAGACGGGCACAAGCACCTCCTCCAGCAGGTGATGTAGATGCATACCCGCCCATGCTGGATGCCCAAAATGGATTGCTGCATCGAAACCGCTACCCGCAAGAATGAAGGGCTCCATCCGCTCGGCGATATGCACGGTGATGTTCGGATGCATATTCTGAAAGCGTTTCAGCCGAGGGATAAGCCAACGGGTGGCGAAGGTCGGAATGGCGGCGATATCAATGCTCGCGCCCTCGATGGGCTGCCCCATCAGATATAGGCTGTCCCGTTCCAGTCGATCCAGAACCTCGCGAACCTGCAACGCGTATCGCGTGCCGCTGGGCGCAAGCCTCACCCGATTTCCAACGCGCTCGAACAGCGCGACACCCAAAAACGCCTCCAGGCGACCGATCTGACGACTGATGGCGCCCTCGGTCAGCGCCAACTCCTCGGCCGCGCGGGCGAAGCTGCCGTGTCGAGCCGCAGCCTCAAAAGCCAAGAGCGCGGAATTGCTTGGAATCTTACGTCGCATCGAAAGTCTCGCCGGTTGGAATGCGTTCGACCAGCTTGAGCAAACATCACTGAAGGCTGACTTTATATCGCTATATACGCGGAAAACATCAGATTAGCATTACGTTACTGCAATGAACATGGGTCGCTTGCTGCACTATGTCCCAGCCGTCACGAAGGATAATCTGATGATCTACACCGTGGAATGCAGCTTCGCCGATGCCAACAGCGAAGCCGAATGGAATGACTTCTACAGCCTTGAAAAGCTGCCCGCCCTCATCTCGGTTAGTGGCTTTCACACATCGCAGCGCTTCAAGTCGTTAAGCGACGGTTGCCCGGTCTACCTCGCCGTCCACACGATTGACGGTCTCGATGTTCTGACGGGAGAGGAATATCGCCAGAAAGGCGGTGGCAATTTTGCAAGGTGGCAGCAACACATCACCGACTGGCATAGAAATCTCTACAGCGATATCGGCCTTGCGCCGGCGGTCAATGCTGACGAACTCCTCGTGCTTTGCGCAGGCGGCCCCGAACCTCTGATCCAGATGGGCCTCACACCGTTGGCCATGCGAGCAGTCGCGCTGGAGAAGTTTCCGGACCGCCGTTGGCTCGCAAGACTGCCTCGGCGAAACGCTCAACTTGTCGAGAGCATGTCGGAAGGCGTCCACCTCTACGCGCCGATGACGGAACAACTGATACGCTCCTGCACCGTTTCGACCGGACAGGAAAAATAGGTCCGCGATGCCCAATGTCACTTTCTATATTCCTACCGGGCAAATGCCGTCTGATGAGAGGCTTGCCGAACTTTCCAGCGACTGCATCGTACTCTGTACGAGTGTCCTTGAAGCGGCGCTCGAAAACGTTCATGTCGTCTATGTCGACGTTCGGCATGGGCACGGACATCCCGTCTTCGCGGAAATCCAATATCGCCTTGAGACGTTTCGCACGCCTTCGGTGATGAACCAGTTCATGGAAGCCCTGGACGATGCCATTGCGCACCGCACGGGTTTCACGGCGCGCATCCGTTGTTTTGGGTATGCCGCATCGAACCTTCACGCCCGAAACTAAAAAGTCTTCCGGAGAAGAATTGTGTCCACCTTTGCCTTTCCAAGTCAGCGAGCCGGGGATTTCACGATCACCGCAATCAGCGACGGCTACCTTACCGCTAGTCTGGACTTCCTCTCGAACATCGCCCCGTCCGAGGCATCAAGAATGCAAAGTGATGCAGGGCAGAAGGAGCCTTCCGCCGTACATATCAACTGCTATGTAGTACGCGGAGCGGGCCGCACGATTCTCATCGACGGTGGGGCGGGAGGCATCAAGCAATGGGGCGGCCGCCTGAGAACCCATTTATCGCTTGCTGGCGTCGAACCATCCGAGATCGACACGATCCTGCTCACACACGCCCATCCCGACCATGTCGGCGGGCTAGTGGACACAGCCGGACAAATTACCTTTCCGAATGCGGAGCTTGTTGCTCATCAGCAAGAGGTCGCATTCTGGCAGGATGACGGAAACCTAAGTCGTGCCAGCGAGCGTGCCCGCGGTAACTTCCTGATAGCGCGTCGAGTATTCGACGGCTACCGCGACAAGCTTCGCACTTTCGATGACGGAGAAGTGCTTCCCGGTATCAGAGCGATGCCGCTACCGGGACACACCGATGGACACTCCGGATATCTTGTCGAATCCCCTGATCAGGGCCTGCTTGTTTGGGGAGACATTGTTCATTTCCCGCACATCCAGATTGAACGGCCGGACGTATCGATCGCATTCGATCAGGACCCTTCCCTGGCAGCCGCCACACGATCACGGCTTCTGGACCTGGTCAGTTCGGAGGGACTTTTGATCGCAGGTATGCATTTCGGGGAACTCGGCTTCGCGCGAATCAAGCGAACGAGCGGGAGCTACGGTCTGCGTTATGAGACCGAAGCATGAGGCCGCGCACAGAAGTGACTATGTCTGATACCACTCCGGCACTACGCACCGGAGCAACGACGAACAGTGCGATGCCGTGACAACAGCCGTGGCCGCTCCGTGTTTAGCTTCGTGTTTATTAAGGGACGTTCTCACTGCACTAACTGAGCGGCCGCTTCGGTTGACGAAGGAGCGTTTGTCTTTGTCAAGCGGATGGCCGGTTACGGGGTGAAGCCGACGCTTGAACGTCCGAGGGACGACCCATGCGAACGGCGGCTCCAGGCCGTTCCCTGCCTGCTGGCGGTCGGCGATCAACGGCAGCAATGCGCCGCGCACCGCGCCACCCGCACCGAACCCGGCAGGTCCGCCATGCATTTCGACCAGGGCGGCGAAACGCTCCCACGGGTCGTCCACCTGTGCGGCGATCACGAGGTCGCCATCCGCGGCGCGGAACACGCCATAGAGCGTCGACGTAGGCATGTCGTGACCGGTCTGCTCAGGGACGATGCCTTGCATCGTGTAGCACTGCACCGCGTATTCGTGCATCGACACCAGCGTGTCGTAGAGAGCCATGTCGATGTGCTGGCCGCGACGCTCTTCACACGACCGAGCAACTCGGCGTTGATCGCGGCCACGGCGTGAATACCCGTGTACATATCGCCGAGCATCAGGCCGCACGCGCTCACCGCCATTGCCCCCCAACCGCGCGCAGGATGATCTATCCTGAATGACTGACGGTCAGCGCCGGTTGCCGGCCATCCAATCAAGGAACCGCAAAACAAGAGGTATCTGATGGATACAGTGTCAAGTTCCCGCGTCCGGTGCAGGCAGGTTTCCGATCTTCCGTGCCCGAAGGGTCTGCCTTTTGTCGGCAACCTTCATCAGCTATCGCCGACCCGCCTTCATCTCGTGCTCGAACAATGGGCCCAGGAACTCGGCTCGCCTTTCAGGTTCCAGATCTGCCGGATGCCTGTGACAGTGTGGACCGATCCGGAACTGTGCCAGGCCATCATGCGCGAACGTCCGCACCGGTATCGCCGTTATGCATCGATCGAGCCGGTGCTGGAGGAAATCGGCACCAACGGACTGTTTTCTGCCGAGGGCGCAGCTTGGGCGCCTCAACGGAAACTGATCATGCAATCGTTGTCCATCCCGAATATCAAGGCGTTTTATCCCGGTCTCAAGGCCACCACGGAGAGGCTTTACCGACGTTGGCAAAGCGCCGCGGCGCACGGCAAGGTCGTCGAGATGACTGACGATCTGAAGCGGTACACGGTGGATGTCACCAGTGCTCTTGCTTTTGGCGAGGACCCGCGAACCCTGGAACAGGACCGGGGTGTCATACAGGAACATCTCGCGCTTATCTTTCCGATGCTGATGAATCGCATCAACGCGCCTTTTCCGTACTGGCGGTATGTCAAGCTCCCTCGGGACCGCCAACTCGACCGCTCCCTGGTCGAAGTTCACCGATATGTGCGCAGCATGATGAGCCGGGCACGTGAACGGATGCGCGATGAACCGTCGGAGTCGCCACGTCATCTCCTCGAAGCGATGCTGGCCATGCGCGACACGCCCGGCTCCGGCGTCACCGACGACCAGGTCGCCGCCAATGTTCTGACGCTACTGCTGGCGGGCGAAGACACGACGGCAAATTCGATAGCGTGGGCTTTGCTATACATTGCCGCAGATCCGGCCTTGCAACAGAGGCTCTTCGACTCAGCGCGCGGTGTGCTCGGCTCGGAATCCGTTTGCCCGGACTTCACGTCGTTGAAGCAACTGGATCTGTTCGAGGCTGTCTGCACGGAGACCGGAAGGCTGCGTCCTGTCGCCGCGGTGAACTCGTTCGAGCCATTGGAGGATGTGTGTCTCGCCGACATCATGCTGCCGGCTGGCACGAAGATGTTTTTCCTGAATCGGCCCGCGACACTCGACGAGAAAAATTTCTCGAATCCGTTGCAATTCGACCCTGATCGCTGGCTGCATGACGGGAGCCGCCCGCGTACAGCGCACGACCCGCGCGCGTACCTGCAATTCGGCGCGGGGCCGCGTGTGTGTCCGGGACGTTACCTGGCTGCGGTCGAAATGCGCCTGGTGCTGTCGATGCTGATGGCGAACTTCTCGATTCAGATGGCTGTCGATCCAGGTACGATCCGGGAGGTCACGGCCTTCACCATGGTTCCGAGTGCCATGCCGGTGCGTCTGACCGCACGGACCGCCTAGATTTTTCGCCCCGCGCATCCGATCGATCCGGTTCCGGTGCGCGCAGGAGCGCAAGTGCGTGTAAATTCGAATCCAGTGGCCTCCGACCCGCCACGGCGTCTTCCAATCGGTCGCCATCGGAGTGAGTCTTACAGGAGCCGATATGAACACGAAGCACAACAAAAAAGAACATCTGGAAGCCGCAGCGTCACATCACGAGAAGGCGGCACGATATCACCGCGAGGCGTCGCGGCATTTCGAGGCCGGTAAAGACTATGCCCACGCCGCACACCAGTCGATGATGGCCTACGGCCACACCTTGTACGCGATCGATCAGGCACACGAGGCCGGTGCACACAGCGCCACTACGCCGCCGATAACGCCTGCATCGACCGGCTCTGACAAAAACAACGAAATTGCGGCAAAACATCACGCAACGGCAGCAGAGCTTCACGACCAGGCGGCACTGCATATGCGTCATGCCGTCAAGCTCTTCGATCAAAACCGTAGCGCAGTCGCCCACGACGCGCAGCTAGCGCTCTCGCTTGCACTGCGTGCCTTGTCCCATGGCAACGAAGCAGCCCGACTATTTGTGAAACTCGCTGCCGTCGAAGCTTCGTGAGTGATGTGTCTGGCCGAGTGTTTCAGCGTTGAGCGGTTCCATTGGTGTCGCTCATTGAGCGTACCGAAGGCTGAACCGCTACCTTCACGGCACCGGCGCCGGACAGCACCAGGTTGTCGGCGGATCTACGGTCGCGCCAGCCGTAAAGATCCGCGCACAGCTGAATCCAGCGTTCCACTCACTCGGGCTAGGCCTTTCGGTTCAGCCAGTCTGCCGCAATGGACTTCGCATGAGCGACGGCCTCCTGCGCGTCAAGGAACACACCGAGCTGTTCCCAATTCTCCTCGGTCGCGTAAGTCCCCTTCATACCGAGTGCTCTTTGTATGCGCAACTGCGCCGAGTACCTGCCGTCCTCCAGTGGTCGAGCAGTTGCAATCACTTTGTGCGGAAGACCAGATCTCTCCGGTTGAACCAACTCAACAGGACCGCCCGGCACGGCAATGTCCTTCAACTCGTTTCTCACCTTGCAGTCTGGGCAATAGAAGCACCACCCCTCGTTCTCATGAATGGAGCCGACCTGCCCGCGGGCCAGCACGGCGCGACATTCAACGTTTTCGCAGATGAACGGCATAGCAGTCTCCTGAGTTGTTTGCGGGAAATCCTAGCATGACCGCCCTCGCCCAACCATCGGCATTGTTGCCGTGCCTGTTCTGCGCGCTCGAGGTTGAACGTCACCCTTATTCACTCCCCAAGGAAAACCCTCAGCCGCGGGTCGACTTGATCGCGGTACGCGGTCACAACGTCGCCATGATCGGGGCATCGGTCGGAGCGGATTCGCCCGGTTCGCGATCACGATCGTCCTCCACGCGTTTGACTGCCCTGTTCCAGCATGGCGCTCTTCGCTGCAAGTGCAACGTAAGCAACCGGGGTTAAAGACTGTTTCGCGCTGCTCTCAGTGGCAGGGCTGCTCATCTCAACCGGATGGCATCCGCTGTGGTCGCTGATAACGACGGCCTGCGCACAGGCATATTGGCAGACGCGCGCTGGACGGCGGTGGCAGATAGCGGCGGCGCATAACCCATGCGGCGAGCTTGTAAAGGCGCGATGAGTTGCATATGTTCATACATGAGTCACCTGTCTATGCGACCGTGCAAGCGCTCGCGGGGTCTCGCCCATTCCTCGGAGTCGATCCAAGTGAATGATCGCCACCTTTCGGAGAGCATCGGCCATGGTCGAGAAGAATCGGATTCGTGCTGTGTTCCTCGCCCTGGCGATCGCCGCGTTTGCACCGGCCTGTCAGGCGCAAAACACCACCGACTGGCTGGCGAACACCTATGGCACCCTCGCCGGCCACGTGGGCAACACTGCGCGTGCCATGTGGGTCGCGCCCGAGGGGGTGATCTATACGGCCTCCATGTGGGACGAGTACGAGGGCGGCGTCGCCATCTACCAGAACGGTCGCAGCGCCGGCTCGATCGGGACTCACGGTGAGTTCCAGGGCAGCGCCATTACCGGAAACGCCGCTTCGATTTTCGCGGCGCTGCAGTACAGCAGCGCCTACGGAAGCGGCGCGGTGGGACGCTACAACCGTACCACCAGGACCCGCGATCTTTTGATTCAGGTCAGTGCGTTGAGCAACCAGCCTCGGGTCGATGTCGTCACCGGACTCGCCACCGCCGGTTCGCTGCTCTATGCGAGCGACTTCTTTGGCAATCGCGTCCGGGTCTTCACCACCGACGGTGTGTGGAAGCGCGACATCAACGTCGCGAGTCCGGGCGCGCTCGCCCTGGATGGCGCGGGCAACGTCTGGGTTGCACAGAAGAAGACGGGCACGATCGTCGAGTTCAGTCCAACCGGCGCCCTGCTGAATACCATCCAGATGCCTGTCGACTCGCAGCCATCGGCGCTCTATTCCGATGCCTCATCGGGGCAACTCATGGTCGGCGACGAGGGCCCTGACATGAATATCAAGCGCTACAAGCTCTCGGGCACGCCCACATTGGCCGGTACATTCGGCATTCAGGGCGGTTATCTCGACACCACGACGGGAATCAAAGGCCAGGTCGGTGCGAAGCGCTTCACCCGCGTCACGGGCATCGGCAAGGACACCGCCGGCAACCTCTACGTGCTCAACAACCCGTGGGGAGGAAGCTGGGACCTCGGCCGCGACGGCGGCACCGACATTTACGCGTATGGCGCCGCCGGCAACTTGCAGTGGACGCTTCAGTCCCTGAACTTCGAGGGCGTCGCCGCGCCGGACCCGGCCACCGATGGCGCGTTGTTCTATGGCGGCACCAGCATTCACGCCGGCACCGCAGGCGGCACCTTCGTCGCGAATACCGTCGATCCGTTCGCCTATCCGTCGGACCCGCGCGTCAACTTCAACGATCGCGCACGGGATGAGCACTTCGGTCAACTTGCCAGCGTGGGCGGCAACCGGATTCTCGTGGTGTCCAGCCAGAATCCCGATACGTTCTACTTCTTCCACTTCAACGCTGCGAATGGCTACATCGCGATACCGGACGCCGCCCTTCCCGGTACGGCGTTCAATACGACAGCACCGGTCAGAAACGGATTCTGCATCGACAGCAAGGGGGGCGTGTGGGCCGGTCTGGACAGGACCGGTTATATCTACCACTATCCCTTGACCCGCTTCGACGCCAGCGGCAAGCCAGCATGGGGGTCCGGTATCCCGGTCCGCATTCCCGCCAGCATCCAGCCGTTGACGCGCATCATCTACCTGGCGGACAGCGACACCATGATTCTCGGACAGGGCATCGTGGGGAGCACGGACTGGACGTCGATCGGCACGCGGATCGAGGTGTATCACGGCTGGAGCGCGGGCAACACCACCGCGCCGAACCCGGTGATCAACCTCGCTAACGCCGGCGCCAAGTCGATTGCCGCGGCCGGCAACCATCTCTTCGTCGGCTACTGGTTCGGTGGCAGCGGGCCGGCCAGGCCGAACATCGACGCCTTTAACCTCGCTACCGGCAACCTCGACGCCACACTGATCAACACCAATAGCAGTACCGTGGACGCCAGCAGCGCCCTCGATTCGATGTACGGCGTGAGGGCCTATCTTCGATCGACCGGCGAGTACGTAGTCACGAAGAACAACGTCAAGGGTTCCAGCATCACCGTTTATCGCTGGACGCCGTGATCGTGCGCTCAGTCCAGTCCATGAGAGAGGCCCCGGCGCGGATTGGCACTTGTGCTGAACAGAGCGGGTGCAAATCGGGTTTTCTACACCGTCGTGGAACCGCGCAATAGAACTTCTGTTTCGAGCGAATGAAGCGCTCGAGACCGAGGACTTTTGCCGGGTCCGCTCTCGCCTGAAGAACGCCTTGTGCCTGGCGCATCAGCCAGAAGAACCTTCGATCAGCCCGCCGACCTGCCGGGCTGAATCGTTGCCTTTGTCTCAATGCGTGGCGACGGAATCGAGCCCGGTCGATGTCACTTCCGGCTGCACGGCGGGCGACGCGAGATAGTCGAGCAGCGCTTTCGCCTCCTTCGGATGCTGCGCGCCGACCGGTATGCCCGCGGCAAAGCGCGTGACGGACTGCATCGACTCCGGAATCTTGCCGACGTACGCCGCGCCCTTCATCGGCAGCAGCTCGCTCACCTGCTGAAAACCCACTTCGTAGTCGCCGGTCGCAACCACGGACGCCACCGGAATCTTCGGGATCATCCTCGCCCTGGTTTTCACCTGTTCCTCGATGCCGAGCCGCCTGAACAATTCGCGCTCGACATAGACGCCACTCGCGCTATCCGAGTACGCGATCGACCGGGCATGCAGCAAGGTTTCCTTGAGCGCCGCCTCGGACGCGATGTCGGGCTTCGGCGCGCCGTCGCGCACGACCATGCCGATGCGCGAATCCGCGAGTTCGACGCGCGAATCGGGCATCACCTTGCCCTGCTTGATCAGGTCGTCGAGTGCATAGCCGACCATGATCACCACGTCGGCAGGCTCGCCGCGCTGAAGACGGTTCGGAATGGCCTCCGGCGACTTGCCCATCGACGGGCCGAGCGCGGTATCGAGCGTGTTGCCGGTCGACGCCGCGAACTTCGGGCCGAGCAGCTTGTAGGCGGCGGTAAAGCCGCCCGAGGTCATCACGTGCAGATCGGCGGCCTGCACATTCGCCGCGACGGCGCTGACGAGCAGCGCCGCCGCGCAGAGTTTCAGAAGAATGGATTTCATGGTCGAAGGAATGTCAGTCTGAAATTCGAGGCGCGCAGCGATGCTTCAGGAAGCGGCAGGCAGCGGAACGGCACGGCGCCGATACAGTGCCAGCGTGGCGCCTAGCCCGCACACCGCGGCGAAGCTCATCCAGTAGCCGGGCGCGGCCTTGTCGCCCGTCGTATGAATGAGCGCGGTCGAGATGACGGGCGTGAACCCGCCGAAGACCGCCGTGGCGAGGCTGTAGGCCAGCGAGAATCCCGCGACACGCACTTCGACCGGCATCACTTCGGTGAGCGCGACGATCATTGCGCCGTTGTACATGCCATACATGAACGAGAGCCAGAGCAGCACGAGCAGCATGTTGACGAAGCTCGGCGCGTGAGCCAGCAGCGATAGCGCGGGGTAGGCGGTCGCAATCGCCAGGACCGTCATGCCGAGCAGGAGCGGACGGCGTCCGATCCGGTCCGACAACGCGCCGCCGACCGGCAGCCAGATGAAGTTGGAGATCCCCACGCACAGCGTGACGAGCAGGCTGTCGGCGGTGCTCAGATGCAGGACCGTCTTGCCGAAGGTCGGCGCATACACGGTGATCAGATAGAAGCTCGTGGTGGTCATCGCGACCAGCAGCATGCCGGCGATCACGACATTCCAGTGCTGCACGAGCGTGGCGAAAACCTCCTTCATGCCCGGGCGATGCTGGCGCTGTTTGAATTCCCGCGTTTCCTCCAGATTGCGCCGAAGAACGAAGATGAAAGGCACGATCATGCAGCCGACGAAGAACGGCACGCGCCAGCCCCACGCGGCGATCGCCGCCGTGTCCAGCCACTGGTTGAGCGCGAAGCCGAGTGCCGCTGCCACCACGATCGCCACCTGCTGGCTGGCGGACTGCCAGCTCGTGAAGAACCCCTTGCGGCCGGGCGTCGCCATCTCGGCGAGATAGACCGACACGCCGCCCAACTCCGCACCCGCCGAGAAGCCTTGCAGCAGACGGCCGATCAGCACCAGGGCCGGCGCAACGAGTCCGATCGTTGCATAGCCGGGCACGAACGCGATCAGGATGGTGCCGCTCGCCATGATCGACAGCGTGAGGATCAGGCCCTTGCGACGGCCGACATCGTCGATATACGCGCCGAGAATGATCGCGCCGAGAGGCCGCATCAGGAAGCCCGCGCCGAAGACCGCGAAGGTCATCATCAGCGAAGCGAACTCGCTCCCCGCCGGGAAAAAGACCGCGGCAATCTGCGTGGCATAGAAGCCGAACAGGAAGAAATCGAACTGCTCCAGGAAGTTGCCCGCCGTCACGCGAAGTACGGCGGAGGCCTTCGATTGCCCGGGGGCCAGGGAGGTTGAGGGGGAATGCATCGAGACGTCTCCAGAAATTTTGAGCTTGCGGTGCTCGGCGGATTGTTGTTTGTCGAATACTCGCCCGAACGCCGCGAAACGATAAGTGCTATTTTTGGAACGATTGATGTGCGGGGGTTATCAGTGGCGGCCAGGCGATGCAGGAGATCCTGTCCGCCGATCGGCCCGCATGACGAGGATCGCGCGGCAAAATCCGGCCCGGCGATGCTAGAATCGCCGGCGTCTTTATCCTCTCCATCATGACTTCACGCTCCCGCCACCACCTGACCGCATGGCTTGGCCTGATCGCCATGTGGCTCGTCGTGTTCGCGCCGGTCGTGAGTCAGATGCTGGCGTCGAGCCGTGTGCATGAGCCCATTGCGGCGCTCTGTTCGGCGCTTCAGCCGAGCGGGCCGAGCGACGCGAGCGCGATCGCTCAGGCCGGCCCCGCGCCGGTCAGTCTCAGCCACGACGACGCCTTCGGCGCGTGCGGCTACTGCCATCTGCTCGAACATCACGTCGCGATGTCGGTTGTTGCCGCCGTCGATCTGCCGGCGCCGCTCGCGCTTGCCGGCACCGCGCCGCCCACCCTCTCCACCCGTTTCACGCCGCTCGGCGCGTTTCCGTCCGGACGTCCCCGAGACCCGCCTGTCGTTTCCTGATTGCCGTTGTTCCTGATTGCGTATTCGTCGCGTCCGTCGAGGGCGCGCGCGATCGCCTGTTCAATGCATCGAGGAAACGTTCATGTTCAAGCTCGTTCTGCGAAGGCTGTGCCTTCGCGCTCGCCGTTGCGCGCCCGCGCGGCGTTCGCCGCGGTCTAGGCCCGCACACTTCTCAGTGCATCCTTTGGTTCAGTTGCCCACTTGTTTGGCGCGGTACTGGCCTGCCGGCGCGACCGTCTATCTGCCCGGCTGTTTATCCGTCTTCGTTCCGGCGTTGGTGCCGGCATTCATCCCGTCGCCGGCTCATGCGGAGAACGCAATCGCGGACGCCACGCTGCCGGCAGTCAGGGTCAGCGCGAATGCGGCCGGCACGCCGCGCGCCGTGGACCCGAATCTGCCGGCGTCCGTCGAGACGGTGACCCGCGAACAGTTCGACAACTGGAACGTCGTCAACACCGAGGACGTGCTGAAGTACATGCCGAACCTTGCGGTGCGCAAGCGCTTCATCGGCGACCTGAATGCGATCATCGCCGTGCGCGGCACGAGCAACACGCAGAGCGCGCGCGGTCTCGTCTATGCGGACGGTCTGCTGCTCAGCAATCTGCTCGGCAGCAGCTTTTCGTTTCCGCCGCGCTGGTCGATGGTGTCGCCCGACGAGATCCAGCAGGTCGACGTGATCTACGGGCCGTTTTCCGCGCTGTATCCGGGCAATTCGCTCGGCGCCACGGTGCTCATCAGCACGCGGATGCCGAAAAAATTCGAAGCCGACGCGGACCTCAAAGCCTTCACCCAGCACTTCAGCCTGTTCGGCGTGAATCAGAACTTCAACGGCAGCGAAGCGAGTGCGTCGATCGGCGACCGGATCGGCAAGTTCTCGTATCGGCTCGGCGTGAACCACCTGGACAACACCAGCCAGCCGCTGCAATTCACCACGCTCGCCAAATCGACCACGCCCGCGAACGCCGGCGATACCCCGGTGAGCGGCGCGCACTTCTACAACAACCAGACCAATACGCCGACCGCGGTGCTCGGCGTGAACGGCGAAGGCATCGAGCACACCGTGCAGGACCAGTTCAGGCTGAAGATGCAATACGACTTCACGCCGACGCTGCAAGCCGGCTTCACGCTCGGCTACTGGCATCAAACGTATAACAGCGCGACGTCGAGTTTCCTGCGCGACGCGAACGGCAACCCCGTGTACAGCGGCAAGGTTGCGATCGACGGCTACGAATACACGATTCCCGCCGCCGCATTCGCCCCGAGCCTCGGCCATAGCGAGAACTGGCTCTACGGCGTGTCGCTGAAAACGCGCAACGCCACGGGCTGGAACGGCGAGGCGATCGCTTCCTACTACGACATCCGCAACAGCGTGGCGCGCACCGCGAGCTCGGGTGCGCCGGGCAACGGCCCCGGCACGATGATGCTCGGCGACGGCACGGGCTGGAAAACGCTCGATCTGCGCACCACTTACACGCCCGCGGTGACACAAGCCGGGCTCGCGAATCACGCGCTGAGTTTCGGCTATCACTACGACAACTACTTCCTCGACAACAAGAGCTACAACACGCTCAACTGGCGCGACGGCGCGGCCACGTCGTTTGCCAACGCATTCGCGGGCAAGACGCAAACCCAGGCGCTGTACGCGCAGGACGCCTGGCGTTTTCTGCCACGCTGGAAGCTCGTGTACGGCGTGCGGTATGAAGACTGGCAAGCCTATGGCGGTTCTCAGGCATTGCCCGGCAAAAGGCTTGCATACCGCGATGCAAGCCAGCAGCATTTCTCGCCGAAAGCGTCGCTCTCGTTCGATGTCAGCGACGACCTGAGCTTGCGCGCTTCCATCGGCCGCGCTTATCGGTTTCCGACTGTCAGCGAATTGTTCCAGGGGCAAATCAACGGCGCCTCGATCGTCAACAACAACTCGAACCTGAAGCCCGAAGACGATCTTTCGAAAGAACTGAGCGCCGAATGGGCACACTGGAATGGCGTATTCCGCTTCTCGCTGTTTCAGGACGACGTGAAGAACACGATCTTCAGTCAGACCGATACGACCGTGATTCCCAGCGTGACGAACTTCCAGAACATCGGCAAGGTGCGCTCGCGCGGCGTGGAAACCAGCTACTCGGGAGAGGACGTGTTCGTGCGCGGCCTCGATCTGCTGGCGAGCGTGGCCTATACGCAATCGAAGATCATCGCCAACGCGCAAAACCCGGCCACGGTCGGCAAGTACTTCTATCGCATTCCGCTGTGGCGCGTGAATCTCGCGGCGACTTATCACATCGACGAACGCGCGGCGCTCACGCTCGCCGCGCGCTATTCGGGCCGCCAGTACAACACGCTCACCAATACCGACACGAATCCCGACGTGTTCGGCGGCACGAGTTCGTACACGGTGGCCGACGCGAAGTTCACCTTCAAGCCGACGAAGCTGAGTGAAATCGGCATCGGCGTCGACAACCTGTTCGATGCCCGCTACTTCGTTTATCACCCGTATCCGGGCCGCACGTTCTACGTCGAGGCGAAGCTGCGCATGTGAACGCGATGCGCTGCCACGCGTAGGCGCCGGGCGCGAACCGATTGACCCATTTTTCGTTTCAGGAAGATTCCATGTCGACCACGACCACTCAACGCACGGCTGCGCTCACCGGCATGCCGAATGCAGGCTATCGCACGCTGTGGCGCTGGCATTTCTATGCAGGGCTCTTCGTGATGCCGTTTCTGATCGTGCTTGCGATCACCGGCACGCTGTATTGTTTTCAGCCGCAAATCGAGCCGCTGCTTTATCCGCACCGGCTGATCGTCGAACCGCGAGCGACAGCCAGGCTCAGCGAAGACACGTTGCTTGCCAAGGCCCGCGCGGCGATGCCGCGAGGCGCGGCTGCCGTGACCGCGGTGATTGCGAGCGCGCCGGATCGCAGCGCCGAATTCGTGTTCCGTCTGCCTGACGGCGAAAAACAGAGCGTCTATCTGAATCCGTACAGCGGCGAGGTGCTGGGCACGCTGAGCGTCGAGCATCGCTTCATGCAAGTCGACCGGATGCTGCATCGCAAGCTGTTGCTCGGCAAACCCGGCGAACTGCTGATGGAACTGGCCGCATGCTGGACGCTGGTGATGATCGGCACCGGCGTCGCACTCTGGTGGCCACGCGAGAAAACCAGCTTACGCGCCGCGTTGACGCCGAGCTTCGCGCTAAAGGGCCGCGCGCTGTGGAGGAACATCCACGCGGCGATGGGTATCTGGCTCGCGCTCGGCGCCTTGGCGTTCGTATTGACGGGGCTGCCGTGGTCGGGTTCGTGGGGCAAGCAGTTCAAGGCGCTCGCGAGCGCGGCGAATCTGGGCGCGCCGCCGGGATCGTGGGGCGGCTTGCCGTTGCGCTCGGTATGGCCGGGCGCGCGAGGCGAGCGGGCCACCGTCGGCGATACGTCCGCCGCGGCGCAATCCGCGCATACGGCACACGGAGAACACAGCGGGCACGAGGCCCACGCATCGAACGCGGACTCGATGCCGGGCATGGTCATGGACGATCTGCCCTTGCCGCTTACGCCGTGGGCGGTCGGCAACACGCCGGTGCCGTCCTCCGTCGATGCGCGTGCTCACGCGTCCGAGGCGCTGCCGCTTGGGCGCATCGTCGCGCTGACGGCATCGCTCGGCGTGACCGATGGCTACAACATCGCGCTGCCCGCATCGCCGACGGGCGTCTACACCGTCTCGTACTTTCCGGCCGATCCTAAACAGGAGCGCACCCTGTACATCGACCAATACAGCGGCGCGGTGCTGAAGGACATTCGCTATGGCGATTACGGCGCGGTGTCCAAGGCGGTGTCGTATGGCACGTCGCTGCATATGGGCCGCTACTTCGGCGTCGCGAATCAGATTCTTTGCGCCGCGATTTCGCTCGGACTCGCGGGCATGGCCGTAACCGGCTGCGTGATGTGGTGGAAGCGGCGGCCGCAACGCGCGCTCGGCGCGCCGTCGCGCGAACGGGCCGCGCCGCCGATGCGCGGCTGGAAAGCCGCACTTGTCCTGCTCGGCATCGTCTTTCCGTTGATGGGCGCGACGCTCGTCGCCGTGTGGCTCGCCGATCGGGCATTTTTCGGGCGGACTTCGCGGCGTGATCCGGACGCACAGCCTTCCTGAGCTATCGCGGCGTCGTTGCATAGTTTGATCGTTTACGATACATTTTGCTCGGTTATGAGTGATTTCAAATCGAGCAAAGCGGAGACATGCAACGAACACGACAGGAAGCAATGGAAGGGCTTCTGCCCGAGCAGCGCGAGCAGTTGATCCTGGAGCGGCTGCGCGCGCAAGGGCGCGTGCTCGCCTCGTCGCTCGCGGCGGAATTGCAGACTTCCGAACACACGGTGCGCCGTCATTTGCGCGACCTCGCCGAGCAGGGGCATTGCAAGCGCGTCTACGGCGGCGCCCTGCTCCTCTCGCCGGGCGGCGAGCCGGCGGCGGTTCGCATGCGGCAAGCAATGGACCGCAAGGCATGCCTCGCTGCCGCCGCGGCGTCGATCGTCCGGCCGAAACAGATCATCGTGCTCGACACGGGCTCCACCAACGTCGCCATCGCCGCCGCGCTTCCCGACCACGCGGACCTGACCGTCGTGACGAATTCGCCCGAGGCTTGCGCGCGCTTGCTGAACCGGCCGGGAATCGAGGTGATCCTGATCGGCGGACGCATCGCCAGGAACGTGGCCGGCTCGGTCGGCTCGACCGCCTTGCTGCAAATCCAGCAGATCAAGGCCGACCTTTGCTTTCTCGGCGCGTGTGCGCTCGATCCCGATGAAGGCGTCGCCGCCTTCGACGCCGAGGAAGCCGAAATCAAACGTGCAATGGTGAAAGCGAGCGGCCAGATCGCCGTCGCGATGACCTCTGAGAAGCTGATGACCGCGGCGCCATTCGCGGTCGCGGCGGCATCGGCCGTCGATTATCTGTTTGTCGAAGCCGACGTGCCTGCCGGGCGGCTCGCGAGACTCGAAGCCGTGTGCGACAACGTGACGGTGGCTCGGTCATGACGTCACACCTCGCATCGAGTATCAAGCCGTTGAAGGAGCGCATTGCGACCATCGGCGTGTTTCTCGCCAACGGATTCGGGATCGGCGCGTGGGCCGTCGAAGTGCCGCGCATCAAGGAAAGCCTCGCGCTCAGCGACACCGCGTTGGGTATCGCGTTGTTCGCCTTCGCGCTGGGCGCCATCGTCGCCATGCCGCTCGCGGGGCAACTCGCGCCGCGCTTCGGCAGCGGCCGGGCCACCGCGCTGCTCGGCGCGGCGTTCGTCGTCGCGCTGCCGCTGCCCGCGTTCGCGCCGGGCATGGCGGCGCTATGCATTGTGCTGTTCATGTTGGGCGCGGCGAACGGCGCGCTCGACGTCTCGATGAACGGACACGCCAGCACCATCGAAACACAGTGGCGCTCGCCGATCATGTCGTCGTTTCACGCGGCATGGAGCGCGGGCGGGCTGCTCGGCGCGGCGACCGGTGCGCTGCTTCAGAAAGGCGGCGTCGGCGTGATCGGCGGTCTGCTGTTGCCGGGTGTTGTCATCGGTATCGTGATCGTCGCCGCCGCGCTTCTCGCGCTACGCGATCTCGGTCCGCGCGCGGCTGCGTCTTCGAGCGGATTCGCGTGGCCGAGCGGCGGCGTGATGAAACTCGCGATGCTCGCGTTTCTGTGCATGCTGGTGGAAGGCGCGGTGGCCGACTGGAGCGCGGTGTACCTTCGCTCGACGTTGAACCAGGAGGCGAGCGTCGCCGCGGTCGGCTATTCCGCGTTCGCATTGTCAATGGCGGCTTGCCGTATTGTCGGCGACGTGTCCGTGCGCCGCTTCGGCTCCAGCAAGGTCGTGGCGTTGGGCGGCCTGATCGCGGTGGCCGGGCTCGCGCTCGTGCTCAGCTTGCCGACGGTGCTCACCGCTTGCGTGGGCTTCGCGATGGTCGGCATCGGCCTCGCGAATATCGTTCCGGTTATTTTCAGCGCGGCGGGCCGCTCGACCGACACGCCGGCGATCGGCGTGTCGATGGCGGCCACCGCGGGCTATGCGGGCGTCCTCATCGGGCCGCCGTTGATCGGGCTCGGCGCCGGCTGGCTCGGCTTGCGCCTCGCGCTGTGCGTGCTCGTGCTGGCCGCCGCGATCGTCTGCCTGCTGGGCGGCAGGGCGGTGCGCGGCGTGCGGCTCGCGTGAAAGTCAGGGCGTCCAGCGATAAACGATCAAACTCGAGCCGTTGTAGTTGTCTTTCGTGATCACGTATTCGCCCGCCGCTCGCTGATAGGCGCGCAGACCGTACATCGAATCCACGTCGTTGCCGACATCCAGCGTACCGGGACTCGAATTGGTGAGCGTGGCGTCGAGGTGGCCCGTGGTGAGGTTGAAGGCGTCGATGTTCGGCACGGTGTGCACGTAGCCGACGAACAGATAATTGCCGGCCGCCGTAATCGACTTCGGATTGGCGCTGGTGAGCGTGATCACCGGATTGGGGTTCGCCCTGTTGCCCGCGCTCCAGCCGTGATACACCTCGATTCTCGAATCGATCGCGGTCCAGTCCCAACTCCCCGCAATCCCTTGCGCGAGGATCATGGTGTCGGTTTCGGGCATGTAGATGATGCGCGTGAGCGGCCGGATGCTCTGCGGAATGGAAGTGGTGGTGCCCGGTCCCCACGCCGGTTTTCCCTCGCCGTTGAAACCGGTCAGCGGGTAGTGATAGATCTGGTTCGTTCTATCCAGACCGGCCCATACGTCTCCCCGGCTGTCGAGGCAGAATCCGCCCGTGACCTGTCGGGTCGTATTGAACGCGGCGCCCGGAATGGATGCGTCCGGTATGGCGATGTAGCCGCTCGCCGGATTGAAATGATAGAAGTTGAACGCGCCGGGATTCTGGCCGGAGGCCACGAGAATCCGGTTCCCGCCAACGTTGACGAGCTGACCGAAGTGCTGGCCGCGCTGCGTGTCGCTCATGCTCAGGCGCGGGTCGGACGGATACGTGAACGGATCGACCGTATTCGCGACGAAGGTGCCGCCCGCGGTGCCCGTATAAATGTTCATGCCGCTATAGAAGTAGGCGCCGTCCGTCGCGGGGTCCGGCGCGGCGACCGCATCGAAGTTCAGCGCCTGCAGCTTCCATTGCAGAATGCCGGCGCTGTTGTACATGTGAATGTCGGTCGAGCCGTTGCGGCCCAGGTCCCAGCCTCCGCCCCACGGATTGTTGAGCACATACAGGTTGCCGGCGGAATCCCTGCCGATGCCGACGACGCGCGTGAAGCGCTTGTCGCCCACCTGGCCTTTGATGCCGGTCGTGGTGTCGAGATAGCCGCCTTGAACGCCGAACGTGCCGGCCAGCGTCGGCGCGCCCGCAATGTTGTAGAGCTTGATGTTCATGTCCGGACCCTGGTCGCCGACCATGAGTTGCCCGGACAACGCATCGAAATACAGCGCGGAGGGCCGCGATGCGGCGGACATCTGGATGGTGTTCAGCGGCGCGCCGGCCGCGCTGTATTGCGCGATCACGCCGGCGCTCTTGCGGGCGACCCAGAGATTGCCCGCGCCATCCACGGCGAGCGCGCCCGGACCTGAGACGCTGATGTCGCGCTGCCATACGCCGTCCGTCGTATAGACGCGCACGCGATTGCTGAAGAAGTCGCTCGCATAAAGCAGCGAGCCCGCGGTCGCGAGACCGGTGATGACGTCGCCGCGAGGAAGCGCGTCCCACACGCTGACATGAATGACGAGATCGCGGGTTCGAGTCGCGCGGTTGTATCGCACGACCGAACCGGTGCCGTCCGGCGTACCGTACTGCAACGCAGTGAAGATCGACGTGGCATTGCCCGTGATGGCCCCGCCCTGAAACTCGCTGTTGATGCCCATCGAGCCAATGCTCTTGCCGTTCTGGTAGATCGCGACGCCGCCCTCGTTTTCGTCCCACAGGGAAGCCGTATAGATGACGCCCTCGGGCGCGACCCACATCGAGCGTGCGCCGTTGCCCACGTGAGCGGCCAGGGTGCCGTAGGTGTTCGCCAGCCAGTCGGTTGCGTATTGCGCCTGACAGAGAGACGCGATCATCGCAATCACCGCGCCGAGGAACACGGCGCGCATTCGTTTGTGGACCATGAGTGATGCTCTCCCGACGGCGCCCGTTCGATAGTGAATGAATCGGAGACGTGAAATGTTAAATGCAATTGTTAAATAGGCTTGTTAAAAACGGCTATTGAGCTTTAAGCCTCTTTACTATTTTATTGGCCTAAATTCGCAAATAATTCAGAAATAATTCCCGCCCGGTTCTGGCTCGGCAAAGTCGATGCAATAGCCGGCATTCGCGGGGCTGCCATGGTTTGCCGTGGGCGTTCGGACTGGCCGCCAATGCGATGCGCATACTGCGTAGCGCCTCAGCCAATGTCCGCTGGAATGCCGTCACGGTAGCGATACACGCGCCCCGCGACGCCGCGCGCGCCTTGTCCGGCGGGCGCCGTGCTCAGCGCCCACTCGTTCCTCCAAGCGAAAAATTCGGCCTGGTGGAAAAAATTTGGAATAAGCGGCAAACCGGCGTGTTTGCCCCTACACAGACGGCGAAAAACAACTCGCCGCCAGTGATGAGACAAGCATCAATGCGTGACTCCATCACTAACCATCGCTGTTGGTAACAAGCAAAGACGTATTTCCCGATGACATAGCGAGGCGTTTTGAATACGCCGATGCTTAGTCACGCCTGTGAAAAGGGAATGCCGAATTGCTAGCCGAGGCAATCCGGCTTATATCGGCTGGCGCAACCGGACGCACCTCGTGCAGTACAGCAGCAAGTCAAGCATCACTACTTTTCGGGGCAACCATTGCCCTTCATTTCATTACGTTGAACAAGGAATACTCATCATGAAAAACGCTCTGATCTGTTTTGCTCTCGCCGCCGGCACCCTCGCTGCTCCGGTTCTCAGCTTCGCACAATCGAACGCGCCGTTGACACGTGCTGAAGTTCGCGCCGACCTGGTGCGCGTCGAGCAGGCAGGCTACAACCCGTCCGTCGCCGACGACGCTACCTACCCCGCCGACATCCAGGCAGCCGAGGCCAGGATCGCCGCGCAGGACGGGCCGCAAACCGGATCGCGGGCGTATGGCGGCGTGGCGCAGAACGGCAGTTCGTCGTCCGGTGCGTCCACGCGCATGTCGATGAATTCCAACTGCGTGGGACCGGTGAGCTATTGCAATGTTTTCTTCGGTAGCTGAACGGCTTGCATGAGGCGCCGCTTCGTCTCTCATAGGCGAAGCATGCCCGCCACGCGTTCCGCTATTGATCCCTTTCCTCTCGAAACTTTTTCTCGCCTATCAAAAGGAGTTAGTCATGAAACTGATGCCCGTCGCCGCTGCCGTCCTGTCATTGTCCGCCTGTGTTTTTGCCTCGACCGCCGCCACGGCGCAGGAGGTCAAAGCGCAAAGCGCTCCCGTCCACAACATTGTTCTCGTACACGGCGCGTGGGTGGACGGCTCGGGCTGGAAGCCGGTCTACGAAAAACTCACGAAAGACGGCTATCACGTCACCGTCGTGCAGGAGCCGCTGACCTCGCTCGAAGACGACGTCGCCGCCACGAAGCGGGTTCTCGATCAGCAGAACGGTCCCACGATTCTCGTGGCCCATAGTTACGGCGGCTCGGTCATCACCGAGGCCGGCGTACACCCGAACGTCGTCGGCCTGGTATATGTGGCCGCCCATGCGCCGGCCGTCGGCGAGGACGAGAGCACACTCGGCAAGGGCATGCCGAGCTATACGTCGAAGCAGCCGGGCGCGATCATGAAAACGGACGACGGCTACACCTATCTGAACCCGGCGGATTTCCCGAAGGATTTCGCCGCCGACCTGCCGCTCAAGGAAGCTCAATTCGAGTCGCATGCGCAGATGCTGACCGCCGCGAAAGTCTTCTCGACGCCGATGACGGTCGCCGCCTGGACCAGCAAGCCGAGTTGGGGCATCGTCGCCGCGGACGACAAGATCATCAACCCCGACCTCGAACGCTGGTACTACGCGCGCGCGCATAGTCACACGACGGTGCTCGCCGGCGCGAGTCACTCGGTGTATGAATCGCGGCCGAAGGAAGTCGTCGCGGTTATCGAGGACGCCGCGAAGCACGCGCAACCGTAACCGGTCCCACGCGTGATTATTCGAGTCGACTCCAGCAGCTCACTCACGCTCGCCAGCCCCGTCCCTATGCCGTGATGCCTGGCGGTCTCTTCTCATGCAAGCTCATGCGCGGATTTCAAAGATCCGCCGCTTGCATTGGGGCGACGCGTTTTCCGCTCGCCGTCATCGCCTCACGCTCCCTCCGCATGCGCATCATCGAATTGTCATTTTCTTTTTTTAGTGCAATGATATAACATTCTCGGCGCACGGGGAAAGTGGCAAATCGCCGCCATTCATCCTGAGCTAACAAGAACATCTCCGACGAAAGACACCCTCGCCCAGTCGCCAACATTCAAACAAAATAACGATGAAGAACCACACGCGCGTCTCGCACGCAGCCTTGCTGCTATCCGCTTTTGCCGCTCATGCCCACGCCGCGCCGACCGACCGCCCGGCAACCGGCGCTGTCGTCGATGCATCCGGCAAGCCGGTCAGCAACGCCACGGCAAGCACGGCAAACACCGATAGCGCCGCAAACAATGTGACCAGCAGCGACACGCTCGACGTTCAGGTGAACGCGAAGCGGCTCGATCGGGCCCGCAACGGCCTATCGCCGGAAACCGGCAGCAGCGTGTATCGCTTCAGTCAGGCCGACATCGATGCGCTGCCCGCGGGGCAGGACACGCCGCTGAATCAGGTGCTGTTGCAGGCACCCGGCGTGGCCGCCGATTCGTATGGACAGTTGCACGTGCGCGGAGACCATGCGGATCTGCAATACCGCATCAACGGCATCATCATTCCCGAGCCGATTAGCGGCTTCGGGCAAACGCTCGACACGCGCATCATCGATCAGGTGAACCTGCTGACCGGCGCGTTGCCCGCGCAGTACGGCTACCGTACGGCCGGCGTGGTGGACATTCGCACGAAGACAGGCGATGCGGGCAACGGCGGGTCCATCGGCGTATTCGGCGGCAGCCACCAGACCCTCAAGACCAGCGCCGACGTGTTCGGCAGTCAGGGGCCGTTCAGCTACTACTTCAGCGGATCGCTCGGCGTCAACAACCTCGGCATCGAGAATCCGACCGCGAGCGCCAATGCATTGCACGATCACACGCGCCAGGGCGACGCATTCGGCTATATGTCGTACATCATCAACCCGCTTACCCGGTTGAGCGTGATGTTCGGCACCACCAGCAATCAGTTTGAAATCCCCAATACGCCAGGCTTGCAGACGAACTTCACGCTCAACGGCAATAACACGTTCGATTCGAGCCGGTTGAACGAAACGCAATCGGAGCTGAACAACTTTGCGGTCGTGGCGCTTCAGGGCACCAATGGCGGCGCACTCGACTATCAGGTCGCGCTCTTTACACGCTACACGCGAACGCAATTCAATCCCGATCCGGTTGGCGATCTGCTATTCAATGGCGTGGCATCGAAGGACTTTCACAGCAACTCGGCTAACGGCGCGCAACTGGACACCACCTGGCGGCTGAACGACAAGCATACGATCCGCTCCGGCATACTCTTCCAGCAGGAGCACGCGGTATTCGACGACAACGTCAACGTCTTCGCGACGGACGCCGACGGCAACCAGGCATCGGACCAGCCCTTCAACATCCACGACTCGAGCAGCAAAACCGGCTACCTGTACAGCGCCTACGTGCAGGACGAATGGAAGATCACCGACAAGCTCACGCTCAACTACGGCCTGCGCTACGACAAGATGGACGAATACGTCAGCGCGAGTCAGTTGAGCCCGCGCATCGGTCTCGTCTATGCGCTGACACCGACCACCACCTTTCACGCCGGTTACGCGCGCTACTTCACGCCGCCTGCGTTCGAACTATTGTCCGGCTCGACCATCGGCCGCTTCAACGGCACGACCAATCAGAGTCCGTCCGCTCAGAACGATCCGGTGCAACCCGAACGCAGCCATTACTTCGATCTGGGCGTGACGCAGCGGCTCGGCTCGAACGTGACCATCGGCCTCGACGCCTACTACAAAAAATCCACCAACCTGCTCGACGAAGGTCAGTTCGGCTCCGCTCTCATCTTCACGCCGTTCAACTACCAGTACGGGCGCGTGTACGGACTCGAGTTCACCGCAAACTACAAGCAGGACAATGTGTCCGCCTATCTGAATCTCGCGTATAGCCGCGCGCAGGGCAAACAGATCGACTCGGCGCAATTCAATTTCGATGCAGACGAGCTCGCTTATATCAGCTCTCACTGGGTAAATCTCGACCACGATCAGCGCATCACCGCCTCATTCGGCGGAACCTACGACCTCGGCAGAACCACCTTCACATTCGATGGCCTCGTAGGCAGCGGCTTGCGCAGCGGCTTTGCGAACACCGACCGCCTGCCGGTCTACGCGCAGATCAACCTCGGTGTGATTCAGCACTTCAACCAGCCTATGCTCGGCAAATTCGATGCCCGCCTCGTCGTGGTCAACGCGTTCAATCGCGTCTATGAGTTGCGCGACGGCTCGGGCATCGGCGTCGGCGCGCCGCAATACGGTCCGCATTTCGCCGTCTATGCAGGCGTCACCAAGCATTTCTGAATCCGTCGGCCCATAAGAGATCTGTCATGCAAGATTGGACACATGTTCTGGCGGCGGTACGCGTGGGTGGATGGGTTATCTATCCGCTCACGGTACTCGCCATTCTCGCGGTCACGATCGTCCTCGACCGCTCATACGTGTTCCTGCGTTTTGGTCGCTTGCCGGCTGCGATGCGCGGATCACATGAAATCAGCGCGAGCGGATCGGCCCTCGACTGGTCCAGCAGCTTGAAACACGTCGCCAGCCAAAACGCTTTCAGGCGAATGAACGCGCCGTGGACGCCCGAGCCCGCAGTTCCGCTGTGGCTACGCGAGGCGAAGGCGGAATTGCTCGCCTCGCAAATCGAGCGCGACATGAGCAAGGGCTTCTGGGTATTGGAAACGATCGTCACGGCTGCCCCGCTGCTCGGTTTGCTTGGCACCATCGTCGGCATGATGCATTCGTTCCAGTTGTTCGGCGGTAGCGGGCTCGTCGATCCGGGCGGCGTCACCGGCGGTGTGGCGCAGTCACTCGTCGCGACCGCCATCGGTCTTGTCGTCGCGCTGTTCGCGCTCTTTGCGTTCAACTATTTTTCGCGTCGGCTCGAACGTCTGATGGACGAACTCGAATCGTTCGCAAATGCGCGACTCGGCGAAATCCGTCTGGCCGCATCGACGGCGGGAGAACGGTCGTGAAGTTCAAGCGTTCGCGTGCGGCGCGGCGCGGCCGCATCGAAATCATTCCGATGATCGACGTGATGTTCTTTCTGCTGGCGACTTTCATGCTGGCCTCACTGGCGATGCAGCGGCTCGACGCCGTCAAGCTCACGCTTCCCGCCGGCCGCGCGCAGCAAATGGCGGCGCATGAACCGCTAACGATTTCGGTGGACCGGCGCAACGAGGTATTTGTGAATCGTGAGTCGGTGCGCCCGGACCAGATCGAGTCGACGGTCAAGCACCTGCTCCAATCCAACGGAAATGTCGTCATTGCCGCCGACGACGCAGCCGGTCACGGCGTAGTCGTTCAAGCGATGCTGGCCGCTCGCCGCGGCGGGGCGGAGCACTTTCTGATCGCGGTGCATCGTGAGTAGCGGAACACGCGTTGCCGTCGCCATCGGCGATGCTCCGAAGGTACGGATCGCGCTAGCGGTCGTGCTGGCGTTCCTGCTCTGGTTTATGTTCCTGCTTGAATTCGGACGCTGGCTGGCCACGCTCAACGCAGCACCGACAGCCGAGGAGCCGTTGGAGATGCGCGTGGTGGAAATCGATCCGCCTGCCGCGACAAGCTCGTTGCATCCGGCTCGCGCCGCGCCCGCTCCGGCTGCTTCGCCGAGTCCGCCCCGTCCGCCGAAACCTGTCGAGCCGCCTCGTCGCGCGTTGCAGCAACACGCCGCATCGATCACCAAACCGAATGCGGATACGCGCGCAACGCAAAGCATCGCGCCGCTTCAGCCCGCACCGGTGGCGAGCGAATCGAAAGCCGCGGCCGAGACGCCGTCTCACACCGTTGAAGGCTCGCAAGAAAAACAAAGCGCCACACCGTCCGCCACCTCATCCAACGATGCAGCCGCGCGCTCCCTCTCGCAACCATTGCCGGAGTTGCCCGACGATTTGCGCGAGCAGGCGTATCAAACCATCGCGACCGCGCGCTTCGTGATTCACGTCGACGGTTCGGTCGACGTCAAACTCATCAAGCCGACGCCCAATCCGCGGCTCAACCAGATTCTGCTTCAGGCGCTTCACAAATGGCGCTACCTGCCGGCGATGCAGGGCGGACATCCGGTCGAAACACGCCAGGACGTCCGTGTGCATTTCAACGTGAACTAGCCGCCGATCGCCAACGGAACCATCCCCGCCCTACCCCTTCGTCGCGCCAAACGTCAGCCCCGCCACAAAGTGCTTCTGCATGGCGAAGAACATCGCGACCGAAGGCAACGCGGCGAGAATCGACCCGGCCGATACGAGATTCCAGGCGGTCGTCCATTGGCCCTTCAACGCGGCCACGCCGACCGTGATCGGCGCCGCATCGTCACCTTGCGTCAGGCACAGCGCCCAGAAGTAGTCGTTCCAGACGAACGTGAACACGAGAATCGCCAACGCCGCGAGCGCGGGACGTATCAGCGGCAACACGATCCTGAAGAACACGGTCCACTCGTTCGCGCCCTCGATGCGCGCCGCCTCGACCAGTTCGAATGGCAACTGCTTGATGAAATTGCGCAGAAACAGCGCGCAGAATCCGGTTTGAAACGACACATGAAACAGAATCAACGCGCTGACCGTATTGAACAGTCCCAATTGCAACGATAGATCACGCACCGGGATCATCAACACCTGCACCGGCACGAAATTGCCCGCGACGAAAGTCGCAAACAAGGTCGAGTTGCCGCGAAACCGGTAGATAGCCAGCGCGAACCCCGCCATCGACGCAAGCGCGATCGAGCCGACGACAGCGGGCACCGTGATCAGCACGCTGTTCCAGAAGTAATGCAGCATCGGCGACGTGGTCAGCGCCTCGCGATAGTTGTCGAACATCGCGAAGTGCTTCGGCCAGCCCCAATAATTGCCCTCGCTCAGTTCCTCGGTGGAGCGCACGGACGTGACGAGCACCGCGATCATCGGCAGCAGCCAGATCAGCAATGCGATCGGCAACGTCAGTTTGTACACGCGGCGCGACACCGGCTTCCATTTGTCGATCGAGATCGGAAACATGGCGGCTCCTTATTGCTCGGCGCGCAGCATGCGGCGCAAGTGATAGACGATGTACACCAGCATGATGCCGAACAGCACGACTGCCACCGCGGCCGAATAGCCGATGCGGTAGTACTTGATCGCCTGGTCGTACATGTAATACGCGAGCACGGTCGAACTTTCGAACGGGCCGCCGCCGGTCATCACGGAGATCAGATCGAAGCTGCGCAACGCGCCGATCACCGTGACGACGATCGCCATGAACGTGGTCGGCCGCAATTGCGGCAGGATCACGTGCCACAGCATCGACCAGCCGTGCGCGCCTTCCATGCGCGCGGCCTCGATCTGCTCGGCGTTCAGCGAAGTCAGGCCAGTCAGGTAAAGAATCATGCAATAGGCCGTTTGCGGCCACAGCGCCGCGAACACGATGCCGAAGGTCGCATAGTGGGGATCGCCCAGCACCGGCACGCCGTGGCCGAGAATCAGCGCGAGCAGTCCGAACGTCGGATCGTAAAACCACGAGAAGATCAAACCGACCACCACGCCCGACAACACGAACGGCGCGAAGAACAGCGACTTGACGATGCGTATGCCCGCCACCGCCTGGTTCAGATACAGCGCGACGGCGAGCCCCATCGGCGGCGCGAGCAGGAACAGCAGCAGCCAGATGAGGTTGTTCTTGAGCGCCGTATAGAACGTCTGCGCCTGGAACAATTCCGCATAGTTCGCGAGGCCGACGAAAGACGGCTCGGTCATGCCGTCCCAATTGAAGAAGCTCAAGCGGATGGTCGAGAGAATCGGCCACACCACATAGATCGCCACCATCACGCAGGCCGGCGCGAGAAACAGAAAAGCGGCGCGCCGCTGCCGCCGCGCGGTGGGCGACGGCCCACGCCGGCGCGCGGCGGCAGGCAGCCCGCCGCGTGATGCTCCGCCGGATGCGGGCAGGCCGGCGCCCCCGGAATCGGCAGCGCCGCCAATGGGTTGACGGGTGACGGAATGCGACACGATCATTCTCCCGATCGAACGTGGCGAACGGCGGCCCAAGGCCGCCACCGCTTACTTCTTGTAGATGCGCTTGCGCGTCTGTTCGAGTTGCGCGAGCACGCTGTCGAGCTTCGATGGGTCGGAGATGAACTGCTGCATTCCCTTCATCCCTTCATCGGCCATTTCCTTGGTCATATCGCGGTCGTAGAACTGCGCAATGCCGCCCTTCGTGTTCGCGAGAATCTGGAAACCGATCTTCGAAATCGGATCTTCCGGCTCGGGCGACTTGCTGTTCGCCGACAGCGAGCCGAGCCCGGCGGCCAGCTTCGCGCCGATTGCAGGCGTCTCCACGAAAGCGAGGAACGTGTGGGCGTCGGCCTTGTTCTTCGCTTTCGACGGAATGTGCAGCGATTCGACCGGCCCGTCTTCGGCGGTCGGCACTTTGTCGTCGATGATCGGGAACTGGAAATAGCCCATTTCCGGCTTCACGCCCGGCGGAAAGCCGGCGGTGATGAACGTGCCCATCAGCATCATCGCGGCCTTGCCCTGGAACAGGAACGGCTGCACCGAATCCAGATCGTAGGACAGCGAGTTGTCGATGAAATAGCCCGCGTCGATCAATTGCTTCCACGTCGTGTAGACCTTCTTCACGCGCGGATCGGTGTAGGCGATCTCGCCCGCCATCAGCTTCTGGTGGAACGCGTTGCCGTTCAGGCGAAGGTCGAGATAATCGAACCAGCCGGCGAGCGTCCATGCATCGCGCCCCGCCACCGCGATCGGCGTGATGCCGGCGGCCTTCAGCTTCTTGCAGTCTTCGAGAAACTGATCCCAGGTTTTCGGCTCGCCGGTAATGCCGACTTTCTGGAACAGATCCTTGCGATAGAACATGCCCCACGAGTAATACACGGTCGGCGCGGCATACTGCTTGCCTTTATACGACGACGCTTCCTTGGTCGACGCATACATGTCGTTCCAGCCGTTCTTTGCCCAGTCGCCGCTCAAATCCTCGAACAGGCCGCGCTGCGCGTAATACGCCATGCGCTCGCCGTCATGCCAGTTGACGATGTCGGGCGCGACGGTGGAGAGCCAGCCCGGCAGTTGAACCTTGTACGCTTCTTCGTCGATGAACGACACCTTCACGTCGATGCCGGGGTGCGCCTTCTTGAACTCGTCGATCGTCGACTGCCAGACCGCGCGCTGGCTTGCGCCCTTGAACGCGATATTCACGGCGAGCGTGCCGGCTTGCGCCGTGCTGACGACGGACGTTCCAGCCGCCGCCGCGGCCAGCGCGAGTGCCAACAGAATCCTGCGTGGTTTCAGTTTCATCCTGCCTGTCTCCTTTATGCGTCGATTTTTACGTCGTTGTGGTGCTGCGTGGAACCTGGCTCATCCATTCGATCGATAGACCGCGATGCCTTGCGGCTCAACCACGCGTGAGCCGATCACGAAAGCCTTGTCGTCCACCTCGCCGAGCGTGTGCGCGTCGTCGCCGTAGTTGAACACGTAGGTCAGCGCGCCGCGCCGGCTGATCCGCACGCTCTCGCCGAGCGACAGCGTATCGAGGCCCGCTTGCTGAGCGATGCGTGAGAATAGCCGCATCGTGAGCGCATCGTCGAACAGGCTCGCGAGGTAATGAAACGCGCCGCTTTGCACATAGGCGGGATGACCGTCGGCAAAACGCGCGCGCACGTCGAATGAACCTGCCGCATCGCTGTCGATGAAATCACGCCAGTGACGCGCGAAGCCATCGTCCACGCTCGGGTCGTTGCTGTCCGTAAGCCGCACGGCTTCGGTCACGTTTGGCCGCATCGATTCGACGCGCCACACGCGCAACGGCAGCACCGAGGTAAGCGCCCCAGGCGGCAGGTTGGCCGGAATCTGCAAATCGTGAGTCTTCGAACCGGTGCGCGGACCGAACACGACGTGCGCGCCGGAACGCGCGAGGCGTGCCGCGAAATCGTCCGGCACAACCGGCAGCGGCGGCACGACGATCAGACGGTAGCCGTCGAGCGGCGCGTCGACCGGCACGACGTCCACGTCGAGCCCGAGCGCGCGCAGCGCGGAGTAATACTCGAAGGCGAAACGCGGATAGTGAAAGTCCGCGCCCTGCGGATGAATCTCGAACAGCCACTTCGCTTCATAGTCGTAGACGAGCGCGACTTTCGAGCGAATCGCGGCGTTGGCATCGGCGTTCGCCGCGAGCACCGTGCGAATTTCGTTGGCCACTTGCGCAGCCTCGTTGCCGCCCACGTCGAGCCGGTTATCGGGCGTGTTCAAGCCCGCATGCATCTGCTCCTGAGCGAACGGCGCCTGACGCCAACGGAAATACGACACGCAACCCGCGCCGTGCGCGAACGCTTCCCAACTCCACAGGCGCACCATGCCCGGCAACGGCGCCGGATTCCACAACGCCCAGTTCACCGGACCCGGCTGCTGCTCCATCACCCAGAACGGCAGCTTGGACATGCCGCGGTACACGTCGTGATTGAACGAAGCGAAGTCGGGATGCCCGCTGCGCAGCCAGCGCGCCTTGATGTCCGGTGCGAACCATTGCTCCTCCAGCGCGCCGAGCGGATAGCTGTCCCAACTCGCGACATCGAGATCGGCCGCCACCTTGTAATGATCGAACTCGGTGAAGAGCTGCATGAAGTTATGCGCGACCGGACGTCCCGGCGAATGCGCGCGGATGATCTCGACCTGCATGCGGTTGTAGCGCGCGACTTCGTCGGAAGCGAAACGCCGGTAATCGAGCCGGTGCGACGGATGCGCCTCGGTAACGGTCGCCACCGGCGCGTCGATTTCCTCGAAGCCGCGGTACTCCATGCTCCAGAACACCGTGCCCCACGCACGATTGAGCGCGTCGACCGTTTGATAACGCGCCTTCAGCCATTCGCGAAAGCGCTCCACTGCCGCGCTCGAATAGCTGACCACCGTATGGTGGCAACCGAATTCGTTGTCGGTCTGCCAATAAGCGACGGCCGGATGCTTGCCGTAACGCTCGGCGATCGCCGTGCAGATTTTCTGCGAGGCGGCGAAATACGAAGGCGACGAAAAATCATAATGACGGCGCGAGCCGAACGCGCGCGGACGCCCATCCGCGCCGACCGGCAGAATGTCGGGATGGCGGTCGATCAGCCACTTGGGCGGCGTCGCCGTCGGCGTGCACATGACGACCTGCAAGCCGGCGTCGCCCAACACGTCGATCGCGCGATCGAGCCAGCCCCAGTCGTATTCGCCAGGCGTCGGCTCGATCCTGCTCCACGCAAACTCCGCGATCCGCACCTGCTCGATGCCGAGTGCTTTCATCCGGCGAGCGTCGTCTTCCCACATCGACTCCGGCCAGTGTTCCGGGTAATAACAGACTCCAAGGCGCATTCGAATGTCCTCTATGCGTAGTGTTCGACGGATTCGAGCGAAGCGGCCGCGAAGCCGTCCTCGGTAAACAAATGACTGGCATGGCGCGGCACGCGCAAGTGCGCGCGGTCACCCGGCGCGAGACGTGTGTCGCCAGGCGCCTTGGCGATCAGCGCGGCGCCGCCGGGCTGATCGAGATGCACATAGCTGTGTTCGCCGAGCTGTTCGACGAGAGAGACGGTGCGGGTCAATACGCCGTTATCCGGCGTCGCGAAAGAGGCATCGACGAATTCCAGATGTTCGGGGCGCACGCCCAACGTGACCGGCTGCGCCGCTTGCAGTCCTTCGCCGTTCACCGGCACACGCACGTTTTCCCCGGTGTGATCGAGCGTGACGATCACGCCTTGCGGATCGATCGACGTCACGCGCGCAGGCAGAAAATTCATGCGCGGCGAGCCGATGAAACCCGCGACGAAGCGGCTGCGCGGACGGTGATACAACTCGAGCGGCGCGCCGATCTGCGCGATGCTGCCGTAGCGTTCGGTGTCCTTGCCCGCATGCAGCAGCACGATCTTGTCGGCGAGCGTCATCGCTTCGATCTGATCGTGCGTCACGTAAACCACACTCGCGGTGGCGAACTGCTTGTGCAGCCGCGCGATTTCGATGCGGGTCTGGCCGCGCAACGTGGCGTCGAGATTGGAGAGCGGTTCGTCGAACAGAAACACGCCCGGCTCGCGCACGATGGCCCGGCCGATCGCCACGCGTTGCCGCTGGCCGCCGGAGAGTGCCTTCGGCCGGCGCTCGAGCAGCGCTTCCAGTTGCAGAATGCGCGCGGCTTCCCGCACCTTGCGGTCGATTTCGTCCTTGGGCGTCCTGGCGAGCTTCAGGCCGAACGCCATGTTCTCGTACACGGTCATGTGCGGAAACAGCGCGTAGCTCTGGAACACCATCGCCACGCCGCGCTGCGCCGACGGCACGTCGTTGACGACGCGCCCGCCGATCGAGAGGTCGCCTTCAGTGAGGTCTTCGAGTCCCGCGATCATGCGCAACAGCGTGGACTTGCCGCAACCGGACGGGCCGAGAAAGACGCAGAATTCGTTTTCGCCGATCTCCAGATCGACGTCGCGGATCACCAGCGCGCCGTCGCCATACGCCTTCTGCACGCCTCTTAACGAAATGCTCGCCATCGCATCGACTCCGTGATTTAATCGGCTCGACGTCGGAGATTAAGCGCTTAATCAGCAAGACCAAAAAAATCGACCGCATGCGATCGTTGGGGTCCCGCCTGTCTCCGATATCGTTTGTCTGTGCGAGAGATGGTGCCGCGCCTTCGGCCACGATGCAAATGTCGGACACCTATCCCAAATACTGAAAGCACCATGCCCACACTCAGCGAAGTCGCGCGTCACGCCGGCGTTACCCCGGCCACGGTGTCCAACGTGCTGCGCAATCGCGGCCGCGTCGGCGCGACGACGCGTCAGCGCGTGCTCGATGCCGTCGCCGCGCTCGGCTATCGCCCTCACCTCGCGGCCCGCGCGCTCGCCGAAGGCCGCGCACCGACGCTCGCGTTGATGGTGTCGAGCATCGCCAATCCGTTCTACCCGGAGTTCGCGCTCGCGGTCGAACGCGCGGCGCGCACGCGCGGCCAGTTCCTGATCATCTGCAACACCAACGAAGATCCGCTGAGCGGTCGCGCGTATCTCGACCAGATCGCCGGCACGCTCTCCGAAGGCGTGCTCGTGACGAATGCAAACCTCGATTTCGCGGATCTTCACGCGACCGAAGCGCGCGGCACGCCCGTCGTGTTGTGCATGTGGGAGCGGCCCAATGAACCGCCGGGGCTGCCGTGCGTCGCGGTCGATTTCCGGCTGGCGGGCGAGTTGGCCGGCACGCATCTGCTGGAACTCGGGCATCGGCGGATCGGCGCGATCGTCGGCAGCAAGGCCTCGGGCATTCACGCGGCACGCTATCAAGGTTTCGTCGATGCGCTGCGTGCGGCCGGCGCGCCGAAGGGACGCGTCAAGCACGCACCCGACACGATCCAGGGCGGCTACACCGCGACGCGCGCGTTGCTCGAAGCCGACCCGAAGCTCACCGCGATCTTCGCGACCAACGATCTGCCGGCGCTCGGCGCGATGCACGCCGCCGCCGATCTCGGCCTGAACGTGCCGGGCGACCTGTCCGTGGTGGGCATCACCGACATTCAACTTGCGCGCGAGTCGCGGCCCGCGCTGACGACGGTGGCCGTGCCCACGGTCGAAGTCGCCGGACTCGCGGTCTCGCTGTTGCGCGAGTTGATCGAGTCGTCGTATGGACAAGCGCGTCGCGGCGCGACGAAGGTGCCGATGCTGGTTTCATCCGCGCCGCAGCTCGTCGTGCGCGCGTCCACCGGAGCGCCGCGTTTGCGGTGATGTGATGCGTGACGTGTTGCGGTGATGTAAGCGGCATGCACTCGCGCCGCGGTGCCTGGCACGTTCAACCCGTGCCCTCGCGCTCGCGCATTTCGTGCGTCACCCGACACCTGCTCGGCGTAACCATTTGCCGTCGAAAAGGCGAATTCAAATTACAACTAGCCTTCAACCGAGCCAGGACTTTCCCCAAGTTCCGGCCCTCCACCTTGCACCGCACTACCGCCGTCAAGCCCCGCCACATATGGCGCTCCGCCCTCACACGTACGCTGCCGCCTCCTCGGCGGCGCGGATCGTTTCCTTGACGAGCGTCGCCGCGCCTGCTGTACTAAATCAACTTAAGTGATTTAGGCGGCCGGTTTCGGGCCGCATCCGCGTCCCACAGTTTCACAAACCAGGTTGCCGACGCGCAGCGTTCGCATGGGCAACCGCCAGCAGTTCATAACGTCGTTGCCAATAATCGGAGGAGCGTCCCATGAATCTGAATTCCCGCAGGCATCCTGTCGCCAGGAAAATCGTGTCGATGTGCGTGGCCGCATCGGCGGTGTGGTGTGCGAGCGCCAGCCAGGCGGCCGACCAGCCCATCGTCGGCCTGATTACCAAGACCGACACCAATCCGTTCTTCGTGAAGATGAAACAGGGCGCCGAAGCGGCCTCGTCGAAAGACGGCGCGAAGCTGCTCACCGCGGCCGGCAAGTTCGACGGCGACAACGCGAGCCAGGTCACCGCGATCGAAAACATGCTGACGGCCGGCGCCAAGGCGATTCTGATCACGCCGAGCGACACGAAGGCGATCGTGCCGAGCATCAAGAAAGCGCGCGCCGCCGGCGTGATGGTGGTCGCGCTCGACACGCCCACCGATCCGCAAGACGCCACCGACGCCCTCTTCGCCACCGACAACTTCAAGGCCGGCGTGCTGATCGGCCGATACGCGAAAGCCGCGCTGAACGGCAAACCCGCGAAGATCGCCACGCTCGATCTCGCACCCGGCGTATCGGTCGGCGTGTTGCGTCATAACGGCTTCCTCGAAGGCTTCGGCGTGAAGGAAGGCGATCCGTCGATCGTCTGCAGCCAGGACACGCGCGGCGATCAGTCGAAGGGACAAACGGCGATGGAAAACTGCCTGCAGAAATCGCCCGACATCAACGTGGTCTACACGATCAACGAACCGGCGGCGGCGGGCGCTTATCGCGCGCTCAAGGCGGCGGGCAAGGACAAGAGCGTGATGATCGTCTCGATCGACGGCGGCTGCGAAGGCGTGCGCAATGTGAAGGCCGGCGCGATCGCCGCGACCTCGCAGCAGTATCCGCTGAAGATGGCCGCGCTCGGCGTGACGGCGGGCGTCGAGTATGCGAAGACCGGCAAGAAGGTCTCCGGCTATCAGGACACGGGCGTGACGCTGATCAGCGACAAGCCGATGTCCGGCGTCGACAGCAAGGATACGAAGTTCGGCCTCGACAACTGCTGGGGCAACAAGTAACGCGCACTGCATGGCGGCCCGGTGCGCCGGGACGCCTCTGACTCGCCGCGTGGCCACGCCACGCTCATGCATCGAGGACCTTCATCATGTCGACTCCCACCGCGCCCGTCGGCCACTCGCGCCACTTCACCGACCGTCTGCCGTCGCTCGCCGAGGTCGGCCCGCTGATCGCGCTGGTGCTGGCCTGCGGCTTCTTCATTTCGCAGAGCAGCCGTTTTCTGTCGTTCCAGAATCTCTCGCTGATCCTGCAACAGACCATGGTGGTCGCGGTAATCGCGATCGGCCAGACGCTGATCGTGCTGACCGGCGGCATCGACCTGTCATGCGGGATGGTGATGGCGTTCGGCTCGATCATCATGACCAAATTCGCGGTCACGCTCGGCGTGCCGCCCGCGCTTGCGATTCTGTGCGGCGTGGCCGCGAGCACGCTGTTCGGCGCGCTCAACGGCGTGCTGATCACGCGCATCAAGCTGCCCGCGTTCATCGTCACGCTGGGTACGCTGAACATTGCGTTCGCGCTCACGCAGATCTATTCGAACGCGGAGAGCGTGTCGAACCTGCCCGACGCGATCATGTTCTTCGGCAACACCTTCAAGCTCGGTCCCGCCGATGTCACCTACGGCACGGTGCTTACGCTGCTGATGTATCTCGCCACATGGTTCGTGTTGCGCGACACGGTTCCGGGCCGGCATTTGTATGCGCTCGGCAATAACGCCGAGGCCGCGCGGCTGATGGGCCTGTCGTCGCAGAAGATTCTGCTCACCGTGTATTCGCTTGCCGGCGCGATCTATGGCATCGCCGCGCTGCTGTCGGTGTCGCGAACCGGCGTGGGCGATCCGCAGGCGGGGCAAACCGAGAACCTCGACAGCATTACCGCGGTCGTGCTCGGCGGCACGAGTCTGTTCGGCGGACGCGGCTCGATCGTCGGCACGCTGCTCGGCGCGCTGATCGTCGGCGTGTTCCGCAATGGCTTGACCTTGATCGGCGTTTCCTCGGTCTATCAGGTGTTGATCACCGGCATGCTGGTGATTCTCGCGGTAGCCGCGGACAAACTCTCTCATCGTCGCGGTTAACGGAGACACCTCTCATGTCGACATCACCTTCCGCTTCTCCCGCGATGCCGGTTCTGCAAGCACGCGGACTCGTCAAACGCTACGGCAACGTCACCGCGCTCGACGGCTGCGATTTCGAAGTGCTGCCCGGCGAAATCCTCGCCGTGATCGGCGACAACGGCGCGGGCAAATCGTCGTTGATCAAGGCGCTTTCCGGCGCCACCGTGCCGGATGAAGGCGAGATTCTGCTCGACGGCCAGCCGGTCAAATTCCGCAGCCCGCTGGATGCGCGCGCCCAAGGCATCGAGACCGTGTACCAGGAACTCGCGGTCGCGCCGGCGATGAGCATCGCCGAAAACCTGTTCCTCGCCCGCGAACTGCTCAAGCCCGGCTGGCGCGGCTCGATCTTCAAGATGATCGACAAGCGCCGCATGCTGGAAGAAGCGACCTCGCATATGAAAGACCTGCAGATCGGCATCCGTTCGATGCGTCAGGCGGTCGAAACCCTGTCGGGCGGTCAGCGTCAAGGCGTGGCCGTGGCGCGCAGCGCGGCCTTCGCGCGGCACGTCGTGATTCTCGACGAGCCCACCGCCGCGCTCGGCGTGAAGGAAGGCAACATGGTGCTCGAACTGATCCGGCGCGTGCGCGATCGCGGCCTGCCGGTGATCCTGATCAGCCACAACATGCCGCACGTGTTCGAAGTGGCCGACCGCATCCACATTCAGCGGCTCGGCCGGCGCGCGGCGCTCGTCAATACGAAGGACGTGCATATGTCGGAGGCCGTCGCGATCATGACGGGCGCGAAGGAAGCGGACGTCAAGGCGATCGCATGATGCACGCATCCTGTTGAGCGGGCTCGCGACGATGGATACCACCGGCACGCGCCCGCCCCTGAAACGCACGGTCGGCTCGAATCAGGTCGGCATGCGGCAGTTCAACGAACGGATCGTGTTGCAGGCGATCCGCTTGCATGGGCCGCTGCCGAAAGCCGACGTGGGCCGCTTGACGCGTCTTTCGATGCAGAGCGTCTCGATGATCGTCGACCGTTTGATCGACGACGGTCTGCTCGAAAAGCAGGCGCGCGTGCGCGGCAAGATCGGCCAGCCCTCGGTGCCGATCGCGTTGCGCGCGGACGGCGCGTACACCATCGGCGTCAAGGTGGGGCGCCGCAGTCTCGACGTGCTGGCGATGGATTTCGCGGGCCGCGTGGTGTGCCGCGATGTATTCGAGTATGCGTATCCCGATCCCCGCACGCTGTTTCCCGCGCTCGAAAGCAGACTGGCGCGCGTGAACCAGACGCTCGGCGCGAAGGCCGGCAAAGTGGTCGGCGTGGGCGTGGCCGCGCCTTTGTGGCTCGGCGGCTGGCGCGACTTTCTCGGCGCGCCGCCCGACGCCCTGGGCGCATGGCACGAGATCGACTTGCGCAGCCGCATTGCGGGCATGACGGGTTTGCCCGTCGAGTTCGCCAAGGACACCACGGCCGCCTGCGCCGCCGAACTCGTGATGGGCCAGGGCCGCGGCATTCACAACTTTCTGTACCTGTTCGTCGGCACGTTCATCGGCGGCGGCCTCGTGATCGACGGCCGTTTGCATGGCGGGCCGCACGACAACGCCGGCGCGGTCGGCTCGATTCCGCTGCGCGACGGCAGCGCGCGCAAACCCGCGCGGCAACTGCTGCACGCGGCGTCCGGCTTCGTTCTGGAACAGTTGCTGAGCGATGCGGGCGTGCCGCCCGCCGCCGCGCACGATCATCGGGCGTTGTCGCCGGACCTGTGGCGTCACACCGAGCAGTGGCTCGATACCGCCTGCCCCGCGATCGCCAACGCGCTGACCAACGCGGCCGCGTTGCTCGACCTCGAAGCGGTGGTGATCGACGGCGAACTCGACCGGCAACTGGTGCGGGAAATCATTCGCCGCACCGAGCGTGTGCTCGATCGCTTCGAATGGGAAGGCATGGTGCGTCCGCAACTGCTGGAGGGCACCATCGGCGCGGACGCGCGAGCAATGGGCGGCGCGATTCTGCCGCTGTACGCGCATTTCGCGCCGACGCACGAGCTGTTTCTCAAGCCCGCCGTGGACGCGGTTTATTAGACGCTGTCAGGCGCGGTCCGTGTTGCCGGGCATCGGTCTCATGCGGCACCGTTCCGCTGAATGAGCCGCTCAATGCGCGTCCACCTTCGTGATCGACGCGGTATCGGCGGGTTGTTCGTCCAGCAACGGTTGCAATGCCGGCGCCATCGACTTCAGCAACTGCACCGACAACGCGCTCGTGAACTCGTAGTGAGCCGCATAGGGTTCATGCACCCACGCGGTCAGCGTGCCGTAGAAACGATCGCCCATCGCGAACACGAAAGTCGCGCTGCGGTTGACCTTGCGCGATTCGATCAGCCGTGCGCCCTTGGCGAACACATTGAAGCGCTGATCGCCGGTGCCGGTCTTGCCGTAGACCTGAAGCGTCTGACCATCGGGGAACGTCATGCCTTGCGCGAGACGCCGGGCCGTGCCGCCCGTCACGACGTCACGCAGCAGCCCCTTCATCACCGCCGCGATTTCCGGCGAGATTTGCTGTTGCGGCGCCACCGCCGCACGTTTGAAATGCGTCTCGTACGGCGTGTCTTTCGCGAAGTCGAGTTGCGTGAGGCTTTCGGTCGGCACCTTGTTGCCGTCGTTGGCGATCAGCCCGATCAGTTGCGCGAGCGCGGCGGGCCGATCGCCCGATGCGCCGATCGCCGCGGCATACGAAGGCGTGAGCGTCGCGAACGGATAGCCGAGCGCTTGCCACGATTTGCCGATCGCCTCGTAGGCGCGCAACTCCACCATGCGCTTGATGCGGCGGTCTTGCGTCGCGTGATAGCGGGTCTTGAAGAGCCACGAATACGTCGACAGGCGCACGTCGCGGCTCGCGTTCTGAATCTCGCTGAGCGTTGCGTCGGGACGTTCGCGCAAGTAATTGACGAGCCACAACTCCAGCGGATGAACACTCGAAATATAGCCACGGTCGTTCAGATTAAAGCGGTCGATCGCGTACTTGCCGTATAGCTTCGCGAGGTCTTCATCGTCGAGTATCGTGGCGGCCGGCGTGTTCTTCAGCGCGGCGCGCATCCTCGCGTTGAACCATGCGTTGGACTCGTCGGGCGCCACGCTGCGCAGCACCGTCGCCACCTTGGGCGGCGACTTGCGCACGCCGAGCAGCAGCAGGGCCAACTGCTGATCGCGTGTCTTGCCGTGATACTTCGTGTAGAAACGGCTCATGTATACGCGGCTTTCCTGATCGGCGAAACGCGTCAGGTACATCTTGCGGGTCGCCGGATCGCCGAGCCATTGCGACGACGACCCGGTGGTCCGCATCATCTCGTAGTTGACGATATCGCGCATCAGCCGCACGAACACCAGGTTCACCGAATGCTGGAACGCGCTATGAAGAGTCAGGATGCGGCCGTTGTCCTCGGCTTCGAAATTGTTGAAGGTTTGCGCGCCGCCGCCCGTGTAGAACGTTTCGCCCGCGCTCGCCGAGTATTTGCGTTCGACGGCCGCGTCGAGCATGGCTTGCAGCGAACGGTCGGAGGTGTGCGCGAAATAGTCGAGCGCCCAGCGGGTCAACCTGTCGTTCGGATCGGGCTTGACGGCCTTCAGCTCAGCGGGGCTGAACGGCGCAAAACGCGCATGCAAGTCGGAGACGATCTGCAAGTACGTCACCATCGTGCGAAGTTTTGCCGTGGAGCCGAGATTCAGCCGCGCGCCCGAGTTGATATCGAACGGCTGGTTGACGCTGTCCGTTTGCACCCGCACGAGGTTGGCGCCGTCGCGCCGTTCGAACAGCGTGAAGCTATAGGCGATCTTCGAGGGGTCGTCCGCGGGGCGCAACATATGAAAGCCGACGAGACCCGCGGTTTGCGCGCCGTCGCGCGTCGCGGCGGCGGCGAGCCGTTCGCTCACGGCCTGTTGCACGGCGTTGTTGAGCGTGCCCTTCGCTTGCAAGTCCAGGCGATCGAGTTCGTAGAAACTCTTCACGCCGAGCGCGGCCAACAGATTCGAGCGCATCGACGTGACGGCCTTGCGCGATACGAACGAGTCAACGCTCTGCGTTCGGGTAGGCGCACGGCGCAGTTCGACCTGCGCCGACAACGCGGCATCGCGCAGCGGCATGGAGATGATGCCGCCGTTCGCCAGGAGCCGCAGATAGCTATCCGTCAGACGTTCGAGTTCGGCATAGCCGCTGTGCAGCAGACGCGAGGGCGCGCGCTGCGCGATCATCAGCGAGAGCACCTGACGGAAGGCCACGCCCTGCCCGGGCAGATTCCCGGGAGTCGACGGCGCGTTCAGGATGCGGTTCACGTCGCTGAAATCGCGGCCGTACCAGGCGGCGAGACCGTCGCCGATGCCGTTGATCTCGCCGATGCCCGGTTGCGCCGCAAGCGGCACCGAGTTCAGGTAATGCACGACGATCTGCTGACGCGCGGGCATGGTCTGCGGACCGTCCAGATAGGCGCGCACCGAAGCCGATGCGATTTGCCGCAATTTCTCGGGCGGCGTCGCGGTGCGCCCGCCCTCGGAGTGGCGGAATTTTTCGATCTGCGTGGCAAGCGTGCTGCCGCCAGGCGTCGATTGATGATGGTTGAAAACACGCGCGCCCTGGTCGACCACCGCGCGGCTAAAGCGTCCCCAGTCGATCGCCGGATTGCGGTTGGGCTGGCTCGGATCGAGCAGATAGCGATCTTCGATAAAAAGCAGCGAATTGACGATGAGTGGCGGAATGGCCTCGAAGCTGTCATACACGCGGCCCGGAAACCGCGCACCAAAAAGCGGCGCGCCGGTGCCGTCGAAGAGTTGCAAACCCGCCTGATCTTTTTCGACGTAGGGCAGAAAGAGACCGTTATCCGCCAGCGACAACATGCGCTCCGAACTGCGCGCCTGCGAGGTGATTTCGAAGCCGCGTTCGAGCAGCCGCTGCTGGATCGACGGCAGCAACGCGTAGCCGAGACGGCTGTCGTAAGGGCCTTGACTTGTCTGAGGGAAGCGGATGGAGTGGCTCGGACCGTCCGCGACCGAGAAACCCACGTCGCGTGTCAGTTCGGAGAGGTAGCGCGCCTGCAGGCGCGACGTTTCGATTTCGACCTGGCAGAAGCGTGCCGCTGCGGCTAGCGCAAGCAGAAACGCTGCCGCCAGCCCCCATTTGAACCACTTGCGAACAGGCGCCGTACCCGCCGTGCGAAGTGGAAGCCGAACCAGTGGCCGATTCATGGTTGCTCTCCCCGAGCCGGCGCCATGCTTATTAATCTGGCGCACCTTCAACTCAGTGTAGCGCGGAACGCGAGGCTTTAATCGGTTCGGATTTACCCGAAGGTGTCACGGGTACAACATCTGCTGACGAGACATGGCGCGGCGTGAATTGCCGTGCGATATTGAAGAACTTTTCTCGCACCAAAAAATGCGCGTTAGCTAACTTTTTGCCGCGCGCGCAGCAGTTCGATGAATTGCTGCGCCGGCGGCGACAGCACGCCGCCCTTGCGCGTGACGACGCCGAAGGTTTGCGACGGCGATTTCAGCTTGACCGGCACAAGGCGCAGCATTTTTTGCCGAACGAACAACTCGGCAATCGCGGTCGGCAATAACGAAACCAGTTCGGCGCTGCTTTGCAAAAGCGCGACGGTCACGAAAGTCGATGCAGTTGAAATAGGGTTATCGGGCATTTCGAGTCCGGCGAGATCCATTTCCCGTTCGAGCAGCGCATGCAACGGCATATGTGACGGATAGACCACCCAACGGTGCGCGGCCAACTCGGCCAGTTTTACTTCTCTCTTCGGCAACGGTGGATGGTTATGACCGACCACCACCGATAACGGCTCGTCGCCCAGCGGACGATAGTGATACTTCGACGGATCGGCGGCGACCGCCGCGCGGCCGATCACCAGATCGAGCCGTCCGTCGTCGAGTTGCTGGAGCATGCGCGCGCTGGTGTCTTCCACCACTTCGATCGACAGATTCGGCTGCCCCGTATGCAGTTGATTCAGCGCCGGCACCACGCACGCCGGAATCGCGCCCATGATCGCGCCGATCGCGAGACGTCCGCCGCGCCCCGAACGAATCTCCGCGACGTCCTGGCATAGCGCGGTGAGATCGGTCGCCACGAGGCGCGCATAGCGGATCACGCAATGACCGAGCTGATTCGGGATCATGCCGCTTTTCGAGCGCTCGAAGAGCGGGGCTTCCAGCATCGATTCCAGTTCCTGCAACGCCTTGCTCGCGGCCGATTGCGTCATCGACATCGCGCCGGCCGCCTTGTGCAGCGACTTCTGGTCGTCCAGCGCGATCAGCAATTGCAACTGCTTCATGCGCAGTTTCGACAGCAGCGTGTTGAAGGTGTCTTTCATGGTTCGGCGGATCGCAAAAGCACGTGAGTCGCAAAAGCGATCACAAGATGGAAACAATTCACTATACCCGCCGTGCCCGCCGCCGTATAGTCGGCGACGGAGACATTCAAACGAGCTTCGCTCATCACCGTCAAACCACGCACATCGCCATGACCCAACTACGCAATCCTGCCGCGCTGCGCGGCGTGTTCCCCGTCGCGCCGACCATCTTCGACGAAGCGGGCCGCCTCGACCTCGAAGGCCAGAAACGCTGCATCGACTTCATGATCGACGCGGGTTCGAACGGCCTGTGCATCCTCGCGAACTTCTCCGAGCAGTTCGCCCTTTCCGACGACGAGCGCAACACGCTGATGCACGTTGTGCTCGAGCAGGTCGCGGGGCGCGTGCCCGTGATCGTCACGACCACGCACTTCAGCTCGCATCAGTGCGCCGAGCGCAGCCGCAGCGCGCAAGCCGCGGGCGCCGCGATGGTGATGATCATGCCGCCGTATCACGGCGCGACGATCCGCATCGGCGAGCGCGGCATTTACGAGTTCTATCGCACGGTGTCCGATGCGATCGACATTCCGATCATGATCCAGGATGCGCCGGTCAGCGGCACGGCGTTGTCCGCGCCGTTCCTCGCGCGCATGGCGCGTGAACTGGAAAACGTGTCGTACTTCAAGATCGAAGTGCCGCAAGCGGCGAACAAGCTGCGCGAACTGATCGAGTTGGGCGGCGAAGCGGTGGTGGGTCCGTGGGACGGCGAGGAGGCCATCACGCTGATGGCCGATCTCGATGCGGGCGCAACGGGCTCGATGACGGGCGGCGGCTATGCCGACGGTATCCGTCTGATCGTCGACGCTTACGCGGCCGGCGACACGGAAGCGGCCGCCGCGCATTATCAGCAATGGCTGCCATTGATCAACTACGAAAACCGCCAGGGCGGTCTCGCGTCGTGCAAGGCCTTGATGAAGGAAGGCGGCGTGATCCGCTCGGACGCGGTGCGCCATCCGTTGCCGCAGATGCATCCGGCCACGCGTGAAGGGCTGCTGAAAGTCGCGCGGCGGCTCGATCCGCTGGTGCTGCGCTGGGGCCGTTAAGGCTGGTTCGAGCAGGTGCGAGCAGACGCGGGGCACGCGCACTGGACGCGGGCGCGCGCTTGCGGCTAACCTAGCCGGATGCAAAGCTATTACGAAGCCACTGTCACGCGCGCTTCCGGGCTCGCGTCTGCTTACGCGCCGCTAACCGGCCGGCGCGGCGTAAACGTCTGCATCGTCGGCGGCGGGCTCGCGGGTTTGTCGACCGCGTTGGGGCTCGCCGAGCGCGGTGTCGGCGATGTTGCCGTACTCGAAGCCGAGCAGGTCGGCTTCGGCGCATCCGGGCGCAACGGCGGGTTCGTGTTCGGCGGCTACAGCCTCGATTGCGCGGACCTGCTGAAAACGCTTGGGGCCTCTCGCGCCCGCGAGCTGTATGCGCTGACCACGGATGCGGTCGATCTGATGCGCAAGCGTATCCAGCGTTACCGCATCGATTGCGACGTGACCGATGCCGGCGTGATCCTCGCCAACTGGTTCGACGAGCCGGCGCTGCTCGATTCGCAGCGGCGCTTGATGCGCGATTCGTTCGGCGTCGAATGGGAACCGGTGCCGGCCGCGCAACTCGCTTTGCAACTGAAGACGAACCGTTATCACGGCGGGCTCCTCGAGCGCCACGCGTTCCACTTTCATCCGCTGAAATACGTGCTGGGCGTCGCCGCCGCGGCGGCCAATGCCGGCGTGCGGATCCACGAGCATTCGCCCGTGGTGCGCCTGCAACCCGAGGGCGCGGGGTTCGTCGTGCATACGCCGCATGGCTCGCTCGAAGCGCGTCACGTCGTGATGGCCGGCGGCGGCTATGCGCGCAACGTCTATCCGAAGGTCGAGCGCACGGTGCTGCCGATCGCCACTTACGTCATTGCAACGGAACCGCTCGGCGCACGCCTGAAAGACGCGATCGACACGCGCGCGGCCGTCTACGACACGCGCTTCGCCTTCGATTATTACCGCCCGCTGCCCGACACGCGCATTCTGTGGGGCGGCCGCATCTCGGTGCGCGACCGCGCGCCCGAAGTCATCGCGCGGCTGTTGCGGCGCGATCTGCTGAAGGTCTATCCGCAATTGCACGACGTGCGTATCGACTATGCGTGGGGCGGCCTGATGAGTTACGCGCGTCACAAGATGCCGCAAATCGGCCGCGGCGCGGACGGCGTCTGGTACGCGGTCGGCTTCGGCGGACACGGCATGGCGCCGACCACCGTGTCCGGTGAACTGCTGGCGGCGGCCATCGCGGGCGAGCGGCCGGTGCCGGAAGCGTTCGCGGCGTTCGGCCTGACGCCCGCTTACGGCGCGTTCGGTCTCGCGGCCGCGCAATTGACCTACACCGCCATGCAGGCGCGCGACGCGCTCGCCGCGCGCCGCCGGCCGCACCGCTCGTCCTCCCGATAACCGCCGAGGCACGGCTCGTCATGCCCGAAACCCGCGCCAGAGGCCGTTTTCACCATGCTAGAATGCGCCGTCACTGGCGCTCGAATACACAATGAAAAAGGGAAGCAAGGCCGCCGAGCCTGATACCAACGGCATCCCGTCCGAGACGCCGCGCACCGACGCCCGGCGCAGCGACGCCCGACGCAAGTACGATCCCGAACAGACCAAGCGCAATATCCTCGAAGTCGCGACTCAGGAGTTCTCCGCGATGGGCCTGACGGGCGCACGCGTCGACGCGATCGCGGAACGCACGAACACCACCAAGCGCATGCTGTACTACTACTTCGGCAGCAAGGAAGGCTTGTATCAGGCCGTGCTTGAAAAAGTGTACGGCGACATTCGCGCGCTCGAACAGGATCTGCACATCAGCGAACTCGATCCGGTCGAGGGCATGCGCGCGCTGGTCGAGTTCACCTTCGATTATCACGACCGCCAGCGCGATTTCGTGCGTCTAGTGACGATCGAAAACATTCACGGCGCGAAGTACGTCGAGCAGGTCAAGACCTTCAAAGGCCGCAACGTCACCGTCATTCATACGATCGAGGATCTGCTCGCGCGCGGCATCGCGTCCGGGCAGTTTCGCAGCGACGTCGATGCGATCGATCTGCATTTATTGATCAGTTCGCTGTGTTTTCATCGCGTCGGTAATCGCCATACGTTCGGCACGGCGTTCGGGCGCGATCCGTCGCATCCGCGCTTGCGCGCGCGGCATCGCGCGATGATCGTCGACGCCGTGCTGCGTTTCGTGCGCAAGGAAAACTGAAGCCGGCCGGAAACGAAAAAAGCGGAACGCGGCCTCGCCGCGTTCCGCTTTTTTATTTGCTCGATCCGTCTGGTTGCGATCGAGTCGAATCGCTCAATGCACCAGCACGATCCGCTTGATGTCGCCGACGATGAAGATATACGACAGCGCGCCGATCAAGGCGATCACGCCGATGAACACCAGCGCGCCGACGAACGAGCCGGTCGCCGCCACGATGAAACCCACCACCAGCGGCGTTATGATGCCGGCCAGATTCGCCGCGAAGTTGAAGATGCCGCCGGTCACGCCGAGCAGGCCGTCGGGCGCGATGTCCGACACCAGGGTCCAGCCCAGGGCGGCCATGCCTTGCGCGAAAAACGCCACCGACAGAATCGCGATCACCGCCACGTTGCTCTGGACGTAGTTGGCGAGAATGATCGTCGACGCGAGCAGTAGGCCGGCGATGATCGGCAGCTTGCGCGCCACGTTCGCCGACTTGCCCCGACGCAGCAGCCAGTCGGAGAACAGACCGCCGAACATCACGCCGATCGACGCCGCAATGAACGGCATGATCGCGAAGAAGCCGATCTTCAGCCACGCCATATGACGTTCGGTGGCGAGATACGTGGGAAACCAGGTGAGGAAGAACACCAGCGTCGAATTGCCGGCGAACTGGCCGAGGCAGATGCCTGTCAGTTGACGGTGCTTGAGCAGGCGCCCAATCGTGCGCCATTCGAAGCCGGTCTTCGCTGCGGGCTCAGCGCCCGAAGCAGCCGCTTCTTTTTTCCGGTGCGTGAGACCGCCGCCCGCTTCGATATAGTCCAACTCCGCCTGATTCGCCGACGGATGATCGCGCGGCTCGCGATAGAACATCCACCAGATGCCGCCGAACACGATGCCGGCGCCGCCCACCACCAGAAACAGCGAGCGCCAGCCGAACGCGCCCATCAGCATGAACAGGAACGGGCTGAAGAAGGCGAGGCCGATATATTCGCCGACCGTGTAGGTGCCGGTCGCCATCGCGCGCTCGCTTTGCGGAAACCACGTGGCCACCACGCGGCTATTGGTCGGAAAACACGGCGCCTCGGACACGCCGAGACCCAGCCGGAACGCGAACAGCCCGCCCACGCCGTTCACGAGTCCTTGCGCGAGCGTGCACAGCGACCACAGCGTCATCGAGAGGAAATACGTGAGCTTGCTGCCGAAGCGGTCGAGAAACAGGCCGCCCGGAATCTGCGAGGCCACGTAGCTCCACGAGAACACCGAGAACAGCAGGCCCATCAGCGCGGCGTTGATGCCGAGTTCCTTGGTCAACTGCGGCGCCGCGATGCCGAGCACCGTGCGGTCGAGATAATTGATCATCGTGCCGACCGCGAGCAGCGCGAGAATCTGATAGCGGGCTTTCGAGCGGCGCGGGGTGCTCACGGCGGCGTCCGTCTGGAGCGTGGCGTTAGCGGAACTGGATTGTGTTGGTTGTGACATGTATGTCCGTCTCCTCGATCTGGCATCGATCCGTTATGTACCGGCGCTTGCGCCGCCGGCTAGCGTTGCAACAGCGACTGAAAGTGGGTGTACACGCGCTCGGCGTCCGGTTCGAGACCCGTGAAAATGCGCATTGCGTCGACCGCCTGATACACCGCCATACCGCCGCCGCTCAGCGTGCGGCAGCCGAGCGCTTCGGCCGCCTGCAACAGCGCGGTGCGAATCGGGAAATAGACGATGTCGGCCACCCACAACTCGCGGTGCAGCAATTCGACCGGCAAGGGCAAGCCGGGCAGCTTCGCCATGCCGGTGGGCGTGGCGTGAATCAGGCCGTTGGCGGCGGCGAGCGACTCGGCGAGCGAACTGCCGGCGCTGACCGTCGCGCCGGGGAAGCGCTGCTGCAATTCCGCGGCGAGCGACGCGGCGCGCGCGGCGTCCACGTCGAACAGCGCGAGGGCTCGCGCGCCCATCGTCAGCGCGGCGTGGGCGACCGCCGCCCCGGCGCCGCCCGCACCCAGTTGCACGACGCGTTCGAGCGATACGTCCGGCAAGCCGCGCTGAAACGCACGCGCGAAACCGGACCAATCGGTGTTGTGGCCGATGCGCTTGCCGTCCTTGAACAGCACGGTGTTGACCGCGCCCAACGCGCGCGCGTCGTCCGACAGTTCGTCGAGCAGCGGGATCACCGCTTGCTTGCAGGGGTACGTGATGTTCAGGCCGTCGAAGCCCATGCGTTCGGCGGCAACCAGCAGATCGGGCAGCGCCGCGACATCGAGCTTCAACGCTTCGAGATCGATTCGCCGATAAACGTAGTTCAGGCCGAGCTTGCCGCCCTCTTCCTCGTGCATCGCGGGGCTCAGCGATCCGCCGATGCCCGAGCCGATCAGGCCGACCAGATAGGACTTCGGGTTGGCCTTTGAACTTGCGAGTGCGTTCGCTTGTGTGTTCGCTTGTGTGTTCATTTAGCCGCCCTATTCTTAAGGATGGTCGCCATCCGTTCCAGGGCGAGCACGTAGCCTTGCGTGCCGCAGCCGACGATGACCGCCTCCGCCACCGCCGACACATACGAGTGGTGACGGAACGCTTCACGTCGATGCACGTTTGAAATATGCACTTCGATGACCGGCTTTTCGATCGCGCTGAGGGCGTCGGCGATGGCGACCGAGGTGTGCGTGTAAGCCGCCGGATTGATCACGATGCCGTCGACCTTCGTGCGCGCCGCGTGCAGCCAGTCGATCAGTTGATGCTCGGCATTCGACTGGCAAAAGTCGATCGATAGATCGAGGCGCGCGCCGGCTTCGCTGCATAGTTTCGCGACGTCGTCGAGCGTTTCCGAGCCGTAGATGGCCGGCTCGCGCGTGCCCAGCAGATTGAGGTTCGGTCCGTTGAGAACCAGTACCGATGCAAAGCTCATGACAGCTACTCCTGCGAAGTAAGACTTGAAGCGAACCACGGCACTCGCGGCGGTTCTACGACGTGGACGAAGTGTGCGCGCATTGTCCGTCGCCGTCATTCGGGGTTTGTACGAATTTGTACCATCTAGTTAGTTTGTATAAACTGGCGAAAATTCGGGCCATTGTCGATAGGTTTTGCCCATGGTTTGCTGAGATTGGGTAACTAGCTGGACCAATTTTGCGCATTACAGCACGCGGCTCGCGACGCATGCCGCGGCGCGGCGCACCGGCCGCCGCCCGCAGTTCTTCAACAGCCGTTCCATTGTTTTTGCAGGAGCCGTTCATGCAACGTTCGATTGCCACCGTGTCGATCAGCGGAACCCTCGTCGAGAAGCTGAACGCGATCCACGCGGCGGGCTTCGAGGGTGTCGAAATCTTCGAAAACGATCTGCTGTATTTCGACGGTTCTCCTGCCGACGTGCGGCGCATCGCCGAGGATCTCGGGCTGAAAATCATGCTGTTCCAGCCGTTCCGCGATTTCGATGGCGTGAGCCCCGAACGTCTCGCGCGCAATCTCGATCGCGCGAAACGCAAGTTCGACGTGATGCACGAACTGGGCACGGACCGCATTCTGGTGTGCAGTAACGTGTCGCCCGACACCATCGGCGACGATTCGCTGATGATCGATCAGTTGGGCGCGCTGGCCCGCGCGGCCGAGGCGGCCGGCGTGGTCGCCGGATACGAGGCGCTCGCGTGGGGCAAGCACGTGAAAACCTACCGCCATGCGTGGAAGCTCGTGAACGCCGTGAACCATCCGAATCTCGGGCTCGTGCTCGACAGCTTTCACACGCTGTCGTTGAACGATACGGTGGACGGCATCGCCGACATTCCGGGCGAGCGCATCGCCTTCGTGCAGATCGCCGACGCGCCGAAGCTCGCGATGGACGTACTCGAATGGAGCCGCCATTACCGCTGCTTTCCCGGCCAGGGCGATTTCGACGTGGCCGGCTTCACCGCGCAAGTCGTGAAAACGGGCTACAAGGGGCCGCTTTCGCTGGAGATTTTCAACGACGGCTTTCGCGCCGCGCCCACCACCATTACCGCGGCGGACGGCCATCGCTCACTGCTGTTTCTCGAGGAGCAGACCCGCGCGCTACTCGAAGCCACCCAGCAGCCGGTCGGCGATCTCTATCGATCGCCCGCGGCGCCCGCGCACGTCGGCTATCAGTTTCTCGAGTTCGCGGTCGACCGCACCACGCGCGCGCAACTCGTCGACTGGCTCGGCAAACTGCGCTTTCGCCAGGCCGGTCAGCATCGCTCGAAAGAGGTGACGCTGTATCAGCACGGCGCGGCGTCGATCGTGCTGAACGCCGAGCCCGATTCGTTCGCCAACGCGTTTTTTCAGCAGCACGGCTTGTCGCTCTGCGCATCGGCGTTTCGCGTGGACGACGCCCGCCAGGCATTCGAGCGCGCCGCCGGTTTCGGCTACGCGCCGTTCTCCGGCCAGATCGGCCCGAACGAACGCGTGCTGCCCGCCGTGCAGGCGCCCGACAGCAGCCTGAACTATTTCGTCGACGAAAGGCCGGAACAGCCCACGTTGTTCGAAGCCGATTTCGTTCTGACCGACGTCAACGGTCCTACCGAAGTAGGGCCGCTCACCCGAATCGATCACGTCTGCCTGTCGGTGCCGGCGAATTCGCTCGATACGTGGGTGCTGTTTCTGCGAACCGCGCTAGGCTTCCAGGCCGAGCCGGGCGTGCTGGTGCCCGACCCATACGGCCTCGTGCGCAGCCGCGCGCTGCGCAGCCGTGACGGTTCGGTGCGCATCGTGCTGAACGCTTCGGTGGATCACCATACGGCGGTGGCCGAAGCGTTGCACACCTATCACGGCTCCGGCCTGAACCATGTCGCGTTCAGCACCGGCGACATTTTCAGCGCGATTCCCGAGTTCGTCGCCGATGGCTTGCCGGTGCTGCGCATTCCGCGCAATTACTACGACGATCTCGCGGCCCGCTACGCGCTGCCGGACGAGACGCTGGAGGCGCTGCGCGCGCACAACATCCTGTACGACCGCGACGAGCGCGGTGGCGAGTTTTTCCACGCTTACACGGAACAACTGGATCAACGCTTCTTCATGGAAATCGTCGAGCGGCGCGGCGGCTACGACGGCTATGGCGCGGCCAACGCGGCCGTGCGGCTTGCTGCTCAGGCGCAGCGCCGCAAGTAGGGGGTCGGCACAGGCACCGCGAGCGGGTCGAGCGGGGGCAAAGGGCGGAGCGGGCACATCCCGTGCGGCATTGGCGGGAACCGTCGCATCGCATCGATATAATGCGTTGTTTCGCGGCCGGAGCCGCGGGCCGCGCCCGTACCGGCGTTGCACGTACCGTCAGCCGAATCAAATGCCAGGAGAGATATGAAGAAGTTTGCCGTAGTGCTGTCCATTCCCCTGCTTCTGAACGCTTGTGCCTATTTCCAGAAGAACCCGGACGCCGGCGAGCCCGTGACGGACACCACCACGCAGCGCTCGGTCAACGACGTGGTCGCCTGTTTGACCCAGCTCGCCACGAGCCACAACGCCGCGTTCAAGTCCACGGCAATCCCGCAAGGCCAGATGCTCGACTTCGGCGATTCGAATATCGTCAAGGTGCGCAGCGACAACGGCGCGACCACTTACCGTTTCTATGCGGGCAAGCGCCACGTCAACAATCTCTGGATCGAAACAGCGGGCAAAACCTGCGCGCCGTAAGGCCCGTGAAGGGTCATCGAGGGTAAACGCAGGTAGCGGTGACAATCGGTAACGCGTTCTCGTGCCATCTTCGTGTCACGGTGTTACAGGACAATGGTCGCTTAAGAATCGTTTAAGACTTCGTCCGCATCATCCACCCGACACTAATTCGCACGAGGTGCGCCATGAACCCCGATCAAGAGACGAACGACGCACCGGCGCCGGCCAGGCGGCCCACGATTCTGCGCCGCCTGTTGAGCCACCACGAACTGGCGACCTTGCTGCTGTTGCTGCACGCGCCGATCGATGCATCCGCGAAACCCGAGATTCCGCAGCTTCATGAGGCCGGCCTGATCGAAACGGTCTCCAGCGACGCCGGCGCCTCGCATATTCGTCTGACGCCCGAAGGCAACGCCGTGCTGCGCGGCCTCGGCGTGAAGTAACGCAACGTCGGCCGGCTTATGCCTGCCACACGCCGTACCCCGCCTCCCGCAAGCTGATCGCCAACTCCACTTCCATATCCTGTGCGCCGCGGTAAGGCATTGGATTGAACACGTCGTACAACTCGGGCACGAGGCGCAAGCCGTAATCGCGCACATAGCGATTGGCCTGAATCCCGGCCTTGTGCCGGTCGAATCGCAGATCCGGGTCCAGTCCCGTCATCCCCACATACACGCAAGGCCTGTCGAACCGGTAGTCCGGATTCGCGCGGCGAAAGCGCGCCTCGTTCCAGACCGTGTCGTCGAGCGCGACGACGTATACGTAATAGTGATGCTTGCGACGGACCATGTGCGACGGCTCAGTTCCGCGAGGTTCCGTGCAGCAGCATCCGGTATTCGGTCGGCGTGACGCCGACGGTCGCCTTGAATTGCCGTGTGAAGGCGCTGTGGTCGGTGTAGCCGCAAAGCGCGGCGACGTCGGTCACCTTGTCGTGCGAGACCAGCAGCGCCGTGGCGGCGTCGAGGCGTGTCTTGAGCAGCACCTGGCGCGGCGTCAGATGAAACACCTTGTGGAAGTAGCGCTCCAGTTGCGCGACCGACATGTCGGCCATCGCCGCGAGTTGCTTCAGGTTCAACGGCTGCACGTAGTTTTCCTGGATCGACTGCACCACCGCTGCGAGCCGGCTATACGCGGGGTGGCTGCTTTCGTCCGCTTTCAGGTCGCGCGAAATGCCGGCGAGACCAACCACTTTCCCCGAAGGATCGCGCAACGGCTGCTTGCAGGTCAGGCACCAGCCCGGCTGGCGGCCCGGATACAGGTGCAATTCCAGTTGATCGATCATCTGGTTGCCGACGTTGATGACCGCCTTGTCCTGCGCCGTGTAGATGCGGCCGAAGCGGCGCGGAAAAACGTCCTCGGCGGTCTTGCCGAGCAGCGCTGTCTTTTCCTTGAAGCCGCAGCGCGAGGCCAACGTGCGGTTGACCAGCGCGTAGCGCGCCTCGACGTCCTTGACGAAGAACACGACGTCCGGCATCGCGTCGAACACGGGCTCGAGCAGCGTGAAGTGCGACAACATGCCGGACAGCGTTGCGTCGTCCGGTTCGAGCGGATGAGCCAGCAAGTTCATCGTGCGGATTCCGTGGTCGATGTTCGGGCGTTGGACGGTATGGTTTCGCGTTGGGTTATGCGGGTGATCGGCGGCGCGTGCGCTCGGCGTGCGGTTCCCGGGCAGTCGCTGCGCCGTAGCCTTTCGCGTCTGCGGACGATTATAGGGCCGTGCTGCTGCCGGCAATATCCAGAGGATATCCGCAGGCCGATGTCACTCAGCCAACGGCGGTTCTTCGCTCGCCGCCATCAACGTGCCGATTCGCGCCGGACTGAACGGCGGCCGCGGCGCGGCGGCCTGCCAGCCGAAGTACAAGCTCGCCGCCGCGCCGCAGATTCTGCCCTGACAGGCGCCCATTCCGCAACGCGTATGCAGCTTGGCGTCGCGCCAGTCGGGATAGGCGCGCACTTCGCCGAGGCTGACGTCTTCGCAGCGGCAAAGCAGCGTGGCGTCGGCGGGCGCTACAAGCGCCGCGTCGCGCAACGCAAAGGCCGCTTCGACCCGGCGGCCGAAGCGGCGCCAGCGCGCTCGTTGCGCATGCAGCACGGCACGGCTCGCAGCAGAGCCGCTTGCCGACAGTCCCGCGAGTTCGCCTTCGACGGCCGCCAGTTCCGCGCCGCCGATACCGGTGCACTCGCCCGCCGCCAATACACCACCGACCGAACTCCGCTGCTCGCCGTCGACGACGATCTCGCCCGCTTCGTTGATCGCGCAGCCGAGCGCGTGCGCGAGCGTGACGTTCGGCACGAGTCCATAGCCGCATGCAACGCGGTCGCAAGCGAGCGTCACGTTCCGCTCGCCGCGCCGGATTGTCACGCGCTCGACGCAGCCTTCGCCGTGCGCCTCCTGCACGATGCTGCTAGTCCAGTAACGCAATCCCGTGAAACCGCGCGTCATGCCAACGGCCTGGCGCAGCTTCGCCGGCTCGCTGATCAACGAGGCGCCGAAGCGCGCAACCTCGAACGCCGGTGCCTGTTCGACCACCGCCACCACGCGCGCCCCAGCCGCGCGCGCGGTGGCGAGCGCCCCGATCAGCAACGGACCGCTGCCGGCAATCACGATCCGTTCGCCGTGCACCGGCATGCCGCCTTTGATGAGCGCCTGCAACGCGCCGGCACCGGTCACGCCGGGCAAAGTCCAGCCCGCGAACGGCAAAAGCCGCTCGCGTGCGCCGGTCGCGAGAATCAGGCGCTCGTACCTGATGCCAACGCCGCCGTGCCCGGCCGATTCCAGCAGCAAGCCGTGCGCGCCCAATGGCGCGATCACGCGGGTCGAAGAAAAATACGTGACGTTGCTTTGCTGATTCAAGTCAGCAAGCAGTCTTTGCAACGGTACTTGCGGTGGCTGGCCCGGACCTTGTCTCCAGATCTGGCCGCCGGCGCGCGGATTGTCGTCGAGCAGCGCGACGGTAACGCCCTCGCGCGCCGCCGCATGCGCCGCGTTCAATCCGGCCGGACCGGCGCCGACCACGACGATATCGAAGTGCTGCGTCATCGCGCGTTCATCATATGAGGGACGCTGATGACCTGGCCTTCGCGGCATAGTGTCTGACAGGCCAGCGCATGCGATCCACCGTCGATCGTCACGCGGCACTCCTGGCACACGCCCATGCCGCACAGCGCGGCGCGCGGCTCGCCGTCGACCGAAATCCGCGTGCCTTTCACGCCCGCGAGAACGAGCGCGGCGGCCACGGTCGTGCCGGTTTCGACTTCGATGCTTTGGTTGTCGATCGTCACGCGAATGCGCGTCGTGCCGGGGCTAATCATGAGCCACCACCTTGCGCGCAAAACGGGCCGGCAAATAAGGCTCGACGGGAATCGGCGCGGCGCTCGCCGTGATCTGCGCGGCGAGCAGTCTCGCGGTGGCGAGCGCGGTGGTCACACCGAGGCCCTCGTGGCCGACGGCGAGCCAGACACCTGGCGCGAAATCGCCGGCCGGGCCGATCAACGGCAGGCCATCCGGCGACGCCGCGCGAAAGCCCGTCCAGGCGCGAACCCCATTGAGCGTCGGCAAGACGGGCAGATAGCGCGCGGCACGTTGCAGCATCCGCGCGAGTACCGGCATCTCGACGGCGGGATCGGTGGTGTCGAACTGACGCGACGAGCCAATCAGCAATTGCCCCGTGGGCCGCGGTTGCGCATTGAACGCCACCGAGGTGCCGGCCGCATGATGCGCGCTCTTGATGTAGCCGAGTTCCAGCAACTGATGACGGATCAGCGAGGGATAGCGGTCGGTGATCAGCAGATGACCCTTCTTCGGCTGCAACGGCAACGGCTGCACCAATTGCCGTGCGCCCAGGCCGCTAGCGACGATCACGTGCGCGGCGCCGATGCGTTCGCCGTTTTGCAGCGTCACGCCATCCGCGCGGACCGCCGTAACCGGCGTGCGCAGCCGCAAGCGGATATTCGCCGCTGCGGGAGACTGCGTCAGCAGCCACTCGGCGACGGTGGGCGCATATACGATGCTGTCGTGCTCGACGCGCAAACCGCCCGCCATCGACGCCGCCAAGGCGGGCTCGCACGCGCGCAACGCGGACGCGTCGAGCAGTTGCGCACCGATGCCCTGCGCCTCGAACGCGGCATGCATGGCGCGGGCGGCGTGCCATTCTTCGTCGTCGGCGGCGATCCAGAGCGTGCCGCAGCGCGCGAACGCGTCGCGCGTGCGCAACCGCGGCGCGAGTTGCAGCCACAAGTCCCGCGAGTAACGGCTGAGCGCGAATTCCGCCGGCGAATCGTTCATCACGACGATGTGGCCCATGCCCGCCGCCGTCGCGCCGCCGCCGATGCCATGCGCGTCGAGCACGTCGACCCGCATGCCTAGCGCGGCCAGCTCCGCCGCGCAGGCCGCGCCGACGATGCCGGCTCCGACGATCAGCGCATCCGCTGTCATACCGTGGGAATGCCCCACGCGAACGGGTCGCGCTCATCGAAGCAGAGGCGCCCTTCGGCCATGATGTGCGCGTGGCCGGTAATGGTTGGGATCACCGCAACGCCGTCGCCTGCGTGACGATAGCTGGCCTCGAACACGCTGCCGATAACGCTCTCCTGCCGCCACACCGCGCCTTCGGCGAGTTTGCCGTCGGCGGCGAGACAGGCGACTTTCGCGCTCGTGCCGGTGCCGCACGGCGAGCGGTCGTACGCGTTGCCGGGGCAAAGCACGAAGCTGCGGCTGTCGATGCCGTCACGCGAACCGGGTGCGAAGAGTTCGATGTGGTCGATCAAGGCGCCGTCCGCGCCGGTGATGTGTTGCGCGATCAGCGCATCGCGAATTGCGGAACTGAAGACGGTCAACTCGGCGATATGCGACGCGTCCAGCACATGCCCATGTTCGGCGACGAGAAAAAACCAGTTGCCGCCCCAGCCGATGTCCCCGCTCAATACGCCATGACCGGGCACGTCCACCTGCACGGCTTGCCGGTAGCGATAAGCCGGCACGTTGCGCACGGCGACGCTGCCGTCCTCGTTGAGCGTCGCCTCGACGATGCCGACCGGCGTCTCGATCCGATGACGTCCTGGCCCGATCCGCCCCATGTGCGCGAGCGAAACAACGAGGCCGATCGTGCCGTGCCCGCACATGCCGAGATAGCCGACGTTGTTGAAGAAGATCACGCCGGCCGCGCAGGTGGGGTCGTCCGGTTCGCACAGCAGCGCGCCCACCACCACGTCCGAGCCGCGCGGTTCGGTGACGACGCCGGCGCGCCAGCCATCGAAGCGGGTGCGGAATACGTCGAGACGTTGCGCCAGCGTGCCGCCGCCGAGATCCGGGCCGCCCGACACCACGAGGCGGGTCGGTTCACCGCCGGTGTGCGAGTCGATGAAGTCCAAGGTTTTCATGACGCCCATGGTAGGAATGCCGGGCGTTCGCGTCTTGGTGCGCTTACGCGCGGATTGTGACGATTTTGGCACAGTCCGGCCGATGGCTTACGGGCAGGTTACTTCGTCGAACCGGATCATGGACCGTGCCGGCGCCACGAGCGGTGAGCGAGACCTGAAGCGCATCGCATGTCGCTGGCAACGCCTCTTCGAAGGAGACCGCCTTTTATCCCGCAATATGCGGAACGGCTTGAACGAGCGCGGGTACAGGCATATCGCCTATGCCGAAATCGTCATTCACAGCGCGCGAATCGCGCAAGACGGCGGCATTTTCCCTGCTTACACTGCGCCTCGACACATCACACTCAGGAGAGCAGTCGTGGCGCATATCTGGGAAGGCGTATGGCCCGCGGTCACCACCAAGTTTCACGCGGATTTCAGCATAGACCGCGCGTGGACAGCGAAGAACATCGAGGCGCAGATCGACGCGGGTGTGGACGGCATCATCGTATGCGGATCGCTCGGCGAAGCGTCGACGCTCTCGCTCGACGAAAAGCTGCAGGTGCTCGACATTGCCGTCGAGGCCTCGCAAGGCCGCGTGCCGGTGTTATTGACGATCGCCGAAAACAGCACGCTCGACGCCTGCCGCCAGGCCGAAGCCGGCGGCCGTCGCGGCGCGGCCGGTTTCATGGTGTTGCCGGGGCCGCGCTATTTGTCGGACCGGCGCGAGACGCTGCATCATTTCCGCAGCGTCGCCGATGCAAGCGCGTTGCCGCTGATGGTCTACAACAATCCGCTCGCCTACGGCGTCGACATGACGCCCGAGATGTTCGCGGAGATCGCCGACGAACAGAAGATCGTCGCGATCAAGGAATCGTGCGGCGACGTGCGGCGCGTGACCGATCTGATCAACGCGGTGGGCGACCGCTTCGCGATTCTGTGCGGCGTCGACAATCTCGCGATGGAAGCGATGCTGATGGGCGCGCACGGCTGGGTGGCCGGACTCGTATGCGCGTTTCCGCACGAGACCGTGGCGATCTACAGATTGCTGAAGGCGGGACGCCTTGAAGAAGCGCGAACGATCTATCGCTGGTTCGCACCCTTGCTCGCACTCGACGTGTCGCCGAAGCTCGTGCAGAACATCAAGCTGGCCGAGACGATCGTCGGATTGGGAACAGAGCCGGTGCGCCCGCCGCGTCTGCCGTTGGCAGGCGACGAGCGCAAGGCGGTGGAAACGTTGATTCGCAACGCGATTGAAACGCGGCCGGCGCTGCCGCGAATCTGAATCACGTTTGATTTTTGCCGAACCGGCCGATAGCAATCGCTGGCGGCGGCTGTAGGCGGTGGTGCGATGGATGCGGCGGCCGCCGCCTCATTCACCTTCGATGCGGAGGCGAATTCAGGCGACCCGCTTTTGCTCGTCGGCGGATTCATCTTGCCGCAGATGCAGCAGTCGATAGCCGCTTTTATAAACCGGTTGCAGCCGGAACTCGTTTTGCGGCTCGATTTCGAGCAACAGACGCAGCCGCGAGACGTGGCTGTCGATCGTGCGGGTGAACTCGCGGAACTCACGGCCCCACACCATCGCGAAGATGTGATCGCGCGACATCACGCGGCCGATGTTGGAGAAGAACAGCGACGCCAGCCGGTATTGCGTGCCGGAGAGTTGCACCGGCTGGCCACGCACCATGACGACTTGACGGTGCGTGTCGAAATGATACAGCCCCCGCACCGCCAATTTGCGACTAGAAATCATTGGTTTATGGTGGATTTTTGGATCGAAATTCACAGCAAAAACAGCATGACGCGTCCAAGTAAAATCAATCACTTACGGAGAGTTATGAACATGCCCGCCAAGGGTTGGCAGCTCTCCGCTCCCATGTAGGTGCGCGTCGCAAACGTCATGCAACCAACGTACGAGTCGACATCGATAGTCCAGTCGCCAGCCATCCGTGAAGAGCATTGCAAGCGAGCCAGAGTCGCAAAGCGCTGAAACCTTGAGAAAGTCCGGGGCGATAGTCGCTGAAGCTTGGCCGAGCTCGGACCGCGCCAACCATGCCCCGTGCGCGCCGTTGGAATCCGTCCACATGCGGGCGGACTCGACGAGATGGTCCGTACGCAGCCATTCTCCCGTCCGGGCATGCGCCGCGAGCTGAGCAACAACCAGATAGCAAAGGAGCTCGGCTCGCGCATCGCGATCGAGATTGGTGTCTTCAGCCACGCAGGCCTCCCAGAATCGATTCCACGATGGTGCCAGATGTAACGCTGCGATGAGCACCCAATGCAGCGACCCAAACCGCTATGTGATCTAGAAGATGCTTGCGCGTGTCTTTTTGTCTTCGAGGGTAGGCGCGCGATTTCGCGGCTCAGATCAACCGCCGTTCCAAGCGATATGTCCAGTACTTGATCCGCTCCATTTCAGACAGATATTCTTTCAGATCAATCACCTATTTTTAGAGTTCCGGTGCATGGCACCTCCACGGCACCGCTGCCCCTTGCCGCGGATTGCGATGACTCATGCGACGACCGGCAGTGACCGGCCCAGTTTGAGCCGTTCAAACCATCATTTTGGCCGTCCGCTTCATGTCCTGATCCAGTCCGTCAGGCGTTTTGTGCGGGGTGAGCGACGCGGGGAGTCGAGCAGCACGATTCTCCGACGCGCCGTGTTGCCGGCTTGCCTCTTTTCCTTGTCCGCGTCCTATTTCGACGCCGCCTGATGAGCCGCGAGCACGGCACCCAGTTCTTCGTCGGACATCGCGGGAGCGGAAGTGAACGAGAACAGATCCCCCCATTGAAGTATCCATTCCGCGAGCCCACTAGCATCTGTCGCTTCAACGATGGCAACGCCACTCAATTCACCGATCGCATGCCAGCGTCCCAGCAGCTCGACGTTGTCCGGCGGACGGCCGCCGGTTTTCATGAAGCGCTCGATTGCAAGCTCTTGTGTCGGCGGCAGGCCCTTCCATTGAACAATGAACTTCATTGCAGTCCCCATTCGCAGATTGGCGACGCCGGCTCGTGGCGGGCCGTCGACACCCCACACGCCGCAGCGTCGCGGCGCGTCGACGCCCGGGATCGGGGCTTGGAGTGTTTCCTCATCCACACGATCGGTATGAGGCCACGAGGCGCATAGTTCATCATAGATTGGCCCGCGCAATAGAAACCCTCTGAATACAGCAGCGAATGGCCAACTTTCATAGCAATGCCGCCACATCTACTGCCTGACAATATATAGCAACTACGATTGTCGATTGGGTCTCATTGCGCAGTGACACGTTGCGCCAGACGTATAGCGTCGTCGGTGCCAGGCCGCATGCTCGCCTGAGCAGTTTTCCACTTCTTCGAATGCGGGAGAGCCCGTTTCCGTCGAGGGGCCGGTCGCGGGCCAGTTCCGGTCTTTCGTCATGCTGAGCCGACGGGCATTCAAACGGCGGCTTCAACCTCTGAAGCCGCCGTTCGTCTGTTTCGGGTCCAATCTCCTAACACGCGGACCAAACGCACAACTCGCGCAAGGCACAGGAATCGTTTAGCGCCAGCCAGGCACCACTCAGCTGTCGCCTCCTACTTATGCGTAAATCGCCTCACGGTACCGGTAACGAGGTCTACGTAAAAGAGGTCCCCGGCCGGACCGGATTTCAAATCCACCGGTCCTCCCTGCAGGTCTCTTGCAAAGGACTGTGGCGTATTATTCGGCGGCTGCATTGTCCAGATGCATTTCCGAAGAAGATCGCCAAAGTACAGGGCGTTCCTGAACTCAGGAGGGTAGGTTGTGCTGGTGCCGTCAGTGAATCCAATCGCGGAGATCACACTACCGTTTTGATCAGCCCCACCGCCGGACGGCTTGCCACCGCAGGTCCTTCCCTTGCTGTCTTGGGCCGTAACGTAACTCGCATGAGCGTACGCAAAGAACGGTGCAGTGACGCCGCCAACGCTTCCGCAGTATGCGGTGTTCTGGTAGTCGGGTTGAGGAGCCGCACTGAAGTTGTTGTTGGGGGCCCATCCTTCGAAACACGGCCACCCAAAGTTCTGGCCGGCGACGGTGAAGTGATCGATGGATTCCCAGAGGGTCCAACCCACATTACCGATATACAGTTCATCCGTCATACCGGGCAGTCTGGCGAAGCGGAACGGATTGCGCAGGCCGTTTGTGACAACGGAAACGCTTTGGGTTGTCGCGCCCGGGTTCGTTACCCTGAGAATAACGCCATCGTTGTAGGGCGACACGCTCTGACTGCGAAACGCCCCCTGAGGCAAGTTTGTACCATCGCCGCAAGCGGTATCCAACTGGCCGTAGTCGACCCGGTCGAAGCTTGCGCCATCGCCGGCACTGACATATAGCGTTTTGTTATCGGCTGCGAAGACCAAGCCCCCGATGCTGTGAGACGTATAGTAAAAACACCACGGCTGGCTGGTGGATCCTGCGCGGGGCAGAATCTTCGTTTCGCCTGACCCCGTTAAAAGCGAAAGTTGGCCGCCGGTAAGGACGTTTCCATTACACGCTCCTGTGGTAGGACGCGTCGTGTAAAGCACGTAGACGTTCCCATCATTCTGCGGGTCGACTGCAAGTCCGAGGAGCCCCCGGTCGGCATCATTGCAAACTTCGCTCCCCAAGTCGGCGAGCAACGTACAGGTAGGGGCCGCCAAATCGCAATTCCAAACCTTGCCCCCTTTTTCGGCGACGAAAACCCTGGTCTTGCTTCCGTTAAAGCTTATCGCGGTCGGCTGAGTGAGACAGCCTGCGTATAAGATCTGCTCGGTAAAACCAATGGGAAGCTTCGGTTGCGGCCTGGTCGTGGACGCGGGCTGGCATGTAACCGACTGCCCGACAGCAACATTGGGTACAGCAGCGGCCTGAGCGCGCGCCACATCGGTGAAAGCCAACAATATGAGCAACGCTGCCAGCGTGGCGATCACGGGGCTTCGGCTTGGCCAGCCTTCTACGGAGTGCGGCATCTTATCCTCCCACTCACGGATAGATTCATCGCGAAACCATTTAACGATAGGCCGTTTGCCCACAGGCGGCGGACAAAGTAGCGACGTCGCACGCCGGCAAGCAAGCTGAATGGGAGGATGAGCTGCGGCCGGCACGCGCTTCGCTGACATATGAGACAGGCGCTAAGACGCCGACCGATATCTCGCTGTAAGCTGCCGTTCGAACTGTTGAATAGCGGACGGCCCTTCCGGGCCCGCATTTTGGCATCACCTGTTACGACATCAGCCGCCCGGACCGAGCGAGCGCTCCTGACTGGCTCCTCCTTCAACCGCAGGCCTCGCAGCGTGTCTTCGGGAAAGTACGCAGTCGATGAAGGTATGGGCCCGGTTTTCAGCGTATCTGAACGCCTCATGCTCGGACATGAATTCGAGCCGCTCAGGAAAACCTGCGATCTCCTCGCCGGGATGTCCAGACTTTTTGATGAACCAGGACACCTTGTATCGACGCCCAACGCCATGGAAAGACAACGTCCTGGCTGGAGTGACCTGAACATTGATGCTATACCCGCGGTATGAAGCAAAGATCTGGAAAGACATTGGCGCCCCCTCGTCCCGCTATTGCGCGAACCGACAACGAGTAGCGCGCAACCCGCATGCCGCCCGGAATGTGGCCAGGGAAAGTACCTTGGCAGGCCTCGACGCGCAGATCCACGCTGGCGACCTGATCAATAATCCGCCCGACGGAAGCATTTTGCGGATCATCGCTGTAGCTTTGAAATCGCCGTTGACACCTGCCGAGCAGCTTCGGCCGGGCCTGTTGATGCTAACCAGATCAACGTACGCTTCCTCGTTCCGATGTTCAGGAAGGTGTTCGCGTTGTCGCAATAGTCATCACTGGTCACGCTTCTGTCGCCCTACGCGCTGGCCTACCGAACGTGATACAGATCGCCCCACATGCACGATGCCGCGCATCGCAGCATAGTCTGCTCTCGCCCGCTCGACTTCGAGCCGCGGAACCAGGGTTCCTCCGAAACCGCTGAGGAACTTGAGAATGCCGACATTGGAAATGCCGTCGAAGTCGAAAGTGAGATTTTTTTCCCTGGCATTGCGCATGGCGTGCCATAACAACAGGCCGATGACACCGCCATGGGCATCGTCTTTTCTCGACGACAGCAGGTAATACATCGTGTGCTTATCCCATATCACCGCGATCGCTGAGCACAGGCTGCCGTCCGCCTGGTAGGCGCCAAGCACCATACCCGAGCCCCTCGAGACGAAGGCATCGACGAGTTGCCTCATGACGCGAGTGCCGTACACATTGTCCCGATTCCGGCGCGTCAGATTGGCATCGTAGAAGCTGACGAACAGGTTCGCGTCGGGTATCTGACGAACGGTGTGCTGTTCGCCGGCACGGCGAACCAGATTGCGGGTATTCGGACGAAGTCCGGCCCATACGTCCGGCTCGGCCCTGCCGGGCTCGATCCGCATCGTATAGCTTACGGCGACCCCGAAGCCCAGCAACGCAAATCCCATGGCATCCGAGACGTACGGGTCGAACCGCTGGTGAAACAGCGCGCACTCCGGCAACTGCTCGACCAGGGCTTGCGTTGCACCGAAGCAATGACGCCAGTCATCGTCGCTCGTGCCTCTTGCTGCCGGAATCACGGGACCGAGCGTGCGCGTTAGCGGGGGCAAGGTCGAGAGGCGCCAGATGCCCTTGCGTGTCACGGTGTACGGCATTTCGGCGACCAGTTGACCACGGTCATGAACCGACGCCAGCTTCCAGTTGCCCCCGGTCGCGATATCCAGCCACCAGGGCTCATGGAAAATCGAGCGCCCGTTCAGACCGGCGCGTGCGGCGTGGATGACGGTTGTCCTGGCGTTGCTCACATCGGTGCGCATTCGGTCGACTTCGATTCGTGGTGCAGGCATCAGCTTCACGGAGACGTCTTCGTTAACCATGTTCATGGTACCAGCGTAGCTGTCGCAGGCAGCCACATAAGGATTCAATCGGCTGGAGCGTTTACAGATAACGGGTTTAAATATCGACACGGCCGCCGAGGCTTCATTCATGAAACCCGTTATATAGTCGCTGCCCCGTCGCGCTTTGGCGCCAAACACCGCTGTTGCGGCGTCACGTCAAATTGTGGTCACCGTCCTGAAACGAACCCGGAAAGTGCGGCAGACCAAGCGTAGCGGCAGTTCGGATGCACCACTGTGGGCGATCAGACATTCGAAAATTGAAACCGCCGCCCTACCTTCAGGACATCACCCCGTTGCCGCGCGAGCCCAAGCAACCAGCAGTGTTGTAAAAAATTTATCGGTTTGTAAATTTATCGATTGTCGCCCGCGATCCGGGCGCTGCACCGTCGCCTCCTTGCCTGCGGCGCATCCAGTTTTAATGCTGCATAAAATACCTTGGGCTCTGTTACAAACGGAAATTCTGCATCTTGAACCGAGGACCGATGAACGATACCTTCAGGTCACTCCTGCGGACTACCCTGTCCACGCGGGAGGTGTTTTCAGCGGCGTCCTGGTTCTCAGCCGGTGACGCCGCTTTTTGCTCAAGCTTTTCGGTTGCAGCGTTTCAGATGCGGACCGTCGATGTGCGTCACGCCAGCCAGTGCTCAGCCGTAATCGTTTCGTATTACATATCAGGTGTGAGCGTGGACCGCCAACCCTGCTTTTCTGGCGCTGCGCAGGCCATAGCTCTTATGTATTAGTCCGGCGGCGCCACACCGTGAAATACACGTCTTGAACAGACGTTGCAAAGGGGGATTCATTCGCTTCCCCAGGACTGAGGAGGAGACAGTGCGAGACCATATCTGCCAGCCATACCGGGATCTCGGAGTACACGTACGTGTCGACGAGACCACAGCACTTTCCTTCAATGGTGCCGAGCCACGCTATACCGTCACCTGGTATGTGCATAAGAAAGCTCACTTCATTCCGGAAAACGTGGTTGCAAGTCATGCAGAGTCACTTGAGTTTGCGTGTCCCGAGGAGGCCGTCGCCTACGGTCAGCGTCGTGCGCATACCTTTGTTGATTGCGCATTCCTCGTGTTGAGGAACTGACGTCATCACGTGCGAGTCAGGAGTGCGACCTCCCCAGATCGCATCGGCGGCCTCTTGAGGCAGGTCGTGAATCAGGCCGACCGGCGGCCGCCACTAACGACTGCATTCAGGCGAGTGACGAGTGGCACCCTCGAGAATTACGTGAATGCTAATGTTGAAGCTTCGGACCGGTGTCAGGCGACATCGTGCTTGGGCATCGGCAGCTCTTCAGCCGCCCAGCGTCGGTCACGTATGTATAACACCGGCGCCACATAGGGTGGCTTGCGTTGCGGGTTTTACCACGCTCGCGGTTCATTTCAGAGCGCCTATAACCGTGCGCCACCGCACGCGTGGCGCTCTCATGCGAGGAGTAATCTTCCCCCGAGACGTGATGTCAAACAGGCTGCTTCATGCGGCTCTGGCGAGGCAGCGATGACGGTCCCGGATTTCCACTACGAAATCATCACCGACGAACATGCATTGGCCGGATTGCAACCCGAATGGGACGCGTTGTGGAAACGCGCAGGGGGGCGGCACTACCTGTCGTTCGCGTTCTGCTGGACTGCGTGGCAGCAGGTAGCGAAGCCGAAGGGCAGGTCATTGCGCTGCATTATCCGGCGCGACGAAGGCAGGCTTGCCATGGTATGGCCGCTTGTCCTGCGTCACCGGTTCATGTGGGCCTGCCTGGCACCGCTGTCCCCGGAGGCCGCCGATTACTCGGACATACTCATGGAAGCGCGTGCCGGGACCCTCTCCTGGATCGAAGGCGCCTGGCGCATCGCGACTGGGCACTGTGGCGCCGACTTCGTGCACCTGCCATACCTGCATGAGTCGGCGGACCTATACCGCGTCGCCGGGCAGGACCGGTCGCTCGTAACCAGGCACCGCAACGTTTCATATGTCGCAAAGCTCAGCCTCGAATGCAGGCAGCGCGACTGGACATCGTTCTGCGATTCGCTGACCGTGCTTGAGGAAAGTAAAAAGCCTGGTTCCATCGCGCGTCGCCTGGCGAAAAAAGGGCAACTGGATGCATCGCTGGTAGACCTGTCAGACAAGGGCGCCGTCGCTTCTGCCATCGACCTGATGCTCGAATGGAAGCGCGACTGGGGCGATCGTGTCGGCAAGCATGGGCAGTGGGTGACGTCCGTTCACTACCGGAACTTCCTCGTCGAGTGGCTATCGTCGCCGTTGGCAACGGAAGCCCATCTGCTCGTCGTCGCGCTTGATGGCGAACCGCTCGCGGCGCTGGTGTTCTGCGTTGACAACTGCTGCGCGAGCACAATCATTTCAGGCTTCGACCAGGCGCAGCGCAAGCTCTCGCCCGGTTTGCTGGCGTACGAATATGTCGTGCAATGGGCATTCGACCGGGGGCTGGATCTCGACTTCGGCGCAGGCGACGAGCAGTACAAGCAATTCTGGGCCCGCGGCAACAAGGGGGGCGTCTGGACGTTGCGGACTGTCAGTTCTCCGTGGGGGCGCCTGGGAATGCGTGCTCTACGTCTGCAACAGGGGATCATGTCCCATGCGAAGGGAACGCTGCAGACCCTGCGTAGAACGTGAACACGTCACAGATCCCGGCGCGACGGCGGACATCCTTCATCGATCACACGATCTGTATATTTTCCGATCACGACGCCTCGCTTATTAGGTGCTCCTGCACAACGAGCTCGATTCACTCTTCCCGTTTCGCCAATCGCTTAAGTTTCCGCTCAGGTGCGCGTGCTAGATTGGCTAAGGTGGCAGGTTCCGTTCATCAACGGCAGGAGCCACCGCCCGGACGGAGCAAGGCAGCTACAAAAGAGAGGTGAACCTCATGCCCAAAGGAAAATCTCGCGGCGGCGCCATGATCTCTCCTACTGCTGCTCGAGCAATCTACTTCCTCGAACTGGCCCGGGGCTGTTCACACGTCAGCAGTATGCTTACACCCGATACCCGTACCCGGGCGATCACCGAGGTCATCGGTGAGTTTCGCAACCTGTATGGGGATGAGGAAGTAGCACTGTTTAAAGAGCTACTTGCCGAGGATCTGGAACGACGAGGTAAAGGCGACGCTGCATTGGAAGTACGTGGCTTCACTTGTGCCTAGTCTTACTGTGTCACAAAATTTGTTTGCAGGAGAGCGATACCTGGTAGTATTGAATACTAAAGACTTCGGGCGATCGCGATGAGAGAAGATGTTGTCGACGAATTTGACGCGTATCTGAATCATCTGGGGCAGGCATTAGGGCACGCCGATCGCCATGCCGGCCTCAAAGGTTACTGTTCGGGCCTGGTATTGCCGCTGTCGCGCAAGAGCGTCGAGCCGATGGCCGCGCACATTGACCCACTTCACGCGAGTGCGAAGCACCAGTCGCTCCACCACTTTGTGGCCAAGGCAGGATGGTCTGACCGCGCGGTTTTGCAGCGGGTACGCGAATGGGTGATGCCCGCGTTAGACGCACACGCTGCTGAAGAAAGCGGCTACTACTGGATTATTGACGACACCGGTTTTCCAAAGAAGGGACGTCATTCGGTCGGGGTGGCACGTCAGTACTGTGGGCAGCTTGGGAAACAGGACAACTGTCAGGTCGCCGTGAGCCTGTCAATCGCGACGCAACGTGGCAGCCTGCCGATTGCCTGGCAGTTGTATGTCCCCAAGGAATGGATTGACGACCGGGAACGTGCCCGTCGTGCGGGCATTCCCGACGATCTGGCCTTCGAGACCAAGCCCGAGATTGCGCTGGCGCAACTTCGCGAAGCTGTGGCATCCGGCGTTGCACCGGGCATCGTGCTGGCCGATGCGGGGTATGGCGACGAAACGGCTTTCCGGGATGGCGTAACTGAACTGGGTTTGTTGTACGCAGTAGGGATCCGGCCAGGCACCTCTGTGTGGGCGCCCGGTACGGCGCCACTGCCTCCCAGGCCCTGGAGCGGGCGCGGCAAGCCATCGACATTGTTGCGCCGTGCGCCCGGCCATGAACCGCTCGCGGTGAAGGAACTGGCCATGCTATTACCCGGGAACGCCTGGCAAACCGTAACCTGGCGGGAAGGCAGCAACGCGGCACTTTCCTCACGCTTTGCCGCCGTACGGGTTCGTCCCGCACATCGCGACTATTGGCGGAGCACCGTTCGCGATGAAGAATGGCTGCTCATTGAATGGCCTGATGGCGATACGGAGCCGCTCAAGTACTTTCTCACTACCGCCCCAGTTGAGGCGACACTTGAGCAGCTCGTGTTCGTGACCAAGATGCGCTGGCGCATCGAGCGCGACTATCAGGACCTGAAACAGGAGTTCGGGCTCGGTCATTACGAAGGACGAGGCTGGCGTGGCTTTCACCACCACGCCACACTGAGTATCGCTGCGTATGGGTTTCTGATGGCGCAGCGACTCAGGATGCGCTCGGATGAGCGCGATAAAAAAAACTTCCCCGAACGCGCGCTGCCTGCCCTTCCCCCGGATTACGTCCCACGGGGCAGTCCAGCGCGCTCAACGCCACGTTCCTGATTCCATTACCACGTTGCGGATCCTGCTTGGACTTCGCCTCATGCAACGATGGCACTCTTCCTGTCCGGCGACAGACTGCGCGACTAATTATCTGACACAGTAAGACTAGGAGACACACTTTGCTGATGCAGCAGTACCCGCGCCTTTTCTGACCGGCTTTTTAAGGCCGACCTACGCCAGAAACCACGCCATCTAGTGATGGTTCACCCAGTTGGATGGATGGAATGCGTCGCCGAGTGAGGCGCGCGAGCCGTGATGTCGGCTCGTGGTCTGCGAGGGGAAGTTTTATCCGATAGGGCCGTCGAATATTGATCCGCTCCATTCAGACAAATATTCTTTCAGATCAATCACCCGGCGTCAGAATCCCCGTGCATGGCTCCTCCATGGCACCGCCCCCTTGACGCGGATCGCGGTGACTCTTGCGACGACAGGCAGCGACCGGCCCAGTTTCGGACATCGGCTGGCGTCCCGACTCCGCCATTCGTACGTCTCAAGCTTCCAGATATCGGACATTCAAAGATCGGCGCCGGTCGCCGTTTGAGATCTGAGCGGCCGTCAATGAGCATCGCACATCCGGCACCTTGACGTTTCTCAGTAGGGCTCATCTTCCTTGCGTTCTCTGTCCTTTGAACAACTCGGATGCATCATCAGCATTACAACTTCCTTAGCGATCGACGAACAATCCAAGAGTTTTTATTGGTCTATACCCGTTAATGAATTGGATCAACAATTCGCGATCAGCGTCGTAAACTTCCTGGGAACCTATGACCGGAACGGCAACACCCTCATATCTTACGGTAACCGGAGGCGGCCGGCTGATTCCATACCTTCGGGTCGCCAACTGCTCTGAGTCGTCGGCTACGCGAACATACGTCGTGGCAGAAGCGGTGTCGTCAGTTGGCTGAAGCAGCCAAACATCGCCGATCTTTCTGAGCGGTACGCTGAACCTATCCAGATTTCGTCCCGTTTTGATTCCAGCCCGGTCAAACGGGAAGAAATTATGGGCGCCGTCACGACCGGCAACGCTTGTCTCAATACGTGCAGGCGTATCAGCGACGACGATGCCTTTCTTGTCCGAGAAAAATTGCATTGCAGCTTCAGAATTGCCCCACATCGATTTTGGTTCCATTCTTGCCTGCACGGATTGGAAGTATATATTCCCTTTCGATACAGTCTCCCGGAAACTCAGTTCCTCCTTCGAGAATTCATAGTCCTTGGTTGCGGAGTCGATGCGCCGCATCGATTCAGACTTTATTAAGACTTCGTATCCCACCCCGCGATAATAGTTTTCTGTAAATACTTGGATCGTGAAGGGATCGGTAACCGAATCGACAATCATGACAGGCGATGAGTATGGGATGGGATCGTTTTCCGGCGCTTCCTGGGCACCCGTCGCACAGTAATTCGGAGCCGTAACGAGAACTGCGGCTTCGGCTCCCAACATCTTCAGTACAGGACCGGGCCGAGGAAAAATCGTCCACGGCGAATTTTGACTTGCATTCGCGGTATCCCGGATACGTGTGCACCGCCAGTTGTATGAGATTTCGCGCGGCTCCCGGTTTATGAGGAGTACCACGTTGAGTTCGAACTGGCGAGTTTCGTTAATCGCTGTGGGCGAAGGACAATGAAGATAGCCAGTCAAAGCCTCGTGCCATGCGCTTGATGAATTGAATCCCGCTGGCGTCGACCCGCTTTGCTCGGATCCGACAATCGCACCGAGGCCATGGCCTGTCATGTAAGTAGGAATGTATCGAGGTGGCCCGATTTTCTCGACGTCTTTGCAGATTTTAGACCGCGCCTCATTGTCCTCGGTTCTGCTCAACACTTCGTTCTTGAATCTTGCCTTTTCTTCATCGCTCAGTGAAGACATCGCCCACGTCCGCAACACTGTAACGGCTTGATGCGCAGTTCGATCGGGGACCCTCAAGATATCGTATCGGCCATAAACACCCGATAACGCATATAGAAACGTGGCGTCCTCGAATTTCCCTTGTTTGACACACGCGACCATTGCGGCGTCCAGATCTAGAAGAGTCAGACCTGCAAGCAGATCAGTCCGTTTCAAACACGTGTTTTTTTGGTGCGAGTTTGCACCGATGTCGACACGTGCTTGTCGAGAACTAAGGTCAACCTGAGCGCACGCGAATACCGTAGCGCAAAGACTCGAGATTGCAATCAGGAGCGTGATAGAAAATTTGACAAGGCAGCGTTTTTCTTTATTTGAGCTCATGCCGCGATATGTCCTTTACTCTAATAGAAGTCCCAGGTGCCGCGCTGGGTTACTCCCATTTTGGAGAGAAACGTTGATTCATATAGACCGGTGAATTCTTTGCTCACGTGCTTGAGAACTATCGGCGCAACCTTCCAAGGTTACTGTTGCCCGGCCAACACTCTGCGGGCTATGGTGCCGACACCGAACGACCGCTGTACCTTTGGAAGCTGCCCTTGACGTGACGTCGTATCGAACGACGGGGATGGGTCGTACTGAGCCGTTCAAGTTACTTTTGCTGGGTATTTTGCCGGCCGGCGATAGGTCAGGGGTGGAATGACAGGCGTAAGGCCTGGTCAGATAGGGATTCTCGCCGGCGACGGCGTGCGTACAGAAGCCCTCGCGACGCTCGCCGGCGAGGCCGCCGACTATGTCATCTGCTCCAAAGCAGGTCGCTCGCTTGAGAGGATGGGCCCCAGGTACGCGAGGCGTTTCGGCGTACCGATCCAGATCTACGCGCCCTTCACGTATGACGGTGCTTGGCCCATCTCTTTCAACCTCCTAATTTGATTCCCTCAAGGTGAACACCATCGTGGGATTGTCTCCGTTATATGAGCCAGGATTAGGCGGTGTACAGACGTAAATACCGCTATCATTCACATCAGATGTTGCCCTATTTTCCCCCAAAGATGGGACGGCCCAAAATAGTTCGACCTGGGCATCAGATCCGTCTTGAATAATGTAATTGCAGCGTCCGTGCGTCCCACCCTGCTCGTCTTCTGACTCTGATTCCCACTCGCCAGTAGATTGAGCCGGAATGGACTCCGGTGGACTGGTCACCCACTCTCCAGCTCCAAGAGAACAGTCATTGGGATCAAGCGACAGATCGTGGTTTGTCTTATTGACCAATTGAACAACGGCGCTTATTTGGGCCATCTTTGCCTCCACTTGGTTGAAAGTGGGTTCCGGTAAGGACGGAAGGTTCCGTAAGTGCAGGATGCACTCTCACATAGGGCTTTTAATTTGTCTAGAGAAACTCGCCCGCAGCGAACTTTTCAACCGTTAACAATCTGCAGCATCAAAAAGCATAATTCCAATCCCGATCGCCGTCGCCGCAGCCAGCACGGTGCTGAGCATGCGCCCTGAATAGCCAAGCACTAAACTGCCTTTCTCGAATCGCCAGCAAATTTAACAATTTAGCTATTCAAGTTATCCCGGAGAGGTGCGTGCGAAGGAGCTTTGATGTCGAAATGGTGTTGTGAGATTCGCACGAGCCTTGCATTGTTTGGCATCCAATCGGATTGATTCTTATATGAGGAGGCCGGACTCGAATCACCGGAAAGGTTACACCCGAGCCCTCGACAAGGACTCCGGCAATCGCTCCAAGCTAGAAGAGTCCCGCCGGCTGTGCCGCATCATCCCAGCTGAAAATAATCACCTCCTTTCGCGCAGCCTCCCGCCCTCCACCGCCCACGGTGTACCTGATATCCACCGTCTCGATGTGAAACCCCTCGAACGCCCGACGGATGTCCGGATGGTCGTTGAGGCTCACGATCGCCCTGCCCTTCAGCGATCGCAGACGGGCTGCCATCTCAAGGTATTCGGAGTATGGAAACGGCACGCCGTAGCCTTCAGTCTCCCAGTACGGCGGATCCAGATAGAACAGCGTGTGCGGCCGGTCGTACTTGTCGATACACGCCTTCCAGTCGAGCCGCTCGACGAACGTGTTGGACAGGCGAAGGTGTGCGGCTGACAGTGTCTCCTCGAGCCGCAGCAGGTTTAGCCCCGGTGGTGTGGTCGTCGCCGTGCCGAACGACTGCCCTTCGATCTTCCCGCCAAAGCAGTTCTGCTGCAGGTAGTAGAAGCGGGCCGCCCGCTGGATATCGGTGAGCGTTTCCGGGATCGTGTCCTGCAACCATCTGAACACCTGCCGGCTGGTGAGCGCCCACTTGAACTGGCGCACGAACTCCTCGAGGTGATGCTGCACGACGCGGTACAGGTTCACCAGCTCGCCGTTGATGTCGTTGATCACCTCGACTTTCGCTGGCGGCCTCATGAAGTACAGCGCAGCCCCGCCCGCGAAGACCTCGACATAACACTCATGCTCAGGGAACCGCGGGATGAGATGGTCCGCAAGGCGGCGCTTGCCGCCGATCCATGGAACGATGGGAGTTGCCATATCTGGAATTGCCTTTTCTTTTTCGGTTAGAATTCGGCCCGCCTACCGGTAGGTAGCAGGGCCCTGGCTAATTCACTGGCGTGTTCAGTGGAAAGGTGACCGGGAGAAATGCGCGAACATCATCCCGGTCGCCCTGTCTTTTCCCGCGCCACGAAGCGCGATCAAAGTAACTTTATGCTGCGCGCATCGGGCGGCCGATTGCCCGTGATACGCGCGTGTGGCATGCTGGATCTCCCGTTTCGGACGAGGAACAGCCTGGTCATGGCGCAACCGTCGACACACCATCATGCCGCGACGCGGCACCAGCCGAAGCCCCACGTGGCGCCGGCGTACGTGCAGCAATTCATCGATACCCATCTGGCCGCCGCGCAGGAAGTGCAGCGCAGGTACCAGGTGCCCGCAGGCGTCGTCATCGCCCAGTCTGCACTTGAGAGCAACTGGGGAAGGTCGGTCGTCGGCAACGCCTATTTCGGCGTCAAGGGCCGCGCGCCCAGCGGCGACAGCACCACGTTCACCACTCACGAAGTGATCAACGGCCAGGCGATCAGGATCGACGATGCGTTCCGCGCCTACGGCAGCTATGAAGAGGCCGCCGACGACTACGCGCAGATGCTCCGCAACAACCCGCGTTTCCGGTCGTGCTTTCTCTATACCCGCAGTTCGCAGTTCGCCAACGCACTCGCCCGCAATGGCTATGCGCCGGATCCGTCTTACGCGGTCAAGCTCAACGCCATCATCCGTGCGCATAAGCTCGATCAATACGACGCGCGCAGGACCGCGCCATGATGCGCCGCGCGGTCATCACGGCAGCGCTGATCGTCTGCACGCAGGCGTGCGCGGCCCAGCAACCGTTGGCAGATGACAATGACGCAGCCGCGCGTGCGGCCGACATCACGCGCACCTACGGGCTCTCGGAAGACAGGACCGAATGCCTGCTCTTCGATACCGCCGACAAGGGCGAATACTTTCTGGTGCGGGTGCGCGAAAACCACACCCAGGCCTGCGGCGGTGCCGCCGGCGTCTCGCCTACCCTGTTCTTCCTGAAGATCCGCAAACGCGACGGCTATACGCTCACCACCGCGTACGACAGCGAGCAGTACCTGCCGCTCAGAAGATCCGCAAAGAATTGAGGCGCGTACTGCTCCCCGGCGTTCAATACCTTCAATGTCGGCGGCACCTGCGACCAGTTGATACCGACGGGCCGGATACGCTCAATCCGTTGTGCGCACCACGAGTCCCCTTTATTTTTTCGAACTGGTGACCTAGATTCGTATCCTGATAAGGAGGGAATCATGCTGCACGCATACAAGGTCTACACGATCGACGCGACGCCTGATTTTTCGATTGGAAAATTCTTCGCGCGCGTCCGCATCAGCCGTCCGCCTCGCAGGGACGAAAGAGACGGCGAGACGTTTGAGGCCATTGATCTCGGCCAGTTTGACAACGAATGGTCAGCTGAGGCCTTCGGCCGTGCCTGGGCGGTCGCCTGGATCGATGAGCACTGGGATGGAGACACCGCCACTGCAAGCGGCGAGCTCAGCCCGCCGCTTTATCCGGCCGGCTCGTGAGCGCATCCGAGCGCGCCACCACCGTGTCCGGCGACACCGCGAACTGGGTGATCGCCGCAGCCTGCCTGTCGGCACGCGACGACGAGCCAAAGAAGTATTCCTTCGAGCCGAGCACCATCGCGATCAGAATGCCGAACAGGGTATCGAGCGCACGCATCACGCCGTCGTCGAGCCGGACCTGCCTGGCCGCCAGCAGGAACTCGAGACCAATCACCGCAAACAGCGCGACCGTATACATATAGGCCAGATTACGCGCCGTATGGTCGTGCTCTGCCGCCGCAAAGTTGCGGGCGCTCGCACGATCGTCGGCCGCCACCCGGTCGGCCTGCACCTGGATGCCGGCCATGTTCTCCGCATGCGTGAAACCCGCCTGCCGCATCTTCAATGCGAAATCGTCGTCGGCCTGCTTCAGCGCGAGCAGCTGCTCGGGCGTCATCTGCTGGCCGGTCAGTGCGGTCTTCACCGCGTCGACCGAACCATCCGCCAGACCGAGCCTGCCGGCGATCGCCGAGGCGGCCATTGCCGCGATGCCCGGCACCCCGCCCGTCAAGGCCGTGACAAGCCACGGCGCGACCGTTTTCAGGACATCCATCATGCGCTCACCCCCAGTGCACGATTGAGCTGCCAGCCGTATTCGAACGTCTCGTTCTCGACGCGCTTTTCGGCGCACTCGATGTAATAGACCGACTGCTGCGCGCTCACCATGCCCAGCAGCACCCGATGGCCGTCCGCACCCCGCGCGGCGAGAAAAGCTTTCAGCGCCGCGACCGTCATGGCGCCCATGCCGCCGTCGACGGCGATATCGGCGAATGCACGCTGGTTCTGGTTCAGCACGTTCAGCGCACGTTGCAGGAAGCGCACGCCGGTCGCCGGCCCGGCGTTCACGCCGATATCGAACAGCTTCTCGGCGAGCGCCGGCGAGACCGCGTCGACCAGATCAAACTTCGGCTGCTGCCAGTAGCGGCTGCGATAGATCTGCGCGGCGGTCGGTCGCGGCATGTCGCGCATCGCGCCGGTATAGCCGAACGCGCGGGCGACCGCGGCAGTCACGCCCCACATCGTCTCGCCGCCGGCATCAAGCGCATTGTTCGAGTAGCCGCCCTCGCGGCCGATCAGCGCATCGATTTTTTCGTCAAGTGTCATTGTTTCGTTCCCTGTCTGGTTTCCCGCGTCATGGTCTGTTCCAGCACCTCGAGGCGCTGCTGCTGCAACCGGTTGAGGATGTCGCCTTCGTTGATATGGGTGAACACCCACACGATCGAGCCGACGAGGAACGTCTGCACGATGCCGAGCACGATCCCGAGCACCCACATCGCGCCCCTCGCCGTGTTCTTCATCGCCGCCACCCGGTCGTCGACGTCGCCGATCTGCGCCTCGAGCGCATCGCGTTCCTTCTTCCCCTCATCGACACGCGCCCATAGCAGCTCGATGTCCTTGCGCGCGTTCTGGTTGTGGATCGACATCTGCGCGAGCGCACGATCGAGCGCGGCGACCGGCTGCACCGACGTCTTGATGTCCTCGAGGCTTGCCGCGACGCTGCGCAGCTGCTCGCCGAAACGCGCGATCTGCACCGCCAGATCGTTGTTGTGCTGTTCACCCATCGGGCCGTCCGTTCAATAAAAAAACCGCCTCGCGTCCCATATGCGGGCGCGGGCGGTTTGTGGTGATGCTAGTGGTTATCTTCCGTCGATCGTGTCAGTGCGGTGGCGCCGGCACCACGAGACTGATCTTCCTGCCCTTCTTTTTCCCGTGCCCGACCTTCGCCTTGCCCCGGTTGCCGGCATTCAGCTCGACCTGCGTTTCCCAGCTGCGGCCCGCATAGGTGTTCGTCACCGACTCGATCAGGAAGTCGCCGTCCGCCTCCTTCTTGAAGCCCTTGAGCGTCACCGTCTTCTCGGCCGCAAAGTCCGCCCGGCCGGTCATCGTCATCGTGCTTTTCGCGGTATGGTGATTCAGCTTCTGCAGGCGGGCGTTCGCTGCCGCCTTCGCGGCCTCGGGGCTCGCGAACGCATGCCGCTCGGTGTGCACCGCCGCTGCACCAGGCGGCGCATCCGGGTTCGGGATCGTCAGATCGATCTTCCTGCCGGTCTTCGCGTCATGGACCTTCGTGCGCACGGCAACAAAGCTCGCGCGATCGGGAAACGTGATCTCGTAATCGAGCAGCATGTCGGGCGTGAGCGTGATCGTGGGCAGCGGTTTGCCGCTCACGCTCCGGCCGGCGCCACGTCCCACGACGATCAGCTTGCCCGCCTTCACCGTCGCCGTCGCCCCGGTACCAGTGCAGGCGCCCGGCGCCGTCATCTTCGAGTTTGAGCCGGTTATCGAGAATCAGATCCTTGGCCTTGCTCACACCGACCATGTATGGCCGCAGACCGTACTTCGCCGCCTTGCTGTTGTTACGCACCGAGTCGACGGGCGCCTTCGGCACGCTGAATATTTCCGCATCGATCTGCTTCGCGCCCTTGATCGCCATGATGTTGATGCCGCGCTTCTGCGCGACGCGCACATAGCGATAGACCGCATCCGACGTCGAGCCATCCGACGAGTCAATCGACGCCGCCTTCACGCGCAGCACCCAGCCGTTCGCATGCCGGTAGCCCTGCGTGATCAGATCGGTCAGTGCGCCCCATACGCCACCGACCATCGGATCGGTGCCCTGCTCGAGCACGTTGCCGTAGATTTCATCCCACAGCACCAGCCAGCTTTCCTCGCCACGGCCCCACGCGCGCAGCACGATCGCGATCCGGTCGTGCTGCACGTCAATGCCGGCGGTGAGTACCAGTGCGCCGGCCGGCACGGTGAAGACGTCATAGTCGAGCGCACGCTCGGCGAGCAGATCGATCTCCGGAATATCGCTCTCGTATCGGTACGGGCGGCCTTCGGTGTTGTTGACGAACGAGCGCATCTTCGTGTCGTCGCCCGCGCGCAGCGCTTTTTCCGCGACGAGCCGCTTCTTCACGAGCTCCGCGAGGCGCGAGCCGGGAAAGGGCGACACGAGCTCGTTCAGACGGAAGCCGGCGACGCCGTGAAAGGCGGCGGTGGCGACCCACCGGCCGCGGCGCACTGCGCGAAATCGCGCCGTGTCGTCCCACAGACTGCCGCAGAACGGACAGGCGTAACGTGCGGACGCGGGCGTTGCCAGACCGAACACCTCATGCGGCGCCTCGGCATTCTCGGACCACGTCACATTGTCCCAGGCCAGCTCGTGCTCCTCGCCACAATCGGGACACGGCACCAGATACCGGCGCTGGTCCGACGACTCATAAGCCTGCGCGATGCGCGAGAAACCGTCGATCGTCGGCGTGCCGCCGAAAATCACCTTGCGGCGGCTGTCGGAGTAGCTCTTGTTGCGCTCCTCGAGCAGCGTGATCGAATCGCCCTGCTCGCGAACGTTCTGGTTCGCGTCGTCCGGCTCTTCCACGGCAACCACGGGCGCCGGAGTCGACTTCACATCATCCGGTGCATTCGACGTGATGAACTTGAGAAACCCTCGGGCGAACGTCTTGTGGTCCCACAGGTTGTTCTTGTCACGGCCCGCATGCACGGGCAGTTTCGCGGACAGGCGCGGCGTCACCTCGACCATCGGCTCGAACTTCTCGAGGTTGAATTTTTTCGCCGACTTTTCCTTCGCGAACATGATGATCATCGGGCACGGATCGATGTCGATACGTCGCCCGACGTAGTTCAGCAGAACGCCATCGGTCCATGCCACCTGTGCGGACTTCATGCATACGACCTTCTGCACGCGCGGATCGTCGAGCGCGGCGTGCATACCGTGCACCCACGGCGTGATGTCCGGGTTGTACTTACCCGGGCTCGCTGCCGCCTTCGCGCTCAAACGGCGATAGCGCCTCGCCCAGTCCGTCGTCCCGATCTTCTCGGCCGGCGTCAGCAGCTTCGCCAGGCGCCGGATCACTGCGCGCACGGTCTGGGTCGTATCCAGCCAGCTGCTCGAGACATCCATTGATGTGTTCATTCAACAACTCGACATCGACGTCGACCCCATAGAGCGTGCGCATCTCCTGCGCGATCCTGTCCGGCAGCGACAGCAGGTCCGACTGGAACGCGCCGACCATCTGGCCATAGGCGCGTTCCAGCTGCTCTGCGTTGACGAGCTGCCCCTTCTTCTCCGCGAGCGTAAGGATCTTGATCTCGCGCTCCACACGCTCGGTCATCGCGCGCTCGGTGGCAAGGTCGTATCCGCCGTCGCCGACCCGACCAGACGCGATACCACGAAGATGCCGGATGTACTCGACGCGGATCTCGTCGATCGATGCCTGCCGGTAGTCGATGCCGAGCTTGTCGACGAGGCGCGAAACTGCCGACTGGTCGAGGTCCAGGTGGTCGGCGATCTGCTGTTGGGTTGGCATGAATATGCCCCCCTGGGGAATCACCAGTAGAGAAAAAACGCGGGTGCGAGCCCCCGTGTCCAGAACTGCTATAGGGTCCCCGGCTGCGTCGCGGCCTTGCCGCATCTGGCTCAAAGCCTTGCTGGGCGGGCTATCCGGGCCGATGACTGCGCCTTTTGGAAGGTCCAATGCAAAAAGCCCCGAGGCTTGCGCACTCAGGGCTTTGGGAATTCGTTTCGTTTTGTTCAGGCGAGCGGACCCGCCGTACCTAACGAGCTCCACTTATTGTTGTTGTGTCTCGAAAGGGCTGCACGACTAACGCGCGGTGCCAGCGAACTTCATTGGAAACGGAGTCTATGCGAATCATTTTGGATTCGCAAGTGGTTTTGCGCGCAGCTCACGACGCAGTTGCAGATCCGTCCACTCGTCGAGCGCCGCCAGCATGCGCAACGACGCCTCGAACCGCTCATGCCAGTGGGCCTGATACTGGCCGAGCGACACCTGCATTGCGTGCGCGCGCTGCGCCGGAATCTGCCAGCGCTTGCCGGTGCCACTGCACACGCGGCAGACCTGACGCGACACCGACTTCGCCCGGGTTACGATCCGGCCAATGCCGGCGCACGCCGGACATCCATCAAACTCTGTCCGCGTCATCAATTCGCAAATGGGCAAACCAGTCGTCGGCGCTTCATAACGCTGGCCTCGCTTCACCGGTTCGTCGCGCGCGACTCCATGCGGCCATGAGCAGAATGGCGTGACATGGCTACCGACTGCAACCCTGCCGGTCGCGCCGCATTTGCCGCAAGCAGCGGTGCCCGACTCAACACCTTCCTTGCCACCGACGTTGCCGCGCCCGCTGCACGCGCCGCACATGTCATCGAGCCACGCTTCGAGCACAGCCGCGGAGAATCGCTCGATCACATCGCCCATCGGAGATTGCGGCGTCGCGTGCGGGGCCTCGCGAATCTCGCGCTTGAACGCGATGTACTTTCCGCGCCGGAACCGCACGCTCGAACGCTCACGCTTCGCGAGAAGCAGCACCGCGCGATGCAACCCCGACCGGCGTTTGTCGTCACCGTATTTCATACGCAGCAGCAATGCGCCGAGTTCGTCGACCCTGGCGAGCGCGCCGATCTTCAACGCGACGTCGCCGACCGGGTCGGCCGTCTGCGAGCGCGGATTGATGGCTACACCGACCTGCTCTTTCAATTCGATTTCGTACATGGTTCCCCCGGTCCTCAGTCTTCGTACTGGCCGATGTGCGGTCGGCAATAGCCGCGCCGCGTCGAGCCGGCGCCGATGATGGTCGTGGCGGCATGCGTGCAGCGGCAACCGTTTTCGACGTGAGCACAGACCCGATCGTCAGCCGCACTCACGGTTTGCGATGTCGCATTTGCGGGCCTGGCAATCAGCGCGTCGTTGCGACGACGGCGCAACTCCTCCCAGTTCTTTCGCAAACGCGCTGGCGACGTGATGACCTTCGCCCAGAACCTGTCACGGTTCGCCCACCCAAACAGCCGCGCGATGTCCTCCCGGCTACGACCATCGACGCGCTGAATATCGTCGACGTCACGCGCCCATTGACTCATGTCCGGCTTGGGGAAATCGTGCAGGCGCGTCCGAATCCGCTCGAACATCCAACGCTCAAGCGATAAATCCGCTTCGTCCTGTTTTTCTCTCTGAACGTCCTTAGCTTCGTTAACCGCTAAGGGTTGAGATAGAGAGGGTTTACTTGTATTTCTGTTTACTGGTTTATTAGTAGGAACGTGGTTCCGGTAACTTTCCGGATTCACTGCCTGCAGGGGCTCCGCGCCGGGCACTTCGGAACGACGTTCATCCAGTTCCGCGGGGTTACCGGAATGTGGTTCCGGATTGCTCGTTTCCTGTGCAACTTCGGAACCACGTTCATCTAACTCCCCAGGGTTACCTGAACGTGATTCCGGATTGCCCAACATCACGGCATCGTCCGCGAGATCGAAATCAATGGCATCACGCTGACGGCGCGCGACGTCCGCCGGGATTGAGAGTCGGTAGTGCGCATGCGCCCAGCGACGCGTCGGCCTGCGCGACTTCCAGCGCGTGAGCCATCCGTTGCGCTCCGCGACCTCGAGGTGATTGCTGACGCAACGCTCCGAGAGGCTCGCCTTCTCGGCGATCGTTTCGACAGACGGCCAGCAGGTGTCGTCCATCGCATTGGTGTATTCGGCGATCACGAACAGCACCAGCTTTGTGGTCGACGGCAGTTCACTGCCCGTCATCGCACGGCGCCAGGTGAAGAAAGGGGACACGGTGGTCATAGATCAATATCCTGAGCCCGGGTCGGCAAAGTTTTCGAACCGGGTTATTGCGTTCTGGAATGCGAGTCGCACGGTGCCGATCGGCCCGTTGCGCTGCTTCGCGATGATGATTTCCGCAGTGCCGCGATCAGCGCTGTCGGGGTTGTAGACTTCGTCGCGATAGATGAACAGGATGACGTCGGCGTCCTGTTCGATCGCGCCCGACTCGCGCAGATCGGACATGACAGGACGTTTGTTCGGGCGTTGCTCGAGGCCGCGGTTCAGCTGCGACAGCGCGACGACAGGCACGCGCAGTTCGGTCGCAATCTGTTTGAGCGAGCGCGATATCTCGCTCACCTCCGCCGCGCGCATGTCCGAGTTGCCGCCATCGCCCGACATCAGTTGCAGGTAGTCGACGACGACAACGCCCAGGCGCCCGCACTCGCGGTGCAGCCTGCGCAGCCGGCCCTTGAGCGTTGAAGGCGTAACCGCAGCAGCACAGCAAATTCTCGAAACCATACGCAAACATTAGGAGGTGAAATGAAAATCAGGTTGGATGAGTGGCTGAAACGCGAGTTCGATCCTCCGCCGGCGATCCGTACAGCGCGCCTTTGGATCAACGCGGGAAAAATCTTTCCCACGCCGATCAAGGTCGGGCGCTCTTACTACGTCGAACAGAACGCGGTCTTTCAGGACGGCACGGTTCGCCCACGTCTTGCACAACGAATTCCACAATAACTATGGCAGCACGACCACGCATTCGGCGCCGTGCCAACTGGCCGGCCAACATGCACGAACCACGCCCTGGCTATTACACCTGGCGCGACCCGCGTGACGGGAAGACGTATGTCCTCGGGCGCATCGACCTCGCACTCGCGATCTTTGAAGCGCAGGAGGCGAACGCCAAGGTAGTGGCTGGCAAAGTAGCAACGAGCCTTGCTGAACGGCTGGACACGCCGCGCGAGACTATCGGCGATCTATTGGACAAGATGCCCGTTGGCAAGGCAAAGCCCGAGACGGTGCGCCACAGGAAGTACGTGGATTCCGCGATTCGCGACGAGATCGGGAAGGTCCCGTGCGCGGCCCTGACGACGAAACACGTCGCCGACATGCTGGAGAAGGTGGAAGCGCGCGGCAAAATGCAATGGGCTGTTCACATCCGCAGTCGCATGCGCGCCGTGTGTCGCCGAGGGATGGCACTTGGCTGGATGGACAGGAACCCTGCCGACGCCACCGACAAGGCAAAAGTTACGGTGAAGCGCCGACGACTGACGTTCGAGGAGTTCCAGGCGATCTACGAGAAGGCGCCGCAGGTGGCTCTATGGCTGCAAAATGCGATGCTGCTGGCACTTGTTTCCGGGCAGGACCGTTCCACGATAGCGCGCTGGGAGCGCAGCTTCCAACAGGACGGCCATGCAGTGCTGACGCGTGGCAAGACCGGCGTACGCATCGCGATCCCGCTTGAATTGCGCATGGACGTGCTCGGGATGTCGCTCGCCGACGTAATCGCGCGCTGCAGGTCCACGGGGATCGTCAGCAAATACCTGGTCCACCACATCAGGCCAAACGTAAACGCGCCCAAAGGCGCTGCGATCAAGATCAAGACCTTCACGTCGAAATTCAAGGAAGCACGCGACCTCGCCGGCATCACGGGCGACGACGCGCCGACCTTCCACGAAATGCGCAGTCTGACGAAACGACTTTACATGGAACAGGGCGGCGTCGACACCAAAGCGCTACTCGGGCATATGACAGACGCGATTGCTGACCTGTATGCAAATTCACGTGGCCTTGAACCTCTGAAGGTGAAGATCAGCAAAAGGTGACCGGGGTAAGGGCGCTGGTATCAGACGCATATCGATCGTCACACAGGTGAACCATGATTGTGCCGCATCTAGGGTCCCACTTCGACCCACAAGGGACGGCCAAATCTTCAAAAAACGGACACCCCGCAAGCGCGCGCAACCGCGCACCGTTACTCAATGGGGCACATGAACAGAAGCAAAGACGCACCCTTAAAGGGTCCAAAGGTTTGACTGGGGCAATGCAGGGCGATCCGACGTTGAACAGAAGGCGTGCAATCTAACCCAACTTCCCAAAAAATCGTTCAACCAGATCGGGCTTGTCTAGTTGTGCTATCCACCATTCCAAAGCATGCCCTATTTTGTCTTCGCGCCAGGCCAGGTAGCAATTTGTGTATTCGCGCACGCCCACAACGCGTCGCACCACGAGTTTCCCTTCGCGTATCGGCCCTTCCGCTACGCGATCGGGCAGCATTCCGACAGCGATACCTTCGCACAATGCTTCAACCTTGGCCCCCAGTGTCGGGACGACAATTACGATCTGTCCGTTATGTTTGGCCACGGATTGAGGTCGCAATTGGCGAGATGTGTCACTTATAACAACACCCCGGTATCTTGCGATCACCCCGCTATCCAACGGCTCTGGGAAATCGGCGAGTGGGTGGTCTGGTGCAACGACGAACACGTGACGGAGCGTGCCGATTGGCCGGGCTGCGATATTGGACGCATGCGGCGGCTCGCCAAATGCGCCCACGGCCAGGTCGGCGCGCTGGGTAACCAGCGCGTCCCATACCCCCCCAAGCACCTCGGTGGAAAGGCGCAACTGGGTAACCATCTCTAGATCATAGAAAGCGCGGACATGTGACCACAACGCTGCGGAGGGCAAGATAGCATCCAGGCATATTCGCAGCTCAGATTCCCAGCCGTCCTGTATCCCCTTCGTTTTGACTTCCAGATCCCGGGCGGTCCGCAGAAGCTGACGCCCCTCATTGACAAGAAAACGACCAGCCTGCGTGAGTTTTGCTCGTCTGCCGCTGCGATCAAAAAGCTCGACATCGATCTCGCCCTCCAATTTCTGCACGAGATACGTGAGGGACGAAGGAACGCGATGCAACGATTCGGCCGCTTCAGCAAATGTGCCGGTGCGGTCGATCGCGTCCAAAACCTCAAGAACTTCAAACGAAAGGCTTATCGCCATAGGAGCTTACGTCCTCAAGGTATTGCTAACAATTTGCAGCAGCGCTTTCGCGCTCTTATGCATGGGTTCACTCGGGGGCGGTTCAGGACAGGATTGATGCAGTCTTGCAAGCAAATTCTCTCGGCTGCACAGCCGCGGCCAATTGAATCGACAGGGCCCGCAACGGTGCGCGAGTCTAAGCTATTTGACACCGTTGGCATACTGTTGCGTGACTGCCGCGCATAACGGGAGTCACACCCGTCGAATTGTCAACGACCTAGGTGACCGTGTCGAATGTCTCAAACTGGCCGATTCCCGTCTTATGCAATTGGCATACGTCGCCCGCCTCGAAGGCCTCGGGCGGCCGGCGGCACGCGACCCATCGCGGCCCTTCGGGCCGAGCGTGGTGAATGACCGGTCCCAAGGTGTAGACACGTTCGAGTGATGCCAGAAGTCGCTTGAAATAGTCGGTTCGCGCGGCCTCAAGCGCGGCGGTGCTAGGCCCAGTACTTGAGAGCTTCCGCAGGCCACCTGCATAGCGGCGCGGCCCCGCAATGCGACCGAATCGAGTTATTCCCCAGGCGCTTTGTCACGAGAGAATCGACCGTCGCGGCGAGCGTTTCGATATCTACGGGCTTGCGGAGAAAAAAATTCCATAGTCCAGTTCTATCTAACGGCGGCGACCGCGCCGACGTCATGACGATCGGAATCAAGGCCAGTGCCGGATAACACTTCAGCTGCTCACATAAGACGTCCCCGTCCATGCGCGGCATGTTCCAGTCGGTGACAATTACATCAGGAAGGCAATGACCTGCCATTTCCAGCGCCGATTGCCCATCGCCCGCGAGCACAACGTGATGGCCCCGTCCCTCCAAGGCAACCTGAAGAAGCCACAACGAATCGGGGTCATCGTCAACAATCAGGATGATAGACATAGCGAGAGCCCAGTGAGGCTCCCTTTTTTCAGCAACTGCTATGCCGCCCCGAACGTCGCTTCGGTTCTTTGAAATCCCGAGAGTCAGCACAGAATCTCCCCCTGAACCTCGAATGGCGTCCATCCGGTCGCTATGTGGGGTTTGTGAGGCCGCGCGGCTGCGATTAAATAGGCCTAGCTCCGCTGCAACTCGTCTTCGCAGGCTGCATAGATCTTGCAGACAACTGGTGACCAGTAGTCCAACCGCCAGCCATCGGTGAACAGTTGCGCGAGAAAATACGAATCTGCAAACATGGGGAACCCTGCAAAACCCAGTGCTACCTTTTCCGATAGGGCGCCGAGGTGAACGCAGTCCGTCCAGTCGGCTCGGGCTCCGTTGCCGTTTAGCCAGATGCTCAGCAACTCCTCAACATGAACGGTTCGCATCCAACCGCTTGTGCGCGCTCGCGCGACCAGCTGCCCCACCACCAGGTAGCAGAGCAGTTCAGCGCGGGCCTGGTCGTCAAGGTTGCTCAAATAGATCATCCGTGTTCGGTGTCGCGCCGGTTGAGTCCGTGCCTCGTAGTCTACGTCACCAGGTCGGTCGCAATGCGACCAAGGGTCCTACCAAAATGCCCGGCCCGACCTTGTCAACAGCGTCGGCTTGCTCGGGACCCACCACATTATCCTCCGCCAATGATGTCGTTACCTTGTCAAGGTGCGACTGTCAGGTAGCTCGGCGGAAGCTGACGTTCACTCGCCGATCCACGAAACTTGGCAAACGGCAGTAAATGGCCGGACGGCGACGCACACCAATCAGATTCGCAGAGCAGGCCTCCGCAACGCCCACAAACCACTCCCGAGCGCAGCGAATCGGAACTGGGAGTTTTGAACGAATTTTGAACAAATATTAAACAGCCCCTGCTGGGTAAGGCTTTGCGGGCGACGGGAAATGTCGAAATGGTACGGCCCCACGTCGAAACTCGCCACGCTGGAGCGATCGGGATACGCGCGCCGCAGCAGCGCTCCGACGCGCTCCCGGAACTCGGCTGGGCGCAGCGGCAACGCGACGTAATCGTCCGCGCCACCGGAGAGGGCTCGCACCATGCTTTCCTCCGACGTCTCCCGCGAGGCGAAGATGACCGGCAACCGGTCGCCGCCGACCGCCCGCACCGACCTCAGCACCTCCGCACCGGACAGGCGCGTGCCGTGCCAGTCCAGCACCAGCAGATCCACGGTGGAACGGGCGAGCGCTTTCGACATGGCAAGGCCGTCGTCGTAGGCCATGCACGTATGGCCCGCGCTGAGAAGAACTGTTTCGATGGACTGACGCATGACCGGGTCACGCTGAAGAATGGCAATGCGCATGGGGGATGACTCTTAACTGATAGCTCGGACGCGATTCTCAGAGGCAGGCCCGTTCCATCCCATAGGAACAATCCTAATTTACATATCTATCGACGCCGCCCGACAACTCCATCCCGCAACTCCTACAAGCTGCCGCGACGTTTCCCAGCGCGCAGAGCCGGAACCCGGTGGCGAAAACGCCCGTCCCCGTGGAACTTTTCTCAATCGAATTAAGCCCTTCCCGAGGCGGGCGACTTTCATCCTGTAAAATCCCCGCCTGGCCAAAGTCGTCATCGCGCCCCCTATCCGGGCCGGCGCGCCGGTGTCCCGTGCTCTACCCAGCGCCTACCACACTTCTCGCCCGACGACCGCCGTATTTCCACGCGCCACGTGTGGCTCACCATTCAAGACAACGACGTAGCAATGCAAGCGACAAATCTGGGTGGAGCGCAGGCTGTCACCCCACGCCCTCTTGGGCGCAGCGATTACAAAACGCTCGGCCTCGCCGCCCTCGGCGGAGCGCTCGAGTTCTACGACTTCATCATCTTCGTGTTTTTCGCGCCGGCGATCGGTCAGCTATTCTTCCCGGCCGCGATGCCGGAGTGGCTGCGCCAGGTGCAAACCTTCGGGATCTTCGCGGCGGGCTATCTGGCGCGGCCGCTCGGCGGCATCATCATGGCGCACTTCGGCGACCTGTTCGGCCGCAAGCGCATGTTCACGCTGAGCGTGCTGCTGATGTCGGTGCCCACGCTGATGATGGGCCTACTGCCGACCTACGCGAGCATCGGCGTGCTGGCGCCGGTGCTGCTGCTGCTGTTCCGCGTGATGCAAGGCGCGGCGGTAGGCGGCGAAGTGCCGGGCGCCTGGGTGTTCGTCTCCGAGCACGTGCCGCAGCGGCATATCGGCTATGCATGCGGCACGCTGACGGCCGGTCTCACGGCCGGCATCCTGCTGGGCTCCTTGATCGCCTCGGCGGTCAACCGCAACTTCGCGCCGGCGGAGATCTCCGCGTATGCGTGGCGCCTGCCGTTCCTCGTGGGCGGCGTGTTCGGCATGTTCTCCGTCTACCTGCGCCGCTGGCTGCATGAAACGCCGGTCTTCGCCGAACTCAAGCAGCGCAAGGCGATCGCCGCCGAAGTGCCGCTCAAGGCCGTGCTGCGCGACCACGGCCGCGCCGTGATCGTCTCGATGCTGCTCACGTGGATGCTGTCGGCCGCGATCGTCGTGGTGATTCTGATGACGCCGACGCTGCTGCAAAAGCAGTTTCATGTCGCGCCGGCCACCGCGCTGCTGGCGAATTGCGTGGCGACGCTGTGCCTGACGATCGGCTGCGTGATGGCGGGCTCGATCGCCGGCCGCATCGGCGCCGGTCGCGCGATTTTCATCGGCGGACTCGCGCTGGCGGTCACGTACTACGTGATGTTCCAGCAACTCGCCGTCGATACGTCTGCGCTGGTGCCCCTCTACGCCGTGGCCGGCCTGTTTGTCGGCGTGATCGGCGCGATTCCGTTCGTGATGGTCAAGGCGTTCCCGCCCGTCGTGCGGTTTTCGGGCATTTCGTTCTCGTATAACGTCGCCTATGCGGTGTTCGGCGGCCTCACGCCGATCGCCGTCTCGCTGATGATGAAGTCCAACCCGATGGCCGCGCCGCTGTATGTGGGAGCGATCTGCATTCTCGGCGCATTGACCACGCTGTTTATCAAGGACGCAGCGCCGCAAGCTCGCTGAGCGGGGCTGGCGGTCGACGCGACTTGACCCGTGAAAAAACGACCCCCGCGATGCGCGCGCATCGCGGGGGTCGTTTTTCAATGGCAAGGCTGCGGCAACACGACGGAGCGGCCAAAGAACCGCTGCGCCGCGCCGCGGCTTACAGCGACGCTTCCTGAATCGTGCCGGTATCGATCGCGCGTTCGATCAGCCCTTCGCTTTGCGCCTTCGTGATCGCATCGGCGATCAGCTTGTCGGGCTCCTCGATCTCCGCCTTGAGCGTGCCGATGAGGCCGGACGCATCCAGCACGACGAGTGTTTTCGCCGAATCAGCCAGGCTGATGATGACCCGATGAGGCGTGGGCCCTTCGCCGAGGCTCGCGCACAACTGCATCACCTTGCCGCCAATGGTTTGCTCGAAACTCTGAATCATTGTTTGCTCCCTTGGTTGCAGCCAGAATCGATGGCGGCGGGCGCCCGCCGCCCGGGCTCCGTATCAGAGCCCCAGCCCGCCGCGCGGCGCACGTGCGCCGTCGATGCTGATACGGCCCGCGCCGGTCACGAACAGCAGCAGGAAGCCGCCGGCGATTCCGATGTTCTTCCAGAAATGGATCACCATGTCGCGCTGCAAAGCCGGATCGGTGACGTTCCAGAAATCGTGGCCCAACACCGCTGTCGCCACGGTATAGACGGCCATGATCACGGCAAGCGGACGCACCTTGAAGCCGACGATCAGCAAGAGGCCGCCGAGCGCCTCTACCACGGTCGCGATCGGCGCGGCGATCTGCACGAACGGCACGCCCTTCGAATGCAGGTAGCCGACGAAGCCCGCATAGCCCAGCAGTTTCATCACACCGCCCCACAGAAACAGCACGGCAAGGGCGATACGTGCGATGAGGATAACGCCGGAATCGACGGGACGCGCCATGAGAAGCTCCTATAAATGAATAAGCAGCAGACCCGGTCAGGTTGCCGCAGTTCCCCGCCTTGCACCTGAGGATATGTGCATTACCCGCCTTTTCCAAGCTCGGGCGGGGCCGAGCGGCGCGGCGCCCGCCGTATTGGAGCGCAGGCGATTACCGAGGCGCATCCGGCGCAAGCAGCACGCCCTTGGTGAACACGAAGCAACCATAACCGCGCTCCTCGCCCGTGGCGATCACGCAATAGGCTTTGCGCGCCCGCTCGTAAAAAGCGAACCGTTCAATCGACGCAAACGGCACCTCGCGCCCTTCCGCGGCATTGACCTCGGTCTGCGCCTCGCGCTGCACCGCCGGAATCGTCTGCGGCTCGCCGACCACTTCCATCCGCGAGGCGGGGTGTTCGATGAACGTATCCAGCGGCATCACCGACAGCACCGCGCGAATCGCGCGCGGCGCGCTCACGCCGTCGAGGCGAAGCAGGTTGCCGAGCACACTCTCGCGGGCGACCGAATCGCCCGGAAAGTTCGCGTCGCAAATCACCAGTTCGTCGCCATGGCCCATCGAGCGCAGCGCATGCAGCACATCGGCATTCAGCAGCGGGTCGAGATTCTTCAGCACGGTGTCTCCTTGTAGTTCGATTGGCGGCTGGCCGCCCGGTTTTAAACAACAGTCGATTCTTTACGCAGCGACCGCTTCACGCCCGCGTTCGGGTCTCGCCGATACGACCGGCGCTCGACGAGAACGGAACAGCGCCGCCGATTGCATTCCGGCGATCGATTGTAGCAAGCAACTTTGCGTCCATCCGCGCAAACCCGCGCGAGACGCCGCACCGCCACCGCAGCCAGCCGACCAACGCCAGCAGCACGAGGCCCACGCCGCCGAGAACCGGCTCGCGCCACGCGAGCAAGGCGGTGAACGTGAACGCGCGCGCGCCGGCGAGCAAGGCGAAACCGGCGATGGCGCTGCACAACGCGTCGACGGCGCACGACAGGCGCGCGAACGCGATGACGGTTCGGATAGCTGTGGCGGCAGCGGGTTCAGGCATGATCGTCTCCGTGAAAAGATGACGCCGGTCAGGCGGCGGCCGGCACCTGATCGAGGAAACCGGTGACCGCCTGCAGGCGGCCATGCGCATCGACCACGCCGAAATCGGAACCCTTGACGATCGCCTCGCCCGCGGGCGTGGTCAGTTCCCAGGAAAAACGCAGCCGGTTCGCGAAGCCGTCGACCTCGGTCGTGCGGCGAAACGTGTGATGCGGGAAGCGTTCATGCACCGCGCGGATCATCGCGTCGATGCCGTCGTGGCCCGCGCCCGCCAGCAGCGGATCACGATAGTCGGCATCCGCGGCCCACGTCGCGGCGATCAACTCGCGACGGCGCGCGCCATCGGTTTCATTCCATGCGTCGAAATAACGGTCGATCAGATCGGTATGCGCATTCATCTCAGACTCCTTCATAGGTAGCGACTGAGCACTACGCTCGGCAAACACGTTGTATGCGGCGGGCTCGGAGTGAAGATTGGCGGCTCGCGCGCGGCGCGTCGATTACGTGCGAGGTAATGGATTGCCAGCGCGGCTTGGCTATCATCGTTGGCATGAATACGCTCTCTCTTGCGCAAACCGCCCCGTCGAATCCGCCGACGGCCAGCCGCACGGTCGGCGATCTGCTGCGCGAATGGCGGCAGCGGCGACGAATGAGCCAGTTGCTGCTCGCCGCCGAGGCCGATATTTCGACGCGGCATTTGAGCTTCGTCGAATCTGGCCGCGCGGTGCCGAGCCGGGAGATGGTCATGCATCTGGCGGAACGGCTCGACGTGCCGCTGCGTGCACGCAATGCGCTGCTGATCGCGGCGGGTTATGCGCCGTTGTTCCGTGAGCGTCCGCTCACCGATCCCCAGTTGGCCGCCGCGCGTGAGGCCGTCGAACTGGTGCTCAAGGGGCACGAGCCGTATCCGGCGCTCGCCATCGACCGTCACTGGACCATCCTTGCCGCCAACAGCGCGCTCGCGCCTCTGGTGGCGGGCGCAAGCGCGGAGCTGCTGAAGCCGCCGGTCAATGCGCTGCGCCTGAGCTTGCATCCGGAGGGGATCGCGGCTTCCATCGTCAACTGGCATGCCTGGCGGGAACACGTGCTGGCCCGGCTGCAACGTCAGATCGACGTAAGCGGCGACGACACGCTGAGCGCGTTGCGCGACGAGTTGGCGGGTTATCCCGCGCCGCCTGGTGCGGAGGCGATCGACCCCGACCCGGCCATCAATCAGATTGCCGTGCCGCTGCGGCTACGCACGCCGCTCGGGCTGCTGTCGTTTTTCAGCACCACCACCGTATTCGGTACGCCGGTGGACGTGACGCTATCGGAGCTTGCGATCGAAGCGTTTTTTCCAGCCGACCAGCACACCGCGGCGGCGTTGCGCGAGTTTGCCGAAAGCCAGCGCGCCCAGGCGGCGCCTTAGTCGTGGTTTGATCCCGCAACACCGCCGAAACCGGGCAATGCGCGCCGGTCACGACCGCCCGATTCGAACAACCGTCCACGGAGATGCACTTGAACAATCACGCCGTGCTGATACGCCAACTCGGACTGGCCGACCGCGACGCCTACTTCGAACTTCGCCTGCGCGGACTGAAGGCGCATCCGGAATCATTCGGCCAAAGCTACGCGGACGCGCTGGCAAGAGGTGCGGCGCAACACGACGCCATGTTGGAAGGTTCGCGCGCGGCCGACGGTGATTTTCTGCTGGGCGCTTACGCATCGGCCGGCGCACCGCTCGTCGGCGTGGTTGGAATGCGGCGCAACCCGCGCGACAAGGAGCGGCACAAAGCCGCCGTGGTCGGCATGTACGTCGCGCCGGAAGCCGCTGGGCGTGGCGTTGGGCGCGCGCTACTCGACGAGTTGCTGGCGCGTGCGGCGCGAATAGAAGGTTTGCGGCAAGTCCAACTCATGGTCGGCAGCCGCAACGAGGCGGCGCGCAAGCTGTACGAGTCGCTCGGCTTTCGGATATACGGATGCGAAGTCGACGCGCTGAATGTCGACGGCGTGTTTCACGACGCCGATTTGATGGCGCGGTTCATGTGAGCCGTCGCTGTCTCGAACCGGCGGCGCGTGATCTGACCTCCTCTTGCCCTAACAGACCGGCTACGGCTGACATCCAGGCCAGGGCGAACGGCCCGTCATGGACGGCCGATGCGGCCGCTGTTCCCGGCCCCGCAGTCGAGCGGGTTCGACCGGCCGGCCCACGATGTTACGAAAAAAGTTACAAACTCGGCCTGGTTTGTAACGAGGGCCGCGACGATCTGTTACATCTGTGATTTGTCCCCCACCTCCGAAAACGTGCGGTATTTATTACATCTCAGCAGATCGCCCTTCTGCTTTTTCTTTTCCAGGCGCGCTTAAATCGGCGAGATCGCCCCACACTTGTCGTGTGCTCAGACGAAAGCTTACAAGTCCTGTTCTATAAGGGTTTTCAGGGACCAGACGAAGGCCGCCCCAACCCAAAAATGTGCATAACGGCTTCTATTACGAGCCCGTGAAAAAATTACCTGAAATTGATGTATCTTTTTAGCGATATTTTTTCGAGAAGGGATTGATTTCTTGTTTTGCCCTTCATACAATTCGTCCCAAGCTGTTACGAAATGTAACGCGATGTATCAAAAAGTCGCCATCTGTATCAAGACATGTAGCCGGAGGTCATCGTTTCCGGCGAGGCATAAAAGAGAAAACGGCAAAAAGCCGGCATGGTAATTCGGGGCTTCGGAAACAGAGAAAATGGACCGTAGCAGCGAGACGCTGGATTCAATCCGCGAGATCAACTTGTCGTACATCATGCTTGCGCAGCGCATGTTGCGCGAGGACAAAGCAGTCGGGATGTTCCGGCTGGGACTGTCATCGGAACTGGCCGATCTGCTTGGCGGGCTGTCGCTCGCGCAGGTCGTCAAGCTGGCCGCTTCCGATCAACTTTTGTGCTTCTTCCGCTTCAACGACCACGCCATGTTGTCGGCGTTGACGCAAACCACGAAGCACGCAGCAGTTGCACCGACTCACGCGGCAATCCTGCTTGCGGGCCAGCCCGCCGAGCAGTTCGCTTAATCGAGGTGACTGCGATGCTCAAGCGTAGCCTGACGGAAGACGCACAAGAAGTATTCCGCGCCATCGCGCTGATCGAACTCGGCGCACGCATGCAGGTGCTGGAGAGCGAACTGACGCTCTCACGCGACCGCATGATTCGCCTGTACCGCGAGGTCAAGGGCGTATCGCCGCCCAAGGGCATGCTGCCGTTCTCGGCGGACTGGTATATGACGTGGCTGGCGAACATCCACGCATCGTTGTTCTACAACACGTACCTGTTCCTGAAGAACGAAGCGCGTTGCTCGCATCTGGATGCGCTGACCAAGGGCTACCGGCTGTATCTCGAACACTGCAAGCACAGCGAAACCGAACCGGTGCTGGATTTGACGCGCGCCTGGACGCTGGTGCGTTTCTTCGACGCCGACATTCTGCAGTTGACCAAATGCTGCCGTTGCACCGGCAAGTTCGTCGCGCACAAGCACGATTTGCAACACAACGTGGTGTGCGGCGCGTGCCAGCCGCCGTCGCGCGCGGGCAAGACGAAGAAAGCCGCAGCGGCCCGCCAGGAAGCGCTCGATGCAGCGCAGATCGCGCAAGCCGCCTGAGCTGAACTGAATCGAGAAGGGCTGGTCCGCCCGACTCGAACCGAAGCCTGAGAAAAAAGTCCGCCGTTACGAGCGGACTTTTTTTGTCACTTCCACCGCCACAGCCACCGGCACCCCCGCGGCTACCACCTCAAGCCGCCCCGGCACCGCCTCAATCCACCAGCCCAACCGTCTGCACCACCAGCCACAAGTTCGCCGCGCTGATCGCCACGAACAGCATCCACGCCAGTAGCCGCGTCGGCAGCTTGTTGGCGAATTCGCCCATCAGCGAACGGTCGCTGGTCATGCGGATCAGCGGATAAAGCGCGAACGGCAATTGCAGGCTCAACACCACCTGGCTTGCGACCAGCAGTTTGCCGACCGCGCCGTTGCCCATCATCTGCACGCCGATCAGCGCGGGGATCAAGGCGAGCGCCCGCGTGATGAAGCGCCGTTGCCAGCACGGAATTTTCAGGTTCAGAAAGCCTTCCATGATGACCTGCCCGGCCACCGTGCCAGTGAAGGTCGAGCTTTGTCCCGAGGCGAGCAAGGTGACGGCGAACAGCACCGCCGCCAAACCGGTGCCGACGATCGGCGCGAGCAGTGTGTAAGCGTCTTCGATCTCGGTGACCTGATCGTGGCCGGTCGCATGAAACGCCGCCCCGGCGAGAATCAGGATCGCCATGTTGATCAGCAGCGCGAGCACCAGCGACACGATCGTATCGATGCGCGACATGCCGATCGCCGACCCGATGCTCGCGGCGTCGCGCTTCACCGCGCGCGTCTGCACGATCGACGAATGCAGGTAGAGGTTATGCGGCATCACGGTCGCGCCGAGAATGCCGATCGCGAGATACATCGGCTCGCGGCTGCTGAGCGCCTCCCACGACGGAATCAACCCTTGCGCGACCGACGGCCAGTGCGGCTGCACCAGCGCCAATTCGATGACGTACCCCACGCCGATGGTCGCGATCAGGCCGAGCATGATCGCTTCGAGGTCGCGGAAGTTCTTGCCCTTGAGGCCGAGCACGATCAGCGTATCGAACGCGGTCAGCAAGACGCCGGTGGTCAGCGAGCATTTGAACAGCAGATGGAAGGCGAGCGCGCCGCCGAGCACTTCGGCCAGATCGCAGGCCACGATCGACACCTCGGCGAGCAGCCATTGAACGCGCGCCACGCCCGGCGAATAACGCGCTCGCGACAACTGCGCAAGATCGCGCCCGGTGACGATGCCGAGTCGCATGCTCAGGCATTGCAGCACCATCGCCGCGAGGCTCGACAACATGACGACGAACAGCAGACTGTAGCCGTAGCGCGATCCGGCTTCGATATCGGTGGCCCAATTGCCCGGGTCCATGTAGCCGATCGAGATGAGCAGGCCGGGGCCGGCGAATTGCAGGATTTTTTTCCAGAAAGGCGCGCCTTGCGAGACGGCGACCGAGCCTTGCACCTCGGATGGGCAAAACGGCGCCGTTGCGGTAGTCGGGAGTTTGAACTGCAAGTCGGCAATCTCTTGAAGGGGGATAAACCGCGGCGCGTCATAAGGGGGATGGCCGCCGCGAACCGCCTCAAGTGTACAAAGAAACCTCCGGCAATGTCCCGCTCAGTGCATAACGGCCGACGTCGCGCACGCGATAGTCGAGCGGATCGTGCAGCGTATGCACGCGAGCGTTGCGCCAGAACCGGTCGAGCGCGAGCGGCGCGTGGGTGGCGCGGGCGCCGCAGGCGTCGAACAGTTTTTCGCTGACGTCGAGCGCGGCGCGATGCGCCAGGATTTTCGCCTCCGACGTGGCGAGCGCGACGTGCGCGCGGGCTTCCGCGGAAAGCGCCGGACCTTGTTGCCACGCGTCCTCGAGTGCGTAGGCGGCGCGGGTCGCCAGCGCTTCCGCGCTCACCGCTTGCAGGCGCATTTCGCCGAAACGCTGGATCAGATAAGGATCGTCGGTGGCCTTGTCGACGCCGGAGCTGATCCACGGCTTGCCATGCTGATTGACGTAGCCGCGCGCTTCCTCGAGCGCACCTTGCGCGATGCCCACGAACAGATTGATCAACACCTGCTGCGAAACCAGCGTGCGCAAACTCGCATACGGCGTATCGGCGCGCACGAGCACTTCATGCGGCTCGACCCTGACCTGCGCGAAGGACACGCTGCCGCTGTCGGTCTGCCGCTGACCGATCGGATTCCAGTCTTCGTGGACGGTGATGCCCTCGCGCGTGGTCGGCACCACGGCGAACACCGGTTTGCCGCTGACCGGATCGTGCGCGGAGACGGTCATCATCCGCGAGCCGCGCGTGCCCGAGCAAAAGCCCTTCTGGCCGTCGAGACGATAGCCGCCGTCGCCGCTCGCGCTCGCGACGAGCCGCGTGTCGAGCGGATTGACCGCATTGCCCCACCACCAGCGCCCTTCCACGGTGCCGCCCAGATAGCGCGCGCGTTGTTCGGGGTTGCCCCATACATTGACGCTGACCACCTGCAAGCAGGTAAAGCCCAACAGATGCGCCAGCGCACTATCGACCGCCGCGATCTTGCGAATCGTCTCGTAGATGTTGGGCCAGCGCGCGCCGAGCCCGCCGAATTCGCGCGGCACGGCGAGCGTGAGCAGTCCCGCATCCGCGATCCATTGTTTTTCCTGGGCTGCGTGACCGCCGTCGCGATCGCGCTGCGCGGCGCTGGCGCGCAATGCGTCGAGCAAGCCGGCGAGATCGCGCACCACGGGCGCGGCGCACGCCTGCTGCGTTTGCAGCGCCTCGGGATGACGGGGTTCGTTCATGCAATGTCCACGTGAAAAGGTTTGACGAGCGACGCAAGCATCATAAGCGCGGTCCGGCCGTCACGCGCGCTGCGCCAACCGTCGCACGAAGCGGTCGCCGACGAACTGCACGGCCGTCACGATGACGATCAGCAATACGATCACCGTCACCATCACCGTGGTATCGAAACGCTGATAGCCGTAACGGATCGCCAGATCGCCGAGGCCGCCCGCGCCGACCGCGCCCGCCATTGCGGACGAGCCGATCATCGCCACCACCGTGATCGTGAAGCCGCCGAGAATGCCGGGAAGCGCTTCAGGCAGCAGCACGTGCCAGATGATGTGACGCCGTTGCGCGCCCATCGCCTGCGCGGCTTCAATCAAACCGCGGTCCACTTCGCGCAGGCTCACTTCGGCCACGCGCGCAAAAAACGGAATCGCCGCGATGCTGAGCGGCACGATCGCGGCCCATACGCCGATCGTCGTGCCGATCAGCAAGCGCGTCAACGGCAGCAGCGCGACCAGCAGAATGATGAACGGCGTGGAGCGGAACACGTTGACGAGCGCGCCGAGCGTGCTGTTCACCGCGCGCTTTTCGAAGATGCCGCCGCGTGTCGTGGTCACCAGCACCAGCGCCAGAGGAATGCCGGCCAACGCCGCGACGAACGCGGAGACGCCGACCATCACGACGGTGTCGCGAATCGCGTCCGCGAGTTCCGAGAGCCAGAGATCAGACATAGCCGAGCACCTCGACGTGATTGGCGTAGCCGCGCGCGCGCTCGACGAGCGTCGCGATCTGCTTTTGAATCGTGCCGTGCGCATTCGCGCGCACTTGCGCGGACACGACCAGACGCCCTTGCGCATGCCCTTGAATCCTGTCGATGCCGCCATGCACGAAGCTCACGCGCCCACCTTCGACGCTCAGCGCCGAAGTCAGCCCGCCGAGATCCGGCTCGCGCGCATCGGCTCCGGTGAAACGCACGTCGAGCAGAATCCGCGCATCGGTGTGCGCGATGTCGTGCAAAGGCTTGATGCGTTCAGCGAGATCCGCGGGCAAGTCGTGCACGAGCGTGCGCAGCAAGGCGCGCGTCGCATCGTGCCGGGGATCGCCGAACACGCGCCACACCGGTCCGCTTTCCACCACTTCGCCGCGCTCGATCACGGCAACCGTATCGCAGACTTCGCGAATCACCTGCATTTCGTGCGTGATCAAAACGATGGTGAGGTCGAGCCGCCGATTGATGTCGCGCAGCAACGCGAGAATCGCCTGCGTCGTTTCGGGATCGAGTGCGGACGTGGCTTCGTCGCAAAGCAGAATCTCAGGATCGGTGACGAGAGCCCGCGCAATGCCGACGCGCTGTTTCTGACCACCGGAGAGGCTCGCCGGATAAGCGTCGCGTTTGGCGGACAGGCCGACCAGTTCGAGCAGCGCGTCGACTTTGGTGTCGATCACCGCTTTCGGCGTGCCGGCGATTTTCAGCGGTAACGCAATGTTCTCGCGCACGGTTTTCGCGGAAAGCAGATTGAAGTGCTGAAACACCATGCCGATGCGCCGCCGCAATGTAACAAGGCCGCGTTCGTCGAGTTCGCCGACGCTCACGCCGTTCACGCGCACGCTGCCTGAACTCGGCTTCTCCAACCCGTTCACGAGCCGCAGCAGCGTCGACTTGCCCGCGCCGCTGCGGCCGATAATGCCGAACACTTCGCCGTGCGCCACGTTCAGCGTAACGTTCGAAAGCGCCGCGGTCGGCACGCCGCGCGCATGAGTGAAGGTCTTGCCTACGTCGTCGAATACGACGACGGCTCGCGTCGCCTGAAGCGAACCAGGATTCGATGCGAGGGACGGCGTGTCTTCAATGAACTGCGGCACGTCGAATAGATTAGCCATTGCTTCGCTCCTCTCAGGCATTCACTGCGCTCGGCAGGTGGTGTCGTGCATGACGCCGATGCCGCGCGCCCGCATGCACGTCGGGCAGCCGCGCTCGGCCGGCGCCGAACAGCTTCTCGCGCAGCGTCGGCGCGGCATCGTAATCTTCCTTATAGACGCCGCGGTTCTGCAACTCCGGCACGACCAGATTCACGAAGTCCTCGAACGATTCCGGCATCACCGTGCGCGTCAGATTGAAACCGTCGACACCCGCTTCCTCGATCCACGACACCAGTTCGTCCGCGATCTGCTGCGGCGAGCCGACCACCGGTTTCGCGCGGCCGCCGAGCGTCATCTGTTCGAGTACCTTGCGCTTGGTCCACACGCCGCTCACGCTCTTCTTCGAAATGGCTTCGACGGCGGATTGCATCGACTCGGTCTTCACATACGAGATCGGCTCGTCCAGCTCGTATTGCGAGAAGTCGATGCCGGTCGAACTGGAGAAATGCGCGAGGCCGCCTTCGGCACTCGCATAACGCCGGTACTCGTCGAACTTCTCCCGCGCCGCGCGTTCCGTTTCGCCGACGACAGCCGTGATGCCCGCGAAGATTTTTATATCGTCCGCGGCACGCCCGAAACTCACCGCGCGCGCGCGGATGTCGTCGACAATGGAGCGCGTGAGCGGCTTGTTCTGCCCGCCGACGAACACGCATTCCGCGTGACGTGCCGCGAAATCGACGCCCCGGCTCGACGAACCCGCCTGGTAAAGCACCGGCGTGCGTTGCGGCGACGGCTCGCTCAAATGAATGGCGTCGATCGAATAATACGGACCGTCATGCTTCACGCGATGCACCTTGTCGGGATGCGAGAAGATGCGCGCCGCGCGGTCGCGCACCACCGCATCGTCTTCCCAGCTTTGCTCCCACAGCTTGTAGACCACGTCCATGTAATCGTCGGCGCGATCGTAGCGGTCGTCGTGGCTGATCTGCTGCGCGAGCCCCATGCCGCGCGCCGCGCTGTCCAGATAGCCGGTGACGATGTTCCAGCCCACCCGGCCCCTGGTCAGGTGATCGAGCGTCGACATGCGGCGTGCGAACAGATACGGCGGTTCGTAGGTCAGATTCGACGTGACGCCGAAACCGATATGCTGGGTCACGTGCGCCATCGCGGGCACGATCAGGGACGGATCGTTGATCGGAATCTGCACCGATTCGCGCAACGGCGTGTCCGGTCCGCCTTGATAAACGTCGTAGACGCCGACGATATCCGCGAGAAAGATGCCGTCGAATTTGCCGCGCTCCAGTGTTTGCGCAAGACTCGTCCAATAGTCGAGATCCGTGTAATGCGCGGAGCGGTCGCGCGGATGCGTCCACAAGCCATGATTGATATGGCCGACGGCATTCATGTTGAACGCGTTCAGCAGAATCTTTTTCTTCGCCATCGTGCGGCTCCTTTCTGTTCCGGCCACGCCTAACCGCTTTCGTTACCAGGCGACGGCGTAAAGCGTGCCGAAGGCTTTGTCGAGCGCGGCGCGCACGGCCGGCGAATGCTGATAGATCGCGATGAACTTGCGGATACGCGGATCGTTCGCGCTTTCCGGACGCACGACCCACTGGATCGCGTAGTTCTTGTTCTCCAGCCCGTCGAACAGCAGCGCGCTATTCGGATCGGTGGTGCCCGCGAGCTTGATGAAGCTCGGGTAGCCTTGCGCGAGGTCGACGTCGTCGAGCGAACGGGCCAGTTGCGACGCTTCGAGCTGCACGATCTTCAGGTGCTTCGGGTTGTCGATGATGTCGAGCGTCGTGGCGCGATAGTCGATACCCGGCGTCAGCTTGATGAGACCGGCGCGTTGCAGCAACAACAGCCCGCGGCCGCCGTTGACCGGATCGTTGGCGATTGCGACCGTGGCGCCGTTCTTCAATTCGTCGAAGCGCTTGATCTTCTTCGAGTACAGGCCGATCTTCATGATCGTGCCCGGCGCGATCGCGACGAAGTTATAGCCGCCCTGCTTCTTCGCGTTCTCCAGAAACGGAATGTGCTGGAAGTAGTTGACGTCGATATCCTTGTTGGCGAGCGCCGCGTTCGGCGTATTCCAGTCGGTGAACTCGATGATCTTGACGTCGAGTCCCTGCTCCCTGGCTTCGCGCGCGGCGACTTTGAGCGCCTCGATTTGCGGGCTGGTGGCGGTGCCGATCTTCAGCGTGGGCACATCCGCCGCGAATGCCGACGTGGCGGACAACGCCAGCGCGAGACCGAATGCGCCGAAAAGCGTGCGAGCCGGCGCATTGAAAGAGCGCAGCAATGTGGATAGAAAAATGCGCATGGTGAACTCGTAAAGTCGTGACGTATAGGTTTTGAGGCGAGCCGGTCCAACGGCACGCGGCGACGCATGCCGCTAGAACATCGGGCAACGGAAATCCGCGACGCGCGGCTTAGCCCGCGCGTGGCAGTGACAGGAAGCGCCAGTCGGTCAGCGCGAACAGCGGAAAGTCGGACAGGTCATCGCCTCTCTCCAGATGAGGTGCGGCCCATGATAGAGGCGGCGAAACCAGTGGTCTACGAAGGGATTTTCGGAAGGAAAGCGGGAAAAATGATTTGGCGGGACGCCGTGGGGAATAGAACCGCCAAAACCGCGCCGTCGCGCTGCTGCCCAAACAAAACCGCCGGGCCGCGCAACCGCGCGCCCCGGCGTTCACCACTAACAACTGATCTAAAAACCTACCGCTTCGCTACCTGTTCCGTCACCGCCGGAGCAGAAGCAGAAGCAGCAGCAGAAGCAGCAACCGCACCCGAAGCCGGCGCAACCGACCCCACCGCGGCATCCGGCGCCTTCACATCGCTCCATCCACCACCCAACGCGCGAATCAGATTAACCGTCGCCACCGCCTGCGTGCCCGACAAATGACTCGCCTGTAGTTGCGTTTGGAGCACCTGCCGCTCGCCGTCGATCACGTCCAGATAGCTGACCGCGCCCTCGGTGTACTGCGTGCGCGACAGATGCGCCGCGCGCTGCGATGCCTGCACCGCATTGTTCTGCTCGCGCATCTGATCGTCGAGCAAACGCAGATCGGCCAGGTTGTCCTCCACCTCGCGGAACGCCACCAGCACCTGCTGACGATATTGCGCGACGTCCTCGTCGTACTTCGAGCGAGCTTGCGCGAGGTTCGCCTTGCGGCGGCCGCCGTCGAACAGAGGCAAGGTCAGCGCCGTGCCGGCGAACGGCCCGAGAATGAACGCACGGCTCGACCACATGAACAGATCGCCCAAGGTCGCCGACTCATAACCGAATGCGCCCGTGATATCGAGCTTCGGGAAGAACGCCGACTTCGCGAGACCCACCCGCGCGTTCGCCGCCGCCATCGCCCGCTCCGCCGCCGAAATATCCGGCCGGCGTTCGAGCAGGGCCGAAGGCAAACCAGGCGGCACGCGCACCGTGACCGGCGCAAGCGGCGCTTCCGCGAACGAGAAATCCGCCGGCGGCTTGCCGAGCAGAATCGCGAGGCTATGCTCGGACGCCGCCCGCTGACGCGCCACGCCCACCGCATCGGCACGCGCGCTCGCCAGTTCATTGCGCGCGCGCGACACGTCCAGTTCGCTGATATCGCCTTCCTTGAAACGCCGTTCGACCAGCTTCAGCGTGTCCTCGCGCAGCGCCACGGTACGGCGGTACAGATCCTGATCCGTGTCGAGTTCGCGCAGTTGAAAATAGTTTTGCGCGACGTCCGCCTGCAACGACAACTGCACTGAACGGAACAGCGCTTCGCTTTGCTGCTCGTCCGCTTGCGATGCGTTCACGTTGGAACCGACGCGCCCGAACAGATCGGCTTCGTACGACGCGCCCACCTGCGCGCGCCAGATCGTGCCCGTCGTACCGCCCGCGCTGGCCGGCTGGAATTGCGAGGCCGCCGAAACGCGCTCACGCGTCGGGCCGAAGCCCGCGTCGAGCTTCGGGAACCAGTCCGAGCGCGCCGCCCGCGTCACCGCGCGCGCCTGTTGCACGCGCGCCGCCGCTGCCTTCAGATCCTGATTCGCGGCGGCCGCCTGCTCTTCCAGCGCGTTCAACTGCGGGTCGCCGAAAATCGTCCACCATTGGCCGCGATGCGCGTCGTCGGCGGGCTGGGCCTGCTTCCATGTGCCCGTGTCCTGTGCCGAAGCGGCAGGCGTTTCCTTGAACGCGGCCGGCGTATCCACCTCCGCCCGCTTATACGTGGGCTCCACCGAGCAGGCGGCGAGCAGCGCGACCAGCAAACCGCTGGTAGCAGCCCGACCCCACCCGCCCAAAGATTCAAAACGTTTCATTATTGTTTTCTCCTCAAGCGTCCGTCACCGGCGCGCCATAGTGCGGCGCATCCTTCTGCGCGACGTGAATCGTTCCGCCGGCCAGCGTGCGCAGCACCACATAGAACACCGGGGTCAGCATCAAGCCGAACAGCGTCACGCCGAGCATGCCGAAGAACACCGCGATACCCATCGCGTGACGCATTTCCGAACCGGCTCCGCTCGACAGCACCAGCGGCACCACACCCATGATGAACGCGATCGACGTCATCAGAATCGGGCGCAGACGCAAGCGGCTCGCTTCGATCGCCGCCGAGAGCGGCGTGTGTCCGTCATGCTCCAGTTCGCGTGCGAACTCGACGATCAGAATCGCGTTCTTCGCGGACAAGCCCACCAGCACCATCAAACCGATCTGCGTGAAGATGTTGTTGTCGCCCTGCGTGAGCCACACGCCGGTCAGCGCGGACAGCACGCTCATCGGCACGATCAGGATCACCGCGAGCGGCAGCGTCAGGCTTTCATACAGCGCGGCGAGCACGAGGAACACGAGCAGCACGCTGATCGGGAACACCCACAGGCCCGCATTGCCGGCGAGAATCTGCTGATACGTCAGGTCGGTCCATTCGAGCTTCACGCCATGCGGCAGGACTTGCGCCGCGACGCGTTCGGCCGCCGCTTGCGCCTGGCCCGACGAGAAGCCCGGCGCGGGTCCGCCGTTGATGTCGGCCGCCGTATAGCCGTTGTAACGCACCACCATTTCCGGACCATACGTCGGCGTCACCGCCACCAGCGACGACAACGGCACCATGTCGCCCGCCGTGTTACGCGTCTTCAGTTGCAGGATGTCGTCGGCGCGTTGACGGAACGGCGCGTCCGCCTGCACCCGCACCTGATACACGCGGCCAAAGCGGTTGAAGTCGTTCACATACAGCGAGCCCAGATAGATCTGCATCGTGTTGAACACGTCCGTGACCGGCACGCCGAGTTGCTTGGCCTTCACGCGATCCAGGTCGACGTTCAATTGCGGCACGTTGATCTGATAGCTGGAGAAGGTCGGGCCGAGTTCAGGCGTTTGCGCCGCCTTCTTCACGAAGGCCTCCGCGGCCTTGTTCAACTCCGCGTAACCGAGCGCGCCGTGGTCCTCCAACTGCATCTTGAAGCCGCCGAGCGTACCGAGACCGAGCACCGGCGGCGGCGGGAACACCGCCACGAACGAGTCCTTGATCGCGCCATATTGCTGGTTCAACGCACCGGCAATCGCACCGGCCGAGAGCTTCTTGTCGCCACGCTCCTTGAAGGGCTTGAGCGTCACGAACACGATGCCCGCGCTCGAACTGTTGGTAAAGCCGTTCACCGACAAACCAGGGAACGCCACCGCGCTTTCCACGCCGGGTTGCTTCAGCGCGATCGCACTCATGTCGCGGATCACTTTTTCCGTGCGATCCAGCGATGCGCCGTTCGGCAATTGCGCAAAGGCAATCAGGTACTCCTTGTCCTGCGCCGGCACGAAACCGCCCGGCACGACGCGCGAGACCAGCACCGTCAGGCCCACCAGGACCGCGTAGACCGCGAGCATGGCGCCCTTGCGGCGCAGCACGCCGGTCACGCCGCGGCCATAGGCCGTCGAGCCGCGATGAAAGACCTTGTTGAAGCGCTTGAAGAAGCCGCCCAGCAAGCGATTCATCACACGCGTGAGGACGTCTTCCTTCGCGCCGTGGCTACGCAGCAGCATCGCGGAGAGCGCCGGCGACAACGTGAGCGAATTGAATGCCGAGATCACCGTCGAGATCGCGATGGTCATCGCGAACTGCTTGTAGAACTGGCCCGTCAAGCCGGTCATGAAGGCGAGCGGCACGAACACGGCGACCAGCGTCAGCGCAATGGCGATAATCGGCCCGCTCACTTCCTGCATCGCCTTGTACGTCGCGTCGCGCGCACTCAGCCCGTTTTCGATGTTCCGCTCGACGTTCTCCACCACCACGATCGCATCGTCCACCACGATCCCGATGGCGAGCACCATGCCGAACAACGACAACGCGTTGATCGAGAAGCCGAATGCGAGCAGCAGGGAAAACGTGCCCACGATCGAGACCGGCACCGCGATCAACGGAATGATCGACGCACGCCACGTTTGCAGGAACACGATCACGACGATCACCACCAGCGCGATGGCTTCGAGCAGCGTATGCACGACCGCCTCGATGCTCGAACGCACGAACTGCGTCGGGTCGTAGACGATCTTGTATTCGACGCCCGCCGGCATGTCTTCCGCGAGTTCCTTCATCGCGGAGCGCACTTCATCGGAAATCGCGAGCGAGTTCGCGCCCGGCGCCTGGTTGATGGCGAGCGCCACCGCCGGCTTGTTGTCGAGCAGCGAACGCAGACCGTATTCGGAAGCCGCAAGCTCGACCCGCGCGATGTCGCGCAGGTACGTCACGCCGCCATCCGGCGCGGTCTTGACGATGATGTCGCCGAATTCGCCCTCGGTCTTTAGCCGGCCGCGCGCATTCACCGACAACTGCAACTGCGTGCCCGGCACCGAAGGCGATGCGCCGATCACACCGGCCGCCACCTGAACGTTCTGCTCGCGGATCGCATTGACCACTTCGGTCGCCGTCAAACCACGCTGCGCGACTTTCTGCGGATCGAGCCACACGCGCATCGCGTAGTCGCCCGAACCCCACAACTGCACCTGGCCCACGCCCTGAATCCGCGCCAACCGATCCTTGACGTTGAGCAGCGCGTAGTTGCGCAGATACGTCATGTCGTAGCGATTGTTCGGCGAGATCAGATGGACCACCATCGTCAGCGTCGGCGAACTCTTGATGGTCGTGATGCCGAGGCGTTGCACGTCTTCCGGCAGACGCGGCAGCGCCTGATTGACGCGGTTCTGCACCAGTTGCGTCGCGAGGTCGGGATTGGTGCCGAGCTTGAAAGTGACCGTGAGCGTGAGATTGCCGTCGCTATTCGCTTGCGACTGCATGTACAGCATGTTCTCAACGCCGTTGATCTGCTCTTCGAGCGGCGCGGCGACGGCCTCCGCGATCACTTTCGGATTCGCACCCGGATACTGCGCGTGCACCACCACCGACGGCGGCACCACTTCCGGGTACTCCGAGATCGGCAGCTTGAAGAGCGCGATGATGCCGCCCAGCAGAATCAATACCGACAGCACGCCGGCAAAGATCGGCCGATCGATGAAGAATTTGGATATGTTCATGGGAAGCTCTTAACGTTGGAGCACGCGCCGCGCGTGTCTAGCCGCGGCGCGCGAGGCTCACGAATTCTTGTCCGCCTTGGCGCGCGCCTGCGCGAGCGGCGCGCTGTTCGGGTCCTGATCGGTCGTCATCGGCACCATATGCGCGCGCACCGAATCGCCCGGACGCACCCGCTGAACGCCGTTCACCACGATGCGATCGCCGGCCTTCAGTCCGCCCTTGACGACGCGCAGGTTGCCCTGCATGCCGCCCACCGCGATCTCGCGATACACGACGTGATTGCCCTGATCGACCACCAGCACGAACTTCTTGTCCTGATCGGTGCCCACCGCGGCATCGTCGATCAGCAGGGCCGGATGCGGCTCGCTGCCGCCGACCTTCACGCGTGCATAGAGACCCGGAATCAACGCACCGTCCTGGTTGTCGAAACGCGCGCGCACCCGGATCGTGCCCGACGACGTATCGAGCCGGTTGTCCACCGACTCGATCGTGCCGCTGCGCGAATAGCCGCTTTCGTCCGCGAGACCGAGTTCCACCGGCACTTTGCCGCCGTCTTTCGCGCGGCTCAGGTATTGCAGGTAGGTTTGTTCGTCCGCGTCGAACGATGCGTAGATCGGCGACACCGACACGAGCGTGGTGAGCGGCGTGGAGCTCGCGCCCGCCGACACCACGTTGCCCACCGTGATTTCCGCGCGCGACACGCGGCCCGACACGGGCGCCACGATCTTCGTGTAGCCGAGATTGATGCGGGCGGTTTCGAGCGCGGCTTGCGCGGCCTTCAGGTTGGCGCTCGCCTCGCGTGCGGCGTTCTGCTTCTCGTCGTAATCACGCTTGGCGATCGCGTTGTCGGCGATCAGGCGCTGCGCGCGCTCCCAGTCGCTTTGCGTGTAACCGGTGCGCGCCTGTGCGGCCGCAAGCTGCGCGGCCGCGCGATCGACTTCCGCCGCGTAGGGGCGCGGGTCGATCACGAACAGCGTGTCGCCTTTCTTCACGAGCGCGCCGTCCTTGAAGTTGACGGACACGATCGTGCCCGGCACCTGCGAACGCACGTCCACCTTTTCGACGGCTTCGAGGCGGCCCGAATAGGTCTGCCAGTCGGTAATCGTCTTTTGCACCACGGTGGCGACATCGACTTCCGGCACGATCGTCGGCGCGGCCGGCGAACTGGCGTCGACACGAATCGCGCCGAACGTGCCCAGCCCGGCCAGCACGACCACGACAAGCGCGGCAACCGCCACGCGGCGGCGGGAAAGAGGAAGGATAGTCATGAAAAGCTCCCGGTATCGTTGATTAAAGTTTTTGCTTGTTTCTGTTTCAGCGATGGGCGCGCGCATCGAAGCGCCACTGAAAAAATCGCACCGCTTCCTGCAAGGCGGGCGGATGATCGGCCAACGCGGCATGCGAGACGCTCGGATAACGGACCACCTGAGTCAGCACACCCGCGTCGATCAGACTGCTCGCGTATTTCTCCGCCTCCACATGCAGCACGTCGTTTTGCGCCGTCGCGATCAGCGTGGCCGGCAGGCCCGCGAGCCGCGACGACTCCAGCGGCGCCGCATACGGATGCATGCGCTGCGACGCTTGCGGCAAGTACGCGCGATAACAGGCGGCGCACTCTTTCGCGGTGATGTCCGAGCCGAGGCGCTTTTCGTCGCCGAGGCGCGTGAGGCTCGGGTCGAGCATCGGCCCGAACAACGCCTGAGCGGCAATCTGCACATCCCCGCGATCGCGCGCGATGAACGCGAGGCAATTGGCCAACTGCCCGCCCGCGTCGTGCCCGGCCACGCCGACCTTCTTGCTGTTGCCGCCGAACGCGCGCGCCCGGGTCTGCACCCACAGCGCCGCGCGGTGCGCGTCTTCAGGCGCCGCCGGAAACGGAAACTGCGGCGCGAGCGAATAACCCACCGACACGACCAATGCCGGTAAGTGTTCCGCGAAATAACGCGCGGCGAAATCGGCCTGGTCGATCGAGCCCTTGGTAAAGCCGCCGCCGTGAAAATAAAGCAATACCGGCAGTGCGGTCTTCTGGCCTTGCCGGTACAAACGCAAGGTAATGTCCTGCGCGTGCCCTTCTATCTGCACGTCGGTCACGCCGAGTGCCGTGCTGCTGGCCTCTGCCGGGCCGTTGCCGGCGGGCGCGAGGGAGTACGGCGGTTTCAATAAATCCATGTCGAGCCGCGCAATGCGCACAAAACTGCAATGGTGCGAATTGTGGGTTCGGCAGACTCGTAAATAAATGCCTATAATCCGGCAACACAATTCGGCGACTCTGAACAATCGAATGCGATTGCTCCGCGGATTCGATTTCCGCTCAGTGCGCCCGCCCTTTCCGGAGGTTTGCAATGGACCGGCTTCAGGCCATGCAAGTGTTCACGCGCGTCGTCGACACCAACAGCTTTACCCGTGCAGCGGAAACGCTCGACCTGCCGCGTGCATCGGTTACCACCATCATTCAGAATCTCGAAGCGTTCCTCGGCACGCGGCTCATGCACCGAACCACGCGGCGTTTGTCGCTCACGCCGGACGGCGCGGCGTACTACGAGCGCTGCGTGCGCATTCTCGCGGACGTCGAGGAAACCGAGGCCAGTTTTCAAAGCGGCAATAAGAAGCCGCACGGCAAACTGCGCATCGATATGCCGGGATCGATCGGCCGCTTGCTGGTGATTCCTTCACTATGTGAGTTCCACACGCGCTACCCGGACATCGACCTGCAACTCGGATTGACGGATCGCCCCGTCGATCTGTTGCAGGAAGGCGTGGATTGCGTGGTGCGGGTGGGCGCGCTCCAGGATTCCTCGCTGGTGGCGCGCCGTATCGGTTTGTTCGAGGGCGTGAGTTGCGCGTCCCCCGACTATATCGAGCGCGCCGGCATGCCGACCTCGCTCGACGACTTGCAAAATCACAAAGCAGTGAACTACTTTTCGAGCCGCACGGGACGCACGCTCGATTGGGCTTTCATGGTGGACGGCAAGGAAATCGAAGTGAAGATGAAGAGCATCGTCTCGGTGAACGACGCCGATGCCTACGTGACCTGCGGGCTTGAAGGCTTCGGCCTGATTCAGCCGGCGCTCTTCATGGTGCTGCCGCATCTGCGTTCGGGCCAACTGGTGGAAGTACTGCCGGAGTTGAAGCCCTTGCCGATGCCGATTTCCGCAGTCTATCCGCACAGTCGGCATCTGTCGCCTAAAGTCCGTGTTTTCGTAGACTGGATTGCCGAACTGTTCGACCGTTGCCCATTGCTGAGCGGCCGCGGCAGTCTCGACGCCACCTGCACGAAGCGTACTCTGGAGGAACGTGAATCCGCCCCGACACTCGACACGCCCGTGATATCCGAGTGGGTCGCCTGATTCGTTTGATCTGAAGTACGGATTCTGGAATAGTGAATTTCAACCGCGGCTCCAATGCCGCGGTTTTCTTTTTGTACTCACGGCGAGCCCAGTGCCAGCGCGCTCGCGCAGCCTTTGCGGACTGATCCTCGCGGCGATTGTTCTTGAATCGCGACAATTCATTTCGTGAAAGTGCGATTTATCCGCACTCCGCCGAAGCCTACATTTCACCCTGTCGCAGCACACCGCATTGCTGCAAATGAATCGACAGGAGTGAATCATGAAACGCAATCTCTTCGCAGGTCTGGCTCTTTCGCTGCTCGCAAGCGCACCGGTGTTTGCACAAAGCAGCAGTGGCGGTATTGGTCATGCCGGCAGCTATCAAACGCAACCGGCCCCGAGCACGAGCACTAAAACACGCGCCGAGGTGAAGGCCGAACTGGTCGCCGCTTATCGCGACGGTTCACTGCCGGCACTGAATCGCACCACGTATCCGAACAAAGGCTTGATCGGTCAAACGCAGGCCGCGCGCATTGCATTGCAGGAAGGCACGAATGGCGAGGTCACGCGCGTTGCTAACGGGCAGTGAAGCGGGCAGTGAAGCGGGCAGTAAAAATGAAAACGCCGCGATGATTCAGTTCGAACAAGTAGTCATTGCGGCGCCATTCATGCAGTCTTCAAAAAGGAGAACATCATGGCACCATCCGAACTCGATCATTGGAATACCGACGCTCCGGTCTGGACGCCGTTTCGCGCACCGCAACGTTAAGTACGGTTGGCAATTCCGCGTTACGCCGCGTTAGTAATGGGTGATGGGCGTGCCCGCGGCTTCGTTCCACGGGCACGCCACGTAGAGAGAGAGTTAGCGTTTCGGCACGCCGTCGCGCCACTCGCCCCAGTGAGTAGCAATATCCTGCACGAGCGGATTCCCCGAGCGGTACAGGTTTTCGAGGGCGATCGTAAAGCCGCCTTGCGCGGCATAGTTGATCAGATTGTCCGCGCTGGTTTGTCCATCGTAGGGCCGGTCGAAATCGGAACCCGAGCGCACCACGGCAACGCGATTCAAGTCGACCTTATGCACCGCGGCCGCGCGCTTGAGCGCCTCGTAGGTCGCGTTGTCTTCCTGCTGCGTGGTGCAATAGACGCCTTTGCCATCCGTCAAAGTCCTGGTCCAGTCGCGGGCCCGCTGACCAAGCAGCGTACCCGACCACCACGTATCGCCCGCCAGCGTGTCGCATTGAATGACGGTAGGCGGACGGTTAGCCGGCGCATACGAGTACTTCGCGCGCGCCGCCTGAGCCTGCGCGTTATCGGCGAGCGCAACGTTACGCGACAAGGCAAACGCCGTATCGGCGAGTTGCGCGTTCAACTGGAATACTTCCGTCCGATAGTCGAGCGGCGGCTTTTCCGATGGGCTCTTCGTATTGATGCCGAGGTAGCCCGTATTCCAGCCCGACGGAATCTCACGCCCGTCGATCTCCCATTGAATGCCGAAGTCGACCAGGTACTTCGCCCAGGCGGCGGACCCGACCGTGCCCTGTTGCGGGTCGATACCGGCGATGCCGGCCACCATGAAATACGTGCGCCGCAAGTCGAAGCGCGGCGAGAACGTCAACGCCATGATCGACGCTGCGGCATTGGTATGTCCCATGCCGGTGGTCATCACGCACACGTCCTGCCGGTTGCAATGAACCGCCGGGTAATCGGGCGACAAGCCGTCCACCGGAATATCACGCCACGGTCCGAGCCGGTCGAGCCACACCTGACCCTCGGGACCGAACATCGAAATGATCATCACCTTGACGGGCCGCCCATGCGAGCCGCCCTCGCCTTGCGAGAAACCGTCCTCGTCGGCGCTGGCGGGGCCCGACGAAAACGCGGCGCACGCCGCGAGCGTAATGGCGCAGACAGCGCCGAATGTGCGAGTCAGCATCGTGATTCTTCCTTTTGCTTGTGATGCAGTTTGGGAGAGTGCTGCTTTCAAGCCGAAAGAAGTATAAGTGCGAAGAAATTATTTTCCTTACTTTCCATTATGCAAAGCATCATTTCCCGCCCGACGCCTGAACCTTACTGCTGAAAGCCGGCGCGGCGGCTCTACACGCGCTTCTCCCGGCTTCCCTATAATCGACGATCCGCGGCAAGTCCGAAGGAAAGTCCCTTGGGGCACGCACCGCCTTTGTGCAGTTCTCAACAGGAGCACCACGATGGAGTATGTGAAACTCGGCCGCACCGGCCTCGATGTATCGCGTCTTTGCCTCGGTTGCATGAGCTACGGCGTGCCCTCGCGCGGCACTCATCCCTGGTCGCTCGATGAACAGGCGTCCCGTCCATTCATCAAGCAGGCGCTCGATAAAGGCATCAATTTCTTCGATACCGCGAACGTCTATTCGGACGGCACGAGCGAGGAAATCGTCGGCCGCGCGCTGAAGGACTTTGCGAAGCGCGACGAGATCGTGCTGGCCACCAAGGTCAATAGCCGCATGCATCCGGGCCCGAACGGCGCCGGTCTGTCGCGCAAGGCCATCATGGCGGAGATCGACAACAGCCTGCGGCGCCTCGGCACCGATTACGTCGATCTCTATCAGATCCACCGCTGGGATTACGACACGCCGATAGAAGAAACGATGGAAGCGCTGCACGATGTCGTGAAGGCGGGCAAGGCGCGCTATATCGGCGCATCGTCGATGTATGCGTGGCAGTTCGCCAAGGCGCTGCACGTGGCGGAACGCAACGGCTGGACGCGCTTCGTAACGATGCAGAACTACGTGAACCTGCTGTACCGCGAGGAAGAACGCGAGATGCTGCCGCTGTGCGAAAGCGAGGGCATCGGCGTGATTCCGTGGAGCCCGCTCGCGCGCGGACGTTTGACGCGCGACTGGAACACCGAAAGCGCGCGCTCCGAGACCGACGAATTCGGCCGCACGTTGTACGCGCAAACCGAGGACGCGGATCGTCAGATCGTCGAACGGGTGAGCCGGATCGCCGCCGAGCGCGGCGTGCCGCGGGCGCAAGTCGCGCTAGCGTGGGTCTTGCAGAAGAAGCCGATTACCGCGCCGATCGTGGGTGCGACGAAGCTGCATCATCTGGACGACGCGGTGGCCGCTCTCTCGCTGAATCTGAGCGACGATGAAATTCGCCTGCTCGAAGAACTGTATGTGCCGCACGCGGTGACCGGCTTCAAATAAGCGGTATGTTGGAGAGCGCCGCCCCGGCGGCGCAAACCCTGTCTCAACCGCGCGGCACGTCTGGTTCGAAAAACACCCAGCGCACTTGCGGAAACGCGGCCTGCAAGTCCGCTTCGATCACGTTGATCGCATCCACCATCGCGCGGCCGCTCGGGTAGTCGATCATTTCCGCCTGCACGGCCACCACCACCTGACGGCCCCATTGCATCGTAATGATGTTGATGATGCTGCGAATCTCGCGGCGCGCGCGCAGATGCGCCTCGATCGCGCGGCGCACTTCGGGGCTCGCCGATTCGCCGACGATCATCGACTTCACTTCGCGCGCGACCGCCCACGCGATCACCATCAGCAGCAAGCCGACGGCGACCGAGCCCAACGCGTCGTAGACGGCGTTGCCCGTTATCATCGTCAGCAGCACGGCGACGAAGGCTATCGCGAGACCCGCCAGGGCGGCGATATCCTCGCCCGCCACCACCAGCAGTTCGGATTCGCGCGTCTCCCGAAACCAGCGCCACAGGCTTTTGTCGGGATTGGTCTTGCGGATTTCCTTGATCGCCCCCCACAGCGACAGCGCTTCGAGCACCACCGAAATGCCGAGCACCACGAGCGCCACATACGCATACTGCAAGGGCTCGTGCACGATCAGACGGTGCACGCCCTCATACACCGAAAACGCGCCGCCCACGAAGAACAGCAGCAGCGCGACGAGCAGCGAATAGAAATAGATTGCGCGGCCGCCGCCCATCGGATGCAACGGGCTTGCCGGCTTGCGCGCCTGACGCAGACCGAATAGCAGCAGCAGTTGGTTTCCGCAATCGGCGCTCGAGTGAATGGCTTCCGCGAACATCGAGCCTGAACCGGTGAAGGCGGCCGCGGCGAACTTGCAAATGGCGATGCCAAAGTTGGCGGCGAGCGCGTAGATAATGGCTTTCGGCGATTCTTCTTTCATCGTCGGTGAGAGGGTCCCGTGGGTTTGCAAAGCGCTTTCAGTTGGCAACAGCCCGTATTATGGACATGCCGGGCGGCATGCGTCCAACCCCGGTGTTGCCTTGCATCTTCGTGTACCCTGCCCACCGCCTGCGCGCTCGCGCATCTTCCGCCGTTCTAGGCCCGCTCCAGCGCCGCCATCTCACGCACGATCACCAGCAGCATCGACAGGCTCGCGCCGCCCGTGGCCCGCAGATCGGCAAGCAGCCGCGCATAGCGCTCCAGTTGCGCGGCGCGCTTCTCACGCCATGCCTGAACCAACGTATCGGGCGTCGACGCTTCGTCGGCATGGGCCAATGCGCTCGTGGTCAGCGCGCGTTTGAGGCGCGCCAGTTCGGCTAGCGCCGTGGCGCGCGCCAGCATGTCCCAGTGCGACGGCGCCGGCAGTGAAGCCGCGCGCTCGCTGATCCAGCCGTAGTTGAGCAGCGTGCCGAGCGCGAAGTAGACGCCCGCCACCAGTTCGAGGCTGCGCGCGCAGGTCGACGCCACTTCGGCGATGTCGAGCAGAGCCGCCGAAATCTCGCCGCTTGCGATCCGCACGGCCAACTCGCTATCGACGCCCGCATCCACCAGCACGCGCTGGCGCTCGGACAGCGCTTCGAGATCGGCGCCCGGCAACAGCGCGGGCCATTGCGGCGCGAGGCGTTGCGCGGCGTCGCGGCAACGCGCGAGCAAGTCGGCCACATCGCCCTCGCTGATCGCGCCCGCTTGCAAATGCCGCAGGAACCACAGCGCCGAATGCTCCACGAGCCGCGCGACCTCGACGAACATGCGCGCCTGCACGTCGTCGGCGACGCGGTTATCGAGCGCGTCGATGCTGCGCCATACGTCGTCGAGATCGAACACGTCGCGCGCCATGATGCAGGCGCGCACGATGGCGCCCGGCTGCGCATCGGTTTCTTCCATCAGGCGATGCACGAACTCGCAACCCACACGGTTCACCAGCGCGTTGGTCAGATGCGTCGCGAGAATTTCGCGGCGCAACGGGTGGCGCTGCATCGGCTCGCTGAAGCGTTGCCGCAACGGTTTCGGAAAATAGTCGACCAGCATGTCGGCGACGAGCGGGTCTTCCGGCATCGACGATTCGAGCAGCGCGTCGTACAGCCACATCTTGCTATAGGCGAGCAGCACCGCGCGCTCGGGCGTGGTGAGACCTTGTCTCGCGGTGAGCCGTTCGACGACTTCCTCATCGGAGGGCAGAAACTCGATCACGCGATTCAGGCGGCCCGCGCGTTCGAGGTAGCGCATCAGGCGCGCCTCGGCATCGAACAGTTCGACGCTGTAGCGGCCCGCGATCGACAGCGCCTGCGTCTGGTAATAGTTGTCCTGCAACACGAGCAGGCCCACTTCGTCGGTCATTTCCGCGAGCAGCGCATTGCGCTGCTTCTCGGTCATTTCCCCATCCGCGACGACGAGGCCCAGCAGAATCTTGATGTTGACCTCGTGGTCCGAGCAGTCGACGCCCGCGGAATTGTCGATCGCATCGGTATTGATGCGGCCGCCGCGCTGCGCGAATTCGATGCGCCCGAGTTGCGTGAGACCGAGATTGCCGCCCTCGGCCACCACCTTGCAGCGCAGATCCGCGCCGTTCACGCGGATCGCGTCATTGGCGCGGTCGCCGACTTGCAGATGCGTCTCGCGGCTCGCCTTCACATACGTACCGATGCCGCCGTTATAGAGCAGATCGACCGGCGCCTGCAGAATCGCGCGCATCAGTTCAGCGGGCGCGAGCGCCGCCGCGCTGATGCCGAGCACCGCCTGCACCGCCGGCGAGAGCGGAATCGTCTTGGCCGTGCGCGGAAACACGCCGCCGCCCGCGGAGATCAGCGAGGGATCGTAATCGGCCCAGCTCGACCGGTCGAGAACGAAGAGCCGCCCGCGCTCGGCAAGACTGACCGCCGGATCGGGATTCGGGTCGAGAAAGATATGCCGGTGATCGAACGCGGCGACGAGCTTGATATGCGGCGACAGCAGCATGCCGTTGCCGAACACGTCGCCCGACATGTCGCCGACGCCGACCACGGTGAAATCCGTTGTCTGCGTATCGACGCCCATTTCGCGAAAGTGCCGCTTGACCGACTCCCACGCGCCGCGCGCGGTGATCGCCATCTTCTTGTGGTCGTAGCCGACCGAGCCGCCCGACGCGAACGCGTCGTCGAGCCAGAAACCGTATTCCTGCGAGATCGCGTTGGCGTAGTCGGAGAAGGTGGCGGTGCCTTTGTCGGCGGCCACCACCAGATACGGGTCGTCGGGATCGTGCCGCACCACGTCGGGCGGCGGCGCCAGCGCCGTGCCCGAGAGGTTGTCCGTCAGATCGAGCAGGCCGCGCAAAAAGGTCTGATAGCACGCCACGCCTTCACGCATCCACGCGTCGCGCTCGCTTTGCGGCGGCGGATTCTTCACGACGAAGCCGCCCTTGGAGCCGACCGGCACGATCACCACGTTCTTCACCATCTGCGCCTTCATCAGCCCGAGCACTTCCGTGCGGAAGTCCTCGCGCCGGTCCGACCAGCGCAAGCCGCCGCGCGCCACACGTCCGCCGCGCAAATGCACGCCTTCCACGCGCGGTGAATAAACCCAGATCTCGAACATCGGTTTCGGCTCGGGCAAGCCGGGCACTTGCGCCGGATCGAACTTGAACGAGAGGTACGGTTTCGGATGTCCGTCGGCGTCGAAACGATAGTAGTTCGTGCGCTGCGTGGCCTTGATGACGCCGAGGAATTGCCGGAGTATCCGGTCTTCGTCGAGATTCGGCACCTGGTCGAGCGCGCTATCGATCTTCTTCAGCCAGCCGTCGATGCGCGCCTCGCGCGTGTCGCCCAACACCGGATCGAAGCGCGCGACGAACAGTTCCACCAGCATGCGCGCGATCGCCGGGTTGCCGGTCACCGCGCGTTCGATATAAGCGTCGCTGAATGTCGAACCTACTTGCCGCAAGTACTTGGCGTAAGCGCGCAGTATCGTCACCTCGCGCGCATTCAGTTGCGCGCGCAAGACGAGGCGGTTGAAATCGTCGCTTTCTATCGCGCCGGTCCACACCTGTTCGAACGCTTCCTCGAAGAGGTCCTTCACGCGCTCGATGTCGAATTCCGCATCGTCCGCGAGTTCGAGACCGAAGTCGTGAATCCACGCGGGCGTGGCGCCCAAGGCTTCGATCAGATAAGGCCGTTCTTCATCGACACGCACGCCCAGATGTTCGAGCATCGGCAAGCTGCGCGACAACGCGATCGGCTGCCCCGCGCGATACACCTTGAAGCGGAACGCGCGCGGTCCCGCTTCGATCGGACGGTACAGGTTCATCGCGAGGCGCTCGCTGCCCTGCACGCGCTCGATCAACTCGATGTCGCGCACCGCCGTGCGGGCGGGGTAATCGTCGCGATAGCCGGGCGGGAATGAATCCGCGTAACGTTGCAGCAGACGGTTGCCCTGCTCTTCGCCGAACGCATCGAGCAACGCGTCGGCGAGATCGTCCTGCCAGCGGCGCGCGACCTGCACAAGCCGTGCTTCGAGTTCGCGCGTGTCCACATTGGGCATGCCGCCCGGCTTCGCATGCACCACAAAGTGAATGCGCGCGAGCGTCGACTCCGAAAGCAGCGGCGTGAACTCGACACTGGCGCCGTTGAAGGCGTCGGCCAGCAGATTCGCAATGCGCTGGCGCAGGTCGGTGTTGTACTTGTCACGCGGCACGAACACGAGGCACGACACGAAACGGTCGAAGCGGTCGCGCCGCACGAACAGGCGCGTGCGCTGATGTTCCTGCAAACGCAGCACGCCGAGCGCGGTGTCGTAGAGCTGATTTTCATCGGCCTGAAAAAGCTCGTCACGCGGATAGGTTTCGAGCACCGTCACCAGCGATTTGGCGAGATGACCTTTCGGCAGGAATCCCGCCCTTCGCACGATATTCGCGCATTTGCGCCGCACGATCGGAATCTCCGAGGCCGACACGAAATACGCGGTGGACGTATAGAGGCCGATGAAACGCCGCTCGCCTGTCACCTTGCCGTCCGCGCCGGTCAGCTTGATGCCGACATAGTCGAGATAGCCGGGCCGGTGCACCGTCGCGCGCGAATTGGCCTTGGTCAGAAAGATCGGCGACGAACTGGAGATGATCTCGGCGGCGGCCGGCGGCAAGGACGTGACCTCGGCCGCGCCAGCAGTTCGCAGCGCATCGCGCAGGATGCCGAGGCCGGAGCCCGGCACCGCGCGCAAACCATAGCCGAGGTCGTGCTGCACCAGTTCGTAGTCGCGCTGGCCGAGAAAGGTGAAGTGATCGGCCACCATCCATTCGAGGAACGCGCGCGCCTCCAGACCTTCCGGCCCGCCCTCGCCGGCCTTCATGCCCTTGATGGTGGCGCGCGCGAGTTCGACGATCTTCGGCCAGTCTTCAACCGCGGCGCGCACGTCGCGCAGCACGCCGGCGATTTCTTCGCGCAACGCGTCGAGCTTTGCCGCATCGCCGCAACGATCCACTTCGAAATGGATGAACGACGTGAGCTGCGAGCGCGTATCGGCGGCGTCCTCGGCGCCCTGGCTCACGCGTTCGATGCCGCCGTCGGGTCCACGCCAGATGCGAAACACCGGATGCACGACCGAGTGCAGCGCGAGCCCATGACGGTTCACCGACATCGATACCGAATCGACGAGAAACGGCATGTCGTCGTTGACGATCTCGATCACCGTGTGATCGGAGTGCCAGCCGTGCTGTTCGAGGATCGGGTTATAGACGCGCAGCCGTTCGCTGCCCGGCACGAAGCGCTGCGCGGTTTGCCAATGCGCGAGCGCCGCGCCGTACAGATCCGCAATCGAGCGGCTTTGCAGATCGTCGGCGTCGACGAAGTCGTAGTAGTGCCGCAGGAAAGGATCGACGACGTCGAAGGTCGGCTCGGGCAAGCGCCCCCTCGCAAACTCGACGACATCGTTCAGCAAATGCGTGACGGCTTCTTCGTTCTTTGCTTGCATGATGAACTCCCCCGGCTGGCGGCAATGGCGCGTATTCGCCCGATTCGCATGCAACGTCTCAACGTCTGAATGGGGATTATGCGCCTGCCGCCCCGCGATGCGATGCGCGACCCCACTTAGGTTATACCCGCTGCCCCGGCTAAAGCACAGCCTTCGAAACGGCGGGCTGTTGCGCGAGCCACGCATGGACCTGAGCGCCGATCCACGCGGGGTCGTCGTGCGGCAGATCGTGACCGGCCCACGGATGCTCGCGATGCGTCGCGCCCCACGCGGCTGCGAGCTTCGACGAACATGCCGGGTTCACGAGCTTGTCGCCACGCGATGATAGAACCAGCAGCGGGCAGTCCGGCCTGACGGCCGCCGCGCGAAAACGCGCCGCGGCCCAGAGTTGCCGCAACGCATTGCCGCGGCTCACCGGCGCGCTGCGGCGAATCTCGCTCCATGCGTCGAGATCGGCGTTCAGCGTGTCGACGTTATTGCACGTCAACCGATGAACGCCGCGCTCCGCGCACGGCGCGTCGCGCCAGTGCGCCGCAACGCCCACGAGCCCCGGCCATGCCGAGGGACGCAGCCGCTCATGCATGCGGCTGAACGGCCGCATGCTGGTGTTGATCAGCACGAGCCGTTCGATCTCGGCGGGATGACGTTGCGCCCAATCCGTCGCCACCATGCCGCCGAGCGACATTGCCAGCACGCGGTATGGGACGCTCGCCCCGCTTTGCAAAGCGGCGATCCGCACGAAGCTGACCATCTCCGCGACCGTGGCCGGCGCGCGCGCCTGCGCGAACTCGCCGTTGCCCGGCAGATCGAGCAGCAACAGGCGCTCGCCGCCAATGGCTTCGCGCAGCGCGTCGGGCAGGCGGCCCCAGTGGCGCGTTTCGCGCGTGAGTCCGCGCAGCAGGATCCACGTGCTCATGGGGCGTCCGATTTGTACCAGTGGTCGATCGCGCTTTGCAGCAATGCCTCGCGACGGTTGCCCTGCGGCAGCCAGCGTTGCGACGAGAAAGCCGCGCGCGCGAGAAAGTCGAGCAGGTTCGCGTGACGCCGCAGCACGCGCGCGGTGCGATGCGCCTTCACCGGATTGAACATGCCCTGACGCGAAAAGAGCTGGCGCGGATTCTTCTTGATCCACAGCCACGAGCCGAGTTCGAGTGTCATCGGCAGGAATACGTTGGGGGCCGGCGTGCGGTCATACGCGAAGTCCCATAGATCGCCGTGCAGCAGATACTGATGGCTCTGCGGTTCAAACGTGTAGCCATGATGCGGATGCGAGCGCTCGAACATCGTCTTCAGCACGTACATTTCCGGCAGATGCGGCATCAGTTTGCGAGTGCGCGCGTAGGGAAACCAGATGCTGTCGGTCCAGCCATAACCCGAGTGGCAATCGAGCGCGATACTCAAGGGCCGCGCCGCCAGTTCGCTTTCCACCACTTGCAGGAGCGCCGCGGCTTCCGGCTCCATCGGCTCGCCGTGGCGGCCGCGATACCACGGCAGCCAGGCGCCCACGCGCTGACCGCCCGCGAGCAGCGGCACGCGTTCGTCGGCGTTCTGCGGCGCGTTGCGCATCAGGTCGACGCCGTTCGGATTGGCGCGCGTCGCCGCCCACATGCCGCCGGGATTGACGATCGGCATGAAGACCAGACGAATCGACTGCAATTGCCGCACCAGCAACTCATCCCATTCGAGGCGCGCGAGCAGCGCGCGCATGTAGTCGAGTACGAGTTGCGAGCCGATGCGTTCGAGTCCGTGAATGCCGCCGAAGAATCCGATCGCGGGCGCAAGCGGATCGGTCGAGCCGATGCTCGCCGTGTGCACGGTGAATTGCCGGCCACGCACCGTCGTCTCGCAGACAGAACGGATCTCGAAGCTGGCGCTGCCCTGCTCGAGAATCGTCTTGAGATCTTCATACTCCGCGAAACTGTCGGGAAGAAAGCTCAAAGGCTGCATGACGACGTCGAATGGAACTGCGAGGTTATGGGGGGCGGCGAGCCGCAGACGCAATATAGCCTGGCGCCGCGCGATCATGCAGGTGGCGTGAGGCGTAGTTGCAAAGCGTGTCATCCGTATGTCATTTTCCGCTCGAAGGAATGCCCTGGGTGCGCCTTGGGTGCGGCCTTTTTCGACGGCGGAAAACATTCACGGAGATGTAGTCGTCTAGACGTTACGATGCCTTCACTCAACCGTCACAGACGCTTTCTAGAATGAGCCCACACAGGCCCGTAGCGGCCGGAAAAGAGGTACTCATGGAAGCGACGCCGGACGCAATCCGTATCGAGCGGTTGAGCAAGACGTTCAGCAACGGCCGCAAGGCCCTGGACGAAATCGATCTGCGCGTCGAGCCCGGCGAGATGGTTGCGTTGATCGGCGCGTCGGGCTCGGGCAAGTCCACGCTGTTGCGGCATATCGCGGGCTTCACGGCCTCGGATGCGCAGCCCTCGCAGATCGCGATTCTCGGCCGGCCGATTCAGCAGAACGGCCGGATCGTGCGGGAAGTGCGCAGCATTCGCCGCGACATCGGCTTCGTGTTTCAGCAATTCAATCTGGTGAACCGGCTTTCCGTCGAGACCAACGTGCTGATCGGCGCGCTGTCGCGTCTGCCGTGGTGGCGCCGTCTCACCGGGCGTTTTCCGGCCCGGAGCGGGCCCTGTCGATGGCCGCGCTCAACGAAGTCGGCATCGGCGAACACGCGCGCGAGCGCGCCGCGAACCTCTCCGGCGGACAGCAGCAACGCGCGGCCCTGGCGCGGGCGCTGGTGCAGCGCGCGCGCATCGTGCTCGCCGACGAGCCGATCGCCTCGCTCGACCCCGAATCGTCGCGCCGCGTGATGGACATGCTGCGCACGCTGAACGCCGAACATCGGCTCACGGTGCTGGTGTCGCTGCATCAGGTCGACTTCGCCATGCAGTATTGCCCGCGCACCGTCGCGCTGCGGCGCGGCAAGGTGGTGTACGACGGGCCCTCCGCGGCGCTCAACCCCGCGCTGCTCAAGCAGCTCTATGGCGACGACGTCCACGAACTGCTCGATGACGCGGACCCTGGCGCGACCGGCACCGCAAGCAACGCCGCCGGCATGGAAAGCAGCGCGCGGCTTCAGGACCCCCCATCCACCTCGACGCGCTACGCGTTCGCCCTCGACCCGGCGCACTCGAACTGAGCGCGCCAATCAATCCACTGTGTTCATTCAACCGGACCTCAACCGATGAAACTCCTGCGTTCATTGATCACGCTGACGCTCGGCGCGGCGGCCCTTGCCTGCGTCGCTACCGCACAAGCCGAGGCCATCAACCTCGGCATCATCTCGACGGATTCGTCCTCGGTGCTCAAACAGCGCTGGGAACCGCTGATCGAGGACATGAACCGGCAAACCGGCCTGAACGTGAAGGCATTTTTCGCGACGGACTACGCCGGCATTATCGAAGGCATGCGCTTTAACAAGGTACAGGTCGGCTATTTCGGCAATGCGTCGGCGATCGAAGCGGTGGATCGCTCGCAAGGCGAAGTGTTCGCGAAGGTCCTGTATGCGAACGGCGACGCCGGTTATTACTCGGTGCTGATCACCAACGTGAACAGCCGCTTCAAGACACTCGACGACGTGTTCAAAAACACCAGGGACGTCACGCTCGGTTTCGGCGACCCCAACTCCACATCGGGCACGCTGATTCCCGGCTATTACCTCTTCGCCAAACGCAATGTGCCGGTGAAGACGTCGTTCAAGACGGTGCTGCCGTCGAGCCACGAGGCGAATCTGCTCGCCGTGGTGAACAACAAGATCGACATCGCCACCAACAACACCGAGATGCTCGACACGCTGAAGAAGCAGCACCCGGACAAGTTCGCGCAAGTCCGCGTGCTGTGGACCTCGCCGCTGATTCCGTCCGACCCGCTCGTGTGGCGCAAGGATCTGCCGCAAGCCACCAAGGACAAGCTGCGCAACTTCTTCCTGAACTATGCGAAGACCGATCCGAGCGAAAAAGCGGTGATGGCCGCGATTACCGGCTATGGCGGCTTCGCGGCGTCGTCGGATGCGCAGTTGCTGCCGATCCGCCAGGTTGCGCTGTTCCAGCAGAAGCAGAAGATCGAGAGCGACACGCATCTCTCCGACGACGACCGCAAGACCCAGTTGGCCGCGCTCGACGCGAAGCTCGCCGCGCTCGGCAACGTGCAATCGAAGCAATGAACACGGTCGATCTGATCACGTCGCCGGCTCGCGCGAACGAAGCGCTCGCCGCGCGGGCGGCGCGTCATGGCCCGCCCGCCGCGGGCAAGCGCGGCTGGCTGTCGCTGGTCGGCTGGATCGCGGTGCTTGCGGTGCTGGGCGGCGCATGGCACGGCGCCGACATGCGTCCGCTGGATTTGCTGAGCGACTCCGGCAACATGGGCCAGTTCGCCAAGGACTTCTTCCCGCCGGATTTCAGCGAATGGCGCAACTATCTGCACGAGATGTACGTGACGCTTTCGGTGGCGGTGTGGGGCACCGCGCTCTCGCTCGTCTGCGCGGTGCCGTGCGGCTTGATGTCGGCGCACAACATCGCGCCGGCGTGGATCGTGCAGCCCATGCGCCGCGTGATGGACGCCTGCCGCGCGATCAATGAAATGGTGTTCGCGATGCTGTTCATCGTCGCGGTCGGTCTCGGCCCTTTCGCCGGCGTGCTGGCGCTGTGGGTGCATACCACGGGCGTGCTCGCCAAGCTCTTCGCGGAGGCGGTCGAGGCCATCGATCCGCGTCCGGCCGAAGGCGTGCGCGCAACCGGCGCGACCAGTGTCGACGAAATCGTTTATGCCGTGCTGCCGCAAGTGCTGCCGTTGTGGATCTCTTACGCGTTGTATCGCTTCGAATCGAACGTGCGCTCGGCGATGGTGGTCGGCATGGTCGGCGCGGGCGGAATCGGCGTGGTGCTGTACGAAGCGATCCGCTCGTTCAACTATGCGCAGACCGCTGCGGTGATGCTGATGGTGGTGGTGGTCGTGACGGTGATCGATCTGGCGTCGGCGTGGCTGCGTGAGCGGGTGACGTGAGGGTTTGGGGGGTCCTGGCGGTTCGCAACACGCCCCTCGCATTTCGTTTATTGCGATTTCGGATATTGCGTTTTACAATGCCGACATTGCGAGGACTACCGCCATGCACACCACGATGCACCTCACGTCGCTTCCTTCGGAGCAAGAGGCCGAGCTCGCCCGTACCTCCGGCCGGAATCTGTCGGTCGTGCTTTCGAGCCGTGCCGAGACGCAACGGTTCAACTTCAAGGACGACAAGGGCAAAACACGTAGCGTGGAGTTGCCGACATCGGTCGTCCGCCTGATGGTCGACGTGCTCGCGGAAATCGGCCAGGGCAATGCCGTATCGATCATCCCTATTCATGCCGAACTCACCACGCAAGAGGCAGCCGATCTGCTCAATGTTTCGCGGCCGTACTTCGTGCAGTTGTTGGAGAAAGGCGAGATTCCATTTCGCAAGGTGAATACGCATCGGCGCGTGCGCTATGAAGATGTGATGGCCTACAAGGATCGAATCGATTCATCGCGCCGCAAGGCACTGGACGAACTCGCGGCCTTGTCGCAGGAAATGGGACTCGAATAGCCGATGTCGTCGCATTTCACGGCAATCTACGACGCTTGCGTTCTCTACTCCCAACCGTTGCGCAATCTGTTGATGCGCCTCGCGCTCACCGATCTTTATAGGGCGCGCTGGACGCAGGCCATTCATGACGAATGGACCCGCAATCTGATCGCAAACCGTCCCGACCTCGATCCTGTTCGAATCCATCGCACCCGCGAACTCATGGACGCACATGTCCGCGACGCTTTGGTCGAAAACTACGAGCACCTGATACCGGCGATCGATTTGCCCGATCCCGGCGATGCGCATGTCGTCGCTGCCGCCGCGCATTGCGGGGCGGAACTCATCGTCACGTTCAACCTGAAGGATTTTCCAGTCAGCACGTTGCGCACTTTCAACCTGGTCGCGCAGCATCCCGACGACTTCATTGCCGATCTGTTCGACCTGAACCACGCCAAGGTTCTGGAGGCGATGGCCGAGCACCGGCAGTCGTTGAGGAATCCACCGAAGTCTGTCGACGCGTATCTCGACACGCTGGCCGGGCTCGGGCTCACGCAAACCGTTTCGGTTGTTCGACCATACGGCATCGCTATCTGAAGAGCCGCGTCCGCGAGCCCCTCACGCCAACTCCACCAACGTCGCATCAATCGCACCACCCAGCGTATTGAAAGCCGGCGCGATGTCCTCATCCGGCACGCACGCATAGCCGATCAGCAAACCCGACGGCGCCAGCGACGGTTGCGCGTAATACCCCGACAACGGCCGCACGACGATATTGCGCTCCAGCGCCGCGGCTGCCACCGCGCGGTCGTCGCTGCCCGGCGGCAGTTGCATCACCAGATGCAGGCCGGCATCGCCGCCCACCGCCGGCAACGCGTCGCCATAACGGCGTGCGGCGGCGTCGAGCAGACTCTGGCGACGCTGCCCGTAAAGCGTGCGCATCTTGCGGATATGCGAGGTGAAATGCCCTTCGTCGATGAACTCCGCGAGCATGGCCTGTTGCAGCAATTGTCCCTCGCGATACAGTTCGGCGCTCGCCGTGGCAAAGCTCTCCGCCAGCGCTTCCGGCGCCACCAGGTAGCCGATGCGCAAGCCGGGAAACAGCGTCTTGCCGAAGCTGCCCACGTAAATCACCTGCCCAGAGGTGTCCAGACCTTGCAGCGACGCCAGCGGCCGGCTGCCGTAACGGAACTCGCTGTCGTAGTCGTCCTCGATGATCCAGCATTGGTTTTGCCGCGCGTATTCGAGCAGCATGCGGCGGCGCGCGAGGCTCATCACCATGCCGAGCGGATATTGATGCGACGGCGTGACGAGCATCAGCCTGGGCGGCTGTGCGAGGTCGTCGGCGGATGGATTGATGCCTTCCTCGTCGACGGCGATCGGCCGCGATTGCAGCCCGGAAACGTGCATCACGCTGCGCACGCCCCAATAGCACGGGTCCTCGGTCCAGATCACGTCGCCCGGATCGGACAGCAGACGCACGGCGAGGTCGACCGACTGATGAATGCCCGTCGTGATGATGATCTGCTCGGGCGTGCAGCGCACCGAGCGCGAGGTGCGCAGATAGTCGGCCAGCGCGTGGCGCAGCGACGCCAGGCCGCCGCCCGGCGCGTAGGTCAACAGATCCGGGCGCAGCCGGCGCCAATACTTGTTGTGCAGGCGACTCCACACGCGCGCGGGAAACTTCGTGACGTCCGGCACGCCCGGCATGAACGCGCCCCATTGACGCTTCGACACGCCGGCGCCCGCGATCAGCCGCGCGCCGCGCGTGGACAGCGCGCGCTTTGCCGGCAACGGCGAGGACAGCGGTGAGTTCAACGGCGCGGGGCGGGCGTGCGCCGCGTCGGCATCCGGCCCGCCGACGATCTCGTCCGGCGCGCTATCGGCAACGAAGGTGCCGCTGCCGGTCGCCGAATTCACATAGCCTTCGAGCGCCAACTGCTCGTACACCTGCGTGACGGTGTTACGCCCGATGCCCAACTCCTTGGCCAGCAAACGCGACGACGGCACCTTGGCGCCCGCCGGCAGTTCGCGCGACAGGATCGCCTGTTGCAGCAGCCGATGCAGTTGACGATAGATCGGCTGGCCGTTGCCGCGATCGAGGCGCTGCGCCAGCCAATCGGACAACACACTCGCGCGCATCAGTGGCTCCTACATTTTTATTGAAATGGCTCTGAAGTTGAGAGCCAAATCTCATTATAGTCGCTGCATGTGCCGCTTAAGCGCGGCGTCCGCAAAAAACCGAGGAGCGCCGGAGATCACGATGAAGAATGCAGAATTGAAGAGCCGCAAGGACGCCGCCACGCCGCGAGGTGTCGGCGTGATGTGCGATTTCTACGCCGAGCGCGCCGAGAACGCCGAACTGTGGGACGTCGAGGGCCGCCGTTTCATCGACTTCGCCGCGGGCATCGCCGTCTGCAATACGGGCCACCGTCACCCGAAAATTCTCGCCGCGATCCGCGACCAGCTCGATCACTTCACGCACACCGCGTATCAGATCGTGCCGTACGCGTCGTATGTCGAACTGGCGGAGAAGATCAACCAGCGCGCACCGGGCGACTATCCGAAGAAGACCGCATTCTTCACGACCGGCGCGGAAGCCGTCGAAAACGCGATCAAGATCGCGCGCGCCGCGACCGGCCGTCCGGGCGTGATCGCGTTCACCGGCGGCTTTCATGGCCGCACGTTGATGGGCATGGCGCTGACCGGCAAGGTCGCGCCGTACAAGATCGGCTTCGGTCCGTTCCCGTCCGATGTGTTCCATGCGCCGTTCCCGAATCCGCTGCATGGCGTGACTACCGCCGATTCGTTGAAGGCGATCGACGCTTTGTTCAAGGCCGACATCGACCCGAAGCGCGTGGCGGCGATCATTTTCGAACCGGTTCAGGGCGAAGGCGGTTTCTATTCAGCGCCGGCCGAGTTCGTGCGCGCATTGCGCAAGCTGTGCAACGAGCATGGCATTCTGCTGATCGCCGACGAAGTGCAAACGGGTTTTGCGCGCACCGGCAAGCTGTTTGCGATGCATCACCATGACGTGGTGCCCGATCTGATGACGATGGCGAAGAGCCTCGCGGGCGGCATGCCGTTGTCGGGCGTGGTCGGTCGCGCCGACGTGATGGATGCGGCGGCGCCGGGCGGCCTCGGCGGCACGTATGCCGGCAATCCTTTGGCGATTGCCGCCGCGCATGCCGTGCTCGATATCATCGACGAAGAAAAGCTTTGCGAGCGCGCCACGGTGTTGGGTGACCGCGTGAAGGCGAAGCTGATCGCGCTGCAAGGCGAAGTGCCGCAAATCGCCGATGTGCGTGGACCGGGCGGCATGGTGGCGGTCGAATTTTGCAAGGCGGGGGGCACCGAGCCCGACGCGGAGTTTACCAGGCGCGTGCAAACTCGCGCGCTCGAGCGTGGCTTGTTGCTGCTGGTGTGTGGTGTCTATTCGAACGTGGTTCGGTTTCTGTTCCCGCTCACCATTCAGGACTCGGTCTTTGATGAAGCCATGGCTATTCTTGAGGGCGTGATCAGGGATAGTGTTGCTGTGGGGGTTTGAGTTTTTCGCCTGCGCGGACTCGCATTACAGCATCCATGGCCAGGCCGCGATCAAGTACATGCAGCTCGGCTAAATTCGAAAAGTGAAGCGGCCACGCCGGAATGTCCGACGTGGCCGTTTTCTTATCTGGTATGGGCGAAGACTCCCGGGCTGAACGGCCGTCATCGTCATATTGGCGTCAGTGCACAGGGCCTTGACGAAAAGCCCCCTACTTCACCACAACTTCCGTATGCGTCACCACCGGCGGCTTGTCAAAAAACGGCCCGACAAGTCGACGCCATTCCTGAAAGTCATCCGACTCGCGGAAGTGCACCATGTGATCTTCCAGCGTATCCCACTGAACGAGCAGAACATAACGGTTCGGCTGTTCGACGGTTCGATGAAGCTCGACGCCCTTGCAGCCGCGCGCCCGATTGAACAGCGGTATTGCCTGTGCGACGCCGGCCTGGAACTCCGCATCTTTTCCCGGCGCGATTTCGATTACTGCCATTTCATTCACCATACAACTCTCCAATGGAATTGAGTCCCCGCGATTCTACGCCGTAACGGTTCATCGAGCAGGTTCATCGAACGACGAAGCACAGCCCTGCCACCAAACCACGGTTGCTATAATTTTCCAGCCGCACGCACGCATTCGGCCACGGCGATCGCCAAAATAATTTCATACGCCCTACGTCAATCTGACTGGAAGATTCGATGTCCAAGCAAACGGCTAACGCAAGCGGACCGCCCACGCTAAGCGGGCTATTCCTCATCTTCAGCCGGATCGGACTCACGAGCTTCGGCGGCGGTCTGAGCGGCTGGCTTCTGCGGGAATTCGTGCAAGAGCGCCACTGGATCAGCGAGGAAGACTTCCTGAACGGCCTGGCAATTTCACAAGCGCTGCCGGGCATCAACGTGAAGAACATGGCGATCTGGATCGGACACCGGCTGCTCGGCTGGCGCGGCGCGCTGCTCGCGGTCACGGGAATCATCGTTCCGCCCGCCGTTTTCATCATTATTCTCGGCACGGCCTTCACCTATCTGCTTCATTTTCCGCCCGCTCATGTCCTGCTTGCGGGCGCGGCGGCAGCGGCCACCGGCCTGTCGCTGTCGATGGGCGTGACCACCGCGCGCCGCGTGCCGCGCACGCTGTTGCCCATGCTCTTTCTCGCCGGCACGTTTGTCGCGATCGGCGTTTTGCGCTTGCCGCTGGTATGGGTCGTGACAGGCGCGGGCGGCTTGAGCGTGCTGTCCGAGTACACCAAACTCCGCACCCAACTCCGCAAGGCATAGACATGTCGACACGCGTTCTCGTGCAGCTTGCGGCGGTCTTTGCGCCGCTGTCGCTGGTGACGATAGGCGGCGGCCAGGCCATCATCGCCGATATCCAGCGGCAGGTCGTGGACGTCCACGGTTGGATGACACACGGCCAATTCGCCGCCGACTTCGCCATTTCGCGCATGGCGCCCGGCCCCGGATCGCTGCTCGCCACGTTGATCGGCTGGCAAATCGCCGGGTTCTGGGGCGCCGTCGTGGCGACGCTCGCGCTGCTCGCGCCCACTGGCTTGCTGATCTACGGCGTCACGCACGTCTGGACGCGTTATCAGGGCGCGCCCTGGCAACTCGCGCTCGAACGCGGCCTGCGTCCCGTTGCATCGGGAATGATCCTCGCAGCGGGCTGGGTGCTGCTGAAGTCGCTCGACGGCGGCATGCCGGCCAAGGCAATTGCCCTCGCTTCAATGGCGCTATTGCTGAGCACACGAATCAATCCGCTGCTGCTATTGCTCGGCGGCGCGTTGCTGTTGCTCGGCGTGTCCGAGTTCGGCGCCGGCCTTCCGTATTTGCTTCAGGTGCATGTCGCGGGCTAAAGGCCCGCTTCCTCGTCGATCTCCAGATCCATCAACGCGGAACTCAGCGATTTGCCATGCGCGTCGAGAGCGAGCGAACGCGTTACGCCGCCGCCGAGCGCCCTCCCCAATACGAAGTTGAACGCGGCGAGGCGAGGCAATTCATAGCGCACCACGTCGCCGAGCACGACGTCGCTCAAAAACGCCTTCATGCGCTCGGAGGTCAGCACCTTCCGCAGAAGATCGTAATGCCGCGCGTCATGACAAATGACGGATACGTTCAACGTATTGCCCTTATCGCCCGTGCGTGAATGGGCCAGTTCGCGTAGCTTCATGTCACGCCTCCACAAACGAGAAAGTCGGATTCGTGGACTCGCGCGGCAATAGCACCGATTGCACCGCCACCACTTCGCGTGTCGACTTCGTCACTCCGCCGCCGCCCGCCGGACCGTTGGTATAAAGCGTCTCCACTTCATTGCCGATCCGCACCGCCTCGGCCAGCGACGCCGTGCGTCCCGCCACCCGCGCCCGCACTTCATAGGGTTCCGCGCCGCGCGCGCCCGCCGTTTCGCCGTGCAACGCGTTCACGCCGATCAGATCGAACCGTAACTCGCTCGTTTGCACACCGGTCAACGCGAGCCGTTCGCGGACGATACCCAGCGCGAGCCGCGCACGCGCCACCGCGCCCGGACCCGCGTATGAAACTTGCCCTTCACCGATAAACCCGTCGACGTAGGCCACGGATGCCTTCAACGTATCGGTGCGCGGTGAGCCGCGCCCGCCTGTAATGCGGACGCGGTCCGGCGCCTCTTCATTCACGCATACGTTAGAGAAATCGGCGACGACATCGGGCTGCAAGTAGCGCTGCGGATCGTGGATTTCATAGAGCAACTGTTCCTTGCAAGTGGCTTCGGTCACGCGTCCTCCCGCATGAGGCACCTTGCTGATGACAACCGATCCGTCCGCCGCCACTTCCCCGATCGGAAAGCCGAGTCTCGCCAGATGGGGAACGTCCTTGAAACCCGGATCGGCGAAATAGCCGCCCGTGATCTGCCCCGCGCACTCGAGCAGATGGCCGACGACGGTTGCCTGACCGAGCGTGTCCCAGTCGTCCATGCTCCAACCGAACCTATGAATCAGCGGCGCGGTGAAAAGCGAGGGATCGGCCACGCGGCCGGTCAGCACGATTTGCGCGCCCGCTGCGAGCGCCGCGACGATCGGCGCCGCGCCAAGATAGGCATTCGCCGAGACGATGCGATCGCGATATGACGCCACGCGTTCGCCCGATTCCTCGAACGTGAAATCGCCGCGCTGCACGACATCGAGCACATCGTCACCGGTGACGGCCGCGATCTTCACGTCGCCCAGTCCGAGCGAACGCGCGATCTGCGCGGTTTTGCGCGCCGCGGCCAGCGGGTTCGCCGCACCCATGTTCGAGATGATCCGCACGCCATTGCGGATCGCGGCGGGCAGCACGGCTTTCATTCGCGCTTCGAGCAGCGGGTCGTACCCAAGTTGCGGATCCTGTCGTCGAGCCTGCTGCGCAATCGCGATGGTCCGCTCGGCCAGGCATTCGAACACGAGGTAATCGAGCGCGCCGTGTTCGGCCAACTCGACCGCCGGCTCGATCCGGTCGCCCGAATAACCCGCGCCCGCGCCGATGCGGACCACGCGTCCTCGATCTTGAGTAACGGTCATGCTGGTCTCATCCATTCGATGAAGCTCACAAAGGGAATACGCCTAGCGCCACGCACGCAATCGTCATGACGATCGACGCGGCGAACAGCAGTGGAAAGGTGAACCGCTGATGGTCCGCGAGATCGATTCCGCACAGGCCGACCACGAGAAACGTCGCGGGCGTGAGCGGGCTCACCGGGAAACCGGTGGTCATCTGACCGAGCAGCGCCGCCTGTCCCACGTGCACCGACGGCACGCCGAGTTGCCCCGCGACTTCGGCGATCACGGGCAGCACGCCGAAATAGAACGAATCGGGATCGAACAGCATGCTGAGCGGCATCGACACGAGGCCAAGCGCGACGGGAATGTGGCTCGCCATGGCTGGCGGCACGAAACCGACCGCGGCTTGCGCCATCGCCTTGAGCATGCCGCTGCCTTGCATTACGCCGGTGAACACGCCGGCGGCGAGCAGGATGCCGGCCATCATCAACGCGGCGCGCGCGTGAGCGTCGATACGCTTGCGCTGCATCTCGACGTTCGGGTAGTTCACGATCAGCGCGACGCACAGACCGACCATGAACATCAGCGCGGGCGGAATTTTTTCGCCCATCACCACCATCGTTCCGAGCACGACGAGCGTCAGCACGATGTTGAACCAGAAGTTCCTCGGGCGGCGCAAGGCCTGCTCGTCGGGCGTCAGTTCGCGCTTCGGCATCGGAATGGCGCCCGCCGCGCCGGTGAGGCCGAGGCGCTTTTCCTCGCGCCGGCCGAGCCAGAACGCCATGCCGAAGACGAACACGAGCCCGATCGCCTGAACCGGAATCAGCGGATTGAAAAGCGCCGAAACCGGCAGATGCAGCGAAGCGGACGCGCGGATCATCGGTCCGGTCCACGGCAGAAAATTGATGCCGGCCGCCATCGAAACCGCCGCGGCGAGCACGCGCCGGTCCATCTTCAGGCGATCGTAGAGCGGCAGCATCGCGGGAATGGTGACGAGAAAGCAGACCGCGCCGGACCCGTCGAGGTGAATCAGCAGCGCCAGCAGCGTCGTGCCCATCACGATTCGCGTGGGCCGCGTGCCGACCGCGCGCAAGATCCGGTCGATGATCGGGTCGAGCGTGCCCGCATCGGTGATGGTGCCGAAGTAGAGAATCGCGAACACGAACATGCCGACGACGGGCGCGAGGTTCTTCAGGCCGTCGATGACGAACTTGCTCGTCTGGAACCCGAAGCCGCCGATCAGCGACGCGGCGATCGGCACGATGATGAGCGCCACCAGCGGCGACATTCGTTTGGACAGGATGGCGGCCAGCAGCACGACGATGGTGGCCAGCCCCAGTAATGGCAGCATGTTGCACGTCTCCGATGTTGTTTTTTACTGGAAGCCAGCGTAAGTTCGATCCCACAATAGAACAATTGAAATGATTTGATCGCAGCCATTACAAACCATCATGGATCTGAATCTCAGGGACATCCGCGCGTTCGTCGCTGTCGCGCAAACGGGCAGTTTCACGCGGGCGGCGGCGCGGCTGCATCTGTCGCAACCGGCGTTGACGGTGCAGATCCGGCGGCTGGAGGAAACGGTCGGCGCACGGCTTTTCGACCGCAACAGCCGAAGCGTCGCGCTCACGCCCACCGGGCGCGAATTGCTGCCGGTATTGCAGAAGTCGCTGCACGACATGGAGCATGTGCTGATCGACGCGCGCGCGCTCGGCGATGGATCGAGCGGCACGGTGCGGATTGCCTGCTTGCCCACCTTCGCGGCGAGCGTGCTGCCCGAACTCGTGCAGCAACTCAGGAAAGCCGTGCCGCGCGCCGGCTTCCAGGTGCGCGACGTGGTCGCGAGCATGGTCAACACGCTCGTGCGCAATGAGGAGGTGGATATCGGCGTGACCGGAGGCGAGCTCACGGATTCAGCGCTCGAAGTGCTGCACGCCAGCGACGATCGCCTCGTCGCGGTGCTTCCGAAACGTCATGCACTCGCGCGGCGCAAGCGCGTGACGCTCGCCGATCTGGCCGGCGTGCCGCTCGTGCCGACCGCGCAGGGCACGAGCGTTCGCGCGGTGGTGGATGGCGCGTTCGACAACGCGGGCTGCACGCCGCAGATCGCGTGCGAACCCACGTACATGATGACCGCCGTGGCGATGGTGCGCGCGGGGCTGGGCGTGACGATATTGCCCGCGTCGGCGCGCGAGGTGCGCGCCGAACCGGAACTGCTGGTTCGTCCAATCGACGATCCGGCGTTCGTGCGGCCCATTGCGTTGATCAAGAAGCGCGGAAGGACGTTGCCGCCGGTGACGGAGACGTTCGTTGCGGCGTTGATCGAGAGGCTCGGCGAGGGTGCCTCGTTTGGCTAACGCGTGGTGCGGGCACAGGTGACACGAGCCTTGTCCGGCGGCGCCCGAACGCACAACAGGCCAGCTTCACCGCACGGCGAAGCTGGCCTGTTGAAAATGCTGCGAAGGATCTACAGCGCGAAATCGGTCGATTCGCGCCGTGTTCACTCAATGACCAACATAAACCACCGGAGGCGAATACGAACTCGGCGCCGCTTCCGTACGAGCGCCAGCCTGCGACGATCCATTCGTCGCCGAGCCATACCCGCTGGTTTGAGCCTTGCCGTTCTGCGCGGCGACCCGCGCTTCGGCTGCCTGAATGTTCGCCGGATAGTCGTCGTCGTTCGCAATCGCGGGGTTGTAACCGGCCTTTTCCAGTTGGACCAGTTCGGCGCGGACCTGAGCGCGCGTGACCGGCTGGTTGGATTGAGCAAAAGCGGCGAGCGGCGCGGTAATGAGAGCAGCGATAGCAACAGCTTCGATCAGGGACTTCATGATTCCTACCTCCAGAGATTGTCTTGTTGGGTGCTGAAGACCTGTTTGTCCCCAGCCGTTGAAGACAGTCTAGAAGTCGGAGCGATGAGGGTAAACGCCTAATCCAAACAATCAGTGTTGCGGCAAACGAGACAATGACGCGTCCGGTGCATGCGTGCGCGCCTGGGACGGCGGCACGCGGCCCGCATTGCTTCCGCCCATCACTTGCCGGTCGCTTCTGGGACTTGCGCCGAAGCGCGCCCGATACGTGCGCGAGAAATGCGACGGCGATTCGAATCCGCAAGCGACGCAAATCGACGTAATCGACATATCGGTCTGTTGCAGCAACTCACGCGCGCGGGTGAGGCGCAGTTGCAGATAGAAATGCGTCGGCGTGTCCTTCAGCGACGCGCAAAACAGCCGCTCCAGTTGCCGCCGTGTCACGCCGATTTCCTGCGCGAGCCGGTCGGGCGCGAGCGGCTCCTCCATATGCTGCTCCATCACGCCGATCACCTGAATCAGCTTGCGGTTGTGCACGCCGTAACGCGCGGCGATCTCCATGCGCTGATGGTCCGAGCGCTGCCGGATGCGGCTCACCACGAACTGTTCCGACACAGCCGAGGCGAGCGCCGCGCCGTGTTTGCGGCCGATCAGGTCGAGCATCATATCGATGGACGCCGTGCCGCCCGCGCACGTGATACGCCGCTCGCCGATCTCGAACAGTTCCTGGCTCGCGTCCAGCGACGGGTAGCGCTCGCGAAACGCCGACAGCGCTTCCCAATGCACCGTCACGCTGTCCGAGCCGCGCAGCAGCCCCGCTTCCGCGAGCACGAAGCTGCCGGTGTCGATCCCGCCGAGCGTCGCACCGCCGCGTTCCAGGCGTTTCAGCCAGTCGCCGAGCACGCGCGTATAGCAGGCCAGCGGCTCGAAGCCGGCCACGACGAAGACCGTCCGCGCCTCGCTCACCTCGCCGATCGCCGCGTCCGCGTTGATCGAAATGCCGTTGCTGGCCGCTATCGGCGCGCCGTCCAGACTGAGAATGCGCCAGCGGTAAAGATCGCCGCGAAAGCGGTTCGCCACCCGCAACGGCTCCACCGCCGACATGAAGCCGATCGCGGAGAAGCCCGGCAGCAACAGGAACGACATATCTTCGGGCATCGTGCTGAGGACTCGGTGAGGGCCAAAAAGCAGGCGGACGCGGGGTTCCGGCGAGCGTAGCAAGCGGCTCGCGAGCCGGCAAGGCGCGCCAAAATTCCGCCCGCCTGGCGGTGCCACGGCGCAATGCGCCGCGATACTGGTTTTCCCTCGTTGTCGCATGGGAGCAAGAACGGGTCGCTGATGGTCGCTTTGGCATGAATATGGGGCATTACCGTAGCGTCATTCTTGCAGTTCAGGCCGCGGTTCAGGCCTCACAGCAAGCGGTATCGCGCAGGTCCGTGGCCCGCGTCGTTTCGTTCATTGCGGCCCGGTTCGAAACACGCAGTCGAACGTGTCCAACGTATCCAAAATGTCGAAGGGGAACGTCATGAAGTTCAGCGTCAAAGCCTTGCTTGCCCATCTTGCGTGCCTCGCGGCCGTGCTCGCCGCTTCGCCCGCGCTCGCCCAGGATCCGCCCGCCTGCCGCGCCGTGCGTTTCGCGGACATCGGCTGGACGGATATCACGTCGACCACCGCGCTCGCCTCGACCGTCTTCGAAGGCCTCGGTTATCAGCCGGTCACGACTGTCGCCTCCGTGCCGATCTCGTTCGCGGGTCTGAAGAGCAAACAGCTCGACGTGTCGCTCGGTTACTGGTGGCCGGTGCAGGAAAAAGCGATTGCGCCCTTCGTCGAATCGAAATCGATTCAGGTGCTGCAACCACCGAATCTGACGGGCGCCAAGGCGACCTTCGCGGTGCCGGGCTATGCCTACGACGCCGGCCTCAAAACCTTCGCCGACATCGCCAAACACCGCGATCAACTCGACGGCAAGATCTACGGCATCGAACCCGGCAGCAGCGCCAACGCGGCGATCCAGAAGATGATCGCCAACAACCAGTTCGGCCTCGGCGGTTTCAAGCTGATCGAATCGAGCGAAGCGGGCATGCTGGTTTCCGTGGACCGCGCGATTCGCGAGAAGAAATGGGTGGTGTTTCTCGGCTGGGAACCGCATCCGATGAACATTCAGATCGACATGAAATACCTCACCGGCAGCGACGGCGTATTCGGTCCGAACGACGGCGAAGCACGCGTTTACACGCTGACGTCCCCCGACTTTCTGACACGCTGCCCGAACGCCGGCAAGCTCGTGAGCAATCTGCGCTTTTCGACGCAACTGGAAAACGTCGTGATGCAGTCGGTCATGAACAAGGAAAAGCCCGCCGAAGCCGCCAAGGCGTATCTGAAGAAGAACCCGCAAGTACTCGACGCCTGGCTCGCCGGGGTCAAGACCTACGACGGTAAAGACGGCTTGCCGGCAGTGAAGGCTTATCTCGGGCTTTGAGCTTTTCAATCGCGCATTTCAATTCACAGAACAGAGGGACTCGCACGCATGAATCATGAAGTCATCGTGACCTGCGCGGTCACCGGCGCAGGCGACACCGTCGGCAAGCATCCGGCCATTCCCGTCACGCCGAAGCAGATCGCCGAGGCCGCCATCGAAGCCGCGAAAGCCGGCGCCACCGTCGCGCATTGCCATGTGCGCGATCCGCAAACCGGCCGCGGCAGCCGCGATCCACGGCTTTATCGCGAGGTGGTCGACCGCATCCGCTCGTCGGGCACCGACGTCATCATCAATCTGACGGCGGGCATGGGCGGCGATCTGGAGATCGGCCCCGGTGAAGATCCGCTGCGCTTCGGCGTCAACACCGATCTGGTGGGCGGCTTGACGCGGCTCGCGCATGTCGAGGAACTGCTGCCGGAAATCTGCACGCTCGATTGCGGCACGCTCAATTTCGGCGACGGCGATTACATCTACGTGTCGACGCCCGCGCAATTGCGCGCCGGCGCGAAGCGCATCCAGGAACTCGGCGTGAAGCCGGAACTGGAAATCTTCGACACCGGTCACTTGTGGTTCGCCAAGCAATTGCTCAAGGAAGGCTTGCTCGACGCGCCGCCGCTGTTTCAGATCTGCCTCGGCATTCCGTGGGGCGCACCCGCCGACACCACGACGATGAAAGCAATGGCCGACAACCTGCCCCCCGGCGCGCAATGGGCCGGCTTCGGCATAGGCCGCATGCAGATGCCGATGGTCGCGCAGGCGATGCTGCTCGGCGGCCACGTGCGCGTCGGTCTCGAAGACAACATCTGGCTCGACAAAGGCGTGCATGCCACGAACGGCACGCTGGTACAGCGTGCGGTGGAGATCGTCGAACGGCTCGGCGGCCGCGTGCTGACGCCCGCCGAAGGACGCCGCAAACTGGGCTTGCCCGCGCGTGGCGAGCGTCAGTTGGAACGGCGTGCGGCGGAACAGTACGCGTGAAACGTGCGGCGCGTTCGCATGGCCTCATTGAACGCGCATCGGCTTGGAACCTGAGAACTCATAGGCAAAAAAAGGAACGTCAGCAATGGCAGTGATCGTCGATATCAAAACATTTGCCGCCATCGGCGCGGGCGTGATCGGCAGCGGCTGGGTGGCGCGGGCGCTCGCGCACGGACTCGATGTGATCGCGTGGGACCCCGCTCCCGGCGCTGAAAAACAGTTACGCGAGAACGTGGCGAATGCATGGCCGGCCTTGGAGCGCGTGGGTCTCGCTGACGGCGCGTCGCCGGCGAGATTGCGCTTCGTCGATACGATCGAGGCGTGCGTCGAACACGCGGACTTCATTCAGGAAAGCGCGCCGGAACGCGAGGCATTGAAGCTCGCGCTGCACGAGCAGATCAGCCGCGCGGCGAAGCCGGAGGCGATCATTGCGTCGTCCACGTCGGGGCTGTTGCCGAGCGATTTTTACGCGCGTGCGGTGAATCCGCAGCGCTGCATCGTCGGGCATCCGTTCAATCCGGTGTATCTGCTGCCGCTCGTCGAAGTGCTCGGCGGTGAAAGAACCGCCGCGGAAACCGTCGACGCCGCCATGCGTATCTATCGTTCGCTTTCAATGCGGCCCCTGCGCGTGCGCAAGGAAGTGCCGGGCTTCATCGCCGACCGTTTGCTCGAAGCACTATGGCGCGAGGCGCTGCACCTCGTGAACGACGGCGTGGCGACCACCGGCGAAATCGACGACGCGATCCGCTTCGGCGCGGGCATCCGCTGGTCGTTCATGGGGACGTTCCTCACTTACACGCTGGCGGGCGGCGACGCGGGCATGCGCCATTTCATGCAGCAGTTCGGACCGGCGCTCGAACTGCCGTGGACTAAACTGGTGGCGCCGACGCTGACGGACGAACTGATCGACCGCGTCGTGGACGGCACGGCGGAACAGGTCGGGCCGCGCTCGATCAAGCAGCTCGAACGTTATCGCGACGATTGCATTACGAGCGTACTGGCGGCGATTGGCGACGTAAAGGCGCGGCACGGCTTGCTGCCCGCCGATTGATGCGCGAGGAGCGGCATGCCGCGAGGCGTGCCGCCTCGCGTCGATGCATTGCGACCGCGCACTGCCGCCGCCGCTGCATTTCATCCGGGAATGAAGGAGACGATGACCCATGCCGCAAGATGCTTCACTGCCCTGCTATCGCGACACCGTGCGCGCCGAATGGGTCGACTACAACGGCCACTTGCGCGACGCTTTTTATATGCTGATTTTCAGCTTCGCGACCGACGTGCTGATCGAGCAGATCGGTCTACCGGACGCGGTGCGCAAAGCGCGGGGCCGCTCGATCTATACGCTCGAAGCGCATATCAACTATCTGCATGAGATCAAGGAAGGCGCGCAGGTTCGCGTCGATATGCGCGTGCTCGGGGCGGACGCGAAGCGCTTGCATCTCTACCTGGAGATGTTCTCCGGCGATGGCGTCGAACCGGTAGCGGCCGGCGAACAGATGCTGCTGCATGTGGATACCGGCGGGCCGCGCGCGATTGCGTTCGATCCCGATGTGGCGGCGCGTGTGCAGTCGTTGGCGCACGCGCATGCGGTATTGCCGGCGGCAAGATTCGCGGGACGCGTGATCGGCCTGCCCGCGCATGCCGCCGCACAAAAGCACTGACCATGCTCGAACCGGAGATCGCCGCGTTCGTCGCAAGAACCGCTGCGATTTATCCGGCGCATGCAGCTTCATTAGCGCTGCGCGAGCAGCGAGCAATATACGACCGGTATGCGGCTGCGTTCACGCCTCGCTTGCCTGAGGGCGTCGCGACACAAGACGCCGCGTTCCGCGCCCGCGCGGGCCATTCGATCAAGCTACGGCTCTATCGGAATCGCGCAAAAGCGCATGACGCCGTCTCCGGCGTCGTGTTGTATTTCCACGGCGGCGGCTTCGTGCTCGGCTCGCTGGACAGTCATCAGATCGTGACGGCGCGCATTGCCGCCGATACGGGGCTCGACGTGATCGCCGTCGACTACCGGCTGGCTCCCGAACACCGCGCGCCCGCCGCGCACGAAGATTGCCTGGAGATCGCGCTCGCCGCGTTGCAAGGGCGCTTGCCTTTCGATTGCCCCACGCGTTGCGCTCTGCGACTCGCGGGCGACAGCGCCGGCGGCAATCTTGCGGCGAGCGTGGCCATGCGTCTGCGCGACGACGGTGTTGAAGGCGTGCGCGGACTGGCGCTGATCTATCCGATGCTCGGCATCGAACCGCAGATGCCCGCGCGCGAAACCGAGGCGCACGCGCCGATGCTCACGCTCGCCGACGTTCACGCGTTTCGCGATCTCTATTGGGGCGGAGAACAGAGGCCCTACCCGACATGGACAATACCGCTCGATGCAACACGCATCGACGGACTACCGCCGACGCTCGCAATCGGCTGCGAACACGATCCGTTAAGAGACGACGCGCGCGTGTTTGCGGAACGCATCGATTCAGCCGGCGGAGAGGCGCGCTACTGGCTCGGCGCCGGACTCGTGCATGGATGCTGGCGCGCAATGGATTCGAGTCCCGGCGTTCAGGCATTGCATCATGAAGTGTGCCGTTTTTTGTGTACCTGCTTTGTCGGCTGACCCACTGAAAAATAATCGAAGGGTCAACGCGCTCCACGCTTGCAGGCCAATAGCCACGCGGCCGCAATCCCCAACAGAATGAGACGTGCCTGCCGCACTGGCAGGCATGTGTGGCTGCCACAAGCAGCCGTTCCTGTGAAAGGAAAATCATATGTTGATGCGTGACGTAATCCCCCATGCTCTGAACCGCGGATCCGCCCTTCTTTCAGAGAACCCGACGACTACGGCTTCACCCAAAACCTTCCAGCACACGTTCGACATTTATCTCAAGGACTCGAATGCTTTCATGAATACGTATTTCTCGCGCTATTTCGAGTGGCAAGGCGTTTGCCGCGAGCGGTGGTTCCACGAGTGCATACACGATGACCTGCTGGGATCGGACGGCATGTTCGTGACCAAACGCGCGCACCAGGAATACGTCCATGAAACCTTCCCGTTCCAGCGAGTGGATTGCTATCTGAACACCGTGCAGGTCAGGCACTGCTCCGCGTATCTGCTGTTTCGCTTCTGCGTGGACGGGCGGCAGGTTTCGCAGGGCTACCAGCAAATCCTGTATGCCGGGCGAGACCGGAAGATCAGGCGCTTCCCGGATGCGATCGTCGAGCGGGTGAAGGAATATGAACTGCCGTTTTCGGCGCTGACGAATGCCTGATAGCGGGCAATCTTGCGCATGACAGCGCTTGACCTTTAAACCTGACGGATCAACGCCGGCGCCTGGAGCGCGCCGGCGCTGCGCGCGTCGCGCGGTCCGCCGCTGAACCCGGCGCCGGCAATCGCACGGTGAAGGCGGTGTGCGAACCGCGCACCGAACTGCATTCGATCGTGCCGCCCAGAAGCTCGGTTGCGCGGCGGCAAAACGCGAGGCCCATGCCCGCGCCGCTTCCGTGCCGCTTGGTCGAGAAGAACGCGTCGAAGATGTGGGGCAATACGTCGGGCGCAATGCCGGGCCCGGTGTCGCGGAATCGCAGCACGCAGAAGTCCTGCTCCATTGCGGCGCTGATCGTGATCTCGCCGTCGCCGCTCACGCGAATGGCATGAAACGCATTTTTCAGCAGGTTGAACAACACGAAAACCACCAGCGTATCCGAGCCCGAAAAACGCACGGCCGCGCCGATGGGCGTCACCGTCACGCGGGCACGTTCGTCGCCGCGAAACGGATAACGCTCCAACGCCGACGCCACACATTGCTGCAGCGAATGCGGACTGAAACGGCTGCGATCCAGACGATCGAGCGTAAAAGACGCGAGCGCCATTTCGACCATCGCGCTGGTGCCCGATACTTCGCGCCGGATTGCCGCTGCGAGCTGGCTTATGCGTTCTGACTGCCCCGCATGCCCTTGGTCGTCGTAAATGCCGTGCGTGACGGCCAGCCGATAACCTTTGAACACATGCGACCACACGCTCGCGATTTCGTCGGCGTGCATGCCGATGGTCGCGAGCGGCGTCGCGATCTCGTGCGCGATCGTCGCCGCCAGCGCATACGGGTGAATCAGGTGATAGCGAACGATCGTGATCGCGAGAAGCCCCAGGCTCAGCGCGATGAACAGCACGCCTGGCGGATAGAACGGCAGGCCGTAGTTGACGGCGTAATCGACTGCGGCGAACGCATAGAGGCACACGCCCGCAAGGCACAGATCGAGACGCCTGCGTGCTTCGCCGCCGGCCTTCTTGCGGGCGGCGAGAAGAAGCTGCGCGCAGCGCCCCGCAAGCAGCACGGTTTGCGCGACGTGCAAGGGATGCAAAGGCCCCGCGGCCGGATAATAACCAAAGAAGAACCGCCGATAGCCGGCGACCACGAGATCACCTGGAAGCAGCGCCGCGAGCACCAGGCACAGGCCGTAGGACGCGAGCAATACAGGCTGCTCACGGCGCCGCGCCGTCACTTCGGTAATGAAGTGATAGAACGTGGTGGGCAGAAACAGAATGAACAGATAGCCGAGCCTGACCAGCAGGCTAGCGATGTGCGGACTTTGCGTCTGGAACAGCAATGTCCACGTGCCCTGCCACGCAAAGGTCGTCGCGCACATCAAAAGGAATGGCGCGGACAGGCGTGTGATGCCTTGGGTGATGAGTACGTAAAGCCCGAACACCACGAACAACGCGGACACGAAGGCGGTCGGAATGGCGTACATGGGGCTCGACGTGTTGAAGAGCGTTAGCGCTTCGCCTCATTGCGCCATTGCGCAAACGTTCGAACGTCCAAACCCACCTCGGCCGCGTCGATGCGAGCCCAACCATAGTAAGCGTCGTGCCAGCCGGGAATTTCACGCGGCTGCAGCATGCGGAACTCGACGCCCGCGCGGTAGGCCAGATGCGGCCAGAAAAGCGGCATCACCTCGCGCACCGCGATCTGTCTCAGCAGTTCCGCCGGGCCGTTTTCGTCCGCCACGATCTCGCCCTGCAAGATCCAGTCGTGCTCGGCCCACGCGACGAACACGCTCGGGTTGCCCGCGCGGTCGAACATCAGAATGGCATTTTGCTCGGGACGCCAATAGTACTCGACGATACCTTCGGCGGCGGCCAGCTCGTCGATCAGCTTGCGCGTTCTCGGATCGCAATACGTGGTGCCGTTTTCGCCCAACGCCAGCCAACCGCTTTCGGAACAATGCCGGGCTCGGGCGTCGTTCAGAAAATGGGTTAATCGGCTTGCCGACTCCGCGTCGGTCTTTCTCAGATATAAATCGACGATTCCGGCATTGAACGCGTTGACCGCGACGGTCTCGTCCGCGACGCCGGTGAGCAGCGCTTTCGCGCACCGCAAGTCGGATATCGAAGAGAGCAATTCGACACCGCTCACCCCCGGCATGTCGTAATCGACGACGACCGCCGCGACCTCCGCAAAGCGCGACTTACGCAGCAAGATGTCGCGCTCAGCCGAGGTTTCGACAAATCGCTCGACACCGGTTTCGCTCAAACACGCCGACGCCGGCGCAAACTCCAGTGAATTCGCGCGGGCATGTTGACGGATAAACGCGAGTGCCGCTTGCGGCCGCGTGAAAAACAGATTGGTGGAGATATCCGGAAAGAAACGGCGCAGCGCGTCGAGATAACTGTCGTTGTCGTCCACGAAAACGACAGTTGCCGGATACGAAACTGGTGGTCGAATAAAGTTGTTCATATTTTTCACGTGGCTCGTCACACCGCCGCTGACACGAACGGCAAAGGCGGCAACCATACGAAAAAGCTTCCTATACGTTTTTTCTAACTCTGATTACCAGGCTGGTCCCCGCCGATCCATATAGTACAGGCGTCCAGGCATTAACAGTGAAACACCGCACAAACTTTCCTTTACTTTTTTATTGGTATATGCAAACTGAATAATGTTAATCGCATTTCAACCCACCACACATTGATTCACTGCTTTGGGGCGAGCAATGCGCCAGCACAATGCTGCCAGTTCAGCAGCTTGAAACGCAGCGCCATTCTCTATGGCGCGATGCAATAAGCGTTCGCCTGAATGGCATGGATCGTGCAAATCAATCCATACGGCCGGAACTCGAAACGTTCCGGCTCCCTCCCCTCACCGACTCAAGAGCAGGCGTATGGCATCACAAAACCAGCGTGAAGATTTGCCGCTTTCCCGCGGCACGGACTACGAGCCATTGGCCGCCAGATTCAGGCCCATTTTCGAACGCATCGCGGCAGGCGCGCTCGAGCGCGAACGCACTCGCACGCTCCCGCACGAACAGATCGAGTGGTTGAAGGAAGCGGGCTTCGGCGCCATTCGCGTGCCGGCCGAATACGGCGGCGCCGGCGCATCGCTGCCGCAACTCGTGCACTTGCTGATCGAACTGGCGGAAGCCGATTCGAGTTTGCCGCAGGCGTTGCGCGGACACTTCGCCTTCGTCGAGGACCGCATCAACGCTGTGCCGGGCCCCGCGCGGGAAAAATGGTTCGAGCGTTTCGTGAATGGTGAAATCGTCGGCAATGCGTGGACCGAAGTCGGCGCGGTCAAACTGGGCGAAGTCATCACGCGTGTGTCGCGGCGCGGCAACCAGTGGGTCGTGAACGGCACGAAGTACTACAGCACGGGCAGCATCTTTGCGGACTGGATCGACGTGTACGCGCAACGCGACGATAACGGCGCCGACGTCATCGCGGCGTTGAGCACCCGCCAGCCGGGCGTCAAACAGAGCGACGACTGGGACGGTTTCGGCCAACGCACCACGGGCAGCGGAACCTCGGTGTTCGAGAATGCCGTGGTCGACGAGGAAAACATCATCGACTTCTCGACGCGCTTCAAATACCAGACCGCGTTTTATCAGCTCGTGCTGATCGCCGTGATCGCGGGGACGGGCCGCGCCGCGTTACGCGACATCTCGCATGAAGTCCGCAAGCGCACCCGCGTTTACAGCCACGGCAACGCGCCGCGCGTGAGCGAGGACGCCCAGGTGCAGCAGGTGGTCGGGCAAATCGCGGCGCGCGTATATGCGGCCGAAGCCGCCGCCGTGCGCGCGGCCGAGCCGTCGCAACGCGCATACGAAACGCGCTTCGGCGCGGATCGCGAAGCCGAGAAGTCGGCGAACGTCGCCGCCGAAATCGAATCGGCCAAGGCGCAAGTCGCGGTGGCCGCGCTGATTCTGCAAGCCACCACCGACCTCTTCAACGCACTCGGCGCATCCGGCGTCAGCGAGAACAAACTGCTGGACCGCCACTGGCGCAACGCTCGCACCGCCGCATCGCATAACCCGCTCATCTACAAGGAACGGATCGTCGGCGATTGGGAAATCAACGGCACCGAGCCGCCTTTCATCTGGCAGATCGGCAACGGCGTGTCGGCGGCATGATTCGGCGGCGCGGCGAGCATCATGCGTGGACCGGCTCGACGGCCGGTCCGCAGGCGGCGTCAAGCGAGATGTTCGCCGCTACGCCGCGACGAGGCCGCGCGAACTCGCGGCTACTTTTGCGCGGAAATCTGTCTCGCGCGAATCAGCCGCGCGCGCAATACGTTTCGGCTAATGCCCAGCAATCTCGCGGCCTGGATCTGGTTGCGATAGCAGAACTCGAACGCCACCCGCATCACGGTGTCTTCGATCTGTTCGAACAGCTTGCCTTCCGCGTTATCGAACAGATTGCGCAAGGCGCCCTCGAGCCCTTCGAGCGGCGTGCATGGCGCCGGCTCATTGCCCGCTCGCCGCGCGCTCTGAACGCCGAACGACGACATCTGCAAATCGCCCTCCCTCAACGAATCGCTGCTGCACACGAGCAAAGCGTAGTGAATGACGTTTTCCAGTTCGCGGATGTTGCCGGGCCAACTGTGCGCCAGCAGCTTTCGCTCCGCGCACGGCTCGATGCCGACAGCGCCATAACCCAGCCGGTTTCTGTACTCTTCAATGAAGTATCTGGCGAGCGGCAAGATATCGCCCGGCCGGTCGCGCAGCGTGGGCACGGCCAGATGCACCACGTTCAGGCGATAAAACAGATCCTCGCGGAAATGACCCGCCGCCACCGCGTCCTGCAAATGCACGTTGGTGGCCGCCAGCACGCGCACGTCGATAGGAATGCTCCGGCGCGAGCCCAGCCGCACGATTTCGCGTTCCTGCAACACGCGCAACAGCTTGACCTGCATCGAAAGCGGCAGGTCGCCTATCTCGTCGAGAAAGAGCGTGCCGCCATTGGCCGCCTCGAACCAGCCGGGCTTCGCGCAAAACGCGCCGGTGAACGCGCCTTTCTCGTGACCGAACAACTCGCTCTCCACCAGCGACTCGGAAAACGCACCGCAATTGACGGCCACGAAAGGCCGGTCCCTGCGCGCGCTGAGGTTATGCACGTGACGCGCGACCAGTTCCTTGCCGGTGCCGGTCTCGCCGATCACGAGGACATTGGCGTCGCTCGGCGCCACCATGCGAATACGTTCGAGCAACGCCAGCGAGCGCGGGTCCGAGAAAACTTGCGCGGTGGCGCGGATGGAAGTGGTCAGCGTGCGCGTGTCGGGCATCGTCAATAAAGGCGGCGACTCCGCTCGTGTAATGGCTGAGCGTTCCGCCAACACGTGATTGAATGAAGAATTCATGAGTAGAAGCTCGGTGTCGGACAGCCTATTCTGAACACCCGGCGCGACTTCCTATGCATTTTGTTGTGGGAACCAAAGTCGAATTGCTTCTTTGGCAGCAGCATCGTCATGAATGCCGCTTCCGCATCGACACACGCTTCGCTCGACGCCGTTCACGCGGTTTTGTCGGCATTCTGAAAGTCCGCGTTGCGCTCGCCGAAACCCGGCACTGCTTCTCCAGCAGCAGCGCCGAGGCCATCTTGCTTCGTCAGCTTCATACGCACGCCTGCAATCGTTCCATGCCGCCGCGATATACGCGCGGGAAAACGCCGCAAACGGCTATGTCATTTGACTCGCCGCGCCATCGGGCCGAAACGCGCGACCGCCCCAAAGTACAGCTCGCGCCGGCAGCGGCGAATGGCACGCTATTCGCTCAATAAGCCGAACTCCCTATTTGATTCGCTTCCCATTGAAAGGATCGTTCGCATGAGCAACAGATTGAACGTGGTCGCGGTTTCCGGCGGATTGCAACGGCCATCGCGCACGCTGGCCGTGGTCGAGGGCCTGCTCGCGGCGCTCGGCGACGCGCTGCCGATCGACACGCACCTCGTCGAACTCGGCCAGATCGCGCCGCGACTCGCCGGCGCCGTGCTGCGCGCGCAGCTTCCCGCCGACGTCGAAGCGCAGATCAAGGCGATCGAATCGGCCGATCTGATCATCGCCGCGAGCCCTGTCTATCGCGCTTCGTATACCGGGCTCTTCAAGCATCTGTTCGATCTCGTGCATCACGAGGCGCTGTTCGACGTGCCCGTCCTTCTCGCGGCAACCGGCGGCAGCGAGCGTCACGCGCTGGTGATCGATCATCAACTGCGGCCGCTCTTCAGCTTCTTTCAGGCTCGCACGCTGCCGATCGGCGTCTATGCGTCGGATGCGGATTTCGACGGCCATGCCATCGCAAGCGCCGCGCTGAAAGAGCGCATCGCGCTCGCCGTGACACGCGCGCTGCCGTGGCTGCATGCGGGACGCCTTCCGGCCTATTCCTCGCGAGCGGCAACGCTGGCTGCCTAACCTCCTTCATTCAATCACCAGGAACATCATGAGCCACACCCATTCTCACGACGACGCCCTCAAGTTCGCCTACTGGGTGCCCAACGTCAGCGGCGGCCTGGTCGTCAGCACGATCGAGCAACGCACCGACTGGAGTCTCGAATACAACCAGAAGCTCGCGCAAACCGCCGAGCAGGCGGGTTTCGAGTACGCGCTGAGCCAGATTCGCTTTACCGCCGGCTACGGCGCGGAGCATCAGCACGAATCGGTTTCCTTCAGCCAGGCGCTGTTGCACGCGACCACCCAACTCAAGGTGCTGGCCGCGATCCTGCCCGGACCCTGGCATCCCGCGGTCGTCGCCAAGCAACTGGCGACCATCGACCACATTTCGAATGGGCGCATTGCAATCAACGTCGTGAGCGGCTGGTTCAAAGGCGAGTTCACCGCGATCGGCGAGCCGTGGCTCGAACACGACGAACGGTATCGGCGCTCGAACGAATTCATTCAGGCGCTCAAGGGCATCTGGACGCAGGACCACTTCACCTTCAAGGGCGACTTCTACCGCTTCAACGATTACACGCTGAGTCCGAAGCCGGTGCAAAAGCCGCATCCCGAGATCTTCCAGGGCGGCAGTTCGCGCGCCGCCCGCGACAACGCCGCGAGCGTGTCCGACTGGTACTTCACCAACGGCAATACGCCGGAGAACCTGAAGGCGCAAATCGACGACATTCAGGCGAAGGCGGCGAAAAACAATCACAAGGTGCGCATCGGCGTGAACGCCTTCGTGATCGCGCGCGATACCGAGGAAGAAGCCAAAGCGGTGCTCGACGACATCATCAGGCATGCGCACGTCGAAGCCGTGCATGCGTTCGGCGATGCCGCCAGGCAGGCGGGCGCGGCTTCGCCGGAAGGCGAAGGCAATTGGGCCAAATCGAGCTTCGAAGACCTCGTGCAGTACAACGACGGCTTCCGCACCAATCTCATCGGTACGCCGCAGCAGATCGCCGAGCGCATCGTCGAATTGAAATCGATTGGCGTGGATCTGGTGCTGACCGGATTTCTCCATTTCATCGAAGAGGTGGAGTACTTCGGCAAACGCGTTCTGCCGCTGGTGCGCGAACTCGAACGCAAGCAACAGGCCAAGGCCGCGTGATCATGACGGGCGCGCAACCCTCGACGCTGCCGGACTGGCTGCGCCATCAGGCGCGGCATCGGCCGCATGCTCTTGCGTTGCGGCACAAGCGGCTGGGCGCGTGGCACGCGCTGTCGTGGCGAGAGGTCGCCGCGGCGGTCGAGCAACTCGCGGCGGGCCTCGCGCAGCGAGGCTTTGCGGCGGGCGACGCGCTACTGCTCGTGAGCCAGCCGCGCGAGCAGGCATTGCTGCTGTCGCTCGCGGCGCAGTGGAGCGGCGGCGTGGCGATACCGCTCGACCCGCAACTCGGCGACGCCGCGTTGCGCGCCGCGCTCACGCATCTCGCCCCGCGTTTCGTGCTTGCCGAGGACGACCGTCAGGTCGACCGTCTGCTGGCGCAGGAACAGGCGTTGCAAGTGATCGACGCGAACCCGCGCCATCTCACGCCGCATCCGCATCCCGCCGTGATCGACTATCGCGCGCTGGCGCTCGCGAGTCGTGAAGGCTTCGCACCGGCCGCGCTGCCGCACGGCGATGCGTTCGCCTTCGTGCGGCTGAATGACGACGGGCACCTCGTCGAACAGCGCTTCACTCACGCGACGCTGGTGCGCGAAGCGCGGCATCTGGTCGACACCGAGAAGCTGCACGCGAACGACGAAGCCTTCGCCGCGCGCGCGTTTGCCGCCGCTTCGCAGGAGCGCTATCTGATCGCGCCGTGGGTGCTGAGCGGCTTCCGCCTGAACTTTCCCGAGTCGCTCGCCACGCGCGATAACGACCGCCGCGAACTCGCACCGACGCTCGTCGCCGGCACGCGCGACACCTACGCCCGCGTGGCGCAACTCGTGGACGACCGCTTGCCCGGCGAGCGCTCATGGCGCCGCCGCCTGATCGATCGCGCTCTACGCGGGCAGCGTGGTCCGTTCGGCCCGCTCATCCGCACGCTGACGTGGTGGCTCATCACGCGGCCGTTGCGCGAAGTGATCGGTTTTTCACGCACGCATGCGGCGCTCGTCATCGGCCCGCCGCTCGACGCTAAAACCGCAGCGCTGTTCGATGCGCTACGCGTACCGGTCCGCGCGTGGCCGGATCACAGCGACTGGCAACGCGTCGAACAACGCGCACAGCCGGAAACGCCGCAACGCCATGCGGCTGACCGCGCGTCTGAACAACCGGCCTACTGACGCATGACCCAACCTTAAATGACTCGATCCACTCACGCGCTGCTCTCGCTCGACCATATTTCGCTGTCGTTCAAAGGCGTCAAAGCCATCACCGACATCAGCTTCAACGTGCAAGCCGGGGAAATCTGCGCGCTGATCGGTCCGAACGGCGCGGGCAAAAGCTCGCTGCTCAACGTGATCAACGGCGTGTATCGGCCGCAGCACGGCAGCGTGCGTTTCGACGGCAACGCTTATCGGCGCATGAACCCGTATCACGCGGCGCACAGCGGCATTGCGCGCACGTTTCAGAACATCGCGCTGTTTCGCCGGATGAGCGTGCTGGACAACGTGCTGACCGGCCGCAATCTGCATCGGCGCAGCACGTGGCTCGAACAGACGTTGCGCGTCGGCCGCGCGCGCGGCGATGAAACGGCGCAGCGTCGCTATGCGGAAGTGGTGATCGAAGCACTCGATTTGCAGCGCTTCCGGCACACCGCCGTCGGCACCTTGCCCTATGGCGTGCAAAAGCGCGTCGAACTGGCCCGCGCGCTCGCCGCCGAGCCGCGCCTGCTGCTGCTCGACGAACCGATGGCCGGCATGAACGCCGACGAAAAGCGCGCGATGGCCGGCTACGTGCTCGACGCCAACAGGCAATTCGGCGTGACGGTCGTGCTGATCGAGCACGACATCGGCGTGGTGATGGACCTGTCGGATCACGTGGTCGTACTCGATTACGGCAAGAAGATCGCCGATGGCGCGCCCGCCGACGTGCGCGGCAACCCGGACGTGCTGGCCGCCTATCTCGGCACCCGTCATTGAGAGACTCGACAACATGGAATTTTTTCTCGAAGTGCTCGTCGGCGGCTTGCTGGCGGGCGTGATGTATTCGATGGTCGCGATCGGCTTCGTGCTGATCTACAAAGCGTCCGGCGTGTTCAATTTCGCGCAGGGCTCGATGGTGCTGTTCGGCGCACTGACCTATGTGAGCCTCGTCGAACGGCAGGTGAATCCGGTGCTCGCCTTCGGCGTGACGCTCGCGGCGCTCGTGTTGATCGCGGTGCTGATCGGCCGCCTCGTGTTGCGGCCTCTGGTGAACCGGCCGCCCATCGTGCTGTTCATGGCGACGCTCGGCCTGAGCTTCATTCTCGAAGGCGCCGCGCAACTCTTCTGGGGCGCGCAGGTGCATGGCCTCGCGCTCGGCATCGACGACAAGCCTTTGAATCTCGCCGGCGTCATGATCAGCCAGTTCGACATCTTCGCGGCGGCAACCGCCGGTGCGCTGGTGCTGGCGCTGTCGCTGCTGACCCGGCGAACGCGGCTCGGCTTGTCGTTGCGCGCCGTCGCCGACGACCCGCTCGCCGCGCTGGCGGTCGGTGTGCGGCTGCCGCGCGTCTGGGCCATCGTGTGGGCGCTCGCCGGCTTCGTCAGCCTGGTGGCGGGACTCCTGTGGGGCGCGCGGCTCGGCGTGCAGTTCTCGCTGTCGCTCGTGGTGCTGAAAGCGCTGCCGGTGTTGATCATCGGCGGCTTTTCGTCGATCGGCGGGGCGATCGTCGGCGGGCTGCTGATCGGCGCGTCGGAGAAGCTCGCCGAAGTCTACGTCGGCACGCTGCTCGGCGGCGGCATCGAAAACTGGTTTCCCTATCTGCTCGCGATGCTGTTCCTGCTCGCGCGCCCTGCCGGTTTGTTCGGCGAACCCGCCGTGGAACGGGTGTGAACGTGAGTGCGAGGCCAACCGTGTCGTCTCTTCAATCCAACGCGAGCGTATCGCGCAAGCCGGGCGCGCCGCCGCGCCGCTCGTCGCTGCTCAGGCTGTCGGGCGGCGCGCTACTCGCGCTGATCGCATTAGCCGCGCTGATCGCGTTCGTCGCCGTGCCGCGCCTGAGCAACGACTACTGGCTCAGCGCGATCCTGATTCCCTTCCTCGTGCTGTCGCTGGCGGGTCTGGGGCTGAACCTCGTCACCGGTTACGCGGGACAACTCTCGCTCGGCTCGGCGGCGTTCATGTCGGTCGGCGCCTACGCCACCTACAACCTGCTGGTGCGAGCGCCGGCGCTGCCGCTCGCCGTCGACCTGCTGCTCGGCGGACTCATCACCGCCGCGGTGGGCGCGCTGTTCGGCCTGCCGAGCCTGCGCATCAAGGGCTTCTATCTGATCGTCTCGACGCTGGCCGCGCAATTCCTCGTCGAATGGATTTTTACGCGGGTGAGCTGGTTTTCGAACAACGACAGTTCCGGCGTGTTGAGCGCGCCCGCGCTCTCCGCGTTCGGCCTGAAAATCGCCACGCCCGCGGCGCGTTATCTGCTCGTGCTGAGCGTCGTGGCGATTGTCTTCGCGATGGCGTCCAGTCTCGTGCGCAGCGAACTCGGCCGGCGCTGGATGGCCGTGCGCGACATGGACACCGCCGCGCGCGTGATCGGCATTCCGGTGGGCCGCACCAAACTGCTCGCGTTCGCGCTCAGTTCGTTCGTGCTCGGCATCGCCGGCGCGCTGTGGGCATTCGCCTATCTCGGCACGGTGGAGCCGCACGGCTTCGATCTGAATCTGTCGTTTCAGGTGTTGTTCATCATCATCATCGGCGGCATGGGCAGCATCGGCGGGAATTTCCTGGGGGCCGCGTTCATCGTGCTGCTGCCGATACTGCTCTCGCATGCGGCGGGCGCGCTCGCCAGCGTCGGCATCGAGGCCGGCCAGTTGCAGAACCTGCAGAAGATCCTCTTCGGCACGCTCATCATCGTCTTTCTCATCAAGGAACCGGACGGCCTCGCGCGACTGGTCCAGACCGCGCGGAACCGGCTGCGCGACTGGCCGTTGCGCGCGTGAAGCCGGCTGCATTGCCTCGCTCGTCGCTCTTCATTTCACTGCTTCATTTCACTGCTTCATTAATCAAGGTCTAACCCCGTATGAATTTCATCGACTCCTTCAAAAGGCGCGGAACGTCAGCGCGCCTGTCAGCGCGCCTCGCCGCCGCGAGCCTGCTGCTTGCGCTCGGCGCCACGCCCTTTTCCAACGCGCAAGCCGCGGGCGAGGAATACTTCCCGTTGCAAAGCTATCGCGTCGGTCCTTATGCGGCTGGCGGCAGCGGCTTCTTCGGCGGCTTCATCGACTATATGAACCTCGTCAACAAGCGCGACGGCGGCGTGAACGGCGTCAAGCTGACGTGGAGCGAATGCGAAACCGAGTACGTGGTCGAAAAGGGCGTGGAGTGCTATGAGCGGCTGAAGAGCGGCCTGAACGGCGCGCCGGCGGCGGCGACCAATCCGCTCTCGGTCGGCATCGCCTACGCCACGCTCGATCGTTCGTCCGTGGACAAGATTCCGCTCGTCACGATCAACCACGGCCGCACGGATTCGACGGACGGCGCGGTATTCCCCTATGTGTTCCCGCTGCAACTCAATCCGTATAGCGAAGTCTCCGCGATCGTCAATTACATCGGCCAGCAATCCGGCGGACTGACTCAGCTCAAGGGCAAGAAGATCGTCGTGCTCTATCACGGCTCGCCTTATGGCCGCGAGACGATTCCGGTGCTGGATACGCTCGCGAAAAAATACGGCTTCGAACTCACGCAGATCGAAGTGCCGCATCCGGGTAACGAGCAAGGCTCGCAGTGGCTCACCATCCATCGGATCAAGCCCGACTGGGTGATTCTGCGCGGCTGGGGCGTGATGAATCCGGTCGCGTTGAAGTCCGCGCAAAAGGTGGGCTTCCCGGCCGATCACATCATCGGCAACATCTGGAGCAACTCGGAAGAGGACGCGCGTCCGGCGGGCGACGCCGCCAAGGGCTTCATCTCGATCACCACGCATCCGTCGGGCACCGGCTTCCCGGTGATTCAAGCGATCGACCAGTACGTGATCAAGCCGGGCAACGGCAATCTGAAGGACCCGGCGCGCTTCGGCACGGTGTACTACAACCTGGGCGTCGTCAACGGCATTCTGAATGTCGAGGCGTTGCGCGTGGCGCAGGCGAAATTCGGCAACAAGCCGCTGACGGGCGAACAGGTGCGCTGGGGCTTCGAGCATCTGAATCTCGACGACGCGCGCCTGAAGCAGCTCGGCGCGTATGGTCTGGTTCAGCCGCTGAAACTGTCGTGCGCCGATCACGAAGGCGGCGGCGCCGTGCGCTTTCAGCAATGGGACGGCCAGCAATGGAAGGTGATCAGCGGCTGGGTGCAGGCCGACCGCGCGCTGCTGCGTCCGATCATCGAGAAGTCGGCGAATGCCTACGCGAAGGAGAAAGGCATTACGCCGCGCGATTGCGGCAAGGATATCTGAGCATGAGCGCCGCCCCGATCCTCGAAGTCGACGACATCGCGGTGACGTACAGCCAGTTGATACCGGCATTGCGCGGCGTGTCGCTGAGCGTGCCGTCCGGCGCGATCGTCGCCTTGCTGGGCGGCAACGGCGCGGGCAAGACGACCACGCTGAAGGCGGTCTCCAGTCTGCTGCGCGCGGAGCGCGGCGAGCTCACGTCGGGGCGCATCGCGTATCGCGGCGAAGCGATCACCCACGCCGATCCGTGGACGCTCGCCGAACGCGGGCTCGTCCAGGTGCTGGAGGGGCGGCGTTGTTTCGCGCATTTGTCGGTGGAAGACAACCTGCGGCTGGGCGCGTTCGTGCGGCGGCCCAAACGCGCCGAACTCGAAACGGAGCTCGAACGCATCTACGGCATCTTTCCGCGGCTCAGGGAGCGCCGCGCGACGCTGGCGGGCTACGCGTCGGGCGGCGAACAGCAGATGGTCGCGATCGGCCGCGCGTTGATGGCGCGGCCTTCGCTGGTGCTGCTCGACGAACCGTCGATGGGGCTCGCGCCGCAAGTGGTCGAGGAAATCTTCGAGACGGTGGCGGCGCTCAATCGCGACGACGGTGTGAGTTTTCTGCTGGCCGAGCAGAACGCCGCGATCGCGCTGAGCTATGCGCAATCCGGTTACGTGCTCGAAGGCGGCCGGGTGGTTGCGCATGGGAAGGCGCAAGCGCTGCTGGAGCTCGATGTCCTGCGCGATGCTTATCTGGGCGGCGGCACACAACGCACGCGCGAGGGAACAGGCGGGGCAGCGCGACGGTACGTGCGCGCATAGCCCGAACGCCGACGGGAGCGGACCGGAACCGACGCGCGCGGCGATTATCATTGACAGCGCTTCAGACCTGCTGCCACGCTGACGGTCGGAACTCCGAGCGTCGGCGTGAGGTTTGACGCAACGAGTCCACACTTCCCGAGGACCATGTCGATGCAAACCCGCCCGCGCCCGCGCGTTCTTCAGCACATTCCACGCAGTGTCTGGGTGCTGGGCTTCGTCAGCCTGTTGATGGACGTGTCGTCGGAGATCGTCCATAGCCTGTTGCCGATGTTCCTCATGGCGAGCCTCGGCGCGAGCGCGACGACGATCGGCCTGATCGAAGGCGTCGCCGAAGCCACCGCTCCCGCGGTCAAGGTGTTTTCCGGCACGCTCAGCGATTACCTCGGCAATCGCAAATGGCTCGCCGTCGCCGGCTACAGTCTCGGCGCGCTCAGCAAGCCACTGTTCGCGATCGCGCCCAGCATCGGCATCGTCGTGACGGCGCGCGTTCTGGACCGGGTCGGCAAGGGCATTCGCGGCGCGCCGCGCGACGCGCTGGTGGCCGACGTCACGCCGCCCCATCTGCGAGGCGCCGCGTTCGGACTGCGCCAATCGCTCGACACGGTCGGCGCGTTTCTCGGACCGCTGCTGGCGGTCATCATCATGCTCGCGTGGGCGGATAACTTCCGGCTTGCGTTCTGGCTCGCCGTGATTCCCGGTTTGCTCGCGGTCGCGCTGCTGGCCTTCGGCGTCGAGGAACCGGCGCGCGAGCCGGGTGCGAAGCGGGTCAATCCGATTCGCTGGGAAAGCGTGAAGCAGCTCGGCGGCGGCTACTGGTGGGTGGTCGTGGTGGGCGGGGTCTTCGCGCTGGCGCGCTTCAGCGAAGCGTTCCTGGTCTTGCGCGCGATGGGCAGCGGCGTGCCGGTTGCGCTGGTTCCTCTCGTGATGGTGGCGATGAACATCGTGTACGCGCTGTCCGCGTATCCGTTCGGCAAGCTCGCGGATACGACGAGCCACACGCGCCTGTTGATCGCCGGCCTCGTCGCCTTGATCGCCGCCGACGTGGTGCTCGCGCATGGCGCGCACTGGAGCATGGTGCTAGTGGGCGTCGCGCTGTGGGGTTTGCACATGGGGATGACGCAGGGCTTGCTCGCCACCATGGTCGCGCAAACCGCGCCCGCGCACTTGCGCGGCACGGCCTTCGGTTTCTTCAATCTGTTCAGCGGCATGGTGACGCTCGCGTCCAGCGTGATCGCGGGCGCCTTGTGGGATCGCGTGGGCGCCACGGCGACTTTTTACGCGGGAGCGGGCTTTTGCGTTTTGACGATCACGTTGCTGGTGTTCGGACGATCGTCGGCCACGCAATCACGGGCGAACCGCTAGCGCGATTTTCCGCGCGCACTCTTGCCGGCGCTCGCCGCGCGCGGCGCGTCCTTTCCCGCCGCCGCGCCGCCGGTCATCTGCTCCATCCACGACAATGCGTCGACATAGGACAGGAACTGCTTGAGATATCCCGGCGAGAGTTCACGCATCAGCGAAAGCGACCGATGCACGAGACTGCTCGAATTGAGCGGCCCCGCATTCCCCGGCACCTGTTCAAGCGATTGCCGCAACTGCTTTTCGGTGCGAGCCCTGGAGGCAAGCTCGCGGAAGTAGTCGAGCATCTCCAGTTCCGGGTATGCGGCGGAGCGCGACGCGGCGGGGCCCGAGGCATGCACCGCCGAATGAATGCCGCCGATGTACGCGATCAACCCGGCAAGCGATTCATGAGGGGACGCACCCGGCGATGCCGCGCCGCGCGCCTCGTCGACCGCCGATGCGGCCCGCCGCTCCAGATCGCCCGCATAGTCCGCAAGCAGTGTCGACAGCCGGTCGTCGAGGATACGGCGCGCCTCGCCGCCGTGGCCGGCTGCGCGCCGTTCCAGCGCCTCGATGAAATGAAAGCGGATCGGGTTCACGCGATCGGCGCCGCGCTCGCGCCAGGCGTCGAGCGTCGCGCGGACCGCGCCTGCGTCGCGACTATCACCGCCACTATCGCGGCCACTGTCGCCGCCCCTACTCACGGGACTTCACCGTCGCGCTCGACGGCCTCGGCACAGGCGCTATTTCCACGCGCCGGTTCCTGGCCCGGCCGTCCTCGTCGGCATTCGAACTGACGGGCTGCCCGGAGCCGAACGCGGCCGCGAACACGGACGCCGAAGGCACGCCTTCGTCGATCAACGCACGCGTCACCGTCAACGCGCGCTGCGCGGACAACTCCCAGTTGTCGGCGAAGCGGCGATTGCCGTCGCGCACCTGGCGGTCGTCGGTGAAGCCGCTCACCATCAGGATTTCGTCGCGCGTCTTGAGCCAGGCGGAGAGCGGCGCGGCCAGGCTCTTCAACACCTCCCGGCCCTCGGGCTGCAACTGATCGGAGTTCAGCTTGAACAGCACGCTGCCGTTGATGCCGATGCGCCCGTTGACGAGCGTCACCCGCCCCGCCGCCAGCGGTCCGGCCAACGCCTGCTCCAGCGTCATGCGGCGCTGCGTTTCCACCTGACGCTGCTTGACCTCCTGCTCCAGCTTGCTGGAAAGCTCCATCTCCACGCCGATCACGCCGACCAGAATCAGCACGAACGCGCCGAGCAGTACCGACATCAAGTCGCCGAAAACAGGCCAGATCGGCGCCGTCTGCTCCACGCCGCCGTCGATTTCCTCGTTCATGCCGCCTCGGCTCCGGCTGAAGTCCGCTGACCGGCAAGCTGCTGCAACTCCTCGACGATCTGCTTCTGCGAGATCATGCTCAGGTCGATCACTTCGCGCGCCTGCGCGACGTAATAGGCAAGCTGTTCGTCACTGCGCGCGAGCGATTTGTCGAGCGCGGTTTCGATCCGCTGCAAGTGGTCCACCAGCTTGTCGTTCGATGCGCCGAAAGTCTGCACGGCCATGCCGAACGCTTCGCCCAGGCTCGCCACCTCGACGGCGCCGCCGGTGACCTGCGCGGCGACGGCACCGAGTTTGCCGGTCTCGAGCTCGACCTTCTCGGTGAACTGCGTGCCGACACGCTGCAGAAGATCCGCCGATGTGGCGACCAGTGCGTCGACGGCGGTGCGCTGTTCCGTGGACGCATGGTTCACGGCATCGAGCAAGGTTTCCAGCGTTTCCAGCAGACGGCTGCGTTCCTGCAGCATCGCGGTGTCGCGGACCATGCTGTCGGAGAGCTTCTGGCGCAGTTCCGCGACGACTTCCGCCGCGGCCTTGGGCGCTTCCGACGCGGCCTGCACGAGCCGTGCAATCTCCGCGATCGTTTCGCTCGCCTGCGCCTGCGTTTGAGCGGATATGTCGCGCGCGGTGCGCTCCAGCACGTCGCAGATTTCCTGTTGGCGGCTGGCGGCGTGCGTGCTGGTTTTTTCCCACTCCGCGCGCAAGGTCGCGGCCATCGAACCGAGCGATTCGGTCCATGCCGCGAGCCGCTGCTGGTCGCGCGACGCCAGTTCCGCCTGCAGGTTCGCCGCGGCCTTCGGGGCCTCGGCAGCCACTTGCACGAGGCGGTCGATCTCGGCGATCGTGCTGCTCGCGTACGCCTGCGTCTGGGCCGATATGTCGCGCGCGGTCTGAGCCAGCGTATCGCACATGTCCTGTTGCCGGCTGGCGCTGCGCGCGCCGGCCTGCTCCCATTCCTTGCTCAACGTGGCGGCGATCGAACCGAGCGATTCGGTCCACGCCGCGAGCCGCTGCTCGTCACGCGACGCCAAGGCGCTCTGCAAGTCCGCATGCGACTCGCCGACCGTGCGCAGCAGCGCAGCCGAATGCTGCTCGAAAGTCGCCGCCGCCGCCGCGAGAGCCTGCTGGTTCTGAGCCGCGAGCTTTTCGCCGGCGCTTTCCTGCCGCGACAGCGCCGCGTTCCACGCTTGCGACACGTCGCCCGCGGTCGCTTCCAGCCGCGCGGAAACGCCATCCAGCAGGCCGGCCGAGCGTTGCTCGAAGGTCTCGGTAAAGCGGTCCAGCGACGCGCGCAGATGCCCGGCCAACGCTTCGCTCGACCGCTGGTGTTCCGCCAACGCCTTGTTCCAGATGTCGGCGACGGTCGTGGTCGTCGCTTCGAAACCGCTCGACAGTCCGTTCAACTGCCGCTCCACGGCATGCGTGACGGTGTCGTGCAACGCCGCCGTCTCGCGCGCGAGGCCCGCCATCGTGGCCTCCATCACGGGCTGCAACGCCGCGCTCGCGGCGCGGGCGCTGTCGGCGACGCTCGCCTTCAACGATTGCTCCACCGACGAGGCGAGCCGCAGGTATGCGGCCTCGGTCTTGCCGTGAAAGGCGTCCTGGCTGGCGATCTGCCGTTCGTTCAATGCCAGGCTCTGCTGCTCGATGGCCGCCATCATCGTTTGCAGACGGTCGACCAGCGTGGGCATCACGTCCGCCTGGCGCTGCAGGAGCTTGAAGGCCTCTTCGCGCTGATGGCTTCGCGAGTAGCTACGCAAGGTCGTGGCGATCTCGATGTCGAGCAGTTGCGCCGCGTGCAGCCGCTCGCGCCGGCACAACGTGGACAGCAGCCCGAGCATCGCGGAGGTGGCCACGCCCGCGATCGACGTGCCGAATGCGAAGCCGAGGCCCTTCACCGGCGCGGCCAGCGAAGCACGAATCGCCTGTAGGTCGGTCGCGCTTTCCAGCGCCATGCCGGTGCCCTTCAGCGTCGCCACCATGCCGAGCAGCGTGCCGAGCATGCCGAGCAGCACGAGCAAGCCGACGAGGTACGGCGTCAACGCCGGCCCCGGCAGCGCCACGCGCTCGCCTTCGACGCGCAGGCGCACCGCATTGCGCAAGCTCGGATGCAGGGCGTCGAGCCACGCGCCTAGACTCGACGGCGGCGCGGACAGATCCGCGACGGCACGCGTCAGGCTGGACGTGGCCTGGCTATAGCGTCGCAGTTCGAACGCGCCCGCGAGGTAACAGGCGCCGATCAACAGCGTGACGGCCAGCGCCAGCGGGTTCGAAACGACATAGCCGCCAGCGATCCAGCACACGGCGGCGAGGCCGGCCAAAAACACAACGAGGTCGATACGATATCTGGACATAGTGTCCCAGTTAGCTGGCGCGAAGGGCGGCGAGCAACCCTTCGACCGGTTGAAAACGAACATCCAGTTCGGCAAGCAGGACGCTCTGCATGTCCTTGCGGAATACGTCGAGCCATGCGCCGGGGATGTGTGCCGATGTGAGCGCCGGGGCGTTGGCGTTGGCGTTGGCTTCGGCCAGCGCCGCTTGCTCCGCCACGCGCAAGCGCTCGAAATGCCCGGCGAGCAATCCGGGCACCGCGCCGAGCACACCCCGCTCGCGCTCGGCGAGCGCACGCTCCATGACCGCATCCACCAACGCGAGCCGCGCCATCGCGGGCGTGCGCGCGGCCAGCATGCCCCGCAGACGGCCGCGCAAAGTGCCGATGCCGGTCTCCATCGTCTGCTGCAGCGAGAGATAGCGTTGACGGAACACCGCGTAGTCGACTGCCGTATCCGTGGCGGCACTAGGCGCGGACGCCGGCGCGGGTGCGCGCCGCTTCGCCGTGGCGAGAACGCTGTCGCCCGCGATGGCCTTCGCCAACGAACTGCGCACGCGAGCGCATTCTTCCTCGTCGGCGCTGCCGAAAGCGCGCGCGCCAGAGGCCACCGCGGGCGGATTGCCGTTCAGCGCCGAGGACAGCGCAATCGCGTCGGTCCAGCCGAGCCATTGGCTGAGCCGGTCTGAAAGCGATTGCCTGGATTCGGGAACGTCGGCATCCGTCAGGCGAGCCAGCAGGCGGATGAGCGCCGGGCCGCTGAAAACTGTGCGCGGGAGGATTTGCAACATACCACCGGAAGCGAAAAAGTCAGCAGTTTACACGCTGACGGCCTCGCGAGCCTCTCGTGTCGCCGTGTGACGCCGATGCAGCCTTATCCGCTCGACGCTCGGCGTGATGCGCTTTCAGGCGCACGCGTGACGAAGACAATGGGCCGCGTCGGCTCGCCGCTGCAACGTCACGTTACAAACCAGCGTTGACGTTCGCGGCGGGCAAATGGTTATCATGGGCGCATTGAATTTGCCTGAACGACCCGTTGGTTAATATGAGGAATACCGGAAAAGTATTGGTGGTTGCGTTGGTGCTTGCAGAGGTCGCGTTCGGCGCTTACTTCCTGACACACAACGAAGACCAGTCGGCGCCGCCCGCCGACGCCACCGCCACCACGGCAACGGCCGGCTCCCGACTGGACGGCACGCATATCACCGCGGGAAGCGTGGCCGGCACGGCGCAGCCCGCGTCAGGCGTGGACACTGCGGCCCGCACGGTGCAGCCCGCGCCAGCCACGAACAACGCCGCACGCACGATGCAGCCAGCGCCGTCCAAGGACATCGCGGCCCGCGCCCCGACGCAGTCGCAGTCGCAGTCGCAGTCGCAGTCGCAGTCGCAGTCGCAGGTCGGTAGCATCGCGCCTGAAACCGATTTGTCAGCAAAGCGCCCCGTGCAAGCGCCGCAGCCCAAGACACAGCCGCGTCAGGAACTCGCGCGAGCGCCGGCACCGGCGCCGGTCGAGGCTTCGGCCTCCGTCGCCGCGAAGCCGGGCAGCGTGCCGCCCAGCGCACGCGCGCGTGACAACACGAGCCGGCAGAACCCAGGATCGAACGCGGTGGCGTCCTCATTCACGGATCAGCTCGTCAAGGAGTCGGCGAAACTCGATCCTTCATTGCCGCCGCCGTCGCCGTCGGCGCCGCCTCTCGTCCGTGACGATCGGTCCCGCCGCGGTCCGAATCCGGTTGCGGCCGCGTTGACGGATCAACTCGTCCGGGAATCGTCCAAACTCGATCCGGCATTGCCGCCGCCGAATCAGCCCGGCACGAAGTGAGCGCGTGAATGGCAGGACATGTCGCGCGTTAGCCCGCCCACTGCGCCAACTGCCTCACGCTTTCCTTCAACTCGCGCTCCAGCTCGGCAAACAGTTCCGCTGCGGGCAACGACTTGGCGAGCGCCGCAGCCTGCCCCGCCCACTGCGCACCGTAGCCGAATTCGCCCTTGGCCTTGGCTGCCGCATGCAGCGCCTTTCCCGCGTCGTATGCGATCGGATACGCGGGCGGCCTCGGTGAACGTGGGTCGTCGCCGAGTTCCGTGAGCCGGTTCACCATGCCGCGCGCGAGACGCCCGGAAATGGCCGTGGTGAACATGGTGTGGCGAGCCGGCTCGCCGAGCAGGGCGCGGCGGTAGCCTTCGTCGATCGAGGTTTCGGGGCACGCGACAAACGCGGTGCCGAGTTGCGCGGCCTGCGCGCCCAGCGCGAGCGCGGCGGCGATGCCCGCGCCGTCCATGATGCCGCCCGCGGCGATCACCGGCAGATCGAATTCCCTGACCAGCAGCCGCGTCAATGCAAACGTGCCCAGCCGGTCGTCGGGCGCATCCTGATCGAACACACCGCGATGTCCGCCCGCCTCGATACCTTGCGCGACGATCGCGTCGACGCCCGCGGCTGCAACCTGCGCGGCTTCTTGCGGATTCGTCGCCGAGGCGAGCAGCTTGATCCCAGCCTGCTTCAGCGCCGCGATGACTTCAGCCGATGGCAAACCGAAATGGAAGCTGACCACCGCGGGCTTTTCGTCGAGAAAAACCTGGAGCATGGCGGCGTCCACCAGGAAGCTCGTGTAGATCTCCGATAACGACGACGGCGGCGTGGCTCCGTACTGCTCGAAGTGCGGCGCGAGCCAGTTCAACCATTGCCGCTCCACGCTCGCATCGGCCATGGCCGGCTGGTGACAGAACACGTTGATGTTGAAGGGCTTCGCCGTCAGCGCGCGCGTCTCGCGGATCACCTTGCGCGCGCCCTCGGCGTTCATGGCGCCGACGCCGAGCGACCCGAGGCCGCCCGCATTCGACACGGCCGCCGCGAGCGCGGGCGTGCTCACGCCGGCCATCGGCGCCTGAATGATCGGCTTGTCGATGCCCAGTATGCGCAGCAGCGACCGGTTGTCAGTGTGAATCGTCATGTCTCGTCCTCTTCGAAATGAGCTTGTCGTCAATACCGGCACCGTGAGCCGCGATGCGCCGCGTTCGATAACCGGTGATGCGCTACGCTTGCAGCCGCTCCATCAGGAAATCGACGAAGCAGCGTACACGCGACGTGAGATGCCGCGCGTGCGGATAAAGCAGAATGAACGGCCGCGAAGCCCCGCCGTAGGGGATGAGCAGTTCCTTCAGCGTGCCGTCCGCAAGGTCCTTCTCGACCACGAACCGATAGGTCTGAAACAGGCCCGCGCCGTGACGCGCCAACGTCACGCCCGCGAGCACGTCGCCCGACGATCCATAGTTTCCGCGCGTGACCATCTCGACGCTCTCGCCGTCGCGAATGAACTGCCACGGCAGGTTGCGGCCGCTGCTCGGCAACTCGTATTGAATGCAATCGTGATTGAGCAGATCGTCCAGCACTTTCAGCTTGCCCGCGGTGCGCAGATAGCCGGGCGATGCCACCACCACCAGTTCCGCATCCTCGATCTTGCGCGCGATCAGCCCCGAATCCTGCGGCGCGCGTCCGCGGATGGCGAGGTCGAAACCTTCGTCCGCGAAGTCGATGTTGCGGTTGCTGAGGTGCGTTTCGACCGTGACTTGCGGATAGCGCGCGCGAAACTCAGCCAGCAACGGCAGAACCCGGTAATGGCCGTAGGGCGTCGGCATGCTGATGCGCAGCACGCCTGCAGGGGTGGCCTGTTGCCCGGTCGCTTCCCGCTCCGCATCCGCGAGTTGCCGAAGCGCCTCGCGGCATTGCTCGAAGTAGCGCCTGCCGAGATCGGTGAGGCGAATCTGCCGGGTCGTGCGGACGAACAGCCGCGCGCCGAGGCGCTTTTCGAGCCGTGCCACCGAGCGGCTCACCGCCGCCGGCGTGACGCTCGCGGCGGCGGCCGCGCTCGTGAAGCTGCCCAGTTCCGCCGCAAGGCAGAACAGTTCGATGCTGCCGAGAAGAAGGTCGTCAAACTGACGCTGCATGGTCTCTTAAGGACGTGGGTGCGGTATCGGTCTCGCGCGAAGTGCGAAGCAGGACCTGGCTGCGAGCTCTGCGGAGTACCGCATGATACGACGCGCTTCCGGTTACGTTCCAGCGTGCCGGCTCTGCCCGTCCACACCTGCCGCGCCCCCTCATCCGCCGCGTGTCCGGCCCCGCCTCATTTGTTCCCGTCCGTCACAAGTGTTTGTCCGCGCCGGGTATTCGAACTTCACGCGAATGCGCCTAGATTGGGCACCTATCGGAGCCGCTGGCCCGATCGGCAGGAAAGCCGATTCAACATTTTCGGAGATGGATCATGAGCAACTCACAAAAAGTCGTCGTCGTTACCGGTGCGTCGCAAGGCATTGGCGCGGAGGTCGTCAAGGCATTCCGCGAGCGCGGCCACCGCGTGGTCGCCACCGCGCGCAGCATCAAACCGTCGGACGATTCCAACATCGTCACCGTGGCCGGCGACATCGCCGACCCCGACACCGCTCGCCGCGTGATCCGCGAAGGCGTGGCGCGCTTCGGCCGCATCGACACGCTGGTCAACAACGCCGGCATATTCGTCGCGAAGCCCTTCACGTCCTATACCGCCGAGGACTACGCCGCGGTGACAGGCGTGAACCTCGCCGGCTTCTTCCACATCACGCAGTTGGCCATCGCCGAAATGGAGAAGCAGTCGAGCGGGCATATCGTCACGATCACGACGGCGCTCGCCGATCACGCGATCGACGGCGTGCCGTCGGTACTCGCCTCGCTGACCAAGGGCGGACTGAACGCGGCGACGAAATCGCTCGCGATCGAATACGCGAAACGCGGCATTCGCGCCAACGCCGTGGCCCCCGGCATCATCAAATCGCCGATGCACGCGCCCGAGACGCACGCGGCGTTGGGCGCGCTGCATCCTGTCGGCCACATGGGCGAGATGAGCGATATCGTGAACGCCATCGTGTATCTGGATTCCGCGCCGTTCGTCACGGGCGAAATCCTGCATGTGGATGGCGGTCAAAGCGCCGGCCATTGAGCTTGCATGCAGCGCGATTGATTCGACCGGGCGCCGCCAGCCGGCGTCCCATTCCGAGCCACGAACCAGGAGAACACCATGCCGATCGTCACGATTCAGGTGACCCGCGAGGGCACGAAACCGGGCGCCGATTCCGTCACGGCGAATGAAAAGGCGCAACTCATCGAGGGAGTGAGCCAGCTACTGCTCGACGTGTTGAACAAGCCGCTGGAGGCGACGTTCGTCGTCATCGAAGAGGTGGAGAAGGAGAACTGGGGATGGGGCGGGCTGCCGGTCGACGAATATCGAAAGCAGCGCGGCTTGAAGTAGAAAGGTTGACCGGCGCCGCGGAGAGAACCCGCGGCGCCGGCCGGGCAACACCAAACAAGGCAAGACAATCAGGCAGTGACCGCCACTCTACGCGGCGACAAAACCGACACGGCGAAACTCACGACCACATTCGCCGCCAGCGCGATCAAGCCGATATAGACCGGATAGACCGCGTCGCCGAGATGCAATGCGAACACCGGCTTGAGTCCTTGCGAGATCGCGAGGCCGCTGCCGAGCACGATGCCGACGAGCCAGCCCATGAACAGGCCCGGCGTATTCAAGCGCCGCGTGTACAACGAGAACACGATCGCCGGGAAAATCTGCAGGATCCACACGCCGCCGAGCAATTGCAGATCGATCGCATACTGCGTCGGCAGGAACACGATGAACAGCAGCGCGCCGAACTTCACGACCAGCGACACGATCTTCGCGTTGGCCGCTTCGGCTTGGGGCGTGATATTCGGCGAGACCAGCGGACGCCACAAATTGCGCGTGAACAGATTCGCCGCGCCGATCGACATGATCGCCGCCGGCACCAGCGCGCTGATCGCGATGGCCGCGGCCGCGAAGCCGACGAACCACGACGGGAACAGCGTATTGAACAACGCCGGCACCATGTCCGAAGCCGATTTCACATGCACGCCGGCCGCGATCGCCATGTAGCCGAGCAGCGCGATCAGACCGAGCAGCAACGTATAGGCCGGCAGGAAAATCGCATTCTTGCGCACCGTATTCGCCGACGAGGACGACAACACCGCCGTCATCGTATGCGGATACATGAACGCGGCCAGCGCCGAGCCCAACGCCAGCGACGCATAAGCGGTGAATTGCGCCGGCTTCAGAATGATGCCGGTCGCGCCGCCCTTGGCCTTGAAGTACGTATCGGCCGCGTCGAACACGTGCGCGTAGCCGCCGAGCTTCGCCGGAATCAGCCACACCGCGGCGATCACCACGATATAGATCATGATGTCCTTCACGAACGCGATCATCGCCGGCGCCCGCAGGCCGCTCGCATACGTGTAGAGCGCGAGAATCACGAAGGCCACGATCAACGGCATTTCGCCGCTCACGCCGAGCCCCTTGATCACGACCTGCATGCCCACCAGTTGCAGCGCGATATACGGCATCGTCGCGACAATGCCGGTGATCGCCACCGCCGCCGGGAACCACTTGCCGCCGTATTCGCCCTGCACGTAGTCGGCGGCCGTGATGTGGTTTTTCGCATGCGCGATCTTCCACAGCTTCGGCATCACCGCGAACACGAACGGATAGACGATGATCGTGTACGGCAACGCGAAGAAGCCGTATGCGCCCACCGAATACACCAGCGCGGGCACCGCGATCACGGTGTAGGCGGTATAGAAGTCGCCGCCCACGAGGAACCACGAGATCACCGTGCCGAACTGGCGGCCACCCAGGCCCCACTCGTGCAATTGCGTCAGGTCGCCCCGCTTCCAGCGCGCGGCGAAAAAGCCGATCACGGTGACGAGAACGAAGAACGCGATAAAGACGGTCATCGCAACCGGATTCACAGGATTCAGATCGCTCATTTGGCACCTCGATACACGACGTAAATCAGCAGCGAGGTCAACGGCACCCACAGGAACTGATACCAGTAGAAGAACGGGAAGCCCGCGAACGAGGGACGCGTGTCGTTATAGAACGGCAGCCACAACAGCGCGACGTACGGAAGCAGAAGGATGAGCCATAGCCATGAGCGGCCGGCGGGTCTGGATGTCTCCACAACATCTCCTGATGTCTATTATTGAAAGCGCGCGCCATGACTCGTGGCCGGGCGCGCGGAACACGCGGCGGCTTCGCCGCAAGGCGCGGGACGCCGTGGGGATGTAGTATTCGCCTTCGTGAGCGTCGTCACAAGCGCGCAACTACGTAAGCCCGCTACGTGATACTACGTAGCCCGTCGGCCGTCTTTTCTACGATGAAACTCAAAGCCAAGATTGTCCTGCTGGCGATCGTGCCCTTCCTGGCGGCCATCGCGAGCATCGAAAGCGGCGTTCGCCATGAGGCGGTCGAACTCGCCAGGACCCAGCACGCGACCACCCAGGCCGCGTACATGGCGAGCAAGGAAGTCGAACTCAAGCATTACGTCGAACTGGCGACCACCGCGATCGCGCCGCTCTACGAGGCCGCCCACGACAATGCGCGCGACGATGCCTTGCTGCGCACGCGCGCGCTCGACGTTCTGGAAAGCATGGACTTCGGCCGCGACGGCTATTTCTTCGTCTACGACATGCATGGCCGCTCGCTGATGCATCCGCGCGAGCCGAACCTGGTGGGCCGCGATCTTTCGGAGTTGCGCGATCCGCAAGGCACGCCGACCATCCAGCGTCTGCTCGCCGCAGCCTCGCGCGGCGGCGGCTATGTGCGCTACATGTGGCATCGTCCGTCGACGGGCAAGCTCGCCTCGAAGCTCGGCTACGTGGTGCCGCTCGAACGCTGGGGCTGGATGATCGGCACCGGCATCTATCTCGACGACGTGGATCTCGCGCTGGCGCGCATCGACCGGGAAGCTGCGGCCAACATCGATCGCACGATGATGTGGATCGACGCGATCGCCGTGGCGGGGCTCGCGGTAATCGCGCTGTGCGCGCTCGTGCTCAACTTCACCGAATACCGCAGCGCCGATGCCAAATTGAAGCGGCTCGCGCGGCAGGTGGTGGAGTCGCAGGAAAACGAACGGGCGCGTTTGTCGCGTGAACTGCACGACGGCATCAGCCAGATGATGGTCTCCGTGAAGCTGCTGCTCGAATCGGCGCTCGCGCGTTTCGAGCGCAGCGAAACGCGCGTGCCCGCCGCGGAAGCCGCACTGTCGACCAGTCTCGCGCGGCTCGGCGACACCTTGCGCGAGGTGCGCCGCATTTCCCATGCGCTGCGTCCGTCGATGCTCGACGACCTCGGCGTCGCGGCCGCATTGGAACAGCTCACGCGCGAACTGAGCGAGCAGTCGGGCATCGAAATCGGCTTCACGCAAATCACGCACACCCATGCAGCGGTGTTGCCCGAAGCGGTCAACACCGTGCTGTTCCGTATCGCGCAGGAAGCGCTGACCAACATCGTGCGCCACGCGCAGGCGTCGAGCGCGGCGATGGCGCTAGAAATCTCGAACGACGCCGTCACGCTCTCGATCGCGGACGACGGCCGCGGCTTCGACGTCACGCATGCCTTCGTCGGCCGGCGCTCGGGCGTGGGTCTGCGCAACATGCGCGAGCGGCTCGAAGCGCTCGGCGGCAACCTGTCGCTCAGTTCGCAGCCCCGCCATACCCTCGTCACCGCCCGCGTGCCGCTCGGAACGGGCGAGCCTCGAAACGAGCCGCAATCGCCGGCCTTGCAGGATATTCGATCATGAACGACACCCCACCCGCCGTCGCCCGTCTGATTCTCGTCGACGATCATCCGCTCGTGCGCGACGGTTTGCGCGCCCGGCTCGAAGCGGTGCGCAACATCGAAATCGTCGGCGAGGCGGGCAATGCGCAGGAAGCGCTCGCGCTCGCCGCCAGTTGCGAGCCGCACCTCGTGCTGATGGACGTGGGCATGAACGGCATGAACGGCATCGCATTGGCCGGCATGTTTCATGAACGCTTCCCGGCCATTCGCGTGCTGATGCTCTCGATGCACGACAACCTCGAATACGTGACCCAGGCGGTGCGCGCGGGCGCCAGCGGCTATGTGCTGAAGGACTCCCCCGCCACCGAGATCATTCAGGCGATCGGCGCGGTGCTCGACGGCAAGCAGTTCTTCAGCGCGGGGCTCGGTGCGCGTCTGATCCAGGCGTCCGCGATGCAAGCGCCGATTGAACGGCTCACGCCGCGCGAGCGCGATATTCTCGACGCGCTCGCGGAAGGGCTGTCGAGCAAGCAGATCGCCCAGCGCAATGATCTGTCGGTGCGCACGGTGGAAACGCATCGGCTGAATCTGAAACGCAAGCTCGATATCGAAGGTCAGGCGGAACTGATCAAGTTCGCGGTGGAGAACCGGCGCACGCATCGTGGATCTTGAGTCCCGCACCGCAATCGCCGCATAATCGGCAAGCCCCCTAACCGGAGCGGACGGCGATGAAACGCCTGATCCCGATGCGGCTGGCGAGCCTGCTGATCTGCTTGGCCGCGCTGCCGATCGCGCATGCCGATGCGGAAGAACCGCGCATCAACCGCGGCCACGACCCGTTCTTTCAGATTTCGCAAGCGATCGGCGAATGTCCTGTGCCGTTGGGCCCGCTCGAAACCGAAAAGGAATGGCTCGACGACAGCCATTACCGGATCGAACGCGGCAATAGCTGCTGGGTGGAGGGCCGCTGCCGTTTGCCGAACGCGTACCTGTACGACAAGGAAATCGTGGAGGCCGTGCAACGCCGTCTCACGAACATCAATTTCGCCACGCATTGGCGCGAACAATCGACGCTGTGGCTGACGTTGCAACGCCGCTTCATCTACGTGGAGGGCTGCGTTGCGCCTGGCTTCGACAAACGCGCCTTTCTCGCGGAACTCGCAAAAACCGCGGACGTGGAGCGCGTGATCGACAACACGACGAAGAACCCGCGCGCGGCGCGATTGCCCTACAGGACGCTTTCGGAGCCGGACAGGCCGGTGCTCGATCCCGGCAACTAGCTCACAGCCGGATCGCTAGTCACCCACGCCATTACGCGTCGCCATTGTCAGGACCGCGCCTTGCTACGCAGCAAAAGACACGGGTTCAGCGAGGCACGCTTAGTGTGAGAAAGAAGTCCGTCCATGTACGCATCGGCATTTCCGGCTGGCGTTATGAAGGCTGGCGCGGCGTCTTTTACCCGGAAGATCTCAAGCAGGCGAGAGAATTGGACTTTGCTTCGCGCGAGGTCGAGACGATCGAAATAAACGGCTCGCATTACTCGCTGCAAAGCTTGAACAGTTATCGGAGCTGGTACGAAGCCACGCCCGCCGAGTTTGTTTTCAGCGTCAAGGGACCGCGTTATCTCACGCATATGCTGCGCTTTCGCGACGAAACCGCGCGGCCGGCCATTGCCAACTTTTTCGCTTCCGGCGTGCTGGCGTTAAAAGAAAAGCTCGGCCCGTTCCTTTGGCAATTCCCGCCGAACTTCAAGTTCGATGCCGAACGGCTCGAACGATTCTTCGCGTTGCTTCCTCGCGATACGGAGTCGGCCGCGGCGCTGGCGCGTCAGCACGACGCCCGTGTAAAGACGCCTTATTGCGTAGTTGAACGCAAACGGCGCTTGCGGCACGCCATAGAGATTCGCCATCCGAGCTTTTGCACGCCCGACTTTCCGGCGCTGCTGCGCAAGCATCGGGTGGCCTGTGTGATTTCCGATTCCGTCGCCGAATGGCCCTATACCGAGGACGTGACGGCGGACTTCATCTACATCCGCTTGCACGGCACGGAAACGCTTTACGGCGGACAGTACGCCGATCCGGCGCTCGAACGTTGGGCCAGCAGAATAGCAACATGGGCCGCGGGAAAAGAACCGGACGACGCGCAACGGTTCTCACCCGCACCGGCGCCGCTGCGCAAAAGCCGGGATGTGTTCTGCTATTTCGACAACGACAAGAAAGTTCAGGCGCCATTCGACGCGAAGCGCCTAATGAGTCTTCTGGCGAAAGCCTAGCGTTTACCGCCCTCAGCGAACCAGCGAGAACGCTTCCCGAATGGCGATTTCACCCGCGCCATATACGCCGACCACGGTGTAGTCCGACGCCACGCATTCGAACGTCGACGCCTGAAACGTGAGCACGAAATGGCGCCGCGCGAGTTCCGCCGAAGCGACCGCTGCAATTTCGGCGGCCAGCGACGAAGCGATAACCTCGTGAACCGAGTACCCGGCCAAACCTTGCGACGCAAGCGGATGAATGCCGAGATCGCTATCGCCGGGCGGACCCAAACGATGAAACGCAGTGTCTGGAAATAGCACCGCGCAAAACGGATCGTCGTCGGGATCGAATGGCCCGAAGCGTTCGAAGTCGGATTCGGCGATCGGATAAGCCAGAATCACCCGCCGGTCGCTGGCAACGATGAAAGGCTCGGCGGCATCCGCCGCCGGATGAGGAACGGAGTCCAGCAGGACGACGTGATCTTCCTGCTGGGGTAGTTCGATACTGGTCATCGGCTTCACGACTCCGATGCGCTTACGCGCTGGCTTGCACCGTCGAGCTTTGCGGCGCTGCGGCAACGCTCGCCGCACCGGCCTTGCCGCTAGCGGCGGTTTTGGGCGCCTTGCCTGCTGCCCTGGCTGACCGCTTCGTGGCTGCTTTGGTTGCGGTGAGCTTCTTCGCGGCGGGTTTGACGGCGCGTTTTTTTACCGCGACTTTCCGGGTTGCCGAGGTTGCCGAAGTTGCCTTCTTTGCCGCGGTCTTTCTCGAAGCGACAGCCTTCTTTGCCGCGGCTTTCTTGCTCGCTGCGCCGCTGGCGGCCGCCGATTTCGGTTTGCTTGCGTCGCTCGCCGCCGTTGCACCACCGATCAGGAATTTGCTGCGGTCCTTGACGGTTGCCAGCCATGCAGGCGCCGGGCCACGTCCGCTCCAGGTAGCGCCGGTTTTCGGGTTCAGATACTTGGGAGGTTGCGCGCCTTTTGGCTGACCTTTGCCGCGCTTCGCGCGAGTGACCGGGCTCTTGACCGCGGAAGTGGATTCGCTCGCGCCCTCGACCAGGAATTGAGTACGGTCTTTCACGCCGGAGATCCAGCCCGGTGCGCGGCCGTGGCCGGTCCAGGTCGCACCGGTCTTGGGGTCGCGGTACTTCGGCTTGCCCGAGACGGCGGCTTTTGCCTTGCCGTTTCCTGCATGTCCATTCAGCGCTTTCGCGGCGCGCCTCGCTTTCGCGCCCGCTTCGATATCGGCGGTAGTCAGGCCGTGCTTGAGCATCAGGTCGCGAATCTGGTCGACTGCGATTTGTGCTTTCCTGGCAATAAGGACATCGGCTTGCGCCTGGAGCTTCCTTAGCTTCGCCTGGATTTGATCTAACGTGGGCATTTGATTGCTCCTTATGTGGTAATCGATCGAACTATGCCACGAATGGCGAGAGAAAGGCAGATCCTGCGACTATAAAGACACACGTCTTAATCGATTACGCATTGGGTGCAGTGCGAATCTTTCGAGCTCACTACGAAATCGCCGCATTGATTTTGTCTTTCCCGTGTCTTTCCTCCCGTGCCTTCTTCTCCTTTCCAATTCTTCGACCCACTTACGTCGGCGTAAAAACGACGGCCTGGCGATCGGCGATGTACCTCACGCTACGCATGAAGCGGTACTGCTGATCGTCGGCGGTTATCCGGTTGAGTCCGAGGCGCGTCAACGCCAGCATCTCATCGGCCTGGAAAGCGGCCACGACGCCGTGGTCCGTCAGGTCCTCCAATGCGCCGGACGGATCGCCGACATAAACGCTGCGCACCTGCGTGCCGATCCGCATGAGGATCACACTTTCGCCTTCGTCGAGCGCCAGTTCGAGATAGCGCGCAAGTATTCGCAACGATTCCGGCGTGCAAGCCTGGGGCTGATAGATCACAGCATTCGAGCGCGTCATTTGCATTCCCCGTCACCCACATGAAAGAACCCGCCCGCCACCCGGCGGCAATAGCCGCTTCTACTATAGGCAAGCATTCGGAGATTCACAGGGCCATAGTACTTTTTTTATTGTTTCGATGGGCCCGCGCGGGGAAAGAACTGAAAGAAACGCTATCGGAAGGAGAAACCGGCCGCCCGGCGGCGACGGATTTCGCGCGCCGGAAACGCCTTAAACCCAAAGAACCCGATGTAAGAGCAGACGGCGCAATATCAGCAAGCGAGACTCAATAGCCGAATAACCGGACGCCGGCGGCGGCGTTTACGCGATCCGTAGTCCGTGATCCGGCAGAATCTCTTGAGTGGTCACGAAGCGATGTTGTTTGACTGCGTCGTGAAATAACCGGTAATCGCTTTTCTCGAACGCTGCCGTCCAGCGAGGGCGCTCGCCGGTATCATCGTGCGATTTCAAGCCAGTGGCTTTGTATTTCCACGAGCCGGGGCCCTTGGGCACATAGTTCGGAATCGACTCCTTCAGGCCGGGAATGGCGCCGGCTTCCACCGCCGCGCAAATGGTCAACAAGCGTTCGTTGTCGTCCCCATGCCGGTTGGTGTCGAGCAGGCGCGTGAGCGCCTCTTTCACGTCATGCGGCAGGCCGGGCTGCGTGTCGAAATCTTCCCGGCCCGCTACATGGGCACGCACCGCGCGGCAACTCATTTCAGCCGCCTGCATGAACTCCGGCAAATTGTGTCTTTCAACGCGAATGTTCCTGCCGTCGACGTAATGCCATTTTGCCCACGGCTGGTCAGGATAGTGCAAGGCCGCGCCGTGACCGACAGGCAGCGCGATCGTCAGCACGTCCTCCTCGATATGCTCGATCAGATGCCGAGTGGCGCGGCCCAGGCGGGCAAGCCAGCCTTCGTGCGTGCAATCTTCCGCTACCAGCGAACTCACCCGGTTCGCCGGACTTTCGATGCCCGCGAAGCCCTGATGCGCCCAGGTATCGACATACGTGTGAAGCGTCACACCGAGTCGATGTAAACCCGTATCGGCGTCTCGCTGCCGGATCGCGCGCCGCACTACCTCGCGCGCGATTGCGCTGTCCGGCCGGCACACGGCTTTTTCGTGCAGCGTTTCTCCTTCACCGGCCGGCAGAAAATGAAACGGCGTCCATACCAGCCGGTTCTGGTCGTCCTCGGTATTGGCGTAGTCGAATAACCTGTGCGCAGTGGCAAAACGCTCGAAGGTCTCGCCGCCCGCAAAGCGCAGTATTCCCGTGGTGGTGGCGTCGTCGACATACTGGCACGCGTGCGCCACCGTGAGCGCCTCGCGAGCCGTCATGCCGCCAACACGGGCGACGATGTAGACCACCCCATAGTGAAAGTCGATATTCATGACGGGCGCTCCTGAAGCGCGGGGAATGACAGCGGGGTTTATCGGCTGCGCGGTGAGCCGCGCTGGAGCGGCGGCGCATGAGCATGAGCACGTAGTAAACGACCGGGCGCGGCGGGTCTTTAAAGAACTCGCCGCCGATGCCTCTCCAGACGCTGAACGCCTCTTCTCTCGCATGAACGAGAAGACTCGCGACAAACGGACATTGAATGACCGGCGTTTATCTTCTTGCACGGTCCGTTTGCTTGATCACGTTTTCTTTCTTGCAGGCATTCGTCATGCGAAACGTCATGCAAAACGGTATTGTCGACGCTTTTCGCGCTTGCCGGATCAAAACGCCCAGACGGTCTTTTCCAACAAAAAGCCCCGCTGCGATCTTCACAGCGGGGCTTGTTCCTTGCGCGTTGCGCGCTTTTACTTTTCGATGCCGACCAGTTCGACTTCGAAAGTCAGATCGCTGTTCGGCGGAATCGGACCGACGCCGCGTTCACCGTAAGCGGTCGCCGCCGGGCAGGTCAGCTTGGCCTTGCCGCCGACCTTCATCTTCTGCACGCCTTGCGTCCAGCACGGAATCACGCGATTGAGCGGAAACGTTGCGGGGCCGCCGTGCTTCGCGGAGCTGTCGAACTCGGTGCCGTTGGCGAGCGTGCCACGGTAGCTGACCTTCACGACCGAGTCGGCGGCCGGCTGCGCGCCCGTGCCCTGCGTGAGATGTTCGACGACCACGCCGGAAGGCAATTTCTCGGTGGTGGGAGCAGCGGCCATTGCCGTGGAAGAAAGAACAGCCGCGGCAACCAGGGCACCGACAGATTTCAAGGCGAATTTCAAAGCGAGTCTCCAGGTGGAAAGTGCGGGTCATTGTAGCGGATGACATGTTGCCCAGCGCCGCGCGGCGACGCAAGCAATCACACATCCCGTTGCAATTGAACGCCGCGGAAGTGGCACGAAGAATGCTGACTCGCTCGCATGCGATTCATACGGCGTTCGGGACGGCTCTCTTCACGTGCGGATAACACATGACCACTGACAACATGGAACCGGAACTCGTCGTCGAGGACCGCGCCGAGCGTTCGTGGATGAGGCGGCTCGGCCCGGGCCTCATCACCGGCGCCGCGGACGACGACCCCAGCGGCATCGGCACCTACTCGCAAGCCGGCGCGCAATTCGGCTACGGGTTGTTATGGACGCTGCTGATCACCTACCCGCTCATGGCGTCGATCCAGTTGGTCTGCGCGAGGATGGGACGCGTGACGGGCAGTGGGCTCGCCACGAACCTGCGCCGCCACTACCCTGCCCCGCTGTTATATCTCGCGGTACTGATCCTGCTGACCGCGAACATCATCAACATCGCCGCCGACCTCGCGGCAATGGCAGCAGCCGCGACACTGGTGATAGGCGGGCCGGTTCAACTGTATGTCGCGTTGTTCGGCACGGTGTCCTTGTTGATGCAGGTCTTCATTTCGTACGAGCGTTACTCCGGCATTCTGAAGTGGCTGACGCTCGTGCTGTTCGCCTACGTCGCGATCGTTTTCGTGATTCCGATCGACTGGAAGACGGTCGGCCTGAGCATCGTCAAGCCGCCGATCCAATGGTCCGGCGACTATCTCACCACCGTGATCGCGGTACTCGGCACCACGATCAGCCCTTACCTGTTCTTCTGGCAGGCCTCGCAGGAAGTCGAGGAGATTCGCTCGGAGCCCGCACAGCGTCCGCTATTGCGCGCGCCGATGCAGGCGTCGGTGCAACTGAAGCGGATCAACCTGGACACATGGGTCGGCATGGCCGTTTCGAATGGCGTGGCGTTCTTCATCATGCTGGCGGCGGCCGCCACGCTGAACGTGCATCACGTCGAGGTGAAAACGACCGCCGACGCCGCCACTGCGCTCAAGCCGATCGCCGGCGATCTGGCCTTCGCGCTATTCAGTGTCGGGATCATCGGCACGGGTCTGCTGGCTTTGCCGGTACTCGCGGGGTCCGCCGCCTACGCGGCAGCGGGCACGATGCGATGGAAGAACAGCCTCGCTTTGCAGGTGAATCTGGCGAAACAGTTCTACGGCGTGATCGCCTTGGCGATTCTCGGCGGCATCGCGCTCACGTTCATGCATCTCGATCCGATCAAGGCGTTGTACTGGAGCGCGGTGATCAACGGAATCGCGGCCGTGCCGATCATGGCCCTGGTGATGTTGATGGCGGGCAGCAGCAAGGTGATGGGGCAATTCGCGGTGACCGGCTGGTTGCGCTGGATGGGGTGGACCGCGACCGTCGCAATGGCGCTGGCCGCGCTCGGCGTTGTGTGGCCGGATTGACTCGGTGCGGTTTGGTCGCCGCGTTGGGCTCGTTGGGCTTGTTGGGCTTGTTGGGCTTGTTGGGCTTGTTGGGCTTGTTGGGCTTGTTGGGCTTGTTGGGCTTGTTGGGCTTGTTGGGCGCGTTGGGCGCGTTGGGCGCGTTGGGCGCGTTGGGCTCGTTGGGCTCGTTGGGCTCGTTGGGCTCGTTGGGCTCGTTGGGCTCGTTGGGCTCGTTGGGCTCGTTGGGCTCGTTGGGCTCGTTGGGCTCGTTGGGCTCGTTGGGCTCGTTGGGCTCGTTGGGCTCGTTGGGCTCGTTGGCGCGTTGGCGCGTTGGCGCGTTGGCGCGTTGGCGCGTTGGCGCGGTAATCGACGCAAGCTGTCGGCGCGATCAATCGAGGCTCTGCACCACGTAGTCGCCCGCCATCGCATCGCCTCGCGCGTTGAAGTCGGCCAGTACCGTCTCGCGCGCACGAACGTCGGTCAGCACGGCCGGATCGAGTAGCGCGGTGATGACTTCGTCGCGCTCGCGGCCCGCCTCGGTCAGCACATCGCCGTACGGGCTCCAGATCGCGCTCGAACCGCACGTCGACCAGCCGCCGGTCGTGCCGACGTGATTCGACATGAGCACGTACACGGTGTTGTCGAAGGCACGCGCCGGAAACCAGATGCGTGACTGGTGATAACCGCTCTTGACGCTAAAGAGCGCGCTCACCAGGTAAGCGTGCGCGCCGTTGAGCGCGGCAAGCCGGGCATGTTCCGGAAAGCCGGAGTCGTAGCACACGCCGAGTGCGAGGCGCCAGCCGTCGAGTTCGAGCATGCCGCCGTGCGTGCCCGGCCGGTAGATTTCCGTCTCGCTACGGTAGAGGTATTGCTTGTGATAAGGCTCGATCTGCTCGCCGCGACGGTTGAACACCAGCGAGGAAATACGAAGCCCGTCCGCGCCGCGCGTGGCCGCGCCGACGACGACGGCAATCTCCCGCTGACGGCACACCTTGCGAATCGGTTCGAGCCGGGCATCGTGTGCATCGAATGCATAGTTCGTTGGATCGCCGGCAATCAGGTCGGGCTCATATCCGCTCAGGAATTTCTCGGGGAATACCACCAGCTTCGCGCCGTGATCGGCGGCGAGGCGGGTCAGTTCGACCGTTCTTGCGATGTTGGCGGTGACGTCGCCCGAAACGGGTTGAGCCTGGGCCGCCGCGATTCGCAACGACGTTTGCGGCAACGATGCCTGTTTGTTATTCAACGCGAACTCCGTTATGAATGGACCATTGCGTATGCGCCCGCTTCTGACTGTCAGCTTTCGAGAGCGGCGAGCGAAGCCTCGGCATTTAAACACGGACACCGTGGCGCGCGTTAGTGCCAGGGTACCGGGTCCGCGGGTCCAGAAGACATCCACCAGCGTCGACTCGTCCGAACTCTCGATGCGGCGCTTTCGCGCGATTGCCCGCGTTCGGGGCGGGTGTTTCGGGAGCATCCCGCACAGCAGAAAAGCGCGCGGCAATTGCAGGCGTCGAGGGGTCTTTTCCATGAGATCTTCCGCAATCACGATAGCGGCAATCCGCTGCTCGATCAGGCCGATGCGGAAGTGCTGTTGCAGGAACTCGACGCCCGGCGCATTCGTACTGCGCGCAAACGCATGAACGCGAGCCGCGTGGTCATTACGCGGCCCAAAAACCCGACACCGTTTGCGCGATCTTCGATCCGGCGCTGCGTTGTGGTGCGTGTGTCTGATTTGTTGCTGTCGGCTCGTTTGCTGTGAGCGGCCCGGCAGGTGTGCGCTTGGGCCCGACGTCGGAACGGGAGGCCGGTTGCCCGGCCGCCCGAAGCCTGTCCGCATTTTTGCGGGCGCCGCGTTAGTGGCCGCGGCCACCGCCGCCGACGCCGCCGCCGAAGCCGCCGCCACGGCCGAAGCCACCGCCTTGGCCTTGACCGCTGCCGCCTTGGCCACCGGCGTGACCACCGCCGCCTTGACCGCTGCTGCCCTGGCCACCACCGCCTTGGCCACCGCTACCTTGACTGCCACCGCCTTGACTGCCACCGCCTTGGCCAGCGCTGCCATGACCGCCGCCTTGGCCACCGCCGCCTTGACCGCCGCCGCCTTGACCGCCACCACCTTGGCCTCCGCCGCCTTGGCCACCACCGCCTTGGCCACCACCGCCATGACCGCCACCACCTTGGCCACCGCCACCTTGGCCACCGCCGCCTTGACCACCACCGCCATGACCGCCGCCGCCTTGACCACCACCGCCTTGACCTCCACCACCTTGGCCACCGCCGCCTTGACCACCACCACCTTGGCCACCCCCGCCATGACCACCACCGCCATGACCGCCGCCACCTTGACCACCACCACCTTGGCCACCGCCGCCATGACCGCCGCCGCCTTGGCCACCACCGCCTTGGCCACCACCACCTTGACCACCACCACCTTGGCCACCACCGCCTTGGCCACCACCACCTTGACCACCACCACCTTGGCCACCGCCGCCATGACCACCACCGCCATGACCGCCGCCGCCTTGGCCACCACCGCCTTGGCCACCACCTTGGCCACCGCCGCCATGACCGCTGCCGCCATGACCGCTGCCGCCATCCCCTCCGCTACCTGTTCCTCCACTGCCAGTGCCACCACTCCCAGTCCCGCCACTCCCAGTCCCACCACTTCCAGTCCCACCACTCCCAGTGCCACCACTTCCAGTCCCGCCACTTCCAGTCCCGCCACTTCCAGTCCCGCCACTTCCAGTCCCACCACTCCCAGTCCCGCCACTCCCAGTCCCGCCACTCCCAGTCCCACCAGTCCCAGTCCCGCCACTTCCAGTCCCGCCACTCCCCGTCCCGCCACTTCCAGTCCCGCCACTCCCAGTCCCACCACCCCCACTCCCACCACCCCCACTCCCACCACCCCCAACCCCACCACTTCCTGTTCCCCCATCGCCCGCACCCGCACCACCGCCGCCCCCACCACCCGCAGCCACGCCTCCTTGCCCCCCACTACCCGGACTCCCCGCACCGACTCCTGCCGCCCCCGAGTTCGCGCCTCCTCGCGCGCCGCCCGCTCCCAAGCCTGCCGACGCGGTCCCACTTCCATCACTGCCCGGAGCCCCTCCGGCCTCCGCTGAACCCGGACCCTCAGCCGCGGCGGCAGCCACGCCGATTCCGACAGACGTCGACAAGCTATCGGCTTCCTGCTTACAACCTGGCGTGTCGAACATCGGGCAATCGATTGGCAATGCTTGCGCGACGATCATCTCCGCCGGACTGACCGGCGGTGCGGCAAATAATGCAGGATTAGTTTCAGCGCCCGCCATCGCCGCATACAGACTCACGGCAGCCGCCAATACCGCCTTGCGCGTCCCCAACGCCCGCGCGTCCCCGTTTTGCTTTTTCATTTCATGCTCCCCATTTTTTTATCGAAAGACCGGACTGGATAACGAGTGAATCTCAGCTCACTGTGCAAAATGAAACTTCAAAGCCCAGTCGGCATTGCCTCGCGTTACAGCGGAACGCATCGCATCCGGCATCTTCTTTCTCGCGGAAAATCCCGTTCCGATTCGAGGTGATCCGAGAGAAACGACTAGCGATGCGCGAACAAAACCGCTAACGCACGCATCAGGGCCTGATGGAGGCTAAAGTTATGCGGAGCGTCATCGAGTGACGGTGCGTTAGCCCACGCAATGCGATACCGCCGAGGCGTTTCCATTAATTTCGCAATGGGAATGTCGGCAATCGTCAATTGCCGGATTCGCGGATTCCGCTATACGTTCTGCTGCATACGCAATCCGAGCCATTACCTTTACTTCCGGCTTTTGCGTCGCCGAATGAATCGAATCGCTGCAACGGATCTCGCACCGCGAGTGCCGACACGTACAGGAAAATAAGTGGGCTATGGCTAGTCGGATCGCTTCGATAAGTACTTATCCGAACACAGCAGGTGGATTGCGATAGCGCGAGTGAGAGCAATCCCACAGACAGCCGACACCAGAGCGTTCCACACTGTTATCGCGCCATCTATCGTTGGACTTCGCCAACGCACGAGAAACACCGAGCCAATGAAAACGCGGACACGTCATTGCCAGGCGGCATGCCCGATGAGTTCGCCTCGCCGCTTTTTTTCCGAAGCATTCCCATCATCCACGCCACCGGTACACGCTGCAGTGACCGCGCGCCCCGCGGACGCTTGCTGCATGAGCTTCGCACAGCGGCGGCGCAAAGCGCGGGTAAACCTATGTTTGACTTAAGGATGCCGGCCCGTTTACTGAAACAGACCAAATTGCCCAACGCATATTCGTTTTTGATTTGATCGGCTGAATAGTGCGCCGGGAGCGTCTTCCACTATCTCACGAGGTGTGCCATGGCTCAGGTGTCCAGTAGCGCCATCGACGAACTGAAAACGGCCGTGCGCGGCGAACTGCTGCTGCCCGACGACGCGGGCTTCGACGAAGCCCGCAGCATCTGGAATGCAATGATCGACAAACGCCCCGCGATGATCCTGCGTTGCGCGGGCGTCGCGGACGTGCGCCGCGGCGTCGCCTTCGCGCGCGACAACGACCTGCCGCTCGCGATGCGCGGCGGCGGCCACAACATCGCCGGCAGCGCGTTGTGCGACGACGGCCTGGTGATCGACCTGTCGCCGATGAAATCCGTGCGTATCGATCCGGCGGCGCGACGCGCCTACGTCGAACCGGGCGCGACGCTCGCCGACTTCGATCATGAGGCGCAGGCGTTCGGCCTCGCCACGCCGCTCGGCATCAACTCGACCACGGGCGTGGCGGGCTTGACGCTCGGCGGCGGCTTCGGCTGGCTCAGCCGCAAATACGGCATGACGGTGGACAATCTGCTATCCGCGGACATCGTCACCGCCGACGGCGAGCTGCTCCACGCAAGCGCCGATTCGCACGAAGATCTGTTCTGGGCGATTCGCGGCGGCGGCGGCAATTTCGGCGTCGTCACGCTCTTCGAATTCGCGCTGCATCCGGTCGGCCCGCTGGTATACGGCGGCCTCGTCGTGCTGCCGCTCGATCAGGCGAGGGACGCCCTCGCTCAATACCGCGCGGCGGCGGCCGACATGCCCGAGGATCTGAGCGTATGGGCGGTGCTGCGGCTCGCGCCGCCGCTACCGTTTCTGCCGCCCGAAGCGCACGGCAAGCCGGTGATCGTATTCGCCATGTGCTACTCCGGCCCGGTCGACAACGGACCGCTCGCCGTCGAGTTCGTGCGAGGCTTCGGCACACCCGTCGGCGAACATCTGGGACCAATGCCCTACGCGATGTGGCAACAGGCGTTCGATCCACTGCTCACGCCGGGCGCGCGCAATTACTGGAAGTCGCACAATATCGGCGTCATAGAAGACGGGTTGATCGATGCGCTGCTCGCTGCGATCGACACGTTGCCGTCGCCGCAATGCGAGATCTTTTTCGGTCAGATCGGCGCGCAGACCAGCCGCGTGCCGGTCGAGGCCACCGCCTACTCGAGCCGCGACACGCAGTATGCGATGAACGTGCATGGCCGTTGGGACGACGCAAGCGATGACGAGCGCTGCATCGGCTGGGCGCGCGCGTTCTTCGACGCCGCCGCGCCGTTCGCGTTGGGCAGCGTCTACGTCAACTTCATGACGCAGGAAGAAGGCGGCCGGGTGGCCGATGCGTATGGCCCGAACTACGAGCGCCTCGTCGCCGTGAAAGGCCGCTACGATCCGCACAACCTGTTCCGTCACAACCAGAACATTCAGCCAGCCGTGCGCTAAAGGCAAAGGCCGAAGGGACGAGCGCCCTACACCGCGATCGTGACACCGGCGTGTCCGCCGCCATCCTCTCGAGGCCCGTGCGGCGGACACCAGCTCAATATGATGTGTCAGAATGCGCGGCTGTGGAACGCTCTTCTCGAACGGCTTATGAACCTGAATGTTGCGCCTGTCACTTATGGTGCGGATCGCTCGGGCCTCGTGTGCGGCTTCCGTTTTTCAGCGGGCGAGCCCGGCGTATCGATCGACACGGACGGCGCCGCCCAATGGCTCGCCGACAATGCGCGCGAGCACGCCGGCGTCGCTGACGACGACAGGAATCAACCCGTGCCGCAACCGTCCAGGGGCGACGGCCAATTTCTCTGGCTGCATTTCAATCTCGCGCACGTGTCCAGCGAAAAGTGGATGCGCGCGCATCTCGACCTGCCCGAGACCTTTTTCGAGGCATTGCGCGAAGGCTCGCACTCGACGCGGATCGAACATCAGCATGGCGCGTTGCTCGCCGTGGTCAACGACGTGATGTTCGATTTCGAGCAAACGCCGTCCGACATCGCCACGCTATGGGTTTACACCCATGAGCGGATCATGATCACGGCGCGGCTGAAGCAACTGCGTTCCGTCGACCGCCTGCGCGCATCGGTGCGCGAAGGCGAAATCTTCGAAACGCCGGCCGAATTGCTGATTCACCTGTTGCGCGACCAGGCCGATCTGCTCGTCACGATCGTGCGCCGAAGCAGTACCGAGGTGGACCGGCTCGAGGATCAGTTTCTCTCCCGCAGAACCTTCGACAACCGTCGCGACCTGGGCGCGATGCGGCGCGTGCTCGTGCGCCTGCAACGACTGCTGGCGCCCGAGCCCGGTTCGATCTTCCGGCTGCTGGTGAGGCCGCCCATCTGGCTCTCGCAGCGGGACGTGCAGAGTCTGCGAGACTCGACGGAAGAATTCTCGCTGGTGCTCGGCGACCTGTCCGGTCTTGCCGAGCGCATCAAGCTGCTGCAGGAAGAGATCGCCGCGCGGCTCACCGAGCAAAGCAATCGCACGCTCTTCACGCTGACGCTCGTGACGGTGCTCGCGTTGCCGATCAACATCATTGCCGGGCTGTTCGGCATGAACGTCGGCGGCATTCCGCTCGCGGAAAACCGGCACGGCTTCTGGGTCATGGTGCTGATGGTGGTGAGCTTCACCGCGCTCGCCGGATGGTGGGGTTTTCGCCGCCGCGCGGGGCGTTGAGCGCATGCCGCGAGGTCATGCCGCGCGCCGGGCACGGGAACTGCTGCCCGGTTAACGCGTCACACGTTTGGCCCGGCGCGCTCGCGCGCGGCCTAGCGCGGACAGCAACGCCGAACTTCCTATAACGAACACGAACGCACCCGGAGAACAATCATGCGCAGACGACAATTCATCATGACCACCAGCGCGGCTCTCGCCACCGCCGGCCTTGGCCTCGCCGGCTGCACCACCACCTCGCCATCGTCCAGTTCGTCGTCGGCGGTGAATGCGAGCAAGCGCGACACGATCAATGCGGGTGTCGACTCCACGCTTTCGCGCCTCTATACGAACGTCAATGGCTCGCGTGAACTCGTCGCCAAGGCGCGCGGCGTGCTGGTGTTTCCCTCCGTCATCTCGGCGGGCTTCTGGGTCGGCGGCCAGTACGGCGAAGGCGCGTTGCGCGTGGGCGGCCGCACGGCCGGCTACTACAGCACGGTGGCGGGCTCGTTCGGCTTGCAGATCGGCGCGCAGTCGAAGGCGCTGATCTTCCTGTTCATGACGCAGGAAGCGCTCGATAAATTCCTCGGCAGCCAGGGCTGGGCCGCAGGCGCGGATGCCACGGTCGCCGTGCTGAACGTGGGCGCGAACGGCGCGGTCGACACCTCCACCGCCACCAGCCCGGTCGAAGCTTTCGTGCTCACCAACGCGGGCTTGATGGCGGGCGTGTCGCTCGAAGGCACCAAGATTTCACGTCTGATGATCTGAGGGAATACGCTCATTGCCGCGCGGCCGTCTCAGCGGCCGCGTGGCGTTTCAGGCGGCGGGCTTGCCCGCCTCTCACCAGGCGTCGCCCGCCTTCACGGCCGCAAGGGCCGCACTGCTGTAAAATCCGCGCCTTTCGCACGCTTGCCCGGCCATCGTCGTCTCAGGCCGGGGCAGCCATCCCATGTCGGGCCGCGTGCATCGCCACGCCGTTTCTGCGCCCGCTTCCCGTATCGTTGAAGATGAACACCGCTAGTCCCACTCGAAGTTGGCTCGCCAACCTTCCCGGCATCCGGAGCAATGTGCTCGCCGGTCTGACCTCGTCGTTCGCGCTGGTGCCCGAATGCATCGCCTTCGCGCTGGTCGCCCACCTCAATCCGTTGATGGGCCTCTACGGCGCCTTCTTCATCTGCACGCTCACCGCGCTGTTCGGCGGGCGGCCGGGCATGATTTCCGGCGCGGCCGGGTCGATGGCGGTGGTCATCGTGGCGCTCGTCGTGCAGCATGGCGCGCAATATCTGCTCGCCACCGTGATCCTCAGCGGCATCCTGATGGTGCTGTTCGGCGCGTTGCGGCTCGGCAAGCTGATCCGCATGGTTCCGCATCCGGTGATGCTGGGTTTCGTCAACGGGCTCGCGATCGTCATCGCAATGGCGCAGCTCGCGCACTTCAGGCAGCGCACGCCGCAAGGCGAACCCTGGCTGCACGGCGGCGCGTTGCTGACGATGTGCGGTCTCGTCGCGCTCACGATGCTGATCGTCTATCTGCTGCCGCGGCTCACACGCGCCGCGCCGCCCGCGCTGGTGGCGATCGTCGGCGTGGGACTCTTCACGCAGTGGCTGCATCTGCCCACGCGCACGCTCGGCGACATGGCGCACGTTGCCGGCAGCCTGCCGAGCCTGCGCATGCCGGACGTGCCGCTCGATCTGAACACCTTGCAGGTGGTGCTGCCCTACGCGGTGCTGATGGCGACCGTCGGCCTGCTGGAAACGCTGCTCACCTTCAATCTGACGGACGAGATCACCGGAACGCGCGGGCAGCCGAACCGCGAATGTCTCGCGCTGGGCGCGGCGAATATCGCCTCGGGTCTGTTCGGCGGCATGGGCGGTTGCGCGATGATCGGGCAGACGATGATCAATCTGAACTCGGGCGGCCGCTCGCGGCTGTCGGGCATCGTCAGCGGCGTGATGATCCTGATGTATATCCTGTTTCTGTCGCCGCTGATCGAGCGGATTCCGCTGGCGGCGCTGGTCGGCGTGATGTTCGTGGTCGCGCAGCAAACCTTCGCGTGGGGCTCGCTGCGGGTGCTCGGCAAGGTGCCGCGCAACGACGCGCTGGTGATCGTCGCGGTCACGATCATCACGGTGTTCACCGACCTCGCGATCGCCGTGTTGTGCGGCATCGTGATCGCCGCGCTCAGCTTCGCATGGCAGCATGCCCGCGAAATTCACGCGCATGTCGAGGATCACACCGGCGACAAGATCTACCTGCCGCGCGGCACGCTGTTTTTCGCGTCGACCACGCGCTTTCACGAGCTTTTCGACCCGGCCGGGGATCCCGGCCACGTCACGATCGATTGCAGTCAGTTGCTGCTTGCGGATCATTCCGCGCTGGCGGCCTTGCAAGGTCTCTACGAACGCTATCGAAAAGCCGGCAAGCAACTCCGTATGAAGAATCTCTCCGCCCGCAACCGGCACTTGCTGAGCCGGGCCGGTATCGAGTTCGCGTAGCTGTTATGCGAACGCTGACCAAACGTAATAGTCGAGAAAGATCGCGATAAGACTCCCCACGGACTTTTGTTTTCACTACATTGGACGTTTCGGTGCGCGGTCTTCCGGGGAGTCCATTGTGACGAGACGGGTCTCGCTTGACGATGAAACCGAGTTTGCAATCTGGAAGCGCCGCAGCGCGGTACAGCCGACGCTATCGCGCCGCGTGCTGGTCGCGCATCGCGACAAGGCGATCGGCGAATCGCTGGTGCTGCTGCTGTCGCTAAAGGGTTACGAGGCGATCTACGCCGCCGACCTGCCGAAGGTGAAATCCTTCATGAACCGGTGGAAGCCGCATGCGATCCTGCTCGATACGCGGCTCGACTCCGCCTCGGACTACCAGTTCACGCGCGCGGTGCGCGCCGACCCATCGAACGCCGACTTACTGCTGCTCGCCATGAGCAACCTCTGGCCGCTCGATCCGATCGGCTCGCTGAAACAAGGCGGTTTCGACGGCCACTGCCGGCGGCCGTGCTCGCTATGGCGCGTGGCGGATATTCTCGAAGGCTATTTCGCCGGCGCGTGAGCGGCTTGCGCGGCGAGCTTGCGTGACAAGCCCGAGTGACCTTACTCGGGCGCCACCGTCAGCGAAGCGACTTCGCAGCGGGGCCACTGCCGCAACACCTCGGGTGCGAGCAGCAGTTTGGCGGCGCGCACGCCCGCGCCCATCACGATCTGCGAGCGCTCCATCACCGCGGCATCGACCAGGATGCGCCAGTCGTCCGGCAAGCCGAAAGCCGTAATGCCGCCGAACTCCATGCCGCTATGCTCCACCGCGGCCTCGCGTTTGGCGAACGAAAGCCGCTGCGCGCCGAGCGCCGTCTTCACCGCGCCGTTGATGTCCAGGCGCAGCGAACCCAGCGAGACCAACGCCGCGTAATGTTCGGCGCCCTCCTTCCTGTAGCGGATCACGATCGTGTTCGCGCAGTCCTCCAGGCCGAAGCCGTAGCGTGCGCTGAATTCGGCGGTGTCCGAGGCGTCGTCGCTGACGGCGAAGACGGTCACACCGCGTGCCGGCAACTGGGCGACGACGTGCGCCGGCAAGTGCGAGCCAAGGTTCTCCGCGGCAATGATGTCGAGCTGCTGTACGAGTTCGTGCGAGTGCATGGTGATCAGAGGGAGCAAGGATTCCCGGCATTCTAACGGCACGTCCCGCTGACGGCGCTTGTTATAGTCACAGGCATAAGGCTTGCGAAAGGCAGGATGCGAACGCCGCGCCGAGGTAGTTCACCGCGCGGGCACGCCGCATCCGCCGCGAGGACGGACTCATCGAGAACGACGATCATGGATATCGACACGCTTTCCGCAGAGCACCTGCAACTCGTGGCACGCAAGCAGGCCAACTGGGCAATCGGCGCCTTCAGGCAGTTCTCCGAAAATCGCTGCGCCGCGATGGCCGCCAGCATCGCGTTCTACGCGGCCTTCTCGCTTGCGCCGACCCTGGTCATGGTAATCGCGGTGGCCGGCTGGTTCTTCGGCGCCGAAGCCGCGCGCGGCGAACTGTTCGATCACATTCACGGCCTGCTCGGCGACCAGGCCGCCGCGGGCGTCCAGACCATCGTCGAGAACGCGCATCACAGCGGCAGCGCGGGCGGCGTCGCGGCGATCATTTCGTTCACGATGCTGGCGATCGGCGCGTCGGCCACCTTCTCGTCGCTCAATAGCGCGCTCAATGTGGTATGGCCGTATACCGGACCGCGCTGGTCGAGCCTCGTCGCGCTGGTGCGGGTGCGGCTGATCTCGTTCGGGCTGGTGCTCGGCGTCGCGTTTCTGCTGATCGTGTCGCTGGTGCTCGATACGGTCATCACGTTCGTCGGCAAATGGCTGTGGGGCGACTCGCCTTATGTGGTGATCGGCAATCTGCTGCAACTCAGCGTCGGTCTGGTGGTGCTGGCGTTCGCCTTCGCCGGCCTGCTCAAATTTCTGCCGGACGCGCACGTGCGCTGGCGCGATGCCTTGGTCGGCGGAGTCGTTGCGGCCGTGCTGTTTTCGGCCGGCAAGAAGCTGTTCGCGCTGTATCTCGCGCACGCGGGCATCACCAGTTCGTTCGGCGCGGCCGGTTCGCTCGCCGTGCTGCTCATGTGGCTGTATTTCTCGGCCGCCGTGCTCCTGCTCGGCGCGGAGTTTTCGGCGGCGCGCGGGCGCATGCACGATCCGCGCGGAGGCTGGGGCATGCAGGACAACACGCCGCCCGGCAGCCGCGCGAAGCTCGCTTCGGTGCTGGCGGCGTCGACGGTATCCGCGGATGATGCGGCGCCACGAACGGGCGAGGCGGCCGCCGCCGATGGCGCGGCGCGGACGGTCCGCACGTCGAGCGCCGGGGCGCTTGCCGGCGCGTCGGCAGGCTCGGGTTTACGCGTGCGACCGCGCAAGCAAGGTTCGGCGGGTGTGACCACGGCTGCGGCCAAGGTCAGCCGCAGCGTTGCCCTCGCCGAGGAACAGGCCATCCGTGTCGCCGCGGTAGCGCTGCTCGAAGCCGGTCGCAAGGCGGCCGCGGCCGACCGCTACGTCAAGCGGCACCCGTGGACTTCGGTGCTGCTCGCAGCCGCTTCGGGGCTGGCCGCCGTGGCGCTGGCACGCCGCCGCCACGCGGACGAGAACACGCGTCGGCAATGACCTGCCGAGCCGTCGCTCCGCTGGTGAATTGCGCCAACGCACAACGCTGGAAGTCTGTCCAGCACGCTCATCAAACGAAGCACGCCGCCTTCTTGATAGCGACGCCAGCGACCAGGGCCTCCAGTTAGACAACTAGATTACAAACAACCTTCAAATCTCTACCCAAAGTGGAGGTAGTGCAGCCGCCACTGTCAGGAAAACAACAATAATGCTCAGTCAACGAATAACTATTGCTCAAATGGCAACAATTCTTAACGCGCTGTAAATACAAGGCTTTCCGCTGTTTGTCACATTTTGGCGACACTCTTTTTTTTCCAGTTCGTGCCGATAGAGCCGGTGAGCTATTCTCCTTTTCGCAACAACGAAACCAATCATCTGCGTGGAGAAATGGATGAAACGACTCGCACTGTCTACCCTCTCGCTGGCGCTTCTGAGCGTCACCGGCGTGGCACATGCTCAAAGCAGCGTTACCCTGTACGGTTTGATCGATGAATCGATCCAGTACGCACACAACACCGTCGACGCTTCCGGCAAGAACAGCAACCAGGTCGGCCTGGTGGGCGGCAACCTGCAAGGCAACCGTTTCGGCTTGAAGGGTACGGAAGACCTGGGCGGCGGTCTGAAGGCGATCTTCCAGTTGGAAAACGGCTTCGACATCAATAGCGGCAGGCTCGGTCAGGGCGGCAAGATGTTCGGTCGTCAAGCGTATGTCGGTCTGACGAACGACTCGTTCGGTACCGTCACGCTGGGTCGTCAGTACGATCCGGTGGTCGACCTCGTTCAACCGCTGACGGCTGACAACTACTTCGGTTCGACCTTCACCACGCCGGGCGACGTCGACAACAACGACAACTCCTCGCGCACGAATAGCGCCGTCAAGTACACCTCGCCGGTGTGGGGCGGCTTCCAGTTCGAAGGCATGTACGCATTCGGCGGCGTGGCCGGTCAAACGGGTTCGGGCCAAACGTGGTCGGGCGCCGCAACGTTCGCAACGGGTCCGTTCAGCGTGGCAGCGGGCTACTTCCGCGCCAACAACGGCAACACGCTGGCTAGCCGCACGGTGGCCGGCACGCCGGGCTGGAACGGCAGCACGTCGGACGGCACGTTCGACAACCAGATCAACGGCGCATACGCCGCTGCCAAGTCGATCGGCATTGCTTCGGTCGCTGCGCAATACGTGGCAGGTCCGTTCACGGCCAACGTGCGTTACAGCAACGCACAGTACAAGCCGGACGCGAACTCGGGCTTCGGTTCGACCGAGAAGTTCCACGTCATCGGCGCATACCTGGGTTACCAGGCAACGCCGGCCATGCTGGTTGGCGTGGGCTACACGTACACGAAGGCCAACGGCGACTCGAGCGCAACGTACCACCAGGCTTCCATCGGCGGCGACTACAACCTGTCGAAGCGCACGGACATCTACCTGGTCGGCGCGTATCAACACGCAAGCGGCCAGCAACGTGCTTCGGACGGCACGCTGGTCAACGCCGGCGCGGCAATCGGCTCGTATGGCTACAACTCGGCTACCAGCTCGCAAGAGATCGTCAGCCTGGGCATCCGCCACAAGTTCTAATCGAGCTTGACGGACTGCTGAAGCAACACGCAGTTGAAAACCAGCCACGGGCGAAAGCCCGTGGCTGGTTTTTTTCGTCCCGTGGTTGGGGTGCGCGCGGTGTGCACTGGCCCGGGCACGGCGCTTAACCTGAGGAAGCGCCGCTTTCGCGCCGCAAGATCCGCGACGGAAACAAAAAAGGCCGCCAGCCAGCCCTGGATAAGACCCGTGACGACCTTGATGCAATTCGCGTCGCCGAGAGCCGGCGAGCGCGGTCATAGTTAACCGGCTATCGCCGCTGCCCCTTGCCTTTGTCCGCCTGCGCCAACGTCTGCGCAGGCGTGGCGTCGAACTCATGCTCGATACCATCCGCGCCCACCGGCGCGCGGTGCAGCACCAGCGCCCGCTCGCGCTGCAACAGCGGCACATTGGGCGAAGCCTGCCAGTCGGGATCGGGGATCTCGCCGAACACCTGGCGCAGCCGCTCGCCCCACGTGCGGTGGATCATCTCGAAGTACGCGTTGTCGTGGTCGACCGAGACGAAACGCGTGACGCACAGCGCGTCCTTCTCGTAGACCAGCAGATCGAGCGGCAGCCCGACGGACAGGTTCGAGCGCAGCGTCGAATCCATCGAGATCAGCGCGCACTTGGCGGCTTCGTCGAGCGGTGTGGACGGCGTCAACACGCGATCGATGATCGGCTTGCCGTATTTGGCCTCGCCGATCTGGAAATACGGATTCACGGCCGACGCTTCGATGAAGTTGCCCGCCGCGTAAATCATGAACAGGCGCGGCCGGTTGCCGGCGATCTGCCCGCCGAGAATGAAGCTGCAATTGAAGTCGACGCCGAATTCCTGCAACGCCTCGGCCTCGCGCTGATGCACGGAACGCACCGCGCGGCCGATCACGCGCGCGGCGTCGGCCATGGTGGGCGCGCTCCAAAGCGTCGGCTGCGAAGCATCCACGGGCTCGGACAACTCGTGCAGCACCGCCTGCGTGAGCGACAGATTGCCGGCGCCAAGCAGCACGAGCATGCGCTCGCCGGGCTGCTCGAACACCGACATCTTGCGCGCGGTGCTGATGTGATCGACGCCCGCATTGGTGCGCGTGTCCGAGAGGAACACGAGCCCTTCTTCGACGGACATCGCGACACAATAAGTCATAGGAAGTACCCGCAAAAAAACGACTGAACGGCGCTATTGTAATGCGGCGCGCACGCGCCTCCATGCCGTATTACGGCCTTTGCAGGTCCAAACTGAATGGTTGTGAGGGCTGGCGCTCGCCGGCGTCCCTAGCGAGCCGGGAGCAAGCCGCCCTCCGCGGCCGCCGGCCGCCGGCCGCTATTGCGACAGTTGCGCGCTCACGGTAACGGACACCTTGAGCTGTTCTTCCAGCCCGCCGATGCGCCGGCCGCGCACCGGCGCGGCGGCTTCATAGTCGCGCGCGACGGCGAGCCGGCAGTAGATCTCGCTGGCAAACGCCGCGTGCGTGACATCGACGGAAATCCAGCCCTTGCCTTCCAGCCACACGTCGACCCATGCGTGGCTCGCCGCATGCGGAACGTCGCCCGGTTCGATATAGCCGCTCACGTAGCGCGCCGGAACGCCGCGCGCGCGGCAGCACGCCAGCATCAGATGCGCATGGTCCTGGCACACGCCGTTGCCGAGTTCGAGCGCCTGCGCGGCGGTGCTGGTGACCTCGGTGATGCCGGGGTTGTACTTCACGCGCTGCAGAATCTGTTCGGACAGCGCGATCAGATTGCTCGAACTCGCGAGGCTCGGCACGGAGTCGGCCAGTTCGCGGATCGCCGCATCGGCTTCGGTGAGCCGCGTGGCGCAGGTGAAATGCTCGAGCGGAATCGGGCCCACGCCGTCGGGCAGATAGCCGTCGACGAGCGGAATCGTGTCCACCTCTCCCGACACGTGCAGACGAATCTCGCTATGCGGCTTGTTGATCACGAGCGTGTGCAGCGCGTTGCCGTAGGCGTCGAAGGTCGCGTCGAGCTTGCCGGGCGCGTCGATGCTCCAGCGCCGCACCACCTGCGAGGCGCCGCTCATCGGCGTCAGACGCAGTTGCTGGATCGAGTAATGGACAGTCGCTTCGTAGCGATAGGAAGTGTCGTGGCGGATCGTCAGGTACATAAAAAGAACTCCGTCAGGCGACTGGCAGCATCAGATAGGTACGCGCAACCAGATTGCCGAGCTCGAACACGCGAGCAAGGAACTGCGTCAGATAGGCGTGCAGGCCGGTTTCGAAAATCTGCCGGATGTCGGAGTACAGCAGTTCGGCGCGCAGCTTGCCGGCAAACCGCTCGCACTGGTTCGAGCCCGAGGTGCGCAGCATCGCCAGATTCGCGCAGACGCCTTCCAGCGACGCAAGCAGCGAACGCGGCATTTGCTGATTCAGGATCATCAGTTCGACCACGCGCGCCGGCGTGACCACGTCGCGATACACCTTGCGATAGATTTCCAGCGCCGACACCGAACTCAGGATCGAGGTCCAGTAATAGAAATCTTCGAGCTGGCGCGCCGCGTCGCGTGAATTCGGCTCGACGTCGGCAAAGCGCACGTCGAGAATCCGCGCGGTGTTGTCCGCGCGCTCGAGAAAAGTACCGAGCTGCGTGAAGAAGAACGCGTCGTCCTGCAGCGCGGTGCCGATCGTCACGCCGCGCGAAAGATGCGAGCGGAACTTGACCCACTCGAACAGCGCGCCCGGATTGCTCGCGGCTTGCCCTGACGCCGCGCGTTCGTTGAATTCGAGCCACGTATCGTTGATGGTTTCCCACCATTCGGTGGTCAAGGTGCCGCGCACGGCGCGGGCGTTCTCACGCGCGGCATGCAGGCACGAATGGATGCTCGACGGGTTGGTCGCATCCGCCACCATGAAATCGAGCACGTGCTCGCGAGTCGGTTCGTCGTAGCGCTGCGAGAACGCGCTTTCCAGTTCGGAGATGCGCAGCACCGAGCGTTGCGCGCGCGCCTCCTGTTCGGGCGTCTGCGGCAACAGCAGCGCCTTGAGGTTGATGTCGAGCATGCGGGCGGTGTTCTCCGCGCGCTCCATGTAGCGGGCCATCCAGAAGAGGTGATCGGCGGTGCGGCTTAGCATGACGGCGTTCCGTATCTGATGACGCGGGACCTTTGCAAAGGTAAAGGGTCCGCGCTGGTTATCCGTGTGCGCCGGCGGCGCGTCGAGCGCCGGCCGGCGCGTTGGGCTGCGGGCGCGGTTGCGTGAAGCACTGCATGAACCGCCGCATGAATCGCGGCATGAAATGCAGCGGCACGGGCAACCGCGACGGCAACCGCGTCAGTCGACCATCCAGGTATCCTTGGTGCCGCCTCCCTGCGACGAATTGACGACGAGCGAGCCTTCCTGCAACGCCACGCGCGTCAGGCCGCCCGCCACCATCGTGACGGTCTTGCCGGACAGCACGAACGGACGCAAGTCGATATGGCGCGGCGCGATGCCCGACTCAACGAACGTCGGGCACGCGGAAAGCGCCAGCGTGGGCTGCGCGATATAACCCGCCGGCCGCGCGATCAGGCGCTCGCGGAACGACTCGATTTCGGCCTTCGTCGAAGCCGGTCCCACCAGCATCCCGTAGCCGCCCGCGCCGTGCACTTCCTTGACGACCAGTTCCGGCAGATGCGCGAGCGTGTAGGCCAGATCGTCCGGCTTGCGGCACTGGAACGTGGGGACGTTATTGAGGATCGGCTTTTCGCCGAGGTAAAACTCGATCATCTCCGGCACGAACGGGTAGATCGATTTGTCGTCGGCGATGCCGGTGCCCATCGCGTTCGCCAGCGCGACGCGACCGGCGCGATACGCGGTCAGCAAGCCGGGCACGCCCAGCGCCGAATCGTTGCGAAACGCGAGCGGGTCGAGAAAATCGTCGTCGACGCGGCGGTAGATCACGTCCACGCGCTTCGGCCCCTGGGTGGTGCGCATGAACACGTAGTTGTCGTCGACGAAGAGATCCTTGCCTTCCACCAGTTCCACGCCCATCTGCTGCGCAAGGAACGTGTGCTCGAAATACGCGGAGTTGTACATGCCCGGCGTGAGCACGACCACGACCGGATCGTCGACGCCTTCCGGCGCGACGGAGCGCAACGTGTCGAGCAGCAGATCGGGATAATGCGCGACCGGCGCGATGCGGTTCTGCACGAACAGTTCGGGGAACAGCCGCATCATCATCTTGCGGTTTTCGAGCATGTACGACACGCCCGACGGCACCCGCAGGTTGTCTTCGAGCACGTAGAACGCACCGTCGTCGCCCGCGCGCACCACGTCGACGCCGGCGATATGCGCGTAAACACCGAGCGGCACGTCCACGCCCTGCATCTCCGGCCGGTACTGCGCGTTGGTATAAACCTGCTCGGCCGGCACGATGCCGGCGCGCACGATATTGCGCTCGTGATAGACGTCGTGGATGAACAGATTGAGTGCCCGCACCCGTTGGCGCAAACCGGCTTCGAGTGTCTGCCATTCGCTGCGCGGAATGATGCGCGGAATCAGATCGAAGGGAATCAGCCGTTCGGTGCCCGACAGGTCGCCGTTCACCGCGAAGGTGATGCCGACCCGGCGAAACAGCAGGTCGGCTTCCGCGCGCTTGCGCGCGATCGCTTCATTACCCTGCTTCACCAGCCATCGCTCGAAGCGTGCGTAGTGTGGCCGCACGGCATCGTCGTGATGACGCATCTCGTCATAGCATCGCATGTCACGCCCCGCTCTTGTTGTCGGATAGAAGGCGAATGCGCTGCGCATTCGGTGTTCGACAATCGTTGAAGCAAGCGCTATGCCATTGGGCTTGCCCGCGCGTGAAACGCTGACTATGCACGCGAACAGCGCATCCGACCGGCATGGCCCTCGTCGCCATCGTACTGCGGCGGCCCATGATGCGCTAGTACGGTGCATGCCCGGCGACGGCGGTGCGCGCTCAGGAGAATGCATCCTGGCGCGGCGGCGGAATTCGCAAGCTGCTTCGCACGCGCATGAAAAATCCCCGTGGATTTGCACCCACGGGGATTCGGACAGCTTCTTGCACCAGGGATCGGCTCAAGCGTTAAGCGACTTAACTTCGCAATGTTAACCTCGCGACGTTAACAACGTTAAGCGAAGGTTAAGCGAAGGTTAAGCGCCGTGGCGTTAACCCCCTGCCAACGCATGAAGCGCGATCAGCCTGCGGCAGCGTCTTTCAGTTTCTTCAGCGGACGTGCCTTGATGCGCACGCTAGCCGGCTTGGCCGGGAACCAACGCTCTTCGCCCGAGAACGGGTCCTTGCCGAAGCGGCGCTTCTTCGCCGGCACGGCTTGCACGACGATCTTCAGAAGACCCGACAGCGTGAATTCGCCAGCGCCCTTCTTGTGCACGGCGCCGAGGATCGTGTCTTCGAGCGCGGCCAGCACGGCCTTGGCAGCCTTCGGTTCCACCGCGGCGCGTTCAGCGACGTGTGCAGCCAGCGAGGCCTTCGTGAAGGTGTCCTTGATCGGCGACGGTGCGCTGGACGCCTTCACGGCGACCTTCTTAGCTGCGACGGCTTTCTTCGCAGGGGCTTTCTTTGCAGCAACCTTTTTGGTCGGTACCGGGGCAGCCTTCTTGGCCACCTTTTTTGCGGAAGTCGGCATGTTTCTCCTACCTGTTGTGGTCAGTGAATTGCACGAAGCGCACACGGTATGTGCACGCTTCAACGCCGGATTCTACAAGCGCTCGCACGATTTGCGCGACTCTTTTATGTATAACGGCCAAGGTTTGTTGCGTGGCGCAGACTGCGCAACGCATTTTGAGGCTTGTTTTAGCGGGTAAACCGGTCCGTTAGCGAATCTCGCGAGGTCGGCGATACGAACTCGTAACGCGCGTTACAAGCCATTTCACCGCATGAATAGCGGTGTTTTCTTCGCGAGACGATCAGCGCACAAGGCGCGGAAGTATCTGCGCGAGCCTCGTGAGCGCCGCGTCGATGTGCTCCACGGCGATGGCGCCATAGCCGAATATCAAGCCTGCCTGCGGCTTCACGCGCTGATAAAACGGCGCGATTCCGTACAGACCGATCGACGCTTCACGCGCCGCGCCCACGACCGCCTGCTCCGTCAACGGCGCTCTTAGGCGCGCAGCCATGTGGATACCGGCCGTCGGCACGATCGGTTCCAGCCACGGCGCGAGGCCGCCGCGCAGATGCTCCAGCAACATCGCGCGCCGCGCCGCATACGCCTTGTGCGTGCGCCGCAGATGCTTGGCGAAGTCGCCGTTGAGCATGAAGGACGCAAGCGCGGTTTGCGTGAGCGTGCAGCCGTGCCAGTCCGCGATCTGCCGCGCCTTGAAGAGCGCGCCGAACAGCGAAGCCGGCGGCACCATGTAGCCGACCCGCAACTCGGGAAAGATCGTCTTCGAAAACGTGCCGACGTAGGCGACGAGCCCGGCGCGATCGAGGCTTTTCAGCGGCTCCATCGGACGGCCCTCGAAACGGTACTCGCAGTCGTAGTCGTCCTCGATGATCACCGCGCCGCGTTTCTGCGCCCATTCGAGCAACTCGACGCGCCGCTCCAGACTCATCGGCATGCCGAGCGGAAACTGATGCGAAGGGGTCACGTAGACGAGCCGCGCCTTGTCCGGCAGCTTGCTCACGATCAGCCCTTCGCCATCCACCGGCACCGGCGCGACGCGCGCGCCCGTGGCTTTGAAACACGCGAGCGCCGGCGGATAGCCGGGGTCTTCGACAGCCGCGATCTCGCCGGGGCGCAACGTGATGCGCGCCATCAGATCGAGTGCGTGCTGCGCGCCTTGCGTCACGATCACGTCTTCCCAGTTGCTCGACACCGCGCGGTTGAACGCGAGGTAGCGCGAGATCGCGAGGCGCAACTCCTGCTCGCCCGCCGCATCGCGATAGGTGCCCGGCGCGCGCGCTTGCGCACGCAACGCGTGATTCACGCAGCGGCGCCAGACGTCGAAGGGAAACAGCGTCTTGTCCGTCGCGCCGCCGACGAAGTCTTGCGGCGACCTCACCGAAGGTCGCGGCAACGGCAGGGTCTCGGGCATCGCTTCCCACAGCGGTTGCGCGCGCGCCGCGCCCTTCGCCCTCGCCTTGGCCCGTTCGCGGGCCGCTTCGGCGGCCCGCGCGTGCGGCGAGCGCTCCGAGGGCAGACGCTCCAGGCCGTCGGCGACGAAGGTGCCCGAACCCGCGCGAGCGCTGAGATAGCCCTCGGACAGAAGCCGCTCGAATACGTCGAGCGTGGTCTTGCGCGACACGCCCAGTTGCGTGGCGAGATCGCGCGTGGACGGCAAGCGCGTGCCGCCGGCAAGACGTCCTTCGAGAATGCCGGCGCGCAACTGCCGATAAATCTGTCCCGACAGATCGTGATGCCCTTCGACGGCGATGTGGATTTCCATTTGAGTGGTTACCTCGAATATCCAGAAAATGGTTATTCCGAAAGACCAATGGCGATCGTAAGCTTACCTCCGTCGTCGCGCCACGAGCGGACATTTACGAAAGGAGAAACTCATGCAGGCACGTCTCGACTTCTACAAGGCCAACCCGAGCGGCACGCGCGCGATGCTCGCGCTCGAGGAAACCATCGGCAAAAGCACGGTCGACAAGACGCTTGCGGAACTGGTGCGGATTCGCGCGTCGCAACTGAACGGCTGCGCGTTCTGCCTCGACATGCACGTCGCGGACGCGCGCAAGCACGGCGAAACCGACCGGCGTCTCGCCACGATAGCCGCCTGGCGTGAAGCGCCGTTTTTCACCGAGCGCGAACGCGCGGCGCTCGAATGGACGGAAGCCGTCACGCTGGTCGCGCAAACGCATGTGCCGGACGCGGTGTGGGAAGCGGTCAAACCGCATTTCACCGATCAGGAGATCAGCGATCTGACCTTGTTGCTCATCGCGATCAACGGCTGGAACCGGATTGCGGTTTCGTTCAGGAAGATGCCGGAGTAAAGCGTTGGATACGCGGCGCTGACGCGCTGCGGATAAATGCAAAATGGCGCGCCGTGTGAAACGGCGCGCCATTTTTTTGTTCTCGCTCGCGGCGTTTACCCGGCATACGCCCTTCAAGACGCCATGCGTTTATTCCCGCTAATACTCAGTCAGCATAAATGCCGTCACCCTTTGCAACACTGCTGTTTTCGGCATCGTCAAAGCCGAATTGGCGGGAGCCGCGTTCGCTTCTGGCAACATAGAGCCTGTCTCTAAAAGCGGTTCCTTCCACGACCAGGGGTTCAATCGCCCGCGCCTCGGTCCAAGCCGCGATCAAACCATATTTACTTATATCAAACAAATTTTGACGGGCTAATTTCCTCCTGCTATGGTCACGACAATTCAAAAGAGCAATCCGGCACTTGAACTAGGCAGCAAGATCCGCGCGCTGCGGCAACGGCTCAAGCGCACGCTGGATGACACGGCAACCGCGGCGGGTATTTCCAAGCCGTTCCTGTCGCAAGTCGAGCGCGGCCTGGCGTCACCGTCCATCACTTCGCTGGCCGGGATTGCCGGCGCGCTTGGCGTAACGGTGCAGTATTTCGTCGACACACCCAGCGAGGAACGCTGCGTGAGTCGCGGGGATCAGTTGAAGTTTTTCGGTTTTGCGGATTCGGCCAATCTGTTCGCGCGGCTGACCAATCTGACGGGCGGTCGTCAGCTTGAAGCGATCCTCGTCAGGATGCCGCCAGGGCAGAAGCGCTCCGAGGTCACGACGCATGCCGGAGAAGAGTTCATTTACGTGATCGACGGCGAAGTGTCGTTGACGCTGGAAGGCAAGACGTTCGTATTGCACGCGGGAGACAGCGCGCATTACGAATCGACGGTGCCGCATAGCTGGATGAACACCGCGCGTATCGAGTCGGTGGTCGTCTGGGTGGGCACACCGAGACTGTTCTAAAGAGCAGGCAACTTTTCCGGTTGAGCCGGTCAGGGATTGCCTGCATTAACAAATGCAAGGAATCCTCGATGCCGGACAAGCAACAAGGGCCGCCCTGGCCCGAGCCACGCAGATAACCAGGCGCTCTCGCGCCACGCGTTCTTCTCTCGACCTTATCCGCGATCTCAACCGATGAAAACCCCGTTTGCCTACGCGACGGCGCTGACCGCGCTCGTCCTTACGTTTCAGTCTTCCGCATTCGCAGTCAACGTGCCCGCCGGCGTCACGCTCGCCGCCAGCCAGGAATTGACCCGCCAGGTGCCCGCCGAAACCGAATCGCTCGACCCCGCGCACGTCGAATCCTGGACCGGCAATACGATCGCGCTCGACCTGTTCGAAGGTCTGACGCGCATCGACGCGGCCGGCGCGGTCGTGCCGGGCGTCGCCCAATCGTGGACGCGCACCGGGCCCGACACATGGGTGTTCAAGCTGCGCCACGACGCGCGCTGGAGCAACGGGCAGCCGGTCACGGCGGCGGACTTCGTCTATGCATGGCAGCGCGTGCTCGATCCGAAAACCGGCTCGAAGTACACGGTGCTGGTCGAATTCGTGAAGAACGCCAAGGCGATTCTCGCCGGCAAAGCGCCGATGACGAGCCTCGGCGTGCGCGCGCCTGATCCCTACACGCTGGAAGTCACCACCGAGGTGCCGGCCGCGTTCTTCCCGCAACTCACCGCCATGCCGACGATGGTTCCGGTCAACCGCGCGGTCGTGACGAAGTTCGGCGGCGAGTGGACCCGGCCCGGCAACTTCGTCGGCAACGGTCCTTATGCGCTGACCGACTGGCAGCCGAGCAACCGCCTCGTGGGCACGAAAAGCAGCACGTACTGGAATGCCGGCAAGGTCGTGATCACGAAAGTGACCTACCTGCCGATCGAAAACGACGAAACGGCGATGCGCATGTATCAGGCCGGCCAGTTCGACTACACCTATACGATTCCGTCGGGCGTCTATACGCAGGTCGGCAAGCAGTTCGGCTCCGAACTGAAAACCGGCCTGCAGATCGCCACGTATTACTACAGCCTGAACAACGAAGACCCGGTGTTCAAGGACAAGCGCGTGCGCCAGGCGCTGTCGATGGTGCTGGATCGCGACCTGCTGACCCAGCGTCTGACCGCGGACGGCGAATTGCCGATGTACGGCCTGATCTCCAAGGGCACGCAAGGCGCGGCGGTCTTCAAGCCTGACTGGGCCGCCTGGCCGATGCCCAGGCGCATGGAATACGCACGCAATCTGCTGAAGGCCGCCGGCTATTCGGACGCGAAGCCGCTCACCTTCACCTTCACGTACAACACCAACGATCTGCATAAAAAGGTCGCGCTATTCGCCTCCTCCGAATGGCGCACCAAGCTCGGCGTGAACGCGAAACTGGAGAACGTGGAGTACAAGGTGCTGCTCAAGCAGCGCCACGACGGCAAGGTGCAAGCCTCGCGCGACGGCTGGTTCGTCGACTACAACGACGCCATGTCGTATTTTGACTTGATACGCTGCCACAGCGTGCAGAACGATCAGCGCTATTGCAATCCGCAAGTCGACAAACTGGTCGATGAAGCCAACCAGCAACTCGACGACGCGAAACGCACCGCCATGCTCACGCAGGCGCACGATCTGGCGATGAACGACTACCCGATGGTGCCGCTCTTCCAGTATTCGGCGGTGCGGCTGGTGAAGCCGTATGTCGGCGGCTACACGTCGACCAATTACGTCGATCAGCGCGCCACGCAAGACATGTATCTGATCAAGCACTAAGCGCGGGAGCACCGTCATGCTGGCTTACACGCTGCGCCGCACGCTCTGGGCGATCCCGACGATTCTCGCCGTGATCACCGCGTGCTACCTGCTGCTGCACCTCACGCCGGGCGGGCCGTTCGACACCGAGAAGCAATTGTCGGCGGCCGTGCTCGCGAACCTCAACGCCAAATATCACCTCGACGAACCGTTGTGGCTGCAATACCTGCACTACCTCGGCTCGCTGCTGCACGGCGATCTCGGGCCGTCGTTCCGCTACGCCGACTGGTCGGTCAACGATCTGGTGTGGAAGGCGTTGCCGGTGAGCCTCGGCGTGGGCGGCGTGTCGGTGCCGATCGCGCTCGTGATCGGCGTCACGCTCGGCACGCTCGCCGCCGTGCGGCGCGACCGTTTCGTCGATCACGCGGTGATGGTGCTCGGCAATATCGGCAACGTGGTGCCGCCGTTCGTTCTCGGCCCGGTGCTGGTGTGGATCTTCGCGATTCTGCTCAGAACCTCCGAAGGTCACGGCTGGCTGCCGGCCGGCGGCTGGGGCGAAGGCGAATGGCGCTATCGCGTGCTGCCGATCGTGCTGCTCACCTTCATCAACGTCGCCGCGATCGCCCGCGTGATGCGCGGCAGCATGATCGAGGTGCTGTCGGGCAACTTCATCCGCACGGCGCGCGCCAAGGGTCTGCCGGGCCGCACGATCGTGTTGCGCCACGCGCTCAAGCCCGCGTTGATGCCGGTCGTGTCGCTGCTCGGCTCGGTGTGCATCTCGTCGATCACCGCGGCGGTGGTCACCGAATCGGTGTTCGCGCTGCCGGGCGTCGGCCAACTGGTCGTCAACGGGGCGATCAATCGCGACTACACGCTCGTGCTCGGCCTCGTCGTGCTGACCACGGCGATCGCCGTGCTGTTCAATCTGCTGGTCGACCTCGCGTATGCATGGCTCGATCCGCGCATCCGGTACTGATCCATGTCCCGCTCTCTTCAAACGACCGCCGCGGCGCTCGATCCGCTCGCGGCCATCGCCGGAGCGCCGCGCTCGCGCGGGCCGCTCGCCACCGCCGCCATGCGCTTCGTGCGCAATCGCGCGGCGTTGACCGGCTCCGTCGTGCTGCTTCTGATCGTGATCGCCTGCGTGGCCGGTCCGTGGCTCTTGCCGAACGGACCGATCGACAGCGACTGGAGCGCGATCAGCCTGCCGCCCACCTGGCAAAACGCGCACTGGTTCGGCACCGACGAACTCGGCCGCGACCTGCTCGCGCGCACGCTGCAAGGCGGGCGCGTGTCGCTCGAAGTCGGCCTGCTCGGCACGCTGGTATCGGGGCTGATCGGCGTCACCTACGGCGCGAGCGCCGGCTATCTGGGCGGCCGCGTCGACGCGGTGATGATGCGCATCGTCGACATGATGTACGCGATCCCCTACATGCTGATCGCGATCCTGATGATGACCCTGTTCGGCCGCGCGTTCTATCTGGTCGTGCTGACCATCAGCGCGTTCTCGTGGCTCGACATGGCGCGCGTGGTGCGCGGCCAGACGCTGTCGCTGCGCTCGCGCGAATTCATCGACGCGGCCCGCGCGATCGGCGTGAGTTCGCGCTCGATCATCGCGCGCCACATCGTGCCGAATCTGTTCGGCGTGGTCGTCGTGTACGCGAGCGTGACGGTGCCGAACATTGTGCTGACCGAATCGGTGCTGTCGTTTCTCGGCCTCGGCGTGCAGGAACCGATGACGAGCTGGGGCGTGCTGATCCAGGACGGCGCGCAGAAGCTCGAATCCATGCCGTGGCTCCTGCTGTGCCCCGCCGTGATGCTGTGCGTGACGCTGTATTGCGTGAATTTCGTCGGCGACGGTTTGCGCGACGCATTCGATCCGAAGGACCGCTGACATGCCGCTACTCGAAGTCAAGGACCTCGGCGTGCGCTTTACGCGCCGCGAAGGCGCCCCCGTCGACGCGGTGCAGGGCGTGTCGTTTTCATTGGAAGCCGGCCGGACGCTCGGCATTGTCGGCGAATCGGGATCGGGCAAGAGTCAGACCGTGATGGCGCTGCTGGGTCTGCTGGCGGGCAACGGCCGCGTGTCGGGCACGGCGAGCTATCGCGGCGAAAATCTGCTGACCATGACCGAGGCGGAGCTCAACAGGATTCGCGGCGACCGCATCGGCATGATCTTCCAGGACCCGATGACCTCGCTCAATCCGTTCCTCACGATCGAACGGCAGATGACCGAAACGCTGCAACTGCACCGCAAGATGCCGCGCCGCGAAGCGCGCCGCCGTGCGATCGAAACGCTCGAATCCGTGCGCATTCCCGACGCCGCGCGGCGCATCGGCATGTATCCGCACGAGTTCTCCGGCGGCATGCGCCAGCGCGTGATGATCGCCATGGCGCTGCTCTCCGAGCCGGAAATCCTGATCGCCGACGAACCCACCACCGCGCTCGACGTCACCGTGCAGGCGCAGATCATCGAATTGCTGCGCGAGCTGAACCGCGAACGCGGCACCGCGATCATTCTGATCACGCACGACATGGGCGTGGTCGCCGGTCTATGCGACGACGTGATGGTGATGTACGCCGGCCAGACCGTCGAGCAGGCGAGCGCCGCCGCGCTGTTCGCCGCGCCGACGCATCCGTACACGCTCGGCTTGCTGAACGCGCTGCCGCGCCTCACCGACGAAGACGACGACCGTCCGCTGCAAACCATTCCCGGCAATCCGCCGCTGCCCGGCGAGGTCGGCGCGGGCTGCGCATTCGCGCCGCGCTGCGCGTTTTGCAGCGAGCGGTGCCGCGAATCGCGTCCGCCGCTTGCCGCGGCAGAGGGCTATCTCGACGCGTTGCGCGCGTGCCATCGGCCGGTTGCGGAAATCATCGAGGCACAACACGCATGAACGCGACTCCTCTTGCTAACCAGAACGCGGCCACGCTGCTGTCGGTCGAGAATCTCAAGGTGCAATTCGGCGTGCCGCGCGGCGGCTTTCCGTGGTCCGGCAAGACGACGCTGCGCGCGGTGGACGGCGTGTCGTTCGACGTGCGGCGCGGCGAAACCGTCGGGCTCGTCGGCGAATCGGGTTGCGGCAAATCCACGCTGGCGCGCGCGATCGTCGGACTCGCGCCGGTGGCGAGCGGCAGCGTGCGCTGGCTCGGCGACGAAACCGTGCTGCCCGCGTCGACTTCGAGCACGACACGCAATACCTCGCGCTTGCGCCGCGACGTGCAGATGATTTTCCAGGACCCGCTCGCCTCGCTCGATCCGCGCATGACGATCGAACAGATCGTCGCGGAGCCGCTGCTCACGCACGGCCAGAACCTTGCGCGCACCGACGTGCAGCGGCGCGTGCTGACCATGCTCGAACGCGTCGGCCTCAACGCGCAGCACTTGCGCCGCTATCCCCATGAGTTTTCCGGCGGACAGTGCCAGCGCGTCGGCATCGCGCGCGCCTTGATCGGCGAGCCGCAACTGGTGATCTGCGACGAACCGGTGTCCGCGCTCGATGTGTCAATCCAGGCGCAGATCGTCAACCTGCTGCGCGATCTGCAACGCGAGTTGTCGCTCTCGCTGCTGTTCGTCGCGCACGATCTCGCGGTCGTCAAGGCGATCAGCCACCGCGTGCTGGTGATGTACCTCGGACGTGTGATGGAGTTCGGCGACAAGCGCGACGTGTACCGCACGCCGCGTCATCCGTACACGCGCGCGTTGCTCTCCGCCGTGCCGGTGCCCGATCCGGCCGTCGAACGCGCGCGGCGTCATCTGCTGTTGCGCGGCGAGATCGCGTCGCCGCTGAATCCGCCTTCCGGTTGCGCGTTTCGCACGCGCTGCCCGGATGCGATCGACGCTTGCGCCACGCAGATTCCGCAGCCCGTCACGCACGGTGCGAACGCGACGCGCGTGGCCTGCATTCGCGTGGGGCACGCCCCGGAGGAAGCGCCCTTGGCGAACAGCTAAAGCACACAGCCTGAGAACTTAAAACCGTATTCCCCGGCGCGACGGGCCGTCGCGCCGTTGGATCCGCTCGTCCTGTCGTTTCTGTGACGAGCGGTAAACGTGGACTGGCTAACCGCCAGCCAAGGATTCACCACAATAAACGGAGACACCGTTAATGAATAACCCAACAAAAAACCGCTCAAAAAAATCCGGCACAGCTACCCTCCTTTGCTGCGCATTCACCCTCCCCGCTCTAACTGTCGCCGCGAGTGCCTACGCCGACGATGCCGTAACGCAGCCCACCTCCAGCACGTCCAGCACTCAAACACTCGCGCAAACGTTGTCGTCCCCCACGCAGCAGGCGCAAGCCGAGACCGCGAACAAGCGCAGGGCGAATTCGGGCGGCCAGGTGCGCAACGATCAGCCGGATACCACCAACGCAATCGTCAACGCGGAAGCCGATCAGACCGTCACGCCGCCCACGCCGCCGTCGAGCCAGGCAGCCAGCAAGGGCTTCATCGCCGATAGCCATCTGAACCTGCAGTTCCGCAACTACTCGGATTACTTCGAGGGGCCGCCCTCGCTTTATCGCCACGCATGGGTGCAAGGCGCGCAAGTCAACTATGAATCGGGCTACACGCAAGGGCTGATCGGCTTCGGCGTGGACGCGTCGCTGTTCGCCGCGCTCAAGCTCGACGGCGGCAACGGCGCGGGCAACATGGTGCACGTCGGCAAGGACGGCGGCGGTTCGCGGCAACTCGCGTGGGCCTACCCCGGCATGTACGACATCAAGGGGCGCATTTCGGAAACGGTGGTGAAGTACGGCTTGCAGACGGTCGCCAATCCGTTCCTCGAACCCCACGACAATCGCGCGTTGCCGCCGACTTTCCTGGGTGTCTCGCTGGTCAGCAACGATCTGGTGCACACCACGCTCGAAGCCGGCAGCTTCACCAAGGTCGATGCCCGCGGCCATACGAACCTGAGCAACCTGACGACTTCCTACGGCGGCACGCGTATCGACCGCGTGACCTATGTGGGCGGCACCTGGCATTACGCCAAAAACGGCGAGATGTCCTTGTATATCGACCAGGCCGACGACGTCTGGCGTCAATACTACGGTTCCGTGTCGCAATCGTTCGGCGATCCCGGCACGATCAAGTGGAGCGGCCTCGCGAACGTCTACTCGACGCACGACACCGGCGCCTCGCGCCAGGGGCATATCAACAGCAACGCGTACAGCCTCTCGGTGTCCGCGCAGCACGGCCCGCACGCGCTGCTGCTCGGCTACCAGCAGGTGCTCGGCGACCAGTTCTTCGACTACATCAACGAGACCAACGGCATCTATCTCACCAACTCGATGGATGTGGACTACAACGCGCCGCACGAGCAGTCGTTGCAATTGCGCTATACGTTCGACGGCAAGTACGCCGGCTTGCCGGGACTCAAGGCGATGTTCTGGGGCGCCTATGGCTGGGGCGCGGACGGGTCGGCGGGCGCGGCGGAGAATGCCTCGCCCTCGGCCCCGCTGCATGATCTGTACTGGAAGAACGGTGAGCCCGTGCACGGCCATCATCACGAGTTCGGCTTCATTCCGAGCTATACGCTGCAAAGCGGCCGCTTCAAGGACACGAAGATCACCTTCATCGCGATGTGGCACAACGGCCAGTACCACTACTCGGACGGCAACAACATGGAGTACCGGCTGGTGGTGAATGTGCCGGTGAAGGTGTTCTAGGCGCTAAACGCAACGGTTTTCGCGGCTTCCGAATGGCGTCACGCCGGTTGATTCCACGTGACGCCTTTTTCATGCCTCGTCTAGCCGGTGATCCGCTCGGTTGTCATCGCGCGCGACAAGCCGTGCATCGGCCGGCGCAACGCGACATCGAACGGATTGGTTTGCGGACCGATCGCATCCGCCTGGCGGCGCAGCAATTCGACCACCATCGGCAAGCGGTCGTCGCCGAGACGCGCCGCCAGCGTGCCGACGCTCAAGGCCGCCACCGCCACGCCGGTACGGTCCAGAATCGGCACGGCCACGCCCGCCATGCCGTCGAGTACGCCGCTGTTGCGGCCCGCGTACCCCAACTGGCGCACGCGTTCGATCTCGGTGCGCAAATACACTTCGTCGAGCACGCCGTAGCCGCGAATACGCGGCACGTTGAAGCGAATGATCTCCTCACGCTCCGCTTCCGGCAGGAACGCGAGAATCGCGAGACTCCCTTGGCCAACGCCCAATGCCACGCGCCCGCCGATATCGCCGGTGAACGAGCGGATCGGAAACGGCCCTTCGCAGATGTCGAGACACACCGCGTCGAAACTGCTTTTGACCAATAGAAAGATCGTGTCGCCGAGACTGGCGCACAGCCGCAGCAAGGCGGGACGGCATAGCGTGCGCATGCCGCTCGGATTGCCGGCCTGCGCGGCGAGCGCGAAGAAGTCGACACTCAGGCGGTACAGCTTCGAGTTCTCGTCCTGTTCGACGATGCCCTGGGCGATCAACGCATGCAGGATGCGATGGACGGTGCCTTGCGTGAGCCCCACCGCTTTCGCGAGACGCGTGACGCGGCCGCCCTCGGGTTGCGCTTCGGATAACGCGCGGATCACCGCGAACGCGCGCTCCAGCATGCCTGTGCCGGGCGCATTGCCTGTTTCGGCGAGTGCGGTGTCGGTATCTCGTTTGGCGGCGGCATTCATCGTTAGCGATCTCAGCTATTTCATTGGCCGGAACACTATAGAGCGTTTTATCTTCGAATGGAATGTTCGGGCCGATCCTTTTACAAGACGGCGAGCACGGTAATTCATAGGGGTTTTCCGTAGCTCATGCAGCGGAACAGTTACCGTGGCTTCGCCCGAATACATTCCGTCAAACGGAATTTTTTCTAATCTTCTACCGCCAAACGGAATTTGAAATTGACGCCATGTAATTTGGCTGGCTAGAGTCGGCTCCATCGAGGCAGCAGTCGATTGAACCGGCGTCGAACATCCAAAGGCCAGATCATGTCGTTCCTCACACTCACGGACGTAACGAAATCGTTCGGCGACCTGCAAGCAGTCGCCGACGTGAACCTGTCGGTGGAAAAAGGCGAGTTCGTTTCGTTGCTCGGGCCGTCCGGCTGCGGCAAGACCACCACGCTGCAAATGATCGCGGGCTTCGTGGAAACGACACGCGGGTGCATCACGCTCGACGGCCGCGACATCACGCACATGAAGCCGAACCGGCGCGGCCTCGGCATCGTGTTCCAGAGCTATGCGCTGTTCCCGCACATGAGCGTGGCCGACAACGTCGGCTTCGGGCTGGAAATGCGCAACGTCGGCAAGGCCGAGCGCAACGAACGCGTGCGTGAAGTGCTCGCGCTGGTGCGGCTCGACACGCTCGCGCATCGCTTTCCGCGCGAGTTGTCCGGCGGACAGCGGCAACGCGTGGCGCTGGCCCGCGCAATCGTGATCGCGCCGCCCGTGCTGCTGCTCGACGAACCCATGTCGAATCTCGACGCCAAGCTGCGCGAGGACATGCAGTTCGAGCTGCGCGCGATTCAACGCAAGATCGGCACGACCACCATCATGGTCACGCACGATCAGTCGGAAGCGCTGTCGATCAGCGATCGCGTCGTGGTGATGGAAGCCGGCCGCATCACGCAGATCGACACGCCATACGAAGCCTATGAACGCCCCGAGAACCGCTTCGTTTCGCAGTTCATCGGCAAGGCCAACATGCTGCCGGGCACCGTGATCGCGCGCGACGGCGACGCGATCCGCATCGACCTCGGCCACGACCTCGCCGAAACCGGCCACACCAGGCAACTGCCGATGCGCGAGCGCGTGATCGACGTCGGCGATGCGGTGACCTTGTGCATCCGCCCGGAAAAGCTGCGCCTGTGCGCGCCGAACGCGGGACGCGTGCCGGCCACCGTGACGAGCCGCTTCTTCCTCGGCAGCCAATGGCTGTATCGCCTCGACAGCCGCCTCGGCGAAGTGCTGGTGTGCTGTCAGAACGAAGGCAGCGAGCCGCTGCCGGAAGGCGCGGCGGTCGGCGTCGACTGGAACAGCGAAGCGATCCGCTTCATTCAACGGGATGCGCAACATGGCTAGCACGCTGCCCGCTGCCGACGACAGCGGCATGAACGCCGCCCACGCCAGGCGCGCGCCGTGGCACGCGTTCTTGCCGCTATGGCTGATGTGCCTGCCCGCATTCCTGCTCTTCGCGGCGCTCGTGCTGGCGCCGCTCCTGATGACGCTCGTGCTCACCTTCTATCGCTTCGACCCGGCCAGCGGGCCGCTCGCGGCATTCCAGTTCGGCAATTACGCGGAAGTGCTGGGCTCGTCGTATTTCCACACGATTTTCCTGCGCACCTTCGGCATCGCATCTCTGGTCACGCTGCTGTGCGTCGTGATCGGCACGCCCGAAGCGTATGTGCTGTCGCGCATGCGCGATCCGTATCGCTCGATGTTCCTGCTGGTGATTCTCGCGCCCTTGCTGGTGTCGGTGGTGGTGCGCGCCTTCGGCTGGAGCATGCTGCTCAACACCAACGGCCTCGTGAATCAGGCGTTCGGCCTGTTCGGACTCGGGCCGTACAAGCTCGAATACACCACCTTCGCGATCGTCATCGCACTGGTGCACGTGATGCTGCCGTTCATGGTGATTCCGGTGTGGACGGCGTTGCAAAAGCTCGACCCGCAAACGGAAAACGCCGCGCTTTCGCTGATGGCCTCGCCCGCCGCCACGCTGCGCCGCATCGTGCTGCCGCAACTCACGCCGGGCATTCTGTCGGGCAGCCTGATGGTGTTCGGCCTCTCCGCGAGCGCCTTCGCGATTCCCGGCCTGCTCGGCGGACGGCGGCTGAAAGTTGCCGCCACCGCCGTCTACGACGAATTCCTCGGCTCGCTGAACTGGCCGCTCGGCGCGACCATCGCGCTGCTGCTACTGGTCGCGAATCTGATCGTGATGCTCACTTACTACCAGGTTCTGGAACGCAAGTACACCAGAAGCCTGGGTTAATTCATCGGCCCGCCGAGTGAGAACATCATGAGAAAGAACGGACCCATCGCGCTGATTTTCCACACGCTCGTCATTGCGTTCGTGCTTGCGCCGCTCGTGATCGTCGTGCTGGTCGCCTTCACACCGGACGAAACGCTCACGCTGCCCACGCACGGCGTCTCGCTGCGGTGGTTTCGCGCGATCCTCAACTACCCCGATTTCATCTCGGCGTTCGTCAACAGCCTGAAGCTGGCGTTCGCCTCCGCAACCTTGTCGTTGATCGTCGCACTGCCCGCCGCGTTGGCGATCGGCCGCGCGCGCTTTCCGGGCCGCGGCTTTCTCAACGGCCTGCTGCTCTCGCCACTGGTGATTCCCGGCCTCGTGCTCGGCATCGCGCTGCTGCGCTTTTTCGCGCTCATCGGCGCGACCGGCTCGTTCGCGTGGCTCGTGCTCGCGCACATGATCATCATCACGCCGTTCGTGATGCGCCTGGTGCTGGCCTCGATCAGCGGACAGGACCGCAGCGTCGAACACGCGGCGCACTCGCTCGGCGCCGATGCGTGGACCACGTTTCGCCGCATCACCTTTCCGATGATTCTGCCGGGCATTACCGGCGGCTGGCTGCTCGCCTTCATCAACAGCTTCGACGAATTGACGATGTCGATTTTCGTCACCTCGCCGCAAACCGTCACGCTGCCGGTGCGCATGTACATGTACGCGACCGAATCGATCGATCCGATGATGGCCTCCGTGTCCGCGCTGGTGATCTTCATCACCGCCGGCGCGATGCTGCTGCTCGATCGCGTGTATGGGCTCAACCGGATTCTGATCGGCCAGCATTGATGTCCTCCACCGCACGCTCTCCCATGCCGTCGAACTTGCCGTCTTCCGATGCCGCCGCGCCGAGGCGTGAGCCGCAATTCCTGCGCGTCGCCGAAACGCAGCGTGAACCGCTGCGCTTCTTTCTCGACGGTCAGGAAGTCACCGCGCTGCACGGCGATACCTTATTGACCGCGGTGCTGATGCAGCAACGCCGCGTGCGCGAAAGCGAATTCAGCGGCGCGCCGCGCGCGGGCTTCTGTTTGATCGGCGCGTGCCAGGACTGCTGGATGCGCACCGAAGACGGATTGCGTTTGCGCGCATGCTCGACGCTGGTGGCCGAGGGCATGCGCGTGGTGACGCGGCTGGCTACTGGCGTTGCCACCGTGACGAACGGAGACGCCCAATGACCGACGCACGCCGCATCGTGATCGTCGGCGCGGGACCGGCGGGCGTGCGCGCCGCCGAGACGCTGGTCGCAGCCGGCGTCAGGCCGATCGTGCTCGATGAAAACGCGCGCTGGGGCGGTCAGATCTATCGGCAACCGCCCGCAAACGGCGGCTTTCAGCGCTCGAAAAAAGCACTCTACGGCTTCGAGGCACGCAAGGCCGACGCCTTGCATACGACGATGGCCGCGCTTCTGCCGCATCTCGACTATCGTCCCGACACGCTGGCCTGGGCGTGCGAAGCGGGCCGCCTGGATACGCTGAACGCGGGACGCGAAATCGGCGTGCCGTTCTCGCATCTGATCATCGCGAGCGGCGCGACGGATCGCGTGCTGCCGGTGCCGGGCTGGACCTTGCCCGGCGTCTACACGCTCGGCGCGGCGCAAGTCGCGTTGAAGTCGCAAGGCTGCGCGATCGGTCGACGCGTGGTGCTCGCGGGCACCGGGCCATTGCTGTACTTGGTCGCGTATCAATACGTGAAAGCGGGCGCTCATGTGGCGGCCGTGCTCGATACGAGTCCTCTCTCGCAGCAGATCGCCGCCGCGCCGAAACTCGCGCGTCTGCCGGCCACGTTCGCCAAGGGCCTCTATTACGTCGCCTGGCTGACAACGCATGGCGTGCGTATCGAACGCGAGGTGAACTCGCTGGCCGTACGCGGCGAAGCAAGCGTGCAGGCGATCGAATGGCGCGCTTCAGGCTCCAGCACGGCAACCGAAACCATCGCTTGCGACGCGGTCGGCATCAGCTTCGGCCTGAAGCCCGAAACGCAACTCGCCGATCTCGCCGGTTGCCGCTTTCGTTTCGACGCCGGCAACCGCTGCTGGCTGCCCGAGCTCGACGCCGCCGGCCGCAGCTCCGTGCGCGGCATCTACCTCGCCGGCGACGGCGCGGGCATTGCCGGCGCCGATGCCGCCGAACTCGCCGGACGCCGCGCCGCATTGGCCTTGCTCGACGACCTCGGCATTGCGCATCCGCGTGGCCCCGGCCTGCGCAACGCGGCCTCGCTCGAACGCGGCCTGCAACGCATCGCCGTGTTTCGCGAGGGCATCGAAACGGCGTTTGCGCCGCCTGCCCACTGCGCCGCGCAATGGTCCGACGACATGATCGTGTGCCGCTGCGAGGAAGTCGACGCGGGCGCCTTGCGTCGCTGCATCCGCGACGGCGAAGCGAACGAGATCAATCGCCTGAAAGCGCTCACGCGCGTCGGCATGGGCCGCTGCCAGGGACGCATGTGCGGCGAAGCCGCGTTGACGCTGCTGAGCGAGGAAACCGGCAAGCCGCTCGATGCGCTTGGCCGTCTGCGCAGCCAGCCGCCCGTCAAGCCGATTCCGCTCTCACCCGCCCTGTACGCCGACGGCGTCGCCGAGATTCCCGAGGAGGCGCGCGATGAGTGACGCCCTGCACTACGACGTCGCAATCGCGGGCGGCGGCCTGGTCGGTTCATCGGCCGCGTTGGCGCTGGCGCGGCGCGGCTTGCGCGTGGGCCTGTTCGAGCGGCGCTATTGCGGCGCGCAAGCAAGCGGCGTGAACTACGGCGGCGTGCGCTGCCAGGGACGTCCGGCCGAACAGATGCCGCTCGCCATGCGCGCGCGGCGCATCTGGGACCGCTTGCCGGAGCTGATCGGCATCGACGGCGAATTCACCGTGTCGGGACATTTGCGGCTTGCGCGCAGCGAAGGCGATCTCGTCGCGCTACAGGCGTGGGCCGACATGGCGCGCGGCCACGGACTGCATGCGCAGTTGATCAACGGCGCGGCGTTCCGCCAACGCTACCCGTGGCTCGGCGCGGCGGCAATCGGCGGCTCGTTGTGCGCGACGGACGGTCATGCGAATCCGCGTCTCGTGTCGCCCGCGTTCGCGCGAGCGGCCCGCGCGGCGGGCGCGGACGTGCGCGAGCAAACCGAACTCACCGACATCCATCACGACGGCACGCGCTTTCAATTGCGCGCGGGCGACACGCGCATGAGCGCCGACTGGCTCATCAATTCCGCCGGCGCATGGGCGAATACGGTGGCGGGTTACTTCGGCGAAACGGTGCCGATGAAACCGATCTACCCCAACCTGTGGGTCACCGAACCCTTGCCGCTCTTCATCACGCACAACCTCGGCGTGTATGGCGGCGGCATCTACGCGCGGCAAGTGGCGCGCGGCAACTGCGTGATCGGCGGCGGGCGCGGACAGGGCGACGGCGAATACGGTCAGCCGTCGACGGAAACCACGCGCGCCGTGATGCGCGACGCCTGCGCGCTGCTGCCCGCGTTGCGCGAGGCGCTGCTGATCCGCACGTGGAGCGGCGTGGAGGGCGAAACGCCGGACGGCAATCCGATCATCGGCGCGAGCCGCACGGCGCCGCGTCTCTTGCATGCGTTCGGTTTTTCGGGCGGCGGGTTCTTGCTGGCGCCGGGCGTCGGCGAAGTGCTCGCCGACCTCGTGATCGACGGCGCCACGGCCACACCGCTCGACGCTTTCTCGATCAATCGCTTTGCCGCTGTTGCCTCACCGGTCGCGTGATTGTCCGCTTGAATCAACGCTAGTCATCGTTTAGTGAAACCCCAGGAGTCGATCCATGAAACTGTTCAAGACGATCGCGGCGCTCGCCGCATTGTGTGCGTTCGGCGCGGCCGCGCCGGCGTGGTCGCAGACCAAAACGATCTACATCGGCATGAACGGCGGCCCGATGGAAAAGGCCTATACGAGCCAGGTGCTGCCCGAGTTCGAGAAAGCCAATAACGTGAAGGTAGTGGTCGTGCCCGGCACGTCGTCGGACATTCTCGCCAAGCTGCTCGCCAACAAAACCAATCCGCAAATCCACGTGGTGTTTCTCGACGACGGCGTGATGGCGCGCGCGGTCAGCATGGGCGTGTGCAAGAAGCTCGACGACGCGCCGGTGCTCAAGGAGCTCTATCCGTTCGCGCGCATGAAGGACGACATGGGCGCGGGCGTGCAACTGGGCATGACCGGCATCGCGTACAACAAGAAGCTGTTTGCAGAAAAAGGCTGGGCGCCGCCGACTTCGTGGATGGATTTCACCGATCCGAAGTACAAGGGCAAAGTGGTGTTTCAATCGGCGTCGAGCAGCACGTTCGGCCTGCACGGCTTTCTCGCGATCAACCGCCTGATGGGCGGCAGCGAGCAGAACGTCGAGCCGGGCTTCACGAAATGGGCGAGCACGGTGGGCCCGAACGTGGTGGAGTACATTCCGAACTCCGCGAAGATTTCCGAAATGGTGCAGACCGGCGAAGCGGGCCTGTTCCCGTTGACGCCGACCGCCGTGGGCGATCTGCAGGACAAGGGCATTCCGGTCGGCTATGTGAATCCGAAAGAAGGCCCGGTGTTGCTGCTGGTGGATCTGTGCGTGGTCAACAATAGCCCCGATCCGCAACTGGCGCAGAAGCTCGCGCAATTCCTGCTGTCCGCGCCGGCGCAGACGAAAGCCGCCGAAGCCGGCCGCCAGATTCCGACCAATCGTCTCGCGAAGATGACGCCGCCGATGCAGCAAAGCCTCGGCAATGTCGAGGATCTGGTGCGCAAGGTGACGGTGGTGGATTGGGACACGATCAACGCGCATCGCGCGCAGTGGGACACGCGCTGGAACAGGCAGATCGAGCGTTGAAGCCGGCTTTCCGTTGAATGGAACGCGCGCCTTGTTTGCTGCAAGGCGCGCGTTTTTTTGCCCGTGCAACAAGCCTCAGAAGATCACCGACAGCGCCACCGCCAGCCAGATCGCCACGACGCCGGCAAGAAACATGTGACGCGCGATGCGGATACGCGCGTCGCTCGTTTCAGGCTCGACGGGGCTCGTCGCCATCCACGGCACGAGGCCGAGGCAGCCGAAACCGATCAGCGCGAACACGAACACGATCACGTCGATGGCTCGCCATCCCGTCGGCTCGTAGAGGCCCCAGTAGCCGAGAAAGACGATGCCGATCGAGAAGATCGTGGCCGACGCGGCACTGAGCGCGGGCACCGATCCGGTTGGGCTCGGCATGCTTCACCTCCGATTGTCAGGCTTCGTGACGCGCCGCCCGTTCATTCAGGACGTGCGGGTTTGCCTCGCTTCATACGTCTTCAGGTGGGTATAGGCGATACGTAACAGCGACAAGCCGTGCTCGCCCTTTTGCGCGTCGCCGCCGCGCGAGATCAGGTCGCCGAGAATGTGATCCGCCTCGGTATGCGAGTGGTTTTCCATGTCGCGCAACATGGAAGCCGTGAGCGGCGACGGCGTGAACAGCGTTTGAGTGGCGCGGGCGTCGAAGTCCGGGCCCATCGTGAAGCCGTTATGCTCGGCAACCGCGCGGCACTCGCCCAGCAGATTTTCGATCACGCGCTTGCCGTCCGGCGCCGCCAGAATATCGCCGACCGAGCCGCGCATCGAGCAGGTACTCGCTGCCAGCGTGGCGAGGAACACCCACTTCTCCCACATGCGCAGCAGAATGTTCTCGCTCACCACCACGTCGAAATTCGCGCCGGTCATCGCGTCCGCGATCGCCTGCACGCGCTCGGATGCGCCGCCCGCCAGTTCGCCAAAGGTGATCGCGTGCATTTCGTTCAGATGCACGACGTGCTGCTCGGGGTTGAGCGTCGCCGCGATCACGCACTGACCGCCGAGCACGCGCGCGGCGCCGAATTTTTCCGTGAGTACGTCGATATGGCGCATGCCGTTGAGCATCGGCAGAATCAGCGTGGACTCGCCGACGAGCGGCGCGAAGGAGTCGATCGCGTCGTCGAGACTAAAGGCTTTGCAACTGAGCAGCACCAGATCGAACGGCTCGGCGCTCACGCCGGCGAGAATCGTCTTGACGTCGCGCAGTGTCAGATCGCCGCGCGGGCTGCTGATGACGAGCCCGTCACGCCGCAGTTTTTCGGCACGGCCGGCGCGCACGAGAAAGGTCACGTCCTGGCCCGCCGCCGCGAGACGTCCGCCGAAATAGCCGCCCACCGCGCCTGCCCCTACTACTAGAATTCGCATCTTTCGCCTCTTGATGAAGATGGATCACGCGCGCCGCGCCGGGAAGCGAAAACTCCGGGGCCGCGGGCGCAGTGCGTGTGCAGAAATGTAGCAAAGATTGATGATCGACATCGGCCACGATTGCGCGTGTGCGGTTTGCTGCAATGCAATGACGGCTGGCGTTGGCGTTTATGTCCTATCAATCGTTGGCGTCGTGCCATGCGATAGACCGGTTAAACCGTGCCGCAGATCGTGTGTTCGTAAAGCGCGAGCATTCCCGCCGCGTCCACGTCCACGCAAACCTCGCACTCGGGGCGGCTGTCCCAATCCGGCGCGGGCACCGGCATAGTGGAAGGCTTCTGGATGGTGTGCCCCGCCGCGATGCCTTCCGTCAACACGCGCACGGGACCGCTGCGCGTCGTGTAGAGATGCGGCGCCAACACATAGGCGACCGCGGACGAATCGTGCGTGTAGATTCCAGCGAGCCGCGCGCTTTGCTCGTGAAAAGTTTCGTAATGACGCGACACGTCCCACACGAACTGCCCCGCCGCGCCGCCACGATCGCGCAGCGAAGCCAGATAATCGCGGCTCATGATCGTGCGCTGCGTGACGTCGAGCCCGACGATCGCCACCGGCCACGGCGCGCCGAAAACGATGTCGGCGGCATCCGGGTCGCCGAGAATATTGGCTTCCGCCGCGGGCGTGACATTGCCGAACACCCCGTCCGTGCCGAACGCGCCGCCCATGATCACCACCTGCTTGACGAGCGAGGCGATTCCCGGATCGTCGGCGAGCGCCAATGCAAGATTGGTCAGCGGGCCGACCGCGATCAGCGTGACTTCGCCGGGATGCGCGCGCACCGTGTCGATGATGAAGCGATGCGCGGGGCGCGTGTCGAGCGCCGCTTCCCCGCCGGTTTCTAGCGCGATGTTGCCGAGCCCGTTGTCGCCGTGAATCCATGCGAGCGGTTCGGGCGCGAGGCACTTGAGCGGCGCCGCCGCGCCCTGCGCGACCGGCACGCCCGGCGCAAACCGTCCGGCGAGAAAACGGGCATTGTGCGTGGTCGTTTCGATCGTGGCGTTGCCGAACACGCTCGTCAACCCGAGCAATTCAATGTCCGGATGCAGCGCCTGAAAAACGAGCGCCATTGCGTCGTCCACGCCCGGATCGGTGTCGTAGATGACCTTGTGCTGGCTCATAGATAGAACGCGTCCGGCAGTTGTTCGCGCGCGGTGGTGTCGCGTGTGACGCCGCGCAGATTGCCGAGGCGAATCGGCAACTCGGGTCCGCCGAGTTCGATGATCACCTGGCGGCACGCGCCGCACGGCGCGATGGGGCCGTCCGTATCGCCGATCACGGCGAGCGCGGCGAACTGGTCGCGTTGATAACCGGCGGCGATCGCGCTGAAAAACGCGGTACGTTCAGCGCAATTGCACAAACCGTAGGACGCGTTCTCGACGTTGCAACCGTCGAATATCTTGCCGTCTTTTGTCAGCAGCGCGGCGCCGACCTTGAATTTCGAATAAGGCGCATAAGCCTTGTCGCGCGCGACGCCCGCGCGCTCCAGCAGTTGTTCCATGTTCATGCAGCGATCCTCGATTCAATTGAGCGTAACGAACATGCCCGCGATCGTCGCGCTCATCAGGTTCGAGAGCGTCGCGGCGAGCACGACACGCAGGCCGTAGCGCGCGACTTCAGCGCGGCGTCCCGGCGCGACGGCGCTAAAACCGCCGGTCAACACCGCGATCGACGAAAAGTTCGCGAAGCCGCACAACGCAAACGACAGAATAGCAATGGTACGCGGATCGAGCGCTTGCAGACCGGCCGCGCTCACGCTTGCGGCGTCCTTCAGATACGGCGAGAGCGACGCATACGCGACGAACTCGTTGAGAATGACCTTCTGCCCGAGAAAATTACCGGCGACGGCCGCTTCGTTCCAGGGCACGCCGATCAGATACGCGAGCGGCGCGAACACCGTGCCGAGCACCGCTTGCATCGACAGTTGCGGATGGCCGAACCAGCCGCCGATGCCGCTCACCACGCCGTTCAGCAACGCGATCAAGCCGACGAACGCGATCAGCATCGCGCCGACCATCACCGCGATTTTCAGGCCCACGGTCGCGCCGGAACTCGCGGCTTCGATCACGTTGGCGGGACGTTTTTCATCGAAGTGGAGGTTGTCGAGCTGCACGCGGCTCGGTTCCGTCGTCGGGTGAATGATCTTGGCGAACAGCAGGCCGCCCGGCACCGCCATGAACGACGCGGCCAGCAGATACTCGATCCGCACGCCGAGGCCCGCGTAACCCGCGAGCACCGAGCCGGCAACGGCCGCCATGCCGCTCGACATCACCGCGAACAGTTCGGCGCCGGTCATGTCGCGCGCGAACGGCTTGACCACCGCGGGCATTTCGCTTTGGCCGAGAAAGATCGTGGTGACGGCGGAGAACGATTCGAGCTTCGACACGCCGAGCAGCTTCTGGAACAGCGTGCCGAGTACGATCACGATCCAGCGCATCACGCCGAGGTAATACAGCACGGAGATCAACGCGGTAACGAAGATGATGGCCGGCAGCACGCGCACGGCGAATACGAAACCGCCGTCGCCGAATACCTGAAACATCTTCGATTGCACGAGCCCGCCGAACAGGAACTCGATGCCCGCATTGCCGTAGCCGAGTACATGATTGACGCCGGAGGCCGCCGCCGCGAGGATGGTCTTGCCGAGCGGCACGAAGAGAATGAATGCGCCGATTCCGATCTGTACCAGCAGTGCGCTGATTACAGTCCGTAAGCGAATGGCGCGTCGGTTGGTCGAGAAGAGGTAGGCGATGAAAAGAAGTACGGCGATACCGAGGATGTTTCGTGCGATGAGTGCCATTGTCTCGTGGTGTTTCTTGTGAAAGTGGCAGTGATGCTAAACGAAACTTGGCATGGAGAAAAAAGATTGATTGGGGGTGGCTTTCTATTTGGCGGGCCTAGGCTTCGGCTTGGTGGCAAACCACTTCGATGTTATGCCCGTCCGGGCCAATGACAAACGCTGCATAGTAGTTCGCGTGGTAGTGCGGGCGCAGACCAGGCGCACCGTTGTCGATGCCACCCGCCTCCAGAGCCGCGCGATAGAAAGCCTCGACTTGCTGGCGATTCTCAGCCGTAAAGGCCAGGTGAAGATGCGCCGGCTTCTCCTCGGTTTGGTACAGGCACAACGAAGCGTCACCCTGAGAGCTAAGCTCGACACCGTACGTCGGCGTCCCCTCCGAGACAATCGCTACGCCAAGCGGTTCGAGTGCCTTGAGGAAGAACGCTTTGCTTGCTGCATAGTCGCTGACTCCGAATTTGACGTGATCGAACATGGGCTTTCTTTCTTGGGGTGAGTGGGTTGTGTTGCGGAGAGCGCTTTGTGGCGATCTACTTTCAACGGTCGAACTTTATTGTAGATCCCTGCGCATAGAATTCGTGGAAGGCGTCGATCGGGGCCGAGACGGCCAGGGGGTGCAGCGGAAAACATCGTGCAAGGTCGTCCGCGCTGGTCTGATCGTAAAGCCGGTGAACGAACAAACTCGCAGCGTCTTTTCTGACCCCGCCGTGACGATTCAAAAACTGCCCCCACAGCGGCATGTTGCGGAATCTGTTTGTAGCCACTGTCGCTTCGGCAATGTAAGACTCGGGAAACAATCGTCTATACGCGGTCAAGTTGTAGAGCCATGAAACGCCTGCTACCTGCTTGACAGTTTCCCGTTGCGCGCGGACGTGGTGCACGAGCGAAGCTAGCTCGGAGAGCCGTGACGGCATGCGTTCCCCGCTCAATGGCCCCTGTAAATGCCCGTCCGCGTTATGGAAGTGAAGGCGGATTTGACCCGGCTCGCCCAACGCATACGAGAAACAACCAAACGTCTTGATAGTCGACGCCGGCTGGACATGATGCGGGCGACTACGATAGAAGTGATAAGTCCAATCGCCCGGATCGACCTTCTCTCTCAGTCCGGCGAGGTAAGCCGACCAGATGGGATGGTCGCGATCGAACCTCCGATCGGCAACAAACCGCACGTAGAGATTCGTGTAGTCAAGAAGGGCTTCCTCCAGCGGCATGCCCCTCAACTCCGCGACGCTTCGCGCGAAATGGAGTTGAAGATCAAAAAATTCCTTGGCGTAGGTCATGCTAATTGCGTCGCGTCAAATGGCTCTATGCCGATTGCGATAATCGCACGTTCAACGAGCAGCGTCGATATGGCCTTGCTCGGCGGTTATTCGGCTTGCATCGGTGTGTTCACGAGATCATTTTCTTACGATCATTCGTCATAGTAGCGAATGCATCGATTGCAACGCCACAACACCAGAGGTAGTCTGGGTTACCCAGTGACGGCCGCCGGTTCCCCGCGCCATCGTCCTGCTCGCGCTGCTCCATACTGCCGACAAGAACATGAACAACTTTGATGCGGTCATCGAGACGTGGCTTACCAGGCCGAGCTTCGGCCTTCTGGTTAACCATGCAATAAAAGCCGTCGCCGATCTGTATATGTTCAAGGGTCTCGTGCTCATACCCATTTTGTGGTGGATATGGTTTCGACCCGGCGAGCATCGCGAGCGGCAACGCGAAATGGTCATTGCGACGATCATGAGCGGTCTGTTGGCGCTCGCCGTGGGAAGGCTTCTCGCTGATCTGTTGCCATTCCGGGTACGTCCTATCCAGAACCCCGACCTTCATCTGCACTTTCCATTCGCCGCGCAACAGGACGCCATGCTGACGGCGTGGAGTTCGTTTCCGAGCGATCACGCCATGCTGTGGATGTCCGTCGCGACCGGCATTTTCATTGTCTGGCGCGGAATCGGCGTGCTTGCGCTCCTGTACACCGCCATCTTCATTTGCCTTCCGCGCGCTTATCTCGGCTATCACTATCCGACCGATATCCTGGCGGGCGCCGCCATCGGCATCGCGATTACCTATGTCATGACGCGGCGCTCCGTTAGAGCGCGTTACGCGACTCAATCGTTGCGATGGATCGAACGCCATCCCGGCCCGTCCGCGATGCTGGCATTTATCCTCTGTCTCGAACTGGTCACCCAGTTCGACGAACTGCGCAAGTTCGTAAGCTCCGCTTCCAGGTTTCTGTGACTCCTTTTTCATTGGCTCGGCTCCGTCGGTCATAACATCCTCGCGCGACCGGCGCGGCGCTCCCATGCGAGCCGGACGTCCGCGAGCACCGCTCGGTTCGCTCCCCCGCATAGTGTTTCGCCGCGCCCCCCTATCCCGCGCGCCCGTTGCCCGCAATATCGCCACTACGCGACATTGCCGGTGTGACCATGTTCAATTCCCGAATCCAGAATCCGTCGTCTACTCCGCTGCCGGTGTCGGGCACCGCGCCCGAATCGCCGAACCGCGCGACCGGTTCGAAGGCGTCGCCATCCCGCCGCGCGTCGTCGTCGGACGCGGCGCTGGAACCGCTCGCGCACGCGCCCGTCAGGACGGCCGCCGGCGGACACGCGCAGCGCGGCGAGGCGCTCGCAAGGCTCAGGCAGTTGGGGACCGCCGCGCCCTCGCCGCTCCCCGTCAACCCGTGGAATATGCTGCTGCACGGGCTGAAATCCGGTGACGCCGCGGCGGCTTACGCCGGCGCGCTGGCGGGCGCCGAATCGCCAGGCCCGCTGCCCGCCGCGCATCCGACCGTTCTGCGCGAGCTTCAGGCGCTGCGCCGTTCTCCCGCTTGGCAGGACGTGTCGGCGCGGATTCAGTCGCACGAAGGTTTCGAGCATCTCAGCCTGCGCGGCGTCGCCCGGATGATCGACATTGCGAAGCCGTTCGGCACGTCCCGATCATGGGCGCGCGAGGCGACGACCAAGGGCGTGTTCGATGCCGCGATTGCCGGCGCCATCTTCGGCAGCGCGGAACACTACGCGTCCGCAATCGACGCGGATCCCGAATTGAGCCAGTTGCGCGCGACGCCGCCGTCGCAGTGGAACGCGCGGCAGCGTGAGCAGGCGATCAACGCATTCGGCCGGCACGTCAACGACGCGTTCGGCATCCGCAGCAAGGTCCGGTATGCGGGCGAGCAGTCGGTCGCCGATGAAGGCTCGCTGATGAAAACCTACGACCGCAGTGCGCGCGTCGACGTGTTCGATCCCGCGTTTCGCCAAGGCTTCCTGACGCTGGCCGAAGGCGTGTTTCACGAAGCCGTCCACGTTCGGCAGCACACGCAAAACTTCGACGCCGATACGCTGCAACTGCTCAAGCTGTCGCCCGAGCCCAAGACGCGCTATGAAGCCACGGTCGGACTGATCGAAAGCATGGCTTACCGGTCGGGGCTGATCGCCGCGCTGAGCGTGATCCGGCGCGCGAACACCGGCTCCTTCCTGGGTCATGTCGCGTCGGGACTCGAGGCCGCGCCGCAGGACCCGTGGGTGCTTCTGCGCACCGAACTCGCGGCCCGGACGGGACACGACCTGCACGGACTCGTTGCGATGCACGACGGCCGCATCACGACGCGCGGCGATGCGGCGAGCGTGCTGCAAGCTATTCACGAAGTCTGTTCGCAAGGTCAGCATGCCAACCACGGCCGGCTCATCGCAAAGGCGCTGTGGGGTGCATGGCCCGACGCGACGAAGATGCTGGGCGAGGACCACCGTGACGCCAACGTGCTGAAGGATTTCGAGCGCACGCTGGACGCCGCGTGCGGGGGCCGTTTGCATGTTTCGGGTTTGCAGTTGCTCGCCAAGCACGGAATCTCGGAGCCGCTCATCCGCCCCGCTCATGAGAAAGGCACCTTGGGCGCGGGCCTGAAGCTGGTCGCGCGGGCGTCCACGCCGCTGGAAATGCTGCGAATCCGGCACGCCCTGCAATACGCGCTCGGCGAGGCGGGCGGCGCTCACTCCTATGCGGAGGAGCTTGGCCTGCCGCCGCGCGCGGCGGATACGGCGCGGCCTGGTTCGTCGCGTGCGCCGGTTTAGCTGATCTCTTACTGGCCGACGCCGACGCAGACCCTCGACCGATCGCCATTCGCTGCGAATATAAAAAGCATAAACGGACCCGTTTCGGCCATTCAAATGCCGAATTTCATGGTCTGCTTCCAGGCAAACCCGCTAAGCCGTGTGACGTCGGTACAGTGCCAGAGACCCCGCGAGGGCAACCAGCACAGCACCACAAGAACGTTCGAGCCATAGTGCGCCCGACTCCTTTAGCAGGCGAATTGCCCGTGCGCCGAGCAGTGAATAGCCGAACATGATCGAGCAATCCAGCATCGCGAACGTTATAGCGAGTGCCAGGTACTGCGGCGCAAGTGGGGCGGACGGCGCTATAAACTGGGGCAGAAATGCGGAGAAGAACAGATATCCTTTCGGGTTCGTGACTGCGGTCAGGAAACTCTTGAGGAAAATCGCCGAGTTGCTGTCGCGGCTTACTTCGCCCTGCATGCTCGCGACGCTCAACGAACCCTTTGACATCAACAGCTTGATGCCAATGTACGCCAGGTAGGCCACGCCCACCCATTTGACGACGTTAAACCAGAATGCCGACGCTGCCAGCAACGCACCAAGGCCAAGCGCCACGGCGAAAATCAACACGAAGTCGGATGCGATTGCGCCAGCGAACCCATACGCGGCACGGCGAAGACCATAGCGCGAGCCATTGGTCAACGCCAGCAGAACTGTCGGTCCGGGAGTTACGATACCTACAAAGGCTACAGCGGCAAAAATTAGCAATGTACTTTCACTCATGATGGCCTTCTCCGTTGTGAGTGAATGGGATATGTCAAATAGCCACCCAGTATAGATCCGCATTCTCACCTGCAAGTCACACATGGCCCCGGTCGCCCTTGCTAGCGTGGAAATGCCATGCAGCTTTTCGCAAGCGGACGTTCACGCGATAATCGGCAACGGCGGCTCGTGGCCGACGGATGTCAGTTGGAAGACTGAACCGCTTATATCTCGCTCGTAACTGGCTGCCGAGGAATTCGGAAAACGACGGACTTGTACTTTGGCGTCACCTGGCTTCCCACGATCACGCCGCCTAACGATTCGGCGATGCGCCGGCTGGGGCGGTTCTCTTCGGCAACCGGATAGGTAAAGCTTTCACAGCCAATGGTTCGCGTTGCCCAACGTGCAATCAGAGTGACGGCTTCGCAACCGAAGCCATTTCGATGACCATCTTCACGAATCCAGATGCCGAGTTCCGGACTCTCAGTACGTACGCGGTGAAGTCCGGCCAAACCAAGGAAACTCCCGTCAGCGCGTTGCCGTATCGCGAATACATAGTCCGACCCGTCGTCTATCGACGGTATCCACGACCGCCAAACACCATCGAAGTCATGCCGTGATGCTGGCGGCTCCCACGCCATGTGGCGAGTGAGCGAAGGGGTGATGCATGCGAACGTGGCATCTGCGTCGTCGGCCGAGAACGGTTTGATCAAGAGCCGGGTTGATTCAATCTGGATTTCTGTCGGCCGCAGCGGCATCTTAAGTTTTCCGTGGAAGTTGTTTGTATTCTCCAATTGTCGACGAATCAGAAACGTGTGTCGAACGTCTCTTCATGACCTGCGGGTCGCCTCATGCAATAGGCATGCGCAGTTTAAACTGCGCATGCCTGCGATCGGCAGCATGCGACCTGCCCATTGCCGTCGTTCGCGACGAGTGCATGTCAATGACGGCTTTCGAGGTACAACAGCCTTGATCCGACATTCGAAAGCGCCGGCAATTCGGCCTTAGCCGACGGTCGCCGGTCTGCCGATGTGCGGCATCTGCTCTTCACTTCGCCGACATTCGCAAACAGGTGCCAACGAAAGTTGGCCCCGTTAGGGACGAGTGAGTCTTTCCCGGACCCGAAGCGGACCGAAAGCAAGAGGTTTACGTATCTGAGAATTCCCTGCAAGGCCGGGCGGGCAGAGGAAGATAGCGTGCCACCCCGTCGGGAGATGGAGCACACCTCCGGCTTGGGACGGGCACGTTCCCTCGCCTAGACTCGTTACGCCATCGGGTCTCTCGGCGGGTGGCGCGATGGCGTTAGGGGGCACCCTCGGCTTATATATAATTGGTGAAATCCCAAAAGTAAGCGCCGCTGAGAAAAAGAGCACAAGTAAGAAAAATGCCGAATATTGACGCAGACATCGATAACGTTCGCGCATCTCGCGCCGGCCACACATTCCACGAGCGGTGGGCCGCCAGGCGAGCGCTGCAGTTGGTCTTCCCGAATGACAATCTATTTGCGATCGCCGTAGAGGGGATTTCATCGACCGAGACTGCGAGCCCCGGAGCTCGGGCCGAAGAGATAGCTGACCTCATCCTCTATTATGGCCGCGGAGACAATTTTCAGACCTGCGAGCGGCTCGAGACCGTTCAATTCAAATACAAGCTTCGCGAAGAGGCTGTCACAGCAGCTTATCTAAAAAAGACGGTCGAGAAGTTCTCCGACACGATCCTCGGCTACGAAAAGGAGTTTTCAGCAGCCGACGTCGACAACAAGGTGTCGTTCATCTTCGTCACGAATTCTGAATTCACGGACAGTCTTTGGGACGCGATACAGTCCCTCATCGAGGGAACGACGCCTTCAGCTCCCGGCTCAGCCACTCAGGCTCGAAACATCAAGAAGTGGTGTGCCGATCGCGGCCTATCTGACGCAAGCCGCCTCTTCTCGAGGATAGTATTTCGAGCCGGAGAGAAGAGCCTTGCCGGTCAAGACAATGCGCTCAGGAGAACACTCACCGACTGGTCTGCCGGCGCGGATTCAGAGGCCAGGCTCCGGCTTCACGGGCTCCAGGATCTCGTCCTGAAGAAGGCGGGCCCAAGCGGTCAGGGCAAGAACCTGATCCGCCGCGAAGATGTCTTGGATGCCCTCGATTGCGAGCCAGAGAATCTTTTTCCGGCCGACACCCGCTTCATCGACGTGGGTGCCGTCGTTGAGCGAGCTGAAATTTCGAAAGTCGGGGATTTGGTCAAGGCGTCGAATCTACCCGTCCTCGTCCACGCCGAGGGTGGGGTGGGCAAAACCGTGTTTATCCAAAGCCTCGCTGAGAGGATGGCGAACGAATTTGAGGTCGTCGTTTTTGACTGCTTCGGTGGTGGCTCATACCGCTCGGACAATCATTCTCGGCACCTCCCGAGAATTGGGCTGGTGCAGATCGTCAACGAGCTGTCATCGCGGACACTATGTGACCCGATGCTGCCAGGCGGCGATGACAATCGCAAAATTATCAAAGCGGCGCGTAGACGACTTGCACAAGCTGCGGCCGCGATCCGAACTCAATCGAAAAAGCTTGATTTGCTTATCATTGTCGATGCTGCGGATAACGCCCAGCTCGAAGCCGATGACCGCCACGAAACAGCATTTCCAAAGCTTCTTCTCTCAGCTATCGATGAAGATCCGATTGATGGCGTGATGTTGCTGCTTACGGCGCGCACGCACCGCAAAGACAAGGTTATTGGTCGCGCCACAGTGAATGAAATCGAGCTAGGACCATTCACCGATTCGGAGGCACGTGAATTTCTGAAAGATCGCAAGCCAAGTGCTTCCGGCCTGGAGATCGCTACCGCCTTAGCGCGCTCTGGTCGGAACGCGCGTGTACTCGACTACGTTGTTCAGACCTGGGACACAAATGTCCTCGGCAAAACTTCGGCTACCCCTATCACTGTCCGCGAAATCATCGCTCAGCGTTGCACCAAGATTGTCTCGGATCTTCATGTTGCAGGATGGCCGGATTCAGAGGTAACCGAGTTCTTCGTCGCGCTGTCACTCCTTCCTCCGCCGATTCCGCTAGAGGAACTGGCAAACGCGCTCGGGTGGTCTGCGCCTCAGGTGAATACTGCAGCATCGGATTTGGCTCCAATGCTCGAGATCACGTCGCACGGTGCGATTTTCAGAGACGAGCCCACGGAGACATATGTTCGGGAGACATACTCTGATCGACCAATGGCTCAAAGTGCCATTGCCGACCGCCTTTTGTCTTCGCAGGCAACATCAACCTATGCCGCCGAAGCACTGCCACACTTTCTAGTCGTTATCAAAGATAGCGATCGAGCATTCGCGCTCGCCGATTCAACCGGCTTCCCAACAACGGTTCAGTCGGAGTTCGGCCGCCGTAGGCTAACGCTTGCACGACTTCGTGCGGCCTTTCGATTGGCGGTATCAGAAGATGACTTCGATCGGGTGCTTGCCCTCAGCATGCGGCTATCTCAGGCCGCAACAGCCAACATGCGAGGAGACGAGTTTATTCGAGGCTGGCCTGCTCTGGCGATCGTACTCGGTGACGCTGACTCCTATCGCCGCCTTGTCTCGGACCGCTCAGGGTGGCGCGGTGCTAGAAGTGCGCGACTGACGGTCGCACATCGATTTGCAGGGGATGCCGAAGAAGCACAAATTCAGTGCGAGAGCACAGTTCGGTGGATTAACTGGCATACAGCGCAGCCGCATGACGAGATACATCGCGACCGCGCCGGTCCTGGGGTTGACGACTATGCAGCGGTGCTATTCCAACATGCCGCCGAAGGCGAGTTCAGCATCGTCGATCGCAATCTCGCTCGCTGGAGTGATCGCTTCTCGCTGTCCGCCAGTTGTGAACTTTTGAAATTGCTAGCGCTGTTTGACCAAGCAAACGGCACAGCGGCGCTCTTGGATTTGGTGTCGTTTGCGGTAAGCGACCACTGCGCATCTCAAGCGCTCAAGCTGCGGCTTCTCTCGTATTCTCGCTATCTCGGTAAAAAGCAGGTGAAGGTGCTCGCGAAGGCGATTGCTAAGCCCGCACCCGACGAAGACGATGAGGATGAAAGCTTCTCCTCCGACGCCGAGCGTGGGAGTAACGATGCCATCGAGTTGGCGACATTGACAACGCTCTTCCACAGCTCGCGAGCTGCCGCCGCCGCGATCATTCGCCGTGTGCCACGTACCCGTCCGTCGGCTTATGACTACGGCGAGCGTTACGGTCCCTCGAGAGCTTGGTCTCCAATCCTCCGAGCCTGTATTCGCGCCTGGTCTGCTGGAAGGCCGGTTGCCTATCGTGACTTACTCCCGGACGGAATAAAGCTTACCAAGCAGGCAAAGGCTGTCACGACTCAGGCAGCGCTGGTGACGTTTCTGAAGGAACTCCGCGAACCGGCGTCCGGCGGCAATGCCAAGGGTGGAGGCAAAAAGCAACTCAGGGCGAAATTCAACGACCGAGAACGTAAGGACATCAGCGAAGGCATCGAGCTTGCGCGCAAGCTAACCAAGCCAATCGAAGATGCTGTCCTCTCTGGTAATCCTCTCTCAGATGCGAGTGTCACCGACTTCGTAAATGTCTGGAGCAGACATTTGCGCGAGGGCGTGCACTGGAGAGCTGAAAGCGCAGCGGATTCGCTAGTCCGTACCGTTGGGCTCGGTTGTGCCTGCATTGTGCTGAACCACGCGTCCAATATCTCGGCCGACCAGGCCAAGACACTGATTGGTCTGATTTCCGCCGGACGATTCTTCGTTCCAGAGAAGATCGAAGTGTTGGCGCTGCTTGTTAAGCGACCGGTCCTCCATGAGCTTGCGGGCGAATTCGCACGCCACGTCGCGGAACAAATCCGTCAGGATGACAATATCGGACGACGCGGCGACTCCTACGTAAAACTCGCTGCTTCTCTTGTGCCCATGAGTATCGATGAGGCCCGTGAGTATTATCGGCAAGGTCTGGCCGAGCTGGACCAGATAGGTGGAGAAAGCTACGAGCAGATCTACTCACTACTTCATTTTGCAAGCGCTCAGCAAGGTGGTTTTTTAAGACCCGCACTGGCGCAACGGCTAATGAACCTTTGCCAAACCATCGTGCGAAACGAACCAAGAAAGTTCGGATGGACGTTGTTCGCGCATGCCGCAGCCAACTCCATTGGTTTTCCGGCAATAGCCAAGCTCGTGCGTTGGTATGACCAAGACGTTGCAGACCTGTCCTACGGATTGCCGCAGCTTGCATGCTTTCTGGCAAAGAATGGAAATCTCGATCCACGCCGTACCGCCTTTGTTCTCACAATTTGTGAGGAGCACGGCTGGTGGGACTGGCGTACCGGCGATGGGGTCGCCGACTTGCTGAAAATGTCCCGGCCTGCGGACCAGAGGCGGATCTTCTTGGCGATCATCACAAAACTGCGCGCTGAGTACCCGTTCGGTGCTTGGCCGTCTCTTTGGGAAGGCTTCCTGGAGACGACGGGTAATCTGTACCCAAACGCAATCACCACCGAAGAGCGGGAGGAGATCGAACGGCTCAGGGCAGAGGCTAAGCGCAAGCAGGATGAGTCTAACAGTCGCAATAACTCGTCGCCGGCCTTCCTGACTACTCAAACCCTAAAGCCAAGCAAAGAGGATATTGACAGCGCCATCGCCGCGTTGGTCTCGGCCTGCGATCTGGCCTCAGCAACTTCGATTGACGAAAGTCTGAAGGCCATCGCTGCAGACAATAATCTTCGCTACTCTGCTCGACAGCAATTTATCGCCGGATTGCGTGCTGCGTGCCCGTACCCCGAGCGTTTGAACTTTTTGTCCGCGATCTGCTCCGCGTCCCAGCTGAGCCTCACTCAATCATTGGAAATCCTAGCCGAGTGTTTCGCTGCTTGGAACAATTCATCCACGCACCTAAGCTCCAAGGCGAAAACGCTGGTTGAGCGACTGTTTGAGTGCAAGAGCGCCGAACTGTTCGAAGGTCAATTTTCCAGTATTGCGCGCGATATCCGCCGACTGTCGGATCTCTGCAATGACAAGGCCTTCGTGCTACAGCTCGTCCTCCGCAAGGTCGCAGAGGATGAAGTCGAACTCGACGGTGATGAGTGGCTTCAACTGGCCACCGTGTTATGCGATGTAACCTCAGGACGAGCCGGTCTCGACGCGTTGGAGTTGCTACTTTCCGGTCCGGCCGCTCGCATCGCCGACGAGATCGGAGAGGGACCATTCCGCCCTGAACAGGAAATCGCGGGAAACGACGCGGAGTTGATTTCAGACGTCACGTGGCACCTCCTTGGCGAGGACGATGCCTATGTCCGCTGGTCGGTCGCGAGGGGACTGAAGACGCTTGTCGAGTTGGGGCTCAACGACGACCTAGCGCTATTGCTTGACCGTTTCGATCAAACAGAAGTCGCGACCCTAGCGTCAGCGGATAAGAAGCTTTCTTTCCAAAATTCCCGGCAGTGGTTGCTGATGGGGTTGGCGCGAGCCGCTTTGCACCATGGACAAGCCATGGGTGCCCTTCGGCCCAAGCTGCTTGCTCTCTCCGGACGAGACGACCTGCACGTCATAGAAAAAGTCCATATCGCTAGATGTCTGGGTCACATTAGCAACGGGGAACGGCGCGACGCAGAGTTGGAGGCGTTGCTTGATGAGATCAACCGGCCTCAGTGCGGCATTGTCATCAGCGACGTCTACCCGAGTGCGGCGAAACCGACATCAGATTTTCGCTTCGATTATGAGTTTGCAAAAATCGAGATCAGCACCCTGGCTCATCTGTTCAATGTCGCACAGGCAACGGTCGAAGACGCAATTGCGGCAGAGATTACGCGCCGATGGCCCGATGCCACCTCGCTAGATTATTTTCCCGGCCGTGAGCGGTACCAGCGGGACCAGAGCGACCGGTACGAAACCTATCGGGAGCATATTCAAAGACACGCATTGCTTAGCGCTGCCAGTAGACTGTCAAAGACACTGCCCGTGGTCGTTCGGAGCTACGAGACCCGAGGCGACTCACCTTGGCTGAAGTGGCGTGATCGCTACGACCTCACGTTCGATGATGGTTCGTGGTTGTCCGACCGGAAGGATTCCGTCCCTCGGCAGGCGAAAGAAGGTCTGTTAGGTGAGAGAATCGGCCAGCAGGAAACGCTACAGGATCAAAATGAAGTGCTGCGGAAATTGGGCTTTGTGGAGACCGCCGCTGATGCACTGCTTCCGCTATATGGATGCTGGTCATCGCCTGACGGCGTGAATGTACGGATCACGTCGGCGCTGACGGAGCGAAAGGGTTCCATAGGTCGCTGTATGGCATTCGCCAAGCGGCCCAGCCATGAGCTTTGGTTACCGGAGTTTTGGGACGAGGGGTACTACGACCACCGCTATCGCCAAGAGAGCCCTTTCGCTCCATTGGTGTGGGCTCCGGAGACCCGCAGTCTCGGTATAGATGTGGGTGACGAGATCGCGGCGAAGGGGCCGGGTGGGCGACCGCGTCTTGGGATCACCCTGACGAAGAGCCTAGAGTTGGCGAATGAGCCAAACTGCGATGATTGGCGTGAGACAGATGGACGTCTCGCTCTGAGAAGCCAGGTTTGGGGTAGTTGGAGGCCCGATCCCGATCACAGCGGACATCGCCATCAGGATGATGGCGCGATTCTATGGGCTTCGCCCGATTGGCTTGACGCAACATTGTCCGCCCTCGACCGGCGACTTGTTTTCACGGTGACGCTGTGGAAGTACCGCTCGTCGCGTGACTACGACCCCTCAAGCGGCGTCAAATCCGTTCTTGTTGGGCTAAGAACTGATAACAGGAGGTTTAGGCTTTGGCAAGCAAAGAAGACTACGAAGCAAGACTATTGAAGCAATCGAATTGAGCCCCCCCCCCTGCGTGTGAACTTCAAAACCGTTGAGTTGACCGAGATCATAGATGAAAGGTATCTCATTGAGTTTGCCGTATCCATTTGAGCTCAAACCGTCATGCGTCTGAGTTAATAGGAGCGGCTGTTCGGGGTCGGGTGCCGTCCTCTGACAGGGCGTAAGGCTGTCACTCGAACTGACATGCAGTCCAACGATCGCAGAGTCGCCCCTTGGCCGAGGATCGGACCAATGACCGCAATGGCCGACGACATGCCTCACATCGCTGGCGGTCGAACGGCTGTTCATGGCGCGAAGCGGCCGCACGAACGTCCATCTGGCAGCCAACGCCTCACGGCAGATCCCCGCCCTTCATCGATCGACGGCAAGCGACCCGATGGCCCCGATGGCCCCGATCGCCTCCGTATCACCTATCAGCAAACCGCCGACGACTCAGCCGCGCGTCGAATCAAACCACCAACCACCCTCACCCCCGCACCCGCCCCATTCGCAATTGCCCCGCGCCAACAGCACTCCGCGACCTCACCCCCGAGGACCCGTCTCCGCTAACGAACCCATCCCCTCACGCTCGATCCACGATCGAAACAGCACAACCAGTTCATCGCCGGACTTCCCATCCGGGACATAAGTGCAATAGCTTCGAGACGGCAGACGAGGACCGGAGAACGGCGTGACAAGCCGGCCAGCCGCGAGATCGTCGGATACCAGCGCAGTCGGTCCCATTGCAACGCCTATCCCCTCGATGGCGGCCTGCAAGGTCAGATAGAAGTGATCGAAGGTCAGCGTGGCCGCCGGCCGCAGTTCAGGAATCCCCGCCAGCGTTAGCCAGTCCGGCCAGAGTCGCGGCAGACTCGACGTGTGCAGCAACGTATGCTGCCGCATATCGTCCGGCACCCGAAGCGGCAGTCGATGCAAGAGCGCGGGACTACAAACCGGCAGCCTTTCCTCAGCGAGGAAGAGTCGCATCGAGTAGCCATAGAACGTGTCCGGGCCGCCCCGGATGACGATGTCAAAGGTCTCGGCCAGGCTCTCCACCGACTCGTTCGACGTCTCCACTTTGACATCCACATCGGGATATGCCGCGCGGAATTGCGCCAGTCTCGGCACCAGCCAGCGCAACGTAAATGTCGCAGGCGCATTCACCGACAGTGTCCGCGAGACGGTTTCCGGAAAACCATATCTTGCGGTTGCCTGCGAAAGCTGCTCGAACAGAGGGCCGACTTCCGCGAGGTAGACCTTTGCCGCCGGCGTCAGCAACACGCGCCGGTTGTGCCGTTCGAATAACGATGCGCCGAGCCACGCCTCGAGCAGCCGCACGTGCTGGCTCACCGCACCATGCGTGACGTGCAATTCCGCAGCGGCTTCCTTGAAGCTGCCGAGCCGGCCAGCGGCCTCGAAGGCGCGCAGTGCGTTGAGTGGAGGCAATGCCCGCTTCATTCGAAATAGTTTCTCTAACTCGAAAGCGCAATTTATCTGGTTTGCCGGTCGGCAACAAGATAGATATTCTTCTTGCAACACAGCTTCCCCGGGGCCCGCATGCTCAGTTACACCGGCGGTCTCGTCCTTCTCGCCGCCCTGCTCCACGCGAGCTGGAACGCGATGCTGCATGGCAACGAAGACCGGTTCCTGTCCATGACATGGATGAGCATCGCCATCGCAGCGGTCTCCACGCTGGTCATCCTGTTCACGCCATTGCCGGCCAGCGCGGCCTGGCCGTACATCGTCGCATCGGGGATCGTGCATATCGTCTACAACGTGACCCTCGTGCGGTCGTACCGCCGCAACGACCTGGCACAAGCGTATCCGATCGCGCGCGGCTCATCGCCGCTGCTCGTTACGCTCGGCGCGGCGCTCTTCGCGCATGAGACGATTCGTCCCTCGCAGGTACTTGGCATCTTGATGATATCGGGCGGCATCATCGCGATCGCGCTGGAGCGGTTTCATGTATCGCGAGCAGGTTTGCGGGCCGCGCTGACGACCGGCGCGACGATCGCCGTCTATACCGTGATCGACAGCATCGGCGTGCGCTTGTCCGGTGGCGAGGCGCTCGCCTACACCGCATGGATGTTCCTGTTCTATTGGCTGATGCCGGTACTGTTCGTCGCGCTGCGTGGAGTCACCGCGCTGTGGCCGCCGGTACGGTCCGCGCCAGTATCGATCGGCTCATCGCTCGTCGGCGGCCTGGTATCCATCGCGGCGTACGGCATCGTGATATGGGCGCTGCAGTCGGGCGCGACGGGAACGGTATCGGCGTTGCGCGAGACCAGCGTGGTATTCGCGGTGCTGATCGGGCGAGTGTTTTTACGTGAAGCGGTAAGTGCAAAGCGCTGGATCGCCTGCATGATCGTCGCGGCCGGGGCGGTTTGTCTCGGGCTTTGACATGAGCTCAAGCGCGGCCTCCGTGTCGAGCGCACGAACCACCACGATCGCTCGACACTGACAAGAAATTTGCAAACACGTAGGAGATGAAACGTCGCCCTAACCCGTCGTTCCCGCATACGCGGCTTTCAGCGCCGCAACGTCGAACTTCACCATGGTCAACATGACGTCGGCAACACGCTTGGCCTTGACCGGATCGGCATCAGCCATCATCTGAATCAGATCGTTGGGCACGATCTGCCACGAAACGCCGAAGCGGTCTTTCAGCCAGCCGCACTCCTCGGGCGCACCGCCGCCCTCTAGAAGCGCGTTCCAATAGCGATCGAGTTCCGCCTGATCGTTGCAGTTGACCATAAGCGATATCGCGTGATTGAACGGGTCGAGTCGCCCGGCGCTCATGGCGATAAAAGGCTGCCCGAAGAGAACGAACTCGACAACCTTCGTCGAGCCGGCGCTCGGCACCCCGGTAACTCGAACGACGCGCGAATCCGGAAAGATATTCGCATAGAAAGCAGCGGCCTCCTCGGCTTCGTTGGCGTACCAGAGAAAAGGCGTGATCTTCTGAATTGTCATCGCAAATCTCCTGTCAGTTTCCACTGGATGTGGAGGCGAGCCGCACGCCGGTAACGCATACGACAATCTCCTCCGTCTATGCGGGTTCCTTCAATATCGGCCCTGACGGTGGTCGACGCATCTTCGCCCGCAATTGTCGCGATTGTATTCCCGAACCGCTCCGACGAGGAGCCGCGCTCAACGCCGCAAGAACCACGACCGCGGAGATCAGTTTTCCGACGATACCGTCGTGACGGTTTCACGCGCATTCCAGCCGCCGCCGAGCGACCGGTACAACGCCACGGCCGCGAGCGCGTGCTCGCGCCTCGCCTGATTCAACGATTCCGCGTCGCGCAGATACGCCTCCTGCGCCGCGAGCACGTCGAGGAAACTCGATGCCCCGCCCTTGTACAGTTCACTCGACAAACGCAGCGCCTGGTTCGATGCATCGAGCGCGCCGCCAAGACGCTCCACCTGTACCGCGCCGTTCACCAGATCGCTGCGGTTGTCCTCGATCTCCTTGAGCGCTTGCAACATGGTCTGCTGCAAGCCGAGTTGCGATTCGCGCATGCGGCTTTCGCTCGCGTCGATGTTCGCGGTAATGCGGCCCGCGTTGAAGATCGGACTCGTCGCGTTCAATGCGGCGCTAAAGAGATTGTCGGTGAGCGTCGGCAGGCCGAGATAGGACGACGCCAACAAGCCGTCGGCGAGATTGAGCCTGAACTGCGGATAGCGCTGCGCTTTCGACACGCCCACTTCCGCCGCGCGCTGTTCGACAGCCGCATAGGCGTTGCGAACGTCGGGGCGCTGCAGGAGTGCTTCGGACGGCAACACCCGCGGCACGCCTTGCGAGGGCACCGGAATGTCGCGAGCATCGGCGAGCGTCAACCCATCCACGCTCTCGGGCGTGCGCCCCGAATACACCGCGATCAAACTCAGTTGATGCTGCACCGTCGATTGCATGCGTGGAATCTGCGCCTGCAAATCCTTTAGCTGGTTCTGCGCGCGCGCGACGTCGAGTTGCGTCGACAAGCCGTATCGCAGACGCTGCTGCGTGAGCTTCAACGCGCGGGCACGGATCTGCTCATTCTCGCTAAGAATCCGCAGTTGCGATTGCGCCCAACGCAGATCGACATATGCCGCGGCCGTGTTGGCCGCGAGCGCGAGGCGCAACTGGTTCAAGGCGGACTGACGTCCCGACACCTGCGCCTGCGCCGCGAGCACCGCGAGACGTTCGCCGCCGAATACATCCGGCGTCCAGCTCGCCGTCAAACCGACACCGGCCTGGCGTACATAACCGAGCGGCGGCGGCGTGTTCTGGCGCGAATCGGAAGCGCTCGCGCTTGCGTTCAACTCCGGCATCAACGCCGCGCGATTCTGCGTCACGAGGTTCTGCGCCTGCTTCACGCGCTCCGCTGCCGCCTGCACGTCGAGATTGCCGGTCAATACGGATTCGACCAGTTGATGCAGGACGGGGTCGCCGAATTGCGTCCACCATGTGTCGGCGCTCACGCTGTCTTGCGGCGCATCGACGCTCCACGCGGCCGGAGCGACGGTTTCAACCGTTTTCGGCAAATCCGCGTGCGTTTCCGGTTGCACCGCGCACGCCGCGAGCGTCAGCAGCGCGGCGCTCGCCAGTACCTTGATGATGATCGGTTTCATATTCAATTCCTCAATGGGCATCGGGCGGCGGCGCACTGTGGCCGAACGGCCGCGAGAACAGCACGCTCAGCAAACCGACCGCGAAACACAGCGACACGGCGAGAAACGTATCGGAGAACGTCAGCACGAGCGCCTCGCGCATCAGCAGCGAATGCAACTCGCTGAGCCCCGCGTTGGCCGCATTCAGCGCGTTTCCGCCAACCGCCGCGAAATGCGCGCTCTGCTGCCGCAAGATCGATTCGACCAGCGGGCGGCCCGCGTTCAAATGTTCATCGAGCCGCTCGTAATGCAGATTCAAGCGGTCGTTGAGCATCGTGCTGCTCACCGCGATGCCGATGGCGCCGCCGAGATTGCGCATCAAATTGAACAAGCCGCTCGCCGAACGAAGCCGCGACGGCGGCAACGAGCCGAGCGCCATCGTCACGATGGGCGCGATGCTGAACTGCTGACCGATGCCGCGCAGCGCCTGCGGGATCAGCAGTTCCTGCCAGCCCCATTGATTGGTCAACGGCACGTAGAGATAACAGCCGGCGCCGAACAGCACGAGGCCGAACACCATCAGCAGGCGCATGTCGACAATCCGCGCCAGCGTCGAATACGCGGCCAGCGCGATCAACTGGAAACAACCGACCGACAGCAACGCCAGGCCGATCTGCAACGAATCGAAGCCACGCACGCGCGACAAAAACAACGGCGTGAGGAACACCGTGCAGAAGATGCCAATGCCCGTGATGAACGACAGCAAACTGCCGATACCGAAGTTGCGCACCGCCAACGCACGCAAATCGACGATCGGCTCTTTCGCGGTGAACGCATGCACGAGGAACAAGAAGCCGCAAATGGCCGACACCCACGTGCATAGAATGATGACGTCGTCGCCGAACCAGTTTTTCCGCGGACCCTCTTCGAGCACATATTCGAGGCAGCCGAGAAAGCCGGACATCAGCAGGATGCCGAGGTAGTCGCCTTTTTTCAGCAGCGACAGATCGACGTTGTCGACGTGAACGTATTTCGGCACCATCAGCGTGACGGCGATGCCCGGCACGAGGTTCAGATAGAACAGCCAATGCCACGACCATTGCGACGTGATCCAGCCGCCTATCACCGGCCCGATGGTCGGCGCGAGCGAAGCCAGCGCACCGATGGTGGTGGCCGCGATCAGCCGCTGTTTGCCGGGGAACAACACGAACGCCGTGGTGAACACGGTCGGGATCATCGCGGCCCCGAGCGCGCCTTGCAAGCCGCGAAACAGGATCATCGAGTTGATGTCCCATGCGAGGCCGCACAGCATGCTGGTGATCGTGAAACCGAGTGCGGAAAAGGCGAACAGCCAGCGCGTCGAGAACACACGCGTGAGCCAGCCGGACATCGGAATCACGAGAATCTCGGCAATCAGATACGACGTCTGCACCCACGAGAGTTCGTCCTGACTCGCGGACAATCCGCCGCCGATGTCCTTGAGGGACGACGCGACGATCTGGATATCGAGCGTCGCCATGAAAAAGCCGAGACACATGAGCGCGAACGCGAAAACCTTGGTGCGCATCGGCTGGTCGGCGGGATTGGCGAGGGGTTGAGTCATGATCGCTTTATCCGCGTGCCGGCGCGTCGACATGTACTTTCACCGTTGCCGAGAGGCCGGGCCGCAGCACGCCCTGCACGTTGCGGGGCACGTCGAGGCGGATGCGAACCGGCACGCGCTGCACGATCTTCGTGAAGTTGCCGGTGGCGTTTTCGGCGGGCAGCACACTGAAGGTCGCGCCGGTGGCCGGCGCTAAGCTCTCCACCACGCCGCGGATCCGCTGGCTCGACGCGTCCAGAGCGACGTCGACGCGATCGCCGACGTGCATCTTCTTCAGTTGGTCTTCCTTGAAGTTGGCGTCGATCCACAGTCCGCTCGCGGGCACGATCGTCAAGAGCGACACGCCCGTGTTCGCCAGCAGGCCGACGCGCGCGGTGCGGTTGCCGACATAACCGTCGATCGGCGAGCGGATCGTCGTGTATTCCACGTTCAATGCCGCGACGCGCTGTGCCGCTTGCGCGGTGGCGATGCGTGCCTCGGCGTCGCCGATCTGCGCGTCGAGCACGGCAATCTGACGCTGCGCCGCGATCAGCGCCGCGCCGCTGCGATCGACCGCGGCATGCGCCTTCGTCAGATCGGCCTCGGCCCGCTCGACCACCTGGCTCGACACCGCGTCGTCCTTCACCAGTTCGCGATAGCGCGTGCGATCGGCGGCGCTGCGCGTCAGCTCGGCGCCTGACGCTCGTACCTCGGCGGCCTGCTGGTTGATCGTCGCGAGTTGCAAGGATTTCTTCGCCTGCAATTCGGTGACCGCCGCTTGCGCGCTGCGCACTTCCGCGCTGGCTTGCGCGAGGCGGGCGTCGTAATCGCGCGCGTCGAGCCGGATCAGCACCTGGTTTGCGTGGACGAACTGATTGTCACGCACGAGTACATCGGTAACGAATCCGTTCACCTTCGGCGCCATCACGGTGACATCGCCGCCCACGTAGGCGTCGTCGGTGGTTTCCACGAAGCGGCCGACGAAGAACCAGTACGACGCCGCCAGTGCCAGCACGGCAAGCACCGAGATGATCGCGAGAAGCATCCAGGGTCTGCGCCGCGCCGATGTGGCCGAGGGCGCCGCACCGGACGGCGCGATAGTCGAAGGGGTAGTGGACATGATGTCGGTGTGTGCGTATGCACTCGTTGCGTTAAAAAAAACGGCGCGTTGGATTGCGCCGACCATGCGTTAGCTGATACGAAGCTTCAGACTGAATCTCGAATGATTGCAAACAGTTCACTGCGCAATGCCGCCGCGCGCTGCACGCCGAAACGGTGCTCGAATTCGGCTTGCGCGGCATGCCAATGCTGACGTCCGGCTTGCAACAGTTCTTCGCCTGCACAGGTGAGCGAAATGGACAGTGTGCGCACATCCGCGCCGAGCGCCTCGCTCGCTATCAGGCCGTTGCGCCGCAGCGGCTGAATCGTACGAACGAGCGTAGTGCGCTGCATGCGCATGGTGTCGGCCAATTGCTTCATCGTCATCGGACCGGCGCGCTTCAGGCGCCCCAGCAGCGAAAACTGCGTGATAGTGAGTCCGACATTCGCCAGATGGCGGTCGTAAAGCTGCGATACGTGACGTGCGGCCTGACGGATCGCAAAGCAGTCGTCGTCGAATGGCCCTTCCATTGCGCGCTTCCCTCATTCAAAGTGCGTATGCACAGACACGGACGCAACGATGCTCGCCAAAGCGAACACGCGTGCGTTGTTAACCGGTGATGCCGAACAATTCGGCGCGCAGCACCTTGGCGCGCCCGTGCCCGAACCTGGATTCGAATTCGTCCTGCGCGGCGCGCCATGCAATGGCGGCCTGATCGAAAGTGGCTTCGCCCTTCTCCGTCAAGCTGAACAGATAAGTGCGGCCGTCATGTTCCGCCGATTCGGCGGCGACGAGGCCGTCGCGCTGCAACGGCTTCATGGCGCGGACCAGCGTGGTGCGCTCCATCACCATCGAGTCCGCCAGATCCGCGATGGGCAGGTTCGGCTTGCGCGCGAGCTTGGCGAGAATCGTGAACTGCGCGGCCGTCAGCCCGATCGGGCGAAGATGGCGCTCATACATTTGCGTGACGCGCCGGGCCGCCTGGCGCAGCGCGAAACAGTTGCATTCGTCGTAAGAGAGGGGGCGGTTCATGATCGGCAGTGTAGGTGTGCATACGCACAGCGTCAAGTTCAATTGCAGCACTGCAGTGTTGCAAAAACGGCAAGCGGCGCTTTTTTGGCGAACATGCGCGGGCACGCGAGCGAATCCGCAGCGGCGGACAAGCGGCTTGCCGAACCGAAATGAAGTATGGCGAGGGGCTAAAGCGCGAGAACGGTCACGCCCACTTCCACCCGATGCGCGCCGCCGCCGAGAATCATCCCGCGCAGCAAGGACACGTCGCTGTAGTCGCGGCCGATCGCGAGCGTCACGTGATCTCTATCCGCGAGCACGTCGTTGGTGGGGTCGAGATCGATCCAGCCGCTCTCGGGACAATGCACCGACACCCACGCATGCGACGCATCCGCGCCGATCAAACGCGGCTGCCCCGGCGGCGGATCGTTGCGCAGATAACCGCTCACATAGCGCGCCGGCAAACCGAGCGAACGCAGGCAGCCGATCATCACCTGCGCGAAATCCTGGCACACGCCGCTCTTCAATTCGAAGGCGCGCTCGGCCGGCGTGTCGAACATCGTCGCCGAAGGTTTGTATGCGAAGTCTTCGTGAATCCGGTGCATCAGATCGATCGCCCCCGCGGCGATCGGCGTGCCAGGCGCAAAGCTCGGCAACGCATACGCGCGCAGCGACGGCCGCGGCACGATATTCGGCGACGCGAAGCAGAACTCGACCTCGGGCCGGAACTGCCCGCCCACGCGAAAGCGCAGCGCGTCGGCCACGTCTTCCCAAGGCGGCGTCGCATCGGGATCGAGATCGGTCCAGCGCGGCATGAGCGCCACCGTCGTTTCGCTGACGAGTTGCAGCCGCTCGTGCGGCGCATCGAGCGCGAAGTACAGCACGTCGTTGCCGAACGCGTCGATCCGGCTATGCAGATACGACGGTTCCGGCTCGATGCGTTCCTCGTGCGAGACCACGCGTTGCCAGGCGCACGCGATCGGCCGGATGGTCGCGAGATGCTGCGCCGTTTCCACATACGTGGAGTAATGGTAGGTCGTGCGATGCGAGACGGACAGCACGGTCGGCGTGTGCTTCATGACCACACCTGCGACGCCACCGTACTCGCGTGACTGAAATAGCGCGCGCTGATCTCATGCGCGGCGGCGCCGACAAAACCGCCGATCTGATCGCACATCGCAATCAACTCGACGTAGGCGCCGTTTTCATCGGTTGCGCACAGCGCTTCGAGCGTCGGCAGCGACGCGGCGTGCGGCATCAGTTCCGCGAACGGACGATGCCGCACGCTGCCCGCCGCCACCGCGATCTCATCGAGCTTCTTGCGCAAACGCTCATAGACGCCGTAGATACCGCGCGGATTGGTCGGCTCGATCACCAGCAGATCCAGCAGGGCCGGCACTTCGAAACGGCCTGGATAAAGCGAGCGATACGTCAGCGTGCAGTCGAAGAATTGCAGCAGCAGATCGAAACCGGCGGGCGTCGCGAGCTGCCCCTTATCGGCGACCACGCGGAGAAACGACGTCATCGCCGACACGCGTTCGATATGCCGCCCGACGAACAGCAAACGCCAGGCTTCGTCGCGCGTCATGCGGTCGCCTTGCGCGCCGCTGATCGCCGACAACTGCACCGAGAGATGTTCGAGCGCGTTCATCAGCGTCACGCGGTCGTAACGATCGTAGCGTTCGCCGCGGCCATTCAGGCCGCCGTTGCCCTGTCCGTTGCCGGACCCGTTGCTAGACCCATTGCCATTGCCCTGCGACGCGCCGCCGCTGAAACCAGGCGCCGGCATCAGCATGTGCAACGCATCGCGAAAGTCGTTGCGCGCCGCGAGAATCGTGCGCCAATGATCGTTCGACAAGCGCCCGCGCACTTCACCATTCGAGCGCGCCTGGCACTGCAGGTTCTGCCCGATGCTCGACGCGCCGGTGCTCTCGCTCAGATTCGCGACCAGCGCGCGCTCGAAAGCTTGCGGCGAATGCGGCGAAAACATGTCGCCGGACTGCACGAGCCCGCAGTAATTCGCGAGCTCGACGAGCGTGGGGAACATCGCGTCGGCGTCGTTGCCTTCCAGCGAGCCGAGAATCAGCCGCAACAGCCGCACGTTGTTTTCGGCGCGCTCGCCATAACGCCCGGCCCAGTAGAGGTTTTCCGCCGCGCGGCTCGACACGGTGCGATGCTTGCGCGCGAGATCGGCGGGCTGCATCGGCGAAGGCAGCAGCGTGAAGGTCGAGGTCGGCTGGCTCGAGAGCACCCACGTATCGACACTGCTGCCGCCGTATTGCATCGAGACCGTCGGCTGGCGCTCGGCGGCCATGCGCGTGAAGCCGCCCGGCATCACATGCCAGCCGCCGTTCACATCGGCGATCGCATAGACGCGCAACACCGACGGACGGCGGCCAATGGTGCCTTCCTCGTAACGCGGCGTGCAGGAGAAACGTTGCGACTGCTGGATCGTGTAGTTGTCGGGCATGGCTTCGATACGTTCGCGCCACGTCGAAAGCCGTTGCCTGCCGTGCTCGATGCCGGGCGGCGCGTCGCGCGCGGCGAGCGGCCACGTCGGCACGATCAACGCTTCGTCCAGGCGCGCGAACGCGTGTTCGCGCGCCGCCTCTTCGCCGCACCACCAGGTCGCCACGCTCGGAAGCAGTAGATCCTCATCGAGCAGCACTTCGGCGATGCCCGGCAGAAACCCGTGCAAGGCCGGCGATTCGACAAAGCCCGAGCCCGGCACGTTGGAGACGATCACGTTGCCCGCGCGCATCACCTGCAACAAGCCGGGCACGCCGATGCTCGAATCGGCGCGCAGTTCGACCGGGTCGCAGAACGCATCGTCCAGACGGCGCAGCACGACGTGCACGCGTTCGAGACCGGCGAGCGTCTTCAGATAAAGCATGTCGTCGCGTACCGTGAGGTCCTTGCCCTCGACCAGCGTGACGCCCAGATAACGCGCGAGAAACACGTGCTCGAAGTAAGTTTCGCTGAACGGCCCCGGCGTGAGCAAGGCGATATGCGCCGACGTCTCGGCGCCGTCATGATCGTGCCGCATCGTGGCCTGGGCCGCCTGCGCGAGCGTCGCGATCAGTTGCGAATAGGTCGGCGCGAGGCGGCTCACGCGCATCGCGCGAAACGGATCGGCGAACAACGCCGACACGATCAGCCGGTTTTCGAGCGCGTAGCCGAGCCCGGAGGGCGCTTCGGTGCGATGCGCCATCACGGTCCAGTCGCCGCCGGGCATGCGCGCGAGATCGACCGCCACCACTTGCAGGAATTGCCCGCCGGGCGGCGCATAGCCCTTCACCGAGCGCAGATAGCCAGGATGACCGAACACCAGCGCGGGCGGCAACTGCCCGCGCTCGAGCAAGGTCTGTGGCCCATAGATATCGGCGACGATCGCATTGAGCAGATGCGCGCGCTGCGTCACGCCGCGCTCGATATGCGCCCACTCGGCCTCGCTGATCAGGAACGGCAGCAGATCGAGCGCCCACGGCCGCGGCTCGCCGTTGTCCGCGTAGACGTTGTAGCTGATGTCGTTATCGCGGATCTGCTGCGCGATGGACGCGCAGTGATCGTCGAGCCGCGCGATGCCGTCTTCGCCCAGCCGCTCGAAGAACTGCCGCCACGGTTCGCGCAAGGCGCCCGACGCGTCGCGCAACTCGTCCCAGTGTCCTTCGTGGGCCGGCAACAGCCGCAGCAAGGACGAAGCGTCCGCGCGCGCCGCGGACGTTTCGAAGGGAAAAGTCGATTGAAAGGCCAAGGTCGTGTCGTTCTTTAGTGTGCCGCGGCGTGCTGGATATGCCGCGGCGTGTCAGTCTACCAGGTTACCAATAGCGCAGGTCCAGCGTGAACGGAAACTCGAGGCTGCGCTGCGGCGTATCGACCGCGAGCGGCCCCGGCGTATGCCCCGATGCGAAGAACCGCGCACGCCGCCGGCTTTCCGCCTCGTAAGCGTTGACCGGGAAGGTCTGGTAGTTGCGCCCGCCCGGATGAGCGACATGATACTGGCATCCGCCGACCGAGCGGCCGCTCCATGTATCGACCAGGTCGAACGTGAGCGGCGCATCCACGCCGATGGTCGGATGCAGCGCCGATGGCTGCGACCACGCGCGAAAGCGCACCCCGGCCACATATTCGCTGACGCGCCCAGTGGGTTGCAACGGAACCGGCACGCCGTTGACCGTCAGCACATGGCGGTTATCGTTCAAACCGAGCGCGCGCACCTCGAGCCGCTCAACGGACGAATCCACGTAACGCACCGTGCCGCCCGGCGAACCCTCCTCGCCCATCACGTGCCAGGGTTCGAGCGCGTTGCGGATCGTCAGCGAGACGCCGTTTACCGTCGCCTCGCCCACCAGCGGGAAGCGGAATTCGAAGTGCGGCGCGAACCAGCCGCTGTCGAACGCGAAGCCCGCGCGGTTCAGTTCGTCGAGCACGTCGTCGAAATCCATCTTCACGAAGGTGCCGAGCATGAAGCGGTCGTGCAGTTCGGTGCGCCAGCGCGTGAGCCGCTGCGTGTACGGCGTGTGCCAGAAGCGCGCCACCAGCGCGCGCAGCAGCAACTGCTGCACGAGACTCATGCGCGCGTGCGGCGGCATTTCGAAGCCGCGCAATTCGAGCAGGCCGAGGCGCCCGGTCGGGCCATCGGGCGAATAGAGCTTGTCGATGCAGAACTCGCTGCGGTGCGTGTTGCCCGTCACGTCGATCAGAATGTTGCGCAACGAGCGGTCGATCATCCACGCCGGCAGGTTCGCGCTGTCGCGGCCGCCGAGCAGATCGATCTGCCGCTGCAATTCGCGGAACGCGACTTCCAGTTCATACACCTGGTCGTTGCGGGCTTCGTCGATACGCGGCGCCTGGCTGGTCGGCCCGATGAAGAGCCCCGAGAACAGATACGACAGCGAAGGATGGTTGTGCCAGTACGCGATCAGGCTCGCGAGCAGATCGGGACGGCGCAGGAACGGACTGTCCGCGGGCGTCGCGCCGCCGAGCACGAAGTGATTGCCGCCGCCGGTTCCGGTATGGCGGCCGTCGGTCATGAACTTCTCGCTGCTCAGATAGCTCTCGGCGGCGGATTGGTACAGGTACTCGGTGTGATCGACCAGTTGCTCCCAGTTCGAAGCCGGATGAATGTTCACCTCGATCACGCCGGGGTCCGGCGTCACCTGCAGCACCTTCAGACGCGCATCGCGCGGCGGCGGATAGCCTTCGATCACCACCTGCATCCGCAACTCGGCCGCCGTGGCCTCGATCGCGGCGAGCAGTTCGAGGTAATCGTCCAGTTCGGTGAGCGGCGGCATGAACACATGCAGGAGCGTGCGGCCGCTGCCGAACGTCTCGGCTTCGGCCTTCGGTCCGGCGGCACGTTTGGGATCGCGCGCCTCGACGCAGATCGCCGTGCGAACCGTGTCCTTCGACGATTCGCCGCGCGCGGGCGGCTGCGGGATTGCCGCGTCGGCGTCGGCTGCATGGCCCAGCGCGCCGCTGCCCGCCATGCCGCTCAACAACTCCGCCGCCGATGACGACAACCCCGCCACGCGCCGCGCGTCGGCGGTGGTCATCTTGCGGGAGTCGCCGTCGAACTGCATGCGCAACTGCGCGGCCGAACGCAACGGCACCGGCGGCGCAAACGGATCGTGCGCGTGCTGATACGGATAGTCGGTTTTCGACACCCACGGCAGCGAGTCGAGCGGCAGCCGATAACCCATCGGCGAGTCGCCGGGAATCAGGAACATGTGCTCGTCGCGCAGAAACCAGCGGCCGGTGACCCACCGGGGCGGCTCGTGCGGCACGTCGCGCTCGCGCGCGAGCGGCAGGACATAGCCGGTCGCGCCGCCCAAGCCCGCGTCGAATACGCGCCGCAGACGCACGCGCTCCAGTTCGTCGTCGAGTCGCGCGTCGAGCGGATCGACGTTGACCGGCAAGCGGCGCTCGCGCCACAGGTAGTACCAGACGTCCTCGAAACCGGCGTGGATGCAGTCCTTGTCGAGCTCCAGCTTCGCGGCCAGGTGCGCGAGGAAGCGTTTCGCGTCGTCGGCGGTGTAGGTGCCGGGCTCGCGTTCGTCGGCGAACAGCGTGGCGTCTTGCCAGCACGGCTCGCCGTCGGCGCGCCAGTACAGCGACATCGCCCAGCGCGGCAACTGCTCGCCCGGATACCACTTGCCCTGGCCGGTATGCAGAAAGCCGTTCGCGCCGTAGCGCGAGCGCAGCTTCTCCATCAGCGTGACCGCGTAGCTGCGCTTGGTCGGGCCGAGCGCGTCGGTGTTCCATTCGGCGGCGTCGCGGTCGCGCACCGAGACGAAGGTCGGCTCGCCGCCCATCGTCAGGCGCACGTCCATTTCGGCGAGGCGTTCGTCGACCTGCGCGCCCATCTTCAGCACGTCGCTCCACACGTCCTCGCTGAACGGTTTGGTGACGCGCGGCGTCTCCAGCACGCGTTCGATCGACATGGTGTGCTCGAACTCGACCTCGGACTCGTCGACCGCGCCGGAGATCGGCGCGGCGCTGCCGGGCTCGGGCGTGCAGGCGACGGGAATGTGCCCTTCGCCGGCGAGCAGGCCGGAAGTGGGATCGAGCCCGATCCAGCCCGCGCCCGGCAGATACACCTCGCACCACGCGTGCAGGTCGGTGAAGTCGACTTCGGTGCCGCTCGGGCCGTCGATGGATTTGACGTCCGGCGCAAGTTGCAGCAAATAGCCGGACACGAAACGCGCCGCCAGGCCCAGTTGCCTGAGCGTCTCGACCAGCAGCCAGCCGGAATCGCGGCACGACCCCGCCGCGCTCACCAGCGTCTCCTCGGGCGTCTGTACGCCGGGCTCCATGCGGATCAGGTAGCGAATCTCGCGTTGCAGCCGCTGGTTCAGCGCGACGAGGAAGTCGGCGGTGCCAGCCGGCGTGCGGTCGATGCTCGCGACGAACTCCCTGAAGCGCGGCGTCATCGCGCGCTTGACGCGGTACGGCGCGAGTTCGAGCGCGGGGTCGGGCGAATAGTCGAAGGGAAACTGCTCGGCCGATGGTTCCAGAAAGAAATCGAACGGGTTATAGACGGCCATCTCGGCGACCAGGTCCACCGTCACCTTGAATTCGCGCGTTTTCTCGGGAAAGACGAGCCGCGCCTGATAGTTGGCGAACGCGTCCTGCTGCCAGTTGATAAAGTGCTCGGCCGGCTCGACCCGCATCGAATAAGACAGAATGGGGGTCCGGCAATGCGGCGCAGGCCTCAGACGCACGACCTGGGGCGACAGCGAAACCAGCCTGTCGTAGCGGTAATGTGTGACATGATTCAACGCGACGCGTATGGACACACGGACTCCTGGACGAAGGATGGCAGCCCGCCAAAAAGCAAGCTTCATGCCGTTTGTGGAACAAGCGCGAAAAACCGCGCGAACCGTCTGCTTTGCTCCGGATGACAGCCTGCTGCAAAGTTTGCCGCGTGCGCCGATCGTCCGGTCGATCGAACAGCGCGTCTTTCCACTGCCTTTTACAAGGCGGCGCACCAAAGCGGCGCAGCGCCGATGCACGATCATGCACGTAATGTGCGTTAAAGCAGTGACCTGTGGCAAATGCGGTACGACGATTGCGACGCTCGAGAAGCGCCGGGGCCGCCGCGCGCCGCCCGCGGCCGAAGCACGCCATGCTCACCATGACCGCCACTCACTACTCGGGCTCGACCCATGAAAACCTTCCACTGCAACCGCTGCTCGCATCTCGTCTTCTACGAAAACGTTCGCTGCGAACGTTGCGAGGCGTTGCTGGGCTACGTGCCTGAACTGGCCGAGATCAGCGCGTTCGAGGACGCCGGCGAGGGACGCTGGCGCAGCCTGCATCCGGGCGCCGAAGGTGCGTTGTTCCGCCAGTGCCACAACTACGCCGTCGAAAACGTCTGCAACTGGATGATCCCCGCCGACTCGCCGGACACGCTGTGCCGCGCCTGTCAGCTAACCCGCACGATTCCAAATCTGAGCGCGCCGGAAAACCGGCTCTACTGGTATCGGCTGGAGGTGGCCAAGCGGCGTCTGCTTTACACGCTGGCCGCGCTCGGCCTCGACGTCAAATCGCGCGAGACCGATCCCGAACGCGGGCTCGCCTTCGAATTCCTCGAGGACAGCGACGACGGTTCGCGCGTGATGACCGGCCACGACAACGGCCTGATCACGCTGAACATCGCCGAAGCCGACGATGCCTACCGCGAGAAGATCCGCAGCGCGATGGGCGAGCCTTACCGGACGCTGCTCGGCCACTTCCGTCACGAGACGGGCCATTACTACTTCAGCCAGCTCGTGGAGAACAACCCGCGCTGGATCGAGCCGTATCGCAAGCTGTTCGGCGACGAGCGCGCCGATTACGGCGAGTCGCTGACCGCCTACTATCGCGACGGCGCGCCGGCCGAATGGCAGGCGTCGTACATCAGCGCGTATGCCACGATGCATCCCTGGGAAGACTGGGCGGAGACGTGGGCGCATTACATGCTGATCGTCGACGTGCTCGACACCGCGACCTCGTACGGTGTCGCGCTGCTGCCCGACGACCCGAGCGAACCGACCCTGACCGACCGCACGCCGGTGGAAGACGCGAGCTTCGATAATCTGATGAAGCGCTGGTTTCCGCTCACGTATGCGCTGAACAGCCTGAACCGCAGCCTCGGCATGCCGGATGGCTACCCGTTCACGCTGGCCGCGCCGGTGGTGGGAAAGCTGCGCTTCGTGCATCGGGTGATCGCGGAGGCCGGCGACAAGTCGCAGCCGCGCGAAGCGGCGGCCCCGCCGACGAAGGCCACGCCGCCGTCGGCGCCGCGGCGCGTCGCGCGGACCGGCGCGGGACGCAAGGCGGCTGCGCCATCCGCGACGCAAACTGCTGCGCAGCCGGCGGCGCAGGCTGTGGTGCAGACCGACGTGCGGACGGTCGCGCCGCATGCGCCGTTGCCGTTGCCATTGCCTTCGGCAAAGCAGCCGGCAACGCCGCTGTCGAACGCGGAACCGGTCGCGCCGACGATCGTGGTGCAGGCAGCGGATCGAGCGGTAGTGTCCGAAGCTTCCGTACTGGCGGCACCGCCGTTGCAATCGGAAGACGCAGCCGCCGTCAAGGGAACACGGCCCAAGCGGACAGCGCGGCGCAGCTAGGCTAAAGGGACGCCTTCATGCGAAGCCTTTCATGCGAAACGAAAGCGGCGACATGAATCGTTTCGCCCAATAAAAACGCCGCGGACAACTCGGAGTTATCCGCGGCATCGGCTTACCTTCTTCACGATGTCGACGCGATCGAACGCGCGGGCGCCGGCTACTTTTTCTGCTGCTCGAGGAGCGACTTGAGCTCCGCAACATTTTCCTCGACGCGCTTCGCGATCACCGCATACGACTCGGCTTGCGTCTGATAGGCGGCTTGCGCGAGTTGCTGCATGTCGGCGAGCGACTTGTGCAGACTCTGCTGGATCAACTCCGCCGCTTTCGGCGACGGCGCGCCGCCGGCGGACAACTGCCCCGTCAGCGACTGCAATTCGCTCAGCGTGGTGCGCAACATGTCGGCCTGTTTCTGCGCGAGCGACTGCATGCCCTGGAAGGCCGTCTGATTCGCCTGAACCAGTGCTTCCACGTCCTTGCGTCGCGCTTCCATGATGGCGGGTACGTCGAAGCCGGGGAGCTTGAACTGCTCCAGCATTTTGGTGAAATCGCCAAACGGATTGGCGGCGTCAGGTCGGTCCATGCGAAATCCTCCTTCACGGTTGAGTACTCGCCCGCGGTGCATCGCCGCGATGTGCTTCTCTCACGCATGCACCGATGGCCTCGCGTGCGCCGCGCGCCCCGCCGACGCGTGAACGTTGTGGGGTCGGACGGCACATTGCTTCAATCATGCGCCATCCAGGATGATTGCGCCAGCGGGCGCACCCTGGCCTCGATGCCGCGCGCTTCACGGCAGTTGCGGTTGCGGTTGCGGTTGCGGTACGGTTGCGGTTGCGGTTGCGGTTGCGGTGCGGTTGCGGTTGTGGTTGTGGTTGCGGTTGTGGTTGCGGTTGCGGTTGCGGTTGCGGTTGCGGTTGAGCGCATGCAAGGTTCGGTAAGCGATCCGCGCCGCTTTGGTAACGCGGCAAACCGGCACGTCGACTATCGTTGCTCCCATGCCGACGCACTGTTGCGTCGACGCTGTCCAGAGGGAGCGACATCATGAACAAGAGATTTGCGAGCGCGGCACTGGCCGCCCTGTTGACCGTGTCGGCGACGGCCGCGCTTGCCGAGGAAGCCTCACCGCCGCCAGCCATGTTCACCCCTGCGCATGGCAAGCCGGAGCGCGGCGACGGCCCGCCGCATGGACCGATGGGTCCGATGATGGGACCGATCGGTCCTGGCTTCGCGGTGATCAACGACCTGGAACAGTTACGCCGCCTGTATGCCATGACCGGCCGCGAAGCCGACATCATCGCGGTGTATCACGAGGTGTTGAACAAGACGCAAGATCCGATGCTGCATCACTTCGTGTACGACTCGCTGGCTCGCGAGCAGTTGAAGCCCGCCAATCCTGACCAGGCGATCGCGACGCTGCGCACCAGTCTCGCGGAAGATCTCGCCGCGGCGAACAAGCTGCCGCGCGGCATGCCGCCAGCGATGCAGCCGCCGGCTCAATCGCAGTGAGAAAACATGCGCGATGAGTTTGCGCCGGAACCGTGCCGCAGCCTGTTTGCGTCAGCGCGGCGTCCACGGCAACGCCTTGAAACGAGCCAGGCGCAAACTGGAAGCGCTCCCGCCAACACGCTGCGCAGCCCGTTCGGCGCGCAGCGTTAGCTGTCCCACATAGCCGCTTCACTGCCCACTTTTCATCTTCCGTCAGGTGATTGAGGATGAAAGCACTTTAACGTTAGTGCCTGGGTGAAGAAGAATGCGCTACCCACTGAACATGGCCGTTGCCGCCGCCCTACTCATCTTCGTTCTTGGCTGCATCATCAAGCTCGCCCTGAAGTGATGCCCGGAGCCGCTTGCGCGATGACATCGCGCGAAATAATTGTTGAATGGAGTTCGACGAGCGGCTCACTCATACTTCGTTTCCCTGCCGGCGCGTGCAAAACAGAACGCATGAGATCAAGGGTGTTTCACGTGCGAATGAGCTCGACTACGATCAACGAGCCCACGGTTGCCCGATCATCGAAAGCGTCATTCGAAGGCCTTCGACGGAGCATCGTGAGCGGTTGTGAAGCGCGGTGGGTTGAGTGATGTGATGGGTTTCAGCGGTGGGTTTGGGCGGTGGGTCTAAGCGGCTGGTCCCCAGCGATAGTTTTAAGCGTAAAAGCGCGCGGCGAGTGAAGCGAACCTCACTGCGCCGCGCGCTTTTTTGCGCTCTCGTATCCTCGGGGCGAACCTATATCGCGCTCCGCTTATTAGCGAACGACAGCGCCGGAGCCATGAACGGGTATCCCATGTGGCCGCGTGCAGTCACGCCCCCGCAAGCGATTTGCGCTCCGGGCTTACGCCACCGCGTATCGTTCGAGCCAATGCGCGTACGGCGCCGGCAGTGTCCACGAAGGCCGTTCGATGCCGAGCTTGCGCGCCGCGTGATACGGCCAGTGCGGATCGGCCAGATGCGCGCGGCCGACCATCACCAGATCCAGTTGCCCGTTCTTCACCGAGCGGTCCGCGAGTTCCGGCGTATCGATACCCCACGCCGACGACACCGGAATCCCGGCCTCGCGGCGCACGCGCTCGGCGATCGGCGCGAGGAACGCCGGCGCCCACGGAATCGCCGCGCCAGGCGTGGAGAAGCCGACGCTCACGCTCAACATGTCCAGCCCTTCGCGCCGGAAATTCCTCGCCAGTTCGATCGACTCCGCCAGCGTTTCCTCATCGCGTCCGTCGTACTCGATCACGCCGAAGCGCGCGGTCAACGGCAGATGTTCCGGCCACACCTTGCGCACCGCCGCCAGCGTTTCGAGCAGAAAGCGGCTGCGGTTTTCGAGGCTGCCGCCGTAGGCGTCGTCGCGTTGATTCGAGTGCGTTGAGAAGAAGCTCTGGCCCAGATAGCCGTGCGCGAAGTGCAGTTCGAGCCATTCAAAGCCCGCGTCGCGCGCGCGCCGTGCGGCGGCGACGAAGTCTTCGCGAACCCGGGCGATGTCGTCGAGCGTCATCGCCTTCGGCACCTTGGGCAGATTGCCGCCGAACGCGATCGCCGACGGCGCGATGGTCTGCCAGCCGCGGCTGTCGCCCTCGGCGATGTGATCGTCGCCCTCCCACGGACGATTGGCGCTGGCTTTGCGGCCCGCGTGACCGATCTGGATGCCCGGCACCGCGCCCGCCGCCTTGATGGACGCGACCACCGGCGCGAAGGCCTGCGCCTGCTCGTCCGTCCAGATGCCGGCGCAGCCCGGCGTGATGCGGCCTTCCGGCGACACCGCCGTGGCCTCGACGATCACGAGGCCGGCGCCGCCGCGCGCGAGACCGGCGAGGTGCACGCGGTGCCAGTCGTTGATCAGGCCGTCTTCGGCGGTGTACTGGCACATCGGCGGAATGGCGATGCGGTTGCGCAAGGAGACGTCCTTGAGCTTGTAGGGCTGAAACAATGCGGACATCGGGCTAAACTCCTATGTATAAGCTCGTACGGTAGTTCGATAAACATCGAACTATGAGTATCGCAGAAACCTTTATCATCTGCACAATGCGCACCTATAACCATCCCGCCGCCGAGGACTTGACGCTCGGACGGCTGTTTCATGCTCTCAGCGACCCCGCCCGGCTCGATATCGTCCGGCGGCTCGCCTTGGTCGAGGAAGCCACCTGCGGCGAACTCGACGGCGGGCGCCCCAAGTCGAGCGTGTCCCATCACTTTCGGATCCTGCGTGAAGCGGGGCTGGTGCGCACGCGCGTCGCCGGCACCGTGCATCAGAATTCGCTGCGGCGCGCGGAACTGGACGCCCGCTTTCCGGGCTTGATGCAGGCGATCCTCGAGCAGATCGTCAGGGAGCCGGCGTTGAGTGAGTCGGCTTGAGATGTCGCGGTTTGAACTGGTTGAAGGGTTCGAACTAGTCGAAGGGGTTGAACTAGCCGAAGGGGTCGAACGAGTCGAAGAGGCCGAACTAGCCGAAGGGGTCGGGCGAGCATCGAGCCTTGCGCTCAGCCTCGTCCCAGCACGCGCATGAACGCGAAGAACGCGCTCGCCGCAAGCGCGAAGCGGAAGCCAAAGCCAAAGCCAAAACCAAAGCCGCCGGTCACGCCCGCGGCGAATTTCGTCATCAACCCGCGCTCGATGAAATCAGCCCTGCGGCCCACAGCGCGCACAGAGACCGCCGCCCCGACATAACCGAAATCGAACAGCAAAGCGCTCCCGAACACCGACGCGATACAAACGTGGGATGCGCGTCGAACAAGGCGCCGCCTTACTCCCCAACCTACCGCGCCGCCGTCGACCCGCGAATCACCAACTCGCCGGGCAGAACCAGCGAACGCGTCGACATCGACGGGTCCGCGAGCCGCTGTGTCAGCAACTGCATGGCGATCTTGCCAATCTCGTACACCGGCTGCGCGATGACGGTAATGCCCGGCGTCACGAGATCGGTCCACGAGTCGTTGTCGAAACCGGCGAGCGCGATGTCCGCGCCGGGCGTCGCGCCGCGCGCCCGCATTTCACGGTAAGCGCCGAGCAGCAGCAAGCCGTTGCTCGCGACGATCGCATCCGGCCGCGACGCCGGATCGTCGGCAAGCCACGCGCCGACATGCCGCAGCGCGCTCTCCGGGTTCGGCTCGACGAACTCCGCCCGCACCGGCAAGCCATGCCGACCCAGCGCCTGCGCAAAACCGTCGTGACGTTCGCGGCCCGTGGTACTGGCGTTGCCGAACAGCCCGGCGATGCGCCGATAGCCCCGCTCCACCAGATGCTCGACGAGACGCGCCGCCGCGTCGCGGTTATCGAGCACCACCGCATCCGCGCTGCCCGCGGGACCGGCGCGGTCGATCATCACCACCGGGAAATCGTAGGCCTGCGCCTTGAAGCGCTGCGCGGCGTCGTGAGTCGGCGAATAGATGCAGCCCGTCACGCGCTCCTCTTCCATGAGCCGCAGATACATCGCCTCCTTCTCGCTGTTTTCGTCCGTGTTGCAGAGAATCACGCGCAGCCCCTGCTGATACGCTGCGTCTTCCACCGCGCGGCTGACCTCGGTGAAGAACGGGTTGCGCACGTCCGATACGATCAGGCCGATGGTGGCCGTGTCGCCCGAACGCAGGCGGCGCGCGGCGGCGTTCGGGCGATAACCCAATTGCTCGATGGCGCCGAGCACCCGCTGACGCACCGCATCGCGCACCGGCCCGTTGTTCGACAGCACACGCGAGACGGTCGTGACCGACACTCCTGCCGCTTCGGCAACATCCTTGATTCGTAGATTCATGAAGTGGTATCGATTCCTTGAACCGCTCGGTATTTTCCCTGGATTGCCTTCATGCCAGCGAATTCGCCGCGTCGCGGCGAGTACCGGCCGATTGGCGTTTTCCGGCCATTCTACCTGGCTTTCCGCGATTTTCACTGAAATCCGTAACACCGGTTCAGGCTTGACGCGCAAAGTGGTATCGATTCCAATAGGCACACTTCAACGATTCGATTTCAGGAGACGCGATGCCGTCGCTGCTTACCGCAGAGCTGGTTCGACTGAACGCACGTGCAAGCTCGAAACACGAGGCGATCGTCCAGGCCGGCCAGTTGCTGGCCGCCGCCGGCTATATCGAGCCCGCTTACGTCGACAGTCTTCAGGGCCGCGAAAAAGTCTCGAACACGTATCTGGGCAACGGCGTCGCGATTCCGCACGGCATGCAGGAAGACCGCCATCTGATCCGGCGCACCGGCGTGGCCGTGCTGCAATTGCCCGAAGGCGTCGAATGGCACGACGGCGAGCGCGCCAATCTGGTGGTCGCGATCGCCGCGCAATCCGACGAACACATCGCGCTGCTGCAACGTCTCACGCGTCTGATCGGCGATCCGCGGCAATTGCAGGCGCTGGTCGAAGCGCGCGATCCACAGGTGCTGGTCGACGCGCTGAACGGCGCCGCCGCCAACGCCGCCGCCGCGGTGATCGACGCGACGCCCGCGGATTTCGAGCAGCGCGTCGAACTGGTGCTGGACTATCCGCACGGCTTGCACGCTCGCCCGGCCAGCGCCTGGGTGGCGACCGCCAAGCGCTATCAGGCCGCCTTGCGTGTGCGCAACGGCAAGCTCGCCGCTGACCCGAAGAACCTCGTCAGCCTGCTGCAACTGGGCGCGACCGCGAATGCGCACCTGGTGTTGTCCGCGCAAGGCGTCGATGCGGCGGACGCGCTGGCCGCGTTGAAACGCACCATCGAAGCCTTGTCGGCGGAAGAACACGAGCGCGCCGCGGCGGCTCGCGCGCGCCGTCAAAAAGCACAGCCGGTCTCTTGGACGCCGCTCGAGCCGGCGACGGTGTTCGAAGGCGTCAGCGCCGGTCCCGGCTTTTCGATCGGACCGGTACGCGTGCTGCGCACCGCGCGCCTGGAAATTCAGGACCGCCCCGGCGAGACCGTCGAAGCCACGCATCAGCTCGACGAAGCGCTGCGCAAAACCGCTGACGAACTCGACGCCCTCACCCGCGACACCGCCGCGCGCCTCGGCGCGGCGGAAGCCGAAATCTTCGCGGCGCACCGCGAACTGCTGAACGACACGGACCTGTTCACCGAAGCCGCGCGTCTGCTGCTCGACGGCCACGGCGTGGCCTGGTCCTGGCATCAGGCGGCCGAGCAACAGGCCGCGCGCCTCGCCGCCCTGCCCGATCCGCTGCTCGCCTCGCGCGCCACCGATTTGCGCGACGTCGCGCGGCGCGTGCTGAAGCACCTCGGCGAAAACGTGGCGACCGACACGCGGCTCGATACGCCCGCCATCCTGATCGCCGAAGACCTCACGCCCTCCGACACCGCAATGCTCGACCCGGCCGTCACGCTCGGCTTCTGCACGGTGTCGGGCGGACCCACGTCGCACACCGCGATTCTCGCGCGCACGCTCGGCGTGCCCGCGGCAGTCGCGTGCGGCGCGGCGTTGATGGAGATCGCCGACGGCAGCGATGCGGTGCTCGACGGCAGCGGCGGTCGTCTCTATGTCGGCGTGTCGGCGCGCGACCGCGAGCGCGCGCGGCAAACGCAATTGCAACTGGCCGAGGAAGCGCAGCGCGCGGCGGCCAACCGCGCGCTGCCCGCCGCGACGCTCGACGGCCACGTGCTGGAGATCGGCGCGAACATCACGCGGCCCGACCAGGTGCGCGACGCGCTCGCCAACGGCGCGGACGGCGTCGGACTCATGCGCACCGAGTTCCTGTTTCTGGAGCGCCACGACGCGCCGAGCGAAGACGAACAATACGATTGCTATCGGCGCATGGTCGAAGCGAGCGGCGGGCGTCAGTTGATCATTCGCACGCTCGACATCGGCGGCGACAAGCAGGTGCCGTATCTGAACCTGCCGCACGAATCGAATCCGTTCCTCGGCGTGCGCGGCGTGCGCCTGTGCCTGCGCCGCCCGGACCTGTTCGTGCCGCAATTGCGCGCGCTCTACCGCGCCGCCAAGGATGGCCCGCTGTGGATCATGTTCCCGATGGTCTCCACGCTCGACGAGGCGCGCCAGGCCATCGCGCTCGCCGAAACCGTGCGCGCCGAACTCGACGCGCCGAAGGTGCCGCTCGGCATCATGGTCGAAACGCCGTCGGCGGCGGCGTTCGCGGATCACTTCGCCGCGCTGGTCGATTTCTTCTCGATCGGCACCAACGATCTGACGCAATACGTGCTGGCCGTGGACCGCGAGCATCCCGAACTCGCGCGCATGGCCGAGAGCCTGCACCCCGCCGTGCTGCGCATGATCAAGCAGACCGTCGACGGCGCGCGCCGCCATCGCAAATGGGTCGGCGTGTGCGGCGGCCTCGCGGGCGATCCGCTCGGCGCATCGATTCTCGCGGGTCTCGGCGTCGACGAACTGTCGATGAGTTCGCGCGATATTCCCGCCGTCAAATCGCGGCTGCGCGCGTCGCGGCTCGACGCGATGCAGGCGCTCGCGCGCCGCGCGCTGGATTGCGAGGACGTCGACGCGGTCCGCGCGCTGGACAACACCGAGATCAAGGCGGCGGCATGAAAACCGTCGTCACCGTCACGCCGAATCCGGCGCTCGATCAAACCGTGCGCGTCGCCAACCTCGCGCTCGGCGAGGTGAATCTCGCGGCGTCGCTCGAATTCAACGCGGGCGGCAAGGGCGTGAACGTCGCGGGCTGTCTCGCCGACTACGGCATGACGACGATCGCCACGGGCCTGCTCGGCGCCGAGGACGCCGCCGCATTCGACGCGATGTTCGCCGACAAGCACATCGTCGACCGCTTCGTGCGAATCGCGGGGCGTCCGCGCATCAACGTGAAGCTCGTCGATACCGCGCGCAACGAAACCACCGACATCAATCTCGCGACCTCGGTGCCGAGCGCGGCCGATGTCGACGCGTTGGAGCGGCGCGTGGTCGAACTGGCCGAGCCTGGGCGCTGGTTCGTGCTGGCGGGCAGTCTGCCGCCGGGTGTCGACGTGTCGTTCTATCGACGCATCACGCGTGCGTTGCATGCGGCGGGCGCGCGCGTCGCGCTGGATACGAGCGGCGCGCCGCTCGCCGACGCATTGCGCGCCGGCGAGCCGGACGGCCTGCCGGATCTGGTGAAGCCGAATCGCGCGGAACTGGAAGCGGCGCTCGGCCGCTCGCTCGCCGACGACGACGCACTGATTCACGCGGCCTGCGAGCTCGTGGAACGCGGCATCGCGTATGGGGTGGTTTCGCTGGGCGAGCGTGGCGCGCTGGGCGTGACGCGTGCATCGGGCGACCAGGCCTCTTCCTACCAAGGCTGGCGCGCCGCGCCTTTACGCGTGCCGGTGTCCAGCACGGTCGGCGCGGGCGACGCGCTGGTGGCGGGCCTCGTCGCGAGTCTCATCGAAGCGCGCCCGTGGCCCTCGGTCGGCCAACGGGCCACCGCGTTCGCGGCAGGCAAGCTCGCGCGGGTCGGCCCGCACTTGCCCGATCACGCGAGCCTCGACGCCCTCGCCGCGCAAGTCGAACTCGTCACCTTCAGCGTCGCCGCGAATCCGCCGCGCGTCACCCAACATCAAGCCGTGTAAGCCAGAGAGAGCAATGGACAAGCTGATTGGACTGGTATCGTCCCCGCAACGAAGCGCGTCGCCGATGGTCGCGGCGCAAGCCTTGAACCGCGCGGCGCAAAAACGCGGCGCCTCGCTCGCGGTGGAAACGCGCAGCGCGCTCGGCGTTCACGAGCCGTTGAACGCCGCGCAGATCGACGCGGCGCACGCCGTGCTGATCGCCGCCGACGCGGGCGAGCGCGTCGACGAAACGCCGTTCGCGGGCAAGACGATTCATCGCATTTCGCTCGACGATGCGATCCGCGAAGCCGATGCGGTGCTGGCGCGCGTGACGGCGAGCGTCGGCGCGGATGCGCCGAGGAACGCTGCGGCGGCGCAAACGGCGACTCGCGCGCTCAAGATCGTCGCGATTACCTCGTGCCCGACCGGCATCGCGCACACCTTCATGGCCGCCGAGGGACTCGCGCAAGGCGCGAAGTCGCTGGGACACGACATTCACGTCGAAACGCAAGGCTCGGTCGGCGCGCAGAACACGCTGAGCGACGAGCAGATCGCGGCGGCGGACCTCGTGGTGATCGCCGCCGATACGCAGGTCGACAAGAGCCGCTTTCGCGGCAAGCGGCTCTATGAAACGGGCACTAAAGGCGCAATCGGCAAAGGCGCGGCGCTGATCGAAAGGGCGATCGCCGAGGCGACCGTCGACGGAGCCGCACAGAGCGCAAGCGCGGGCGGTGGCGCCCTTGCAGACCAGGTCGCGGCGGCCAAGAAACAACGCTCGGCGAAGTCGTCCGGCCCCTATCGTCACTTGATGACGGGCGTGTCGTTCATGCTGCCGTTCGTGGTCGCGGGCGGTTTGCTGATCGCGATCTCGTTCGCCCTGGGCGGCATTTACGCATTCGACGACGCTCATAAAGGCACGCTTGCATGGGCGCTGTTCCAGATCGGCGCGAAGTCCGCCTTCGCGTTGATGGTGCCGGTGCTGTCGGGCTATATCGCGTATTCGATCGCCGACCGGCCGGGCATCACGCCGGGCATGGTGGGCGGCATGCTCGCCGCGAGCCTCGGGGCAGGTTTTCTGGGCGGCATCATCTCCGGCTTTCTGGCCGGGTATACGGCCTTGCTGATCAGCCGCAAGCTGAAACTGCACCGCAATCTCGAAGGACTGAAACCCGTGCTGATCATCCCGCTGGTGTCGACGCTCGTGGTCGGCCTGCTGATGATCTACGTGGTCGGCACGCCGGTCGCCACCGCGCTGCACAACCTCGAAAACTGGCTGCGCTCGATGCAGACCGGCAGCGCGGTTACGCTCGGCCTGCTGCTCGGCGCGATGATGGCGTTCGACATGGGCGGTCCCGTGAACAAGGCGGCCTACGCGTTCAGCACCGGCCTGATCGCGAGTCAGGTGTACACGCCGATGGCGGCCGCAATGGCCGCCGGCATGACGCCGCCGCTCGGCATCGCGCTCGCCACGTGGATCTTCCGCAACCGTTTCGTCACCGACGAACGCGAAGCCGGCAACGCCGCCGCGGTGCTCGGCATGGCCTTCATCACGGAAGGCGCGATTCCGTTCGCCGCGCGCGACCCGATGCGGATTATCCCGGCGTGCGTGATCGGCTCGGCGATCACGGGCGCGATTTCGATGGCGTCGAGCGTCGAACTGAAGGTGCCGCACGGCGGGATTTTCGTGCTGCCGATTCCGAACGCGGTCACGCATCTGGCGATGTACGTGGTGGCGATCGCGGCGGGCACCATCGTGACCGCGCTCGCCGTGGGGCTGCTCAAGCGGCCCGTCGAGGCGGCGGCTGCCGTCTGACGCTCACTCTTCCTGACGACGGCTCGAACATGGCGCAACAACTCAGCGAAACGTATCGCGGATTTCATGTACTGATCGAAGCCGTGCCGCACGACGGCCACGGCCACGGCGTGCGCTTGCGCCGCACGATCACGCGGCAGTTGGGCGGACGCCTGATGGCCGTGCGGGAGCGCGGCGGGACCGGTTTTTCCCACCTCGCGTCGAGCAGCGAGTCTCTGGCCGACGCGTTGCGCGACGCTCGGGAGGCGATCGACCGATTGCTCGGTGGCTGGCATCCGGCTTATGCGCAAGACACGTGCGCCGAGCCAGCCCGCACGCGCGCGCAACAAGTACAACAAGCACAACAAGCACAACAAGCACAACAAGCACAACAAGCACAACAAGCACAACAAGCACGATAAGCACAACAAGCACGATAAGCAGCTTCACGAATCGCACATGCGGCACTGCCGCCTTGGTCGCCGCATCGACCGAGCTGCCCAGACGCGCCTTATGACCGGCCACCGACGACACATTGATGATGTGCCCGCTCTTGCGCACCTTCATATGCAGCAGTGCCGCGCCGCCTGCGAGCTGCTCATCACCAATCGGTGAGCATGGCACGCAGAGCGGCAGCATATGCGAGCAGTTTCATCGGAGGAATGCGGTACCATCGAATGGTTCACACTATTTGGAACGGTGCATGAGCTATGCGTTTATTCGCGAAGGCGATCAAACGTCACACGGCGGTACGGTACTGAACTCCGGAGCGATCACGGTGGTTGATGGGCGGCCGATCGCTTTCGTCGGGACAATGGTCTCGTGTCCAAAGTGCGGCGGCATCTTCCCGATCGTCACGAGCAAAAATCCGGGTATGTCGTTTAGCGGAAGACGGGCGGCATTCGAAGGCGACAAAACCGCCTGTGGTGCGAACCTTATGCCTTCGCAGGCACTGTCGGCCGCCAACGTGCCGACCGGTGCGGGCGCGACGGCCAGGAGCCTGACCGCAGGGCATCAAGTCGACGAGTCCATGCAATCGTATCGCGGGCGTTTTCAGGTGCTGGACCAGGACACTGGCCAGCCAGTCTCCGGTCATTCATATTCACTACGCCTCGCAGATGGTCAGGAGGTCAGCGGCACGACGGATGCCAACGGTTACACGCAGTGGCATGAGGCGGCCAAACCGGCGTCACTGGTATTCGGCCCGAGCACTGCATCATGAGCGAATACGGCAAGGTCAGCGCGCACGGACAGATGGCCGAAGGCGACGGACAAACCACGGAAGTCCGCTTGCCGCGCCTACCGCTGGACCCGAAAGATAAAGCCGTTCTCTGCGCTCAAATTTGCGCATGTAACCAGTCGCCTGATGTGAGCACATCGGGCGGAAAGCTCAAGCAGCAATGTGTCAGCAAGCGTCTGGCCGCGCGCGATCAGCAGATGGGTGGCAGAAGCGTCTATAAGCCAGAAATCAACTACGACATGTCCAAAACGCCACCTGAACCCATCACACTGAGCAAAGACCCGATGACGCCTCATCCGTTCTTGCCCGCGTGGATAGAGAAGTACTGGCCCGGTGGCCTGTCACAGTATGAAAGCGGCGTCGGCAATATTCGCAGGCCGGACTGTGTCATCGTGAAAGACCCGTCTGTGCCTGCGACACAGGACAACATCAAGACAGTGGTGGAAATGAAGTTTCCCCCCGACCGCCCCTCCACAATGCAGCGTGCGCTTGATCGCCGCATTGCCGGTCGTAACGCAGGTGCCGTCGTGATGGGACCCGAAGACTGCGACTGTTCGCATACCCAGCCGGAGACGGCGCCGCAAACGTCCGAGGCCACGGACTCCTCGCCGTCCGCATTGTTCGATCAGTTCAAGGCGCTGCTGAACCGAGGGGTTCCTTCAGTTCCTGGTGGCGGCTTGCCTCTACCGCCCGTTCCTTTTCCAGTCCCGTAAACCTATGTCTTCTGATCCATCTTTCCTCAAGTGGGCGCGTGAACATCAGGGCGAGGCGCTTATCAAGGGCGCGTTGCTCGAACCGCGCTACCCTCACGACTACGTCGGCGCAGCGCTGGTTGTAAAGGGCGTTCTATATTTCCGGGATGCGTACCGCCCGGAAGTGCGTCATGCGCTCCAATCCTGCTTTGACGGTTATGCGGAGCTTGCCGAAGACCATCTGAAGTGGCTATGGCAGGACGGTAAGGACGGCGTCCCGTTGAGACAGGGCCATCTGGACGCAAGCATCCTTGCGGCGTCGACGAAGGATGAACCACTCGGCGTCTACGTCACCAGCGGCGAAAAAAGCATCGATGCGGGTTTCTGGGAGTTCCACGCGTTCGGATTCGCTCAATGGCAGGAAAAAATGGGAACTTGGGGGCCGAATGCCCTTGTGTTCACCATGCCACTGCTTCACGTCGCTGAAAATCCTCTCGCTTTTCAGACGCTCTTCGTCGACTTCGCCCGCCGGTTGAATGCCATACATGGATATGGTGGCTACGGCGTCAATCTTAGCGTCGCTCGCCGGGAACCCAACGAAGCGACCGAATACTGGTTGGCACAGCAGTTCAGCGGTCTGGACGTCGGGCATCCGTTCATGCTGGCCGAGGATCTGGCTAAACGGATCAAGGGCGTGAGTTGGTTGACCGCCTTGGACGCCCAATTCGTGAAGGAGGCAGGAGGTCTGCCAACTCTTCGAAGCGAACTGCCGCCCGACTGGTTTGCCCTTTATCCTTGCGGCGACGGAATAGTGATTCAGGCAGGACCGCAACCGGAGGCCGGTGCGGCCGACAAGGAGGGCGGGCGGCCGACCATGCCCGCCAGCTATGTCATCGAGAACGCCGCTTTGCGCGAAATACGGGCCACGAGCGTTGGCCCGCTGCAGCAAGGTACGTCGACCGGGGACGCGCCACTCTTCAACACGGCGGGTCACAGCGACAAATGGCTGGCGCGCTTCGATGTACCGGAAGCCGACCTTCTCGGATATAAGGCAGCCCTGCTGGAAATGCCGCCACTGCAGCCGGACAGCACCCTGCCGGACCGACTGTAGGATGTGCGCGCGCAAGCAGTGTTCGCGCGCGCCGCTGCTTACATGCTCGCCTGAAATCCGCCTCACGGCCTATTCAGTGGCCGTGAGGCGCCCCACCAAATATCGCATCCCATGCGATCTCCTCTTGCCGCCTCTTTCTGCTACGCTGACCGCCAACTTTCAGACCGCCGCGCATGCATGCCGGCTGCGTAATCCGTTATTCCATCGCTCGTAAGGGGTATCGACCACAAATGTTTCGCATTTGTATGGTTAACCCCGATTTATACGTAAACGAACAAAAAGGAACATCTTATTTGTTGTTTTGATTTCCATTCTGAACATAAGTACCCGCCTCGCATACAGAGCAGCGGCATAAAAAAGCCGGAGACAAATGGATGAGCAACACCACCTCAAGCAAGCGTCCAGCCCGCAACTTTTCGCCTCACGGCGCGCTGAAAGTTCGTTTCGCGCGCCGGGCGCGCAGGCGAATGCCGCCCGCTTGAACGGGCCATGAACGCGACGCCGCCAGCGCGGCTATCTGACGTCCAGCAGCAACCGCAGCACCGAAAAGCGACACAAAAAAGGAGAGCAATTTGGTCTTGGAACTGGAGCGGGTCACCGTCGTTTCGGGCGGGCAGACGCATCTGTACGGCGTCGATCTGAGGCTCGTCCCCGGTGCCATCAACGTGCTGCTCGGGCCGACCCAGGCGGGCAAGACCACGCTGATGCGCGTCATGGCAGGACTCGACAAGCCGGCCACGGGCCGCGTGCTGGCCGACGGCCGGGACGTGACCGGTGTGAGCGTGCGGCAACGCAACCTCGCGATGGTCTATCAGCAGTTCATCAACTATCCGGCGATGACGGTGTTCGACAACATCGCATCGCCGCTCAAACTGCAAAAGACCGCCGCCGACGAAGTGACGCGGCGCGTCAATGAAGTCGCGGCGAGGCTGCATATCGAACATCTGCTGCAACGGCGTCCGGCCGAACTGTCCGGCGGCCAGCAGCAGCGCTGCGCGCTCGCGCGCGCGCTCGTCAAGCGCGCTTCGCTGGTGCTGCTCGATGAACCGCTGGTGAATCTCGACTACAAGCTGCGCGAGGAATTACGCGTGGAACTCGCCACGCTCTTCGCCGACGGCAAGACGACCGTGGTCTACGCGACCACCGAGCCGCTGGAGGCACTGCTGCTCGGCGGCTATACGGCGATCGTCGACAAGGGGCGCGTGTTGCAGCACGGCCCGACGCTCGACGTCTACAACGCGCCCGCCAGCGTCGAAGTGGCCGCCGTTTTCAACGATCCGCCGATGAACATGCTCGTCAGCGATCTGACCGCCCAGGGCACCGCGCGTCTGCCGATCGGCATCGAGGTGCCGGTCAGGCAGGCGGCGAACGGCGCCGGCGCGTGCCGCATCGGCATTCGCCCGGGCCACTTGCGGCTCGCGCCGCGCACGGTGCAATCGGTCGCCGTGCCGTGCCGGCTCGAACTCGCCGAACTGAGCGGTTCCGAAACCTTCCTGCACCTGCATACGCACACCGGCGGCATCGACCTGATCGCGCAGTTGCAGGGCGTGCATCAGATCGAACTCGGCACGCAGCTCGACGTGTTCATCGACCCCGACGAACTGTTCATATTCGGCGCGGACACCAAACTGCTGTCCGGCCCGGAGGCGACTCATGGCGCGCATTGAGTTTCAGAATCTCGCGCACGCTTATGGTGTGAAACCCGGTGTGAAACCCGGCGCGCACCACGGCCCCGCTCCCGCGTCGCTCGAGGATTACGCGTTGCAGCCGATGAGCATGGTCTGGGAAGACGGCGGCGCGTATGCGCTGCTGGGGCCCTCCGGTTGCGGCAAGTCCACGCTGCTGAACATCGTCTCGGGACTCGTCACGCCGTCGGAAGGCAAGGTGCTGTTCGACGGACGCGACGTCACCGCGATGAGCCCGCGCGAGCGCAACATCGCGCAGGTGTTCCAGTTCCCGGTGATCTACGACACGATGAGCGTGTTCGACAACCTCGCGTTTCCGCTGCGCAACCGCAAGATCGCCGCCGCCGAAGTGCGCAAGCGCGTGCATGAAGTCGCGGAAATTCTCGACATGACGCGCGAATTGCCGCGCAAGGCGAACAATCTCTCGGCGGACGCGAAGCAGAAAATTTCACTCGGGCGCGGACTCGTGCGCAAGGACGTCGCGGCGATCCTGTTCGACGAACCGCTCACCGTGATCGATCCGCACATGAAGTGGATCCTGCGCCGTCAGCTCAAGAAGATCCATCAGCAACTCAAGCTCACGCTCATCTACGTCACGCACGATCAGGTCGAAGCGCTCACGTTCGCCGACGAAGTGGTCGTGATGACCAATGGCCGCGTCGTCCAGAAAGGCGGACCGGAAGCGCTGTTCCTGCGGCCCGATCATTCGTTCGTGGGCTATTTCATCGGCAGTCCGGGGATGAATCTGTGCCCGGTCGATCTCGATGCCGATGGCGTGAAGGTCGGCTCGCAGCGCCTGCAACTCGACGCGAACACCCTCGCCACGCTCAAGCATGCGAACGGCACGCTGACGCTCGGTATCCGCCCCGAGTTCGTGCGGCTCGCCGACAGCGGCGAGGCCGGCGCGGTGAAGGCGCAACTGCTGCGCACGCAACAACTCGGCAACTACCAGTTGGTCACCGCGCAATGCGACGGCAATGTGTTCAAGGCGAAGGTGGATCCTCATGTGCAACTGAATGAAGGCTCGCTCTGGCTGCGTCTCGCCGCGCCCGAAACCGTGTTCTTCGCCAACGACGAAAGGATCGCACGATGAACAAGCCCATCAACCAGAAGGCGTGGCTGCTGGTCGTGCCGGTGTTCATCTGCGTCGCGTTCTCCGCGATCCTGCCGCTGATGACCGTGGTCAACTATTCGGTGCAGGACATCATCAGCCCGACGCAGCATGTGTTCGTCGGCACCGAGTGGTTCCGCGCGATCATGAACGACGGCGACTTGCGCGGCGCGCTCGGCCGGCAGATCATCTTTTCCGCGTGCGTGCTGCTGTTCGAGATTCCGCTCGGCGTCGGCCTTGCACTGGCGATGCCGGCCTCGGGCTGGCGCGCGTCGGCGGCGCTCGTCGTGCTCGCCATGCCCTTGCTGATTCCGTGGAACGTGGTCGGCACCATCTGGCAGATTTTCGGCCGCCCGGATATCGGCCTGCTCGGTTACGTGCTCAACGTCTCGGGCATCGAATACAACTACACCGCGAGCCCCACCGCCGCGTGGGTCACCGTGCTCGTGATGGACATCTGGCACTGGACACCGCTCGTCGCCCTGCTCTGCTACGCCGGTTTGCGCGCGATTCCCGACGCGTTCTACCAGGCCGCCGAAATCGACGGCGCGAGCCGCTTCGCCGTGTTCCGCTACATCGAGTTGCCGAAGATGCGCGGCGTGCTGATGATCGCGGTGCTGCTGCGCTTCATGGACAGCTTCATGATCTACACCGAGCCCTTCGTGCTGACCGGCGGCGGCCCCGGCGATTCCACCACGTTCCTGAGCCAGTATCTGACGCAAAAAGCGGTCGGCCAATTCGACCTCGGCCCGGCCGCGGCCTTTTCGCTGATCTATTTCCTGATCATCCTGCTGCTGTGTTTCATCCTTTACAACTGGATGGAGCGCGTCGGCAAGGGCGGCCCCGCCACCACGGGCACCGCGGCCACGACCGGAGACGACCATGCGCAATGACCGCCGCTGGACGCGCACGCTGGTGCTGCTCGTCTACATTCTGTTCGCGCTGATTCCGCTCTACTGGATGCTGTCGATCTCGTTGCGCACCAACGAGGAAACGATGTCGACGTTCGCCATCTGGCCGCATCACGTGACCTTCGAGAACTACAAGGTGATCTTCACCGATCCGTCGTGGTACTGGGGCTACATCAACTCGATCATCTACGTGCTGATGAACACGGTGATGTCGGTGCTGGTCGCGCTGCCCGCCGCGTATGCGTTCTCGCGCTATCGCTTTCTCGGCGACAAGCACATGTTCTTCTGGCTGCTCACCAACCGCATGACGCCGCCCGCCGTGTTCCTGCTGCCGTTCTTCCAGCTCTATTCGAGCGTCGGTTTGATGGACACGTATATCGCCGTCGCGCTCGCTCACATGCTGTTCAACGTGCCGCTCGCGGTGTGGATTCTCGAAGGCTTCATGTCCGGCGTATCGCGTGAAATCGACGAGACCGCTTATATCGACGGCTATACGTTCCCCGCCTTCTTCGTGAAGATTTTCCTGCCGCTGATCAAATCGGGTGTGGGCGTGACGGCGTTTTTCTGCTTCATGTTCAGTTGGGTCGAACTGCTGCTCGCGCGCACGCTCACCACCGTCAACGCGAAACCGATCGCCGCCGTGATGACGCGCACGGTGTCGGCGGCGGGCATGGACTGGGGCGTGCTGTCGGCGGCGGGTGTGCTCACCATCGTGCCGGGCGCGCTGGTGATCTACTTCGTGCGCAACTACATCGCCAAGGGCTTCGCAATGGGGAGAGTGTGATGCTGACGTGGATGTACTGGACGCCCGAGGTGGCGATCTTCTTCGGCTGCGTCGTGCTGATGCTGGCCGGCATGACCGTGTGGGAGCTCCGTTCGCCCACCATCGAACGCAAGGGTTTTCTGCCGATCGCCACCACGCGCGGCGACCGGCTGTTCATTGGCCTTCTCACCGCCGCGTACATCAACCTCGCGTGGATCGGCATCGGCGCCGAAGGCGCGAACGCGTGGCCCGGCTTCGCGGCCTCGATGCTCGTGCTTCTCGCGATCATGTGGAAAGGCTGACGCCGCGGCGCAACTGAAAAAATACCGGCTCCCGTTGATGCCCCGGGCGGGCGCAGGAAGATGATCCAAGGGGTGTGGAGACACAGGAGAAGACCATGCAACAGAGGAGACGGATCGTCGCGCTCGCGGTCGCGGGCATTGTCGCGGGGGCCTTTGCGAACCACGCGGCGCTGGCCGGCATGCCCGAGGCGCAGAAATGGGTCGACAGCGAATTTCAGCCGAGCACGCTGTCGAAGCAGCAGCAGATGGACGAAATGAAGTGGTTCGTCGACACGGCCGCGAAACTGAAATCGCAGGGCGTGAAGGAGATTCACGTGGTGTCGGAAACGATCGACACGCACATGTACGAATCGAAAACGCTGGCCAAGGCGTTCACCGAAATCACCGGCATTCAGGTAAAGCACGACATCATCCAGGAAGGCGACGTCGTCGAAAAACTGCAGACGTCGATGCAATCCGGTCAAAGCATTTACGACGGCTGGATCTCGGATTCGGATCTGATCGGCACGCACTATCGCTATGGCGTGATCGTGCCGCTGTCCGACTACATGGCGGGCGAAGGCAAGCCGTACACGAATCCCGGTCTCGATCTGAAGGATTTCATCGGCACGAGCTTCACGACGGCGCCCGACAAGAAGCTCTATCAGTTGCCCGACCAGCAGTTCGCCAACCTCTACTGGTTCCGCGCCGACTGGTTCGCGCGCAAGGACTTGCAGGACAAGTTCAAGGCGAAATACGGCTACGAACTCGGCGTGCCGGTGAACTGGTCCGCGTATGAGGACATCGCCGACTTCTTCACGAACGAAGTCAAGACGATCGACGGCGAGAAGGTCTATGGGCACATGGACTACGGCAAGAAAGATCCGTCGCTCGGCTGGCGGTTCACCGATGCGTGGCTCTCGATGGCGGGCGAGGCCGACAAAGGCATTCCGAACGGCATGCCGGTCGACGAATGGGGCATTCGCGTGACGCCGGATGGCTGTCATCCGGTCGGGGCATCGGTCTCGCGCGGCGGCGGCACCAACAGCCCGGCCGCCGTCTTCGCGACGACGAAGTACATCGACTGGCTGAAGAAATACGCGCCGCCCGAAGCCTCGGGCATGACGTTCAGCGAAGCGGGCCCGGTGCCGGCGCAAGGCAAGATCGCGCAGCAGATCTTCTGGTACAGCGCGTTCACGGCGTCGATGCTCAAGCCCGGCAACGTGACCAATGCCGACGGTACGCCGAAGTGGCGCATGGCGCCGTCGCCGCACGGTCCGTACTGGAAGGACGGCATGCAGAACGGCTACCAGGACGTCGGCTCGTGGACGTTCTTCAAGTCCACGCCGCCGAACCAGCGCGCCGCCGCGTGGCTGTATGCGCAGTTCGTGACGTCCAAGAGCGTGTCGCTGAAGAAGTCGATCACCGGTCTCACGTTCATTCGCGATTCCGACATTCATAGCGATTACTTCACCAAGAACGCGGACAAGTACGGCGGTTTGATCGAGTTCTACCGCAGCCCGGCGCGGGTCGCGTGGACGCCGACCGGCAACAACGTGCCGGACTATCCGAAGATGGCGCAATTGTGGTGGAAGAACGTCGCGACCGCGGTGGCGGGCGAAAAGACGCCGCAAGCCGCGATGGATAATCTGGCGAAGGAAATGGACCAGGTCATGAGCCGGCTGCAGCGCGCGGGCATGAAGGTGTGCGCGCCGCAGTTGAATGCGGAAAGCGATCCGTCGAAGTGGCTGTCCGATCAGCACGCGCCGTGGAAGAAGCTCGCTAACGAAAAGCCGAAGGGCGAAACGGTGAAGTACGAGCAGTTGCTGTCCGCGTGGAAGGCGGGCAAGGTGCGGTAACCGCGGCGGTATGGCGGGAAGGTTTGAGGGGGCGGCACTTTGGGTGCCGCCTTTTTTGTTGACTGAGGCGCACGGGCTTATGCTGCACCGCGCGCATTCCCCGCTCGGGCAAACCAGCGTTGTGACGCCACATGTTCCATTCGTTTACTTCGCCTCGTTTCCCATAGCATCTCGCGCGCTCGCGCCGCCCATGCATTTTCATTGTGTGGACACGGGCCGCCAGCGTTGCGCGCCGCAGCGCCGCGCGGCATGTTACAAAAAATCGCTGGCGGCGCGGTTCGTACGACCTAAATTCCTTGTCATTCCCTGATGGTTGTCGTTAGCGCAAATGGACGCCAAGGCGGACGCACGTCCATAGGCCAGCAACGCAGACCGTGTTCGTAACGAAGTCCGTAGCCGACGCGCTGACGGTATCCAGCGCTTGCGGCCCGTAGCATTGAAGCGGCAGTAGAACCGACGAAAAAAATGGCGAACCAGGCGGGCGCTTTCGAGACGTTCATCGCGGGCGTATCAGCCGAGCCGAGCAATGCGAATCTCTCCTTTCAGGCTGCGTGGAAGCTGCCGCTCCAACTGTTATGGGTCGCATATAAAAAGGAGTCTTTCATGCGACGCAACAAGTCTGTTCAGTATCTGGCCGGAATTCCGTTCGCCGTCATGCTGGCGGCCAGCACCACGAGCTGGGCTGCGCCCACGCTTGTTTCGGGCGCCAGTCCGTTTGCAAGCTGCAACATTGGCGGGCCCGGCACGCTCTACGTGAACGCCGAGGTCGAACCGTGGCTGGCCGTGAATCCCACCAATCCTTCCAATCTCATCGGAGTCTGGCAACAGGACCGATGGTCGAACGGCGGCGCGCATGGGCTCGTGGCAGGCTTCTCGTTCGATGGCGGCCTGACGTGGAGGCAGACGCCGCTGCCCTTCAGCGCTTGCGCCAACGGTCTCGGATATGAGCGCGCTTCCGACCCGTGGGTGTCCATCGGTCCGGACGGCACCGCCTACTCCGTGTCCATTTCATTTAACCAGTCCAACAACAGCAATGCGGTGGGCGCGGCCGTTTCCCGGGACGGCGGCCAGAGCTGGGGGAATCTGAGTGTTCTCATCGCCGACAATGAGCCGACACTGCAATTCTTCAACGACAAGGAATCGGTGACGGCGAATCCCATCAAGGCCGGGGTGGCCTATGCGGTCTGGGACCGGCTCGAACTGCCGAACGGCAATCCCTACGCCAACCTGCATACCGCCGCCTTCCGGGGCCCGGCGATGTTCGCCAGGACCGTCGACGGCGGCGTGACCTGGAGTTCACCGTCAGTCATCGTGGACACGCCGGCACGCCAGCAGACGATCGGCAATCAGATCGTGGTGAACTCGCAGGACGGCACGCTGTACAACTTCTTCGATCTGATCAGCCCGCCGTTCAGCAAGGCGGCCGGCAAGGTCGCGTTCGTCAGGTCGACCGACGACGGCGCCACATGGAGCAAGCCGCAGATCATCTCGGGTCTGCAAACCGTTTCGGTCACGGACCCCAACACGGGACAGCCGGTACGCACCGGCGACATCATCCCCGAACCGGCGATCGATCCGGCGACAGGGCAACTCTATGTCGTCTGGCAGGACTCGCGTTTCAACGGCGGCCAGTACGACGAGATCGCACTGTCGACGTCGACGGATGGCGGGCGGACGTGGAGCGCACCGATTCGCGTGAACACGCCCTCTGGAAAACCCGCGTTCAATCCGTCGGTTCGCGTCAATTCGGCCGGAACAGTCGCCGTCACGTATTACGATTTCCGCGACCTCGCGGCGGGCAACACGACGACGCTGCCGACCAACTACTGGCAGACCACGTCGACCAACGGCGGCGCCAGTTTCGGCAGTGAGTTGAAGCTGTCCGGTCCGTTCGACATGATGACCGCGCCCGTTGCCGGGGGATTCTTCCTCGGTGACTATTCGGGCCTGGATGCAAGAGGGACGTCGTTCCTCTCGTTCTTCGTTCAAACCAACTCGGGCAACACGTCCAATCGCACGGATGTCTTTTTCGTGGCGCCCTAGTTCCTGTCAGTCTGACGAATCGCCGACCGCCCCCATGCAACTGGGCGGCCGGTGCCTTGCATGAGCGTCGATGGGAAGGAAAGCCACGCCGCCGTCTATGCCATGATCCCGTATATCAAACCGAATAACGGAGATCAGGATGAACGGCAAATGGTTTTCGAGGTTCTCCAGCTACCTTTCGACAATGACTGGACGGCCCACCACTTTTGTCGTCGCCGTTGGGCTGGTGGTCGCCTGGGGATTGACCGGCCCGCTGTTTCGCTTCAGCGACACATGGCAACTGGTGATCAACACATCGACCACGATCGTCACGTTCCTGATGGTGTTCCTCATTCAGAACACGCAGAACCGCGATACGGCCGCCATGCAGATCAAGCTCGACGAACTGATCCGCGCAATGGAAGGCGCGCACAACGCGCTGCTCGATCTCGAGGAACTCGACGAAAAAGATCTACGCCGTTTCCGCAAGCAGTATGAAAAACTGGCCGAGGCCGCGCGCACGGCGCTGAGCGAAGGCGGCACCGACACCGATTCGCCGTTCATCGACAACAGGGATGCCGATGAGCATAAGGATGGCGATGAGCGCCGCGACAACGAGGACCGCGATCGCAAGCCGGGCGCCCCGCCGCCACGCCGCTAGGCGACGCGCCGCGCGTCGCCCGTGCTTCTATGGACAAGCGACATGGTCGCTCTTCGAGCCGACATAGATGCTGTCCACCTTGCATCGGGAAGTGGACTTCGCGCCGTTGACCGTGAAGTGCGCGTCGCCGGGTTGATGACAGCCTTTCGTCACTTCCAGCACGCAGGCCTGTGGACCGTCGATGATCTTCTGAAGCGCCGTGCTCTTGTTCCGCAAATACTCCGTCGCCTCCGACTTCGTGTATTGCGCGACGTTGCTGTTCTCCTGACTGTCCCAACCGTCCTTGAATTGAATCGCCGCGTAGCCGGGCGTGCCGGCGAAAAGCAGTGCAGCGCAAAGAAAGATAAATCTGAGCATGTCGTTCTCCTGGTGGTTGACGCGTCTTTATTGTCTTTTGCGTCGCGGCGCGTTTCCATGGAGCAAACGACATGGGGCGACTACCCATGCCGGGCGACATACTCGTCGATGAAAGGAGAAGATCATGCAAGGTAAGCGGACAAAACTCGGCTCAGACCTGACAGCGGCAGCACTCGGGCAATGCTCCGGGCAAAAGCCCAACGACTCGTGGCCGCTACAACCGCGCATAAGGCTGCGATAACGCCTTGGCGGAACGAATGAGATCTTCCAGCATCGTCGCGCGCTTTTCCGGCGCGGTGTCGCGGCTCGTCATGAAGCAAAGCGCGGCCACGGCCAGGCCCGAGCGGTCGCGAATGGGCGCTGCCATGCAGTAGCGAAACGTGTGCGAGAGCCCTTCGGTGCAGCAGTAACCCAATTCGGCCGCGCGTTCGACGTCGCTGAGAAACGCCTCGAATTCAACGCGCCGGCCATTGTCGAGCACGAAGTCTTCGTCTGGAATCAACGCGCGAATCTCGTTCGCGCGCAGGTGCGCGAGCAATAGGCGGCCCGTTGCGGTCCACGGAATCGGCACCTTCACGCCGATGTCGGAACTGATATTGAACGGCCGAGAACTGTTCTCCGACAACACCACCGTGTACTTGTTGCCTTCGAGCATGCACAGTTGCGCGGTCTCATCGTGATTGCGGACCAGCGCGAGAATCGCCTGATGCGCGCGGCTGATCAGATCGTTGTGCACCGCATAGTCGGACCCGTAGTAATGCATCTCGCGGCCGAAAAACACGCTACCGTCCGCGGCGGTTTCGAGCCATCCCGCTTCCGTCAGAATCGTGACCAGTTCGTAGATGCTCGAACGCGGCGCACCGGTCGCTTCGATCAACTCGCGCATCGTCAGCGGACGCCGCGCGATATGCAACTGCTTGAGTATGCCGACAACGCGGTCGACTCCCCTCGCCCTCGATGATTCAGGTGCAGGCATGCATTCAACTCCGTCGGCGACAGGTTTTCGTTAGTGGTCGAGTACGCGATGCAGGAACTGGCGCGTGCGTTCATTCTGCGGATTCACGAAAATCTGTTCGGGAGCGCCCTGCTCCGCGATCACACCCTTGTCCATGAACACGACGCGATCAGCGGTCTTGCCTGCGAAGCCCATCTCGTGCGTGACGACAACCATCGTCATGCCGTCGCGCGCCAAGCCGCGCATGACCTCGGTGACTTCGCCGACCAGTTCGGGGTCGAGCGCGGACGTGGCTTCGTCGAAGAACATGATGCCGGGCTCGACGGCCAACGCCCTCGCGATCGCCACGCGCTGCTGCTGTCCGCCCGAAAGCTGGCTCGGGTAATGCTCGGCGCGATCGGCGAGACCCACGCGGTCGAGCGCTTCGAGCCCACGCTTGCGCGCGTCCGCCGCGCTCATCTTGCGCGCCTTGATGAGCGCGAGCGTCACGTTGCCGAGCGCGGTCTTGTGCGGAAACAGGTTGAACTGCTGAAACACCATGCCCACGTGGCCGCGAATGTCGCGCGCGCGGCGCGCGTCGTGCAGCGGTACTTCATTGACCCAGACCTCGCCCGCATCGGCGGTTTCGAGACCGCTCATGATGCGCAGCACCGTGCTTTTTCCGGAACCGGACGCGCCGATCAGCACGAGGACTTCTCCTGGGCTAACGCCGAGGTCGATGCTCTTCAGAACCTGCGTGGCGCCGAACGACTTGCTGACGCCGGCAAGTTTGATGATCGGCTTCGACGTAATGACGCTGGTCATGACAACACGCTCCTTCTTCGATCATGGTGGCGCACCCACTGCGATAGCGGAAAGCACACGATGAAATACAGCACGGCGACCAGTCCATAGATTTCAACCGGCTTTCCGACCCGGTCGACGATGGCCTGGCCGCCGTGCATCAACTCCGACATGCCGATCATGCTGACGATCGACGTATCCTTGATGAGCGACAGATACTGGCCGATGAGCGGCGGCATGACGATCTTCCCGGTTTGCGGCAGCGCCACCGAGAAGAACGTTTGCGTCTTGCTGAGGCCGAGAATCTGCGAGACTTCCCATTGGCCCTTGGGGACCGCCTCGATACCCGAGCGGAACACCTCGGCGATATAGGCGCCTTGATAAATGCTCAAACCCAACGCTCCCGCCGCGAACACGTCGATTGCATAGCCGAAATACGACACGCCGAAATAAATCAGCATCAGCGTGATCAGCACGGGCGTGCCGCGAAACAGTTCCGTGTAGAGCCGCGCGATGCGTGGCGTGCCCCACGGCCCGAATGAGCGCAATACCGCCGCGAGCAGTCCGATCAACGTGCCGCCGACAATCGATGCCGCTGAAAGCAGCAACGTCATCAATAATCCTTGCAGCAGGATCGACAGGCTGGTCAACAGCAAGTCGCTAGACATGTTCGATCTCCGGTTGAGGCGCTTACGTGCGGTCGGCTTGCCGCGCGGCGAAGAACAGCCGGCGCGCGCGCTTCTTCATGACGAGCGGCGGATGAAAAATCCGCGCGCCGAGTTGGCCCGCCGCCCATGACAGCACGTTGCTCAGCACCAGATACGCGGCGAGCGTGATAGCGAACGTTTGAATGTAAAGCAGCGTGCGCGCATTGATGACGGTCGCGGTTCCGCTCAACTCCGGCAACGCGATTGCGGACAGCAGCGAGGTGCCGAGCAAAAGCTGGATCAGGTTATTCACGATCGCCGGATAAACGGCGCGGGCCGCCTGCGGCAGCACGACCTCCATGAAAATCTGCGAGCGTTCCAACCCGAGAATCGACGCGGCCTCCAACTGGCCGCGCGGCACCGACTGGATACCCGCGCGAAACACTTCAGCCAGATAAGCGCCGACGTTGACGCCCAGCGCGATCACGCCGGCCGTATAGGCATTAAGCGTGACGCCGAGCGAAGGAAGACCGAAGAACACGATGAAGATTTGCAGCAGCACCGGCGTGTTGCGAATCGCCTCGATATAGACACGCGCGGCCACTCGCAACAACCTGATGCGCGCTGCGCTTGCGAGCGCCGTCAGCAAGCCGAGCAGCATGGCGATGGCGAAGGCGAGCAACGTGACCTGGAGCGTCAGCCACGCGGCGCGAACGAAATCGTTCGAATAACCCGCGAGGGTCACCCATTCATAGCTCATGATTCCTCCGTCTCTCGCGCGGCATTCGGCCCACCGCCGATCAGTATTGCGGATTCAGCGGAAAGCGCGGCTCTGCGCCGAACCACTTCTTGTAGAGTTGCGCGTTCATCTTCGACGCGTTGATCTGGAACAGGAACAGGTTCAGGTAGTTGAGCCAGATCTGATCGCCCGCCTTGACGCCGAATGCGTTGTATTCGAGCGGAACCAGCGCTTCGTCGGTCACGGTCAGGTTCGGATCGAGCGATGCCTGATACGCGAGAAAGTTGTTGTCCTCGATCATCGCGTCGGCCTGGCCCTGCTTCACCGCGAGGATCGCGGCTTGCGAGCTGTCGAATTCCTGGATCTTCACCTTCATGTTCAGCGAGCGCACTTCGTCGCCATTGGTCGAACCCTTGACGGTGGCAATCGTGCGATCCGCCATGTCGTTGACGGACTTGATGCCGCTGCTCTTCTTCACGAGCAGCGCTTCGCTCGCCACCACATACGGATTGGTGAACGCGATTTCCTTCGCCCGTTCCAGATTGCGAGTGAAGTTGCAGAACACCACGTCGACCTTGCTGGTTTGCAGATTCGGAATACGGTTCGCGCTCGTCGTATTCACGACTTCGAGCTTCACGCCCATCTGCTTCGCCAGTTCTTTCGCAAGATCGACGTCGTAGCCATCGGGCTGGCCGTCCTTGTCATAAAAGCCGAACGGCGCAAACGTCAGGCAATCGCCCACTCGCAACGTCCCGCGCTGAAGCACCTGTTTCAGCGTCGAATCGGCCGCGGCCCCAGGCTGATCCGACGGCGCGACCTTCGTGCATCCGGCGAACACCAGCAGACCGGTCACAGCGAACAAACAAGCGAATCTGGCGCTTTCTCTGACAAATCTCATTTTGGGTTCCGCTCGGAAAGAAAGAAGGTCGGCGCGATTAAATCGACGCTGAGGCGCTCATGCGCGCGGCTGTCCGATATACCGGAATGCAATCCGGCACAGCAGATGGAGCGCAGTGTTTCACGGAAAAAAAACCGTTGCAATGGGGTGGACAACGGGTACGCGATGCACGCGCAACGCGTGCGAAGCGCGATGCGCTAACGCGTGCTGTCGGCCTCGGCTTCCGCGAAACGGCCGCGCAGAAACTCCAGAAACAGTTGCACGACCTTCGGCAGCGTGCGGCCGACGAGCGTCTGCAATTCGATGCAGCGCGCGTCCATGCCGAGGTCATGAATCGGGATCACCGCCAGTTCGCCGCGCAGTTGCCGGTGTCGAACCGTGACTTCGCCCGCGATCGAAATGGCGTCCGACGCAAGCGCGAAATTATGGAGCGACACGATGTAGTTGCTCACCACGACGGGCTCGATCACGAGGCGCAACTGGCTCGCGACGATATCGAACACTTGCCGGATCGTCGTGCCGGTGTCGGGCAGTGCCAGCGGATAAGCGCTCACTTGCGACAGCGATACCTGTTCGAAGCGCGCGAGCGGATGACCGCGGCGCATCACCGCCATGACGGGCGCCGCCTGCCGGTGCTCGACCTTGATTTCGCTCTGCGGCGTCCGGCTGAACGTCACGCCGATGTCCGCTTCGCCCTTGCGCACGCGCCGCGTCACCTCGGCCGGCGCGCTCACCAACAGTTGGAAGATCATGCCCGGATACTTTTCGCGGAAGTCCGAGATCACCTGCGGCAAAAACTCGATCGCGAAGCCCTCCGAGGTCGCAACCCGCACCAGGCCGCGCCGCAAGCCTTGCAACGCATCGACATCCTGCACCAGCCGGTCCGCTTCGAGCGCCATGCGAAACGCGTAAGCGGCGAGCATTTCGCCCGCCGCGCTCGCGACCATGCCGCGCGGCCGGCGCTCGAACAGCGGCGTGCCGAGCGCCTGTTCGAGGTTGGCGATCTGGCGGCTGATCGCCGAGCCGGCAACATTCAACCGCGTCGACGCTTCACTGATCGAGCCGCATCGCACGACCTCGAGAAAATAGCGCAGCGAGGTTTCCTGAAGATGGTGATGTTTCATGCCGGTCGTCCCATGCTGCGTGTGCGATGCCGCGTGTGCGATGCCGTTTCGGCAACGGAGATTTATTGTTTCGATAATAGTCGCAACAAAATTCCCCGATTAGTCTTCTCCTGTGATCGCATGACGTGAATCGTCGCGTCGTGGCGGCAACCTCTTCACGGGAGCTTGCAATGAATCGTCGTGCCGAACCCTTGCGCCTCGCGCTGCTCGCTGTTTGCCTGTCGGTTTCGCTGCATGCCCATGCGGGCAAGTCGAACGACACGCTCATTTACGCGTCCGACAGCGAGCCCGAGAACATCTCGCCCTATCACAACAATTTGCGCGAAGGCGTGATCATCGCGCACATGGTGTGGGACACGCTGGTCTACCGCGACCCCGCCACCGGCAGCTACAAGCCGGAACTGGCCACCGCGTGGAAATGGGAATCGCCGACCGCGCTGCTGGTCGATCTGCGCCGCGACGTGTCGTTCCAGAACGGCGACAAGTTCACCGCCGACGACGTCGTCTTCACGCTCAACTACGTGGTCTCGCCCGACTCGAAGGTCGTCACGCGGCAGAACACCGACTGGATCAGGAGCGCCGAGAAAGTCGGCGACTACCAGGTTCGCATCAACCTGAAGGCGCCGTTCCCGGCGGCGCTCGAATATCTCGCCGGCCCCACGCCCATCTATCCCGCAGCCTACTTCAAGAAGGTCGGCCTCGAAGGCTTCAGCAAGGCGCCGATCGGCACGGGCCCGTACAAGATCACCGCCGTCACGCCGGGCGTCGGCGTGACGATGGTGAAGAACCCCGCTTACTTCAAGGGCAGCCCGCTCGGCACGCCGAAGATCGGCACCGTCAAGTTCGTCGTGATTCCCGATCCCGAAACGCGCTCGGCGCAATTGATGACCGGCGCGGTGGACTGGATCTGGCGCGTGCCCGCCGACCAGGCCGATTCGCTCAAGGCGTCGCCGGATCTGACGGTGATCGGCGGCGAGACCATGCGGGTCGGCTATCTGTCGATGGACGCCGCCGGCACCTCCGCGCCGAACTCGCCGTTCAAGGACGCCCGCGTGCGCCAGGCGGTCAACTATGCGATCAACCGCGCCTCGCTCTCGAAGGACCTGGTGCGCGGCGGCAGCCAGCCGGTCTACGCGGCGTGCTTTCGCACGCAGTTCGGCTGCGATACGTCGGGCGTCGTCAAATACGAATACAACCCCGCGAAAGCCCGCGAGTTGCTGAAGGCCGCCGGCTATCCGAACGGCTTCGAAACGGATCTCTATGCGTATCGCGAGCGCGAATACGCGGAGGCGTTGATCGGCGACTTGCGCAAAGTGGGCATCAACGCGCGGCTGCATTATTTGCAGTACGCCGCGTTGCGCACCGCGCAGCGCTCCGGCAAGACGCCGCTGACGTTCCAGGCGTGGGGTTCGTTCTCGGTCAACGATGCGTCAGCCTTCGTGAGCGTCTATTTCAAGGGCGGCCCCGACGACAGCGCGAAAGACGCGACCGTGGCGAAGTGGCTCGATACCGCCGATACGTCGAACGATCCCGCGGTCCGCAAGGCGGATTACGCGCAGGCGCTCAACCGCATCAGCAAGGAAGCGTACTGGGCGCCGCTCTTTTCCTATTCGACGAACTATGCGTTCACGTCGTCGTTGAACTTCAAGGCGTATCCCGACGAGTTGCCGCGCTTTTACGAGGCGAGCTGGAAATAAGCCGCGCGCGCGTTTTGCCGACGCGCTGTTTCGTTACCTCACTTTGCTGGAGCGCTCATGCTTGCCTACGTGCTTCGCCGGCTCGGTCTCGCAATCGCGGTCGCGCTGACCGTGTCGATCGTCAGCTTCGCGCTGCTGCACTTCTCCGGTGACCTGGCGACCGCGATCGCGGGACCGGAAGCGACCGCGGCCCAGGTCGATGCGCTGCGCGTGCAATACGGCCTCGACCGTCCCGTGACCGCGCAATATGTCGACTGGTTGTGGCATGCGGTTCATCTGGACTTCGGCCGCTCGTTCTTCTTCCAGTCGTCGGTGATGGAACTGATCGCCGAGCGCCTGCCGATCACGCTGAAGCTTGGCGGCATCGCGCTGCTGATCGCGGTGCTGGTCGCGATTCCGCTAGGCGTGATCGCGGCGCTCTACCGCGACAGTTGGGTCGATCGCCTCGCGCTGCTGATCGCGGTGATCGGCCAGGCCATGCCGAGCTTCTGGTTCGGCCTCACGCTGATCCTGGTCTTCGCGGTCGGCCTCAAATGGCTGCCGGTGGCGGGCAACGCCAGTTGGCAGCATTTCGTGTTGCCGGCCATCGCGCTCGGCTACTACGCGACGCCCGCGATGATGCGGCTCACGCGCGCCGGCATGCTCGACGTGCTCGGCGCGGACTACATCCGCACCGCGCGCGCCAAGGGTCTGAGCCCGGCTCGCGTCGTGTTCAAGCATGCGCTGCGCAATGCGCTGATTCCGGTGGTCGCGCTCGCCGCCGTGGAACTGGGCTTCATGCTCGGCGGTTCGGTGGTGATCGAATCGGTGTTCTCGCTGCAAGGTCTCGGCCAGCTCGCATGGGACGCCATCGCCCGCAACGACTTTCCGGTCGTGCAGGCCGTCGTGCTGATCATCGCCATGTTCTATATCGCGCTGACCTTTCTCGCCGACGTCGCCAATGCGGCGCTCGACCCTCGCATCCGCACTCGCTAGGAACGGCTCATGGCATCGCATTCCCCCACCTTGCCCGCGCTGCGCGTCGACACCGCGCCGGTGCCGCCGTGGCGCCGCGCGCTGCGCCGTGTGCTCGGCCAGCACGGTCTGACGATCGGCGCGACGCTCCTCGCGATCATCGTCATGGCCGCGCTGTTTGCACCGCTGCTCGCGCCGCACGATCCCTACGGCCAGGATTTGTCGCGCCGTCTGCTGCCGCCGGTGTGGCACGCCAAGGGCAGTTGGCTGCATGCGCTCGGCACCGACAAACTCGGCCGCGATTATCTGAGCCGGCTGCTGTACGGCGCGCGCGTCTCGCTGATGATCGGCGCGGCCGCGGCAGCCATCTCCGGGCTGATCGGCACGACGCTCGGCGTGCTCGCCGGCTATTTCGGCGGCCGCGTCGACGGCCTGATCAGCTACGTCATCACGACGCGGCTCGCGATGCCGGTCGTGCTGGTCGCGCTCGCCATGTCGTCGCTGATCGGCGGTTCGCTCAAGACCGTGATCCTGCTGCTCGGCCTGCTGCTGTGGGACCGCTTCGCGGTCGTATCGCGCTCCGTCACGCAGCAGTTGCGCGACGCCGAATTCATCGCCGCGGCCAAGGCCGTGGGCGCATCCACGTTCTACATCCTGTTGCGCGAACTGCTGCCGAACATCATGAGTGCGCTGATCGTCGTGGCGACGCTCGAAATGGCGCACGCGATCCTGCTCGAAGCCACGCTGTCGTTTCTCGGTCTCGGCGTGCCGCCGCCGATGCCGTCATGGGGGCTGATGATTTCCGAAGGCAAGGCGTACATGTTCTTCCAGCCGTGGGTGATCCTGATTCCGGGCAGCGCGCTCGCGGTGCTGGTCCTCGCCATCAATCTGGTGGGCGACGGCATGCGCGATCTGACGACCCCCGACGGCCGCTAACGAGGAGACAGACGATGGACGTATTGCTCGATGTCAACAACCTGCAAGTCGATCTGCCCACGCCAAACGGCATGCTGCACGCGGTGCGCGGGATCGACTTCCAGATCGAGCGCGGCGAGATGCTGTGTCTCGTCGGCGAATCCGGCTGCGGCAAATCGATGACCTCGCTCGCGCTGATGGGCCTGCTGCCGCGTCGCGCGACGCGGCGCGCGAACCGGCTCGCGTTCGACGGCATCGACTTGCAGACGCTCGACAACCGCGCGATGAGCAAGCTGCGCGGCAACCGCATCGCGATGATCTTCCAGGAGCCGATGACGTCGCTGAATCCGTCGTACACGCTCGGCAACCAGCTTTGCGAAGGACTGCGGCAACACAGCAACGTATCGAGCCGCGAGGCGCGCGACCGCGCTGTCTATCTGCTCGAACGCACGGGCATCGCCAACGCCGCCGAGCGGCTCGGCCAGTATCCGCATCAGCTCTCGGGCGGCCTGCGCCAACGGGTCATGATCGCGATGGCGCTCATGTGCGAACCCGATCTGATCGTCGCCGACGAACCGACCACCGCGCTCGATGTGACCATCCAGGCGCAAATCCTGCGCATGCTGCGCGATTTGCAGCGTGAATTCGGTACCGCCGTGCTGTTCATCACACACGACCTGGGCGTGGTCGCGCGAATCGCCGATCGCGTCGCCGTGATGTACGCGGGACAGGTGGTGGAAACCGCGCCCGTCGCGCAACTTTTCGCGCGGCCGGACCATCCGTACACGCGCGGCCTGCTCAACAGCATTCCCGTGCGCGGCAAGACGGCGCCGGGAAGTCATCTCGATGCGATTCCCGGCGTCGTGCCCTCGCTCGTCGGCGAGATCGACGGCTGCGCGTTTCGCAACCGCTGTTCGCTTGCTCGCGAGGCTTGCGCGCAAACGCAGCCGTTCGTCGAAACAGAGGCCGGTCATCACGCCCGCTGCATGTTGGCCGAAGCGTGCGCCGAGGAGGTGTTGCGATGAATGCCGTCATGCCCTCTCCCGCTGCATCAGCGGGAAACGCTGCGCGAAACGACATCGCGCTCGAGTTGTGCGCGCTCGGCCGCACCTTTGAACTGGGCCGCGGACTGTTTCGCGCGCCGCGCCTGTTCAAGGCCGTGGACGATGTGTCGCTGCGGCTCTATCGCGGCGAGACGCTCGGTCTGGTCGGCGAATCGGGATGCGGCAAGAGCACGCTCGCGAAGATGCTGCTCGGCCTGCTCGCGCCCACCACCGGCAGCGTGTTGATCGACGGCCAGCAGATCGACCCGCGCGCGTCGCTGCAAATGGCGCAAAAGATCCAGCCGATCTTTCAGGACCCGTATTCGTCGCTCAATCCGCGCAAGACCGTCGCGCAGATCGTCGGCCTGCCCTTGCTGCTGCACCGTCGCGGCACACGCGCGAGCCAGGCCGCCGAAGTGAAACGGATGCTCGACCTCGTGGGCATGCCGGAACGCACGCACCGGCAGTACCCGAATCAGTTGTCCGGCGGACAGCGGCAGCGCGTCGCCATTGCCCGCGCGTTGATTTTGCGGCCCGGCATTCTGATTTGCGACGAACCGACTTCCGCGCTCGACGTCTCCGTGCAGGCGCAAATTCTCAACCTGCTGCTCGACCTGAAGGCCGAGTTCGGCTTGAGCTATTTGTTCATCAGCCACGACCTGGGCGTGGTCGAACATCTCGCGGACCGCGTCGCCGTGATGTACCGCGGCAGCATTGTCGAACAGGCGAGCCGCGAAGAAATTTTCGCCAATCCACGCAATCCGTACACGCGGACCCTGCTGTCCTCCGTGCTGACGCCGGAGCCGGGCCTCGGCCTGCCCGAACTGAACCGCGACGCGGCCTGAACACCTACTTTTTCCTGGAGATCGACACGATGAACCGCAGCCACGCCATCGACATGGCTACCTCCTATTTCGACGACGGCCGCTTCATGCACGTACTGGCCGAACGCGTCGCGCTGCATACGGAAAGCCAACTGGCGTCGAGCCGGCCTGCACTCTACGCGTACCTGCATGAGCAGATGGTCCCGGAACTCGAGGCGCTCGGTTTCACCTGGCAGATCGTCGACAACCCGATTCCCGACAAGAGCCCGTTTCTGATCGCCGAAAGAATCGAGGACCCGTCGGCGTTGACCGTGCTGACTTATGGACACGGCGACGTGGTCCCCGGTTACGACGCGCAGTGGCGCGCGGGGCTCGACCCGTGGCGTATCGTCGTGGACGGCGACCGCTGGTATGGACGCGGCACGGCCGACAACAAGGGGCAGCACACGATCAACCTCGCCGCGCTCGCGCAGGTGATCGACGCGCGCGGCGGCCGGCTCGGCTACAACGTCAAGGCGATCATCGAAATGGGCGAGGAAACCGGCTCGCCCGGCCTCGCGAGCGTGTGCGCCGACCATCGCGAGGCGCTTGCGGCGGACCTGTTCATCGCGTCGGATGGTCCGCGCGTGGCGGCGTCGCGGCCGACGATCTTCCTCGGCTCGCGCGGCAATTTCAACTTCACGATGCGGCTGGAATTGCGCGAGGGCGCGCATCATTCGGGCAATTGGGGCGGCCTCCTGCGCAGCCCCGGCATCCGCCTCGCCAACGCGCTCGCCACGATGGTCGACGCGCACGGGCGGATTCTCGTCAAGACGCTGCTGCCGGAATCGCTGCCGCAAAGCGTGCGCGACGCGCTGCGCTCGATCGAGGTCGGCGGCGGTCCGAACGATCCCGAGATCGATCCGAACTGGGGCGAGCCGGGACTCTCGCCCGTCGAGCGGTTGATCGGTTGGAACGCGCTCGAAGTGCTGGCGTTCAAGACCGGCAATCCCGAGTCGCCGGTCAATGCGATTCCGGGCTATGCGTTCGCGCACTGTCAATTGCGCTACGTGGTCGGCAGCGATAGCGAGAACCTGCTGCGGCATATTCGCGAGCACCTGGACATGCACGGCTTCACCGATATCGAGGTCACGACGAGCGGCACGCCGATGCAGGCGACGCGGCTCGATCCCGACGATCCGTGGGTGCGCTGGGGACTCGCTTCGATTCAGGCGACCACAGGGGAAGAGCCGGCGCTCTTGCCTAACCTGGGCGGATCGCTGCCGAACGACGTGTTCGCGGAGATTCTCGGTTTGCCGACGCTGTGGGTGCCGCATTCGTATGCCGCGTGCTCGCAGCATGCGCCGAATGAGCATTTGCTGGGTAGCGTTGCGCGGCAGGCGTTGCAGATCATGGCGGGGTTGTTTTGGGATCTGGGGGAACAGGGGGCGGGAGTTCGCGAGGGAGTGCGGGTGGCGGGGGCGGCGGTGGGTTAGGCGGGGAAGCGGCTGCGATTCATCCAGGGAGTAAGGGATTGGCAGGACGGAGAACCCTGGCGCAGACGACGCCGCCAGGGCGCAGAAGATTGGGCAGATCCCATTCACTTCATCATGCTCCCGGCCGGTCGCGTAGCACCCCGTTTTTCCAGGAGCGTGTCCTCGTATGGATTCGGATTTACATCCCTGTTTTGAACGACGCAGAACAAATCAATTAGTGAATCCCATTGCTCTGGTATAGACCCAATCCTGACCAAAGATTCGGTTGAAGTTCGGCGGTCCCCTACGTCTGAATTTTGTGTTGCGTTATGTTGAATTGCATTAAGCGCAACTGATTCTCTTCGCGCTTATAAATGCCCTGCTGGTTGTTCCGGTCGGAACGACTTCGAGGTTATTTGTCGTATCGGTAAGCAGGACATCGGTGTAGCTTACGCACGCCAGCACCAACTCTGTCCGGATGGGCAAGAAAAGCTTCCCGGCCCCGGCGGCTCTACTGTGATGCTGGGGTATTCGCGTCGAGCCCGAGATGCACCTTGCGCCCCGTGCGGCGCTTCGAGTAACCGTGCTGGCGCACCTTCCATTCGCCTTCGCCCGATTTATGCGACAACGCCATCCTGTCGTGTAATCGCATGTAATTGATTCAGCGATGTGACGGACGTAATGTTTATTCCAGGCAGAAGCCCATCCTCAAACCTTGCCAATAAAGCGACGACGATTTTTCGTCGATTATATGCAGATACATCAAGGATCTTGTGGCAAGGATGATTTCTGTGTGAGGCTGCTGTCGGAAAGGAAGCATTCATTTATCGACTCATCCAATTACCCCTCAGTGGAAAAAATGGCAAAAATTTATTACACGGCCGATACCACCTGGCTCATCGGCGTCACCGATCGCGTCAAAGGCAACAGGGTGGTGCTCGTTCCCGCCAGTACGGAGCACCTGTATACCGAGTGGGACTTCCAATCGGATGGCGGAATCACGCTGCACAGCGACCCCACGCTCGCCATCGACTGCGGAACGGTATCCGACGAGCAATACCTTGCCCTGAACACCTACGTGAAAAACCACGCGTCGGCCTCTCAGCAATGGCAATTCGACCCGCAAGCGGACGACACGCAATCGGGCTACATCGAAAACGTGACCAATTCGCAACTTGTCTTCGACCTCAAATGGAGAACGGTCGCGAAGGGCACGCCCATCTGGACATTCGCGGCAAACGCATCGGATGCGGAGATCTGGAGCCCGGTTCCGGTCCCCCAGGATTCTTTCAAGAAGTGACCTGACCCATGCTTCGATGGTGCGCAGATTTACTTATTCGGCGCACCATCGTAACTGCCTGTGGGCACGACGCACCGAATCGCAGGCAGCCGAGGTTGCCATCCGCGTGGGCATGCTGAACCGCATGGCGGACCTCACGTCCGCAATCCGTTCGCATTGCCTGAAATCATGACCATAGGCCCTTACCTCGTCATTACGCCCGATTAATGCAACAACGCCGCGCTCCGTTGGAACCGACACTCGCGTCAGCACTGAAGAAAAGCGCTCGATCGAGTACTTTGCTGGGACTAATTCAGGCACAAGAACATTACATTGCCGCGCTCGCAGGTTGGCATGGCGTGCGCGCTTTACGTGCGTGACGCTACCGATTGCTTTTCGGACCCATTCGCCGTTTCATTCTCTTCTGACGATCCTTGGGAGAAGCGCATGGAACATCCACTTCCCGACGCGCCACAGCGCTTCGTTATCAGCCATGACGCCGAGACCGACTTCAAGACCGGCGGCCTGCGCGACTATTCCGCTTATCGAGACCTCGGCGTCGCGGCGGCAACGAATGGGCTCGTTAAAGCGCATGTGATCCGCATGATCGCTCCGTTCCGTCCGGAACTCAGCGTGCGGCATCATCACAACGTGCAATTCCAGTGGGTCTACTGTCTGAAGGGTTGGTTTGAAACCGACTTCGAAGGCATTGGGCCGCAACGGCTCGTGCCCGGATCATGCTGGGTTCAGCCACCGGGCATCCGCCATACCGTTGTCGGCTGGTCAGATGATTGCGAATTGCTCGAGATTTTGATGCCGGCGGAGCACGAAACGATCAACGATCGCTGAGCGGCAGGCCGCGTCGTTCGAGATCGTGACGACAGACATTCAGGGCGAGCCGATGCGCAATCCGCGATGGCGGGAATGGCCGTTGTACGTTGGTTGCCTTCTATCCCTTCAGCACGAGCGACGCTTCCGGGAATTGATCGCACATGAAGTCGACAAAAGCACGAACCTTCGGCGAAGAAAGACGCCTTGAGGTGTGCAAGACCCATAGCGCGGCTTCCACCCCCGAAACCGTGCCCCACTGGACCAACTCCCCCCGACTAAGCTGGCTCCATGCAATCGACTGTGGCAGCAGGGCAGCGCCTCCGCCCGCGACAGCCGCGTCGCGGATCATGAGGAACGAGGAAAGTCTGAGCCTTGGGACGGGTTGCAAAACCAGGCGCCCGTCATCGAGGATCCAGTTGGTGGGTTCGAAGTTCGAAAACACGATGCCGGGAACCGCGCTGACCGCGCCCGGGTCGGGCATGGGTACCGAGGGCGCGGCCACCACGACGAGCCGGTCCTTGGCGAAGCACCGGCCCACCAGACTGCTATCCGGGCTCGGGTTGATCCGGATCGCGACATCGAACCGCTCCTCGACGAGGTCGACGAGGCGATCCTCAGCCACCAGTTCGATCGTGATCTCCGGGTAGGCCGCACAGAACCCGGCGCAAATCCGCCCCATCGCGAGCTGCGAGAACAGCATCGGCGCTGCGACACGCAAGCGTCCGCGCGGCGCCGACAGTCCCTCCCTGGCCGCGGTCATGGCTTCGGCCACCTCGTACATCGGCCCTTCGGTTCGAGCCATCAACATCTCGCCGGCTTCCGTGAGTTTCAGCCCGCGGACGCCGCGCTCGATGAGCCGCACGCCGAGTTGCTCTTCCAGATCGGCAATCCGCCGGGACAGCGTCGCCTTCGACTTGCCACTTGCACGGCTTGCCTTTCCCAGTCCGCCATGTATTGCGACAAGCGCGAAGTCGGCCAGAGCGTTCAGATCCATGGTGTTTCACTTTTGAAACAAGGTGTCTACATTTTCACGTCTTCGTTTTAAGAGTGCAACAGCTTATCTTCTCGTTACCGCAACTCGATAGAGAGCGCAAACGACTCCCGCAGCGGCGAGGTCGTGGCGGACTTCTCGCGCTAATCCATCCCTTTCTGGAGATTCACATGAGCATTCTGGTTACCGGTGCGAATGGCACCATTGGTTCTCTCATCGTTCAACGCCTGGCCGACGCTGGCGCCGGGGTCAAGGCGCTCGTTCGCCAGCAGGGCAAGCGGAGCTTCCCCGCGGGCGTCACCGAAGTGGCCGGCGACCTGACGGACGTACCCTCGATGCGCTCAGCGCTGTCGTCGGTACGAACGCTATTCCTGCTGAACGCCGTCACGCCCGACGAGTTGACACAAGGCCTTATCGCGCTGAACCTGGCTCGCGAGGCCGGCATCGAGCGCATCGTGTACCTGTCGGTGATCCATGCGGACAAGTACACGAACGTGCCGCACTTCACGAGCAAGCACACGGTCGAGCGCATGATCGAGAGCCTCGATATTCCCGCGACCATCCTGCGTCCGGCCTATTTCATGCAGAACGAGCAGATGGTCCAGCAGGTGATCCAAAACCATGGCGTCTATCCGATGCCGATCGGCTCGGCCGGCGTCGCGATGGTCGATACGCGAGACATCGCGGACGTTGCCGTCGCGGAACTCCTGCGCCGTGACCGGGCTTCGGCTCCGCTTGCGCGAACCACGTTGGAACTGGTCGGCCCGGATGCATTGACGGGCGCGTCGGCGGCGCGGATCTGGAGTTCCGCGCTGGGACGCGAGGTGACTTACGGGGGCGATGACGTGGCGGCGTTCGAGGCGCAGATAGCCTCGTGGGGTCCCGCCTGGCTCGCGTACGACATGCGTCTGATGATGGGAGGCATCCAGAAGTTTGGGATGCATGGCGCGCAGGACGCGGTGGATCGCCTGCAGGCGATTCTGGGGCGGCCCTTGCGCACGTACGTCGATTTTGTGGCGGAGGCCACTACTGCGGGCTAGACGGCGCAGGTGAGGTGAGACGCGGGCACGGTCCGTTCAGCTCATGGATATTGCGGCGACAGGTCGTGAACGGGAATATCGGCGTTGCCTGCGGCGCATACGCTGAGCGCGGCGTGAGACGCGTCCGCCGGCGTTTCCTGCGCGTTCCTGCACTAGAATGGATTATTCTTGGCTGCGGGCCGTCGCCGGCAATATCTGGCCAGCACGACGTGCGGGATTCTCGTTGGAGGAATGCCATGCCGACTTACCAGTACAGGTGCGAGAAGTGCGGTGAAATGTTCGAACATGCCGAGCATCTTGCTGAACATGAAACCGCTCATCCGGCTTGCCCGAAGTGCGGCAGCCAGCAGGTTCAGCACACACCCACGCCATTTGTCGCGAAGACATCCAGAAAGAGCTGAAATCCGGCTGGCCGAGCAAAGGTAAAAATCCGGCCAGAGCCGGCCGTTCGACATCATGGCCCGGATCGTTATCACTTAGCTGATCCGTTAACGCACGGGGGCTTGCGATGGGCGAACCCAATCTTTCGGAAGTCTATCGGGGCTATATTGCCTGCCTTAACGCGCAGGACTGGTCGAAGCTCGGACGCTTTGTTGGCGACAACGTGAAATACAACGGCCAACGGATCGGCTTATCAGGCTATCGCGAGATGCTTGAAAGAGATTTCCGCGAAATTCCGGATCTACGCTTCGAGATTCAGCTCCTCGTTTGCGAGCCGCCGCACATCGCAAGCCGATTGCATTTTGACTGTACGCCGGTCGGTACGTTTCTCGGGCTTCCCGTGCAAGGGAAACGGGTGGCGTTCGCCGAAAACGTCTTCTATCAGTTTCGCGGAGAGAAAATTCAGGAAGTCTGGTCGGTTATCGATAAGGCTGCGATTGAGAGGCAATTGTAGCGGCGCATGGGCGCCGGCGCCGGGTTGGCTGACTTCGGTCAGGCAAGATTCTCGTGCAACCATACGATCCACCAACGCCACATCGGTACCTGATGATAAAGCTGAGTGGTTGTAATAGACATACAGGTCGTGATCTCAGCGTATTTTCCAGCCACCATTCCGAACCGCGAGTCTGGAACTTCGTCCTCTGACCATTGACACCACCAGTTCTTCGTATCGCCAACAAGACAGTACGGGAAGCGCTGGGGTCGGCTCATATCATTCATCCTCCGAGCCGACACGAAATTCTGATCAATCAGAACCTTGTAAGTCATCGGGATGTCGGTCTTTTCGTTGCCGCGGCAAATGCCGTTTACCTGTTCTCCATCACAAGACAACATGTAAACAGTAACTTCATTTTCGAAGGGCATCCAGGTGGCTATCTGGTCGGGTAAAAACCAGAAGCTTGCGGCGACTACGAGATGACCAATAAGTCGATTCATTCTGCAGACACCTCCGTCAGGTGGCCACGACAGCAGCGAAAAGGGCGACCCAGGTCTCGCGGCCCTTGTTGAGGGGCAACCCTGTCATGAGCGAGAACAGCAAAATCGCATGGATTGACCACACGTTCGACCCGTGGGAGGGTTGTCAGGAGGTCGGCCCCGGCTGCGACCACCGCTACGCTCAAACGCACAACGCGCGCTTCTCTGACGGCACGGCCGCGGGCGTACTTGCGGCGCCGCACGTCGGCAGCGAACCGGCGCAAACCGCTGCAGTGGTCCAGACTGGCTTCTGCTCACGAAGCGGATCGGAAATGCAGCGGCAATGATCGAGAAGAGCCTTCGCCTCGTCGGGCGGGACGTCAACGCACCGTGGCCATTGTCGAACGTCTGGCTCCGCGCGACAGTGGTAAACCAAACAGAAGCGGATCTGTGACATCCCCAGTCACTCGCGATGCCGGCGAGCGCGATCCTTTGCGCGGAACTACTGGTCGGTCCGGTCGATGTCGAACGGCCAATGCCCGGGCCGGACCTCGATCGGTGCGGCCGATTGCTTTCCCAGATGCGAGAAAATCAGACGAGGTAGCCGGCAGGCGATATCGGTGAGCATTGCGTGGCAACGCTGACGTACGTCTCGACGGCATGTCGCCAGGATATTGATCTCGCGGAATCGTCCCATCAACAAATGTGATGTACCCCATACGCGCCTTATACGCTGGGTGCCATAATCGCGCACCATGACGACAGCGTCGCCCCAACCGGCCCGACCCATGCTCGCGCGTTTCCACCTGAAGATTGGCAGCCTTCTGGGATTGCTGGCGATCCTGATGGCGACATTCGCGCCGACCGTGTCCCAGACGCTCGCCGCGAGCCGCGATGGGACGGCTCTTTTTTCCGCCACGCTTTGCTCCGCGCAATCGTCGCCAGACGACGCGCCGGATAGCCATGGTGCTTCCCACTCGCTGGCGTCCCACTTGCAGGCCTGCGGATACTGCAACCTGCTTGCGCACATGCCAGCGTTGCCAGGCGTTCAAGTCGCGTTTGCCGTTGTGGTCTGGGCAATCCAGCATCGCATTGCAACCCGGTTCGATAGCATCCGGCGCGTCCTGCCATTCGTCGCTGCCCAGCCCCGCGCCCCGCCAGCGTCATTCTGAATCAAGTCTTAGCGACGCGATGCATTAGCCGCATCGCAGTGTGTCGCGCGCCTGTCACCAGACAGGCGGCGGCCTGACGACGACTTCAAACAGGAATGAATCATGCACACCATTTCAAGGCGCGGCGGTAAACCGCTGTTCGCGGCAGCCATCCTTTCGGCTGCCATCAGTTCACTTCTGCTATTCCCCTCGCTCGCATCTGCTCATGCGATTGCGGGCGACCGCGTCTTTCCGGCCACCATGGCCGTGGATGATCCCGGCGTAGGCGACGAAGCCAACCTTGTATACGGCCACCAGCGCGTGCCCGGTGACGATGGCGATCAGAGTATCAATACCTTTGATTTCGAGTACGACAAGCTGATCACACCAAGGCTGGCCCTCTCGGTCACCGGCTCCTATGAGATGCAAAACAACCCGACCGCCCGTGGTTTCAACAACTTCGGTCTCGGCCTGAAGTACCTGTTGTACGTCAACGAGGCGCACGAGTTCATGACGTCTGTCGGCGTCAATGCCGAATTTGGCGGCACGGGAAGCCGCGCGATTGCCGACAACTTCTCGACCATTTCGCCGACCGTTTATGTCGGCAAGGGCATGGGAGACCTGCCTGATTCGCTGGCCTACCTGCGTCCTATCGCGCTTACCGCCGAAGCCGCACCCGCCCTCACCACGGGCGCGGGACAGCCTAACGCCTTCAACTACGGCTTCACGTTCCAGTACAGCCTGCCGTACCTGCAGCAGCATGTACGTGACCTGGGTTTGCCGCAACCGCTTGCGAATATCATTCCGATAGTCGAGGTTCCGTTGTCGAGAAGCCAGGGGCAGACAACTGGCACGGTCAACCCTGGTTTCATCTGGGTCAACCGCTACGGTCAATTCGGCGTCGAAGCGCAGATCCCAGTGAACCGCGCCAGCGGCTCGCACGTGGGCATTCTCGTACAGGCCCACATCTTCCTCGATGATGTCGCGCCGAGAACACTCGGCAAACCGCTGTTCCAGTGATGAAGGAGTCCACGATGAACCGGAATCGAGGCACCCGGAGACAGGCCATCGCGGGCATGGCCGGCTTCTTCGCCGGCCTTGTTTTCGCCGACACCGCGTTTGCACACGTATTTCCGCAGAAACAGGAACCGGGAGCCGGCGCGAGCGTTGCTGCACCGTCGGGGGTGAAAATCATCTTCGACGGGCCGCTGGAGCCGGCATTTTCATCGCTCACGATCACCAATGCCGCAGGAAAGCAGGTCAACGCCGATAAGTCCCTGGTCGACCCGCATCAGCCAGAAGCGATCACCGTTGCACTGCCTCCTCTGCAGACCGGGCGCTATATCGTGCACTGGGTGGCAGTCGCTTCGGACGGGCATCGCAGCCACGGCGATTACACGTTCGAAGTCAAGTAGGCGTCGGCGGCATCGCAGCATGTCGAATTCTTTCTCGTACAGTTTGCGGTGCCGTCCGGCCTTTAGAGCGTGTTTCAAAAAGAGTCTTCCGAGCGCTGAAGCGTTCGCCAGCAGATCAGGCAACAGGCGAGTTTGAGGAGCCCTTCATGGATGTCGGCACGACGCTCAAATCGCGTGCGAAGACGGCGGAATCCGTGCAGCCACGCATTGGTGCGCTCGACGACCCAACGTACTTTGCCAAGACCGCTGCCGTGAGGTTCGCCGCGCCGGGCAATCGATGTAGGAATCCCGGCAGCGTGCAACGGCCGGCGATACCGGTCGTGATCGTAAGCCCGATCCGCATAGATTCGGCCTGGCTTGCGCAGTGGCCGACCACGCACGCCGCGAACCGGTGGGATGGCGTCGACCAGTGGAAGCAGTTGCGTGATGTCGTTGCGATTCGCGCCCGTCAGGATGATCGCGAGCGGTGTGCCGTTGGCGTCGGTGGCGACGTGATGTTTGGAACCGGGTCGCGCACGATCGGTGGGGTTCGGTCCAGTTTTTCGCCCGCCCCAACCGCTCGAACAGAAGTGGAATCGATGACGACGCGAGAGAAGTCGATCCGATTGGCAGCGCGCAACTTCGCGAGCAGGATCTCGTGCAGCCGGTCCCAAACGCCAGCCTGTTGCCAGTCGCGCAGGCGACGCCAGCAACTGATGCCCGATCCGCAGCCCATCTCGGAGGGTAGTTCGCTCCAGCGAATGCCGCTCTTGAGCACGAACAGTATTCCGGTCAGCGCAGCCCGATCGGCCACAGGCTTGCGCCCCGGATACCGGAAGCGCCTCGGCCTTGCTGGCGGCAAGAGTGGTTCGATCAATGCCCACAATTCGTCGTCGATGATTGGCTTGGCCATCTCCTCGTTCCGCTTGTCACAACGGTCGAGGTTAACAGCTTTGCGTTTGAGTTAACAGGGGACTAAAGCTCTTTTTGAAACACTCTCTTAAGGCGTTGAAGACGTGTTCGACTATCTTCTCGTCGAATTTCGTATCGGGGTCGAGGGTCTGCAAAGATCGCGACTTGCGGTTTGTGTGTGACCGTGAGAATTGAGCAGGACATTACTTTATCCCTGACCGATTCATTCGAGCCGGCAAGCGGACGCCCGCCACTTTTAATTGAGAGGCAGCAACGGGTCGGTCGCGTGCCGCGAATCGGCGACAGAGCGGTGACCGCCCAATCTCACCGATTCCACACGCCTGCGCGGATCGCTGACAACCAAAGTCGCTCCATCGCTGTTTGCGTGTTTACGCTGGTCGTCGGCGAAACCGACCTTTCATTCGCAGACCATCGCGCATGTTCAAGCCGAGCAATGCGATATTTGCAGCTCCCGCAAAAAGCTCGAGAGCCTGAACGCTATAGAAGACAGCATCGAACTCGCCCCCCTTCGCCTTGGCCGCGAGGAAAAAGGCCGCGGGCATGAGCACCAGAATGCCGTTGGCGGCGATCAGCTGTGTGCGCCTGATCTTCGCGTCGACCAGCATCGGTCGCCGTCCCCTGGCGGAAGCGAACCCTGAGCCTCCCGTTGCTGCGAGCGCCGGAACAAGTAGCGTGAAGCCCCAGCATATGGCCGCTTTGACTACAGCAACGGTCGCGTGAGACGCGAACAGTTCCGCAAGAACCGTTGACATCCAGAACGCCGCAATCGTGAGAATCGCGAGCATGCCGGCAACTGGATGAATCATTTTGAGCATGGTGTCCTTCCTTTTCCGCAAACCTGTTTTCGCTATGCGACGCAGATGCCCGACACTGCAACTTTCTGGAACAGATGCGGACTGGCAACGGGTCGAGGACGGATACGTCGAGAGCTTTGCCCGAAACTCCGGATGTGTAAACGCTGCCCGGAAATGGGACGTCGTCTCCCAGACGGCATAGTTGAGATAGGCCGGGCTATCGCCGATCGCCCGGTGAAGCTGGGTCGAAATGAAACCCGGTTGCTGCTTCATGAACCCCGCGTCGTCTCGCCAAGCCTGGAGGAATACCTGCTCGTCGCTTCTGTCCAACGTGAACACATTCACCAGGATGACGGGGGAGACGTCGAGGGCGATCTGACGCTCAAGCGGAAAGGCAGCATCCAGAGGGCGGATGGATGGCATGATTGGACCCGGAAGATGAGTGGATAACGATACGAAGCTTCCTATGTTGACACTATGTTGTCAATTGGTAAACTTTGATTCATATTGGATTTCTGGTAACCAAATGAAAAAAACCAAGCGAACCCGGGCGGGAACGGCTCTGACTGACCTCATCCTCGGCATGTTTCGGGCCAATAATCTTACATTGGCGTGGGGCGACCGCCTTGTCGCTCCTCTTGGACTAACAAGCGCCCGCTGGCAGATTCTCGGCGCCATTGTGGCGGCGGATCGCCCCCAGCCGGTGGCTTGGCTCGCACGCGATCTCGGCGCCAATCGCCAGAACGTGCAGCGCATCGTCAACGATCTGGGTAAGGAAGGGCTTATCAGCTTCGAGCCCAATCCGCATCACCGCCGCGCGCAACTCGTCGTGCTAACCGACAAGGGACAGCGGACATACGACGCCGCCATCAGCCTGTACGACCCTCAGGTGAACGCACTCGCGGACGAATTCACCTTCGAAGACATCGAAATCGCCGGCCGTGTCATGACGGCCTTGCGGAAGAGACTCGAAGGAGATGAAGGTGCGGGAGGAGAAAGCTGAGCCCAGCGGCGCGTACGGCCGCGAAGCGGATGTAGGCAGGCGCTAGACCGGCGCGACTGGCCAGTTCGCTGCCTTGACGACAACGCTGGCGCGCGCGGTGGTGACCGCCATCGCGTCCCGAAGAATGGGGCGCGGTTGGCGGTTTCAGGCACGCAGTACGAGCCGGTAATCGTCCGCGCCGTCTTCCCACGCTTCAGCGACAGCCGAAAGCGGCAACGTTCTAACCGGCGTGTCAAAACCAGCCTCCGGTATCGCGGCAAGCAACTCGCCAGCGCCTGCAACCAGCTCGTTCATCGAGAGGCTTCCGATGCCACATCCGAGAATCTCCAGTCCTGAACTACGCAGGCTGTGAGCGCTGATCGCAATCGACTCTCCCGCGATCGAACCAATCTGGACGTAGCGAAGCCGTGGCTCTCCGGCACTTGAGCCGCGATTGGCCGTCGCAGCAGCGATTATGCGAGTGGCCGGTTCACCCCAAAGGTAGTCCAGCACCACATCGACCCCCTCCAAAAAGGCGCGACGCAGCGCCTCATCCGCATTCTGGTCCAGAGGGATCTTATCGACTGCCTCGGGCAGTGAGGCCAGCTTGGTCTCGTTGCGACCAGTGGCAATAATCCGGCTCGCCCCGAGATTTGTCGCGATCTGGACGGCGAGTGCGCCGGCGGAACCCGTTGCCCCATTGATCAGCACAGTTTCGCCTGCTTGAAATTCGGCGCGGCTTCTGAGCGCAACCCAGGAGGAGAGCCCTGCGGTCACGACGGCCGCCGCGCGCTCGTCGGCGACGCCCTCGGGCACGGGAACGACGGAACTCGTCGCAACGAGCGTTTTCTCCGCCATGGATCCGAACGGCGGCTTTGGAAACAGGAAGTACACCCGCCGACCGGCAGCGTCGGTCCCGACGCCATCGATCCCCGGCACAAAACCGGCCGCGGCACCACTGGCGTAGTGCTTGCCGGCGGCGAGACTTTTCACGATCGGGCTAAGCGGTGCGACACTCACATTGACGACCGTCTCACCCTCACCCGCCTCTGGTTCGTCGTAATGGCCGAAGACGGGTGGCGATCCAAATGCATGAACGACTGCAGCCCGCATTTGCCTATCCTTTTACGAAAAGCATCTCAATTTCATAAAAACCGCCTTCAGCCTTTCAGGGCTTGAGCTACGGCATCGTATAGCGATGTGGTGGAGCGGCCGATCAGACGGCTCAAGCTGTGGCTGTCATCATGCAGGGCGCCTTTTGAGGCGGCGACATCGTATTCCACGAGCTTATTGGCTACCGGTTCGGCCAGACCGGCCCTGATCAGGGCCGCGCGAAACTCCCCTTCGGGCAAATTCGTATAGCCGATGGATCCGCCGGTCTGGCGCGCCACTTCGGCAGCAAGCTCAGCTAGCGTGTAGGGCTCGTCCCCCGCCAGTTCGTAGACCTTTCCAGCCTGTCCCGCCGATGTGAGAACCGCGGCCGCGGCCTCGGCATAATCGCGACGGGTCGCCGAGGCGATCCGGCCGTTGCCGGCGCAGCCGATGAAGGCATTGCGCTGAAGGGCCGACGAGAGCGACGCCAGGTAGTTTTCCGTGTACCAGCCGTTGCGGAGCAGCACATATGGCAAACCGCTTGCCTTGAGCATCGCCTCTGTTTCCCTGTGCGCAGCGGCAAGGCCGAGCGGCGAACTGTCGGCATGCAGCAAGCTTGTATAGGCGATCAGGCCGACCTTGTCCTTATTTGTGGCATCAATCACGTTGCGGTGCTGATGCACACGCTCGCCGGTGTCGGCGGATGAGATCAGAAGCAGCTTGTCCACGCCGGCAAAGGCCCGCTCGAGGCACTGCGCGTTGTCATAGTCTCCCTGACGGACCGTTACACCGTTGGCTTTCAAGACATCGGCCCTGGCGGGACTGCGAACGACGGCAACGATTTCCGCTGCGGGAACGGTCTTCAGAAGAGCGTCGATAACGAGTTTGCCCAGTTGGCCAGTAGCGCCGGTAACTGCGATCAAAGGGCCTCCGAGGTAAATGCCATTCTGAGCAATGTACCCTTGTTGACATCATGATGTCAACAAGGGTACATTGTATCAAATAAGAAATACCGCACATTCGGGCTGCTATCGCTGATACCGACACGCCAAGGATGGAAGAAGCCTCATATCGCGATTGAGACATTGTTGGTGAAGAGGGGAACGTCCGCTTCCCTCTGCCTCGACCGTTCCTTGTGGATCGTTTCCCCCAACCGCCCTATTCGCCACGATCAACAAACAATCGGACTCGCTTCAGCCCTGGTCCGGCCAACCCCGATCGTTCGCCCACCGTCTTTAGATGCTTGCCCCGCGAGCCCCACATTCCTGAGCGCGAGCCGCCGCCGCGCCCTACGAAACTCGCCCGCTAACTCCCCCTCGCCGGCACCACATCAAACCCACACATCATTCATCACCGTCCGATCGCTCGCCGCATCCCCAGTATTGACAACACCACGCGGCTCGATGAGCAAAAGCTTGACCTCCGACTCCGCATACGGCTTATGTTCGACGCCCTTCGGCACCACCGCCAGTTCGCCCGCGCGCAGCAGGATGGAACCGTCGCGAAAGTCGATCCGCAATTCGCCCGCGAGCACGATAAAAGTTTCATCGGTTTCAGCGTGCCGATGCCAGAGGAAATCGCCTTCGATCTTCACCACCTTGAACTGATAGTCGTTCATTTCGGCAACCACGCGTGGCTGCCAATGACCGTCGATCAGGCCGATCTTCCCGATCAGATTGATTGCCTCGCCCTGACCACGCGATGCGGGCGCGGGTCCGATTATCTGCGTCATGATCTGCTCCGTCTGCTGTTGAACATGAAGCAGAGAATACGACTCGCAGCGAAGCCCGTCTTGAACGATCGTGCGTACCGGCTCGGCGCTAACGCACGCCTTTCGCGATTTGCAGCCAGCGAGCCGGAGGCATGCCGTATGTCTTCGTGAAGTGCCGCGTCATGTGGCTCTGGTCGGCGAAGCCGACGGCCGCGGCCACGTCGGTTAGCGTGACGCCACGCAGCATCATCGCTCGCGCGGCATCGAGCCGGCGCATGGTCAGGTAGCGATAAGGGCTCGTGCCATAGAACGTTCGAAAATCGCGCGACAGGCTCCAGCGGTCCCGTCCGGTTGCTGTTTCGATTTCCTCCAGCGTGACGATCCGTTGCGAGTGCGCATGCAGATAGTCGCGCGCGAGTCGGGCGCTGGCGAAATCTCCGCCGGCGCGCGGCGACGGCGTGCCGGACACCGCGGCGAGCGCAAGCGCCAGTTCAGCGAGCGCGTCGTGTCGTTCGAGCGGCTCGATGCGATGGGACGGTTGCTGCAGCAGGGTCTCGGTCGCCATCGACAAACGGACGTCCGTCGTCACGCCGCCCTCGATGAACGGCAGCGCCCGGCCGCCCAGGACGTCCTGAAACAGCGCCGGCTCGATATAAACCATCCGGTAATGAAAGCCTTCACCCGTGCCGGCCTGACCGTCGTGCGGTTCGTCGGGATGAAGCACCATCGTATGGCCGGGCAAGCTGTGGCGCATGCCGCGCCGGTAGTTGAACGTTTGCACGCCGGCCAGCGTGCGGCCGATCGCGTACGTATCGTGCCGATGCAGCGCATAAGCCTTGCCTTCGAAGAAGGCTTCGATGCGTTCGATCCCTTCCATCGGTTCAGCCCGATGCACCCAATCAGCGCGTTTCAGAACATTGTCTCGTTGCTTCATCGCGGTTATCGCACGCCGGCGATCGAAAGTTGAGCCTGTCTCCTAAGGCATTCGATAATAACGCAGCCGCGATTTGCCGCTCTACGCAGCGGCATCGTCGCTAATCGGTTGCCGAGCCATGAACCAGTAGAACAGCGCCGCACACCCTGCGATAGCGCCACCTGAAATAAACGCGAGCGCATACGATCCCGTCCGGTCGACAATAAAACCCGCGACAACAGGCGAGAAGGCCCCGCCGAAATAACCGCCGAAGTTCTGAATCGCGCTCACCGACGCAATCATCGACGACGGCGCAATATCCGCCGCGAGCGCCCAGGCCGAACCAATCACCGCGGCAATGAAAGCAAGGCCGATGGTAAACAACACGAGCGTCACACTCAGCGCATGCGTAAACGGTATGGCAATCGCGCAAACGGCGGCGCCCGCCGCGCAGCACGCGATCAACAGCCGCTTCGCGCCGATGGGCGACGCGAGTTCCCGATCGACGATCTTCTTCGCCAGATAGCCCACCGCGATTTCACCCAACGCGCCGCCGACCCAAGGAATACCCGCATACATGCCGAGTTGCGCGAACGAGATATGAAAGCGGTCGAGCAAATACAACGGTAAAAATACGAGGAAAATATTCCACAGCCAGATCGTGCAGAAGTAGCCGAGAATCATCCCCCACACGCTGCGGCGAGTGAACAGCGAGCGCCACTTGAGCGACGACGTCGCGAGCGATCGTTCACGGCCGCCGCCGCCCGCCTCGATATAGTCGAGTTCTTCCTTCGACAAGCGTTTGCTGTCGACCGGGTTGCGATAAAGCAGCAGAAACAGCAGCGCAAAGCCGATGCCAAACGCACCCGTCACATGAAACAGCGAGCGCCAGCCAAACGCGATCATCAATGCGACGAGCATGGCCGGCGCGAGCGCCGGTCCCCATTTCGACGACGAGTCCCACACGCCGGTCGCGAAGCCGCGCTCCTTGGCCGGGAACCATGCAGCGGTGATTTTCGCCGAGGTCGGCCAGCACGGCGCCTCGCCCACCGCGAGCAGCGCACGCATGACCACTAACCCCGAGATCGACCCGACCACGCCCGTCAACCAGGTCGCCACGCTCCACCAGATCATGCCGAGCGCGTACGCACGCTTCGCGCCGAAGCGGTCGATCACCCATCCGGCCGGCAACTGCATCACCGCGTAAGTCCATGCGAACACGCTGCCGAGCAAGCCGATCTGCGTGCGCGTGAGCCCGAGTTCCTGAATCATTCCGGGCGCGGCGATCGACAGGCTCGCGCGGTCCAGATAGTTGATGATCCCGCCAAGCAGCAGCCAGATCAGCACATGCCAGCGGTAATTGAGGCGCGCGGGCCGCGTTGCGGCGGCCGATGCGGTGATGATGTCCTTGTCCAAATCGCGTCTCCGTTCAGATGGCCTCGCGCGGCCATTTTTGGTCGTGGGTGACTGAACGGAAAGTGTACGAATGGAAACGCTCCGGCTTCAATGTCGAAACCGGATGGGCCGATAGCGTTTGCGTTATCGAATGGCGGCTTTCATCGAGCATTCACAAGTCGGCTCGCCGCCGCTCAACTCCAGTCATCCATATCGTGTTTGATGCTGTGGCGATTGGCGATCAGCGTCTCGACGCTCGGCTCGTTGTTCATCGCGCGCTGGATCGCGAGCTTCGTCGCCTCGTAGTTGGTGCGGTACATGTCCTTCTTGTCGAGGTTGGGGTCCGTCACGCAACGCGGGTCGATCCATACGAGGCTGATGATGCACAGGTCGTTGGCCTGGTCCTTGGGCAGAATACCCTCGATCAAACAATCGACCACCGCGTCGGCAGTGGCGGACTGCACGACTCCGCCGAACAGATCGATGGTCGCCATGTCCTTCAGCGTGACCTTCGGGACGATGATGGTCGCGGGCCGCACCATCTGATTGCACGCGCGAATCGCGAACATCGCCGTGTGCCCCTTGCTTTGCGCCATCATGCCGGCGAACGCGTGACCGACCGGGCCGTCGACGCGGCCGATCAGGATCTCCGGCATGGCGTCGGTCGCCTGGCCGTCGGCGGCGAACACGGTCGCTTCGCCCGCGCGGAATGTCAGATCGGTACTCATGGGTAAGCTCCTTGGCTGTGTTGCAGGGATAAATCGCTGGTCGAAAAGACGGCTGAATGCAAGGACAATGCCCAGGGCGCGCGATCGAGTGCGCGACCGGCGCACATGCCGCGATATCGGCGCGAAGTCGTGGCGCTACGGCGTTTTTTTGTTTCTGGCGGCACGGCGCACGGATACGCATGACGGGCGGCCGTGGAAGGTGACAGTGAGCAAAGTGTCAGCCTTTCGTTACAGCAAGCCACGGGAAGTCGCTAGGTTATTCGCGGAAGCCCGCGCTATGATTTCGCCGAGCCTCACTTCTTTATCAACTTACGGTGAAGACCGCAGTGCATCCCATCTCCGGTTCCTTATGGTCGCGGAAATAAACGGCTTGATCCGCCCGGAGATCCGCGCGCTCATCGCAGCGTTATGCGTCGCGTTGCTGTGCGCCGCAGCAACGCCGTCAGCGGATGCGGCGCCATCCACGGCCAAGGCCGTATCCCAGCCGGCCGTGTTGAGCGTCACGCAACTGGCGCCGGGGCTCTACGCCCACCGCGGCCACGACGATGTTGCGACGCGTCAGAACGGCGGCGACATCGCCAACGTCGGCTTCGTGATCGGCACACGCTGCGTCGCGGTAATCGATACCGGCGGCACCGCCGCCGAGGGCCGCGCGCTGCGCGCCGCGATTCGCGCCGTCACGCCGCTGCCGGTGTGTTATGTGATCAATACCCACATGCATCCCGACCACATTCTCGGCAACGCCGCGTTCGTCGACGATCATCCGCAATTCGTCGGCAGCGACAAACTGGCGGAAGCGGAGATGTCGCACGCGGCAAACTATCTGCGCGTGCTGACGCGCGAACTGGGCGACGTCGCCGCCGGCAGCCGCGTGATTCCGCCCACGCTGCCGGTTCACGACACGCTCGATCTCGACCTCGGCTCGCGCGTCCTGACGTTGCGCACGTGGAAAACTGCCCATACGAACAACGATCTGACCGTCTACGATAAAAGAACAGGCACGCTGTGGCTCGCCGATCTGCTGTTTGCGGGCTGTCTGCCGGTGATCGACGGCAGCGTGCTCGGCTGGCTCGACGACCTCGCGACAATCCGCGCACTGCCGGGCGTGCGGCGTGTGGTGCCGGGGCACGGTCCCCTGCGCGTTCAATGGCCCCAGGCGCTGGATGCCGAACGCGACTATCTGGCTCGCCTCGCGCGCGATGTCCGCGCGGCAATCCGTGCCGGCCAGACCATGCAGCAGGCCGTCGATACGATCGGCGTCGATCAGCGCGGCCGGTGGCGGCTGGTCGATGTCTATCACCGCCGCAATGTGACGGCGGCGTATGCCGAACTCGAGTGGGAGCAGTAGCAGTAGCAGGACCCATGAGCGCCGCGCGCATGCCGTGCCCGCGCCGCGAATGAAGGAGACGACAGATGCAAGCCATGAAACCTCACGCGGTGACATGGGCCGCAGGATTCGCGCTCGTCAGCATGCTGACGATGGGCCACGTGACCCAGGCGGCGCAGTCCTCGCCCGACGACGACCCCAACAAGGTGGCCAGTTGGCTGGATTTCCGCGCGGGCACCTTCCAGGACCGGCCGATCGACGCCCACGGCGATGCGGTCATCAAGCTCGACGCGCCGAAGCGCGCCGCCGACGCCGCGATCGTGCCGATCTCGATCACCGCGCAATTCCCGCAAACGCCCACGCGCTACATCCGCAAGATTTATCTGTTCATTGACCAGAACCCCGAACCCTACGCGGGATGGTTCGAGTTCACGCCCGAGTCGGGACGCGCCAGCATCGAAACGCGTGTACGTGTGGAGGATTACACGTTCATGCGCGCCATTGCGGAGACCAACGACGGCCGCCTGTATAGCGCGGTGCGTTTCGTCAAGGCGTCGGGCGGCTGTTCGGCGCCGGCCGGCAAGGACGATGAAGCCGCCGCGGCGAACGTCGGCAAGATGCGTCTGCGCACCGAGGGCGCCGCGCCCGCCGGCCAACCGCAACTCGCGCAGCTGATGATCAGCCATCCCAATCGCACCGGCATGGCGATGAACCAGATCACCCGCATGTATGCGTCCGCCTATTACGTTCGCAAGATCGACGTGACCTACGCGGGCAAACCGGTGATGACCGCGAACGTGAATTTCTCGATCAGCGAGAATCCGAACTTCCGCTTTTATTTCATGCCGCGCGGTAGCGGCGAACTGAAGGCGGCCGTACAGGACACGCAAAAACACGTCTTCGAAAGCGCGATCAGCGTGCCGGCGCAGGGCGTCGCGGCCCAGCCCGCGCCGGCGCACATGTGACGAAGAAGCGGATGAGCGAGGCACGTCACGCGCGCGCCGCTTCGACCCAGCGCATCTCGCGGTGCACGGCGGCAGCGCTCGCCCGTACATGGCTCGCATTGCTGATGCTGGTCCTGCCGTTGCGCACCGCGCACGCGCAGCCGGCCGAGGCCGACGCAGCGTCCACGCAAGCGTCGCCCGCGATGGCGGCATCGGGTAGCGCTGTCTTGCCCGCGGTCGCGACGGGGCGTGACATTCCGAAGCCCGTCGAACTCGCGCCGGGCGTCTACGCGATGCTCGGCAACGGCGACGCGGTCGCGCCGCGCAATCATGGCATCGTCGCGAATAACGGCTTTCTGGTGGGCCCGAGCGGCGTGGTGGTGATCGACACCGGCTCGTCGTACCGCTATGGCCGCGCGATGATCGAAGCGATTCATCGCGTCACGCCCTTGCCGATCGATCTGGTGATTCTCACCCATCAAGCGCCCGAATTCGTGTTCGGCGCGGCCGCGTTTCGCGATGCGGGCGTGCCGATTCTGGCGCACCGCCGCACCGCCGAATTGATCGCCGCACGCTGCGCGATCTGTTTGAAGAATCTGCGCCGCACGCTGGGCGAGGACGAAATGGCCGGCTCGCGCGTGACGGTGCCCGATCGCACCGTCGACGATTCGACGCGCCTCCAGGTGGGCGGGCGCGAACTCGAACTGCTCTACTTCGGCGCCGCCGCGACGCCGGGCGACCTCGCGGTGCGCGACGTGCAAACCGGCGTGCTGTTCGCCGGCGCGCTCGTGAACATCGGACGTATTCCCGAGCTTCGCAACGAGTCGATTCCCGGCTGGCTCGCCGCGCTCAAGCAGATCGACAATACGCCTGGCGTCGCCAAGGTGGTGCCCGCCTTCGGTCCGGTGGTCGCGCCTGCGCGCATCGGCGAGACCGGCGAGTATCTGCGCGCACTCGATGCGGCGGTGCGTCACGCGTACGCTTCCGGCGACGGACTCGTGAGCGCGAAGGAGCGCACGCAAACACCGCGCTTTCGTACATGGAAACTGTATTCGGTGGCGCACCCGCAAAACGTGCAACGGGTTTATCTGGAGTTGGAGCAGCGCTGAGCGATAAGGAAACTCATTGCTTGATCGGTGCTGTCTCGCTCGACGCCGACGCTCCCTCGGGCGACATCGCTTTCGCGCGCTTGTCCATCAGGGTGCCCGACGCGTTGCCATGAACGCCCTTGCCGGCTTCTTCCTGCATCTGCTGTCCGGCCTTTCCCGGTTCCTCGCGTGGCTGGGCCTGCGTGGTCGATTTATCGGTTCCGCCTTGCGCAAACGCGCAGACGCTGGCGGCGATCGCTATCGCGCCGCTCGCTATTCTGATCATGTTCATGGTCGTCTCCCATTCGAAGCTGTCTCGTCGCCGTATAGGCACAGTGATATCAGCATCACGCGTGCCAGCAACCGTTGAGACGAACGGGAAATCCAACCGAGGTTATCGACGCGCCGCCGTTCGCGAGCGGCGCGTCAATGGTTCTGAACGCTCTCTTATTGGCGTTTCTCGTCGGCGTTTATCGTCGGCGTTTATTGACCGGTATAGCCGAGCGGCACCGTCGCATTGCTTTTCGCAATCGTCGCGTTATTCGACACGATGTACTGCGGCACCTCCGTGAGTGTCAGCGCGACCCGGCCGTCGGTATAGGGGAGCGTGCTCGTGTTCCCGTAACCGTCGATCTTCGTCACGTTACCCGACGTCCCCGGACTGTCGACCTGAAGCGAATAACCGGTCGAGTACGTCTGGCTATACACGCCGCCGCTGGTGGGCCACTGCGCGTTGCTGTGCGTCCATGCGGCGGTCACGACCTTGCCGTTGCCGAGTTGCTGGAACGCATACACGAAGGTTCCCGACGGCGCGCCCGTGACCCGGCCCAAGGTGTTGGTGCCGTCCAGAACGCGAGTCATCGTGGCGAAGGCCATCGCTTCGGGCTTCGGCGAAAGATTCGTCGCGCCGAATGCGCCCTGTGCGTTATTCAGGTCGAAGAACGTGCCGTATCCCACTTCGCCCGGATAGTCAGCGCCATAGAAAAACGTGGTGAGCTGTGCGCCGCCGCCGAGCACGATGATGTGCGCCCGCACGCCAACCGCGGCATGCGCGAACAACTGGTTCTGCGACGGCACCGTGGGGCCGTAGCTGAGGCCGGGATCGTAGCTCGCGCCTGCTTCGGTGAAAAAGAGCTTCATGTTCGGCTTGCCCGCCTGCATCACCGAGCGCAACTGCGCCATCTGTTTGTCGAGCGCGTTGGCCTGGTTCGCCGGATCGGGATCGGAATCCTGCAACTCGGGCGGATGAGCCGGATAGGTGCCGGCATTCCAGTAGCCATGCGTCGATACGGCATCGATGTAATTCCACAGGCCCAGCGCGCCGAACTTCTTCAGATAGCCGGTGGTGCAGGTGTCGCAATTCGCGGCGAACGGATTGGCCGTGCCCATCACGACTGCGTTCGGATCGGTGGAGTGAATGCCTTCGTAAGCAGCCTTGTACATGGCGACGAAATTCGCGTCGCTATCCGACCAGCCGAGGCTCGGCTCCCACGTCACCTGATAGTAGTTCTTCTGCTGGTTCGGATAGTTTGCCGCGCGGATCAGGCTCGTATCGCTACCGACTCTCGCCATGAAGTTCTGGAACTCGGGCATGTTCAGCGGCGCATAGTAGCTGTCGGTGTACTGGCCGGTCTTCGAATTCCAGGCGGGCAGTCCATCGAGACGCACGATGCGCATCTGATCGGGATTGGCTTTATAGAACGGATCGAGATCGTTCACGCTCGGCGTGTAGGTGTTAGGGCCATTGGGCTCCATGACCGACTGCTGACGGTCGTCGATCGTCCACGAGATCCCCAGAGCGCGCAGCGCGGCGATATTGCCGTTGAAACCCTGCATGCCGAAACGGTGTTGATCCTGGTGCGCGTACGTCACGGTGCCCAATACCGGCTTGAGATTGGGCAATACACCGAATGTCGCGATACCTATCGGGCGCGTTCCGCTTCTCGGCAGCGTGCCGCCATTCGCGCGCAGCGTCGCGGTAAGCGCGCCGTAGCCGGACCATGTCGACGTACAGGGAATCGTATTGGTCTGCGCGCCGGCGCTCACCGCGAAACTTCCCTGCGCCTTGATCGCGCCATTCGTGTCGGCAACGGACCAGATCACCGTATCCGCGCTCTGCGAATTCGTCGTGATCGCGAGCTTGAACGGTGCGTTGTTCTGGAAGATGCGCAGGCCATCGGTGGTGGGGGTGTCCGCGCTGATCAATCCGTTCGTGCTGCCACCCGCCGTTTGGGTCGGCGTGCCGCAGGAGAGTGTCGAGGTTGTTGTTGGTGCGGGCGTTGGTGATGGAGTTGGTGATGGAGCCGGTGATGGCGTTGTTGTTGGTGCGGGCGTTGGTGATGGAGTTGGTGATGGAGTTGGTGATGGCGTTGGCGTTGGCGTTGGCGTTGGCGTTGGCGTTGGCGTTGGCGTTGGCGTTGGTGCCGGTGCCGGTGCCGGTGCCGGTGCCGGTGTCGGCGTGGCGGTGGTAGCCAGCCTCACCCAGCATGATTTGCCGTAGCCGAATGCGGGATCCGTCTGCGAAACCGCGCCGACGTAACAGCCCACCCCATTGCTGAAGGTACGCGGCGCCGTCAGCATGACCGACGGCGAATTGGGCGGAACGGCCCCGAACACCACCGAACCGGTTCCCGAGAATGTGCAATTGCCATTCTCCTGTCCGCACAGCGCGTATTGCAGTCCCGAAACGGTAATCGTGCTGGTTTGAGCCAATGCGTTTTCCGCGCCAAACCACACCAACGCTGTCGCCGCGGCGACCTGAAGTAATCTTGGATGTCTCATCATCGCCTGTATGTATTCGCTAAAAAGCCGGTTAGCCCCAAGGATTCAGCCGGATCGATCAAAGTCGTCCCGCTTTGGCGTTATCGAGTAGAGAAGTAAAACCAGAGGGCGCGCTGACTGCGCTCTATTGATGGTGAAGCCGGTGTTTAGATGTGTCGTCATCCGCTCGCATGAACATTCCACGAACGGACAGCAATGCGGCAGATAAGCCAAGGGCGGCGCGCTCGCTTTCTTCACGGCACGTGCGGAACGGGCGCACGCAGACGTGCGTCGCCGGCTCCGCTTTGTTCTCGCGCCTGGAAAGATGGGAAATCGCCGAAAGGCAACCGCAGGGGTGTATCGATACCCGATGCTAATTGCAGCGCGAATCTCACGCAGTCAGGAAGCACGGAAAAAAACGACAGGTATCCGGAATGGCCGCTAGGGATATCCTGACGCCATGCTCGGAATGACGGCAACGCGCGACATGAATTTGGCGCCGCTATGATTAAGGTTTCGATCAGAATGGAGATTCGTCGTGATAGCAAACCATCGCAGGGCGCTCATCAAATCGACCACCGCGCTTGGTCTGACTCATCTTTTCGGCCTGGGAGGTTTGAGCGCTTTTGCGGCGTCGGCGTCATCGGGAACGACGATCAAGCCCGACAGCAAGTCCGTATTGATCGTCGTGGACGTCCAGAATTGCTTTATCGAAGGCGGCTCCTTGCCGGTGAAGGGCGGCGCCGAGGTCGTGCCGCTCATCAACCAGTTGGCCGAGAAGTTCGAGAACATTGTCATCACGCAAGACTGGCACACAGCGGGGCACGCGTCGTTCGCCAGCTCCCATTCCGGCAAGAAGCCGTTCGAGACGGCGCAGTTGTCGTACGGCACGCAGGTCTTGTGGCCGGACCACTGCGTGCAAGGCACCGAAGACGCCGCGCTCGAAAAGAATCTCAAGCTGCCCACGGCACAATTGATCATCCGCAAGGGCTTTCACAAGAACATCGACAGCTACTCCGCGTTTGAGGAAGCCGATCACAAGACGAAAACCGGCCTGTCGGGATACCTCAAGCAGCGGCATATCGACACCGTGTTCGTGACGGGCCTGGCAACCGACTTCTGCGTTGCATGGACGGCACTGGACGCCCGCAAGGCGGGATTCAAGGCCTATGTGATCGAAGATGCGACGCGCGCCATCGACCTGAACGGCTCGCTAGCGGCCGCGTGGAAGAACATGGACCGCGCGGGCGTGAAGCGGATTCAATCGAAGGACATTTTGTCGGCCTAGCCGGCGGCCTCGCAACAGGCCTTGCCGCATCAACCATCACGCCCGGCCACCGCCATGAAAGCGCCGGTCCACATGCGCGAGGATGCTGCGTGACAGACGCGTCGCGCGTCCCTGAATCATCCGGTCGGAGACGCGCGAGAACGCATACGACGCGGCGAGTACCGCCAGCACCGTCGCAATGAAGAGCACGAGCGACGTCTTGCGGTCGCTCTGCCCGAACACGCCCTCGAAGAAATGCAACGTCGCATAAACGCAGACGAAGTGCCACAGATAGATGCCGTAGCTTTCGCGGCCAAGCGCGTCCGCACAGCGGCGAATCAACGCGCCGCGCGGTTCGCCGCCACGCGCGTCATGGCGGCGCGAGCAGACGAACAGCAGAAACGCGACCGCGCTGCATGCGGCGAAAATCGGCGCGAGTTCATGGGCTTTCGCAAGCCACACGCCGAGCGCCGCGGTCGCGAGCGCGAAGACCGAAGCGAGCGAGAAAAATAACCATGCCGTGCGCCGCGTCACGCTCGATGCGCCCGTCAGATGCGAGCGGAACGCGTACCACGCCCACATGCCGACGATGAAGCACGGCCCTTGCACCGGCGGCCAGAAATAGCTGAACGAGTTATTGCTCACATGACAAACGAACGTGCCGCGACAATCGCCGATCGACAACGCGAAGAGAGAAAGCGCCAGTAGCAGCACCGTGGCGATCAATAAGCGCAGACGGTTCATCGCGACAAAAAACAGCAGCGGCGCGATCAGATAGAACAGCATTTCGACGCCGATCGACCACCCTCCCGGCACCACGTTGTTGATCGCGGTAGGCGACAGCGCGTGCAGAAACAGTACGTTGAGCAGGATGTCCGTTGCGCCGTGCGCGCCGAGCACCCACGCGCGCTCGTAGCCCGACTGCGTCGCGCCGTAGCTGATCAGTCCATAGACGGCGATCGCCGCGTAATACATCGGGGCAATGCGAAAGAAACGCTTGATATAGAAACGCAATGTGACGTGCCGCGCGCCCGCGCAACGCTCATGGTCCGCCTCGAGCGTCATGAAGATCGTGATGGCGCTGATCACGAAGAACAACTGCACGCCGTATTGACCCATGCGCGCCAATAACGTGACGCTATGCGGCAGATTCGGAAACTGAAACGACAGGTGTACTGCAACCACACCGACGATCGCGAGCGCCCGGCCGACGTCGAGCGCGGCAACGCGTCCTTTTTCCATCGATACATCCTCCTCGCGGTTCGTGCCGCCCGGTCAGGGGCCGCGAGCTTCGTGGACAAGACGTGTTCCGCGGAAGTTCCTGTTTTTTTCGCTAATCTCGACTATCCCGGCTCTCACGATCCGAAACAGCTTGTGCGACTTGCACGCCGGCATGCCTGATGGCCCGAACCGCCGGGCAGATATCTTGCTACCGAGGATGTGAACTCAACGAATCATTCCCGGAGATGCCATGCGGGTGCCTGCTCATCTCATCGCCGTGTTGGCACTGCCCCTGCTGGCGTGCGCAATCGGTCCCTCGGCATCGGTCGAAACGGGCTTCGGCCCGAATCCTGTCCTGCCGGCCCCGCAGTCGTCCTTGCTGCCGACCCTCAACATCGCGCCCGCTCAACCGCGCACACCCGGCACCGCGCCGGCCGCGCCGCCGGGCTTCACCGTCACGGCATTCGTCGAGGGCCTCGATCATCCACGCTGGCTGTATACCTTGCCGAATGGCGACGTTCTGGTTGCCGAAAGCAATGCGCCGAAGGCGCACGACCAGGGAAGCGGCGTATTCGGCTGGATCACACGGCAGGTGATGAAACGCGCCGGAGCCGGCGTGCCGAGCCCCGACCGGATCATTCTTCTGCGTGCTAGAAGCGGCGGGGCCGCTGCGACAACGCAAGCGGTTTTTCTCAAGGACCTTCACTCGCCCTTCGGCATGGCGCTCGTCGGCGATCAGCTTTATGTCGCCAATACGGACGCATTGCTTCGCTTCCCCTATCGAACCGGCGAAACGACGATCACCTCGCCGGGCGTGAAAGTGGCGGATCTGCCGGCCGGGCCGATCAATCATCACTGGACCAAGAACATTGTCGCGGACCGCGACGGCAAGCATCTGTACGTGACGATCGGATCGAACAGCAATGTCGCCGAAAACGGCATGGAGGCCGAAGCGGACCGCGCACGGATTCTGCAATTCGATATCGCCACGCAGACCCTGCGGCCGTTCGCGACCGGCTTGCGCAATCCCAATGGCCTGTCGTGGCAACCCGAAAGCGGCGCGCTATGGACCGTCGTGAATGAACGCGACGATCTCGGCAATGAACTCGTGCCCGACTACATGACCGCCGTGCACGACGGCGCGTTTTACGGCTTCCCCTATAGCTACTACGGCCAGCATGTCGACACGCGGGTCAAACCGCAACGCCCGGATCTGGTCGCGAAGGCGGTTGTGCCCGATTACGCGCTGGGCAATCACACCGCGTCGCTCGGACTGGTTTTCTATACCGCGCGGCTATTCCCGAAACATTACTGGAACGGCGCATTCATCGGCCAGCATGGCTCGTGGAATCGCAAGCCGCATAGCGGCTACAAAGTCGTGTTCGTGCCGTTTTCGGGCGGACGACCGGGCGCCGGACCCGAAGATTTCCTGACCGGCTTTCTCACACCCGACGGGCATGCACAAGGCAGACCCGTGGGTGTGGCGATCGATGCAAAAGGCGCATTGCTGGTCGCGGACGACGTCGGCAATACCGTCTGGCGTGTCGCACCGGCTGGCGCGGGCGGCCAGCCATGAATAGCGCGGCGAATGGCGCGCGGGCCGGGTTCGCCCTGACGATACTGACAGGTTCACAAGAGAGGGCCTAAGCGCAAAATTGGCTCGACACGTTCCACCAGTGTTGTTCACGCCACGGCGAGTGGCGAACCTATCGAGCGCATATGGAATCCGAATATCCGATACGACCGGCCCCGCGGCGCATCAATGTGCTTGTCGTCGTCGACACCGACGAAATCACCAGCGCCTATCGACCCAATCGCGACGCATCGCACCCGAAGGTTTTGGGCCACCATTGCCCGGTTTCGATCTGCACGGACGCGCGAGACGCAATCCGCTTTCAGGCAACAGGAAAGCCGAGGCTCAACGCAAATATTGGCGACATCGTCTCGATTGCGGGCACCTCCAGTTCCGCCAATTCGCAAGATGCCGTGCTGCTCTATTCTTTGCGACCTTCCGTCGACGGAAGCATTGTCGCGCCGCCACAACTCGTCGTTCTCACGAGATCGGGGGCAGTCGAACCTAACCCGGACTCGCAGGATCGCGACGGTTTGCCGCCCACCCACAGGGAAGCCAGTTTCTCGCGTATCTCATCGACCGTTCTCGAACGCGGTGTCGAGACACTGGAGCTCGCCTTCGCGCTCTATACGCTGGCTGACGATGGACAGACCCAGAAGACTTTCGGCTATTACGCCTGTCACTTTGTCATCGCCTCGATATGAAAAAAGTGATTTGACCGCTGTCGATCTACTCCCTCTCCTGTTTACTTTGCGAGCTGTGTGAACCCGGAAATAAGAGGACATTGCACGTGACACTTAGACCAGGTGTCGCCAGGCAGTCTCGGACAAACAAAGGAAACTGGAGAGGAACATCATGGCTGAAACAGTGTTGAAAGCAAGCGGTGTGGACATCAACGTGCTCGTCGTCGTTGACACCGAATATATCAAGCAAGCGTATCCGAACCCGAGCAAGGACCAGAACACGCCGACCGGTATCGCTCACGATCATCAGTTCATGCTGTGCACGGGTTCGCGAGGCATCATCTCCGGCCAGGGCACGGGCGATCTGGAATTCAGGGCGAACGTGGGGGACAACGTGGCCTTCACCGGCGTTTCGATTTACAACAACTCCGACGACGCCGTGATCGTGTACGACGTCAAGCATTTCTCGGGCGATCAGGTCTTCAATCAGTTCAATGCGGACATGGTCGTGCGAAACGGCGCGGTACAACCCAACGCCGATTCACCCAGCCGGAATGGACTCCCACCCATTCGGAAGCAGACGAACTTCTCGGTGTTCGATTCGAAAGTCCGCTCGAGCGGCAGGGAAGGATTCGGCATCGCCTTCGGACTTTATAAACTGGCCGACAATGGACAGGACCAGGAACTGTACGGCTACTTCTGGTGGGACCCGTACATTACCGTCGCGTAATGTGCTGAACTAGCGGAGCTTCATAACAATCCGCATGTACCTGTTGGATTCACGAGGACGGATCCAACAGGTTCCAGCGCACGTTGAATTCGCATTAAACGGGCGCGACCAGTTGGCGAATTCCGCCATGCGCGACTTCGACACCGAGCGCCGAAAGCGTTTGATTGTCGATATCTATCCAGCATGCAACGACCATTCTTCCATCAATGCATTGCGCGGGCCCGGCACGGTGCGCCTGCACGCCGATGCGCCGGAATAGCCGCTCCATGCTGAGGTAAGTCACGCCGATCAGGCGCCGCGCGCCCAACTGCGCCGCGCATCGCACGACGGCAGCGAGCATCGGGCGAAACACCCACGCAAGATTGCCGGCCGCCACATGACCGGCGCTAAGCGTACTCGCGGCGAAGCGCGACAGTTCCCACACGTCAGGCGATTCCGGCGCCGACATTCTTTCGGCAAGCAGAAACGGAAACAGGTCCTTGAGAAGATACGGCAGTGTTGTCGGCAAAAGCCTGGCGCAGCCGCAAATCGACCCGGCCTCGTCATTGGCGACGACGTACACCGTATCGTCACGATCATATTGATCGCGTTCGAAGCCGTCGTGTGCCATGGGCAGGCGCCATCCCAACTGCTTGACGAATACCGCATGCCGATACTGCGCAAGCGCGTCGCCCACGGCCTCAGGCAGCCGTCCATTGTCGTGAACGAAAGTCTCCATCATGCATCCCCGTTTCTTTTTATCGAGCGCATTAAAGCGCGGGGATTGGCGTGGGGTAACTGATAGAGTTGACAGGGCATGACGGCAAAAAATCGCCATCGCCTGAAATGCTCGGCTAGTAACTACCCATGATTGAAAAGCGATCCGCTTTTGCTTATAAATGAGTGCGGCGACGTTCGAGATCCATGCATTTCAGATGCAACGCTCAGTGTCGGCAAACGGAGGAGACAATGGACTGCGGCTCCTTGACGGTAAGCGGAATCGTGGCCGCCACCGTATGCGGCCAGTTCAAGCGCATGAGCCGGTGTGCAAGCGCTTATGCGGCACCGCCCATTTCCAGATCGACGCCCATGCGATCAACGCCCATGAGCTTGCTTCGCACGTCGCCCCGGGCGATCAGGAAAGTGCCTCACGTACCGTCGATACACCCATCCCGCCCACCTGACGCCCGCCCGGTCAATGGAGGGATTGCGCGTTGCCATTCTATGTAGCCCCTGGACGGGCTTGCTCATAAAAACGGTTAGTTCGGGGACGCAATGGAATCGTACTTTGATGATGCTTACCAGCTATTCCGCTCGGCAAAAGACGAATACGAGCTGTTCGAGAAGATTGCGTCATTCGCGGAGCGTCTTGGATTCGAATATTGTTGCTATGGCATTCGCATGCCGTTGCCGGTATCGAAACCCACGGTCGCGATTTTCGATACTTATCCGCCGGGCTGGATGACGCACTACCACGTCAATCGTTTTCTCGACATCGATCCGACCGTACGCGCGGGCATGCGCAGCGCCGATCTGATCGTCTGGCCTCAATCGACGCATGACGAGGCTCAACGTTTGTGGTCCGATGCGCGCGACTTCGGCATCAAGGTCGGCGTCGCCCACCCGAGCTGGACGACGCATGGCGCCTTCGGGTTGCTGACAATGTCGCGCCACGCAGACCCGTTGACGCCCGCGGAGATCGAGCAGTTGCAAATGCCGGCTAACTGGCTGTCGAATGTTTGTCACATGCTGATGAGTCAGTTCCTTCAAAGCAAGCTCGCAGCCGAGGCGAGCATCATGCTGACCGCCCGGGAGCGCGAGGTGCTGCGCTGGACCGGCGACGGCAAAACGTCCTATGAGATAGGGAAAATCCTCAGCATCTCCGAGCGCACGGTCAATTTTCACGTCAACAACGTGCTATCGAAACTGGCTGCCACCAACAAGGTGCAAGCCGTCGTCAAGGCCATCGCAACTGGGCTGATCTAGCCGGCGGGGCAATCTCATGCGTTGGCGCGGCGCTAACGATGAGCCGCGGCAATCGCGTCGAGCCCGGCCATCACGAAGCACACGAGATCCTGCTCGAGCGCTTTCGCGTCTTGTGCCACGGCCGGCAGCAAGGCCTCTTTCATCGGCTTCGGCGCGATCATCATTGCGATGCACGGCAGGATCGTGAACATCATTGCGCGCTGCACGACCGGCGCCAGCGGATTCAATCCCAAGACCTCGCTGAGCAAGCCCAACAGGAATACGGCCTTGGGCCGCACCGCTTTCTCGATCAACGCGGGCATGGCGGGCGACGGGGAAAACGCCTCGCGCAGCATCAGCATGAAACCCCACGGCGTGGCCGCGTTGGTTGAAAGACCGACAAACCGCGAAATCACCGCGCGAAGCCTGTCTCTCGGGTCGTCCAATCCCTCAACCAGCGCCGCGAGTTCCTCGAGGCCGACCACCTGCCGGTGCGCCTCGACCAGCGCCGCTTCATAAAGCGCCTCGCGACTGCCGAAGTGATAGTTGACCGAGGCCATCGGCGTGCCGGCGCGCTCGCAGATTTCCTTGCTCGTCGCGTCCGCGAAACCGCGTTCGGCGAACACTTGCCCAGCGGTGTGGAGCAGATGTTGACGCGTGGCCGCGCCGTCGGGCCGCGTGGCGCGCCGTGGCGGTTTCGCTGCGGTTTTTCTCGGGGACGTCGGCATGGTCAGAGCGTCAGGCTGCAAACACTTTGAATACGAATTCAAATTCGCATATGATCGATTCTACTTCGGACGACAACGTCTGTGTGGGAATAGAACCCATGCCCCGCTTCGTGGAGGATGGCATGACCCGTGTTCTCTTCATCGTATTGCCGCTGCTGGTCGGCGGCATGCTTGCGGGTTGCTCGCGTCACGAGACACCTGCGTATCAGGGCTACGTCGAGGGCGAATACGTTTATCTCGGGTCGTCGCAAGCGGGCAGGCTGACACAGTTGCCGGTCGCACGCGGGGACATGGTGAGAGCGGACGCGCCGCTGTTTGCGCTGGAATCCGTGGACGAAACAGCCGCGCTCGAACAAGCCCGGCAGCAGCTCGCGTCGGCGCGCGCGCAACTCGCGGACATCGAGACGGGCAAGCGTGCGCCCGAAGTGAACGTCACGCGGGCGCAGCTCGCCGAGGCCGTCGCCAACGCGCGCAAAGCGTCATTGCAGCTCGTGCGCGACGAGGCGCAGTTCAAGGCAGGCGGCATTGCGAAAGCCCAACTCGACGATTCGCGCGCGAACGCGGAAGCCGCCGCCGCGCAAGTGCGGGAAATGACCAACCAGGTCGAAGTGGCGCGTTTGCCGGGCCGCGCTCAGCAGATCGCCGCCCAGCGAGCGCAGGTCGCCGCCGCCGAAGCCGCTCTCGCGCAAGCCCAGTGGAAGCTCGATCAAAAACACGTGCGCGCGCCAGCCGAGGGACGGATTTACGACACCCTTTATCGCATCGGTGAGTGGGTGCCCGCCGGGAGCCCCGTCGTGCAGATGTTGCCGCCGCGGAACATCAAGGTGCGCTTCTTCGTTCCCGAGAACATCGTCGGCGGCCTCGCGCCGGGGCGTGCGGTGGCGATACATTGCGACGGCTGCGCAGCCGACATATCCGCGACAATCACCTACCTATCGAATCAGGCGGAATATACGCCGCCCGTCATCTACAGCAACGAGAGCCGCAGCAAGCTGGTCTTTCTGATCGAAGCGCACCCACAGGTTGCGGACGCCGCCATGCTTCATCCGGGGCAACCCGTGACGGTGGTGTTGAAATGACAGAAAAAAAGTACGACTACGCCATCGACGTTCATGATCTGAACAAGCGTTTCGGCGACAAGCATGTGGTCAACGACGTATCCATGCGCGTCGCGCGTGGCGAGATCTTCGGCTTTCTCGGGCCGAACGGCAGCGGCAAGACAACCTGCATCCGGCTGATGTGCGGCCTGCTCACCCCCGACTCGGGCACCGGCACCTGCCTCGGTTACGACATCCAGCGCGAGAGCGGGCAGATCAAACGCAATGTGGGCTACATGACGCAGCGTTTCTCGTATTGGGAAGATCTGACCATCCGCGAGAACCTCGACTTCGTTGCACGCCTCTATCAGATGCGCAACCGGCGCGAAGCCGTCGACCGCTCGCTCGAATCGCTTGGATTGCAAAGCCGCGCGCATCAGTTGACGGGCTCGTTGTCCGGCGGCTGGAAACAACGTCTCGCGCTCGCCGCGTGCATGCTGCACGAGCCCAAACTGCTGCTACTGGATGAACCGACTGCCGGTGTCGATCCCACCGCGCGGCGCGACTTCTGGGAGGAACTGCATCGGCTCGCGGCGCGCGGCATTTCGGTGCTCGTCAGCACGCATTACATGGACGAAGCGGAACGTTGCCACAAGCTCGCGTATATCGCCTATGGCAAGCTGCTGGCGCAAGGCACGTCGAGCGAGGTAATCGAATCGCAGAATCTCGCCACCTGGGCGATTCACGGCGAGCGCCTGAGCGCGCTGTCGGAGCGGCTTCGCGCAACGCCCGGCGTCGACCAGACCGTCGTATTCGGTGCGGAACTGCACGCGAGCGGACGAGACCACGCGGCATTGGAACGCGCGGTGAGGCAAGCCACCGAAAACATGCCGCTGCGCATCGAGCCGATCGCCACCGGTCTCGAAGACGTATTCATCTATTTGATGAGCCACGCGAAAGACAATTTCGGAGCGGCATCGTGAGCGAGCGCGTCGTGTTCTCGCTGAGCCGCTGGTGGAGCATCGTGCTCAAGGAGTTTCTTCAATTACGGCGCGATCGCGTCACCTTCGGCATGATCGTCGGCTTGCCGATCGTTCAACTGGCGCTGTTCGGCTTCGCGATCAACACCGACCCGCGGCATCTGCCGACCGCCGTGATCGTTCACGACCAGAGCGAATTCTCGCGCAGCTTCGTCGCCGCGATGAAAAATTCGGCCTATTTCGACATCGTCGAAACCCTGCCCGACGAGCAGGCCGGGCGCCGCGCGCTCGCGCAGGGCCGCGTGCAATTCGTGCTGAACGTACCCGTCGATTTCTCGAAGAGACTGCTGCGCGGCGAGCATCCGTCATTGCTGGTCGAAGCCGATGCCACCGATCCGACCGCGACCAACGCGGCGGTCGCCGCGTTGCCGAATCTGGCCCAGACCGTCGCGCAACGAGACATCACCGGTCCGCTCGCGCCGCTGCGCGGCGGTCAAAGCGCGTTCGGCGTGCAGGTTCACAACCTGTACAACCCGGAAGGCATTACGCAATACAACGTGGTTCCCGGCTTGATGGGCGTGATTCTCACGATGACGCTCGTGATGATGACGGGCCTCGCCGTCACGCGCGAACGCGAGCGCGGCACGATGGAGAACCTGCTCGCCACGCCCGTGCTGCCGGTCGAGGTCATGACGGGCAAGATCGTCCCCTACGTGGCGATCGGCCTGATTCAGGTATCGATCATTCTGGTCGCGACGCGCTTCGTATTTCATGTGCCCTTTGTCGGCAGCACGGTGGCGATCTACCTCGCGGCGTTGCTCTTTATTGCCGCGAACCTGACGGTCGGCATCACGCTGTCGTCGCTCGCGAAAAATCAGTTGCAGGCGGTGCAGCTCACCATCTTCTACTTTCTGCCGAACATCCTGCTGTCGGGCTTCATGTTTCCGTTTGCGGGCATGCCGCAATGGGCGCGCTGGATCGGCAACCTGTTGCCGCTAACGTATTTCAACCGGCTGATTCGCGGCATTCTGCTCAAGGGCAATGGCTGGACGGACCTGTGGCCTTCGGTATGGCCCATGATGCTGTTTACGGTCATCGTGATGGCAATCGCGCTGCGCTTTTATCGCCGCACGCTCGATTAGGGAAATACGCCCATGAAACCGCTCGCTATCTTTTACGCATTGGCGCTGTGCGGCTGCGCGGTCGGCCCGGATTTTCAGGCGCCGGCGGCCCCGGACACGCAAGGCTATCTGCATGACACGGCGCCCGGCTCTGCCACATTGAAGAGCAGCGCGGCGGAGCCGGCGCAAACATTCAGCACCGCCGGCAATGCGCTGCCGATGTGGTGGCGACAGTTCCGTTCGGACGCGCTCGATCGCCTGGTCGACCAGGCGCTGCATCAAAGCCCGACCCTCGCGCAAGCTCGCGCGAAACTGATCCAGGCCCGCGAAAACTACACCGCGCAAGCGGGCGCGACGCAGTTTCCGGCGATCGATGCAAGCTTCTCCGCCGCCAGGCAAAAAGTCGATCCCGCTGCCTTCGGCATTCCGAATGTGCAAAATCCGGGGCCGTTTTCGTTGTTCAATGCGTCGGTAAGCGTGTCTTATGTATTCGATCTGTTTGGCGGCAATCGTCGCGCACTCGAAGCGAGTCTCGCGCAAGTGGATTACGAGTCGTTCGAACTCGACGCGGCGCGCTTGTCCATCGCCGGCAATATCGTCTCCACGGCGGTACGGCGTGCTTCATTGCAGGAGCAGATTACGCTGACGCAACGCCTCGCCGACGCACAGGCGCTGCAACTTGAAATCATCGAGGCACGTTTGGCGGCCGGCGGCGTTTCGCAACTCGACGTTCACAGTCAGCGCACGCTGCTTGCACAGACACGGGCAACGTTGCCGCCACTCGCGACGCAACTCGCCCAGGCCGATCATCAACTCGCGATCCTGGCGGGCGTCGCGCCGTCGAAGGCGGATTTCAGCGACCTCACGCTGGACGCGCTGCATCTGCCCGACGACGTGCCCGTCACGTTGCCGTCGACACTCGCCCGCGAGCGTCCCGACATTCGAGCCGCCGAAGCGCTGCTGCATCAGGCGAGCGCCAACGTCGGCGTGGCGACCGCGAATCTGTATCCGCGGTTTTCGTTGTCCGCGGGTATCGGCTCCGAGCGAACCCGCATTCAGGACATCGTGAACGGCCTGAACATCTGGAACGTGGGACTCAACCTGACGCAGCCCGTCTTTCGCGGCGGACAACTGCGCGCCGAACGACGCGCGGCCCAGGCGGCTTACGACGCCGCGTTTGCCGGATACCAGCAGACGGTGTTGCAGGCATTGCAGCAAGTAGCCGATTCGTTGACGGCGTTGCAAAACGACGCGCACGAACTCCATGCACGCGACGAAGCCGCCGACGAGGCGCGGGCCAGCCTCGACGTCGCGCGCCGGCGTTATTCGGCTGGCGGCATCAGTCACATTAACCTGCTCGATGCCGAACGCGAGGCGTTGGAAACCGCATTGGACAGAACGCGCGCGCACGCGGGCCGCTTGACGGATACGGCGGCGTTGTTTCAGTCGCTAGGCGGCGGCACTACGGACACGCAAACGAAAACGACGCTGCAAAGCGCGCCGTGAGGCATCCTGCGCGCCCGCAACGCGTGCGCCTAAAGCTCGCTTCGCTTCAACAGATAATCGAGGCCGCCCACCCGATACCAGCGATACCCATACGGCTCCAGCACCACCGTATGCCGGCCATCATCGCCCTCCTCGCTGTGGTCGTCGGAGAGAAGATTGACGAGGCGGTTCTCGCCTGGCCCGTTGCAGCCCGAGCGGAATTTCACCGTGCAGGCCTCGGCTGCGAAGTTATGCACGCACACCACCGAGTTGTTGCGCCAGTCGTAGCGTAAGGCGAGAACATCGTTGCGCGACGCACGCAATATCGCGAAATCGCCCCAACTGATTTCCGGCACTTCGCGGCGCATGCGGATCATGCGCTCGGTCCAGTTCAGAAACGAATTCGGATCGCGCCGCTGACTCGCGACGTTCACGCGCTCGAACCCGTATGCGCCGCCCGATATGACGCGCGACGAAGGATTGGGGTGCTTCGTGAAGCCGCCGTGGGGTTCAGTCGACCATTGCATCGGCGTGCGCGCGCATTCGCGCTCCGGCAAGCTCAGGTCCTCGCCCATGCCGATTTCATCGCCGTAACGAAATACCGGCGTGCCCGGCAAGGTCAGCATCAGGCTGTAAGCGAGTTCGACGCGGCGCCTGTCGCCCGAGAGCATCGGCGCAAGCCTGCGGCGAATGCCGCGCCCGTAGAGCTGCATGTCGGGGTCCGGGCCGAACGCGGCGAACACGGCCGCGCGTTGTTCGGGCGCGAGGCGGCCGAGATCGAGTTCATCGTGATTGCGCAGGAATACGCCCCATTGCGCGGTCGCGGGACGCGCTTTCGTCGCTGTCAGCGCTTTCTTCAACGGACCCGTATCGCCGGTCGCGAGCGTGTAAAACGTGTTCTGGTTGACCTGAAAGTTGAACATCATTTGCAGGCGCTCGCCTTCGTCGCCGAAGTAATCGAGGTCGGTATCGGGCAGGACGTTTGCTTCCGCAAGGATGATCGCGTCGCCCGTGCGCCATTGCAGAAACTCGCGGAACGAGCGCAGCATGTCGTATTGCTCGACGGGTTGGCGTACCTTCGCGCCCTTCGTGCCAATCACGAAAGGCACGGCGTCCATGCGGAATCCCGACACGCCCAGTTGAAGCCAGAAGCCCATTATCTTGAGCAGTTCGGCGTGCACTTGCGGGTTCGCGGTATTCAGATCCGGCTGGAAATCGTAGAAGCGATGGAAAAACCAGCGCTTCGCCTGCTTGTCAAAGGTCCAGGTCGACTTCTGAACGCCGGGAAACACGACCCCGTCCCTGGCATGAGGCGGCTGCCTGTCGGCCCATACGTACCAGTCGTGATACTTCGAGGCGGGATCGCTGCGTGCTTCCCTGAACCACGGGTGCTGGTCGGACGTGTGATTGATCACGAGGTCGACCATGACGCGCATGCCTCGCTCGTGGCACGCATGCGTGAACTCGGCGAAGTCGCCCAGCGTGCCGTACTTCGAATCGACGTTGTAGTAATCGGAGATGTCGTAGCCGTTGTCGCGACCGGGCGACGGCTGGAACGGCATTAGCCAGATCGTCGTGACGCCGAGTCCCTGAAGATAAGGCAGCCGGCGCACCAAGCCCTGAAAGTCGCCGACACCATCTCCGTTCGAGTCCATGAAAGTGCCGACGCTGAGGCAATAGACGATTGCATTCTTGTACCAGAGGTCATTTAGCATAGGTCTAAACGATCGATCAGTGAAAGGAACGGCAATGCCCGAACTGACGTGGTGGCAACGCGGCGCGATCTATCAGGTGTATCCGCGCTCGTTTCAGGACAGCAACGGCGACGGCATCGGCGACCTGGCGGGCATTGGCGCGCGTCTCGAGTACCTCGCGGCGCTTGGCGTCGATGCAGTCTGGATCTCCCCGATCTACCCTTCGCCGATGGCGGATTTCGGCTACGACGTCGCCGACTATTGCAATATCGACCCGATCTTCGGCACGCTCGACGACTTCCAGCAACTTTTGGACCGCGCCCACGCACTCGGGCTGAAAGTGCTGCTCGACTTCGTGCCGAATCATTCGTCGGAGCGTCATGCGTGGTTCGAGGAAAGCCGATCCTCCCGCGATAACCCGAAGCGCGACTGGTATCTGTGGCGCGATCCCGCGCCCGACGGCGGCCCGCCGAACAACTGGTTGAGCCGCATGGGAGGGCCGGCGTGGCAGTGGGACGTGCATACGGGCCAGTATTACTACCATGCGTTCCTGCGCGAGCAACCCGACCTGAACTGGCGCAATCCCGAGGTGCGCCGCGCGATGGACGAGGTGCTGCGCTTCTGGCTGGCTCGCGGCGTCGACGGGTTCCGCGTGGACGTGTTGTGGCTGCTGATCAAGGACGCCCAGTTCCGCGATAATCCGCCGAACCCTGCTTTCACGCCGCGCGAGCCCGAGCATCATCGGCTATTGCAGACCTATACCGAGGATCAACCGGAGGTACACGAGATCGTGCGCTCGATGCGCGCCACGCTCGATGAATACGGCGAACGCGTGTTGATCGGCGAAATCTATCTGCCCGTGCCGCAATTGATGCGGTACTACGGCGCGAGCGGCGATGGCGCGAACATGCCGTTCAATTTTCAGCTACTGAACGCGGCGTGGAATGCGGCCGACATCGGCAGAATAATCTGCGATTACGATCGCGCATTGCCGGAACACGCCTGGCCCAACTGGGTGCTCGGCAATCACGACAACCCGCGCGTGGCGTCGCGCCTTGGCGCCGCGCAAGCACGCGTGGCCGCGGTGCTGTTGCTGACGCTGCGCGGCACGCCAACGCTCTATTACGGCGACGAGATCGGCATGACCGACAGCGCCATTGCGCCCGAACAGGTGCGGGACCCGGCCGAACTTCGGCAGCCCGGCATCGGCCAGGGCCGCGACCCTGAGCGCACGCCGATGCAATGGGATTCGTCCCTGCCCAATGCGGGTTTCACGAGTGGCCGGCCATGGTTGCCGGTGAACTCGACGACGAGCGTCGCCAGCCAAAGCGATGATGCGTCGAGCATGCTGTCGCTGCATCGCCGGCTCTTGTCGATTCGACGCGGCTATACGGCGCTCGTGGACGGCGCGATTGAACACGTCACCGCGAACGGCGACGTGCTGACTTATGAGCGGCGTTCGGGAACTCAACGGCTTTTGATTGCGCTGAACATGAGTGCCGCCGACGCAGCCGTGCATTTGCCGCCGGGCATCGTGTTGTTGTCGACGATACCGAGCCGCGATAGCGGACCGATTACCGAAGGCGTCGATTGTCTTGCGGGCGGCGAGGCGCTCATTGTCCGGCTCGGCTAGTCGCGCTGGTACTGCCAGGTTTTGACTGCTTCCGCCAAGAACTTGTTGTATGCCGCCGTCATGTCGTTTTCCATCGGCAACTCGCCTATAGTCCGCCTTGGTCCGTCCAAGAAGCTTCTCTGATTGGAAGTTACCCCGCTTGGACGCTTAGCCTGTCGACACTCCCGTCCGACAGGCTTTTTTTCTTCCATGCCGGTAAAGTCACGCGCGTCCTGGCGCAGCGTCGATGCGTAGCTGGCACACCCGTTCCGGTCTTTCCGCGAGTGCCTTGCGTTGCGGCCCGCTAGCGGCGATGCCTTGCAACTGACAGATGCAATCCAGTCGTTGCCGACGGGCGAGAACGAGCGGCTATTCGCTTACCGGTATGATGGCGCTCGTTTCGACTGCTGCAGCACCCCAAAGTGGCGGCGGATTTCGAACACCACTTCGCTGCCTGCATGGCGACGATGCATATTTGACCGAAAACGGCGGGCGCTTGCAGCGCCGCCCAACCAAAAAGGAATCCGAATGTGGTCTGCTCTCAGCAACCTCGGCGACGCGGCGCTCACGCTGCCGCTCGCCATTGCCTGCGCGGCGTGGCTGGCCATGTCGCTGGCCGGCTGGCGCTCGGCGACATCGTGGCTGACGCTGCTGGCGGCCGGCGCGTTCATGGTCGGCGTGACGAAGATCCTGTATGCCGGTTGCGGCATACAGATACGCGCTATCGACTTTCGCGTGATCAGCGGCCACACGATGCTCGCGTCCGCCGTGTGGCCGATGGCGCTCATTCTGTGTCTGCCTCGTCGCGATAACGCGCAGCCCCGCCTCGCGCTTACCCTCGGACTCGCACTGGCGGCCGGCATCGGCACCGCGCGCGTGTTCGACGACGCGCATACCGTGTCCGAGGTCATCGCAGGCTGGGGGGTCGGCTCGCTCGTTACCGTGCTGTTCGTGTGCTGGAAGAATGCTCCCGTGCTGCCGGCGCGGTTTCGGCCGCTCGCTATCGCGTCGCTGCTCGGCATCTCGACCCTCGCATATGGACACCACGCGCCGATCCAGGAGGCGATCGATACGTATTCGCCCTTCTTGTGCGGGCGTGGCATTTAGCGCGCCTCGGTCGTTACTTCCTGAATGCGCCTGGCGGAGACGAGAAGCAGGTCGTAATAATCGCGGTTATCCCGCCGATGCAGACGATTGGCAAGATTAACGTCTTCGCGAGGCGCTCTTCATGGATGAGATAAATCTTTGCCCAATTAATTCAGGAAGAGCGCGCATAACTGATATTCAATTCATTGCAAAGTTATTTCTATGTTCTTTTTACGCCAGCGATAAACCGCTGGATGGCGGAATCCGCCACATGAACCGACGCGCCTAAACGCCCGAAACACTAAACACCTGCGGCAATGCAACATAGTCGCATTTACGCGGCGCCCAGCCTTTTCTTACTAAGTGAAAGCGCTCTTGCTTCGCGCAATCTGGTATGGCAATCTGAGGACGATTTGCTGCTCCGCAGCCGAGCACCGCATGCCCGATGGCGCGACGAACGAACGTTCGCGTATTATCCGAGCGCTTTCCGCTGCGGGCCTGGTCCGATTCAAAACCCGAATGCCATTTCAAATTGCCATGCATGATATTGCCGGCGTCAATTTAAGCATCGGGCATTCTCAAACCCGCCGTGTCATTGAATTCGGGTGTTTCGAACAATTTATCGGCGTAAAACGTTTGCGAATCGCAACCGGCGCTCTCAATGCATATTTCATATTCCATTGCAATATAAGGCTAGCAATCGAGGCGCACGCCGATATCTTTGGATGCGTTAAAGCCGGCGTGAAAATCTCCACATCTTCTGCCCGCTTTCCAAGCGCCTTTTTTGCCTCGCAGCGCGTGCTCGCCCACGGCCCCAAAAGCAATTCCGTAGCAATCGCGGTCGTGGACGAAGCGCTGAATCGAGGCGTTAGGCGGCTCAAGCAGGGTAAACCTTGTCACCGGGGAAGTTCATGGGACTGATTCAATATGCGCAATCACACCATGCGCGGCAGTCAGTCGTTTTGCCGCAAACGAGCACCGTCAAACGCATCGAAATCGCAGTGTTCAACGGGTTCTCGCTGCCGGACGCGGCGTCGATTGTCGAACTGTTTCAGGCCGCGAATGCGCTGAATCGTGAGGCGCACGCCGGCTCCGTGCAATACGAGGCGACGCTTCTCTCCGCTTCGGGCGGGCGGATCGCGAGTTCGTCGTCGGTGTTCGTGTGGACCGAAAGTTTCGCTTCCCATGGTCCCACGGGCGAATCCCGTGCCCTTTTCGTCGTGGGAGGGACGGGCGCGGACGGCGCTTTGCGCGATGCTCGCCTGATCGCCTGGCTACGCGAGGCGTCGAGGCGCGGCGAGACGATCCATCCCATCGCGGAGGGCCGCCTGTTGCTCGAGGCGGCGGGTATCGACCGCGCCGGAACAACCGGCTTTTTCGACGACGACGTCACCTGGTCGCGATTTGCCGAGGGGCTGTGCTCGAACGTGCCGCATCGAATACGCGCGGCTCTATGTATTGTCGAAGACGATCTCGGGCCCGCCGTCGCGCGACGGGTTGCCGAGTCGGTAACACGTGGTCACACGGTGCCGGAGGCGCGCGTCAGCGCTCAGATCATGGAGTCCGCGCGCTGGCTGGAAGCGAACATCGGCCGAGCCGTGACCATGGACGAAGCGGCGCGCGTCGCCATGATGAGCGAACGGAACTTCCTGCGGCGTTTCAAGAACGAGATGGGGAGAACGCCGTCCGATCATCTGCTTCAGGCACGTCTCGACATGAGCCGGCGATTGCTGGTTGAGACGAGCCTGCCGGTCGAGAAGATTGCAAGGCACTGCGGGATCGGCGGTGGCGGCCGGCTGGCGAAACTGTTTCGCAAGCATCTGTCGACAACACCGACGCAATACCGCGCGCTCATGGGACAGTGTGGAAGTGATCCGCATTGCTGGCCGGTGCAGAACATCGTCCCGTAACGCGGTCTATTTGGGTTTCCGCACTCCGCCACTCGCACCCGTCTCCCCCGCCACCGGCTCCACGACGCTGAGCAACAGCACCGCACACAACAGCGCCGTCCCGACCATATACAGAAACACACTGGTCCAGCTATAGGCATCCAGCAGCATGCCGACGGCCAACGGTGCGCATGCGCCGCCGATTTGCCCGACGCAGTTCACAATGCCGAATGCCGTCGGGTATGTCGATTTAGTGGCAAGGCCCATCGGATAGGCGGAATATCCCGCGAAACCGATACCCAGCATGAGACCCGACATCACCAGCACCACGCCAAGAAAGGCGACGCTGTCGGGTGCGTCGATGAGCAGCAGCATCATGAGCATTGTTCCCAGCGCGCCGAGAATCATCATCGGCTTGCGTCGTCCGCCAAGGATGCGATCTGAAATGACGCCGCCGAGCATGTTCCCCGCCACTGCGCCAATGAAGGGCGCCGACGCAAGAAAGCCCATTTTCACGGAGGCAAAGCCCTTGACCGTGACGAGGTAGGTTGGCATCCAAGACATGAAGATGTTGCTGATGCCGATCATGCAGCCATAGCCGATAGCCACGCCGAAGATATTCCATGAACCGAACACCTGGCGAATCGTCTCGAGTTGCGGTACACGCCTGGTACGATTGAAGGCGTCCAGATACGGAATGCTTGCCCATTGATGACGGCGTAATGACTCTCTGCCGCTGCTCTCAACGGACGCGCCGTCCATGATATAGCGGCGTTCCGCCGGAGAACAAAACCTGTTCTCGCTGGGCGAGTTCGTGACCAGCAGCATCCAGACGATCGCAAACAATATTCCCGGTACGGCGAAAACATAAAAGATCTCTCGCCATCCCCACAACTGGATCACGACGATGCACACCGAAGGCACGATCAATGGGCCTAGCTTCGATGCGGCAATCCAAAGACCTGTGGCCGTGCCTTTTTCCCTGGCGGGGAACCAGCGATTGATCACATTCGTGCAGCCGATGCCCAGCGGACCTTCGGATAAGCCGAGGCCGACGCGGTACACCTGCATCAGAAAGACCGACGAAGTCGTTCCCATCAGGCCTGTGAAAATCGAAGTGAAGATCATGAAGACCGCGAACAGAAAGCCAGTCGTCTTTTCACTGAGCCGCTTATAAAGCAGGCCGACGGGAATTTGCACGAAGCCGTATGCGAACGAGAAAAGGCTGACGATCAAGCCGGCTTGCGTGTTGGATATGCCGTACTCCTTTTTCAAGTAGGGCAAGGCGATACCGAAGTTGGCCCGGTCGGCACAGGCGATCGCCCAGATGCAGAAGATCAGGCCCATGACTATCCAACGGTGGCCCGTGCGTCTTTCGGCGACGGAGCCCGCTTCGGGAGTGGCGACAACGCTGTCAGCATTGTTCATTCTGCTTCCCTCCGATTCTCCGGCCGGAATCCGGCACTGTGTTCGAGAACGGCGACCGATAGGGATAGGGATGTACCGAGAGGCATTGTCACGACGTTGTCTCCGATCTAATTGAAAAGGCTTTTTTAATGATCTTCTCTGATGACAGGACCAATTCTGTTGATCGGCGAGCCCACCGTCCAATCTTTTCTCGCTATTACTTGATGCCCGGATTGAATCGATCGCGAACCACGGCACGGTCCCATCGATTCGTGGATCAATTGATAGACTTTTCGGATTGGACGCGATTCTGCAAATGGCACATCATCCGCGGCGACACTGACTCAAACACGTTGTCCGTCAACAAGGAGCGTCTGAATTGAAGCCGAACATCCTGCAACTGAATCCCATCCTGATTCCGGCAATCAACGACACATTGGGCGAACGCTACACCGTGCATCGCCTGTTCGAACAGCACGACAAGGATGCCTTCATTCGTGAACACGGCGCCTCGATCAGGGGCGTGATTACCGGCGGACATACCGGCATTTCCAACGATCTGATCGCAAGACTTCCCGCACTGGAAGTGATTGCCGTCAACGGCGTCGGCACGGATGCAGTCGATCTGGCGTTTGCGCGTGCCCGCGGCATTCCGGTCACCGCGACCTTCGGTGCATTGACCGAGGATGTGGCGGATCTCGCCATCGGATTGATGCTGGCGGTTTGCCGCGAAATCTGCACGGGCAATGATTTCGTGAAAACGGGTAACTGGAAAAAAAATCCGCATCCGGGCGCATTGCCGCTGTCCCATCGTTTCAGCGGAAAACGCGTCGGCATTGTCGGCATGGGAAAAGTCGGCCGCGCTATCGCGCAACGCGCTTGCGCTTTCGGCTGCCCGATCGCGTATACGGATTTGCGCCGCATGGAGGACGTCCCCCATCAATTTGTTCCTGATCTTCTGGCGCTCGCGCGCGGTTGCGACATCCTCGTATTGGCCGCGGCCGCCGACAAGGCGCAAGGCATCGTCGATGCGGCAGTGCTCGACGCGCTCGGGAAAGACGGCTACCTGGTGAATGTAGCGCGCGGAAAACTGGTGGTGGAAAGCGATCTGGTGGAAGCGTTGTCCAAAGGCGCCATTGCCGGCGCGGGCCTGGACGTGTTCGTCGACGAACCGAATGTGCCTGCCGCCCTCTTAGGCATGGATCGCGTGGTGCTTCAGGCGCACCGCGCGAGCGCAACCGTCGAATCGCGCACGGCGATGGGCGAAATGGTGCTGGCGAGTTTGTCGCAGGCGCTCGCCGGGCAACGACCCGAAGGCAGCCTGACCACGTAACCGTCGAGCAGGCTAGCGCGTCGCGCCGGCGAAGGCCACGGCACGTATTCCAACGTCCGCACCTATAATGACCGTCGACTTATCCCTTCACGTCGACACAGAATGCTCGATCTCGCACAGGTACGTTGCTTCGTCACCGCGGCGACTGAATTGAATTTCAGACGCGCCGCGGCACTGCTGAACATGACACAGCCGCCGTTAAGCAGACAGATTCACTTGCTGGAAGACAATCTGGGGGTCAAGCTGTTTGAGCGGGTTGGCCGCACGGTCAAGCTGACCACGGAAGGGCGCGTGTTCCTCGCGGATGCGACACGGCTGCTGAACCTCTCCGAGCAAGCTGAGAGCACGGTCCGGCGCGCGAGCAAGGGAAAAACGGGCCGCGTGCGGATCGGCTTCACCGGCGCGGCCGGCTACGAATTGATACCGGGGTTATTGGTCGCCGCAAAGAATGTCTTGCCCGACATCGACGTGGTGCTGCTCGAACTGATCTCCGTCGCGCAGATCGAAGCCTTCTCCGCGAATACCATCGATCTGGGATTTCTCCGGCCCATCACTTCGCGGCAGAAACTGGAGTTTCTGCTGGTGGAGGAAGAACCGCTGATTGTCGCTTTACCGAAAGGGCACGCACTCTGCCGGCATAAGCGGATTGAACTCAAACAATTGCACAATCAGCCATTCATCATGCACTCACCCCTCCACGGCAAGTACTTTCATGACCGGATCATGAGCATGCTCGCCGCCGAGGACGTGCAACTCAACATTACCCAGTACATCGATCAGACGCCGACGATCTTGTCCCTGGTTCGCGCGGGGCTGGGCGTGGGAATTCTTCCAGCCTCCGCGCAACGATTCCACTACGACAACGTCGAGTTCAGGTCCATTGCCAACAACTCCACTCAGGCCGAAATGAGCATGGCCTGGCGCTCCGATCAGGACAACCCCGCCGTCACCGCCTTCAAACTGATGGCGACGGAGTACTTCGCCGAGAAACGCGCCTTTCACCCGCTCACTCCAGAACGATCTGCACCTTGACGTCGCTGGGGTTGCCGCTTGCCGCTTCCTCGAATGCCTTCACGCCATCCGCAAAAGCGAACGAACGCGAAACGAACGGTTTGACGTCGAGCCGGCCAGAAGCGATCAACTGGATCGCGCGCGGGAACATATTGGCGTAGCGGAACACCGATTCGATGCGCAATTCCTTGACCTGCACCGCCACGATGTCCACGGCCACCGCGCGCTGCGGCATTCCGACGAGCACGAGGCAACCGCCGGGACACAGCAAATCGGCAATGCCATCAAATGCTCTTTCGTTGCCGCTGGCTTCAAAGACGACGTTCGCGCCCCACCCATCGGTGAGTTCCGCGACGACATCCTTCGGCTTCCGGTCGCGGATGTCGACCGCCGTCACGCCCTGGACCTTGCCGATCAGTTCGAGCTTCTCAGGCACCAGATCGCATACGATCGCGCGGCTGCAACCCCCGGCGAGCGCGGCCAGCGCGCACATCATGCCGATGGTGCCCGCGCCCAGAATAACGGCCACGTCCCCCGGTTTTATCTTCGCCTTCGTCGCCGCCTGCATGCCGATCGCCAACGGTTCGACAATCGCGCCTTCGGCAAAGCTGACGTTGTCCGGCAGCTTGAACGTGAATGCGGCGGGATGCACGACGGAGGGCGTGAGGCAGCCATGCACCGGCGGTGTCGCCCAGAAGCGCACGCTCGGATCGAGGTTATACACGCCTTCGCGCGCCGCGCGCGATTCCATGTCAGGCACGCCGGGCTCCATGCAGACGCGGTCGCCCACCTTTAGATGCGTGACCTCGTCGCCGATCTGCACCACGGTGCCGGCCGCTTCGTGGCCGAGCACCATGGGTTCGTTGACGACAAACGGTCCGATGCGCCCGTGCTGATAGTAATGAATGTCGCTGCCGCAAATACCCACCGTATTGATACGGATGCGCACGTCGCGCGGACCCACGACTTGCGGCAGCGTGAACGGGCGCAGGCTGATGCGATGCGCTTCTTCGAGAACCAGTGCTTCCATGGCTAAAGCCCTCTACTAAGGGATAAAGGAAATAGAACCGCGTCGAAGGCCGTGCTCTCCTGCATTCGATCCATGCGCTGAATGCATCAAAACCGGTTCATCATTGCTTCAAGGTTCATCGCAGAGACGGCGAGCCGTGTCTTCATCGGTCACCAGCACCGACGGATATCGTCCGCGCAACGCGGCCCGCGTCACGGCAAACTTTTTCGCGCCGCCGCTCACCAGAATCACGCGGCGAATCTTGCGCAGATCGTCGAGCGTGACGGCAACCGTGCGACGGTTCAGCGGATGGTCGATGGCCTCGCCGTCGGCGTCCATGAAGTGGCCGAGCATGTCGCCCACCGCGCCCGCTTTCTTCAGTGCCCGAACCTGCTCGGGATCGGTGATGCCATATGTCACCACCAGCGATTCCGCCAGGTCGCCGCATGTCAGCAGCGCGAGATCCGATTTCCGGGCACGTTCATAGGTCTCGCGAACCGCATCTTCCCGCAGCAGCATGTCACGCACCGCCTGGCTGCTCACGTAGATCGGCGCCGGGAACAGGAAACCATCGGCCTGACATAAGTCGGCGAAGTCGGACACGATGTCGAACGTATTGATGCTCGGACAATGCGACAGCCCACCCTGCAACGACACCGCGGATAACGGTCCATAAGCCCGATGCGGCAGCGCCCGCAATACGGCGCGGATCGTGCGGCCCCAACCGAGCCCGATGGTCTGCCCCGCCTCGATCTGCCGCGCCAGGTAGTTCGCCGCGCCAATCCCGATCGCGGCCATGTTGCCTTCGGCATCGCCGCCGCTGGGCACCACCACCGCGGCCTCCAGGCCGAAGCGTTTGGCAAGCGACTCTTCCAGCGCCACGCACGGTGCGAGCCGGCTGTTGATGGTGATCTGCACCATTCCCGATTCGCGGCTCGCGGCGAGCAGCCGGTTCACGCGCACGCGATTGCTGCCGATCAGGTGTGCAATCTCCTGTTGCGTGAGGTTGCCCACGTAGTAATGCCATGCGACGCGCGCCTGCAATTCCTCCTCGGTATCGACAGGGAATTCGGGCAGCGACGCAACAGCGGATGGCGCGGATCTGGTCATGGATAGGTTCGCTTTCGATGCTTTCGATGTAAATAGCGCGATGGTAATTCACCGTCGACCGCGTCAGCGTTCATTTCACCGCGCCCATCGTAAGCCCTTGCACCAGCCGGCCCGATACCGCCAGCGCAAAAACGACCATCGGCAACACAATCAGCGTACCTGTCGCCATGATTTCGCCCCACGGCAACTCGTAGCCGCTCATGTAACTGGTGGCGGCAACCGGCGACGTGATCGCGTCGGTGCGTGTCAGCACCAGTGCATAGAGCAGGTCGTTCCACGAAAAGATGAACGCGAAGATCGCGGACACCACGATGCCCGGCATCGCGAGAGGCAGGTTGATGCGCCAGAACACACGCCACGGCGACGCACCGTCCAGCCGCGCGGCTTCATCGAGTTCGACCGGTATGTTGCGGAACTGGTCGGTGCAGATCCATACGACGATAGGCAGCGAGAACGTCAGGTACAGCAGGATCAGAACGATGTGCGTATCGACGAGGTCGAGCTTGGTCGCGATCAGGAAAAACGGCACCGCGAGCACCACGGGGCTCACCATCCGGTTCGAGATAAACCAGAACCACAGGTCTTCCTTGCCGCGAAACTCGAAGCGGGCGAGCGCGTAGGCTGCCGGCGTGCCGAGCAGGATGGAGAGAAACGTCGCGCTGCTCGCCACGATCAGCGAGTTCAACAGGCTCTGGGCCACGTCGTGTTCAAAGAGCGCGTCGGTGTAGTGCGCGATTGTCGGCGTGAAGAACCAGACGGGCGGCACCGCGAGCGCATCGGCCTGGCTCTTCAAGCTGGTCGTGACCATCCAGTAGAACGGGAATACCGACGAGAGGAATACGATCAGCAAGCCGATCGCATGCCAGAGCGTCGCACGGCGACGCGCATTTCTCGCGCGGCGGGCGCGCAGCGACAACGGCAACGGCAACGCACTGGTGCTGGTATCCGTCGATGTGCTCACACAGCCTCCCGATAAACAAAGCGAATATAAAGCCGCGATAGCATGATCGTGAGGATCAACAGCAAGATTGCCTGGGCCGACGCCATGCCCTGATCGAACAGCCGGAACGCAACGCGCTGAATGTAGATGCTGATGAATTCGGTGGCCGTGCCCGGCCCGCCGCGCGTCATGGTGAACACGGCGTCGAACATCTTGAGCATGTCGGCGGAGCGCAGAATCAGGATCGCGGTGAGCCCCGGCAACAGATAGGGACGCTGCAGGTGCCACAAAATCTTGCTCCACTTCGGGGTTTCGAGCCGCGCGGCTTCTTCCGCTTCCTTCGGGACCATTGCAAGGCCCGCGAGCAGGATCAGTGCGCAAAACGGCGTCCATTGCCAGATGTCCATGATCATCACGGAGATCACCGCGAGCGTGGGATCGGCGAGCCAGTCGAGCGGCGGAATACCGAAGAAGCTCAGCAAATAATTGACCACGCCGAACTGGCGATTGAAGATCAGCCGGCCGATCAGTCCGACTACCGCATACGTGGTTGCCATCGGAATCACGAGGCCCACGCGGGCCGCCACGCGCAACCACGGCAACGCCGTGCGGTGCAGCATCAACGCCGCGAACAGACCGAGCGCGATCTCGATCGGCAAGGTCATGCAGAGAAACAGCACCGTACGGCCGAGCGCGCCCCAGAACGATGGATCGGCCAACGTGGCCGTGTAGTTGTCGAGTCCGACGAAGGGCGTGCCCCCGGCGAGATCCGCGAGCTTGTACCGATGAAACGAGTTGTAAAGCGCGAGCAGCAGCGGATAGATGCCGATGATCGCCAGCGCCGCCACCGCGGGGAACAGAAACCAGAACGCAGGCGAGCGCGGCATGAAGCGAAAGCGCGCACGCCGCGGCGCTCGCGCTGCGCCGCTCGCTGGTGGAACCGTGGACTTCAGCATGAATCGTCTCCGCAAGTTGGCTTGCGTCAGCGAGCGAGGCATTGCACACGCGGCCTCGCTCGCCGCGGTGTTACTTCAACAAGGCCTTCTTGCCGTCGTAATAACCCGCTTTCTTCAGGATTTCTTCCGTCTTGGCGCCGATGGTCTGCGCACCGTCCTTGACCGAAACCTGCCCGAGCATGATCTTGCTGCCCCACTCGCCGATCACCTCGGACACCGCCGGCCATTCCGGGAAGCGCGGCCGATAGTCGGGCACGCCGCCCTGCCACGACTCCACCATCGGTTTGACGAACGGATACTTGCTCTGCACCGCCGGGTCTTTATAGACCGCCGTGCGGCCGCTGACGCCGCCCGCATCGAGATACGGTTTCGCCATTTCCTCGGAGGTGATCCACTGAATGAAGAGCCACGACGCCGCCTGTTTCTTTGCATTCGACTTGGCATTCACCGCGAGCGAGAAACCGCCGAGCGCGGGTTTGAGTCCGGCGGCTCCCTTCGGCTCAGCCGTGATCGCGAGACAGTTGCCGATCTTCGACTTGCTCGGATCGGTTAGCGTCGGATAAAACGCGGACCACTCGGTGATCATGGCGACCTGTCCTTGCGCGAGCGCGTTCACCGCTTCCGCATGGTCGAAATCGACAATGCCCGGCGGCATGTATTTCATCAGCTTCTGCCGATAATCGAGTCCCGCCTGCGATTGCGGCGACATGAGATTCGATTTGAACTTCGCATCGAGCAATGAGCCGCCGTTCGGCCACAGCACGCGCATGAAGCTATCGGCCGATTGTGTTTCGCCACGGCGCGATTGCAGTGCGAACGCAAACTGGTTTTTCTCGGGCTTCGTGAGCTTCGGCGCATAGACGTTGAGTAGCTCGTCCCAGGTTTTCGGCGGCTCGTTGAAACCCGCGTCCTTCAACATGCATTTGTTGTAGAACATCAGGCCCGAGTAATTATCGAACGGCAGACCGTAGGTGATCTTGTCCCATGTGCCGAACGAATCGAGCAGGATCGGAAAGAAGCCCGGCAGATTGAGTTTGGGGTCGGCCAGTTTGGGGTTGTCGGTGAACGTCTTGATGGGAACCAGCCACTTGTTGCTCGCGAACTCGCCGATCCACACCACGTCCACCAGCACCACGTCCTGATCGCCGCCGCCCACGAAGTTGAGCACCTCTTTTTCGCGGGTGCTCTCATAAGGGACCACTTCGGTACGAACCTTGATGCCGGTTTCCTTCTCAAACTGCGGAATCAGTTTCGACGCGGCCTTGTAACCCGGCCGGTCGAGAAATATGGCTTTGATGGTGGTGCCCGAATAGGGCTCGGCTGCCTCCTTCAGCGTCCAGGCGGACGCGTTGGATACCGACAGCAAGGATGCGGTAACGCCCGCGAGCGCGAACGCCGCAACCTGCGTGCTGTGCTTTTTCATGCCTGTCTCCTGGGTAGTTCTTTTTAAAAGGGCCCAAAGCGGTCAAGGCCGGCTGAGCCGTTCGAAGCATGTCTCACAGGTTCTTACCGACTTCGTTTCACTTGTAATTTCAGTTTTACAATTGTATATTTGGACGCGATCCGGTTGTCAAGAACAAATTCGATAAGGGGTTCATGCTGCGTTGCACGGCACAGGCGCGCACGAGTCCGTTACCTTGCGCACGCCGATTCACGGCGCGCGCATCAGCAGGAGACACGCATGAGCGCAGTTCAATTGCATCAGATCCGCAAGACGTTTGCCGGAACGGAAGTGTTGAAGAGCGTCGACATCGCCGTGGCAGATCGTGAATTCATGGTGTTTGTCGGCCCTTCCGGCTGCGGTAAATCCACGTTGCTTCGCACGATTGCCGGACTGGAGCGCTGCGACTCGGGGCAGGTTCTGATCGGCGGAGAAGACGTGACTGAACTGGAGCCGTCGCAACGCGGCGTGGCGATGGTGTTCCAATCGTATGCGCTCTATCCGCATATGTCGGTCTACGAGAACATTGCGTTCGGGCTGCGGATGATCAAGCTCCCCGAAGCGCAAATCAGGCAACGCGTGCAGCGCGCGGCACAGATCCTGCAGATCGAGCAATTGCTGGAGCGCAAACCTCGTGCGCTTTCGGGCGGGCAACGTCAGCGCGTCGCCATTGGGCGCTCGATTGTGCGCGAACCCAAGGTGTTTCTGTTCGACGAACCTTTGTCGAATCTGGACGCCGCATTGCGCGTGCAGATGCGGCTCGAGTTGATCAAGCTGCACAAGCAGCTCGAGGCAACGATGATCTACGTCACGCACGATCAAACCGAAGCCATGACCATGGCTGACCGTATCGTCGTGTTGAATCATGGCAAGGTCGAACAGGTCGGCTCGCCGCTCGACCTGTACAGAACACCTGTGAACCGCTTTGTCGCGGGGTTTATCGGCTCGCCGAAGATGAATTTCCTGCCGGTGAAGGTACTGCGCGCGGATGCAGCGGGCGTGACGGTCGGGCTGCCCGGCGACACGCCGGTCACGCTGCCGTTTATCGCGGAGGACGTAAAAGCGGGCGACGTCCTGACCTTCGGCATTCGTCCCGAGCATCTGACGGAGAGCGCGGCGGGCGGCATGGAGGGCAAGCTGTCCGGCAAGGTCATCGTCGTCGAGCATCTCGGCGGCGAGACCTTGTTGCACGTCAATCTGGAAGGCGACGTACTGATTCAGGTAAAGGGCTCGGGCGAATCCACCACCACCGACGGCCAATCCATCGAGGCCGGTTTCGGGCTTCGTCACGTGCACCTGTTCCGCGAAAACGGCGAGGCGTTGAAGCGCTTTCAGACAGTGGCGCGGACCGCCGCAACGGCTTGACCCGCGAGCCCATCGCCCTACGCTGCTCAGTCGGCCCGCCGCCGCGATGAAATCGCCGACGCCGTCGATATGACCAGATCGGCAAAGCGACGCTCGTCGCGATCCGCTTGCCAGCGCGGCCGCGCAACAGCGATATTGACCGCGCCAATGCCGCGCCCGCGCGAATTCGTCACAGCCGCGGCCGTGGAAATATCGCTGACGAAGTACTCGTCTTCCGTGTGCGCGTAGCCCTGCTTGCGAATCTGCGCAATGCGCTCCTTGATCTTGCGAGGCTGATAGACCGTGGCCGACGTGTACGCGACAAGATTCGTGCGCTGAAGAATGTCGTCGATCTCACCGTCGTCGAAAGTCGCGAGAATCGCCAGCCCCGGCGCCGTGCAATAGGCCGGCAGGCGCGAGCCCGTGATCACGTGCGCATTGAAGACGTTGCGGCTCACCACGCGCAGCACGAAGATAATGTCCGTGCCGTCCAGAACCGTGAGATTCGTGGCCTCCTCGGTCTCCGAACCGAGTTGCTGCAAATACGGCGTGGCGCGGCTCACCAGGTCGTTCGAGGTCAGATAGTGGTAAGTGAAATCGAGCAGCTTGGGCGACAGTTCATATTTGCGGCTTTCGGGGTCCTTGAACAGATAGCCGAGTGCCGCAAGCGTGAACGTGAAGCGCTGCGTCGAACTCATGTCGAAGCCGGTGAGCGCGGCGATCTCCGAGAGCGACAACTGCCGCTTGCTGCCGTCAAAAGCGGTGAGCACGGTCATCGCTTTCTCAACCGATTGGACGTACAACGAAGACGCCGTTGGATCGGCCGCGGCTTCCACAAGCGCAGTGGGGTCGCTCTTTTTCTTACGCGGAGTTTTGGGCGGCGCAGTGGTCACGATGGAAACCCGTTGTGCTAACAAGCCTGAATTATCGCATACAGATATTGACTATCTATATGCGATAGAGCATCTCACGCCGCCACGCTGTTCAATCGGTCCCATGCATCGCTGACATCGCGTGCCAGCAGGTGCTTTTTAATGCGCTCGCTGGGCGTCAGTTCGAAGTGTGTCACCGCGCGATAGTAACGCGGCAACTGGAAGCTCGCGAGACGCTCCGCCGCCCACGCATGCACCGATTCCCAGTCGGGCGCGGCGTCCTTGAACTGCACGTTCAGCAGAATGTCCTGCTCGCCGATCGCCGAGGCCACCCCGATCGCGGCGCTCGCCCTGATCGCCGGATGCTGCGCGAACACGCGCTCGATCTCCCACGCCGAGACGTTCTCGCCGCGCACACGCATGCTGTCGGTGCGCCTGCCGACGAAGTACAGGTCGCCATCGGCGTCCCGGCGCGCGCTATCGCCGGTGTGCAGTTTGCCATTGCGAAGCGCCGCCCGCGTCGCGTCGTCATTGTTCAGATAGGCCGGCAAGAACGTGCCTTCCACGCGGCTCGACAGGACGATTTCGCCCGCCTCCCCGTCCGCGACCGGCTCGCCGTTCTCGTCGAGCAATTCGACGTCGATCCACGGCAACGCCTTGCCGATCGAACCGGGCTTGCCGCTCGCATTCAGTGTCGCGAAGCTCGAACACTCGGTCATGCCATAGCACTCGCGCAGTCGAACCCGCAAACGCGACTCGATGGCCGCCCACGCGGACGCGCTCACACCCGCGCCCCACGCGACGCGAAGCGTGTGCGCGTGCGGTTGCGCGTCGGCGGGAAGCTGCATCAGGATATCGAGCACGCCGCCCAGGTAATGCAGTTGCGTCGCCCTTGAGCGGGCAATCTGCGCCCAGAACTGCGTGGCCGAAAAGCGCGGCACGACGTGCAACTCGACCGCTTCGAGAAAGGGCAGCAACAGCATCTGCGCGCCGCCGATGTGGCAAAGCGGCTCCCAAAGAAACAGCCTGTCGCCGGCGCGCACGTCCGCCACCTGCAACGCCGCCTCGCTCGCGATTCGCATCATCCGGTGCGTGAACACCACGCCCTTGGGCGCGCCCGTCGTGCCCGACGTATAGATCACGCACAGCGGATCGAACGGATCGATGCGCGGCACGGACAGCGCGGCGCCGCTATCGCCCGCGTCGAACGCCGGCATTCGAACGAGGCGGGTCGGCCCGCACGCCACACCGTCGATCGCTTCGTCGAACATCGGCTCGGAGACGAAGAGCTTCGGCTCCGCATGCTCGAGCAGATATTCGAGCCCGGCACGGCGCAGCTTCGTATTCACCGGCACCCACACGAGACCACTGACGATCAGCGCATGGATGAGATGGATATGCTCGGCGCTGTTGCCGAGCATTACCGCGACGCGGTCGCCCGCCGTCAGCTTCTGCTGCGCGAACCAGCGTTGCAATTGCGCGATGCGTTGCGCGGATTCGGCACGCGGGACCGCGTGCCCGTCGAAATGCAGTACGGCGTTCGACGCACCATCGCGCAGTCCGGCGACGATCAGCGGCGCGCAGTCCAGCGCGTCTTGCGGGTGACGTTGGGCGAAATACTGGGAATAGCTGTGCATGGGTCGATAGCGTGGAAACGGTACGTTAGCGCGTCGTGCGCCGAAGCCGTGAGGAAATGAAAACGACCAGTGCGATCAGAACGACGAGCGTCGTCGAGACCGCGGCGAGCGTCGGCGTAACGGCAAGCTGGATGTCGTCCCACATCTGCTTGGGCAGCGTGGTGTTGATGCCGCCGCTCACGAAGATCGCGATCGTCAGATCGTCGAACGAAACGATGAAGGCGAACAGGAAAGCCGCGGTGACGCTCGCCATCAACAACGGCAGCACGATCGTCGCAATGCGTCGGACGGGCGACGCGCCCATCACCCGCGCCGCGTCGTCGAGGCGCCAGTCGAACTGGCGAAAGCCGGCCGCGAGCGTGACCACCACATAGGGAATCGCCAGCACGGTGTGGCCGATCACGAGGCCGGCGTTGGTGCCGGTCAGCCCAAAGCGCGCGAACAGATACAGCAGGCCGACCGCGATCACGATGCGCGGCACGATCAGCGGCGCGACGAGCAACGCAAAGAGCGGCTTGCTCGCGCGCTGCGACATGCGGGTCAGCGCAAGCGTCGCGCCGAGACCGAGTGCCAGCGACAGCACCGCGGTGCCAAGCCCGACTTCAAAGGAGCGAATCAATGCGCTCTGCCATACCGGCGATTGCAAAAACGTGCCGAACCATTTGAAGCTGAACAGCTTGGGCGGAAATGCAATGAAGTCGCTGCGCGTGAAGGCATACGGAATGACCGACAACACCGGCGCCACCAGCACCGCAAGGACCGCGAACGTGTAGAGACGCAGCGGCCCGAAGCCTCGCTCGGCAGGCGCCGCGCCCGTCATGCGGCGTTTGACGAGCGGCGCCGTCAAGCGGCCCGCCGCTATCAGCAAGGCCAGCTTCACGCCGTGCGCGCGCGAGCCGCGGCGCTTGTCCCGCACTTCCCCCGTCAACGACGAGAGGCCCACTAGCCGGTCGTAGACGAGAAAGATCACGATCGAGCACACCAGCAAGACCGTGGACAACGCACCGGCGAAGCGCATATCGAACAATTCGAGCACCGACGAGATCACCAGTTGCGCGATCATCGTTTCCTTCGGCGAACCGAGCAGCGCGGGCACGATGAAGAAACCGAGGCTCGAAATGAACACGAGCAGGCCGGCCGCCGCGACGCCGGGCGAGGAGAGCGGCAGAAACACCGTGAAGAAACTCGTGCCGCGCTCCGCACCCAGCGTCTCGGCGGCCTGCGCGAGACGATCGTCGATGCCGCGCATGACCGGCAACATCGTCATGACGGCGAGCGGCAGCATTGCGTGCACCATGCCGATCAGCACACCCGTCAGCGACGGAATCGTGCCGTTGGTCCGGCTAACGAGACCGAGGGCGAGCGCGACCGTCGAAAGCACACCGGTCTTCGACAGCAGCAGCATCCACGCATAGGTTTTCACGAGGTAGCTGGTCCAGAACGGCAGCATGATCCACAGCAGCCACCGCTCGCGCGAGCGCGCCGACAGACGGCTCAGCAAATACGCCACGGGATAGCCGAGCAACACGGAAATCGCGGCGGTCAGGAACGAGATGGAAAACGTAATCCACAGCACTTTGGCGTAGACCGGCGTGCGCGCGATCCGCTCGAATTGCGCGAGCCCGAACGTGCCGTCCGCGCTGAAGAGACCGCCCTGCAGAATCTCGCCGACCGGCACGATGAAAAACAGCAGCAGGAACAGCAGCGCCGGGACGATCGGCAGCAGACGCATCGAGTGCGCAACCCAGCGGAAACGGCGCGCACGCGCGGCGTCGCGCGGAGGCTGAGCCTGGAGGGCAATGGTCATGGTCGTTCCTTGGCGCTCGTCATGCGGAGAGCAGCGTAGTGCGATGCGGATCCCACACCAGCCCGACCGTATCGCCGATGCACGGCGACAGGCCGCGCTCGCACCGCACGCTCAGGTGACTGCCGTCGGACAGGGTGAGTTGAACACGCGTATCGCTGCCGAAGAACACGATGTCGGAGATCGTGCCGTCGAGGAAGCCGCTCTTCGGCTCGACGAGACGCGGCGCTTCAGGGCGCAACAGCAGGCAGTGCCTCGCGCCTGGCGAGCCGGGCATGGCGGCGCCACGTTGCGGCAGCGGGACGCGGCCACCCGCGGTCAGCAGAATCGGTTCGCCCGCCGGGCCGCGCTCGTGATCGACAGCGCCTTCGAGCAGATTCGAATGACCGATGAAACCCGCCGCGAAGCGCGTGGCCGGCCGGTCATACAGATCGACCGGCGTGCCCACCTGTTCGATGCGCGCCTGATTCATCAGGCAGATGCGATCCGACAGCGTCAGCGCTTCGTCCTGATCGTGCGTCACGTACACGAAGGTCGCGCCGAGCTCCTTATGCAAGCGGCGAATCTCCGACTGCATGTGCTCGCGCAATTTCTTGTCGAGCGCACCGAGCGGTTCGTCGAGCAGAATCACCGAAGGCCGGTAAGCGAAGCAGCGCGCCAGCGCGATGCGCTGCTGCTGGCCGCCCGACAGTTCCCGCGGATAACGCTTCGCGTAGTCGTTCATGCGCACCATCGTCAGCGCATCGTCCACCGCGCGTTTGACTTCCTCGCGCGACTGGCGGCGCATGCGCAAACCGTACGCCACGTTGTCCCACACGCTCATGTGCGGAAACAGCGCATAGCTCTGGAACACCATGCCGATGCCGCGCTTGCCGGGTTCCACATGCGTGACGTCGCGGCCGGCGATTTCGATGCGCCCCGCGCTCGGCGCGACCAGTCCGGAAATCATCTGCAACAGCGTGGTCTTGCCCGAGCCGGACGGGCCGAGCAGCGTGAGAAATTCGCCGGCCTGCACGGTCAGATCGGTGGGCTGCAACGCAACCGTTTCACCGTAGCTTTTAGCGATGCCGATGGTTTCGAGTTTGGCACTCATCGCGACCTCTTCAGGAAATGATCCAGGTATTGAAGCGCTCGGTCACCTTCTGACGGTTGTCCGCCCACCATTGCGGACTCGGCAGGCGCATTTCGCGCAGATTGTCCGGGGCGGTGGGCAGGATCGCCGCGCGAGCGGCCGGGATCGATTCGAACGATTTGCGATTGGTCGGACCGTAGGCAAGCGTGGCCGTCAGCGTCGCCTGGCGTTTCGCATCGGCGCAAAAGCGCACGAACTGCCTCGCGAATTCGGCGCGCGGCGTGCCTTTCGGAATGCCCCATCCCTCGATTGAATAGAGGCCCTGATTCCACACGATCGTGACCGGCGCACCGCCGTCGCGGGCGGCCTGAGCACGGCCGTTCCACGTCGAGATCATGTCGACGTCGCCGCTCTGGATCGCCTGCATGGCTTGCGCGCCGGACGTCCACCAGATGTTCACGTGCGGCTTGATCCGGTCGAGACTGCGGAACGCGCGATCGACGTCGAGCGGATACAGCTTGTCGAGCGGCACGCCGTCGGCGAGCAGCGCCTGTTCGAGCGTGTCCAGCGGACTGCGGCGCAGGCAGCGGCGGCCCGGAAAGCGCTTGACGTCCCAGAAGTCCGCCCACGACTTGGGACCGTTCTGCCCGAACTTGTCCTGGCGGTACGCGAGCACGGTGGCGTAGACATCGACGCCGAGCCAGTTCGGCGTCACGGCATCGGTCATCAGATCGGGAAAATCGCTCGCCTTCAGGCCGATCGGTTCGAGAAAGCCTTTTGATTCGAGGTACGGGATATCGGCGGAAAGCGTGAGCGTGGTGACGTCCCAGACAAAGTTCTTCGTCTGCACCATCGCCGCGAGTTGCGCGACGGGTTGCGATTCGCGCGCGACACTCACCACCTTGATGCCGGTGGCTTTTTCGAACGGAGCGTAAAACGCGTCGCGATAGGCGGTGGTGTAGGGACCGCCGGGATCCGATACGACGATCTGTTTGGACTGCGCGCCGGCCAGTACCGGCATGGCGCCCGCGAGTGCTGCGCCGCCGACGCCCTGCAGAAAGCGGCGCCGGTTCAGGTTGAGGTCTTGCGTCATGCTCGGGTCTCCCGCACAGGATGAAAAGGAACGGACGCTGCGTGGCTACTTCGCGCGTTCGCGAAAGAACGCTTCCATCATTCGCGCCGGCTCGCCGGAGTCGTAGGCTTCACGCTGGATGCGTGCGCCGGCTGCGATGGCGTCGCGAAAGCCCGGCTCGGTCATCTCGCGAAAACGCTGCTTGTCCAGACGCATTGCGACGGGCGGCTTCGCGGCGAGCTCAGTGGCGATTTCAAGCGCCTTCGCGAACACCTGGTCTGCCGGCACGATGTGATGAATCAGCCCGATGCGGTGACATTCGTCGGCATCCATCAGGCGGCCCGTCAGCGTCAATTCGATCGTGCGCGACATGCCGAGCATTTCGCTCATGATCCACGGCCCGGTAGTGCTCGCAATGCCCGCGTTGATCTCGGGCTGACCCATGCGCACGCCCGGATGGCCGACGCGAATATCGCCGAGCAACGCAACCTGAAAGGCCGAGCCGGCGGCCGTACCGTTCAACGCCATGACGAGCGGCTTCTTCAAGCCGCGCAGCACCGCGTAGTAGCGCTCCCACTCCTTGACCCACGCCACCGCGCGCTCGCCGTCGAAGTCGTGCGCCTCCGACAGATCCTGTCCCGCCGAAAACGCGCGGTCGCCGGCGCCGGTCATGACGATCGCGGCCACGTCGCTGTCCGCGTCGAAACGCTGCAATGCGTCGATGATCATTTCGCGCATCGCGGTAGTCCAGGCATTGAGGCTGGCGGGACGGTTCAACGTGATGACGGCGACGCGCCCGTGGCTCGAAACAAGAATGTCTTCGTTCATTTGTTATCTCATAGCGATAGTTGATGGTGTATAGAAATATACGTTTGCCAAAATACACATGCAAGGTGAATGGGCTGGGGGTTTACGCGCAGCGGCAACTCAGGCGTGAGTTCGCAACCAGAGGCAGGCTCGTGGGAGAGGGCTCAATGTCCGGCACAGGTACTTCGCGCCGGTCGAGACGGGGCAGGAGCGATAGCGCGGGACGCAATGGACTCGTCGCCGGGTCGCCGGAAGGTGCGGCGCAGGCGCTTGTGGGAAGGGGGATGCCACCGTGCATCGAACTCGGCCGGGTCGATGCGGCAACGTCGATACAGTGCGAATTTCAGTCTACAGTTGACCGTGGATGATGCGAGGACATCATGATCTGGCTCGCCGATGCGGTACTCGTGATGCATGCGCTAATTGCGCTTTTTATCGTGGGCGGACTCGCGGCGATCTGGGTCGGCTCGCTCCTCGATTGGGAATGGGTGCGCCACCGGCTGTTCCGGCTCGCGCATCTGTTCGCGATCGGCCTGGTGGCGATCTTGTCGCTAGTCGGTGTGGTCTGTCCGTTGACCGCGCTGGAAGACTGGCTGCGCGGCGGCTCGGTCGGCACGCAAGGCTTCATCCAGCGCTGGGTGAGCCGCCTGCTCTACTACGACGTGCCGGTCTGGATGCTGACGCTCTTATACGTGGTGTTCGCGCTGGCAGTGCTGCTGAGCTGGCGCGCAGTTCCACCCCGCCAACGCAGGTAGCGCACGTAGCGCAAAGCCCGCACTGTGTAAGTCTCTCGGCATCCCGCACCCACAGTTCACATCGGCATGCCTTGCATGCGACGCGCGAAACGCGCCCGTTCGGCCTGATCCATCAAATCCAGAAACTGATCCGTGTCCATGTGAATCAGCTCTTCATGATCGCCGGCTTCGAAATAGACGTCCGGCTGCCGCGCGAGGCTCTCGTCGAGAAAGGTCGGCATGCCATAGGCCGCGCATACCGGCGGGAGCGCACCCGCGTCGCAATCCTTGAATAGCTCCCGCAGATCGACCTCTTTCGCCAACACGAGACGGCGTCCGGTCTGCGCCCACAGTTCGGAGAGCCGCACGGCGTAGGTCGATGGCAGCACCGCCGCCACATAGCCGTGCTCGTCTTCGAGCAGCACGGTCTTGACGAGACGGTCGCCGGGAATATGCGCCGCCGCCGCGGTTTCAACGCTGGAATGGCTGTACGGATGGTGCACGATTTCGTACCGGGAACCCTTGTTGCGCAGACAGTCCTGGAGAGTCGCGGACATGGACATGACGCACCTCCTTTGAAAACGAAGGGAACGGAAGATGATTGCGCGAGACTTCTAAAGGATAGGTCGCTTTCGCGCGCATGTGAAAAACATGCGGACGGAAACGATCGTGCGCGATTATCCCGTATGGCATGCGGGCCGGTTTTCGCCAATAATGGCCCGACATCCACTACCGGACGAGGGCGGCCATGCATTACAGCCCCGACGCCATTCGCACGATCGCCCTGGTCGGGCATGCCGGATGCGGCAAGACCTCGCTTGTCGAAGCCCTGCTCCACCAGGGCGGCGCGATCCATGCGCCCGGCAGCGTGGAGCGCGGCACCACGGTCTGCGATTTCGACCCGCTCGAACGCAAATATCAGCACTCGCTGAACTCCGCCGTCGTCCACCTCGACTACCGCGATACGCGCGTCTATCTGCTGGACACCCCCGGCTATCCGGATTTCTGCGGTCTGTCGATCAGCGCGCTGCCCGCCGTGGAAACGGCCGCCGTCGTCATCAATGCGCAGACCGGCATTGAAATGACCACCCTGCGCATGATGGCGTGGGCACAGGAACGCAAGCTGTGCCGGATGCTCATCGTGAACGGCATTGACGGAGAAAAGGTCGACCTTCCGGCGCTCCTCGCGCAAATCCAGCAGACGTTCGGCACGGGTTGCCTGCCCATCAACCTGCCGGCGCAGAACGGTCGCCAGGTGGTGGACTGCTTTTTCAACCCGGCCGGCGACGCCGATTTTCTGTCGGTTGCGGCTTCGCACAATGCGCTGATCGATCAGGTGATCGAGATCGACCCCGCCCTGATGGAGCTTTACCTCGAACAAGGCGAGGCGATCAGCCCCGAACAGTTGCACGAGCCCTTCGAGCGGGCGCTGCGCGAAGGACATCTGGTGCCGATCTGCTTCACGTCGGCGGCCAACGGCGCGGGCGTCGCGGAATTGCTCGACCTGTTCGTCCGGTTGCTGCCCAATCCGCTGGAAGGCAACCCGCCGCTCTTCTACCGCGACGCCGGTGAACGCCGGCAAGTCGTGCGCGCGGAACCGGTCGCCGACAAGCATGTCCTGGCGCACGCCTTCAAGATCGTGATGGACCCCTATATCGGCAAGATGGCCGTGTTTCGCATCCATCAGGGCACGGTCAGGCGCGACAGCCAACTCTATATCGGCGATGGACGCCAGCCGTTCAAGGTCGCCCATCTGATGCTGCTGCAAGGCAAGGAGCACGTGGAGGTCACGCAGGCCGGCCCCGGCGATATCTGCGCGACGGCCAAGGTCGACGAAATCGGCTTCGACGCCGTGCTGCACGACGCCCCCGAGGACGGCAACATCCACCTGACTCCGCTCGACTTTCCCACGTCCATCTACGGTTTGGCGATCGAGCCCGCGCGGCGCGGCAACGAGCAGCGCCTCTGGGAGGTTCTGCAAAAGCTCAGCGCGGAAGACCCATGCCTGCGCATCGAGCACCCGGTCGGCACCAACGAAACGGTGGTGCGAGGTCTGGGCGAACTGCACCTGCGCCTCATGCTGGAGCGGCTATCCGACCAATACAAGCTTGACGTCGTCACGCGGCCGCCGAAGATCGCCTATCGGGAAACCATCGGCGGCGGGGCCGAGGGGCATCATCGCCACAAGAAGCAAACCGGCGGCGCCGGGCAATTCGGCGAAGTGATGCTGCGCGTCGAGCCGTTGCCGCGCGGCGCGGGGTTCGAGTTCGTCGACGCCGTCAAGGGCGGCGCCATTCCCGGGCAATTCATGCCCGCCGTGGAAAAAGGCATCCAGCAGGTTATCGAGAGCGGACCGCTCGCCGGCTTTCCGATGCAGGACGTGCGCGTCACCGTGTTCGACGGCAAGAGCCATTCCGTCGACTCCAAGGAAGTGGCCTTCGTCGCCGCCGGGCGCAAGGCCTTCGTCGATGCGGTGCTGAAGGCCCAGCCCATTCTGCTGGAGCCGATCGTGGGCATCGAGGTGACGACGCCGGAAGCCGCGATGGGCGACATCATCGGCGACCTGTCCGCCAAGCGCGGGCAGGTGCATGGCACGCGCGCGGCCGCCGGCAACGCGGTGGTGGTATCGGGGCAGGTGCCCTTGTCCGAACTCAACGACTATCAGTCGCGCCTGAACGCCATTGCCGGCGGGCACGGCAGCTATAGCATCCAGTTCAGCCACTATGACCCGGTGCCGCCCGCGCAGCAGGAGCGGATGGCGTCGCAGCATAAAAAACAGGGCGACGGCACGGCGCCATGAGCCGCCTGCCCCGCTTCATCGTACCGGACACCATCTCACAAACCGTATAGGTACTGTACCGGGCTGTCTCGCTAGAATGCTCGAAAGCCTCATCGACCGATTCGGAGACGTCCATGTCGTACCTTAGCTTCAGCGCGCTGCCCGCCGGCATTCTGTTCGCGCTCGTCACCAGCATCACGCCCGGCCCGAACAACACCATGTTGCTGGCCTCGGGCGTCAACTTCGGTTTTCGCCGCACGCTGCCGCATGTGTCCGGCATTAGCGTGGGCGTCGTGCTGTTGATGCTGTCGGTCGGAATCGGCCTCGGCGAAGCCTTCGTTCATTTCCCGGTGCTGTACACGGTGCTGGAAGTCGCGAGCGTCGTCTATCTGCTGTACCTGGCGTGGAAAATCGGCACGTCGGGCGAACTGAAGGTGAAGAACGGCGAACGCCGGCCGATGAAATTCCATGAAGCCATCGCCTTCCAGTGGGTCAACCCGAAGGCATGGATGATGGTGCTGACCGCCGCCACGACGATCCACCTCAGCGCGAGCACCAGCATGAACGCCGTCGCCATGGCGGCGGTCTTCTATGTGATCGGCTTTCCGTGCATCTGCCTGTGGGCGGGCTTCGGCACCGCGATGCGGCGCGTGCTGTCGGACCCGAAGCGCCTGCGCGTCTTCAATGTGGCGATGGCGCTGCTGCTGGTGTTCTCGCTGTATCCGATCGCGCTGAAGCTCGTCGGGCTGGACGCGTGAGCGCCTGAGCGCGGCTAGAGCGTGCCCTGCCCGACTCGTTCGATGAACCGCCACAGCGCGTCGTCGGTCGAGTACGGCGCGTTGAAGCGGAACCAGGCGCTCGGGGCGTCGTCGGGACGGAAATAGGAACCGGGCGCGAGCCAGATGCCATGCGCGAGCGCGGCGGTCGCCACTTCGCCGGCGCGCCCGGCGTCGATCGGCAGGCGCGCCCACAGGAACAGGCCGGCGCGCGGCCGGTGAAACACGTCGAGCCCGAGCGAATCGAGCCGCTCCTCCACCGTCGCGTGCGCCAGCTTGAGCCGCTCGTTCACCGCTTCCACGTGACGCGCGTAGCGCCCTTCCAGCAGCACCTTGTCGACGATCCGCTCGATCGCCTCCGACGACGTCAAGCCCACCGCCATCTTCGTGCGCGCCAGTTCGCGCAGCACCGCGCGCTCGGCGACCACGTAGCCGCAGCGCAGCCCCGGCGTCACCGTCTTCGAAAAGCCGCCCACGTACAGCACGCGCTGCAAGCCTTCCATCGCGGCGAACAAGGGCGCGCCGGAGGGCGCAAGCTCGCGGCTCACGTCGTCCTCGATCACCCACATGCGCTGACGCTCGGCGATTTGCAGCAGGCGGAACGCCGCCGACATGCCGAACGTCGCGCCCGTCGGATTCTGCAAGGTGGTGTTGACGAAGATCGCCTTCGGCTTGTGCTGCGCGACCAGCGCTTCGAGCACGTCCGTATCGACGCCGGCCGGCGTGCGCGGCACGCCATGCACGACCAGCCCCGCCAGCTTGAGAATCTGCAGCAGATTGCAATAGCCGGGATCTTCGACGATCACCGCGTCGCCCGCGCGCAGCAACGTGCGGACGATCAGGTCGAGCCCTTGTGTCGCGCCTTGCGTGAGCAGCACGTTGGAAACATCGACGGGCAGGCCGCGGCGGTCGAGCTGTTCGGCGATCCGCTCGCGCAACGGCGCGAAGCCGTAGGGATGCCCGTAATCGCCCAGACGCGCCGCCGGCACCCGGCTCATGGCGCGCAGCGCGTGCTGCAAACCGGTCTCGTTGATCCATTCGTTCGGCAGCCAGCCGCCGCCCGCCTTGATCGGCACCGAATGGTCGGCGAATACGTCCGAGAGCAGCCAGGTCGCGGTGAGGCTCGGCGGCTGCCAGTCGGTGGCGGCCACCCGCGTGGATTGCGAGCGCGCCGCCACGCGATAGCCGGAGCCGCGCCGCGCGACCACCAAACCCATCGAAACGAGACGGTTGTAAGCCTCGGTGACGGTGAAGGTGCTCAGTTCGTGGCTGTGCGCCAACTGACGCACCGACGGCAGCAACGCGCCCGCGCGCAGCGATTGCGCCTCGATCGCGCTCGCGAAACCCTGCACGACCTGCTCGACGAGCGTGGGAGCGGCGCGCCGGTCGCGTTCAAGTTGTAGTTCGATCATGGTCGGGATCAGGAGCCTGGCGGCGGCCGATTCAGCGTGACAGGGCGCGAGACGAAGGCGATTCATCGACACAGTTCGCACAGATCCACCAACACAGTTAGCGTCACACTGCGTCAACTGTTTATGCCGCCATTAAACCGCGGACGCTACAGTTTCGCAACGCCCCAAAGGAAGTCGCCTTGGGGGACCACTTCGAGGAGAAACCCATGACTTCGCGCCCCGTCATCGACGACCTGTCGTCTTTCTGGATGCCCTTCACGGCGAACCGCCAGTTCAAGGCCGCGCCGCGCCTGCTGGAATCGGCCAAGGGCATGTACTACCGCAGCACCGACGGGCGCGAGGTGCTCGACGGCTGCGCGGGTCTATGGTGCGTGAACGCCGGCCACGGCCGCGACGAGATCGTCGCCGCGATCACGCGGCAACTGTCCACCATGGACTTCGCGCCGACATTCCAGATGGGCCACCCGCTCGCGTTCGAAGCCGCCACGAAAGTCGCCGAACTGATGCCGCAAGGCCTCGACCGCATCTTCTTCACGAACTCGGGTTCCGAATCGGTCGACACCGCGCTGAAAATCGCGCTCGCATACCACCGTTCGCGCGGCGAAGGCCAGCGCACGCGTCTGATCGGCCGCGAGCGCGGCTATCACGGCGTGGGCTTCGGCGGCATTTCGGTCGGCGGCATCGCGCCGAACCGCAAGACCTTTTCCGGCGCGCTGCTGCCGGCGGTCGATCATCTGCCGCACACGCACAACCTCGAACACAACGCGTTCTCGAAGGGCCAGCCCGCCTGGGGCGCGCATCTGGCCGAGGACCTGGAGCGCATCGTCACGCTGCACGATGCGTCGACGATCGCGGCCGTGATCGTGGAACCGGTGGCCGGCTCCACGGGCGTGCTGATTCCGCCGCAAGGCTATCTGCAGAAGCTGCGCGAGATCTGCACGAAGCACGGCATCCTGCTGATTTTCGACGAAGTGATCACCGGTTTCGGCCGCGTCGGCAAAGCGACGGCGAGCGAATATTTCGGCGTGACGCCCGACCTGATCACGATGGCGAAGGCCATCAACAACGCCGCGATTCCGATGGGCGCGGTCGCGGCAAGCCGCACGATCCACGACACGATCGTCAACAGCGGCGCGCAAGGCGCGATCGAACTGTTCCACGGCTACACGTATTCGGCGCATCCGGCAGCGGCTGCCGCCGCGGTCGCCACGCTCGACCTGTATCGCCGTGAAGGTCTGTTCGAGCGCGCCGCATCGCTCGCGCCGACGTTCGAAGCCGCCGCGCACTCGCTGCGCGGCGCGAAGCACGTGAAGGACATTCGCAACCTCGGCATGATCGCGGGCGTCGAACTCGAACCGCGCGACGGCGCGCCGGGCGCGCGCGCTTACGAGGCGTTCGTCAAGTGCTTCGAGGCGGGTGTGCTGGTGCGCTTTACCGGCGACATTCTCGCGTTCTCGCCGCCGCTCATCATCGATGAAGAACAGATCGCCCACCTCTTCAAGACCGTGGGCGACGTGCTGGCGACGGTGCAGTAAATCGCTTGAACGGCGGCGGCGGCGCGGCTCCATGCGCTGCGCGCCGCCGCGCCGTTTGTGAAGCACACGCTCGCCGGGCGCTACGCCGTGAGTTAGTGATGCGCGCGTGCAGCCCTTGTCCGCGCGGCTTTCTTGGCGGCTGCGGAGCGTCCCGCGGCACCCTTCGTGGCAGCGGCCTTTTTTGCCGCGGCCGAACGGCTGGCCGCCGGGCGTTTGGCCGCAGCCGATTTGGCCTGTTTCGACATCGCCGCGTGCGACGCGCCCGCGCCGCTTTCACGCTTGAGCACACTCTCCGAGACGCGTGAGCGCTTGGCCCTCGTTTCGGTGCTGGCGCTCTTTTTCGCCGTGCTCTTGTGCTGGCCGGCGGCGCTGTCCTTCTCCGCTTTCTTGCGGGTGGCCTCGCTCGTGGTGCCCTTCTTCGGCGGCTTCAGCGCGACACCCGCGCGGCGCGCTTCCGACAAACCAATCGCAATGGCCTGCTTGGCCGATTTGACGCCGTGCTTGCCGGCGCGCACCTTGTCGACCTGTTCCTTGACGAACTCACCGGCCTGAGTGCTGGGTGCCTTGCCGGCGCGTTTATCGGCTTCGGCACGCTTGATGGTTTTCTTTTCGGGCATGACAGTCCTCCAGTTGGCTGTGGGCCTCTGTCATGCAGCAACACCCGTGCCGGGGGTCGACAACCGAGCCGGCAACCGAACCGCACGAAACGTCACGAAATCGGCTGCGGGACTCGCGCCGCTCACGTGGACGGCGTATGGTAATGGCGAGGGTTGGCGCCGTGGTCCGACCCGTCTGGAGACGCCCATGAAGATACCCACCGTTCGCGCAGGCGTGCATATCGAAGGCGTGCACTGGATCGCCGAATACGCCGAAGACGTTCACGAGATTCGCGTGTTTCGCGAAGGCCAGGAAGTGGACGTGCATGACGCGCCCTCCTCGCTGTTCGGCGACGAGGAGAACGCGGGCTCGAAGAGCACCGCGGATCATCGCGCCGTCGAGGCCGCCGTGCTGGCTTATCTGAGGCGGTTCGTGATCGAGCACGACGCGGAGGAGTAGGCTTGCTGGCCTGTTTGCCTTTTGGTCTTTTGGCCTTTTGGTCCGCGCCGCATTTTTCCGTAGGCCCGCGGCGCTCGCTGGCCGCCGCGGCGGGCCTACGCACAACCCACCCTACTCCGCGGCGCGCAGCTTCTTCACCTCGGCATCCGACGGCTGAACGCTCGCGCCGTCGATATAACGATACGAAGTCATCACCCCCTTGCCGTCCTTCAAACCCGTCACGCCGACATAAGCGCCCATCGTCGACTGATTGTCCTGCGCGCGAAACGTGACCGGCCCGAACGGCGTCTCCACGCCGAGTCCCTTGAATGCGGCCGCGAGCTTGTCCGAATCGACCGAACCCGCCTTCCTGATGCCGGCCGCGAGCGACATCAGCGCCGAATAACCGACGACCGAGCCGAGCCGCGGATAATCGTGATACCTGGCCTGATACGCATCGACGAACTTCTTGTTGGCCGGCGTATCGATCGAATACCACGGGTAGCCGGTCACGATCCAGCCGCTCGGCGCTTCCGCACCCAACGGGTCGAGGTAATCGGGTTCGCCGGTCAGCAGCGACACCACGCTGCGGTCCTTGAACAAACCGCGCGTATTGCCTTCGCGCACGAACTTGCCGAGATCGGCGCCGAACAGCACGTTGAAGATCGCATCGGGCTTCGCATCGGCGATCGCCTGGCTCACCGCGCCCGCGTCGACGCTGCCGAGCGGCGTGGCCTGTTCCGCGACGAACTGCACGTCCGGCTGCGCTGCCGTCAGCAGCTTCTTGAACGTCGCCACCGCCGATTGCCCGTACTCGTAGTTCGGATACACCAGCGCCCAGCGCTTCTTCTTCAGCTTGACCGCCTCCGGCACCAGCATCGCCACCTGCATATACGTGGAAGGACGCAAACGGTACGTGTATTTATTGCCATCGGCCCAAACGATCTTGTCGGTCAGCGGCTCGGCGGCGAGGAAGAAAATCTTCTTCTGCTTCGCGAAGTCGGTAAGCGCGAGGCCGGTGTTCGACAGGAAACCGCCGAACAGCAATTGCACCTGCTCGCGTGCAATCAACTCCTGCGCGACGCGGATCGTGTCGCCGGGGTTGCCGTTGTCGTCGCGCGAGACCACTTCGAGCTGCTTGCCGAGCACGCCGCCCGCCGCATTCACCTGTTCCAGCGCGAGATTCCAGCCGTTCTTGTAAGGCCCGAGAAAGGCGGGCTGCGCCTTGTAACTGTTGATCTCGCCGATCTTGATGGTCTGCTGGGCGCTCGCGCCCAACGCGGCGAGCGACAACACCGTCGATATCGTGAGGCGGGACATCCATCCTGCGCGCGTGGTCATGCGTTTCTCCGTGATCAAAGGGAATGCGGGAATGCGGGTCGTTGTTATCAGGCGCTCGATGCGGCCAATGCTTCACTCGGTTCGCTCTGCCCGCGGCGTCGCGCGAATCCGGGCGACGCTCGCCGTCACGTTCTGCCAGGCGGGCTTGCCGCCGGCGAACTGCTGACGCAGATACGTGACGAGTTCGGCGATCTGGGCGTCGTTGAAACTGTCGCGGTAAGCCGGCATCGTACCGAGTTCAGGACGCGCAGGCGAGCCGATGCCGTCGAGAATCACGCGAATCAGGTTGTCAGGCGTCGCGCTGTGCAGGTTCGTGTTGAGCGCGAGCGAGGGATGCGCGCCGAACAATTGCGGCCCGCTGCCAGTGTGATGACAGGCCGCGCACGCGCCGTCGAAAAGCCGCGCGCCGAGGCCCGACGGTGTGCCCGTGATCGCGCTCGCCTGTTCGTACTGACGCGCGAGCGTCGCCGGATCGGCATTCGCTTGCAATGGACTGAGCGACGCGAGGTACGCGGCCATCGCGCGAATATCGCTATCCGGCAACGCCGCGAGTTCGCTGACGACGGGCGCCATCGGCCCGGCCGCGACGCCGTGCAGCGGCGCGTGACCCTGCCGCAAATAGCTGAACAATTCGTCCTCGCTCCAGGGCACGGGCGCGTTGGAAAGCGTCGACAAGGCAGGCGCTTCCCACCCTTCCGCCAGGCCGCCGCCCATGAAAGCCGCGCCGGTCTTCTCGGCGCCGAATGCGTTGCGCGGCGTGTGGCACGCGCCGCAATGGCCGAGCCCGTTCACCAGATACGCGCCGCGATTCCATTGCGCGCTTTGCGTCGCGTCGGCGGTGAACGCCGTGCGCTCGAGAAAGAGCCCGTTCCATGCGGCCATCAGCGGACGCACGCTGAACGGAAACGCGAGCCTGGTTTCCGGCGGACGCGACCGCACCGGCGTTTGCGCCATCAGGTACGCGTAGAGCGCTTTGAGATCGTCGTCGGAGGTGTTCCTGAACGACGTGTACGGGAACGCGGGATACAAGTGATGCCCATCGCGGCTGATGCCTTGCCGCATCGCCCGCATGAATGCGTCGAGCGACCATGTGCCGATGCCGGTTTGCGCATCGGGCGTGATGTTGGTGCTGTAGACGGTGCCGAACGGCGTATCGAGCGGCTTGCCGCCCGCGTTCGGCACGCCGTTGCGCGCGGTATGGCAAACGGCGCAATTGCCGAGCGACGCCAGCAGTTTGCCGCGCGCCACCCGTTCCGGCGAAAAGGCGCTCGCGAGCGGCGGCGTGATCGGCGCAATGGCTTGCGGCGCGAGCGTCAATGCGCCGAGCCAACCGGCCACGCCCGCCGCGAATGCGCCGAGAAAACCCAGACGCCAGCGCTTTTTCTTGCGCGCCGCCGCTTCCTCGGCTTGCGCATCGGCGAGCGCGGCACGGATCGTTTCCGGCGTGAACGGCGGCCGGCGAAAGCGCACACCTGTCGCGTCGTAGAGCGCATTGGCGATCGCCGCCGCGCCGGGCAGCGACGCCGATTCGCCGGTGCCCATCGGCGGCTCGCCGTGGCGCGGCATCATCACCACGTCGATGACCGGCACTTCACGGAACGTCAGAATCGGATACGCGCCCCACTCCTGGCTCGTCACCGCGTTTTCGCCGAAGGTCACGCGCTCCTTCAACGCGCGGCTGGTCGCCTGAATCACGTTGCCGTGTATCTGATGGCGCACGCCGTCCGGATTGATCATCGTGCCGGTGTCCTGGCCGACCACCACGCGCGTCACGGCGAGTTCGCCGCTCTTGCGATTCACTTCGACGTCCGCGACCCACGCGGACCACGCCGCGCCGAAGCCCGGAAACTTGCTGTGTATATAACGGGCGTAAGCGAAGCCCCGGCCGCGCGCGATGTCGCCTTGTTCCCGCGCCTCTTTCAACGCGACGTTGCGCGGTTCCCAGCCGGCTTTTTCGGCCACCGCCTTGACCAGATCGATCGCGCGCGGATCGCTCAGATGCCTCAGACGAAACTCGATCGGATCGACGCCCGCCTGCGCCGCGAGTTCGTCGATGAACGATTCATGCGCGAAAGTGTTCGGCACCGCCGACACGCCTCTTAGCCACGACGCCCGCACGATCGGCGGGGTGTCGTCGCAAACGATGCGCATCGCGCGATAGTCATACGGCGGCACCGCCGTGCGGTCGCCCATTTCGAACACCTGCGGTTCCGCCGAGATCGCGCCGGTGAGCAGCAGCGCCAACGTGGGCGCATCGTTCGACGGATAACGCGTCGCGAAGTCGTAAGCCGCCAATTCGCCTTCCGCGCCTAAAGCGCCGCGCACGTCCATGAGTTGCGCGGCGCCCTTCGGTTCCCACGCATGCTCGTCCTCGCGCGACAGTTGCACGCGCACCGGGCTACCGGTCGCGCGTGAAAGCAGCGCGGCGTCGGCGGCGACATCGTCCGCGCAATTGCGGCCGTAGCAGCCCGCCGCGTCCATGCGCACGATGTCGATCCGTGCTTCGTCCATCGACATCAGCAACGCGAGATCGGCGCGCAGCGAATGCGGATTCTGCGTGCCCGACCAGACCTTCAGCTTGCCCTCGCGGTAATCGGCGACCGCGCACGACGGTCCAATCGACGCATGCATCTGAAACGGCCATACGTACGTGCTTTCGAGCGTGCGCGCGGGGTCTCGCGCCAGCGCCGCGTCCACCTCGCCCTCGATCACCAGATCGCGGCGTTTCGCCGGATTGGCGCGCAACGCGGCTTCCACTTCCGCGCTGGTTTCGAGCGGCGGCAAAGCCTGCACCGTTTTCCACCGCACGTCGAGCCGCTTCGCTGCCTGCTGGGCGACTTCCTCGCGCTCCGCCACGACGCCGACGAAATCGCGAATCACCACCACCTTGACGATGCCCGGCAAATCGCTGACCGAGTTTTCATCGACATGCAGCAGGCTATTGCCGATCAACTCGCCCTGCGCGATGCCCGCATAGGGCGGCCTCACCACACGGCCGTGCAGCATGCCGGGCACGCGCACGTCATGCACGAAGCTCAATTCGCCGGTTGCCTTGGCGGGAATATCGACACGCGGCGCGCTCTTGCCGACGATCTTGTACGCATCCGGCGATTTCAACGGCGCATCGGTGGCGAGCTTCAATTCCACGCGCCGCCCGGCGATCAGTTCGCCGTAGCCGATGCCTGCTGCCGCATCGCCGCCGCGCGGAAGGACCACGCCGTCGCGCACGTCGAGTTGCTCCGCCGTGACATGCAGACGCGCCGCCGCTTCCGCCAGGAGATACTGCCGCGCCTGGGCCGCCGCGTGCCGCAACGGCACCGCTGAAATCTGAATCGTCGCGCTGGCAATCGTCGGCCCCTGATTCGGCGCTTCGCCGGTATGGCCGAGCACGATCGAAACGCGCGTCAAGGGCACATCCAGTTCTTCCGCAACGATCTGCGCGAGCGCCGTGCCGATGCCGGTGCCGAGATCCACGTGACCGTTGAACGCAACCACGCTGCCGTCGTCGCGCACCACGAGAAACATGTCCGCCTCGGTCGGCACGAACGACGAGCGCGAACCCGGCTGACCGATCGCGGGCTTTACCGGCGCTTGCGCGGGCCGCGTGACGATCAGCACGTTCCGCGCGTCGTAAAGCTGCCGGCGCGACGGCGGCGCGGCGCGTCGATCGACGCTGAAGTCCGGCCCCGTCATGCGCGCGCTCCCTCATGCGTTCCCTGCTGTGCGGCCGTCGCCGCCGGTTGCGCGGCGAGCAGTTCAGCGGCGCGCTGCACCGCGCGCACGATCTCGACATGCGTGCCGCAACGGCACAGATTGCGCGACAACTCGCGCCGAATCGTCTCGACACCCGGATGTGGATCGCGATCGAGCAGCGCCTTGGCCGTCATGATCATGCCGTTCAGGCAATAGCCGCACTGCGCGGCCTGTTCCTCGATGAACGCCTGCTGCACCGGATGCGGCGCGGCGCGCGTGCCGAGTCCTTCGAGCGTGGTGATTTCGCGGCCTAGCGCGACCTTCGCGGTCGTCACGCAGGAACGCGTCGGCACGCCGTCGAGCAAGACTGTGCATGCGCCGCATTCGCCGAGACCGCAACCGAATTTCGGACCATTGAGCGCGAGATCGTTACGCAGCAGATAAAGCAACGGCGTGTCGGCGGCGGCACTGACGAGATGCGTCGCGCCGTTCACCGTCAGCGTAAGCGGTGCCGGGCGGTTCATGAAGCGCGGCGCGCGTTCAAAGCACGACCGGCACTTCGGTCGCCGGTGGCGTATTGCGGCTGCGCCGGCAACGGATCAGACCGTCGATCATCACCATGCCCACGCCTGGAATATCGCCGAGTTGCACGCTTTCGAGCAGCGTATCCGCCGCGGTGTGCTGCGCGCGATCCATGAACACGAGGTCGGCGGGACGGCCCACTTCGATCAAACCCTGGCGCAGATTGCGTTGCCGCGCGGTGTTGCCGGTTGCGAAGCAGAAGGCGATTTCAGCGGGAATATCGGCGAGGCTCGAAATCAACGCGATCATCCGCAGAATGCCGAGCGGTTGCACGCCGGAACCCGCGGGGCTGTCGGTGCCGAGAATGATCCGGTGCGGGCATTTCAGTTCGATCGCGTGACGCGCGGTGAGCAACGCGATCCGCTCGTTGCCGTTGTGGACGATCTCCAGCGCGCGGCTCGATTGCTCGCACAAGTCGCACACGTGCCGATAGGAAAGCGACGTGTGGCCGCCGTTGATATGGCCGATCACGTCGGCGTCGGCGGCAAGCACCACGTCGCGGTCGATCAGCCCGGAGCCGGGAATCGACGGACCGCCCGTGTGAATCGTGCTTTGAATGCCGTATTTGCGCGCCCACGCCACCATTTGCGCGGCTTCCTCGCCGCCCTTTACGCTGCCGAGGCCGACTTCGCCGAGCAGCGTCACGCCCGCTTCCGAGAGTTCCTTGAAGTCCTCCTCGACCATGCCTTTCTCGATCACCGGCGCGCCGGCCATCACCTTCACGCCGCCGCCGACGCCCGCGCCGCGCATTCCCTCGAACGAGCGTTGCGCGGTGATCGCCAGCGCCTTCACGCCGAGCACGTCCTTGGGACGCCCGGGCAGATGAACCTCGCCGGCGGAGATCATCGTGGTGACGCCGCCGTTCAGATTCGATTCGATCCAGCCCATCTGATTCTGGCGCGGCGTCCAGTCGCCGAATACCGGATGCACGTGCGAGTCGATCAGACCGGGGGCGACAGTCGTGCCCTTGCAATCGACCGTGGTGCGCGCGCCTTCCAGATCGCAGTCCTTTTCCATGCCGATCGCGACGATCACGCCGTCGTCGATCACGAGCGTATTCGCGTCGAGAATCGGCTGATCGATGTCGCCGGATAACAGCAGCCCGATGTTCGTTATCGCGACCTTGCCCGACAAGCCTGTCAACGTCTCTGCTGCCATCTGCTTCTCCTTTCGCAATTTCCGCGTGCCGACGCAATCACACGCTCAGATAAGCGCGCCTGACGGTTTCGTTCTTCGTGAGTTCGGCGATCGTGCCGCTGAAACGGATCTGCCCTTTTTCGAGCACATACGCGCGGTCGCTCACCAGTTCCGCGAAATGCAGGTTCTGTTCCGACAACAGAATCGACAGTCCTTCGCGCTTGAGTTCGAGAATCATGTTCGCCATCTGTTCGACGATCACGGGCGCGACGCCCTCCGACGGTTCGTCGAGCAACACCAGATACGGATTGCCCATCAGCGTGCGCGACACGGTGAGCATCTGCTGCTCGCCGCCGCTCATCTGGCCGCCGGGGCGTTTCGGCATTTCGCCCAGATTCGGAAAGAGGCGGAAGAGTTTTTCCGGCGTCCATTGCGGCGCGCCTTCGCGCGGCGGCTGACGGCCGGTGTCGAGGTTCTCCATCACCGTCAAGTCCGCGAACACGCGGCGGTCTTCGGGAACGAAGCCCATGCCCATGCGGGCGATCTTGTACGACGGCAGCGCCGCGATGTTCTGTCCGCGGAAATGCACCTCGCCCTGACGGCGCGGCAGCAAACCCATCACGGCTTTCATCGTCGTGGATTTGCCCGCACCGTTGCGGCCCATCAGCGCCACCACTTCGCCGCGCCCGACTTCGAGCCCGACGTCGAACAGAATGTGCGCGCGGCCATAGAACGCGTTGAGGCCGGCGACTTTCAGCATCGGCTCGCTCATTGCAGCGCTCCTCGTCCTTGCTCGCCCGCCGCCGCTTCGTGCAGCGGCGCATGCGGCTGGAAGGTCTTGCCGGTGCCGAAATACACTTCCTGCACGCGTGCATCGTTGCGGATCGTCTCGGCGTCGCCCTCGGCGATCAGCTTGCCGCGCGCGAGCACGATCATGCGATCGGCGTAGGCGAACACTACGTCCATGCTGTGCTCGGTGAAGAGCACGCCGATCTTGTGCTCGGTGACGAGACGCTTGGTGAGCGCCATCAACTCGTTGCGTTCCTTCGGCGCCATGCCGGCGGTGGGTTCGTCCATCAGCAACAGCTTGGGACGGTTGGCGAGCGCAATGGCGAGTTCGACGCGTTTCACGTCGCCGTACGCGAGCACGCCGCACGCGCGGTTCGCGTCGGCGGCCATGCCGACCTGTTCGAGCAGCGCGAGCGCTTCATCGGCGTAGCGCGAGCCCGCGGGTTTCCACAAGCCGAACGTCTTGCGTTCGCGCGACACCAGCGCCATCTGCACGTTTTCAAGCACGGTCATCGAATTGAAGGTCGCGGCGATCTGGAACGTGCGGCCGACGCCCAGCCGCCAGATATCGCGCGGCCGCATGCCGACCAGTTCATGATCGTTCAGGCGAATCGAGCCGGACGACGGTTGCAACTGGCCGTTGACCATGTTGAAGCAGGTCGACTTGCCCGCGCCGTTCGGGCCGAGCAGCGCCAGCAGTTGACCGGCTTCGAGATCGAAGGACACGTCGTCGACCGCTTTCAGGCCGCCGAACGACCTGGAGAGGCCGGAGACACGCAGCAAGCTCATAGCCCCTCCTTGATCGCCGCGCGCCGCGAAGGCGGCGCGGCGTTCGCTTCGGCCTGGTCGAGGTTGTCGTCGCCGAAACGCTCGCGAATGAAACCGACGATGCCTTGCGGAAACGAGATCACCAGCAGCAGGATCGTCAAGCCCAGCAGCGCCTGCCAATAGTCGGTTTGCCGCGCGACCGTGTCTTGCAGCCACGTGAACACCGCCGCGCCGACGATCGGCCCGGTCAGCGTCTGCAAGCCGCCGAGCAGCACCATCACGAGGCCGTCCACGGAACGGCTCACGCTGATCACCTCCGGTGAAATCGTCCCCTTGGAGAACGCATAGAGCGACCCGGCCAGCCCGCAAAACAGCGACGCGATCACGAAGGCCGCCCACTGCACGCGCTTCACGTCGATGCCGATCGCCTCCGCGCGCAACACCGAATCGCGCGACGCCCGCATCGCGTAACCCAGCGGCGAGAACAGCATCTTGCGCAGCAGCCACACGCCGAGCACCGCGCACGCGAGCGTCAGATAGTAATAAGCCACCGGCGAGGACAACCAGTTCGACGGCCACAAACCGAGAATGCCGTTGCTGCCGCCCGTCACGTCGTCCCACTGGAACACCACCGACCACACGATCTGTGCGAACGCGAGCGTCAGCATCGCGAGATAGACGCCCGAGAGGCGCACGCAGAACCAGCCGAACACCAGCGCGCCGGCTACCGCCAGCAGCGGCCCGAGCAGCAACGCGGCTTCCATCGGCAGATTCAGAACCTTGATGAATAGCGCCGCGCCGTAGGCACCCAGTCCGAAGTAAGCGGCGTGGCCGAACGAATGCATGCCGCCCGGTCCAATGATGAAGTGCAGACTCGTCGCGAACAGCACGGCGATCAGGATTTCCACCAGCAGCACGGGCATATAGGGAAACGCATTGGCCGCGAGCGGCGCGAGCACGAGCACCAGCAGCGCGACCGCGGCGAGCCATTTCAGGCGCTTGCCCGCGGGGCGCAAAGGCGTTTCCGGCGCGGCCATGCCGCGCACCGCGGCGCTCGCCTTGCCTAGCAAACCCCAAGGCCGCACCACCAGCACGACAGCCATCACGACGAACTCGGCGACCAGCGTAAAGCGGCTCAACGAAAGGCCGACGCCGAAGATCGTCACGTGTCCGATGCCGATGCACAGCGCCTTGATCTCCGCGATGATCAGCGCGGCGACGAACGCGCCCGGAATCGAACCCATGCCGCCGACCACCACCACCACGAACGCGTTGCCGATGGTCTCCAGATCGAGCGACAGATTCGCCGACATGCGCGGCCCTTGCAGCGCGCCGCCCAAACCCGCGAGAAACGCGCCGACGAAAAACACGCCGGTAAACAGCCACGCCTGATTGATGCCGAGCGCGCCGAGCATCTCGCGATCCTGGGTCGCGGCGCGCACCAGCGTGCCCCAGCGCGTGCGCGTCAATGCATACCAGAGCAGCAGCAACACCACCGGCCCGATCACGATCAACGCGATATCGTAGGTGGGCAGCGGATGGCCAAGGAAATCGACCGCGCCGGCAAGATGCGGCGCACGCGGTCCGAACAGGTCTTGCGGGCCCCACAGCCACAACGCGGCGTCGCGAAAGATCAGCACCAGCGCGAACGTGGCGAGCAGATGAAACAACTCGGGCGCCTGATAGATGCGCCGCAACACGATCATCTCGACCAGCGCGCCGAGCACCGCGACCACCAGCGCGGCTGCCAGCACCGACAGCCAGAAGCCGCCGGCCGTCTGTCCGAAGCGGCTCGCGATGCTATACGCGACGTAGATGCCGAACATATAGAACGAGCCGTGCGCAAAGTTGACGATGCGCGTCACGCCGAAGATCAGCGACAAACCGGCGGCGACGAGAAACAGCGTCGACGCATCGGCGAGTCCGTTGACCAGTTGTACCAGCAAATTCGAAAGCATCGTGCCCCTCGGCAGCTTGCGGTTCGATCGTCGCGATTGGCCCGCCACGCACGAACAGCAGACGTTATAGCGTGCGGCACCATGCGCGCACGCGTCGACGGCAGGACAATACGCCGGAAGTCCCCTTGGGGGCCAGCGCAACGACTCAGCGCAAACCGTCTTCGCCCTTGATCTCGCTCACCTGCAGGCCGCCGATGCGCGGCAGCGGCCGGCCGGAAGCCGTCACCGCGACCGCGACGACGATTTCGTTGGCGCGCGGCGCATCCGCAACACGCGCTTCGATCGCATCGAAATGACTGCGCACGTAGGCCGCGTCCTTGTGGCCGAGCGGCACGTCGATCGCGGTGCCGAGCGTGCCCATCTTTTTCGCGGACGGCACCAACGCCGCGCCCTTTTCGACCGCCACCCGCAGCGGCGCGCCGAGCTTGGGATGCAAGATCGCCGCCGCATGTTCCAGTTCGCCCGCCTCGCCGACGATCGCCGCCTTGCCGTAGCTTTGCGCGTCACCCGGCTCGATGCCCAGCGCCTCGACGCACTTGTTGCCGAGCAGGCCGCCCAGTTCCTCGCCGGCTTCGATCAGCGCGTCGAGCTTCGGCTCGTAGCGGCCCGCATAGGGATTATCGATCACCGCGATGGCGACCGCGCGGCGCGTCGGCGGCTCGATGGCCTGCCCCATTTCAATGCGCGTTTCGTCCACCTGCACGATCAGCTTGCGAAGCTTGATTGCCATGTCGCTCTCCGGTTTCGATGCGTTGTTCCGCGGGTATGTTTCAGCGCGCCGCGGCGGTTCGGTTCGAAGGTTCGGTTCGAATCAAGCGCCGCTCAGCGCAAGCCGTCCTTGCCGACGACCGCCTCTTTCGCGAGACCGCCCACGCGTGCATGCACGCGCTGCCCGGTGCTCATCACGAGGATATAGACCAGTTCATCCGCTGCGGGCGCGCCGGGCACACGCACCTCGATCGCATCGAAGTGGCTGCGCACATAGCTCGCGTTGACGTGCGTGAGCGGCACGTCGAGCGCGGTGGAAGGCACGCCGACCTTCTTGGTCGACGGCACGATCGCGTTGGTCGGCACGCCGTTCTTCTCCAGCAATTCGCGCATCGCATAGCCGCCGGGGACGTGCCACAACGCACCGTGCTCCAGTTCTCCGCGCGAGCCGACAATCGCGCCCTTGCCGTAACCCTCTATCGACGCATGCGGCACCTTCATCGCCGCAAGGAGCCGCTGCGCCATGTCGAGGCCGATCGGCTTGAGCGCTTCCATCGCGTGTTCGATGTTCGCTTCATAGCGGCCGGCGAACGGATTCGTCAGCACCACGGCAATCGCACCGCGCCTGAGCGGCTGCGCGGGCGCGGGGCCGAACTCGTGAAAGATGTCTTCGACGTGCGTCAGCACGCGGCGTATTTCGAACACGGCGCCTCCTTTGTTATCGACGCGCGCTGCGTGATCCGCGCGCCGCTTTGCTGAATGCCGGCCACACGCACGCGCCCTTGCAGGAACAGTGCGGCGCCTTCGATCGAATCGTCCGCCTGCAAACGCCGCGCGGCTTCGACGCCACGCGCCAGCGCGAAATCGATCAGCGGCTGCGGTAAAGGCGGGACGTCGACGGTGACCAGCCTGTCGCCGAGATCGCTCTCGTCTTTCAACGACGAAGCCGGACGGCGCACGATGCCTGGGTGATCCACGTTCACGGCGTTGGCGATCATCGTCGCGGCGGCATCGGCGCTCGCTGCGTCGCGGGCGAGCACGGTCACGCTGTCGGCGATACCGAGGCTGAAGCTGCGGCCACGCCAGCCGCTCGTCGCGATGCCGCGAACCGGCATGGCGGCGTCGAGCGTGAGGTTGGCGTCGAGCGGCGGTTCATCCGGCAACCGCGCGCCCGAATATTGCGCGAGGTCCGCGAATACGCCGATGCGGTACTGCTGCCCCTCGGTTAAATATAGTGTGATGTCGCCGCCGTTGTTGATGAACGCGCGCGCGATGCCCGCGCGCGCGAACGCCGCGATCAGTTCGTCTGCGACGCTGCCCGCCACGGCCGCCATGGGGGTGATGAAGCGCGCGCGGTGACGATGGCACGCCGACCACATGCGGCGCGCGACCGTGCCGTTGAGCGGGCATTCGTCGAACGCGGCGTCGGCGGGCACCGGTTGCCGAAGCAGCTTCAATTCTCCGACCAACTCCGGCAACACTTCGACAAAGCGTATCCAGCACGCTTCATACGCGGCGCGCACCGCGGCGGGCTCGCCGTCCGCGCTGAGGATCAGATCGATCGGGCCGTGCTGCCAATGCCAGCGGGTCGCGTCGAGTCGGGTGCGGGTTGCGTTCATTGTGTCGCCATGATGGTTGCCGTGGTTGCCGAGGTTGTCTTGATGGCCTTAGCCGAGCATCGGCGGCATCGCCGGCGGCCACGGGTTGTCGGCATGGCGCGCCAAGGTTCGCCGTGCGAGCGGCGCGCCCTCCGTGTGTTCCGGCCCGTTCGCCAGCACGCTTTCGAGCGAACGCACGGCGTCGAGATGACCGCCGAGATCGCGATACGCGTCGTACGTCATGGTGAATTCGATCGGCGCGACGATCGCGGGCGTCGGCACCGTGCCGAACGAGCGGTCGGGCATGCGCGAGACGTCGACCATCACGGTGATGCCGCCGCCCGGCCACACATAGGCCGGCGCGCCGCCGCACGTGACGTTCACCAGCTTCTGCTTGATGGCGCGCGTGAGCAGCACCGGATTCTCGGTGGCGCCCGCCCGCAGACTGCCGCCCGCGCCGCCGAGAAACAGCACGGTGGCGAGCGACGGCTCGCAGTTCTCGCCGATCCGTTCGACCGTGCGGCGCACCGCGTCGGGCATGGCCGCGATACGCGGCACGAGGCGCTGATCGAGTTCATACCATTGAGCGTGCTCGCCGGTGGTGGACACCATCAGCAGACGCATGCCCGGTTTAGCGACGGCGGGATCGAAGCCTTCGACAATCGCCAGCGGGTCCTGGATGTCGGTGCCGCCCCAACCGGTGCCGGGATTCGCGACCTGGAAATAGCGGCCCGGCGTGGATTTGCGTCCGCGAATCTTCACACCTGAGCGCGTCATGCCGAGGCAGCGTCCCGCCTGGTGTTCGGTCAGCACGCCCGTGATGTGATCGTCGACCACGACGACTTCGTCCGCATGGCCGAACCATTGCTTCGCGAAGATGCCAATCGTGGCCGAACCGCAACCCACGCGCATGCGCTGCTCTTCGACGCCGTCGACGATCGGCGCGGCGCCCGCGCGAATCACGAGATTCGCGCCGCCGTCGATGCTCAACGCCACGGCTTGCTTGTTGCCGAGCGCGAGCATCATGTCGCAAGTCACGCGGCCTTCCTTCTTGCTGCCGCCGGTCAGATGATGGACGCCGCCCAAGCTCAGCATTTGCGAGCCGTATTCGGCGGTCGTGACATGGCCGACGATTTCGCCCTGGCAACGCACGTTCGATTGCTCCGGCCCGAGAAAGCGGTCGGTGTCGATTTTCACCTTGAAGCTGCAATAGCTGAAAATGCCTTCGGTGACGACGGTGATCATGTCGACGTCGTCGAGCTTCGAGGCCACGATGAACGGCGCGGGCTTGTAGTCGGGATAGGTTGATGACGCGCCGACGCCTGTCACGAACAGCGCCTGTTCCGCCTGGGCGGAATCGTGGGCTTCGGACGATGCGCCGAACGCGACGGTGGCATTCGTACTACTTTCGCCCGTGTCGGACGAAGCGGCGGCACGCGACAGAAACACCACTGGGTCGACGCGAATCAGCCGCCCCTGCGCATTCGCATAGCGGTCGCATGCACCGGTGCGGCCCTCCGATATCTGACACAGCACCGGGCAGGCATTGCATTCGATCTTGTTCGACGCCATTCGCTCGCTGCGCGGCGCCGCCTTCTCGAGCACGGTCGGACCCGGCGTCGAAGCGGTTTCGCCGTCGACGCGTTCCGCACCGAAATCGACCTTCGCATGTTCTGTCATGGTGGGGTTCCCATACGACATTACAATCGGTCCCGCTCCGGCTGACGAATAGCCCTTGTTTCAAGGCACTTTCGCGTGATCCGCCTATTTCCGTGTTGCGGTCACTCACCGTTCGTGTAGTATCCGCTACACCAAACTTGCTTGAAATCTACTCGATCAAAATAGACTGCGCAATGAGTTTCCCGGCGGTCGCGGCAATGGTGCGACGCGGCATCCTGGGCTGCGGCACGATTCAATCCGCGCCGAAGCACACGATTGCGCAGTGCATTCCGCAACGCGTGATGCGGGCTGTATGATGAAGGCGCGCCCAGGCGTCAGCCGTTGCGGCGCAGGTCGTTCAACCGACGCTAACAAAGAGATTCAAGACCGCCATGAGTCCCATTGCCGTCCGCAAGCCGGGCGCTACCGGCATCCGCGCGAAACAGGCGCAGGACACCCGCGCCAAGATTCTGAAAGCGGCGATCAAGGTCTTCGCGAAACAGGGGTATGCAAGCGGCCGCGTGGAAAGTATCTCGAAGGCCGCGCGTTCGCACGACCGGATGATCTACTACTACTTCGGCAGCAAGGAACAGTTGTTCGTCGAAGTACTGGAAACGATCTACACCCAGTTCAACGAGGCCGAAAGCAAGCTCGATCTCGATCTTGACGACCCCGTGCATGGTCTTGAGCAGATGGTCGAATTCGTCTGGCAGTACTACCTCGATCATCCCGAGTTCGTCACGCTGCTTTCCAGCGAAAATCTGCATCAAGGCAAGCATGCGAGGAAATCGTCGAAGCTCAAGGAGATTTCCGGCTATGCGATTTCGGTGGTGCAAAAGGTATTGGATGCGGGCAAGGCGCAAAACGTATTTCGCGCCGACGTGAAGGCTCGCGATGTTTATCTGACGATTGCATCGCTCGGCTATTTCTATAACGCCAATCAGTACACGCTGGGCGCGTTTCTCGGTGAGCCGCTAATGGATAAAGCGGCGCTCGCGCATTGGCGCGAGGTGATGAAGGACACGGTGTTGCGCGCGGTGCGTTTGCAGTTGCCGAGTGAGGTGGCGGACGACAGGGAAAACGGGCCCCGCGCCGCGTAAAAACGCTCGCGCGGAGCGGAATGGCGTGGACATGATCGGGACCATGCGAGACGGTCCCGATTTTTCATTCATTCTTTACTGGACTCCGTTGCAACCCGGGAAGGAGCTCGTCGCCGGCCGTTTGGGGCAAACGGACTTCGCTATAACGCATCCGGTTCAGGTCTCCGACCGACTCGACCAAGCCTCTCTCGACCATCAGCTTAAGACGCTGTGCATAGAACACGTCAATGACATCGGGATAAAAACTCTTATCTGAACCCATGGCAAGAGAAACGATCATGGCGACTTTGCGGTAATTGCCAGTCAAATTTCGGAAAAGCGCGCCATCGATCGTACGCAGATCGGCTGCGGTCAGACGATCTGCCGCCGCTTGCTGTGTGGCTGTCAGTGGTGGGTCGTCCGCCTCGTCATCGAAATCGTCTTCGTATTCGTCGGTTTGCTCGTTCACTTAGTTACCTTTTGCAAATTTGTTTTCATGAGCCGGTGAAACCCCGATACGGATTACCGCCACATTGGGCGGGGTAACAGCCAGCGAAACACCTATAAACCTTCGATACCATATGTTTGGCTTGCATGATGGACTTCCAAAAGAAAACACCCTACCGCGCTAACCGCGTGTAGGGTGAGGTGACCATCATTAAACGCGCCGGGTTGCCGGCGCGCGCGTACTTATCGCGCTCATCGAAAAACCGCCAAAGCGTCAAGGATTCGCCGCCGCATCCTCTTCCCGAAACAGCTTGTCCGCAAGATGAAACGCCGAATTGGCCGCCGGCACGCCGCAATAAATCGCCGTTTGCAGCAGTACTTCCTTGATCTGCTCGCGCGTCACGCCGTTGTTTTTCGCGGCGCGCAAATGCAACGCAAGCTCCTCGCTGCGATTGAGCGCAACCATCATCGCGATGGTCACCAGGCTGCGCGTATGACGCGGCAAACCATCACGCGTCCAGATTTCGCCCCACGCATAGCGGGTAATCAGGTTCTGGAATTCTTCCGTCAATTCAGTGCGGTTCGCGAGCGAGCGATCGACGTGCGCGTTGCCGAGCACCGCGCGGCGCACCCCCATGCCCGCTTCGTAACGATCTTCATCGTTCATTTCGGCTCCGTCAGGAAGTCGAGCACGGTCTTCGTGAAAGACTCGGATTTTTCGATGTTGGAAATATGCGCGGCGTCCAGTTCAACGTAGCGCGCGCCGGGCAACGCCTGCGCCAGTTCGCGCCCTTGCTCCGGCAACGTGGCCACGTCGTGCGTGCCGCTGATCACCAGCGCCGGCACCTTGATGCCGGGCACTTCAGGGCGTAGATCGGTGGCGTCGATGGCCTCGCAATTCAATGCGTAGCCTTCCTTGTCGATATGCACGAACACGTCGCGGATCATCGCGAACACCACCGGTTCCCGTTCGATGAACTCGGCGGTGAACCAGCGCGGCAAGACGGCCTCGGCCAGCGCGACCATGCCTTCGCCGCGAGCCCTCGCGGCGCGCGGCACCCACACTTCCGGCGAGCCGATGCGCGCGGCCGTGTTGGACAGCACCACGCGCTCGAGCCGGTCCGCGTGACGCGCGGCCAACGCGACGCCGGTCAGGCCGCCCATCGATATGCCGCAGAAATTCGCGCGGGCGATCTTCAGCGTATCCATCAGGCCGAGCACATCGCCGGCCAGCAGGTCGATCGTGTACGGACCTTTCGGCGCTTCCGAATGACCGTGGCCGCGCGTGTCGTAGCGCAGCACGCGAAAGTGTTTCGACAGCGGCTCGACTTGCGGCGTCCACATCGACAGATCGCTGCCGAGCGAATTCGACAAGATGATCCACGGCGCGTTGCCGTGACGGTCGCCGTCGATTCGATAATGAAGCTCGGTTCCGTTGACTGCGGCGTAAGGCATGCCGGTTACTCCCTGGAAGTGGCGCGTGTCGCGCGCGCGGTATGAAGCGCCAGCGCGGCATCCACGTAAGCGTGGGCCTGGCCGACGTATTGAGCGGGGTCGAGCAGTTGCCGCAAGCGCTCGATCGAAAGATGTTCGGTGACGGCGGTCTCGGACGAAAGCACGTCGAAGAGCGTCTTGCCTTCGGCGATGGCCGTCTTCGACGCGCGCTCGACCAGACGATGCGCGTCGAGCCGGCCGATGCTGTCGCCGAGCGCGAGCATCACCGCCTCGCCGAGAATCAGGCCGTGCGTGACGTCGAGATTCGCGGCAAGGCGCGGCACGTTCACGTTCAGGCCCGCGGCGATCTGTTCGATGTTGGCGAGCGCGCCGCCAGCCAGCCGCGCCAAATCGGGCAGCGCGTCCCATTCGGCTTGCCAGCCGCCGAGCGCGCGCTCGTGCTCCTGCACCATGCCGGCGAACACCGTGGCGACCAGCCCCGGCGCGCGCGTGGCGGCGGTCAGCACGGCGGCGCAGCCGACCGGATTGCGCTTGTGCGGCATGGTCGACGAACCGCCCTTGCCGGCCGCGGCGGGCTCGGCCAATTCGTCGACTTCGGTTTGCATCTGCAAGGAAATATCGCGCGCGATCTTGCCGAGCGTGCCGATCAGCATGCCGAATAGCGACGCCGTGTCCGCCATGCGATCGCGTTGCGTATGCCACGGCAAGGCCGGCACCGCGAGGTCGAGTTCTCGCGCCAGCGACTGCGTGACCTGCGGCGCGGCATCGCGCAGACTCGCGAGCGTGCCCGCGGCGCCGCCGAATTGCAGCACCAGCACGCGCTCGCGCAACGCATCGAGCCGTTCGCGGTGACGCAACAGCGCGTCGAGCCATTGCGCGAATTTCAGGCCGAGCGTGATCGGCAGCGCTTGCTGTAACCAGGTGCGGCCGATCATCGGCGTCGCGCGATGCGTGGCCGCGAGTTTCGCCACGGCGTCGCAGGTGGCTTGCAGGCCGGCGTCGAGCAGATCGAAGGTGTCGCGCAGTTGCAGCACCGTTGCCGTGTCGATGATGTCCTGGCTCGTCGCGCCCCAATGGACGTACTTCGACGCTTCGGCGTCGGCCGCCTTCACGCGCGCGGTGAGTTGCTTGACGAGCGGAATCGCGAGGTTGCCGCCGAGCGCGGCGTCGCGCGCAAGGGTTTCGGCGTCGAGCTGGTCGGCGTGGCAGGCGGCTTCGATCGCCGCGACCGCGCGATGAGGGATCACCTGATGCGCCGCCGAAGCGCGCGCGAGCGCCGCTTCCACGTCGAGCATCCGTTGCAGCGTGGCGCGCGGCGACCAGACATCGTTCATCGGCTGGGTGCCGCAAAGAAGGCCGGTCAGACGGGCGCTGGAGTCGAGCATGATGGCGTCGATGATCGAGGATCGAAAGTGAGGTTTGCGCCGCGGCGTGCGCGGCGCTTCTGACGATAAGCGCCTGACGCTGCCCGCCGCTTCCTATCGTACAGACAGCGAACAGCGTAACGCACGCTGCGTTGCGGCGTATTGTGCGCCTCGCGGCGGGTTAAGCCGCGCGAGCCGTCTGCGTGCCGTCGATCAGCGGCACGCCGGTGAGCTTGTGCAGCGCATCGAAGTCGATGTCCGAGAAAATCTCGCGCACCACGAGGCCTTGCGCGGTGACGTCGATCATCGCGAGGTCGGTATAAATGCGGTTGACGCAGCCCACGCCCGTCACCGGGTACGTGCATTCGGCGGCGATCTTGCTTTCGCCCTGCTTGGTCAGGTGTTCCATCATCACGTAGACCTGCTTCGCGCCGATCGCCAGATCCATCGCGCCGCCGACAGCCGGAATCGCATCGGGCGCGCCGGTATGCCAGTTCGCCAGATCGCCCTTCGCGGAGACCTGGAACGCACCGAGCACGCAGAAGTCCAGATGACCGCCGCGCATCATCGCGAACGAATCCGCGTGGTGGAAGTAAGCGCCGCCCGTGAGCAGCGTGACGTGCTGCTTGCCGGCGTTGATCAGTTCGTCGTCTTCCTCGCCTTTCGCGGGCGCGGGGCCCATGCCGAGCAAGCCGTTTTCGCTGTGCAGGAAGATTTCCTTGTCGGCGGCGAGGTGGTTCGCCACCAGCGTCGGCACGCCGATGCCGAGGTTCACGTAGGCGCCTTCGGGGATATCCAGCGCAACGCGCCTGGCCATTTCATCGCGGGTCAGTTTTTTCATGTCGGTCTCCGGGTCAGGCGGCGGTGGCTGCGGATTGATGCGCCGCTTGCGGCACTTCGATCACGCGCTGCACGAAAATGCCGGGCGTGACGATCGCTTCGGGATCGAGCGCGCCGAGCGGCACCACTTCCGTCACCTGCGCGATCGCGGTTTTAGCCGCGCTTGCCATGATCGGCCCGAAATTGCGCGCCGTCTTGCGATAGACGAGGTTGCCCCAGCGGTCGCCCTTATACGCCTTGATCAACGCGAAGTCCGCATGCAGCGGCGCTTCCAGCACGTAGTGCTTGCCGTCGATCAAACGGGTTTCCTTGCCTTCGGCGAGCTTCGTGCCGTAACCGGTGGGCGTGAAGAACCCGCCGATGCCCGCGCCCGCCGCGCGGATGCGCTCCGCGAGATTGCCTTGCGGCACCAGTTCGAGTTCGATTTCGCCGGCGCGATAGAGCGCGTCGAATACATACGAATCGGTTTGGCGCGGAAACGAGCAGATGATCTTGCGCACGCGCTTCGCCTTGAGCAGCGCCGCGAGGCCGATGTCGCCGTTGCCCGCGTTGTTGTTGACGATGGTGAGTTCGCGCGCGCCTTGCTCGATGAGCGCGTCGATCAGCTCCGACGGCATGCCGGCCGTGCCGAAGCCGCCGATCATGACGGTGGCGCCGTCGTGGACATCGGCGACCGCCGCTTGAAGTGACTCGAAAATCTTGTTGATCATGTCGAATTCCTGTTGGGGCGCTGCGTGCCGTCGGGCTTGCTGTCCTCGCGGACAGCGCTTCTCGCGGCAACGGTCTCCGGCCTGGGCTCGCGGCGGCATCGCCGGTTGAAGATACGGCGCGCGCCTTCGGTTTATTCGCTGCCGATTTGTTCGTTATATGAACGCCGATTCGTTTAGCGAACGCTCTGGCGATTATGGTTGCGCCGTGGGCGCGTTGTCAAGGCGGGGGCTTTCCCTTAATCATAGGTTCTCGTATTCGGCGTTGCGGTGGTGTTGTTCCCACTATCGCAAGTGCGCATGGTTGGGCTACCCTCTATTCGCCTATTCAATAGCCCCGATTCGCATGTCAGACACCGCCCTGGATCTGAACCTGATCCCCTACCTGGTCGCCATGGAAGACACGCGCAACGTCAGCCGCGCCGCCGAGCAACTCGGCGTGAGCCAGCCGCGCGTGAGCACCGCCTTGGGACGCCTGCGCGAATACTTCGACGACCCGCTATTCGTGCGCACCTCGAAAGGCATGGAGCCCACGCCGCGCGCGCTCGCCATTCTCCCGGCCGCCCGCGACGCGCTGCTGCGCATCGAGAAAGGCATGCTCGATGTGCAGGAGTTCCACCCCGCCACCAGCACGCACACCTTTTCGATCGCGCTCTCCGATGTCGGCGAAATCGTCTTTCTGCCGCGCCTGCTGCAACTCTTCGCCGCACGCGCGCCTCACGCGAATCTGCGCTCGGTCTCGCTGTCGCCGTCGCAAGTGGAACGCGGGCTCGAATCGGGCGACGTCGATCTCGCGGTCGGTTATTTCCCCGACCTGTCGGGCAATAACTTTTTCCAGCAACGGCTCTTCACACACCGCTTCATCTGCCTGATGCGCACCGGCCATCCGCTTTCCGGCGCGCCGCTCACGCTGCCTCAATATGTGGCCTCGGGTCACGCGGTCGTGCGCGCCGAAGGACGCAGCCAGGAAGTGCTCGAACAATTCCTGGCGAAGAAACGCATCAAGCGCCGCGCGGTGCTCGAAACACCGCATTTCATGAGCTTGCCGTTCATCCTCGCGCGCACCGATCTGCTTGCGACGGTGCCGCACGCGATCGGCTTCGCGTATGTCTCCGAGCATGCGTCGATCACGCTGGTCGAGCCGCCGCTGCCGTTGCCGCGCTTCGATCTGCGCCAGCACTGGCATCGCAAGTTTCATAACGATCCGCGCGGGACCTGGCTGCGCGGCGTGGTCGCGGAACTCTTCAACGACGCTCTGGACGAGTGGCCGAAGTAAAGGGCCAAACTGAGGGCCAAACCAAGCGCCCCGACAGCGACAGGGGAGATCGTCACGATTCGTCGCAAAACATGGAACAATGACCGCACACGACGAACCCGCGCGCTACGCATGACGTCGACGCGCGATCCAGAGGAGCGCCGCATGACCAGCAGCAAGACAAAGAAAATCAAACCCGCGGCCGCCACGGGCCGCCCAAGCCGCGAGGAAGCCGAAGCAGCGGTTCGTGTGCTGCTGCGTTGGGCCGGCGACGATCCCGAACGCGAAGGCCTGCTCGACACGCCGGGGCGCGTGGTGCGCGCTTATGAGGAGTTCTTCGCGGGCTACCAGGTCGACCCGCGCGAGATTCTCGCGCGCACCTTCTCCGAGGTGGACGGCTACGACGAAATGATCGTGCTGAAAGACATCCGCTTCGAAAGCTATTGCGAACATCACATGGTGCCGATCATCGGGCGCGCGCACGTCGCGTATCTGCCCGTGCATCGGGTGGTCGGCATCTCGAAGCTGGCGCGTCTCGTCGATGCGTTCGCCAAGCGTCTGCAGATCCAGGAAAAGATGACGGTGCAGATCGCCGATACGCTGAACGACGTGCTGCAACCGGCAGGCGTCGGCGTGATTCTCGAAGCCGCGCATCAATGCATGTCCACGCGCGGCGTGCACAAGGCCGGCGTCACGATGGTCACCTCGCGCATGATCGGCACGTTCCGCACCGATCCGTCGACGCGTCGCGAGTTTCTGGCAATCGTCGGCAACCCGGGCGTGGTGGCGGTCGCCAATACGTAAGCAAGCTGAAGCCTTACGCCGCGCCGCGCACGGTACGCATCTGCCCGAACGTCGCGAGCAACACCGCCCCGAGCACGCAAGCCACGCCCGTCAACTGCGCCGCGCTGACCGCCTCGCCCAGCACGAGCGCGGCCAGCGCCACGGTGCTCACCGGCACCAGCGCGGTCATCAGTCCGGCTTCCGCGCCGCTGATACGCGCCGCGCCCGCATACCAGAGCACGAAGCCCGCCACCGTCGGCACCAACGCGTAATACAGCACGCCGACCAGCGCGCTCACGTCGACGGGCACGTTCCACGGCTGCTCGAAGCAGGCCGGCACGATCGACACCGCGAAGCCGATGCCGCACATCAACGCCGACAGCGGCAGCGGCGCGACAGGCGTGCGCAGTTTGCGATTGAGCAGAATGAACAGCGCCTCGCAGACGATCGCCGCGAACACGAGCGCGTTGCCGGCGAGCGATCGGGCCGCATGCGGCGCGGTGAAATCGTCGAGCCGCACGGTGCACACCAGCACGCCGGCCGTGGCGAGAACGATCGCGCCGATCAACGCGGGCGCGGGACGCTCGCCGAGCGCGAGCATCGCCACCAGCGCGGACACGGCGGGCAAGGTGCCGGCAATCACGCCGGCATCGGCGGCCGAGGCGAGCTTCATCCCGCTGATGAGCAACACCGTATAGCCGACGCTGCCCGCGCCCGCCTGGGCGATCACCAGCAAGGTGTCGCGTCGGTCGAGACGCGGCCAGCGCACGCCGCGCCAGCGCATCGCCAGCACGAACAACGGGAACGCGATCGCGAAGCGCAACGCGGTCGCGCTGAAGGGCGGCAATCCGGCCGCGATCGACTTGCTGACCACGACGGTGCTGCCGACGCCGAGCATGGCCAGCGCGCAAAACAGGTATCCGGCGTAACGCGCATTCATGGTGCTGTCCTTTTTCGATGGAACGAGCACGCAGATTAAGCACGCGCGGACGCCGGGTCTTGAACGAAATTGCAGCACTTCGGCAGGAGACGCCCCGCGCTGGCCGGGCGCGAGATCCATCGAGTATCCTGAGCGGCATACGACTTCAGCGGACACGCGAACGAATGGAAGAACGGGCGAACTCAAGGGTCTGCAAGCCGGCCGCTCCAAAACACCTGCCGTCCAGCGACCGCCCAGGCCCCCGCCGCGCGTGCGCTCATTCGCCGGAACGGGAGCGCCTCAATTGATAGAGATTCCGTCCACGGCGGTTTCCACGTGGGGCGGCGCGGCCGTGTTTCTCAACGTGCTGTTGACGCGCCTCGGCGTGCCGATCCCCGCAGTGCCGATGCTGCTGTTCGCCGGCACGGCGATCGCCGCCGGCCATCTGTCGTTCTGGCCGATTCTGTGCGCCGCCGTGCTCGGCGCGCTCATCGGCGACGGCGTCTGGTTCAGCGCCGGCCGCATCTACGGGCGCGGGCTGATCGCCGCGCTCGTCCGGTTCGCCCCGGCCGTCGATGTGAAGCTCGCCAAGGCGCGCTCGCTATTCGAGCGCTTCGGCGTGCCGCTCGTCTCGATCTCGAAGTTCGTGCCGGGGCTCGCGTTCATCACGCCGCCGCTGATGGGCACGACCGTCGTCGATGCCCGCATCTACGCGCTGTGGGACCTTGCGGGCGCTGCGGCATGGGCCACCTTCTGGCTGCTCGGCGGGGCGGCGGCGGAACAGCAGTTGCATATGCTGCTGGCATTCGTCAGAGCGCGCGGCGGCACCGTGATCGACGTGCTGCTGGGCGCGGCGCTGATCTATCTGGTCTACCGCTTGATTCAGCGATACCGTGAACGCCGCCTCGCGCGCGCCGCGTCCGCCGCGGCGTCGCGCACGGAGTCCGGTGGAGCGCGCCCAATCTTGCCGCCCAAGGTGCTCGACGCTCGCCCCGAGGCGCTGGCGCTCGATACACAGCGCCGCATTCCCGGCGCGCTTGCATTCGATCCGCGCTCGCCGGAACAGCTCGACGGCGCGCTGCTCGCTCATGACCTCGTGATTTACTGCATTTGCCCGGACAGCGCGACCGCCGCCGAGATCAAGCAACGGATGCGCCGCCACGGCTATACGCGGATTCGTGCGTTGAAGGGCGATCTGGATGCGTGGCAAAGGCGCGGTTTTCCGATCGAGCCGCTGGAAGCCCAAGGCCAGCCCGGCACCGGCAAGCGCACACGGCGAGCGCGCGGCGACGCCAGCGAGGCGGTCACGCTGCGCGGCTTCGCGCCACGGCGCAGCCGGAGCGCCTGATTCGCGGATGCGCGTCGCAAGCGCCCGCGAACATGCGAACGCTCGCGAGGCTTACGCATAGCTTGAGGGCGCGGCTTCGATCAATCTGTGCCGGCTTCGACTCCGCACGCATTACAGTGTGCGCAGCAATCCGGCCGCCGAGCGCATGCGGCGTTTGCGCTCCTTCTTCAGCCATTGCAGCACGGCGTCCGTATCGCCGGAAGCGGCAAGCAAAGCGGCGTTGTCACGCAACAGCATTTCGCTGGCGACGATATCGTTCAGCGTCCCGAATCGCTTCTGGATCTGCTTCAGGCGCTTGACCGTGCGTTTGCGGCCGCCCTTGAGCACCGGCCCGAAAAACTCCAGCAGATAGCGCAGTTTCTTGCCCGCCTTCCTGACATCGTGAAAGGCGGTGTAGTTCGAGCGCTTTGCATGCCGCGCGCGTTTCATGCGCTTCTTGAGCGTCCGCTCGGAGGCGGCCACGCGTTGATTGGCGAATTTGCCGAGCGGCACGCGCTCGTGCGCGGTGTTCAGTTCGCGGGTGGCGCTGCTCAGGGCCTCGCGCAGCAGATGTTTGACGTCGGCGTTCGAGAGCGTTTCCCGGCTCGTCGCCAGCGCGTCGCCACGCGCGTTCTCCAGGGTCGGCGTCAGGCCGCGCGCGATGCCGCTCTCCTGTGCCAGCAGCGCGATCAGGATGTCCCAGTCGCGGGTCTTGCCGGCCGCCGTGGCGAGATACTTGTACAGCGCCCGTTGGCGCGTGTTCTCGCCCTCCTCGAGCAAGGGTTGAAAGGCCCACCATAGCGAGCGCAAACGCCGCAGCGAAACCCGCAACTGGTGGAAATCTTCCGGTGATGGATCCTCACGCACCGCATTGGCGTATTCGATCGCATGATCGACGAGCGGCGCCGCATACGACGCGAACGCGGTCTGCGCCGAAGGCTCTTCGTCGGCCGGCGTGCTGTCGGCCGGCTCTTTATCGTTTTTCCGATTCATCGTTGGGGCTCTCCCGCTCGATCGGTGGTCCTTCGAATACGCCTTTAGAAAGCGTAGCAAAATTAGTTCCCACCGCGCAAAGGCGCTGCGATTGAATAGTCATAACGCGCGAACGCGGCAGGTTCTTTACGTCGATGGCGCGACGTCCCGGAGAGACTATCTTGAACACACGCGTCGGCGCGCTTCGTCGATGCATCAGGAGGATGTATGCGCATACTCATTGTCGGTGCAACGGGCCTGCTCGGTGGAGAACTGGTGAAGCTCCTCGCGGCGGAACATGAAATCGTCACCGCGAGCCGCAAGGGCTCCGATCTGCACGTGGATCTGTCCGACAAGGCCAGCATCGAGTCGATGTACCGGCGGGCCGGTACGCTCGACGCGGTGATCTGCGTGGCGGGCACGGCGAAGTTCGCGCCGCTCGCGAGCCTCGCCGACGACGATTTCTCGTTCAGTCTCGCCAACAAGTTGATGGGCCAGGTCAACCTGGTGCGTTGTGGCGCCGCGCACGTGTCGCAAGGCGGCTGCTTCACGCTGACGAGCGGCGTGCTCGCGCAACAGCCGATGGAAGGCAGCGCGGCGGTCAGCATCGTGAATGCCGGCGTGGAGGCGTTCGCGCGTTCGGCGGCGCTGGAATTGCGCGGCAAGGCCCGTGTGAACGTGGTGAGTCCGGGGTGGGTCGCCGAAACGCTGAAGTCGATGGGCCGCGATCCGTCGCAAGGCGTGCCCGCCGCCACCGTCGCGCAGGCGTACAAACGCAGCCTGGGCGGCAGCGCGACGGGCGAGGTCATTTCCGCTACGTCGCCGTAAGCGCGGATGCAACGGCGGCGTCGCCGGCGTCACGCCCTCGTCATCATTTCGACACGCAAGCCCCGCAGCATCGGAAGTTCCGCGACCAACTCCTGGGGCACACGTCATGCCGGAACTTTCGTACCCACAATCGGGCGCTGCAAGCGGCAAGGGCCGTCATCTCGGCCTTGCCGTTTTCGTCGCCGTGATTGTTGTCGGCGCCGTCTATTGCGCCACGCATTTATTGGCCGATTTGCAACCGGTCCGCGAAAGCTCGGTTCTACCTTATCTGCTGCTCGGGACCGCGCTGCTGATCGCGCTCGGCTTCGAATTCGTCAACGGTTTCCATGACACCGCCAACGCGGTCGCCACGGTGATCTACACGCACTCGCTCGCGCCGAACCTCGCGGTGGTGTGGTCGGGCGCATGGAATTTCCTCGGCGTGCTGACGTCGAGCGGCGCGGTCGCGTTCGGCATTCTGCAATTGCTGCCCGTGGAACTGATCCTGCAAGTGGGCAGCAGCGCCGGTTTTTCGATGGTGTTCGCGTTGCTGATCGCCGCCATCATCTGGAACCTCGGCACCTGGTACCTCGGCTTGCCCTCGTCGAGCTCGCACACGCTGATCGGCTCGATCATCGGCGTCGGCCTGATGAATCAGTTGATGCACGGCACCAACGGCACGAGCGGCGTGGACTGGAATCAGGCGCTCGGCGTCGGCAGGTCGCTGCTGTTCTCGCCGCTGGTCGGCTTTCTCGCGGCCAGTTTGCTGCTGCTGATCCTGAAGGCCGCGGTGCGCATTCCCGCGTTGTACGCCGAGCCGAAGGGCAAGGAGCCGCCGCCGTTCTGGATCCGCAGCCTGCTGATTCTGACCTGCACGGGCGTGTCGTTCGCGCATGGTTCGAACGACGGACAGAAAGGCATGGGCCTCATCATGCTGATCCTGATCGGCACCGTGCCGACGGCGTATGCGCTGAACAAGGCGGTCACGCCGGCACAGACGCAGACCTTCGTCGCGGTCGCGCAGCAGACGTCGGCGACGCTCGCGAAATACACGCAGGGCGCCGCGCCGTCGGCCGATCCGCGCGCCGATGTCGAGACGTATGTGCGCACCCGCCAGTTGACGCCCGCCACCTTGCCGGCCCTCCAGCAATTGACCGATGTGATCGGCCGTCAGGTGGGCGCATCGGGATCGATGGCCGCCGTGCCGCAAAACGCCGTCGATAACGTGCGCAACAACATGTATGTCGCCTCCGAGGCGATCCGTCTGATGGAGAAGGCGAAGCAACCGCCCTTCGCGCCGGAGGACGCCCAGGTGATCGACAACTTCAAGGCGCAAACCGATCACGCCACCAAGTTCATTCCGACATGGGTCAAGGTGGCGGTGGCGATTGCCCTGGGGCTGGGCACGATGGTGGGCTGGAAACGCATTGTCGTGACGGTCGGCGAGAAGATCGGCAAGCAGCATCTCACCTATGGTCAGGGGGCCTCGGCGGAACTCGTGGCGATGCTGACAATCGGCGCGGCCGACGTGTACGGCTTGCCGGTGTCGACCACGCACGTGCTTTCGTCGGGCGTGGCCGGCACGATGGCGGCCAACGGCTCGGGCTTGCAATGGGCCACCGTGCGCAGCCTGGTCCTCGCGTGGGTGCTCACGCTGCCGGCTTCGATCGCGCTGGCGGCGGGCTTGTACTGGGTGTTCCGCGCGGTGTTCTAGGACTCGACGAAGGTGCCAGGAAAGGTCGACGGCGCATCGACGGCCCTTCGGCGTGATCCGCTCAGGCTGTCCGCGTGCTCACGCGCCGCGCCGCTGCACCACCGCCGCTTCCCAACCCGTGCGCGCCTCGACCCACTCCGCCAGCGCCAGCAACCCGGCGTCGCCGTGCGCGGCGCCCACCAGTTGCGCGCCGAGCGGCAGACCCGCCGGCCCGAAGCCGACCGGCACCGTCACGGCCGGCACGCCCAGAAACGTCCACGGCGCGCAGAACGCGGCGTCGCCCGTATAGTCGAGGCCGCGCGGCGGCTCACCCGTGGCGGGCGCAACCAGCAGCGCGTCCAGCGCCCAGGCTTGCGTGAGCCACGCCTGAAAGCGCTGCGCCATCGGCACCTGCAGCGCCTTGATCGTCGCGTAGGCGGTGGCCGGCAGCTTGCGCCCATCGTCGACCAGACCGCGCATCGCGGGGCTCACGAGTTCGGGCGTGCGATCGACCAGATCGCCGTGCGTGATCGCCGCTTCCACCGCCATCAATTGCAGCGCGTGCGCCGGCGTCGCGAAGATTTCCTGCGGCAACTCCACCGTGACGATCTCCGCGCCGTCGCGCGCAAGCTGCGCCGCGAGCCGGTCGAGCGCGGCTTGCTGGGCCGGCTCGATCGCGCCGCCGGCCTGCTTCGACAACACGCCGATGCGCCGCGTGCCCGCGCCGCGCGCCGCCGCGTCAACATGCGAAACGTGCGAAACGTGCGGATCGGCGGCATCGGCGCCCGCGACGAGTTTCAACACATACGCCACGTCCGCGACGCGCCGCGCGAACAGCCCGACGTGATCCAGCGACCACGCGAGCGGCAACACACCGGTTCGCGCGATCGTGCCGTAGGTGGGCTTGAAACCGACGATGCCGCAATAAGCCGCGGGGCGGATCACCGAGCCCTGCGTCTGGGTGCCGAGCGCGAGCGGCACGATCCCGGCCGCGACCGCCGCCGCCGAACCGCTCGACGATCCGCCCGGCGTGAACGCGCCGTTCCACGGATTGACCGTCGGCCCCGGATGACGCCACGCGAACTCGGTGGTCACCGTCTTGCCGAGAATCGCCGCGCCCGCGGCCCGCAAGCGGGCCACGATCCACGCATCCCGCTCGGGGCGCCGCCCCTTGTAGGCCGCCGAGTTGAATTCGGTGGGCATGTCGGCGGTATCGATGACATCCTTCACCGCGACCGGCACGCCGGCGAGCGGCGCGGCGGCATCGGCGAGGGTGGCCGGCGGCGTATCGGGCAGATAACAGAATGCGTGCAACGCCGCCTGCGAATGTTGCGCGGCATCGTAAGCGCTCGAAACGTACTGCGCCACGGTGGCGTCACCCGCGGCGAGCGCCGCGCGGATCTCGCCGATGGTCGGTGCTTGATTGAAGGTCGTCATGAGAGCGTCGGAAAGCCGTTCATTTCGCGGCAAGCGCGGGCTGGATATAACTGTGGACGATGAACGTATCGTACTTCGGCTGCTGCTTCAGATTGCCGAGCGCGATTTGCGTATCCATCGCAACGGCCAGCGCTTTGGGCGTGATGTCGACGCTCTTCGGATACACGCCTTCGGTCAGCATGCGCTTGACGGCCGCGTCCACCACCGCCGGGTCGAGCGTCGGGAATTCCTTGCGCGCGATCGCCTGGGTTTCGGCCGGATTGCTCTGCATGTAGCGCAGCGCGTTTTGCAGACCCTTCACGAAGCGTGCGGCCGCATCGGGATCGACGCCGCGCTTCGCCGAAATCGACGAGAACGCGTACTCGCCATAGAGCTTCGGAAAACCGAGCACGACTTTCATGCCCTTCGCGACCGCCTGGTCGAGGCCCGGCTCGTACATCACCGCGATCTTCGACTGCCCGGCCACGAGCGGCCCGATCTCCGAGCCGAGCGGCACCTGAATCAGCTTGACGTCGCTCTGCGACATGCCGTTTTCCTTCAGCAGCTTCAGGAACAGCGACGTGCTGGTGGTCGGCATCTGCCCGGACACCACGACCTGATCCTTCACGTCCTTGATGCTGTCGAATTTGACGTCGGGCGCGGCGGCGATCCATACCGCCGCGCCGTTCACGACGTTGGCGATGATATCGACATCGGCGCCCTTCTCCGCGGCGACCGCCGTCCACTCGGGTCCGTGCAGCGAGAAATCGGCGCTACCCGACAACACCGCCGAGAGCGCCGCGCTCGGGCTGCCCGCCGTCTGCCTCGTGACGTCGAGCCCTTCCTTCGTGAAGAAGCCGCCGTCGATCGCCACATAGAGCGGCAGATAGAGCATCGACTGGAACGCCTGCGAAATGGTGACTTTCTTGTCGGCGGCCAACGCCGGCAATGAAACGGATGCAACGGTCAGCGCCAAAGCCGTGGTCAGCGCGGCGAGCGCTTTTTTTGCGGTGAATGCCATCGTCCTGTCCTGGGAGAGAAGTGATTGGACTGCCGGGAATGCGTTTAAACCTTCAGCGTGCTCGTATTCGAGGCCTGCCGCCACGGCAGCAATTTGCGCTCGACGAGATCGATCAGGAAGTACAGCACGAAGCCGATCGCCATCAGCACGAAAAGTCCCGCCCATACCGTGTTGAGGTCGTACAGGCTCGATGCGGTGAAGATCATGTGCCCGAGCCCTTTCTCCGATGAAATGAATTCGCCCACCACCGCGCCGACCAGGCCGAAGCCGACGTTGATGCGGAACGTGGAGATCACGTAGGGCAGCGTGAACGGCACCACCACCTTCATGAACACGTCGTTCTTGTCGGCGCCGAGCGTGACGAGCAGCGCCTGCAGATCGGGATCGGCGTCTTTCGCCGCCTCGTAGGCCGCGATCAGCGCGACGATGGCGGTGAGCGAAATCGCCAGCGCGACCTTCGATATCAAACCGGTGCCGAACCATAAGATCACGATGGGCGCGAACGCGATCTTCGGCACGCTATTGATCGCGACGATGAACGGCTCGATCAGCCGCGCGACGAACGGCGAATACCAGAGCGCGAGCCCGCACACCGAGCCGACCGCCGTGCCGAACACGAAGCCGAGAATGGCTTCGAAGAGCGTGTAGCCGGTATCGACGAATAACTGATGAGAGCGGATGTCGCGTATCAGCGCGTCGAGAATTTTCGCCGGCGAGCCGACCAGGAAGTTCGACACCCAGCCAAGACGCGCCGCGCCTTCCCAGAGCGCGAAGAACGCGAGCACCGCCGCGAGTTGCAGCAACGAGCGGCCCCAGCCGCTGTCGAGCACGAGCCGCCGCGAGCGTGTGTGCGGCGCGCGCCGCGCCGCTGCGCTTTTATCGATGGAAACGGATTGCGTCATGCTGCCCTCACCTCGGTCTGGATATCCAGCTCGCCGCACAACGCATGGAAATAGCCCGCGAAGTTCGGATCGCTGCGCGCGCCGATCGGCGAACGCGCGGCAATGTCGATGTCGTAGATCTTCTTCACCTGCGAGGGACGTCCGCCGAGCACCACGACGCGTTTGGACAACGCGACGGCTTCGTCGATATCGTGCGTGACCAGCACCACGGTCTTGTGGAACGTCTCGACCGCTTCCATCAGCACGCCCTCCAGATAGAGGCGCGTTTGATAGTCGAGCGCCGAGAACGGCTCGTCGAGCAGGATGATGTCGGGATCGTTGATCAGCGTGCGGATCAGCGCCACACGCTGGCGCATGCCGCCCGACAGCATGCGCGGATAAGCGTTCTCGAAGCCGGCGAGGCCATAGGTGTTGAGATACTCCATCGCCATTTCATGCGCCTGCGCCGCCGGCATGTTCGACAGTTCGGGGCCGATCAGCACGTTTTGCAGCACCGTGCGCCACGGCAGCAACAGGTCGCGCTGCATCATGTAGCCGACCTTGCCGCGCAATCCATTCACGGCCTGCCCGCGATAGACGATGTCGCCGCTATCGGCTTCGAGCAGCCCCGCGATCACATTGAACACCGTCGTCTTGCCGCAGCCCGACGGCCCGATGATGCTGACGAAATCACGCTCGTGAATGTCGAACGTGAGACCGCCGAGCACGTCGACCGAACCCAGTTTGTTCGAAAACGATTTGCGGATGTTGCGCAATGCGAGCTGAACTGACATGCCTGCTCCTCGATCACGATTCATGGTGCGCCGGCACAAGCCGCCGCCGTTCCGTCAAAGACCGCGCGGCGTGGCGAGAAAGCGGCGGCGCATCGGCTTGAGCACGGCAATCGCGAGCAGCGCGGTCACGATATCGAGCGTGATCGCGGTGGCGAACACCGGCACCCAGCTTCCGGCGTGCTGGTGCATCAGCGCCGCCAGCGGGCCGCCGAAGATCGAACCGATGCCTTGCGAGATGTACAGCCAGCCGTAGTTCTCGGTGGCGTGACGGGTGCCGAAGGTGTCGGTCAGCGTCGAGGGGAACAGCGAAAAAATCTCGCCCCAGCCGAAGAACACCACGCCCGACAGCAGCACGAACAGCACCGCGTTTTCGCGGGTCAGGAGCCACAGCGCCATTGCCACGCCTTCGAGCGCGAACGCGAAGAACATCGTGTTTTCACGGCCGACCTTGTCGGACACCCAGCCGAACAGCGGCCGCGTGAGGCCGTTGGTGAAGCGGTCGATGGTCAGCGCGAGCGGCAGCGCCGCCATGCCGAACACGAGCACCTTGGTCACGCCGAAGTCGGCGGCGAAGGTGGCCATTTGCGAGGTGACCATCAGGCCCGAGGTGGACATCATGGTCATCATCGCGAACATCAGCCAGAACACGGGCGTCTTGAGCGTTTGCGAAGGACGCAGATTCGCCACGGCCGATGCGCCGGAACCGGCCGCGCTCGCGGCGACGCTATCGTGCGAAGGCGGCACGCGCAATCCTTGCGAGGCCAGCAAGCCGACCAGCGCGAACGCAATGCCGAACATCCACAACGTGGCGTCGATGCCGCGCGCCTGCAGCGACGTGGCGATCGGAAAGGTCGTGACGATCGCGCCCATGCCGTAGCCGGCCGCCACCGCGCCCGCCGCGAAGCCGCGCTGCTTCGGGAACCAGCGCACCATCAAACCCACCACGCCGACATAGACGATGCCGGTGCCCAAGCCGCCGACCACGCCATAAGTCAGATAGAGCATCGGCGCGCTTTGCACCTGCGCGGCCAGCACCCAGCTCAGGCCCGACATCACGGTGCCGATCGAGATCAGCATGCGCGGACCGAAGCGGTCGATCAGCTTGCCCTGGAACGGCGAGAAGAAAGTTTGCAGAATGATCAGCAGCGAGAACGTCACTTGCAGTTCCGGCAGCGCGACGCCCAGTTTCGCGGCGAGCGGTTTGGTCATCAGCGTCCAGACGTATTGCGGGCTCGAAATCGCCATCATGCAGACGAGACCGAGTCCGAGCTGAAGCCAGCGGTTGTGCGCGGCGGAGGTCGAGACGTTCCCGATGTCCGCGGATGTCATGGGTTGAGAGCGTGTGGTCATGATGACTCCAGTTACCGAGCGCATGCCTGCCGGAAAACGGCAAACGTGCGGCGTCCTCCGTGCCGATAGGCCGGACCTGCGGTTCGATTGAAAAAAAGCGCGCGTGCTTTTACCAGCCCGCGGCAACCCCGTCACTGCGCGGATCGTGGCCCGCTTCGATAAGTCCATCGGGATACCGGACGATTGCGCCGGCATGGCCCATTGCTTCGTCGTAAGCCTGCATCGTCTCGACCTCGTGACCGAGCGCTTCGAGCCGCGCCACGGTGCCGGGCGCAAAGCGCGCCTCCAGCTTGAGCGTGTCGGTCGACTGGCCCCACGTGCGGCCGAGCAGCCAGCGCGGCGCGTCGATCGCGGCTTGCGGATTCCAGCCGAAGTTGGCGATGCGCGAGAACACCGCGCTTTGCGATTGCGGCTGACCGTCGCCGCCCATGTTTCCGTACACCATCGTGCGGCCGTCGTCGAAACGCGCGAGCGCCGGGTTCAGCGTATGGAAGGGTCGGCGCAGCGGCATCAGCGGATTCAGCGCGCGCTCGTCGAGCGAGAAACTGCAGCCGCGGTTCTGCCAGTTGATGCCCGACCCCGGCAGCACGATGCCGCTGCCGAACTCGTGATAAATGCTCTGGATGAAGCTCACCGACACGCCGTCGCTATCGGTGACGCCGAGCCACACCGTGTCGCCCGGCCCACGCCCCGCGCCCCACGGCGCGGCCTGCGTCGGCGAGATGCGCGCGGCCATTGCGTCGAGCGCCGCCGGTTCGAGCAGCGCGCGCGGATCCGCGCGCATGTGGTCGGGATCGGTGATCCCGGTATCGCGCACGGCGAAGGCCAGCTTGGTCGCCTCCACGCAGGCATGCACGAACTCGGGACCGAGCGGGTCCATGTCCTGCGTCAACACGCGGTCGAGCGTGCCGAGAATTAGCAGCGAGACGAGTCCTTGCGTGGGCGGCGGCATGTTGTAGATCGTGCCGAGCGAGTGCTTGAGCGCAAGCGGCGTGCGCAGCCGCGCCTCGTGTCGTTCGAGATCCGCGAGCGTCAGCAGCGAGCCGGCCGATTGCAGATCGACCGCGATGCCGCGGGCGAGGTCGCCGCGATAAAAGTCGTCGAGACCGGCGTCGGCGAGACGCTCCAGGCTGGCGGCGAGGCGCGGCGCAACGAAACGCTCGCCGGTAGCGGGCGCGCGATCGTCGTGCAGAAAGGTTTCGGCGAAGCCCGCAACCGGACGCAATTCGTCGAGCCGGCTCGCCACGCACTGCGACTGGCTGCGCGTGACCGGCACACCGTGCCTCGCGTAATGGATCGCGTCTTCCAGCAAACGCTTGACCGGCACTTTGCCGCCGAGCATGTCCGTCGACCAGCGATGCGCGAGCTGCCAGCCCGACACGGTGCCGGCCACGGTGTTCGCCGCGAGCGGACCGCGCGTCGGAATCGCGGCAAGGCCGCGCGAACGGTATTCATCGATCGTGGCGGCGAGCGCCGCCGCGCCGCATGCCTCGATGCCCACGGGCGCGGCGCCGGGGCGCGCGATCAGCCAGAAACCGTCGCCGCCGATGCTGTTCATGTGCGGATAGACAACCGCGATCGTCGCGGCGGCGCCGATCATCGCTTCGACCGCGTTGCCGCCGTCGCGCAGGATCGCGAGGGCGCTCTGCGCGGCGAGCGCATGCGGCGCGACCGCCATGCCGCGGGTTCCGCGGGTCGAATTCAGATAGTCGGCTGACATATTTCCGGCAGAAGTTTGCTTGTATACATGGCGTGCAGTTATGCGAAAACCATGCCAATCCGCATCGCGGACTGAAACGTCCGCTACATAGGGCTTTGGGGCAAATCGGGATGACTAAGGGATGACCCTAGGTGGTGCGCCGCAACCTGGGTGGTGCATACGGAGCGCCGTGCGGCTCCATTGCAGTGCGGGCGCGTTGCAGGCGTTCGGCGGTCAGGCTGCGCACTTCGGCGCGGCTGCCTTCTATATGACGCCCGATCAAGGCGACGCTGCGCTCCGTCTCGCGATGGCGGATCGCGTCGAGAATCGCGATGTGCTCGTCGTAGGTGTCGTCGATGCAGTCGCCGTAGACGAGATCGAGCCGCCGCACCACGCGGATGCGGTCGGTCACGCGCTGCATCGCGGCGCTCAGTTCCGAGTTGTCGGCGGCGATGACGAGCGCCTGGTGGAAGGCTTCGTCGAGCGCCACCATCTCGCAGCCCTCGCGGATACGCTCGGCGCGGGGCACGTTCCAGACGGCGTCGAGCCGGTCGAGCATCTGCTGCACGCTGCCGGATAACGACATGTCGGCGGCAACCAGCCGGCCCACCGCGAAGGTTTCGATCAGCTTGCGCATCTCGTACAGGTCTTCGAAACGCTTGAAATCGATCGGCACGACTTCCCAGCCGCCGCGCACGTAGCCGCGCATCAGGCCGTCGCTTTGCAGGCGCTGCAGCGCCTCGCGCGCGGGTGTGCGCGACACGCCGAAACGCTCGGCGATGCTGCCTTCCGTCAGCCGGTCGCCGGGCAAGAGACGCATGTCGAAGATATCGTCGCGCACGCTGAAATAGACATGGTCAGCGCGCGATGAGGAAGAGCGGGTTGTGTTGTTCACGCACGGAGCCTGGAATTAACGGACCTTTCGGGCCAAGACTATCGGTCAGCCCCAAAACATCCGTCAACGGAAATTAAATCCGCCGCCGCGGGCCGACATCGCATTGTCGGCCAACCCCGCCCGCTTCGCGCGCCTTTCCGGCGGCAAGCGAGCCGTGCGCGCTCAACGCTCAATACACCTCGGGCACGATCATCGACTCCGGCACCGGCTGGCGGCTGTATTCGTCGTGATAGACCCGGTCGGGCAATTCGACACGCGGATGCTCGATCTCGTGATACGGCACCTGGCTCAGCAGATGATGAATGCAGTTCAGGCGCGCGCGCTTCTTGTCGACCGCCTGCACGACCCACCACGGCGCCTCGGGAATGTGCGAACGCTGCAGCATGACTTCCTTGGCGAGCGTGTACGCTTCCCAGCGGCGCCGGCTTTCCAGATCCATCGGACTCAGCTTCCACTGCTTCAGCGGATCGCGAATGCGGTTCTGGAAACGCAGTTCCTGTTCTTCGTCGGTGATCGAAAACCAGTATTTGAGAATCTGCACGCCGCTTCGCGCCAGCATCTTTTCGAATTCGGGCACCGAGCGGAAAAACTCTTCGTACTCTTCCTCGCTGCAAAAATTCATCACGCGTTCGACGCCCGCGCGGTTGTACCAGCTACGATCGAACAGCACCATTTCGCCGCCCGCCGGCAGATGCGAAACATAGCGCTGGAAATACCATTGCGTGCGTTCACGGTTGTTCGGCGCGGGCAGCGCCGCCACGCGGCAGACCCGCGGATTGAGCCGTTGCGTGATGCGCTTGATCGCGCCGCCCTTGCCGGCCGCGTCGCGTCCCTCGAAAATCACGACGAGGCGATGGCCGGTCTGCACGATCCAGTCCTGCAGCTTGACGAGTTCGCCTTGCAGCCGGAACAGTTCGCGGAAATACATCTTGCGCGCCTCGCGATGCTCGAGCGTGAAGCCTTCGGCGCCGTCGATGATGCGGTCGTCGACCTCCATTTCGAGTTCCTCGTCGTACGCATCGATGAGGTCCTCCTCGAAACGGCGTTGCCGCTCTGCCAGCATCTCGGCTTCAGGTCTCGGATCCTGCTCTTTCATTGCGGCTCTCCTGGCAACGGAAACGGTTAAGCGCGCGTCGGCAAGCGCGACGCGGACGCGCTCGATTATCGAAGCGCCAAGTGTCATCCATGTTACCGCCGCGGCGGCGTATTGGTGGTGGCGTATTGGTGGTGGCGTTGGTGGTGGCGTTGGTGGTGGCGTTGGTGGTGGCGTTGGTGGTGCGTTGAATCGGCCGCTCGGCCTTTTTGCGCTAGGTGCGCCGCGTGGCGAGTGACAGATTCAGCACGGGTCTACGGTTCGGTTCGAGAAATGAAATATTACTTGCACTTTGCCTTATTGCACTTGAAGAAGGATTTCACGGCGCCTGCAGTCTTATAGGGAAACAAGGTTTGCTCTCCCTCTTGATAGCCATCCATTCCGGTCATTGCGCTGTTGTCGACCACCCTCTTATTTTCGATCAGTCGGCCTTGTTCGTCCGAGGTATATGCAAATATTTGGTAGTATTTTCCGTATGTACCGATTCCGCGAGAATTTACATCCCAATGAACAATGGTGAAAATATTTGGCTTGCCATCGAGATTCATGAAAAACAGGGAGTCGACATTCGGCGCTCCGCCTTCTATAGAGTATTTCGCGAAGACAGTCTTTTCGCAGTCGTTCGAATTCGGTCGGTAAATCGATAAGTTTATCGTGTGATCTGCATCGTTCTTTTCGATCGAAACGACCGAGTTTTTGTATATTTTCTCTGCGGAAAATACACCCATGGATGGCGATACAGCGGGGCAGACAGCACGTTCGTCTCCGTTGGCATTAGCCAACGAGGCGGACGAAAGCAAAAGGCAGCAAGCAAGGCATTCCAAAAAACGTTTAATTCGTTTCTTGCGGAAGCCCCAAAATCGGTGCAACTCTGTTGTACGCAATGAGTCTTTCGGCATGTCCATTTTGTCCTCCGTTGATCTGTTGAGTCACAGCTGCAACATCTCCCGTATCTGCTACCGGATTCACGCTGCGAGTTATGGCCCAATGATTGCATACCCTTTCGCGTATTTGTTCAAATATGGCAGGATCTGCCGGTGATATTCGACTGATCCGGCCGGATCCACGGCATTCAGCATCTCGAGCGTAATCAACTCCGCTGCCACCTTAAAATTTCCTACCAATCCAAGCGGATGAATGTGGGAAACAGTGGCGCTCGAGGACCTATCCGTAATTTCGTGGGCGAGGCATATCATGAAGGATCAAAGTCATGGATATGCCGATGAAGAAGAAACGCACCGTCGCTTCGCAGGCAGCGGCCCGAGGGCCGCTGCCTGCCCTGCCTGAAGCGCTGCTCGATGAACTGGTCAAGGGGCCGATGACGCCCGCCGAGGTCCAGGACCTGATGCTCGCGTTCAACAAGGCGCTCATCGAGCGCGCGATGGGCGCCGAGATGAACATGCATCTGGGCTACCGGCCCGGTCAGCCCAAACCCTCCGAGCAGACCAACGAACGCAATGGCGCCAGCGGCAAGACGGTGATCACCGAGCGCGGCCCGCTCAGGGTCGATCTGCCGCGCGATCGCGAGGGGAGTTTCGAGCCGCTGCTGATTCCCAAACACGAGCGCCGTTTCACGGGCTTCGACGAACGCATCATCGCGATGTACGCGCGGGGCATGAGCGTGCGCGAAATCCAGGCGTTCCTGGCCGAGAGCTATGGCACCGGGGTCTCCCCCGACTTCATCAGTTCGGTCACTGACGAGGTGATGGCCGAGACGCTCGCCTGGCAGAGCCGCCCGCTCGAGGCGATGTATCCGGTGGTGTTCTTCGACGCGCTGCGCGTGAAGATCCGCGACGACGGCGTGGTGAGCAACAAGGCCGTCTATCTGGCGCTGGGCATCCAGGCCGATGGCCAGCGCGACGTGCTCGGCCTGTGGATCGAACAGACCGAGGGCGCGAAGTTCTGGCTCAAGGTGTTCAATGAACTGAAGACGCGCGGCTGCCAGGACATCCTGATCGCGGTGGTCGACGGCCTGAAGGGCCTGGCCGGGGCGATCGGCACGGCGTACCCGCGCACGACCGTGCAGACCTGCATCGTGCACCTGATCCGCAACAGTCTGGAGTACGCGAGCTACAAGGACCGCAAGAGCGTCGCCGCGGCGCTGCGTCCGATCTATGCAGCCGCGAGCGAACCGGCCGCCCTGCAGGCCCTGGAGGCCTTCGCCGAAGGCCCATGGGGAGCGAAGTACCCGACGATCGTGCAGTCGTGGCGACGAGCGTGGGAGAACGTCACGCCGTTCTTCGTGTTTCCCCCCGAGATACGCCGGGTCGTGTACACCACAAACGCCATTGAGAGTCTGAACATGCAGCTGCGCAAGATCATCAAGACCCGCGGCCACTTCCCCAACGACGAGGCCGCCATCAAGCTGCTCTGGCTGGCGCTGCGCAACGTGCTGGCAAAATCAGTACGGGCGGCATTCGACTGGTCATCCGCCATGAACCAGTTTGCTATCCTGTTTGGTGAGCGATTCACCAACGCACGCGGGTAACTCCGCCCATCGCCTCGCACACAAAAATGCGGACAGGTTCGCGCTCGACGGGAAACCTTCAACCGGTGCGACTTCGTGCCAAAACCGCAGCCCGTCGATACGCGCCTTTTCCGCTTGCCAGACAGTCAAGCCCGCCAGAAAACCATTTTGCAACTCGCTGCCCGAACCGAGACAACTGATAGTGGTGAAGGCAGCCGAACATTTGCGTCCCCTCGATTTGATTGTGCCCGCCGTGATCCTGCTCGCCGCCCGTACCGCGCTTTCGGCCCCGGATAAGCGTGCATGGAATTGCGCCATGACATGCGCACCGACCCAAACGAGAGGTGTTCGTCCCCACGCACACCGGATTGCGAGTGCCCGAGCGCTAGCGCAGCGGTCTCGCGAAGCTGAGTTCGTGGCCGTCAGGATCGGTGATGTGGAAATAGCGCTCGCCCCACGACGCATCGGAGGGTTCGAGCGAGGGCTTCAATCCCGCCGCGAGCGCCTTGCGGTAGAGCGCGTCGACGTCCGACACGTGGACGATCACGCGGCCCCACCAGGCGACCGGCGCGCGTGTGTCGAGAATCAGGTTCAGATACGAACCGCCGAACGCGAACGATGTAAACGCCGCCTGCGGCCCACCGTAGTTCATCGGAAAGCCGAGCGCCTGATAAAACAGCACGGCGCGCGGCATGTCGGCGGTGGCGAGCGTGATCGCGCTGAGCGATTCGATCCGTGGTTCGGCCGGCGCGCTCGATGGCGTCGAAGGTGAGTTCATGGCGGCTTGTCTCCTTGGGTTCGCGGCGCGGCTCGTGACTGCGACCTGCGGGCAGGGTGTCCGGCGTGTGCCTTGGGGAAAGTGTCTCATAGCCACGCCGGCACGCGCCGCCTCGCGCCGCACTTGAAAACCCTGGCCCCGCCCCGCATCTGCATGCCTGTTTATCCGGAGCATCGCCATGGGAAGCCGTCCACGCTTCATCGATGACCTGTCGCGCGCCGCATCCGACGCCCCCGGGCCGAATCCACTCAACCCCTTATCCGACGACGCGCTGCTCGACGCCTATTCCCGCACCGTGATCGGCGCGCTGGAACGCGTGCAGCAGGCGGTCGCCTTCATTGCCGTCGAACGCCGGCTGCCCGGCGAGCCGTCCGCGCGCGACAGACGCGGCGCGCGCGGCGGCACCGGCTCGGGCTTTCTGTTCACGCCCGACGGCTATCTGCTCACCAACAGCCACGTCGTGCACGGCGCGACGCACATTCAGGTGACGCTCGCGGACGGCGCGAAATTCGACGCCGATCTGGTCGGCGACGACCCCGGCAGCGATCTGGCCGTGTTGCGCATCGGCTCGCCGGAACCGTTGCCGCACGTCGAACTGGGCGAATCGTCGAAGCTGCGCGTGGGGCAAATAGCGATCGCCGTCGGCAATCCGCTCGGCCTCGCGCAAACGGTGACGACCGGCGTGGTCTCGGCGCTCGGGCGCTCGCTGCGCTCGAACTCGGGCCGCATGATCTATGACGTGATCCAGACCGACGCGGCGCTCAATCCCGGCAATTCGGGGGGTCCGCTGATCAATTCGGCGGGGCAAGTGATCGGCGTGAATACCGCGATCATTCCGGGCGCGCAGGCGATCTGCTTCGCCACCGCGATCGATACCGCCAAGTGGGTCATCATGCAGATCTTCGCGCACGGCCGCGTGCGGCGCGCCTATATCGGCGTGGCCGGCACCACGACGCCGCTGTCGCGCCGCGTGCAGCGCTATTTCGGCTTGAGCCTGGAAAGCGGCGTACACGTCATGGAGATCGTCAAGGGCAGTCCGGCCGCGCTCGGCGGCCTGCGCACCGACGATACGATCGTCGCGATCGACACGCTTGCCGTGCCCGACGTGGACAGCCTGCAACGCGCGCTCGACGCGTCGCGTATCGACAAGCCCGTCAACGTGACGGTGCTGCGCGGCGCGCAGCGGGTCGAATTGACGTTGACGCCGGTCGAACAGGTGAGTTGACGCGATGGGCTTCCCGTAGACGAAAAAAAGCCCGGCGCTCGATCGGTTCGGGCGCCAGGCCAGGCTTTTTCGTCTCCGTCTTCGTCTTGATACGGCGCGTCCATCGAGACGCGCCGCCTGCCATGCGCGGGCCCGCTTACTGAATCACCCGCGTCACACCACGGCCGCGCGGATCGGCCGCCGCTTCCGGCGTGTCGCCGTCGATCCTGATCGCCTGAATATCGCCGTTGAAACCCTGCTGCTTCAGCGTATAGCCCTTGGCTTCGACCTCCTTGGCAAGGTCGCCGTCGATCGGCTTATACGACTCCGTGAAAATCGTGTTCGGCGGCAGCAACTGGTGATGGAAACGCATCGCGCCAACCGCTTCCTTCAACGGCATATTGAAGTCGTAGACGTTGTTGATCACCTGGAAGATCGACGTGAAGATGCGCGAGCCGCCCGGCGTGCCGATCACGAGCGACACCTTGCCATCCTTCGTCAGAATCGTCGGGCTCATCGAGGAAAGCGGGCGCTTCTTCGGTTCGATCGAATTCGCGTCGCTGCCCACCACGCCGAACATGTTGGCGACGCCCGGCTTCGCGGAGAAGTCGTCCATTTCGTCGTTCAGCACGATGCCGGTGCGATCCGCCACCACGCCCGAGCCGAAATAGCCGTTGATGGTGTACGTGTTCGCCACCGCATTACCCCACTTGTCGACCACCGAGAAATGCGTGGTTTCCGCCTTCTCCGGCATCGAGGTGCCCAGACCCGGCTGCACGCTCTTCGTGTCCGACGGCTCCTTCGGATTGACTTCGGCGGCGCGTTTGGCGATATACGCCTCGTCGGTCAATTGCGCGACCGGCACCTTGTAGAAGTCGGGATCGCCGAGATATTGCGCGCGGTCGGCGAACACGCGCTTTTCGATTTCCGCGATCAGATGGATGTATTGCGCGGAATTGTGCGGCACGTCCTTGAAGTCGGACGCGAGGTCGGCCTTCATCTTCAGCAGTTGCACGAGCCCGATGCCGCCCGAGCTCGGCGGCGGCGCGGTGTACACGCGATAGCCCTTCCAGTCGGCCTGGATCGGTTGACGCCACACGGCCTTGTACTGTTGCAGATCGGCCTTCGTGATGAGGCCGTGGCCGCGCATGGACTCCGCGATCAGATCCGCCGTCTTGCCTTGATAGAAGTCTTTCGCGCCCTGATCGGAAATGCGCTGCAGCACGGCGGCGAGATCGGCTTGCTTGAAGGTGACGCCCTCTTTCAGATTGCCGAAGTAGGTGTCGAAGTTGGTCTTGCCGGCGAACTCTTTAGCCGCGTCGTCGCGGCGTTTCTGCAGTTGCTGGCTCACCTCGAAACCGTCGCGCGCATAGTGGATCGCCGGCGCCAGCACCTGCTTCCATTTGAGCTTGCCGAAGCGGCGCTGCGCCTGCCACATGCCGTCGACGGTGCCCGGCACACCCACCGCGCGATAGCCGTACAGGCTCATGCCCTTGATGACCTCGCCCTTGTCGTCGAGATACATGTTCTTGGTCGCGGCCAGCGGCGCGCGCTCGCGATAGTCGAGGAAGTACGGCTTGCCGTCGACATAAAGCGTCATGAAGCCGCCGCCGCCGATGTTGCCGGCTTCGGGATACGTCACGGCCAGCGTGAAGGCGATGGCAACCGCCGCGTCCACGGCATTGCCGCCTTCCTTGAAAATCTGCTCGGCGGCGTCGGCGCTATATTTGTCCGCGACCGCAATGGCGGACGCGGTGAGTACGGCGGGCTGGGCTTTCGCGGGCGGCTTCGCGACGGCCGGCGTGGCCTCGAGAAAGCCGGTGGAAAGGGAAACGAGTGCGACCAGCGCGAATGCACTGGCGGACGATTTGGCGTTGCCGAACAACTTCATTGCATATCCCCCAAGACTCTTTCATCGGACGGTCACGAAAGCTGTCTTGGGCTTATAACATGCGAAGCGCCCGTTTGCGAAGCCGTGCATTCCGTAGTTGCAATGCGCGGTACACAAACGGGCGTGCTGTTAGCCGGGTTCAGGGGCCCGCCTCGGTTAGCCGCCGCCAGGCTGCCAACCGGGCATGCCGCTTAAGCCGAAGCCGCCGGCGTGAGCACCTGCGAAGCGACTTCATCCACCGCCGCGCGCGCGAGCTTCACGATCTCATCCACCTCGCTGCGCGAGGTGACGAGCGGCGGCGCGAAGCCGAGAATGTCGCCGTGCGGCATCGCGCGCGCAATCAAGCCGCGCTCCAACGCGGCGGCCGAGACGCGCGGCCCCACTTTCAACGCCGCGGCGAAAGGCTGACGTCCGTCCTTGTCGGCCATGAATTCGAGCGCGGCCAGCATGCCCGCGCCGCGCACTTCGCCGACGAGCGGATGCGAGTCGAATGCGGCGTGCAGTTGTTCGAGCAGGTACGCGCCCGTTTGCGCCGCGTTCTGCGTGAGGTTCTCGCGTTCGAGAATATCGAGGTTCGCCAGCGCCGCGGCCGCGCAAATCGGATGACCCGAATAGGTCCAGCCGTGACCCATCGCGCCGAATTCCTGCGAAGCCTTGTCGATCACGTCCCACACGCCTTCGCTGACGATCACGCCCGACAGCGGCGCATAAGCACTGGTCAAGCCCTTCGCCACCGTGATCAGATCCGGCGTGATGCCGTAGTGCTGCGCGCCCATCTTCGAACCGAGCCGCCCGAAACCGCACACCACTTCATCGCAGATCAGCAGAATGTCGTGCTTCTTCAAGACCTGCTGGATCGCCGCCCAGTAACCGGCCGGCGGCGGCAGGATGCCGCCCGTGCCCATCACCGGTTCGGCGATGAAGGCGGCGATCGTATCGGCGCCCTCCTGCGCGATCAGCTTCTCCAGTTCCTCGACGCAATACGCAACGAACTGCGCCTCGTTCATGCCGGCAGGCGCATGCCGATACCAATGCGGGCACACCGTATGTTTGACGCGCTCGATCGGCAAGTCGAAACATTGATGAAAACTCGGCAAGCCGGTCAGGCTGCCCGTGACGATGCCCGAGCCGTGATAGCCGCGCTGGCGCGAGATGACCTTCTTCTTGTTCGGCCGGCCCTTGACGTTGTTGTAGTACCAGACGAGCTTGATCTGCGTTTCGTTGGCGTCCGAACCGGACAGGCCGTAGTACACCTTCTTCATGCCCTGCGGCGCCCAGTCGATGATGCGCGACGACAGTTCGATGATCGTGTCGGTCGAATGGCCGACATAGGTGTGATAGTAGGCAAGCTTCTTCGCCTGCTCGTAGATCGCTTCGGCGACTTCGGTGCGGCCGTAGCCGATGTTCACGCAATACAGGCCCGCGAACGCGTCGATATACGACTTGCCCTGGTGGTCTTCGATGCGGACGCCTTTCGCGCCCGTCACGATGCGGCCCGGCAGCGCGCCGCTCGCATGGTCGTGAGCGTGCGTGGAAGGGTGCATGAAATGCGCGCGGTCGGCGTCGAAGAGTTGGTCGAGTTGGGTCATGGAAAGCTCCTTCGTTGAATCGTTGAATGCGTTGTGCGGGTTCAGGCCGCTGCCGCGTGCGGCGCGGTGTTCGTGCGGTGAGCGGGCATGCTGTCGGTCACCGGCAAGCCGAGTTGGCCGAGGCAGAAATAGCGCGTCTCGACGAACGGCTCGAAGCCCTCGGCCCCGCCCTCGCGGCCGAGGCCGGATGCCTTCATGCCGCCGAACGGAATCGGCGCGCCGGTAAACTTCACGCCGTTCACGGAGACCATCGCGAAGTCGAGGCGGCGAATCAGTTGAAACACCGTGTTGAGGTCTCTCGCGCACACGTAGGCGGCGAGCCCGTATTCGGTATCGTTCGCGCGTTCGATCACTTCATCGAGCGAATCGAACGGCGAGACGGCCGAGATCGGCGCGAAGTTTTCCTCGTCGTAGATGCGCATGCCGGGCGCGGCGTCGGCGACCACGGTCGGCTGGAAGAACCAGCCGCCGCGTTCATGCGCGGCGCCGCCCACGGTGATGCGCGCGCCCTTCGCGCTGGCGTCCGCCACGCGCGCCGCGGTGGCGTCGAAAGCGGCCTGATGCATGAGCGGGCCGACGTCCACGTTGGCTTCGAATGCCGCGCCCACGTTGAGTTTTTTCACGGCGTCGCTGTATTGCGTGACGAATGCTTCATACACCGCACGCGCGACGAAAATGCGATTCGCCGCGCAGCAGTCCTGCCCCGAGGTTTGAAACTTCGCGGCGATCGCCACGCGCACAGCCTGGTCTAGGTCGGCGTCTTCGGTCACGATGAAGGGCGCGTTGCCGCCCAGCTCCAGCGCTGTTTTCTTGATGCCCGCTTTCGCCGCCGTCTGCATGACCAGCGAACCGACGCGCGTCGAACCGGTGAAGCTCACCGAACGCACCCGCGTATCGCTCACCAGCGTTTCCATCGCCATGTGCGGCTCGCCGAGCACGACGTTGAAGACGCCTGCCGGAAAGCCCGCTTCTTCCGCGAGTTGCGCAAGCGCCAATGCCGAGAACGGCGTTTCGTGCGCGGGCTTCACGACGACGGTGCAACCCGCCGCCAGCGCGGCGGCCGCCTTGCGCGTAATCATCGCGCAGGGGAAATTCCACGGCGTGATCAACGCGGCCACGCCGACCGGTTCGATCATGGTGCCGAGTTGCGCGCCGTCGATATGCGTGGGAATCGTGCGGCCGTTCAAACGCCGCACTTCATGCGCGAACCACTCGACGAAACTCGCGCCATAAGCGATTTCACCGCGTGCTTCCGCCAGCGGCTTGCCCTGTTCGAGCGACAGAATCGCGGCCAGATCATGCTGATGCCGCAGGATCAGTTCATGCCATCGCAGCAGCAGCGCGGACCGTTTTGCGACCGGCAGCCAGCGCCACGTCGAGAACGCGCGTTGCGCGGCGTCGACGGCTTCGGTGATCTGCGACGCGTCGAGCATCGGCACGTGGCCGAGTATCCGCTGATCGGCGGGATTGAGCACGGCGACGCTGGTGGCGCTGGCGCTGTGCACCCAGCGTCCGTCGACGTAGCACAGCGACTTGAAGAGAACCGGATGACCCAGCAACATGACGACCTCCTGTGTGCGATGTATGTCTGTCACTGTACGTTCCGCAGCGAGGCGGTTTTTTTGGTTCCGGCGTCCACAGGTGCGGGTTTTTTCTGGATTTCGCCGTGGCGTGTGGTGAATTTCGGGCCATGCCGCCGCGCTGCTTCAACCGCTTTCGCCAACGGCTTCGTCCGCCCAATCCGGCAAGCCTTCCGGCATGCTCTTCACCACCTTGGTGACGATATACGTGAAGTACTTTTCGATGCCTAGCTCGTCGGTCAGCAGCGAATCGATGAAGCGCTGATAGTGATCGATGTCGCGCGACATCACGTGCATCACATAATCGACGCCGCCGCCCGTCGCATGGCATTGCACGACTTCGGACGCCGCGCTCACGCGTTCCTCGAAGCGCCGCATGTCCTGCGCGGTATGCCGCGCGAGCGTCACTTCAACCACCACGCGGCTGCCCTTGAACGCGCGCACCCAATCGATATCCGCGCGGTAGCCGCGAATCACGCCGCTCTCTTCAAGACGTTTGACGCGCTCCCACGCCGGCGAAATCGACAGATTGATTTCCTCGGCGAGACGCGACTTGGTGATGCGTCCGTCGCGCGCGAGGATGCGCAGAATCGCGAGGTCGTAGCGGTCGAGTTTCATCGCGCGATCAAACGTTCACCGGTATGCCGCGCTCGACGACATCCGCCACCACCGCCACCGTATCGCCGATCCGCACGAGCCCGGGAAAATGCCGCGCCGCGAGCAGGCCGCTGCGGCGCGCGCGATATTCAACGGGCGCGACGCCCGTGCGCGACGCGTCGTAAATCCGCGCGATCAGTTCGCCGCTTTCGACCATGTCACCGAGGTCCTTGCACATCTCCAGCAGGCCGTCATGTTCGCTGGTCGTATAGCACGAGCCGTCGGGCATATCGAGCAGCGTGGTGGTGCGAGGAGTGTGCCGGTCCGCTGCCTTACGCCGATCGAGAATGCCCGCATTCAGCAGAAAGCCTTGCACGCCGCGCGAGGCCACCGCCACGCTTTGCGCCGTCGCGGTTCCGCCGCCGCCGAGTTCGGTCGACACGAACACCTTGCCCGCCTCTTCCACCGCCGTATCGAACAGGCCCACGCTATCGAGTTCGAGCATCCGCATCGAATACGGCGCGCCGAACGCGCGCATCGCCGCCTCGCACTGCGCCTGCTGGCGTGCGTCGGCCAGCACGTGAATCGCGGCGAACGGCACGAAGTCGAGCGTGCGGCCGCCCGCGTGCAGATCGAGCACGTAGTCCGCGAGCGGCAACAGGTAGCGCTGGAAATAGTCCGCGATTTTCTCGGTGACCGTGCCGTCCGGCTTGCCCGGAAAACTGCGATTCAGATTGCCGCGGTCGATCGGCGACGTGCGGCTGCCCGCGCGAAACGCCGGGTAGTTCATGAACGGCACGATGATCACGCGGCCCTTCACGTCAGCCGCCTTCAGCGTCGCGGCGAGCTTCGACAACGCGATCGGCCCTTCGTACTCGTCGCCGTGATTGCCGCCGGTGAGCAGCGCCGTGGGGCCCGCGCCATTGCGAATCACGCTGATCGGGATCATTACCGCGCCCCATGCGGACGCATCGTGCGAATACGGCAGCTTCAGAAAACCGTGCTGTTCGCCGTCGGCATCGAAATCGACCGTCGGCTGAATGGGTGATGCCCGCATGTGCGCTACTCCTTCACGAACAGCTTGCGCGGCGTGTTGCAAAACGTCTCGACGCCGGTCTCGGTAATCAGGATGCTTTCGGTGATTTCGAGTCCCCAATCGTCGAGCCACAGGCCCGGCATGAAGTGGAACGTCATGCCGGGTTCGAGGACGGTCTTGTCCCCGGGGCGCAGGCTCATCGTGCGCTCGCCCCAGTCCGGCGGATAGCTCGCGCCGATCGGATAGCCGCAACGGCTGTTCTTTTCGATGCCGTATTTGTGCAGCATCGCGAAGAAGGCGTTGGCGATGTCCTCGCAGGTATTGCCGGGTTTGGCCGCGGCAAGCCCGGCTTCGATGCCCTCGATTACCGCGCGTTCGCCTTCGATGAAATGCTTCGGCGGCTTGCCGAGATACACGGTGCGCGACTGCGGGCAGTGGTAGCGCTTGAAGCAGCCGGCGATTTCGAAGAAGGTGCCGGCGTTCCTCGCGAACGGCGTGTCGTCCCACGTCAGATGCGGGGCGGCGGCGTCCGCGCCGGTCGGCAGCAAGGGCACGATGGCCGGATAGTCGCCGCCATGTTCGTCCACACCCGTAATCCCCGCCGAGTAGATCTCGGCCACCAGATCGTTCTTGCGCATGCCGGGCTCGATACGCTCGACGATATGCGCGTGCATCTTCTCGACGATGCGGGCGGCGACCCGCATGTATTCGATCTCGCGCGGCGACTTCACCGCGCGCTGCCAGTTGACCAGCGCGGTCGCATCGCGCCATTGCGCCTTCGGCAAATGATTGACGAGCGAGCGATAGGCGGCGGCGCTGAAATAGTAGTTGTCCATTTCCACGCCGATCTTCAACGCGCCCCAGCCGCGCGACTCGATCACCTCACGCGCCAGATAGTCCATCGGGTGACGCTCGGCGGACTGCACGTAATGATCCGGGTAACCGATGATCTGCTCGTGCTGCATGAACACCGTGCGCTTCGCGCCATTGGCGTCCTGGCCGCGGCCGAACCAGACCGGCTCGCCGTCGAGCGCCAGCAGCACGCATTGATGCACATAGAACGACCAGCCGTCGTAACCGGTCAGCCACGCCATGTTGGTCGGGTCCGACACGATCAGCAATTCGATCCCCGCAGCCTGCATCGCCTTGCGCGTCTTGCCGATACGCGTGGCGTATTCGGCCCGCTCGAACGGCAAACGCACGACCGGCGCTTGTGCGCTCACGCCCGCCTTTCGTTCCAGTTGTGTTGTCTCAGCCATCGTGCCCTCTCAGCCCTTCACGTCGTTGCGAAAAATCGTTCCCACGCCCGCGCTGCGCGCTCGCTGCAGCGCGAGCGCCGCGATCGCGGTGTCCTGCGCGCCGGTGCCGGTCAGGTCGCAGATCGTCACGTCCGAATCGTCGACGCGGCCCGCGGCCTGTTCGGCGATCACCTGGCCCAGTTCGGTCACGGCGGCGTCGGCGTGCATCGTGCCCGCATTCAGCGCGTGATGCAGTTCGCCGAGCACGCGCGTCTGCTGCGCGCGGTCGCAGATATAGCGCGCCGCCGCCAACGCATCGGGCGCGATCTCGTTCTTGTGTTCGGCGTCCGAGCCCATTGCCGTGATGTGCAAACCCGGATGCAGATGCGCCGCTTCGATCAACGGCGTGCGGCTCGGCGTCGTGGTGATGGCTACGTCCGCCTCGGCCAACGCGTGATGAACGTCGCGCGCGACCTCGCAGGGCACGCCCAGCGATGCGCTCATCTCTTCGGCGAAACGCCGCGCATTGGCGGGATTGCGCGCCCACACGCGCACGTGTTCGACGCGGCGCACGAGCGTCAACGCCTGCAACTGCAAACGCGCCTGTTCGCCGGCGCCGAGCACCGCGACTTGCGGCGTGTGCTGCCTCGCGAGCCAGCGCGCGGCGACCGCGCCCGCGGCCGCGGTGCGTACGGCGGTCAGATAGCCGTTGTCGAGCAGCACCGCCTCGGTCAAACCCGTCTTGGCGGAAAGCACCAGCATCAGCCCGTTGAGGCTCGGCAAACCGAGCGCCGGGTTATTGAAAAAGCCGGGGCTCACCTTGATGGCGAAACTGTCGAAGCGCGGCAGGTACGCGGTTTTCACGTCCACTTCGCCGTTGTGTTCGGGCAGATCGAGCCGCAGGATCGGCGGCATCGCGACGGCCTCGGTGGCGAGGGCGAGAAAGGCCGCTTCCACCTGGTCGATCGCGGCGCGATCGAGCGGCACGAGTTCGCGAAGCTGCGCTTCGCCAAGGAGCGTGATCGAGGTCATAGAGGATTGAGCGGGTCGGATTGCACCGGCGTGGATTCGACGATGCGGTGATGCAGCTTCATATCGATGTTGGCGCCCGTGACGATCAGCACGAGCGGGCCACGTTGAATGCGTTCGGCCGGCAATGCGCCGTCGAGCAGCGCGGCGATTCCGACCGCCGCCGCGCCTTCCACGACGAGCCGCTCGTGCCGGTACGCATGGACGATGCCGCGCGCGATCGACGCCTCGTCGAGCAGCACGGTCTCGTCGATCAGATCGCGCGTGAGCGCATACGTATAGCGGTTTTCGAGGCCGATGCCGCCGCCGAGCGAATCCGCGAGCGTTTCGACTTCGTCCACGAGGACGGGCCGGCCGGCCGTGAGGCTCGCGTGCATCGCGGCGCCGCGCGCCATCGTCACGCCGGTCAGACCGATCGCGCGATTCGCATTTTTAGCGGCGAATGCAACGCCCGCAAAGAGGCCGCCGCCCGATAGCGGCACGACGATATTCGCGACGTCCGGCAATGCTTCGACGATTTCGAGTCCGATCGTCGCCTGGCCCGCGATCACGTGCAGATCGTCGAACGGCGGCACATAGGCGAAGCCTTCCTCGCGGACGAGCCGCAGCGCTTCGTGTTCCGCGTCGTCCTGGCTGTTGCCGACAATGCGCACTTGCGCGCCGAGCGAGCGCACCGCCTCGACCTTGTTGCCGGGCACGAGCGCCGACATGCACACCGTTGCTTCGACACCCAGCGCGCGCGCCGCATGCGCGACGGCGCGGCCATGATTGCCCGTGGATGCGGTGATGACCTTGCGGCAGCCTCGTTCGGCGAGACGCGCGAGCGCGTTGGTCGCGCCGCGCAGTTTGAAACTGCCGGTGGGTTGCACCGTTTCCAGCTTGAGAAAGACCTGCGTACCGGCTGCGGCCGACAGCGTCTGCGATTCGATCAGCGGCGTGCGAACGACGCGCCCCTCGATACGGCGACGCGCGCGATAGACATCGGCTAGCGACAGTACGGACATGAACTCGGCCTTGCACGAAAGGATTCGGTGCCGATGCCGCCGCGCCTGCATGAGTGGGCTGATTGCGGCCGCATCGTCTTCAATGCAGCCCAGTCTAATGTTCTAAAAAACGATTTCTATTGTCCTAGTTCATTTCGTTTATGTCGCTCGCTCTCACGTGAAATCGTGCACCTGCGGGTACTGCTCGAACACGTCGCGCATGATTTCCAGCGCGCCGTTATAGGTCTCTTCATTCACTTCGGCGCCGACGCAAACGCGCACCGCGTTCGGCCGGTCCGCGCCGCGCACGAGAAAAGGATCGGGCGAGGTCACGGCGATATCGCGGTTGCGCAACTCCCTCACCAGCCTGTCCGCCTGCCAGTGATCCGGCACGCGCAGCCACGCCGACAACGCGTGCGGATGCGCGCCGAGCACGTAGCTGCCGAGCGTCTGCTGCAATTGCGCCTGACGCCGTCCCAGCCGCTCGCGTTGTATCTGCACGAGACGTTCGGCCGTGCCGTCGACGATCCAGCGTGTCGCCACTTCGGCCATCGGCGAGGTCGCCATCCAGCTACTCACGCGCAGCACGCTTTCGGCGCGCAGCGCGAGCCGCCGCGGCGTGGTCAGGTAGCCGATGCGCAAACCGGTCAGCACCGATTTCGTCATGCTGGTGCAGTAGAACGACAACTCCGGGATCAGGCTCGATATGGGCGTGGCGGCCTTGGCGGGCAAAGGGCCGTAGACGTCGTCCTCGATCACGTACACGCCGTAGCGCTCGGCAATGCGCGCAATCGCGCGGCGCCGCGAATCCGGCATCAGCGCGACGGTGGGATTGTTCAGCGTGGGCGTGCAGACGAGCGCGGTGATGCGCTCGCTGTCGCACATCTCCTCGAAGTGTTCGGGATGAATGCCATACTCGTCGATCTCGAGACCCTTCAGCGTGAATCCCAGTACATTCGCGGAGCCGATCACGCCGTGGTCGGTGAGGCTTTCGCACAGCACCGTGTCGCCGGGGCCGACGAGCGATGCCAGCGCGAGGAAGATGCCGTGCGCCGCGCCGTTCGTCACGAGCAGCGTGTCGGGCGAGGCGGGCATGCCCAGCGACGCGAGCCACGCCATCCCCGCCTGCCGATGGTGCTCGAAGCCGGCAATCGGCCGGAACGCGCGAATCCACGGTTGGTCGTCGAGCGTGGAGAGCGTCGCGCATACCTTGCGCCACATGGCGTCGTGCTCCGGCGTATGCACGATGCGCGCGATCGAAAAATCGACCACCGAGCGCTCGGCCGTATCGAGCATGTAGCTCGACATGGTTTCGGTCACGCGCGCCGCCACGAAGCTGCCGCGCCCCACTTCGCAGCGGATCAGCCCCTGGCGCTCCAGTTCCTTATAGGCGTTGGTGACCGTCTGCACGCTGATCGCCAGTTCCGCGGCCACGTCGCGCTGCGGCGGCAGGCGCGCGCCGGCCGGCAACGACGCGCTCTCGATGTCGCCGGCAATCGCCTTCACCAGCCGTTTATATTTCGACTCCACGCCATGCACCGCGCGCACGGCCTCCCGCCACTGCTCGATCAACGCTGCCTCCACGGTTCCAGGCCCCCGCCCTTGTCTGCTTCGACTTCCATAGTGCGGCCAAACGATACGGGAAAATTATTGTCCTAGAGCAATCGCAAACAAAAAAATGGCTTTGTATGCTGCGTTCACGGGTTCGACGCGATGCAAGCGGATCGCGGGCAACGCAAGCCCTTTCGGCTGCCGCACCGCATGATGCGGCGCGGCATTCACCACGCCACACAATGGGATCGATATGAAAGCGAAGCGCACTTCACGACTGCTGGGAGCCCTCTGCGTCGCGGCAGCGGCTCTGGCGACGCAGGCGCAACATGCGTCGGCGGAAACGACGTTGCAGCGCATCCAGCGCACCGGGGAAGTGCGCATCGGCTATGCGAACGAATCGCCGTTTGCCTACACGACGCCTGACGGCAAGGTGACCGGCGAATCGCCGGAGATCGCCCGCAAGATATTCACCAAGATGGGCGTGAAGAAAGTGGACGGCGTGCTGACCGAATGGGGCTCGCTGATTCCCGGCCTGCGCGCGGGCCGCTTCGACGTGATCGCGGCCGGCATGTACATCACGCCGGAACGCTGCAAGCAGGTCGCGTTCGCCAATCCGCAATACCAGATTCAGGACACGCTGCTGGTGCTGAAAGGCAATCCGAAGAATCTGCATTCCTACGCCGATATCGGCAAACAGTCCGACGTGAAGCTCGCCGTCATGGCCGGCGCGGTGGAACTCGCCAATTCGCGCGATGCGGGCGTGAAGGATGCGCAGCTCATGCAGGTGCCCGACACCACCGCGCAATTGCAGGCGGTGCGCGCACGTCGCGCCGACGCCGCGGCCGGCACCGCGCTGACGATGAAGGGCCTCGCCGCGAAAGCCTCCGACCAGGTCGAGGCGGTCGCCAAATTCACGGACGATCCGAAGCACATCGGCTACGGCGCGCTCGCGTTCCGTCCCGAGGACGCCGATCTGCGCGACGCAGTCAATCAGCAATTGCAGGCATGGCTCGGCACGCCGGATCATCTGCAAACCGTGGCGCCCTTCGGTTTCGACAAGACGAATCTGACCACGCGCACCGCCGCCGAGATTTGCGGCAAGTAATCCTCAACCGAGCGCAACGGCTCGCCCACCGAGCGCGCATTCACCCGAAGTCCGCACGCGCCGGCATGCGCCGGCCGTGAAGTTCCCCCAGGCGCGTGCAACCGCACGCGCCGTCATGCAAGCGAGGAACCGCCATGCGTGAACTGTTTCCCCTGTTGCTCCAGGGCACGCTCGTGACGATCGAGATCGCCGCCTGCGCCACCTTGCTCGCCATCGTCATGGCGTTTGTCGCGACCGCCGCCAAGCTCGCGCCGTGGACGCCGCTGCGCTGGCTCGGCAATGCCTACGTCGAAATTTTTCGCGGCACCTCGTTGCTCGTGCAGCTTTTCTGGTTTTTCTTCGTGCTGCCGCTGCCGCCGTTTCGCATCGAGATGACGCCGTTTACCGTGGCGATCGTCGGCCTCGGTTTGCACTATGGCGCCTACGGTTCGGAGATCCTGCGCGGTGCACTGCGTTCGGTGCCGGGCGGCCAGTTCGAGGCGGCGCTCGCGCTCAACATGTCGCCGCTTTCCAGAATGCGCCGCATCATCCTGCCGCAAGCGATGATCAACGCGCTGCCGCCCGCCACCAATCTGATGATCGAATTGCTCAAGGGCACCTCGCTGGTGTCGCTGATCACGCTGTCGGACCTGACGTTTCGCGCCCGCCAACTCGACGAGGCGACCTTCAAGACCGCGGAGATTTTCGTGCTCACGCTGGTTATCTACTTCGTGCTCGCGCAAATCCTCGTCGCGCTGATGCGGCATTTCGAGCGCCGCGTGAGTCACGGCATCATTCAGAGGGCCGTCCGATGAACAGCTTCTTCGACCTGCATTACGCGGAGCAGATTCTGCCGGCGCTGCTGCGCGCGTCGATGTACACGATCTTCATCACGTTGATCGGTTTTGCGATCGCGCTGGTGCTGGGGCTCGTGCTGGCGGTGCTGCGCCGCAGCCCGATCAAGCCGCTCGCGCGGACGGTCGGCTTCATCGTCGAATTCATTCGCAGCACGCCCCTGCTGATCCAGGTGTATGTGCTGTTCTATGTGTTGCCGGTGTACGGCATCACGATGTCGGCGCTGACCGCGGGCACGGTCGGGATCGCGCTGCACTATGCGTGCTACACGTCGGAGGTGTATCGCGCAGGCTTGAACGGCGTGGCGCGCGGCCAGTGGGAAGCGGCGTGCGCGCTGTCGTTGTCGCCGTGGCGCACCTATAGCGGCGTGATTCTGCCGCAGGCGATTCGTCCCGTGATTCCGGCGCTCGGCAATTATCTGGTGGCGATGTTCAAGGACACGCCGGTGCTCTCCGCGATCACCGTCGTCGAATTGATGCAGCAGGCGAAGAACATCGGTTCGGAAACCTTTCGCTACCTTGAACCGATCACGCTTGCGGGCATTTTCTTCCTGCTCATCAGCGTGAGTTTCGCGCACCTCGTGCGGCGGCTCGAATACAGCTTGAGGCTGCCATGACCGTGAAAACCGACCTCGACATCCCTACCCCGCCGCATGCGGACCTATCCGTGGAGAAACCGATGAAACGAGACGATCCCGCCTCAGTACTTGTCCCGCAGGGCGGCACCCAGGAGGAGCCGATGGTGCGCTTTGCCGGCGTGACGAAGCGCTACGGCGCGCTCACGGTGCTCGACGCGCTCGATCTGGAAATCGGCCGCAACGAGAAGGTCGCGATCATCGGCCCGAGCGGCTCCGGCAAATCGACGCTGTTGCGCGTACTGATGACGCTCGACCCGCTGACCGACGGCATGATCGAAGTGGACGGCGAACCGCTCACGCACATGCGCAAGAACGGTGTGCTGGTGCCCGCCTCGCTCAAGCATTTGCGGCGCGTGCGCAGCAAGATCGGCATGGTGTTTCAGAGCTTCAACCTGTTCCCGCACATGACCGCGCTCGCCAACACGATCGAAGCGCCGATGCAGGTGTTGGGGCTCTCGCGCAAGGAAGCGACCGAGCGTGCGCGCGATCTGCTGTCGCTGGTCGGGCTGGAGGATAAATGCAATCACTATCCGTCGCAGTTGTCGGGCGGTCAGCAGCAGCGGGTGGCGATTGCCCGCGCGCTCGCCATGCGTCCGAAAGTGATGCTGTTCGACGAGGTCACTTCAGCACTCGATCCCGAGTTGTGCGGCGAGGTGCTGAACGTGATCCGGCGACTCGGCAGCGAGCACAATCTGACGATGCTGATGGTCACGCATCAAATGGGTTTCGCGCGCGAATTCGCGGACCGTGTGTGCTTTTTCTCGCAAGGCAAGATCATCGAGCAGGGGCCGCCGCAGCAGTTCTTCTCCGCGCCCCGGCATGAACGCACGCAGCAGTTCCTGAGAGCGGTGAAGGAAGCGGTTTAGTCGAGGTTCCCAAAGGGGAGCATCGAGGCTGACAAAAAAAGTAAAAGGCGCCGCGCCTGCGACGCACGCCGCTCACGATTCACGCGGTGCCACGGTTGCCGCGCGCGAGTTCATCGCCGGTGCCGTGCGGCAAGCGCGCGGTCACCGGAATCGACATGAACGAGAACAGGCCGACCACGAGAAACGCGGGCCAAAAGTCGGAGAACACGATGGTCGAATGACCCTGCACGTCGTGTGAAATCTGCAGCACGATGCCCGCGATCGTCACGCCGAGTCCCAGCGAAATCTGCTGGATCACGCTCGCGACGCTCGTGGCGCGGCCGATGTCGCGGCTCGGAATGTCCGCATACGCCAGCGAATTCAGCGACGTGAATTGCAGCGACGGAAAGAAGCCGCCGAACAGCACGACGCACCAGATCAGCCAATGCGGCGTACCGGGGAAGAACAATCCATAGACCGCGATGACGAGACCCGCGCAAGCCGCGTTGAACATCAGCACCGTGCGAAAACCGAAGCGCCAGAGAATGCGCGAGGCCGCCGCCTTCATGAAGATCGACCCGAACGCGGACGCGCAGGTGATCGACCCCGACACGAACGCGCTCATGCCCAAGCCTTCCTGCAACGCGAGCGGCAACAGAAACGGCACGGCGCCGAGGCCGATGCGAAACAGCGAGCCGCCCGCCACGCTCGCGTGAAAACTCGGAATGCGCAGCAGGCGCAGATCGAGCACCGGCAATTCGACGCGGCTTGCGTAGAGCACGTAAATCGCCAACAGCAGTACGCCGATCACGCACATGCTGACCGATAGGCTGTTCGACACGAGACCGCTGCCGACCAGCGAAAGCCCCAGCATGAACAGCGACGCGCCGCTCGCGGATAGCACGAAGCCGGTCCAGTCGAGCCGGCCGGGATGCGCTTCGCGCACGTTGGCGATGTGCCGGTTCGCGAGCCAGATGCCGAACAGGCCAATCGGAATGTTGATGAAGAAGATCAGACGCCAGTGCAGATACGTCGTGATGAAGCCGCCGAGCGGCGGCCCCATCACCGGCCCGAGCAAGGCCGGCACTGTCAGATAGTTGACCGCGCGGATGAAGTCGGACTTCGGCACCGAACGGAAAATGATGATGCGCCCCACCGGCACCATCATCGCGCCGCCGATGCCCTGCACGAAGCGCGCGGCCACGAACATGCCGAGCGAGGTGGAGGCCGCGCACATCAGCGAGCCGGCCATGAAAATGCCGATGGCCGTGCGAAACACCGTGCGTGAACCGAAGCGGTCGGCAACCCAGCCGCAGATCGGAATGAAGACGCCGAGGCCGATCACATACGCGGTGACGGCCAGCTTGAGGGTGATGGGATCCTGGCCCAGATCGCGCGCCAGAACCGGCAGCGACGTCACGATGATCGTGCCGTCCACGTTTTCCATGAACATCGCGCACGCGACGATCAGCGGAACGATGAAAGTGCCTAAAGCGAGAGGCATTGGCATGACGACGGGATGCGAGGCCGTCGGTGTAAAGCCGCGATTATCGCATCGCATCCGCGATATATGCTGCCGAACGCGGCTTCTGAACACGGGTTTTATGCCGCGCGTCGATGCCGCGCGCGAGAGTCAAGCGCGCAAGGAAACTTGAAAGACGAGGTGAGCAGCGAAGCGAGGTGAGCCGGCACGCAGCCGACTCACTCTGCCATGCGGAAGATTTAGCGCGACGCGCTGACCAGCGGTTGCAACTGCGGCAGGATCTCGACGTTCGCGCGCGCGACGTCGTTCGGGAAGTCGATTTCGATCCACGGCGCGCCGGTCACGTCGGCGGTGTCGAACACCTGGCTGCGTTCCAGCAGCAGGTCGCGCACCGCTTCTTCGTGCGGCAGGTTCGCGCGGCCACTATCAACGTACCCGGCCACGATCTGCGCAAAACGCCGCGCGGTTTCCTCGCGGAAGCGGAAGAACCCTACCGATTCGCCGATGGTGTCGTACTCGAGATTGACGGCAAGCTGCTTGCGCAATTCGACCGGCACGCCGTCTTTCAGGCACAGCTTGACGGGCTCGTCGCCGGCTTCGAAATCACGGTCGATCAACAGGCGGTTAACGGTTTCGCCCGCCACCAGCGCGTGCAGAATGCGCTCGTCGTAGAGCACGTCGGCGTCCATCAGCAGCACGTCGCCGCCGCGCGTCAGCGCTTCGGCCACCGTGTGCACCGTCAGCACGCTGCCCAGATCGAAACGCGTGTTCAGCACGGTTTCCACCGCGTGCGGCCAGTTGATGCGCTTCAACTCACCCTGCACCGATTCCGGCTGAAAACCCAGCGCCAGCACGACGTCCGTCACGCCAGCGGTTTCGAGCATGTGCAGATGCCGTTCGAGCAGGCTCATGCCGTCGAACTGCAAGAGGCACTTCGGGAACTGGGCTTCCGGCGGTTGCTGGAGACGCAGGCCGAGGCCCGCCGCGAGGATGATGGCACGCATGCGCGGTCCTTTGAAAAGAAACGGATTAATCGGCAACCGGCACGCGCTGCATGGCGCGCCGCCGTTGCCAGCTTCGTTCGCTGAAGTGCAAGACCAGCAGACCCGGCAAGCCTAGCAGGATTTCACGCGCGCGCTTGCTGAGCGACAAGGCCAGCGCCGCGTCCGACGGCAAGCCGACCAGCGGCGCGAGCAGCAGATAGCCGCCCTCCTGGACGCCGAGCGAGCCGGGAATCATGAACGCCGCGCCGCGAATCGCTTGCCCGAGACTTTCGAGCAGCAGCGCGTCGACCCAGTCGACCGGATGGCCGAGCAGGCGCAGCGCGAGCCACACCTCCACCGTGCCGACGATCCAGCCCGCGAGACTCAACGCGAAGCTGACCGCCACGCGGCCGCGCTCGCGGTACATGGCCTGCACTGCCGCGTCCACGGCTTCGGCGCGCGTCATCAGCGCGGACCAGTCGCGCTTGCCGAACAGCTTGGAGACCACGCCGAGCAGCCTGCCGAACATGCCGCGCCGCTGCGCGAAGTAGAAGCCGACGATCATCGCGCCCAGTACGCCGGTGGCGATCAGCGTCGCGGTTTGCAGGTCGTGCAGCGCGCCGTGCGCGGTGTAGGCGCCGAACAGCAGCAAGCCGAGCAACGCGAAGATGATTTGCGCGAGCGCTTGCGCGGTCGTGCTGACGGTGATCGCGGCGGCCGCGTCGCGCATGGGCATGCCGCGCTGCGAGAGTTGCCGCACCATCACCACGGGCCCGCCGATCTGGCCGGCCGGCAACAGACTGTTCACCGATTCGCCGATCCAGCGCGCGAACAGCGCGTCGCGCAGCGACAAATGATGATGCGCGCGCTCGGGATGCCGATGCAGCAGCACCGAGATCGCGCCAGCGTCGAGCGCGAGCGGCACGAGATGGAACGCCGCGACGAGCGCGAGCCCCCAGCCCGCCGCGAGCAGCGTCGAGGCGACCGAACCGAAACCCTGCCACGCGAGCAGGCCGACGAACAGCGCCATCCCGATCGACAACAGAATCAGAGCCGCGCGAGTCATGCGCGGTCCTTGCGGCGATGAGTCATTTGACGGAAAACCTGGCGAAAACCGAAGTACGCGATCGCGTCCTTCATGTTCGAGATCAAACGGCGCCACGGGCGCATGTTCGCGTCGGTGACGTATTCGAAAGTGAGCGACACGCGCATTTCATTCGCGCCGGCCGGCGTGATGCGATGGCGCAGCTTGTCGCCGTCGAAAAACACGAGGCCGCCCGGCGGGATTTGCACCGAGCCCGGTTGGTCGGGCACGTCAGGATTGCGCGTGTGCAGTTCGTAGTCGAGGCGGCACGACGATTCGTCGATCACGCCGAGCAGCAGCGTATAGCGGCGGCCGTCATAGTACGAAGTATCGTAGTGCCAGCCGATGTGATCGCCTGCCCGCGTGTAGTAGTAGAGCGCATACGCGTGCGGGTCGTCGGCGGGCGAGAGTTGCAGCTTGTCGCCGCTCAGTTGCTCCAGCCAGCCGATCAGCTCCTTCGAGCGATACAGCTCCGCGATGAACGGCGCGAGGCGGTCGATCGTATGGCGGCTCACGCTGCCGCCCTGCTTGTGCCCCGGCAGATAGTTGCGGTTCACTTCATCGAGCAGGCCGTGCGCGCTTTGAATCAACTGGGCGGTGACCTCGGGCGCGAGAAAGTCTTCCAGATAGAGGAAGGCGCCCTGATCGGCGAACTGCCTTGCGAGGCGCGGCGTATCGAACGCGCGCGTGCGGCTTGCGACCGCGCGGTCGGCATTGGGCGCCGGCGCAACCGGCGACGAGGCCGGGGAATCTTCAACTGAAATTGGCGCGATCACGTCGTCTTCGGCGTGCGTACTCATTCACTTAGCCCACATTTGACTGTTTTGGAAAGCCGCTGGCGGCCTCGGCCGGGCGCGCGGCGCGGCGCGTCACGCGCCAGTAGTCGACCACCACCCAGATTGCGAACAGCGGCGCGCCGATCGACGCGGCCACGACGAAAGGCATCACCACGCTCGTCAGCGTGACGAGGGGCAGCAGATACAGCACGTCTTCGGTTTCGAAGCCGCCGACCGATGCCTGCTTCGTGCCCGCCTTGCCGGCCATTTCCTCGATACGCATGCGCAGGAAGAAAATCACCGCGACGGCAATGCCGGCCACGGCGCCGAGCCAGCCCGACGATACCGGCAAGCCGCCGATCCGCGTGGCGCCCACGCCAATACCCATGCCGACAAACAACAGGATGGTGACGATCGCATCGCTGGCAAGGTCGTAAAAATGACCGATACGGCTCGACTTGCCGCCGATGCGCGCGAGTTCGCCGTCGGTATGGTCGACGAAATTGGACAGCACGATCAGCAACGCGCCCGCATTGGCCCATTCGAATCCGCCACGCGCAAGACAGAGCGCGCCAGCGACGCCGATCATCAAACGCAGCGTGGTCAGATGATTGGGCGTGATGCGCGTGTTGACGAGCGGCGTGACGAGCCGGCGGGCAAGCCGCGCGTCCCATGTTCTGGGCGGCGGAACGTTCGTGGGAGGAAGGGGGCTCGAATTCATAACCCGGAAATATATACGGGATCGTGAAATATTGCTTTCTTCCCGTAGGTTTCTTTGAGGTGCGTTCATTACCGCTTCATGTCCGTCGTGAAGCAGGATTTGCCGAACCGGGATAAAGTGCGGGTCGAGTTGCGCCCGCCACGCTGATCGCCTAGATGCGCAACGCTCCCGCGGGTCCAGGCATCCATGCGCTACCCGTTGTGAATACACTACATCGAATAGGGGTCGCCGTTCACGCTCATGAAACGTTTTTTTCCCGTGCTTCTCGCACTCGCCGCCGCGCTGCCGCTCATCGCTTATGCCACCGTCCTCGATGCGCCGCTCGCCTGCAATGAGAGCGGCCATCAGTTCATCGCGGATCTTGCCGAGCAACGTGCCATCGATCCCAAGCCGTGGCGCGTGGAAAGCAATTCGATCAACGCATTTACGCCGGCGTCGGGCGCCGATCTGAGCGCGTTCGGTTTTCATGTGTTCGCGGTGGTCGGCTACGAAAAAGACGACCCGATGTTCCGGGTCGGCGATGGCGAACCGGTCGCCAGTTCGGCCTACGGCGTCGTGGTGTTCGGCAGCGAATCCAAGGTGCGCAACGCCGTGGCCGGAACCGGCAGCACGGCGATCGTGCATCGTGTCGCGCCGCTCGTGACGGCGATTTTTTGCAAGCGGAGTTGAGGGGAGCGGTGGTCGCGGCGTGGCACGAATGGCCGGTTGGCTAGTGTTGCCGCTATCTGCCGGGAAGGCATGGTCGCGGCGGATGGATTTTCGCGGCCTGCAAGGGCGTCGATCTGCTTCGTGCATTTACCTCGTGGTTAGCAGAGTCCAGCCGTGCTGGTTAAAGCCGGTTCACACCGACCAGGCGCACCCGCGAAGTTATGAGGCCCCAAGCGGGGCCTCACCTCTTTCGTTTCTGCCAGCGCGGGTTTCGCGCCATTCGTCCTTACAACTTGATCCCCGTCGGGTCCGCCGTCAGATACCCCACGGTCGCGCCGAAGCGGTCCTTGTAGTTCGCGCGCACCAGCGGATCGAGCGTCGCCTGGACCTTGTCGTGCAGCGGACTTTCCCAGTCGCCGACGTGCTGGAAATTGCTCATCACGTAGGTCCAGCCGTTGATTTCGTCGACCGCGTGCAAGCCCGTCGATTCCGCGCCCGCCGGGCACGACAGCACGCGCGAGAGCGTCTTCGTGTCGACGTTGTACGCCCACAGGAAGTTGTTCACGTGCATGCCGCTGTCCTCGCCGATGAACAGCGTGCGCAGTTTTTCCGAGAACTTGAGGTTGTCCGGGTTCGCAATGCGGTCCGGGTTCGCGGTGTTGCCGAGCGCGTCGGCGGCGGCGAGATCCTGGCCCACCAGCGCCGCGGGCGGCGCCATGTCCACCGGCACCCACTCGCTATTGATCGCGCCGCCGCTGCGATCGAGCTGGCCGCCCTTCATGTTCAGCGCGTACACCGCGCCCGCGCTGATCGCCTTGTCGACGGCAACATCGGTCGACGCGACGTTGCCGCGCACCATCGATTTCTCGACGCGCGACATCGCCGAATACAGCACCTTGTCCTTGATGTCGACCGTCGTGCCCTCGAGTTTCGTGAAACCCATGCTGCCGCCGGCGAGCGCCGCGTAGCGGTGCGTCTCGAGGAAGGTCGCCGCCTTGGTCATGCCCGGCTTGATGCGCACCCAGTTGAAGGTGCCGTTGTAGTTGATCTTCGTGTAGCTCGTATCGAGCGGGTCCTTGGTCGCGACGTCCAGAATGTCGGCCGCGGTGAGCTGATTGGCGAGCGTTTCGATCTCGGCGCTGGTCGCGTGGCCCAGGTTGATCCACGAAAGCGTTGCCGCGCCCGCGCCGCTCGAGGACACCTGCGTCCACTTCGCGACATACAGCGTGCCCGCGGACAAATCGGCTTCGCGATCCGCGATGAACATGAACAGACCGCCGTTGGTCGCATCGTCGCCCATCAGCACGGTGCGCTTGTCCGGCATCACCTGAATCAGTTCGTGCGAGATGCGGCCGAGGCAATAGTGCTTCCTGATCGTGCCGGTGCCGTCGGGATTCACGGTCACTTCCGGCAGATGCCCGTAGTGGTACGGATTCGCGGTCGTTTCGTTGCCGAAGAGGCTGCGGCTGAAGCCCTTGAACTGGCTATTGGCCGCGATCGTCGTCGCGTCGGGTTCGTACTCTTCGCTCGACAGATGCGTGTTCCACGGCGACAGGCTCGCGCCGCAGGTGATCCACAAGCCGTGCGCCGGCGACGTATCGACGTTGTGATAGCCCACCAGCGTGAGCTTGCCGGTAGCCGGGTCCTGATCGAGCGTCAGCACCGCGATCGGCGACGGCAGTTGGCCGTACATCGACTTGAGGCTTTGATCGCGCGTCGCGTATTCGAACTGCACCACGGCGAACACCGCGTTGCCCTTGAGGCCCTTCACCGTCGGATTGTCGAGTCGAATCAGCGAACTGCCGTCCGGGCAATCCGAATAGAACTGGCGCTCCTTACCCGCGACCGAGGTGTCGATGATCGGCTGATTGTTGATGTCGAAATAGCCGCCCGCCAGGATCGTGCCGCCCTTGATGTTCGGCACGCTGTCGCCCGTGATGAAGAACGGCTGATAGGCGAGCTTGAAGGTGCGGCTGCTGCCGTCGCTCAGTTGCACGGTGAGAGTCGAGCCGACCGTGGTTTTCGCCATCGCGGCGGGGTCGGCCAGCGTGGGCGCGGCCATGCTGTTGAAGGCGGCCGAGACGAAGTTGGCCACGGGTTTGACCGGCGTCGCCAGGTCGTCGCTGCCGCCGCACGCGGTGAGCATCGACGCCGTGGCGAGACCGCCCAACGGCAGCATCGGTACACCGGCAAGTAGTTTCAGGGCTTTACGGCGGGAAAGATCGAGCGGCTCTGCCATGTTGTCGTGATCCAGGGTTTCGGTAGCGTGGGGAAATGCACAGTCGGCACGCACTCAAAACCGCATGGTTCACGCTCGCGCCGCTATGACGCGAGGATTCTATGAAGCGAATGTGAAAGTATATTGACAGCTTGCGGTAATACCTTGATTCGCCTTTCGTCGGCGATCGGTTGGCTGAACCGGACCGCGTCGCCTTTAACCAGGACCCAACCCGGACTCAACCCGGACGGCGAAATCCGTTTTCGACCCAAGCCGCCGCGCTCGCCTTGCTGAGCTTGAAGTTGGGCGCGACCTGCACTTGCGCGAGCTGCTCGCCGAACGTGTCGAGCGCGGTCAGAAGCGCATACGGCTCGTCTTCATCCGGCACGATGTCGAGCGTGACGTCGAGTTCGTCGTTGCCGTCGGCGGTTGCCACCCGCACTTCCTTACGCAGTTGCGCGCGCAGTTGCTGCTCATGGCGGCGCAGCACTTCGGAAGCGGTCTTCACCAGCGTGTTGAACGCCGACGTGTCGAGCGGCTTCGGGTCCTTCTTGTTGCGGCCCATCGTCCACGGCCCGACGAGCGCCGGTTCAGCCTCGCCGTCCTTGATCATCTCGACGGCCCAGCCTTCGTCGTCTTCGTTCTTGATGACGCGCGCGGTCCAGCCGTCGTCGCGCCACAGACGCGCTTCATGCAGCGGTTCGTCCATCGCGGACGCGCCTTCCGTGATATCAGCGGCGTCGGACGATGGAAGGGGGGTATCGGTCATTGCAGGTTCACTCACGTTCGCGGGGCGGAGACATATTTCGAACCTGCAATTCTACCCGTGCCGCAAGCGCCCGACGCGCTCCCCTGACGAACGGACAAGCCGGGACGGGCATTTCGCCAATCGACATATTCCATTTCGCCATGCGCGGGAACTTATAAACCGGTTATAAAAAAGGCGCAAAAAAACGCGGCCCGAAAGCCGCGCGTAAAAATGAAAAAGGCAACCCTTGGTTAGAGGGCAAGCCATTGTAGAACTGCAATTAGCCGCAATAGACCATGCGAATGGGAACACTGCATTGCGCGAAACACGGTGAATGGCCCACGCCTCAGCGGCATGCGCGACAACCTGCCGCGTAAGCCGCCACGTGCGGCGTCGCGAGTCAGCAACACCGCATGCATTGACAAGCTCAGCCTCGAATCCACACATGATCGGATTGTTCTTTATTTACTCGCACTTACACAATTCAAATTCGCCATTACCGATTCGAGAATTCATTGTTGCGTCATATGTGATTAAACATCGGAATAGCAGGCATACACTTCGCAGCGGATCGTCAGGCACCCGACGAAGTCGGCGATAAGCACTGGAATGCGATTCTCTATGCACTGTCCCGGAGTTATCTCAACATGAAAAAAACCCTCATCGCAGCAAGCCTCATGGGCGCGTTTGCCATCACCGCTCATGCACAAAGCAGCGTCACGCTGTACGGCACGTTGGACGCCGGTCTGGTGTACTCGAACAACCAGGGCGGCCACAGCAATTGGCAACAAGGTAGCGGTTCGGTGTCGAACACCTACTTCGGCCTGCGCGGCAGCGAAGATCTCGGCGGCGGTCTGCACGCGATCTTCACGTTGGAAAGCGGCTTCAACCTGAACAACGGCCAGTTTTCGGAAAACAGCACGATGTTCAATCGCCAGGCTTACGTCGGCCTGAAGAGCGATCAGTACGGCGCGTTGACGCTCGGCCGTCAATACGATTCCGTGGTCGATTACCTCGCGCCGTTGTCGGAAGCGGGCGCGGGCTACGGCAACAACCTGGCCGCTCATCCGTTCGACAACGACAATCTGGACAACTCGTTCTCGATCAAGAACGCCGTGAAGTACACGAGCGCGAACTACGCGGGCCTCAAGTTCGGTGGCCTGTACGGCTTCAGCAATTCGGCCGGCCAGTTCTCGAACAACCGCGCGTGGAGCGCCGGCGCCTCGTACGATAACGGCCCGTTGAGCTTCGCCGCGGCTTACCTGCAACTGAACAAGTCCGGCAGTTCGAACCTGAGCGGCGCCGTCTCGCAAGGCGACGGCACCGCGGCGATCGCAGCGGATCTGCAACGCACCTATGGCGCGGGCATCAACTACACGTACGGCCCGGCAACGGCAGGTTTCGTGTACACGCATACGCAACTCGACGGCATCAGCGGCGTGAACGTCGGCGGCACGACGCTGCCTGGCATCGCGGGCACGAACCTGCACCTGGACAACTATGAAGTGAACGGCCGTTATGCGCTGACGCCGGCATTGAGCCTCGCTGCTGCCTACACGTTCACCGACGGCAAGCTGTCCGGTTCGAACGGCTCGGGCGATCCGAAGTGGCACACGGTGTCGCTGCAAGGCGACTACTCGCTGAGCAAGCGTACCGACGTGTATGTGGAAGGCGTGTATCAGCATGCATCCGGCGAACTCGGCAACTTCGGTTCGAACGTGGCGGCAATCAACACGCTGGCGCCTTCCTCGACCGGCAATCAGGTTGCCGCGGCTGTGGGCCTGCGTCACCGCTTCTAGGTTCTTTCGTTTGGCAAGTGCGAGGCGGATATCCATCCGCCTGGCAAGCAAACCCGCGCGCGACATAATCGCGCGCGGGTTTTTTCATGGGACCGCGTTTCGACGCGGCAAGGGTGACGCCGCAAGCGTGCGATCGGTATACTGGTCCGGCTGCCTTCCTTGCCGCGAGTTCGTTGCGGCGGAACGGCGGCTTCGTCGCGAAGCATGGCGTTGTTTCAAATCGCGTCGCGCTTCGCCCGCGCACCAGGTTCCCATGCACCACCGGGGACGCCGACGACCGAACCATGAAAAGACTTCTTCTGCCTGTTGCCGCTGCCGCCGTGATCGCCTCACTCGCTGCCTGCGGTTCTTCCAGCGGCCCCACCGCTCACGATGCGTCGCAACCGATGATCTACGTATCCTCGCCGCGCGCCCCGGCCTATATCGCCAATTGCCTTGAAAGCCGTTTGTCGCGTGTGCGTATGTCGCGCGTAGGCGGAGCAACCGAGATCGCGGTCGGCTCCGACTCGAACAACTCGTACTTCGTCACGTTGACGCCGTTGAACGCCGGTTCGGTCGTCAAGGTGACGCACCCCGCGAATGCGCCGGATGATCCGCCGGAACCGGAAATGCGCTTCAGCATCGCGCGCTGCGCCACCTGACGTTTGCACCACAGCACGATGTTTTGAAGGCCACGCCGATACGCCAATTTAAATCTGGCGTGTCGGCTATTTTTTTATCCGCTCATCTGCGAACATAGCCGCCCCTGGTCTTTTATGCGGCGGCGCCGTGCCGCGAGTTCGATGGCATCCAGCAAAGCACATCACGCAACCGGTTTTGCAGCCGGCGTCATCGCGGCGGCCATTGTCGCGCGCATCGGCGGCGGCGGTTCGTTTCATATCGGCGTGTTGCTGAGCTTTATCGCCGGGATGGCGGGAAGCACGGCGCCGGATTGGCTGGAAGTGGCGTGGTGGTCGCGGGCGCGGCGGCTGTGGATCACGCATCGCACGTTGACGCATTGGGGCCTCGGATGGCTCGCGCTGCTCGCGGTTTCCTATCACTGGCTCGGGCATTCGCTCTATGCCGCGCCGGCGTTCGGCTTCGCTTGCGGCGGCTTGATGCATTTGCTCGCGGATTGGCCGAATCCCCTGGGCGTGCCGTGGATTGCCGGGCGGCATTCGCTCAACCTGTGGAATAGCGGTCGCTGCGATTTGATCGTGGTGGGCGCTTCGTGGGTCGCGGCATGGTTTGTCGGCGCGCACACCTGGTTGCCTGGCGCACAGGCGGCGGCCTTGCTGCGGCATCTGAGAATCGGCTAGGCGTTACCGCATGGCGGCCGCATAGTTGGCGGGCGTCACGCCCAACAGCCTCACGAACGCCCTCGTCATGTGACTCTGATCGGCGAAACCCGCCGAAGCCGCCGCGTCGGCAAGGGTCGCGCCGCGCGCGATCAACTGCCTCGCCAGCACCACTCGCCGCTGCATCCGGTACGTGTGCGGCGGCAACCCCATCTCATGCGCAAAGGCTCGCAGCAACTGAAAGCGGCTCATGCCGGTATCGGCGGCGAGATCGGCAAGCGTGAGCGGTGACGACGGATCGTCGTCGATGCGCGCTTTTGCTCGCGCGACCGGCCCGAGCAAACGGGTCGACGCTGAACCTGCCGGGTGCGTCGCATGCGCTCGCACCAGATGCCCGAGCAGTTCGAGCAATGCTTCCTCGCGCATCAGATCGTCCGGCACTTGCGGCGCTTCCACGGCAACGGCGAACAGCCGCTCGAACAGACGTTTCAGCAGCGGATCATGCGCCACCGGCTGCGTGAGTTCGATCTCGCGCGCCGCCGCGCCGGTCAGCTCACGAGCGACGCCGGCCAGCAGCGACGGCTCGAAGTACAACATGCGCCATGCGCGGCCACGCTCGTCGAGCGGACTGCCGTCGTGCACCTCGCCGGGATTGACCATGATCGCGTCGTTCGCGCGCGCTTCCACCATGCCGCGCCCGCTCGCCGACCGATGCCCGCCGCTGACGATCACGCCCACGCCGAAACTGTCGTGCGAATGACGCGGAAACGCGTGCGCCGTTTGCGCCACGGTCGCCTCGACGCCGCTAATCGCGCAGCGAGGCATGTGAACGCGGCCGCGCGCCGGGCCCTGCATCACTGACGCCCCTCGTCGGTCCGCTCGCCTTCGCGGACCTTGCCTTGCGACACGCTGCTGCCCGGCGGCACGCTGTGCGTGAGCCACACGTTGCCGCCGATCACCGAGCCGCGCCCGATCGTCACGCGGCCAAGTATCGTGGCGCCTGCATAAATCACCACGTCGTCCTCGACGATCGGATGACGCGCGTTGCCCTTGATCAGCGCGCCGTCGAGATCCGCGGCGAAGCTCTTCGCGCCGAGCGTCACCGCCTGGTACACCCGCACGCGCTCGCCGATGATCGCCGTTTCGCCGATCACCACGCCCGTGCCGTGGTCGATGAAAAAGCTCGGCCCGATGGTCGCGCCGGGGTGAATGTCGATGCCGGTTGCCGAATGCGCGATCTCGTTGATGAAACGTGCCAGCAAGGGCACGCCGAGGCGATGCAGCGCGTGCGCGAGGCGGTGGTGCGTCATCGCCCACACGCCGGGGTAGCACAGCAGAATTTCGGTGATGTGCTGCGCGGCCGGGTCGCCGGTGAAGGCCGCCTGAATGTCGCTGACCAGCAGCGCGCGGATGCCCGGCAACTGCGTGGCGAATTCGCGCGCGACGTTGAATGCGCGCTCCTTGAGTTCGGCGTCGGGCGTTCCGGCGAACTCCGGCAGGAATCGCAGGGCGCGCCGGATCTGCTCGGCGAGCAGGCGCAAGGTGCTCTCGAGCGTGTGGCCGACGTAGTAGTCGACGGTTTCGTCAGTCAGATCGGGGGCGCCGTAGTGCGTGGGGAACAGCGCCGCGCGCAGGCCGGTGACGATGCTGACCACCGCTTCGCGCGACGGCAGTTCGCGAATGCCCAGCGGATGCCGCGTGCGATGCAATTCCTCACGCGACGCGCGCAGGTCGGCGACGATCTGTTCGAGACCCCAGTCATGGGAAGGCACGTTAGGCATAGAAGGACAGCGCCGTGCGAAGGCACGGTTCGGAGTGATTGTCCCGAGAGATTACCGCGTTTTAGGGCGGCTCGCGCGGCCCCGCATGCGCGCTGCCGCCCGCCTTGCGAGTGTTCGCCTGCCGGAGGCGCTCAGATCGTCACGCTGCTCGCGTCGATCCAGCGCACGGCCCAATCGCGGGCGTGGGCGATGGCGGCGGCTTCGTCAGGAAAACGCAAGTCTTGAGGAAAGAAACGGTTGGCGACCAGTTCGCCGTCGCTCGACCGGGAGATGACCACATACGGTTGCCACGTGCCATCGACCGCGCGCGCCGGCGCGCAATTCAGCAAATAGCCGCGATGTGTGAATGCAGCATCGAAGTGCATGTGTCACCCGCCCTGACGGCCCCGTAAATGTTTGAGTAGCGCTGCGCTTTCGCCGGTGTTTGTCGCTTGTTCCGTTCATGCACATCCGTGCCGATGATGTGGAACGTACCGGAAAAAATATAGCCAATGCGACCGCGCTTCGCTCGTCGGAGTAAGATCATACTCTGTAGAAAATACGCGTCCATTAAAAAAAACGAAAAGAATCCCGGACGCAATCGCCATGTGAAATGCCCATCACATTGAATCGCGACGAACGCCGCGATGCGACTTCAGCGTTAAAGCATTGCGCCAACCGGAATGGGTTTTGCTGTGCTTCGACCATGTCCTCTTCAAGGAGAATGCATGATGAACAGCGATATCGACAAACCAGCGGAGACGACCAGGCAACCGCACGTCGGTCCGCGCACGGCGGAGCTGCACAACGATCGCACGCACGACAGCACGGTGGACACCGACGGCAAGAACTACGAAGCCGCCCGCCTCGCCGGCTATGGCCCGATCGCGGCCGATGAAATCACCATGAGCAACGCGACGCTCACCAACAGCGTGCCCGAGGCGCACGACGGCATGGCCGGCTTCGACAGCCGCGTCGGCGGCAATCATCTGCTGCTCGCGCTCGAACCGGGCTATACGGTCATCGACAAAGGCATGGTCGAGCCGCAGGGTCCCCATTCGGCCGATCCCCGGTTCGACGAGCCGCGCGAGGCCGGCAGCCGCGACGAGCGCGGCCGCATTCATTACGCTCTTAATCATCTGCGCCCCACGCGAGTGATCGAGTTACACCGGGTGAAATGAGTGTTCGCGTTTCAACGGCGCGTTTGAATTCCGGCGCACGCGCCCGTTAATCAGCGAATCGTCGGCGTGCATCGTTGGCGCGCATCGTTTGAATAATGGCGCGCGCCTGGCCCGATTAGAAACCGGGGGTTGCAAGACCTGCGCATGCACGCGGCTTTTTCTTGCGAGCGGCTGCCCGCACAATCGACCCCACGTTAACCCTCAGCGGAGCAGTCAATGAAAAAGATCGTCGTGATCGGCGCCACCGGCACGCTTGGCCAGGCAGTGAGCGCGGAACTCAAGGCGCGCCACGAAGTCATCGAAGCAGGCGCGACGCGCGGCACGCACCGCGTCGACAGCACCGATCCGGCGAGCATCGAGCGGCTCTTTCGCGAGATCGGCAAGGTGGACGGCGTGGTCACCACCACCGGCAAGCTGCATTTCGGTCCCTTACCGGAGATGAGCATCGAACAGTTCTGGATCGGCCTGCGCGACAAGCTGATGGGCCAGATCAACGTGGTGCTGGCCGCCCAGCAATACGTGAACGACGGCGGCTCGTTCACGCTGACGAGCGGCATTGTCGGCGACGAGCCGATTCGCCTGGGTGCGAACGCCACCACCGTCAACCAGGCGCTCGAAGGCTTCGTGCGCGGCGCGGCGATCGAACTGCCGCGCGGCATTCGCATCAACGTGGTCAGCCCGACCGTGCTGACCGAATCGCTCGACGCTTACGCGCCCTACTTTCGCGGCTTCGAACCGGTGACGGCGCAACGCGCGGCGCTGGCCTATCTGCGCAGCGTGGAGGGCGCGCAGACGGGCCGGGTGTATCGCGTGGGCTATTGAATGCGAGTGCGTGCCGCATGAAGCGTTGAGCGTTTCAGTGCTTCTGCTCCTTCACGCGCGAGACGATTTGCGTCGGGCTCACGAATTGCAGGGCGATCAGCACCCAGATCAACGTGATCGCCATGTAGATCATCGCCATCGCGTCGATCGATTGCGGCGCTCGCACCCCGGTTGAAAACACCGCGTAGTACAACGCGACCACGAGCGTTTGCGTCGCCGGCCCCGCCGTGAAGAACGTCAGTTCGAACATGCCGATGGTGCGCACCAACACCAGCAGCGCGGCCGCGAGCATGCCGGGCACCAGCAGCGGCAGCAGCACGTAGCGGAAATAGCGGAACGTGTTGGCCCCGAAAATACGCGCCGCCGCTTCGAGATTGGGATCGATCTGTTCGATGAACGGCGTCATCACCAGAATCACGAACGGCAGCGCCGGCACGAGGTTCGCAAGAATCACACCGGAGAGCGTGCCGGCCAGGCCGATCTTGTACATCACCGTCGCCATCGGAATGCCGTAGGTGACGGGCGGCACCATCAACGGCAGCAGGAAGATCAGCATCGCCGTGCGCTTGCCCGGAAATTGCACGCGAGCCAGCGCGTAGGCCGCGGGCACGCCGAGCAGCACCGACAGCAGCACCACCGCGCCGACCACTTCGACCGTGACCCACAACACGCTCGCCAACTGAAAATCGCTCCACGCCTGCGCATACCAATGCAGGGTGAAGCCTTGCGGCAACAGGGTGCCGAACCAGCGCGTCGCCACCGAGTTCACCGCGACGGTTGCGATCAGCAACACCACGTTGACGAGGAAGAACAGCATCGCGCCCCACACCAGCACGCGCCACACACGCCCCGGCACGCTGGCGCGCTGCTTCGCGCGTTTGCCGGGCTGGCGGGCGCCGTCGTCGTGTTCCTTCGATGCGGACGTGGACCAGGAAGCGTGCGCCGCTTGGCGATCGGTCGTCATCAGCCCTTGCCTCCCGTTACCGGACCGCTGTAGAAGAAGCGGCGCGCGCCGAGCATCGCGACCACCACCAGCAATTGCACGAAGCCCATCACCATCGCGATCGCGGAGGCGAGCGAATAGTCGTAGCTTTCGAATGCGGCTTCGGCCGCGGCGATCGACATCACGCGCGTCGGGCCGGCGGGCGCGCCGAGCAGCACCGCCGACGGAAACACCGAGAACGCCTGCACGAACGACAGGCACGCGGCCATCGTCAAGCCCGGCACGAGCAGCGGCAAATAGATGCGGCGAAACTGCTGCCACGGACTTGCGCCGAGCGTCGCCGCCGCGCTCGCGAGCGTGGGGTCGATGCCGGTCACATAAGACAGCGTCAGCAGAAACGCGAATGGGAACCCCGACACGATCAGCGAGATCAGCACGCCCCAGAAGTTATGCGTGAGCCGCACTTCGCTCGTATAGAGATGCAGGCCCTGCAACGCCTGCGGAAACCAGCCGTTCGGACCGAAGTACGTGAGCATGCCGTCGGCGATCAGCACGGTGCCGAGCGTCACCGGAATCACCAGCAAGGTGGTGATGAACTTCTGATAACGGGAGTGGCGGCGCAGCGCGAACGCGACCGGAACCGACACGCCGACGTTGATGAGCGTGGCGGGCACGGCGAGCTTGAGCGTGACGATGATCGTCGGCCACATCGACGTGTCGGTAAAGAACGTCAGATAGTTGGCCCACGGTCCACTGCCGTTCATCGGCTGGAACGACAGGATCAGCCCATATGCGAACGGGTAAATGAACAATGCGACGATGAAGATCAGCGCCGGCGCGACGAGCCACGCCTTGGCGTCGCGCGGCGCGAGCGGCGGCGACAGCGTGGGCGTGTTCATGCAGCCTCTCCTTCGTAGACGAGCGTGCGCGACGGCGGCACGCGCAGGCTGATTCGCTCGCCCTCCTGGAATTCGCCGCCAACGCGCGCCCACAAATCGCCGAACGCGGTTTTCACGCGCAGCAGCGAATCGCGGCCGCCGTATTCGACGGTGGTCACGAGCGCATCGAAAGCGTTTTCCGCGCCGGGCGCCGCGCGCTCCATATCCTCGGGACGCAGCGCGACGCTCACGCGCTTGCTGTCGAAGCCGGCCATCGGCGTGCCGATCAGGCGCACGCCGTTCGCGCTCACCGCGACGCCCTCGCCTTGCGTGCCTTCGAGCATGAAATCGGCCACGTTGCGGTAGCCCATGAAACGCGCGACATGCAGATTCTGCGGGCGCGTATAGACCTCTTTCGGCGTGGCGATCTGCTGCACCACGCCCTCTTTCATCACGACGATGCGATCGGCCATGGAAAGCGCTTCGTCCTGATCGTGCGTCACGTAGAGCGTCGCGCGTTCGAGCTGACTATGGATGCGGCGAATCTCGGCGCGCATTTCAATGCGCAGTTTGGTGTCGAGATTCGACAGCGGTTCGTCCATCAGAATGAGCGGCGGCTCGATCACGATCGCGCGCGCAATCGCCACGCGCTGCTGCTGGCCGCCGGACAATTGACCGGGCAGCTTGCGTTCATGCCCGACCAGTTGCACGAGTTGCAACGCTTCGCGCGCGCGGCGCATGGTTTCGCTCCTGCCGACGCCGCGCATTTTCAAACCGAAGCCGACGTTATCGAGCACGCTCATATGCGGAAACAACGCGTAGTTCTGGAACACCATGCCGAAGCCGCGCTTTTCCGGCGGCAAGACGTCGATGCGTTTGTCGTCGAGCCAGATGCCGCCGCCGCTCAAGGGCTGCAAGCCGGCGATGCAGTTGAGCGCCGTCGACTTGCCGCAACCGGAGGGCCCCAGCAACGCGATGAATTCGCCACGCCGGATGTCGAGGTCGAGCCCTTGCAGCGCCGCGACGGCCTGGCCTTCCGCGTTCGTGAAACTGCGGCTCACGGCGTCGAGCCGCAACTGCTCAAAGTGATGCTTCATGGCGAATTTCCTGGCGGTTCCCTGGCGATGTCGTGATGCGCGTCATACGCGCGATACGCGCGCTGCGCGGATCGCATCGGCGCAAACACATAGAAGCGCTGACTCCCGGCGCGAACTACTTGGTCTTCTGCGCGCCGACTTCGGTGTCCCACTTCCTGAATGCCGCGACCATCGCGCTCGCATTCAGCGGCAACACGTGCGGGCGTTCCGCCAGCAGCTTCGCGTACTCCGGCCGGCCGTACTTCTTCAGCACGTCCTGGCTGCGCGCGGGCGCCTGTTCGACCGTCACGCCCTTGATCGCGGGACCGGGATAGAAGTAACCATCGTCATAGGTCATGGCCTGCTGCGCGGGTTCGAGCATGAAGTTCATCAGCTTGTAGAGCACCTCGATCTTTTCCTTGGGCACGCCCTTCGGAATCACCATGAAGTGCGCGTCGTTGACCCACGTCATGTTGTCGAACGCCTGCACCCTGAATTCAGCCGGCACGATGCCGAGCGCGCGAGGATTGATGTCCCAGCCGGTTACCGTGACGGTCATGTCGCGCGTGCCCTCGCCGAGTTCCTTCATGACCGCCGAGGTGCCGCCCGGATAGTAGGGGATGCATTCGTTCAGTTGCTTGAGGAACGCCCACGTCTTGTCCCAGCCGTGAATCGGGTCTTGCGGATCCTTGTCGCCGAGCACGTAGGGCAGCCCCATCAGGAACGTGCGGCCGGGCCCGGAGTTGGCCGGCCGCGCATAGATGAGCTTGTCGGGATGCGCCTTGCACCATTGCAGCAGTTGCTCGGGCGTTTTCGGTGGATCGCTGACTTTCGCGGGGTTGTATTCGAGCAGCGGACCGGCCGGCATGTACGCGACCTCGAGCCCGTAGCCTTGCGCGAGATCCTGCATCTTGCGCGGACCCGGCGCGTATTTGTCGAGCACGCCGGGGAAAGCCGCCGCATTGTCCGGCAGCAGTTTCGTCCAGAGACCCTGTTCGATGCCGGCCGCCAGCGCGTCGGTGCCGGTGAGCACGAGATCGATATCGGAGCGGCCCGCGGCCTGCATCGCCTTGATCTTGCCGGGCAACTGCGGCGCGGGCGCGTTCGTGAACGTGATGTTGGCGACGAGGTTCGGGTACTTCGCCTTGAAGGCCTCGAAACCCTTTTGCGTGAGTTGAAGATCGCCCGCCACGTCGACGATATTGAGCGTGACCGGATCGGCCGCGTGCGCGGCGGAGGCGAAAGCGGCGCTCGCCGCGACACATACGGACACCAGCTTGAGCGACAACCTGCGTGAAACAGTCATTGCGTCTCCTCGCTTCTTGGTATGGAAGTCCGCCGGTCAGATGCGCTGCGGGCGGTGATCTACCAGAGGAACATAGCGAAGCGGGACTGCCGATGTCAAGCAAATACTCACGGCGGCGATTTGCTCACGAAATCGTGGGATTGTGGCTGGAATCCTTCTAGCTCAATGGTTTGCGCGCGTCATCCGAGGGCAAACCCGAAGCCCGCGGCCGGCGTTGACGAGCACTTGTCAGGCAAGTCGTCGATGCGCGTCGATGCGCGCCGACGCGCGCCGAACTCAGCCGCCTTGCACGCCCTGCGTGTTGACGTAGAGCGAATAGAGCCCGTGGCTTGCCGCCATGAACAGCCGGTTGCGATGGCGGCCGCCGAAGCACACATTCGCGCAGCGTTCCGGCAACGCAATGTGGCCGATGGGCTCGCCTTGCGGCGTGAAAACGCGCACGCCGTCGAGTTCGTCGGTGCCCATGCCCCAGCCGCACCACAGATTGCCGTGCACGTCGACGCGAAAGCCGTCGGGCGTGCCGGGGCCGGCGTCGATCAGCACGCGATTGTTCGACAGCGCCAGGCCGTTGCCGTCGACGTCGAACGCGCGGATCTTGCGCGGCTCGCCGCGCGACTCGACGATGTACAGCACCGACTCGTCCGGCGAAAACGCGAGGCCGTTGGGTCCGAGCACGCCGTCGGCGACCACGCTGACTTCACCGGATTGGCCGTCGATGCGATACACGCATGCCGGCAGTTCCGAGTCCTGCCGCTCGCCCTCGTAAAAGCTGTCAATGCCGAAGGTCGGATCGGTGAACCAGATCGAGCCGTCCGACTTCACGATGACGTCGTTCGGCGAATTGAAGCGCTTGCCGCGATAACGGTCGGCGAGCACGGTGATCGAGCCGTCGTATTCGGTGCGCGTGACGCGGCGCGTCAGATGCTCGCAACTGACGAGTCGGCCCTGGCGATCGCGCGTATGGCCGTTCGCGTTGTTCGACGACTGGCGATAGGTCGTGACCGTGCCGCTGGGTTCGTCCCAGCGCAGGATGCGGTCGTTCGGAATGTCGCTCCACAGCAGATAGCGGCCGTCGCCGAACCAGACCGGCCCCTCGGACCAGCGCGTGCCTTGATACAGACACTCGACGGAAGCGGAGGCAAGGATCAGCGACTTGAAGCGCGGATCGAGCACGCGGACGGACGGATCGGGATAGCGTCGGCTGTTGTCGGTCATGCTGGTGCTTTCTGGTGTCGGGTTGATGGTGTGGCAGGCATGGGCGGGCGTGGCGAGGCGCCGTCATGCATCGGCTTGTGCGAACCGCCGTTCCAACGCAAGCAGTTCCCGCGCGGCGTGCTCGATCTTCGCATGATGTTCGGGCGGCGTCGAACTGAGCAGCGGCAAAATCGGCCCCATGTCGGCGATCTTCGAGAACGTGACCGCGTCGTGCAGCACGCGGATCAGCGAGATATCGTCGCGCAAGGTTTCGAGCGGCAGGAAGGCATCGTGGAGACGCTGCGCCGTGTCCCGATCGCCGGACTTGACGGCGTGCAGCAACGCCATGACCATGCGCGGCGCGATGCATCCCGAACCCGTGGTCCATGCGGCGAGACCGAACTCGCGCACGTGCACGAGCGCCGGCCGCTCGCCCATGCCGGACACCACTTTGGCGGCCGGCACCTGTTGCAGCAGGCGGCGCAGATAAGGATCGTTCGCGGGATCGGCGCGCACGATCGCGTATTTCACGGCCAGCAGCGTGCCACGGTCGACCATGCGCGCCAGCGTGTCGACCTCGACGTAGTCTTCGTTCTTGATGTACAGCGTGAGGGGAATGCCTGCCGTGTCGACGATGCGCGTCAGCCCCGCCTCGACGCCCCCGGAGGTCGTGAAACCGCCGAGCGGCAGCACCATCGCCGTCCGATAACGGCTTTGCGCAAGGATGCGCGCCTGGTCCAGCATTTTTCCGTAGTCGGGACCGATTGCCGGGATCACGCGCGTGCCCGGGCTCGCGGCGTCGGCGAGCAGATCGAGCAAGTCGCGGTATTCGCTGACGGCGACGTGATAAAGATTCGCGTTGCCGCCATACAGCAAGGTGCGCACGCCGCCGGCTTCGATGTGGCGAATCAGCGCCAGGTTTGCGGCGGGATCGAGCGCGTAGTCGGCGCGGCGCGCCAGCGGCGGCACGGCCATGACCGAAGCGGCGAATTCACTGTCGAGTATGGGAGATTCGTTCATGGCGCCTCAAACCCGGTGAACAGGTAGGGGCATTGAAGTTAGCATTGGGCCCGCAAATTTGTCAAACAACTTGCAGGAATCTGAGAATGGTCAGCGACAAAGCCGGAAACGCGTCGTTATATGACAATGAGCGGCCAAGGACACGGAGCCCCGCAAACGGGCAACGAAATCCGACATGTCGAGTGGGAAGGTATCGCGCGATTATGAAGAGGGTTATTAGCCTGAATTAGCTAATAATGCAGGCCGATGAAAAAACAGACCGGTTGCCGCGAAGAGTTTCACCACTTTTATCGGAATCGTCGTGGCGTTCAGGGAATTTCGCATGGGCTGCGTTTCATTCGCTCCCTGGCCGCCCCTCGCAACGCCTTTATGCACATTAGATGTCGGCTTTGCGAAGTTATTTTTAGTGTTAGATTGTGAATACAAAACAGCCGGACGGAATACCGTACCGCAATTAAACCGCAACGGGACGTTGCGAGCCTGAGAGAGTTGAAAATTGCCGTTACACTTTATCGAGCAGATGGCGCCGCTGCAGAACGCCGTCGACGAAGCGGAATGGTTCAGCGCGATTGTCGACCTTGCCGAAACATGGGGTTTCGACAGGCTTTTGATCGCGATGCTGCCGCGCCCGACCATGCGCCTGGAAGACGCTTACGTGCGCAGCACCTATGCGCCGGCATGGCGCCGCGCCTATGACGATCAGGGACTGGCTCACATCGACCCGACCGTCAGCCATTGCGCGACACGCGCCACGCCATTGATCTGGTCGCCGGACATTTTTACTACCGCCGAGCAGCAGTCAATGTACGAGGAAGCTCGCGGGCATGGCCTGCGTGCCGGGGTGACCTTGCCGATTCACGGACCCAACCAGCAAGCCGGCATGATGTGCTTCGTCAACGACAGCAACCCGACCGACGCCTTCTGGCGTCATATCGACGTTGCGTTGCCGAACCTGGTGTTATTGCGCGACCTGGTGATCGACACCGCCCAGCGCCATTTGAATACCCACACTCAGACCTTATTGCCCAAACTCACGCCGCGTGAACGTGAATGTCTGAAATGGACCGCGCGCGGTAAATCCACATGGGAAATCTCCCACATCCTGAACTGTTCGGAAGCCGTGGTGAACTTCCATATGAAAAACATCAGGACGAAATTCGGTGTGAATTCGCGCCGCGCGGCGGCCGTGATTGCGGCGCAGCTCGGGCTTATTGACCCGGGTTGAACAATGCGGCCGCGTCGCGGCTATACAGCACCCGTTCGGCCCGGCCGAGATCCGCGTCGGACACGGTTTTCGTGAAGTACAGACCCAGCAGGATCGAGACCGGCGCCGGAATCTCAGCGCCCGATTCGAACCGGCTGCCGCGCGACTGCGTTACGCCGAAGCGCGCCCAGAAACGGCGCTGGCTCTCTTTTTTCTTTTTGCGGTAAGCAATGATCAAAACGCGGTCCACGGCCGAGGGAGCCTGCGCGGGGCGCGTTTGAATATCGGTTTGCGGTTTCCAGTGATTTTCGAGGAGTTCCATTGTCGTGTCCCGTCGGTTATGTGCAGATGCTGTCTCGAATTCTGCGTTATCCGATAAGCATGCACACCTATCCAGGTAGGTAGGTAGCGCAAAGATTCAGAATGCATAAGTTTTCCTGCGTATTGGGTACCCCAACACGTTCAGGAGAACGTCATGCAAACAGCAATCCGGATTGGAATGCGGCAGGAATTCGACAACGCCGATATCAACGAAATGTACCGTCTACGAGCCCGCGTTTTTCACGGGCGTCTGGGATGGGACATCCCCACTATCGCGGGCATGGAAATAGACGGCTACGACGCACTCGGGCCGCATTACATGCTGATTCAAGGCGAGGACCGGCAGGTGCGCGGCTGTTGGCGCCTGATGCCCACCGAAGGCCCCAACATGCTCAAGGACACGTTCCCGCAATTGCTGCACGGCGCGGAGGCGCCGGTCGGCAGGCACATCTGGGAACTGAGCCGCTTCGCGATCGAAACCAGCGGCGAGGAGCAGTCGTTCGGCTTTGCCGATGTGACCATGCAGGCGATTCACGAGCTCGTCACGTTCGCGGACCGCATGGGCATCACGCGCTACGTCACGGTGACGACGACGCCGATCGAACGGCTGCTGCGCAAGACCGGCATCGAGATCAGCCGGCTCGGCGCGCCGTTGCAGATCGGTGTGGAGCGGGCCGTCGCGCTGGACATCGCGGTGAGTCCGAAAACCCGTACCGCGCTGTTCGGGCCGATCGCCGCCGCGGCTTAGTGGCTGCTTGTTGGCCGCTTGGTCGTGCCCGCTTGGTGGCAACCAAGCGGGCAAATCGCACGCCCCGGGCCGGGAGCTGGACGGCCCGGTGGTGCGGCGACGCAGTGCCGCTCCATGCTCCGCCCGCAACACTGCGGTGAAGCACGCGAACGTCCCAGCCTAGGAGCCGAACATCCGCTCCAGCGCATTCTCGAGATGCGCCCGCATCGCCCTTCCGGCCGCGGGCGCGTCCTTACGGCGAATCGCGTCGAGCACCGCCATATGCTCGGCCTGCACGAGCCGTTGGCGCTCCACCGTTTTCACGAGCGACAGATTGCGCGACAGGTTCATGCTGAACACGATTTGCTCTTCGATAAACGACATGACCGTGATGAAAAACGGATTCTTCGATGCGCGCGCCACCGCCAGGTGGAACATGAAGTCGTCCTTTGCGCCGATACCCCGTGTTTCGATGATGCGCTCCAGTTGCTCCCACGCGTGCTGGATCGCGGCGATGTCGTCGGCGTCGGCCTTGAGCGCCGCCTGCTCCGCCGCGCCCGCTTCCGTCACGATACGAAACTCATAGCAGCGGCGGATGTCGGACAGCGTTTCGAGCGGCGCGAAACGGCGCACATCCGGATCGGGCCGCCGCGCGACCGTGGTGCCCGAACCATGCCGCGTCATGATGATGCCGTCCGCCCGCAAGCGCGCCAGGGCTTCGCGCACGGTCGGCCGCGAAGTCGCAAAGCGTTCGGCCAACGCATGCTCGGTGGGCAGCCGTTCGCCTTCCTTGTATTCGCCTTCGAGAATGCGATTGAGGATGTCGCCGTAGATTTTGTCGGGCAAGCCCGTCGTTTTGCGCTCGTTCATCAGCGGGGCTGAAGCAGCTTGTCTGAGTAGGTTTTGATTGTAAGGCAAATCATGTTTCACCCTAGCCGGCGATATGCGTCATGGATTGCGATGAAGGCCGCCAGTGCTTGCTGCACGGCGCTCTCGCGTCAGGCGGCGGTGTCGTCGAATTTGACAAGTGTTTGATTTACATCCGGCCGCATGGCCGTTTTTCAGCGATCATTAAAACTCGAAGCGGTCATGCACCGTCAAGCCGCCCGGTCCGCCAAGCGGCTGTGGCAATCCGAATCCTTCTGACACGGAGTCGATATGTACCAACGCATCCTTGTAGCGGTCGATGGCAGCCAGACCTCGCGCCGTGCGTTCGAAGCAGCGCTCGCGCTCGCCAAATCCTCGGGTGCGGTTTTGCAGCCGTTGTATGTGGTCGAGAACACGCCGTTGTACTTCGAAGCGCCGGGCTACGACCCTTCGGTTCTGCGCAATCGTCTCATCGACGAAGGCAAGGAACTCGGCGCGGAGTTCGCCAGGTTCATGGCCGCGCAAGGCGTGAAGGGCGAACTCGTGGTAACCGAAGCGTCGTCGCTCGACGACGTTTCCGCGGTCGTGCTGAAGGCGGCCGCCGATTTCAACGCCGATCTGCTGGCGATGGGCACGCACGGCAGGCGCGGTTTCCAGCGTCTGATTCTCGGCAGCGTGGCCGAGCGTTGCGTACGGCAAGCGAGCTTGCCCGTGCTGCTGATTCCATCCGCCGCGGCCAAGGAAAGCAAGGAAGCCGGCTCGGCGTCGTGACGCGCTTCGCGGCGCATCACGAGTGCGGCGGCGCTGCGTCGACGGCTAGAGCCGCGAGCTCCGCCTTCTCACGACGCGCGGCAATTCGCGACGCCAAACAGTCTGACGTCGCGCAAGCGACCCGACCGTGCGAACGCGTCGTTTTGCCGCTAAGCGGCGCGCATGGCCGGTGGGACAATCCGTTGTCATCCCGATCAATGGCTGCCGAACATGCTGACTCCCACCGTTGCTGCTCGCTCCATCGGCAGTGCCGAACCCGCCGCGCAATCGCCGCTGCGCGGCCGCCACATCGCGCCGCCGAGGGCGACCGCGCGCACCGCCGCGCGCTGTTCGAGCTGTGCGATGCGGCAGCTCTGCATGCCCCAAGGTTTGTCGTCCGCCGAACTGTCGAAGCTCGAAACGCTGATCTGCGCCGCGCGCTCCGTGCGGCGCGGCGAAGCGCTGTATCGCAGCGGCGACCGCTTCGACAACATTTACGCCGTGCGCTCCGGCTCGATGAAAACCGTCATGGCGCATCGTGACGGCCGCGATCAGGTGACCGGCCTGCGCATCGCGGGCGAGGCGCTCGGTCTCGACGGCATCAGCGACGACGTGCATGCATGCAGCGCGCTCGCGCTCGAAGACAGCACCGTTTGCATCGTCCCGTACGACGCGCTCAAATCGTTGTGCCGCGAAAGCGGCCCGATGCAGGAGCGTTTGCATAAGCTGCTCGGCGAGCAGATCGTGCGCGAGGCCGCGCAGATGATGGTGCTCGGTTCGCTGTCGGCGGACGAACGTGTCGCCGCGTTCCTGCTCGACGTTTCCGAGCGCAATGCGCAGCGGGGCTATTCATCGGCGGAATTCAACTTGCGCATGACGCGCGAGGACATGGGCAGCTATCTCGGCATGACGCTCGAAACCGTGAGCCGCACCCTGTCAAGATTTCAAAAGCGTGGCCTGATCGACACGCAAGGCAAGCGCATCCGCATCGTCGATTTCGAAGGATTGCGGCAGGTCTGAGCCGCGAGCCGGGGACTGGCTCGCGCCGCCGGACCCCCGTCCACATGCTTTTTCGGCGCGCTTTCGCCTTGGCATGGCTGCTGCGACCGGGTACAGTCTTAGTCCGTCCCCCGCAAGGAGACCCGGCGAAATGAATCGCGACCCCGCCCCGCACCACCCGCTCGTCCAGCGTCTCATCGACGCGCGTCAAGTCACCGACGCATTGTTTTCCATCGTCAAACCCGAGTTTCTGTACGAACGGCCGATCCGGGAGCGCCACCGGATCGTGTTTTACATCGGCCATCTGGAAGCGTTCGATCGCAATCTGTTCGATCAGCGTTTGTGCGATCTGCCGGCGTTCGACCCGCGGCTCGATCAGCTCTTCGCTTTCGGCATCGACCCCGTCGACGGCGGTTTTCCGACCGATCAGCCAGGCGACTGGCCGTCGCTCGACACGGTGCGCGCATATGGTTCGCGCGCGCGCGAACAGATCGACCGCGAGCTCGATGCGCTGACCGACTCGGCGCGTGTCGGCCGCGGCGGCACGCAAGCCGACGCGTCGGAGCAGTTGCTGAATGTCGCGATCGAGCATCGGCTGATGCATGCCGAAACGCTCGCGTACATGCTGCATCAGCTACCGCTCGAACAGAAGGTCACGGACTTGCGCGAGCCGGTACGCACACGTGGCGAACGCGGCGGCGAATTGTCTTCGATGGTCGGCGTGCCGGCCGGCGCCGCGCTGCTCGGCATGCCGCGCGACGGCGGCCGCTTCGGCTGGGACAACGAGTTCGGCGAAATGCGCGTCGACGTGCCCGCCTTCGAGATCGATCGCTACATGGTGACGAACGGCGCGTTTCGCGAGTTCATCGAGGCAGGCGGCTATCGCGAGCGCAAATGGTGGTCGGATAACGATTGGGCGTGGAGGCAAGCCGAGCAGATCGAGCACCCCGCCTGCTGGTCGCGGCCCGACGGAGATCAAGGCGCATGGATGCTGCGCACGATGTTCGACGAAGTGCCGCTGCCGCTCGACTGGCCCGTCTACGTGAGCCACGCCGAAGCGAGCGCCTACGCACGCTGGACCGGCAAGGCGCTGCCCACGGAGGCGCAATGGCAACGCGCGGCGCAGGGTGCGCCGCATGCCGCGTCGGGCAATTTCGATTTTCGCAGTTGGGACCCGCAGCCGGTCGACGCGTATCCGGATAACGTCAGCGCGTTCGGTGTCGAAGGTCAATTCGGGAATGGCTGGGAATGGACGTCGACGCTGTTCGACGCACTGCCGGGGTTTGAAGCGTTTCCGTTTTATCCCGGCTATTCGGCCAACTTTTTCGACGGGCAGCACTACGTGATCAAGGGCGGGTCGTCGCGCACCGCGCGGTGCATGTTGCGACCGGCGTTCCGCAACTGGTTTCAGCCGCATTATCAGCATGTGTATGCGGGGTTCCGGTGCGTGAGGTGATGACTCATCAAGCGGAAGTTGGAAACAAACTCCGGCTTCCGCTTTAACGAAGGTCATTCTTGCAGATCAGCGCACCCGCGGCGCCGCGGCCAACAGGCTGCGCAGGAACACCATGATCATGTGTCCAATGGGCGCCTCGGCCAGCATCGACCGCTGCAGCGCGAGGCCTTGTGAGAGACCCATGAAGGCCGCCGCCAATACGGTCGGCGATTCGGGCGGCACTTTTTCCAGCCTGGCGAAAATCTGCCCGATGCAATAGGCAAGGCCATCACGATGAGCGTCCAGCAGCGCCTGTGAGGCCGTTGCAAAAACGGGGTTGCGGCGTCCCTGAAGCTTGAATTCAACGCCCAACACAGACCATTCGGGCTCTGCATCGAGCGTCTGCGCCCAGACCTCCAACGCGTTCAATATGTCGTCCGCAGACGCAGACGGGTCGCTCAACGTTCGGCCAATGTCGCTCACTTGCGTCCTCGACCGCTCTCGCATCAGTTCCACGAACAGATCTTCCTTGCTCGCGAAGTTCGAATAGAAAGCGCCCTGCGTATAACCTGCCTCGGCCGCGATATCCCTGAGAGACGTACCACCGAAACCTTTCTCGACAAACAGCCGCTTCGCCGCAGCAAGCAAATCTGCCCGAGTCTGCAATCGACTTTCTTCGCGGCTCAGCCGCTGGGGTTTGGTCGCCGTGTACATGGCCGGAAGGATATCAGTTGATATTTAAAATTCAACTCGATAGTATTACGATTGCATTTCACATCTCACTTGAAATCTCACAATGTGGTTATCGGACTCTGGCGACAACTTGGTCATGTATTACGGAAAGAGAACATGAGCAGCAGGGTAAAGATGCTGAAGCAGCAGCTCGCGCAACTCGATGAGCGGATATCGGTCGCCTGGCAGCAGGAGCAGAACGCGGCTATCGAACACGTCCGCCAGGTCATGAACTTCTTCAACCTCGTGCCTAACCAGTTACGCGTCGACCGGCGAGGCACCTACAACACCAAACCGCTTCAGATGAAATACCAGGACCCCGTGACCGGTGCCACCTGGAGCGGCCGCGGCCGCGCGCCGTCCTGGATCCGGAACCGGAGCTACAACGATTTTCTGGTCAAGCCGTCCGACGACGCCGAATCGGACTAGCCGTGGCCGGTCCTAGTGAGCCCAGCGCAAGACGAGTGCGCCGAGGCGCCGGGCGATCTCGACGAGGCTCTGCCGGTATCGACCACTCATTGCTCGAACAACTACGGCCCCTACCAGCATGAAGAGAAATTCATCCCGACCGTCGTCAGGCGCTGCCTCGAGGGAGCCGATATTCCGGTGTGCGGCAATGGCTCCAACATCCGCGACGGTGGGAGAAACCTATAACGTCGGGGGTGCAACGAATGGAGAAACGTCGATATCGTGGCGCTCATCTGCACGCTGATGGACCGGCTCGACCCGACGGAGCGCCGCATGCGCGTCTCGTGAAATTCGTCGCCGACCGTCCTGGTCATGATTGGCGTTACGCGATCGATGCGAGCAAGACGATGCGCGAACTGCAATGGCGTCCGATCGAGAGCTGTGAAAAAGGGATAGCAAGAACGCTGGAATGGCACCTGAATGGGTCGTCGGCGCTACGGAATGCCGGGCAACGTGGTTGAGTTCCTTGCTGTACCGATGGTGCGATTCGCCGCAAATGGATTCGCCGCATGCTCGTTACGCTAGGGGGCAGGGGCCTGCTTTTACTTCCCACGGATGGTTTTGTACCTCACATATCCTGGCGTCGAATGGGTATAAGGTACCGGAGGTGAAGACTTTTCAACGGTTGCCAAAAACGATGAAAACAACTATTGAACTGATAAAAAGCGACCTCTTTCGCGTGGCGGGGCGAATCGACTTGAAATGCTTCATGAGGAAGTTCATTGGCAACGAGGGCTTCAACTACATGTTCTGGTTTCGCCTGGCGAGCGCTCACCGGAACGGCGTAATCGGTTTCATGCTTCGGGCAAAGTTGCGTGCGACTCAACGAAAATTTGGAATCGTCATTCCCGTTGGAACCACGATTGGTCCGGGCTTCTTCATTTCGCATTTTGGCGGCATCGTGGTCAATGAAACCGCCGTGTTCGGTTCGAATTGCAATATTTCCCAATGCACCACGATTGGCAGCAATCACGGCAAGGCCGCCACGATTGGGAACAACGTATATATCGGCCCTAACGTCTGCATCGTCGAAGCAGTGACTATCGGCGACAACGTCACGATCGGAGCGGGCAGCGTAGTGACGAGAGACGTGGTCGCAGGCGTAACCGTCGCCGGTAGCCCGGCGCGCGTCATGACCAACGACGCGGCGCTGAACCGGGAAGGGCGATACATCACGCGGCGTTGGGTGACGTCGCATCCCGAGCCTCGTCAACGATCAGAGGTTTAGCCGCCGCCCTTCATTCACACATTCGCCCCTTTGACGCTTAAGGCACCCCGACACACGATGCGATAGCGTTCGCGGCGGCGTCAGACCAGGAACTTTCGCTCTTCATCGGCCATGCTGGGCGCCGGCAGTAAATCGACGCGTGCGAATCGCACCAGCGCAAACGCCCGCATCGCACCCGCTGTTTCCGGCATGCTTGCGAGCCTCAATTCGATCGTTGCGCCCTCGCGAGCGTATCCGTTCTCCGCGATCACGTTCATGTGATCGAGCCGCAGTTCCCGCTTGACTACATGCAGGTGTTCCGCAGGCGAGCCGAGTACCTCGGCAATAGTCTCCAGACGACGGTCGATCGCCTCGGTCGCGAGTCCCAGACGCGCCATCTCCGCGTCGTTCTTTTCCAGCTCCGCTTGCAGGTGCGCCACCTCCACGAAACTGGACAACGGCTGCGCGCCCAACACGGCGCTCATCCCGCTGCCTTGCCGCTGCAACAGAGCCAGGCGCGTCTTGAGCAGCGCACGCTCCTGCTCGAGCTCGCCGCGGCGCGACACGTCCGCCCCGATTCGTTCGATGGCGACGAGCACGAGCTGATCCACCACACGGCGCACGATCTCCTCTCGAAGCGTGTCTTCGGTGTCGGCGCATACGCGTGCCCGGTGATCGCTGAAGCTCACGGTGGTGAGTTGCACGTCGGTACGCGCCGTCGATTCGTGTTGCGCCACGCCGAATGTCCGCCGTTCAGTCATCGACATGCCGAGCACGGCGAAGACCTCGTTCGCCAAGGGGTGGGCATCGAAATAGGCATGCAGTTCAGTGGCATGACTCAGGACGCGCGGCACCTCTTCCGGCGTGGCGAAAAAGGCCCGAATATACGGGTCCGTCATCCAGGCGGATGCGCTCGCCTCGCGTGCCGGCGGCATGTCGTCCACCAATGCCCGGACATAGTCGAGCGAAGTCGTGACCGACGCCGCGAGGCGCTCACGATAATGCTCCGCGAGCCGCAACTGCGGAGTCAGTTTTGCAATGCGCTCGATGGTGTCGCTCACCTGTGCGGAATTCCGGGTGTGCTTTTCCGATGCGCCTTCACGATGAAACAGCCTGATCAGAATGCTCATTGGTCGCCCTCTTTTGCGGCTCAGTCTTCCCGTTCCAGCAGGATCTGCGCAGTGATGGTGTGATTCTTCCAGAACATGTTGTGAATTCTCGACCGGAGCAGGTTGAGTGCCTCCGCCGAAAGGTTGCTGAACATTAGCAGCGCGACGGGCCGTCCGATTCCCGCGGGCACGCGCTCGATCGAATCGAACGGAGGGAAGCCGTATCTCTGCAGGAACTCGCTGATTTCCTCGTCCAGAACGCTTTCTTCGACATTACCCAGTAAAAGCTCAGCCATGATGTTTTCTCTCCAAAGCCAGATCAGGCCATGATGTTGACGCCGCCGTCGACATACAGCGTTTCGCCGGAAACCCGCCGCGCGTAGGGCGTGGCGAGAAACGCGCAGGTGTAGCCCACATCCATGATGTCGACCAGCTCGCCGAGCGGCGCGCGTTCGACCGCCTCGTTGAGGAGCAGGTCGAAGTCCTTGAGGCCGGAGGCCGCCCGCGTCTTGAGCGGACCCGGCGAAATCGCATGCACGCGAATGCCCTTCGGTCCGAGCTCATAGGCGAGGTAGCGCGTGCAGGCTTCGAGCGCGGCCTTCACCGGCCCCATCACGCTGTAGTTCGGCACGACCTTGTTGGCGCCGTAATAGCTCATCGTGAGCAGGGTGCCGCCCTGGTCCATGAGCGGCGCGGCAAGCGCCGCCATGCGCACGAATGAATGACACGAAATGTCCATCGCGCGCGCAAAGCCCTCGCTGGAGCAATGCAGCAGTCCGCCATGCAGATCGTCTTTCGGCGCCCACGCGATGGAGTGCAGCAGAATGTCGAGACGTCCCCAGCGCTGCCCGATCTGCCCGAATACCGATTGAAGCTGCGCCGCGTCACCGACATCGAGCGGCAGCAGAAGCTCTGCGCCAAGCTCGCTCGCCAACGGTTCGACATAAGGCTTCGCCTTCTCCGAGGCGTAGGTGATGGCCAGATCCGCGCCGAGCTCGCGAAACGCCTTGGCGCAACCGTATGCAATCGAGTGTTCGTTGGCAATGCCGGTGACCAGCGCTTTCATGCCCGCTAGTACAGGACGTAATCCCTCGGCGGGTTCAGACGACATGACGTTGCTCCTTCATTTGAGAACCTCGCGCGTATGGCGCGCGATCATCAGCTCTTCGTTGGTCGGGATGACCCACGCCGACATCCGGCTCGATGCCGTGGTGATGAGCGCTCCGCCGTTGCGGTTCGCTTCGGCGTCGAGTTCCGCGCCGAGCCAGGCCGCGTGCCGCACCACGCCCTCGCGAATCGCCGCCGCATGCTCGCCGATTCCCGCCGTGAAAACCAGCGCGTCGATCCCGTCCATTGCCGCGGCAAGCGCGCCAAGCTCGCGCGATATGCGGTAGATGTAAAGCTCGATGGCGAAATGGGCGTGAGGATCGTCGCTGGCGAGCAGCACGCGCATGTCGCTCGATACGCCGGATACGCCGAGCAGACCCGAGCGGCGATAGATCAGATCCTCGACGGCATGCGCATCCATTCCGAGCGCTTCCATCAGGTAGAGCACGACGCCGGGGTCCAGGCTGCCGCACCGCGTACCCATCGGCAATCCGTCCACGGCGGTGAAACCCATCGTGCTCGCCACGCTCCTGCCCGCCACGAGCGCGCACATGCTCGCGCCGTTGCCAAGGTGCGCGACCACGGTGCGTCCGCTTGCCGCCTTCGGCGCGACGTCGGGCAGCACACTCGCGATGTACTCGTAGGAAAGCCCATGAAAGCCGTAGCGCCGCACGCCCAGGCCGGTGATCGATCTGGGCAGCGCGAACGCCTGGGCCACCTCGGGTTGCGTGCGATGAAAAGCCGTATCGAAGCACGCCACCTGAGGCACGCCCGGTTGCAATTCGCCGAGAATGCGGACGGCCTTCAGGTTGTGCGGCTGATGCAGCGGCGCGAGCGGCGTAAGCTTCTCCAACTCGTCCGTTATGTCAGGCGTGACTCGCACGGGACCGCTGAAGCGCTGCCCGCCGTGTACGACGCGATGGCCGATCGCGACGAGGCTGTGCCCTTCGCGATGCTCGCTCAGGAACGCGCCGATAATCTCCAATCCTTGCCGGTGGTCCAGCTCGCCGCCGTCGCTCCGTTCACTCGCATGGTGCTCGCCGTGACGGTCGACGGCTTCGAACCGCGCGGTGCTCGTGTACAGGCCCTCGACCTGGCCATGCACGACCAGATCGAGCGCGTCGCCCTGCTCCTCGAATGCGGAGAACTTGATGCTCGACGAGCCTGCGTTCAGAACCAGAATCACATCTGCCATGACGTCACCCGACGATCTTCGCGGCTTCGCGCCGCGCCTGCGCGACGAGCACCGCCACCGCACAGGAGGCGAGCCGCGTAATGAGCGAATCCGCGCGGCTCGTCAGGATGATCGGCACACGCGCTCCGAGCACGATGCCGGCCGCGTCCGCGCCCGCGAGGAACGACAGGCTCTTGGCAAGCATGTTGCCCGCTTCGAGGTCGGGCACCATGAGGACATTGGCGCGCCCGGCCACGGGCGAATCGATCTGCTTGATGCGCGCGGCCTCGGGGTCGATGGCGTTATCGAGCGCAAGCGGGCCGTCGACGAGCGCACCCGTGATCTGCCGCCGATCCACCATCTTGCATAGCGCGGCGGCTTCGATGGTCGAGGGCACCTTTGGGCTGACGGTCTCCATGGCCGAGAGAATCGCCACCCGTACCTCCGGAAACTGAAGCGCGTGCGCAAGGTCGATCGCGTTTTGCAGGATGTCGACCTTTTCCTCCAGCGTCGGCGCGATGTTCACGGCGGCGTCGGTGACGATCAGCGCGTCCGCGTGGGCGGGCACGTCCATCACGAAGCAATGGCTGACGCGCCGGCCGGTGCGCAGCCCCGCATCGCGCCGGACGACCTCGGCCATGAGCTCGTCGGTGTGAAGGCTGCCTTTCATCAGCGCCTCGGCCTTGCCCTCTCGCACCAGTTGCGTGGCCGCGGCTGCCGAGGCCTCGCTGAACGGCGCGTCGACGATCTGATAATCGCTAATCGAAAGCTTGCACTCGGCGGCAAGCGATTCGATGCGAGCGCGCGGCCCGACGAGGATCGGCACGATCAGGCCGCTGCGCGCCGCTTCCACGGCGCCTTCCAGCGAGCTTCTGTCGCATGGATGGACCACGGCCGTGGGCATCGGCGCGAGTGTCTGACAGTGGGCAATGAGCTGGCGATACTTCGCGTGTCTGGGTTCCACGGACGAGTCCTCAGTGGGAAATATGGGCACGCTCATGACAGAGCGTGCTCTGGCCGCACCGCGGGAGCCGCGCCGAGCACCGCGCGAATGCGTTGCAACGCGTCCCATTGGTGCGCGGTCGGCGGCACGCTTTGCACGCGCGTGTCGGCCAGCAGACTGTCCAGCAACGTCAGCAGCCGCTGGCGGTCGTCCGGTTTGGCGAGCAGCGCGGGAAGCGTCGCGATGGCCTGTTGCGGCTCATAAGTCGCGATGAGTTCCTGTTCGCCGCGAACGCGCCGCCACTGATCGGGCGGCAAGCTCGGCAGATATTCGGCGTAGGCTTCAGCCAGTTCACGCTGCGTCGCAAGCCGGGCAAGCGAGAGCGGCTCGCCGCTGCGTCCAAGCAGGAAGGCCGCGCGCGCAACCGCTTCGTCGTAGCCGCCCTGCGCGATTGACGCCAATGCCTCCTTCACGAAAGGCAGTTCGCGCGGATTAGTAGCCGTGGACACGGCGATCTCGCGACTGCGATACCGTTGCGCGAAATGAAGCAGGAAGGGCGCGGTGTAGAGGCTGAAGAACAGCGACTCGGTGCCGGCGTCGCGCATCGCCCGATAGTGGTCGAGCGAGGCGCTGACGATTTCCGCGCCGCGATGTTCGAGCGCGCGCCACGGCGCGATATCGTCGGCATGCTGCCGGTTCGCCTTGACCGCTTCAGCCGCCGGGCGCAGCCAGGCAAGCCACGGATTCAGATCCGAAAAGGCCCAGCGCTGAAAGCGTAGCGGATGAAACTGGCGCAGGCATCGCGCAGTGGTCTCGTTCGACATCCACTGAACGTAGGGCTGCATGAACAATTCATAGGCGCGCTGGTTGAATTCGGAAAGCTCGGCAACGGCTTCGAACGGCTTTTCGTCCTCGCGCTTGAAGCGGTTGAAATGCTGCGCGATTTCTTCGAGACGATGTTCGACGAATGTCACCTCGTAAGCGACCTTCCCGTCGGCGCCGTTCACCTCGTCGATCAGCATCGCGTAGAGGCCCGGCGCGAGCGTCTCGATCATCTCGAGCACGTTGACAATCTGCGCATGCTGCTTCTTCGCCACCTTGCCCGACACGAAAACGCCAAGATGTCCGGCCTCCTGGTCCATCAGCCCGATGATGACCTGGCCGCGCGCCTTGATTTCCTCGGTGCTGCCATAGAGATCGGTCACCCAGTTGAAGGCCTGCTGCGGCGGCGTGATGTTGTCGCCCATCGAGGCGAACAGGATGATCGGCGAGCGGATCTCGCGCAGGTCGAACGCCTTGCCCGAAACGCCGCGCACTTCGCCCGACCAGAGCTTGTTGCCGATGAACAGATTGCGCGTGATCCACTCGATCTCTTCGCGGTTCATCAGGTAGTAGCCGCCCCACCAGCGCTCGAATTCCAGAAAGCGTGGCGGCTCCGTGTCGATGTTGTCGTAGACGTGGTAGTACTTGTCCCACAACGTGTTGGCCGGGTTCAGGTTCTCGAAGTTCTGCACGAGATAGGCGCCATCGAACTTGCCGTTGCCGAGATCGGACGAAAACGACGCGAGCCACGTGCCGCCCAGTATCCCGCCCGCATAGCGCATCGGATTGTCGCCTGCGCCGTCGCTCCACGCGCCGCTCCAGTACGACATCGGCGCGCCGTTGATGACGACGGGACCGGTATCCTCCGCCGACGAACTCGCGAGCATCATCGCGGCCCAGCCGCCCTGGCAGTTGCCGATGATGGCCGGCTTCGCGCTGTCGGGATGCAGCGCACGCACCTTCCTGACGAACTCCTGTTCGGCGGCGCATACGTCGAGCAGGGTCTGGCCGGGTTCGGGGTTCTGGAAGAACACGACGAAGTACACGGGGTGGCCCGCGCGCAGCGCGACGCCGACCTGCGAATCGTCTCTGAAGCCGCCAATGCCCGGACCGTGGCCGGCGCGCGGATCGATGATCAGATAAGGCCGCTTTTTCGCGTCGACGATCACGCCTTCGGGCGGCTTGATATACAGCAGCGCGTAATTGACGGGGCGCGGGAAATGCCTCGCGTCGAGCACGATGTCGTAGTCGAAATGAAGCGCGGGCTTGAGTTCCTGCGAAGCGCGTTCGACGTATTGCGTGCCGCGCTCGCGCATCGTGTCCCAGAACAGCAGCGAGCGCTGTGCGACGTCGACGGCGTAATGCCATGCGCTCAAGGGGTTGAGTTGCGCCGCGAATGAGGTCACGCTCTGGTCGCTGCCGGCGTCGCCGTCGACGGCTGCGCGCAACCGTTTCCCGTATTGCTCCATTGCGTTCTGCGTGCGCTTTTCCAGCACGCACGCGACTTTCCCGGCAATTTCCTGACTGCGCGCCAATTGCGTGGCTGCGTCCATGACACCGTCCTCCGTTGCTACATTGATTGAGCCGCGCTAGCGGCTGCCCCGCAGGCTGCTGGCGGGCTCGATGATTCGTGCGCGCACCGATAACGCATGCAACTCGTGCAGCGTACGCGTGCGGCTTTGGTCTGTTGTGACCTAGATCAATCGTGCGGCTGCCGATAGACGAAGGCAGGATGCCGCACCAATGCGGGGCGCATCTAATGGTGCTGACGAAGTGTCCGCGCCTGCTTCGAAACACGCGGCGGCGTGGTCACGTTTTGAACGACGAAGTCAGCAGTGCCAGCCACGTCGAGGAGGTGGAGGGAATGCACGAGCAGGTAACGCGGGAAACAAGGGGAGCATTGCCGGCACCGCGACAAAACCTCGACTCCATAAAAAAAGGACGCCGATTTCTCGAACGTCCTTGGCCCTGCAATGACTGCATGCAGCAGTCAGGTCATCGGCGAATTACCAGACATACCCGGCACTAGCGCCGACCGCTACCGTGCCGCGCGAGTTGGTCGAACCACCGCCCTTCAGGATCCACTTGCCGTTAGGCGTGTAGGTCGACAGACCGAATGCGACTGCCGACTGTCCGCCATATGTGCCGCCCGACATGCCCACCACGCTCTTTCCGGCAGCCGGTGCCTGCGGCAGCATGCTCAGTGCGACGGCGGACGCCGTTCCCGCGTTCGAGTCGCGGCGATAGCCTTCCATGTCGGAGCGCACGCTGCCGATCTGGTCGTTCATCTGCTGCACGTTGACCGCATCGGTCGGTGCGGTGCCCGCCGCGACGTTGGTGATCTGGCGTTCGTTGCCGATCGAGCCCACCGAGACGCTGTTGTCCCGATCCGCCACCGAACCCGCGCCCAGTGCGACGGAGTTGTTTCCATTCGCGCTGGCGTTCGCGCCCAGTGCCGTGCTGTTCTCACCCGATGCCATTGCGCCCGCACCGTTCGCCGTGCTGCTGCTACCCGACGCCGTCGCGCCGACACCCGTGGCCGTGCTGTTGATGCCCGTTGCCACCGCGCCGTTGCCGAGCGCCGTGCTGTTCGAACCCGACGCGTTCGCGTTTGAGCCCACCTGCACACTGCCATCGCCGCTGCCCGGCAGCGACGGATCGATCGTGCCGCCACCCGACGCGCCGCTTTCGATGTTCGACACACGGTCGTTCATCTGAGGGTCAATTTCGGGTACAGTCACGAGCCAGTCCGCCTACATTCATTCTTATATTCTGCGGGGGTCCACATGAGCACGATGAAGATTCGTGTCGTACTCGCCGACGATCATCCGGCACTGCTTTCGGGTATCAAACATGCGCTGTCCGTGCTTCCCACGCTGGACGTCGTGGGTACCGCCGGAGATTCGGGCGAACGTATCAGGCTGCTGAACGCGGTGCCCTGCGACGTCGTCATCACCGACTACGCAATGCCCGGCGGCGAGTATGGCGACGGCATGACCCTGCTGGCTTATCTGCGAAGGACTTATCCGACGCTCAAGATCGTGGTCTTCACGACCATAGAAAACCCGGCTATCGCTCAGGAGATCGCCAACCTGGGGGTGCATGGGGTATTGGGCAAATCGCATGACACCGGTCACCTGATCTCGGCGATTCATGCCGTGTACGCGGGCGCCACGTACTTCCGCCTCACGTCGCGCGCGCCCGAGGGCGCACATGCCGAACTCGCCCCTAACGCGAGTGCACGCACGCGCACGCTGACCACGCGTGAAATGGAAGTGGTGCGGCTTTTTGTATCCGGCATGTCCGTCAACGAAATCGCGGAGCGGCTTCATCGCACGAAGCAGACCATCAGCTCGCAGAAGACGCGGGCAATGCGCAAGCTCGGTATCGACCGCGACGCCGATCTGTTCCGGTTTGCGTACGAAACGGGGCTCGCGGTCGCGACCGATGCGCCCGGAACCAGTTCCGCGGGCAACCTCGCCATCGAATGAGCGGCGCGCTTGCGCGCCGCCGCGAAGCCGCGAGGAGAAGGCACAGGCTTCCACTCGCGCTATGAACGGCGCTTCTTCCATGCATAGTCCGCGGGTGGGTCCGCTGCGCCCGAGCGTCCAACCGATTGCGGATTCTCGCTGCACAACGTCACAAAGCTGACGCCGCCGCCTTGCAATTGGGCATTGCGTAAAACCTCGGTGAATTTGAGCGCTTCCGCGAGCGCGCCAGGGTCGAAGCGCCTGAAGCGGGCGGATTCCTGTCCGGGGTTGCCGCTCGCGCTGTCGAGTCCACTTTCGAGCCAATAGACAACGAACATCACAGGCTCCATTTCGAGCGCAATGAGTTAAAGAAACCGCGATCGCACAACCGCGATCATCTGAAGGCACGAACCGCACGCGTCATACCTGAAACCAGGAATGCTTTAATAAAAATGTGGCAAACCGTAAAATCTGCCGAATTAACGGCTTTCGTTAAATCAATCGGCATATCGTTCCCGCGGCGCCTTCGAATTAACTCGCCATTGCGGTTTCGTCACGCGAGTTCGTAGTTTTACGTCACCCGAAACCCCTGCACACTCCGAAAACTACGCGAGTGCCAATTGTCGGACGATTTATTCGCTTCTAGAATTGAGCCACGTCCCGGCGCTCGCTTGCCCGAATCGGCGCGAGCGCGAGCCAGCTCCGCGTAGGCCTGTCGGGCGCTTGCGGAGCGGCAAAACGGAACACGAAGTTCCAGCGGAAAATCAATCAATGAGCGAAACGGGCGAAGAGCACACCGCTTTATTCACCTTCGGCGATACCCAACTCGATCACGAGGGCGCACAGGCGGCGCCGGACACGGCGCTGAGCGCCGGTGGGCAGGGGCTGGCCGGTATCGGCCGGCAGTTGCTCGAAGCACCGGGCAGCGAGGCACGGCAAGCGCTCATGCGTGAAGTGATCCAGCGCGCGGGGTTCGACTCGCTCTGCTATTGCCATATCGTGCGGATTGGCGAATTCGTCAGCCGCGCCGCCTGGTTCGACACTTACTCGCCGCCCGGCTGGGCCGAGCGCTATGGGCGCGAGCAGTTCTTCCAAATCGATCCGCGCGTGGCCTATGCGTGCCGTTTCGAATGGCCGTTCGCGTGGGATCTGGAATCGATGTTTTCCACGCCGATGGCCGAGCGCTGCGAAGCCTTCGCGCGCCGCTTCAGCCATGCGGCGAAGCAGGCGGGCCTGCAGAGCGGCGTGAGTGTCGGCCTCGCCACCGGCAATCCGCTCGAGCACTGCATCATCACGCTGTCGAGCACGCAAACGGGTCGCGGCTGGATCGCGGACACCACGCTCGGCGAAGCGTACGCAATCGGCGTGGGCCTGCACACCTTCATCGAGGCGCGCGCGCGCAGTCTGCTGCCCTCGCTGACGGCCGATACGCTCAACGACGTGCAGCGTTCGATCCTGCGCTTCGTCACGCAGGGCTTGAGCGATCGTGAAATGGCCGAATCCCTGTCGATGTCGGCGCACAACGTCGGCTATCACTTGCGGCAACTGAAGAAAATCTATAACGCGCAGAACCGCGTGCAGCTCGCGTATATCGCGGGCTGCATTCTCGGCGACTGACGCTGTACGCTCGCGGCCGCTGTCACGCGGACGGCCGCACCACCACCTGGCTACGGGACATCCGGCGACACGATTCGCCGGGGCCGAGGTGTGTCCATAACGACAACAGGGGGAGCGTATGACATACGGAACGGAGGTTCTGAACGAGCCTGCGGGCCTCGCGGTGCGCCGCATGGCGATGAGCGGCTACGACCGCAAGCCGTCGGCCTCGGCGAGCGAGGCGGCGGTCACGGCGCGAGCCGTCGACACGCCTGACATCAGCTACTTCGACGAAGCGGAACTGCTGGGCACGATCCGCCGCGACGAACTGGGCGGCGAAACCCATATCGCCGCCAACCTCGGCGCCGCCCGCAATACCGACGAGCGGATGCGCCTCGTGCGCGGCATGCTGCGCCTCGTCGGCTTCAGCGAACTCGGCTATCTGACGGTGAAGCTCGACGCGCAGGGCCGCCCGGAGCGTCTTTATTTTCCGCGCAGCTATCTGTCGGCGAATCTCGCGCCGCACTATTTCGAAGCCGGCTATCACCGTCATGATCCGCGCTTCGCCGCCGCGCTGGCAGGCAGCGCGCCGCACGTCTGGGACCGGCGGCGGCTCGTCGAAGCGTGGCGCCGCGCGGGCTCACCGCCGGGCATGCGCGCGATGTTCGACGAGATGCGCGACGGCGGCATCGGCAGCGGCCTGATCTTCGGCCTGCCGATTCCGCACACGCGGCTGCGCTCGATCATCAGTTTCGCCGCGCCGAGCGAGCAGGCGGGATGGATCACCGACAGCGTCGTGGTGCAGTCGTTGACGTTGGGCCTGTCGGTGCATCAGCGCTTTTCGGCGTATGTGCGCGCGATCAACCGGCGCGAATCGGCAGCCGAATTATCGGCGCCGCAGATGCGCATTCTCGGCTTCCTGGCGGCCGGCCTGTCCGACAAGGAAATCGCGTTGCGCATGCATATCACCGCGCACAACGTCGACTACCATCTGCGGCGGCTGCGCCAGAAATGCGGCGTGACCAACCGCACGCAACTGGCTTTTCTGGCGGGGCAGATGCCGACCTCGTGACGTCAGCGCGCTCGTGCGGCGCGTGAGGAGGCCATGCAGCACGATCGCGCACGGACGTTCGCGTTCATCCATTCAAGCGCAAACGTCCCGCCAGATACGCCAGCTCCGAGCGATGGCGAACGCCATACGTTTTGCGCAGCAGCCGCAAGTGATAGTCGACGTTATGCACGCTCGTATGCAGCCGCAACGCGATCTGCTTGTCCGACAGACCGGACGCCACGCACAGCAGAATCTCCCGCTGCCTCTCCGACACCGTCGCCGCCACGGACTGCCGCGCGATCGTGCGCCGGTACGCGGCCGCAAGCTGATGCAGCGATAAACCGAGCCCAAGCGTCTGCGCGAGGATGCTGCTGTCGATCCACTTGTTCCTCGGGTTCATCGACGTGAAACTGACGATCACCTGGAAACCGCTCGATGGAACCGGCAGGCCGAGCATGATGCCCGAGCGCATGCCGTCGGCGTCCATCTCCTGCAGGAAGCGGTTCGCGCGCGGATCGCGGCCGCGGCTCCTGCACGCCTTGTTCAGTTGCGACAGGTCCCACACGACCGGCGGCGCATGCGCACGGCCGATCGCGAGGCGAGGATCGACTTCGAAATAACGTTCGTGGAAGTAATTGCCGCGAAACTGCGCCGGCACCAGGCCCTCCACCATGAACGCGCGCGCCACCCGCTCGTTGACGACCTGCAGCGTCACATAAGCGACCGTATTGAAGCCGATGATCCGCAGCAAGCCCGCGAAAAGCCGCATGCGCTCCGCCGGCGTGGCCGCCGACGCCAGTTCCCGGATCAGATGCGATTGCGCGTCCGGGCGGCGCGCGGTGGAATCCGCCGCGAGATCGCGATCCGTATGCCAGATCAATTCCGGCGGCGCGTCGGCGGTCTGCGCGGCTCCCGCCGCGGCGGGTTGCCCGCCGGCCTGGCGGCGCTCCATGTCGATCAACGGTACCGAAAAGCCATGCATTGGACTGCTCCGGTGAACGTGAGAGTAAAGCGGTAAGCGATCCGTCCTCGTCACACTATCCCAGCCTGTCTTCGTGAATTGAAAGTAACATCGTCGGACTTCAGGGAGCGTTTCGAGTGAACCATGTTTGATACCGTGCTTCTGCAATCCTTCGTGACCGTCGTTCAGGAAGGCGGCTTCACGCGCGCGGCGAACCGTTTGCATCTGACCCAATCCGCGATCAGCGCGCACTTGCGGCGGCTCGAGGAACAGGCCGGAAAAAGCCTGCTGTTTCGCACCACGCGTTCCGTCACGCTGACATCGGACGGCGAATTGCTGATGGGCTACGCGCGCGCCATCCTCGCGCTCAATCAGGACGCGCTCACGCAACTGACCCGCGTGTCGCCCCGAGGTCCGATGCGCATCGGGCTCTCCGAGGACATCGTCAGCGCCGCGTTGATGCAGGCGCTGCAGCGATTCGCCGCCAGCCGCCCCGGCCTGACGGTCGACGTCAGAGTCGGCATTCCCGCGCATCTGCTGCAAATCATGGACGAAGGCGAACTCGATCTCGTGATCGGCGGCCGCTGCCACGACGCGCGCCCCGGCCGCCTGCTGTGGCGCGAACCGCTCGTCTGGGCGTTCGCCGAAGGCGCGGCGCTCGACCCTGCGCTGCCGGTGCCGCTGGCACTCTTTCCCGAGCCCTGCCCCTATCGCGAAGCGGCGCTCACCGCGCTCGCGCAAGCCGGCGTAAGCTGCCGCATCGCGATGGTCTGCCCGAGCAGCGCGGGGCTGCGCGCCGCGGCACTGGCCGGCTTCGCCGTGATGCCGGCCGTGCGCGGCCAGTTGGGAGGCGGACTCCAGACGCTCGCCGGCGAGCCGCGGCTGCCGGCGCTGCCGAAGGTGGAATTCACCGTGTTCGCCGCGCCCCATGCCGCGCCCGCCACCGTCGATGAAATCTGCAACGCGGTGCTGCCTACTCCTGGCGATCCGAACTAACGCAAGTTCGCCCCGACAGCACGCGAGCGCAAGCTGCCAGCATGCCGCGTCAAAAATCGCGCGCCAACGTGCGCGCGGCGCCGAGCGCCGCGGCGCGGTCGGGCTCGCCGTCCGCCCCGAAAAGCGTCTTCTCCACCACGATCGGCTGCACGTCCGTCACGCCGACGAATTTCAGCCACATCTCCATGTACGGCCGTTGCAGGTCGTACTCACGCGCCGGCGTGAACGACCCCGGCGACGCGTAATCCAGGCCGCGCGCGTAAACAACCGCCGCCTTCTTGCCGGCCAGCTTGCCGCTAAAGCCCGCGCCGTCGAACGTGAACAGCACGTCTTTCTGCGAGATCACGTCGATCAGTTGCTTGAGGCGGTACGGTATGCCGAAATTCCACAGCGGCACGCCGAACAGCAGTTTGTCGGCCTCGTGAAACGGCGCCGCGAGCGCTTCGATTTGCCGCCACGCCGACGCCTGCTGCGGCGTCAATGCGTCGCCACGCAGACCGGCGTACTTGGCCGCCAGCGCGTCGCCGTCGAACTCGGGCAGCGTGAGCGCCCAGATGTCCAGCGTCTCGATCGCGTCGCCGGGATGCGCGGCTCGGTACGCGTCGAGAAACGCATTGCACACTTCAATGGATGCCGAATGCTGCTTGCGCGGCGAGCATTCGATGTACAGCAGCTTGGCCATGACGTTACGCTCCGCTCCTGGGATGAAAGAAGACACCGAGGTCGGGACGACGACGTCGCCCGATGCGTAGAGGGTATGGCCGGAGCGCGGGACGGACAAACGAAGAAAACCGGCCCGATTAAGTGGCTTTGGTGATGAATGGCGCCCAACCCGCCGGGGAGAAGCGTCTCCGAAACGCATCATCTGAACATCTTTGCGACGGAATTAAAACTACGGATCTTCGCTGAAACAGGCGATTGAAACGACGCGCGGCGGGAGAGCGCCCGTCAGGCGGGACCGGACGGCCGCCGGACCCTGCATCTGAAGGCGCGAGGGGGAAGCGCTCAGGAAGCGGCTGCAAAGCGCCGCGCCATTGCACCGCGGGCGCCAGGCTCCGCACCGGAACCCGCGCGGGCCAAGCGTTCACGTCGTCAAGGCGTGGCGGCGGCTCGTCCCACAGGCTCGGCAAAACGCACGCCGGGGGTGGCGCGCAGCACGGCGATCTGCTTCGACGTATCGGCATTGGCCTGCATCGACGCGAGCGAATAGACGCCGGCTTCGCTCGGCCCCGCGACGATCTGCAATTGCAACTGAGCCAGAACGGACTGCAGCCGACCGATCGGCATGGCCGGATCGACCACGAGCCGCACGGTCGGCGCCGCGCTCGTGTCCTCGGCCTGCGACAGCGTGCGATATTGCGAAGGGGGCAGCCGGCTGAACCATTGCCCGCCCAACACGGCCAGCGCGCCGGCCTGGAGCAGCACTGCGGCGGCGAGCCCATACGACAACACCGCGAGGCGCCCGCGCGAGGCCCAGCCGGCCAGTTTCGCCGACGGCGCGGGCGAGTGTTGACCGGCATCGTCGAAACGCTGCCAGAAATGCGCAAGACCGCGCTCGGCGGCACTGTCGGCGGCCGCGTCCGTCGACTGTTCCTCCGTCGACATCGCGATGTAAACCTTGCGCTGAAATTCCCACTCGGCCCGGCACCGCGCGCACTCCCGCAGATGCGCCTCGACGGCACGGCGCTGGTGTTCCGACGCGCTGCCGTTGAGCACCCAGGGAATCAACTCCCATGCGTGCCGATGCACAGCGTCCCTATCGACCGGAGGATTCACTTGTCGCTCCTCCTGAAACCGGCCCGCGCCGGCCGGCGGTCGAGCGGTTTTCCCGCGCCGCGCGCGGCGGCTAAAACGCGGCTCTGGTTGACTCCCTGGCTCGGCATGCGGCTGTCCTCGAACGTCCTGATCCCAATGTTTGGACGTAAGTGCCCGCCGCCGCCCCTAAAGTTGCGGCGCGGCAAAAATAAAACGGTGCGGATCGCGGAACGCATCCTTGCCGGAGCGCCACATCGACATCGACGCGCGGCGCGGCGCGTCGTGCTTGCGGTTCGGCTGGATGCGCGGGGGTTCGGTCCCCGTGGCGCGGATGCCAGTGATGCGATGGGACAATCGAGGTTTGCGCTGCCGCGGCGCATCGGCGCCAGGCCGTTGATGAACCTCGCATTGCAGCGCGGCGAACGGGGCTTCTCGCGGGCACGCAAGCTGCGCGGCGCGGCCAACCGATGTATCGTTACGTCGATTGTCGGCTGTCGCGTCGACTGCGAGCCGAGCCCGTTACATATGATGAATTGCTGAATACTCTTCGATACATGAAACCTTTGAAGCGCTCGTCCCGTGCCGGCGAACCGCGCGACGTCGACGGCGATGCGCCCCGGCTCGCACTCACTTATCCGCCGGAGCAGTTTGCCGCGTTGCTCGAAAAACACTTCGAGCAGATTCGCGGCTACTGCGCGCAACTCGACCTGTGTCTGTCCGAACACCGCTATGCGGATGCGCTGTCGATCGCTCGCCAACTCACGGGCACGGCGCAATGCCTCGGAACATCGGGCGACGACATCGCCGTGTTGCGCGAATACGAACGCGCGCTCGAACGCCAGGAGGCCGACGCCGTCGAGCGGGCCGGCGGCGAGGCGCAAATCGTCGCCTTCCGTCTGTGCGTCGCCATCAAGGAAGCGCTCGCGGAGCGGTCGGCGAAACGCGACCGCTCCGACTGACGCATCGTTTCACGCACGCGCGCTTCGGCGCGTGCGCCTTATATCGGCCGACGCGCCGGATCGAAGCACGGCGGCCGGCAGCAACGCTTCCACGAATGAACACGCATGCCCGCGGGTCAGCCCGAATAGAGCTCGCTCGCGCGCACTCGTTGCACTTGCCGCCGCGCGCCGCCAAAGACATGCTCGACGATTTCCGGCGAATAGCGATAGTTCCACCTCAGTTCGACGCCGGGCTCGATATCTCTTCGAGCGAAGAACGCGCGGATCGAAAAGTGCCGGCCGCAGCGTGACGACGCATCGAACGTCTGCGCCTCCATGTTGTAGCCGTCGTCATCGGCCTGGGCAACCGGCACGCCCTCGGCGTCGTAGGCGAGAGACGTGTTCGCCATCGCCAGAATGTTCTCGCCGTCGATGAAAGCGACGCTATCGCCCGAATTCGCGCTGAGCACGAACGACTCCTCGACGCAGGAAAAAAACATCGCCGCGCTCATGAGGCGTCCGCCGTAGACCCCGAGACATTCGCCCGCGCGAATCGCCCGCACCGCGAACGCGCCGCGCTCGCCGATCAGCGCATGCTCGCGCGCATCGCGCAAGTCAGCGGGGCTGATCGTGCGACAGTGCATTGCGTTCGCATAGGCTTCGGCGCGCACGCGATCAGGCAGAGCCGGATCGATATAGGGCTGCACCGCGGCGAGACGCGAGTCCGCCGTCGCATCCGTCGTGCCCTGCTTCGAGCGCAGCGCGACGATGTGAACCGGGTTCGCCAACTCATCGCGATACGGATAGCGCGCGTCGATTTGCGGCGAGTACGGCAGACGCGCAATCGCGTGGTCGCGTTTGAACGCTTCGAAGGCTTCGCGCAGCGACTGCAGGGCTTGGCCCGCGGCGAGCGTGTCGCCGGCCAGCGACGCGTCGATTTGCGCCTTCAACGCGGGCACGATGTCGAAGATGGCTTCGTGCCGCGCCGCCAGTCCCGAAACGCGCGCCGCCTCGGCAATGCGCTCGCGAATCGTGTCGACAAGCGCTTGCGCGCGCGGTTGGATTATTGCTGTCATCGGACCTCGCCTTGCCGTATCCGGCTGGAATCGCTTCTATGAATAGCGCGACGTTAGCCAGTTCGACCCTTGTCCGCGCGACACGGCGGCGAAACGGCTGCGCCGGCAGCGAAGTCGTCACGACGCTTCGTTTGCGGCGCCACGGCGTCGCCGCGCGCGCGGGCGGCGCGGGCCGCGCGGGTCTACGCTCCGATATCCGCGCGAGCCGCAAACCGGCCGCTCATCACATCGCGAATGCGCGCATCCGCGGCACAAGGAGCATCCGATGCCCGATCGAATCACTTCCTCGCCCAGCATTTCGACCGTCGATAGACCGGACACGGCGCCGGCTCAGGACCACGCCGCCGCGCGAGGCAATCGGCCTTCGCGCGCCTTGAGCGCCGGCTTGCAGGAGGGGCCCGGAAGCGCGGCTTCGTTGCAGCGGCGAACGCAGGGTGCGCCCGCGCCGCGCACGTTGCGGCGCACGCTGTCGCATAGCGACATCACGAATCGCGTCGCCGCCTTCTCGCGCCGCTTTCAGGCGGATCAGGAAACGCCGCCCGCCGCGCGGTTCAGCGTCGCGCGCGCGCGTGAGGCAGAAGAGCGGCCGGCGCCGCCAACGCAGAGGGATGCAGCGGTGGAGCACCCGGCAACGGCAACGGCGTCGTCGACCGGCAACGCGAGCAATCCGCCAAGCGCAACCAGCGCGACCACAACGGAGACCACGGCGACCACTCCTGCCGCGCCCGGCCAAACCACCGCCGGCTCGCATGAGGCTCAAAGCGGCCACGACGCTCCCGCCTACCCGTATCCGGTGCCGTATTTCGGTCCGCATCTCGGGCCGAGCTATGCGTCTTACGCGTCCTATGCGTACGCGCCGCACATGCAACCGTGGGCGGCGCCGTACCACGCGCCCTATCATTCGAACTGGAACTGGACGGCCCAGCATACGCATCCCGCAACGGCGTCCGCGTTCTCGCCGCACGGATACGCGGCCTACACGCAACCGCAGCACTGGCAACCGCAGCCGACCTGGGGCATGCCCTCCTATCACAGCCGGGTAGTCGGCGCGAACAGCCGGTTCGGCTTCAGCTACGGCTCCGGCGACGGTCCCGTCGGCAAGCAGATGCACATCGGCTTCCATTTCAACGGGCGCTTTCGCACGTTGAGCTTCGGGCTCTATCCGAGCGCGACGCGGCCGTTCTTCGTCTCGACGCAAAGCGGCCGCATGAACGCGATGCCGCCTGCCTGGCCCTCGGCGGCTCCGTGGCACACGCCGCCCGCGTATCACTACGGTCCCGCCGCGCATGCCCATCATGCGGCTTACGCTCCAAGCGGAGCGTCGTCGGCGGCCTCGAACCAGCGCGTTGAAGGCGAACCGGCGCAAGTCGCCGGTCACACCGCCGGTACACATGCGGCGCGCCCTTGGCACACGGTGCTCGGTGTGCCACAAGATCAAGCGACGGTCGAGTTCGTGACGCGGCGCTATTTCAGCAAGAAGCGTGTGCTGAACCCGGAGACGGCCAGCGGCAAGATCGCACTCCTCGAACTCCGTGCGGCCTACGAAAGCGCAATGGAAGCGCTCGCCATTCGCGCGTCGTTGGAAGAGACGCCGCGAGCGAATGTAGGCTGAAGCTCACCGCGTCTTTCATCGTTGCAGGGCTCAAGACGAGAAAACGCGCCCCGCGGGGCGCGTTTCTCATCGACGCCGGCCGACGCGCGAGCGCCGGTCAGCCAGGCAACGCTCAGTGCACCGCGGCGTCCAGCGGACGCCCGTTGTGATCGACACCCGCGTTCGTATACGCTTCATCGCGCGCGGCGCGCAAGGCCTCGGGATCGATATGCGGACCGTCGTTGACGCGGCCGTCGCCCGACGAACGCAAGCCCTTTTCCACGAAGTCGCGAGTCAGCACGTGCTGTTCGAAAGCCCGCACCTTCGGACGCGCCTCCGTGAGCACGCGATCGTAGTTGCCCGTCTTCACCGCGACACGCGCTTCCGGCGTCAATTTGTCGAGCAGCGGCTTATACATGTTGCCGGTTTCCGCCCAGGTGTCCTTGACCTGCGGATTGAGCGCGTCCGAGCCGAACAGGAAACGATCCGGAAACTCGTTGATGAGCGCCGCCCACGCATGCACGGATTCGTGATCCGGCACTTCGGTGCCGTCGGGCTGCGTCTTCATGACGATCTGACGGGCCACGCGCGACCACGAAATGTCGATGTGGATGTGGCTCATCTGCGGATCGGAGAGGATCGTGCGCAGGTTGTTCGCGTGGTCGATCGGCTTGCGCACGAAGCGTCCGATACCGCCGCAATGCGCCCAGATCAGCGTGGTCTTGCTGGTCTCCGGCGACGCGAAAAGCTTCTTGAGATCGTTCAGATACTGCGGCTGGCCGATGCCGTTGGCTCGCTGGTTCTCCGTCGAATCGACGTCGCAATGCAGCACCACCGGCATGCCGATCACGCCGGCCGTCGCCACCAGTTGCTTGAACGACTGCACGTTGTTGGTCAGGTTGGCCTGCCGCGATCCCTCGTATTGCTGCTGCACCAGTTCCTTGTGGATCGTCACCTCGCCCACGCCGGTGAACATGCCGGGATGCGTCGCGAGCTTGAGCAGCAGCGCTTGCGGGCTCAGCGGCGAACCGAGGTGCAGGCCGGTCACCATCGGGTCGAGGCGGTCGCGTTCGGCATGCGAGAGCTGCGCGATCTGCATGAACAACGCGGTGTCGGCGTCCACCTGCTGGTTCAGCATCAAGTGCGCGCCCTGCGTGATTTCCTTCTCGACCTCGGGCGTCAATTCATGCGGCTGAATGTTGGTGTGCTTCTGCTGCACGTAGTACGACTCGGCGGGAATCTTGTTGTGGTTCGGCGCGTGCGTGTGCTCGTCATGGCTGCCGCACGGCATCACGTCCGTCGGGATCGGCGACATCACGCTGCGGTGGATGCCGACCTCGTCCATCATCTTCAGCATCTCGCGCGGCACCATGCCCTGCTGCACGTAGTTCGTCGGGTGGAAGTGCGAATCGGACATCCAGTCGCCGGTCGCGTTGCGGCTCGCGTGCGCATTCTCCAGCGGATGCTGCGCGAGGGTGTCGACGGTGGCGGTCAGCATGGCGGACAGCTCGGGCGTGCCGCGCAGCGCCTGCGAAACCGCGCGCTTCTGCCCCGCCGCGCCGGGCCCCGCGGGAGACACGTCGAAGCCCCGCACCGACACGCTGTTGTCGTCGAAAAAGCGTGTGTGAGCGCGCAGCAGCTTGTCCGCGCCGGCCCGCACCGGCGGATTGGCGGTCTCGCCGCCGCCGGTGGCGGCGCGTTTGGGCGCCGACGGCTGCGGGCTGCCGGTGCCGCCCAGCGACGTGGCGCCGCGCTTGCGCGACGTGCCGCCGCGGCGCGCGGCGGGTTGGCCGGCGCCGGACGAGCCGGCCTCCGAGGTGTGATCGGTCGCCGGCGTATGAGCCGAATTGATGCGAGTCATGTCTTTCTCCAAGAGAGTTTCGGGGTGGCGCGCGAAAGCATGCTAGGCGTCACCCGGTGCTCTCCTTCGCAGCGGCAGCGAAACATGGCATCCCTTAACGAAAACCTCGCGAAACCTCGCGCAACCCCGCGAAACCCGAAGAAACGCCGACGCAACCCGGCGCCACTTCGAGGAAACCCGTGCAGACTCATCGATATCCGGCCCTTCGACACCTCACGCTTTCGAGCGCAGCAGTTCACGCTGCGCGAGCACGCTTGCCGAAGCGACGCCGCCGATCGGCGTAATCACGCCCGGTGTGCTGTGCACGCGTCCCGCCACTTCGTTGACCGCGATCCGCTCCGGCAGCCACGACGCGCGCTCGCGCAACATGGCGTCGAGCGGACGCGACCAGTCCTCGCCCTTGCCGCCCGCCCCTTGCGCGGCGGCATCGTGCATGCGTTCGAGCGCGCGATAGACGTCGCCGCGCCGCGCGTACTCCGGCTTCAGGCGACGCCGCACGAGGAACGTGTGATTCGAGCGCTGATGGCTCTGCAGCATCGCGAGGTCGGCGTTCATCTTGACGACCGCCGTCGGATAGTCGCAGTTGTGATTGTTCCGGTACATCTCGATCCATTCTTCGCGCGAACTGTTGACCGCCGCGACAAAGGCGTTGAACGACGCGAACTGCTGGTCCGCGTAGCAGCCGCGATTGAGCAGCCGCCCCTCGCGCTCCGGCAGCATCACGCGCGCGGCAACGAGCCGCTCCGGCAACGCGCCGCCGATGCCGAGCGGCGACGCGCCCGGCAACCCGCCCGTCAGATCGCCCTTGTGCCACGCCGGGCCGACGCCGACCGTGCCCTGCGTGGAGACGCGCACGCTCGATGTCACGGTGCGGCGGTCGTAGCGGAGCGAACCGGTTGCCTCGTTGACGGCCGTGTCGTTGCGGCTGTTCAGGTCCACGGTCACCGTGCCGTCGAGCCCTAAGGTGCCGCGTCCCTTCGACTGCGGACCGGACACCGACGCGCCGCCCGTCGCCTGAATGCCCTGGCGCGACGCCTTGGTCTTACCGTCCTGCCAGCCGATCGAAATATCGGTGCGATCGCCGATGCGCGCCGCGAGACGCTCGAACAGCGAGGTTTCGGCGCCCTTCTCGCGCACCGGTTCGCGCGCTTCCTCGAACAGGAAGTCGACCATGTCGAGCACGGTTTCGGTGGTGCGCGGATCGTCGTACTTCATCGCGACCCAGTCGAGGTTCTCGTCGGTCAGACGCTCGCGCGCGACGCGGATCATCACGCCGCGCGGCTCGCGCAACTCGCGATCGACCGGCGCGATGCGCAGCGAGCCGCCCAGGCGCAAGCCGCAGAGCCAGTCGAGACGCCTGGCGTAGCCGATGCGCGCGCCCACCTTGAGTTGCGAGCGCTTGATATGTTCGGTGCCGATGAAGATATCGAAGCCGACGTTATTGCGCTGCAGGGTCACGAGAGCGCGGCGGCCGCGGTAATGCCCAACCGTGAGTTCGCCTCCGAACGGCAAGTGGTGATGCAGCCCCTTGGTGGCCGAGACCGACAGACCGCGCGTGCTGAAGCCGTAACGCGCGCCGTCCGCGAAGGCGACCTGGGTCGATTGCTGCAGATCGTTGATCAACTGACGCAGCACGGTTCTGACTTCCGCGCGGCCCAATTTCTCGGGCTTGAGCGCCTTGGCCTCGCCGACCTTCTCGGCTTGCGCGAACGCGGTTTTCACGTCTTGCCAGCGATGGACCTGAAAGCGCTTCGCGCAGTCGCGCAACGCGCCGAGGTCGAGCAGCAAGGGCGCGTCGTCGCGTTGCGCGACGCTCGGCACCGGCTCGCGATTTTCCAGCGCGGCCCTGGTGGCTTCGTCCAGTTCGAGATCGCCGATGTGCGCCGCGGGCCGCGCGGCAATCGCCTCCAGCGCCGCCGCCGCGGCTTCGCGCGCGCGCGCCTCGGGACCGTCCGGCGCGCCGGTCGCGAGACGCGGGTTGCGCAGCGAGGCGGCGAGGGTCGCGCTGGCCGCCTTGAGCGCGCCGGCGTAACGGCTCGCCTCTTTCGTGTACGACGCGAGCGCCGCGCTCGACGTGCCGAGCATCATGCTGCGCAACGCGGACTTCTTCATGCCCCACATGCGCTGAAAAAACCAGTTGGCCTTGTCGAGCCGCAACATCCCGCGCGTCACGAAACGATTCAGCCGCGTTTGCGCCTGCTTCAGCGGACTGCCCGGCGCGTCGCTGCGAAACGCCTGGCGCCACGCGAACAGCGCCGCGGCGTCGCGCGGCGTGCTCGAACCCGACAGCGCACGCAGCACGCGCGGAGCGAGGTTGCCTTTGTCGTCGACCGTGGCGTGCGCGGCGGCGAGCGCCGCATCGAGGTCGGCGGGCGGCTCGGGCAACGCCTGCCATGCTTGCAGCACCGCGAGCGCGGCCGCATTGTCGGCGCCCGATGCGCCGCTTTGAGTGAGGTTCTTCAGTAGGTCGAAGCCCAGGTGGGTGTTCGCGAGCGAGCGGGCAATGCGCCACGCGTCCGCGTGCGCCTGATTGACCGGCGCGTGAGACGAAGTGGGATCGAGCGTATCGGCCACGCGGACGTTGCCGTGGTCTTGCGTGATTTCGCTTGCGTCTTCCGACGTGATTTCCTCGGCGGATGCGTCGGCTGCATAGCTCAGCGGGAGAGGGTTGCCATTCCGCGGTGACTGAGGGGGCGTCGTCGTGGCCGAGGCGTGCTCGGCGTTCGGGTCGAACGCCGCGGCCCGCTGCGCGATCTCCTGGATGCTCACTACTTCGGGCAACGCCTGCAATGCCGCCGCCGCGCGCGCGGGTTCGTTCGAGCCGAGCGCGGAGAGCACGGCGTAGCCGAGCATCAGCGAAGGCGCGAATCGGTGCGTGCCTTCGGTTGCGGATGGATCGGCTGGCTCGATGGCGTCGCCCGTGGCGGCGTGGACGGACCCCGTTGACTGCGCCGCCTGAGCCAGCAATGCGGATAGGGTGGCGACTGGATCGGCTGGTGCGGGAGGGCGGTTGGCGTTGTTGTTCTGGTTGACGTTGTTGGTGTCGTGAACGTTATCGCTAACGTGTAGCTCGTCGCTACCGTTGGCGTTGTTGCTGCCGTTGACGTCATCGCTTCCGTGTACGTTATCGTCCCCGTGTATGTCATCGCTTCCGTGTACGTCGTTGCTCCCGTGTACGTTATCGCTTCCGTGTACGTCATCGCTTCCGTGTACGTCGTCGCCCCCGTGTACGTCGTCGCCCCCGTGTACGTCATCGTCCCCGTGTACGTCATCGCTTCCGTGTAAGTCATCATCCCCGTGAACGTCGTTGCTCCCGTGAATGTCGTCACCCCCGTCGACTTCACTCCCCTCGTTAACATCACCCTCCTCGCGCACCCCGCTTGCCGTCCCCGCCCCGCTGCCGCGCGCCGCGCTGAAATACTCCCGCACCCAGCTATCCAGCCCCTCCCGATGATTCAGCCAATGCTCGAGTTCGGCCGCATCGCGCGGGCGTCGATTTGCGTGCGCGGCGTCGACGTTCGCCGACTTGTCCGCGCGCTTCGCCGTGAACTTGCCGATGGTCTTGGCCAGCATGCGCTGCGCCTTCGACGCGCGCCGCTGGGCGGACGCGCTCGTACCCGGCGCCGGGCCCGTCTTGCTCGCCTCGCCCCACGCGCCGGACGGATCGAGCGGACTAGCCGGTTTCTGCGGCGCGATCCGCACGGCGTGTGCCGGAAAGGAGCGGCCGAACCTGTTCGCGCGCACGAACGGCATGCGCCACTCGGTCTCCACGAGCGCGCGGCGATCCGTCGGCACCTTGGGTGACGCGTAGGGCGGACGGCTCAATCCAAGCAGGCTCTTGAAGCGCTCGCGCGTGGCCGAGAAGCCGGCCTTGATGCCCGCGCGCGCGCCGCCCGACGACGACGGTGGCGGCGCGCCCGCTCCCGTCGATCCAACGGGACTCGCGGTCGGCACCACTGTGGTCGACGTGTGCGGCGTGCCGCGCAGCACCGCGGTCGTATTCCTCACGAAGCTCCTGAAGTCCATCGTCGTTCCTCCTCCAATCTCGCCGATTATCGGGACCGTATATGTCACGCCCGGCCCAGCGGCGAAACCATATCGACCGCAACGAAACTTCCGGTTTTTCGGCCGCGCCAGCGCATCGCGCGTGATTTCGCCAGCACGCACGGCATTTCGCAGCGGCCGGCCCAAGGTCGATGCTTCACGCCGCTACCCTGTCGATACCCCGGCGCCCTTGCTTCGACCTTGCATTCCTGCGAGCCGCCGCGAGACTCGCGCAAGCCGCGGCCGCCTGCGTGCAACGTCCACTCTTCAACACGACGCCCATGAACCCTCCTAACGTATCCAGTTCGAACCGCGCGCACTCGACCGTCGCCACCGACGAAGTCAGCGTCGACACCGCGCCGAACGCCACCTCTCCCGCACGACCGGAGCCGACGCGGCCCGCCACGAGCCGGCGCAACGATAGTTTCTGGGCGAACATGAAACGCAAGCTCGCGCCGCGGCCCGTCACGATCTCGAACTCGCTGCTCGGCAGCATCACGCGCACGCGGCCCACGCCCGCGCGCGCGCGCGTCGGGGTGACGCCGGATCAGCGGCATCAGCCCGATCCGAATGCGACGCCGCCCTCGGCCGTCGCGAAGCACAAGCACAACGCCGCCCTCGCGCTGGCCGGCGCGACGAAGGGCGCGCCGGTCGCGAATATCGTCGGCATGGGCGGCGCGGAAGCCACTGCGGCCCAACTGTTCAATCCCGCTGGACCGGCAGCGCAACGCCAGCTCCCGCAGGACATCGCCGGCTATTTGCGGCAGCATCTCGGCGCACCTGATGACGCCGATGCAGGGGCGCAACTCGAAGCGTCAGCCCGGCAGGAACTGGTGCTGCGCCGTCTGCATCAGGCGTTCGGCGCGAACGCCGAGCCCGCGCGCGCGGCGCTCCAGGATCTCACCGGCGCCGAGTCGCTGCTGGAAGTGCAAGGCGGAGCGTTCGAACTGGCGCGCCGGCTCGCCGCGTCATCGCTCGGCTACGGCGCGTTGAGTGAACTGCGCGGCGGCATCGCGACGGATGCGGACCCGGTCGCGCGAGCGGTGCGCGACGACGCGACCAAACTGTCGCTGCGCGCGGCCAACGCGTTGATCGCCGCGCTGCCCGAAGGCCATCCGCCTCCCAGCAACATGGACGACGTGGTGCGCCTCGCTCTCGCCGCGCTCCCCGAGCACGAGCGTCCGACGGGCATCACGGGCGTCCCCGCGCCATTGCGGATGAACGGCGACGTGAGCGTGCCGGCGAAGGCGCTGATCGCGGCGCTGCAACTCGCCGAGGACCCCGCCGCCGAACCGCAGGGACACCTGAAGTCCGCCTATTTCACCTGGCGCTGCGGCTTCACCCACGAGGGACCCGGCACGCCGCTCGCGCGCACCCAGCACCGCCTGATGAAGCTGTCGCGCTACGCGCGGCGCGCGAGCCAGCCGGGCATGCTCGCCAATCTGAGGCGCATGTTCGGCTTCAACAAGTCGCCGATGTCCGCACTTGCGCTCGGCACCGGCGGCGCGAGCCTGCGCCATCCCGAGGACGATTTGCAGAAGGCCGACGTGATCTGGCAGTTGGCCGGCGCGCTGGCGGAGCGCGCGCAAACGCGGAGCGCGGGACCGCTCGAGCCGCGCATTGCCGACGCCGTGCAAGCGGCCACGCTGGAAGCCTGGTATCAGCGCGTGGCGCACAAAGGTTGGCGCGATCAGACGAAGGTGCCGAAGCACATGCGGCACGCGATCGCCGCGCGCGCCGCCGCGTTGGCGGGCGTGAGCGAAGGCGAGATCAAGCTCAGTCCGGAATATGCCGCACTGAAATCACGCGCCGGCTCGCGGCTCACGACCGATACGCTGACAGGCTTGATCGACCAGTTGGAATCCAGGCAGCCGCGCGAAGCCATCCCGTCCGGCAGACTGCAAATCGTCCCGGAAGAAATGCTGGACCCAGAGCTGGAAGACATCGCGAACGACCCGCATGAGGCATCCGGCCCGGGCGGCCAGATCGCCGCCTCGCGGGAGAGCGCGGCCTCGACGGCCGCCAGGCTGAAAACCGCGCTGACGCAACTCAAGACGCTCGAACGAAACGGCGAGGCGTCGCCCGACACGTCCACGCCGCAAACCGTGCTCGATAACTTCAAGCGCGTGATCACCGAACCGCGCATGACCTACGACGTGCGTCTGTCGGACGGCGGCCAGTTCGGCATCAACACCGGCGTGGCCGAACTGCTCAACTTGCCGGGCGCGAGCAAGCTGCCGTTCGTGCTCGCCGGGCCCGACGTCAAGGTCATCCACGGCCGCCACGCGATGATCAACGGCGGTTCGTCGGCGAATCACGGGCAACTGTTCGTCGGCAGCGATCGACGCTGGGCGTCGCATGCGGGCGTGAGCGCGGCAGGCGGCGTCAATCTGTTTCACAAGAGCTTCCAGGTGATCGGTTCGGCGCAAGTCCTGCCGGCCGTGTTCGACATGTCGCAGCCGAAGGGCGTGATGGTGCGCGCGCGGCTTCAGCCGACCGGCACGTTGCCGGCCGGGCAGCAGCCCGCGGGCGAGCCCGACCCGTGGCGCGCGAAGATGCTCGGCGTGATCGACGCGGCAACCGCGAGCGGATCGAACCACGGTCTGCCGCGCGACGCGGGGTCGATGTGGGACGCCATTGCTCACTCGTTCTACAAGGACCCGGACGTGTCGGTGAACTGGCTCGACTCCAAGGCGCAATCGCTTTCGACGACGGTCAGCGCGTCAACCGGTGCCCGTTACGAACACGATGGATACAAGATCGGCCCGTCGCTGCAGGCGGGCGGCACGAAGACCTGGTTCACGCGCACGCGCCGCCAGGAAACCGGTCCCTTGAAAGCCGAGTTCGCGGGCAACAGTAGCTCGCGGATGGCGGCTGCATCGGCGACGCTCGTCGCCGGCCTCGCGCCGCAAGGCAATTTCTCCGACGAGACCGGCCATGTGAAATCGGTCGTGCTGCCCAATGTCTCGATCGTCGGCTTCGGCACCACGGTGCTGCAATCGGAAACCGGCTCGACATGGCGAATCGCCGAGGAAGACGGTCACATCGACGCATCGCTCAGCTATCGCGACACCACCTTCACGAGCATGAAGGAGTTCAAGCGCTATGTGGACAGCCGCCGCGCCTCCTGGGACGACACGTACAACAGGCAGCCCGCGGGCGCCGCGCAACCCGAGCCGATCGACGAGTATCTCGCGCGCGCCGAGCACGACGCCGACCGCGGCAATCAGCTCTTTGCGGAGCGTGTCTGGCTCAAGCCCGACGCCGCGCGCAAGATCAACGTGCTGCGCGAATTGCGCGACGCGGTGGTTCAGCCTGGCGCCAGGCCGGACGCGCGCGAGGCTGCGGAAATCAACACGCGCAATGCGCAGATCGCCACGCTGCTCGAGGCGGACGACAGTTGGGATAACCGCTTCCTGTACACGCTCGAAACGAACGGCACGTCGCGCACGCTCGGACCGAGTTTCCTCGCGACGCTGCAACGCGTCACCGAGGTCTCCCATCCGCGTCAGTTGAGCGTGCTGCGCGCGGAGCGGCCGGTCGCGCCGCCGGAGCCCGAGGGTTCCTGAACGTTCCTGAACGTTCCTGATCGTTGATCGGTTGCCGGTTCACCGGTCATGGCGGCGCCGCGCGTTTCGCGCGGCGCCGCATCGTCTCTCCCCCCGTGGGCTCCTCTGCCCTGCGACGCCATCCCCGCCAATTCGCCGCCAATTCGCCGCCACGCTTGGTGTTTCGTTTACCGAAACAGCCCGACCCATCGAGTCTCTTACGCTTGGTTACGGGACGGTTGCCATGCTGCGACCGTCGCGCGGCCACCAGGATTTCATACGCGCAGCGTGCTCAAGCCGCTGCGCTTCTCTCATCGTCTACTGTAAGAGGCTATTCATGAGCAAGGTTACCAACGACTCGGGCAACAGTGCCATTCAGGCCGATATCCAGCAACTGGAGTCGGATCTGCAAGGCGGCGGCAAGCTCAGCAACAACGATATCGAGAAGCTGCTCGAACTGATTCTCGCGATCATCGAACAGAAGCTGGGCGGCAGCTCGCAGAGCGGCAACACGTCCACGGGCGGCGGCGATAACTCGACGCAAGATCCGGGCTCCACACAGGATCCGGGCTCGACGCAAGATCCGGGCTCGACCCAGGACCCGAGTTCGACGCAGGATACGTCGGGCGATAACACCGTCGATTCCAGCAACAATTCGAACGACGTGCAAAGCCAGATCATGTCGCTGTTGCAGCAGATCCTGAAGATGCTGCAACAGTCGTCGCAAAACGGCCAGGGGCTCGACAAGCAGACCGGACAGATCGTCGATGATCTGCTCAAGCTGCTGCAACAGATCGAAGGCGCGCAAGGCGGCAACCAGGCCGGCGGCGGCGGCGACCCGAGCAAGGGCGGCGGCGACCAGACCTCGCAGATCCAGCAGTTGCTGTCCGAAGTGATCCAGTTGTTGCAACAGCTTCAGGGGTCGTCGCAAACCGACGGTTCGAACAGCGGCGACACCGATCCGAACAGCACGAATGATCCGAGCACCGATCCGAACAGCACGAATGATCCGAGCACCGATCCGAGCAACACCAGCACGAACGGCACGGACGGCTCGAACAACAACACGAACGGCACGACCGATCCGAGCACGCTCACCAACGAGTTGCTCAAGCTGCTGTCGCAATTGCTGCCGCTGCTCACCAAGGCGATGAACGAGCAAACGTCGAAGACCTGAAGCACCTTCATCCACTTCGTCGCGCGGCCTCGCCACGACGCCAGCTAAACGGCCCCGCTCGCGTGGGCCGCGCGCATTGAGGAGCAAACAATGAGTATATTTTCAAAGATCAAGCATGCGTTCCAGCATCTTGGCCACGATATCGAGAAGGCTGCGAAGGCAGTCGTGCACGGCGTCGAGCATGTGGCCCACTCGCTGGAGAACGACCTCAAGAAGGTGTTCCAGGATGCACTGGCAATGACCGAGGCGTTGATGCAGGGCAATCTGAAGCTGGCGATGCAGGACCTGCTGAAGACGGCCGAGGATGTCGGCAAGACGGCGACGGACGCGGCCACCGCGAGCGCGGAGGCCACGCTCGAGGGTTTGCAGGGACTGCATCTCGGCAAGGGTTTCGACAAGGTGTTGAATAGCGTCGAAAAGGAAGTCGAGACCGTCAAGAGCGATGTCAACAAGGGCCTCGATGCCGCGGCGGAGGACCTGGTGTCGTCCGTCGAAGGTGTCGTGTCGGGTTCCGTGAGCGCATTGAAGGATCTCGCGCATGGCGACCTCCACGGGATGATGAACGACCTCGCGAAGGTCGGCGAGGATGCGATCCAGGTCGCCGCCGACCTGACGCCCGAAGGGCTGGGGGCGACTGTCGTGGCCTCGACGCTCGCCGCGGCGCATATCGGCAACGCCCAGCTCGATGAAACCATCGCGGCCGCCATGCATGGCGGCGTCGGCAAGGTCGTCAAGTCGGTCACCGAACTGGAAGTGGGCCAGGGCGCGCAGAAAGTCGGCGAGAAGCTGATGAGCAGCGGCGGCGACCCCACCACGGCAGCCACCACGGGCGGCGACGTGCTGGCGCTTGCCTCGATGGTGCCTGGCGGCACCGGCCGGCGCGGTGGACGTCGCGGCTCGGAAGGCTCGCATGAAACCCGTTCGGCGGAAGGTGAAACACCGAAGAACGGCGGGGCCGACGGGCACGAGCGCGACGGGAAGACCGAAACCAAGACCGACTCCAAGGAAAAAACGGACGACTCGAAGGAGAAGGAAAAGGACGAGAAGACTCAGCAGGCGGGACCGCCGCCGAACACGCTCGATACGCTGTTGCTCAGTTATCTCGCCGACAACCATCGGCGTATTGCCTGACGATAGATAGATAGGGGTTTTTCAGGTCGTAGTAAGAATGCGGCCCGCACATTGTGCGGGCCGCATTCGTTTGGGAAAACGGAAGGCATATTTCGCGGTATTTACGCGACTGCCGGTTCTACTACCGGTTATGTGATGCTCTCCGACAGGAGAAGCAGGAGCGCCTGATTGTTTATGAAAATCGGTGAAGTCAAAGTAGTTCATTGCAACGGTTTTGATCGGCCGCAGCGCGAATCTCACGTTCCCGCCGCACGCAATTGATGACGAGCAAGGCATCCACGGCATTTGCGCAACACGAGACAAAACCAATGAAATATTTCCTGTACATCATCGCCTCGGTCGTCATGCAAGCCTTCTCATACGGCTACGTATCCAGAACAATGGACAGACCGTCGAACCTGCTATTCGTCATCCTCGCGTTTCTCTCCTGCACGGTCTTTTACTTCTTGCTGGCAAGGAAACAAAAACAGAACATCAAGAAAAAAGACATCGCACCATTGGCGTTATTGAACATAGGGACAGCCGTTGCGTTCGTTGCCTTCTACGCCTCTATTTCCCTCACCCAGGCTTCGGTAGCGAGTCTGGTCGAGGCTGCCGTTGGCCCGCTGTGGATCGTGATCTTTTCACGATCTTTGCGGAACGGCAGCGGTCAGTGGCGAGAATTGGCAGTGGCGACGATCGTCCTGGCGTGCGCGGTTTTTTCCGCAACAACGACTATGCAGACGTACACGATTGCAGACGGTCTCGGACTCGCGCTTGCGCTCATGGCGGGCGGCGGTGCGGCACTGGTAGCGATCTGGTCGCGGAAAGCCGACGCGTTGGGCATTTCGCCTCAAATCATCCTCGCACACCGATTTCACGGCACCTATCTCGTCGCATTGGCTTTGCTCATGTTCCATGGCGGCGTGCATATCGATGCAAGCCATCTCGCGCGCGATTTTCTGATCGCCTGCTTCGGCGTCGTTGGTCCCATGTATCTCCTGCAATTGGGCATGCAGCGCTGCGAACCGATTGCGACAATGCTATGCCTCAGCGTCGTTCCTCTCGCCACCTATGGATTCGAGCTTGCATTGGGCGGAGCATTCCACTGGAGCACGCTCCTGTTCCTCTCCTTGGGCGTGACCTGTTCCAGCACCTATCTGATCTTCAAAGGTTCGTTCGAGCGGCGCAATGCAAAGCAAGCGTTAGGGGCCAGCCCAAACTGACCGGCACAACCTTGGCCGGCCCGCCGTACTCAGGCGAGCCCCCACAATCCCACGCGTCTCGCCGACCGCATCGACTCAATGCTTGTCGTCCGAAGCCGTGCTGACGTTGCCGCCCGCACCGCCCGCACCGCCCATTCGCCGCGGCGGCAACCCGACGAGTTGCGCGACACGAGCCGCACCAGACTGACCAGGAAGATTCATCGCACCCGAGGGCGGCGGCGGTGGCGGCGCAAAGCCCGCCCCATCCCCGTTACCGCCAGGCACGCCATCCGCACCACCCGGCGCCCCGTTCGCAGGCCCGCCCGCCGCCGCCGACAACACCCGCGGCGTCAACAGAAACAGCCGCTGAAACCGCTGTCCCTGATGCTTGCGATAGCGGAACAAGCCGCCTATCAACGGAATCTTCGAAAGCCCAGGCACCGCCGTTTCGGTGTGATCGTCCTGATCCACCGAATAGCCCGCGATCAGCAGACTGTCGCCCTCGTTGATCAGCGCCTGCGTGTCGATCGTGCTGTTGCTCACGACCGGCAACTGCCCGACTTGCTGGTCGGTGAGCTTGCCGTCCTCGATATGCACGTCCATGCGAATCTGCTCGCCATTGCCCGCGCTCACGATCGACGGCAGCACGCGCAGCGACACGCCCGCTGAAACGCTATACAGGTCCGCCGACTGATACCCGGACACCTGCACATAGAAAGTCTGCTTGTTGTCCATCAACGCCTCGACATTGTCGAGCGTCTCGACTTTCGGGCTCGCCGTGATGCGCGCCTGGTCGGTCTGCTGCATCGCGCTGATGCGAGTCAGCAGATAGCGTCCCGCGCCGCCGACCACGGCGGTCAGCACACCGCCCGCCGGCGTCGCCAGCACGCCCGCGGTGGCCGCGTCGAGCGGGTTGCCAAAGCCCTGCGGATTGAGCGAACCGGGGTTGCTGGTCTGCGATTGCTGGCCATTGCCGGTCTGAATGTCGACGTGCCCGGAATGCAGCCGCCAGTCGACGCCGAGTTCCTGCAACGCGTTGTCCGTGATCTCGATGATGCTGGCGTCGATTTCGAGAATGCCCGGCCGCGTGTCGAGCGATTCGATGAGCGTGCCGAACGCGGCCATGTTCTCCGCGCGGTCGCGCACCAGGATCGAATTGCTGCGCGAATCCGCCTCGATGGTCGGCGCGCCGCGCGCAGCGGAACTCTGCCTCGCGCGGCCCGCCGTGGACAGCGCCGTGCCGTTGTTGTCGCGCGCCGAGGCGGGCTCCATGCCGGCATCCGCGATATTCCCGGCAGGCGGCGGCACCGCGCCGTCGCCCGAGCCCGCATACGACTGCGCCGCGCCGAGGCCGGGCAGCGTCGGCAACGGCGGCAGGTGCGAGCCCCCTTGCGTTCGCGTCGCGCCGGTCGTCATGCCGTCGTCCTGCATCTCGCGCACGCTCGGCACGCGGTAGGCGTCGCGCCGCGCCGGCGGCGGATCGCCGCCCGCGTCGCCGTTGGCGGGCACCCCCTGGCCATACAGCGTGCGCAGCAACGACGCGACGCCTCGCACGGTCACGCCGCGGCCGTTGATGGTGATGGTCCGGTCGGTCGCCCATGCGTAGTGCAGCGGAAAGCGTTGCACGACCACCTTCGCGCCGGACACCGATTTGTGATCGATCAGATGCGCGACATCGGTCACCAGTTCGACGAAGCGCGGCGGCCCGGACACCACCGCCGTGCCGGACACGCTGTCATAGCGCACCGGAAAGCGCGGATCGTCGATCTGCAAGCGCCCGAGCGCGCGCCGCAAGTCCTCGGTGCCCGCGTGGGTCAGACCGAGCGTCGCGCTGCGGGCTTCGTTGGCGCCGTAGATGCGCAGCACGGAGCCGTCGTAATACCAGAGCACGCCGAACGACTCGGCCATCTGATCGAGAAAGCGCTGCGGCGCGGCGTTGAACCGGCCCGACACGCTGCCTTCGACATGCGGCGAGATCCACGTCATCACATGCTGGCTCGCGCCGAAATCGCGCAGCACGTCCTTCAGGTCTTTATGGTCCGCGACGTATTCGAAGCGTGTGCCCTGCCACGCGACACGTTCTGCATGAGCCGGCAACGACGCAGCCAGCGCGCCGGCTGCGACGAGGGCCGCGCACAGCGTGCGCACACGGAGAGCCGCGCCGCGACGGGCGGAAACGATAGCTTTCATGGCGGCTCCGCTTAACGATGGATCGTCTCGGACGGCGATTCGTTGAACTCGCGGCGATAACCCTTCGCGAGCGCGGAACGGCTTTTCACACCCCAGCGGCTTGCCGTATCGAAAATCGAGCCTTGCATGCGCTCGTCGTTCAACAGGTCGTTGCGAATGCCTTCGAGCCGCAGCTTGCGGATCAGCGCACCGGGCGACATGCCGATCGAACGCTTGAAAGCCAGTTGCAGCGCGCGCTCGGTGACGTCGATCTGCGAGGCGATTTCGCGCGTATTCAAATCGGCGCGATCGAGGTTTTCGATGATGTAGCGATACGCGCGGCGATACTTCGCGGGCAGGCGCGCTGAAACGTCGTCCGCAGGCAGCGCGCGGCTCGCCGGCGATTGAATCGCGCCGAGGCCCGGCGTCTCGCTGCGCAGGCAGCGCAACGCTTCCGACGCGTAGCTCGCGTAAAGCTTGAGCGCCTCGGTCGGATTGCCGCGCCATACCGCGATCTTCGAGACGCAATACAGGTAGTCGAAATTGCAGCGGCGCGTGCCGGTATCGGCTTCGGCGCGGCTGATCTTGGCGAGCACCGAGTCGGCGACATCGTCGAGTCCGCCGGCCAGTCCGGCGAGCACGATGTCCAGCTTCGCGAGAAACGCCTGGCCCGCGCCGCGAAAATGCTGCGGCCGGCTGATCGCGTCGAAGAGCGGCGCGGCCGCAATGCGCTCGCCGCGCGCGAGCGCCGCAAGCTGTTCCAGATACTCGTGGCGCTGCGCGAGAAGCGCGGGCATCGGCGACATCAGGACCGTTGTCTCGGTGAGTTTGCGCGTCACTTCGGCGCGGTCGCCGGCACTTTGCGCACGCGTCACGTGCGCCGAACTCCAGAAGGCGTGATCGCTCAGCGTGGTCGCCGTGCGAATGCGCAATTGCACGTCGAATTCGCGGGCGAGCAGCGCGATCACGAGCCGCCAGCCGGGTTCCTCATGCATGTCGGCGAGTTCGGCGGCTTGCACGAGCGCGTCGTCCGCATCGCGTTGACGTCCCACCTGATGTTGCACCATGGCCGAGGCGATCAATGCTTCGAGAACCTCCGCGGGACTCGCCGCCTCGTCCTGGACGATGCGCGCAAAGCACTTGGCGGTGGCCGCGTAGCGGTCACGCATCATCAATTGCCAGCCGGTGTTGCGGCACGACATGATGCGCAGACGGTCGTCGTCGCCGACGATCGTCTTCTGAGCGCGCCGGTACATCTCTTCGGCATCCTGCTCGTAGCCGAGCAGAAGCGATGCATCGGCTACGGCGACGAGACGCGCGACGTCCGCGTCGTCCAGTTTGTGCGACGGGCGTTCAAGCACGTCGTCGACGAGGCAATAGCCGCGTTCCGACGCGCCGTCGAGCATGGCGGCCGCATACGCCGGCAAACGGTTCTTCTGCGCGAGCCCCGACGACAGAGCGAAATAGATTGTCGAAAACATGATGGTTCCACCTCAGGAGTGACCGATGTGGCGGACCATGCGATCCGCCCTGAGAACCTGTGGCCCCGACAATTCGCCGGGCACGGAAACCATGGTAGAGACATCGTGCTCAACAAAACTCAACAATCCGCAGGGGACTTCACAACAATGTTCAGTGCGCCGGTTCCGGCAGCATGCCTTTCGCCAATGCCGCCGATAGACCACCGAGTTGCACGTCGCCGACAACCTGTGAAGCGAACACCGCGACTAGCGCGATCAGCATCAGCACGCCGATCACGCCGCGCAGCGGCTGACTGAGCGAACTCGGTTCGAGCTTGTCGGCCGCGCGCGCGACGATGCCGAGGCCGAGATCGACCAGCACCAGCACCAGCATCACCGGCGTGCCGAGCTTGGCGAGCGCGGTCCAGATCGTGTCGGTGCGCTGGATCAGAAACGTCTCGGCCGAATTGGAGAGCGACGGATACAACACATACGGCGGCCACCATTTGAACGATTGGAAGAGCGCGCCCAGCACGAACAGCATGCCGCCGCCGACATAGAAGAGCGTCACGACGAGTTGCAGCAGCAGCGTGGAAACCGGCGTGCTTTGATCGCCGCGCAACGGGTTGGTCATCTGCACGTTGTTGAAGCCGGCGAGGTCGTCGATCAAGGTGCCGAGCGACTGCGCGATCCAGAACACCGGCGCGGCGCAATAGCCGAACGCGAAACCGAGAAACGCTTCCTTGCAGGCCAGCACCAGCAGCGCCGCGCTGTTGAGCGAATCGAACGCCTGCGGAACCTGGCCCGCCGCGACGAACATCGTCAGCACGTACACCACGCCGTTGCGCGCGGTGCCGGGCAACGCGGTATCGCTCGTCGCGGGCAGCAGGATGAACGTCACCATGATGCGGATGCCCGTGAGCATCAGCATGATGATGAGGTTGTGATACGCCTCGAAAAAGCCGAGCAGGGCCTCGGACCACGCGTGAAAATCATGTGTCATCGGCTACCTCGCGTAACGGCGCGCCAGCAGGTTTTCCGCGGCTTCCTCGTCGGCGGCGAGTTCGGCGGCCGTGGCGGCGGCCCGCACCAGGGTATCGAGCTTGCGGCGGCATTCGTCCACCGCGGCTTGCGCGCGCGCGAGCGCGGCTTGCACCTCGGCCACCTTCTGCCGCTGACGATCCAGCGCCGTGCGGCGCTTTTGCTCCGCCGCGCGCGCGGCTTCCAGCGCCTCTTTCAGCGGCGCGCGCCAGGCGTCGTGACACAGATAGTCGGAGGTGGCGACGCGCGCCTCGCCGTCGAGCAGGGCCACGATGCGCGCCTCGTGCTCCGCGCGTTTTTGCCGCGCTTCGACATGCGCCTGCGCGGCTTCGTCGAACTGCGCCTCGCGCTCGGCGAGCGCCGCGCGTTCGCGCGCGAGATCGGCCTCGATGCGCTCGCAACGCCGGACCTTGGCGGCGACGATGGTGCGCCACTTGCGAATCACGAGCGCCCTCATGACTGCGCGAAGCCGGAGATGAACGCGTGGCTGTCCTCGCCTTCGGTCAGTTCCTCGGTGCTCTGGCCGAGGAACGATTCGATGGTCTCATGCTGCGCGATCGCTTCGTCGGAGAGCGGGTCGGCGCCCTGCTGATATTCGCCCATCTGCAGCAGCAATTCGACCTCGTCATAGCGGGCGAGCAGCTTGCGCACGTGCCCCGCGCCGCTGCAATGCCCGGGGCTCGCGACCAGCGTCATCACGCGGCTCAGGCTGTGCAATACGTCGATGGCCGGATAACGGTTGCGCGCCGCGATCGCGCGCGACAGCACCAGGTGTCCGTCGAGAATGCCGCGCACTTCCTCGCTGATCGGATCGTTGCCTTCCTCGTCCTCGGCGAGCACCGTGTAGAACGCGGTAATCGACCCCTCCTCGCCCATGCCGGCGCGTTCCAGCAAGCGCGGCAGTTCCGCGAAAATCGACGGCGGAAAACCGCGGCGCGTCGGCGGCTCGCCGGCCGACAGGCCGATCTCCCGCTGCGCGCGCGCGAAGCGCGTCAGCGAGTCCATCATCAGCAGCACGCGCAAGCCGCAATCGCGAAAGTACTCGGCGATCGCGGTGCCCACATAAGCCGCCTTGGCGCGTTCGATCGAAGAGCGATCGGACGTCGCGCACACCACCACGCTGCGGGCCATGCCCGCTTCGCCCAGAATCAGTTCGATGAACTCGCGCACCTCGCGGCCGCGCTCGCCGATCAGCACGATCACGTTGACGTCGCAGGCCGCGCCGCGCGCGAGCATGCCGAGCAGCGTGCTCTTGCCGACGCCTGCGGGCGCGAAGATGCCGACGCGCTGGCCCTCGCCCACCGTCATGAGCCCGTCGATGACCCGCACGCCGGTATGCAGCGGCGTATCGACCATGCGCCGCTTCAGCGGATCGGGCGCGGCGGCCATCACCGGGCGCGGTGCGTCGCAGTGCAACGGCCCAAGGCCGTCGATCGGTTCGCCCAGGCCGTCCACCACGCGTCCGAGCAGCATCTCGCCGACCGGCACCGACAGCGGACGCCCGAGCCCGGTGACGCGCGTGGTGCGCGACAGGCCGGCGACGCTGCCGAACGGCGCGAGCAGCGCGAACTGACGCGTGAAGCCGACCACTTCGGCGCGTTGCAGCAGCACGCCGCGCGCATCGCGCAGCTCGCATTGCTCGCCGAGCGTCGCGTCGAGCCCGCCGACCTTCAGCAAGGTGCCGACGGCTTCGACCACCTTGCCGTGACGCGTCGTACCGTCGGAGACGGCGAGCTCCTGGGTCAACGCGTCGATGAAAGCGGTGACTTCGTTCATTGCGGCGCTCCGGCGGGCTGGTCGGCGAAATGCGGGACATCGAACTGCGGGTCGTCGATTTGCCGATCGTCGAAATGCGGCGCATCGTCGAGCAGTTCGTCGGCGGCGATGTTCACGGCGGCGGCGGTCTGCGGCTCGGTGTCGGTGCGCGTCACGCGTCGTATCGCGCTTGCAATCGCGCGCAACTGCATCGGCAGTCCCGCTTCAATCAGACCGTGGTCCCATTCGCACACGCAACTGCCGGGCTCCGCCTCGGCGTCGCTCACCACCTCGGGATTCACCGGCCAGCGATGCTCGTCGCACACGCGCCGAAACGCGCGCGTCGCCTCGTCGAGGTCGCATTCGGCGACGCGCACGGTGAGAAACGATGTGCCTTCGAGGCTGCGCGACAATCCCACCGCGATGTGCGCGAACAACGCGTCGCGCTCGGCTTCGCCCAACACCCGCGTGACGGTGCGCATGACGATGTCGGCAATGCGCTCGCGCAACGCCACCAGCAGATCGCGCTCGGACGCCGCGCCGTGCAGCATCGCTTCATGCGCTTCGCGGATCGCGCGACGGCGTCCGGCCTCGTAACCCAGGCGCGCGGCGTTGTCGTATTTCGTTTGCGCGGCGCGCAATACGCGCTCAGCCTCTTCCTCGGCCGCGCGCTGTATCGTTTCGGCCTCGCGCCGCGCGCTCGCGAGCAGTTCGTCGGCACGCCGTTCGAAGTGGCCTGACGCGCGATCCAGTTCGATCAACTGCGCCAGTTCCGCTGCTCGCACGACATCGCGCTCGATGCCGATGCCGCCCTGTTGCGCTCTTAGCCAAATAACCATGTCAGCTCCGGAAACAGCATGCAGGCCGCGTATAGAAATTCTTCGGATTGGTCCTCCGCCGCGAGCCCGGCATCGGACGTCGGCGCTTCGCCTGGACGAGCGCAATCGGTGGAATCGGCGTAATCGGTCCCATCATCGGCGTCGGCGTCCAACGTCAAGCCGATCAATCTGCGCGCCGGCGCAAGCGGCCAGGCTTCGTCGCGTTCGAACAGCGCGCGCCCGGCGCCGACCAGCGCATCGACGGACAGATCGGCGGGAAGCGGCGCGCTGGCCGTCGATGCGTTCACGCCCAACTGCGTGAGCGCGGCCAGCGCATGTTCCCCTAACGCATCGGCGAGCGCGCGACGCCGCGCGCCCGACACGATCCGGCGCAGCGTGCCGCGCGACGGATAGATCGCGCGCGCAGCGAGCACCGGACGCAGCGACGCCGCGTCGAGCAACGCAAGCCGGTTCGCGCGCGGCGCGTAGGCGCTGAGCGGCAGCGGCGAGCCGAGCCATAGGTCGCGCGCCGCGTAGGCGTCGCGGCGCGCGCGGCCGGTGAACGGCACGCCCCAACGCCGGCATTGCCGCTCGCCGAAGCGGGCCGCCGCGTCGGCAACACGCGCTTCGTAGGAATGCAGCCACCGAAGCTGGCGCCGCGGGTCCGGCATGTCAACGCCGGTCTCGATGGCGGCCGCCGCTGCCTGCGCGCCGCTCACGCTCACGTCGCCGCCCCGCCGGTGCGCCCGCGCAAGCGCGTGCCCATGCCCTTCAGCGCCGCGCCGAAGCGGCGGGCGAGATACGCCAGCGCGGCGGCCAGCGCGGCAGCCCCGGCGATTCCGCCGGCCCACAACCACTCCTGCGGCACGCCCGGCGCAACCGGCGGCGGCGGCTCGGGCGCCGCCGAACCCGGCACCATCGTCACGCTGACGTTGTCGTAGGTGAGCCCCTCGACCGCATGCACGACGAGGTTCTTCAGATTCGGCGTGAGCGTCGACACATCGGTGCCCGGCAGATACTTGATGAACACCGCAGCCGACGACGGCTTGACCGTCGCGGCGAGGGGATCGTTATTCGGCAGCACGATCTGAACGTTCGCATACGCCACCCCGTCGATTCGCGACAGCACCTCGGAGAGTTGCTGCGACACGCCGTAGATAAAGCGCACGCGTTCCTCCGTCGGCGTGGAGATCAGTCCGTCCTTCTTGAACATGTCTCCCAGATTCTGGAAGCGCTGATGCGGCAAGCCATGCGCGCGCAGCACGTCCATCGCCCGGGCGAACTGACCGCTTTCGACCGCCACGCTCCAGGTCTTGCCGCCGTCGTCGCTTTGCTTCGAGACGTCGACCCGCGCGTCGAGCAGCACGGCCAGCATGTCGTTCGCGTCGCTCTCCGACAGTTGCGCGAACAGTTGCTTGCTGCAGCCGGTCATCAACGCGGTCACGCAGCACAGCAGCACGACCGTGCGCGCCAGTTTTGAATAGGAAGCCATTTGAGTCCGTCCTGTCGTTCGCACGCCAACTACTGGTTCTTCATCAGCGTCTGCACGGAGCCCTTGGTGCCCTGAGCAACCGCCTCGCCGACGTAGAGCTTGCCGACCATCTCCGACACCTGAAGCTGCACCTTAATCGACTGAGCCGCCGCTTCCTGCACGGTCATCATCGGCGCTTCGCCGGCGAATCGGTCGACCTCGCCGCGCAGGCTCGCCACCGCATGGTCCTCCTGCGTCACGACTTCCGACAACGCGGACGGACCATGCGTGTGCGAGGCGCTCGGCGGCGACAGACGCGCCGCATCGAGCTTGCTGCGAAACAGGTCGACGAGTTCCGAGGCGGGCTCGGGCAGCGCGCCCGGACCCGACGCGCCGCCGGCTCCCGCGCGGCCGACCGGTTCGTCGGGCCGCACCGCGGAGGCGGCGTCGAGCGGTGGAATGGGTGGGATCGTTGCGTTCATCGCGGTACTCCTTGCACTAGGCGCGCAGATGGCGGTGCTGCATCAACTTCTGAAGCTCGCCGCGGTCGATTTGCACTTCGGCCGCGGGCTTCGCGGCCGAGCCCTGCTTGCCCATCAAGGTCATCACGAGCTCGACGGAATCCGGGTCCTCGTTGCGCGTCGCCACCTCGTTGGCATAGACGCGCCATGCGGGATCGTCGAGACCGCATAGCGACACCGCGAGCAGCGCGGCGACGTAAGGACCGAACGAGCCGCGCAGCGTGCGCTGCTCGAGCGGACGCAGCAGGCGCACGGCCTCGGCGAAATCGCGCCGGCGGATCATCAGCCACGCGTCGTAAGCATGCAATTCGACGAAGTCGGGACGCAGCACGTGCAGCGCGGCAAGCAGCCGCTCCGACTGTTCGATATGGCCGTGCTTCGCGCCGAACATCAGCGCCTCGATCAATGCCGACACAAGCCGGTTACTGCATTTCGTCAGGGACATGGAGCACTCCTTTGGTGATCAGAACGCCGTAGTTCCGCGTGTCTGCCGAGATGGCGGACGACAACGCTGTGGCCGGCGGTGAGCGAACCGTAACGCGGGGTGCTTGCCGCGGCGGCGCGGGACGCCGAACCGCGAGCGCGCCGAACGAACAGGACGCTTCGCCGGCAAGCGGCCCGGAGGCGGGTTCGGCGCCGGACCCATCGCTTCGCCGCGCGCGCGGATCACGGCGGCGCCGGCCGATGACAATCCGCCGCAATCCACTGCAATTCGTTGCAATTCACCGCAATCCACCGCACGAAGGCTTCGCGATGTCCGACGAGAAGACCGAACAGCCCACCGACAAAAAGCTGCGCGACGCGCGCCAGGACGGCGAGACCGTGAAGAGCACGGACCTGCCGTTCGCGGCGATCCTGCTCGCCGCAGCCGTTGGCTTCGGCGTCGGCGGCCCGCGCATGGCGGAACAACTGCGCATCGTGATGCGCAACGGCCTCGACGTGGCGCACTTGCAGACGCCCGATGCGCCGTTGCACGACCTGCTCGCCGAAGCCGGCCTGCACGCGCTGCTGCTGGTCTTTCCGATCGCACTGGGCGCGGCCCTCGTCGGCATCGCCGCGATCGCCGCGCAAGTCGGTTTGCAGATTTCGCTCAAGCCGCTCGAACCCAAGTTCGACGCGATCAATCCCGCGTCCGGTCTGAAGCGCATCTTCTCGGTGCGCTCGCTGATCGATCTCGCCAAGACCGTCATCAAGGCGGTGGTGATCACGGCGGTGCTTTGGAAAACCCTCGTGCTGCTGGTGCCGCTGATGGTCGGCGTGGTGTATGAGCCGATCGGCAGCATCGACAGCATTGCCTGGGGCACGCTGTGCCGCGTGCTCGGCATCTCGGGCGCGCTCTATCTCGTGATCGGCGCAGCGGACTACGGCGTGCAGCATTGGCTGTTCATCCGCGACCACCGCATGAGCAAGGACGAAGTGAAGCGCGAGAACAAGAATTCCGAAGGCGATCCGCACATCAAGGGTCAGCGCCGCAAGCTCGCGCGCGAGTTCGCTTCGTCCGATCAGCAGCAGCCGGTCAAGAACGCGAGCGTGGTGGTGGTGAACCCCACGCACTACGCGGTCGCGCTGCGCTACGTGCCCTCCGAATCCGGCTTGCCGCGCGTGATCGCCAAGGGCGTGGACGCGGAAGCGCGCGTGATCCGCGAGGAAGCGGCGCGGCGCGGCATACCGATCGTCGGCAATCCGCCGCTTGCGCGGGCGCTCTACCGCGTGGCGCTCGAAGACGCGATTCCCGAACCGCTGTTCGATGCGGTCGCCTCGGTGCTCGCCTGGGTGGAAAGCATCGGCGGACGGCGCGACGGCACCGAGGCAACCCCCTGACATCCGATGGAGAAGGCCATGTTGAAGACGCTCCGCCTCAATGAGTTCGGCGGCGAGGTGGCGATCGCGTCGCTGATCGTCGCCGTGATTTCGCTGATGATCCTGCCGCTGCCGCCGTTTCTGATCGACGCGCTGCTTGGGCTCAACATCACGATCAGCGTGGTGCTGCTGATGGTGACGATGTACATACCGTACGCGACCTCGCTGTATTCGTTTCCGTCGCTGCTGCTGTTCACCACGTTGTTCCGGCTGTCGCTGAACATCGCGTCGACCAAGTCGATCCTGCTGCATGCGGAAGCCGGGCACATCATCGAGAGCTTCGGCGAGCTGGTGGTGGGCGGCAATCTCGTGGTCGGCCTGGTGGTGTTCCTGATCATCGCGACAGTGCAATTCATCGTGATCGCGAAGGGCTCGGAGCGGGTGGCCGAAGTCGGCGCGCGCTTCACGCTCGACGCGATGCCGGGCAAGCAGATGAGCATCGACGCCGACGTGCGCGCCGGCAACATGACCGCCGAGGACGCGCAAAAGCGCCGCGGCATGCTGGCGATCGAAAGCCAGTTGCACGGCGGCATGGACGGCGCGATGAAGTTCGTCAAGGGCGACGCGATCGCCGGCCTCGTCATCACGCTCGTCAACATTCTCGCGGGCATCGTGATCGGCGTGAGCTATCACGGCATGACCGCGGGCGAAGCGGCGAACCGCTTCTCCGTGCTGTCGATCGGCGACGCGATGGTCTCGCAGATTCCCTCGCTGCTGATTTCGGTGGCGGCGGGCATTCTCATCACGCGCGTCGCCGACGAGCACAGCAAGCCCAGTTCGCTCGGCACCGAGATCGTGCGCCAGCTTTCCACCAGTTCGCGCGCGCTGTATAGCGCCGCCGCGCTGCTGGGCGGCTTCGCATTGGTGCCGGGCTTTCCGTCCGCGCTGTTCGTCGTGCTCGCGGTCGCGCTGTTCGGCGCGGGCCACGTGCTGCGCAAGCAGTTGAAGGACAAGCAGCCGCACGCCGGGCCGGAACTGTCGTCGTTGCGTACCGACGGCTACAAGGGACAGCCGCCGACCATCGGCGAGCATCCGCCTTCGTTCGCCGCGCCGCTTTCGGTGCGCCTCGCGCCGCAGCTGGCGACGAAGCTCGACACGGCCGAACTCAACCGCGCGTTCGACGCCGCGCGCCGCGCGCTCGTCGACGAATTGGGGCTGCCGTTTCCGCGCACCGCGGTCTGGACCGCTGCGGCGGTGCCGGACGCTTCCTATCAGATCCTGCTGCACGACGTGCCGCAAGCGCCGGTCGAACTCGCGCCCGCGCGCAGCGGCCGCGAACAGGCGCTCGCCGACGCGGTGGGCAACGCGGTGCGCGAACACGCGCATCTGTTTCTCGGCTTGCAGGAGACGCAATGGATTCTCGAACGCGTCGGCACCGAATATCCGGGGCTCGTTGCCGAGGTGCAGAAGGTGGTGCCGGTGCTGCGCATCGCCGAAGTGCTCAAGCGGCTGCTGGAGGAACACGTGCCGATCCGCAACTTGCGCGCGATTCTCGAAAGCCTGGTGAACTGGGGCGCCAAGGAAAAAGACCTGCTGCTGCTCACCGAATACGTGCGTGGCGATCTGGGCCGCTTCATCGCGCATCGGGCGACGGGCGGCACCGGGCAGTTGCCGGCGATCGTGCTGGACGTGGAGGTCGAGCAGACCATCCGTCAATCGATCAAGCAGACGCCGGCCGGCAACTTTCTCACGCTCGAACCGCAACAGGTCGAACAGTTGCTCGAGACGCTGGAGGAACTGGTCGGCATGCAGCCGCCGCCCAACCTCGCGATCGTCACGTCGATGGATATTCGCCGTTACTTCCGCCGCATGATCGAGCAACGGATGAAGTGGCTGCAGGTGTATTCGTTCCAGGAACTGGGGGATGACGTCGATCTGCGGCCGGTCGGGCGCGTCGCCTTCTGATCGGGAGCGACGCGATGACACGAATTCGCTCCACGCGCGAAGTGCGCATCACGCCGCCGGCTCCGCCGCGTGCATCGGCCACGAGCGCAACTAGCGCAGCAAGCGGCAAAACCGCCGAGGCCGACGCCGATGCGCAACGCTTCGGAGCGCTCTTCGAGACCGCGCGGCTGCGCGTCGGCGAAGGCGAACGCGATGACATGCCCGACCAGGAAGCACCGGACGATTCCACGCCTGACGACGACGGTTCCAGCGACGACACGCAAGATCGTGAAGCGGCCGAGCGCATCGACGCCACCGATGCTCCCCTGTCCCTGCTGCCCGCCGTGCCTCCGCTTCCGCCCCTGCATGCGCTGAACGGCGCATTGCTCGCCATCCGCGAGCAACGCCGCACGTCCGCGTCGGACGCACAAGGCGTGGCGCGCAAGACCGGCGTGCGCGGCGCGACGAGCGCATCCGGCCGGCAGACCGCGCAAGCCACGCAAGACGCGCAAGATACGCGGCACGTGGCCGCCGAACCTTCATTCGACACGCAGATGATTCGCCGCTGCACCCAGGCGATCGAAGGCGATCTTCTCGCCGAGCATCTCGCGGAACGTGTCGCCGGATTTTGCACGAGTCCCGCCGTCGAACGCACGGGCCAGTGGGACGTCGCCGTCGAACTCGACCCGTCCATTTTGCCGCGCACGGAGCTGCGTTTGAGTCTTTCGGGCTGGGGTTTATCGCTTCGTTTCGATAGCCGGGACGCGCGGGCGCGGCAGCTAATCTGTGACAACAGCAACGAGCTTAAGACCCGCCTCGAAACGCGTCTCGGCGGTCGTATCGCGGTGGAAGTCACGGTCATCTGAAGGGTTCGAGATCATGTCAATGCCTCAAGGCTGCACCAGCATCGGCGACCGGTTGCGCTGCTATACACCGGCGCTCGCCGGCGTGTCGCGCGCACTGTTCGATGCGCGCAGCCGGTTTGGCGTGAAACCGGCTGCGGCGCAATCCTCGTCGTCCCGCACGGCGCGTTTGCGTATCGGCAGCGCGCATGGCGAACTGTGCGTGCGTGTCGACGTGAGCGGTCATGCCGCGCTCGAAGCGATTGCCTCGGAGCCGGACCAGGACCGCCGCGCGGCGCTCGGCAATCTGTGGCTCGCCGCGCCGCTCGACACGCTTGCCGGTCACGGCGTCGCGCAACCCTCGGTGCTGGACATTTCGCTCGATGCCGAACAGCCCGGCAACCACGACACCGCGAGCGCGCTCCACTTCGAATTCGGACACGCGGACACCGCCGCCCACACGGCGGCGCTGCTGGAAGTTCCCGCGCCGCTCGCGGCCGCGCTGGAGCGCCGCATAACCGGCACGCGCGCGGCTTCCGCCGCGCTGCCCGACGCGCTTGCCGCCATCGCCGTGCCGACCCGCATCCGCTTGCGCAGCCGCCGTTGCACGACGGCGCTGCTCGCTTCGCTGCGCGTGGGCGACGTGCTGCTCGGCTGGCCGCGTGCGAGCGGCCATGCACAAGGCGCGCCGCTCGAACATGCGAGTGCGCTATGGGGCGCGGCGGATGGCCGCGTCGCCTGCGCGCAGGCCCGCATCGACGGCCACCACCTGATCCTTGAAACGTTCCCTGAGACGATGAGCCACGATCCCGATCTTTCCCTTGAGAGCACTGCCGGGTCCACCGGCGAGACCGCCGCCGCGGAGCGCACCGTCGATCTGAACGATATGGAACTGCCCGTGCATATCGAGGTGGTGACCGTCAATCTGCCGCTCGGGCAAATCGCCGCGCTGCGGCCCGGCTACATCCTGACCTTGCCGCTCAAACTCGCCGATGCGGAGATCCGTCTCGTCGCGCATGGGCAGACGCTCGCGCTCGGCGAACTCGTCGCGGTCGGGGACAACCTCGGCCTCCTCATCCAGCACATTGCGAACTCCGATGAACGGCACACCTGAAATCGCCTCGCTGCTCGTCGCGGCGCTCGCGCTGGCCGTCCTGCCATTCGCCGCGATGGTGGTCACGTCCTACACGAAGATCGTGGTCGTGCTCGGGTTGCTGCGCAACGCGCTGGGCTTGCAGCAGGTGCCGCCCACTTCCGTGCTGAACGGCGTCGCCATCATGGTGTCGTGCTTCATCATGGCGCCGGTCGGCATGGAAGCCATGCACCGCGCGCAGCTCTCCAACGACGCCGGTTCCGGCATGCAGGTGATGCCGCTCCTCGACGCCGCGCGCGAGCCGTTTCGCGTGTTTCTGAAACGTCATGCGTCGGAGCGCGAGAAGGCCTTCTTCCTGCGCTCGGCGCGCGAAATCTGGCCGCCCGAGCGCGCCGCCGAACTCAAGCAGGACGACCTCATCGTGCTCGCGCCCGCCTTCACGCTGAGCGAGCTGACCGCCGCCTTCAAGATGGGCTTCCTGCTGTATCTCGCCTTCATCGTGATCGACCTCGTCATCGCGAACGTGCTGATGGCGCTCGGGCTGTCGCAGGTCAATCCGACCAACGTGGCCATTCCATTCAAGCTGCTGCTGTTCGTTTCGATGGATGGCTGGTCGACGCTGATTCACGGTCTCATCTCCACCTACAGGTAACGCCGTGGAATACGACGCGATCACTCATTTCACCACCCAGGCGCTCACCCTGTGCCTGCTCGTGTCGTTGCCGCCGGTGGCGGTGGCGGCCGTGACCGGCCTGCTCATCGCGTTCCTGCAAGCGGTCACGTCATTGCAGGATTCGAGCATTTCGCAAAGCGTGAAACTGGTGGTGGTCACGGTCGTCATCGTGATCGCCGCGCCGTGGGGCGCGGCCGCGATCCAGAACTTCGCGCGCAACCTCGTGCAGGTGATGTTCACATGAGCATTTCACGCATAGGCGGCGGCTATACGCCGCCCGCCGATCTTTCCGCGGATGCCGATGCCGCCGCCCAGCAGCAGGCGGTGCAGGTCCCCGCGCCTCACCATCATGGGCATGGACTGTCGCGCGCCAAGCGTCAGTCGCTGAGAAAGCGACGCAGCGCCGAAAGCCCCGATGCGAACGACCCGGCCGCCGAGAGTGAAGAACTCTTGATGATGCTGGACCAGCATCTGAAACGAAGCGAAACCGGCCTGACCCGGGTCGAGGCGCGCGAGTCGGGCGGCAATCAGCATGCGTTCGATCAGGACGAGCATGCCGCGAGCGCGGGGCCAAACGACAAACGGGCACGTTCCGACGACACCCGCGACCTGCCAGCGCGCGCGCTGCCGATGCGCTTTGCACCGCGCATGGCGCGTGACGAAACGGCCTTGCTCAAGCACTGGCGCGCGGCCATTCATGGACCGGCACGCCTGCATACCGATCGAACCGGGGCGGCGCTCATCGGCGTGCAAACGGCGACGCGCATCGACGAACCGGCCCCGGCGGGCAAGGATGCCGCGCGTGCGAGCCCGACCTATGCCGTGCTCGCCATCGTCCGCGAATTCCTGCAGATGCCGGACGACAAACGCACCTCGCGCGCCACCCTCGCCCAGATACGCGACGAGCTCGTGTCCGCATCGACGCGAGCAGGACGTGAAACGCACAACGGCATGCGCGGGGCCGCTCAACGCCCGCTCTCCGCCGCGGAGGAATCGATGAATCTGCTGTTGCCCATCGCGCTGCTCAACCTCGGACGCAGCCGCACCCGCGCGGGCCGCGCGATGGGCATGTCCGCGCTTGCTGCACTGATCCGCCGCGGACGCGGATGGTGACGGCGGGCGCCATCCCGTCAATCACAATCGAAGAGGTTTCGTTCATGTCCAAAGAAATTCGCGTACTGACCGGCTTCCATGCCGGCGCTCAAATAGAGTTGAGTACAACAACGATGTCGATCGGCGCCAAACCCGATGCGGACATCCTGATCAACGACTGGAGCGAGTGCACTATGCAGTTGGCAATCGATGCGCAAGACAACGTGACGATCGGCGTGCCGGACGACGCCGACGTCATGTCGATGGACGACTTCATGCCGCGACGCTTCGGTGAAGTCGTGTTGTGCGCGGGCCCTGCCGACGCGCGCTGGCCGTCCGATCTGCAACTGATGGAGTCGATGCTGGCGGCGCATCACGAAGGGCGCAAGTACGACGGCGAAGCCAGCGACGGCGTGTTTCCGGCCGGCCCGCCCTCGACACCGATCGTCATGCGTGCGCGCCGCGCGCCGTGGGTGCATGCCGGCGTCGCGGCCTTGCTGATCGGTTCGATGGGCGCCGCCGCCGTGGTGTTGCCGGCCGGCAAGACGACGCTCGCCGCCGACCGGCCGCAAGCGCGCGCCACGCTCGCCGACGTGCAACAGGCGCTCGCGCAGCTGCACCAGCCGGATATCACGGTGACGCGGCAAGCGGACGGCTTTCTCGTGACGGGCATCGCATCGAACACCGCCGACGCCCGCCGAACGCGCGCCGCGCTTCAGGCACTCGCGGGCAACCGCCTGAACTGGAGCGTGCGCTCCGGTGACGAGATCGCCGGGTCGCTCGCGGAATCGCTGCACGAAGCGAACGTGCGCGTGCGCTACGCCGGCGCAGGCCGCCTGGAAGTGACCGGCAGCGCGCGCCATCCCGGCGAAGTGAGCCAGGTGGTCGAGCGGTTTCGCGGCGACATGGCGCCGCTCGTCGAGCGCATCGACGTGGACGTGACGCGCACCGACGATCTGCGAGTCGCCGGCGACATCGATTCGGTGTTGTCCGCGGACAGCGTGAAATACGTGGAATCGAGCGACGGCACCAAGAATTTCATGGCCGAACTGCCCAGCAACACCACCCTTCATTGAGGATGACCAACATGTACGAAGCGATGACCGACAAACTGATCGACGTGCTTGCCGATCTGCCGCAAGCCGTGGCGCAGCCCCATCGTCAGGGGGAAGTGCGCGAACTGGCGGACGCACTCGATACGGTGGCCAACACCGTGGCATCGCGCTCGACCGATACGGGCAGCACGGAAGCCCAGGCCGGACGTGTCGTCGTAGACGGATTTCGCGCCGCGGCGCAGTTGTGCCGCAGCGCGATGTAGCAGTGCGCGTGCAGCGCGGCGCACCTGATACACGCGGTGCGCTGCACGCGAGCAGTCGTGCGCAGCCCAGCGGGCACGCACTTTTTCCCCGACGTTCCGCATGGGGCGGAATGTTTAGATGCCGTACCAACTGTCTCTTTCGAGGATATTCATCATGAGTGCACCTGTTTCCAGCGCAGCAGCAACCGGCAGCTCCGTTTCCGAGATCTATCAGGCAATGGCTGAAGAAAACGAAATCAACAAGGCCAACACGCTCGCGAAGATTGCGACGATGGGTCTGAAGGCCGCGAAGGACATCGTCGGCTAAGCGCTCCGGCGCGCCATCCGGCCGCGCATGGTGCGCCGGTTGGGAACCGTCCGCGGTTCCTGACCGGCTTTTTTTTTGCTCCACGGCGTGGGCTTACACGCCGGACATAGGCTCGTGAAGCGATTCGACCATAGCGATGAGTATCGAAAGACGTGATGAACTGATCCGCGAGATTTGCGAACTGCGCGACATGCCCGCGCCGGACGCCGCGCTCGAACGCGGTGTGCTGGAGATCGACGGCTTCGACGCGGCGATCGACCATTTCGAGGAAGATCCGGACGCGCTGTACATGACGTTCCAGTTCGGCATCGTCACGGCGGGGCGCACGTTGCGCGTGTTTCGCCTGTTGCTGGAGGCGAATCTCGCCGTCTACGCGCAGGACCAGGCGCAGCTCGGCCTGGAGGCGGATACCGGCGCGATCGTGCTGATCGCGCGCGTGGCGTTGAGCGAGGAAATCACGGGGCAGTGGATGCTGGAGCTGATCGAGCACTATGTCGAGCATGGCCGCTACTGGCGGGACAACATCTTCGTCGCGCGAGACGACATGTTCGAGAATCTCGCGCGTGGCGATTACGTGTGGATCCGCGCATGAACCCTTTTTTCAACGGAGAATGAAATGACGCAAGTCAGCCACAATCACAGCACGACCAGCAATCCGTCGACCCACAAGACGGACGACAAGGACACGAAGAGCAAGGACAAGAAAGACGACCAGGGAGGCAGTCAGAGCGACCTGGATGCGGCGATCCAGGCTTTCGGCTCGCAGGTGATGATGCAGATCTTCCAGGACCAGCAGGAACGCCGGGCGGAGGACCGCGAGGAGGACGAGGACGCCGCCTGAGCGCGTGAGCGCGGGCCGCTCGCGTCATGTGTCGTGACGCGGCGACCCGCCGGCGCCGGCCGCCTCGACAGGCGAGGCGCGACGCAAGCGGACGGCCGCTACGCCGCCGTCACGACGAACTGCGCGGAGGAATCGCACGCGCGCTCGAGCAGCGTTGCGTCGCCAGCGCGCCGCGTGCCGCCCTGCCCCAGGCTTGCCGGCAACCTGTCGAACCCCGGCTGCGCGCCAGCGTCGAAGCCGGACTGCGCCGCCTGAGCGACATCGAGCTTGTAGCCGAGCGCATACACGGTCTTCAGATTCAGCTCGGCGGTGCGCGATAGCTGCAGCTTCTTGCGCAGCTTGTAGATGTGCTGCTCCAGCGTGCGCGCGGCGATCTGCTCCGTCGCACCCCACACGCCGGCTGCGATCTGCGCGCGGCTAAGAAATTTTCCGGGGTTCGAAAAGAACATCCAGGCGATGGAGAACTCGCGCGCTGTCAGCGCAATCTCGACGCCGTCGATCGTCGCGAGACCGAGGTCGCGCTGAAGCACATAGCGGCCGATCTGGATCTGATGCGTGACGGTATCGGAAAAACGCCGCTGCAACGCCAGGTGGACGCGAAAGCGGATCTGCTCCATGTCGAAGCGATTCACGACGTCGGTCGCGCCCGCATCGATCCAACGCAACAGACCCGACCAGCTCGACTGGTTCGTCAATACGATCACGGGCGTGCAGACATCGGCATTGCAGTCGCGCCACGACAGCAACGCGCTGGTTGGCGTCGGCTCGGTCTTGGCGTCGATCAGCACCAGGTCATAACGGTTCGCACGCATTGCGCGCAGCAAATCGAGTTCATTCGAGAACGACTCGATGACGACCCCGTCTCCGGCAAAGGCTTCAGAAACAGTCCGTCGAAGCAGCCGGTCGTCAGTTGCAATGGCAAATAGCAGGTTATTGTTCACGGCGGTTCGCATCCAAAAAAGCATCCACGCTTCTCGATTCCAGCCGTCACCCCTCCAGCGGAGACGGCGGCGTTTCCCCAAAGCACAACTTTTTATTGCCTCGCTCGTCTGGTCGTCGTGGTTTTAGTCAATGGCCTTAGCGGCGCGATGCAAGACCCATTGCATTGCGCCACCGGCATTGATCGTATCGAGCGAGGTCTCTCTCTCCGTTAGTGCATCGGGAGCACGCGGTGGATGCGCATGACGCGGATATTTTCATGCGAGGCGCCGGAACTCGATTCGCGAGCCGAGGCATCTTCCGACAACTCTCGTGAATTGCGTGCCATTCCACGCGATACAGTCATGAACCGGCTGGCGCGGCGTCATGCGAAAAAAATCACGGCCTTTATGGCGACTGAAAGTCTCTTGTAGTGTTGATGACCGTTGCCTTACGCCACGCGAACCACGAATCCGTCACGACGGCTGCGCAATAGTGGATTCCGCTGTTGATGCACACGCATGCTTACTGTTCCGGATTGCCAAGCGAGTCCGTCCTGGATGCGCCGCTGTCCGCCAGCAAATGACGTCGCGTGAGCCAATCGATGTTGTGCCGGCCCGGCTCGTCCGCCGCACGCGTTTGCACATGCGCGGCACGCGGCGGCATCGAGGTCTTGCCTGCTGACGCCGCGGCGCTCGCCGGACGTCGCGGCAGCAACAGCGCGCCGGGCGCGGTCAGGCTGCGGGCAACCGGCCTCGGGCTGACGCCTGCCCTCGGCAGCGTGGCCGTGTCCGCGCTGGAACGGGTTCCGTGGAAGAAACGCGAAAGACGGTTGATCGTCATAGAACCCTCGCAATGGAGCCTGTCACTTGAAGCGGTATTGAAGCCTGACTGAAGCCGTATTGAACGATTCGCCAGGCACCGCGCCGCCATTGCCTTGCGAAAAGCTGAACCCTTGCGCGAATGAACGCCCACGCCAACGTCCTTCACGACCGCGCAAATACTGGGACAACCATCGATACGCGCGCCTCGCGCAACAGGGTTCGCACGCGACCTCATGTTTTCGCGCCGCCGCTTCGAAGCCCATACGGAAGGCGATCACAATCGCGCCGTTCACCGGTACGTACCGGCACGCATTCGAGGAGACCGTCATGCACCACGCCAGCCGTTATCGTCCGCCGCTTGCGCGCCGCGCGCTGATCGCCGTCGCCGTCGACCTTGCGCTTGCGCTCGCCGCGCAATCCGCATGGGCCGACTGCTTCGACGACGCCGGGGCGTATCAGCGTGTCAATCCGATGGTGCTGCGCGCGATCGCATGGCAGGAGTCGCATAACCGGCCCAACGCGACGCATCTGAATGCAAACGGCTCGCTCGACTACGGCGTCATGCAGATCAACTCCATTCACCTGCGTGAACTGTCGCGCTACCACATCGATCGCGATGCGCTGATGCAGCCGTGCAAGAACGTGTACATCGCGGCCTGGCATCTGCGCGGCAAGATGGATAAATACGGCAACACGTGGGCCGCGATAGGGGCCTACCATTCGGAGACGCCCGCCGAGCGCGACGTGTACGCGCGCCATATCGCCGCGATTCTCGGGGGCTGGCATCAACTGCGGCAGCCCGAGCACGCCGCTCAAAAATGATGTCCCGAACCGGCCGGCGCCGCCGCGCGATTAAGCGCGCCTTTTGAGGTTTGCGCCGGCAGTTAGCGACGCGATTCATCAACAAGTCATATACTTCCCGATATCTGGAACGAGAAAACGACGCTCCACCTCCCTACAAAACGATTGCAATAATTTTCCGGCTATCAAGGCGGTATCCTCATACCCTGGCAAGCGCGGGCGCAAGCATGCAGGCCGCGCGGCAGCGTATTACGCGACCAGCCCTTGAATCCGCGCCTCGCTTGCCCGCATGACGCACAGCCGTTCTTCGGTTCGGCGTGCGAGAGTCAACGAGGAAAACAATGAGGAACGCTGATGGCGCCAACCCCAGCCCACGACACGCGCGTTTTCTGGTCCAGCTCCGCGGGCCGTTCGATGCCGGCTGTCATGCAGCGTCATGGGGCGCGGGCTTTACGGCCGCCCCATCTGATCGCGGACCCGTCGCCGGCGGTGGTGTTCGTCGATTGCGCCAGCGTCGAGGCCGGCGCGGAGATCGAGAAATTGCGCATCGAGAACGGCGACGAGCACTACCTGATTCCGGTGCTGCCCGAACGCTCGGCGGAGCGCATCGTCTCGCTGATCGCGCGGGGCGCCAACGATGCCGCCGACGACCTCGACCTGCTCGACCCCGAACCGATCATTGCGCGCGCTCTCGATCAAACCCGGCTGCTCTCCTTCGCGCGCGACGGCGCGGTTGATTTTCCCGCCTTGCAGCGTCACGCGGACGGGATGGTCTCCCCCGTCTTCTTCAAGGACGCGAACGGCATTTACACCGGCTGCAACCCCGTATTCGAAAACTTTCTGGGCCTGGATCGCGGCGGCATCCTCGGCAAGTCGGTCTATGACATCGCGCCCTCGGATCTGGCGCTCACCTATCACAAGGCCGATCTCGACCTCGCGTCCGAAGGCGGCACCCAGGTTTATACCGCCGGCGTGCGCCATGCGGCCGGCCTCGTGCGCACCGTGCGCTTCTATAAAGGCGTGGTTCATGACGACAGCGGGCGCATCACCGGCATCGTCGGCGCGATGCACGACATCGGCAACCAGCGCGGCCACGAAGCCGCGCGCCTGGAAATCGACGAAGTCACGCGGCACATGTCCGCGAATGCGTGGAAAAGCAACGGCTTCCCGTCGTCGGTCGATCATGACCGGCCCCTGCTCGATCGCATAGCGGCCGGCGATGCCTCCGCCCTCTCGCGTCTGTACCGGCTCTACCATCGGCGGCTCGCGCGCTTTCTGAACCGGCTCACGTGGAAGAACGAGGTGATCGACGAGATCGTCAACGATACCTTCATGATCGTGTGGCAAAAGGCGGGCGAGTTCCGCGGCGATTCGAACGTGTCCACATGGATCATCGGCATCGCGTATCGCTCCGCCCTGCGTTCGTTGCGCGATCAGCGCCGTTCGGAGTTCGAGCTGCTGGATGCCGATCACGCCGATACCCTGGTTCAGTACTGGCACGACCATGAGCTCTCCGACCTGCTCTCCAAGGCGCTCGATCTGTTGCCGGCCGAACAGCGCCTCGTGATGGCGCTGGCTTACGTTCTCGGGCATTCCGTCGAGGAGATTTCGCAGATCACGGCTTGCCCGGTGACGACGGTCAAGGCGCGCATGCATCGCGCGCGCGCCAAACTGCGGGAAACGATCGACATACTTGGCAAGGCCAAACGTAGCTGAACGCGGCGCGACATCGCCTGGAAACCGCAAGGCGGTGCTTGCGAGCGAAAGCGATCTCGATCCGCCTGACGGCGGCTGAATACCGCACCCTCTCCATCCTCCCTGCTCGCGGTGGCGCAATCGTCGTGGAAAACGTTCGCCCCAAGCCTTGTCGTTTCGGCGTCGTGTCAGCGCGGCCGATCGCGCCGCTTATGATGAGTCAGCACGCAATACGCCCCTGACCTTTCCATCGCGAACGACATGCTGAAACACGACAACCCGGAAGAGATTGACGCCGCCCGAGAAGGACGCTTCGCGCCGCTCACCTTTTCGAAGAGAGACGGGCTGCTCTACATGCACAACGGCGATGAATGGGACTCCACGTTCGGCTGCATGGTGCTGCGCCATCCCGCGTTTCTCTGGATGGAGTACCCGCAGAAAATGATGTCGTGGATGCTGTTCGCCGAGCGTTTTTACGAGCAGCCGCGTCTCATCGCGCAACTCGGATTGGGCGCCGGGGCGTTGGCCCGCTTCTGCCACGCGCGCTTTCCGCTCGCGCGTATCGAGGCTGTCGAGATCAATCCCGCGGTAATCGACGCATGCCGCGAGATGTTCCGCATGCCGCCCGAGGGCGAGCGCCTCGGCATCATCGAGGCTAATGCGCTGGACTATGTCAGCGCGCAAGAGCGTCGTGCATCGATCGACATCTTGCAGGTGGACCTTTATCTGAGCGAACGCGACGGGCCGGCGGGGCAAGGGCGCGCATTCTATCGGGCCTGTTGTGAAAGCCTCGCGGCGGACGGCATGATGACGATCAACATCTTCGGCCCGAATCTCGCGGCGCTGACGCGGCAAAACCTGCAATGGCTGTCCGAGCTATTCGACGCCGTTCTGCTGTTGCCGTGCGAGACCAATAACGTGCTCATCTGCTTCAAGCGCGCGCCGGTCATCGATATGCAGCAACTGAAAATGAAAGCCGCCGCGCTCGAAGCGTCCACTGGCATGCCCGCGTCTTCGTGGGTATTTTTTCGCCACGGCGGCGAAGCGCCGGATTGCGAAAAGGCATTGGAACTCGAGGCGGTGATCTAGGCGGGTTGCGCCACGCGCGCCAATGCGTCGGTCGATTCGCCAACCGGCGCAACGCAATCCAGCTTGTAGCCGAGCGCATAGACGGTCTTCAGATTCAAGCCCGATTCCGGCGACAAACGCAGCTTCTTGCGCAGCTTGTAGATGTGCTGCTCGATGGAGCGCGCGGCCACGTCCTCGCATGAACCCCACACGCCGCCGGCGATCTGCGCGCGCGTCACGAACTTGCCCGGATTCGAAAAGAACAGCCACGCCATCGTGAATTCGCGCGGCGTGAGCGGTATCTCGACGCCGTCGAGGGTCAGCACGCCGAGGTCTCTTCTCAACACGTAGCCGCCCAGCGTGACGGTGTCCGCCCCCGCCCGATGATTTTCACGCTGCAGCACGACATGGGCGCGCAGACGCGTCTGCTCCAGATCGAAGCGATACGCCACGTCCGTGGCGCCCGCGTTGATCCACCCCAGCATGGCCGTCCAGTTCGGGAACGGCGTGAGAACGATCACGGGCGTGCAGGCGGTCGCGTTGCAATTGCGCCATGACAGCAACGAATCGAGCAGCAATGAACCGTTCTTCGCGTCGATCAGCACGAGGTCGTAGGCGGTGGCGCGCATCGCACGCACGAGCGGCAGTTCGCCGTCAAACGATTCGACGGCGATCGAATCGGCGGCAAAACAGCCGGCCAGATCGCGAGTCAATAGGGGGTCTTCGGTCACTAGGGCGAATCGCATGTCTTCTCCTGGTCGGCCTGATGTCGATCAATCGTTCATACGGACGAGATGCAAAGTTCTCACTCCCGGTTCCGGTAAGTGTCGCTCCAAGCGAAACCGGATGCGCCCCGGCGCGGGCGATCCGCCCCGTTGCCCGGCACGCCGCCGCGCGGCACGGCCGCCGCATATCGCTGAACCCTCGCAGCCACGGTGCGTCGCGGCGCACGCGTCGGCGCGCCCTTACCGAACGTTCAGGATGTGCTGACACGAGAACCCGCGCTTCCTGACTCGAATTCTGGCGACCGCCCCGGCATGGTTGCAGCATCCGCATCACGTATCGCGGCGCCCCGGCAAATCTTTTGTTTCGTTCGCAACTTTGCTCGCGCTCGACGTCACTTACGGACATCTTTCCAATTTCACTCCGGCGGATTACGAGCACGACCTCATGTCACCTGACCCGATCGCCAAGAGCAGCGTCCCCTATGCCGCGCGCACCGTCGACGCGGACGACGCCGCGTTGCTCAAACGCGTCTCCGACGGAGACAAAGCCGCGCTGGCCGCGCTCTATCGCGAGTATCACCGCCGCCTTGCGCGCTTTCTCGGCCGCTTCACGCGGCGCGACGACATGATCGAGGAAGTCATCAACGACACCTTCATGATCGTCTGGCAGAAAGCGGGCGAATTTCGCAACGAGGCGCGCGTCTCCACGTGGCTCATGGGCATTGCTTATCGCGTCACGCTCAAGGCGCTGCGCCAGGGCAGCTTGCCGTCGGCGCCGCCGTCGCACGATCACGAGGGGCTGACGAGCGAGCCTTTCGTCGCGCACGAACTCATCGACTGGGTGACCAAGGGTCTTACCCGGCTCTCTCCCGAGCAGCGCGCCGTGATGGAGCTGGCCTACGTGATGGGCCACTCGCTCGAAGAGATCGCGGAGATCGCCGACTGCCCGGTCAGCACGGTGAAAGCGCGGATGTTTCACGCGCGGGTCAAATTGCGCAACCTCATGCCGGAGCTTGCCGGCCTTGCCGGGGACGGTCTATGAACATGTCAGGGAAAGGCGAACTCACTCATCTCCACGCGTGGGAACTGCTGCCGTGGATCGTCAACGGGCGCGCGTCGGAGGCCGACGAGCGCCTCGTCGGCGCACACGTGCGCGATTGCGAACAGTGTCGCGATGAACTGGCGGCGCAGCGCCGGCTGCACGCGGCCATGACGCCGCACGAGCATGCCGGGGATCTCGATATCGAGCGCGGTCTCGCGCGTTTGTGGGAGCGCTTCGACGAGGCCGAAGCGCCGGCCGCGCGCGGCGCGGCTTCCGCACCGCGGCGAAGCCGCATGGCGGCGCTGGCCGCCGGGCTCGCGGTGCTCGCGCTGCTGGAAGCGGGCGGACTCGCGATGCTCGGCATTCAGCATGACGACGTCGGCGCGCCGGCGAACTACCGCACGTTGTCCGAGCCCGCCGCCGCGACGCGCGCAACGATCCGGCTCGTCGCCGATCCGGCAATGCCGGTGGGCCGGTTGCAGGCGCTGCTCGCACCGCTGCATTTGCAGATCGTCGGCGGCCCCGGTGAAAACGGCGTCTATTCGCTTGCGCCGAGCGCCGGACATGCGGACGTTGCCGCGCAGTTGTCGGCGTTACGGGCGGCACCGCAAGTCCGCTTCGCGGAGCCTGTCGGCGGCGCCTGAGCAGTCACGCAGGGATAGCGCCCGGCACGCGCGGGCGCGGCGCTGTCCCGCGAATTCGCGGGTATCGACGGTTTCGGCTCAGGAAGCGGCATCAGCAAACGCGCATCGTCACCGCCTTCGAGACGATTTTTTTCGCCGGCTCCCCGAGATTTGTCCGGTCACCTTTATCGGTTAGGATTGGCACGACCCGGTAGCGGCGCATCGTCGTCGCGCCGGGTCATCCAGATGGCTTGACTTTACGGTCACCGTCCCCGATCCACCGGAACGTGAACGATCAATATGGAGTTGCGGCGTCCTTTGTCCCCGCCTTGTCGCGGGGCAGCCAGCTTGCCCGGCCTGATCCGATGCTGCGCGGTACTCGTCACGCTTGCCGTTTTATCCGCGCCGGCCGCGGCCATGAGCGACGATTGGCAGTTCGAGGCGGGACTCGCCACCGACAAGGTCACGCGCGGCATGGACATCAGCGACGGGCAGCCGTCAGTCAGCGCAGGGGCCAACTGGTATCCGGGCAACGGCTTCTTTGCGGGCGCGTCGGCGGGGTCGTTCCGGTTCGTCGGCTCGTCGGGCACGGGCGTGGAAACGGTGCTCAACGGCGGATACGGTTGGCGCCTGGCCGGCGACTGGAGCGCCCAGGCGATGCTGGGGCATTACCAGTTCATCCGCGGGGCGCACACAACGCGCTTCAACTACGACGAACTGGTGCTGACCGCGGGCTGGCGCGACTCCGTATTCGCATCCGTCGCGCTCTCGCCGAACACCGGCTTCGGGCCGTCGCCGAGTTCGCGCGCCGTCGCCTACGATCTGGTCGGCCGCCTGCCGCTCGTGCACGGCTGGACCGCGACGGCCGGCATCGGTTACTACGATCTGCACTCGGTGCTCGGCATCGGCTACGTCTACGGCAACGTCGGACTGACTTACCAGTATCGCGCGTGGCAATTCGACGTGTCGTATATCGCCACCAACAACGAAGCCAAGGCGCACCTCGGACCGGGCGCATCCAATCGCTGGATCGCCGATGCAATCTGGCATTTCTGAGCGGCGGCGTAACTTTTTACACGACGACGCGCACCTACGGCTATTTCCATCATGAATCGAGTTGCCATGACGCCCAAGGACCGCTCCGCCCCGCACCCGCCGTACGACGCGAGCCCGGCAGCGAACGGCGACGAGCGCGGCACGTGGGCCGCCCTGGCGCGGCGCACGCTGCTCTGCTGGCTGTCCCTGTGCGCCGCGTTCGCGATGTCCGCCTGCGCGCTCGTGCCCGCGACGCCCGACCCCGCTGTCGCGACGCAGCAGATGAAGGCGCGTCCCGAACGGATGATCGTGCTGGCCGTCGCCAATCCGCCCGAAACGCTGATGCTGCGCGCCGGCTCGACCGCGGCCGGATACGGCGCGGCCGGCGGCTATTCGCCGAGCGGCAGCGCGCGGGCGCAAGTCGCGGCGCTCGCGCGGCAATACGGCTTGCGTGAGGTGTCGGCCTGGCCGATCCCGTCGCTGAAGGTGCATTGCGCGATGCTGGAGATCATCGGCGATACGCCGCGCGAGGAAGTCGTCGCGCGGCTCGCCGCCGATTCCCGCGTCAGCCTCGCGCAGCCGTTGCAGACCTTCGACTTGCTCGCCGACGCGCCAGCCGGCAACAACGACTACACCGACTTGCAACAGGGCTTCCGCGAAATCGGCGCGGGCGCGGCGCAAAAGGTCACACGCGGCGATTCGGTGCGGGTCGCGGTGATCGACACCGGCGTCGACACCACCCATCCCGATCTGCACGACCGCATTGTCTCGACACGCAATTTCGTTGACGAGGACTGGACGCAATTCAATCGCGACCTGCACGGCACCGCGGTCGCGGGCGTCATCGCGGCGGATCGCGCGGGCGGCGCGGACGGCAAGGCCGGCATCGAAGGCGTCGCGCCGCACGCGAAACTGATCGCGGTCAAGGCCTGCTGGCAAGCGGACAATCGCAGCGGACCTTCGCGCTGCAATTCGTTCACGCTCGCCGAGGCGATCCAGTCGGCGCTCGAAGCGCATGCACAGATCATCAATCTGAGCCTGGGCGGGCCGAAGGATCCGCTGCTCACTCAACTGATCGAACTGTCGGTGAGAAAAGGAGTGATCGTGGTGGGCGCGGTGCTGCCGGACGGCAACCTCAAGGCGTTTCCGGTCGGCGTGCCGGGCGTGATCGCGGTGGACTCCGCACGCGCGTCGGCACGCGCGACGAATGGCCCCGCCTCCGATTCCACCGCGCGCGTGCTCTACGCGCCCGGCCACGACATCCTGACGCTCACGCCCGGCGGACATTACGACTTTGTCTCGGGCTCGTCGTTCGCGACAGCGAATGTGACGGGCACCATCGCGTTGCTGCTCGGCTTGCAGCCCAACCTCGACGCGCGCTCGATCGAAACGTTGCTCGACCAGACGAGCGGTCCGAGCCGGCAGCATGTCCGGGTCATCAACGCATGCCGGGCGGTCGAGGCGCTTCGTCACACGTGCGTGGAGGCGGCCCGTTGAACGGGAACGCGGCGATGCGGCGACCCCGGCGACGCGGCGTTGGTTAATCCTCGCGAAGGCGCTCTTCACGCAAGCGATCGGCGCGCAATCGGTCCGAACGTAGCCGCTCTTCGCGCAGGCGATCCGAGCGCAACCGCTCGGAACGTAAGCGCTCGGAGCGCAGGCGTTCCTCGCGTAGCTGTTCTTCCCGGTGACGTTCGGCCCGCACATTGTCGTCGTGGGTGCTGACGCGCAGCAAGCTCGCGCAGTCGTCAGCCGTTGAACAAGGCTGTGAAAACGCATTCGCGGAGGCGAGCAACAATGCGCAAGCAACGCCCGCGGTCAGGTTGAGTGAACGCAGCAGCAACATTCCGAATCCCGCTCACGGTTGAAAAAAACCATCCTCGTACCGATGGCCCATCCGCACCGCGCCGATAGCGAATCGGGTTGGCGCGAGACGAAACGCTTTTCTCACCGCGTGAAATGAACCTGCTGCTCAAGCTCGACCAAAGCGATCAAAGCGCCTCGACCAGATCCTTGCGCCGCGTCTGACAATACGCCGAGCACGCAAGCTGCGCCGCATTCGCGGCGGCATGAATCATCGGACTCGCGTCCACCGGCTTGCAAATCGACACGATGATCGGCGGCGGCACGGGTTTGAGCGGCAACTCGATGAATTCGCCGCTCTGCAAGGCCTCCGCGACGAACAGGCCCGGAATGGCGGCGACGCCATAGCCGTCGCGCACCAGTTGAACGATCGCGGCGACCGACGGCGAGCAGGTGATGCGCGTTTGCCCGGCCGGCATGCCGAGCTGCTGCGCGAGCGCATGAACGATGCTTTCGAGCGCGACTTGCGGCGCGGTGCCGCGCCCAAAGGTCAGCACCGGACGCTCCAGCACACGCAGCGCGAGCCCTTCGGCGCGTTTCGACAGCAAGCCCCGTTTCGCGATCCAGCGAACCGGATAACTGGCGATCGCGCGGGAGACGATCTTCGTGCTGTCGATGCCCTCGACCCGTATCACGAGGTCGAGATCGCCGCTCAGGAGACGCCGTTGCAGCACCGAACTCGAATCGACGGTCAGGTCCACTTCGAGCCGCGGAAAGCTCGCGTTCAACTGCGTGACGTAGTGCGCGAGCCAGCTATGCACGACCGTTTCGATGACGCCCAACCGCAGCTTGCCGCCGACCACGACTTCCTGGCCCGCCGCCTCCCGCAATGCGCGCGCCGCGTTGACGACGTTCTTCGCGGGCCCGAGCAGATTCTGGCCCGAGGGCGTCAGCCGGAAGCCCGTTGTCGAACGGTCGACGAGTTCGGTCTTGAGCTCGTCCTCCAATGAGCGGATGCGCAGCGAAATCGTCGCCGGGGTCGCGTGCAGCACGCGCGCCGTCGCTCGAAAGCTTTCGAGTTGAGCGAGCGTCACGAAGGTTTCGAGAAAGCGCGTGTTCATGGGGCAGGTCTGAAGATTGGCGGATTTTTTTATTGTTTCCGGCTTGCAGTATGCCTTAACAAAAAGCGCCGTTTATACGAAACCGGCCGCTTTTGTGGCCGGTATGACGAAACGACGCGAGGTATTCGCCATGCATTGAAACGCCTCGACCTTGTCCACCCATATTGCCCGTTCATCAATGCTTTCGGGGCGACAAGCAGGCGCTTGCCGCGACGCGCCCCCAAGCATCCGCTACGTAAAAACCCGCACGAAACCGTTAAGAAAACCTGAACGCCAGCGGCACGAATAACTCGCTGGCGCAGCTATTTTGTTGGTCCTACTCTGCACCCCATCGCACTCACGAACGGAATCGCCGTCATGCCGCACACCTTTCGCCAGCAAGTTCGCAGCAAGGAATTTTCAGGGCCCACGGCCGGTTATTGCGGCGACTTCGCGCAAGCCAACCTCGCCATTCTGCCGAGCGCCTACGCCGAGGACTTCATGCGCTTCTGCCTGCGCAATCCGAAAGCCTGCCCGCTGCTCGGCGTCGGCGAACCGGGGCAATTCGATCTGCCGATGCTGGGCCGCGACCTCGATATCCGCACCGACGTGCCCGGCTACAACGTCTATCGCGACGGCGTGTTGTGCGAGCAGCCCGCCGATATCCGCGACGTATGGCGCGACGATCTGGTCGTATTCGCGATCGGCTGCTCGTTCTCGTTCGAGCAGATGCTCGCGCGCGAACGCATTCCGCTGCGCCACGTGGATGAAGGCGTCAACGTGCCGATGTACCGCACCCACGTCGCGAACCAGGCGGCGGGCCGGTTCGGCGGCCGGCTCGTCGTCTCCATGCGGCCGATGAGCGGCGCCCACGCGATTCGCGCCGTGCAGATCACGAGCCGCTTTCCGGCGGTGCATGGCGCGCCGGTGCATATCGGCAACCCCGCCGTGCTCGGTATCGAGGATCTGTCGAGCCCGGATTTCGGCGATCCGGTATCGATCCATGAACACGAACTGCCGGTCTTCTGGGCCTGCGGCGTGACGCCTCAAAGCGCCATTGAAAGCGCGCGGCTGCCGTTCGCGATCGCGCATCGTCCTGGCCACATGCTGGTCACCGACATCCCCAACGCATCGCTCGCGGTGTTCTGACGCATCTCAGGAGAAACGCATGACTACGGAAGCGCAATACGCAAGCACGCCCGCCGACGACGCAACGGCGGACACCACCGCGAGCCGCGGCATGTTCGGCTGGTATCGGCACACCAACGCGAGCGAGCGGCGGGCATTCTGGAGCTGCAAGGTCGGCTATGCGCTCGATGCGATGGACACGCAATTCCTCAGCTTCGTGATTCCGACGCTGATCGCGACCTGGAGTCTCACCAAGGGCGAAGCCGGCCTGATCGGCACGGTCACGCTGCTGACCTCGGCGCTCGGCGGCTGGGTCGCGGGCATTCTTTCCGACCGCATCGGCCGGGTCAAGACGCTGCAGATCACCATCGTCTGGTTCGCGTTTTTCACGCTGCTGTGCGCGTTCGCGCAGAACTACAGCCAGCTTCTGATCGCGCGCGGCTTGATGGGCTTCGGCTTCGGCGGTGAATGGACCGCGGGCGCGGTGCTGATCGGCGAGGTGATCCGGCCGCGCGATCGCGGCAAGGCGGTCGGCATGGTGCAGGCGGGCTGGGCGATTGGCTGGGCGGCGTCGGCGGGACTCTATACGCTGGTGTTTTCGCTGCTGCCCGGCGATATCGCATGGCGCGCGTTGTTCGCGCTCGGCGTGTTGCCCGCGCCGTTCGTGATCTTCATCCGCCGTTTCGTCGAGGAACCGGAAGTTCATCTGCAACAGAAGCAGCGTGACGCCGAAGCCGGCAACACGAGTTCGTTCTTCGAGATCTTCGGCCCCGGCGTCTGGCTGACGACGCTGCGCACCGCGATCCTCGCCACCGGCACGCAAGGCGGCTACTACGCGATCACCACCTGGCTGCCCACTTACCTCAAGACCGAACAGCACCTGAGCGTGGTGGGCACGGGCGGCTATCTCGCGGTCATCATCGCCGGCTCGTATGCGGGCTACCTGTGCGGCGCTTTTCTCAGCGACCGCTTTGGCCGCAAGCTGAACTTCATCGCGTTCTCGATCGCCTCGATGGCGATCGCTCTCGTCTATACCCGCGTGCCGATGAGCAACGCGCTGCTGCTCGTGCTCGGCTTTCCGCTCGGCTTCTTCGCCTCGGGCATCTTCGCCGGGATGGGCGCGTTCATGACCGAACTCTTCCCCACGCGGATTCGCGGTTCGGGCCAAGGCTTTTGCTACAACTTCGGCCGCGCGGTCGGCGCGACCTTCCCGTTTCTGATCGGTTTCGTCGCGCAAAAAATGGCGCTCGGCGTCGCGATCGGCACCTTCGCTGCGGCCGCCTACGGCGTCGTGATTCTCGCGGCGCTGACGCTGCCCGAAACGCGCGGCGCGCAACTCGAATCGTGAGCACCTCAACATTCACCGGAGAACTCTTCTGATGACACATCAAGCCGACACTCAGCTACCGCGTGATCGCCGCTGGCAATTCTGGATCGACCGCGGCGGCACGTTCACCGACATCGTCGCGCGCCGCCCCGATGGACAGATCGTCACGCACAAGGTGCTGTCGGAGAATCCCGAGCGATATCGCGATTCGGCGGTGCAAGGCATTCGCGATCTGCTGGGCGTCGCGGCCCGCGAGCCCGTGCCCGCGCATCTGATCGACAGCGTGCGAATGGGCACGACGGTCGCCACCAACGCCCTGCTCGAACGCAAGGGCGCGCCCACGGTGCTGGCGATCACGAAGGGTTTCGCCGACGCCTTGCGAATCGCGTATCAGAGCCGTCCGAAGCTGTTCGTGCGCGACATCGAATTGCCGACGCTGCTGTATCAGCGCGTGGTGGAAATCGACGAGCGGATCGGCGCGCGCGGCGAAGTGGTGCGCGAACTGGATACGGAGCAGGCTTACGCGGCATTGCGGCAGGCGTATGAGAGCGGCATCCGTTCCTGCGCGATCGTGCTGATGCACGGTTACCGGTACGCCGAACACGAACGCAAGCTCAAGGAAATCGCACAGGACATCGGCTATACGCAAATCTCCGTGAGCCACGAGGTCAGCCCGCTGATGAAGCTGGTGTCGCGCGGCGACACGACCGTCGTGGATGCGTATCTGTCGCCGATTCTGCGCCACTACGTTCAGCAGGTGGAAAGCGATCTGGGCGCGGTGCCGCTGCAATTCATGCAGAGCAACGGCGGCCTCACCGACGCTCACCGCTTCCAGGGCAAGGACGCCATCCTGTCCGGTCCCGCGGGCGGGATCGTGGGCGCGGCGCAAGTGTCGAAGCTCGCGGGCTTCGAGTCGATCATCGGCTTCGACATGGGCGGCACCTCGACCGATGTGACGCACTATGCGGGCGAATACGAGCGCGAGTTCGCCACCGAAGTGGCGGGCGTTCGCATCCGCGCCCCGATGATGAAAATCCACACCGTCGCGGCGGGCGGCGGCTCGATTTGCAGCTTCGACGGCGCGCGCTTGCGTGTGGGCCCGGAGAGCGCCGGCGCGAATCCGGGGCCGGCGTCGTATCGGCGCGGCGGCCCGCTGACCGTCACCGATTGCAACGTGATGACCGGCAAGATCAGCGCGCAGTTTTTCCCTCACGTGTTCGGACCGGAAGGCAACTTGCCGCTGGATGCCGCCGTCGTGCAGCGCAAGTTTGCCGACGTCGCGGCGCAGGTCGAAAAGGCGACCGGCGCGCAACGAACGCCGGAAGAAATCGCCGAGGGCTTTCTGAAGATCGCCGTGGAGAACATGGCGAATGCGATCAAGCAGATCTCGGTGCAGCGCGGCTACGACGTGACCCGGTACACGCTCGCCTGCTTCGGTGGCGCGGGCGGTCAGCACGCGTGCCTCGTCGCGGACGCGCTCGGCATGACGCGCGTGTTCATCCACCCGCTCGCGGGCGTGCTGTCGGCGTATGGCATGGGTCTCGCCGACGTGCGCGCGCTGCGTCAGCAAGCCGTCGAAACGCGGCTCGACGGCACGTCGCTCGCCGCTTGCGAGGACGCGTTCGCGCCGCTGGAAAGCGCCGCGCAAGACGAAGTCGCGCAGCAGCGCATCGCGAAAGACTGCATCACGCTGCGCCGCACGCTTCACGTGAAATACGACGGCACCGACACCGCGCTCGAAATCGAATTCAGCAACGACGCGCCCGCGATCGTCGCGACGTTCGAGCGTCTGTACCGCGCGCGTTACGGTTTCCTGATGCCGAACAAGGCGCTGGTGATCGAAGCCGTCGCCGTCGAAGCGATCGGCCAGGCGCACGAGGCCGAGGACGAACATTGGCCGCTCGCCGAGGGTGCTTCCGCGAATCCCGAACCGCTCGCCATGACACGCGTGTTTTCCGGCGGCGAGTGGCACGACACGCCCGTGTTCGACCGCGAATCGCTCGCGCCCGGCGCGAGTATCGACGGCCCGGCCATCGTCAGCGAAAAGACCGGGACGACCGTGATCGAGCCGGGCTGGCAAGTCGAGGTCAGCCGGCACAATCACCTGGTGGTCAACCGCACGAGCGCGCTCGTGAACCGTCATGCGATCGGCACCGAAGCCGATCCGGTGTTGCTCGAGGTGTTCAACAACCTGTTCATGTCGATCGCCGAGCAGATGGGCGTGACGCTGGCGAACACGTCGTACTCGGTCAACATCAAGGAACGCCTCGACTTCTCGTGCGCGCTGTTCGACGCCGACGGCAACCTGATCGCCAACGCGCCGCACATGCCGGTCCATCTCGGCTCGATGGGCGAAAGCGTGCAGACGATCATCGAGCGGCGCGCGGGCACCATGCAATCCGGCGATGTCTACGTGCTCAACGCGCCGTATGGCGGCGGCACGCATCTGCCGGACGTGACGGTGGTCATGCCGGTTTTCGTCGAGGACCATGCGACGCCGACGTTCTACGTCGCGGCGCGCGGGCATCATGCGGATATCGGCGGCATTTCGCCGGGCTCGATGCCGCCCGACTCGACGCACGTCGATCAGGAAGGCGTGCTGCTCGATAACGTGCAACTGGTCGCGCAGGGCCGCTTTCTCGAAGGCGAAATGCGCGAGTTGCTGACCTCGGGCCGCTATCCGGTTCGCAACGTCGAACAGAACATGGCGGATTTGCGGGCACAGGTCGCGGCGTGCACGAAGGGCGCGCAGGAGCTTGACCGCATGTGCGGGCAGTTCGGACTCGACGTGGTGCAGGCGTACATGCGGCACGTGCAGGACAACGCCGAAGAAGTCGTGCGGCGCACGCTGTCGGTGCTCAAGGACGGACGCTTCGAATACGAACTTGACGACGGCGCGAAGATCGTCGTCGCGGTGTCGATCGACCGCGACGCGCGCTCGGCGGTGATCGATTTCGCAGGCACGAGCGAACAGCAGCCGAACAATTACAACGCGCCCTCCGCGATCTGCAAGGCGGCCGTGCTGTATGTGTTCCGCACACTCGTCGACGACGACATTCCGCTCAACGCCGGTTGTCTGAAGCCGCTGGACATTCGCATTCCCGCAGGCTCGATGCTCAACCCGCGCTATCCGGCCGCGGTGGTGGCCGGCAACGTCGAGACGTCGCAGGTCGTGACCGATGCGCTCTACGGCGCGCTCGGCGTGATGGCGGGCGCCCAGGGCACGATGAACAACTTCACGTTCGGCAACGAGCAGTACCAGTACTACGAGACCATCTGCGGGGGCTCGGGCGCGAGTGCGTCGGCGGCGGGTTGCAGCGCCGTGCAGACGCACATGACCAACTCGCGGCTCACCGATCCCGAAGTGCTCGAATGGCGCTTCCCGGTTCGCCTCGACGACTTCCGCGTGCGTCACGGCAGCGGCGGCGCGGGGCAATGGCGAGGCGGCGACGGCACCGAGCGGCGCGTCCGCTTTCTCGAACCGATGACCGCCGTCATCCTGTCGAATCGTAGGCGCGTTGCGCCGTTCGGCATGGCGGGCGGATCGCCGGGCAAGGTCGGCGTGAACTGGGTCGAACGAGCCGGTTCGGCGGAGCGTGAAACCTTCGGCGCGCGTCATCAGGTGCAGATGAAGGCCGGCGATGTTTTCGTGATTCAGACGCCTGGCGGTGGCGGATATGGAGCGGCGTCCGAGGTCGAATAAGTCGCGGCCTGCATCCAGCCTCGCACCTTGCGAGGCTGGGTTTGGCGCTTTCGCTGGGCAACCATGAATTTCGGCTGGCTCGGCGCTTGCGCGATGTCATCGCGGTACGGTGAGCGTCTTCGAACGCGGGCAGCATGCCCGCCATGCGGACACGCCCACCATGATTCCTCGCTCTACTCCCGCATCGCCCATCTCGCCCACCTCGACGGACGCGGCCGCGTCGGCTTCCGAAGAGAGCCGCCGCACTGCCGCCGCCACCAGCACCGCGGGCATGAGCGACACACCCGGCGTATCGCGCTCGCACGCATCCGCGCGCGCGGGCTCGCTGGCAGCGTTGCCGGAAGCGCGCACGCGCCGCCCCTCCGGCTCGCCGCCACCGAGGCGCTCCCCCCCTCCGTCGACCCGTGCGCTCGCGGAGCAGCTTCGCGCGATGTGGCCCGCCGAAACGTCATCGGCCGCGCATGGCATGGCGCAATCCGGCGACGCCTCGCCGGATGATGTCAGCGACGCCGAATCGGATTCCAGTGACGACTTCTCCGTGCTCGTCAACGCCGATCCGAACGAACGTACCCGGCGCTTGCACCGCCTGTCCGAAGTCGGCAAGCGATCGAATTCGCCGGCCGATGTCGCGGCGCTCGTCCGCGACGCGCAGGCCTTGCGATCGATTGCAGCCACGCACCACCCGATTACCTCCGCGACACGGTTTAGCAAAGAGTTCGTACCGGCCGACGACAACTTCAAAAGCAACTTCTCTCTGCTCGGCCGAGCCGTGGTGCAATGCGAGGATGCCGCGCGGGCCTGGCAGGCGGCGGCGGATCATTACCAGGCGGCAGTCGAGGTCGCCAGCAAAATCAGCCTGCCCGTTCGGGACATCGCTCGCCTGAACGAGGCGGTCGAGGAGTGCGATGCTCATGTCGCGCGGCTCGACATCAAAGGGGACGTGCTGCGCGGCATTCTTTGCGTGAAGCGCGAGCAAACCCCGTTCGGCGAAGGCTACGTGCGCGCGCTGGAACTGACCATCGAGCCGCTGCGCCGCGCACTCGCGCGCTGCGGGACAGAGGAACTGGCCGCACTGCCGTTGCATGACGCGCCGATCGAAGGCCTCGACGTGGAACTGCGCAACATCGGCGCCAGCGCGCATGATCTGTCCACGGCGATACACCGCCTTGCGCAACAACCGGCCGCACCGCCTCCGCATGATCCATCTGTCGAGGGCGTGGACGTGGAACTGCCCAGCATCGACGCAGACGGGCGTGCTCCACCGCCTGCAACGGAGCGCCGCGTCACCGCGCTGCTGAAGGCGAGTCCGAACCAACGTGAGGCGTTGCGGGCGAGACTCCTCGCTCGCTGTGCCGAACTGGAAAAGCTCACGGGTGACCTGACGTTGGCGCTGCGAGGCGAGTTCGTACAGGCGCCGGTTGTGGAGGCGGTTGTGGAGGCTGTCGCGGAGACGGTTGCCGCGGAGCCGGTTGCGGAGCCAATCGCTCCCGAGCAGGAAGCCGCCGTGGAAGCCATCATGGCCGAACCGCCCGAGGTTGCGCGGCTTGTCGCATTGCAAACCGGCCTCGCGCCGCTCCTCGCGCGCGCCGAAGGCGCGACCCTCTCGGCGAGCGCAAATCACGAGGCCGCGGCGCAGTCTGTCGACAGCGCTCTTGAGGCGATCGTCGCGTGGCATGACGCCGCCGAAGCCTACGACGACGCGGCCCATACATTCGATAGCGCGACCGCGGAATGGTCCCCCGAAGCGCGCGAGACGCCCGAACCGCAGGCGCTCCATGCGCAAATTCGCCAGGGTCGCGCCACGGCCATCACGCAGATGCAGACGGCGGTTGGCGCGGCATTCGCGACCCTGTGGCGCGATATTCCGCAGGTACTCACGGGAAGCCGCGGTGGAATCGGCATCGGCGAACCGCGAGCGATAACGGGCGGATCAGCCGAGCCGTTCATCGAGGACCTGGCGGGCCGCTGCCGTGCACTGCTCGCGTTGGCCGAAGACTCGGCTTTCCTTCGACGAGCGACCGATATCGACGTGGAACGGTTAAGCACGCCCTTTGCGGCACTGGCCGATTTTCTCGACGCGACGAAAAACCGCCCCGCTGACATGCATCGGTTGATGTCCACGGCGGACCGCATCCAACAGGCAGCCGGACTCGCGCGAGGCGCGCTCACCAACGCGGCATCCGCGTTGAACGATACGTTTCGTGCATTCTTGAACTTGTGTTCCGCGCTCAGAACAGAGCTGATCCGAGCCGCATACGCCACTCAGCAGGCCGACGTAAAATCGCTTTGCGTTCGCGTGGCAACCGAGCGGCAAAGCGGAGCGGCGCGTCTCCAGGACATCCTCGGCGAACTTCCTGACCTGCTGCGCGACGACGCGCCCGCGAGCGCCATCGCGAACCCTGGCGATGACGCGCAATTCATCGGTCTTGCACGATCCTTGGCCAGTCGGGTGGATGCCTATCGCGAGACCGTGCTCCAGTTGCCCCCGGATGCGCCGGAAACGATGGTGCACGAGCGGGCGAATACCGTGCTGATGCTGAGCGGTCTCGCCATGTCCTGCCGCCTCACGGCTGACCTGACCGAGTGTTACGGCGAAGCGCGAGAAGCCATCGGCAACGCGCCCTTGTCCCGGCGCGCAAAAGTGACTCACGGCTTTGCCGAGCGCGCACGCGCGGCCGGTGTGAATGCGGGCGCGGTGTTGGGTCAATGCGCGACGCTGAGGCTGGACCTGGGCGCCGGCACGGCGGACCAACTGGCCCAGATTCTCGGCTCCCTGGCATCGCGCAGCGAGCGCCAGGCGGAATGCATGCGACTGAGCTTCGATGTGCTGGGCCGGTTCGCGGATATGCATAACCGCGTGCACAATCTTGCCGGACGTCCGGCGCGGGATGCCGGCAGCTATAAATTCCAAAGCGATGCGTTGGTCAGCCTCAATGAGGACACCGTCGGCAAGATTCGCGAGGTCCATGCAAGACTGACGGAGCAGATCGACGCCTCAAAAGACCAGCCCGGCATGGCCGGCGGAGCCCGGGTGGAGCAGCATGTCGTCGACCAGCTCGCGAACAGCCTCGAATGGCGCGCGACGCTGGAAGTCGACACGGCGCAACGTCAGTGGATGCGCGTCACTCTGGATGCGCTGAAGGCCGTCGTCATGGACACGGGCAGCAACCTGCCGGAGGACGCCAACGATTTGCTCGACCTGCTCAACGAGGACCTCTCCATCAGCACGCAAGGTTTGCTTTACTACGCCACGGAAACGGGCGACAAGGATAGATGCAGGGCGTTGATGCAAGAAAACGTCGCGCTGGGACGGGGGGTGCAGCAATGCAGGGAGCAACTGGAATCGCGGCAGGAAGCGCAACGCGCTCGCCATGCGGCGCGCGAAGCGGCGGCGCAGCAGCCGTCGGCGGCGGCGGCGGGGCCGTCGCAGCCTGGCAAGCGCAAGGGCAATAAAGGCAAGGCGAAGCGCAAGTGAGATGCGGGGGGCGGTCGCCTCGCACGCCGCGGCGCACCTCCCACGCTCGACGTGCCTCAAACAGCCATGCGCCCCACTCACTCCATGCGCCTCCCCGAAGCCTCGTCATCCGCCGGTATCCGCACCGCGATCGACGTGCCGCTGCCCGGCGCGCTATGCACCGATATCTCGCCGCCCAGCATCAGCGCCCGCTCCCGCATGCCGACCAGCCCAAACGATTTGGCGCGCGGCGCCGTCAAATCGAAGCCGCGCCCGTCGTCGCGTATTTCGAGGTTCCAGTATTGCTCGACCTGTTCGAGCGAAATCGTCACCTCGCTAGCGCCGGCGTGGCGCGCGACATTCGTCAATGCTTCCTGCACGATCCGAAACAGCGCCACGGCGCGCTCTTCGTCGAGCACCAGATTGTCGTCGGGAATTCGCAGGCGGCAGACAACGCGCCCGTCGCGCGAGAACTCGGCCGCGAGCCACTCCAGCGCGGCGACGATGCCCGCATCGAGCGCGGCCGGCCGCAGCGAGGCCACCACGTTGCGCACCACCTGCATGGTGCCGTCCGCGAGACTCAGCAGATCCTGAAACCGTTCAGCCAGGACGGAATTATCCCTGGCGAACTCGATGCGCATCGCCGACACGCCGAGCCGCAGCGCCGTCAGTTGCTGGCCCAGTTCGTCGTGCATCTCGCGGGCGATGCGCTTGCGCTCCTCCTCGCGCGCCGTTTCGCGCAGCGAGGTCAACTCCTGCAACAGCGCATACGATTCGCGCAAGCGGAGTTCGGCTTCCATGCGCGCCGTGATGTCGGTCCAGATCGTCAGCGCGCCACGCGTCTCGCCGTCGGCGTCGTGCTCGGGAACGGCGCTCACGTGCCAGCCGACCGGCTTGCCGTCGCGCTCCCACGTAAGATCCACCTTCGCGCCGATCCCGCTCGTCATCACCTGATCGAGCGTCGCGGTGATCATTTGCAACTCGGGCATCGCGGCGGCCGACAACTCCGCGGGCGTCTTGCCGACGGCATCCGCCGCGCGAATCCCGTTGATCTGTTCGAACCGCGGGTTGACGTAGCTATAGCGACAGTCGCGGTCGTAGCGGACGATCATCTCCGGCGCGTTCTCGGCCAGCGTGCGAAACGCCACCTCGCTCGCGCGCAAGGCGAGTTCGGTGGTTCGCAGCCGCGTCACGTCGCGCGCCACGCCGAGCACGCTGACCACATCGCCCTCCGCGTCTTTCTCGGGAATATGCCGCACCTCGAAGACATGCCAGCCTTCATCGGTCGCCCATAGCGCTTCGTGGTCAGCCGGTTCACCGGTCGCCACCACGCGGCGAACGCTCGCTTCGAGCAGTTCGTTCTGCGCGCTGCTGCCGCCCGTCTGCAATTCGTGAAGCTGCTTGCCGATGAAGTCTTCCTGCGGCATACCGAATGCCTTCGATACACGCGGATTCACATAGGTGTGACGCCCCTCCCGATCGAAGCGGGCGATGAAGTCCGGAAAGCTCTCGGTGAGCGTGCGGAACAGTTGCTCGCTGCGCTTCAGTTCGTCGATGTCGCGGCAGATGGCGAGCACGGTGGCCACCCGGCCGTCGGCGGCGAACTCGGGCACCATCCGCATATGCCCCCAGCGCACTTCGCCCTTGGCATTGCGGAAGCGGATTTCGTCCATGCGTTCGGTGCCGGTCTCGACGACGCGGCGCAGCCGGTCGCGGTACCGCGGCACGTCGACCACGGGCGAGTCGTCGACCGTGCCCGCGTCGGCGGTTTCGTCGATGCCTTGCGGCAGCAGCGCGCGCAGCGCCGGATTCGCGTAGACGCGCCGGCACTCGCGATCGTAGCGGGCGATGTAGTCGGGAGAATGCTCGACCAGCGCGCGGAACGCCTGTCCGCTTGCGTGCAGATGCGCTTCCGCCTTCTTGCGTTCGGTAATGTCGCGTCCGAGCGCCAGCACGCTCGTGATTTCGTCGCGCAGTCCGCGCTCGGCGAGGATGCGGACATGGTGATAGCTCACGCTGCTCGCGCCGTCTTGCAGCGCGAGTTCGAGCGTGCGTTCGGCGCCCGTTTCGAGCGTCGCCGCCAGGGCGCGCTGATAGACGGCGAACTGCGGATCGGCACTGTGTTCGGTCGGCGTGCCGCCAAGCAGATCCTGCAACGGACGGCGAAGTATCGAGGCGAGTCCGGAGTTCGCGTACACGAGCCGGCACTGCGGGTCATAGCGGCAGATGATATCGGGCGTGCTTTCCGCGAGCCGGCGGAACTGCGCTTCCATCTGAAGTTGGCCGATCAGCAGCGCCTCGGTCCGCTTGCGCTCGGTAATGTCGCGCACGAGCGCCAGGTTGTACGGCTCGCCGTCGAACTCGAAATAGCTTGCGTTGATTTCCACCGGCAAGGTGGTGCCGTCCTGGCGCCGCTGTGTCGACTCGACGAGGAGCGAGCCCTTCTCGCGCAACTCCGCCCAGGCCGTTTGCCAGCGCTCGAGGCTCCACTCGGGATCGACGTCCATCACACGCATTCGCAGCAGTTGCGCGTGGTCGTAACCCAGCGTGCGGCAAGCCTCGTCGTTGGCGTAAATGAAGCGCGCGTTCCGGTCGATCAGATAGGCCGCCTCGCGGACCAGATTGAGCGCGCGATTCTTCAGATAGGCGAGCGCATCCGGCTCGGCCGCGGTTCGCTCGACGCGCCCATCGTCCCGCCGCGTTACGGCATCCAGCCCCTGTGGCGGCTCCCGGCTGATCTTTTTCATCGAGTTCCGTGCATATCAGGTCAGAGATTGCGCGATCATCCACGACCGCCGCCGCATGCGCGCCATGCTGCGCAACACCCTCCCGACGGGCGTCTCCCGGACATTCATCGGGCCGGCGCGCCAGTTGAGTATTGGTCAGCGGAAAGGCCGAGGGCACGGTGCGGCTTACCCGGCAAGCATAGCCCAGGAAGATTTGCAGGTGGCGGCTTCAATGGCGGCAGTTGGGGCAAAACGGCCGCATCGGGGTGCAAGCCGCGTTTAAGGATTTCCCTACCCGAAGATCAGCATCGACCTGAGCTTTTTTCTTCATGTCCTGACAGCACCGCGATAACTGTCCACATACGATGGACACACATCAATCGTCCTGCTTGCGCGTGCCGCCATGGTCCCCTATCTGTCCGAACGAGAAAATGCGGTCGAGCACATCAACGCGATCTGTACGCGCCTGTTCGATCGGTGGTGCGAAAGCAGACGGCTCATGCCGCTTACGTATCTGTTGCGAGGCTGGCCGCTGATCAACAGCGATGCGGAAGCGTTCCGCCGCCTCGGCGGCGCGCTGCGCGAATTGCGGCGGCATCCGCTGCACGGTTTGGACCGCGCATCTTTCCAGCAACTGTGCGAGTTGTCGGATTGCGTCGACGATCTGCTCGTCCCCTCCGCGCCGGCAACATGGGCCGCGCACAACGGGTAGTGGAACGTCAGCTCATCCAGTACGCGGCCGGTATGCGGCGGTCGGCGTCGGAGAGATAGGGATTGTCCAGCTCGAAGGTCTTGCGCGACGCGGGCCTCGCGCGCGCCAGCGCGTCCTGAATGTACGGATGCGAGTTGAAGAGCCGCATGTAGGCGCCGTTGCGATACGCCAGGACGAGTCCGCGCTCGATCGCCCCCGCCAGGGCTTCCTGGCCTGTGGCGACGTAAAAAAGAAAATCGGACCGGTATCTCAGCATCAACCTGTTTTCGACGACGAGATCAGGCTCGCGGCGCCCGCGTGCGTCCAGCTCGGCATACGCTTCCACGATGCCGCGCGGAAAGTAATCGACGCGGCCGCTCTGCGTCATCTCGAACATCGTCTCGTAGGTCGAACTCTGAATCGTCAGACCCGCCGCCTTGAGGATGTCGGTGTCGATCCAGCCGAGTCCCTGCCCGCCCGTGAACGCCTGCAGATCCGACAAGCGCTCGATGCGGTCGAAATCCCGTTGCCGGTCCTTCCTTATGATGAATAACCGGTAGCCGATCAGCCCGCGATGGATCGGAATGCGCACGACATTCAGGCCGCGCTCGGCGCGCGCTTCCATGCTCGTCCAATGCAGATTGATCGCACCGTTGCTGTTCGCCAGTTCGGCGAGCGCGCGGCCGCGCTCCATGACGATTTCGGCCTGACGCACGGAATAGGAGACGTTCGCCGTGCTCAACGCCAGGTCGAGGACGGCGAGAGCGAACGCGGCGTGCACGTCGCCGCCCGGACGAATGCGCGGATAGACGATATCGAAGTGGCCGGCCGGCGCGGCATGCGCGCCAAGCGTGACGCCTGTTGCGCCGAGCGCGGCCAGCAGGAAGCGCCTGCGATGCATGGATGGATAGCGTCTCGACACGGGAGGAATGCCGCGCCGGGATTGGCGCATCTCCGCACAGGCACCGAGCCTGTGCGGTTCCCCATCGTGCCACGCGCCACCTATCCTGACAAACCGTAATATCCCGCTGATGCAACGACGGCGGCAGGACGCCGCCGGCAGATCAATGCACCACGCCGAAGATCACGTTGGCGCCTTCAGCGGGAGTCAGGCCCACGTTGAAGTAGCCTTCGAGCCTCACCGCGGTTGCATGATTGAGCACGAACGGCGGCTGGATGAAGCCGCTCGCGAATGCGTGGTCATACCATTCGCTCATCCATGCACGCAATTGCGTCTCGTAGTTCGACAGTTCTCCACAGTTGTCCGCGGTCATCCATGATCTCCCTTGTGGCGGAATGTTCATGTCACGCAACGAATGGTTCGAAGCTCATCCTGCACAGGTTGAGTTCCGGCGGGAAGGCATGCCAGCTACCGTCGTCATGTCTGAAGAAGAACAGCACCAACGGGCCGTCGGGCCGGCTGATCTCGATGCAGGCCCGGCATGTCAGGCCGTCCTGCGAACCGTGCAGCGAGAGCACGCGGACCGGCAGGGTGCCCGCCATGGCCTGCAATTTCTCGCGCAGCCCGCGTAGTAAGCTTGTCGTCGCAACCACGTCCGCCCCCTCGACCATCCGATTCGCATTGAATCATCGTGAGCCAATGCAAGACGCTTTTCAGTCGGCGGCGGCGGATTGTGAAGTCAGGAAATGCTGGTTAAAGGTTCAGGATTCCCCTAAAGGCGTCTGTCACTCCGCAACGAGGCCATGCCGGATCGCATAGCGGATCAACTCGGCGTTGTTGGTGAGGCCGAGTTTCTGCATGAGACGCATCTTGTGGGTGCTGATCGTCTTGGCGCTGAGCGAGCACGATTCGGCGATGTCGTTGATGCTTTGGCCCGCCGACAGCATCCGCAATACCTGGAATTCGCGGTCCGACAGGATCTCGTGCGGCGGCGCATCGCCCGAATGCGTCTCGAACACCATTGCGTCCACCAGCTTGGGATCGATGAAGCGGCCGCCGGCGGCCAGCTTGCGGATCGCGGTGAGCAGCACCTCCGGGTCGCTGTCCTTCGTCACGTAGCCGGTCGCGCCGGCCCGCAGCGCGCGCGACACCACTTGCGCCTCGTTGTGGATGCTCAGCACCAGCACCGGCAGGCGCGGCTCCTCGGCGCGCACCCGACGGATCAGATCGACCCCGCTGATGCCCGGCATCGTCATGTCGAGCAGCATGAGATCGAACTGCCCCGTGCGCAGACGTTCGAGCACTTCGGAGCCTTGCGCGGCCTCGGCGGCGACGACGATATCGGTGGTCGTCGCGATGATCTGTTTCAGGCCGCCGCGCACAATCGCGTGGTCGTCAGCAATCAGGATGTGGATCATTTTGGGTCCCGCCTGCGAGCGGAATGTGGATGGAAATGGCCGTGCCCATGCCGGGTGCGCTGTCGATCGTCATCTCGCCGCCGATCAGCCGGGCGCGTTCCTGCATGCCGAGCAGGCCGTATGAATAACCCATGTGCGCCTTCTCCGGCTCGAAACCGCAGCCGTCGTCGCTTACGTGAAGGTCGAGCGTCGCCTCGGTGCTGGTCAGCGTCACGTCGGCCCGGGTGGCGTCCGCATGGCGCCCGATGTTGGTGAGCGAAGCCTGAACGATGCGGAATACCGCCGTGGCGTAGGCATCCGGCAGCACCGGCTCGCCGCCGTTGATGTGCAACTGGCACGGAATGCTGTTGCGCCGGCCGAAGTCCTCGATCAACCACTCGAGCGCGGAAACGATGCCGAAGTTTAACGCCGCGGGCCGCAGATGGTTAGCGACATTGCGGACCATCCAGATCGTTTTCTCGACCAGCTCGCGCATGTCGTCCGCCTTGCGGATCGCGTCGGGATCGGCGCCGAGACGCATCTTCAGCAACGAGACGTCCATCTTCAGCGCGGTCAGCAACTGCCCGAGTTCGTCGTGAATCTCCAGCGCGATGCGCTTGCGCTCCTCCTCGCGAATCGCTTCCATGTAGGCGGACAATTCGCGCAATTGCTCGCGCGATTCGAGCAGTTCCTGCTCGATGCGCTTGCGCGCCGTGATGTCGTTCAGCCCCACGTAGATCGCGGGCGAGTCGCCGAACGTTCCCACACGCGCGGTCGCCATCGCCCAGAACTCGGTGCCGTCCGAGCGCCGCAAATGGACCTCGGAGTTGCGAAAGCTGCCCTCGCGGCGCAAATGCGTCACCAGCCGGTCGCGGTCGCTCGCATTCACATAGAAGTCGACGATATTGACGAGCGTGCCGGCGCGCACCTCGAGCCCGAACAGTTCGCGCAGCGGCTCGTTCGCATAGAGGATGACGCCTTCCGGCATCGACGTGATGCACAGCGGGATAGGGCTCGTCTCGACAATCGTTCGAAAGCGCGCCTCGCTGGACAGCAGTTTCGCTTCGGCGCGGCGGCGCTCGTCGACCTGGGCGGACAGCCTTGCATTCGACTGCGCGAGCTGCTGCGTGCGCTGCTCGACCCGCTGTTCGAGTTCATCGCGCGCGCGCGACAGAGCCGCCTCCGCCCGCATGCGCACCGCCACTTCGCTCAGCAGTTGGCGGTTCTGCTCGACCAGTTGCCGGTGCATGCCGCGCAGCGCCAGATGCGTCTCGATGCGCGCCATCATTTCATCGACCTGCACCGGCTTCGTCACATAATCGACGCCGCCGGCCGAAAAGCCCTCGATCATGTCCTCGCTGCCCGTCAACGAGGTCATGAAAATCACCGCGATGTCGCGCGTGCGCTCATCCGCCTTGAGCCGCCTGCAAGTCTCGAAACCGTTGATGCCGGGCATCGTCACGTCGAGCAGGATCAGATCGGGCTGCGAAAACAATGCGCGCTCCAGCGCCTCCTCGCCGTCGAGCGCAACCAGCACGCGATAGCCGCGGTTCACCAGGCTGTCGACCACCACGCCGAAGTTCGCGGGTGTGTCGTCGGCGATGAGAATCGTCGGCCGCTCGCCGGTATCCGCGCCTTGCTCGCTCATGGCTGTAGCTCGCCGCTCATATGCCGCTCCACCAGTTGCAGGATCGCCCTCGACTGATACCCCCTCGCGAGCGCGCTGAGTTGCGCCGCGAACGGTCGATGGCGCCCATCGAGCGCCGCGATGCCCTCGGACCACGCGACGATGGCCTGCATGTCGCCGAGGCGCGCGAGTCGATGGAGTTCGCTCATCTGCTCGGGCGGCACAGGCAATGACGACGACGATGACGAATGAGCGAACGCCTCCTCGCACGTGGACGGGCACGGCGGCGCATAAATCCAGTGTAGGCGCAGCAGCGTGGCGATCTGCGTCAACAAGGCGTCGAACTCGACCGGCTTCGAGACGAACCCGCTCACGCCGGCAGCGACGCTCATCGCCTTGTCGCTGCCCGACGAACTGGCGGACATCGCAATGATCGGAACGCTCGCGAAGTCGTCCAGCCGACGCAGGCTGCGCGCCAATTCGAGCCCGTTCATGCCGGGCATCACGATGTCGGTGAGGATCAGTTCGGGCCGTTCGCGTTGCGCCTTCTCGAACCCGTCGCGGCCGCTGTGCGCCTCGACGGTGTCGAAGCCGAGGCGGCCTAGCAGATCGACCACCACCGCGCGATTGACCTCCACGTCGTCGACGATCAGCACTTTCCTGCGCGGACCGTCGTAACCGGTGAGCCGATGCGGAAGCGGCGCGGGCGCTATCGTCGGGAACGTGATTGCCGCAACGCCGGCCTGCTCCAGTTCGAACCAGAAGGCGCTGCCCCGCCCTGGCTCGCTTTCGACCGCGATCTCGCCGCCCATCGCGCGCACGAACTGCCGGCTGATCGCGAGGCCGAGGCCGGTCCCGCCGGCGCGCCGCTCAGGCGCGCCCAGTTGCTCGAACGGCTCGAAGATGCTCGCCAACTGGTCGGGACCGATTCCAATGCCGGTATCGCGAATGTCGAAACGAACGCGACCCGACGCGGCTTGGGAGATATGCAGGCTGACGCCGCCGCGATCGGTGAACTTCACCGCGTTCGCCAGCAGGTTGAGCAACACCTGCCGCAAGCGCCGCTCGTCGGCACGCACGCCGGCGGGCGCGTCGGCGTCGATTTCGCAGACGAAAGCGAGCCCCTTCTGCTCCGCCTTCACGCCGATGATGTCCCGAATCACGTCGACGAGCGCCGCCAGCGGCACGTCGCAAATCTCCACGCGCAGCTTGCCCGCTTCGATCCGCGCGAAATCCAGCGCGTCCTCGATCAACGTCAGCAGATGTTCGCCGCTGCGGCGGATCACCGCGACACGCTGCTGCTGCAACTCGTTGAGCGTCGTGTCGCGTCCGAGTATCTGCGCATAGCCGAGAATGCCGTTCAGCGGCGTGCGGAGTTCATGGCTCATATTCGCGAGGAATTCGCCCTTGGCGCGGTTGGCCGCCTCGGCCAGGTGGCGCGCTTCGCGCTCGGCCGCCGCGTCGCGTTCGTCGAGATACGCGTGATGCAGACGCTCGCCCATCGCATTGAACGCGGCCACCATGCGGTCGAGTTCGTCGGGCTCACGCGGGCCGCGGCGCGGCAAGGTGAACGGCCGATGCGGCTCGCGGAAATCGTAGCGTCCCACCGTGCGCGCGATCGCCGCGACATGCCGCATGACGAGGCGCGACAGAATGTAGATCGTGAAGAGCGAAACGAGGAACGTGTTGGCGGCCTGGGTCAGCAGAATCGTCACGGCGGCGTGGGTCAGCTCGTGATAAAGATCGGCAAGCGTCGCCTCGACGTAAAGCCGGCCGATCTCGCGCTCCTTGCCCTGCACGCTGTAGACGAGCGGAAACTCGCGCACGATCACCGGACCGGCGGTGCGCCGCCCGGCGCTCAGGAAAGCGGGCCCGTGCGGCTTGCCCGTCTCGCGAATCTCCACCGCGCGGACATCGGCCATGCGCAAGATGCCGTTCAGTTCCAGTTGGAGTTGCGCATTGTCGAGCCGCCATAGCGCTTCGGCGAGGCTGTCGCGATTGCTGCGCTCGATGTCCGCGAGGCGGTTTTCGATCTGTTCCACGCCGCGGTGGTAGTCGCGGTAAAGCTGCAATCCGGTCAGCAATAGCGTGACCGCGCAACTGAAGAGCAGCACGGTTGCGAAGAGCCGCAACACGACGCTGCTTCGGAAGCGGCCAACCGAATTCCACCATGCGTCGAACATGCTGTCTGCCATACGTCCCCGCGAGTGCTACGGTTCTTGTCTCGTCTATTCTGCACTCGTTGCCAAAGCGGAGTCCATGCACGCCGCTCGTCGCGCCAGCAAAGACGCGGGGTGACGGTTATCGCCTAGTGCAGCATGTTCGGCATGCGCAGCGAGGGATTCGGCAGAATCTCGTCGATACATAAAGCCAGTTCGCAGAATATCGGCCAGATGCGGCCGTCCAATGCCCCCGGGTGCGCCCTGCTCAGTTCGCGCAAGCCGTCGGCCAGCCGCCGCAAGGAGGCGGGTTGATTGTCCGGCAAGGGCCAGCAGTGCAACAGATAGCCAAGCGGTATGACGCTTCTGCTTTCGCACCACGTGTCGAAGAGCCGCAGGCATGCGCTGTTGACCTGCGCAACTGCATCGTCGTGGTCTGCCGGGTGACCGGTCATAACGGGACCGCCGAAAAGAAAATTCGATAGCCCATCCTAGAGGGGCCAAGAGCCGCTCACAGTAAGGAACGCCGGAAAAATGCGCAGGCGGTCTCCTGAATCTGGTGTCAGGAAATCCCGAATGTGAATGCCCGTGCTGGAAGCGGTACCGGCCAGCGCCAGGCGCCGCGAATCGGCGCGCCGGCAGGCACCTGGAATCAAGCGATCTCAGACAGCCGGCGCGGCGCAAACCGCCTGGCGTTCGTTTGCCTCATGCACGGCCGCATCGGCTGAGGTTGTCGTGCTCGCCAACGGCAAGCGCACCACGAACTCCGCGCCGCAACCGGGACCGTCCGAGAACGCCTCGACGGCGCCGCCATGATTCGCGACGATGTCGCGCACCACCGACAATCCCAGCCCGAGACCGTTGGCGCCCGACGCACAAGCGCCGAGTCCGCGCTCGTATGGCTCGAAGATGCTCGCCAGTTCGCCGGGCGCGATGCCGATGCCGTGATCGCGCACGCGGACATAGCAGTAACGTCCGGCGCGAGACACCGCGACGTCGACGGCATGCTCCGCCGCCGAATACTTGAGCGCATTCACCATCAGGTTGCCGAACACCTGCGTGAGCTTGCCGAAGTGGCCCTGCACGACGAGCGGCGCGTGGCCTTTCACCAGACGGATCGGCGCATGGTCGGGAAACCCCGCTTCGGCGACCTGAATGCAATGCGCGATCAGATCGTCGATATCCACAGGCTCGGGCTGAGCGCTTCCTGTCTCCGGCGACGCGCGCGGCGGCTCCGCCAGCGCGGGCGCGTGCACATTGGCGAATTCGGCTTGAGCCGGCTCCATCAATTGCTGGGCCAGTTCGCCAAGCAGGCTGGCTTGCCGCGATAGCAGCAGCGCATAGCGCTTGAGTTGGTCGTCGTGGCCGTACTGCGTGTTCAGCAAATGGGCGAGCAAGCCAAGCGGCGTGATTGCATTGCGAATCTCATGACCGATCATCGGACCCATGGCGCGGTCTTTCGCTTCATCGCGCGCGGCGCCAAAGGATGCGATTGGCGGCTGCCGCACGCCTTGCCTCGCGGCCTGCGTGCGTGAACGCTCCAGGGGTTCGGCGCGCGGCTCGATGGTCGCATCGTGAAGGCGCGCGATTTCCTGGCTCTGCGCGCTGCGCAGCCGTTGCACGCAGTAAGTGCACAAGCCGATGATCGGCCGCGACGCGAGCCTGTCTTTCAATGACGCTTCGTAGTCGAGCAGCGCGATCCAATCGGTGCTTTCGTCGCAGACGGCGTCGCCGGCCACCCGCAGCCCTTCGAAGCCGCGCCCCAGCGCCTCGTTGATCGCGGCCGACCACAAGCCGACCGTGGCGCCGCCATTGAAGCCGCTTTTAGGCCGCGCGTAGAGTTGCGCGCCGTCGAGAATTTGCAGTTGACCCGCATCGATATAGTCCGCGAGCGCGGGCTCGGTTCGCGTGAGCATGTAACGGGCTTTGTCGGGTCCGAGCAAAGCGGGCGCGACCCACACGCCGACTTCGTGATTGGCGAGTCCCGCGTGCAGGAAATCCGCCGTGACGCTGAGTAATTCGCTACGCGATTCGTAGAAGTGACACAGATGGGTGCCCCAGGAAATGGGCCCAAGCGCGGAAAAACCGCTTTGACGAGTTCCGGTGGTCATCGCTTCCCTGAAAGTACGTGGGCCAAGAACCACAGGCGCGCTAAGCCGAAACCTGTTGCCCGCGCGCTCGAAAATAAAACAAGGTGGCGGCACCTCGCGCGCGCGTCCACCGCATCCTGAAGAAGAGGATGCGGAAACAGCCGCGTTCGGGCTCCGCTATATGGGATTTACCAGCAGTCTCAAAGTACGTGACGGCGATTGTAGAAAGAATAGTTGTTTTCCCTAGTCACGTTTTTTCATACGAAAAGAATAGGTTTGTTCATACGCATGTCAATCTGCGCCGCTAGTGCCGGGCGTGGTTTGCGGAGGCGTTTCGCGATTCGCGGCGGTGACGAGTTGCAGCGGTGTTTCGATCGTCCTCGACAACTCGTTCTGCTTCTTCAGTTCGGTCACCGCCTTCAACGCCACGTCGATGCCGAACACCGCCTGCCTGTCGGCGAACTGATTGACCGTCGCGAGTACGCGGCCATCGGCGATCAGCGGCTTGATCGCCGCGATGTCGTTATAGCCGGTGACATAAACGCTGCCGGTTCTGCCGGCGTCGCGAACGGCGTCGGCCGCGCCCATCGCCATGTTGTCGTTGCCGCACAAGAGGCCGCGCATGCGCGGATAGGCGCCGAGCATTTTCGACGCGGCGTCCCGTCCCTTGCCGTATTCCCACTCGCCGGTCTCGACGGCGACGACGTTCACGCCTGCCGCTCGCATCGCATCGTTGTAGCCGGCCGTGCGTTGCTGCGCATTGCGATCCGCCGAACTGCCCTCGATGATGCCGACCTGATCGCCCGCCGCGAGCCGCCTTGCCAGATAGTTTCCCACCAGCATCGCGCCCTTGCGATTGTTCGGACCGACGAACGGCACGGAAATGCCGGCTGCCTGCTGCGACGCGTCGTCGAGCGGATTGTCGATCGTGACCATGATGATGCCCGCCCTGATTCCCCGCGCGACGACCGACGTCAACGCCTTCGAGTGGGTCGGCGCGATGACGATCGCGCTCATCCTGGCCTTGATCATCTCCTCCACCATTTGAACCTGCGCGGACGTGTCGGTCTCGGTTGCCGTGCCCCGCACGGTCAAGCTGAACTGCGAAGCGAAATGCTGCTGGTAGTTACGCGCGGCCTGCTCCATTGCCACGGTGAACGGATCGGCGAGCGACTTCAACACGAGCGCGAGGTTGGCCTTGCCGCCCGGAACCGCGCCGACACGCGCCGCGCCAGTCACGCCGGCGGCAGCCAGCGCGCCGGCAAACACCACGCGGCGGCGCATTCTCTGCATCATGGCTTCTCTCCTCGTCGGCACAGCCGGTGAACGGCCGTTTTGCATAGGGGCGAAAGCGGCTTTAACTGTCCGCCACGCCGCGGCGTTCCGCTCATCATTGAACTTGCAGCGCCAGCAAGGCGGAAGCGATTTCATCGAACAACGGGCGGCTGTCGATATCTTCGCTCAGGCAATTGTCCTTCAGTTCGATCAGCTTCGTTGCGGCGTGCGCCTGCGCATCTCGCCAGTCGCAGCGGTCGATCAGTTCTTCGAGCAGGCAACCATACGCCCGCACTTCCAGGCGCTGAAGCGCGACGCCGCCGGCGCGATCGTCGGCGGCATAAAACGATGCCGCGCCGAAATCGCCCAGCAGCGCGCGCCCCTGCCCGCCGTGCAGAATATTGTGCGCGTACAGATCGCCGTGCATCACGCCGCGCGCATGCAAATGACTCGCCGCCGACGCGATGCCGTATGCGATGCCCCATGCGCAGGCGAGGTCGAAGCGTGTGTGCGCGCCATAAATGTCGCGTGTGCATGAATCAAGGCTCGGAGGACCGGCGAGATTGCCGAAGCGCGGATCGATCAATTCCATCACCAGACCATGCGAGCCGGCCGGATGGTCTTGCACTTTTCCCGCTACCGGAATCAGGTTGGGATGATCGCCCGCGCGAATGCAGGCGGCCATCTCGCAGTCGGGCAAACCATCGCTCGTCACCGCGCCCTTGAACAGTTTGACCGCGACCGGCCGCGGCGCGCCGCTTTCCTGATCGAGAAGCGCCGCACGATAGATCACGCCCGACGCACCCTCGCCCAATTGCTGTTCGAGTTTCAACGCGTCCCATTGAATATCGGCGATCGGCGTGTCGCTCAACGCCGCCGTCTCCAGCGCTTCGCTGAACGGATTGCCGGCATACGCCAGCCACGACAGCCGCGGCAGACGCAATAGCCACGCCGGCAGTCCGTCGAGTCGATTCGCCGCGAGACGCAGCAGTTCGAGCCGCGTGCAGGCGGCCAGTTCATCGGGAAGCGCGCGCAGCCGGTTGCCGGCCAGCATCAGCTTCTGCAACCGCGCACAGCCGCCGATTTCGGGCGGCAGCGCATCGATCTCGTTGTCGGTGAGGATCAGCCAACGCAGTTGCGGCGCAAGCGCCTTGCCCGACACCTGGCGAATGCGGTTCGCCTTGAAGCCGACCATGCTCAATTGCGAGCACTGGCCCAGCACTTCGGGCAACTCGGTGAACGGGTTGTCGGAGGCGAAGAGAATGCGCAACCTGGCGAGTCGCGGCAAATCGTCGGGCAGCGTGGTGAGCGCATTGCCCGACAAGTCGAGAACTTCCAGCGTGTCGGCCAGATCGAAAATCTCGCGTGGAAATTCGCTGAGTCCGCACGCTAGTTTCAGGTGACGCGTGCCCGCCAGTTGTCCGGCCCGCAGTTGTTCGAGTGTCGTGTTCAAAGTCGTGGAAGAGATGTCCGGTTGCCGCTGCGTGTCGTAGCGAAGCTGTCAATTCTACTGAGTCGCGGCCGGCGCAAGAACCGACGTGCGGAATCGACAAGGCTTTTCGCGCATAATCGGCCAATGAACGGACAAATGCGCCGCGCGAGGAGCAGATGCGCGGCGGTCGCAAGAATTGAACGGCAATATTCGGAGCGCGCAGTGACCTACGCATTCAAGTTGATGGACTCGCCCGTCGGCCAGTTGAAACTCGTCGCCAGCGGCGAGCGGTTGACCGCCATTTTGTGGGAGAACGACAAGCCGAACCGCGTGCGTCTCGGCGCGATGATCGAAGCGAACGACCGCCCGATCCTGATCGACACGGAGCGTCAATTGAACGAGTACTTTGCCGGCACGCGGCGGAAGTTCGACCTCGCGCTCGACTTTCAGGGAACCGACTTCCAGAAGAAAGTATGGGAAGCGCTGTTGACGATCCCGTTCGGCCAGACGCGCAGCTACACCGAAATCGCACTGCAGGTCGGCAACCTCAACGCGGTGCGCGCCGTCGGCGCGGCGAACGGCAGGAATCCGATTTCCATCATCGCGCCGTGCCATCGCGTGATCGGCGCGTCCGGCGAGTTGACCGGCTTCGCCGGCGGATTGGCGAACAAGATGCTGCTGCTGTCGCTCGAAGCCGGGCAGACTTCGCTGGAAGCGGCGGCTAACGTGGAGACCGTGGAAGGCAATCGCCACGCACCGCAAACACCGCAAGCGGAACACGCGCCGAAGAAACCCGCGCGCCCGGCGCCGGGTCGCGGAACCCAGGCCTCGTTGTTCGGAAACTGACCACGCGCGGCGGGGCCGTTGCGATGAATCATCGAGCACCCGACAACACAAAGACAGCCTCGGCCATCGCCGCCGCCAGCAGCGTATAAAGCCTCTATCCTTAAGAAGCCCTTTTGGGCATCCACAAGGAGGATGACATGCGCATGCTTCTGAACATACGAATTCCGCACGAACCGTTCAACACGATGGTGCGCGACGGCACCGCCGGCGAGGTGCTGGCGAGAATACTCGAGGACGCAAAACCGGAGGCCGCCTATTTCACCGAACAGAACGGCGCACGCGGCGCGGTGCTCGTGGTGAACGTCGACGACGCATCGCAGATTCCGGCATTCGCGGAACCGTGGTTTCTGAAATTCAACGCCGACTGCGAGTTGCGGATCGCGATGCTGTCAGCCGATCTCATGAAATCCGGGCTGGAGAATCTCGGCACGAAATGGCAATAGCATGGACCGCGGCGTCGACCGCGCACAGCGTCATGCGCTTGCCGTCCGCGGTTCGTTTGAGACCATGTGATAGGCCGCCGACGGCAACGCAAGTCCAAACGAACCGCCGCGCGCCGATCATCCGAGTTCGAACGAAGTCACGCCGAACACGCGTTCAATGGATAGCGCCGGAGCTTGCCGCGTATACATCCGCGCGGTTTCGAACACGCTCGTCATGCCGCGCCGTTCGGCCAGCGCAACCGCCTCCGGGTTGGTCTCGGGCACGTCGAGAAAAATCGCCTCACCCGGCATGCGCGCCGCCAGCGCGTCGAACAGATCGCCTGCTATGTCGTCGCTATCGGCGAAGAGCGGGCCGATCTTGCAGCCTGTCCGGCAGCGGCGCATGACACCGTAGCCCGCAATCTCGCCTGCTTGCATTGCAGCCAATGCAATCGCATCGGGTTGCGCAAGCCATGCCGCGAGAAAACGCTCACGCGTGGCGGGAAAGCACTGTCGATCGTAATCGAGCAGCCGCTCGAAGGGCAGCGCCGAAGCATTCAGCAGAGTCGAACGCGCCGCCGCGCGCTGGTCGATCTTTCGCGCGACGCCCTGAAAGAGGATGTTCCGATACGCCAGCCGAAAGCCGGACTTGCCGTAATTCGCCTGCTGAGCGACAACGCCGTCGAGACCGACGTTGCGATTGCGCAAGTAGTCCATGCCGTGGCGCCAGATGCGCATGCCGAAGCCCTTGCCGCGACACTCCGGCTTCACGATATAGAGCCCGATGAACCCGAAGTCCTCGCCGTAGGCGACCGCGGAGATGCACGCGACCGGCTCCCCATGCCACTCGCCGATGAAAAAACCCTGCGGATCGGCCGCGCGAAAGCATTCGGCATCGTGCAGGCCGGGGTTCCATCCTTCGAGCGCCGCCCATTCGACCGCTAATGCAACCTCGTGCGCCGACATCGTGCGCACGATGAAATCATTCTGCTCGTTCATGCTGGTCATGATTGCCTCGTTCTTGAAACACAGGGTTTTCCGCTGCATGTTCTATCGCGTGAGATGCCGGAAATCGCTCGGCGACATGTCATAGGCCCGGCGAAACGCGCGGCTGAAATCCGATGCGCTGTTGAAGCACCGCGCCCGTTCAAAACTTCGCGAAGAACGCCCGCGCGGCAATCATGCAAAACGACGCGACCAGTCCACCATGATACGAGCGCAGCACCGCGGATGCGCCGCCGTCCGTCGCGCCCCCGGCGACAGCCTCGCTCGCGAGCGCCACCTTTGCATTCGCGAAACCCTGCTTGACGGGCGCGTAGGGATCGTCGGCTCCGGTGGCGGCCGAGTCCACGTCCAGTACGGAAGTGAGCCCCGCCGGCACGTTCGCGTTCAGCCAGTACGCCTGTTCGATGCGCGCGTTGAAGAAAAACACCGTGGGGTCCGCCTCGCCGCCGCACAGCAGAACCGGCGCACGCGGCGACCAGTTGCGCAGGTCGTTGCGCTTGAATGCCCGACGCAGCGGATGCGCCGGATTCGCTGCCGGCGTCATGGCCGTCGTCGCATTGGGGAACGCGCCATCGGGATTGGCGGCGGCGTCTTGCAACAGGCCCAGACGGTACGCGTTGCGCACGAGGTTCGCGTCGCCGAATCCGCCGGCGAACACGGGTGTCAACGCGGGCGGCGTGAGCGGCGGTGAAGCAGGCGGCGTCATCGAGGCGAACTGCGGCGCGGGAGGAACACGGCTGAAGAGCTGCGCGGACGGCAGCTTTCGCTGGGCGAATAAGGTATCGAGCGGTTGCGTGGTGGGCAGAAGCTTTTCGATGTCCGGTGCGTAAGCCGCTTCGAAGAAATCGCCGGGCGCGCGGTAGATATTCTCGTAAGCGCGCTGGTAGCCCGTTACGGTCAGTGTCGTGAACAGCGTCGAACCCAGGTTCGCGTCGCCTTCGATCAGCGCGTCGGCCATCGCGGCGAGCGCATACGGACCCGATCCCGGCGCGGACGCCGTCACCTCGACGCCGGCCGCTTGCAGCGCGCGGTGCGTCGCGAGCGCGACGAAACCGCCTTGCGAATAACCGGTGACGAAGAGCTTGCCATTCTGACGCACGCCGCTTGCCGGTTTCGCATCGCTCATCGCGAGGCGTGCCGCGCGAAGCGAGTCGATCACATCGGCGGATTGCTGATCGGCGTTCAGATAAGGGTGATACGGCAGATCGGAGCCGGCGTAGCCCGCATAATTCGTCGCCACCACGATATAGCCGTGCGCCGCGTAGGTGGCGGCAATGGCGAGGCCCTCGCCCGCGCCGCCTCGATTGCCCGGATCGGTTTGCGTAATGTCGGCGAGGTTGTAGTTTCGGTAGGCGGTGGTGCCGTGCGCATAGAGCATCAGCGGACGCGGTCCGCCGCAAGCAGCGGAAGGCCCGTCCGGCATCATCAACGCACCGCTTGCCGTGGTGGGCTCGCCCGCGCCGCCGATGGTCCGGTAGCGGAAGTACACGACCTCGACGCCGCAAACGGGCGCGCCGGCGATCTGCGCGAGTCGCCGGCCGGATGGATTCGCTTCGAGCAATTTTGCAAACGCCGCCGCGCTGAGCTTCGCGGTGACGTGGTGATCGAGCAATTGACCCCGGGTCTTGTCGCTGCATCCCTTACCGCACCCGGCGCCGGCCTGCACGTGAACACAGGCGCCCAGCATGAAGCACGTCAACAGCCCGAGAGCGGCGTTTCGCATTGCTACAGCCATGTGAGGCTCCGTCTTGTTCGTATTTGCTGCGACGAGGCGGCCTTACAAAAGGGACGAAGGGACGAAGGGACCAACCGGACCAACGGGACCAACGGACAAAAGCGACGCGGCCAGCGGCGCACCGGCTCGCGCGCCGTTTTACTTCCAGAGCGTGCGGCCGAAGAAAGTCAGCGTGCGATCCCAGGCCTGCTGCGACCAGACCGGATCGAATTGCGTAACGGCGATACGGCCCGGCCCGACCGCCGTTTCGTTCGCGAACGCATGACGCGCGAGATAGCGATGAAACTCGACGTCGACCTTGGCCTCGATCAGCTTTTTCTCCAACGCGTCGACCGTTTCAATGGAGAAAGCCTCGTCTTGCGTGGCCCAATGACCCATGACCGGTGCCTTGATCTTCGACGCGTCGATGTATTCCAGCGGCGGGAAGCCGTACCACACCACGCCGGCCGAAACATCCGGCACATTGCATAGCGCGAGCAACGTGAGCGCACCGCCCATGCAATAGCCGGTCACGCCGACTTTCGCCGCGTGCTGCTTCAGATACTGCACGGCGCCGTACACGTCCTGACTGGCGGCGTCGCCGAAATCGAGGCCGCTCATCAGATGGTGAGCCTCTTCTTCTTCCACCGTCGTTTTGCCGCGAAAGAGATCGGGCACCAGCGCGAGGTAGCCGGCCTGCGCGAGCCGGTCGGCCACGCCGCGAATCTGGTCGTTCAACCCCCACCACTCCTGAATCACGACGATGGCGGGCGCGCCCTCCAGCTTCGCCGGCTTGGCGAGATAGCCCTGAACCTGCTTGCCGTCGGGGCGGCTGAAGGTGATCATCGAACCGTGTGCCTGTGTCATCACTTGCTCCTTGAGGTAGACCGAATCGCTAGCATAGCGGATGCGTTTAGGCGCTTCAGCCTCGCTGCCATATCCGGCCGGTTCGCCCCGATCCGCCCTCGTTCCGCCCTCGTTCCGCCAGTCAGATCGCGCCTTTCGGCCGATGCTCGTCCGTATCGACGCAGCACACCAGCACCTCCGCATCCTCCTTGCCGAGGCTCAGATAGATGTGCCCGACCGAGCTGTCGAAGTACAGGCTGTCGCCGGGCGTCAGCTTGAACGCCTTGCCGTTTTCGAAGCGCAATTCCAGTTTGCCGCTCAGCAGAAACACGAACTCCTCGCCCGAATGCCGGATGTACTCCGGAAAGTCCGACACGGCGCGCGCGTGAATATGCGCGCGCATCGGCACCATTCGCTTGCCGGTGAGGTTGTTGGCGAGCATGCCGTACTCGTAGTTCGGCGTGTCGTAGATTTCCTGCTTGCCGGCGGGCGTGAACGACGGCTTCATCGCGCCGCCCGCCTGCTTGCGGCGCCGCCCGAAAATCGCGTCGAACTCCAGTTCGAGCGAATGCGCGAGCGCCGCGAATTTGTCGTAGGTCAGCGCGATGTCGCCGCGCTCGGCCTTCGAGATCGTCGACACCGCAATGCCCGAGCGCTCCGACAATTCGCTCAGCGTCATGCCGCGCGCCTTGCGCGCCTGGCGCAAGTGCCCGCCCACCAGCTTGTGGTCGAGCGCGGGCGGCGCTTCATGCGCGTTCGCGTCCGGTTGTTTCATCACTGCCTTGGCCATCTTGCTGGATTCCACGCGGAAATTTTCTCGCATACGAGAATTTATTTTTTCTCGTATATGATAACTCACGTCGATTCCACCCTTTTCCTGTGGGAAGCTCATTGTGTCCACGCTCGCACTCAGCAAGTCCGGCCTGACGAAAACTCACGTCATCACCGCCACGACGATCGGCACCGCGCTGGAGTTTTACGACTTCACGATCTACAGCTACTTTGCGATCCAGATCGGCCAGTTGTTCTTTCCGGGCGCATCGCCGGTCAATCAGTTCCTGCTGTCGATCGGCGTGTTCGGCGTCGGTTTCGTGGTGCGGCCGCTCGGCGGCATCGTGATCGGCGCCTATGCGGACCGCGCCGGCCGCAAAAAGGCGATGGTGCTCACCATCATGCTGATGGCGCTCAGTTGCGCGATGATCGCCTTCGCGCCGACTTACGCGGTGGCGGGCTTCGTCGCGCCGTTCATCGTGCTCGCGGCGCGTCTGATCCAGGGCTTCGCGGCCGGCGGCGAATTCGGCCCCGGCACCACGCTGCTGGTGGAATACGCAACCGACAGCACGCGCGCCTTCTTCGCCAGTTGGAACTTCGCGGCCACGGCGGCGGGGCTCGTGCTCGGCGCGGTGGTCGCGACGCTGGTCAACGGCTTGCTGCCGAAGCAGGCGGTACTCGACTGGGGCTGGCGCATTCCGTTTCTGCTCGGCATCGTCGCCGCGCCCGCGGGCATGCTGATCCGCAAGCGGCTCGAGGAAACGCTGGCCGAGCGCAAGCCCGGCGAGGCCGCGCCGCGCGGCGCGTTGAAAGCGGCGCTGACCACGCATCTGAAGCTGACGATCCTCGGCACCTTCGCGGAACTGGGCGGCTCGGTGTCCGTCTACATCACCGCATTTTTTCTGCCGAGCCATGCGGTGCGCTCGCTGCATCTTTCGCCCACGGCTTCGGTCACGTCGGGCATCGTCAGCTCGCTCGTGCTGTTCGCCGCCGCGCCGTTCGCCGGCATGCTCGCGGACCGCTTCAGCCGCAAGCGCGTGCTGGTGACATCGCGTGTCATCATGCTGCTGCTCGTCTATCCCGCGTTCGCGTTTCTCAGCGCGCATCCGTCGATCACGGCGCTGTGCGTCGTCTCGGGGCTGCTCGCGGTGTTCGTCGCGGGGCAGATCGTGCCGGTGCTGGTGATGATCCCCGAACTGTTTCCCAAGCATGTGCGAGCGACCGGCATTGCGTTGACGTATGTCGTGAGCGCATCGTTCTTCGGCGGCTTCTCGCCTTTTATTGCAAGCTGGCTGGTCGCACGGACCGGCAATCCGCTCGCGCCGGCCTGGTACGTCGCCGCCGCGTGCGTCATTTCGCTGGTGCCGGTGATCTGGCTGCGGGACCGTACCGGCGAAGCGCTCGCCGAATGAATCGAATGCGATGAACGAGGATGCAATGAGTCACAACCATGAGTTGGTGGGCCGCAGCGCGGTCGAACTGCGCCGGATGATCGGCGCGAAAGAGATTTCGCCGGTGGAGTTGCTCGAAGCCTGCATCGAGCGCATCGAGGCGGTCAATCCCGCGGTGAACGCGGTCACCGCGACGGACTTTCCCGCTGCCCGACAAGCCGCGAAGCGCGCCGAAAAGCAGGTGCTCGACGGCGCGCCGCTTGGGCTCCTGCACGGTTTGCCGGTCGGCGTGAAAGACCTTGAGAACACAGCCGGCCTGCTCACGACTTACGGCTCGCCGATGTCGCGCGGCAACGTGCCGACACAGGACGCCGTGCTCGTGCAACGGCTGCGCGCCGCCGGCGCGATCGTCACCGCCAAAACCAACGTGCCGGAACTCGGCGCGGGCGCGAACACGCGCAACCCGGTGTGGGGCGCGACCGGCAATCCGTTCAATACCGCGTTGAATGCGGGCGGCTCGTCGGGCGGCTCCGCGGCGGCGCTCGCTTGCGACATGCTGCCGGTTTGCACCGGCTCGGACACCGGCGGCTCGCTGCGCATTCCCGCGTCGAAATGCGGCGTGGTGGGTTTTCGTCCGACGCCCGGACTCGTGCCGAACTCGCGCAAGCTGGTGGGCTGGACGCCGATTTCGGTGGTCGGGCCGATGGGCCGCAGCGTCGCCGAAGCGTGCCTGCAACTCGCGGCAACAGCCGGCATGTCCGCGGGCGATCCGTTGAGCTTTCCGGTCGATCCGCTTGGCTTCGCGATGCCGGAGAACATCGACCTCGGCGCGCTGCGGGTCGGCTGGACGGAAGACTTCGGCAGTTGCGACGTGGACGACGAGATCCGCCAACTGTTCCGCGAACGCATCGCGCTGATCGCGCCGTCGTTCCGTTCCTGCGACGAAGTGCGCTTCGATCTTGGCGACGTGCACCGCTGCTTCGACGTGATCCGCGCCGAGAGTTTCGTCGCCGGTCTGCACGAGGCCTACACGCGCGACCCGAACCAGCTCGGCCCGAACACGCGCTCGAACTACGAACTGGGCGCGGCCATGAGTCTCGCGGACAGCGCATGGGCGCAAGCCGAGCAGACGCGCATCTTCAAGCGCTTCCAGAGCGCGTTCGATCAATACGACGTGATCCTCTCGCCGACCACGCCGGTGTCGCCGTTTCCGTGGCAGCAGTTGTACGCGGCGCAGGTCGGCGGGCGCGAGCAGGACAACTATTACCGCTGGCTCGCGCTGACCTACGTCGTCACGTTGACCACGCACCCGGCGCTGTCGCTGCCGTGCGGCGTCGATCAGGCGGGCATGCCGTTCAGCATGCAGATCGTCGGACCGTTTCATGGCGACCGCAAGACGCTCGCCGTCGCGCACGCCATGGAGCAGGTCTTCGACCAGTCGCCGGTGCTGCGCCGCCCGTGCCCGGATCTGTCAAAGCTCGCGCAGCCGAATCCGTCGCTGAAGTCGATCGTGACTTCGCCGCCTCTTTTCAACGAGTCCGGCGCGCAAGGCGCCGGCGTTTCAACGGTATAAAACCATGTCGAACGAAATCAAACGTCTGCAAACGAATGCGCGCATGAGCCAGGTGGTGATCGCCAACGGCGTCGTTCATCTGGCCGGCCAGGTGCCCGACACGGCGAACGTGTCCATCACCGAACAGGCAAACGAAGTTCTCGCGCGGATCGACCTGTTGCTCGAAGCGGCGGGCGTGGATCGCACGCGGCTCGTGTCCGCGAACATCTGGTTGAGCGATCCGAAGCACTTCGCCGAATTCAACGCGGTGTGGGATGCGTGGGTGCCGCAAGGTCATGCGCCGACCCGCGCCTGCGTGCAGGCCTTGCTGATGAAGCCCGGTTGCGATGTCGAAGTCGCGGTGACGGCGCTCGCGGCATAACCGGCAACGTGTGAGTTCGCTGATGACGAGAATGAAATTCGACACCGTGGTACTCGGCGCGGGCATCGTGGGCGTGTGCGTCGCCGTGCATCTACAGAAGCGCGGACGCCAGGTCGCGCTGGTCGATCGCAAGCTGCCCGGCAACGAGACTTCGTTCGGCAACGCCGGGTTGATCCAGCGCGAAGGCGTCTATCCGTATGCGTTTCCTCGCGGACTCGGCAGCTTGCTTCGCTATGCGCGCAATCGGTCGCCGGATGTTTGCTACCATGCCGACGCGATGCTGCAAGCCGCGCCGTTCCTGTGGCAATACTGGCGCAATTCGCATCCGGCGCGGCACGCCGCGATCGCGAAGTCGTACTCGACGCTGATCGAACACTGCGTCAGCGAGCACCGCGCGCTGGCGGCCGATGCCGGGGCAAGCGCGTTATTGCGGCCAAGCGGCTGGATCAAGGTGTTTCGCAGCGAAGCCGTGCGGGATGCGGAAACGCGGCTCGCTGAACAGTGGCATCGGGAATACGGCGTCGATTTCGAATCGCTCGACGCCGCCCGCCTGCAACAGATGGAACCCGATCTCGACACGACCTTGCTCGGCGGCTTGCGCTATACGGCCTCCGATTCGGTGAGCGATCCGCATGCGCTCGTCACCGCGTACGCCAGGCATTTCGAGTCGCTGGGCGGGCGGGTTTTGATTGGCGATGCGAGTTCGCTGCGCGACGGTTGGGAAGTCGACACGAACGACGGCACGATCGCGGCTTCGTCGGCGGTGGTTGCGCTGGGTCCGTGGTCGGATCGCGTGAGTTCGCGGCTCGGCTACCGGCTGCCGCTTGGCGTCAAGCGCGGCTATCACATGCACTATGCGCCGCGTGGGCAGGCTCGTTTGAATCACCCGGTGCTGGATGCCGAGAAGGGCTACCTGCTCGCGCCGATGGCAAAAGGCATTCGCCTGACCACAGGCGCGGAAATCGCGCGCTGCGATGCGCCCAGGACCCCGACGCAACTCGCCGCGGTCGAGCCGGTCGCGCGCACGCTGTTCCCGTTGGACAAGCGCCTCGACGACGAAGCCTGGATGGGGCGCCGCCCTTGCACGCCCGACATGATGCCGATAATCGGACCCGCGCGAAAACATAAGGACTTGTGGTTCGCGTTCGGCCATGCGCACCACGGGCTGACGTTGGGTCCGGTCACGGGCCGGTTGATCGCGGAGATGATGACCGGCGAAGATACCTTGGTGGACACGCGGCCGTTCAGGGTCGAGCGGTTTTAGACGCGGGGGTTAAAAGCGCGGGTTTGGAAGCGCGCTTTATGAACTCTTCCCGTACAGCGGCAAGACCCTCGCTTCGAGCATCGCAATCGCCTGAATCGCCAGTTGCGAAAACGTGTGCTTGCCGCGCCGCGCACCGACCGCAGATCGGAGAACGACTCAACGCCGCTCATACTCATCATGCCGACGCCACCACACGCCCGTCTCGTTGCGCCCCAGCGGCGCGCGATCGAGCCACTGATACATGCCCCACAGCCCGTCCAGGCCGCGCGCATAAGTGGAATACGTGTGATAGACGACACCATCCTCCAGCACGAACGCGCTCATGCCGGGCCGGTCGCGCGAATACGTCGGGGCGTCGGTTCCGCAGGTGGCCGCGAACTGAACGACCGGCTCCGGGGCCGGCGTCGCATCCATCGCATGGCCGCCGCGCTGATAGTTGTATTCGACGCTGCCTTCGCGCTGCTGCGCCTCCGTGAATGAAACGTTGACGTCGAAGTTGAAGTCGCTGCCGAGCGACGACGCCCACGGAAACGTCCATCCCATTCGCTCTTTGTACGCCTGCAGCTTCGCGAGCGGCGCGCGCGACACGGCCGCAAGCGCGACATCGTGATTCGCGAGGTGAACGACGAGGCCGTCGAATCCGTCCGCGATCGCCGAACACGACGGACATCCCGCCTTGTAGTCCGGCCCGAACATGAAGTGATAGACCAGCAGTTGCGAGCGTCCTCTGAAGAGATCCGCCAGCGAGGCGCTGCCTTCATCGGTCTCGAAGCGATACGCCTTGTCGATCCGCACCCACGGCAATTGCTGACGCCGCCGCGCCAGTTCATCGCTTTGCCGCGTCAGCGCCTTTTCCGCTTCGAGCAATTCGAGCCGCGCGGCCAGCCACTCGTCTCGTGTCCCGGTGATGTGTTTCGTCGTCATGCGTCTCTCCTTGATGTCCTTCGCCGTTCGCGCGGTGCTCGCCACGAAATGCGGGTTGGGGTCGTGCTAGATTAGTCGCCGGCTTCGGACACGGGGAGTGACAAGTGTGGCGCGATTCGAATAAATCATGGACTCGCTAGTCACGGCCGCGGCGCGCGCGCTCGCCGCAGGCGATCCGCTCGGCGCGCTGAACCGGGTTGCCTTGCGCGACGACGCACCCGCGCTCGCGCTGCGAGGCATCGCGATGGCGCAGCTCGGCGATCTCGTTCGAGCGAAGGCGCTATTGCGAAGCGCGGCGCGCGCCTTCGGCGCGAGGGAGCCGGTATCGCGTGCGCGCTGCGTCGTCGCGCAAGCCGAAATCGCGCTCGCTTCGCGTGACCTGGCCTGGCCCGCCAAAGCGCTGGACGCGGCGCGCGTCACGCTCGAAGCGCACGGCGACCGCGTGAACGCCGCGCATGCGCGGTATCTGGACGTGCGACGCCTTCTACTGATCGGCCGTCTCGACGACGCCGAGCGTGCGCTCGCCGCGCTCGACCCCGAACCCTTCCCGCCCGCGTTGCGAGCCGCCCACGAACTGGTCGTGGCGGGGATCGCGATGCGGCGCATCCACACGCAGGCGGCGCGCGCCGCCCTCGCGCGCGCCGTGCAGGCTGCGCACCGCGCAGGTATTCCCGCGCTGACGGCGGAAGCGGAAAGCGCGTCGCGCATGCTGAACACGCCGGCCGCGCGGCTGCTCGCGCATGGCGAAGAGCGGCCGCTGCTGCTCGATGAAGTCGAAGCGTTGCTGGCGTCGAAAGCGCTCGTCGTGGACGCATGCCGTCACGTCGTGCGCCATGAAGACGCCGTGATCTCGCTGGCAAGCCGTCCGGTGCTATTCGTGCTTGCCCGGGCTCTCGCCGAAGCGTGGCCGGCTGACGTGTCGCGAGACACGCTCGTCGCCCGCGCATTCAGGGCGAAGCTCGCCGACGAATCACATCGCGCGCGCTTGCGCGTGGAACTCGGGCGGTTGCGCTCGTTGCTTCGACCGGTGGCCGGCGTAAGCGCGACCAAGCGAGGCTTCGCGCTGGCGCCGCGTCACGCGCGCGAGGTCGTGGTGCTGGCGCGGCCCGTCGAGGACAAGCACGCGGCGACGCTGGCCTTGCTCGCCGACGGCGAATCGTGGTCGAGTTCAGCGCTCGCGTTGGCGCTCGGCGCCAGCCAGCGCAGTGCGCAGCGGGCGCTCGATTCGCTCGCGGCGGCGGGCAAGGCGCAGTCGTTCGGAAAGGGGCGCGCGCGTCGCTGGATCACGCCGCCCATGCCGGGATTCACGACCACCTTGTTACTCCCGGCTCCGTTGCCGGGCGATTAGGATGGCCACATGAACCACCCGCAACCGTCGACGAGGATGAAACCATGAACCGATCCGCAGCTGAAATCGTGAATGAATACGGGCCCTTTCCGGGCGTAGAGAGCGTGCATGGCGTCACTTACGACGGTCAGCACGTATGGTTTGCCACCGGCGACAAGCTGAACGCCCTCGACCCGGCGAGCGGCAAGACGGTGCGCTCGCTCGAGGTCGCCGCGCATGCGGGAACGGCCTTCGACGGCGAGCATCTGTTTCAGATCGCCGAGAGCCGCATCCAGAAAATCGATCCGGCGACCGGCCGCGTGCTCGCCACGATCCCGGCGCCCGGCGGCGGCGGTGACTCGGGGCTTGCGTGGGCCGAAGGAACGCTCTGGGTGGGGCAGTACCGCGAGCGCAAAATCCATCAGGTCGATCCGGAGACAGGGGCGGTGCTTCGCACGATCGAGTCGAACCGTTTCGTCACGGGCGTGACGTGGGTCGACGGAGAACTTTGGCACGGCACGTGGGAAGGCGACGAGAGCGAATTGCGGCGAATCGATCCGCGCACGGGCGAGGTCGAGGAGAAGGTTCAGATGCCGGCCGGCGTGGGCATCTCGGGGCTCGAATCCGATGGCGGCGACCGGTTCTTCTGCGGCGGCGGAAGCAGCGGAAAGGTGAGAGCCGTTCGCCGGCCGAGGCGAGGCGCGTAGGCAGGCAGCAGGTCTGTTCGCTCGACGGCCAAGCGCGGGTTGGTGGCGCGGCGGTCACCGCGTTGTTGCTTTTCACATTGGCGCAACGCGGTTGTCTGTTTCCTCAGACTGAATAGTTTCAGATAAGGGATAACCCGTATAATTGTTGTCAAGAAGTCAGACAACAAGAAGACGCGAGTCGTCGAGACCGCGGGCCGAGCCTGGCCCCGCAGCGTCTTCCCTGAAAAACTATTCTCCCGATCCGTGAACCCAACAGCGACTGCCCTGCCTTTCCGAAACGCCCTCTTCGCGATGCTCGGCATCGGTCTCGTCAATATGCTGGTCGCACTGGATCAAACAGTCGTCAGCACCGCGCTGCCCTCGATCGTCGCCGAGCTGCACGGCTTCGAGTACTACGCGTGGATCGCCAGCGCCTATCTGCTGGCGTCGGTGGTGACGGTTCCGGTATTCGGCCGGCTCGGCGACTACTTCGGCCGCAAGCGTTTCGTGATCGCCGCGGTCATCACGTTCACGGTGGCGTCGGTGCTCTGCGGCGTCGCCAACGACATGCTGTTTCTGGTGATCGCGCGCGGCCTGCAAGGCATCGGCGGCGGCATGATGGTCGGCACGGCGTTCGCGTCGATACCGGATCTCTTTCCCGATCCGCGCGCGCGGGTTCGCTGGCAGGTGGTGATGGCGGCCGCGTATGGCATCGGCACCGCGGCGGGGCCGTCGCTCGGCGGCTGGATGAGCGAGCACTGGGGCTGGCGCTCCACCTTCCTGATCAATCTGCCGGTGGGCGCCGCGGCGCTCTATTTCATCTGGGCGCATCTGCCGAGCTTCCGGCGTCCGCACGAAGGCGAGGTCAAGATCGACTGGCTCGGCGCGGCGCTCGTCGCCGCCGTGTTGGGCGGCCTGCAGGCTTTCATCGAAGCGGTGCCGAAAGACGGCCTGACCGCCGGCAATCTCACGCTGGCGGCATGCGTGATCGTCGGCACGATTGCATTGCTGGTGTGCGAGAAGCGCGCCACGCATCCGATCATTCCGCTCGACCTGTTCAAGGACGGCCAACTGGTCACGCTCTTCACGCTCGGCATGCTGTCGGGCTTCGTGATGTTCTCGCTGATCTTCTTCGCGCCGCTGCTGCTGCAAGGCGGCTTCGGCCTCTCGCCGCAACAGGCCGGTTTGCTCGCCACGCCGATTGCCGCCTGCATCGCGCTCGGCAGTCTGCTGAATACGCGCATCGTCATTCACATGAAGAAGCCCACGCGCATTCTGTCGATCGGCTTCGCGTTGCTGCTGTTCGCGTCGGTTGCGTTGGCGTTCGCCAATCCGGACACGCCGCACCTGTGGCTCGAATTGCCGATGGCGGCGGTCGGCATCGGTCTGGGTTTCATCCTCAACAATCTGAATGTGTTCGGGCAGGAGATTGCCGGGCGCGAGCGGTTCGGCATCACGACCGCGCTGCTGCAGTCCACGCGAATGGTGGGCGGCATGTTGGGCACGAGCATTGTCGCGACGGTGGTGTCGCATCATTACCGCAACGTGGTCACGCGCACGATGAGCGTGCTCGGCGAGCCGGCCACCTCGCAATGGCTGCCGCGTTTTGTGGATCTGCGTATTCTGATCGATGAGGAACTGCGCCTGAAGCTGATCGCGGATATGAAGCCTTCGGGGCTCAACACGCTCGCCTTGATCGATACGGCTCGCGATGCGCTGGTGCAGTCGATTCATATCGGCGTTTGGCTCACCGCCGTCGCGGCGCTTGCCGCTGCGCTGCTCGTGCAGCGGATCTCGCACGTCGTGTTTCGACGGAGTTGAGCGTGATGGACTGGCCGCTGCGGTTGAGCGGCTAAGCGCTTGCGGTCACGTCTCGCTACGACAGGTCGACGCGACGCCATTGCGGCGGCGTGACGCGCGCCGGACGTTTCGTCGCGGCGCGTCCAGAGATAGCGACCGGCCCGCTTACTGCGCGCCGAGCTTCTTGATGAGGGCGTCGAGCTTGTCCATTTCTTCCTCGGTCAGATCGGTCAGCGGCGCGCGCACCGGACCGGCGCTGCGGCCCACCAGCTTCGCGCCCGCCTTCACGATACTCACCGCGTAGCCCGCGCGGCGGTTGCGGATCGCGAGGTACGGCAGGAAGAATTCATCCAGCAGTCGCGACGTGGTCGCGTGATCGTCCGCGGCAATCGCGCGATAGAACTCCATCGCGGTCTTCGGAATGAAGTTGAATACCGCCGACGAATACACCGGCACGCCCAGCGCCTTATAAGCCGCCGCATAGACTTCCGCGGTCGGCAGGCCGCCGAGATAGGAAAAGCGATCGCCCAGACGGCGGCGGATCGTCACCATCGCTTCGATTTCACCGACGCCGTCCTTGAAGCCGATCAGGTTCGGGCAACGCTCCGCGAGACGTTCGAGCATGTCCGCGTTCAGTTTCGAGTTCGCGCGGTTGTAGATGATCACGCCCATGTTCGGCACGGACTTGCAGACCTCCTCGGCGTGCGCGGCGATGCCCTCCTGGGACGCTTCCGTGAGGTAGTGCGGCATCAGCAGAATGCCGTTCGCACCCAGACGCTCCGCTTCCCGCGCGTATTCGATCGCCACGCGCGTCGGGCCGCCCGCGCCGGCAAGAATCGGCACCTTGCCCTTGCAGACTTCGGTCGCGGTGCGCACCACGTTCGTGTAGTCGCTCCTGGTCAGCGAGAAGAATTCGCCCGTGCCGCCCGCGACGAACAGCGCCGAAGCGCCATAAGGCGCGAGCCATTCGAGACGCGCGGCATAGGTGTCGGCACGGAAATCGCCGTTCGTATCGAAGTCGGTCACGGGGAAAGACAACAGGCCTTCGGAAACAATCGCTTTGAGTTCTTGAGGTGAGGTCATGGTGTGATTAAGGTCAAACGTAGATAAGCGCCGCCGTTCAAATCGCCGGCGACTCAGCGCACGAGACAGGGGCGCTTGTTGTCGAATTTCCAGTTGGGAATCAGGTACTGCATGGCGACGCCGTCGTCGCGCGCGCCCAGGCCGTGTTGCTGATACAGCGCGTGCGCCTTTTCGATCTCGTCCATGTCGATCTCGACGCCGAGTCCCGCCGCCTGCGGCACCTTCACCTTGCCGCCGACGATTTGCAGCGGATCGCGCGTCAGACGCTGGCCGTCCTGCCAGATCCAGTGCGTGTCGATCGCGGTGATCTTGCCGGGCGCCGCGGCCGCGACGTGCGTGAACATCGCGAGCGAAATGTCGAAGTGATTGTTCGAATGCGAGCCCCACGTGAGACCCCAGTCGTTGCACATCTGCGCCACGCGCACCGAGCCCTGCATGGTCCAGAAATGCGGGTCGGCAAGCGGAATATCCACGGACTGCAACTGGATTGCGTGACCCATCTGACGCCAGTCGGTGGCGATCATGTTGGTGGCCGTCGGCAAGCCGGTCGCGCGACGGAATTCCGCCATGACTTCGCGGCCCGAGTAGCCGTTTTCCGCGCCGCATGGGTCTTCCGCGTAAGCGAGCACGTCGTGCTTGTCGCGGCACAGGCGAATGGCTTCCGCCAGCGACCACGCACCGTTCGGATCGAGCGTCACGCGGGCATCGGGAAAGCGTTCGGCGAGCGCCGTCACGGCTTCGATCTCGGCGTCGCCGGGCAGCACGCCGCCCTTCAGCTTGAAGTCGTTGAAGCCGTAACGCGCCTGCGCCGCCTCGGCGAGACGCACGACCGCTTCGGGCGTCATCGCTTCCTCGGTGCGAACGCGCTCCCAGTCGTCGCGCCCTTCAGCGCCACTCGCGTACGGCAGATCGGTCTTGTTGCGATCGCCGATATAAAACAGGTAGCCGAGCATTTCCACTTCGTCGCGTTGCTGGCCTTCGCCGAGCAGGGCCGCAACCGGCACGCCGAGATGCTGGCCGAGCAGGTCGAGCAGCGCGGCTTCGAGCGCGGTGACCGCGTGAATGGTGGTGCGCAGATCGAAGGTTTGCAGGCCGCGCCCGCCCGCGTCGCGGTCGGCGAACTGCGTGCGCGCCTTGTTCAACATCGCTTGCAGATTGCCGATCGACTGGCCGACCACGAACGGACGCGCATCGTCGATCGTCTTGCGGATGCTCTCGCCGCCGGGCACTTCGCCGACGCCGGTATGCCCGGCGCTGTCGCGCAAAATGACGATGTTGCGCGTGAAGAACGGGCCATGCGCGCCGCTCAGATTCATCAACATGCTGTCACGGCCGGCAACGGGGACGACGCGCAATTCGGTGACCGTGGGTGTGGCGTTCAATTGAGTTGTGTTCGTTGGCATAAGAATGGAAACGGTTGAATGGGTGGGGCGGCAGGGCGAGGATCATTGCGGCGCGCGTTCGCGTTCGCCTTCGCGTTCAACACCCGTGCCGGACGGGAAGGGAAAGTGCGCGCTTCATGATCGGCGGTTCCAAAGATCATGGTAGTCAATGCGCCTTGCTGTGGAGAACCTCCGGCAGCACGTCGCGATTGACCCGCCGATTGCGCGTCAGGAAACCGGCTGCCGCCGCGATCAGCGAAGCCACGCCCAACGCATAGAGGCCGCCGGTAATCGAGCCGGTGTGCTGCTGGAGATAACCGAACGTGGCCGGCGCGAAAAACCCGCCGAGATTACCCACCGAGTTGATCAGCGCGATCACCGCGGCGGCCACGCGCGCATCGAGATAGCCCTGTGGAATCGGCCAGAAGAGCGAAGCCGCCGCCTTGAAGCCGATTGCCGAGAAGCAGATCGCGACGAACGAGAGAACCGGATTGCCCGAGGTCGACGCGAACAACCCGCACGCCGCGATGACGAGCGCCACCGCCAGCCACGCCTGCTGAAAGCGCCACTTCGCCGACAATATCGCAAAGCAGTACATCGCCACCATCGCGATCAGCCAGGGAATCGCATTGAACATCCCGACCTGGAAATCGGACAGCCCGCCCATCTTGCGAATGATCGTCGGCAACCAGAACGTGGCCGCGTAAATGGTCAATTGAATCGAGAAATAGAGGAAGCAGAACAGCAGGATCTGCGGATCCTTCAACAGTTTTATCGCGGGAAGATGCGCGCTGCCGGCGGCCTCGCGTTCCGCTTGCTCCGCCGCGATCGACGATTCGAGCGCGTGTTGTTCGTCAGCGGTCAGCCACGATGCGTCGCGAATGCGCGACTTCAGCAGCATCCAGCTCACGGCGCACAGCGCGACCGAGAAACCGCCTTCGATGAGGAACATCCATTGCCAGCCGTGCAGGCCGAGTCCGCGAATGGACAGCAGACTGCCGGTGATCGGTCCCGACAGCACCGACGCGAGCGCGGAGCCGCCAAGGAACACCGCGATGGCCTTGCCGCGCTCTTTTTGCGGGAGCCATTGCGTGAAGTAGAAAACCACGCCGGGGAAGAAGCCGGCCTCGGCGACGCCGAGCAGGAAACGCAGCACGTAGAAAGACGTGTCGTTCCATACGAAGGCCATGCAGGCCGCGACGAGCCCCCATGTCCCCATGATGCGGGTCAGCCATGCGCGCGCACCGTACTTCTGCATCAACACGTTCGACGGCACCTCGAACAACGCATAGCCGATGAAGAACAAACCGCTCCCCAAACCATAGGCCGCCGCGCCAATGCCGAGATCGGTCTGCATGTGGGCGTTCGCGAAGCCGATGTTCACGCGGTCGATGTAGTTCGCGATGAACATGATCAGGAAAAGCGGCAGCACGTGCCGCTTGACCTTCGAGACCGCGGAGTCGAGCGGGTTCGTCGTGGTGGGAGCTGGCGTCAAGGGTGGTCTCCGATTGGGGCCGTCAAGCGGCCTGATGTCACGTCACGCGGCCGGTGTCCTGGTGGAAATGGCGCTCGCCGAATTCGTGATACGTTGTCCGACGACAGTCTACAATTTTCGATACAACGATTCCAATGCGGTGTTTACCCTGCCTTCATACGGGCTAAGGCTCCCTATTGCGACACGCGACAATGGAAAACACCTCGAACTAAGACGTCCGATGACATTTGCGATTCTGCTACCATCCGCCCTCGGGCCTTTGCAGCCCCTCGGCTCATTTCCAGCCGAGAACCCGCGTCGCGATGCACGCGTCGTTCCCAGTTATGATGGCGACGTTGAGCCGTCCAATGACGCCGCTCGCCCGCGCGTCCTGCGCATTTCCAGTCGATTAGCCAACAAGTCCCAGCAATGAGCAGCCTAACTGAGAAGGTGGTGGCCACCCTTTCCGATGAAATCCGCCGCGGCGCGCTGAGGCCGGGAGACCGCATCCCCACCGAAGTCGCAATGATGAAGCAGCTCTCGGTGAGCCGCTCCGTGGTCCGCGAGGCAATTTCGCGCCTCCAGGCGGCCAAGGTGGTGGAGACGCGTCACGGCATCGGCACATTCGTGCTGGCGCCGTCCGCGGAAAAAACCATGCAGTTGCCCACCGCCGATCTGTCCAACATGCTGGACGCGATGGCGATCATCGAATTCCGTATCGACGTGGAGGCCGCCTCGGCGGCGCTCGCCGCGGCACGCCGCACCGAGCAGAATCTCAAGCAGATCCGCGGCGCGCTGGAGCGGTTCGAAGCGGAACTCGAGCGCGGCAGCACCGACACGCTCGCGCACGACATCGAGTTCCATCTGCAGATCGCGCGCGCCAGCGGCAATCGCTATTTCTTCGATGTGCTCAGTCAACTCGGACGGTCCGTGAGTCCGCGCACGCGGCTCGGCTCGGCGGAGATCGCGGAGCTCGACCATATCGAGCACCTGCGCAACGTACTCAACGAGCATCAGATGATTTATCGGGCGATAGAACGTCAGGACCCGGACGACGCGCGCGCCGCCATGCGCATGCATTTGAGCAACAGCCGCGAAAGACTGCGCCGCGCGCACGAGTTGAGCAAACCGGGCGGGCAATAAGTCGTTCCGCGCGATTATCTGGCGGCTCCAACGGCAGCGGAGACAACAGCGATGGAACCCACCACGGAATCCCACGACGACAACCTCGAGCAGTTCGAAGCACACGGCGCGCCGCCGCTGCCCGTCTCGAACGATCATGGCTACGTCGAGCATGAAGGGGCGCGCATCTGGTACGCGTCATATGGCGTCGGCGCGCCGGTGATTCTGCTGCACGGCGGCCTGGGGCACAGCGGCAACTGGGGCTACCAGGTGCCGGCGCTGCTAGGCGCGGGACATCGTGTGGTGGTCGTCGACAGCCGCGGCCACGGCCGCAGCACGCGCGACGCGCGGCCTTACAAATACGAGTTGATGGCATCCGACGTACTCGCCGTCATGGATGCGCTGCAAATCGCGCGCGCCGCCAAGGTGGGCTGGAGCGACGGCGCCTGCATCGCGATGGTGCTGGGCATCACGGCTCCCGAGCGCGTTGCGGGGGTGTTCTTCTTCGGCTGCAACATGGACCCGAGCGGCACGAAGGAATTCGTGCCGACACCGGTGATCGATCGCTGCTTCAGCCGGCACGCCAAGGACTATGCGCAACTCTCCGCGACGCCTCGCGACTTCGACGCATTCGTCGGCGCGGTCAGCGAGATGATGAAGACCGAACCTAACTACGGCGCTCACGATCTGGCTCGGATCGAGGTGCCCGTCGCGGTCGTGCTGAGCGAGCACGACGAGTTCATCAAGCGGGAACACGCCGACTATCTCGCGCAGAGCATTCCAGATGCGGAGTTCGTTCTGTTGCCGGGCGTGAGCCATTTCGCGCCGCTACAGAGGCCGGCTCAATTCAACGGCGTAATGCTCGGCTTTCTGCGCCGTTTGCTTTTCTGATCGCGGACGGCGATGGCAAGCCGCATGGCTTTGCTTTCGCGCTGCAACGCTTCCCCCGCAAGACGCCAATATTTCACGATGCGGCATGAGCCATTGCTTCGTAAAAAATCGTGGTGCGTGGCACAAACCGGCCATTTCGCAATGCCGCCCCACGTTGCACATCGCGGAACAAAGCCTGCAAACCCTTATTTTTAAACGATATTTTTAGATGGAATTAGCCGTCGAACACCGGCTTGCGCCGCTGCCCGCTGACGTAGACTCCTTTACATGAGTCGGCGGTTCAAGTGGTCAAGCCGGGTAGACGAGACAAAAGCGCAGTCACGCCGTCTCCGGCCGAACGCAGGAAGCCGCCCCGACCTCGCGGTTTTTAATTGGCAATTGGGAGACTAAAAATGAAAGGCTTTCGCTTTGGCTCGACCCAGGGAGCGTTCTACATTTTGCCGGGGCACGGCGGTTGGGAAGCAACCTACGGCAACGAGACGCTCGGAGAGTTTTCCAGCCCGCAACAGGCTGCCGATGAAGTCGCCCGCGGCTTGACCTGCCCGCATCTGTCCGAGGTGGACACGTCGACGCTGGAAATTCCGGAAAAACTCAGCGACTGGGAAATCGTTCACGTGTGATGCCCGGCATGACCGGCCATCACCTGAAGGCTGAAACGACGATGGCGCTCGAGAGCGCCATCGTCATATCTACTGCCTGCTTCAATGCGTTACTTCACGGCTTAGGCAACCGCATCCACGATCTTGTTCAGCGTGGCGCTCGGGCGCATGGCCTTGCTCGTGAGCTCGACATTCGGACGGTAGTAACCGCCGATATCCACCGGCTTGCCTTGCGCCGCAGCCAACTCCACGAGAATCTTTGCTTCGTTGTCGGCCATGGCCTTCGCCACGCCGGCGAACTGCGCCTGCAGCGCGGCGTCCTCGGTTTGAGCGGCCAGCGCTTCAGCCCAGTACATCGCGAGGTAGAAGTGGCTGCCGCGATTGTCGAGACCGCCCACCTTGCGTGCCGGCGACTTGTCGTTGTCGAGGAACTTGCCGGTTGCCTGATCCAGCGTTTTCGCCAGAATCTGCGCCTTCGGGTTGTGGTACGCGTTGCTCAAATGTTCGAGCGACGCAGCCAACGCCAGGAATTCGCCGAGCGAATCCCAACGCAGGAAGCCTTCCTCGACCAGTTGCTGAACGTGCTTCGGCGCCGAACCGCCCGCGCCCGTTTCGAACATGCCGCCACCGGCCATGAGCGGGACGATCGACAGCATCTTCGCGCTGGTGCCAAGTTCCATGATTGGGAACAGGTCGGTCAGATAGTCGCGCAGCACGTTGCCGGTCACCGAGATCGTGTCTTTGCCGGCGCGGATACGCTCCAGCGAGAACTTCGTGGCTTCGACCGGCGTCATGATACGGATGTCCAGACCGCTGGTGTCGTGGTCCTTCAGGTACTGCTCGACCTTCTTGATGATCTGCGCATCATGGGCGCGAGCGGAGTCGAGCCAGAACACGGCCGGCGTATTGGTGGCGCGCGCGCGGTTCACCGCGAGCTTGACCCAATCCTGGACCGGTGCGTCCTTGACCTGGCACATGCGCCAGATGTCGCCGGCTTCCACCGCTTGTTCGAGCAGCACCGTGCCGGCTGCGTCGATCACGCGGACCACGCCGTTCGCCGGAATCTGGAACGTCTTGTCGTGTGAACCGTATTCTTCGGCGGCTTGCGCCATCAGGCCGACGTTCGGCACCGTGCCCATCGTGACCGGGTCGAAAGCGCCGTTCTTCTTGCAGTCTTCGATCACAGCCTGGTAGACGCCGGCGTAGCAACGGTCCGGAATCACCGCCTTGGCGTCGTGCAGCGCGCCGTCCGCGCCCCACATCTTGCCCGACTCGCGAATCATGGCCGGCATGGAGGCGTCGACGATCACGTCGCTCGGCACGTGCAGGCTGGTGATGCCCTTGTCCGAGTTGACCATGGCGAGCGGCGGGCGCTGTTCGTACTGCGCCTTGATGTCCGCCTCGATCGCTTCACGCGTTTCCGCCGGCAGGTCTTTCAGGCGCGCGTACAGATCGCCGATACCGTTGTTCGGGTTGAAGCCGGCTTGCGCGAGCGCGTCGGCATGCTTGGTGAGCACGTCTTTGTAGAACACCGAGACCACGTGACCGAAGATGATCGGATCCGACACCTTCATCATGGTGGCTTTCAGGTGCACCGAGAACAGCACGCCCTTGCTCTTCGCATCGGCGATTTCCGCTTCGATGAAGCTGCGCAGCGCATTCCTGGAGAGCACCGAAGCGTCGATTATCTCGCCCGCCTGCACCGCCGTCTTTTCTTTCAGGACCGTCTTGCTGCCGTCCGCGGCCGCCAGTTCGATCTTCACGCTGCCCGCTGCCGCGATGAGCGCGGACTTTTCGCTGCCGTAGAAATCGCCGCCGCTCATGTGCGAGACGTGCGACTTGGAATCAGCCGACCATGCGCCCATCTTGTGCGGATGCTTGCGCGCGTAGTTCTTCACCGACAACGGCGCGCGGCGGTCCGAATTGCCTTCGCGCAGCACCGGGTTGACGGCGCTGCCCTTGATCTTGTCGTAGCGCGCCTTGACGTCTTTTTCCGCGTCGGTTTTCGCTTCGTCAGGATAGGACGGCAGCTTGTAGCCCTGATCGCGCAGTTCGGTGATCGCCGCCTTCAGTTGCGGCACCGACGCGCTGATGTTCGGCAGCTTGATGATGTTCGCTTCGGGACGCGTGGTGAGTCCGCCCAGTTCCGCCAGATCGTCGGAGCCCTTCTGTTCCGCGGTCAGGTAGTCCGGAAATGCAGCGATGATCCGGCCGGCAAGCGAGATATCGCGCGTTTCAACGATCACGTCGGACGAGCGCGTGAACGCCTTGACGATCGGCAGCAGCGAGTAAGTCGCCAGCGCGGGGGCTTCGTCGGTCAGGGTGTAGATGATCTTCGGCGGTGTGGACATGTTCAATGCTTTGCTAGGTGAAGTGAGGGACAGAGCGTGGGTAGCGCTGAGCCAGCGAATTCGCGACGAAGCAGCAAAAACGCAGCGCAACCCGCAGCACTACTTTTTACGGCCCGACCGAGAGTATATGCGCGTTTTCCTCGACTCGCTGCTAAACAAACATATCCCGGAAACATGCCCGACAGGCCAAAGCCCCGCCAGATAAGGCTTTCAGGCGAATACCCTATGCCGAAATTCAGATGTCTTATAGAGGACTTGGGCGGTGAAACCGATGCCCGGCTGCGAATTGCTCGTATATTGGCCGCCTGGGCCATTGGTCGCGCCGGGGGCGTTCCGAGCCGCGCCCGGACCAGCGGAGCAAGTCCCGCGAAATCCCACGACGAGCGCTTCGAGCCGCTGGCGCGGCCGTCCGCGTGACCGCTTATCCCCGGTCCCGGCCTTCGCTGTAACTCTGCGCCATCGCCACGACGACCTTGCGCGGTCCTTCGAACGGATCGCGCGCGTGCGCGGTCAGCATGTTGTCGAGCATCAGCACGTCGCCCGTCCGCCAGGGAAACACGATCCGCTGCTGATCGAGCACGCCGCGGATTTCGGCAAGCGCCTCGGCCTCCAGCGGCTCGCCGTCGCCGTAATAGACATTGCGCGGCACGTTTTCGAGCCCGACCGAATCGATCAGCGCCTCCTGCATGTCCTCGTCGAGCGATGACAGGTGGAACAGATTTGCCTGGTTGAACCAGACAAGCTCGCCCGTGCGCGGATGACGCGCCACCGCCTGGCAGCGTTCGCGCGTGCGCAACAGCAGTTCGCCGTCGTCGCTGTCGCGCCATTCGCATTCGATGCCGCGAGTCCGGCAAATGCGCTCGACCACGCGCGGATCATCCGAGCCGAAAGCCTGCTCCCACGGCAGATCGAGCCCTTGCCCGAAGTTGCGCACGTAAAGCAGCTCACGTTTGGCAAAGCGCGCGACGAGCGCCGGATCGAGCGCGCCGTGGATCGCGCGGCTGTCCGCAATCGGCGTCGCGCCGCCCGCACGCGCGGCGAGCGCGCAGTGAAACCAGATACGCAGCGGCCATTCGCGCGTGTACGACTGCTCGTTATGCAACGGAATCGAGCGATGCGGCGGATATTCGGTCGACGTGTAGACCGCCCCCGCCACCTGACTGCGCGGCGTCGACGCGAATTCATAGCCGATCAGCGGATGCCCGAACGAGCCCGCGAAGCTTTGAAAGGTATCTATCGAGTCCACGCGAAAGCCGGTGAACAGCACGCCGCCCGCGTGCTCGAGCGTGTCGTCGACGATCGCATGCAGCAGCGGCGCAGCCGCTTGCAGAGAAATCTCCGCGCCGGCGCGCGGCGAGACGACGGTCGGCAGTCCCGGCTCGATCGAGAGATCGGCAAGCATGGGCTGCGGCATCGAAAGCGTGGTCATAGGGGATCCTTTTGCGTGAGCGATGGGGTCGGCGGCGCGCCGAAACAAGCGAGGCATGCGGCTTGCGGACCGCTCGTGCCGGCTGCGTCGCGCGAGCCGGCTTGAAACGCGGGCGGACAGGCGGTTCCGGCATCGAGAACCGGCGTGGGTGTCGTTGCCCAAGGCTCCCGTCGAATCAGCACTTCGGCCATGAATTCGCTCCGCGTTCTCAAAGGACAGGGCATCAATCTAGCCCAAATGCGAACCGTTCTCAACAAAGACCTCGAATGTCCTGCTGAATCGCATGGTTTTGGCGCTCGCCCGTCGGCTTTATATGGCCGCGTTCGTTGTGTTTGGGCGCTTCACCGCCGTAGTTGGCCGCTTCGTTCGCCCGCCTCGTTTGCCCGCTTAATCCAACCGCGCAACATCAAAGGCACGCGAGCAGCCGATCCGAATCTGGTACAACTAACGCCTGCGCTCAGGCTCTCGCTTCCCGCATTTTTCCCGCGAGGCTGCGAGCCTCTACCGCCGCAAAAAACACCATTCCGCAGCCCGATCGGCGCCACGCCGCGAGCCATGCGATGCAAGGAGACGCTAAATGACGAACGCATTCCGCTTCCAGACCGTGCCGACCATGCTGGTCGAGTTCGGCGCCGCGCGCCGGCTCGGCGCTCTATTGCGCGCGCAATTTCCAGCGCTTACGCGCCTGTGCGTCGTCACCGACGCTTTCCTTCACAAGAGCGGGCTCCTGAATCCCGCGCTCGCCGACCTCGCCGCGCACGGCTGGAACGCCACCGTAATCGACGACGTAATCGCCGATCCGCCCGAACACATCGTGCTCGAAGCAACTTCGCGCGCGCGGACGGCGGGTGTGCAGATCGTGCTGGGCCTGGGCGGCGGCTCGTCGATGGACGTGGCGAAGCTGATCGCCGTGCTGGCTCCACAGGAACAGCAAACACTCGCCGACATGTACGGCGTGAACAAGATCGTGGTCTCCCGCCTGCCGCTCGTGCAGATGCCGACCACCGCGGGCACCGGTTCGGAAGTGACGGCCGTGTCGATCGTGACGGTTGGCGAGGCGAAGAAAATGGGCGTGGTCGCCCCGCAGTTGATCGCCGATCTGGCGATTCTCGACGCCGAACTCACGCTCGGCCTGCCCAGGGCCGCGACCGCCGCAACCGGCATCGACGCGATGGTGCATGCAATCGAGGCGTACACGTCCGCGCATCTGAAGAACCCGATCTCCGACATGCTCGCGGTGAAAGCGCTCGAACTGTTGTCGCGCAATCTGCTGCCCGCGTGCGAGAGCGGCCAGAACCGCGAGGCGCGCGAAGCCATGCTGCTCGGCGCGACCTTCGCGGGCCAGGCGTTTGCCAATTCGCCGGTGGCCGCGGTGCATGCGCTCGCGTATCCGATCGGCGGCATTTACCACGTGCCGCACGGTCTTTCGAATGCGCTCGTGCTGCCACACGTGTTGCGGTTTAACGCCGAGGCGGCGGCGCATCTGTATGCGGAACTCGCGGACGTGATCATGCCGGGCGCGACCGGCAGCGCCGCCAGCAAGACGCAGGCGCTGATCGAACGGCTCGAACAGATGATCGCCGCGACGGCGATTCCGGCGCGGCTGCGCGATGTCGGCATCGAACGCAGCGGACTCGAACGGATGGCGAGCGACGCCATGTTGCAAACGCGGCTGCTGGTCAACAATCCCCGGTCGCTCACCGAGGACGATGCATTGGCGATTTACAGCGCCGCGTTTTGATCTCGCGCTGGGCGTTATTACAAGGCGGGCGTTGCCGCGGTCTCGCGATACGCACGCATCCAGCTTAGGGCTTCACTTCGTCGACGAACTGATTGGTGAACGTTCTCGACAGATCGACATGGCGCCCCTTCACCGAGGGATTGAAACCCGACAGCACCTTGAGCACGGTGCGCGGGCCGTCGGCCGGCATCCTGCCGTCGACCGTGAACATCGGCAACGACGCCTTCAATGCGCTGACATAAAGCGCCTTGTCGTTGCCGATGAAGTTCTTCGGCATCCGCGCGGCGATTTCCTCGGCGCTGTGCGTATGCAGGTATTGCAGCGTCCTCACGAAAGCACGCGCGAGTTTGGCTGCTTCCCGCGGGTGCGTATCGAGCCATGCGCTCTGCACGTACAGGCTGGAAGCCGGATACGTGCCGCCGAGCGCGGCACGCGTGCCCTCGACGTTGCGCATGTCCACGAGAATCCTCGCATCGCCGGATTTGAGCAGTTGCGACACGGTCGGCTCGGTCGTCATGCCCGCGTCGATGCGGCCTTGCCTGATCGCCGCGATAAAGCTGTTGTCCGCGCCCACCGGCAGCACCGTGTATTGCGAGTTCGGCACGCCCTCGAGTCTCGCCAGATACTGCGTCAGAAAATTGGTCGACGAACCGAGCCCGGTCACGCCGAGCGTCTTGCCCCTGACGTCGGCCATGCTTTTGATCGAATCGGCGGCTCTCGCCGACACCATTTCCACTTCGCCGGGCACCTGGCCGAGCACGACGATGCTCTTTACCTCCTTGCCCTTGCTCTGCAAAACGATGGTGTGGTCGTAGAAACCCACCACCCCTTGCACCGCGCCCGCCAGCAATTCATTCTCCGCGTCGACGCCCGCCGTTTGCGACAGCAGTTCCACGTCGAGACCTTCGGCCTTGAAGTAGCCAAGCTGCTCCGTCAGGTACACGGGAAGATAGATGAGCTTGGTGATGCCACCCACCATGATCGCGACTTTCCCGGGCGCATCGTCCTGCGCGGACGCCGCCGGAGCCAGCAGAAAGAGTGTGAAAAACGCCGCGACTGCCGCATGGAACGCGCGCGAAAAGCTCAGTGAAGCGTTGCGCATTGTGTGAGTGTCTCCTTCCTATCGCGCATCCGCGAGAAGCGCTCGATGGGCGATTCAAACTTTTAAACCTTCTCCGCCCGCTGCGCCTTGGCGCGCGGAAACGACACCGTCACGTGCACGCCCTTGCCGCCTTCGCCCGGCTTGAGCGTGATCTCGCCATGATGCGCGTCCGCGATCTCGCGCACGATCGCGAGGCCGAGCCCCGTGCCTTCCGTATCCGTCGACGCGCGGAAGAACGGTTCGAACACGCGGCCGCGCGACTCGGCCGGAATGCCGGGGCCGTCGTCCAGCACGCTCACGCTGACCGTATCGGCGCCGGCATGCACCGCAACCGTGACATGGCCGCCGCTGCCCGTATAACGGATCGCGTTCTCGGCCAGGTTGGCGATCAGCGCCTGAAGCATGCCGCGATGCCCGGCCACCGGCGCAACGCCGCTCAATTCCGCACCCAGGTCGATGTCCCGAGCCTGCGCGAGCAGCGCCAGGTCTTCCACCACTTCCATGGCGAGCGCGACGAGGTCCACGGTTTCAACGGCCAGTTGCGTGTTGTCGGCGGCTTCGGCCTGCGCCAGCAACAGCAGCTTGTTGGTCAGCCCGACCATCGAACGATTGCTGCGATGCATGGCCGCGAGCGCTTCGTCGAGTGCGGGATTCAAGCCGTCCTGCTGACGCGCGAACTGCAATTGCGTGCCGAGCAGCGTGAGCGGCGTGCGCAACTGGTGGGCGGCGTCGGCAATGAAGCGCCGTTGCGCGGCGACTTGCACGCCGAGCCGCGCAATGCACTGATTGATCGCCTCGACGATCGGCCGCAACTCCGTATGCAGGCGCTCGACGCGAATCGGCTCCAGTTGCATCGGATCGCGGTCGGCGACCTCGTCCTTCACTTTCATCAAGGGCCGCAATTCGAACGTGAGGCCGATGCAAACCAGCGCCACCGCCAGCGCGATCATTTCGATCTGCCGCACGAGTTGCGGCTGCCACAATTCCTGCGCCATCGCATCGCGCGAGCGCACGGTCTTGCCGACCGTCACGCGCACGCGGCGCGTCACGCCATTGTCGTACATGAGACGAACGAGGCCGACCGCGCGCACGGCACGGCCTTGCAAAGCGGCGTCGTAATGATCGGGGGTATCGGGGCGCTGCGCCGGGCGCGGCGGGAAGTCGGGCGTGCCCGCGAGCAGGCGGCCATCGTCGACGCTCACGCTGTAGAACACCTGGTCGCGATAAGGCGACGCGAATATTTCGAGCGCGGCGGGCGGCACGTCCACGCGCAGGAAGCCGTCCACCCATTGCACTTCGCCCGCGATCATGCGCGCCGACGAAATCAACTGGTTATCCTGCACCAGATCCGCGGTGCGCCGCGCATTGTCGTATTCGGCCTTGCCGGTGACGAACACGTATAGCGCGAGCGGCACGAGCAGCCACCACAACAAACGCACGCGCAAGCTATTGGTCATCTTCTTTCTTGCGCAACAGGTAGCCGAGCCCGCGCAACGTGACGATCGCCGCCGAACTGCCGTCGAGTTTCTTGCGCAGCCGCGAGATGTAGATTTCCACCGCGTCCTCGCTCGGTTCGTCCGCGAGCGTGAAGATCGCGTCGACCAGCGCGGGCTTCGTCACCGTTTTGCCCAGACGCAGGATCAGCGTTTCGAGCACCGAACGCTCGCGCGGCGTGACGTTCAGCGGCGCGCCCTTCAGCGTGAACTGGCGCGTGTCGATGTCGAACGCGAGATCGCCGCACACCACCTCGCTCGCCTTCGAGGGTGACTGGCGGCGGATCGCCACCTTGATGCGCGCGACCAGCTCGCGCACTTCGAACGGCTTGACGAGGTAGTCGTCCGCGCCGGCGCCGAGCAGTTCCACCTTTTCGTCGATGGAGCCGCTCGCCGTCAGGATCAGCACCGGCGTCGAGTCGCCGCGCTGACGCAGACGGCGCAGCACGTTCTTGCCGGACAGTTGCGGCAGATTGAGGTCGAGCAGAATCACGTCGTAATGATTCGTGCGCAATAGACGGTCGGCGGAGTCGCCGTCCTGCACCGCGTCGAGCGCGAACGCCTCCTGTTCCAGCATCCTGGCGAGCCAGTGCGCGAGCGTGGGATTGTCTTCGATGAGCAGCAGCTTCATGGCGGGAACGCGAAAGTCAGATCGTCGATTGTGCCGTAAAACAAGGGCTTTGCGCGCACCGCATGGGGTTCGCGGCAGGCCTTCGAGTATTCGCGGCAAGTCTCTCGGCGGGTTCTCGGCGGGTTTTCGGGTTAACACCCATGATTTAGCCACGTCCCCGAAAGCTGGCAGAAGGTTTGCGATTTCTATACTCGCCTCCATTCACCCAGAAAGCGCCGCATTTTCCACCCAGCGGCGACAAACCTACGGAGACTGCTTCATGCGTACCTTGCGCCAGATTGCCGCTGTGTCAGGTGTTGCGTTCACCCTTGCCGCCGCCTCGGCTGCCGCTCATGCCGAGAAGCTGACGATCATGGTCGGCGGCGCCACCAAGATCATCTATCTGCCGGCCAAGCTCACCGAGCAGCTCGGCTACTTCAAGGACGAAGGCCTCGACGTCGAAATCCTCTCGCAACCGGCGGGCGTCGACGCGGAAAACGAACTGCTCGCGGGCGCGGTGCAAGGCGTGGTGGGTTTCTACGACCACACCATCGATCTGCAGAGCAAGGGCAAGGAAGTGGAGGCGCTGGTGATTTTCGGCCAGGTGCCGGGCGAGGTGGAGATGGTCTCCACCAAGGCCGCGGGCACGCTCAAGAGCATGGCCGACGTCAAGGGCAAGACGCTCGGCGTGACCGGCCTCGGTTCGTCGACGAGCTTCCTCACACAATATCTCGCGCAACGCGGCGGCGTGCCGAGCTCGCAGTACACGTTGCTGCCGGTGGGCGCGGACAACAGCTTTATCGCGGCCATCAAGCAAAGCCGCATCGACGCGGGCATGACGACCGAGCCGACCGTCTCGCAACTGCTGAAGACCGGCGACGCCAAGGTGCTGGTCGACATGCGCACGCTGGAAGGCACGCGCGCCGCGCTCGGCGGAACCTATCCGGCTTCGAGCTTCTACGTGCAGCGCGCGTGGGCCGAGTCGCACAAGGACGACGCCGCGAAACTCTCGCATGCGTTCGCGAAGACGCTGAACTTCATTGCGACGCATAGCGCCGAGGAGATCGCCGCGAAGATGCCGAAGGACTATTACGGCAACAACAAGGACCTCTATGTCGGCGCGCTGAAGGCGTCGCTGCCGATGTTCACGAAGGACGGCAAGATGCCCGCCGACGGCCCCGACACGGTGCTGAAAGTATTGTCGGCATTCAATCCGTCGGTGAAGGGCAAGCATATCGACCTCGCCAAGACGTACACCAACGACTACGTGTCGGCGCCGGTCAAAACCGCGGCGAAGTAACACCCCTTCGACATCACGAGACACATCACGAGAACAGCGAGGCCCCAGCCGATGAATCCATCCATGTCACGCGATACGCCAGCTATCGAGATGCGCAACGTATCGTGCCGTTTCATTTCTCCCGACGGCAAGGCGACGATCGCGTTGCGCGACTTCAGCATGTCGGTGGCGCGCGGCGAATTCGTCGCGATTGTCGGCCCGACGGGTTGCGGCAAGTCGACCACGCTCAGCATGATCACCGGCTTGCTGAAGCCCACCACCGGCGAAGTGCGCGTGATGGGCGCGCCGGTCGACGGCATCGATCCGCGCATCGGCTTCGTGTTTCAGGCGGACGCCGTGTTCCCGTGGCGCTCGGTGCTCGACAACGTGGCGGCCGGTCCGCTGTATCGCGGTCGTTCGAAATCCGCCGCGTACGACGAAGCCAATGAATGGCTGCGCCGCGTGGGCCTCGACAAGTTTGGCAAGCACTACCCGCATCAACTCTCCGGCGGCATGAGAAAGCGCGTGGCGCTCGCGCAAACCTTCATCAACAGGCCCGAAATCCTGCTGATGGACGAGCCCTTCTCGGCGCTCGACATGCAAACCCGCACGCTGATGCAGGACGAGTTGCTGCAACTGTGGGCCGGCGCCGGCTCGGTGGTGTTCGTCACGCACGATCTGGAGGAAGCGATTGCGCTCGCCGACCGCGTGTTCGTGCTGACCGCGCGCCCCGCCACGCTGAAGAAAGTGTATGAAATCGATCTGCCGCGTCCGCGCGTCACGTCGGAGGTCCGCTACGACCCACGCTTTATCGAAATCTCGCGCGACATCTGGCATGACCTGCGCGAAGAAGTGCAGATCGGTTAATCAAGGAACGGCAAACATGTCTACGACTACCTCTGAACAGATGATGCCTTCGGGCATCGACGCCGCGTCGCTCGCTCATGTCGAACGCGTCGCGCAAAAACGCATCCGGCAGCGCCATGCACTGGTGATTTCGCTGCGCATCGTCGTGCTGGTGGTGGTGCTCGGCGGCTGGGAGTTGTCCGCGCGCCTGAAGTGGATCGACCCGTTCTTCTTCTCGATGCCGAGCGCGATCTTCGATCAGATCGTCGACTGGTTCGTGAACGGCACTTCGCAAGGGCCGCTGCTGACGCAGGTATGGGTGACGCTCGAGGAAACCGCGCTCGGTTTCCTTATCGGCTCGGTGGCGGGCGTGTTCTGCGGCATCGTGCTTGGCCGCAACAAGCTGCTCTCCGACGTGTTCAGCCTCTACATCAAGATCGCCAACTCGATTCCGCGCGTGGTGCTCGGCTCGGTGTTCGTGATCGCGCTGGGTCTGGGGATGGCGTCGAAAGTGGCGCTTGCCGTGGTGATGGTGTTCTTCGTCGTGTTCGCCAACGCGTTCCAGGGCGTGCGTGAAGCGGACCGGTTCATGATCGCCAATGCGCAGATTCTCGGTGCGTCGCGCCGCCAGGTGACGACGTCGGTGGTGATTCCGTCGGCGTTGAGCTGGATTCTTGCGAGCTTGCATGTGAGCTTCGGCTTCGCTCTCGTCGGCGCGGTGGTGGGCGAGTTTCTCGGCTCCAAGCAGGGCATCGGCCTGTTGATCTCCACCGCGCAAGGCGCATTCAACGCAAGCGGCGTGTTCGCGGCGATGATCGTGCTGGCGGTGGTCGCACTCGCCGCGGATTATCTGTTGACCGCCGTCGAACATCGCTTGTTGAAGTGGCGGCCGGCCGTGGTTTGAGCGATCGGTTTCAGGTTTGAGCCCGCGTGGAACGCGGGCATTGTGAGCGAATGCCGTTCGGTCTCTGACTGAACGGCATTTTTGTTTTTGCAGCGTGGAAGGCGGCGATTGAAAACAGCACGCGAGGACGCAGCAGCTTGTCGCGTGCCTCTGCCCTGCCATCACAAGATGCCGCTGGTTTGTCTCAAATCCAGCAACAAAGATTACCTGAGTCGGTGGTTACTCCGTCGAAGTCGCAAACCTACAATGCACTCACTGGTTACGAACAACACCGTTCGTAACGCGACAAAGACCCGAACTGGAGGTAGTTCATCATGAAATCGCTCATTCAAGCTGTTGTTATCGCCGCTGCACTGGCCGCTCCCGTTGCCTCGTTTGCACAGTCCAACCAGCCCGTGACCCGCGCGCAAGTGCGCGCCGAACTGATTCAACTCGAAAAGGCCGGTTATCAACCGGGCCGCGACGACCCGCACTACCCGGCTGACATTCAGGCCGCGCAAGCTCGCGTCGATGCGCAAAACGGCACCGCACAGCCGGCGCAAAGCGGTTACGGTGGTGTGGCAGGCGGCTCGTCGCAAGTGGGCCGCGCGGCTGCCGCCAATGGACAGAAGTCGATTTACTTCGGGCAATAAGCGCTAGCTCTTGCGCCAGGCGAGCGCTAATGAAACGCGCGCTTTGACTCAAACGAACTGGCCCGCGACCGAGCATGGCGATCGCGGGCCAGCGGTTTATTCGATACCTCCGTCATCGGGCTCCCGGTGACTTCGCCTGGATCTCCACGGTCCAGGCGCTTTTTCGCGGCGCATCTTTGGCGATGCCCGCCTGCGTGTCTCCGTGATGCACTGTGTAATGAACCGCTCAGTCGCGTGCGACCAGACCGCCCACTTCGCCACGGCCGGTGACAAGACAGCTCGACAGGAAATTTTCCCCCTGACTGCTGGCGCCGACGTCACCGAAGCCTTTTTTCAACGCGTTAGCCTTGACCATCTCCGCGCCCTGGTGACAGGTTATCGTTCCCGTCTCGCCCGCTTGCGCGCGCATCAATGCCCTATCCGCTAGCAGATAGCCCAGCAGCAACACCACGGCAATATTGAAAGCCTGTCTCATGTCCGCCTCCTCTGTCGAAGAGACTAACGCGAACCACCGATGCACGGTGTTAGGGGTTTCCCGATCGATCGCCTTTCAATGATGCAGATTAAATCAAGTGAGATTGCGGCGCGATTGGGCTGGCGTTGTCGGCGGCTTAGGCGACCATCCAGCCAAGATTCATTTTTCAACGAGTAGCCGGGTGCACATCGTATCGGTGTTTCCGCACCGGGCTAGCTACATCTTCATGTCGCCACGTTCAGAGCCGCGCTTCGATCCGTCTGATGCGCTGCTCGATCGAGTTCCGCACCAGCGCGTTCGAAGGCACCATGAACAGCGACGACGCGATGATCTGATACACCCGATTGCGTCGCACTTTCGAGACCTTCTGCGGATCGAGCCAGGCGTCGTTATCCACCAGCAACAGCAGCGTCTCCAGACCGATCAGAATCGGCCACAAGCAGGCGAGCCGCAAACGCACGGAGAACGCGGGAATCGCCAGCGTGTAGTCCAGCGCGTCACGAAAATGATCGAGCGTCTTGCGCAGCAGTTCGACCAGCAGCGGACGCGCGCGTATGGAGTTGCCCGGCAGCAGCAGATCTTGCGCGCTCAGCCCGTGGCGAACCAGCAGCGTCTCGGGAAGATAACAGCGGCCGATCCGCAAGTCCTTGCCGCAATCGCGCAGCACGTTGGTCATCTGCAACGCCTTGCCGAAACGCACGCCGCGGCGCGCTATCGTCTCGGGCCGTTCCTTCAGCGTACCGGGCATGTGCGCATAAGTCATCGTGGTCCAGAATTCGCCGACGCAACCCGCCACCAGATACGTATAGCGATCCAGTTCGTCGTATTCGCGCAGCGCGGCGATCCGGCCGGAACGTTCGTCGGGGAAGGTGCGAAGATCGAATTCCATGCCTTCGGTCAGCGTCGATACGATCTCACGCACCGCCTTGCGATCGGGCTCGCTGAGTTGCGACAAGACTTCGAGCGCGGGTCCGAGCGATTCGAGCAGCACCTTTTCATCCGACTGCGCCTGCTGGCCCGCCACTTCCGCGGCCATGCGCCGGATCAGCGCGCCGTCGTCGGCTGCGCCGTTCACCTGGTCGCGCAACGACAGCAGCAGCGCAAGGCGCTGTTCCGGCGAAATGAGCGAGGTGTCGGCGATCGTATCTGCCGCGCGCGCCAACAGATACGCGAGGCCGATGGGGTCGCGCATGCCGGCGGGCAGCACGCGCAGCGTAAGGTAGAAGGAGCGTGAAACGCCTTTCAGGAGCGGACCGAGAAGGAAGGCCCGGGTCGGATTCGGCATGAGTGGGATCAGGTCAGTAGGGGCAAAAATCAGGCGCTGCCGAATTGTATACGGCGAAGCGCTTTCGCCGCGCGGCAGCGGATTGACGCTGACCCGCGCCAACTTTGTTGCGAGCACTTCTGCTTAAGTGCCTTTTTCTACCCCAGTAGACCGTTCTCTTTCAGAACCAGCGGCTGCCACTTTTTGTTCCCTGAAACGCAAGCCGATCACCGATCACGCCGGCGCATGCACTACGCCGCGCCACCCGCGACCGCGTAAATCACCGCGGGATCGCGCCGCGCCGCATCGTACATCGCCTCGACGAGCGCGGCCCGATGCGTCAACACCGCGCGCTGATTGATCGAGCCTTTGTCGGTGATCTCGCCGAGATCGAGCGACGGCGCGATGTCCATGAGCCGCAGGCGCGCGATCGTGGTCGCGCCGCCGGTCGCGCCGCGATTGAGCGTCGCCAGTAAAGCCGCGAAATGCGCCCGCACCGCCGGCGCTTCCACCACTTCGCGCGCGCTCGCCGATTCGGGCAGTCCCGCTAGACGCCGGCAATCGGCGAGTCGCGGAAACACCAGCAAGCCCACGTCGTCGCGATTCATGCCGGCGACCACCACGTCTTGCACATAGGGCGCGCCCTCGGAAATCACACGCGCCCGCATGGGACCGACGCTCACGAAGGTGCCCGAACTCAGCTTGAAATCCTCGGCAATGCGTCCGTCGAACAGCAAGCCGAGTTCCGGCCGCTCGACATCGACAAAGCGCAACGCGTCGCCGCTGCAAAAGTAGCCTTCCTCGTCGAATGCGTTGTCCGACTCGCCGGCGTTCGCGCGCCAGTAGCCGGCCATCACGTGCGGGCCGCGATAGCGCGCTTCGAGTTTGTCGCCGACCGGCGCAAGCTTGACCTCGCAGCCAGGCGCGGGCAAGCCGACATAGCCGGCGCGCATGATCGGCCCCGTGGTGAACAGGCATGACGGCGACGTTTCGGTCATGCCGAGTCCCGCCATGATGCGAATGCGCTCGCCGCAGTATTTTTCCGTGACCCGCTCCAGCCGGTCCCACGCGGCTTGCGAGAGGCCGGCGCCCGCAAAGAAATACACCTTCGCGCGCGAGAAAAACGTCTCACGCAATTGCGCGTCGTGCTCCAGCGCGATCGCCAGTTCTTCCCAACCCTTCGGCACATTGAAGTAGATGGTCGGTGCGATTTCGCGCAGATTGCGCAACGTTTCCTCGAACTTGCCGTTGACGGGTTTGCCGTCGTCGATATAGATCGTGCCGCCGTTGTAGAGCGCGATGCCGGCGTTATGGCTGCCGCCGAAGGTGTGGTTCCAGGGCAGCCAGTCGACCAGAACCGGCGCTTCCCGCGCGAACTCGGGAAAGGTTTCGAGCAGCATCTGCTGGTTGCTGCACAGCATGCGGTGCGTGGTCGGCACGGCCTTGGGCAGTTTGGTCGAGCCCGACGTGAAGAGAAATTTGGCGATGGTGTCGGGGCTCACCGTTGCGTGAACCGAGTCGACGGTGGTGGGCGTCGTGTTCAGCAGGTCGTCGAACGACGTCACGCTATGCGCCGCGCGCGCCTCGCGTGGTCCGTTGACCGATACGACTTCGACGTCGGCAGGCACCACCGCCGCGATGGCCCTGGCGAACACATCATAGTCGCTGACGAGAACGAGTCCCGGCGTGAGCAGATCGATCGTATGACGCAGTTTGCCGAAGTCGCCCGAAGCCAGCGCATAGGCCGGCGAAATCGCCGCATACGGAATGCCGGCCCACATTGCGCCCAGCGCCAGTTGCAGATGCTCGAGATCGTTGCCGGAGAGAATCGCGACCGGCCGCTCGACGGAAAGATTGCGGGCCAGCAGAGCCTGCCCGATAGCGCGAGCGCTTTGCAACGCCTTCGCATAGCTCACGCCGATCCATTCGCCGTCGATACCGCGGCGTGCCGCCAGCCAGCGTTCGGGATGCGCTTGCGCACCGCTCGCGAGCCGGTCTGTCATGCGCCGCGGATGTTCGCCGAGCGGCTCGGCCGCGCGCAGATACCACGTATCGCCGCGCCGTTGCGCATGCACCGACGAAGTACCGATCGCCGTGGCGCGATAGCGCGTCGGCGTGCCGGGGGCATTCGATTGTTTTGGCTCGGAATGCAAAGCCTGTCTCCTGTTACGCGCCGCCTATGACGGCATCGGGGGGCGCTCTGCGTCATGCGGCGGAGCCACCTTCTCCATGCGTTGATACGGCTCTGATTGCAGCGTATCAGCCGCACGCGAATCAGATCGGATAGTGCCGCGGTCCGGTTTGAATCGTGATCCAGCGCAGGTCCGTGAATTCGGCAATCGACGCCTTGCTGCCGAAGCGCCCATAGCCGCTCTTCTTCACGCCGCCGAACGGCATCTGCGCTTCGTCGTGCACGGTCGGTCCGTTGATATGGCAAATGCCCGATTCGATGCGCTTGGCCACGTTCAACGCGCGCGACACATCGCGGCTGAATACCGCTGCCGACAAACCGTATTCGCTGTCGTTGGCGACGCGAATCGCTTCATCGTCGCCGTCGACACGCTGCACCGTGACCACGGGACCGAAGGATTCCTCGGCGTATAGCTTCATCGCGGGCGTTATACCGTCGACTATCGCAGGCTGCATCACCGCGCCCTCCACATGACAACCGACCGGCAGCCTTGCGCCCTTCTCATGCGCGTCCTTGACCAGCGCCTCGATGCGCCCCGCCGCAGCCGCGCTTTCGAGCACGCCAAGCACGGAATCCGCCGCAGCGGGATCGCCCGCTCTCAAAGTGCGCGCCTTGGCCGCGAGCTTTTCCACTAACGCATCGGCGATCTTCCGGTCGACAATCACGCGCTCAGTGGACATGCAGATTTGCCCCTGGTTGAAGAACGCGCCGAACGCAATGCCGGCGACGGCCGCATCGAGATCCGCATCGTCGAGCACGACAACCGGCGCCTTGCCGCCGAGTTCGAGCAAAGCCGGCTTCAAATGCTGCGCGGCATGTTGCGCGACGATGCGCCCCACCCGCGTCGAGCCGGTGAAGTTGACGCGCCGTACCGCCGGATGCGCAATCAGCCGCTCGACGATCGCCGGTGCGTCTTCGGCGGAATGCGTGATGACGTTCACCACGCCCTCGCCCAGGCCCGCTTCCTGCAACACGCCGCCAATCAGCCGATGCACGCCCGGACAGCCTTCCGACGCCTTCAGCACGACTGTATTGCCGCACGCGAGCGGCATGGCGATCGCGCGCGTGCCGAGAATCACCGGCGCATTCCACGGCGCCATGCCGAGCACCACGCCGCACGGCTGACGCACCGCCATCGCGAGACTGCCGGGCACGTCCGAGGGAATCACGTCGCCGTCGATCTGCGTGGTCATGGCGGCGGCTTCGCGCAGCATGTTGGCGGCCAGCATCACATTGAAGCCGTACCAGTTCGGCATCGCGCCGGTTTCGGCGACGCCGGTTTCGATGAATTGCGCGGTGCGCGCATCCATCAGATCGGCGGCGGCCAACAGACGCTTGCGGCGCTCCGTCGGCGCGAGCGCCGACCATGCCGGGAATGCCCGCGCGGCTGCGGCGACTGCCGCGTCGGCATCGGCGAGCGTTGCCGCGGCCGCGCGCGAGGCAGGCTTGCCGCTCGCGGGATTGATGCGCTCGAACGTCTTGCCGTCCGACGCGCCGCGGCTCTCGCCGCCGATCAATAACGTCACTTCATGCATGTTGCTCGTCTCCTCGCTTGTCTTTTCTCGCGCGCATCCGCGCGCGCTCGATCAGCGCTTGTAGGTTTGCAAACCCGGCTTGATCGCCTTGTCGTCGAGGAACTGCTTCAGGCCCTGCTCGCGGCCGCCTTCAGGATCGCGATGCTGCGCCTGATCGAGCTTGGCGTACAGGTAGTCTTCGTTCTGATCCCACGTGAGTTCGCGGCAACGCTTGAAGCCGTTCTTGGCCGCGCGCAGCACCACCGGATTCTTTTCGAGCAGCTTGCCGGCGAGAACGCGCGTGGCTTCGCGCAGTTCGGCACGCGGCACGCTCTTGTTGACGAGGCCCATCTGCGCCGCTTCCTGGCCCGTGAATGTTTCACCCGTCATGATGTAGTACAACGCCTGACGATGCCCGACGGTGTCGGCCATCGCCTTGCTCACCAGATTGCCCGGCGGAATGCCCCAGTTGATTTCGGAGAGGCCGAACACGGCTTCGTCGGCGGCAATCGCGAGATCGCACGCCACCAGCGGCGAGAAGCCGCCGCCGAAACACCAGCCGTTGACCATCGCGATGGTCGGCTTCGCGTACATGCGCAGCAACTGCCATTGCCAGCGGCATGCATCGCGGCGAATCTTTTCCTGCAGGATTTCCGGGCCGGCGTCGACTTCGCGGAAATACTCCTTCAGGTCCATGCCGGCGGTCCATGCGTCGCCCTCGCCCGTCAGCACCAGAACTTGCGCTTCCGCGTCGAGTTCGACCGCTTCCAGAACCTCGATCATTTCCTTGTTGAGCGTCGGGCTCATCGCGTTGCGTTTCTCGGGACGATTGAGCGACACCCACGCGATTCCCTCAGCGACATCGACCTTGACGGTTTTCCAGCGACCTTCGTAACCCATCTGTTTTCTCCATGAACGTTGACCGCCGCAGCGGCCCGATGAGCTTATTTAATATCAGGCTGCCTGATATGTAAAGCGGAAAATCGGCGGCTCGGTGCAAACCCCTAGCGGCGGAATCGGCGGCGAGGCGCGCTAAGATGCGGCATAGACCGAATCTCCTGACGACAATGAGCAAAAAACAGAATTCGCCCGCGGAGCCCGCTGTCACCCGCACTCGCCGACCCAGCCTGCGACTCGCCTATGTGATCGGCAGTCTCGACCGCATCCTGCGGCGGCGCATGACCGAAGCGCTCGCGCCGCTCGGTCTGACGCTCGCGCAGTTCACCGCGCTGTCCGTACTCGAGGCAAAGGGCCAGGCGTCCAATGCGCAAGTGGCCGAACGCTCGTTCATCACGCCGCAATCCGCCAATGAAGTCATGAACGCGATGGCGAGCCGCAACTGGGTGAGCCGCGAGCCGGACCCGACCCACGGCCGCATCGTGCTGCTGCGATTGACGGACGAAGGACGCGCCGTGCTGCGCGAATGCGAGCAGGCCGTCAAGACAATCGAGAAGCAGATGATGGCGGGCATCGAACTCGAAGCGGCCGGCGCCCTGCAAACCCACCTCGAAACTTTCGTTCGTAATCTACGCGGTTAAATTAACCGCGCCGCCAGATCGCTAGGTGTTTTCACCGAACGATTTGCGCTTGTGTTATCAGCCTACCTGATATTAAATCCACTCCACGATGCAGCGTTTGGAGACGCGCCGCATCGCCTCGAAACAATCGGACAGCCACGCGGGCATCGACTCGATGCGTTGCGCGCTGCGGTGTTCGCTGCGCGGCGTATCGGTGTGCACAACGGGTATGCCGACGCGCACGCCATCGCGAGTTCGACAGTGAACTGAATCCCGCTTCGCCGAAGCCGCCTGAGATCCAGGCGAACTTCGACGCGGGCAAACGTACCGCTCATGCCTCTATCGGGCAAGCAAGACGGCGCTCCATTGCAGCCGTCCTTCAATGAACCCGGAAAACCACGCATCTTGATAAGGATCGCTAACGTGAAAAGAGCCGGAACACTACCTTCGACCAACGGCGCCGCCGCCCCCGCCACATCCAGCCGGACGAGCGCCCTGGTCACGCTCGGATTGTGCTTTGCCGTCGCGCTGCTCGAAGGGCTCGACCTGCAATCGGTCGGCGTCGCGGCGCCGCGCATGGCGCGCGAGTTCGGTCTGTCGGTCGGGCAGATGGGGCTTGCGTTCAGCGCCGGCACTTTCGGTTTGCTGCCCGGCGCGATGTTCGGCGGACGGCTCGCGGATCGCATCGGCCGCAAGCGCGTGCTGGTGATTTCCGCGTGCCTGTTCGGCCTGCTCTCGATCATGACCGCGCTGGTGAGCGACTTCCACATGCTGGTGATCGTGCGCGTGTTGACGGGCATCGGCCTCGGCGGTGCGTTGCCGAACCTGATCGCCTTGTCGTCGGAAGCGGTCGAGCCGCGCTCGCGCAGCACCGCGGTCAGCGTGATGTATTGCGGCATTCCGTTCGGCGGCGTGATCGCCTCGGTGATCGGCCTGATGAGCGCGGGCGATGCCGAGTGGCGTCACATCTTCTATGTCGGCGGTGCGGGCCCGCTGTTGCTGGTGCCGCTGCTGCTGGTGTTTCTCGCGGATTCCAAAGCGTTCACGATGGCCTCGCACGACGGACACGCGAAGCCCGCGCCGGTCGGCGAAGTCCTGTTCGGCGGCACGCGTGGTTTGTCCACCGTGCAGATCTGGATCAGCTACTTCTGCACGCTGATCGTCCTTTACTTCCTGCTCAACTGGCTGCCCTCGCTGATGGCGGCGAGCGGTTTGACGCGCGCACAGGTCGGCTACGTGCAGATCTTCTTCAACGTCGGCGGCGGGATCGGCGCGTTGTGCATCGGCATGTTGATGGATCGCATGCGCTCGGGCGCCGTGGTGGCGGGCATGTATGTCGGCATCATCGCGTCGCTCACCGCGCTCTCGATGGCGCCCGGCTTCGGCGCGCTCGCGGCCTCCGCCTTCTTCGCCGGCATGTTCGTGATCGGCGGGCAATCGGTGCTGTACGCGCTGTCCGCGGCGTTCTATCCGACGGCGATGCGCGGCACCGGCGTCGGCGCGGCGGTCGCGGTGGGCCGCATCGGCTCGGTGGTCGGCCCGCTCGCCGCGGGTCAATTACTGGCGATGGGCCGCAGTTCGTCGACGGTGATCGGCGCGAGCATTCCCGTCACGCTGATCGCGGCGGCGGCCGCGCTGCTGTTGCTGCGCCGCCCGCGCGCCGACTGAGCGGCCGCGCAATCCGGCGCAAGCCGGCGCAACGATCAACGACAACAACACAAATTCAATCAACGGTTTGGAGACACCCTTCATGCAAGCATCCGCACGTGTTCTTCTTTGCGGCGCGTTGTGCGCCGTCAGCGGCGCCGCAACGGCCCAATCGAGCGTGACGCTCTACGGCATCATCGACACGGGCATCGAATACGTCTCGCACGCGAACGCCGCGGGCAAGAGCGTTTTCCGCATGCCCGGCATCACCGGCGAATTCCCGTCGCGCTGGGGACTGCGCGGCAATGAAGATCTGGGCGGCGGCTACAGCGCGGTATTCACGCTGGAAAGCGGCTTCAATGTGCGCGGTGGCGATCTCGGCCAGGGCGGCAGACTGTTCGGCCGCCAGGCGTTCGTCGGCATCAAGAGTCCGTATGGCACGCTTTCGTTCGGCCGCCAATACACGATGACGTACCTTGCCTTGATGGGCGCGGACCTGATCGGCCCCGACATCTACGGCCTCGGCTCGCTCGACGCCTACGTGCCGAACGCCCGCGCCGACAACTCGGTGGTCTACATGGGCAACTATGCGGGCGTAACGTTCGGCGCGAACTATTCGTTCGGCCGCGACTCGGCGGGCACCGGCAATTCGCCGGGACAAGGCACCTGCACCGGTTCCGTCGCGGGTCATGCAACCGAATGCCGCGAATGGTCCGTGATGCTGAAGTACGACGCGCCGCTGTTCGGCGTCGCGGCCTCGTATGAAGAGCAGCGCGGCGGCAGCACCGCGGCGGCGAATTTCTTCGACGGCGTGACGCCGGCCCGCATCGTCAACGCGGCCGACAAGGACATCCGCACCCACGTCAGCGCCTACGCGAACATCGGCAAAGCGAAGCTCGGCGCCGGCTGGCTCAATCGACGCGTGGAGCCGTCGGCGGGCACGGTCGCGAGCGTGCGCTCGAATCTGTTTTTCGTCGGCGCGTCGTACTTCGTGACGCCGGCTTTCATCGTCGACGGCGAGGTCTATCGCATCGTCAACACCCAGCACGACACGCGCGCCACGATGGGCACCTTGCGCACCACCTATCTGCTCTCGAAGCGCACCGCCGTCTACGCGCAAGCCTCGTATCTCGCCAACAGCGCGAAGGCGCGCTACTCCGTCAGCTCGGGCGGCGGCGGCACGACGCCCACCGCGGGCACCGGCCAGACCGGCGCGATGATCGGCGTCCGGCACTCGTTCTAGGAGACATCGCATGAAGCACACAGCCATTGCGCTCGCCGCAGCCGCGGCACTCACACTCGCCGCGTGCGGCGGCAACGATACCAGCGGCGCCGGCAATTCCAGCACCAACGCCAACGCGCTGCCGCAACTGAGCGCGGCCACGCCGGGCACACTGGCGGGCAATTGCACGACGCTCGGCGCGAAGCTCGCGTTCACCAACACGGTCTTTACGTCGGTGACAGATGTGGCCGCGGGCACGCTCAGCGTGGCCGGCAAGCCGATCGCCGAACACTGCCTGATTCAAGGCAACATGAACCAGCGCGTGAGCAGCGTGGACGGCAAGACCTATGCGATCGGCTTCGAGATGCGCCTGCCGCTTGCATGGAACGGGCGCTTCTTCTATCAGGCCAATGGCGGGCTGGACGGCAACGTCGTCACCGCCAAGGGAGAGATCGGCGGCGGCGGTCCGACCAACGACGCGCTCAACATGGGCTTCGCGGTGATCAGTTCGGATGCCGGGCACAGCGCGTCGCAGAATCCGCTGTTCGGCCTCGATCCGCAAGCGCGTCTCGACTATGGTTACAACGCGGTCGCCACGCTCACGCCGATGGCCAAGCAGGTGATCCGGCTGGCCTATGGCAAGGCGCCCGATCGCAGTTACTTCGACGGTTGCTCGAACGGCGGCCGTCATGCCCTGGTCGCGGCGGCGCGTTCGTCGGCGGAATACGACGGGATCATTGCCGGCGACCCGGGTTTCCATTTGCCGAAAGCGGCCATCGGCGAAATGTGGGGCGCGCAGCAACTGGCGAAAGTGGCGACCGCGACGACGGCAAGCGGCTTACCCGACATCACGACGGGCTTTACCGCCACGGAACGCCAGATGGCGGCGTCGAAGATACTGGCGAAATGCGACGCGCTGGATGGCGCGAGCGACGGCCTCATCCAGGACATCAAGGCATGCCAGGCCAATTTCAGCCTCGCCAATGACGTCCCGAGCTGCGCGAGCAACGCACGCGACGGAACCTGTCTGACGAGCGCGCAGAAGGACGCGATCGGCAACGTGTTCTCCGGCGCGCGCAACAGCGCGGGCACCGCTTTGTACGCGAGCTTTCCCTACGATGCGGGTCTCGGCCAGGGCTGGTCGGCGTGGAAGCAGTCGAACTCCATCACGCTCGATCCGGCCGCGGCGGCCTTCACGTTCACCACGCCGCCGCAGAGTGTCTCGGTGTTGAGCCAACTGTCCGCCTACGCGCTCAACTTCAGCATGGACACCGACGCGCCGAAGATCTTCGCCACCAGCGGCGCCTACGGCGAATCGTCGTGGTCGTTCATGACGCCGCCCGACGAGACCAACCTCGGCGCGCTGAAGCAACGCGGCGCGAAGCTGATGGTCTATCACGGCACGAGCGACCCGGTGTTTTCATCGAACGACACCACCGACTGGTATCAGCGGCTCATGACGGCCAACGGCGGCGACGCGTCGAACTTCGCGCGCCTTTACACGATCGCCGGCATGAACCATTGCAGCGGCGGCCCGAGCGCCGATCAGTTCGACATGCTCACGCCGATGATCGCGTGGGTCGAGCAGGGCAAGGCGCCGGACAGCGTGATCGCCACGGCGCGCGACGCGAGCAATGTGACGCCGAACACGGACGTCCCCGCGGATTGGGGCGCGGGACGCACGCGGCCGCTGTGTCCGTATCCGAAGGTGGCCCGCTATCGAGGCGGCGACATCAACGCCGCGAGCAGTTTCGCCTGCAGTTGAGATGAGGTGACCGCGAGCGCGGATGAACACGCAAAAACACATCGCTCGCGCATGATTTGTAGTTTTGCCTGCGCGGGGAGACTTTCTTTCCCGCGCACTTCCTCAACGCCTTCGCAGCGTCGGGTTTGAAAGCCCGCATTCCTTCGCTATACAGCGCGCCCGCTGCGAATCGTTTGCACCGCGCGCCACGCCCATTGCCCGTTCACAGCGAAGCCCGCAGCCGGGCGAACCATCCCCACGCGAGCCCACTCCGGTCACGCGCGATCTCCGACAACGCGGGAACAGCGATTGCTGACTCGTGTTCGTTTGAGCGATCGACGGCTCCCCCCGAGCCGCAGCCTCGCCGCCCTTTGAACGACACCGCGCCATGACCATTCACGAATCGCAGACATCTTCCCGCTCCAACGTGGAAACGGGCGTGCCCGGTTTCGACGAGATCCTTGGCGGCGGTCTGGTGAGCGGCGGCGTGTATCTGCTGGAAGGCATGGCCGGCGCGGGCAAGACGATTCTGTCGAGCCAGATCGGTTTTCATCGTGTAAGCCGGGGCGAGAAGGTGCTGTACATGACCTTGATCGCGGAGTCGCATGACAAGCTGCTTGCGCACCTCAAGGGCCTCGCCTTCTTCGACGAGAAAGCGGTCGCGCAGCAAATGCTGTTCATCTCCGGCTATCACGAGTTGATGCAGGACGGTCTCGACGGTTTTCTCAGGCTGATCGCCTCCAGCATCTACGACTATCGCCCGAGCCTGATGATCATTGACGGCTTTCGCAGCGCGCGTGAATTCAGCGAAACCGAACTCGCGCTGTCGAAGTTCATTCACGAGTTGAACGCGCTGGTCGCGGCCATGAATTGCACGACCTTGCTGCTCGCGCCGCTCTCCGGCAACGAGCCGCATCCCGAACACACGCTCGTTGACGGCCTGATCGAACTGAACCGCCATGGCGACGGCATGCGCCGCGCCCGCGAAATCGAAGTGCACAAGATGCGCGCCCGCAATCACCTGATGGGCAGGCACTTCTTTCGCATCGCCGAAAGCGGGCTGCTGATGTTCCCGCGCCTCGAAGCGCAGTGCGCCGCGCAGCCGGGTCCGGTCGATCTGAAAGCGCGCCTGGGTTTCGGCTTGCCGCATCTGGACAGCCTGCTCGGCGGCGGCTTCGCGCAAGGCTCGACCACCACGCTGATGGGACCGTCGGGCGCGGGCAAGACCCTGCTCGGTCTGCAGTTTCTGGCCGCCGGCGTGGCGCGCGACGAACGCTGCGTCTATCTCGGCTTTTACGAAGGACCGCAGCGGCTCATCGGCAAAGCCGAGGCGGTATCGATCGCGCTGACCGACGCGTACAACGACGGCCGTCTCGTCATTCAATGGCAACCCGCGATCGAGCTTGCGGTCGACGAACTCGCGGCGACCGCGCTCGCCACGGTCAGGAAGATCGGCGCGTCGCGCATCGTGATCGACGGCATGGAAGGTTTCCGCGATTCGGCGTTGCGCACCGAACGCTTCGGGCTGTTTCTCAACGCCCTGCAGCATCAGCTTCGCGAAGCCGCCGTCACCACGCTGGTGACAGAAGAGCTGCCGCTTTACGCCGACCCCGGCCATGCGAGAGGCGTGCGGGTTTCGGCGTTGACCGAAAACCTGGTGCTGTTGCGTTACGCCGAAACCGAGTCGGGGTTGCGGCGCATGATCTCGGTGGTCAAGCAGCGCGAAAGCGCGCACGAGACGTCCCTGCGCGAGCTCGTGATTTCGTCGCAAGGCCTCGACGTGGCGGAGTGCGCGCTCAGTCCCGCGAGCGTGTATTCGAGTCCCGGCCTGTCCGCCACGCTACAGCCGCGACGCATGACGTAGCCGCTCATGAAAACCATCCTGGTCGTGGACGACGAGTTCGACATTCTCACGGTCTGGCGACTGCTGCTGGAGCGGCACGGCTACACGGTGCTGACGGCGTCGAATGGCGCCGCCGCGCTCGAACAGATACGCAAGACTCGCCCCGACGTCGTCGTGTCGGACTGCATGATGCCGGTCATGTCGGGGCTGCAACTGTGCGCGGCGCTGTACGAGGACCCGGAACTGCGCGCGATACCGATCATTCTGTGCAGCGCGGCGGCGGACATTCCCGTGCAGCCGAATCCCGTCATCGAATACGCGCGCAAGCCGCTTTCATTCGACACGCTGCTGAACATGCTTCGGCGCATGGCGGTCTGATCCGATCCATTGCGCTGTCCGCGCGGGGTTCGCATTCGAGCCTACGCGGCGCGTCGCGGCGAGCGTTGCGCGTGACGATGCAAGCCGGCGATCACATCGCTCGGCGTCACCATCCCGACGAGTCGCCGCTCGGCGTCCAGCACCGGAATGTGATGATGGCCGTGATTCGCGAACAGCGGCACGAGCTCGGCGATCGGCGTGTTCACGCTGGCCGCGCGCGGCTCGGCGTGCGCGCTTGCCACGCTGGCCGCGCTGGCCGCGCTGGCCGCGCTGGCCGCTGTCGGCCGCGACATGATGGTGGCGCACGTCAACTGGTTCAGCGCGCGGGTATAGCCCTGCAATTGCGTTTCGTGCAGCAGCGCTTCGAGATCGTCGGCGTCGATATCGAGCCATTCGCTGCGTTTGGCGAGCACCGCATCCAGATCGGCCCGTGTGAAACCCGGCGTCGGGGCCGCGCCGGGCTGCGGATTCTGCGCGGGAACGTGCGGATAACGATGCCCCGTCAGCGCATGAAACACGAGCGCCGCGCAGAGCAGCGCGATCGACTGAATCGCAATCGGCTCGAGTACGAAGCGGTAGCCCATTGCGTGGATCGCGGGACCGCCCAACACCGCCGTCAACGCAACCGCCCCTGACGGCGGATGCACACAGCGCAGCGCAAACATTGCGCAGATCGCGAGCGACACCGCGAGCGTCGCGGCCACAACCGGATTGGCGATCCAGCTCGCACAGGCAACGCCGACCACGGCCGATACCAGATTGCCGCCGATGATCGACCAAGGTTGCGCCAGCGGGCTCGCCGGCACGCCGAACAGCAGCACGGCCGATGCGCCCATCGGCGCGACCAGCAGCGGCATCGCCGCGTCCGCGCCGACCAGAAAATACATCGAACCGCCGGTGAACGCGATGCCGAAGAGCGCGCCGACACACGATCGGAAACGCTCCGGCCATTTCGCCGTCACCGGATGCGGCGCGAAGCTCAGCAGCCAGCGCACCGCGGCAGAGGCCAGGTTTTTTTTAGGCACGTTTTTTGTCTCCGTCGTTGGCGGCGGTGGGGCTTCTCGGGCCGCTTTCCGGACCGCTTCCCGTGTTGTTTTCGCTGCGTTCCTCGATGGATTCTTTAAGCCGCCTCTAATTGCCGGAGCAACGCGTCGACGCTGCCCTTCGCATCGCCGAACAGCATCCGCGTGTTGTCCTTGTAAAAGAGCGGATTGTCGACACCCGCGTAACCGGTCGCCATGCTGCGTTTCGACACGACCACCGTGCGCGCCTTCCACACTTCGAGCACCGGCATGCCCGCGATCGGGCTGCCCGGATCTTCGAGCGCGCCAGGGTTGACGATGTCGTTCGCGCCGATCACGAGCACGACGTCCGTGTTGGTGAAGTCCTCGTTGATCTCATCCATTTCGAGCACGATGTCGTACGGCACTTTCGCTTCCGCGAGCAGCACGTTCATGTGGCCCGGCAAGCGCCCAGCCACCGGATGGATGCCGAAGCGCACGCGCACGCCGAGCCCTTCGAGCTTGCGCGTGATGTCGCTGATCGTCGTTTGCGCCTGCGCGACCGCCATGCCGTAGCCCGGCACGATGATGACCTCGGACGCGTCGCGCAGAATCGCGCAGACTTCATCGACGGTGGTCGGCACGACTTCGCCCGCGATATCCGCCGAACTGGTGCCGCTTGCCGCGCCGAAGCCGCCGAGAATCACCGAAATGAAACTGCGGTTCATCGCGCGGCACATGATGTAGCTGAGAATCGCGCCGCTAGAGCCGACCAGCGCGCCGGTCGTGATCAGCAGATCGTTGCTCAGCATGAAGCCGGTGGCGGCCGCCGCCCAGCCGGAATAGCTGTTCAGCATCGAGACGACGACCGGCATATCCGCGCCGCCGATCGCCATCACCAGATGCACGCCGAGCGCGCCGGCCAGCACGATCATCGCGAGCAACGCAACGACGCCGTCGGTGCCCGCCGGCACCGCAAGAAAGCGATAGCCGATCGCGATGCACAGCACGAGCACCGCGAGATTCAGCAGATGCCGGCCCGGAATGACGAGCGGCTTGCCGCTCACCGTGCCTTGCAGCTTGAGGAACGCGACGATCGAACCGGTGAACGTGACCGTGCCGATAAACACGCCGAGGTAGATCTCGATCAGATGGATCGCGCGTTCGGCTCCGCCGAGTTCGCCGGCGGGCATCAGATAATTGGTGACGCCGATCAGCACCGCGGCAAGTCCGACGAAGCTGTGCAGGACCGCGACCAGTTGCGGCATTTGCGTCATCTCGACACGGCGCGCGAGCAATGCGCCGATTGCCGCGCCGATCACGGCTGCGGCCAGCACGACCTCGATGCCCGCGCCTTGCGCGATCAGAAGCGTCGCGACGACCGCGATCAGCATGCCGGCGACGCCGTACAGATTGCCGCGCCGCGCGCTGCTTGGATGACTCAGGCCACGCAGGCTGAGAATGAACAGCGTGCTTGCGCCGAGATACGCGATGTTGCCGATTCCGTTCAGCATGACTTCTCCTTAGTTGCGCTGAAACATCTTCAGCATCCGCTGGGTCACGAGGAACCCGCCGGCGATGTTGATCGTGGCGACCAGCAATGCGATGCCGCCGAGCACCGTGACCAGCGCGTTCGGCGTGCCGAGTTGCAGCAGCGCGCCGATCACGATGATTCCGCTGATCGCGTTGGTCACGCTCATCAGCGGCGTGTGCAACGCGGGCGTCACGTTCCATACCACCTGATAGCCGACGAACACCGCGAGCACGAACACGGTCAGGTGCGCGACGAAGGCGGGCGGCGCGACCGCGCCCAACGCGAGCAGCCCCAAGGCGGCGACCGCGAGCAGAATCAGCGACGTAGAGCGCGAGCCGCGAGCCGGTTCCTTCGCATCGGCGGCAATGGCGGCGGCCTTCGCGGGCGCCGGCTTGTGCACCGCGATCGCCGCCTGTTTCGGCGGCGGCGGCGGCCAACTGATTTGCCCTTCGTACACCACGGTCGCGCCGCGCATCACATCGTCGTTCATGTCGATACGCGCGATGCCGTCTTTTTGCGGCGTCAGATCGGTGAGCAGATGCCGGATGTTGGTGCCGTAAAGCTGGCTCGATTGCGTCGCCATCCGGCTCGGCAAGTCGGTGTAGCCGATGATCGTCACACCGTTGACGGCGGCCACGACGCCCGGCTGCGTCAGTTCGCAATTGCCGCCCTGCTCCGCCGCCATATCGACGATCACGCTGCCCGGCCGCATGCCCGCGACCATCGCAGCAGTAATCAGCTTCGGCGCCGGCTTGCCGGGAATCAGCGCGGTCGTGATGATGATGTCGACCTCTTTCGCCTGCGCGGCGAACAACGCCATTTCCGCCTCGATGAACTTCGCGCTCATCTGCTTCGCGTAGCCGCCCGCGCCGCTGCCTTCTTCCTCGACGTCAAGCTTGAGGAATTCAGCGCCCATGCTTTCGACCTGCTGCTCGACTTCCGGGCGCGTATCGAACGCCCGCACGATCGCGCCGAGCCCGCGCGCCGCGCCGATCGCCGCCAGCCCCGCGACGCCCGCGCCGATCACCATCACCTTCGCCGGCGGCATCTTGCCCGCCGCGGTGATCTGCCCGGTGAAGACGCGGCCGAAGTGCTGCGCCGCCTCGATCACCGCGCGATAGCCGGCCATGTTCGCCATCGAACTCAGCGCGTCGAGCTTCTGCGCACGCGAGATGCGCGGCACGCTGTCCATCGCCATCGCGTTCACGCCGCGCTCGGCGAGTTGTTCGAGCAGCGTCGCGTTCTGCGCGGGCCAGATGAAACTGATCAGCGTGGCGCCCGCTTTGAGCAGCGAGGTTTCGCTGACGCCGAGCGCGGGGTGATATTCCGGTGCGCGCACCTTGATCACGATATCGGCATCGGCCCACAAGGCGCGGGTGTCGCTCACGATCTGCGCGCCCGCCGCGCGGTACGCATCGTCATCGAACGACGCGCGCACGCCGGCTTCGGTTTCCACATTCACCGCGAAGCCGAGCTTCAGCAACTGCCCGACCGTTTCGGGCGTCGCGGCCACCCGCCTTTCGCCGTCGCGGATCTCGCGCGGCACGGCAATCGTCATCGGCATGTCAACTCTCCAGCGCGAGCGTGTTCGAGAGGACGCCGATGCCGTCGATCGCTACGTCGACCGTCGCGCCGTCCTTGATCGAGCCCACGCCGATCGACGTGCCGCACGCGATCACGTCGCCCGGCTCCAGCGTCATGTCCTGCGAAATCAGGCTCACCTGTTCGGCGGGCGAAAAGATCATGTCCGCGAGCGGATAGTTCTGCCGCTCGACGCCGTCGAGCGTCGTCACCACGCGCGCCGCGCGCCAGTCGAACTCGCGCTGGATCGCGGGGCCGATGCAGCTAAACGTGTCGAAGCCCTTCGAGCGGCACCACTGCGCGAAATTGACGTCTTCGTTCAGCAGTTCGGCGGCGGTGACATCGTTGATGCAGGTGTAGCCGAAGATGTGGTCGCTCGCCGCTTCGACCGATACGTTGCCGCAACGCTTGCCGATCACGATGGCGAGCTCGCCTTCGTAGGCGATCTTGCCGCCGTATGCAGGCGGCCGCCGGATCGGTTCGCGTTGACCGATCACCGAGGTCGGCGGCTTGATCAGAAAGAGCGGATGCGCGGGCGGCGCCTTGCCGAGTTTCTCGGAGAGCGCATAGAAGTTATTCCACAACGCGACGACCTTGGTCGGCACGCACGGGCTCAGCAGCGTCAGTTCATCGACGCCGTGCACGTGGCCGGTCGATATGGCATCGCCGAACATGTCGCCGGCGTATTCAGTGACGCTTTCCGCATCGAGTATTCCGAAGCGCGTATGGCCATCGGCAAGACGAAAACGTATCCACGCTGTCATCGGATTGTCTCCTGCAATATTGGTGTTGCGATGACGCGACCGGAAAGGTCGCGCCGCAAGGTCTTGTTATGCGTGCGTCGGAACGCCGTGGGCGGTCGCCGCCGACGCGCTCAAATCGCGCCGACGGTGCGCAAATGAGCGATCTGGTCGGCGGTGTAGCCGAGTTCGGCCATCACCTCGTCGGTGTGTTCGCCGAGGAGCGGCGAGCGCGTGACTTCAGTGGGACTGTCCGACAGCTTGATCGGATTGCCGACCGTCAGATACTTGCCGCGCACCGGATGATCGACTTCGACGATCGTGCCGGTCTTGCGCAGCGACGGCTCTTCCGCGATCTCTTTCATGGAGAGAATCGGGCCGCACGGAATGTCGTATTTGTTGAGGATGGCCATCGCCTCGAACTTCGTCTTGGTCATGGTCCAGCGCTCGACCTCGGCGAAAATGTCTTTCAGATGCGGCAGGCGCGCGGCGGGCGTCGCGTAGTTCGGGTCCGTGGTCCATTCTTCACGGCCGATCACGTTGCAGATTTTGGCCCATACAGGGGCCTGCGCGATGAAGTAGATATACGCGTTCGGGTCGGTTTCCCAGCCCTTGCATTTGAGAATCCAGCCAGGCTGACCGCCGCCGGATGCGTTGCCCGCGCGCGGCACCGCTTCGCCGAATATGCCGTTCGGATGTTGCGGGTACTCTTTCATCACGCCGGTGCGTTCCAGCCGCTGCTGGTCGCGCAACTTCACGCGGCACAGATTGAGCACGCCGTCCTGCATCGCGGCCAGCACATGTTGGCCGCGTCCCGTCGATTTGCGTTGATAGAGCGCCGTGACGATGCCGAGCGCGAGATGCAGGCCCGTGCCGCTGTCGCCGATCTGCGCGCCGGTCACCACGGGCGGGCCATCGTCGAAACCGGTTGTCGAGGCCGCGCCGCCGACGCACTGCGCCACGTTCTCGTACACCTTGCAATCTTCATAGGGACCGGGGCCGAAGCCCTTCACCGAGGCGACGATCATGCGCGGATTGAGTTCCTGGATGCGCTCCCAGGTGAAGCCCATCCGGTCGAGCGCGCCGGGTGCGAAATTCTCCACCAGCACGTCGCACGACTGGATCAGTTCCTCGAGAACCAGCTTGCCTTCAGGATGCTTCGTGTCGATCGTGATCGAGCGCTTGTTGTGGTTGAGCATCGTGAAGTAAAGGCTGTCCGCTTCGGGGATGTCACGCAATTGCTCGCGCGTGATGTCGCCCGCTCCCGCCCGCTCGACCTTGATGACGTCGGCGCCGAACCATGCCAGCAACTGCGTGCAGGTCGGGCCCGACTGCACATGCGTGAAGTCGAGGATTCTCACATCCTCCAATGCTTTGCCCATGTCGGGTCTCCCTGAATTAATCGTGGTTGTTCTGGACGAGCCGGCCGGGCGCGTGCCGCGACGTCGTATGCAATGCGGGCTTAGCGTTTTCGGGCGGCGGGCGTGAGCAATGCCATCGCGACACGGCGCGCCCCGGCAATCGCCGCCGCCTCGCTTTCAAAAATCGCTTCGTCGACCACCTGCTGATACGGCAGCAGATCGGGCTGCGCCGAATGGTTTTCCTCGACCGTGCGAATCGCCACGTAGGCGGCCCAACCGCCGTTGTGAATCCATTGCATCGCGGACAACTCGAGCCGGTACTTGCCCAATACTTCTACGTGCATCGGAATTCTCCTGTGCGACCACTCAAGCGCCTGCCGACGCTTCCAGTTCCGCGAGGCGCTTGCGCAGCGCGCGATCTTCCTGGAAGCGACTGGTTTCGTCGCGAATCACGGCGACGATGCCGGTCAATTCGTTTTGCGGCGAATGCAGCAACGCAACCGTGAAGGCGATCGACAGCGAGCGGCCGTCCTTATGCGCGGCGGGAACGCGTAGCACGTCGTTGCCATAACGGGTTTCGCCCGTTGTCATGGTCTTGTGATAGCCGTCCCAGTGACGGCCGCGCAAACGCTCGGGGATGATCAGATCCAGCGACTTTCCCAACGCCTCGGCTTGCGTGAAGCCGAACATGCGCTCGGCCGCGGGGTTCCATAACGTGATGCTGCCGGTGGCGTCGGAGATGATGATCGCGTCGCCGATTGCGTTGACGAGCTGCTCGAAGTCGATGGTTGTTGTTTGCATGGTTGGCGCTCCCCTCACAAGTTATGACGCTGATCGTTGAGCCGGATACGGCGTCCGCGACAGACGCCGTATCCGCCAGGCGCCGGCATGAAGCCGGCCCTGCGTGACACCGTTAAACCGCTTTCACTTCGCGCAGATTGAAGATTTCCTGCTGACTGTAGCCAAGGCTCGCCAGCACTTCGTCGGTGTGTTCGCCGAGCAGCGGCGACGCGGTGACTTCCGGCTTCAGGTCCGAGAACTTGATCGGGCTGCCGACCGTCAGATACGTGCCGCGTTTCTTGTGCGGCACCTCGACGATCGTGCCGCTCGCGCGCAGCGACGGGTCGTTCGCCAGTTCCTTCATCGTCAGCACCGGCGCGCAGGGAATGTCGAACTTGCGCAGGATGTCGACCGCTTCGAACTTGGTCTTGTCGGCGAGCCAGGTTTCGATGGTGCCGAAGATATCGAAGATATGCGGTTGACGCGCTTCAGCGGTCTTGTAGGCCGGATCGTCGATCCATTCGGGTTTGCCGATTGCCCTGCAGATCGGCTCCCATGCATGGCCCTGGATCGTGAAGTAGATGTACGCGTTCGGATCGGTTTCCCAGCCCTTGCACTTGAGCACCCAGCCCGGCTGGCCGCCGCCGCCCGCATTGCCGCCGCGCGGCACCACGTCGCTGAATTCGCCGTGCGGATATTGCGGATATTCCTCAAGATAGCCCACGCGTTCGAGACGCTGCTGGTCGCGCAACTTCACGCGGCACAGGTTCAGCACGCTGTCCTGCATCGACACCGCGACCTTCTGGCCCTTGCCGGTTTTGTCGCGGCCGATCAGCGCGGTCAGGATGCCGATTGCCAGATGCATGCCGGTGTTGCTGTCGCCCAGCGCCGCGGCGCTGATGGTCGGCGGACCGTCCCAGAAGCCGGTGGTCGACGCCGCGCCGCCCGCGCATTGCGCGACGTTTTCGTAGACCTTCAGGTCGTCGTAATGATGGCCGTCGCTGAAGCCCTTCACCGAAGCCACGATCATCTTCGGATTGAGTTCGTTCAGGCGTTCCCACGAAAAGCCCATGCGGTCCAACGCGCCGGGGCCGAAGTTCTCGACCAGCACGTCCGATTCGCGGACGAGCTTTTCGAGGATCTCCTTGCCCTCGGGTTTTTTCGTGTCCAGCGTCAACGACTTCTTGTTGCTGTTGAGCATCGTGAAGTACAACGCGTCGGCGTCGGGAATGTCGCGCAACTGGTTGCGCGTCACGTCGCCGGAACCCGGCCTTTCAACCTTGATCACGTCGGCTCCGAACCAGGCAAGCAACTGCGTGCACGCGGGACCCGCCTGGACGTGGGTGAAGTCGATGATCTTGATGCCTTCGAGAGGTTTGGTCACTTTGTATCTCCGTGGTTGCTCTGGGTTACTTTTTCATCGCCGCGCTTTGCGGATTCAGATTCGTCAGGCGGCCGCTTTCGGTGCCCGCCGCTTCGTCGATGACGGCATTGATCAAGGTCGGCTTGCCCGATGCGATCGCCTCGAGCAGCGCCTTCGTCAGTTCTTCCGGCGTGGTGGCGTTGTGGCCGATACCGCCGAATGCCTCGATCATCTTGTCGTAGCGCGCGCCCTTCACGAACACGGTCGGCGCGACGTCCTTGCCCCCGGTGGGGTTCACGTCGGTGCCGCGATACACGCCGTTGTTGTTGAACACGATCGTGCAAACCGGCAAGTCGTAACGGCAGATGGTTTCGAGTTCCATGCCGCTGAAGCCGAACGCGCTGTCGCCTTCGATCGCGACGACCTGCTTGCCGCTCGTCACCGCCGCGCCGATCGCGAAGCCCATGCCGATGCCCATGATTCCCCACGTGCCCGAATCGAAGCGCTTGCGCGGCTCGTACATGTCGATGATGCTGCGCGCGTAGTCGAGCGTATTCGCGCCTTCGTTGACGACGTTGATGTCGGGGCGCGTCTTCAGCACATCGCGGATTGCCCGCAACGCGCTGTGGAAATTCATCGGCGACGGATTCTTGTCGAGCGTCGCGGCCATCTTCGCGAGATTCTTGTTCTTGCGTTCGGCGATCGCACCCGTCCATTCCGTGCCCGGCTTCCTGAAGCCCGCATCGAGCCCGGCGCGCAGCGCCGCCACGCAGGAGCCGATATCGCCGATCACCGGCGCGGCAATCGCGACGTTGCTGTCGATTTCGGTCGGCGAAATATCCACCTGCACGAACTTCTTCGGCTCCGCGCCCCACGTCTTGCCCTTGCCATGCGAGAGCAGCCAGTTCAGGCGCGCGCCGATCAGCACGACCACGTCCGCTTCCTGCAATACGAACGAGCGCGCCGCCGACGCCGATTGCTCGTGCGTATCCGGCAACAGGCCCTTGGCCATCGACATCGGCAGATACGGAATGCCGCTTTGCTCGACGAACGCGCGAATCTCCGCGTCGGCCTGCGCATAGGCCGCGCCCTTGCCGAGCAAAATCAGCGGACGCTTCGCGCTCTTCAACACATCGATCGCGCGCTTGACCGAGTCAGGCGCCGGCAATTGGCGCGGCGCGGCGTCGACTACTTTGATCAGCGACTGCTGGGCCTTCACCGCATCGAGCGTTTGCGCGAGCAGCTTGGCCGGCAGGTCGAGATACACGCCGCCGGGACGCCCGGACACCGCGGCGCGAATCGCGCGCGCCACGCCGACGCCGATGTCTTCCGCGTGCAGCACGCGATAGGCGGCCTTCGCGTAGGGCTTGGCCGCGTTCAACTGGTCCATTTCCTCGTAATCGCCTTGCTGCAGATCGACGATTTCACGCTCGCTCGAACCGCTGATCAGGATCATCGGGAAGCAGTTGGTCGTCGCGTTGGCGAGCGCCGTGAGGCCGTTCAGAAAGCCCGGCGCCGACACCGTCAGACAGATACCCGGCTTCTGCGTCATGAAGCCGGCGATCGCCGCCGCGTTGCCCGCGTGCTGTTCATGACGAAAGCCGATGAAGCGCATGCCTTCCGCTTGCGCGAGCCGTGCGAGATCGGTGATGGGGATACCGACCAGCCCAAAGATGGTGTCGATGTCGTTCAGTTTCAGCGCGTCGATGACGAGATGGAATCCGTCGGTCGTCTCGGTCGCCTGTTGTTTCAATGTCTCTTCTACTGTCGTGCTGTCGGCTTCTGCCATGACGTCTCTCCTCCGTGACGGGGCGTTGTGTGGTTCGTGATATACAATATTCCACACACAGTATTAGTTCAAGCCTATTTTGCGGAAGAGATGGGATTGCTGCGTTGCAGCTTGTGCGCGAGGTCTGGATTTAAGGCGTATTCGGGGCAGAAGGTTTGCATTGCACAAACCACAAAGACGGCGTTTTTCTCGGTAGCGCCGGCGGGCGAGCGCCGGATGAAAGAAATTTGCAGGCTGCGTTGGTTGCCGAGGAACGCCATGCCCGTGGACGCAAAAAAGCACCGCAACGCTCGACGCGTGACAGTGCCTTTAGGGATGCTCTTCAGGGATTCTTATAGGTACGTGCCGACTGCTGGCTTGATACAGCTAGCGGCTACGCCGCCCCACCAACCAGCCGGAAGCTCAGTCGAGGAAATCGCAGTTGGCCTCGACAAACGCCGCCAGCTCGAGCGAATGCTGGCGCACGAGGCTCTCGACCAACTCGGTATCGCGCCGCTCCAACGCCTCGATAATGCGCATGTGATCGACAATCGAGCGCGATGCCCGGTTGCTTTGCGAAATGGTCATTTTGCGGATCGCGCGCACGTGTACGAACAGATTCTTCATCGTGTCGAGCAGAATCTGCGATTGCGAGAGTTGCACGATCGCCTGATGAAACGCGATGTTCGCTTCCGAATACTCGTCGATATGCTCGGCCGGCGTGGTATCGCGGAAGTCGTCGAACATGCGCCTGAGACCGGCAATCTCGCTCTCCGATGCGCGCCGCGTCGCCAGGCGCGCGGCCATGCTTTCGAGCGCCGCCCACATGTAGATCATGTCGACGATCTCTTTCTTCGTCTTGCGCTGAATGTAGATGCCGCGGCGCGGCACCGTGCGCAGAAAACCTTCCTGTTCGAGCAGCGTCATCGCTTCGCGAACCGGCGTGCGGCTTACGCCGAGCGCCTCCGTCAATTCTCTTTCGTCGAGCCGGATCTCTTCGCGCGAGCGATAGATGTCGGCTTCGGCAATCGCCTGCTTCAGCTTTGCGTAGGCCTGGTCGCGCAGCGAAGCCGTCGCGTTGATCGGCTCGAGCGTCAATGGCAACGCCATTGGGCGAACATCGGTTTGCGTATCAGCCATTGACAGTGCTTTCCAGGTTCAAGGTGGCCGTTGTCCGGGGCACCTGTGCTACTCATTGGGCTTTTTATATACCATATATCACATATCTACATAAGTCTAGTGAGTGCGATCCACGCGTATCGACAGACGTGCGGATGCCGCGCGGCCCGCGCTTTACCTATATGAAGAGGGAATGCGGAAAGCGACCCTTGCAGGCGAAGCTGCAAAGGTCGCGACGCGGCGCTGTCGAATAACGCCGTGGAGGGTGTGTTGTCGCCGCCGCAGCTCACGCCACGATGGGACATCACCTTCCGTTGAATCGTGAGCGAGCGACTACAGGCTCACGCGTTGACCCAGGCGAGAGCAGCCAATGGCTACGACCGCGCTTCCGCGACGACCACGCTGGCCGACGCGCTGGAACTGTTCTCGATCCAGCGCTTTCTCATTGGCGCGAGGATGAATTTCGCAGACACGGCCGCCGCGATCGACACCACCGCCGCTGAAATGAACACCGTGCTCCACCCGCCGTTCGCCGACAGCACCGAGGCGATCGGCACCAGCATCGATGCGGTGCCCTTCGCGGTGTAAAGCGTGCCCGCGTTAGCGGCGGCGTATTTACTGCCGAACGTGTCCGCGCAGGTCGCCGGGAAGATCGAGAAGATCTCGCCCCAGCACAGGAACACGGCGGCCGCGAAGAACATGAACGCGTACGGGTTATGGCCGAATTCCATCAGCCCGAGCAGCGCGACGCCTTCGCCGAGAAAGATCATGAACATCGTGTTTTCGCGGCCGATTCGGTCCGACAGAAAACCGCACAACGGACGCGTGAAGCCGTTGCACAGATTGTCGATCGACAGCGTCATCGTCAACAGCGGCAGCGTGATGCCCATCAAATTGACAGGCAGCTTGGCAAAGCCGTATTCCTTCGCGATGGGTCCAAGCTGCGCGGTCGCGATGATGCCGCCGGCGGCAACGAACACGAACATCAGATACAGCACCCAGAAGAGCGGCGAACGGATCATCTGGCCGGGCGTGTAATCGATCTTGGTGGCGACCACGCGCTTGGCCGCGACTGCCGTTGCGGGCGGCTTCGGGCGTATCAGCATGGTGGCGAGCAGCAAAATGCAGACGCCCTGGAAAATGCCGAAGAACATGAACGTGTGCTCGTAGCCCGAGCGCTGAATCATGTTGGCGATCGGAATCACGGTGACGGCCGCGCCCGCGCCGAAACCCGCCGCGGTCAAGCCGGCCGCGAGACCGCGCTTGTCGGGAAACCATTTGAGCGCCGTGCCGACACAGGTGCCATACACGCAACCTGCGCCGATACCGGCGATCACCGCCGCGACGTAAAGCTCGGTGAGACTGCTTGCATGCGCGTCGATGATCCAGCCTAGCGCCGCGCACAACGAGCCACCGATCACAACGGGGCGCGGCCCGAACTTGTCGACGAGCCACCCTTCAACGGGCACGAGCCACGTTTCCGTGACGATGAAAATGGTGAACGCGGTCTGAATCGCGGCCTGGCCCCAATGGTGCGCGTTGTCCATTGGTACGACGAACAGCGTCCACGCATATTGCAGGTTCGCGACTAGCCCCATACACACGATGCCGATTGCCAGTTGCACCCAGCGGTTATGCGTGAATGGCGCGGTGCCTCGCTGGGCTACGTTGGGATATCCCATGTCTCCGTCTCTCCTGTAGATTCCGTCGCGCTCGATCGGCGCGTTGGACTGACTGATCGAATTGCCTCATCGCCGTTTGATCTGCTGCGATGAGACGCCAATGGTCGGCCAGAGGAATTGCATTGATGAAAACCCTTGTCCCCGTTGACCGCGCGGCGACTGGAATAAAAGAGTTGCGCGGGCAGCAGGTCTGAAGGCATGCTGCGCGAGAACAGCAATCAGCGAAAGTTAAAACATTTTATGGTTTGCATTAGGCATCCCTAATACGTGGGGTTTGCCCTTACTGAGTAACGTCCATGAGAAACGCGACGCTGCGCCAACTGAAGATCTTCGAGACGGTCGCCCGGCACCTGAGTTTTTCGCGTGCCGCCGATGAACTGTGCCTCACGCAGCCCGCCGTCTCCACCCAGGTCAAGCAACTCGAAGAGCATGCCGGTCTCGCGCTATTCGAGCAACTCGGCAAAAAAATCTATCTGACGCCGGCGGGCTCGGAAATGCTTCACTACGCGCGCTCGATCATCGAACAGTTCCGGGAAATGGACGGAGCGATGGGCCGCTTGCAAGGCATCGCGGGCGGTCAGCTCAACATCGCGGTAATCAGCGCGGGCGATTATTTTTTCCCGCGCCTGTTAGGCGAATTCACGCGGCGCAATGAAGGCGTGCGGCTCAACCTCGCAGTGCACAATCGCGAGGGACTGCTGCAACAACTCACGCACAACCTGACCGATCTGGCGATCATGGTGCGTCCGCCGCTCGATCTCGACACGCGCAACGAATCGTTCGCGCCGCATCCTTATGTGATCGTTGCGCCGCCCAGGCATCCGCTGGTCGGCAAGAAGCGCATTGCGCTTTCGACGCTCTGCAAGGAGCCGTTCATTGTTCGCGAGAAGGGCTCGGACACCTGGCATTCAATGGAAGAAGGTTTTGCCGGCGGCATGGGGCGCCTCAACATCGCCATGGAAATCCGCAGCACCGAGACGATCAAGCAGGCCGTGATTGCCGGCATGGGTCTCGCGTTTCTCTCCGCGCATACCATCAGCCTCGAATTGCAGGTCGGCAATCTCGCGGTGCTGGATGTGGTCGGCTTTCCTCTGATGCTCGACTGGTACGTGGTGCATCGCAAGAACAAGCGCTTGCCGCCGGTGGCCGCGGCGTTCAAGGACTTTTTGATCAGCGAAGGCGCGGCGCGCATCGCCCAGATCACTCACATCGACGCAAACCTGCTGCATGGGCAGTCCGAAAGTGTCTTGAGGGCGATGGTTTAGAGGGCGCGCATTTCGGGCTGCATAAACAAAACACTATCGTCATTCACAATAACTTTAACTGTTGTTTATTCACCGTCGCTTTTATTCTGGGTTCATGCCACCTGTCTGAAGGAGACGATCATGAACCCCTCTCAATTCGACGCTCACGACAGCGCGCTCGATGCCGACATCCAGGCGCAACTGTGCGCCTATAACACCGCTTTCGATGAACTCGGCCTGCGCTTTCGTTGGGACGTCCACACGCTGACGTCGCTGGCCGCAATCGACGGCGAGCAGGCGCGGATCGCCGCTTACATCGAAGCGCATCATGCCCATTTGCTGAATGCGTACAGCGCGGAGTTTCTGAGCCGCGCGATTCTCGAGAAAAAGAACGCGCGCTATCCGGCGTGCCTGGCGACGCGAGTCGAAAACGCACAGCATGTGAACCACGCGACACGTCCGTCACAAACGACCAACCGCCGCGAGCACCTGTCGTACGGCGTGGAACTGCCGGCGCTGGCGGGCGTTTAACAGCAGCACGCGCTGGCGCACATTGGCTCATCAGCACGGAACCGCGTGCTGCTTGCGTCGGGCCGTCTAAAGCAAGCACGTTCGCTGCACGCCTGATAGGCCCGTTCGCCCGTCAAGCCTGAACCGACGCCACCACCAGCGCGCCCACATTCGCAATCGCCGCATTGCAGCGCGCCGCATTGCCGCTCGTTTCGGTCAGATAGACGGCCACGAGAACCGGACCGCGTCCCGGCGGCCACAGAATCGCCACGTCGTTCGCGGTGCCGCGATCGCCCGTGCCGGTTTTGTCGCCGACGCCCCAATCCTTCGGCAGCTTCGCGCGAATCCGTGCGCCGCCCGTCTCGTTGGCGGCGAGCCACGCCAGCAATTGCGCCTTCGACGACGACGACAAACGCTCGCCCAACACAAGCTCGCGTAGATTGCCGAGCATCGCGTTGGGCGTGGTCGTGTCGCGCGGATCGCCGGGAATGGCTTCGTTCAAGGTCGGCTCGTTGCGATCGAGTCGCGTGATGCCGTCGCCCAGACTGCGCGCGAATGCCGTCAATCCCGCCGGACCGCCCATGCTCGCCAGCAACAGATTGGCCGCCGTGTTGTCGCTGAGCGTGATCGCCGCCTTGCACAATTGCGCGACGCTCATGCCGGCCTCACCGGTACGCTCGCGGATGTGTTGGCTCGTGGCCGGCGAATACGACACGAGATCGCGTTGAGAGAACACGATGCGCCGTTGCAAATCCTCCTGCCCGCGATCCGTGCGTGCCAGCACGGCCGCCGCCGCCAGCAATTTGAACGTACTGCACATCGGAAAGCGTTCATCGGTGCGCAAGCCGGCATGCAAGCCCGACGTCGTATCGACAATCGACACGCCCAGTCGCCCACCACTTTCCGCCTCGATGTCCTTGAGCCGTTGACGAATCAGATCCGCCTTGGCCAAGCCACGCCCCGGCGCCGTCGCGCCTGTCTTCACCACTTTCGCGAACGCGCCGGCACTGCCAACCGCAACCCCAGCTATCGACGCACCCAGCAATGCACCCGCGAATTTCCGTCTGGTTATCATTTGCCGCTCCTTGTGTGAGCCGCAACTATCGGTTTTCCGCGAGCCGCTGACAAACGATGATAAGTTAGCCGACTCACAAGAAAATCTTATGCCTTTGCCATGAGACCTTACCTCCCATTGAACGCGCTGCGCGCCTTCGAATCGTCCGCGCGGCATTTGAGCTTCACGCGCGCCGCGTTTGAACTGAACGTCACCCAGGCGGCCGTCAGCCAGCAGGTCAGAGCGTTGGAGGAGCGCCTGGGCACCGCGCTTTTCAAGCGCCTGCCGCGCGGCCTCGCGATGACCGACGAAGGACTCGCGCTGCGCCCGGTCCTCACCGACGCGTTCGATCGCATCGAGGCCGTGCTCAAGCGCTTCGAAGGCGGCCACTTTCACGAAGTATTGACGGTCGGCGTGGTCGGCACGTTCGCGGTGGGCTGGCTGATGCCGCGCCTCAAATCGTTTCGCGACGCGCATCCGTTCGTCGAATTGCGGCTGCTGACGAATAACAATCGGGTCGACCTCGCCACCGAGGGTCTCGACTTCGCGATCCGCTTCGGCGACGGCACGTGGCCCGGCTCGCTCGCGACCCGGCTGCTCGATGCGCCGCTCGCGCTGCTGTGCACGCCTGAAATCGCCGCGCGTCTATCGGCGCCGGAGGACCTCATCAACGAAACCTTGCTGCGTTCCTATCGCGCCGACGACTGGATGAGCTGGTTCACCGCAGCCGGCATTCCGCCGCGGCCGATTCGCGGACCCGTGTTCGATTCGTCGCGGCTGATGGTGGAAGCGGCGATGCAAGGAGCGGGTATCGCACTCGCGCCCGCACTGATGTTCGATCACGAGATCAACACCGGGCGGCTAGTGCGCCCGTTCGAGGTCGAAGTGCATGCAGGCAGTTACTGGCTCACAGGATTGAAGGGCAAACCGATGACGCCGGCCATGCTGCAGTTCAGTCAGTGGATCATCGGGGAAGCGGCCTCGGATGGGCAAATCCGGCAAACCCCGCAATACCCGCAAAGCGCTTAGGCAAGCGCCCTGCGCAGATGGCCGTTCATCGCAGGCCGCTCGGCTTGCGGCGGGAACACGTTCCACGAACCGTCGTCATGGCGAAAGAAGAAGATCGACAGCAAGCCGCCCGGCCGCAGCGCTTCCACGCAAACGTAACGCTGATGTTGCGAAGCGCGGTGGCAAAACTGCACGACGCGCGCGGGCATCGAGGGGGTCGGTGCGAGCCATTTATCGACGGCCCAGTGCAAGGTTTTTTCCGCTGCTGACATGACGTTCTCCTTGAATCGTTGAATGCCTGAATGCTTTCCTGCTGGTTCACATCAACTGAGCGGCAACCTGAGCACCGTGAGCGCCCTTCGCTCCACTTTCGACAAAAGCCTTCACGAGACACACCAGCGCGAGCACGCCAACGCGCGGATGCCGCAAGCAGCAATGCACCTGTTCGCTGCGGCTTTCGCCGAGCAGGCACCATGCGCAGAAGTGCTCGCAGTTATTGGTCAGCAGGCGATAGTGGTTTTCGCCGAGACGGGAGCGCGCACGGCGCACCGCTTCATCGCCGACGTAGCGAGCGCTCGGCGCGGCGCGCACCGCCAGCGGATGACCGGCGGCGAAGCGTTCCAATTCCACTTCCTCGACCGGGCCGCGATGCGCCGAACCTGCGAAGCCCGAGTAATGCACCACGCGGCCATTGCCCACATAAATGCCGTGGTGTTCGTAACCGCGCCGTTGCGTGACGAGGTGCGCGCCGATCGGCAGGTCGATGGTCGATTCATCGCCGCCTTCGCTGCTCGTCTGAAGAAGATCGGTGTTCATGGCTGGCCTCGCTTCGATTTCCAACACTGTTGCGAGGTTATTTGCATCATCCGGGCCATGCGCCGGAAAGCCTTGATTTAAAGGGCTGAGAGAGAGAATGACGCGCTCAGGGCGAGCCGGGTGTGGGTTGCAAGCCGACAGAATTCGCGCCGATGTGTTGGCGAACGTCGATCATTCATTGCAATCGGCGTCGGCGCTTTTCGTCTAGGGATGACAAGCCGCGAGTCGCCTGAATGTGTTGGGTGTCGCACCGCTTCGAGTTGGATCGTGTTGGCTACAGGCCAACCTGTGAACGCCGCCATGACCCTGCGCGGCGTGCGTCGGCGCGCGCAATCGCCTTGCCATCAACGTGTTGCGAAAACGCGGGGACGTGAGCCGCGAATTGGCATGGCACTTGCACCATCATGCTCAGATCCATTTAGACCGCGCGCGTTGCGCACGCGGCAACCGGAGAACGACATGGCTTCGATTACAGTAAGCGACCTTTCAGTGAACCTCGCGCTCGACCGCAAGGCGATGGCGGCGATTCGCGGCGGCGGCGGTGCGCCGTGGGTATACGGCTGGATTCAACCCTATGTGCGGGAAACGCCTAGCATCGGGCCGGTCGTCAACCTGTACGAGGTCTCCAACAACTTCTATGCTAACCAGATGATCAACCAGTTCCAGTCGGTCGACGTCCGCAACACCGGCGCGAACTCGAACATCACGGTTTCTCCCGACGCCCGCAGTAGAAACGATATGGTGTAGCCGTTGTGACCTGCGCGAGCCAATTTCGCTGGACGTCGTCCGCGCGTTCCGACACGGGACGCATTCGTGAAATCAACGAAGACGCCTGCCTCGACCAGCCCGAACTCGGACGCTGGGCCGTCGCCGATGGCATGGGCGGTCACGCGGTTGGCGATCTGGCGAGCCGGCTCGTGATCGATTCGCTAAGCCGGCTCGCGCCGCCGCTCAGCACGAAGAGCTTCGTCGCCGACGCGCGCACGCGGCTGCAAAAGGCCAACCGCCAGTTGCGCGACGAAGCCGCGCGCCGCCAGGTGCAGCGCATCGGCAGCACGGTTGTCGTCCTGCTTGCGTGCGACCGCTTCTGCGCCTACGTCTGGGCCGGCGACAGCCGCCTCTATCTTTTTCGCGAAGGACGCTTGCGGCAATTGACGCGCGATCATAGCCAGGTGGAAGCGCTGAAGTCGCTCGGCGTCATCACCGACGAAGAGGCGCGGCATCATCCGGCGCAGCATATGATCACGCGCGCGGTGGGCGCCACCGACCTGCTGGAACTCGACGACGACGTGATCGAAGTCGCGGACGGCGATGTCTTTCTGTTATGCAGCGACGGTCTGAGCAACGAGGTCAGCGACGACGAAATGCTGGCGGTGCTGACGGCGGCGGCGTGTGAAAACGCGTGCGAGGAACTGGTCGATCTGGCGCTCGCGCGAGGCGGCCGCGATAACATCACCGCCGTCGTGGTGCGGGCCGAAGATCCGTATGCATCCGACAAAACCTTGTTGAATCCCGCGCCTTGAATGCGCCGCTTCCAGGCTTCAACTCTCGCTGTCATCCTCGTCGCCTTCATCAACGCCGTTCCTGCCTGTAGATGGCATGTTCCGATTGCGAAAGTCCTTCGAATGCAGGCCGTGCTTCTTCAGCAGCATCTGCAAGTGCGAGCGGTTCATGTCGATGCGCCGCGCCAGTTCGGCCACGGTGCCGCTCACTTCGCGAAGGCCGCGTTCGAGAAAGGCTTTTTCGGCGTCGTCGCTGGCGGCACGCTTGGCATCGCTCAACGACATCAGATTCGCCACGCTGATCGGCTGCTGACCGGCCGCCGACGCATTCGATAGAGCAGCAGCCGAACCCGGCGCCGCGGGCCGCATATCCACCGGCAGATGATCGACATCCGCCATGTCGCCGGCCAGGCACGACACGCGATACATCACGTTGCGCAGTTCGCGGATATTGCCGGGGTACGCATAATTCAGCAGAAAGTCGCGCAGACGCGGGGTTAATCGCACGGGCCGGCGCTTCAACGTGCCGGCGGCCTCGTCGCCGAACCATGCGATCAACAGCGGTATTTCGTCGCGACGCTCGCGCAGCGGCGGCAACGTAACGTGGATCACGCTGAGCCGGTAGAACAGGTCCTCGCGAAATTTTCCCTCTTCGCTGAGCTGCCGCAGATTGCGATTGGTCGCCGCGACAATGCGCGTATCGACGGCAATCGTTTCGTCGGAGCCCACGCGTTGAATCTCGTGCGCTTCCAACACGCGCAGCAATTTCACTTGGCCGGCCAACGGCAACTCGCCGATTTCGTCGAGAAAGATCGTACCCGTATGCGCGCTTTCGAATTTGCCCTTGCGGTCATTCGAGGCACCCGTGAACGCACCCTTGCGATGCCCGAACAACTCCGACTCCAGCAGATTGTCAGGAATCGCGCCGCAGTTCACGGAGATGAACGGCTTGTCCGAACGCGAGCCGTTCGCGTGAATCACTTTCGCCATCAACTCCTTGCCGGTGCCGCTTTCGCCGTCGATCAACACCGGCAAATCGGTGGGCGCGGCTTTCTCGGCGATTTCGAGCGATTCGAGCAGGCGCGGATTGTCGCCGAACGTCCCTTCGAAAATAAAACTGCGTTCGAGCAGCGCCTTCCTGCGCGCGCCGCGCGACTGGTCGACGCGTTCCTCGGGTTCGGCGGCGACCGCCGCTTGCACGAAGCGCTCCTTGTGCGAAAGCTGCATGACCTCGTCGCGCAGCGAAGTGGCTTGCCTGAGCAGCTTGTCGATATCGGCCCGCTCCAGCCGCGACGACCAGCGCAGCGTCGAGCGCAAAATCTCGATCCGCTCGATCAGGCCCGCGTACGAAATCGCGGGGCTGGCCTCCTCAATCTGGTCGAGTATCTTCATCATCATGCACTCAACTGTTTCTGGACCAGTTGGTAATACATGCCGCCGCGTTGAATCAGTTCCTCGTGACGGCCCTGCTCCACGATTGCGCCTTCGTATAGCACGAGAATCTTGTCCGCCCGCATGATGGTGCTGAGCCGATGCGCGATGATCACGGCCGTGCGGCCCTTCAGAATGTCGTGCATATTGCCGAGGATATTGCTTTCCGATTGCGAATCCAGCGCGGAGGTGGCTTCGTCGAATACGAGTAGACGCGGATCGTGATACAGCGCGCGCGCAATGCACAGCCGCTGAATCTGTCCGCCGGACAAACCGATTCCGCGTTCGCCGACGATCTGCTCGTAGCCGAGCGGCATCTTGCTGATAAACGCATGCGCGTCGGCCATCTTCGCCACTTCCTCGATGCGGCGCCGATCGGGCGAATCGTCGCCGCTCGCGATGTTCTCCGCGATCGTGCCGGAAAAGAGCAGATTGCTTTGCATCACATAGCCGATCTGCGCGCGGTAATAACTTTTATCGACCACGCCGAGATCGTAGCCGTCGATGCTCATCTTGCCCTCGCTCGGCGTGTAGAAGCCGACCAGCAATTTGGCGAGCGTCGTCTTGCCCGAACCGCTGCGGCCGACGATCGCCACCAGCTCGCCGGGCTTGATGTCGAAGCTGATGTTTTCCAGCACGTAGGCCGAATCGTTGTCGCCGTAACGGAAATAGACGCCGCTGAAGCTGATTTCGCCTTGCAGTTCCGGCAACATCACGCGCGAAGGCAAGTCCTGCGGCTTTTGCTCGGGCTCGATGTCGAGCACGTCGCCCAGGCGCTCCATCGCCACACCCGCGTCGTTCAGCATGCTCCATAAGCCGACGAGTCCCATCAGCGGACCCAGCACACTGCCCATGAACGCATTGAACGCGATCAACTGGCCGATCGTCATTTCGCGCGCGAGCACCAGATTCGCGCCGACCCAGAGAATCGCAATCGTCGTCGCCGCATTCAGCAACTGGCTGCCGAGTCCGACGAGAATGTTGAAGGCGTGCGCGCGGTACTGCACTTCCAGCGCTTTCGCGTACTTCTTCTCCCAGCGCAATCGCACCGGCCGCTCGATACCCATGCCCTTGATGGTCTCAACGCCCGCTAAAGCTTCCATCAGGAACGACTTCGAATCGGTCGACGCGGTGAACACCTCGCGCGCATAGTTCTTGATCTTCGGCGTGGCGAGCAAGGTCAGCGCCATGATCGGAATGACGAATGCGATCAATACCAGCGTCATCTTCACGTTGTAGACGAACATGATCGTGAAGTAGATGAACACCATCAGCAGATTCAACGCGGTCGTCACCGTGGATTCAGTGAGGAACGCCCGAATAGTCTGGTTTTCCTGGAAGCGCGCGAAGATGTCGCCGGTCTTGCGCTTCGCGAAGAACGAAAACGGCAGCGACATGGTGTGCTTGAAGAACTGCGACATCATCGCGAAGTCCATGTTGCGCACCATGAAGTTCGCGAGATATGCGCGAATCGTCGACATCAGTTGCGAAAATACGTTGGCGATGATCAAGCCGCCTATCAGCAGATGCAGCAGGCTCACGTTCTGATGCACGATCACGCCGTCCAGAATGTTCTGGATGATCAGCGGCGGAATCACGCCGAGTACCTGAATCACGAACGTGGCGAGAAACAGATGACCCAGAATTTTTTTGTACGGCCTGAGGTAACCGACAAAGCGTATCCACGGCGAACGCGAGGCCGACATTTGCAGCAGATGCGGCCCGCCGGTAAACAGCAGGCACGTCCCGCTCCAGCCGCGCTCGAAATCCTCGACGGCCATTTTTCTGAAGCCGATCGCCGGGTCGGCCACCCATACGTATTCCTTGGAGAGACCGTACACCACGACGTAGTGGTAACCCTCCCAATGCACGATGAACGGCAGATCGAAGCCGCGCAACGAATCGAACGTGCACTGCACGCCGCGCGCCGTGAAGCCGAGCGATTCGCCCGCGCGCGCGAGACTGTCGAGCGTCGCGCCCTGAGTCGTCACATTGGCGAGCTCGCGCAGTTTGCCGAGCGTCATCGGAATGTTGTAGTGCCGGCACACCATGGCAAGGCAGGCGGCGCCGCAGTCCATTTCCTCGGCCTGCTCGACCAGCGCAAAACGCTTGATCACCTTCTCGCCGAATTCCGGCTTGCTTTGCAGATCGAGCATCAGCGGCAGCTTGCGCCGCTGTTCGAGCCGCTTTTGCCGCTGCAATTCGCGGTCGCCGTAACGAATCCGCTCGTCCAGTACTTCGCGCAGTTTCGGATTGCGTTCGAGAATGAAATGAACAGTGCGCTCGGGAATCACCAGCAAGCGCGTATCGGTGCTCGCCACCACCGAGGCCATTTGCTCCTGGCGCATCAAACACGCCTTCTCGCCAAAAATCTCGCCTTCGCCGAGCGTGGCGAGCGTGTAGTCGTGGCCTTCCTCATGACGGACGATGCGCACTTCGCCTTGCCGCACCACGTAGAGCCGCCGGTCGTCGCGTCCGTCCTGCTTGAGAATCTCCTTGCCCGCGGATACCCGTTTCACGCCGACACTGCGCACATACTCTTCGAGTTCCGCCTTGTTCAGTTTGCCGCGCAAGTCGAACAACTGCGCGACGAAGCCGCCCGCCGAATTGATCGCCACATAGCTGGCGACAAACGCCAGCGCGGCGGGATTGCCCGCCATCACCGGTTCGATCGCGGCGCGCGGAATGAACAGCAACTCGGTTTTCGCCGACGCCCGCACCGACGCTTCGTGAACATAGGCGCGCAACATCGCGATGTCGGCGAAAATCTCGCCGGCCTTGCGCACGCCCATGCTGGTTTCCTTGCCGTGTTCCTCGGTGAAGATGCGCACGGAACCCGAGCGAACCACGTACAGACCATCGGCCGTCTCGCCCGCCGAGCACACGGTTTCGCCGAACGAATAGAAGCGCGCCTGCGCATATTCGGCAAGACGCTCGATTTCGTCGCGCGAAAACGGCGAGAGAATTTCCACCGAGGTGAGAAACTCCGCGGCGGAGGGCGCGGTCTGGGGTGCATCCATGTGCTTGCGGACCTCGATTCGGCTTTGCGTTGCGTCGTTGTTTAAAAAGCGCGCGGATCGGCTAGCGCGCTTCGATCACGTGTTCCTGGGCGCGCGCGATCAGCCAGCTTTCGCGCAACAGCCGCTTCACCTCCGAGGCGACGTCCGCATCGAGCGTGGCCGGGTACTTGGCGGTCACGGCGAAAATCTCGAAGCACGAGCGATCCGCCGACGGAAACGGCCCAAGCAGATCGCCCACCGCCGCATTGAAAATCTTCGCCTCGATATCCGGCTTCAACGAGCCGCGCAGCACCTTGCCGATCACGCCGCCCGCTTCGCGCGTATCCGCAATGGAATGCTCGCGCGCCATGTCGGCGAAACTATCGGGATCGTCGCGCAGATACGAGATCATTTCCTTCGCCTTGCCCTCGCTGTCGAGCACGATGTGGCTCACCTCGATCGCATCGAACTTCGGCGAGTTCAGCGCGAAGTAATCCCTGATCGCCGCCTCGTTGCCGACCTGGTCGAGCATCTTCTCCTGATACAGCCCGTCGGTAATGAACGCCTCGAATTCATCGAGACTCACATTCAGCGCATCGAGGTACTGATTCATATCCGTCGCGCGATGCAAGCCGCGCACGCGGCGAAACTGATCGGCGCGCTCCTGGATTTCTTCCGCGCTCACGGCAATGCCCTGCTTTTTTGCCGCATGCACCGTGAGCTTGTCGCGCACGATCTGTTCGATGAGGCTCTCGAACTGGCCGGTCAATTTCAAAAGACGGATGAATTCGCCCACGCACACCACCTCGTCATCGATTCGCACTATCTCGGTCATGTCATCCGCTCCTTTAATTGACGTGTGATCCGCGCGGTCAACCCGCAACCTGTCTGAACGGATCGAGACCCAGATCGATCAGGCGGCGCTCGCGCACCACGATCTCCGCGCTGGCCGTCATGCCGTAGCGCAACGGATAACGCGTGTCGGCGATCTGGTAGTAGTTCTTTTCGAGTGTGACGCGGCCTTCGTACACCGGCTGCTTGTCCTGCAAGGACGGCTTGGTGGCCGGCGAAATATAGGCGAGCGTGCCGCTGATCAAGCCATAACGCTGGTACGGAAACGCATTGAATTTCAGCTTGACCGGCAAACCTTCGTGCAAAAAGGCCCGGTCGTGTTCGGCGATCTCGATCTTCAGCACGGGCCGCGCGTCTTTCGGCGCAATGCCGCCGAGCGGCGCGTTCGCCTGGATCTTGTCGCCGCGCTGGGTCGACGTGACGTCGGTGATGACGCCCGCGACCGGCGCGAGAATCAGCAGAAAATTGTCCTTGTCGATGTTCTCGAAGCGAATTCGCGCGGCGGCCTCCGACACGAGGCGCGCCGTTTGCAATTGCAGACGCAGCTTGTCTTGCGCGTCGGTGATGTCGCGCACCGCCGCGTCGTATTGAAGTTGCAGATCGACGGTTTGCTGCCCGCTGGTTTCGAGTTGCGCGTTGGCCTGCGCGTATTGATGGCTCAGGCGGAAATCCAGTTCCGCGAGTTTCGATTGCGCGACGCGGTATGCGTTGTCCGCTTCCATCGCGGCGGTGCGTTTCTGCTCCACCTGCAATTCGGCGATGCCGCCACCGCCTGGCTGCGCGAACAACCGCGAGTAGCGGTCCAGTTCCTGACGCGCCGCCTCGCGCGTGCGGCGAGCGTTGTCGAGCACGCTGCGCGCTTCGTCGAGCTCGGCCTTCTGTCCTTCGGCGAGCTTGGTCGTGCCTTCGGAGAGACGGTTTTCGTGCTGGCGCGCCTCCACTTCCAACTGCGCTTTCAGCGCGGCCGCCTTGCGCTCCATGAGCGCCTTCTTCTCGGGAAACTGTTTCCAGTCGCGCTCGGCGTCCTCGAGTTTCAACTGCGCTTGCAGCGCGTTGCTGGCCGCCTCGATCGCGCCGCGCGCATTCAGCCGCGCCAGCACGTCGCCTTTCGACACGGGTTGGCCCTCGGCGATATACAGGTCGGCCAGTTCGCCGTCGATCGGCGCATAGATGCGGCGCACTTCCGATTCCGGCGACAACGTGCCCTGGGCGCTGACGATCACGTCCGCGCGCCCCACGAACGACCACAGCAAGCCGGCCAGCACCAGCGCGACCATCGCCCAGATCAGCGCGCGCGCGAGCCGCACCGGTTCGGCGGTGAGAATGGCGATGCCTTCGACGCTGTGATCCTCCAGCGCCTCCGACAACGGTCTAGGGTGACTGTCGCGTTTCACTCTGCTCGCCTCCGATCAACGCCAGCTTCGCCTTCAACAGTCCGGGGTCCAGCACCATGCGCAGTTCCGTCAGTGAACGGCGCTGCAAATTCGTTTCGGCTTCGACGTCAGCCAGCAGGCGGTCGAAGTCGGCGGGATGGTCGGCCTTCAGTTGCGTGTAGATGCGCATGCCTTGCTGCGCCGCGGCCTGCGCCTCCGAGAGCAGACGCGCCTCGTTGCGGAAACCGGCTGAAATCCCGGCTTCAAGCCGTTGCGTGCCGCCAATCGAACCACTCGCGCGGTATTGCTTCCACAGACTTTGTGCGCGCAGCAGCAGATCTTGCGCGCGAGCCAGCGCTTTGTCGTGCAACGCGGCGACGTCTTTCTGGATCGACTGCACGAACCACGCGTCCGTCGTCGGATCGAGACTCGCGTAAAACGACAGCAGGCGTTGGTCGTAATCCTTGCCGCCGCGCGTTTTCTGCAAGTCCGCGAATTGATCGAGCAGCGCTTTCTTGTGCGCCAGTTCCGCCGCGAGCACGTCCGACCACTGACCGGCGGGCATCGCCTGCAAGCCGTTCAATGCCTGCTGCGCGTCGCCGCGCTGCCACGCCGCGCTCAACGCGTCATGACGCGCAATGACATCCGCTGAAGGCAGCCGGCTTGCCGACAGTTGCGCGAACTGCGCCTGAAACGGCGGTGTGCTGAAGCGAGCCTTCTTCAACATCGCGAGCAAGGGTGTCAGTTGACGGCTGACCGCCGCGTTCAGCAAGTCGGTGTAGACGCGCAAGTCCTCGCGCAAGCGGTCGAGCCCCGCGAGACGCGGATAGCGCTGCGCATAATCGTCGAGCACAGGCGGCAGCGCATCGGGTTTGTCGCGCGCCAGTTCGGTGTGGATCGTTCCGTTCAAGCGGTCGATGGCGGCGAGGTACACCGAATCGTCGCTTTCCAGTTTGCGCAGATGGCTCAGCGCCTGCGCGTACGGCTCCGCGAACACGGGCACATATGAGGCGATCCGGTCGAGCGTGCGCTGATGGTTCTTCGCGTCGTCTTCCCAGCGTTGCAGCAGGCCGCTAATGACGGTCTCGTCCGCGTACATGCGGATCGGCGCATCCACGCCGCCGCGCCCGGCGACGAAGCGTTCGAGATCGCCCACCCATTGCAATTCGCCGACGAGGGATGCGGCGTCCGCATTGTTCGCGCTCAACGATCTCATCTGCTTCAACTGTGCGTCGGCCTCGTCGAACTGCGCCTTTTGCAGTGTGTTCAGCCAGGCGGGGAGCTTCGCCTTCAGCAGCGCCTCGCTCGCGAGCGCGCTGATTTTCGTGTCCGTCGGATGGCTCGCGAGATAGCCGTTCGCCGCCGCCACCGCGCTGGTATAGTCGCCGCTCGCCAGCAGGTTCTTCAATTCCCGCTCCGACGATCCGCGCATGTACAGCGCCGCCGATATCGCGAGCAGCACGACGACGCCCACGCCGCCCCATCCCGCGATGCGCTTCAGCATCGCCCGATCGCTGCCAGCGAAAGCCTTGGCGAGTTCGCCCGTCAGCAAGCGCCAGCGCCGCGTTGCGCCTTTTCCAGCGTGCGCGCTGTTCGCTACGTTCGCGCCACCCGGGCTTTTGGCATCGTGGGCGCCATTCGTGCCGTGCGCCCCTCGCGCGGCGCCGGTCGGCGCGTCACGCTTCGCATGCGCGGAGACGGACTGCGCCGCCTCGTTGACTTCGTCCTCGCGCTGCAGCCCTGGGTCCACGCAAAAGATATCGAGGAACGAATGCGCCGCGCCGACGAATGTTGTCTTGTCGGCATCGGCAGCTTCTTCGACGGCGGGGTTGAGCAATAGCTGGGTCACGGTGGGCTCGACTTCAGGCGCTTTGTGCAGCGACACCCTGTAGACGAAGTGGTCGCCGCCAAATGCAACGACGTCGCCCTCCGCCAGCGGCACGGCCGATTCGTCCAGGCGTTTTCCGCCAACGAACGTACCGTTGGTGCTGCCGAGATCCTCGACGTACAGCTCGCCGCCCTTCATGAAGATGTGCGCGTGACGCCGCGAGATGTAATTGACCTGATGCGGATAGCGCTCTTTATAGCGCGAGAAGATCTCATCGGCCTTGCTGACGAGGAACGGAAACGCATGCACCTCGACCGGTTGCAGCCCGAGATCGTCACGCTGCGGCACGAGCAGCAAGCCGGGCACGGGCGCTGAACTTGCCGCCGCCACGATGCGCGCGCGCGGCTCGATGCCTACCCTGTAGCAAAGCTCGCCGCCGAAGCACAATTCGTCGCCGGCGCGCACGCGGGCCGGTGTTTGCCGCACGGCGTTGCCGTTCAACGTCGTGCCGTTCTTGCTGCCGAGGTCGGCGACGTATACCGCGCCATGCTCCGTGAAAACCCGCGCATGGCGGCGGGACAGGCGCGCGATCCGTTCAGTGGGATAGTCGGTGAACGGCGCCTCGCTGCGGCCGATCGCGAACAGACTGTCTACGATACGGATCGCGTCGAGCGGCGGACGCTGCGCGCACGCAACCGGCGACAACACCACGTCGAACGCAGCGTCTACTGTCGCGCGCATCTCAGCAATCGGAGCTTCGCCGGCGGCCATTTTATGCGGATCGCTAATCGTCTTCGCGCTGCGTGAGGAACGCGGCGAAAACGGAATAAGGGACGACGGCGAAAAGACAATGTTGTTGGTGTGAGCCGAACACAATTCGGCCCCTCAATGATTGTAAGTCACGCATCGCAAGAGTCAATTTCGAATGTGGTTGATGAAAGCGACGAGCGCGCCACATCGAGCCGACATGCTCTCGCTGCGCGCCGCATCGCGGGTCGGCTCGGTGTTTCCTCGGTGTTCCCTCAGTGTTCCTTTACTTCGGCCTGTACATCGACGCTCGGCCAGCCGCCGCCCAGCGCCTTATAAAGCAGCACCGTGTCGGACAGAATCAGTTGGTGATTGGCAAGCAGTTGCTGTTGCGCTTCGAGCAACGTCCGCTCGGTTTCGAAAACTTCGAGTTGCGACACCACGCCAAGGCGCAATTGCGACTGAATCTGATCGGCGACGATTTGCAGACGCGACACTTCCTCCTGCAACTCCACGCGCTGCGCCTTGTGCGAATTCAGATTGACCAGCGCGTTTTCCACTTCCTCGAATGCGCCCATCACGGCCACGCGATATTGCTGTTCGGCAACCGTCGATTGCGCTTTCGTGACCTTCACATGCGCCCTCACGCCAGGATCGAGCAACGGAATGTTGATGCTGGGCATGAAGCCGTAGGTGAACGACTTCAGCAGGTCGGTCAACGCGAAGCTGGCGGTGCCGCCGTGCCCGGTGAGGCTGATGGTCGGCAGTTGCGCGAGCTTGGCCTGGCCGACGAGGTCGTAGGCTTCCAGCACTCTGAATTCCGCGGCCACCACGTCGGGACGGCGTGCGAGCAGTTGCGCGGGCAAGCCGCCGGGTACGGGAGGCAGTTGCACACGTTGCTGCAAATGACCCTTGGGTAGCTGGAATTCACCCGCCGGCACGCCGAGCAGCGTGGAGAGCGCGTTGTTGGCAAGGTCGCGCGAGCGGCGCAGTTCGAGCAACTGATTCGTCAAGCGGTTGATTTCCGCCTGCTGGCGTAACACCTGAGTTTGCGGCACGAGTCCGCTGCGGCGCTGGCCGTCGTAAATGGCGAGAATCTGTCGGTTCGTGACGAGTGTTTTCTGCTGCTGCTCGATCTGATCGTCGAATTGCAGGATCTGGAAATAGGTGCTGGACACATTCGACACGAGTTCCAGATAGCCGGCACGCCAATCCGCCTCGCTTGCGTGGAATTCGGCCTTTTGCGCCTGCACGCCCTTGGCGACCTTGCCCCAGATGTCGATGTCCCAGTTCACCTGGGTCCCGAGGTTGTACTGCTTGGCGAAGGTTTGTCCGGTGGTCTTCTGGAAGCTGGCGCCGGCGCCGAGGTCCATGGTCGGCAACGCGCCGGCTCTCGCTTCGCCGATCTGCGTGCTGGCGACCTCGATACGCGCGGCCAGCACCTTGATGTCGAAGTTGCCGGCGATCGCTTTGCCGATCAGCGTGTCGAGATACGGATCGTGGAAGCCCTTCCACCAATCCGGTTCGATGGTCGCCGTGGCCGACACGGGCGCGCCTTGCCGATCCGACCACGAGGTCTTCTCCGGCGTGTCGGGCCGCTTGTAATCGGGCATGCTGACATCGACACACGCAGACAGCGAGAGCGCGCATAGCGTTGCCGCGCAGAGCCCGCGAAACGCCTGAACCGCGCGCTTTGAATTCGCCGGCCGCATTGCCGGACAGCATGGCGCCGATGTCGCGAAGAAGCGCTGACGAACCGATGAATCAAGCAACGCTGACACGATTTTCTCCGATGACACCGGCTTCGCTGCACGAGGAGAACGCACGCTTCAAGTAAAGCATCTCCCGCGCGGCTTCACCATCGAAGCGATGCAGGAAGATGAAGCGCGGGGATCGGCGGTGACGCGAGGTCGTATGAAAAGAACGATTGGTGCGAGAACTTTTTCAGCTATTACCGGTGCGCGATCCGCGGAGGCCTTAAAGCCTCCGCGGCGGCGTGCGCCGTTCAGGACACGAAGATGTTGTTGCTCGACGTCACATGCGGGTTGATCGTGGTCGAGACGCCCGCGACGAACGCTGCGTTGTTGCCGTTCGCGCTCTGGATGTTCATCGTCGTGTTGATCAGCTGGGTGGCGTCGACGGTCTTGCTGTTGTTCGGCGCGTACACCGGCGTGAAGTTGAAGTACGACGAGGAGGGGCCGAAGCCGCCGCGCACGGCGCTCATGGCCTTGCTGTCGAGTTGTTCGGTGATGGACAGGTCTTTGATCATCAGTGCGTTCATGGTAAATCTCCTGGAAGGGGTCACTGCACAGTGCTTCGGTTGGGTTCGAGCAACTTGTCTGCTCGAGTGTCACTAACGCATGGGCTGTGCCAGTCTTGCTTCCCGATCCTAAGAAATTTGCCGGAATGCTTTAGATAAAGGGCTTGCGGTACGATCCGCCGCGAGCGCCGATACAACGAGGGGGAAACGATCAGCCGCGAGTGGTGGATTGCAGCCAACAACGTGTGAGAACTTGTTGGCTGCGGCGAGACAGCGGCATCGGCAAGTCGTGTCTCGCGCCGGCTCACCGCGCAATGACCGTGATTTTCTTCGAGTACACCGGCGGATTGTGCGGAACATGCGCGGCGTCGCCCATCAACAGTTGCAACGTGTGCTTGCCCGGCGGCAGTTGAATCGTGGTTTCCGTTTCGCCCGCGCCGAAATGCAGGTGATTGCGGTCAGAGGGAATTTCCTGATCCGGCGGCGGCAGATCGGCGTCGATCAACAGATGATGGTGGCCGGTGTTCGGAAATTTGACGCCTTTCGGCGCGACGCCCATGTAGCGCAAGCCGAACCATACCTTGAACGGCCTGTTGGCCGGCACCACCTGGCCGTCGTTCGGATAGCCGATATACGCATACGCGCCGGCCGGCGCCGCCGTCGGCCCGGCTGTGGCGAGAGTCGGCGACGCCAGGGCCGACAGCGTCATGAACGCGGCGGCCGCGATGATCTTGTACATATTGGTCTCTCCGTCCTGACGGACCCGTTTTGAATAAACGGCTCGCGCTGGTCTTATTGCACGGTGATGGTGATCTTTTTCGAGTGCACGGGCGGTGCGTGCGGCACGTGGTTGTGATCGCCGAGAACGAGTTGCAACGTATGCTTGCCCGGCGGCAACTCGATGCGCGCGTCCGTTTCGCCCGCGCCGAAGTGCAGGTGATTGCGGTCCGACGGAATTTCCTGATCGAGCGGCGGCAGATCGGTGTCGATCAGCAGATGGTGATGCCCCGAGTTCGGAAACGCGACGCCCTTCGGGCACACGCCCATGTTGCGCAGTCCCATGCGCACCCATAGCTTGCCGCCGTGAATCACCGCGCCGTCCGGCGGCCAGATGATGTACTCCTCGGCAGTCTGCGGCGAGGCGGTTTGCTCGGCGAGCACGGGCCCGCAGAACACCGCGCCGCCTAGCATCGCGAGAACGACGAGTGTGTGGGTTCTTCTCATTGCGCACTCTCCCGAAGAGTGGTCATGGCCGCCTCGGCCGCAAGGCTGCCGGGCGTCCTGCTGGATGTCGCGAGCGCGCGCGTTGTTGAACGGCCGCCTGATTAAAACGACATGCCGCGTTACTTTGTGAATCAGCTTAGGACGTAACTTGCCAAAAAGATACGCAATGCTCGTTAACCGTATAACGCACTGAGGATAAGCGACAGTTGTGGCGCTCGAAGCGCGTGCTATCGTTGTTAGCAGGTTGCAGATGGATAGTCGTGGCGGCGTCGATACTTCTCTCCGGTTCACTCTGGCGGTTGCCGCGAGCGGCGCGGTGCTCGAATGCCTGGGTTCTGTCCGGAACAAACAGGATGTGAAGATGTGGCGAATATTCGTGCTGGTGTGCGTGGCCGGGGTCATGCAGGCGCATTGGGGCAGTGCTTGCGCGACTGCGCCAAATGTCCGGGCGGAACATGTTGCGGCGGCGCCCGGCATGGCGGTCTCCGCGTTCGCGCCACACGAGAACAATGCGGCTTCTTCCCGCGTCGCGCTCGTGATCGGCAACGGCGCGTATGGCGATCGGGCGGACCCGCTTCGCGATAACGCACCGCGCGATGCCGAAGCCATGCGCGATACATTGCGCGCGCTCGGCTTCGATGTGATCTTGCGCACCAATGCGACACCTCGGCAAATGCAGCAGGCCATTGGTGAATTCCATCAGCGTTTGAGCGCGGGCGGCACCGGTCTGTTCTATTTCGCCGGGCATGGCGTGCAAGTCGGCCGGCAGACGCTGCTCATTCCCGCCGGACTCGATGCGCGCTCGCCCGCTTCGCTCATCAACGAAGGTGTCGACCTGAATAGCGTGCTTCAGGCGATGCATACAGGCGGATTCAATCTCGCGATCCTCGATGCCTGCCTGAATAATCCCTTTTCAACTGACGTCACGTTCGCCGGACCGGCACTTTCCGCCAACACACTGGTTGCCTATGCCACCGCGCCCGGCGGTTTTGCCGCGGACGGCATGCGTCATGGCGTCTACACCAACGCATTGCTGCGCGCGCTCGACGGCGCTTCGTCGCAGGATTTTTCCGCGCTGCTGGAGCGCGTCGCCGCTCGGGTCCGCGACGTGACCGGCGGCGAGCAACAGCCGTGGATGGCTTCGTCGCTGACCGAGCCATTTCGCCTCGCGGGGAATGTCCTTCCCGCATCGCTCCTGGCCGTCAACGAAACCGACCACGTCGTGACACTGCGCAGCCGAGGCATTCTCCCGAAAGACAGCAGCGAGCAATACGAAATCACGTTCTGGAATTCGATCAAGGACAGCAACTACCCCGCCGATTACGAGGCCTACCTGAAGGCGTATCCGAACGGCCGCTTCGCCACGCTCGCGCATGCACGCATCGACCGGTTGCGCGCGGCGGCGTCGAATGCGCCGGCTACCGCGCCCGCGCCGCAAGCCGCGCGTCCAACCGCCCCAACCGCTCCAATCGCTCCGGCCAGCGCGCCACCGCAAGAACGCCCGCGCGCGACGCCCACGCCAGGCGCAAGCGCGGCGCCGGCTACGGCTCCGCCCGCTGCATCGGCCGCGCAAAAGCCCGCAACGCGTCCGCCGAGCGCGGGCGAGAGCCGTGATTGCGCCACCTGCCCGATCATGATCGCGTTGCCGGCCGGCTCGTTCCCGATGGGCAGCGGCACCGACGATCCTTCCGAAAAACCCGTGCATCACGTGAACATCGGCGCGCCGTTCGCCATCGGCAAATACGAGGTGACGGTGGAGCAATGGAACGCGTGCGTCGCCGCCAACGCCTGTCCGAAGCTGACACCCGAGAGCAACGCGAACAAAGCGGCGCCGGCACGCGACATCAGTTGGGACGACGCGCAGCAATACGTGAAGTGGCTGAGCAAGACCACCGGCAAACCGTACCGCTTGCCGACCGAGGCGGAATGGGAATACGCGGTCCGTGGCGGCACGGCGACCGCCTACTGGTGGGGCGATCAGATGCGCAAGGGCAACGCCAATTGCAAAGACTGCGGCGACCCGTGGCATAAGGAAGGACCCGAGGCCGCCGGTTCGTTCGCGCCGAATCCGTTCGGCCTGTACGACATGAACGGCAGCGTCTGGGAATGGACGGCCGATTGCTGGCACAACTCCTACCAGGGCGCGCCCGCCGATGGCCGCGCGTGGGAGAACCCCGCTTGCGACATGCGCGTGATTCGCGGCGGTTCGTGGCGTGAAGGCGGCGGCTACATGCTGAGCGCGACGCGCTTCAAATACAGCGCGGGCGTGCGGCAATCGCAGGATGGCTTTCGGGTCGTGAAAGACCTCAAGTGAGGCGGGCGATTTGCGGCTCGAATCATCGGCGCGCGGCGAAATCCGGGCGCGCCGGGTTCGCGCTTGCTCACGGCGCACGCGGCTTCGTCGTGATCGGCGCGAAGTCGGCGACGATCCGCTCCTGCCCATATTTGCCGGCGATCTGCGCGAGCCGCGCATCGAGCGCGCGCAGATAATCGGCGCGCGATTCGCTCTCCGGACGCGGCTTGTCGAATAGCGGCGCCGGCGTGATGAGCAGCACCACCATCTCCGATCCGAACGGTTTCGAAATCACCCAGTCGCCCGCGCTGCCGACCGTCGCCGCATAGCGCGGCGGCGCCTGATTATCCTTCGCGCGCGGACTCGGCACCATGTGCACGACGTTGCCGTCGAGCTGGTAGTAGTCGAGGTTCACGTAGGAATCGTAGGCGGGCGTGGTGACGTCGACGACGAGCGAGTCGCCTTCGCTCAACTGTCCGCCGGGCGGCCGCACATGCAGCGCCGCCACGCGGCCGGCTTGCCAGTTGTGAATCCAGTACGGTGCGAGCGCCTTGACGGTGTCGCATTTGTCGTCGGCAACCGGCTCGACTTCGAGCGCGACGGTATCGACGCCTGGCAAGGCGCTGAGGGTGTCCTTCAGACGCGCAGCGCCATGGCGTTGCGACACGTAGCCACGCACGGTCAACGCGTGGTCCTGCGCGGAAGCGGCGAGCGCCGAACACGGCACTTGCGCGAGTACCGGCGTGACGGCGGCGAGCGTCAGCGCCGGTTTGGGAGCGGGTGGTGTTGCAACGGGTGGCGAGGCCGGTGCGGCGGCGGACCCAGCGGTGGGCTCCGTAGTGGAACCCGCAGTGGACCCCGCGGTGGACCCCGCAGTGGACCCTACCGTCGCCGCTGGCGCGGGCTCCACCTTACCTCCTGCAGCCTCACTCGACGACGACGAAGCCGCCCGATCCGCCAACGCCTGCGAAGCACCCTCGACCGGCTGCGCGCCTTTCTGCCGATCCGGCGCCGAGCGCAGCGCGAACACGCCGACCGCCGCCGCGCATACCACCGCGAAACCCGCGAGCCCCACCTTCGCCAGCTTGCCGGACTTCTCCGCGCGCGCTTCGTTGTCGAACTCCGCGATGAAGCGCACCACGCTCGGCATGCGCGTGTTGCGGTCGAACGAGAGCGCGGCACGCAACGCGCGCCACTGTCGCGCGTCCAGGTTCGGCGGCCGTTGCGGCTTGAAGTCGGCGTTGCGGGCCTGCGTCGCCGATAAACGGTCGAACGGATGGTGGCCCGTCAACAACTCGTAGGTGATGCAGCCGAGCGCATAAATATCGTCGCGCGGATCGGGCTCGCGATGCTCGATCATTTCCGGGCTCGCATACGCCGGCGTCAGCGCGCCGAGGCTGCCGGGATCGAACACGGTGGCGTCGCTCTCCTCCTCCGGCCGCTGGAACACGCGGGCAATGCCGAAGTCGATCACCTTCACTTCGGCGTTCGTCGTCAGAAATACATTGGCGGGTTTGAAATCGCAGTGCACGAAGCCGCGTTCATGCGCGTAGGCGAGCGCGCCGCACATGCCGCGCACGATCGGCAGCGCGGCGCGCACCGGCATGCCTTGATAGCCCGGCGTGCGCAGCAACTGGCTGAGCGGCTTGCCGCTCAGGTACTCCATCGTCAGATAGACGATCGGGCCGTCGCGGTCGAAGTCGTACACCGTGATGATGTTGCGATGCGCGAGCACCTGCGCCTTGCGCGCCTCGCGTTGCAGCGCGACGAGCGAATTCGGATTGCCGCGGAACTGCACGTTGAGCACCTTGACCGCGAGATACGGCTTGCGATCGGACGCCTCCAGCTTGCGCAAGTCGAGCGCCTTGTACACCGTGCCCATGCCGCCGACGCCGAGACATTCCTCCAGCACGAAGCGGTTGTTCAACGTGTCGCCGGTGCCTTTGATCTGGTCGTGGCCGGGAGGATTCGCGGCGCCCGGCGTACTTGCGCCACCCGGCTTTTGGCCCGCGCCTGCGGAGCGTGCCGACGGAATATCGACCGTGGTCTGAATGCCGGTTTCCTCGCCGCCCGCGGCCACGTTCGAGACGCGCAACTGCTCGATGCGCCGCCGCACTTCCGCGTAAAGATCCTCGGGGAGCGGTGTCTTGCGATGCGCCGTGCCGAGCATCTCCAGCAGCTGCGTGGGACCGAGACCTTCGGTCGTCAACGTGCTGTCGAGTTGAGCGACGAGCTCGTCACGCGACAGCTCGCCGCTCTGGAAGTCGTGAATCACACGCGCAAGGCTAGCCATTTGTGCGAAGCGCCGCCGCTGCCGTTGGGCCGGATCGCATGCGACCGAAACCGCTCGGGCTGATAGAAAACCTGTCGTAACCAGTTACATGTGCCGCTTCGATACTAGCCCCCGGCCCACGCTTTCGCAAACCAGGATTGCCCCGCTGCGTGCGCGCCGTGACGGTGTCGCGCGGCATCCAACAGCATGCGGTGGTCTGTCGGGCGCCTCCCACCAGTAGCGAGAGGCGGAAGCGCGTCCATGGATCGGCTCGAACGCGTGAGTGCGGCTCGAAAGCCCCATGCAGCAAGCCTGCGCAAACTTTCTTTGGATGCCAGAATAAAACTGGCACAGGCCGTGCATTAGTGACACTCGAGCAGACAAGTTGCTCGAACCCAATCGCAAAACTCTCATTTTTTCTTCCAGGAGATTTACCATGAACGCACTGATGATCAAAGACCTGTCCATCACCGAACAACTCGACAGCAAAGCCATGAGCGCCGTGCGCGGCGGTTTCGGTCCCTCGACCTCGTACTACAACTTCAGCCCGGTCTTCGCCCCGAACAACAGCAAGAAGGTCGACGCGACGCAACTGATCAACACGTCGATGGACATCCAGAACGCCAACGGCAACAACGTCGCGTTCGCCGCCGGCATCCATTCGACGATCGATCCGAGCATCACGTCGAGCAACAACATCCACGTGTAAAGCACGACGAGGCGAAGCGCCCGTGCTCACGGGTCTCTTCGCCTCGCGTCGTCCACGCCCGTCTTCCGCGCACCCTTGGAGATTCACCATGTCATCCCTCATGATTCGCGATCTGTCTCGCACCTGTTATCTCGACCGCCGTGCCATGTCGGCGGTGGCCGGCGGCACCGGCACGCCCGGTCTGCCGTCCGTGGCCGGCCTCGGCACCATTGCCAACGTCAACGTCGCGATAAACCAGAACCTCACCCAGTTCCAGACCGTCAACGTCGCCGCGCTCAACAACATCGGCGTGATCGGCGCGGGCGTGGTGCCGCTGCACCTGAACGTCAGCCCGGAACTCTTTGGCGGCAACTTCGCTGCCGTGTGACGGCGTGCGGTAGCGAAGGACCGGGGGCTTCCCTACTGCCGCCTCTTCATAATGAAGCGGCGCGCTGCAAGCAGATTTCCTATACTCATAGTGCGACGAGACCACCGCACACTTAACGACATATCGAAGCGGCGACCGGACAATCGCACCGGCCGCCCGCTCGGCATTTCTCCGGAGCCCTCATGGCCAAGCTCATGATCAAGGATCTCACCGACAGCGTCGAACTCGACCGCCAGGCGATGGCCGCCATTGTTGGCGGAGCACGCATCGGTGCGCGATTGAATGGCGCGGTGCCACTCGTGCCGGCCTCGGCGCGCGTCGTCGAATATCCGCCCGGCTTTCCCGCCGCGCACCAGACGGTTGTCACGGCGGCGATGCAGCGCAGGGCATTGCGCCGCTACTAGACTTCGATTCCACTGTTGTCCGCAACGGCACGCGCTCGATGCGCGTGCCGTTCGCGTTTTGAGCGGCGGGCGCGTGTGCGCCCGCGTTCCTCGCATCCTTCGCATCCCTCGCATCCGGTCGCCATCCGCAACCGCCGCATGGAGCGCCGCCAGCCAACAACCGGCGCGCGAGCTGTGGGACCGCGCCGCACACTCCGATTCAATCCCGGGTCGATCGAACGCGGCGTTTGACGGGGTCATCTCGCGCCGCCCAGACAGGACGCGCGTTGCCGAACCGCCCGTGTTTTCCGCGCCGGCCGCACGCAAAATGGCATAGCCCTTGCAGAAGTCAGGCTGAGCACCGCATCGTGCTCGCCCGTCCACTTTCTGGAGTAACGCCATGAAATCCACTGTCATCATCAAAGACCTGCCGCGTTCAGCGGACCCCGCCCACGACGACACGCTCACCGCCGAACAGATGAAAGCGCTGCACGGCGGCCGTTCGGTTGTCGTCACCGTCGACAAGGGCGGCCTGGGCCAGGTCGACGATTGGGAAATCAACACCGCCATCTTCGAAGGCCGCATCAAAGGGTCCTACCTGTAGGACGCGCGAGATGTCCGCAATTGGAAACACCCCTGCGCCAGCAAACGCGCAGGGGCGTCAGACCGCCCGTCAATAATGGATGTCGCGGCGTATCGACTTCAAACGGCTCCGTTTTGACATCCCTCCTGGGCACGCGCCTTGCTCAATCACGACATCGATGCCGCCTTTCGCCAGGCGCCCCGAGGGCGCGCCTTGCGTGGCTGTCGTGAAAGAAGGTCCGTCAACCAAGCGGAGGTCTTTAACATGCTGGGAACCATTCTTCTGATTGTGCTGATTCTTCTCCTCCTCGGCGCACTGCCGACCTGGCCGCATAGCCGTTCATGGGGCTATGCGCCTACCGGCGGTATCGGCGTCGTGCTCATCGTCGTGATCGTGCTGCTGGTCGCCGGGGTGATATAGCCCGATCGAAACGCCCGGTTCGATACTTCGAACCAGGCCGGCCGCCGCTGTCGATGCAGGTCGCCGCATCGATATCCGGCGGCTTTGCCATGTCGATTGCCGGTTTGAATTCACATGGCGAAGCCGGAGAATGCGATGGAAAAGCTACTCGAGAATCAGGTTGCGCTGGTGACCGGCGCCAGTTCCGGCATTGGATACGGCGTTGCACAAGCGCTTGCGAACGCGGGCGCGGCGGTGGTCCTGAACTATCACACCCATGCCGAATCAGCCGAAAAGCTCGCCGACGAGATTGAAAAGGCGGGTGGCGCAGCGCTCGCGGTTGGGGCCGATGTGGCCGATCGCGATCAGGTCGAGAGCATGTTCGATGCGTGCCGCGCGCGATTCGGCACCGTCGATATCGTGGTTGCGAATTCGGGCTTGCAGAGAGACAGCGCATTTGCCGAGATGACGCTGGAAGACTGGCAAACGGTATTGGCGACCAATCTGACCGGGCAATTTCTCACGGCGCAATCAGCCGTGAAGGAATTCCGGCGACGCGGGCCACGGCCCGTGTCAAAAGCGCTCGGCAAGCTCATCTGCATGAGCTCGGTGCACGAAGTGATTCCCTGGGCGAGGCGTGTCAATTACGCCGCGTCCAAAGGCGGCGTGCTGATGTTCATGAAATCCCTCGCGCAAGAAGTGGCGCCCGAGCGCATTCGCGTCAATTCGATCGCGCCGGGCGCGATTCGCACACGGATCAACAAGGACGCCTGGGAGTCGAAGCCCGAGCAGGACAGGCTGCTTCAGTTGATTCCCTACGGTCGCGTCGGCAACCCGGACGATATCGGCAAGGCCACCGTTTGGCTCGCTTCCGATGAAAGCGATTACGTGGTCGGCACGACCTTGTTCGTCGACGGCGGCATGACGCTTTATCCGGAGTTCGCCGACAACGGCTAACGTCCAGGTGCTTTCTCGCCGTCGACACCGGCGAGCAGTTGCTCGAAAAGATCCGCGTCGCCCATCTGTCCGCCTTTCAGCATGATCTCCATGCCGTCGAGTTCAGCACGGTCGGCGTGAAGGCGGCATACGGTGACGCCTGCCGGGAGCGGCGCGAGATAGGACAAGCCCCAGGCGCCGAGCGCGCGCACGGCGAAGCTGGACGTATCGCCGCCCGCAATGCCGATGCGTCGCAAGTGCGCGTTGCCGAGCACCTGTTGCAGCAGCGCGGCGCATGCGTGCGTGAGCCGCGGCAACGCGCCTGCCGTGTGTTCGGCACGGCGCGTCGTGAAGGCGAGGACGTTGCGTCCGTCGCGCAATGGTCCCGTTATCGCCGCGGCGCGCGTTGCCAGATAGTCGGACGCGCTATCGCCGGTCATTTGCAGCGGGTCCAGTTCCACGCGCAGATACGAATGCGCGGCGGCAATCTGCACTTCGGTCAATGGCGAGAGGCTGCCTGCCAGCACGAACACCGGTCCTTGTGCGCGCGCCAGCGTTACGTGCTCGCGCGCTTCGGCGTGTTGATGTTCAGCGCGCGGATCCAGCGCCAGCGAATAAGCCTGCGCGACGCTGCTCGCGCCTACCGCGAGCAAGGGCGCCGATTCCGCCGCGTGATGCGCGATCACGCGGCCAATCGCGTGCAGATGCGAGTCGTCGAGCACGTCGAACAGCAATGCGTCGGGTTTCGAATCGAGCCGACGCCGCACCTCGGTTTGCAACGCGGCATCGCCGGCCGTGTAGCAGCGCCAATCGACCGATTGCACGTTTTCCACGCCCTGCCGTTGCAAATGCACACGCAAGTCCGCTTCGTGCATCGGCGTCACCGGATGACGGCTCATCGTCGGATGACGGTCGATCCGGTAGATCGACTGTTGATGATCGTCCGCGCCCGCCGCCGCGAACAGTTCGGCGAACACGCAATAGCGCCGCAAATTCGGCTGCCCGCCGACCACCGCCACGAGCGGATTCGCGCAGTGCGCGCGCAGCGTGCGAATCGCCACGCCGATGCTGCCGATCTCCGGCGCGCTATCGAATGTCGAGCACACTTTGTAGTGCATCACGCGCACGCCGAGCGCGGCAAATGCGGCGCCGGCGCGCGACAGCTCCGCTTGCTGTTCAGCCGGCGACATCGTCCGCGCCGCGCCGGCAACGCCGAGCGCGTCGAGACGGCCTAGCGTCGAAAGACGCGCGGCATCGGGTGGCGCGAAGAACAGCATGGTGCGCAGACCGGCGCGGGCGAGATGCGCAAGCGTGTCGGTCGCGCCTGTGAAGTCGTCGCCATAGAAGGCGTAATGCGGACCGTTGCCATGCAACCGGCGCGAGTCGCTGCTCTCTTTGATGACCTGTGCCTCGCTCACGCTCGCCCGCCGAAAAATGCCAATGCGCGCCGCAGTTCCGGCATATGCTCCGCGAACACCGGCAACGGCGTGTGTTCCTGCACGGCCGCCCATGCCTGACGCACGCTCGTCACGCCTGCCGCCGGACCATCGGGATGCGCGAGGATGCCGCCGCCCGACATGAACAGCAAGTCGGTGGAGCGCACCGCGTCGAACGTGGCTTGCGCGGTGCCGGCCCACTGGCCCGAGGAAAACGCCGGCAGCACCGGGTCGTCGCAACCCGACGCAAGCGGCGTGGCGCAATCGCGCGCCGACTCGATCACTTCGGCGTCGCTCTGCGCGAATTTGCCGGCGAGGCCGTGCACGTGCATGTGATCCACGCCGGTCAAACGCCATAGCGTCTGATAAGCCTGAAACGACATGCCGAGCGCCGGATCGCGCGACATCATCCCGTAGCCGTTGCGGTGCGCGTGCAGCACGAGCGGCGTGGCGCGGCGCAGCGCCTCTATCGCGGAAAAACCGCACCAGTTGATGCTCGCCATCACGCAGGTGCCGCCCTCACGCTCGACCAGTTCCGCATGACGGCGCATCGCGTCGAGTCCGTCGGTGATATTGAACGCGACCATCACGCGGCGGCCGCTGCGCTCGCGGTAGCGGCGCACTTCCGCCATCACCGCTCGCACGCGCTCGGCGAGCGGCGCATGCGCGGGGTTCGCGCAGACTTCATCGTCCTTGATGAAATCGACGCCCGCTTCGCACAACTCGCGCACCAGCGCCGCCGTTTGCGCCGCGCTCAAGCCCACGTTCGGCTTGATGATGGTGCCGATCATCGGCCCGCCCGTCACTTCGGTCAGCACGCGCGTGCCCGCCACGCCATGACGCGGCAGTTCGAAACGCGCGCGATAGGCGACAGGCAAGCGCAGCGAGAGGAGCCGCATGCCGGTGACCTCGCCCAGATCGTACAGATTGCCGGCGACGGTGGCGGCAAGCGTCGGCAGATTCGCGCCGATGTTGGCGAGCGGAAACGACAGCGTCACGCGCGCGCGACGCCACGGTCCCGGCGTGCCCTGGCGCGCGAGCCATGCGCTCGGCAAGCTGGGTTGCGACGCGGGTTCGAGTTCCTCGATGCGCAGCACGCCCGCGCGGCTGCGTGCGCGCAGCGCATCCGATTCGTTGGCGACCCGCACGAACGTGCCGCTCGACTGCTCGCCCGCCATCACGTCGGCAACGCGGGCGGGATCGAGCGGCGTCTCGATCAGGTAGTCGGCTTCGAGCGTGTCGTCGTGAACGGTGTTCCGTTGCAGCGTGGCGTTCATAGCGCGTTCAGATCAGGAAAGCGGCGCACCGGCTCACGGCCGTCCCAATCGCGCGACGCCGCGTAGATCATGTCGAACAGCCTGCCTTTCGGCCCGGCGATCTCCGAGAGTTCGATGACGGTACCCGGATGATCCTCGGTGTCGAAGTAGACAAAGCGCCCGTTGCGGCCCACCTCGCCGCTCATCGCGACCTCGAAGCCCTGCTCCCGCAAGCGCGCGAGGTCCGCGTCGAACGAGGTGGTCCAGTATGCGTTGTGCTGCAAGCCGGTGTTGCCGGCGGCGAGAAAGTCGCGGTACATCGAGGGTGCGTCGTTGCGCGTCTGGATCAGTTCGACCTGCAATGGCCCCGAGTTCGCCAACGCCACGGAGTTGTGCACCTCGTACGATTGCCCGCGATACATGTAGTTCTCGATCGGCACGCGTTCGTTGTAGAACCACGGGCCCACGCCGAGCACGCGGCTCCAGTAGTCCATCGCGGCCTCGATATCGCGCACCACGTACCCGGCCTGACGAATCTCGCCAAAGAAACGACTCATGAAACTCTCCCGCTGCTGCCAGTTTTTAAAGGACGAGCGACGCCCCGGCGCGGCGGCAATGCAGCGCCCGAGTGTCGAACCTGTGAAGAAAGCCTAGAGAAACCCGATCGAAATCCAGGGAATCGCCGCGACCAGAATCAGGCCGACGATCAGCGCGCCCATGTAGCCGACGATCGGGCGAATGCCCGCATCGGGATTGACCTTGCTGATCGCGCACGCCGAGTAGTAGCCGACGCCGAACGGCGGCGAGAAAAGCCCCACGCCCATCGACAGAATCACGACGATCGCGTAGTGCACTTCATGCACGCCCGCGAGCCGCGCGATCGGAAACAGCAGCGGACCGAACAGCACGATCGCGGGAATCCCTTCGAGCACGCTGCCGAGCATCACGAACACGACGATCGACACGGCGAGGAAACCGTACGCGCCGCCGGGCATCGCAGCGATCCATTGCGCGAGGTCCTGCGAGAAACCCGATTGAGTGAGCGCCCACGCCATCGAGGTCGCGCAGCCGATGATGAACAGAATCGCGCCCGACAAAGTCGCCGCATCCACCAGCATGCGGCCGAGCCGCCGCCATTCGAAACGGCGATAGACCAGCAGACCGATCAGCATCGAATAGGCGATGCCGATGGTCGATACTTCGGTCGCCGTCGCCACGCCTTCGACCACCGCCATGCGAATCACGAACGGCAGCGCCAGCGCCGGCAGCGACACGACGAATAGCCGCGCAATCTGCTGCTTGCTGAAACGCTGCGCGCCGCTCAGGTCTTCGTTGCGGTAGCGCCACCACACCACCACGCACAGAATCAGCGCGAGCACGGCGCCCGGCAGCATGCCCGCGGTGAAGAGCGCGGCGATCGACACGCCCGTGACCGAGCCGATCGTGATCAGCACGATGCTCGGCGGAATCGTTTCGCTTTGCGCGCCGGTGGTGGCGAGCAGCGCGACGAGATCGCCTTCCGACGCGCCGCGTTTTTTCATCTCCGGGAACAGCACCGGCGCAATCGCCGCCATGTCCGCCACTTTCGAACCGGAGATGCCCGACACCAGATACATCGCGCCGATCAGCACGAACGACAAACCGCCATGCACGTGACCGACGAGGCTCGCGAGAAATTCGATCATCGCGCGCGCCATGCCGGTCATTTCGATCAGCAAGCCGAGGAACACGAAGAGCGGCACGGCCAGCAGCACGAGATGCGACATGCCCTCGTCCATGCGGCCGACCACCACTTCGAGCGGCGTGAAAGTCGAGAGGCCGAGATAGCCGAACGTGGCCAGCGCGAAAGAAAACCCGATCGGCACGCCCGAAAAAATGCCGATCGCCACCACGCCGACGAAGAAGATCACGAGATTGATCTTGCCAAGGCTCTGGAACCACGGCCCGGCGAATACGGCGACGAGACCCAATAGCGCGGCAATCGCAAGCACGATCACGACGTCGCGCGCGCGGCTCACCTGCGCGAGACGAATCATGCCGACCAGCAGCATGAGCGCGGCGCCGACCGGCAACGCGAGCGCGCGCCACGCGTTGCTGATCTGCAAGGCGGGCGTGACGATCGCCGCCTCACCGGACGCATAGTTGTACGCGGGCACGATCAACAGCGCGAGCAACGCAATCGACGCCGCGATCGCCAGCGTATCGACGAATGCGCGCCGCCGCGGCGACAAGCGGCTGACCAGCGCCGTCATTCGCATATGTTCGCCGCGCCGCAACGCCAGCACCGCGCCGAGCATGGCGAGCCACAGGAACAGAATCCCCGCCAGTTCATCCGACCACACCAGCGGCTGATGCAGCGCGTAACGGCTCACCACGCCCGCCAGCATGACGACCATTTCCATCGCGAGCAGCGCCGCCGCACAGGCTTCCACCAGCGCGATCAAACCGCGATCGAAGCTGCTCAGCCAGCGGCGCGGCGTGCTCGCCGCGGGCAGCGCAACCGCTGCATCCGCTGGATTCAATGCGTGATTCGACATCCTGAAGTCTCCTCGCGACGGGCCGCCGCGCTTCGTCTCTTGCGCACTCACCGCTCGTGCTCGCTGGCGTAAGCCGAACTCAAGCGAGCTTGCCGACCGATTGTTCGAGCAGGTCCCACGCCTCATTGCCGAACTTGCCCTTCCATTGCGCGTAAAAGCCCGCTTGACGCAGCGCCGCGCGGAACGTATCCGGCGCGGTACGGTTGATCGCAAGGCCCTTGCCTTGCAGATCGGCGATAGCCGCGTCGTTGAGCTTGCGCACATCCTCGCGCTGTTTCAACGCGCCTTGATTGAAGGCGTCGCTCGCAATGCCTTGCAGGTCTTTCGGCAAGCGTTGCCAGGCGCGCGGGTTCAATACGAACCAGTAGCCGTCCCACATATGATTGGTCAGCGAGCAGTACTTCTGCACTTCATAGAGCTTCGCGACTTGCACGATCGGCAGCGGGTTCTCCTGCGCATCGACGATATGCGTTTGCAGCGACGAATACACTTCGCTGAATTGCAAGCTGGTCGGCGCGGCGCCGAGACCCTTGAACATGTCGATGCTGAGCGGGCTCACCGGCACGCGAATCTTCAGGCCGCGCATGTTCTGCGCGCTCGTGATCGGGCCGTTGCTGGTGGTGGTCTGACGGAAGCCGTTGTCCCACATCTTCTCGAACGATTCGAGACCGGCTTTTTGCATCGCCGCGCGCACATAGGCGCCGAGCTTGCCGTCCATCGCGCTCCATACCTGGTTGTAGTCGCTGAACGCGAAGCCGACCGCGTTGATCGCAACGGATGGCGCGAGCGTCGACACCACGAGCGCCGACGGCGTGAACATCTCGATGCCGCCGCTGCGCACCTGCGCGAGCATGTCGGTATCGCCGCCCAACTGGTTGTTGGGGAATATGCGGATCTCCATGCGCCCTTTGGACGCCTCCTTGATCTGATTCGCCGCTTCCTGCGCGCACACGTTCAATGGATGCGTGAGGGGCAAGTTGTTGCCGTACTTGAACACGAACTCCGGGCCGGACGCAGCGCGCACGATCGACGGAAAGCCCAGCGCGCCCGCCACCGGTACGGCGGCCGCGGCACGCAGCAGCGTGCGTCTCGCGAGATTGGTCATTTGAGTGTCTCCTTGCTTATAATTGATGTGACTGTCGAATCCATCAAAAACCCTCATCGCTCTGAACAACGCCTTGATTTCCTGTCGCTGGTGTTGAGTCGTCGCGTGATAGCTGCAAGACTAGGCGTGCGCGGCAACCGCTGTCAAACCGCGAACCTGATGTTTTTTGATGGACTTCCCCTGCGAAGGACTGCCATGTCCGAACCGCTTCACCTCACCGCCGCCGCGCGCGCCCGCATTCCCGACATTGCGCGCGCCGCCGGTGTGTCGACCGCCACCGTGGATCGTGTGCTCAATGGCCGCGAAGGCGTGCGCGCCGTCACCGCGCAACGCGTGATGCACGCGGCCGCGCAACTCGGCTATCTGCTCGCGCCTGGCGCGCCTGCCGCGTCCGCTTCCAAACCGATGCGTATAGCGTTTCTGCTGCCTGCCGGCACCAATCGCTACTTGCGCATGCTCGGCGACTATATCGACTTCGCTCACGCTCAGTGGAACGCGTTGGACATGAAGTGCCGGGTGCATTACGTCGAGAGTTTCAATCCCAGGGAACTGGCCGACCGTCTGCTGCATTACGGACAACGCGCGGACGGCGTGGTGTTCATGGCGCTCGAGCATCCCGTGGTGCGCGACGCGGTGAATGCGCTCGCGGACCAGGGCGTGCCGGCGATCACGTTGATTTCGGATCTATCGAATGCGCGGCGGCTCGCTTATGTGGGCATCGACAATCGTTCCGCCGGACGCACGGCCGCGTTGCTGCTGGGGCGTTTCATGGGGCCGCGGCCGAGCGGCAAGATTGCGATGCTTGCGGGCAGCCTCAACTATCGCGGGCATGAAGAACGCGAGATCGGCTTTCTGCATCTGATCGAATCGACCTTTCCGCAAGTGCGCGTGATCGGACTGCGCGAAGGACACGACGACAGCGAGCGCAACTACATGCAGACGCGCAAGCTACTGGAGCAGCATCCCGATCTCGCCGGCATTTACAACAGCGGCGGGGGATCGGATGGCGTTGCGCGCGCAATTGTCGAAGCGCGTTCCGAGCAGAAGATTCTGTTCGTCGGTCACGGCTTGACGCCCGATACGCGAGCGCTATTGATCGACGGAACGATGGACGCGTTGATTACGCAAACGCCGCAAGCGATGGTGGGAAATTGTCTGCGGATTTTCCGCAACGTGCGGGACAAACGCGAGGCGATGAGCGATGTGAAGCCCGTGCAATTCAGTATCGTTCTACGGGAGAATTTGCCTTGAGGTGCGAGGCTTTCGCTTCTTGTACGAGAAGGGTTTGTGGGCGCGGATATGTCGGGCACGACAGATGCTGAATTACGAGCGTCTTCAAACTTCCACAAGGAGAACCATCATGCCTTATCTACTCGGCTGGCTTCTCGGCGTTCCGCTGATCGTACTGGTGATCCTGTACCTCATTTTCCATTAACGCTCGACCCACGCAGTGGGTCCGAAGAGGGTCCTGGCGCGGCGCCACGTCTTTACGTCGCCGCGCATTTCTCGACGTCCGCATGCGGGCGTTTCTTCTCCTGTTTCCTTCCGCATACAGCGGCGAGGAACATGCGTCCATGCCCGGCGAGCGCCGTCTTCAGGCGAGGGTCGATGCCGGAATTCGCCCGCGTGCCGCCTTGGGTAAAAGCAGCGAGAACACCGGAGCGCGGCTTGTGGCCGCGACGCCGCAGGCTTGTCGCCTTGCGGACCAGTTGGTTGTTCCGAGCACGAATGCACCCTGAAAATATACCTGGACGCGGGCTGGATAGGCTTCTTAAAGCAGTTGACGCATCGGCGGGTATTAGAACGATCTTCCGCTAGAATGGCATTTATCTGAACAAGCTTCCGAAAATGCCATGACTGCCCGTAATCGTCCACTGGATAACCAGGATCGAAAGATCATGCGCGAGCTGCAGAAGAACGCGCGCCTGAGCAATGCCGAACTCGCGGAACTGGTCGGCATGTCGACCACCGCGTGCTGGAATCGCACGCGTCAATTGGAAACCGAGGGGTATATCCGCGGCTATGTCGCGTTGCTCGATCAGCAGAAGCTCGGTTTCGCGGACGTGGTGCTGCTGGAGGTCACGCTCGATCGCCACGACGATGACGCCCTCGCCCGCTTCGGCGCCGAACTGGCGACGCTGACCGAAGTGCTCGAAGCGTATCTCGTCTCGGGCGATTACGACTATCTGGTGAAAGTGGCGGTCGACGGCACAGCGGGCTATGAGCGCTTTCTGCGCGAGAAGCTCTACAAGATCGCCGGCATTCGTCACAGCCGCTCGATGTTCGCGCTGCGCTGCATGAAGAGCATTCCTTCCGTGCAGGTTTGAAACGACGGCTCACACTTCACGCAACGGCTTTTGACACGCGGCGAGCACCGCGCCGGCCGCGAGCAGCAGCGCGGAATAGATCAAACCGCGCGCGAGACCGGCACCGTCCGATACCCAACCGATCACCATCGGCCCGACGATCTGTCCGAACGCGAACACGATCGTGAATGCGCTGATGCCCTTGGCCCAGTGACTCGCGGGCAGATTGTGGCGCACGAAAGCCGTGGTCGATGCAACGGCCGAGAGAAACGTCGCGCCGAACAGCACGCCCGAGACGAACGCCACCCACGGCTGCACGAACAGCGCGGGCAACAGCGTCGCTATCGCGAGCAGTGCGTTGAGCACCGCGAGCGCCTGGCCGCCGCGCATGCGGTCCAGCAAGCCCGACCATACGCGTGCCGAGACCACCGTCGCCACGCCGAGCAGCAGATAGAAGCCGGTCACGACCGACGCGCTCATGCCCGCGTTGCGCAGGAGCGCCACGATGAAGGTCATGTAGCCGATATAGCCGACGCCGAACAACGTGTAGCCCGCCAGCGCGGCAATGAAGCGCGGCCAACGCGGCGCATCCGCGGCGTTGGCCGACTGCGCTGCCGTATGCACTGTCGCGTGCACGCTTTCGATTTTTTTGGCCGCGCCTATCGCCACGATCGAGAACGCCATGCACGCCGCGGCCAGCGCGAACCAGGCGAACTGCCAGCCGTGCGCGACGTTGAAGATCGTCAGCGGCACGAGCAGCGATGAAGCCACGATGCCCCATCCCGTGCCGCCGTAATACAAGCCGAGGACGAGCCCCGCATCGCGTGGTCTCGCCGATGCGAGCCGCGCCGCCAGCACGCCGCCGCTGATGAAAATCGCCGCGCTGCTTGCGCCGGTGATCACGCGCAAGACGAGCAGCGAATGCGTATCGGCGAGCAGGCCGCTGCAGGCCATCAGCAACGCCGTGACGATGCAACCGGCGCCGAACAATGCGCCGGCCGACCAGCGGCGCGCAAGCCGTGGAAAAGCCAGCGCGCCGAGCAGATAGCCGAGCGCATTGGCCGTATTCATCGCGCCGGCTTCGGCGAAGCTCCAGCCGAGGTCGAGTTTCATCGACGGCAACAGCAGTGCGTAAGCGAAGCGGGCGAACCCGAGCGCTATCGCGCTGCCGAGCGATAGCGCGGCGGCGAGCGCCAGCGTCGGCAGACGTTGGGCCGTTTCGATGGCGGTGGAGGTCGATGCGGTGTCGATTGATTTTGTCGGCATTGGCTGGCGCGATAGACAACGATTGTCTGCAGACCGATTGCGGCGGGCGTGTGGAACGGCCGCTTCGTCATCATATCCGTGGACGCCTGGCGGGGCTGACAGTTAGTTGCAGGGCAACGAGCCGTCGAACACCCTCCAAATGAGAATGATTTGCATCTAGACGCAAATTACTCCATCATGAAGCCCTTGCCGCAAACCGAACACACGAATTCATGACCACGCCGAACGTCAGCCGCGCCGAGGCCGAACGCCTACGCCGCGCAATTGCAGCGGTAGCCGCAAGCAGCTGAACAGAGGCCGCGTCATCGCCTATCCGTCGCACGCAACAAGCGCTGGCCTGCGACGCGGCACTCATCCGCTCAGGCCGGCGCGACGCATTGGACCGTGTCCATTCAGGAGCATCGATGAACTTCCGCTCTCACTACAGCAGCCGTCCCGAACTGATCGACGATCATCTGGCCGACAGCACCAACGCCCCCGACCGCACGGTCCTCAGCGCGGTACGCACATGGCTTCGGCCGGCTTGCGAAACCGCGCGCGGCGGCGTGCACTGGCGCGACATTCTGAGCGGCGTGGGCTTGCGGCAAGACGGCATCGAACACTTCGACCTGCTGATGCGTTCGCTGATGCATGTGTCGTATCGTCCGCTCGACATGCGCTGCCGCTGCGCAAGCGACCTCGGCAAGGACGAAGCCGTGATTCTGCAAACCATCGCGCTGCTGCAAAAAACGCATAGCGGCGCCGCGTTGCGCATGCTGAGCGAGTGGCTGCCTGGGCCTGCCGTCAGCGGCGTGTTGAAGCTGATCCGCTGGTTCGCGATCGATCTGCTCGACGCCGGCGTGGAACTCGACGTGCAAGCGCGCCGCGTCACGTATATGCATTGAGGAGCGGAGCGCATGCCGTTGGAACTTGAACCGGAATTAGCGTCCGCGGCGCCGCCCGTGTCGAAGCATGCGCGGGACGCCGACAGCGGCAACCCACGCGCGGCCGACGTGGACGAGGCGTCCGCCGATGCCAGCATCGAACGCATCGCGCAGCCCGCGCGAATCGCTCGCGTCATCGCCTCCGCGGCCGCGCCCGCATTCGTATCGCACCCGCTGACGCGCCACTATCCGCGCAGCCTTGCCGCGCCGCACGCGGGCGAGCTGCATCTGTGGCGATTCCGCTGTGAATGGCTGCCCGTGCCGGTGCAGGAAGGCGACAGTTGGCTCTCGAAGACCGAGCGCGAGCGCGCGCGGCTGCATCCGAACGCCGCGCTGCGCAAACGCTTTATCGTCGCGCGCGTGGTGGCGCGCTGGATCGTCGGGAATCTGTTCGACTGCGAGCCTCGCAGCATCGATCTCCTGGACGACGGCGAAGAGAAGCTGCGCGCGCGTCATCCGCATGATGGCCGCGGCATCGTCATCGATATTGCGTATGGCGGTATCTGGATCGTCGTCGGCATTGCGTCGACGGCGCTGGGACTGAGCGTGATCGCGCCGTCGCCTGGCAATGCGATTGGCGAGCTGCCCGAAGCCTCACGCCGACACGTGCGCTACAGCAGCCTGTGCAATGCGTTGCGCCATGCGCCCGTCGATCTGGATGCGGACCTGCTCCTGAGCGATGCCACAGCGCACGCGTTCGATCTCGCGGAGCATGGCCGCTGGCATGTGCTCGATCTGCCGATGCCCGGCAAGATTCGCGCGGCGGTCGCGCTCGCGCAACCAGTCACGCAGGTGCATACCTTTGGCTGGCCGAAGGCTTCGGCGTTCGATCCGGCGAGCGCCTAGCCGCGCGTTTTCGTCGACCACGCCACGCACGCGGCATATCCATCCGGCGCCGCGATCCAGCATGCGGCGATCTCGCGCATGTCGTCCGCAATCCGGTTGCGCAGCGTCACTTGAGTACGCTCGCGCGGCAACACCGTCAAATGCTGCAACCCGCGCGTGACGCCCACGCCCGTCGTTTTCACGAGCGCCTCTTTCGCGACCCAGGCGTCGTAAAAGGCGTCGATCTGCTGGCTCATGTCCAGACGCTCGATCCATGCGGCCTCGTCCGGCGCGAGCGTCAACGACGCAATCGAACGCCAATCGAATTCATCGCTGCGCTGCTCGATGTCCACGCCGACGCGCCGAACCGCCGACATCGCGATGAGCCCATGCGCGCCCGCATGCGATACGTTGAAGTCGTACGCATTGGAATCCGCGAGACGGGGACGGTGGTTTGCATCGGGCGTAAAACGGACGGCGTTAGCCGCGATGCCGAGCCGCGGCGCAAGTTGCTCACGCAGCGCGACGCGAACGCTCGCAAAGCGCAACGCATCCTCATGGCGGCGGAAGTTGCCGGCACGCGCGCGCTCGTCGCCGCTGAGCGGCGCGAAGGCCGCGTCATCCAGCGACGCGGCGAAAGCGAAATCGACCCGCCACAACATCATGTCGGACGGGCCCTCGTGCGGCAATGGAACAGCTTCGATCGAATACATCGCAAAGGTTCGGACGTGATACACGCGCTCGCAAGGCAATAATCGCGACTCTACCCGAACTGACGCCCGAAGCCACTCGATCTTTAGATGCGCTTCATCTCCTTCGGCACGCCGATCAGCAATGCAGCGCCGCTGACGAACAGCAACGCGGTCAACACATAAAGCGCGTTATCCATGCTGCCGGTGTGCGTCTTGATGAGACCGATCACCCAAGGGCTCACGATGCCGCTCGTAATGCCGATGCTGCTGATCAACGCAATCCCGGCCGCGGCCACGGTGCCCGACAGATAGCTCGACGGCACCGTCCAGAAGATCGGCAGCGCGGCGAAGATCAACACCGCGGCCAGCGAGAGAATCGCGAGCATCGCCGGGAAGCTGCTCAGATGCAGCGTCAACAGCGAGAGTGCGATGCCACCGCCGATCGTGCACGCCGCAAAATGGCGGCGGCGTTCGCCGCGGCGATCCGAGTGACGCGCAATCAGAATCAGCCCCACCGCGCCGACAGCGTTCGGAACCACGCTATACAGGCTGATCGCCAATACGTCGTGAATGCCGAAGTCGCGAATCATCAGCGGCATCCAGAAGCTCAGCGTCAACGACGCACACGTCAGCGAGAAATAGATGAACGCGAACAGATAAACCCGCGGATTGCGCAGCGCCTGGATGAGCGCACGCGACGAATGCGCGCCGGAGATCGGCCGGCGGTCCTCGTCACGTTGCGCGATCAGTTGCGCTTTTTCCTCGGCGTTGAGCCAGCTTGCGTGCTGCGGGCCGTCCACCAGATAGAACGCCGCGATCAGACCCAGCACGATGGCGGGCGCACCTTCGATGATGAACATCCACTGCCAGCCGAACATGCCCCACACGCCGCCCATGTCGCGCATGATCCAGCCGGACACCAGTCCGCCGAGCACGCCGGCCACCGCGACGCCCGCGAAGAAGATCGACAGCACCGCCGCACGCCTGCGCGCCGGATACCAGTAAGTCAGATACAGCACGATGCCGGGAAAGAAGCCCGCTTCGAATACGCCCAGCATGAAGCGCAGCAAATAGAAGTGCGCGGGCTTCGACACCAGCATCATGCCGACCGACGCGACGCCCCACAGCAGCATGATCCGCGTGAACGTGCGGCGTGCGCCGAAACGCGCGAGCAGCAAGTTGCTCGGCACTTCGCAGAGCACGTAGCCGACGTAGAACACCGCCGCGCCGAGACCGTACATTGCGTCGCTAAAACCGAGGTCATGCTTCATCTGCAATTGCGCGAAGCCGATATTGATGCGGTCGAGAAACGACACCACGTAGCAGACGAATAGAAACGGAATGATCCGCAGCGAGACCTTGCGATACAGCAGATCGTCGTGCGCAGCAGCGGATGCGCCCGGCTTGAGCGCGGGGGCGAGGGATTGGCTCATCGGTTATCTCCAAACGTGAGGGTCCAACGGACCCGCTGGGTCCGGCGTCTTGATGCGCCGCGTTGTGTCTTCTGCTGGAACGGCAGGCGTTGGCGCGGATGCGCAGCGCTGCCGTGGTGGAATGCGCGTGAGCTTTGAAATGGCCACGCGCGTGCTTGCTCTCCTGGTCGCTACGTTGCCGGCTTACGCCGCCAAAGGATGCGCTTCGCCGCCGCGCGGCGACGTGTCTGCCGCGCCTTCGTGCGCGTAACGCATGGCTTCGAGCAGCGTCGCGTGATCGCCGATATGGTTGGCGAGCAACAGGATCAGTTGCGCATTGGCCGACTGGCTCTGCGCGTCGTCCAGATCGCGATGCATGTCGATCAGCGCCTCGTAGAAATCGTCGGGGCGTTCGAGATTGGGTCGCGTGTTCAGTGCCATGTTCGTCTCCTGCTATTTTCTATTCGTGCTTTTGCGTGCTGTTTTCAGGCGGTGCCTTCGACGCACAATGCGCGCTTCAATGCATGCGCCACGGCGTCCACGTCGAGTTGCCGCCAACGCGCGCAGACGTGCTGGTCCGGGCGGATCAGATAGAACGTGCCGGGTTTCGCGTCGTAGCGCGCGCTTGCAAGACCTTCGGCGTCGTGCACGATTTGCACGCCGGTGGAGGACGCGGCCTTTGCATTGCCGCTCGTCACTACAACGAGCTTCAACGGAATCGGACTCGCTTGCAACGCATCCAACGCGGCCTGCGTCGCGTGATCGATGCCTTGCTCACCGCGGAACAACACGCCGGTGAACTGCTGGCCGAGTTGCTGCAACAGCCACGCCGGTTGTCCTTCCTGCTGCACAGGCGCATCGACGCACGACGCGCCCGGCACCATCGCGCCTTCGAAGCTGTCGCTGTCCGCGGTATTCAGCGGGGAATCGCGCAACACCGCCGGCACGGAGAGCCGGCCGCTATTCGTCAACTGCCGCGCAAACGGATGATGGCGCGCGAGCTTCAGCACGGCGTCGCGGAACACGCGGCTCACCGGGCTTTTCGGCGTAATGAAATCGGTTGAGCGCGTGGAGTTGCGGATGTTCTCGTCGGCGGCGAATTCGCGCTCGCTTGCATAGGTATCGAGCAAGGTGTCCGGCGCTTTGCCTTCGAGCACCATCGCCAGTTTCCAGGCGAGATTTTCAGCATCCTGCACGCCGCTATTCGCGCCGCGCGCGCCGAACGGCGACACGCCGTGCGCGGAATCGCCCGCGAACAGCACGTTGCCGTGCCGGAAACGCTCCATGCGCAAGCACGAAAACGTATAGACGCTCACCCATTCCAGTTCGAACTTCGCGTCCGGTCCGAGCAAGGCGCGCACACGCGGAATCACGCGCTCCGGCGTTTTTTCCAGTACAGGGTCAGCGTCCCAGCCGAGCTGGAAATCGATCCGCCACACGTTGTCCGGTTGACGATGCAACAAGACCGACTGATTCGGATGAAACGGCGGATCGAACCAGAACCAGCGCTCGGTCGGAAAGTCCGCTTCCATTTTCACGTCGGCAATCAGGAAGCGATCCTTGAACGTGACGCCCTTGCTGTCGAGTCCCAGCAGATTGCGGATTGGACTGCGCGAACCGTCGGCGGCGACGACATAACGGCCGCGCAGATCATATGGACCGTCGGGTGTGTCGATCGTCAGCGAGACGCCGGCGTCTCGAGCACCCGGCGCACCGTTCTGCGCTACACCGACAACCTTGCTCTTCCAGCGGATCTCGATGTTCGGCATTTCCTGCGCACGTTCGAGCAGGAAACCTTCGACGTAATACTGTTGAAGGTTGATGAACGCGGGCCGATTGTGACCCGCCTCCGGTTGCAGATTGAACGTGTACACCAGCTCGTCTTTCAGGAACACCTTGCCGACATTCCAGCTAATGCCCTTGTCCACCATGCGCTGACCGCAGCCCAGGCGATCGAAGATATCGAGCGAGCGCTTCGAGAAACAGATCGCCCGCGAACCAGTGGACAGCGAGCAATCGTCGTCGACCAGCACGACCGGCACGCCCTGCTGCGCAAGGTCGATCGCGGTGGCGAGACCCACCGGGCCCGCGCCGACCACGATCACGGGATAGGCCGCCTGGCCCGCGCCGCCGCGCTCGGACTGCTCGCGGCACGGCTTGTATTCGAACGACAGCGTCTGGTAGTTGGTGCTCATGTTGTGTCTCCGTCCTTCTCTACTCTGGTGCGCTTTTCTTATCAGGCTTGCAGCGCGTCCCACATTTCCTTGTCGCGCTGCGCGGTCCAGATGCGCGGATGCGTGATGCCGCTGGCTTCGTCGAACGCACGCGAGACGTCGAACGGCAGGCAATGCTCATAGATGAACACATGGCCGAACTTCGGATCCATTGCCTTGCGCGTGTGCGCCATCGCGGCCTTCAGATCGAGCTTCTGTTCGACGGCTTCACGGCCCTGTTGCAGCAGCGTGGTGACGAAGTCCTTCGTGTAATCGAGGCCTTTGTCGACGTCTTCCGGCGTGGTCAGCGCGGGGCCGCGGCCCGGCACCAGCTTGTCCGCTTTTAGCGCGCGCAGCGCTTCGAGCGTGGCCGGCCATTGTTCGAGCTGCGCGTCGCCGCAATAGCACGCCGCGTCGTACTCGACCAGGTCACCGGAGAACAGCACCTTCTGCGACGGCAGCCACACCACCGTGTCGCCCTTCGTATGGCCGGCGCCCAGATGCGCGATGCGCACTTCGAGCTTGCCGAGGAACAGTGTCATTTCCTTTTCGAACACGAGCGTCGGCCACGTCAAGCCGGGCACCGTTTCGACGCCGGCGAACAAACGCGGGAAGCGTTCGATTTCCGACTTCATATCCGCTTCGCCGCGCTCGACGATCATTTCGTAGGTGCCGCGGCTCGCGATCACCTCTTGCGCGCCTTCCTTGAAATACGCGGAGGCGCCGAGCACGCGCACCGCGTGGTAATGCGAGAGCACGACGTATTTGATCGGTTTATCCGTGACGCTGCGGATGCGGGCGATGAGGTCTTGCGCCATCGCCGGCGTGGCGGTGGTGTCGACGATCAGCACGCCGTCGTCGCCGATGATCACGCCGGAATTCGGATCGCCCTCGGCGGTGTACGCGTAGGCGTTCTCGGACAATTGCGTCCATGTGACTTTCTTGACTTCCAGATCGGCCTGGGATGCGAATGCCTTTGCCATGCTTGTCTCCCTCGAGAATTGGATATGAGGCGAGACGGCCGACCGCGCGCGACTGCGCTGGCTGCGGTATTGGAGGATTGTCTCGCCCCGTTTTGACTCTGTGACTGCGCCGGTATGTCGGGGTGAATGCATCTTATGGCTGCGTCCGTTTATTTGTCAATAGCGAAGTGTATCGCCATACGCAAATTCATCGAGGACTAAAGATGAGGACAGGAAGACGCACGCCTTCGGTTAACATGAACCCTTTTTCACAGACGAGCTCGGGTGTGAGCAAAGCAGCGAAACCAGCCACCGGCAAAAACGCCGGCGGCAACGAGACGGCGGACGGCGGCAAGACGCAGCGCGGCATTCAGAGCGTCGAGGTCGGTGGCCGCGTGTTGCTGGCGCTCGCGCAGGCGCGCGGTCCGCTGGCGTTGTCGGATCTCGCCGCCGCCGCACAGATCGCGCCGGGGCAGGCGCATGCGTATCTGGTGAGTTTGAGCCGCTTAGGTCTGATCAAACGCGACGAGTTATCCGGCCGATACGAACCGGGGCCGCTTTCCTTGCGGCTCGGTTTGCTGCATCTGGAGAATCAGCCGGCGTTTCGCGCCGCCGTGCCGCGCGTGGCGGCGTTGGCCGAAGCGATCGGCTTGAGCGTCGCGATTTGCATTGCGGGACCGCAAGGGCCGACCATCGTTCGCTATGAACATGCGGGGTTTCCGTTGCACGTGAATCTGCATGTGGGCACGGTGATGTCGCTGCCGGCCACGTCGACGGGTCGCGTGTTTTGCGCTTATCTGCCGCGCGAGGCGGTTGAGGCGATGTGGGCGAATCAGTCGGGCGGGGCGTCGTCAGGGAAAATCGCGGCCATGATGCCGGCCGATGAACGCGCCGCTTTTGAGGCGACGCTGGTCGCGATTCGCACGCGCGGACTGGAAACCAGCGTGGATGCGCCGAGTCCGGGCATCAGCAGTTTGAGTGCGCCGGTGCTGGATACCGACGGCCGCTTATCGCTCGCGTTGACCGTGATCGGCTCGACCGGCGCGATCGACGTCGCGGCCGATGGTGCGATCGCTCGCGCGTTGCTCGCCGCGGCTCATGACATCGGCGCCGAGTTGGCGGCAGCGCCTTCCTTATTGGCTACTTCCGCATCGTGACTGATTCTCTCGACACTTCGCACACCGCCGCCGCTTCCACGGATACGAAACCGCAGCGCGGCATTCAATCGCTCGATAGCACGGGCGAGCTGCTCGCGGCGCTGGTCGCGGCCGCGCGGCCCTTGACCTTGCGCGACCTGGCGGCGGCTGCGGGCATGCCGCCGGCGAAGGCGTTTCCGCATCTGGTGAGTCTGCTGAAAATCGGCTTGCTCGATCGCGATGCGGCGGGCTGTTTCCTGGCGGGGCCGCTTGCGCTGGAGCTTGGGTTGATCGGCTTGCAGCGCTTGTCGCCGACGCGGGAGGCCGAGCCGGAAGTGGTGGAACTGGCGGCGTCGACGGCGATGAGCGTCGCGATGGCCGTGCTCGGGCCGCTCGGGCCAACCGTCGTGCGGCTCGAGGAATCGGCGCGGCCGCTGCATGTGAGCTTGCGGGTCGGCACCGTGATGTCGCTGGTGAATACGGCGATTGGACGCGTGTTCGCGGCCTATGTCGCGGACGATGTGCGCGTTGGGCTGTTGGCGCAGGATCATTTGCGGCTGGCGGGGGCTCAGGCTGCCGAGGTTTTCGTGGGGAAGGTGCTTGACGATCCGGCGGCGCTGAAAGGCGCAGGTCGTAAGAACGCCGCGCCACCGCTGCCGCAGTTGAGCAAAGCCTACGCGCAGCGCCTTGCGCAAATCCGCGCGGACGGCATCGATACTGCTCTCAGCCGCCCTGTGCCTGGTATCGACACGCTGGCCGCGCCGGTGTTCGACCATACCGGCAGCATTTGCCTCGTGCTCGCGCTGATGGGGCCGAGCGGCAGCTTCGATAGCGAGCCGGCCGGTGCGCCAGCGCAGACGTTGCGGGCGGCGGCGTCGAGGTTGTCGCGGCGGTTTGGGTGGATGGCGGGGGCGGGGTGAACGCTTGCCAGGCAGGCGGCGGCTGGCGGAAACAATCGTTTTGGCAGTCGAATAATCGAATGGCGTAAACCGCACCCTTCTCACACGGCTGGCTCGCTCATTCCGAACAACCGACTAAACGCCACTCACCGCATCAATCCCCCGCCGCCTCCGGCTCATGCGACGCCAACCGCGCTTTCGCATGCCGCACCTTCTCCAGGGTTTTGGGACCCGCTTTAAGCGCGACGCCGATAGCCAGCGCATCCATGATGCACAAATGCACGAGCCGCGACACGCCCGGCGTGTTCGGATCAATCGGACTCGGCACGCGCAATAACAGCGGAATATCGACCAGCCACGCCAACCGCGAACCGACATTAGTCAGCGCAATCGTGGTCGCCCCACGCTCTTTGGCGATCTGAATGCTTTCATTCACTTCGACGCTGCGCCCCGAATGCGAAATCGCAAAGGCCACATCGCCCGGCTCCATCAGCCCCGCATAAAGCCGCTGCAAATGGCCGTCGGTAAAAGCCGTCGACGCGATATCGAGCCGCAAGAACCTCAACGCCGCATCCTGCGCAACGAGCCCCGACCCCGAGCCGACGCCAAAGAAAAACACCCGCCGCGCGCTCGACAACGCCGCAATCGCACTCTCGACCACCGCCGGATCGAGCGCAGCTTGCGCATGCGTGATTCCATCGACGGCAGCCTCGCCGACCTTGTCGATCAACGTCTTCACATCGTCGTCACGCGCGACCGCCGTGGACGCATACGGCACCCCGCCCGCCACGCTCTGCGCCAGTTGCATCTTGAAGTCGCGCAAACCATGCGCACCGATCGCGCGACAAAACCGCGTAACGGAAGGCTCGGAAACCTCCGCGCGCTGCGCGAGTTCAGTGATGCTCGCGCGCATCGCGAAGTCGACATCGCTCAGCACCATCTCGGCGACCTTGCGCTCGGCGGGCCGCAGATTAGCCAGTGCGCTGCGGATGTGAGGAATCAAGTTCGGTGCGGACACCCGGTGTTCCTTATGGGTTAAATGAATCCGCGTCGCGTCGCAGCTTCAATCACTTTCATTCGGCTCGAATCATGCTCGAGCGGCAACGCGCGGTTCAGACCAGCCTGCGTCCACTCTGCGTATCGAACAGATGAATATGCTCGGCCGGCAGACGCAGCGTGACGCGCTGACCGGGCTCGACCTTCGAGCGCTGGCGAGTCGTCACGCACCACATGCCGCCGCCTATTTTCCCGTACAAGTGGGTCTCGGCGCCAGTCGGCTCGACGACTTCCACTGCCATCGTGGCGTCCGGCGTTTGCGTCATGGTCTCGATGTGTTCGGGCCGCACGCCGAGCGTGACCTTCGCGCCGACCACCGCCGACGCGGGCGCGCCCTCCAGCACGATCTCGCCGCCGTCGTTCAGTTTCAACGCGAGGCCCTGCCCTTGCGCGCGACGCTCCAGCACGCCTTCGGCGAAATTCATCGACGGCGAACCAAGAAAGCTCGCGACGAACAGGTTCGCCGGATGGTCATACAGTTCCAACGGACGCCCGATCTGCTCGATCCGCCCCGCGTTCATCACGACGATGCGATCGGCCATCGTCATCGCTTCGATCTGGTCGTGCGTGACGTAGATCACCGTGTTCTTCAACCGCTGATGCAGTGCCTTGATTTCCGTGCGCATCTGCACGCGCAATTTCGCGTCGAGATTGGACAGCGGTTCGTCGAACAGGAACAGCGACGGTTCGCGCACCACCGCGCGCCCCATTGCCACACGTTGCCGCTGACCACCGGAAAGCGCACGCGGCAAGCGGTCCAGATAACCGCCGAGGTTCAGCATCTTCGCGGCGGCTTCAATGCGCGGCTTGAAATTCGCCGCCGCTTCCTTGCGAATCCGCGGCCCGAAAGCAATGTTCTCGTAGACCGAAAGATGCGGATAAAGCGCGTAGCTCTGAAACACCATCGAGATATTGCGCTGCTGCGGCGGCAGCGTATTCGCACGCGTGCCGCCGATCATCAGATCGCCGCCGCTGATTTCCTCGAGCCCCGCCACCATGCGCATCAGCGTGCTCTTGCCGCAGCCCGACGGACCGACGAGCACGACGAACTCGCCGTCGTCGATATGCAGATCGATGCCGTGCACCACTTGCGTGTCGCCATAGCGTTTGAAGATGCCGCTCAGTTGCACTGCTGCCATGCTGTCCTCATCGTCGTGCTTCGTTGGTTCCACTTCGCGCGGGGTTCGACGTGCTCAAACCTCTTACAGCGATTCGAGCGTCAGTTCTTCCGCCATCAGACGATTGCCCGCCATCAGGCCGCCGTCGACCGGCAACGCGACGCCGGTAATCACCCGCGCCATCGGCGACGCAAGGAACAACACCGCATCCGCGATATCGTCAGGCGTCGCGAAGTCGCGCAACGGGTACCACTTCTTCAGATCCTCGAACACTTGCGGGTTTCGATCGACGCGCGCCTGCCACGCTTGCGTCTTCACCGTGCCCGGACAGACGATATTCGCGCGAATCCCGTAGCGGCCGAGTTCAACCGCGAGCGCCTTCGTGTAACTGATGAGCCCGGCCTTCGCCGCGCTATACGCCGGATGACCGAGCGCGGCCATGCCGTTCACCGAGCCGATCAACACGAGCGCGCCCTGGCGCCGCTCGATCATCGACGCGCGCACCGCTTCCACCGTGTGATACGTGCCGTTCAGATTCAAATGAATGTCGCGTTGCCAGCTCGCGGCATCGGTTGTGGCGAGCGTGAGCCCTTCCGCCGCGCCCGCGTTGGCGACCAGCACGTCCACCGGACCGCGCGACTTGACCGCGCCGGCCACCGCTTGCTGCACCGCGGCGGCGTCGCAGAGATCGGCTGTAATCGGCGTGACGTGCGCCGCGCCGAGTTGCGCGGCCAAGCCGTGAAGCGCGACCGCGTCGATGTCGAGCGCGAGCACCGTATCGCCCTGCTCCACGAAACGCCTGCACAACACGCTGCCGATGCCGCCGCAAGCGCCCGTGACCAACACCACACGATTCATGTCTGCCCTCGCTCCTGATTCGCTGCCGGGGATCGCATCTGGCCTGTAAATTTATTACACACTGACTTTCAATGCGGTTGCCTAGCCATCCCGAAGATTGGGTATCCGTGACTTCGCGCAATACAGAATACCCCTTGGTTTAGAGCATCTTATGCACAAACACGGCTGAGAAGAAATATCGCAGACCCTACGTGACAAGCTATTTTGCGTCCTGTAGGATTTTTTCAAACAATTCAACCGCAGCGGCCGGCGACGGCAGCGGACCACCCCCAACCATCGTTGGATGGACCGGCGTAAGCGTTAAAGCACTAACTCCGATCGACACGTTGGTTGGGACCGGAGTAAACGCTCAAGCGCTAACTCCGATCGACACCGCTGGTTGGGACCGGAGTAAGCGCTAAAGCGCTAACTCCGATCGACACAGGAGAGAGAGAATGTCGTTGCATGCCCGTGCTTCCCTCGCGCTAGGCAAAGTTGCCGTGGCGCTCGCGTTTGCAGGTATCGCCGTGGCGGCTCATGCCGACACGGTCCGCGTCACCGTCGCGCATTACAGCGACGCCACCGCGCCGTACTTCGAAAAAATGGCCCGCAACTTCGAGAAGGCCAATCCCGGCACGACCATCAAGATCGAAGACGTGAACTGGGACACGCTGCAACAGAAACTCCAAACCGACATTTCCGGTGGCGCCAACGCCGACCTCGCGATCGTCGGCACGCGCTGGCTGCTCGACTTCGTGAAGGACGACGTCGCCGAACCGCTCGACGGCTACATGGACGCGAGCTTCAAGGGCCGCTTCATCGGCCCGTTCCTCGCACCGGGCGAAATCAACGGCAAGGTGTACGGCTTGCCGATCGCCGCATCCGCGCGCGCGCTCTATTACAACAAAGACCTGCTCGCGAAGGTCGGCTATCCCGACGGCCCGAAAACCTGGAACGACGTGATAGAAGCGTCGAAGAAACTGAAGGCTCAAGGCGTTGCCGGCTTCGGCCTGCAAGGCAAGGAAATCGAAACGGACGTCTACTATTACTACGCGCTGTGGACCAACGGCGGCGACGTCGTCGGCAAGGACAGCAAGGCCGCGTTCAATTCGGCGGCCGGCATCAAGGCGGCCACGCTCTATAAGACGATGATCGATCAGGGTCTGACGCAACCGGGCGTGACCGGCTTCAGCCGCGAGGACGTGCAGAACCTGTTCAAGCAGGGCCGCGTCGCGATGATGATCTCCGCGCCGTTCCTCGCGAAGCAGATCAAGAAGGAAGCGCCGAACCTGAAGTACGGCATCGATCCGATTCCGATGGGCACGACGCACGCCACCTATGCGGTGACGGACTCGATCGTGATGTTCAAGAACTCCAAGGTGAAGAAGTCCGCGTGGAAGTTCCTCGACTATCTGTTCACGAAAGAACCGCGTGTGGAGTTCACGACGACCGAAGGCTTCCTGCCGACCACCAAGGCGGAATCGAGCGATCCGGCGTTCAACGATCCCGACACCAAGGCTTTCGTCGCGTTGCTGCCGACGGCCCGCTTCGCACCGACCGTGACCGGCTGGGAAGACACCGCGAAGGCCGTGACCGATGCGATGCAATCGGTCTACCTGGGCAAGGCGAAACCGGCGGATGCGTTGAACGCGGCGGCCACGCAAGCGAACAAGTCGCTCGGTCATTGATCGCTGTGTGGTTGCGCAGCGATTTCTTTGTAAGTTGCTGAACACGAAACGCGCGCCGCCGTTGCGAAGGCGGCGCGCGTTTCGCTCGTATTGCACGAATGCAGTATCCGGCCCATCCCGTCGCGTGCGCTGATTGACGCACGCCTCTTACGATCGAGCACGCATGAGCCGTTCCGCTTCTTCGCGCCTGCAAGCGCCCTGGTTGCTGATTGCGCCGAGCCTGGTGTTGGCGCTGTTCATCATCAGCTATCCGATTTTCAACATCGTGTGGCAATCGCTGCACGAGGTATCGCGCTTCGGCGCGATTCGCGGCTTCACCGGTCTGCAAAACTTCTACACCGTCTTTACCGATCCCACGTTTCTCTCGGCGGCTCGCCGGACGATTGTCTGGACCGTGTTCGTGGTGGGCGGCACGGTGTTGATTTCGGTGCCGGTTGCGCTGGTGCTGAATCAGGATTTCCATGGACGCGGCGTGGCGCGCACGATCGTGATGCTGCCGTGGTCCGTCTCGCTGACAATGACCGCCGTCGTGTGGCGCTGGTCCTTCAACGATGACTACGGCATGGTCAACGTGACGTTGCAGCGCTTGGGGTTGATCAACGGCCCGATCCATTGGCTGGCGACGCCGGAGCTCGCGTTTCCCGTGGAGATCGCGGTGGGCATTCTGGTGTCGATTCCCTTTACGGTGACGATTCTGCTGGGCGGGTTGTCGTCGGTGCCGGGCGATATTTACGAAGCGGCGCGCATGGATGGCGCGAGCGCCTGGCAGCAGTTTCGCAAGCTGACGATGCCGCTGTTGCGGCCGTTCATCAACATGGCGATTCTGTTGAACGTGATCTATGTGTTCAACTCGTTTCCGATTATCTGGGTCATGACGCAAGGCGGGCCGGATAACAGCACGCATATTCTCGTCACGTATCTGTACGAGCTAGGATTCCGGCTGGGGCGTCCCGGCGAAGCCGCGGCGGTGTCGCTGATCATGCTCGTCATGCTGTTCGTTTTTTCGATCGCCTATCTGCGCTTGCAGCCCGCGAAAGAAGGAGATCCGATATGAGCCTCAGCTTGAAGACCAAGCGCTCGCTGTGGTGCTGGTTGGCGTTGTCGCCGCTGGTTGTGGTGGTGTTGTTTCCGTTTGCCGTGATGTTGTTTACTGCGTTGAAGCCGGCTTCGGAAATCTTTGTTTATCCGGCGCGGTGGTTGCCGGTGCATTGGCAGTGGAGCAATTTTGTCGATATGTGGAAGGCGGCTAATTTCGGTGTGGCTTTGCGGAACAGCACCGTGATCAGTTTGCTGTCGACGTTGCTTGCGCTGGCGGTGAGCTTGCCGTCGGCTTATGCGTTGGCGCGGTTTCCGTTTCGCGGGCGAGGGTTGTATCGACAGTTTCTTCTGGTGACGCAGATGTTGTCGCCGATCTTGCTGGTGGTGGGCCTGTTCCGGCTCGCCGCGATGATTCCTTATGGCGATGGGAATCTGGTTGACTCCAAGATTGGGGTTATCGTTTCTTATGCGGCTTTTAATATCGCATTTGCTGTTTGGATGTTGTCTTCTTACTTTCAGACTGTGCCGCGAGATCTCGAGGAAGCGGCTTGGCTCGAGGGGTGCGGGAGGACGAGGGCTGTTTTCCAGGTGTTCTTGCCGTTAGCCGTGCCTGCGATTGTCGTTACAGCGATCTTTACTTTTATCAATGCGTGGAATGAGTTTGCTGTTGTTTATACGTTGATTCGGTCGCCGGAGAATAAGACGCTTACCGTGCAAGTGACTGATATGGTCGCAGGGAAGTATGTTGTCGAGTGGCATCTTGTGATGGCCGCCACGCTTTGTGCGACTTTGCCGGTCTCGGTGGTGTTTGCGTGGTTGCAGAGGTATTTGGTTAAGGGGTTGGCGTTGGGAGGGGTGAAGTAGGGGTCTTTATTGCCGTGGTTGAAGGTCTCGCGTTTTTCAGCGGTTCAGCAAGGCAATGAGGATCCATGCGATGAACAACGCGATGATGAAACTCGCCACGAGCAGCACGCCCACTATTACGTCTTTCATGCCCTTCAACGCCCACGGCGCCGAATAGGCGGAAAAGCGGCGCGAGTAGCCGATAGCCGTTCTCGCTGTACAACCAATCCAGAAGCGGGCTAATCCTCGTGATGCCCAAAAGACCGGCACAGTTAGCCGAGGCCAATAGGACGCGCAGCAGTACCTTTTCTTAGAAACTTGAGAACTAACTGGGATTATTTAAGAAATACGGCATCCGAGCATGCAGTGCTTTTGACGCGAGCCCGCCAATCAAATCCTTATCCAATCAGCGAAACCCGACCATTTATCCCACCCAGTTGAACATTACCCTCTCACCCCGCTTATAATCACCAAGCCCTCGGAAAAACACCCAAGGGCCGGGTTTGGAAGCCTGTTGTTCTAACCGCACATCCGCCCACGCGGGTCGTGCGTCTACCCTGCACGTCCTCAACAATGGGCGGGCCGTGGTGGGAGAGCCGCGAGGCTCGCCGGCTCGTTAGAACACCGGTCTTCCAATCCCATCACGTGCCCGCTCACCACCTTAAAGCGAGTGTCGGGCACCCCAAAGCAAGTCAAAAAGGGAGATCGCATCATGACCAAAACCACAAAACGACAACCCGCATCACGCCCGCCAGTCGACGCACTCCAATACGAAAAGCTCGCCCTATCCGCCTTCGACTTATGCGACCGGCAGATGAGCAAACTGGAAACGCTAGTCGCCCTCGCGGCCACGCTCTGTAAAAACCCGGCAATCACCAGCGACGAACGTCGCCGCCAGCGAACCATGCTCGAATTACTCGTCCAAACAGGCGAGCAATACCAGCAGGAACTTGCCTGCGACCGCGAACTTTTTCAGGTCATCGCCCTGGACGCCAAGGGCATCGCTCACACGCGCATCACGGCCGGCCAGGCCACGCGCCTACTCGCGGACGCGTCGAAGATAGCGGCGGAAACCCCGGCGCCGGCCAAAACCACGCCACGCAAACGCACGCCCGTCAAAGTCAAAAGCGCGTCGAGCGTGAGCGCGGACATCGCGCGTCAGCCGATCCGACTCAAGCACTAACGCACCACCCGCGCCCAACGTCCCGGACAAACAAACGAAAGAGAAGCGACAAACGCCAATCCGTCCAGACCTCAAGCCGGCGAGAAAACCGCAAAACAGCCCGCGGATCGATACCCCCTTTATCGACGCGGGCTCACCAATGCCCACGCACTCAGCCCAACTCCACCCCCGGCTATCATGTGCAAAACGCGGCATCGCGGAACAACACCCGGCGCGTCCAGCGCCGCACCAAAACCACCCAACGCCCAAGCCCGAAAAGCCACGCCCGGAGCCCCCGTTGAAATTCGACACCACCACCGTCCGACTGATCCTCGCCATCGTGGAAGAAGGCAGCATCTCCCGCGCCGCCGACAAGCTCGGCCTCGCGGTAGCGGCCGCCTCCCGCCGCGTGTCGGACCTCGAAGAACAACTCGGCGCCAAGCTGTTCAAGCGCGTGCCGCACGGCGTCGAAGTCACAGAATCGGGCGCGAAGCTGCTGCAATACGTCCGGCAAATCGACAACCTCATCGACCGCCTCGAAGGCGACGCACAAGCGCTCAATCATGGCCTCGACGGGCGCATCATCATCGGCGCGCCGAAGGCCGTCGTCATCCAGTTTCTGGCGCGCGAGATTGCCGACATTCAGCGCAAGTATCCCGGCATCACGTTGAAGATCGTCGAGGAGAACAGCAAGATCGTGCAGCAACTGCTGCGCGATAAAGTGATCGACGTGGGCATCTACGAAAAGAAAAGCGGCTTTCTCGATCTCGCCAAATCGCCGTACAAGAAAGACCGCCTGGTGCTGGTCTATAGCCGCGCGCATTTCCAGTTTCACGACGACCCGGTCGGCATCGACGATATCCTCGACCTTCCCATCGTAAGCCTCGGCAAAGGCTCGGCGGTTCTATCCGCGGTGCAACGCGCGTATCGCAGCCGCGGGCGGCTGTTCCCCGACAATTTCACCGTCAGCGGCTTCGACACCATGCTCGCGATGGTGCGTCATGGCCTCGGCGTCGGCTTGATGCCGCCCGACGTCTTAAGCAGTTTCCATCCCGAGAAAGCGCTTGCAGCGGCGGAACTCCAGGGCGACTGGCACCAGCGCGGCTACGTTCTCTCCTTCGTCGAGGGGCACGCGCAGGAACAGACGCTGCGCAACGTCGTCGCCGAATTGCTCGGCAAACCCGCGTAGTCGACAAACCCTCTCCGGTTTCGCGAGCCACGAAACCAGACATGACCCAGCCATTCTTGCGGCGACCCTGTCAGTAGCGGACAGTGAGGCAAAGAGCCGGCGACCGCGTCCAAAGCGTGATCGACCGGTTCACGAAACTCACTGCCCTACAGAGGAACCCCGCAATGAGCGAATCGAAGCATCTGCCGCTGCAAGACATCCGCGTGCTGGACGTGAGCCAGGTCATGGCGGGCCCGTTCGCCTGCATGCTGCTGGCGGACCTGGGCGCGGACGTCATCAAGGTGGAGCCGCCCGAAGGCGATCAGACGCGCGGCGCAATGGGCTTCAAGATGAAGGGGCCCGACAGCCTGGGCTTCCTGAACCTGAACCGCAACAAGCGCTCGGTGACGCTGGACCTCAAGAGCGAAGAAGGTCGCGAACTCTTCTACAAGCTCGCCAGGACCGCTGACGTAATCATCGAAAACTATCGGCCCGGCGTGGTGCAGCGCCTGCGTATCGATTACGAAACGATCAGGGCAATCAACCCGAAGATCGTCTACGTCAGCATTTCCGGCTTCGGACAAAGCGGGCCGTGGGCCTCGCGCCCAGGCTTCGACCTCATGGCGCAAGCCATGTCCGGCGTCATGAGCGTGACCGGCTACAAGGGCGGCAAACCCGTCAAGGCCGGCGTGCCCGTCGCGGACATCGGCTGCGCGCTGTTCGCGGTGTACGGTCTGTTGTCGGCGTATATCGGCGCGCAGAAAACGGGCGAGGGTCAGCACATCGACGCGTCGCTGTTCGATTCGGTCATGGCCTTCTCGATCTGGGACATGTCGGATTACTGGGGCACCGGCGTGCCGCCGACGCCGCTCGGCACCAGCAACAAGATGAGCGCGCCCTATCAGGCGGTCAAGGCGCGCGACGGCTACTTCGTGATGGGCGCGACGAATCAGAAGCTTTGGACGAAGCTGTGTGAACTGCTGGAGCGCCCGGACCTCATCCATCACGCGGACTATGCAACCGTGTCGTTGCGCCTGAAGAATCGCGAAGCAATGATCGAAGTACTGGAGCACGAATTCGCCAGGCGCGACAGCGCCGACTGGATCGATGCGATGCTGGCCACCGGCATTCCGGCTGGCCCGATTCTGTCCTATCCCGAGGCGTTCGAAAGCGAGCACGCCAGGCACCGCGGCATGTGCATGGAGATCGACCATCCCAACGAAGGCAAGGTGAAGAACATCGGCTTTGCCGTCAAACTGCTCGGCACGCCGCCGCAAGTGCGTCGTCATCCGCCGCTATTGGGCGAGCACAACGACGAGATCTTTGCCGAAATCAACGGGACGGCGTCATGAGCGATCTAATCAAACTCACAGTGCATCCGTCAGGCGCGGCGGAGATCCTAATCGACCGCCCCGAGCGGCATAACGCGATGACGCTCGACATGTACGAGTCGCTACTCGCGTCGATCGGCGAGTGCGAACAAACCCGCGACGTGCGCTGCCTTCTGTTTCGCGGCGCGGGCGGCAAGTCTTTTATTTCCGGCACCGATATCGCGTACTTCAAAAACTTCCGCGACGGACGCGATGGCGTCGCCTACGAGGCGTTCGTCGAACGCGTGATCGATACGGTCGAACGCATTGCGATTCCGACGATCGCCGTGATCGACGGATGGGCCGTCGGCGGCGGCCTCGCACTCGCGACCGCGTGCGATTTCCGCCTTTGCACCGACGCTTCGCGCTTCGGCGCGCCGATCGCAAAGACGCTCTCCAACACGCTGTCGTCGCGCAACATCGCGCGGTTGCAGGCGGCGCTCGGCGTGCCGCGCGTCAAGAAGATGTTGTTGCTCGCCGATTACCTCACGGCGCAAGAGGCGTCGGCATGCGGCTTCGTCTATGACGTGTGCCCGCAAGACGCATTGCAAGACGCCGCTCATGCGCTCGCGCAGCGGCTCATCGCGCTTTCGCCGGTCACGCAAAAGGCCGTGAAGGAAAGCGTGCGCCGCATCGTCGTTGAACAGCGGCTCGATGACGAAGATCTGATCGAAGAGGTCTACGGCAGCGCCCGGTTCAAGGACGCCGTGATCGCCTTCACGTCGGCATCGCGTTCCTGAAAGCGCCGTACAAGGTCTTCGCGAGCGCGGTCATGTCATCGCCGCCCTCGCGAAGCGATGCAATTTCGGCGCCTCTCCTCAACGTTTCCTCGACTCTGCGCGCGCGATCCCGCGCAATGGCTTCATCAACGGCTTGCGGCAACGCCGACAGTCGATCGATCACGTCGAACTCGCCCAAGCCGGTCAGCATGGGATTGTCGGAACCACCGAGCATCGACCGCGCGTCGGCCTTGAAGAGCACGAGCGGCTTGCCCGCATGCCAGGCGAGCGACGCCTCGACCACCGTGCCCTCGTCGGCCACGCGTCCGTTCAGATTGGCGACGACCACATCGCAGCGCCTGAGCAACTGATACGTGTCGAGACTGAAAATCGCACGGTCGAGAATGCGCGCGGCTTCGTCAGCCGACGCGCCGAGTTTCTCCAGTTCCGGCTTCAGTCTCGCGAACTCCAGGCCGTCGCGATGCGGAAGGAAGGTCGCATAACCCGCGGCTTCCAGCGTGCGGGCGATCGAATCCATTTCCGCGCGCTCGGCGGCATTGAAGAGCGGGCCGGCGCAATAGGCTCGTGGCATCTTCCACGTCTCCTTGAGGGATGATCGAGACCGGCGGCAGGCGGTCCCTTCGAAGACACCGATTATAGGAGCGCACGCGCGCAGCCGACGCCACATTGACTATGACCGATATCGCCCGTTCGCACCGGCACATTGGAATACACTAGATTGCTTTCCAGCCTCTCCAGCGGCCAATTCAAACGACGCCAGAAATGAACATCGACCTCGCCCACTTCACGCCATTTCCTTCCCTCGTCGGCGGCTTGCTGATCGGTTTCTCGGCGGCGCTGCTCGTACTCGGCAACGGCCGCGTTGCAGGTATCAGCGGGATTCTGGGCGGTCTGCTCGACACGACGTCTCGTGATCGCTTGTGGCGCGCCGCATTCGTGCTCGGACTATTCGCCGCACCTTGGGCATTCAAGTTTTTCGCGTCGCTACCGGCGGTCACCATCGCGGCATCGCCGCCTGTGCTGATCGTGGCCGGCCTGCTCGTCGGCATCGGCACGCGCTATGCGTCCGGTTGCACCAGCGGTCATGGCGTATGCGGCCTCTCACGCGGATCGGTGCGATCGCTTGCCGCCACCGCGACGTTCATGGCCGCGGGCTTCCTCACCGTTTTCGTCACCCGTCATCTGCTGGGGCTTTGACATGCTGATTCTCAACGCGCTGCTCGCCGGGCTGATATTCGGCGTCGGTCTGATCGTTTCGGGCATGGCGAATCCCGCGAAGGTGCTGGGCTTTCTCGACCTCGCCGGCAACTGGGACGCGTCCTTGGCGTTCGTCATGGGCGGTGCGATCACTATCGGCGTGGTGGGTTTCGCGATTGCGCGCCGGCTCAAGCGCAGTGTGTTGGGTGCGCCGATGTCGTTGCCGAAGGCAACGCGTATCGACCGTCGCCTGCTTGCGGGCAGCGCACTGTTCGGCGCGGGTTGGGGGCTGGCGGGTTTCTGCCCTGGCCCCGCGCTTGTGAGCGCGGGCAGCGGCGAGCCCAAGGCGGTGCTGTTCGTCGCCGCCATGCTGGTTGGGATGCAGATTTTTTCTCTGCTTGAGAGACGCTTCGCCGGAACAGAGAAACCGGCCTGACTACCGTTCGAAGCGCCGACGCCGCCGTGGGATGGCCGCGACGCGTCAACTATCGGGAGATAGTTCATCGCAACCAACGCATCGTCCCGCTGAATTCTTTTCAAACGAAAACAGTCCGCTGCGAATGCGGAATTCGGTAACGGCAGCGCGTTCGCCCCAACTTGCTGAACATTTGCAGCGAGCCCGAGGTTTGCCCTCGAGCCAACCGCGCCGCCTTCACGTGCTGCTTAATCGTAGTGGCGATGCTTGTGACGGCGCTTGCCCGAACGGCTGCCGCGCGAATAGTCGTCCGCGTACGAGTTCGAGCGCGAGATGTTGCCGCCGAGCGCCGAGCCCGCGCCGCCGCCCACGGCTGCGCCGACCAGGCCACCCGTGCGGCCGCCCATCGCATTGCCTGCCGCCGTGCCCGCGCCGCCGCCCAGTGCGCCGCCGATGATGGCGCCCGTGCGTTCGCGGCGATTCGAGGTGACCGCGCCACCGGCGCCGCCGCCCACCGCACCGCCGATGACAGCGCCCGTGCTGCCGCCCACCGCGCCGCCCAGTGCGGCGCCAGCGACACCGCCGACCGCGCCGCCAAGCGCATTGTTCAAATCGCCGGCCACGGCCGACATCGATGCCGCAGCGGTGAGCGCTGCAATCGCAACCATCTGGATGAGTTTGTTCGACATAGTTAGGTCTTTCGTTTTTTAGGATGGCGCCGAGTATAACCGGCCATTCGAAAGCCCTCTGTAACTTGCCGCGTCTGGGTCCGTAAGAGGTGTAACAAAAATGATCGGGCGACCAGGTCGGCTCGCGCCCTGCCTGGCGCCCGGTTCGGGGCATCGGCGGGCCGCCGCCTTGACGCAGCGGCAGCGGCCCGCAGCGCTTCGACCAGACTTCAGCGCCGCCGCTTCTTCTTCAACTCGATCGTTTCGAACAGTTCATAGCTCTGCGTCGGCGTCTGATCCGCGCCGGGCGCGTGGTAGTAGTTCATCGTGATCGTCGTCTCACCGCCAGGCTGCCCCGGATCATGATCGAACACCGCAATGCCGTAGCCGGTTCCGGTATCGCGTTGCGCCGACCAGATCGCGTCTTCCACCGCGTCCGCACTGGCACGCACGAAGGTGCCCGCCGTCGTGCCGGGAGCCGGGCGGTTGGGCCGCGTGAAAATCCGCGCTTGCGGCATCCCCGTGCCGATATTCACGCCGTACACGTCGAGCGGCGCGCTGGTTCCGCCACCGCCGAGAATCAGGTGGATCGTGCCGTGGCTCGTATCGAATGTGGACGCCCCCGGCGACACCGCCGACATCACCGGCTTCGGCTGCAACGTATCGACCGGCCTTCCCGTGGCGATATCGGTGCCCTTGTTGTGATGGCAACCGCGCACGGGATAGCTGCGCTCGTAGTCGTGATCGTGGCCGCACAACACGAGATCGACGCCGTAGCGGTCGAACAGCGGCAGCCAGGCTTCGCGGATGCCCTTGTCCGAACCGTTGCCGGTTTTCGATGAACTCAGCGCGTCCTGGTGCATCTGCACGACGATCCAGTCCACCTCCTCGTCTTCGGCCGCGCGGCGCAGTGTCCTTTCGAGCCAGCGCGTTTGCTCGCCGTCGCTATAGCCGCGCACGTACAGCGACGTGCCCGGTTGAATCGGCGGATTGCCCGTGCTCGCAGCCGGCACCAGCGGACTCGGGCCGGCCACGAAAGCCGCCGCGTCCTGATAGACGACATCGTCGGCGTCGAGCGAAATGAACAGCACCGAACTCACGCGGAAGCTGTACCAGCGCCCCTGAAAACGCGTGTGATTGTCGGGCAGCGTGTAGCGCGCGAGATACGACGCGAGCCCTTGTTCGCCGTTGTGGAATTCGATTTCGTGATTGCCGGGGCACGGCATCCACGGGCGGTTCGACGCGGACGTCTGGCAGTTGTTGCCGAAGTCGCGCCACACCTCGGGCTGATGCGCCGGGTTCAGATTGGCGTAGCACAGGTCGCCGTTGAGCAGGTGGAACAGCGGCTGAAAACGCTCGACGGCCTGCACCGCGAAACGGCTTTGCGGCGACGACAGCACCCAGCCGGTGTTGGGCGTCGCGAGATCGCCGTAGCTCGTCCAGCGGAACGGCGCGCGGCCGCGCGGCGCGGTGCGGAAACTCGCGGTGAAAGGCTGCGCCGTGTTGCCGGCATTCTCGGCCGTCACCTCGTACTCGTAGCTCGTATCGGGCTTCAGATCGTGCAGACGCGCGTGATACGTGAACACGACCTCGCCGTTGAGGCCATCGGTATACGTGCTTTGAACGCCATGCACCGTGCGTTTCGCCTCGCCCACCGCGCCGATGCGCACATGCGGATTCACCGCCTGCGCCGGCGACGCCCACGACACGGTGACCTCGCGCGTCGGATCGTTGCCCCAGGTGAGATGGACCTGCTCGGGTGTGCCGTCGGGTGTGCCGCCTGCGGCCCGCGCCGTCGAGGAAAGCGTGCCCGCGGCGGTGGCGAGACTGGATGCGCCGGCCAGCTTCAAGAACCCGCGTCGCGAAACGATGCTGGCGCCCTGATCGGCCGCCGAAGCCTTATCGGTTTTTCTGTTCGACATGTCTGGTGTTTTGTACGGTGGTGGAAGGAGGTCGACGCGTACGTCGGCTGCACCGTGCAAAATGGACCGCGAGTGCATCGCTCTACTCGTGCGCGACGGATGTGACCGTTGATCCTAGTCGCGAAGCCATGACAAGCGGATGAAACGGCCCAACCTCTCAAGCAAGGCGAGGCGAGCGATGCAAACACCAGAGCGTTGCGGCGAGCGGAGACGCCGCGAACATGGGCCGCACAGCGCAAAAAGTTATATCGATCCCTTCGGCGCCGGCAACGCGCGGCGCACGACGAAGGTCATCGCGGCGGCGAACAGCAGCGTCGCCGCCAGGAAGTACAGACCGGCGGCGAGATTGCCCGTCGCGTCCTTGATGAGGCCGATGCCATACGGCCCGACGTAGCCGCCCAGGTTCGCGAGCGAATTGATCGTCGCGATGCCGACCGCCGCGCTTGCGCCCGTCAGGAACTGGCCGGGCAGCGCCCACACCACCGCCTGAATCGAATACAGCGAGAACGCCGTCAAGCAGATGAACAGGAATTGCAGCGCGGCCACATGCGTCCATGCGCTCGCGGCCATCGTGATCGCGGCCAGCGTCGAGACGACGACGATGTGCCAGTAACGCTCGCCCTTGCGGTCCGAATGACGCGGCACCAGAAACAAACCGGCAACCGCGAACAGATACGGCACGGCGGACAGCAAACCCGTGGTCGAGTCGCTGACGCCGAACGCCTTGATGATCGTCGGCAGCCACAGCGAGAGCCCATAGATGCTCAGCGGAAACGGCAGGAACAGCAGCGCGAGCAGCAACACGCGCTTGTCCTTCAGCGCGGCAAGCGGATTGCCATGCGGCTTCAACGCATACGACGCCGTGTCCACCGCGAGTTCGCGTTCGATCCATGCGCGATCCGCCGGTTCGAGCCAGCGCGCATTGGCCGGCGACTCGGGCAACAGACGCAGCGTGGGCACGCACAGCAGCACGGCGGGCAAGCCGCTCAACACGAACAGCGTCTGCCAGTTCGACATGCCGAGCGCGCCATGCGTCGACAGAACCAGGCCCGCAATCGGCCCGACGATGATGCCGGCGATCGGCTGCGCGAGCACCAGCAAGCCGATGATGCGCGCGCGATGGCGCATCGGAAACCACTTCGTGAGGAAATAAAGAATGCCGGGGTACAGCCCCGCTTCGGCGGCGCCGAGCAGAAAACGCAGCGTGTAGAAACTCGCCGGGCCGCGCACGAACGCCATCGCCATCGTGATGACGCCCCACGTGACCAGGATGCGGGCGAACCACACGCGCGCGCCGTACCGTTCGAGCGCAAGGTTGCTCGGCACTTCGCACAGGAAATAGCCGATGAAGAAGAGCCCCGCGCCCAGGCCATAAGCCGCGTCGCTCAGGCCGACCGCGGCGTTCATGTGCAGCTTCGCGAAGCCGACGACCGAGCGGTCGATATAGGCGACCACGTAGATCAACGCGAGGAACGGAATGAGCCGCCGCGTCAGCAGGCCGATGATGCGCTGTTCGTCGCGCGTCGCATCGCTCGACGGCGCACCCGCGATGGGAGCGGGCGCCGCGTGCTGCGCATGGGCGGTTTGTGTTGTCATGAGCATGTCTCCGGTTGGGCGGATTGCGCCGTGCAAGGCGGCAGCGTCGAACACCGCCGCCCGTGGCGTCTGTTTTTTCAATGCGCTTGCGCGGCTTCCATGCGGCCCCACGCGACCCCACGCGGCCCGTTATCCGTTGTCGCGTCTAGTCGCGAATCAGCAGCGCGCGCGTCGGGCTCGCCGCGCTCTTCTCAATGCGAATGGCGCGGCACGGCGGCGCCCCGGCAGCCGACCAGGAAGTCGAGGTCGCAGCCTTCGTCCGCCTGCAATACGTGGTCGATATAAAGACGCTGGTAGCCGCCTTCAGCGGGCGCCGGCGGCGGCGTGTGACGTTCGAGACGGCGCGCGAGTTCGGCGTCGCTGATGTCGAGGTGCAACGAACCGGCGTCGCAATCGAGCTCGATCCAGTCGCCGTCCTGCACCGCGGCGAGCGGGCCGCCCGCCGCCGCTTCCGGCGTGACGTGCAGCACGACCGTGCCGTAGGCGGTGCCGCTCATGCGCGCGTCGGAGATGCGCACCATGTCCTTCACGCCCTGGCGCAGCAGCTTCGGCGGCAGGCCCATGTTGCCGACTTCCGCCATGCCCGGATAGCCTTTCGGCCCGCAGTTCTTCATCACGAGAACGGAGTCCGCGTCGACGTCGAGCGTCTCGTCCACGATGCGCGCCTTGTAGTGATCGAAGTCCTCGAACACCACGGCGCGCCCGCGATGCTTCAACAGCGCGGGCGTCGCGGCCGAGGGCTTGAGCACCGCGCCGCGCGGCGCGAGATTGCCGCGCAGCACGCGAATGCCGCCGTCCGCGAGCAGCGGATTGTCGAGCGTGCGAATGACCTCGCTATCCGTGATCGGCGCGTCTTTCACGTTGTCCCACAGCGCCTTGCCGTTCACCGTCAACGCGCCCGGATGCGGCAGCAGGTCCGCTTCGCCGAGGCGGCGCAGCACGGCCGGCAAGCCGCCCGCGTAATAGAACTCTTCCATCAGGAAGCGGCCCGAGGGCATCAGGTCGACGATGGTCGGCGTATTGCGGCCCACGCGCACCCAGTCGTCCAGATCGAGTTGCACGCCCATGCGGCCGGCAATCGCCTTCAGATGGATCACGGCATTGGTCGAGCCGCCAATCGCGGCGTTCACGCGAATCGCGTTCATGAACGCTTCACGCGTCAAGATTTTCGACAGCGTCAAACCTTCATGCGCCATCTCGACAATGCGAATCCCCGACATATGCGCGAGCACGTAGCGGCGCGAATCGACGGCGGGAATCGCGGCGTTGTGCGGCAGCGAGGTGCCGAGCGCCTCGGCCATGCAGGCCATGGTCGAGGCCGTGCCCATCGTGTTGCAGGTGCCCGCGGAGCGCGACATGCCCGCTTCCGCCGAGAGGAACTGGTGCAGATTGATCTCGCCCGCCTTCAGCGATTCGTGCAGTTGCCAGACGGCCGTGCCCGAGCCGATGTTCTTGCCGTCGAGCTTGCCGTTCAGCATCGGCCCGCCCGTCACGACGATGGCCGGCACGTCGCAGCTTGCCGCGCCCATCAGCAAGGCGGGCGTGGTCTTGTCGCAGCCGGTGAGCAGCACCACCGCGTCAATGGGGTTGCCGCGAATCGCTTCCTCCACGTCCATGGCCGCGAGATTGCGCGTGAGCATCGCGGTGGGCCGCAGGTTCGATTCGCCGTTCGAGAACACCGGGAATTCGACGGGAAAACCGCCCGCTTCGTAAATGCCGCGCTTCACGTGCTCGGCGAGCTTGCGAAAGTGCGCATTGCACGGCGTGAGTTCGGACCAGGTATTGCAGATGCCGATCACCGGACGGCCATCGAACGCGTGATCGGGAATGCCCTGATTCTTCATCCAGCTTCGGTACATGAAGCCGTTCTTGTCGGCCGTGCCGAACCATTGCGCGGAGCGCAGTTTGTGTTTCTTATCCGTGTTATCCGACATGCTCGCTTCCTGAATGCTGGTGCCTGCTCGACTGCCGCCCCTTATTCGTGGATGGGGCGCTTCTGGAATGACGAGTGTACGGATCGGCCTGATATCCTTCTAATGAAACTTTGAGCCGAACCGATATCGTTTTATGGATTGATGTAAACCCTATGCTCGAATCGAATCCCTGGTATGTGCGAACCCGCCTGAAGACGCGGCAACTCCTGCTGCTCGTCGCGCTCGACGAGGAAGGCAACATTCACCGCGCGGCGGCCACGCTCAATATGACGCAGCCGGCCGCGTCGAAGCTGCTGCGCGAACTCGAAGAGATGGTCGACGCGCCGCTCTTCGAGCGCATGCCGCGCGGCATGCGGCCCACGCTTTACGGCGACGTGATGATCCGCCACGCGCGCGCGGTGGTCGGCAGTCTCGATCAGGCGCGCGAAGAAGTGCTCGCGTTGAAGTCGGGCCAACTCGGGCGCGTCGCGGTCGGCACGATTACGTCGCCGGCCGTCAGCCTGCTGCCGGCGGCGATCGCGCAAATCAAGCTGGAGCATCCGGGCCTGAGCGTGAGCGTCGAGATGGAGAACAGCAACGTGCTGCTCGAAAGCCTCGCGCAAGACAAGCTCGATCTGGTGATCGGCCGGCTTTCCGCCGAGCACGACAAGCTGCACTTGCGCTACGAACCGCTCGCCGACGAACAGGTTTGCGCGGTGGTGCGGCCGGGGCATCCTTTGCTCGGCGCGGCGTCGCTGGCCTTGTCCGACGTGGCCGGCGCGTCGTGGGTCGTGCCGCCCGCGCAGAGCGTGCTGCGGCATCGCTTCGAGTTGATGTTTCAGCGGGAAAGCCTGGCGCCCCCATCCGATGTGGTCGAGAGCGCGGCGCTGCTGGTCGTGACGAGTCTGCTGGAACAAAGCGACATGGTCGCGGTGCTGGCCGCCGAAGTCGCTCACTACTATGCCGGGCACGGCATGCTGTCGATCCTGCCGCTGCGCATGCCGCTGCGAATGGACGACTTCGGCATCATCACGCGCACCGGCAAGCTGTTGTCGCCGGCGGCGGCGCAGGTCGTGCGCGGGTTGAAGCGAGCGGCGGGCGAGTTGTACAAGGGCGCTGAAAGGTCGATGTAAGCGGACCCTGGCGCGGACCTTAACGTTGGGGCGGCTGCGGATTATTCGCCGGATTGGAATCGAACCTCGATACACTTCGAATCGCGCCCTCGCCCGTCAACGCGAGCAATTCGGCTTCGATGACGTCCGCGACTTCCTTGTCGTAGACTTCCTCGCCATTCACGTAGACGGTAAAGGACTGCAAGTACTTCGCCTTTTTCTCCGGATTCTCGATGGTCGCCCGCGTCCATTGATGCAGCGGAAAGTTTTCGGTGCCCAGTCTTTCGGCTTCGCTCACGTAGTCGGCGAACGCGTCGAACTGGCATTTCAACGTCGCGTCATGCCTGCGTAGAATCCCGCGAAGCGCCGCGTGCGGCGGGTTCGCAGGCTCGCGGCGCAAGGCGTCCGCCAGTTCGGGCGAGACGGTGATCCTCAACTGGAATTGCCATGCGGGCTCCATGCCTACCTCCGTGTCGGAATCGAGCGACCTGCAGTCGGCACGCTCATGGACTGTAAAATAAAGAGTAACCGACATCGCGGCCCGGCAGAAGACCGTCGATCACTACAACATCAACCGCGCACATCCGCACCACGCACCACACACTTCATGGACAACCCCACTCGTTCCGAACGCTCCCGCCGAGCGGCGCTTCAGGCGGCGCTCACCATCATCGCTCGCGACGGTCCGGGTCAGCTCACGTTCGACGCGATGTCGCGCGAGAGCGGCATTAGCAAGGGCGGGTTGATGCATCAGTTCCGCACCAAGACGGACGTGCTGAAGGCGCTGCTCGAGCACGACATCGCGCATTTCGAAAACTTCTCGCAGCGCTACCTCGCGCAAGCCGGCGACACGACGCCCGAGGCCAATCTCGCCGCCGAGATCGCGACCATGCGCGAAGCCGCCGAGAATCCCCAGGCCGGCGGGTTTGCCGTTCTCGCCGCGCTGGTCGAGGACCCCACGCTGTTGTCCGTCACGAAGGAAATGAGCGCACAGAAGGTCAAGCGGATCAAGGCCGAGGCGGCCGATCCCGATCTGGCGCTGCTGCGCTGGTCGGCGGCCCGCGGTCTTGTGTTTACGACGCTGTTGGGGCTTAGCCCGCTTTCGGAGAAAGAGCGCGGCCGTCTGTTCGATCGCCTGCTCGACGATAGCCAATGGCCCGCGGCTGCCGAAACCAAAACGAAGCCGCGTGCCGCACGCGCGCCGCGTGCCGTGAAGAAAAGCAGCCTGTAGGTTCGCCGCCGCTCAAGCCTTATTGGCGGAATGGGCGGCGATTTTTTCCTCGATCTGCGCAATCTCGCTGCTGCGTACCGGCTTGCCGAGAAGAAAACCCTGAGCATGCGTGCATCCGCACGCGCGCACGAAATCCAGTTGCTCCTGTGTCTCGATGCCTTCGGCCGTGGTGGGCATGCCGATTTCTCGCGCGAGGGCCACGATCCCGCGCACCACTGCGGCGGATTCGCGTCGATGCGCGGACTCCTTGACGAACGAGCTGTCGATCTTCAGCTTGTCGAACGAGAAACGCACCAGCGTCGACATGGTCGAAAAACCGGTGCCGAAATCGTCGAGCGCGAGTCCGATGCCCAACGCGCGCAGCCTCGCGACGTTGCGGCGTGTGACGGTATCGTCGCTCAACAGCACGGTTTCCGTGACCTCGATATTCAGGCGCGTGGGCGAGAGCCTCGTCTTGCGAAGAATCGCAGCCACGCTCGACGCGAACGTTTCCTCGCGCAATTGCACCGGCGATACGTTGACGGCGACCGGCACGCGGTCGCGCCATGTCGCCGCTTCCTTGCATGACTGCAACAGCGCCCATTCGCCCAATGCGAGGATGAGCCCGGTACGTTCGGCGGTGGGAATGAACGCCGACGGTGCGAGTTCGCCGCGAGTCGGGTGCGTCCACCGCATCAGCGCCTCGCGGCCGGAAATCGCACCGTTGCCGAGATCGACGATCGGCTGATACTCCATGCGCAAACCGGTCAACGACCTCAGCGCGCCCTCCAGATCGCTTCGCAAAAGGCTCAGGCTTTCGTCGGATACGTGCTTCTCGGCGTCGAAGAGGGTGAACGCGCTCTTGCCGCTACGCTTGACCGCGTACAACGCGCGATCGGCGCAAATCAGCAGTTGCGGGCCTGTTCGTGCATGTTCGGGATAGCGCGAGACGCCCACGCTCGCGCCGATATGCACCAGCGCGTCGCTCAACGTGAATGGACGCGCCAGTTCTTTCACGACGCGATCGCCCAGCAGACGTATGTCGCGGGCCTCGCCAGTCGTGCCGCAAATCGCCACGAATTCATCGCCCGCCAGGCGTCCGACCACATCGCCTTCCGGCAGGACGTCGCGCAATCGAATCGCGACTTCCTGCAGAATCCGATCGCCCGCGGCGTGGCCGAGACTGTCATTGATGGCCTTGAAACCGTCGAGATCGATCAGCAGAACGGCAAACGATTGATTCTGGCGCAACGGGTCCGCTTCCGTGCGCTCCAGCAGCAGTTCGTTGATGCGTGCGCGATTGGGCAGGCCGGTCAGGCTGTCCTGGCGGGCAAGGCGATGACTGTTTTCGCGCGCGAGGAGCAACGCGACCGTGTCGCGATTGCTGCGCAGTGCGACCGCAAAAAAACCGGCGGCGCAAAAGGGCGCCTGAAATAACAGCACCAGTTTGCCGGAGCCGGGCGAAAGCGCCGCGCCTAAACCTAATAGCCCGAGAATGAAGCTGATCTGCAGCAACACGAGCCGCGGTATGCCGGCATTGCGTCCGGCTAGCCCGCCGATCACGCCCACCGCGCAAACGTTGCCGAGTAGAAAGAGCGTCTGGTCTCCGCTGGTATTGCACAAAAAAGCACCGTAGCCGAATAGCGCGCTCCACAGCAGGCTCGCGAACAGAAACGCGGACGTGGGCGTGGGCCGCCCTTCGGCGCTGCGCCGGCAGCATAGCCAGATCAATAGCAGACGCGCTGTCAGCAACGCGACAACGGCGCTGCCCCACGCCGCATAAAGCGCAGTGGGATAAAGGTAGTAAGCGGTAACGCAGACGCTGATTTCGCAAATCGACGCGAAGACGATGGACGCGGTTCGCGTGAATAGATTGGCCAGCAATATTTGCCGGTTGTCCGCGCTCAGATGCTGGGCGGAAGAAACGACCCACTTGAAAAATGGAGACCTTGGTTCGCTGAAAGCCATGACCTGCGCATCTTTGACGGTTAGTGAGTCGAAATGGTGCGCAGCAATTATTACGTAAACATTAGACGTGAGGTGGGTTTCGCTCCGCGAAGATGCTAAGGGACTTCACGCACCACGATGAATGCGGAATTGCAGGGCAGTGGTTCGACCGCCCTGCAAAAATGGCTTCAGCCTGGAAAGGCCCCGCATCTTGCGCCGCCGTCTATGGAACCGCGCATGTCGACTTGCACTCGGTGCATACGGCCATCGCATGCGCTTTCGTAGTCGATATGTACCGCTCGCGCGGCCGGAGATGAGATGGTCGGCCGACCAGGCATGTCGTCGTCGACGCCCACCGGCCGCGAGTCACTGGCCGTGACGGCAATGACGCGCGACTCGGTGACTACTGCCTGTGAATAGCTCAGCGTCGGAGCCGCCAATACAACGAAGATGCTAGAAAGCACCGCGGTTTTGAACATGATTCGCCTCGCAGGAGACTTTGAAAAATTAGGTCTTCGACCCGTGAGCGCCCCCTGCCATTGACCCGTTCCGATGTGCCGGCTTCGACTTGAATTTTGGTTATTGCAATGCAGCATTAACGCTGCGCCTGTCAGAAAGACCTGTCAAGCGCGGTCACGGGGGCGGCTAATGAATAGCGGTCCGCGCTCGACCATCCGATAATCAAACGATCGAACAAGGACGCAAATAAAGTGAGGGGCCGTTGACTCGCGTTGCTCATCGGAATGCGTCGTGCGGCGAAGGCGGAGACGGCGCAGTCCGGATTTGACTACTGCATTTGATAACCGCTGCGCTGCTCTATGCAGTCGATCATGGCGTGATCGATATGTCGCGCTCGAAAGTAATAATCGACCGTGTCGTGCCGGGCCAGTTCGGCATCTGCCGCCACGGCGTCAGCACTTCCAGGCGGTCGCCGGCGAGATGGAATTCACGACACTGCGTCGTGCCGACCCACTCGGGGTTCCAGGCCGCCTCGACGTTGGTGCACCACTGATTGTTCTCGGTACGCTCGACGCCGGTGTAGGCCACGAGGCTGTTCAGGAGGGCCGCCTTCTCCGCGTCGCTCTTGCCGGCCTTGCGACCGTCGCCGGTCAATACGAACGCGACACGATGGTCGGCCGCGAAAATCACTCGACCGCTCGGATGCTCGCCCATCGCCGGGATCTTGCCGCCGGTGTGCTTCGATTCGACCTCGTAGGAAATCAGATGCCACGAGCCCGACAGTGCGGAGGGTTCTGCCCGCGCCGCGCCGGACGCACCTGCGATGGAGATAAGGACGGCGACAGCCGCCATCGACCATGATTTCATCATTTACCTTTTATGAACGCTTGCTGTGGTTTATAGCGCCACGTCAGTTGCGGCCTTGGCGGCGTGCGATGCCGCGGGATCGGGCTTTAAGGCGGGTGTTGAATCGGGCTTCGAAGCGGGCTTTAATGCGGGCTTTAATGCGGGCTTCGCCGCGACGCCGATCGCAGGCGGTGGCGCGAGCTGCAACACGGCGCTGGTGTACGTCCATTCCTCATGGACCTTCGCCGGACTGTCATTGAGTTTCGTGCCGTAGCTCGGGACGATCTGACGAATCCTGGCCTGCCATGACGGCGTGGAGACCTTGTCCTTGAACACCTGCTCCAGCACGCCGAGCATGATCGGCGCCGCAGTCGATGCGCCAGGCGACGCACCGAGCAGGCCGGCAATGCTGCCGTCTTTCGAACTGACGATCTCCGTACCGAGTTTCAGCACACCGCCTTTCGCGCTATCGCGCTTGATGATCTGCACGCGCTGTCCTGCTTGCCATAGGCGCCAGTCTTCCTTCTTCGCCAGAGGAAAGTACGCCTTCAACGCATTGAAGCGGTCTTCGTCCGAGAGCATGAGCTGGCCCGCCAGGTATTCGACGAGTGGAAATTCATCGATGCCTACGTGCGCCATCGGCATGACGTTGTTCGTGTTAGTGCTTTTCAGAAGATCGAGGTATGAGCCATTCTTCAGGAACTTCGTCGAGAAGGTCGCGAAGGGGCCGAACAGAATGATTTTCTTGCCGTCGATGATTCGTGTGTCGAGGTGAGGAACCGACATCGGCGGCGAACCCACGGACGCCTTGCCGTAGGCCTTCGCCAGGTGCCGATTCACGACCTCGGGATTTTCCGTCACGAGGAACGAGCCGCCGACGGGGAACCCGGCATAGTCCCTGGCCTCGGGAATGCCGGATGCCTGTAGCAGTTTCAGCGCACCGCCGCCTGCGCCGATGAACACAAATTTCGCGTCGACGTCGTGTTGCGGGCCATCGGAATGGGTTGTCACATACGACACCCGCCAACTGCCGTCACCGTTGCGCGTGATGCTTCGAACCTCGCTGGACAGCGACAGACTGAAATTAGGCTGGCTTTGCAGGTAGCTGACGAACTGACGCGTGATCTCGCCGAAGTTCACGTCTGTACCCACCGGGGACCAGGTCGCCGCGACCTTCTGCTGCGGATCGCGGCCTTCCATCATCAGCGGCACCCACTGCTTGATCTGCTCGACGTCTTCGGAATACTTCATCCCGCGAAATAGCGGACTTGCCTGCAGCGCGTCGTAGCGCTTCCTGAGGTAACGCACATTGTCGTCGCCCCACACAAAGCTCATATGCGGCGTCGAATTGATGAATGAATGGGGGTTTCGGAGTACGCCGTTCGTGACTTGCCATGACCAGAACTGCCGTGATACCTGAAACGCCTCGTTGATTTCGACGGCTTTCGAAATGTCGATATCGCCGTCCGGTTTCTCCGGCGTGTAGTTGAGCTCGGCGAGCGCCGAATGTCCAGTGCCCGCATTGTTCCAACCGTTAGAGCTTTCCTGCGCCACGCCGTCGAGTCGCTCGACCATCATCATCGACCATTCGGGTTCGAGTTCATGAAGCCAGATGCCGAGCGTCGAACTCATGATGCCGCCGCCGACCAGCAGCACGTCGACCTTTTTGATCTCGGCGGCATGCGCGGACAGTGCCGCCACGGAAATAACGAGCCCCGATAAAAGTACTCGTATCGACGGCAAGTTACTGTGGAATCGGCTACCCATGACGCACTCTCTCTTAATGATGAGTTGCGCATCGTAGCGGCACGGATGAAATGCAGGGCCTCGACGGGACGAAACGAGTGAGCCGGTGGCGAAACAGAAAATGGTCTCGCGGATTCCGACCGGCCGCTGGAACGAACCGCTGACTTTTATGGCCCGTTTCTTCGTTTGCGAGGACACCGGTTCTGTTTAACGTGACACCCGACGATGAAGCGCACCGTAAACTCTTCGGCGACGCCCACTTTCAACCTTCCTCTCCCGGGCCAAAGAAGTTCGTTTACAGCCGAATCATCGCCAATTCGTTTCATCCATTCCGATTGCGAGGTCCTTATCTTGAACTTGAAGAAGCTGCTTGTTGTGCTGTCGCTCATCGCTCCCACTCTCTCTGCGCATGCCGGGCAGACCGTCCAGCTATCCAGCCTGGACGATGTGGAAAACGCCCTGAACCGGGGCGCCGACGTATCGGTAACGGTCGACCTGACGAAGTGCGCCCCTACAGGCACCACGACTTCTCCCGGTACCACGCGCGGCGGCCTGAAGATCAATGCCTTCCGAATCACCCCGGACGGCACCCTCAGCTTTGCCGACGAGCACGCCACGGTCGATTCCAGCGGTCAGCCGATCTGGCAATTCATCCGCTATCGCGTGAAGCCCGACCAGACCATCGCCTTTTCGACCGATCTGTTTTCGCTGCCGTCGTATAGCCGGCTGATGCCGGAGATCAACTACGCGTGCGCGGTTAATCAAGGCGTCGCGTTTTTCACGGAACGTCACTAGACGGTTCGACGATGTGCGTTTCGGGCCGGTTCGCGACGCCCGAACGCCCAGGGAAGTGGCCCGGCCTCGCCGCCTCCTTCGCTTGGCCGCGTATGGCCGCGCCATAGCGTATGCAACGGTAGCTAAGAATTCACCATGTCGAAGGTATTGGCGGGAAGCGGCACCCAGGCGCTGACTGACTCTCTAACAGCAGAAACCCCCGAGGAAACTGCTACACGGTCGCCTGCGCATCTCAAGGCAAGGATCGGTCAAGGACTGGACGACTTGAAGTCGACAGCCGCGCACCGCAAGCCGTCCTCGATGGACCGGCCAAAGCTCATGCGCGCACTGCAGACGCGGCAGCGGCTTCATCGCTTGCGCCACGAACTCGGCCAGATCAATCCTTCGCCATCGAGTTCAGAGGAGGCGCGCGACGAAATCATCAAGGCAATGGCACGGGCGAGTCTCGACAACTGGAGCGTGCCAGAATTGACTGACGAGTCAGCCGTGCATTATCCGGACGGATCGATATGCATCCGCCTCGTGGCCCATACGATCTTCTTTAATCCCACTGGCGCGTTCGGGATCGTGGATAGGCATCCGCCCGGGAGGCTGTACTTCGACATGGCAGGACAAGGCGGCGTCGGCTTTGTGCTGCCTTTCGACGCACAATAAACGGCACCCGCAGGCCCTCCTGATTGAACGAGTCCAATCGGAATGAACCTGCCGGCCTCCGCCGACGAAAGCTGGCTACGTCCCCGTTCCGCCTGTTCCGCCCGTGCCACCCGTACCGCCAGTCGGCGTAGGTGAGCCGCCGCCGCCCGAAATGGGTGCTGCCGCGCCAGCGGCAAGCGCCGCGGTGGCGAGCGATGCGACAGGCTGACCATTATTCGTAATCGCTCCGGCGGCCAGCAGCGCGTCGAGATCCGCGTCCGCCCCAGGTTGGCCCGGCGTGAACGACACAGTCAAGAACGAATTCGTGGACAACGTCACGCCATACAGACTCTTTATCAGTTGCGCCACCGCGTTCTCGGCATTCGTTATTACCGTGCTATTCGTCAGTGCGCTCTGGTAAGTCGAATTGGTCGTAATGCCGCTAATCAAACCATTGAGCGTCGTGCCGAGCTGTCCGGCCAGGTAGGTCAGAAGCAGTTGGGTAAGCGGCGTGATGTTATAAGTGCCCGCGGCGATGGCAAATGAATTGAGGGAGATCGAGCCACTTGTGACCGTCAGCAGACATGGACCGTCGAAGTGGAAGGTACTCGAAAATGCTCCGTTCGAATCGGAATTCACGTTACTGGAGCCGTTCTTGCAGCTTATACGGATCGCCCCGTTGGCCACCGGATCGCCGACCGCCGCCGTTCCCTTGATCGTGGCAGTCGGCGAATCGCCGCCGCCTCCACATGCAACGAGCACGCCGCTCGCAAGCACAATCGATCCAAGCTGCAACGCGCGCCACGCGCGGGTGTTAACTAGCTTCATGGTTTCTCTCCGAGAGAAAGTCACTCACAATTTCACAGGCGGATAAGCCTGCACTGTCGCTACTTCCTGCAAACTGGCTTCGCAAACAACCCGCGGCGCTTTCTGTGGCAGTGGAAGAACCGGTTGGTTCGCCATGTCAATCCTGCTTCGACGGCCTGTCGTCCGGTCGCGCATAACGGACGTACGCGTCACGCATGCGATACATCTGCGTCGAAAAATAGGCCGCGCTAAAACGTCCCTGGTTCAGCAGCAATTGCCCGGTGCTATAGGGAAAACTGATGTTTTGCGTTACACCAGGCGAGAGGTAGTTGGTCGATCCAACGCGCGTGCGGAAATCCAATGCAAACGACTGAGGCCCATCGACCTGGGTAATGCCCGGCTTCATACCTTGACGCGGCGTGAGCGGGAAGCTGATGCTTGCACCCACGAAGCTGGCCCGGCCGCTGTGTTCGCCATGCACACTCACGGAGACATCGTCGAACCAGCGGGTCAGCGTGATCAGGGGACCCTTGTCGCCCCCCACATAGCGCGCCACCCCGGCCTCGATCCATAGGTTCCACGATGGCTGAACCCATCGGTAGGTGAGCATTGCGTTTTCCTGGTGCGGCAGCGAATCTTCACCCGGTTGCTGGCGTAGATACGCGAGACGTAGTCGAACGAGGTCCGGGCGGCCGGGAACGAATGCAGTCGTTTCGTTCTCGATGCCAACGTAGCGGTAGTTGAACCGGCCTACGGCGGCCACGTTCAGCACCCCCGGCATGATCCAGAAACTCTGTGCCAACGCCGCGGTGGCCAGCCCGCCGCGCAGACGGTATTGGCTGAACACCCGGCCGTTGTCCATGTTCTTCGTGTTGTACAACGGTGCGATGTAGCTTGCGTACAGTTCAGCGCCCCGCCAGAGCGGCACGAATCCTTGAATATTCGCCCCGAACGAAATATCGAAGTTGCCGTACTCGGTGCCATAGAGATAACTCGTCACGGGCGAGATCTGAATGCGCGTGAGGCCGTGACGCCGATCGTCGCCGTGCCATGCAATCGAGTCCGCGTCATAAGTCGGTCGCGTTCGCATCGTCATCGATGCGCTCGCCGTTGTGGGCGATCCACCGGTGAGGAACTGCTGGTACGCTTCACGATCGACGGCGATATCGGCGAGCGGCTCATTGGCCTTCTTGACGACCGCGCGTATCCGCTCGATGCCATGCGGTGCATTGATGCTCGCCACGCCCAGCACGATGCCAAGCGCGTCAGCCTCGTTCTGGTTGTACCGGTGGTTCTCGTATTCGACGATGAGATCCCGGCCGCTGATCCCCACGCGCACGCGTTCGAGGCCTGCGGCAAAGAGCTGCGCGGCAATCGAATCGAGCGCGGAAGCGTCCAGCGGCTCGGAGATAGCCGGCGCGTCCTTAGCGGACACCGCAGCCGCTGCATTCGCCATGACGACAGACGCGTAGGATCGCGACGGCGGCGCAAATGGAACCGCCTCTCCCGCAAGCGGATGCGCCTGGTCCGCCGTCTCTGGCTCGTGATGCGGCTGCACGTCATGCGACGCGATCGCTTCGCTCGCGCCTGGGTCCGTTTGCGCCTGTTGAACTGGAGCGCTGGTTCCGTCGCACAAACCGTCTGCGCAGCGCTCTGAACCAAACCGCTTGCCGAACGGTATCTGAATCCCGACCGAGATCGACGTGCGCGGCGACACGCCGTCTGTCGATCTGACCGCGCGCATTATCGTGGCAATCACGTTGGCATCCGCCAGCCAACTGATGCGAGGCGACTGATAGCGCATGCCTACGTAGGGCGTCTTCGAGTCGTGTTCCGCCAGCAGCGAGAGCCCCGTGTGCCAAAGCGACAACTGGGCGCCGCCAAACGGGCCATCGAGCCGGTCGCCTTGTCCATAGCCGACTGTCAGGTTGAGCGGCCCGAACGGTTGTGATACCGCGCCATACTTCGAGCGAAAGAAATGGGTTTGACCGCCGACGTCGGTCATGCCGAACGCAATGGCCGGTTGATATTTGAAGAACTTCGGCACGGTCAATTTGACATCGGCCATCAAATGACGAAGGACGATATGGTCCTGTCCCGCGAATCGCGACGACACCTCCGCCGGATAGTTCGCCAGCCCACCGGCCACCTCGACATACGGAAAGAGCCCGACCGCACCCCAGTAGATCTGGGAACCCGTCGCCCGCGCACCGTACCGGGGGTCGATGTAGTTGTTGAATTGTCCTTCGCCGACCCCTTCCGGCAATGGGAACGCATACGGAATCACCAGGCCGCCTGCCTGGCCGAGCGAGTTCAGTGCCGGGTCGACAGCATGCGCCGACGCCGAAAATGCCAGTGCCGCGCCGAGTGCCAGCGCTTGCGGCGCGAATTGAGGTCGATATGCGCGCAATGTCCACAGTCCCTTTTGTGATGAAGCCGTTGACGGATGGTTTAACCAAACAGGGATCACATGACAGGACCGATCGACTCCCTGGACTTCTCCACACAATCAGCTTCTCTCGACGAATCAGAGAATTTCGTCAGCACGCGCGAAAGCGTGCAACCCAGCCTCGCGCGACTGTTGCTCTGCAAATAGACAAATGCTGTACGGGCTGGGAAGATGCGGTGCCCGCATGAAGCACCAACGGAATCCGCATGAGCGGTGTCGGGCAGACTCTGCTGGCAAGGTGGAAGATCGCCATGAGCGTCCCGGCGCATCTAATGACGGCGAGCAGCGGCAAGGCGGTCTTCGTATCGGCACGCCGCCCTTTTCGATTCGCAATTGCCTTGCGTTGAGCGCGGCGGTGCCCATCGGCCCACAACACCTGCTCACCACCGCAGACTTGCTTCACGCACGATTGCACGATTGCAACGAAGCGCTTCCGCAAAAAGATTCAAGCGCCGCCCGCCACTCGTCCCTGCTTCCCGATCTGCCGCCCGCATCACATCTTTATCGTTTAACTGTCTGGAACTTCACACTGAAGCGCTTTCGTCATCAGAGTCGATCCTATAGAACAATTAAAACTTTCGACACCGCGTGTCCGAATGAGACCCAATGTTGGCGAATGCAGTCATGCGTGAGGGCGGCGCATCGTTGCGTCGCGTGTACAGGTAATCGGTGGAATGCTAATTGGCTTTTTTTAGTTCTTGAAGGTATTCAATCGAGCCAACCAGGTATCGGCATTGAATGATCGATCCGCCGCAAGACGCCAGATGATCGCGGCGTCTCTCAATACGCGATATAGGGACCCGCTCCGCCGGGCGTCGGTTGTTGCTCGACAGCGGCATAGACGCTACGCCCGTAGAAGAATGGCATGCCCCAAACGAAGATCGTCGAGGAGACGAATGCCGGACCGGCGAGCAGCGGCATCACTGAATTGCCGCCGCGACTCAGCTTGAGCTCCGCGGCATTGCCGACAGCAAACGAGACAGCGCTCGTCGTGCCATTTACACCTTCAATCATCGCGCTTAATTGCTGGGTGGATAAGGGGCAATAATACAAGTCGTTCGGACTCGCGCAGACAGGCAGCGCGCTGGTTTGAAAGAATAGCCCGTTCGAGCCGCTGTCCATCATGCCCCTCGAATAGCTCGTGCCATTCAACACCGTTCTGAACGTGCCGTTGGACGGACTGAGCCCGATCACCTGCGCACTGCCCAAGCCGTTATTGCTCTGCGTACCAATGCCGAACACCAGTTGCCCGGTAAGCGAGGTTTCGCCGCTCGGCGACGCAGCCGGCAACGTCAAGATCGAACCGTTGTTATTGGTCGCGAAGTAGGGAATCGGATTGCCAACCTGCAGGTTTTCCGCGACCGCGATCGACGTGCAAGTGTTTTCGACGCAGCCGTAATAGGTCGCCGGCACGGCACTGCGCACGCAAGCCGGACCGCAATCGCGCTTGAACACGCCAATGCCGAGCACTCCGTTGGCTGCGAGACTCACGGGTGAGTTGCGTGACGCGCCGAGACTGCTGCAGTCGGACGGTATCGCGCCATAGTTCGGGTCGATTGCCTGAATGGGCAACGACGCCGCTTTTTCACCGCCGATCAGTACATCGGCAAGCTGTACCGAACCCCACGTATAACCATCGAAGAACTGCATGCATTCGGCGAGCAGATTACCCGCACCGTCCTTCTGCCGCGGCAGTACCAACGAGGGCGGAAGTTGCGAGGCGAACACGCGCAGCCCCGACGAGCCGGTGTCGACCTGGACGTGATCGATGGTTTGACACTGCGTCGTGCCCGGCACGCACAGCGTGATGCTGACGAAGGGCATATTCGGCACACCGATCACGCCGAAATCGACGGTCACCGCGGTGGTGTTAGATGCCGGCAGTTGCGACGCGGGCGGTGTACTCGTGAGCGACTGCGCTGGCGCCGTTGCGCTGGATGAATTGCTGCTCCCGCCGCCGCCGCCGCCTCCCCCGCATCCTGCCATTAACACCGCGAGCAATGTGGCCGCGAGCAACTTGAGAAGCGGACCTGAGCCAAGGAGCGAATCCGGATCGCGCATGATTGCCCCGCTATTGAATGACGCTGGCGTCGACGCCAGCCGGGACCGCTTGCGGCAAATACGCGTAGCCCGCGAATGCACGTAAATGGCCGGCCGAGAAGACCACCAGGGCATCGGTCGAGACGGCGAGCGGGGTTGTCCGGCGCATCGCGGTGGCGGCGACGTATCGATCGAAAGCTTCACCCAGCGTGGCCTTCAGATCAGGCAAGGTCGGTCCTTCCCATGCGACGCCGAATACGATTCCGTTCCCCGCGACATACTCGCGCACCACGGTGCCGGACGGCAGCGTAATCAAATGCACGGTGTAGGCGGCCTGCGAAGTGACGCTGTGTGCGGTGGCACGCATTCGAACCTGGTCGCTGCCTACGCTGCTGACCTTCTCGCCAAGCGTGGCGTGCGCGGATAAAGACAAGGCGCAAGTCGCCACAAGCATTGCGCAAGCAATGCCAGTCCGATATATCGTTTTCACGAGTCCCCCCTGAAAACAGCCTGATCGGCCGTTCTCACCCTCTTTAATTAATATCTAATGCAAACCACCTGTCGGTCTTTCATGGTTTGATCGTGAATCTCATACTGCAACGACTGTGCCATCAGGACGCAAACGCTTGCTACGCGACAAACAGCGTTGTTCCACTGCTGCCGGCGAATGCTGGAAAGGCTCCCGATGTTTCGCAACCGTTACACGCGCGGGGGACGATCTGGTTGGAAATGCGCGTCTTTCAAAGGGGGCATGGCGCTGCTGACAGTCGCACCTCCAGCGCGCACGAGCGCTGACGCGCGGGTCCGTCGAATGTTCAGGCGCGGCGAGGCGGAAACGAACAGGAAGTGATGTGCCGCAAAACCTGTTTCAACATTGAGACGCGATGGGGGCCGCTGACGTCGCCAACATGCGCGATCTGGTTGGAGATACCGCATGGACCCTTTACGCGGACGCAGGTCTTTTTGATTCGCGAGCTTCGTCGACGGGTCGCTTGCGCCAGCGAAACGCTTTCACCAACACATGTCGGGTCCAGTTCGGTCAACAGCTTGATCCAATCCGCCACCGCCATCCGCCGACCGCTTCCGTAGACTAAACTCCGCTTCGGTCTTCGAGGGCCGCCTCCTGGAGGCAACCCCACCCTCGATCTTTCTGGCCTGCCGCTCCCTCGGGTGGCAGGCTTTTTTTTCGCGCAACGGCGCAGCCCTTCTTGCGAAATAAAAAGCGGACATGTATTCGCTTTAGACAAAAACGGGGCTTCTTCCGCCACCTCGCGTCAGGCAGTGTCGTCCTCTCTTATGCTTGCTTTCGGGCATGCCAAAAGATGATCTCGTTGGCTCGCGCGAGCGCACCTGGATCGACTTCGAACTACCGCCCGCCTTCTCCACAGCTCAGGCTCCCTTTTTTGCGTCGCTATGACGAACACCGGAATCGCTCATGCTTAAAGTTACCAAGGCGGTATTCCCAGTCGCGGGTCTCGGCACCCGGTTCCTCCCTGCCACGAAGGCGAGCCCGAAAGAGATGCTGCCGATCGTCGACAAGCCGCTGATCCAATACGCGGTGGAAGAGGCGATGGCGGCCGGCATCACCGAAATGATCTTCGTGACGGGCCGCAGCAAGCGCGCGATCGAAGACCATTTCGACAAGTCGTATGAGATCGAGGCGGAACTCGAGGCGCGCGGCAAAGACAAGCTGCTCGAACTGGTGCGCAGCATCAAGCCGAGCCACGTCGACTGTTTCTACGTGCGCCAGGCGGAAGCGCTGGGTCTCGGCCACGCGGTGCTGTGCGCGGAAAAGCTGGTGGGCGACAACCCGTTCGCCGTGATTCTCGCGGACGATCTGCTATACGGCAAGCCGCCCGTGATGACGCAGATGATCGAGGTGTTCGACCACTATCACAGCTCGGTGATCGGGGTCGAAGAGATCCCGGCGCACGAAACCAGGTCGTACGGCATTGTCGACGGCAAGGAGTGGGAAAAGTCGATCATCAAGATGTCGGGCATCGTCGAAAAGCCGGAGCCGAGCGTGGCGCCGTCGAATCTCGGCGTGGTGGGACGCTACGTGCTCAAGCCACGTATCTTCAAACACCTTCGCTCGGTCAAGCCCGGCGCCGGCGGCGAATTGCAGCTGACGGACGCGATTCAGTCGTTGCTGGCCGATGAACAGGTGCTGGCGTACAAGTACCACGGCACGCGTTTCGACTGCGGCAGCAAGCTCGGCTACCTGAAGGCGACGGTGGAATTCGCGCTGCGTCATCCGGAAGTGTCGGCGGAGTTCGACGCGTATCTGCGCGCGCTTTCGGTTGAATTCGCTTGCTGACGCGCGTTCGCATCCACTCTCACCCGAGCGTCGGTCCGCTTCACGAATCCCCGGACGCGGCGATCTAACCAATACCCATCATGAGCCACGACAGCACGTTTAGACCCCTCACTCGCGCGGTCAGCACAAGCTCTCGCTCACACGGCGACGTGTTGCGTGCCACGCATTCTAAGCTTCGAGTCGGCTTGCGATTGTGGGGATTTGCCGAACATGAAGTGGAACGCTGGATCGGGAACCTTCCGACTTTGGGCGCACGCCTATCGTGGCAGATCGTGCACGATCGGGATGGCGAGGGCGCCGACATGATGATCCATCTCGTGAGATCGTCCGCCGACGCGCTCAGTCCGTTTTGTTGGAATTGTGTCGGCGCAAATCGAGCAATCCGCCGCGCGCAAGGCGGACCTGCGTTGCACGTCGCCCTCTTTTCCGGTGATGCCCGCCGCCTGCCCACGCCGCGCCACGGCCTATGGGCAATGGCCGGGCCGCTCTCGGAAGAAGACACGCTTCACGAGATCATCAGGACGCTGGTGTTTCCGCGTATGAGCAAACATGATGGCGTGAGCCGCATCGCGCTCGCGAGTGCTCGAAACCCCTCGGCTGGCGAGTAGCACTCAGCGGAATCCGCCACGGTTTTGACGGAACGGATAAATTGGAGCGAGGATCATATGCTTTGAGGATTATCCGATCTCATGATGATGTCCTCTGCGGCCGTCCTTCGAAAGGGGTGACCATTTTTGTGCGCTCTTCCAGCCTAAGCATGCTCGTCGTGCGCAACGCGCGGAACTTCGCCTCTCTCCACATTTCCGATGCCCTGGTCAAGTTATCCCGACATTAATGCGCGCGTCGATCTGCTGACCTATCTGGTCGTGTCTCAATTGCTGAGGCACCGTCTGATTGGAAAGTGGCTCACGACGCAGCACGTGGTCGAATCAACGCATCTATGGATGCATGTCAACGGCGAGTTGAATCTGCTGCAGCGCGTAGCGCTGGCCAGCAGGGCACAAGAACTGGCGGCGCATGTGATACGAGTGTCGAAGATACGATTTGACGTCAAAGCCTTGGCAGACGCGTTTGCCGATTATCCTCGCCTCGACTATAAATCGCCTGCCGTCGTCGAGGTCTACAGCGCCTGCATGGCCCATGTCACGCTCTCATTCCCAGGCAAATCGAGCGCAACCTGACAGCCGATACAGGGGATAAGGCGCCTCGGCAATTCACTTTGGCGGGGTGGTACAACAGGATGTCGGATTCACGTAGCGGTTATCGGCGAATATCTTCTTTGGCTTCCGGCAATGACCTCGGAAAAGCCGGAGGTTTTTCGGCCGACACTTTGTGTCGGCCTTTTTTTGCGCATGCCGGCATGTCATTTAATGCTGATACGCGGGTTGTGCGGAACAGGACTGTGGAAGAAACGACCGCCCGATGAGTCCCAACGCATGAATGTGCGCAAGCGACCGCGCGCCGCCGATCGGCTTTTCCAGGCAGACGTTCGCGCCACTCATTAGCCCGGCGTTAATCACGTGCTGCTGTGTATGAGGCATCGCGCACAGAATGACGGGTATCGCGGGTTCATGCCCGCACAGAACGCGCAAAGTATCGTATCGGAGCGCATCTGGATTCGCCCAATCGAGTATGACCAGATCGACAGACACTTCTGCGAGTAGTACCCGAAGCGTTTTGTCGCATAGCGCACCGAAAGGGAAATGCCCTGCGGATGACAGTACTTCGAGCGCATGATCTAGCGCCACAATATCGGGTTCGAGGACGGCGATTCTCATGTAAGCGAATGGGCAGGTAGGTTCGCCCAGCGTAGCGAAGACAGGTGTTAATGAGGGACCAGTCGGCTGATTGACGGGTAACGCCCATCAGGATGAATGCGCGTCGCGCGGGCAAGTCTACCCGAATGCGACTTTTGAAATTGTTAAGTAATTTCAAATCTCGACAAGAGGATGCGCTATGCAGTGCAGCGGCAATTAATCCGATGGAAGTCATTTAAGCGCCGCATGCCGGGCGGTTCACCATTAGCCGGCATACCCTGAACGGAAAGAGAGGTCATTTCGAATCAGTTGATTTGCGCCTGCTTGCGCGGTATTCAATGGGCGTTACGCCGAGATGTTTGCGCAGAACCTTGGAGAGACGGCCGCCGCTGCTGATTCCACAACGCCGCGCGACCTTGTCGACCGGTAGATCCGTTTCGGCGAGTAGATGGCAGCATCTGGATAAGCGCACCAACAGGAGATAGTCCGAAGGTGTCTTGCCCATTTCCAGTTTGAAGCGCCGCAAGAAGTTCCGTTCGCTCATCGAGGCTACCTGGGCGACCTCTTCCATTGCAATCGGACGGTAGGCGTTCATTTCCAACCAGCGCGCCGATGCCCGGATCTGGTCACTGACAATGATCGAGGTATCTTTGCGTACTATAGCGAGCGACTGGTCCTCGAGCCGCTGCTCGAGTCGCTGGGCGATTTGACGCGCGGCTTCAACGCCGAGATCATTCCCAATTAGTGAGAGCGCGGCTTGGAGTGGGTCGCTGTCGCCTGGGTGGAAACCTGCGGCTTGGAGTTGCAGTCCCCCAGAGATGGAGAATATTCGTTCGCTACGAGAATGGACTCTCTGCAACCAGGTGATCAGGCGGTCATCCTGTTGCGCATTTTGTACGCCCGCGCCATCAGCGACAAACAGTGCGTAAAAATCGCCTGCCTGAACATGCGAATCGACACTGTCGGTCCACACCGAGACCGCTGACGAACTGGCAATTTTGCCTCCCGCAACCGATAACAGATAGACATCGAAGCGCAACCCATCGATTCCATCAGCCTTGATGATCGCATTCGCACAATGGAAAGCTTCCAATACCAAGGCGGTTTCCGGTAACGAAAAGCCGTTAAATAGCGTAAGTCCGACACGCCTAACGGTGTGTTCGTCAGTCAAGCCGCGAGGCTGCGTCGCATAGCGACGATAGTCTCTCGAATAGTTTTTCATCAAACTGTCCATCGAAGACTAGTCTATTGTTCCAACTGTCTCTATTAGTTTTTTACGGTTGACCAATCCTACACACCTCATGCCGAACTCCGATTTTTGCGGCTTGATACGCCAACACTTTGGCGGAGATAGGAAAGCGTGATGATAAGAATGCCGAGCCGGCCGATATATGCCCAGTAGACGCCAGTTCAGACGGTGCATGCAACCTTCGTGATTCCATACCCTTGAGCGTTGACAGCTTTCCAAGAACCTGGGCAGTTCAATCCGGCGTTGTCGAAAAATGAAATTATCTGGTCGTTCTTCGCCACATCTCCCTACAGTGACTATCGATTGGTAATGATGCATGCTCAACGAGCAGCCACATAGGGATACGGCGGATTCCGCCCTGCATCACCGTGGGCAGCAACGAGCTACTTTTGTGCATTAGCAGGCTGCTGAAGTATCGGCGGTAATGTCATCGCTGAAGGCCCCTGAAGCGTTGATGGAAGACCCCCACTTGCCCCTTGGAGATCATGCGCGGCGCCGACACATTCACCGAGAGTTTGTTTTCCATGCGCAAGCTGGACGACTTCGTTCCGAAGTCGCATCCGTTGCGTTCGATCCGGGTGATGGCGAACGAAGCACTGGTGAAGATGGATCGGTTGTTTGCCGGGATGTACGAGGCCGACCTCAAGGGTGGGCGGCCGAGCATCGCGCCGGAGAAGTTGCTGCGAGCCATGCTGATCCAGGTGCTCTACAGCATCCGCTCGGAGCGCCAATTGATGGATCAGGTGCAATACAACCTGCTGTTTCGCTGGTTCATCGGCCTGGCGATGGATGACGAGGTTTGGGTACCGACGGTCTTCACGAAGAACCGCGAACGCCTGATCAAGCATGATGCGGTGATCGAATTCTTCAACGAAGTGGTGGCGATCGCTGAGAAGAAGTGCCTGCTCTCGGGAGAGCACTTCAGCGTGGACGGCACGCTGATCCAGGCGTGGGCGGGGCACAAGAGCTTCGTGCCCAAGGACAGTGACGATCAGGACAGCGACGGCGGCAACGCAGGCGACTTTAAAGGCGAGAAGCGCAGCAACGAGACGCATGAGTCCCGGACCGATCCCGATGCACGGCTCTATCGCAAAGGCAATACGGCCAGCGAATTGCGTTACATGGGCCACACGCTGACCGACAATCGACATGGTCTGGTGGTCAACGCGTGCGTGACGCGCGCTGACGGGCACGCCGAGCGCGAAGCGGCCAAGGTCATGATCAACGACGCGCGGCAAGCGGCAGAAGATGCGAGCGCAGAAATCACGCTGGGCGCAGACAAGGGTTACGACGCACAGGAATTCATCGAGGCGTGCCAGCAGATGAAGGTCACACCGCACGTTGCGCAAAACACCTCGGGGCGGCGTTCATCCGTGCCCGATACCATTGCCTCGAGCGTGGGCTACGCCATTTCGCAGCAAAAGCGCAAGTTGATCGAACAAGGCTTCGGGTGGGCCAAGACCGTGGGGCGCATGCGCCAGGTGGTGGTGCGCGGGTTGAAGAAAGTGGACCAGATGTTCGTGTTGAACATGGCTGCCTACAACCTCGTGCGCATGCGCTCACTGACACAAGTCCGTCTGTAGCAGCGAAAAACGCGGCAATGAAGCCAGAAATTGGCCTCAAACTGCCGAACAAGCGTGGAATTCACGTTGAAATTGCACAATGCGATAAACCTTGTGGCGAGAGCCGCGTAAGTGCAGAAAGGCTGCTTCTGTCGGACTGTATTTCAGCAGCCTGTTAGCGCTTCAGCTTGAATATCGAACTCCAAACGCAGAGTAGCTACCTCGAAGCGCTTTTTTAATCGGTGAACAAGTCATGCCAAGACGTTCCAGAGAAGCAAACGAATACGGACGTAAGCGTCCAAAGGAAGCCTCATGATCCTGGTAACGGGCGGTGCCGGCTTTATCGGCGCCAATTTCGTGCTCGACTGGCTCAACGCGTCGGACGAAGCGGTGCTGAATGTGGACAAACTGACCTACGCCGGCAATCTGGGTACGCTCAAGTCGCAACAGGGCAATCCCAAACATGTCTTCGTGCGCGCGGACATCTGCGATCGCGCCGCGCTCGACGCGCTCTTTGCCGAACACAAGCCGCGTGCCGTGCTGCACTTCGCCGCCGAAAGCCATGTGGACCGTTCGATTCACGGCCCCGCTGATTTCGTGCAGACCAACGTGGTCGGCACGTTCACGTTGCTCGAAGCCGCCCGCAGCTACTGGAACTCGCTGGCCGGCGATGAGAAGGCCGCCTTCCGTTTCCTGCACGTCTCGACCGACGAAGTGTTCGGCTCGCTCTCCGCCACCGATCCGCAATTCTCCGAAACCACGCCGTACGCGCCGAATAGCCCGTACTCGGCGACCAAGGCCGGTTCCGACCATCTGGTGCGCGCCTACCATCACACGTATGGTCTGCCGGTGCTCACCACGAACTGCTCGAACAATTACGGTCCGTACCAGTTCCCCGAGAAGCTGATCCCGCTGATGATCGCCAACGCGCTCGGCGGCAAGCCCCTGCCGGTGTACGGCGACGGCCAGAACGTGCGCGACTGGCTGTACGTCGGCGACCATTGCAGCGCGATCCGCGAAGTGCTCGCGCGCGGCACGCCGGGGGAGACGTACAACATCGGCGGCTGGAACGAGAAGAAGAATCTCGACGTGGTGCACACGTTGTGCGACCTGCTCGATCAACTGCGTCCGAAGGCGGGCGGCTCGTATCGCGACCAGATCACCTATGTGAAGGATCGTCCCGGCCACGACCGCCGTTATGCGATCGACGCCCGCAAGCTCGAGCGCGAACTCGGCTGGAAACCGGCGGAAACGTTCGAGACGGGTCTCGCCAAAACGGTTCAGTGGTATCTGGACAATCAGGAGTGGTCCGACGAAGTGGCGTCGGGTGAATACCGCAAGTGGGTTGAAACCAACTACGCGCAGCGCGCGTAAGGGCACGGCAATGGCGCGCAAAGGCATTATTCTCGCGGGCGGATCGGGCACACGCCTGTATCCGATCACGCACGTCGTTTCCAAGCAGCTGCTGCCGGTGTACGACAAGCCGATGATCTACTACCCGCTGTCCACGCTGATGGTGGCGGGCATCCGCGACGTGCTGATCATCTCCACGCCGCAGGACACGCCGCGCTTCGAAGCCATGCTCGGCGACGGCAGCCAGTGGGGCATGAACATCCAGTACGCGGTTCAGCCTTCGCCGGACGGCCTCGCGCAGGCGTTCATCATCGGCCGTGATTTCGTGGGCAACGATCCGTCGGCGCTCATTCTCGGCGACAACATTTTCTACGGCCACGATCTCGCGAAGCAGCTGGAGCGCGCCGATCAGCAGGATCATGGCGCGACCGTGTTCGCCTATCACGTGCACGATCCCGAGCGATACGGCGTGGTCGAATTCGACCGGCAATTCCGCGCGCTGTCGATCGAGGAGAAGCCGCTCAAGCCGCGCTCGAACTACGCGGTCACGGGTCTCTACTTCTACGACAGGCGGGTGTGCGATATCGCCGCGGATATCAAGCCGTCGCCGCGCGGCGAGCTTGAAATCACCGACGTCAACTCGCGTTATCTGGCGGACGCCGCGCTCAATGTCGAAATCATGGGGCGCGGCTATGCGTGGCTCGACACCGGCACGCACGATTCGCTGATCGAGGCGGCGACCTTCATCGCGACGCTGCAGAAGCGCCAGGGCCTCGTGGTCGCCTGTCCGGAGGAGATTGCCTACCGCCAGCAGTGGATCGACGGCGAGCAGTTGCTGACGCTCGCCAGGCCGCTCGCGAAGAACGCCTACGGGCAATATCTGCAAAACATTCTTACGGATCAAGTCGCATGGCCATCCAAGTAACCGCTACGGCGCTGCCTGAAGTGAAGATCATCGAGCCGAAGGTGTTCGGTGATGCGCGCGGCTATTTCTACGAGAGCTTTAATGCGCTGGAGTTTGCCGAACACGTGGAAGCCGGCGTGACGTTCGTGCAGGACAACCATTCGCGCTCGGCGAAGGGTGTGTTGCGCGGGCTGCACTACCAGATCCAGCATGCGCAGGGCAAGCTCGTGCGCGTGGTGGAAGGCGAGGTGTTCGACGTGGCCGTCGACATCCGCAGGAGCTCGCCGAATTTCGGCAAGTGGGTGGGGGTGACGCTCTCGGTGGACAACCACCGGCAACTGTGGGTGCCGCCGGGTTTCGCGCATGGTTTCGTGGTGTTGTCGGAGTCCGCGCAGTTTCTCTACAAGACCACCGACTACTGGTTCCCCGAGCACGAGCGCAGCATCGTCTGGAACGATCCGGCGATCGGCATCGAGTGGCCGATCGACGCCGAGCCGTTGCTGGCCGCGAAGGATGCGGCGGGCAAGCGGTTGGCCGATGCCGAGCATTTCGCGTGAGGACGGTTGAATGACTACACGGAAACCCGCGACTATCCTGCTGACTGGCGTGAATGGCCAGGTCGGCGAGTGCGGATCAGCGACACGAACCCGAGCCTGGCAGCGTCATCGCCATACTCGGCACGGACACTGAGCAACCGGCGCTCAATGCTCCCGCCATGGCTGCGGGCGAAAGCGACGCGGCGCCCACGCCGAACGACGGCGCGGCACCCGGCATGGGCATCATGCCGCTCAACGCGCCAGCGCCGCTCCCACGAACCATCCGATTTGAAAGCGCGCCCGCGGCGCCGAGGCTCAACCCGGCGCTGCCCGCCAATGCGATTTGTGATGGTGTGATCCGCATTGTTTGCGACAGCGGGTCCGAGTTCTGGGTGATCACCCGCAACCGCCGCGTCGGATCGCTCTGCTCGATGAGCGCCATGTACGGATCGGACGACGTGTGTCGGCGATGCTTCTGTTGTGTCGTTTGCAAAAGCGATGACCTAAACGCCGAGCGCAGCCCCTCAGAGTCGCTCATTAGCTGCGCATGAAGTACGCCGGGAGCGCTAAGCATCGCAAGCCACGCCGAAACGAACACGCAGTGCCGAAGGTACTTTGCAGAAGTTGTCATGTGCGGTCTCAATTAAAAACGGTAGACGCCGTCGTCATACGCGGACTCAATAAGCGGTCTTGCCGAAAAAGCCTTTGAGCATCGTAATGCCGATGATCTTGAGGTCCAGCCAGAAGCTCCAGTTCTGGATGTAGTAGAGGTCGAACATCACGCGCGCTGCCATCTTCTCCACGCGATCGGTTTCGCCACGCAAGCCGTTGATTTGCGCCCATCCGGTGATCCCCGGTTTGATGCGATACCGGTACATATAGTCGTCGACGAGATCCTTGTACAACTCGTCGTGCTCGACTGCATGCGGCCGCGGTCCCACTACCGACATCTGTCCTTTGAGCACGTTGACGAACTGCGGCAGCTCGTCGAGACTCGTCTTGCGCAGGAATGCACCAACCCGGGTGATGCGCGAGTCGCCGCGGCGCGCCTGCGTCAAGCGGCCGGTTTCCTCGACGTGCTGGCGCATCGTGCGGAACTTGTAGATCGCAAATTCGCGGCCACCCACGCCTTTGCGCATCTGACGGAACAGGATCGGGCCAGGTGAAGAAAAACGTACGGCAATCGCGATCACCGCCAGCAAGGGCGAGATCGACAGCAGTACGAGTGCGGCGAACAGGCAATCAAATAGACGCTTGGGCCACTCGGCGCCCGGCGTCAAGGGCGAGGCCACCAGATTGATCGCCGGCAAGCCGTGCACGTCGACGAAAGCCGGCTTCGCGAGCGCAAACTCGCGCAGGTCCGGTATCAGACGAATGTTGACGAAATCATGCCGGAACTCGCGAACATAGCATTCGATTGACGGCTGGCGCATGGGATAGCCGAGCAGCCACAGTTCACCGATGCCACGCCGCCGCATCTGGGCACCCAGCGTTTCAAGCGAGCAGACGAGTGGCAAACCGGCGATGATGCCCGCTTCCGGCGCGTGCTCGTCGTACACGATCGCGGGCGAGTAGGGTCCCGCCGAGGACGCGAGCACATGCTCAAACAGCGTGGCCGAAGCGGGACCGAGAGCGATCGCGACCGGCGAACGATCGCGCGGCGCGCCGCCGCCCAGCTTCGCCAATTTGACGAATGCAGCCTTTGCCACCAGCGACGCGCCGATGGCGGCGAACGCGAGATAGGTCAGGTTCAGGATAACGGAGAACATGATGAACCCCCGAGGAACATTGGCTTAATTGGGTCGAAATGCCGGTCGATGGTTGGCGCGATAGTCGGTTGGTGTCTTGCCCAGGTGTTTACGAAACAGCTTCGCGAGTCGCCCACCGCTGCCGATGCCACAACGCCGCGCAATCTTGTCGACTGGCAACGTCGTTTCCGCCAGCAGCCGGCATGACATGTCGAGCCGAACGTAGAGCAGATAATCGGAAGGCGTCACGCCAAACTCAGCCTTGAAGCGCCGCAAAAAATGCCGCTCGCTCATTGCGGCGATCCGCGCCGCTTCGTCGATGCTTACCTGCCGGTGCCCGTTCTCTTCGAGCCAACGGGCCGAGGCCTGAATGTTTTCGCTGACCTTGCGCGTCGCATTGCGGTGGACGATGTCGGCGAACTGATTTGGCGCGGCCGGCGACACGAGGTCCGTGATCTGACGGGTCGCATGCGCCCCCAACTCTTCCTGGATCATCGCCAGTGCGGCGCGCAGCGAATTCGGCATGACACCGTGCGGCGGCGCCAGCGTGATCCTGCCTTCCGATCCACGATAAGACGCTTTGTCGCCAGCCGATTCACTCGCGGCATAACGCCCGCATCCCGCCGCCTTCAGCAGCAAACCCCCTTCGCCGACCGGAAACACGTGTTCCGTGATCGGACATATACGGCGCAGCCATGCGAGCAGTTCCGCGTCGTGCAACGCCTGATTCAAATCCGCACCGCCCGCGACGAAGAGCGCATGGAAGCCGTCCGGGTACTGTCGCGCTTCGAGGCTCCTCGTCCAGACGAAGACAGAGGACGAGCTCGCGATGCGCCCGCCGATGGTAGAAAGCAGGCAAACGTCGAAGTGCGCCGAGTTACGTTGATCGGATCTGGCGATTTCGTTCGCGCGCTGGAACACCTCCATGATGCAAGCGATCTCTGGGAGCGCAAAGCCATCAAATAGTGCGATGCCTATTGTTTTCACTGTGTCAGTGTTGGGTAGACTGCGTCCGATATCTGCTGCGGCGGTCTCGTGCGAACGAACGCCACGACAGCGGAACACCGACGCCATCGTTCAAGTAGTTCATGTTACGAAAGGAGAACCACCGAAGTACCATGGTGGCCGAATGAAGCCACATCTTGACCGTTCAAGGAAATCTGGTTTTTATGCGTTTCCCATCAACATCCGGAACGCTAACCACATCATTCGAGCGGCGAGATTTTTTCGAACTTGCAGCGTCTGCTCGACCTTGTGCCGCAGGCGCGTGTTTCCCGCTCAAGCGAAGCCGGACGCAGCACACGCGTGACACTGTCGCAGTCGTTTCTTTACCGGGCCTCAGTTACTGTATCGATAGCGGTAACCGTAGCCGTAGCCGTAGCGTGTCGCGTGAAAGCCGTTGAACACCTGCCCCGTAACCTTGGTGCCCGATTGGTTCAAACGGTTCATCGTTTCGACCAGTTGATGCCGGCTCGTCAAGTTGGCGCGCGACACCACGAACACCGCGCCGCAGACCTGTGAGAGTGTCACCGCGTCGCTAACCGGCAGAACCGGCGGCGAATCGATGATCACGTAGTCATAGCGCGCTTCGGCGTCTTTCAGGAGGGTTGCGAATGCGGGCCGCTCGAGCAACTCACCAGGATTGGGCGGTAGCACGCCACCTGCAGGCAAAAGATCGAATCCGTCGTGGCCGGTCTTGACAATCGCGCCATCGAGCGTCACGTCGCCCGCCAAAACATTCGCCAGTCCGGCGTGCGAAGGCGCCAGCGAGAAATACCGCTTGAGTCCCGAGCGCCGCATGTCGGCATCCACGATCAGCACACGCAGCCCCTTCATTGCCAACAGATAGGCGAAGTTCGCCGCGACGAACGTCTTGCCGACACCTTGCGTCGGCCCTGTGAACAGAATCGAGCCGCCCTCCTTGCCAAGCAGCGCGAACTTGAGCGTGGTTCTCAGGGAACGCAGGGCTTCCACGCTCGGATCGGACGTGTCCTTACCCGCAAGCAGCGCCATCACCCCCTTGCCGCCTTTGTGATTTTCCTTGGCGGTCTCCAACTCGGCGGAGCTGGACGGAACCACCGCGAAGATCGGCACTTGTCCCACGCGCTCCGCCTCGAGCGGATCATGCAGCGCGTCCTTGATCGCAGCCAGCGCCTGCACCAGGACGAACGCGATCAGCAATCCGCCGAATACGCCGCCACCGATCACAACCGGAACCTTCGGCCAGTCCATTGACTCGGGCGGAACCGCCAGATCGATAATGGACACGTTACCCGTGGTGCCAGCCTCGGCGACCTCGAGCTGCTGTCCGTTCGCTACCAGCGCCGTGTAAAGCTGCGTATTCACCGCCACGTCACGCGCAAGACGCAGATAGTCCTGTTGCGTCGAAGGCAACGCCTGCACCTGCTTTTCGATCTCATGCAGCCCTTGATCGAGCGCCGCGGACTGAGCCTGCAGCGTCTGGACAGCCGGATGGCCCGCACGGAACTGCTCGCGTGTCGCCTGCAGGTTAAGATCGACCAGCGTCTTCTGTTTCGTCAGATCCACGGCGCGCGTGAGCAGCGCCTCCGTCTGCTGCTCGACGTCGATCGTTTTCGTGCGGATGCGATAGGCGTTCAAGCGGTCCTCGGACTGCTCCAGTTCCTCGCGAAACGCAGGCAGCTTGCGGTTGAGGAATTGCAGGCTCAAGCGCGACTGTTCCGCACGATGGCGGATGTTCAGCGCCACGTAAGCGCGTGCAACCTCATTGGCAAAGCGCGCGGCCCGTTCCGGGTCGCTGTTCTTGACGGAGAGCGCGATCATCGACGATTCCTTTGTCGTTTCCTCCACCTTCATGCGCTTGGATATTGACTCGATCGTGTCCTGGAGCGACGCTTCAATCAGCTTGAACGACGTGCCGGGACGACCGCGCAAGGAACGCACCTCGATAACGCCTTTGCCGGGGCCATAGTCGCTTTGCACTGTGAATTCCACGCGTTGACCGACGCGCCCCGACGCCACGTTCACGCCATCGCGATCTTCGAGGGTCCAGCGATCGCCAGCCTGAACCTGCAAACGGAACTTCTCGCCGTAGAGCGTATTCGGCACCTCGAAGACGGTCAGTTCCATGCGCTCACCGCCCCACGCAAACTGCGTGAGCCCCAGCGGCGCATCGGCCACGCCATCTGGCGGCGTGGCGAAGCGTCCATAGAGACGCCCCAGCAGCGGTACGCGGTTGGCCACGGCTATGGTGGTCCGCGCCTGCGTGGCATCGATGGCGGGTCCCAACACGGCGCGCGAAGAGAGAATGTCGAGTTCGCCGTCGATCGGCTTGTTCAGGCTGAGCGCACTGGCAACATCCGACAGCGCGCCGAGCGCGGAGCCCTGTTGTTCATCGACCTGAATGAGTGCGTTTGCTTTGTACACCGGTGCCGCGACCAGTATGTAGAGCACCGCCAGAGCGGCGATCCCCGCAGCCACGCCCGCGAACAGCCGCGCATGGCTCCGGACGTTATGCCAGAGCATCAGAAGGCTTACGTCCTCATCCACCTGATTGGGCGCCATGTTAGGGACCGGCATGTTATGCAAAGTCGATTCTGACTTCATGGTAAATGTCGCCTTCATAGGGCAGGTTGCATGGTGAGCGCGGGCAGCCAGCTATTCGCACTGCGCTCGATGAGCGTCAACGACTCATCGAACAGCGCTTCGTCGCCGCCGACCGGGTCGTGAACTTCGCGGCCGAGCCAGTGACCCAGCGTCCAGACCTTGCCGGCGGCGAACGGATAGCGTCTGAGCACTTCGCGCCGCTGGGACATCTCCATGACGAGTACGAGGTTGGCCCAGTGCAGCATCGGCGACGCCAAACGCATCGAGGAAGAGTCGGCGGGGACCGCGTAGCCTTTTGCGGTCAAAACCTTTTGTGCAATCGGATGGATCGGCACTCCGCTCAGCGCTTCCAGTCCCGCTGACTGGATAGATGCGCCCGACGCATCGGACAACGCCTCGCGGAACACGCACTCGGCCATGGGGCTCCGGCACACGTTCGCATAGCAGATCAGCAGCAGATTCAACATGGCCTCCGTCAGTCGTTCATGATCGTCGCGCGCGTTACTTGAAGGCCTCGGCTCCAAGGTACAGGGCGCTCGCGAACGGCAAAATCTGCGAAACCACGCGATAGAAGCGGGTTACGTGCGCGGCATCGACGAAGATCACGTCGCGTGGTTGCAGGAGAAATTGATCGGCCAGCACCAGCATGCCCGGCGAGGTCGCGTCGAGATGGAACACGTCCACTGTGCGGTTGGGTCCCTGCCGGAATACGTAGACTTGCGATGCATTGGCCGACAACTGATTGAGGCCGCCGGCGTCCGAGATCGCTTCAGACAAAGTGAGGACCCCGACCGGCATCACCTGCGATACGGGCTTCGTGACCTCGCCGAGTACGAACACCTTCTTGAAGCGGCGCTCTGGCACGTTGACGACGTCACCGTCCTTGAGAAGCACGTTTTGCGAAAGATCGCCGTTGTAGAAAAACGCGTACAGGTCGAGCGGAAATACTTTGCCGCCCCGATTGAGCGTCGCCCCTGCAAGGTCCGCACCCGCGCTATACCCCCCGGCGCCCGAGATGGCATCGGCGACCGTCTCCGGCGTATCGGTCAAGGCCAGCGAGCCTGGGCCCTCACCGCGCCCGACACATATATTTTCTGGCTGCGATACGACGAGACAGTCACATCGAGTTGCGGGTTTTTCACGACTTTGTTCAGCCGGCTGGTGAGATCGGCGCGAATCGCATCGATCGTCTCGCCGGCGACCTTCACCTTCCCGATGTATGGGAAGTAGATCGAGCCGTCCGGCTGCACGACGCGGCCCACGGGATCGAGGTTACCTCCCGCGGTCGCTGACGGCACACTTGCACTCTCCGTCCCGCCGATCGAGACGATCGATGTATTCAACGCCGAAAACCCGGGGTTGTTCAGTTCCGGCCGATCCCACACGATCACCCGCAACGAATCGCCGCTGCGAACGCGGTATGCCGAAGGCGTACCCGCCGGCAAGCGCAACGAAGTCGGTACCACACCATCCGGCTGCGACGACAGACGCGCAATCAGGTCGCCGTTGAGTGAATGCAGACGAAACGTGATGCCGTCCTGCACCACTTCGGTCACCTGCGGCTCTGAACCGGACTGTGCGTTGGCGGTTTGTGCGGGAGGGGCGCCCATGTAAGACCCGGGCGCCAGAGCGCAACCGCTGAGCGTGGCCAGAAGTGCCAGTGAGAAACCGAGCGTGGCGTTGGCCCGATTCGCGAGGCGCGCCTTGAACGGCCCATGAATGAAAGCATTTCTTTTATTCAATTGTCGATCCTTGACTACTTGAGCCGTCGCACCGCTGCCGGTGCAGGCGTCACGATTCCGGATGGTTTTCACCTGCATGCCTCGCATCGGCCCACGTCAATAAACTTCCGCTGAACTGAAGAGAACGCCCGCCGCATCCTTCGGCGCGACTAGCGGCGTGCCGTCGACACCCCACTCGATGCCGATATCCGGGTCGTTCCACAACAGCGTGCGTTCGTGGTCGGGGGAGTAATAGTCGGTCGTCCTGTAAAGAACTTCGGCAACATCGGACAGCACCACGAAACCGTGCGCGAAACCCGGCGGAATCCAGAGTTGGTGCCCGTTAGCAGCCGACACGCGCGCGCCGACCCAGCGCCCGAAGGTGGGCGACCAGCGGCGCAGATCGACGGCAACATCGAACACTTCACCGACCACCACTCGCACCAGCTTGCCCTGCGGATGCTGGATCTGATAGTGCAGACCGCGCAGCACATGGCGCGCCGACACTGAATGGTTGTCCTGCACGAACCGGAAGCCACGAGCAACTTTTTCTTCGAACTCGTTCTGATTGAAGCTTTCGAAGAAGGCGCCGCGCGCGTCGCCGAAAATCTTCGGTTCGATTAGCTTCACATCGTGAATGGCAGTGTGCTTTACGTTGATTGGCATGGCGAAACCGTAGAAAGAAGTGAAGACAGATAACGGCCATAGTCGGTCCTGCATAGGTCCTATTCCGACACTGGTCCTGTGTCACTCACGCAGTGACGCACCGCACGAAAAAGCGCGGCTAGAGGAACGCTATGTTAGGAGCGTTGAAGTAGCCGATTCGGTCAAATCGTTGGCGCATTCCGACATCGTCCAAGGACATGTGGGCGTGCGCTGACCGTATTGGCCCATTATGGTTCTACAAAGAAGTCGCGCCTATCACTTTGGCGGATTCGACGACGACAGTGACCGATTTCACCATGCCTGTTGCCCTACGCTATCGCATTGGTAGCTTTTGTTCAGCGCATTATCGGCGCGCGAATCACGACGGGATCGAACGATATGCCAGTCAGGCAACTTTTCATTTTGGGTACGCGAGGTATTCCGGCGCGCCACGGTGGTTTCGAAACATTTGCCGAGAGGCTTGCGCTTTATCTCACGCAGCGGGACTGGAAAGTGACCGTGTATTGCCAGGGCGAAGCTGGCCAGACTGAGACCATCGAGGACATATGGCGCGGCATAAATCGGATCATCGTCCCCGTCACGCGCGAGGGCGCAATGGGCACGATGGAATTCGACTGGAAGTCGGTTCGCGACACGACCGAACGCAAGCCCGAGCTCGTGCTGACGCTCGGCTATAACACCGCCGTCTTCTGCACGTATTTGCGTTGGCACGGCATTACGAACCTGATCAACATGGATGGGCTCGAGTGGCGGCGCGAGAAGTGGAAATTCCATGAGCGTGTGTGGCTGTGGCTCAACGAGCGCGTCGGGTGCTGGACGGGCAATCATCTGATCGCTGATCACCCTGCCATCGCAGCGCACCTGGCAACGCGCGTCAATCGCAGGAAGATCACGACGATTCCATATGGCGCGGATCCGGTCGGCGCGGCCAGTCTTGCGCCCCTCAAGGAGCATGGGCTCGAAGACACTTTCTACGGGCTCGTGATCGCACGTCCTGAGCCGGAGAACTCGGTGCTGGAAATCGTCACCGCCTTTTCGCGCAGGCCACGCCAGGCCAAACTCGTCGTGTTGGGAAAATACGATCCTGAAGTCCATAGCTACCATCGCGACGTGTTGGAAGCGGCAAGCGACGAGGTCATGTTTCCCGGTGCGATCTATGATCAATCGGCCGTGCGGTCGCTACGGCGGCATGCCCATTTCTATCTGCATGGGCATCGCGTGGGCGGCACGAATCCGTCTCTCGTCGAAGCGCTTGGCGCCGGGAGCGCGGTGATTGCGCATGACAACGTATTCAATCGGTGGGTAGCGGGGCCCGACGCGCGGTTCTTCGCCACGGAGGCGGACTGCGATATGCACATCTCGGCATTGCTAGGCGATCCCGCTACGGCTCGGGCGATGGGCGAGGCGAGCACGCATCGGTTTGAGAGTTCGTTTCGTTGGGATAGCGTGCTGGCTCAGTATGAGGCGTTGTTGTATCGGCATCTGGACAAGGGCGCGACGCGCCTGCCGAACAAGACTCCCCGGCCGGCCTTGGGAACGGCGCAACGCGAGGCCGCGCCCGACACGCTCATGCCAGCGACCCTTGCCGCGCAACGTGCCAGCAATGCGGCAGGCCAAGACCGGCTGGAGACCGAGGTATAACGCGCAGCGCCGGATATGACGCTGACGCGCCCATGACGATCAACCTCGAGGCCGCTTTGGATACGCTGTTAACGCTCTTCTTTCTATCGCTATACACGGGATGTGTGTGTCTGCTGTTCACGAAACAACGCCACTACGTCTTCTACATCACGGTATTCTTCGTTACCGTCAACGATCTGGTATTCGTGCCGCTGAGCGATACCCTCAGCCCCACGTTGCTGGTCGTCTCAAAGGCGTGGAAGGAGATTTTCATCTCCGGCCTGCTGCTGCTCAACCTGATGCGCAGCAACCAGCATAACCGGCTCTCGCTGTCGAGCGATACGGCGCGAATCGTCTGCGTGATCCTCGTGCTGTCGGCGCTCGGCTTCGCGGTCGGTTTGACACGCAGCGGGCTCGGCGAAGCCATTCAGCAATGGCGTCGCTACTTTGTCCCGATCCTGCTCGCTGTGCTGCTGACGTCGTCCGGCCTCGCAAGGCGAGCCTCCGCACGTACGCTGATGCGACTGCTACTGTCAATGGCATGCGTCATGTCCGTTTATGCCATTTACGAGAATTTGACCTTCTCCGGCGATTTCACCAAGCTCTGGTACTACGACTTCGTCGCCCAGGCCAAGGAAAGCATCAATACGGACACGCACCTGCTGCAATACCAGTTCATGCGTGGCGACGAACTGAGAGCAACCGGATTTTTTATCTCAGCAATCGAGTACAGCCTGTTCAATGCACTCGCGTTGACCTATGCGGTGATTTCGATTTATACCAGTCGTAGCTTCTCCGGACGCCTTCATTTTTCACTGATTTCGATTCTGCTGGCGGGCGGAGAAATCGTGGCGAATGTCCGGATCGGCTGGATCGTCTTTGCGGTCGCGCTGCTTTGCGCAACCCAAGTCCATTTCTTCGGAACAAGATCGTTTCGCAAACTGGCTATCGCGCCGGTTGTCATTTTGCTCCTGTCATTTGCTTTAATTATCGTCAGCAAAGCTGATCTCGACGCGTCGTCGGTCGGTCGGCTTGCGCAGTACGCGTCGGTGCCGTCCGCGTTCAGACCGGAGGGCTATGGCCTCGGCGCGATCACAAACAACGGCGAAACTTACAAGGACTCCTGGTACATCTCGGTTCTGATGGTGTTCGGCATCGCATCGATCGGTTATGCATGGCTCATGTTCAGCCCGTTGATCGACGCCCTCGCCCATTTGAGGGTCCGTCATCGTGCCGAACTGAAAAGCGACCGCACTGCCTATGCTTTTGCCGTCGGCACGATTGGTTTTTTCTGTGCGCAGCTCTATGTGTTTGGCTTTCACTACTCGACCGGCCTCTCTCACCTCTACCTACTGCAAATCTTTATGTTTCAAGTAGCCTATGGATTACGGAATGCCTCGCCCAAGCGCGCGCCTACGTTGAACCACGGAGCGCCGGGATTAGCGCCGCTCGAACGATGAACAGGCGATCGAACCGGCTTGTCGCGCGGGGCTGCACGTTGCTTGTGCTCGGCTCTGTGCTCGCGTGTTCGTCATCACCGGCGCCCAAGGCGATCTGGTACGAGACAATGCCCGGCGCTACCCTCGCGTCCACCCGCTCCGCCGGGCCGGCCCTAGCCGGCGCACAGTCCGTCGCGACGTCGCCCCAACCAGCGCTCGGTCCCGAGGATCGCGTGTTCGTCAAAGACGGACATTTCTACACAGTCGGCGCGGACCTCAAAGCCGGCTCGGCAGACGATAAACGGATTCGCTTTTTCGGCGTCAGTCTCGCGCTTTCCGCCAATTTTCCTTCCCAAGCTGCCGGTGAAGCACTCGCCAGCCGCCTCGCCGCACTCGGCGTCAACATCGTACGGCTGCATGCGATCGATCAACCGGCTCATCATGCCGATGTGTACCCCGCCGGGATTCTTGTCGATGCTTCCCGCCCCGATCTAGACCAAGGTGCCGCACAGACGTTGAAGCGTTTAATTGCCCAACTCGGCCGGCACGGCATTTACGCCGACCTGAATCTTCACGTCAACCATACCTTTCCTGCCTTGAGGAGCGGCGATGCCATTCCGCCGCAAAGCAAACCGTTGCAGATATTCGATGGGGATATGGTGCGTTGGCAGGAGCAGTACACACGGAATCTGGCGGCCGCGCTCGATCTTCGAAATACATTCAACCTCGCGCTGGTGGAAATCGACAATGAATCCACCTTAATCGACAACTGGCAAGAAGGACGCCTGCCCACGCTCGTGACCGGCCGATATCGCGACGAACTGGCCAAACAGTGGGCGCTATACGAGCAGACACATGAACTGGCAGGCAGGCCGCTGCCGATCGCACGAACCGGCCTCGCACCCGACGATGCCCGCCACGCCGCGGAGTTCTTCGTCTCGCTCGACCAGCGCTACATCGCCCGCATCGCCAAGGCGGTGCACGCCGTCGCCGGCGACGGCGTGGCAGTCTCCGGCACGCAGATCATTCATTCGGGGCGTTGGAAGCACGGTGGCTTCGCCAATTTCGACGTCAACGCAGCGGCGAACTATATCGACGCTCATTTCTATATCGACCACTACTGGTTTCCCGCCCGTCAATGGGACTGGTCGAACTGGCGCATTTCGAATAGCTGGCTCGGTGACGCCTTTGAGAACACGCTGCTCAATGTCGCCTTTGCGCGCGCACAGGGCAAACCGTTCGTCGTCAGCGAGTTCAACCAGCCATGGCCAAATCAGCAAGGCTCGGACCTGTTGCCGGTTGTCACGCAGTTCGCCCTTTCGCAGGACTGGGACGGGCTGATCCTTTATTCGTATTCGCATGACCAGCAGTGGGACACGGCCACGCCATCGGATTTCAGCCTGAAAGGCGACTGGACCAAGTTGGTGCAGTTCGCTCAGTGCGCGCGCTACTTTCGCGAAGGCGTCCCCGCAACCGCGCTGCCCCGCGCGATAATTTCATTGCCGCGCGATGAAAGGACCACCGCAGCACTGAACAACGTGTCGGGCAATCTCGCTTCCTACCTTTCGACACACTTCAATGTGCCATCCTCGATTGCGATGGATAAGCAGATCCAGATCGGCGATGCCGCGCGCTTCGGCGTTCAGTCGACAGACGGCCCGCAGCAATCGTCGTCCTACCTGTCGTATGACCGGAACGCGCGCCAGATCGTGTTTGGTTCGTCATACGCCGCAGGACTCTCCGGCTATCTGTCGGTAAACCAGCCGGTGCGCTCCTCGATGCTGGAATTGACCCTAGCTCCGCGCAATCGTGGCTTCGCCACCGCTTTCTTGACAAGCATCGACAGTGCACCGCTCATGCAGTCCACACGGATGCTGTTGTCATTGCCCGGCTCAACAATGGGAACGGCGACCAAAGGTCCACAACAGCTCAAATCAACCGGCTTCCGCGATGCGTGGTGGACGATCCCGCCAGACACCGGCAATGCGCCATCGTCAAACCTATATGCGGTCAGCGCGCCCGTGCAAATGGAACGGATTCCCGCCAACATCGCGCTCTACGTGCACCGCGCGCATGTATCGGTCTATGCACTGGACGCTTACGGGCAACGTATTTCAACAATCGAAGCACATACCGACGGCGAACGCATCACGTTTTCGGTGAACGGCGCCGGGCAACCGTTCGCGGCCAGTTACGAGATCGTGACCCAGCGTTAAGCGCCGCTCCTACGTCCCGGTGTGCGGTTTCGGCCACGCCGAGCCGCAGCATCGGGCATCGTTCCACACGTCTCCTCTTTACCTCCGTTATCGCAACCGCGACCGCGTGGCTATCTGCATCACCGCACTGCGATCATCGTCATTCATCACGGTGCGCCAGAAAACCCAGCCAAATACGCTTAGCGCAACGGCTGCCAATCCGATTCTCGCAGTCAGCATCGGCACAAATAGCAGGCCGCACAGCAACGCAACGGCTCCAAGCGCGAGCGCCACGGTATCGCGTATCGCGCGCGGCCCGACGTGCGCGACGCGCGCGCTCATCCAGTACAGCAAGCCGGCATCGAGCAGCATCCGCATCGCCCACCCGGCGGCCGCACCGACGATGCCGGCGTGACGCGTCAGCAGAACCAGCGCGAGCACATACACAGGCAATTCGATCAGATGCAGCTTCGCGGTGACGTCGGCGCGACCGTGCGCCTGAATCAGGTTGAACGCGACTTTCGAAAACCCATTGACGAACAGTCCGATCGCCAGCAGTTGCATTACCAGCGCGCTATGCAACGCGAAGGCCGGCCCGACCCATAAGCCGAGGAATGGTTCAGCCAGCGCGACAATCCCCAGCACCAGCGGGAACAGGCAGGCGGCGATCAATTTCGAGCCTAGCGTCAGCATCGCGGCGGACTGCGAGCGGTCGACCACGAAACGGCTTGCCATCATAGGAAACAACACGCCGAACAATCCCTCCGATACGATGTTCAGCTTGAACACCACTTCATACGGGGTCGTGTAAAACGCCACTGCCGAAGTGCCCAGCAATGCGCCGATGAAGAAACGATCCATATAGACCATCAACGGCGAGACGATATTCGACACAGTCATCCAGCCGCCGAACGACAACAGTTCCTTGCACACGGTGCGATCCGGTGCTGCACCGATTAACCGCGTGCCGAGTTGACGTGCCGCGAAATGCCAATAGACGCACACGGACACGAGACGTCCAGCCACGAGCGACAGGACAATCCAGTCGAGCCGCGTGGAAAATGGCAGCACGCAAAGCGGGCCGCCGAAGGTCCACAGGCCCAGCGGCGTCCGCACCGCATTGGTGATGTCGAAACGCTGATACGCCTCCAGTACACCACGCAACCCAGTTGTCAGGATCACGGCGGGAATCGACAGCGCGAGCAGATAAAATGCGTTCACGGTCTCGTCGCGATACTGCGCCGGCACACGCAGCAGCGCTGTCAGTGCGGGAGTCGCGAATGCGACGGTGATGGCGCCCACCGTGCCGAGACCGATCATCAAAACGAGTCCCGTCGAGACAAGCGGCGCCACCTCGGCGGCCCGTGCCGCCCCGAGCCGATCGGCGACCAGCTTCGTCAAGGCTCGCCCCAGCCCGAGATCGAACAGGTTGAAATAGCCCACCACCATCCACGCGATCGTCAACAAGCCGAAACGGTCGTTGCCGATGTGCCGGATCAACATCGGAATGCTGACCGCGGCGACGATCAGCGGCAGTAGTTGCCCAAAAATGTTATACGACAGGTTGCGCATCAGGCTCGAGCCCGCCGCCCGCGGCACCACTCTTTCCGTCGAACCCGTCATCAGGACTGTCCCGTGGAATGCGGTGAAGGCTGCGGCTGCACCGGTTGCAGCACGTGCGGCGCGCTGACGTGCTCGGCTATCGCGTCCATATAGCTACGCACTGTAAAGCGGCGCTCGTACGTCTGTCGCGCCGCCTCCGCCATCGCGCCATACTGCTCCGGAGTGAGTGCAACGGCACGCTGCAAGACGCGCACGAGATCCTCCGCGTCGCCGGGAGCGAACAGCAAACCAGTCGCCCCGTCTGTCACGATCTCCTGCAAGCCGCCCGCGTTGGACGCGATCACTGGTCGCCCAGCAGCAAAGCTCTCGATCGCCACCCTTCCAAACGGTTCTGGCAGGATCGACGGCACGAGCACGAAATCGGCCCATGCAAAATGAGCCTCAGGATGATTCGTAAAGCCCTCGATCTCGACGATCTGGTCGCATGCGCCGGCTGCCGCGCGCAAAGCGTCGAGCAACGCTTCATAGCCCGGGAAAACATCGCCGATGATGCGAATCTGTACCGGCAGCGCACGGCCTACGGTTTGCAGCGCTTCAAGGACGAACTGCTGACCCTTCCAGGGATTGATACGACCGATGATCGCAATCCTCAATTCGCGAGCGCCCGTATAGCCGGGCTCAGACATGTAGGCCGGCGCACCAACGCCGTTGTAGATCACGGCTCCAGGCAGCCCGAACGCAGCAGCCGTCGCGCCCGAGTTGTACATCACGGTTGCGCCGGAAAACCGCAATAGCGCCTTGAACACCCAACGCACGCCGGGCGATGGAATTTCCCGCACATGGACATAAGCGCCACCGCGCCGGCCACGCAGCGCTGCAATGGCCGCCACGCACACCACTGTGTTCACGTAGCACACATCGTATGAGGCAAACATATCCCGGTAGGCCCGCCAGCCGGCCAGCAGCATGCTCAACGTATGCCACGGCCGCGCCTTCAGTTCGACCTTGCGCAGTATGCCGCGTCGATTGAAAAGGCAGCGCGTCGCGTACGGCCGAACCAGTTCGACCAGTGGGCCTTGCTCAGGCAACACCACATCGATCACCGCCTGCGGATGCCGTTCACGCAACGCCTCCAACGCCGACGCGAAACTCCGATCCGATCCGTACAGTTCCGCGCCCTGATGAACCATCAAAATGGCAAGCGATGCACTCATCGAAACACCTCGGCAATCACGTCAAAGAACTTTCCCGGCGCGCGCGGACCAACCGACACTCGCAAGGCCTTCCACAGCACATAACATCGTATCGCCAGTACTTCGAGCAGGTTACGGTCGAACACATGCAGCCACGACTGCCATAGCCATATCTGACGTTGCAGGGCCGCTCGCGCGTCGGTCGTGCTGCGCAGCGCTGAATCGTGACCGAGTTCCGCGTCGTGCAGGTAAGCCCTCGCACCGTGCCGCGCCAGATCACGGCAGAACCGCGTGTCGACGCCATAAAGACGCAGCCGCTCATCAAACGGCTGCGGTGCAAGTTGTGCAAGCAAGGCGCTACTGATGCATAGCCCGCTCATCATCGCGGTAAAGTGTCGCGGCAACATCGCGTTCGTGGCGACGCTGCGCAACGCCTCGCCCTTGATCCACCGCAAGCGCCCCGGGCTGATCAAACGCTCGCCGTGACGGATGACGGGCACGAATACGTCCGCCTCGACCTTGTCGATGCCGTTGGTCAGTTTTTCGAAGAAATTCGCGCCCACATTGGAATCCTGATCGAAGATAACCACATGCCGACGCGTCGACTCACGCACCAGCAGGTTGTACACCTTCGATAGCGGCTCGTTATCCGGAGAAGCCAGATAGCGCCAGAGGAACGGCAGAAAGTTGGGATTCGGCGGCGCAGGCACTGAGCGCGCGTTGTCCCAGATATGAACCTCGACGTCGATTCCAAGCGCGGCGAAATCGATACGGCTCAACGAAACAAGAGTTTCGGATGCCTCCGGATCGCATCGGTACAGGACGACGAAGATATCAAGTGCGGTCATGGTCATCCCCACGCCTGCTGCCCACCACACGCCCCGGGATACCCGCCACGATCGAAAACGGCGCCACGTCGTGCGTGATCACCGAACTCGCCGCGATAACACTGCCCCGCCCTATTGTCACCCCGCCCAGCACGGTAACGCGTGCGCCCAGCCAGCAATCCTCTTCGATGGCGATCGGCTTGCGAGTCGTCCCTTGCTCCCGAATCGGCCGCGACAGATCTTTGAAATTGTGATTTTCCGGATGCGCGCTGAAGTACTGACCGATGATCGTGTTCTTCCCGATCGACACGCCCCCTGAACCGCCGACGCTCGAATACTCGCCGATGCCGCATCCGTCGTCGATATGAATATGGCTGCCGGGCCGCGCCACGTCCGTGCCGACAATGAGCCTCGAATACGCGCCGATGTTGACCCGTGCACCAAGCCGCAAACCATCACGCCCCAGTCCGCTGAGAATCGCGCCGTCGCCAATGGTGGCGTAGCGTCCGATTTCGATATTCCTCGCGAACCGCAGCCGCACGTTCCGGCCGACAAAGCACACGCCCGCCCGTTTGCAACGCAGCGACAGCAGCGTGCCTCGCAGAGCATTCCAGCTCTGTTCCGCGAGATAGAGCATCAGATCCACGCCACCCACTTCATTGGCGATCTGCTTGCCGGGACGAACACGCGCCAGTGCCAGATTCATCATCTTTCTCAACATCGCATCGCCATTCAAGATGCGCGTACCGGCGGCACGATGCAGCCGGCACACGCGTTACGCGCATTGCTCGTCGCGCTTAACCTGCTGCAAGCGCGGCGTCGCGGCCAATCGTGTAGTAGGCCCAGCCGGCCTCTCTCATCGCATGCGGGTCGTACAGATTGCGTCCGTCGAAGATCAAGGTGTCGTTGAGCGCAACCTTCATCTGCTCGAAATCGGGGCTGCGAAATTCCTTCCATTCAGTGAGGATCACGAGCGCATCGGCACCGACAAGCGCTGCGTCACGGTCGTGCGAGAATTCGATGCGCGAAAAGCTTTCCGCATTGAGGTCCGTGCTGAGGCAATGGCGGGCTTCTTCTGTCGCGACCGGATCGTAGACGCTCAACGTCGCACCGTGCCGCAGCAGATCGGCGATCAGGCGGCGGCTCGTTGCTTCTCGCATATCGTCGGTATTCGGTTTGAACGACAGACCCCACACCGCGAAACGCTTGCCCGCCAGTTCGCCGCCAAAATGTTTGCGCACCTTGTTGAAGAGCACGGTCTTCTGACGTTCGTTGACGAACTCGGCCGAAGCGAGAATATTCAGTTCCATGTCGTATTCCGCGGCGGTTCGAATTAGCGCCTGCACATCTTTCGGAAAGCACGAGCCGCCGTATCCGCACCCCGCATACAGGAAGCTATAGCCGATGCGTGGATCGGAGCCGATGCCGCGGCGAACGTTTTCAATGTCGGCGCCCACGCAATCCGCGAGATTGGCCATCTCGTTCATAAAGGAGATGCGTGTTGCCAGCATCGCGTTCGCTGCATACTTCGTGAATTCGGCCGAGCGCACGTCCATGAACAGCGTGCGCTGGTGATTGCGATTGAACGGCGCATAGAGATGCTCGAGCAGGCTCCGCGCGCGCAAGCCTGAGACATCGTCATCACAGCCGATGACGATGCGATCCGGTCGCATGAAGTCGTCGATAGCGGCCCCTTCCTTGAGGAACTCGGGATTCGACACCACCGCGAACGGCAAATCGGCATTACGCGCGGTCAGTTCTTTTGCAATCGCGTCGCGAACCTTGTCGGCGGTGCCGACCGGCACAGTCGATTTGTCGACGATCACTTTAAAGGCGCTCATGTACTTGCCGATGCCCTTCGCCGCAGCAAGCACGTACTGTAGATCGGCGGACCCGTCCTCGTCAGGCGGCGTGCCGACCGCGATGAACTGGATGTCGCCGTGTGCGGCGGCCAACGCCACGTCAGTCGAGAACGTCAGCCGGCCCGCTTCGCGATTGCGCTCGATCACGTCTGCCAAACCCGGCTCGTAGATCGGCACCTGGCCGTTGTTGAGCATCGCGATTTTTGCTTCGTTGACGTCGAGGCATAGCACGTCATTGCCCAGCTCTGCCAGGCACGCGCCCGTGACGAGGCCGACGTATCCGGTTCCGATAATGGTGACTTTCATTGATCCGCGTATCAGGAAGTGAGAATAGACGGCGTAGCGGCGACAAACATGCCTGCACGCCTCACGATGGTTAACACTCGATCGGTGCCATTCTTCACGAATCTTCCGGCGAGGAGATTTATCTGGCGGATTTCGCCAACATAATTTCCGTATATCGCAAGTTCGAAGCCGAGATGTGACGGGCTCGCCGAGCGTTCACGCAAACCATTCGTAACGCACACGTGACACGACGCGCGACGTTACCTTCGGAAGGCGGCGTGCATTTGCTCTAGCCAAAAAGCGGGGCTTCTTTCGCCACTTTGCGCGAGTGACGCTGCGGCGAATCAACATTCAATAGCAAGTCGCGCGAGGGATGTTGCCGGCTTTGCTTCGGCCGCTAAAACGGTCGCGGTTCACCGATTTGCCGGCTCCCCAAGCCAGACGCGCCTACAGGTCACACACGAGACGGCGGATAAAGACAAACGTTTGTCAAGAAATTCACTGTGTCGCTCTGTAGTCTCCACTCATCTGAATTTCAAATATCGTTAGGCAAAACGGACGGCAATATGGTGATCGCTCTTTCGCTTCTTTCCAAATTTTGTCTCGCGTGGACCCTCGTCTATCTGATCTTCAGCTTCTTCTCCGCCTTGGAGGTCGGAAGGCGACACTATCAAAGGCTGGTATTCCTCGAGTTTCAGCCGCGTCGGGCGCGTGGATCGTGGGAGGCTGCGAGAACCAGATGGATGAAGCGGATGAGACTGTCCACGATTTTTCTAGTGCCGATCGGCATAGCATCGTTCATCGCATCCGCCATCGTTTCCTGATCCACAGCCACCGATCTCACGGCCGGGACGGAGCGATTCAAACCACCACCGATACCTGCTTCAAGACCACCGAAGCGCTGGCGGCAAGCGGATCGACCAACGCTTTTGCGGCTTCATCGGTTCGGCCAATAACGTCGACTTCTATTAATCGTTTGGCGACCTCGCCCCGACCCGGCATTAACGATCGCCGGTCCAACTCTGTCGCCGAGGCGCGGCGATCCGCCTGCAGATTTGAGAAATCCGCGCTTAGGACAAATTGCCTGAAGACGCTTCTTCGCGTAGTCGATAGTCGGTAGGTGTCGTGTCCAGATACTTTCTGAACAGCTTGGCCAACTGACCGCCGCTGCCGATTCCGCAGCGCCGCGCGATCTTGTCGATTGGCAAACGCGATTCAACGAGCATCCGGCAGCTCATGTTCAGACGCGCACGAAGCAGATACTCGGAGGGCGTCATGCCAATTTCGCTCTTGAAGCGGCGCAGAAAATTGCGCTCGCTCATTGCCGCGACTTGCGCGGCGTCGTCGATCGAGATAGGCCGATCGACGTTCGCATCCAGCCAGCGCGCCGACGCCAGGATCTTCTCGCTGACCCGATGCGCCCCGCTGCGTGTAATGGACGAGTCGAAGGGCGTCTCGTGCCGCGGCTCGACCGATTCGGCAACCCGCCGCGCCAGTTCAAAGCCGAGATCCTCTTCGACAATGCGCAGTGCCGTCGCCACCGCATCGGGCGCTTCGCTCAGCGGCAGTGCCGGATGAAGGCCGCGCGCTTCATTGCGGCCGTAGAGAAGCGGAGAGTATCGGCTGGGAAGCCCGGCCGCTTCCAGAAGCAGTTGTCCTTCGGAGATCGGATGAACAATCTCGCTGAACGGATGCCTGCGGCGCAGCCAGTTGCCGAGGCGTTCGTCGCGGCACGCCTGCTGCACGCCGGCGCCGCCCGCGATGAACAGCAGGTGCGTGTCATTCGTGCCGCGGTGCGACTCGACGCCCTCGGTCCAGACGAACATCGACGACGAACTCGCGATGCGGCCACCCGAAGCGGACAGCAGCGAGACGTCATAGCGTGCGGAGCCCGATCGCGGAGAGACGCTGAGCGCGTTCGCCTTCTGGAAGATCTCGATGATCGCTGCGACCTTTGGCAGCGCAAAGCCATTGAACAACGCTACGTCGACGCGTGTCGTTTCGCTCGTTTGCTCCGGCACGGTTGCTTGCCGCGAGCAGCACGGCGGCGGACTATGAACCAGTTCCATTCTTTTCCCCCGGAATATTGTGGCCTGCAAAACTCTCTGAAGACTGTTTCATTTTCTTTTGGCCCATCCTATACAAATGACTCTCGCGCCGTTATTACATGGCCGAAATAGCCAACACATTGGCCGCTCAGGACATTGAACCACGACACCTGGCGCGACGCTTCCAGATGAAAACGAAAAACTGAGACGGAATGTATATAACCTGATTCAAATTGAGTTATATGCGGTTTGATATAAAGAAGGCGTTGAGGAATCGAAGCCGAAGCATTCCGGCGCGGCGTTTGTTCACCTCAAGATCGATTCGGAATTTTGGAGGTAGGGCTTTCCTGAGTTTGTACTGACAGATGCCGCCGTTATTATATGAGCGACTGCCAGTCAGTTAGCATCGAGTTGCGGGCTGAACGTCTCGTTCAGACAGGATTTATCGGGGCCGCCATACTTTCAGCAAACGATTGCGCGCGGGGCTAAAAAAGCCGGACGCGCAGCCGTTAACGCATTCATGCACAAAAAAGACATTCAGGCAATCGTTGATGCCGCCCTCGAAACCGCCAATACCATTGTAGGCGCGAGAGAGTGGAATTCGGTCGAAGATGCCAGCGCGATGCACGACGTGATCTTTTGGGACATGATCGTCAAGCGCTTGCCCGATATGACCATGGCCGATCTTTTGTCGATTCTGGATTGAGCGCTTCGCGCGTAGTGCTGGCCGCGCATTGTCCGCAGCCCGACCGGCCGATATTCCGATAAAGCGCAACGCATACGTTTAAATCAGCGGTTATGACGACATCCGTGAATGCCGTTTGCTGGAGCGGTACTCGGTAGGTGTTTTCCCTAGATACTTGCGAAAAAGTTTCGAAAGTCGGCCGCCGCTGCCGATTCCACTGCGGCGCGCTATTTTGTCGACCGGCAGACTGGTTTCAATAAGCAGTCTGCAACTCATGTTTAGTCGCACATACAGAAGATAGTCGGAGGGCGTGACGCCCATTTCGATCTTGAAGCGCCGAAGAAAATTTCTCTCACTCATGGCCGCGACCTGCGCCGCCTCGTCGATCACGATCGGTCGATCACCGTTTGCCTCCAACCATCGCGCTGCCGCCTGAATTTTTTCGCTGACGGACGCCGACGCACTTTTACTTAAAATCGCGGTGAACTGTGTCTCGGCGGGCGGCGCCACCCAGCCTGCGATTTGGCCCGCGATTGCGGTACCCAAATCGGCTTCGACAACGCTCAATGCAGCTTGCAGTGGGCTGAACGGAACGGTCAAAACGCCAGCAACCGGCGCGTTCCGCACGGTTTGATAATGACTTTCGCCGTAGTGGCGAGCGCTGAAGCTTTGTCCGAATCCAGCGGCTTCCAGAACAACGCGCCCTTCGCCGGTTGGAAAGACCAGTTCGCTGCGCAGGTAGGCCAAACGCAGCCAGGTAATCAGTCGCTCGTCACGCAGTGCGTTGTGCGCCTCCGTACCGCCTACGACAAATAGTGCCCGGAAATTGTCGGCGGGGCGGAACGTTTCAATGCTCTCACTCCAGACGAACACCGAAGACGAACTTGCGACTCTGCCACCGGAAGCCGATAAAAGACCCACGTCATAAGGTGTTCGGCCAGACCGCTCGATTCCGGCAAGCGCGTTTGCCGACTGGAATACCTCGATGATCGCGGCAGCCTCCGGGAGCGCGAAACCATCGAACAAAACGATGCCGATATGTCCGACCGGTCGAGGACTGAGTAGCGCTTCCGGGCTCACCGCCTTGTCACTGTGAACTTCCGCAGAACACGCCATCGTAGTTTTCCCTCAGAATTGGTCGCAATATTCCGGCTGACCTGGAACCGGATTTGTTCGGTCCGATCCTACATAAGCATTAATGACGTTGCTAAGTGGCGTCTGAATTCGCCAATATGTTGGCGTGCAAGGTCAATGCCGGGCTTTACCTTCGATGCGTTTTGGGAGGGATTCGTTTTTTCAGAAAAATGCATTTATAATTAACCGATGCATGCAATCGTTAATTGACAGATTAATTCTGGCAATTTATCCAATTAACGATTTCTGATGCACTGGGAGTCGGAATCCCACCCCATGCTCCCACCCCCATGCGGCCTCGAGTCGATCTGGTAGGTTTCGTCGGCCCGCCGCGGCCGTCCCTAGCAGGCTGCTGAAATACAGTCCGACAGAAGCAGCCTTTCTGCACTTACGCGGCTCTCGCCACAAGGTTTATCGCATTGTGCAATTTCAACGTGAATTCCACGCTTGTTCGGCAGTTTGAGGCCAATTTCTGGCTTCATTGCCGCGTTTTTCGCTGCTACAGACGGACTTGTGTCAGTGAGCGCATGCGCACGAGGTTGTAGGCAGCCATGTTCAACACGAACATCTGGTCCACTTTCTTCAACCCGCGCACCACCACCTGGCGCATGCGCCCCACGGTCTTGGCCCACCCGAAGCCTTGTTCGATCAACTTGCGCTTTTGCTGCGAAATGGCGTAGCCCACGCTCGAGGCAATGGTATCGGGCACGGATGAACGCCGCCCCGAGGTGTTTTGCGCAACGTGCGGTGTGACCTTCATCTGCTGGCACGCCTCGATGAATTCCTGTGCGTCGTAACCCTTGTCTGCGCCCAGCGTGATTTCTGCGCTCGCATCTTCTGCCGCTTGCCGCGCGTCGTTGATCATGACCTTGGCCGCTTCGCGCTCGGCGTGCCCGTCAGCGCGCGTCACGCACGCGTTGACCACCAGACCATGTCGATTGTCGGTCAGCGTGTGGCCCATGTAACGCAATTCGCTGGCCGTATTGCCTTTGCGATAGAGCCGTGCATCGGGATCGGTCCGGGACTCATGCGTCTCGTTGCTGCGCTTCTCGCCTTTAAAGTCGCCTGCGTTGCCGCCGTCGCTGTCCTGATCGTCACTGTCCTTGGGCACGAAGCTCTTGTGCCCCGCCCACGCCTGGATCAGCGTGCCGTCCACGCTGAAGTGCTCTCCCGAGAGCAGGCACTTCTTCTCAGCGATCGCCACCACTTCGTTGAAGAATTCGATCACCGCATCATGCTTGATCAGGCGTTCGCGGTTCTTCGTGAAGACCGTCGGTACCCAAACCTCGTCATCCATCGCCAGGCCGATGAACCAGCGAAACAGCAGGTTGTATTGCACCTGATCCATCAATTGGCGCTCCGAGCGGATGCTGTAGAGCACCTGGATCAGCATGGCTCGCAGCAACTTCTCCGGCGCGATGCTCGGCCGCCCACCCTTGAGGTCGGCCTCGTACATCCCGGCAAACAACCGATCCATCTTCACCAGTGCTTCGTTCGCCATCACCCGGATCGAACGCAACGGATGCGACTTCGGAACGAAGTCGTCCAGCTTGCGCATGGAAAACAAACTCTCGGTGAATGTGTCGGCGCCGCGCATGATCTCCAAGGGGCAAGTGGGGGTCTTCCATCAACGCTTCAGGGGCCTTCAGCGATGACATTACCGCCGATACTTCAGCAGCCTGCTAGGCGCCTATATACATCCGTCCACGTTCCCGCATGGTTCTTGCTGCACACAAGAGCCTGACGGCGTTGGCCGCTCTTGACGACGTGCTGATACGGATGCCCGTTCAGGGCAAGTCCCATCGAAATACGGCTTGCCTGCTGGCGAGCGAACACCCGCTCCTGCCTTACGTTCCAGGAGCCCCATGACCGATGCTCGTTCGAGTGAATAGGGCACCCGCATGCACGCGCCCCCCCGCGTCGATGTTTACTTGACATCTAAATTATCTATGCCTAAATTAACTCCAAAGCAGAATCCACTTTGGAGACTCAGCATGCGCATTGTCTGTATCGGCGGCGGCCCTGCCGGCTTGTATTTCGGCTTGTTGATGAAGAGCCGCAACCCGGCTTACGACGTTACGGTCGTGGAGCGCAACCGTCCGTACGACACCTTCGGCTGGGGCGTGGTGTTCTCCGACCAGACGCTCGGCAATCTGCGCGCCGCCGACGCCCCCAGCGCCGACGCCATCCTCGACGCCTTCAATCACTGGGACGACATCGAAATCAATTTTCGCGGCAGGCAGATCCGTTCGTCGGGTCATGGCTTCTGCGGCATCGGCCGCAAGCGTCTGCTGAACATCCTGCAAGCGCGCTGCGAAGCGCTTGGCGTCAAGCTGGTATTCGAAACCCAGGTCACGGACGACACCGTCTACGAAGCCGACCTGGTCGTCGCGTGCGACGGCGCCAACAGCGCGATTCGCCAAAAATATGCGGCTACGTATAAGCCCAGCATCGACATGCGCGATTGCCGCTTCGTCTGGCTCGGCACGAAAAAACTTTTCGACGCCTTCACGTTCGCCTTCGAGGAAACGGAGTTCGGCTGGTTTCAGGCACACGCGTATCGTTTCGACGATCAAACGTCCACGTTCATCGTGGAAACGCCGGAGCGCGTATGGCGCGCCGCCGGTCTCGACGAAATGAGCAAGGAAGACAGCATCGCCTTCTGTGAAAAGCTGTTCGCCAAGTATCTGGACGGCAACGCGTTGCTGTCGAACGCCGCGCATTTGCGCGGGTCGTCGCAATGGATCCGCTTTCCGCGTGTCGTCAACGAGGAATGGGTGCATTGGCGCCGCAACGCCGACGGCACGCAAACGCCGGTCGTTCTGATGGGTGACGCCGCGCACACCGCGCACTTCTCGATCGGCTCCGGCACCAAGCTCGCGCTTGAAGACTCCATCGAACTGGCGAACAGCATCGGCGCGCATCCCGGCGATTTGCCCGCCGCGCTGAGGCACTACACGAACGTGCGCAGCGTCGACGTACTACGCATCCAGAACGCCGCGCGCAATTCAACGGAATGGTTCGAGCATGTCGACCGCTATACGTCGTTCGAACCCGAACAGTTCGCGTATTCGCTGCTCACGCGCTCGCAGCGCATTTCACACGAGAACTTGCGTGAGCGCGACGCACGCTATCTGTCCGGCTTCGAAAACTGGCTCGCGCAGCGCGCCGGCGTCGAACCAGCACCGCACAAGCACTCGATTCCGCCCATGTTCACGCCCTTCACGCTGCGCGGCGTCACGTTGAAGAACCGTGTGGTGGTTTCGCCGATGGCGCAATACTCAGCCGTCGACGGTATCGCCGGCGACTATCACCTGATGCATCTCGGCGCGCGCGCGATGGGCGGCGCCGCGCTGGTCATGACGGAAATGACCTGCGTATCGCCCGAGGCGCGCATCACGCCCGGGTGTCCTGGCATGTACGCGCCCGAGCATCTGGCGGCGTGGAAACGTATCGTCGATCTCGTGCATCGTCAGTCGGATGCCAGGATCGGCATTCAACTCGGCCACTCCGGCGCGAAGGGATCGACACGAGTGGCATGGGAAGGCATCGACCAGCCGCTCGCCGAAGGCAACTGGCCGCTCGTTTCAGCCTCGCCGCAACAATATCTGCCTGGCGTCAGCCAGCATTCGCGCGAAGCCACTCGCGAGGAATTGCGCGAGATCGAAGCGCAATTCGTGCGCGCCGCGCATATGTCCGCCGAAGCCGGTTTCGACTGGCTCGAACTGCATTGCGCGCATGGCTATTTCCTCTCGAGCTTCCTGTCGCCGCTGACCAACCATCGTACGGACGAATACGGCGGTTCGCTCGAAAACCGCCTGCGCTATCCGTTACAGGTGTTCAAGGCGATCCGTGCGGCATGGCCGCAAGACAAGCCGATTTCCGTGCGCATTTCCGCGAACGATTGGGTCGAAGGCGGCACCACGCCCGACGACGCCGTGCAGATCGCGCGCGCTTTCAAGGCAGCGGGCGCCGACATGATCGACGTGTCGTCGGGTCAGGTCAGCAAGGAGGAAAAACCGGTGTACGGCCGCATGTTCCAGACGCCGTTCGCCGACCGCGTGCGCAACGAAGCGGGCATCGCAACGATTGCCGTGGGCGCGATCTCCGAGGCCGACCACGTGAACAGCATCATCGCGGCGGGCCGCGCCGATCTGTGCGCGATCGCGCGTCCGCATCTGGCGAATCCGTCGTGGACGTTGAATGAAGCCGCCAGGATCGGCTACCTCGATGTGGCCTGGCCCAAGCCTTACATCGCCGCCAAGTCCCAACTCGAACGCAACCTGGAACGCGAGCGCGCGCAGGCGGCGGCCAACGCCGGCCTGTCGCCGCAAGAACGCGCGCAACGCGCGGAAGGAACCACATGAACACGCTGAACTCATCGCTCGCGGGACAACACGCCGTGGTCACCGGCGGCGGCAGTGGCATTGGCGCGGCCGTGGCGGAAACGCTGCTGCGCGCCGGCGTGCGCGTCACGTTGATGGGCCGCAGCCCGCAGCGGCTCGACGCACAACGCGACAAACTCGCCGCGCTCGGCGAGGTCGGCTGTATCAGCGCCGATGTCACGCAGGAAAGCTCCGTTGCCAATGCGTTCTCTCAGGCCGGCGCGGTCGACATCCTCATCAACAACGCGGGCCAGGCGCAAGCCGCGCCGTTCACACACACCGACATGGCGCTCTGGCAGCGCATGCTGGATGTGAACCTCACCGGCGTGTTCCTCGGCACGCGTGCGGTGTTGCCCGGCATGCTCGAACGCGGTCATGGCCGCATCGTCAACGTGGCGAGCACGGCGGGACAAATCGGCTACGCCTACGTCGCCGCGTATTGCGCCGCGAAACACGGCGTGATCGGTCTCACGCGTTCGCTCGCGCTCGAAGTCGCGACCAAAGGCGTCACCGTCAACGCGGTTTGTCCCGGCTACACGGAAACCGAATTGCTGCACGCATCCCTCGAACAGATCACCAGCAAGACCTCACGCACCGAACAGCAGGCGCGCGAAACCCTGTTGCGCTCGAATCCGCAGCGTCGCTTCGTGAGCCCCGAACAGGTCGCCAATGCCGTGCTGTGGCTTTGCCAGCCGGGCTCGGAGGCCGTGACGGGTCAATCCATTTCCATCTCCGGTGGAGAAGTAATGTGACGAAATCATCGAACATCAAAAAACCCGTGGCGCTCGACGCAAAACCGCCGCGCAAAGGCATCGCGAAACCCGCGGAGAACGTCGTGGATTTGGAAATGAGCACCGGCGCCGATAGTCACATGGGCCTGCGTCTGTGGCTGCGCATGCTGACCACCACCAATCTCGTGCAAGCCGAGTTGCGCAAGCGTCTGCGCAACGAATTCGACACCACGCTGCCGCGTTTCGATCTGATGGCGCAACTCGAGCGCCATCCCGAAGGCTTGAAGATGACCGAGCTATCGCGCCGTTTGATGGTGACGGGCGGCAATGTCACCGGCATTACGGATCAGCTCGAAAAAGAAGGCCTCGTCTCGCGCGACAACGATCCGAACGATCGCCGCTCGATCAGCGTATGCCTCACGCCTGCGGGCCGCAAGGCGTTCGACAAGATGGCGGTGGCGCACGAGCAATGGGTGGTCGAACTGTTCGGCGGCTTGAGTCTCGATGAAAAATCGCGCACCCATCAGCGCCTCGGCAAGCTCAAGAAACATCTGCTCGACAGTCTGAAAGACTGATCCGCCCTGAACCGCAACACCATCCTGCATGGAGCGCTCATGACACGATCCAACGCCCACGCGCTGCTGGACGGCAACCGCCTGACGCTCGCCAGCTACGAGGCGCGACACTTCGGCTGGTCGGTCGCCGGCAAGGTCGCGACGATCACGCTGAACCGCCCGGAGCGCAAGAACCCGCTAACGTTCGAATCGTACGCGGAGTTGCGCGATCTGTTCCGGCAACTCGCGTATGCCACCGACATCAAGGCCGTCGTGATTCACGGCGCGGGAGACAACTTCTGCTCCGGTGGCGACGTGCACGACATCATCGCGCCGCTGATCGATTTGCCGATGCCGGAACTGCTGCTCTTCACGCGCATGACCGGCGACCTGGTCAAGGCCATGCGCCACTGTCCGCAACCGGTGATCGCCGCCGTCGACGGCGTTTGCGCCGGCGCGGGCGCGATTCTCGCCATGGCGTCCGACATGCGGCTCGGCACCGCGCGCAGCAAGCTCGCGTTTCTGTTCTCGCGCGTCGGCCTGGCGGGCTGCGATATGGGCGCTTGCGCAATTCTGCCGCGCATCATCGGGCAGGGGCGCGCCGCCGAATTGCTCTTCACCGGACGCTCCGCAAGCGGCGACGAAGGCCACGCATGGGGCTTCTATAACCGCCTGTGCGACCCCGCGGCGCTCCTCGAGGAAGCGCACAAGCTCGCCGCCGATCTCGTCGCCGGCCCGACTTTCGCGCACGGCATCACGAAGAAGATGCTGCATCAGGAATGGAGCATGAGCATCGACGAAGCGATCGAGTCCGAAGCGCAAGCACAGGCCATCTGCATGAGCACACGCGATTTCGAACGGGCGTACAAGGCATTCGCCGCGAAGTCGCGGCCCGTGTTCGAGGGAGACTGAGTTGAACGCCAACAGCGATGTGGATCTGCATGGCGCGCTGGCCTGGCCGTTCTTCGAGCCACGCCACCGCGAACTCGCGGCGGGTATCGAGGCATGGTGCCGCGCGAATCTTTCGCACGACGGCGGGCATAAGGACGTCGATGCGACCTGCCGTCGTCTGGTGCGCGAACTCGGCGCGGCGGGCTGGCTGAAATACGGCGTGGGCGGTGTCGCTTACGGCGGTCACGGCGACACGATCGACACGCGCGCCGTTTGCCTGCTGCGCGAAACGCTCGCCAAGCATTCCGGCCTCGCGGACTTCGCGCTCGCCATGCAAGGGCTCGGCTCCGGCGCGATCTCGCTCGGCGGCACGCACGAGCAGAAGGCGCGTTACCTGCCGCGCGTCGCCAACGGCACGGCCATTGCCGCGTTTGCGTTGTCGGAGCCGGAAGCGGGATCGGACGTCGCCGCCATGACGCTCGCCGCTCGCGAAGACGGCGACGCCTATGTGCTCGACGGCGACAAGACGTGGATCTCCAACGGCGGCATCGCCGACTTTTACGTCGTGTTCGCCAGAACCGGCGAAGCGCCGGGCGCGCGCGGCATCACGGCATTCATCGTCGACGCGGATACGCCGGGGCTTGAAATTGCCGAACGCATCGACGTGATCGCGCCGCATCCGCTCGCACGCCTGCATTTTGCGGGCGCGCGCGTGCCGCGCAGCCAGATGCTCGGCGCACCCGGCGAAGGCTTCAAGCTCGCGATGCGCACGCTGGATATTTTCCGCACGTCGGTGGCGGCCGCGTCGCTCGGATTCGCGCGTCACGCGATGGCGGAAGGTCTCGCGCGCGCCGCGTCGCGCAAGATGTTCGGCCAGACGCTCGGCGATTTTCAACTGACGCAGGCGAAGCTCGCGCAGATGGCGTTGACCATCGACAGCAGCGCGCTACTGGTTTATCGCGCCGCCTGGCTGCGCGACCAGGGCGAAAGCGTCACGCGTGAAGCGGCGATGGCGAAGTGGCATGCCAGCGAAGGCGCGCAACAGGTGATCGACGCCGCCGTGCAGCTTTTTGGCGGCATGGGCGTGCAAAGCGGCACGGCCGTCGAAATGCTGTATCGCGAGATTCGCGCGCTGCGCATTTATGAAGGCGCGACCGAAGTGCAGCAATTGATCGTGGGGCGCGATTTGCTGAAAGCGCACGCGGCCGCGATCGGGGGCAACGCGAAATGAGCACGCCTTCGTTCGACAGGCAGGTACGCATTCGCTTCTCGCACTGCGACCCCGCGGGCCTCGTGTTCTTTCCGCAATATCTGGTGATGACCAACGCGTTGGTCGAAGACTGGTTCAACGAAGGCCTGCATATCGACTACGCGCAGATGATCGCGCAGCGCCGCGTCGGCCTGCCGATCGTCAAGCTCGACTGCGAGTTTTCGCGGCCGAGCCAGATGGGCGAGACGATCACGTTGACGCTCGGTGTCGTCGCGATTGGACGGCGCTCGATCAGCATCGAGATCGTCGGTCATTGCTGCGGCGAAACCCGCTTTCGCGCCAAACAGGTGCTCGTCACCACGTCGATCGAAAGCGGACAGTCGATTGAAATTCCCGTGGACATCGCGAGCGCGCTCGCGACGTTCGCCCCACAAGCCGAATCCATCGAGACGCATCGCTCATGAAAAAAGCTCTTCTCCCCAACGGTTGGATCAAGCCGCGCGGCTATGCGAACGGCGTCGCGGCCACCGGCACGCAGGTGTTCATTGCCGGCCAGATCGGCTGGGATGAACAGGCGCGTTTCCAGACCACCGACTTCGCCGCCCAAGCCATTCAGGCGCTGAAAAACGTCGTGGCCGTGCTGCGCGAAGCGGGCGGCGAACCGCGCGATCTGGTGCGTCTCACCTGGTATGTCACCGACAAGCGCGAATACCTGGCCTCGCTCAGAGATATCGGCCGCGGGTTTCGCGAGCTGATCGGCGACTACGACATCGCGATGAGCGCGGTGCAGGTCGTTGCGTTGATCGAGGACGAAGCGAAGGTGGAAATCGAAGCGACCGCGGTGATTCCGCAGCAGTGATTCCACGATAAATACAGCAAGCCAACCGCAATGCAGCCGGCTCGACGCCGGGGGAGAGGATGATGGAACCGTCAGCACACGTCGACACCTTCGCGCGCGACAATCTTCCGCCGCAGGATCAATGGCCTGTCCTGCTTCTCGACAACCCGGACGTCGCGTACCCGTCGCGCTTTAACTGCGCGACGGAGTTGCTGGACCGAACCATCGAAGCGGGTCATCGCGACCATCCGGCGATCTGGTCCGATGTGGACGGCGAACCACGCGCCACCACCTACGGCGAACTGCTTGCATTGGTTAATCGCAGCGCGCACGTGCTGGTCGACGAAATGGGCTTGCAGCCTGGCAACCGGGTGCTGCTGCGTGGACCGAACAGCCTGAACATGGCGGTGATAGCGCTGGCGGCGCTGAAAGCCGGACTCGTTCTCGTGCCGACCATGCCGCTTTTGCGCGCCAAGGAACTGAAGCAGATCATCGAGAAAGCGCAGGTGAGCGCGGCATTATGCGACGCCCGTCTGATCGCGGAACTGGCGCGCTGCAACGATCCTCAGAACGAGTTCTACTGCGCCGGTCTGAAGCAAACGCGCCTGTTTCACGACGACGACGCCGAGTCGATCGACACGCTCGCGATCAACAAACCGGACCGCTTCGCCGCGTGCGACACCGCCGCCGACGACGTCTGCCTGATCGCCTTCACCAGCGGCACGACCGGCGCGCCGAAAGGCTGCATGCACTTTCATCGCGACGTACTGGCCATGTGCGATCTGTTCCCGCGCCATGTGTTGAAACCGTCGTCCAGTGACGTTTTTTGCGGCACGCCACCGCTCGCGTTCACGTTCGGCCTGGGCGGCCTGTTGTGTTTTCCGCTGCGCGTGGGCGCATCCACGGTGCTGATCGAGAAGCTCACGCCCGAGACCTTGCTGGACACCGTCGAACGCTTTCACGCGACCATCATGTTCACCGCGCCGACCTTCTACCGGCAAATGGCGCCGCTCGTCGCGCGCCACGACGTGCCGAGCCTGCAAAAGACGGTGTCGGCGGGCGAAGCGTTGCCCGACTCCACGCGTCGCCTGTGGCACGACGCGACAGGCATCGAGATGATCGACGGCATCGGCGGCACCGAGCTGATTCATATCTTCATCTCGGCGGCCGATGACGCGATTCGCCCGCACGCCATCGGGCGCGCGGTGCCGGGTTACGTCGTGCAAGCCGTGGACGACGCCATGCAGCCGGTTCCGCCTGGCACGATCGGCAAGCTCGCGGTGCGCGGTCCGACCGGCTGCCGCTACCTCGCCGACGAACGGCAAGTGAAGTTCGTGCGCGACGGCTGGAACCTGCCGGGCGATTCCGTCTATCTGGACGAGGACGGCTACGTGTTCTATCAGGCGCGCGCCGACGACATGATCGTCTCGGCCGGCTACAACATCTCCGGCCCCGAAGTGGAAAGCGTGCTGCTGCAACACGAGGCGGTCGCCGAATGCGGCGTGGTCGGCGCGCCGCACGAAACACGCGGGCAGATCGTCAAGGCCTTCGTCGTGCTCAATCCAGGTCATGAACCCAACGACCAACTGATCGCGCAACTGCAGAACTTCGTGAAAAACAGCGTGGCGCCGTATAAATATCCGCGTGAAATCGTGTTCGTCGACTCGCTGCCGCGCACGGAAACCGGCAAGCTCAAGCGCTTCGAGTTGCGTTCGTTGAAGTAGAGGGGCGGCTAGAGCCACGCCTCGGCGCAACATCTCTATGATGTGGCACTTCACAGGCCAACTTCCCTCGCCCATGCTGACCGTCCATCACCTGAACAACTCGCGCTCGCAACGCGTGTTGTGGCTGCTCGAAGAACTCGGCGTGCCCTACGAGATCAAGCGCTACCAGCGCGATCCGAAAACGATGCTGGCGCCGCCCGAATTGCGCGCGGTGCATCCGCTCGGCAAGTCGCCCGTGATGACCGACGACGGGCAGACCCTCGCCGAGTCGGGCGCGATCATCGAGTATCTGATCGACAAATACGGCCAAGGGCGTTTCGCGCCTGCAATGGGCACGCCGGAGCGGCCGCGTTACACCTACTGGCTGCACTACGCGGAAGGCTCGGCCATGCCGCCGTTGCTGCTGAAGCTGATTGCGCTGCGTTTCGCCGGTGCGCCGATGCCGTTCTTCGCCAAGCCGATCGCGCGCAAGATTGCCGCCACGCTGCAATCGAGCTTTGTCGATCCGCAGTTGAAGCTGCACCTCGGCTATATCGACAAGGAACTGAGCGCGACCGGCTGGTTTGTCGGCAACGCTTTCACAGCGGCCGACGTGCAGATGAGCTTTCCGCTCGAAGCCGCCACCGCGCGCGGCGGCATGGAAAACAAGCTTCCCGCGATCGCCGACTTTCTGAAGCGCATTCATGCGCGGCCGGCTTATCAACGGGCGCTGGAGCGCGGCGGCAAGTACGAAATCGTCGGCGGAGATTGAGCGGCGTGCCCGCCCAGGAACTCGTAGTTGTACCCCAAAAGTCGCGGGTGCTAGACTCGAAAATTCATTGCCATCAACGGGTTGCAAACCGCTTTGCCAACCGCTTCGCCAACCAGGCCGGCAAGATCGCGCCGAACGGCGGCAGGAAGCGGAGCGGCAACCGATCGATTGATGCAAAGGAGCGCACTGCATGACCCATTCCATCCACGGCAACAAACGCTGGCTGGCGCTGATCGTTCTCTGCCTCGGCGTGCTGATGATCGTGCTCGACACCACGATCGTGAACGTCGCGTTGCCGTCGATCGCGGCGGATCTCCGCTTTACCGAAACCTCGCTGGTGTGGGTGGTCAACGCGTACATGCTCACGTTCGGCGGCTGTCTGCTGCTGGGCGGACGGCTCGGCGACCTGTACGGCCACCGCAAGCTGTTCCTCGGCGGCATCACGCTGTTCACGGTGGCGTCGCTCGCCTGCGGCATCGCGAACTCGCAAATCCTGCTGGTATGCGCGCGCGCCGTGCAGGGCTTGGGCGGCGCGATCGTCTCCGCTGTTTCGCTGTCGCTCATCATGAATCTGTTCACCGAACCCGGCGAGCGCGCCAAGGCAATGGGCGTGTACGGCTTCGTGTGCGCGGGCGGCGGCAGCATCGGCGTATTGCTCGGCGGCCTGCTCACCAACCTGCTGAGCTGGCACTGGATCTTTCTCGTCAATCTGCCGATCGGCATCGCCGTCTATGCGCTTTGCGTCGCGCTGCTGCCGTCCGCGCGCGGCCATGCTCACGGCGAGCGGCTCGACGTGGCCGGCGCCGTGACGGTCACCGCCTCGCTGATGCTGGCCGTCTATGCGGTCGTGAACGGCAACGAGGCCGGCTGGACCTCGGCGCAAACGCTCGGCTTGCTGTTCGCCGCACTCGCGCTGCTCGGCGCGTTTCTCGTTATCGAGGCGCGCGTCCAGCATCCGTTGATGCCGCTCGGGCTGTTCCGCCTGCGCAACGTGGCGACCGCGAATGTGGTGGGCGTGCTGTGGGCCGCGGCCATGTTCGCGTGGTTCTTCATCTCCGCACTGTATCTGCAACGCGTGCTCGGCTACCGGCCGTTGCAGGTCGGGCTCGCGTTCCTGCCCGCCAATCTGATCATGGCGTTCTTTTCGCTGGGGCTGTCGGCGCGCGTGGTGATGCGTTTCGGGCTGCGTGTTCCGCTTGCCGTCGGTCTGCTGGTCGCCGCGCTGGGGCTCGCGCTGTTCGCGCGCGCACCGGTCAATGGCAGTTTCGTGGTCGACGTCTTGCCCGGCATGGTCCTGCTCGGCTTCGGCGCGGGCATCGCCTTCAATCCGATGTTGCTGGCCGCGATGAGCGACGTCGATCCGGGGGATTCGGGCCTTGCGTCCGGCATCGTCAATACGTCGTTCATGATGGGCGGGGCGCTCGGTCTCGCGGTGCTCGCCAGTCTCGCCGCCGCGCGCAGCGACGCGATGCTGGCTTCCGGCAGCGCCATCGCGGCGCTCAACAGCGGCTATCACGTGGCGTTTCTGTTCGGTGCGATTTTCGCGGCGGCGGCGGGCGTGCTCGGTGGCTTGCTGTTGCGTCCGGGGCAACAGGGCGGGGCCGATGCGCACGCGCATGATGCAGCGGCGTCGGAACAGCGTCGCGCGACCGGCAACGAGGCGGCGACGGAAAACTACTGACCCGTCTGCGGCGGTTCGCAGTGTTGCGCGACCAAGGCTCATGCCCGCCGCGGCGGCTCAAGATCGAGGTTTGCCGTAAAACCGCAAGCGCGATCAAATGGGCCGGTTCGCGGCTGGCTATGCTGGCTTCGTGCTGACTTGAGACCCGATATGAACCCCGTTGGAAAGGCGCTCTGGTTTATCGAAAGCCACTTTGCCGGCGAGTTGACGCTCGACGATATCGCCAACTGCGGATGCGTGTCGCGCTTTCATCTGGCGCGCGCTTTTGAAGCGGCTACGGGGCTTTCGGTCATGCGCTACGTTCGCGCGCGCCGTTTGAGCGAAGCGGCGCGCCGCCTCGCCAGCGGCGCACCCGACATCCTGGCGGTTGCCCTCGACGCCGGTTACGGTTCTCACGAAGCATTCACGCGTGCGTTTCGCGAGCAATTCGGCATCACACCCGAAGCGCTGCGCGCGCGTGGTCATCTCGACACTATCGTCATCGTGGAGCCGATCAAAATGGACGAAACCCTTCTCACCCATCTGGAACCGCCGCGCTTTGAAGACGGCAAAGCGTTTCTCGTCGCGGGCCTCAGCGAACGGTATACGAGCGAAACCTCCGCCGCGATTCCGTCGCAGTGGCAGCGCTTTAACGACTGGTTCGGCAAAGTGCCGGGACAGGTTGGCAACGTGGCGTATGGCGTCTGCTACAACGCCGACGACGCCGGCAACATCGACTATTTGTGCGGTGTCGAAGTGAACGACTTTTCGGCGCTGCCTGCGGAGATGAGCCGCTTGCGCATTGCCGCGCAGCGCTATGCGGTGTTCAGCCACCGCGAGCATATCTCGACGGTGCGGCGCACCTGGAACACGATCTGGAATCAGTGGCTGCCGGCATCGGGACATATTCCCGCCGATGCGCCGAACTTCGAGCGCTATGACGAGAAGTTCGATCCGGTCAGTGGAATGGGTGGGCTCGAGATCTGGTTGCCGTTGAAGGCTTGATTCGAGGGTGGCCGGCTTGCCTTTGGCAGTCGCCGGAACGATCCACTGGAACCATGGCGAAACTGCCGCCTTCACGGCCAGTCCCGCCGAGCGCGGCGAGTAGGTATGAGCGAGCGCACGCTGGCGCGCGTGCTCACCCGTCAAACGGGCATGAGCTTCGGCCGCTGGCGACAGCAGCTACCGCTCATGCTGGCCGTGAGATGGCTGGGCGCGGGGGCATCGTGCAGCAGGTGGCCGACGACCTCGGCTATGAAAGCGCAAGCAGCTGCGTCTCGATGTTCCGCAAAAACCTTGGCTCCCCGCCCGCGCGCTATATGTCGGAGCGTGCGTGATAGGGAGCGGCTTCGAGCAGACGTGAGCGAAGCGCGGCGCCGAATGCCAGGTTGCGGCAGTCCGGGCCGACAGCGATGGCCGAGGCTACGTCAACACTTCGACGTAACGCGCTTCGTTGAGATCGGAGATGAGCGTCGGGCCTGTCGGTTGCCAGCCCAAACGCGCTTGTGTCTGCGCACTCGACGCCGGCATATCGAGTGCCGCGAACATCGCCATCCATCCGAAGTGCGCCTGCACTTGCTCGCGCGCGATCGACACGACCGGCATCTTGAGGCCGCGCCCTAACGCCTCGGCAATCTCGCGGGCGCTCACGCCTTCTTCGCCGACCGCGTGATAGCGCGCACCGCGTTCTCCCTTCTCGATCGCGAGCCGGTATAGCCGCACGACGTCCGACAGATGCCCCGCGGGCCAGCGGTTACGGCCCTCCTCCACGTAGGCGCACACGCCTTTCTCGCGCACGATCTGGATGAGGGGCGTGATGAGGCCCTGGCGGAACGGGTTATGCACTTGCGGCAGGCGCATCACCGAGACGTTGACGCCTGCCTCCAGCAGCGCATTGCTGGCCAGCTCGCTGGCGAGGCGCGGATTCGGGTGCGCGGTGTTGAACACGTCCTCGGTCGCGGGTTGCCCGTCGCCGCGGCTGCCAGCGCCCGTGCCCGAGGTGACGAGCAGCGGACGATCGGAGCCGGCCAGCGCCGAGCCGAGAGCCTCGATCGCGCGCTTGTCCTTCGCGCAGTTGTCCACGAAGTGCGAGAAGTCGTGGTCGAACGCGAGGTGGATGACGGCGTCCGCCTTCGCGGCGCCGCTGCGCAGGCTGTCGGTGTCTTCAAGCGTGCCGCGATGGACTTCGGCGCCCGCCGCGTTCAGCGCTTGCGCGCCCGCATCGGATCGTGTCATGCCGATCACCTGATGACCGGCTTCGATGAGTTCGGGCACCAGAGCCGAGCCGATGAAGCCCGTTGCGCCCGTCAGGAAGATACGCATCGTGAAGTCTCCTTGGGTTAATCACCCCGGCACTATGCGATCATCCGCTATCCTGTTGAAGTAGTGACGTTATCCCGGTAAAACGACTAACAGGCTCAGCATGTCAGTGAACGCCGCCCAAACGCTCGGGGACTTTTTGCGCAGCCGTCGCACGCGGCTCGATCCGGCCAGCTTCGGCTTCTCGGGCCGCAGGCGCACGCCCGGACTGCGCCGCGAAGAAGTGGCTCAGCGCGCCAACATCAGTTCCACCTGGTACACCTGGCTCGAACAGGGCCGCGGCGGCGCGCCTTCGGCGGTGGTGCTGGAGCGCATCTGCGCAGCGCTGATGCTGACGGATGCCGAGCGTGAACACCTCTTCATGCTGGGCCTCGGGCGGCCGCCGGAAGTGCGCTACCGGTCCGTCGATGGCGTGAACCCACGGTTGCAGCGCGTGCTCGATTCGCTCGACGCCAGCCCGTCGATCGTCAAGACCGCGACCTGGGACGTGGTGGCGTGGAATCAAGCCGCGGCCGTCGTGCTCACCGACTACAGCACCCTGCCGGCCGGCCAGCGCAACATCTTGCGCTTTCTGTTCGGCGACCCGGCCGTTCGCGCGAAACAGCACGACTGGGAGAGCGTCGCGCGCTTCGTCGTGGGGACATTCCGCGCGGACGTGGCGCGCGCGGGGCTCGCTTCTGAAGTGGGCGATCTCGTGGACGATCTGCGCCGCGCCAACCCCGACTTCGACCGCATGTGGCGCGAAAACCAGGTGCTGAGCCACGGGGATGGCGAGAACGTGAAGCGCCTGCTGCATCCCTCGCTTGGGTCCATCGAGATGGAGTATTCGCTGTTCGCTGTCGATGGTCGGCCGGACCTCAGCATGCTCGTGTACACGCCGCTGGACGCGCTCACCGCGGAGCGCATCCGCGCCGCCGCTGCGCAACGTCGATCGATGGCAGCGCAGAAAGCCTCGACTCTCAACGCGCCGCGGCTTCACGACGGCTTGCGCTAGGTGAACGCGAGCACGAAATCGAACCGGGCCGACTTTCGCTCGCCGTCGTCGTCGATCGTCATCAGCAGCCGGCCATCGAACAGGGAATCGCGAGCATTGCGCCGCTCGCCGGGAAAGTACAGTTGGGTGGTGAGCATCGGCCCGTTGGGCGGCTGCACCGTCACATGGAAGTGTCGTGTGCGTCCCGGATAGAGCCCCGGCACGATGGTCTCGAGGCGGTAGCGTCCCTCGTTGTCGGCGAATTGATGGCCGCGCAGCCGGAACCCGTCGACGTCGTACTCCCCGGCGTCATTCGCGTGCCAGAAATCGAGCAACGCCCCGGACACCGCCCTGCATCGTGTCGACCACACCCGTCCGGTCAGGACGATCTTTGTTCCATTGATGCCGGGTTCGAGCAGCGATACGCGTTGCGGCGAGTGCGGCAGGAAGAACGGACCTGCCGTCTGCCGCCGGGTCGGTTCCTGTCCGTCGGTGCAGGCGGGTGTCGCTGACACTTCCTCGGCCCGGCCATGGTTTGCCTTTCCGAGGGCCAACAGCAGCAACGTGGACGGCACCGCAGCCGACCTGCGAAGAAAATCGCGCCGTCCCCGGCTCACGCTTGGTGTGCGCATCGTGACCGCTCCTTGCTTCCCGTCCGATCGGCATGCTGCGCTGCGCACGCTGCCGAACCGACGAGCGCCCTTGCTGGCGCCGTTGCGTTTAACGGAGCACAGCATCCTGTGCCAACCATGGTAGGCCGAAACTTCAGGTCGGCGTGCAAATACATTCTTGCCAACAGGATCCGCGATAGACGGGCACAAACACGTCAGGCGCATTCAACCGATTGATGCAACGCACTAGCGTCTGCGCGAGGCCGTGATAATCGCCTCCCGGTACAGCTACCTATCAATATTGATAGCTACATTTTTATCCCTGTAACGAGTGGAATGGAAATGGCCGTGAGTGTGCGGCTTGGCTCCAGATCATTCAATCCAACACCGGTAACCAGCCTTTATGGTGGGCAAATGCACGGGGATTTCCATCGCCAACGGAATCGGTGCGCTCAGCACTATCGGCTTCGAACGACAGTCAGCAATGTCACCCGCTACGACTTCACCTGGCGGGCGCAAACCAGTCAGACCATCGCGCTGCTGCTACGAGTACGTGGCGGCCCCGTGTCCCTCCCCCATGTGACGGTCAACACGTCGACGAAGAAATCTTCGTGACCGCCCGATCAGGAAAAACGAACATGTCCGAGCACGATTCCAGAAACGCAGGTCTTCCCGTCCGCCCCCTCACCGAAGCAGAGCAACGCCTGGTGCGCCATATCGACGAGCATTGGGATCGCGCCCGCGCATTGACGGAATTGCGCGACGGATTGCAGACCGCCGTCGAGATCGAACTGGCAACGGTGCCGCTCTATCTCTTCGCTTATTACTCGATCAACCGTACCCCTCAAGGATTCCCGGCGACCGATCTGTCCCGCTTCGCCGATCAGGCGGGGGGCATCATGATGAGCGTGGCTGTCGAGGAAATGCTTCACTTGTCCTTGTCGTCCAACATGCTGTTTTCGCTCGGCGTGCAGCCCCAGCTCTATTTGCGCTCGCCCTCGCCGTATCCGACCGATCTGCCCGGTCATGCGAGGCTCGGGCCGGACAGCAAGCCGATGGCCCTTCCGCTGGCCAAGTTCTCGTCCGAGCAGTTATGGCAGTTCCTCGAAATCGAATACCCCGCAGCGGCGGACGCCCCGCCTGAGCTGAATAATTGGCAGACGATCGGCCAGATATATTCGTTTCTGCGCTGCATCATCAGCTCGCGCCACATCACCGACGACGACTTCAAGGCGGGCCGCGCGCCAGCCCAGATCCAGCCGTCCAACTATTCGCCCAACAACATCGACTCGGTGTATCCGACTGCCGGCTTCAATTACGGCTGCCCGGTACCGGCGCCGGTCAACGGCTCGGCGGCCGCCACGGCCGCCTATGCGAGCCGCGGCGATAGCCATGCGAGCCGCAGCGCGCTGATGACGATTGCCTCGCGCGAAAACGCCATGCAGGCGATCCAGACGATCGACGCGGAAGGCGAGGGCTTCGGCCCTCACAAGTTCGACGATCTGTCACACCACGAACTCTCGCATTACTACAAATTCCTGACGCTGCAATCGCAACTGGCCGGCTACGATCCCAAGGACGAGAAGTTGCGGAACATGCCGCCCCCGCCGCCCGCGGCGGCACGTCAGTTCAGCCGGGAAGAACTGGCGAGAATCATGTTCGATTTTCCCGACAACCCGGTTGCCGCCGCCTACCCGCCCGGACGCCGCGAACTCGCCGACATCGTCAGCGGCCTGTACCAGTACATGCTGATCATGACCGAGAGCATCTTCCTCATCGAACCGAGTCAGCAAAAGCTGTATTTCAACCAGACGCTGCACCGATCGATGATCTGGATCCTCGACAAGATGATCCAGGCCATGCGGAAAGTCTCCTTGTACGGCACCGATGGCTACCCGAGTACCCTCCAGTTGGCGCCCACTTTCGAAAACATCAATCTGGGCCCGCGCCACCAGGCCTTCGCTACCCTGGTCGCCATGTGCAACGGCATGAACGCCAAATACGGCAGCGAGTCCTGGTACAGCAGCGACGCGCAATATTTCGTCGAGATGATCCCTTCCTTGCCGGAGGTGAGCGGCCTATGGCAGACGCCGCCCGATCAACCGACATTGGGCACGCCTGGCTGCGACGTCAGTCAATATCAGGGCATTCCGATGTTCACGGAACTGCCGCCCGCGCCCGGCGTACTACTGGCTGGCGAGGTGCGGCACGCATGCATGGGACTGAACCAATGCAAGGGACAAGGCCGCAGCCGCGATAACGAATGCGCCGGCCAAGGCTATTGCTCTACCGCGCTGGAATTCAACTTCGCTGACCCGGCCTCGCCGCTGATATCGGATCACACCTGCCGCGTGCAGAACGCTTGCGCCGGTCAAGGTGGTTGCGGCCTGTATGGCACGGGACACGAGCAGGAAGCGCCGGGCGCGAATGCCTGCGCCACGCAAGGCTGCTGCGCCACGCCGATCAATGCGGAGCGCTTCAGCACCGACGGCCGCAACCGCGGCAAGAGCGTATGGCTGCGTGCGCGCGAAGTGTTCGCCGAGCAAACCTGGCCGGAACTGCGCAAAAAGAACCCGTCGCTGCCGGCCCAGCCGCCTGAGCCGCCGCATGCGGAATTGTTCAAGTACGGTCCGACCATCGAGTGGATCCAGGAATATAGCGGTCATGGCATGACGGCTTGCGGAGCGAGCGGCATGAGCGGCGCGGGTAGCTGCAGCTAAGGAATGCCAGGACATGACTGAACTTCGAGGGGACGCAGCCGGACATCGGCTGGGGTTTGGCGTCGGGCTGCGCAATCAGCATTTCGATCATATTTTGGCAACGCGGCCGCCGGTGGATTGGTTCGAAGCCATCTCGGAGAATTTCATGGATTCGGGAGGACGGCCGCGCGCCGTCCTGCGCCGGATCGCCGAACATTATCCGGTCGCGCTGCACGGCGTTTCGCTGTCGATCGGCAGCACCGACCCGCTCGATCGTGACTATCTGGCCCGCTTGCGGCGGCTAGCCGACGAGGTATCGGCCCGCTGGGTCAGCGACCATTTGTGCTGGACCGGCGCGCTGGGGGTCAACAGCCACGACCTCCTGCCGCTGCCGCTGAACGAAAGGACACTGGACCATGTGAGCGCCCGGGTCGCCCAGGCGCAGGAGTTACTGGGACGGCCGTTGGTATTGGAAAATCCCAGCACCTATGTCCGCTTCCGCCAGTCGACGCTGAACGAGCCGGCCTTTTTGCGCGAACTGAGCCGCGTGACGGGTTGCTGGCTGCTGCTGGATGTCAACAATGTTTATGTCAGTTGCTTCAATGCCGGCACCGATCCATTGGATTACCTGAATCAGTTCCCATTCGATCGCGTCGTGCAATTGCATCTGGCCGGACATCAGCATTGCGGCACCCATATCGTCGACACTCACGATCGTCCGGTTTCCGCGGCGGTGTGGCAACTGTTCCGCCTGGCTTGGCAGCGCAGCGAACAGGCCGCGACCTTGCTCGAATGGGATGGCGATGTGCCTGCCTTCGAGCGCGTGCACGCCGAGTTGATGCGGGCGCGACAGATCATCGATGGCGACGCGCCCGCCGAAGTCGAAGCCGCCCCGCGGCCGCGGCCGGACAGCGCCGAGGCGGTGTCCACGCCAGTCGCGTTCCTGGTGCCCGAGATCATGAGCAACAGCGTCGTGTGCTCGTCATGAGCGTCGACCAAAATCGGCTGGACTCGCTGCAACGCTGGATGATCGAGGCACTGATCGCGCCGGATGGCGTCGACGCCGACACCATCGCCGCCACCTTATTGCCGGGGCCGAAGCTGTCCGCCTCGGCTTGCCTGGCCATCTATCAGCGCAGCTATATCCTGCGGTTGCGGAAATGCCTGGAAGAGCAGTTCCCCGCCAGCTACCACGCGCTGGGGGCGACTCTTTTCGCCGATTTCGCCGACGAATATCTGCGGGCCTGCCCGTCCGACAGCTACACGCTGCACGAGCTCGGCCGGCGTTTTCCGGAATGGCTCGAGGACAATCGCCCGGATCGGGACCAGCCGCCGGAACAACGCGAGTCATGGATCGATTTCATGGTGGACCTGGCCAGTTATGAGCGCGATCTGTATCGCCTGTTCGACGCACAGGGCCACGAGGGACGGCCCTGGCCCGATGTGTCAACCGACGATGGCGCACTGGTCCTCCAGCCTTGCCTGGCCCTGGTCGCGTACCGCTATCCTGTGGCCTGGTATTACCACGAGGTTCGCGCCGGGCGTTCGCCACAGTTACCGGTTGCCATGCGCTCCTACGCGGTGATCCTGCGCCGCGATTTTCTGACGCACACTTATCCGGTCACTCGCCTGCACTATGAATTCCTGTCGCTCGTGAGACGGACCCGGGATCTGCCGGCGTCGGTGGAAGCGATTGCCGCCGAGGCTGGGTATCCCGTTGACGCGGTATGGCGATCCTGGCGCCATGAGGTGCGCCGGCCTTGGATCGAAGCGGGGTTCTTTGTCGAGAGAGCGGTGATCGGGGGCTAGCCAGGGTGTTGAGGTTGACCTCGTGGCGGGGTCATTCTGAACGAAGGCGCAAACGCGCGGCTTTCGCCGCCAAGACCGTCATCTAGCAATCCTTGCATTGATAGGATTGGCCCACTCAGGCTCGCCGACAGAATCTGCTTTGGCAGACAATGCACTTCTCTCGGCCATCGTCCGCATCGGGCTGTAATCGCGTGTAATCGCTTCGTACGCCACTTCCGCTTACGCTGTCAAAACTCCTCAACAAGATTAATTCTTCAGAGAAGATTTTCAATCTAGAAGAGGAGCAGGCGCCGCAAGCGCCTCCACTTGGCACATTATTTTATTTCGGAGTAAATCATGGGACATCGAGAAATTCTCGCTGGCGGGCCGGCGATAATCGAAATTGTCACGTTGTTTGACGTCGAGTTGATTCTGCACGATTACCCGCCCTCGAATAATAAAACTCCTCAGACTGCAACGTGGATCGAACACGGGCCGGCATCAGTGAAATATGCCTATATGGTCGCTCCCGAGGACTATGTGGAGCCTAAAACAAACGCAACGCCGGATATCTCGATTTATGGCCTTACCGGTGATACCGTTCGTTGGCGCGGCCTCTCCTTCAGCGGAAACATCAACCATGCGGGAGCCCTGGTTTCGATTAGGCCCAATGGAACCCCAAGAGTCCTTAAATTCCTCCCGCCCCCGTATGATGTCCCCGGATCTTATTTGGGTTACAACATTGACAAGGGTGAACCTTACGATATTAAGGGTTTTTTGGATAATCGCATCGATGCTGCTGTTGTCGGGACCGGCACAGATCAGTATATCGTGGTGTTTTTGGCAATGGAGGTGGATCGCAGAACGGGGAATATTGGAAAATATGGATATTACCAGTGGGATCCGGAAGTTACCTGCCTCGCTTGAACCGGCGTCCAATTAACGTGAGGGGGGCAAAGATATTTCTCCGACAGTCGTTGAAGAAGAAATCGCCCCCAATTTCGAGTTGATGAGGTTTCCTTGTTAGCCAACCCCGAGCCGATCCAGCAAGTTGGAAATGGAGATCTTTCAGCGGGGTTTTTGCGTCATGGATTTGTGTGGTTTCGAGCCGGGTTTGCGTTGTTCCGAGATTCTGATCGATCCACGCGACCGGCATATGCAACGCAGAGCGATCGAATGGCACTGTCAGAAAGGCACCGTACATTCAACCATCGAACCATACCAACACAAAGACACAAGAACCGCCGAAACTACCGACCCGCCTCACCCGCACACGCCCCCACAAACGCATCGACGAGTGGCGCGGACTCCCCTCTCAAAGCCGCCCGCTCCGGTTGAAAAAGCGTTGCAACGAAGAACGGATGTCCGTCCATCTCGACGGCACGCACATCTCCCCGTTCATCATCCGCGGCGACGCGCAGCGGCCCCGAAACAAGCGACGCTCTGAACTCGGGATTGAGTCCATAGCGGCACCGATAGCCCTCCGAGGTTTCGCTGACTCCATAGGCCGTCGCAACGCGAGTCCCCGGACGCAGCTGGACAAGATCCACAGCTTCAACCAGGGCACACTCAAGTGGCGAAATGACTGCGCGGGTCGCATCTGGCGCTGTCTCAGCATGCTCCGCATCGGTCCAACCGAGAACGTTGCGGGCATACTCAATGACGGCATGTTGAAACCCTCCGCATGTCCCAAGGAACGGAATTGCCGCTTCGCGCGCATGACGAATAGCGAGCAACGCGCCGTCCATGCTCCGGTACGGACTCGCGGGGACGCACCAAATTCCGTCGAAATGGGAAATTCGCAAAACCGAATTGATTTCCCCAGTGTGAACCCATTCAAATTCGATCTCGACTTGCTTCACATCTGCCGCTCGCTTCAATGCAAGCGGAATAGCCTGGTGCGCCGGCACCGAGTGGTCAAAGTCACCAACCAGACCCACCGTGACTGCTTTTCCCATTACCGTTATCCTCCTTGCCTCGTTCGACACCGCCTGGCGGAAGGCCGAGGCAAATATCCGGTGGAAACTCATGCCCGGTGCGGTTCCCGAACATAGTAGATATCCCACTCCGACTCAGTCGTTTTCAAAAACCCGTGTCGTTGATAGAAACGGTTCGAGTCACTATCGCGAAGCGCTCCCAGTCTGATCGAAACCGACTGGGAGTCCGCGTCCGCGAGAATCGCCGAGAGTACTGTCGAACCAATACCTTTGCCCTGGTACTCCGGTAGAACATAGAAATGCTCGAGCAACAGGTGATCGGCCGCGGGCTTTATTTGCACGAAGCCAACGGATACGCCGTCAACCACAATGAACTTGCACAACGCCGAATCGAACGACGACACGAAACGATCGCGTGCACGCCGCGGCTCGAAGCGGCCGATACGCTCAAGGCTCTCTCGCATCGCGTCGATACGCATCTGAACCAGCGTTTCGATGTCGTCGTGCGTTGTGCTCGCGAGCGTCGGGTTCACCTGTCTCATGCCTCGTTAATATTTCCCGCAGCCGCAGCCTGGATCATCTTCCAGCCATTGCCGGCGGGATCGCGGAAACCGGCATCGACGCTGCCGTAGCGGTCCACCGGCTCCTGGGTGAATTCCACGCCGCTGGCCTTCAGCCTGGCGTAGCTGGCGCGGCAGTCGGCCACAGTAAGCACCAGCGGCGGCATGGCGCCCTTCGCGACCATCGCCCGCAGCGTTTGCGCGGTGGCTTCGTCGTGGATCGGCGGGCCCGGCGTGAAAAGACCGAGCTGGAACGAGGGCTGATCGGGATGCTGGACCGTGAGCCAGCGGTAAGCACCGTTGCGCACGTCCGTGTGGACGCGAAAGCCGAGTTTCTCGACGTAGAACGCGAGCGCTTCGTCCTGGTTATCCACGTACAAGCCCACTACATTGATACCTTGATTCATGACACCTCCCTGGTTGATGGGCGGAATGTACCTTTGCCCACGCGGCGGCGCTTCTCCAAAACTGCGGTGGTGAGGTCGGGGCGCTGCGCGGCCCTCAGGACGCAGGCGGGCACGCGGTCGAATTCAGGCATGTCGGCCCGGGCCTCGACGCGCATGGCGCTGGGGCTTCGCCCGGTGATGTCGCGGAAAGTGCGGCCGAAGGTCCCCAAGCTTTCCCACCCGGTGGCGAAGGCAATTTCCGTGATGCTGAGTTCGGTGTCGCGCAGTAAGGTGGTGGCCTGCTCGATGCGCCGCGTCAGCAAATAGCGATGCGGCGGGATGCCGAAGGCCTGCTTGAAGGACCGCGCGAAATGGGCTTCGGACACACCACTGACCGCGGCCAGCCGCTTGACGGGCCAGGCTTCGTGCGAGGCGGCGTCCATGCGGTCCCTGGCGCGTAAGAGGCGGCGCAGCAACGCCGGAGCTTGCAATGCGTCGGCGCCGGCCTCACTGCTGCCCACAACCCACGTCCCCTTCTTCACAATGCAACTGTTCGTCGAGCAGTCTCGTTTGCGCTTGCGTGAGCCGGCTCAAACAGGACGAATGAATCATAGGCTGCGCGCTATACGGCCCAGCCGATGAGCTTAAAAAATCACATTGAGCATCACGATAAGCAACCCACGCGCGCTCGGCCTTCTGCAAGCGCGGCTTGCCCTGCAGACTCACTTTTGCGAGCAGCTTGCCGTAGGTCTCGTTGAGCTTTTTGTCGGCGGCCTGGTAGCTAAGGTCGGCGCAACGATTCAGCGAATTCTGGTCCGACGCCTTCTTGCAATCGATCTTTTCCGCGTAGGCATTGCCGCACAACCACAGAGACGTCACCGCCAGAATCGACACTCGCTTCATAGAAAACCCTCGGGCGTTGTTTCGTCAAATGGAGTGGTGAGCGGCAGTCCGCTCGCCAGTACAGCAGGATAAACGATACGATGCATCTCTGATCCGAAGCCGTCGCGTTTCCGCCAAACTTCGATTCGCCGTTTAACCGATTGAGCATCTACCTTGACTATTCACATCCGCCCCGCTCACGCATCCGACGCCGCGCTGATTCTGCGCTTCATCACCGAACTCGCGGTGTACGAGAAAGCCGAGCATGAAGTCGTCGCAACCGTTCGAGACATCGAGGCCAGTCTGTTCTCCGCAAGTTCAAGCGCCAAGGCTTTGATCTGCGAGATGAACGGCGAGCCGATCGGCTTTTGCGTCTACTTCTTTTCCTATTCGACGTGGCTCGGCAAGCAAGGGCTTTATCTGGAAGACCTGTACGTGTCGCCGACATCGCGCGGCAGCGGCGCGGGCAAACAGATGTTGCGCCACCTCGCCCGCATTGCCTGCGACACCGGCTGCGGCCGCTTCGAATGGAGCGTGCTGGACTGGAACGAGCCGGCAATCGGCTTCTATGAATCGATCGGCGCGAGCGCGCAAAGCGAATGGGTGCGTTACCGCTTGGCGGGGGACGCGCTCAAGGCGTTTGCCGCGGGTGACGCATGAGCGAGGCTCGCGTCCGAACGGATGCATGGCCGCATGGCCGCTCGATCGGTAATCGCCCGTGATACACGCCCTTTTTATCTGCGGCAAGAACCGTCTGCGCAGCCCGACGGCCGAGCAGGTCTTCGCCAGTTGGCCCAACGTCGAGACCGATTCGGCCGGTCTCGGCGCGGACGCCGACGTCGCGCTTTCCTCCGAGCAGGTTCGCTGGGCCGACATTGTCTTCGTGATGGAAAAAGCGCATCGCGCGAGGCTGTCCGCGAAATTCCGCGCATGCCTGAACGGCAAGAAAGTCGTTTGCCTCGACATTCCCGACGACTACGCCTTCATGCAGCCCGAACTTGTCGCCCTGCTGGAACAGAAAGCCGGCAAATTTCTCCGGCGGAAATAGTCGGGACGCGCCAGCCGTCGATTATCGCCCCGCTCCCACCGGCTCCGCCTCGAACGCGTCGCCGGTGGCAAAAAACGTCCCGCCGGCCACGTAATGGCACGTGCGCAGATCGGGATCGTCACCGAAATGCCAGCGGTTGTTCGAATACACGCGACTGTCCGCATACGCGGCCACCACTTCGCCGATGATCAGGTCGTGCCGCTGGCTATCGTCCGGAATCACCTTGCACTCCATCCACGTGATGCAGCCGGCCAGCATCGGCACGTCGATGTTTTGCGCGGGGAACGTTTCGAGGTCGAAGGCCGAGAACTTGTCGAGTTCCGCGCCGGCGTTCGTGCCCACCGCCAGCGTTTGCGCGGCGAATCCGCGGCTCGGCAATTGCAGCCCGAACACGCCGCTCGCCTCGATCAGTTGCCGCGTGAGCGTGCGGCTGTCCACCACGACGACTACCTTCGGCGGATTGAAATCGAGCGGCATCGCCCACGATGCCGCCATCACGTTCGCGCGGCCGCCGTGCGCGCTGGTAATGATCGTGACCGGTCCATGATTCAGCAACTGCGTCGCCCGCGACAACGCCACGGGTTCTCGTGTGACTTTCATACGTCGTTTCCGCTTCAAAGGGATGAAGGCGATTGTAGCGAGGCTGCGCGAAGCGGGTGCGGGCAAGCGAGGGTGCCCAGGCGCTCAAGCGGAAAGTCGGGCAATCAAGGCAGGGATTCACAACGAAGATGCAGGGCGGCAGCCGGTAAGAGCCGCCGCCCAGGCGCGCATCAATGTGGCGCTTTACCGTTGGGTACGGCGTCCAGCGGTTTGTGCTGTTCCTCGCCCAGGCCGGGGAAGAAAGCGTTCCAGGCAGCGCGTACGCCTTGAGCCGCGGTGGCCTCGGCCTGGACCGACTGCGATTCGCCGTCGGCTGCCTCCGAGGGATCGGCGGTCAGGCCGCGCCAGTGCGTGAACGTCAGCAATGGCTTCTCGGTCCATGCGCCGTCGCCAAACTTCGCAAATGCCGTGTCCCCGCTCGTCAGTTGCACCTCGTACCAGCCTTCGCGGACGGGCGTGTGGTCGGCAAGCTCAAACCAGGGGGTCGGTTCGATTTCCTTCATGTCGTCTCCGGTCGGATAAATCGTCATAGATAACCACAACAAAGGCATTCTTCATACTCACGCGACCACGGCCCGAGCGGCGCGCGGCATGTCCGCGCGAAGTTGTGCAGTGCGGTGCGTCGAGTATGACCTGCGGGCGATCCGTCCACGTCGCGCATTTCAGGATAGCCGCGCATAAACGACACGATAGCGCGACATGGGCCACGCGGACAAACGCAAAACTTATCGGCCGCGCCGCGCGATCAATGACAACGTGCGGATGGCCGGCGCCAGTTGTTCGGCGGGCGTATTGCCGTAGCCGATCACCAGCCCGTTGGTCTGCGCGCGCGGCCGCAACGCGAAACCGGACAGCGCGCGCGGGTTGAGCCCTTGCGCAAGCGCGCGTTCAGCCAGCGACCGATCGGCGATCCGCGGCGGCAAACACAGCGTCAGATGCATGCCGCACTCGCCGCCCAGAATGGAAGCCGGCGCGAAATGCGCGGTGAGGGCGTCGCGCAACGCCTGCTGGCGCTCCCGATACAGCCGCCGCATGCGCCCGAGGTGCCGCCCGAACTCGCCGCTTTTGATGAAATGCGCGAGCGCCAGTTGCTCCAGACGATGCCCGCCGCGCAGCATCTCGTGCAGCGCGACGGCCGCGCGCTCCGCGATCGCGCGCGGCAGCACCACGAAGCCGATGCGCAGCGCCGGAAACATCGTCTTGCTGAACGAGCCGACGTAGAGAACCGGCGCGTCGTCGACCAGTCCTTGCATGCTGGCGATCGGCTCGCCGGTGTGCCGGAACTCGCCGTCGTAATCGTCCTCGATCAGCCAGGCGCCGCTGCGGCGCGCCTGCGCGATCAAGTCCAGCCGCCGCGCCACCGACAACACCGCGCCCGTCGGATACTGGTGCGCCGGCGACGTGTAAATCAGCTTCGGCGGATGCGCGGCCCATGCTTTGGGCGGCACGACGATGCCTTCCGCGTCGACCGGCATCGGCAGCGTCGTGAGATCGCCCAGGTTGAAGGCGGCCTTCGCGCCGCGATAACCGGGATCCTCGACCCAGGCGACGTCGCCGGGATTGGTGAAAAGCCGCACGCACAGGCTCAACGCCTCCTGCGCGCCCTCGGTGATCACCACCTGCGAGCCCTCGCAGCGCACGCCGCGCGCCATCCGCAGATGCGCGGCGATCGCGTCGCGCAACGCCGGTTCGCCCGCCGGCGTGCCGTAGCCGAGCGCCTGGGGCAACGCGCGCTCCATCGAACGTTCCTGCGCGCGCCGCCACGCGGACAGCGGAAAGCGGTCCAGCGCGGGCGTGCCGGGCGTGAGAGGAAGGCTGTTGTCGGCCGGGGCGTGCGCCGCCGCGAACTGCCCGACTCGCGCCGCGTAAGTCGCCTCGTAGGCGGCAGGGTTGGCGGACGGTTCGCCGCGCGCAGCGGGGCTCGACAGCGGACTGACGCGGGTGCCTTTCTTGTCGGCCACGACATAGCCGACCGCGGCCAGATGCTCGTAAGCGATCACTACCGTGTTGCGCGAGACGCCCATTTCGGTCGCCAGCAAGCGCGACGAAGGCAGCAGCGAACCAGCCGGCAGACGCCCGGCGAGAATCGCCTGCTGCAAACGCTCGATCAACTGCTTTTGCAGCGGTGCGGTTTTTTCGGCGCTGCGAGCACGATTCGCGGCGGCTGGATTGGCGAGCGGGCCAATGATCTCGATCATCGCGGCTGGACCCATCAAATATGTTTGTCTTGGATCTTTTTAACATACCACGTTTGCCGTATCGTTCTTCGTAAGCTAACGACCCGCTTTGGAGAGTAGAGATGGAACCCAGACGTAACGCGTTCGAACAACCCATCGGCACACCCGTGCCGGACTGGAACGGCGCCGGGGCGCCCGGCCGCGAGCCGCTCGCGGGCCGCTATTGCCGGATCGAACCGGTGAACGTCGAGCGCCACGCCGCGGACCTGCACGACGCCTACCGCTCGGCGGCCGATGGCCGGGACTGGACGTATCTGACGATCGGCCCGTTCGACAGCCTCGACGCGTATCGCGAGTATCTGACGCGCGCCGCCGCTTCGGCCGATCCGCTGCACTATGCGGTGATCGATCTGGCGACCGGCAAGGCGGTCGGCACGCTGGCGCTGATGCGCATCGATCGCGCGAACGGCGTGATCGAAGTCGGCCACGTGATTTATTCGCCGCGTCTGAAGCGCACGCGCATCGCCACCGAAGCGATGTTTCTGCTGATGAAGCACGTGTTCGACGAACTCGGCTATCGGCGCTTCGAATGGAAGTGCGATTCGCTGAACGGTCCGTCGCGGGCCGCCGCGTTGCGCTACGGCTTCACGTTCGAAGGCATCTTTCGCCAGGCGATCGTGTATCGCGAACGCAATCGCGACACCGCGTGGTTTTCGATCATCGATAGCGAATGGCCGGCGCTGCGTTCGAGCTACACGCGCTGGCTGGATGCGGGCAACTTCGATGCGCAGGGCCAGCAGGTCGAGCGGCTGGTGGATCTGATCGCGCAGCAGCGGGCGGCAAGTTAGCGAAGGCGATCGATAAGCGCTCGCGAGTTGGATGCATCGAGCCGTCGACCGGATTGCAACGAGGCGCTCAACCGCCGACGCGCCCACCGCCCACCGCGCGCCACCGGCTCAAGCCGCGTCTGCCGCGCGACGCAGCACGATGGTCGGCTTGCCTTTGTAGGTGGTGCGAAGGTGCTCGCGATAGCCGCACTTGTCAGCGACGCGCAGCGAAGGCTGATTGTCCGGCGCGACGATACAGGCCGTTTCAGCGCCGGGCCAGTGCGTGTCGGCCCAACGCAAGGCGGCGCGCACGGCTTCGGTCGCGTAGCCGCGGCCATGCGCCGCCGGGTCCAGGGCCCAGCCGATTTCAGGCGTGCCCAACGAAGGTTCGATCTCGCGGTGATAGTCGGCGAAGCCGACCTCGCCGAGAAACCGGCCGCTCTGCGTCTCGCGCACCACCCAGTAGCCGTAACCCAGCATCGCCCAATGTCCGGCGTAACGCAGCAGACGCGCCCAGACTTCCTCGCGCGTGAACGGTTTGCCGCCGATATAGCGGATCACCTCGGGATCGGACCACATCGCATAGCTATCGAGGAAATCGTCACGGGTGTGCGGACGCAGGGTCAGGCGGTCGGTGGTGAGGTGGGTGGAGTGAGTGGACATTTGAAGGGCGAAGGTGCGGGAACGCCTGAAAGTTAAGGAGCGTTGAGAGTGCGAGCGATGATCGCAGATTTTGTGCGCGTATGCCCAGCGGCCCCAACCCAACGCCTTCCCCCTCCCCCCTCGCCACACGCTAAGATTGAGGCCCGCCGGCCCCGCAACCCGCGCATCGCAGCGCGGCTTGCACGCATGTCGCCAGCACGCGCGCCGCCCGCACATCAAAAGAAAAGCCCTGCCTCGGAGAATCGGATGTCTGAAGAATATGAAGTCCACGGTCCGCACGACCATGCCGTCCAACACGCCGGCCATCATGACGCGGACCCCTTTGCGGGCCGCATGGCCGTGATAACGGCGGTCCTCGCGACGATCGGCGCGCTGTGCGCCTATCAGAGCGGCAACAGCGAAAACCTGGCGCTGTACTACAAGAACGAAGCCGCCATCAAGAAGACCGAAGCGTCGAACCAATGGAATTACTACCAGGCCAAGGGCGAAAAGCAGAACCTCGCCGAACTCGGCGAGGCGCTCTCGCCCGGCAACACCGATGCCCACGCGAAGTTCGCCGCGGATGTCGACAAGTACAAGCAGCAGAAAGAACCGATCCGCGCGAAGGCCGAGGCGATCGAAAAGGAAGTGCTGGACAACGACGCCAAGAGTGAAGCCCTTCTGCATGGCCACCATCGCTGGGCGCAGGCCACGACGTTGATCCAGGTCGCGATCGCCCTTTGCGCGATCACCTTGCTGACTCGCAAGAGATGGCTGCGCAATCTGTCGTTCGTGGTGGCGACGGCCGGCGTGGTGATGGGCGCGGTGGCGTTTTTCTCGGCTTGATTCGATGCAACAACGGCTAGCGGACGCATCCTCGGATTGCGCCGCGCCGTACTGTCCGCGATAAGGAGTGGTGTGTGATTGATGGCTCTGCCGTTCTAGGCGTTTTCTCCGTGTATGTGGCCGGCGTGGTGATCCCCGGGCCGAACTTCGTCGCCGTTGCGCACAAGGCCGCGTCGGCCACGCGCGTCGAGGCGCTCGCGATGGTCGCCGGCATCGTGCTGGTCAACCTGCTCTGGGCAAGCTGCGCGATTCTCGGTGTCGGTATTGTATTCACCGCGTTTCCGTGGCTCGCGTTGGTCGTGAAAGTGGCAGGCGCGGCTTATCTGATCTGGTTCGGCGGCCGGCTGATCGTCAACGCGTCGGCGGGCAAGCCGGCGCAAACCGTGAAGGCGTCGGCGGGCGGCTTCCGGCAGGCCTTCGCGCAAGGTTTCGCGACCAACATCGCGAATCCGAAGTCGATGGCGTTCTTCGCCGCCGTGTTCTCTTCGGCCGCGCCGGCGCATGTGAGCGTGGGAACCTTTGCCGCGATGCTCGGCATGGTGGGCGTCGTCGCGAGCAGCTGGTATGGATTCGTCGCGCTGACGTTGTCGCACGCACGCATCGCAACCGCGTACCGGCGCTGCAAGGCGTGGATCGACCGCGTGTGCGGCGGCCTGATCGTCGCGCTGGGCGTGCGTCAGTTGATTCGCTAGCGGCTCATACGATTCAATGCGCACCGCCGCGTGCGCGTTCGAGCAGCAACTCGCGCTCGCGCGCATTGCGCGTCATCGTGGCCGCGCGTTCGAATTCGGCGCGCGCCTCTTCCGTGCGCCCCAGTTTCGCCAGCAGATCGCCGCGCACGCTCGGCAGCCAGTGATAGTTGGCGAGCGCGGGATCGGCGGCGAGCGCGTCGACGATCTCCAGACCGGCAGCCGGCCCGAACGCCATGCCCACCGCCACCGCCCGATTCAGTTCGACCACCGGCGAAGGCGCCACCTGGGCCAGCGCGTCGTAGAGCGCGACGATCTGCGCCCAATCGGTGTCGTCGGCGCGGCGCGCGCGCGCGTGACACACGGCCAGCGCCGCCTGCAACGCATAGGGACCGCTCGCGCCGCCGAGCGCATGCGCGGCGTCAAGCGCGGCCAGTCCGCGGCGAATCAGAAGCGGATCCCAGCGGCTGCGATCCTGATCGAGCAGCAGCACCGGACGGCCCTCGGCATCGGTGCGTGCATGCGTGCGCGACGCCTGAATCTCCATCAACGCGACGAGGCCATGCACTTCGCTTTCGTCGGGCACGAGACCGCTCAACACCCGCCCAAGCCGCAGCGCTTCCTCGCATAACGCGGGACGCATCCAGTCGTCGCCGGCGGTGGCCGAATAACCTTCGTTGAAAATCAGGTAGATCACCTGCAGCACCGACGCGAGCCGCGGCGCGCGCGCATCGGCCTGCGGCACCTCGAACGGCACCTTGGCCGCCGACAGCGTGCGCTTGGCCCGCACAATGCGCTGCGCGATGGTCGGCTCGGGCACGAGAAACGCCCGCGCGATCTCGTCGGTGGTGAGGCCGCCGAGCAGCCGCAGCGTGAGCGCGACGCGCGCGTCGGTGGACAACACCGGATGACACGCGGTGAACACCAGCCGCAGTAGATCGTCGCCGATATCGTCGGCACGCGCGGCATCGAGGGCATCGACGAAATCGGGCACGAGGTGAGCCTCCAGCGCGTCGAGATCGTGGCCCAACTCTTCGCGCTTGCGGGCATGCAGCGCTTCCTGCCGCCAGCGGTCGAGCGCACGGTTTTTCGCGGTGGCCATCAGCCAAGCTCCCGGATTGTCGGGCACGCCGGCCTCCGGCCAATGCTCGAGCGCGGCCACCAGCGCGTCTTGCGCCAGCTCCTCGGCGAGCCCGACGTCGCGCACGATCCGCGCGACGTGGGCAATGACCTTGGCGGATTCGATCCGCCAGACGGCCTCGATGGCACGATGGGTGGCCGGTATCGTCACGAGTTCAGCCCGCCGCCTGGGCGTTCGGGTCCATGTAGATCAGCTCCCACACGTGCCCGTCGATGTCCTCGAAGCCGTGGCCGTACATGAAGCCGTAGTCCTGCGGCGCGCGCGGCGCCGTGCCGCCCGCGGCGAGCGCCCTCGCGACCAGCGCATCCACCTCGCCCCGGCGTTCGCATGACAGGCCCACCAGCACCTCGGTACTTTCCTTCGGGTGGCAAAGCGCCTTATGCGTAAACGACTTGAACAGCGCCTTGACGAGCAGCATCGCGTAGAGGTTCTCGCCGAGGATCAGGCACGCCGCCTGGTCGTTGGTGAATCGCGGCTCGAAGCTGAAACCGATCGCGCTGAAGAAGGCCTTCGACCGTTCGAGATTGTCGACGGCGAGATTGACGTAAATCTGCTTGTGCATGATGAGCATCCGTTGGTCAGGTGGTGCTGCGCGGCGACCGCGCGTTGGGGCAGGTGCCGCCGCGCATGCGGCGCGGCGTTCGGATCGACGCGCGGCTCAGCGCCTGGCCGCTTCCAGTTCGCGGAATCGCTCGACTTGCGGGCCGGGTTCGAAGTCGTCGAGTTGAAATAGCTGGCGCACTTCGATTTCGCCCTCGGCCTGCTCACCGAAGGGCGCCGGAAAGCGCCGTGCCCATTCCATCGCCTCCTCGCGCGAGCGGACCTGAATCAACGTGTAGCCGGCGATCAGTTCCTTCGTTTCCGCGAACGGACCTTCCACCACGGTCTGCTTGCCGCCGCTGTAGTGAACCCGCCAGCCCTTCGAACTCGGTTGCAAGCCGGTGGCGTCGAGCAGCACGCCGGCCCTGGCCAGTTCTTCGTGGTAGGTCGCCATCGCGGCCAGCAGCGCTTCGTCGGGCATGTCGCCGGCTTCGCTGGCGGCCGTCGCCTTGACCAGGATCATGAATCGCATCGCCGTTACTCCTTTTCGTGGTGAGAGGGAGAGCCGTGCAGCCTTGCTGGCTCCTTACTCACACGACGAGCGATGCACGACCGGATCGACACCCTAGCGACGCGCCAGGGAAAACCCCCGGTCAATGCCAACGGATGCGCCTATCGCTTACGCGAAACAAGGTCCGAGCTTGCGAACCTCGACGGTGCACCACGACGCCGCCGGACAGGCTTGCGCGATCGCCACGGCTTCGTCACGGCTTTCGCAATCGAGCAGGAAGAAACCGCCGATCATTTCCTTGGCTTCGGCAAACGGGCCGTCGAGCAGTTTCGGCTGGCCGTTGCGCACCTGCACGCGCACGGCGTCTTTCGTCGAGGTGAGCGATTCGACGGCGAGCAGTTTGCCGCGTTCTTTCAGGTCGGCGGCGAAACGCACCATCTGGTCGTAGACTTCGCGCCCCGCGGCTTCGCCGCGCTCGATGCGTTGATGCGGGGGTTCGACGATGAGCAGCATGTAAGACATGGCGTCTCCGATTGATCGCGCCGCGGACGTGAACGCCCGGTACGCGTATGAACGCAAACAACGCGCTTGCGGTAGGTAGGGTGAGGCAGTCTAGCAAGCGCGGATCACTCCGGCAAACGCTGCCCGACGCCGGCGTGGCGGTCGATTGGGATCTTTACGGAGACTCGTCGTCTCCGCGCGGCACGGAGAGGCTTTTTTGCGTCGATCGCCGGTTTTCGCTGCACGGCGCGAAGCCGCTGCAATGCAAAAACGCCCCATGCGGGGCGTTTTCGTTGGCGCAGTATCGGAGCGAGACTGCCGTACCGATCAGACCGCCGCTTCGGCGATCGCCCGCATCTGCGCGGAGCGCATCAAGCCTTCGATCATTCGCGCTTCGGCGCTCGCAATCTCACTCAACGATGCGACGGACAATTGCCCGTCCAGAATCGCCAGCGCCGCGCACAGGCGGGCGTATTCGTCGTCCTCGACGGTCCACGCGCCGTCGCGATGCTCGCGGGCGTCGACCTGAACCATCGCGGCATGCGCGCTTTCGATGTCGGCCAGCAAGTCCTCACCAAGCCCAAGCCGCGCAAGCTCTTGCGAGACCAGCAAATGCCGGCTCAACGTCGTGTGGAGCGTCCGCGAGCCGTGGCTGTGCCGGAACGCGTCGAGCGCGCTATAGGCCTGCAGGACCATCGCCGTGGTGACTGGCTCGTGTGCGGTGCGGCTAAAGGTCAGCGCGCGCAACAGCGGGGACATGGCCGACTGGCTGTGCTTGCGGACTCGCGACTTACTGGACATATCGTTCAACCTCCTTCGCTGACTTTCAGCTCGACCACCGAATTCTGCACGACTTCGGCGATAAGCGCCGCCGAAACGCCGGCGGCTTGACAGGGCTCGACTGCGAGACCGTGTCGCCATCATGGCAAGCAACTATTAAGGCCGGCTTAAACGTCGGAGGAGTGGTTCAAACGAAAAAGAGACCCTGTTCCCGCGAGAGAACAGGGCCGGACAGGATGGAAGGGTCGTGCATGCGCGTGGATGCCTGCCGACCTGTCACCACCGCAAACCAATCAAGCTGTTGCTACCTCAACTGCTGCTGCAAAAAGCGATTACCGACTGAACTGCTATTGCTGCTGTTGCTGCCGTGCTTGTTGTTCCTACTGCTACTGCAAAAGCGGGTGCTGCCTTGTACTGCGACTGCATCGCAGCCGGGTCCTTCGCCTTCAACTACGCCTGGCTGCAACCCCCTACTGATTCGCGCGCTTCTTGCGTGGATCGCGCGCCGTTTGCATTGCTTCTACTTCCTACTGCTTTACTGCCCTGCCGCATTCGACAACGCGGCACACTGCCATCAACGGTACGGTTCAAAACAACGCGGGGGGAGACCGCGTCGATGGGGCTCGGTGTTTTGTCGCTCCATGGAAAACAGTGTAGGCGAGAGCATGCGACGGCAATTGGCCGAAGCGAGGGGAATTGGCAGGCTAATTTGACGAATCGGCGTAACGCGGCGCTTTGATCCGATGTCAGAGGCGTGCGGGCCGGTTACGCCGTGGTGAGTGTGGTGAGTTATCTGGCGGACGGGCCGGTGCCGAGCGACGCTCGACCCGGCGAAAGACGTCAACCTCGCGCGGCGAAGTCGCTGATCGTCAACAGGACTTTTTCGCCGGGCCGCGCCAGCATCTTTCGTTCGGCGACGGCGATGATGCGCTTGCGTCCGTCCGCGAAGGTCTTCAGTACGCGTTCCTCGCCGGCGTCGCGTTGCAGCCAGAAGTGCTGTTCCAGCGCCTCGCGCGTCACAGCGCATTCGAGCTCCCGCCCTCGCGCCGAAAGCTGGAAAATCACCGCGCGTCCGTCTGCCGAGACGCTAGGTTCAAGCTCGATAATCTCCATAGCCCACCTCGCAAAGTTCATTAAGCCATTCGCCGTGTTGAACGAACGACGCCGGAAGAAACTGAACGAAACGCCGGCCGCGCGGCGGTTCGCCGCCTTGCGCGAGCAGGCATCGAAATTGCGCACTCGCCGGTTCGCGGGTGAGACAAAAGCAAAGCGCATGCCAATTTGCAAACCAAGGCGCGGCGGGTCGCTGCGCCTGATGACGCCCACTGAGGCCGTACCTCGTCTCACAAGCTGCAAAGTCCGGCGGTGCCTGAGGCGGCGCGCGCGGCGATAACGCTGATCCGCATCGATAAGAGCATCGGTCGATGACATCGGCGTGTGCTTCGAGCAATGAAGTCCAGAGGCGACAACCTGACCCCGTGGTAAAAAAGCGCTGCTGGCTCGACAATTCACGCCAATTTTTACTGACCGTCGCCCTCGCCGGAAACGTTACCAACATGTCCGATCACGAACCCGCCCTCACCCTGCGCCCGGCGCTGAGCGCCGACGAGGCCTTTCTGTTCGACCTGCGCAAGGCGACCATGACCGAACACCTCGCACGCGCCGGCGACGCTTCGGACGACGCCGAACATCGCGCGCGCGTGCTGCATCGTTACGACGCAGCACGCGTGATCTGCATCGACGGCGCGCCGGCCGGCTTGCTCAAAGCACACCGCACCGACACGGAATGGGTCGTCATGCAATTGCAAATCTCGCCTGAACACCAAGGGCGCGGCATCGGCGAACGCGTGCTGCATACCGTCCTGCAAGCCGCGCAGAAGGAAGCGCTGCCGGTCGCGCTGAAGGTGCTCAAAGGCAATCCCGCGAAGCGCCTGTACGAGCGCCTGGGCTTCGAAACCATCGGCGAAGATGACAGACAGTTTCACATGAGGCGTGCGCCGCGCGCGTCGGCGGAAACCGAAGCAGAATAAATGGCGGATAAGGACTGCCCCGACGCGTCGAACCCAACGGACTTTGTTATGACCTTTCGCGACCCCTCAGTAATTGCCAACTGGCACGCTCACGTTTATTTCGATTCGAGCAGCCGCGACGCCGCGTGGGCCTTTCGCGAGCAAATCGAAGCGCGCTGGAACGGCAAGCTGCAAATGGGCCGTTTCCACGAACGGCCTGTCGGACCGCATCCCATGTGGTCGTATCAGCTCGCGTTCGCGCACGAGCAGTTCGCCGAACTGGTCGGCTGGCTCGCGTTGAATCACGGCGCGCTGGATGTTTTCCTGCATCCGAATACCGGCGACGCCCTGCGCGATCATCGCGACGCCGCGGTATGGATCGGCCATTCGCACGAACTGGCGCTGGGCGCGTTGCGCTGAAGCGCGCCGAATCCGCGCGCACGCAGCGCGTGTTCAACCAACGAACGCGCCGCTCACATATTCGTATACGAACCGCACCAGCCGCGCGCGGCCACCTGCTTGTCGCCGAACAGCGTGCAGCCGCCGTAGGCGTCGGTGGCTTTGCCCTGGAACAGCGAGCAATTGCCGCAGGTTTGCCCGGCGGCATAGCCGGGGAATTTCGCTTTATCGACCTTCGACGCGTCCTCTTTATAGCCGACGGCTTGCGCCTTCGGATCGGCTTCGCTGAGCGCGTTGGCGGTGTCGGCGAACGCGGCGCGCGACAGCACGAGCGATGAGCCCACGCCCACGCTCAACAGCAGGAAATGACGGCGCGATGTTTTCATTTGTTGATCCGTTGGAAAGTGGGGTGCCCGTCGAGGGCAAACGTTTAGACCGAGCGCTTTATTCCGTCGACATGTTCTTATTCCGCCAGGTGCCGCTTGTGGAACCGGTCATTTGAAACGCCCGGTCCGTTCATTCGCCTCGGGCAATTGCCGCGTTTCGCGCACGGACTTCGGATGCCATAGCCGCGCGCCGCCCTGAATACCCGCATCGTTCGAAACGGTTGCGACGTTCGCCGGCAACTCGATCGTGAGACGCGCCGCGTTGCCGCCGCCGATCCACAACCTGTCGTAATTCACCAGCGAGTCCAGAATGCCGATCACCTTCTGCACGCGCCGGTTCCAGCGCTTATTCCCCACCTGTTCACGCGCGGCCTCGCCGATGTACTCGTCGTATGCGACGCCTTTCCTGCTCACCGGATGATGCGCAAGCTCCAGGTGCGGCATCAGCTCGCCGTCGCGAAAGAGCGCCGTGCCCGCGCCCGTGCCCAGCGTCAGCACGAATTCGATGCCGTGGCCTTCGATCACGGCAAAGCCCTGCATCTCGGCGTCGTTGATCATGCGAACCGGCAAACCGCCCAGGCGTTGCGCCAACGCATCCGCGAGCGGAATGTCGTGCCAGCCCTCGATGCCGAAGTGCGGCGCCGTGAGAATGCGGTTATTACGCACCACGCCGGGAAAACCGATCGACATGAGCGAAGGCGGCGCCTGTTTGATGAGCGGCTCGACCAGTTTCGCCAGCGCATCCACCAGTTGATCCGGCGTGCACGGATGCGGCGTCGCCACGCGCATGCGCTCGGTTTGCATCTGACCGTCGGCACCGATGATTGCGGCTTTCAGGCCGCTGCCGCCAACGTCGATCGCGAGAATCCGCTCGGTGCTGTCTTTTACTTTCGCCTTACGTGTCGCCACGGTGTCCCCCGGTTGTATCGTGTATTGAAGCGTTGGATCGCGTCACTTCTTCTCGATTGCGTTCTTTTTCAATGGCCGCCATGCATGGCCGTTGCGCGCCAGTAGCGCATCCGCTTGCGCGGGTCCGTCGCTGCCGGCCTCATAACCGTGCACCGCAAGCGCGCCGCCGGTTTTCGGATGCAGCACGTCGTCCACCGCGCACCAGCTCGTTTCGATGCTGTCCGCACGCTGGAACAACGTCTCGTCGCCGAGCATGCAGTCGTACAGCAAGGTTTCATAACCGACGTTGGCACGCTCCGCGAAGAAGTCGCCGTAATCGAACGACGACTGCACCGCGCCGATCCGCATCACCGGCCCCGGCGTTTTCACGTTGAAGTCGAAGCTCGTGCCGTGCGCCGGATCGATGCGCAAGGCCAGCACGTTCGGCGTCAATGCGTCGACGGGTGTGTCGCGAAACAAACGGAACGGCACGGGTTTCAACTGCACTGCAATCTCCGTGCGGCGCGCGGCGAGCCGCTTGCCGGTGCGCAGATAGAACGGCACGCCGGCCCAGCGCCAGTTCTCGATGAACACGCGGGCCGCCGCGTAGGTTTCGGTCGTGCTGTTCGGCGCGACGTCCGGCTCCTCGCGGTAACCGATGCCCGCCGGGCCGTTTTCGTATTGACCGAACACGACGTCGTCCGGCTTCAGCGGCTGGATCGCGTCGAAGATCTCGGCCTTCTTGTCGCGCACGGCTTCGGCGTCGAACGAATTGGGCGGTTCCATCGCGACCATGCCGAGCAACTGGAACAGATGGTTCGGCACCATGTCGCGAAACGCGCCGGTCTGCTCGTAGAACTTGCCGCGCCCTTCCACGCCGAGGGTCTCGGCCGCGGTGATCTGCACGCTGTCGATGTACTCGCGCCGCCACATCGGCTCGAACAGCGCATTCGCGAAGCGCACGGCGAGAATGCTCTGCACGGTGTCCTTGCCGAGAAAGTGATCGATGCGATACACCTGCGATTCCCTCGCATACGACAGAATGTGCGCGTTCAGATCGCGCGCCGAGGCGAGATCGGTGCCGAACGGTTTCTCGATCACGATGCGGCGAAAGCCGCCGCTAGCTCCCTCGCCTTCTTTCAGCAAGCCCGCCTGGCCGAGATGCTCGACGATCGGTTTGAAGAAGCGCGAGCCGACCGCGAGATAGAAGATCACGTTGCCGCCCGGCGTGTGATCGAGCTTCCGCTTGAGCATCGCAAACGTCTCGTCCGATTCGAATTCGCCGGCCATGTAGTCGAGGCGTTGCGCGACCCAGTCCCACGCTGTGTCGTCGAGCTTGCCGGCGTGGAAGGTGCTCGCTTTGTCCGCCGCGAACTGCCGCAGCGACGCGTGCAAATCGTCGCGCCACCTGCTCGTCCCACGCTCGCCATGATTCACGCCGACGATTTTCATGCCGCCGTCGAGCAGGCCGTCCACCGCGAGGTTGTACAGCGCGGGCATCAGGAGCCGCTTCGTCAGATCGCCGGCCGCGCCGAAGATCACCAGCGTGCAAGGCGGCGCGGGCCGCTTGCCGGCCGGCGAGGCGGGTGCATCGTGCGCCCGCGCGCTGATCTTGCAACTAAGTTCGCGGCCGGGGCTATCGGATGGCGGGGTATTCGGTGTAGTCGACATGGGATTCACGTTCGAAAAGCAATGAAAAGAACCTGGCGATACAGGAAAGACCGCGCCTGAACCCGGCCGCAGCCGGCGTTCAGGTGCGCAGCCGGGCACGCCATACAGGCGCCGATGCGGAAGCCAGGACCGGCTCACGTTCGGGCTCCGGTTCCGGCATGGCCGGCGTGGGCGCGGTCGGAATCGGCGCGCGCTCCGGTTCGCCCGCCAGCGGCACATTGCCCGACGCCGCCATGGCGCGCGGTTGCAGCAACAATGCGACGAGCCCGCTCCACCCGGTTTGATGCGAAGCGCCCACGCCGCGCCCGTTGTCGCCGTGGAAATACTCGTGGAACAGAATCAGATCGCGCGACCGGGGGTCGGCTTGCAACAGCGGATACGCGCCCATCACCGGACGCTCGCCGTCCCTGTTCTTGAGGAACAGCGTGGTGGCACGGCGCGCCAGTTCGTCGGCGATCTCGCTGAGCGAGAACTTTTGCCCCGAGCCGGTTGGATACTCGACACGAAACTCGTCGCCGTAATAGCGGTGAAATTCGTATAGCGATTCGATCAGCAGATAGTTCACCGGCATCCACACCGGACCGCGCCAGTTCGAGTTGCCGCCGAACACGCGCGTATCCGATTCAGCCGGCAGATACTTGACGCAAAAGCTGTTGCCGTTGTGGTTGAACACGAACGGATGGTCGCGATGGAATCGCGAGAGCGCGCGCACGCCGTGGTCGGAGAGGAATTCGCTTTCGTCGAGCGCCCGGCGCAGCAAAGCTTTCATGCGGTGTCCGCGCAATACTGAGAGCAGCAGCGCATTGCCCTTGCCCGGCTCGTTCCAGCGCGAGACCAGCTTCGCCAGATCGGGGCGATGTTCGAGGAACCAGACGAGCCGCTCGCGCAGACACGGCAAGTGGCCATGCAAGTGTTCTTCAAGCACGTGCACGGCGAAGAGCGGAATCAGACCGACGATCGACCGCACGCGCATCGGCACGCTGCTGCCGTCGGGCAGGCGCAGCTTGTCGTAGAAGAATTCGTCCTCGCTGTCCCACAGGCCCGTATCGCAGCCGTCGTCGCAACTCACGGCTTCGGCGATATACAGAAAGTGCTCAAAGAACTTCACGCCGATATCGACGAACACGTGATTCGCATACGCGAGTTCGAGCGCGATGCGCATCAGGTCGAGCGCGTAGGCGGCCATCCACGCGGTGCCGTCGGCCTGATCGATGTGGCCGCCGGTCGGCAAAGGCGAAGAGCGGTCGAAGATGCCGACGTTGTCCAGCCCGAGAAAGCCGCCCTGAAAAATATTGCGGCCGTCGGCGTCCTTGCGGTTTACCCACCACGAGAAATTCAGCAGGAGCTTGTGAAAGACCAGTTCCAGAAAATCGCGATCCGCCTTGCCCGTGAGCGCGCGGTCGATCTCGTAGACACGCCACGCGGCCCACGCATGCACGGGCGGATTGGCGTCGCTGAGGGCCCATTCGTAGGCGGGCAACTGGCCGTTGGGGTGCTGATAGCGGTCTTTCACCAGCAGCAGCAACTGACGCTTCGCAAACGCCGGATCGATCAGCGCGAAAGCGGCCGCATGAAACGCCAGGTCCCACGATGCGTACCACGGGTATTCCCACTTGTCCGGCATCGACACGATGTCCGCATTGCACAGGTGCCGCCAGTCCGCATTGCGGCCGTGTTTGCGCGAGGCGGCCGGCTTGGGTTGCAGCGGATCGCCGTCCAGCCAGCGCTGCACGTCGTACTGGTAGTACTGCTTGGACCATAGCATGCCGGCGAGCGCCTGACGCTGCACGAGACGCGCGTCGGGGTCGTGGATCTCGTGTTGCAACGCGCCGTAGAATTCGTCGGCCTCGGCGATGCGGTGCGCGAACACCGCATCGGCGTCGAGTTGCGCGTCGCCCAGGTTGCCCTGCGGACACCAGCGCATGTACACCACGGCGCGCCCATGCGGCCCGAGTTCGATCGGCGCATGCGCCGCAGCCCTCGTGCCGGCGTCGCGGCGTATCGCCTGTTCGTCGCCGTGCACGAGGTAATCGTTGAAGCCGTCCTTGAACGGGCCCGTGCCTTCCATGTTGAAAAGGCGCTTGACGTTGGTATCGTTCTCGCAGAACAGCCACGTGATGCGCGGCGCGTCTTTCGACCATGCCGTCACCACGATCGGGTCGTGTACGCGATGATGCCCGAGCACATGCGCTTCGCCGTTGTGATCCGTGCGGATGGCGAGCGACGGCTTCTCCTTGTTTTCCTTCCATGACCACGAATTTCGCGCCCAGATTTGCGGCAGCACGTCGAGGGAGGCCGCCTCGTCCGCGCGATTCTCGATCGTCACGCGCATCAGAATATCGTCGGGCGCATGTTTCGCGTATTCGACCTGCACGTCGAAATAACGCAAGTCGTCGAATACGCCGGTGTCGAGGATTTCATACTCCGGCATGTCGCCGCCGCGGCGCGCGTTTTCCTCGATCAGGTCCTGGTACGGAAACGTGGCGTGCGGGTACTTGTAGAGCATTCGCATGTACGAATGCGTGGGCGTGCCGTCGAGGTAGAAGTACAGCTCCTTCACGTCCTCGCCATGATTGCCCTGCGCGTTGGTGAGGCCGAAAAGACGCTCTTTCAGGATCGGATCGCGGCGATTCCACAGCGCGAGCGACACGCACCAGCTCAGCGTGTCGTCACCGAAACCGGCGATGCCGTCCTCGCCCCAACGGTAGGCGCGGCTGCGCGCATGGTCGTGCGGAAAGTAATCCCAGGCGGTGCCGTCCGCGCTGTAATCCTCGCGCACGGTGCCCCACTGACGCTCGCTGAGATACGGTCCCCAGCGTTGCCAATGTGCACAGTCGGCCGAATGCAGGCGTGAACCCTCAACGGTGGCGAGCAGATTGGCGGCGCGAAGCGGTGGCATGACGACGTCCTTGCATCAGGCTTGCGGTGGGACTCACATCCTAGCGCGGTTTGCGTAACCTTGGGCTTCAACTAGGCAAGCAGCTTCTCCACGCGCAGCAACTCGCCGAGCGACCACGCCTGGAACGGCGTGCCGCCAGGCGCATGCGGAGCGTCGCCGCCGGCGATCTCCGAGAGATGATCGAGGCCGGCGTGGTCGAGATGCGCATGAAGCGGATCGAGAAAACGCGCCTTGGCTTCGGCGCGAGCGTCCGCCGCATTGCCGCGCACCCGCAGCCATGCTTCGACGAACGGGCCCAGCAGCCACGGCCATACGGTTCCTTGATGATAGGCGCCATCGCGCTCCAGCGGCGGACCGCCGTAATACCCGCGATAGGCGGGATCGGACGGCGCCAGCGTTCTCAGGCCAAGCGGCGTGAGCAGATGCGCCTCGACCTGGTCGAGCACCGCGCGCGCCGCCGCGCCTTCGAGCAACGGAAACGGCAGACCGCCCACGGCAAAAATCTGATTCGGGCGGATCGAGCGATCGACGCGGCCTTCAATGAAATCCACGTCGACGTTATCGAACAGCGCCTGCGTGGACGAATCGACGAAGCGCTCGCGAAACGCTTGCAACACATACTCGGCGGGCGGTAGCCACAGCGGGTTCCACGTTGCTGCAATGCGCAATGCGTTGATCCACAGCGCCTGTACTTCGACCGGTTTGCCGATGCGCGGCGTGACGACCCAGTCGCCGACCTTGGCATCCATCCACGTGAGTTGCATGCCGGGGACGCCGGCGTTCAACAGGCCATCGGCGGCGGAAGCCTGGATGTTGAAGCGCGTGCCGTTCGTATAGCCCGCGAGGATGGCTTCGGCGGCTCGCTGCAAGGGCGTTCGCGTGGCGGCGCTCGCGTGTCCCGTCGCCAGATAGTCGTGCAGGGCGACGATGAACCACAACGACGCATCCACCGAGTTGTATTCGGGCGCGTCGCCATAGTCGGGAAAACGGTTCGGCAGCATGCCTTGCGATAGCGTGCCCGACCATTCGAGCAGGATCGCTTCGGCCTCGTCGAGCCGGCCCGATGCGATCAGCAAGCCGCGCATCGCGATGAACGTGTCGCGGCCCCAGTCGGTGAACCACGGAAAGCCCGCGAGGATCGTGCGGCCTTCGTTGCGCGTGACCACGTAGGCATCGGCGGAACGTTGCAGCCGCGAGCCGAGTGCGCCGCGGCGTTGCTCCTCGATGCGCGCCAACTCCGCGGCATGCGCGGTTGGTGGTCGCGCGCCTGGCTGCGCTGTCGGCTCGCTGGCGGATGCGGCCGTGCACGCGGCCGTGACGCTCGGCGCGCTGAGGATCATCACCGCCTCGCTCGCCGCCAGATCGAAGCTGAATACGCCGGGCGTCGCGAGATCCTCGCTGAAGTCGAGGCCACGCTCGCGCTCGCGAACGTAGCAGAAGTTCCGATACCAATCGGGCGCGTGCGTGTAGACGCCGTTCGTGACTGCGCTGATCAGCGGCACGTCGCCGTAGGGTTGCCAACTCACGCATGCGTCGCCGTTGCTGATCCGCGCGTTGAAATTGAACGCGGGATTTTCGTGGTGCAACGCGTGATAGTCGCGGCCCGATAGCAACGGTCTCACTTTCAAGGTGAATGCGCGCATCGCGGGTAACGCCTGAACGCCGTTGATCGCGCCGTCGAGCCGCCAACGCAACACCGTTTCGCGCGTCGCCTTGGTCACGAATACCTCGGCGGTGAGCACCCCCTGCGTATCGAGCTGAAACCGCCACGTCGGCCACGGCACGGTGTCGAATTGAAGAAGGCTCGGCGCCAGGTCGGGATAGACCACGTCCGGCACATAGCGCTGCATGCTCAGCGGATAACGCGTGCCATCGGTTTCGAGCCACGCCTCCACGCCGTTGACGAGCGCGATGCGCCCTCCCGGCGCTCGCGTCGCGGTGAGCAGCAACGCATGATAGCGGCGCGTGCGCAGCGTGCCGACCGTGCCCGATGCGAATCCGCCGAAGCCATCCGCTTCGAGCCATTCGTCTTCGAGACGCGTGATGTCGAAAGGTCTTTCGATGCGTGTCATGAATTTACCGGAATAGGCCAAGCCGTGATCTTTCGATACGCCAAAACGACCGGACATATGGCGCTGCGGTGAACATTGTCCTGCTGATCGCTTTCCATCGCCTTTCGAAGAACCGACGCATCGAACAAGTTTCACTGACTCTCAAACGTTTCACAAATATTTCTCGGAAGGATTAGAGACTGCATCCGCTTTCACGAAACCGGATGCGGACATGAGAAGAGACAAACGCCTCGCGAGTGCGCTGTTTATCGCGCTTGCAATGTATGCGTTGAGCGGCTGCGGCGCGGATGATTCGCCACCGGCTGCCACTGCTTCAACAACCTCGGCATCTTCGTCGCCCACGATTGCGAACAACAACGATGTTGCGCAAAACGCGGGGACGTCATCCGCGGCGTCCACACCGCTCGCGGAGAACCCGTTCGCCGCTTCCGACGCAATCACGCAAAACATGCAAGCCAGTCTCGCCGCCGACAGCCGGCAAGTCGCGCCCGTGATGCGTTACGCACCAGGCGACAGCGCCGGCAGCAACTAACTCCCCAAGCCCATTCCCCCGGCGCGCGAGGCGCGCTATTCTTTCCCCCCGCAGAAGGTGATATTCGATGACATCAAATAGCCGTCGCCGTTTCCTGCAGACCGTGGCATCGTCCGCCGGCGCTGCCGCCGCGCTAACCGCGCTGCCCGAGTCGATTCGCAATGCGCTTGCCGTGCCCGCGTTTTCGCGCACGGGCACGATTCGCGACGTCGAGCACATCGTCGTGTTCATGCAGGAGAACCGGTCGTTCGACCACTACTTCGGCCACCTGCGCGGTGTGCGTGGCTACAACGACCGCTTCCCGATTCCGCTGCCGAACGGCAAGCCGGTGTGGTATCAGCCGTCGAAGGCCGACCCCACGAAGCCGGTGCTGCCGTTCCATCTGGATACGTCCACGACCAGCGCGCAATGCGTCGGCGATCTCGATCACTCCTGGTACAAGACCCATGCCGCGATCGGCGGCGGCCGCTACGACCAGTGGCCGGCCACCAAGACCGACATGACGATGGGCTATCACCTGCGCAGCGACATTCCATTCCACTACGCGCTGGCCGATGCCTTCACCGTCTGCGATGCTTACTTCTGCTCGCTGCCGGGACCGACGCACCCGAACCGTTCATATCTGATGACCGGCATGGTCGATCCGACCGGCACGCTGGGCGGTCCGCTGCTCGACAACAACGATTTCGTCGACGGCGACGGTCCGCCGAATTATCAGTTGCTCTCGTGGACCACGTACCCGGAACGCCTGCAAGCCGCGGGCATTTCGTGGCAGGTGTATCAGCAGGGTCTGACGGGCGCCGATCCGCTGAACGGCAACTACGGCACCAACGTCTTGCAGAACTTCACGAACTTCATCAACGCGCAGCCGGGCTCGCCTTTGTATGAGCGCGCGCAAACCGTTCGCACGATCGCCGATCTGAAGGCCGACGTGCTGGCGAACAAGCTGCCGCAAGTCTCGTGGCTGTGCCCGCCCGCCGCGTACTCGGAACACCCGAGCTATACGCCCGCGTATGGCGCGGAGTACACGTCGCAGGTGCTCGATGCGCTGACGTCGAATCCCGAGGTGTGGAGCAAGACCGTGCTGTTCATCATGTACGACGAGAACGACGGCTTCTTCGATCACCTCGTGCCGCCGCAACCGGCGACGACGCCCGCGCAAGGCAAGTCGACGGTGAGCACCGAGGGCGAAATTCACAACGTGGTGAATCCCGCGCGCGGCGGCAGCTATACCGCCGACGGTTTGCCGTATGGCCTCGGACCACGCGTGCCGATGACTATCGTGTCGCCGTGGAGCAAGGGCGGTTTTGTATGCTCGCAGGTGTTCGATCATACGTCGGTGATTCGCTTCATCGAAACGCGGTTCGGTGTGGTTGAGCCGAACATCACGGCATGGCGCCGCGCGGTGTGCGGCGACCTGACGGCTGCATTCGATTTCCGCACGCCGGACTCCAAGGTGCCGCCGCTGCCGGACACGAGCAACTACAAGAGCATCGCCGACAACCAGTGCGCGACCCAGCCGAAGCCGACCGTACCCGCTGCGCCTGGCGCGATCGATCCGCAGGAAAGCGGGATTCGTTTCGCGCGCGCGTTGCCGTATGAGTTGCATGTAAACGGCCACGCGGATGTGAAGAAGAACACGTTCGAGATTTCGTTCGGGAATTCCGGCGACCAGGGCGCGCATTTCTACGTGTACGCGACGAACCGCACGGATGGTCCGTGGCGTTACACGGTCGAGGCGGGCAAGTCGCTCAAGGAGACGTTCGACCTGACGACGACGAATGGCGCCTATACGTTCGAGGTGTTCGGGCCGAATGGTTTCGTTCGGAAGTTCGCGGGCGACACGCAGAAGGCCGCGAGTTCTCGCGGCAACGACAAGCCGGCGCAGCCTGAAGTGAAGGTGCAATACGACGTGGCGAACGGCAACGTGTTTCTGAGTTTCAGCAACAAGGGCGGTGGCGTGGCTCGCTTGACGGTGACCGACAACGCTTACGGTGCGCGCGTGCGTCCGGTGCTGGTGCCCGCCGGCGCGCATATCGAAGAGGCGTGGGTGCTGGCCTCGAGCCATCACTGGTACGACTTGACGGTGACGAGTAACGACGACGCGAGTTTCTCGCGTCGCTTGGCGGGTCACGTCGAAAATGGGCGGCCGAGTATCAGCGATCCGGCTGCGGTCGCGCCGGTTCTGGTTACAGGTTAAGTCGCGTTGGGAGCGCTGGGGGACGCAAAACCCTCACGCTCCCAGCAAAACCCCCGTCGTGAACGGCCGCGTGCCCGTCACACGCCCCAGCGGCGCGCCGGCCGTCACGAACCGGATCGCCCGCCGCATATAAAACACGCCTTCGGTATTGCTCGACACCGTGGTTGTCTCATCGGTCAACGGATCGACGATATCGAACAAAGCCTGGCCGACGCGAATCCTGTCACCAATCTTCGCGCGATGAATCAGGATTCCGCTCACCGGCGCATAAAACTGCTCACTGCCGGCGAGCGGCGTCGCGGGCGTCGGCAGTTCGGGCAGCGGCTTCGCGTCGATCAGAATCGCCTTGCGCCACGCGAGATAATCGACAAGCGCGTCGGCATCTTCTTGCGCCGTTTCATAAGAAACATCGCGCTGCCCGCGGCATTCAACCGTCACCGCAATCGTTCCATTCGGCACCGGTTTATCCGCCGGCATATCCTGCTGCAACTTCCACCACAACAAGCCATGCGTCTCATCGAACGACTCGCCGCCTGAGTTAGTGGCAAGCAGCGAAGCTTGCGCGCCGAGATACCGGGCCAATGGTTCGAACTCAGGCCACGCTGCTTCGCTCGTATAGAGATGCATTGCCGCTTCCAGGGAACAATGCAAATCGATCACGACATCCGCGTCGAAAGAGAGCTTCAGCAAAGCCAATTGCAAGGACTCGAATTCAGTCAACGGCTTCTGTTCCGTCAACTCAGCCGCAATCAGTTCACGAACGATCCGCCGATTTTCTTTCGCGTCGGAACCGAGAATCTCCTTCGCCCGCGCTATCAGTTTCGGGAACTGCATGAAGTGCCGATTGAAGTTCTTGCCGCTGCCTAAATCGAATCGTCCAAGAAATTGACCCAGCAGGTACTGGCCGAGTCCAACCGGATTCGCCACCGGCACCAGCACGATTTCCGCATTCAGCGCGCCCCGCTTTTCGAGTTCTAGCAATCGACGCTTGAGCAAAACAGTCGTCAGCATCGCGGGCGTTTCGTCGGCATGCAGCGACGACTGGATATAGATCTTCTCTCCGCTCCCAGCCGGACCGAAGTGAAACGACACCAGTTCGCGGTGCGTGCCGATAGCCGGCGACAAGAGCGGAATCGATTGCCTGTTCATGAGCGGATGATCTGAAGAAGATAGAAAGAGTAAGAAGCTAAACGATCAGTTGCCGTAGGGATCGAAGTCGAAGTACTTCCTCGCGATCCGCGCATACGTGCCGTCCTTGAGCATCGAAGCGATCGCCGCGTTCATGGACGCCTGCACCGCGGTCTCATCCTTGCGCAAACCGATGCCCACGCCGCGGTCGCCCATCGAAAGCGGTTCGCCGACAAACGCAAAACCCTTGCCCGCCGGCGTGCGCAAAAAGCCGATGTCCGCTTCCACCGAACCGAGCAGCGCGCCGTCGAGCCGGCCATTGCGCAAGTCGGCGAATACTTCGTCCTGACTCTTATAGGCGACCACGTGCGCGCCGATCGGCGCCCAGTTTTTCAGCGCGTAGCCTTCGAACTGCGTGCCGGACTGCACGCCGATCTGCTTGCCGGCCAGCGCATTCAAGCCGCCCGCGAGCGCGGAACCCTCTCGGGCGATCAAGCGCGACTTGAATTGAAAGAGCTTCGACGAAAAGAGAATCTGTTGTTCGCGCTTCTCGGTGATCGCCATCGACGACAGAATCGCATCGATCTTGCGCGCCTGCAGCGCCGGAATCATCCCCGCGAATTCGAGTTCCACCCACTCACAACGCGCGTGGATGCGCCGGCAGATTTCGTTGCCGAGATCGACGTCGAAGCCTTTGAAGGTGCCGTCAGGCGCCTTGACGTCCATCGGCGGATAGCTCGGATCGATACCGAGGCGCAGCGTGTCGGGCTCGGCGGCAAACGCGCCGCCGCTAAAAATCAGCGCGGCGCTCAGGATCATCAGCGGAATTTTCATGGACGGGAAAAGTGGATGGGGTGGAGGACGACAAACCGATCCTATGCCGCACCCGCGCTTTGAAACAGTCCCATCCGGACTATCATGATCACCTTTCCCGATCACCAACAGAAGCTTTCATGGCGCTGACGATTTCCCAACTGATAGGAAACAATTAAGTCTGTCGGTGGACAATTAAGTCGGTCGGACTCGTACCAAATAACGAACCTATTGCCCGAGATTCTCAATACCCTAGGCCTATTGATAGCTCACATCGGAGTACCCTCCGGCCGTCGCGTCTGCATTACGCGCGAGACGTTTTGTACTTGCTATCGTCACTGACTTAAAGTCCGCGTAAATGTCGCGCCGAGACGGCAGTATCGTTCTATATGAAATGTGCAGCGTCCATGGCCGTCCTTCCTTCTTGGCCGATGCGCATACACTTTTGGGGATGCAATGTACGAAGGTCCGCGTGCAGATGTGTCGGCACCGTCGCATGTTTTGGATTTCTGGCCTGCGAATAGCCTTGCCTCTTGGGAACAGGAGCCAGCGAAAACTTTCCTTTCCTGGCTCTGGGGCCAGCGCATCGCTGACGGGCAGTTCCGCGAATCGTCGCGGGAGACATACACCGCTATGTTCGCAACGTGGGTCCGGCATCTGGGGGACCGGCAACTGAGCCTGTTAGAGGCAACCCCCATGGACGCTACCGACTTCTTCGCCGAGCAGAGGCTTGAACCTAATTCGCGTCGCCGTTACCTCCAGTTGCTAGAAAAGGTCTATTGCCATCTTCGCTCATGTGGACTGGAGCGGCAGGACCCCCTTCAGCTCGAATTCGCAAAGGAGCGCTCGCTCGAATTCCGGCTGCCGGCAGGGTTGGACGGGGCAGCGCAGGAGGCCTTGATTCGTACGCTGTGTGACATTGAAGGGTGGAAGGGGATGCGCGACCGGGCGATGGCCGCGCTTCTTCTTGGTGCCGGGCTGCGGACGAATGAATTGGTTCACCTCCCGGTGAATTCGTTGAGCGAGAGCCATAAAGTGCGAGTCGAGCCAATGGGCGTGCATCACGCGCACACGACGCTCGTGCTGCCGGAGGGGCCTTGGCGTAAATGGCTGCGTGAATGGCGCGTCGAGCGCGTCGGGCGGTCAATACCTGGTTCACTGATGTGCCCGGCCACGCTTAAGGGAACGGCCTACTCTCCGTCAGGGCTGTTTCGGAGAGTATCAGGCTGGCTCGACGACGCCAACGTGGAAAGCCGACGTCAGGGTGCGGGAATCCTGCGCAATAGCTTCGCACGAACCGCACTGACTTGCGGTCGGTATACGCCGGAGGAGGTGCAAGAATTCCTGGGTCATCAGGTGCTCCGGACAACTGTGCGTCACAAGGCCACGGAAGCGTAGCGTGTTCGGCAGGCGTCCCGTCTTGCGAAGCAAACTCAGCGCCGTGTAGGGGTTTCACCACATGCTCATTGACATCTGCACCGAAGAATCCATCGGTTCAACCACGGATTTCGTGGAAAAGACCTTGGCGGCCAGGCGAAAGGCTTTTGCAGGAGCTGTGGCTGCAGTTCCGGGACATGCTCAAAACCGAGCTGGTTCCGGACGGGTCGTCTGCCAAGGCGGCTTAAGCCGGATTGCTGACCAAGTCGATGTAGCCAAAACGTGAAATCTGGCGAAGTCGGTGACGGTGGAGTGAGAGAGGCGGTTGGGGCGGTTGTTTTCCATGTACATAAAAGTCTGTACCTGTGCATAAAAGTTTGTACTAAACCCGACTTGTATATAAAAGTTTGTACCAACGGTGCAGGGGTATAGGTAGCTGAAAAAAGCGCTTCGCCATACCGCTACTGCAAGCGGCTGTTGACGGACACGGCGCTTTGTCTACCTGCCAGCCTTCGAGGCAACTGACATTGCGCCACCGCTGCTTGCGGCAATCAACCACTCCACCGCCCCGGCCGGATAATCCGCCGGCCACTCCCTTGCCAGCAAATCCACCGCATCCCGCGTCGCCATCTGCCGCACCCTTGTCTCGCCGCGACTTGCTGTGACGCTGCTTGCCCCAGCGCTTCTCACCCCCATTGCCTCCAAAACCGATTGCGCGCAAGCGACCCGGTCAATCGCCCGGCGCAGGCGCACGAAGCTGGCGTCCGAAATCCCTGCGTCTCGTGCCGCTACCTCTGTGTCGGTGACGACGTCTGCCAGCGGAATCGACAGCAGCTCAACCACTCTGCGCTCAATGTAAGTGGGCGCAAACTTTCGCTCGTGCAACTGCGTGGTGGCGTTTTGAGAATCCATTGCCCGTGAAGCGACGTCATTTAAACGTCGGCGTCGCGCAGTACCGCAGTCGGGGACATGCCCCTCGGGCGTCCTCTTTGACTGCGACGCGCCGATGACCTTAGGTGTATGTCAGGCGGATGCTGCTTCCGTCGAGGATGGTCAACGCACTCGTGGGGTGGGCTATGAGCAAGAGTAGCGGCAGCAAAAGTGGGCAATCCGGCAGCAACCAGTCGGCAGGCAGCGGCTCAAAGGCAGGTAGCCCCGGCGGGGGCCGTGCGCCCAACGGGTTTGTCGGCGGGAACTGGCCAAGCACTACCGGCGCGAAGTCCGGCGGCAACCGCGGGAACGCAGCGCCTTCTGGCAACAAGAGGTGGGTCGGAGACTGGCCCGGGCTCTCAAGTAAGCGTCACGGTCTGCCGTTATCGTAGCCGGGGCAATCACAAAGAGAGAACAATGGCGCAGGAGTACAACGCAGAAATCGGCCGCGCGCTTGGCTGGGACTTGGCCTGTTACGGCTGGAACCCTAGGGAAGACGCACCCATTGATGTAATCGAAGGGCACACCGCTGGCAATGCTCACTTTGGCGGCAAGCGCAAGCACCCGACGCGCTTTGAGCGTAAGTGGCTGCAACTACGTCAGAACGCGCTTCGACGAGGCCGAGTCGTTCACGAGGCCGTCACTCCTGCATACATTGAGTTCATTGATTACCCGACATGCCCGGTGACGCTGGTCGAATTGACCCATGGTACCGGCGAAGACACTGACTGGTCCGTGGACCGTGTGAACAATGACGCCGCTTATGCTGACGGCAACCTCATTGTCATGAGCACGCGCGCAAACAAAGCCAAGGGAAACAAAAGTTTCCTTGAACTATCGTCCCTTGTGGCCGACGGCGAGCCGCTACCCGGTCTCTCCGATAGGGAAACGGTGCGTTTGCGCTGTTTGATGGAAGGTCCATGCGGCATCGCGGAGATTGGAGAGCGTAGGAATGTGCTTTGGACCCGCATATGTCGGGGAAGCACCCGCACGAACTACCATAACCTTCAGCACATTCTGTTGATGGCGACAAGCGTCGACTCGTCTTCGCGCAACGTTGTCTTTCGCAAGCTGGTGGCTCTCGCGCATACCGACAGTCGCCAAAGCGCGAATCTTTTACAAGTGGCGTTCGAGAAGTTAAAAATCCGCCTCAAGACAGCCCAGTATCCGTACGACGCGTGCGGGGGCGAGGATTTTCAGGCGATATTGAAGCGATGGGTCGAAACTATCCCGAGCAACCGGAAGACGGCATTTGAGGCGGAGCTTGAATTGCTCACGGGTGCCCGTCTAATTTCCAACGAGACCGTTCGAAGCTGGTCGTTGGATACTAGGGGACGATACGCCCCCTGATGGCGTTGCGTCACCACTAGATGTCGGCGCTGCCGCAATCATCCCCGCGTTCAAGCCGCCCGCCAGCGACAGGCGCAGACTACGACAGTAAATTTGGACGACGGGTCCCGGTGCGGATTGGTGAGAGTTATTGAATGAGCAACGTGATTTTCATGCCGTGGATTGGCTCCAAGTACGAGGCAGAGGGGTTTCGTGGATTGCGGGTGCTTATCGTTGCAGAGTCCCACTATGGAAGCAAACGAAGCGAACGCCCCACAGCAACGCCGGAGCTTGTGAAAGCGCTTGGTCAACGGCTCAAGCATCCGGACGCAACAGCGCGACTTCGTAAGCACCCACACTTTGCGCGAATCGTCACCGCGGTGAGCGGTGCAGCAAGTGCATCGGTATTCACGACGCAGGAGCGGACGGACTTTTGGGAGCGCGTTTGCTATTACAATTTCCTTCAGGAATTCGTGCCTGCTGCGCGCGTCGCTCCACCGGCTGAATCATGGAGCGCTGGGAAAGCGGCCTTCCTTGATGTGCTCGCGACTCTGCGGCCAGATGTTGTCATTGCTTTCAGTAAGCGCCTCGGCCGGATTCTGATACCGCTGTGTGGCGAAGTGCCCTTGGCAAGGGTGCACCATCCCTCGACTGGCTTTGCCTATGCAAGGTGGAACTCGGTTATTACTGAAGCCTTGGATGAAGCACATGCTCGGCGCCGTTCGTTGAGCGTTGGCGCCTGCGATTTAAGCCAAAACCCAGATTACCCGGCATGGCGTCGTGCGTCGCGAAAGGCAAGTCCTGCCCATGGGCCCCATCTGCCACCAGAACTGCTTGCCGATGTTCACTCTCGGTGGGTCGATGATATGGCAGCAGCAAAAGGCGGCGGCGAGGTTACCGGCGAAGGGCTTTGCCCTTGATGGAGCTACCTGATTAGCTTGGAGGTATGTTGGCTGGATGCCGTTTTGATTAGCGTCACCGGCGATTGAAGAATCAACCACTCCACCGCCCCGGCCGGATAATCTTCTGGCCACCCCCTTGCCAGCAATTCCACCGCTTCGCGCAGCAAAAGGAGGGCAAACGGGTGGCGGGCAACCGCGAGTCGGGCTCAAGCCGCTTTGGAGCCAGCACCCAAGGCAGCAAAGACGAACTTGGTCTTGTACTTGTCGAACACGTAGACCGCTGACAACGGCACGGCTGTCACTACCATACCGCTCAGGACATCGGTCACCTGACGGTTGAAGACATTCAGCATCGGAACCGGCGCAATCGCCTTCGAGATGACGTTGGCTACATACACCCCCAAGACGGCGGAGGCCGTCCCAAGCATGACCACCTTAATGCTGTCGAACTTGTTCTCATCGTCACTAATCAGCACGCGCACGCTGCGCACCACGGACAAGGTGCATTCGCGAATAATGGATAGCATGAACGCCGGCATCTTGACGATGAGCGAGATGAGAATTTGCGGAATGGCCGCGAGCGCGCCGGCCACGCCACCTTCGATGCCTGCCGCACGGGCACGCGCCCAAATCTGGCGCTCCTCGAACCGGTGCGCGAGTCGGTCGGCGATATTCTTGCGGCGCTGATTGATATTGGCCAAGAGACCGTTTTCGTCGAAGAACTTGCCGTTGACGGCGATGTCCCTGATTTCATCCACAAAGATGTCGATAGTTTCGACCACGATGAGGCCGACAACCTGCTGCGCGGCCATGCGCGCGCTAGCACTGGCTACCGTGAGCCCGATTTCCTTCGCGGCGCTGAGACGTGCCTGACGCATGCGCTCCTGAGCCTGCTCGTACTTCTCCTGCGCTTCGGCCTTGTTGATGGTGACGTGGCCGCCCTTCTCGTACTGGAAGTGGATGATGTTCGGGTCGAACTCGTCCGGCGTGCCGTAGTCATCGATGTACTGCACGAGGTCGCGGCTACTCTTGCCGCCGTTGAACGCCCCGTTGGCAAACGTCAGATTGTCGTCAGCGTTGATAACGGCGATAAACTCGTCATCATTAGTCGACACGCGAATGAGGAAGTCTTCGTAGTATTCCTTCTTCGAGACGATGTGGTCGATTTGCGCGTCTGCTGGATACAGAGCCTCGCTGCTGTTGTAGCCGTTTTCGACCGGCTGCAGCGGCATTGATTCTGCGCGGATATCTTCGAATTTGGCATAGTTCGGGTCGTCGTCGAGGACTGTCTGCTTGCTGTAGTCCCGGTAGCTTACCGACAGGTTGGCGTACCGGCCTTCCAGTTTGTTGTCGAGCCCTTGCATGATAGGCGCGAGGCAGAAAGCTGAGATTGCACGCTGGAATGCTTCACGCTTGATGCGCTCGAAAATGTCGTCCACATCCCTCGGTCGTGCGGGCAATCGGTTGCGCAGGTCCGAAATCATGTCGGACGTCGTCTTGTCGACCTCGAACGTGGAGCGGTAGTACGCGGAGACCTTTTCAACGCCGAGGTCCTTGTACTCTTGGAACTTGGTGACGTACGTGTCACCGCGCCTGAGCGCGTCGTAGTCGATTTTACTGAGCTTGTCGCTAGCGGCTTCCGTTAGCCGGGCTGCTTGTTCCTTGCTGCTGGCGTAAAAGTCCGCAGCCCGACTGGTCGCGGTCTCTCTCAGGTCCGATAACGCCGCCGGCATTTCCACCCGCTCGGCCACCGCGACGACCTTATTCTTGGCTTCTTCAAGCGAGTTCTTCAGTCCGCTGCCAAGCGAGGAAAGCTTGTTGCCAAATAATCCCATTGTTTGCCCCGTTTTTTGGTCTTTCGTTGTTAACGGCTCAATCTTCTGCTTTCTGAAGGGACTATCCAGAAAAATGTAATGGTTCAAAGATTCATGCGGACAAGGACTAAGTCCTGAGCATGGGTCAGGAGGAATGGCAATAAGAATTTTTTCATGGTGCGTAATTCGTGGAAGCTGGACACGCGTTTCGCGTGAAGGTGGACAGCGGTTTCGCGCGAAGCTGGACGTTCGGAGCGCAGCGACGCGGGGGTTTCGATATTTACTCTGACTGCTGGTTTTCGGTCAAACTCTTTTTGCGTTTTCGCATCGAATCACCGCTGAGATTGATGCGATAGGTGTTGTGCACGAGCCGGTCGAGAATGGCATCGGCGAGCGTCGGATCGCCGAGCGCGGCATGCCAGCTATCAACTGGAATCTGGCTGGTTACCAGGGTTGAGCGGTGGCCGTGGCGATCATCGAGGATCTCAAGCAGGTCACGCCGTGTGCTGTCAGTCATCGGCGCCATCGCGAGATCGTCCATGAGCAACACGTCGGTCTTGGCCCACTGCGCCAGCAGCCGGGCATAGCGACCACTACCGTGTGCGATGGCGAGCTCCTCGTTCAGTTTGGGAACTCTCAGGTATAGCGCGGAGTAACCAAGACGACACGCCTGGTTCGCCAGCGCACACGCCAGCCAGGTCTTGCCCAGGCCCGTGGCGCCGACGATCACGGCGTTGTTGCGCTCACGAATCCAGGTGCCGGTGAGAAGCTGGCTGACGAGTCCACGATCCAGGCCGCGTGCCGATCGGTAGTCGATGTCTTCGGGCACCGCGTCGGAGAACTTGAGTTTCGCCCGGCGCAACCGCGCCGCAGTCTGCCGGGATTCGCGCACGCTGACCTCCCGTTCGACGAGAAGCCCCAGCCTCTCTTCGAAACTAAACGCCTCGACGTCGGCGAGTCCCTGCTGCTCGGTAAGCGCGTCAGCCATGCCGTTCAGGCGCAGTTCGTGCAGTTTGTTAATGGTTGGGTGTTTCAGCATAGTGCTTCCTCAGTGGTAGTAATCGGGCCCGCGCACATTGGCGTGCGCAAGCGGCAGGTCGGGCTGTACCGCAACCGGCGATGGCTGCTGGTCCAGTCCATTCTTCAGCGTCGAGTCGATGAAGCGGTAACTCGGCGCTTTCAGATCGATGGCGCGGCTGCAGGCGGCTTCCAGCCGCTGGTTGCCGTAGTCTTTGGCCAGTCGCAGTACGCCCAGGCAGGTGCGATAGGCCTGCTGCGGATGCTGACGGCCGCCGAGCAGATGCTGGATGACGGCATCTGTGTGCGGGCCGATCGTGGCGGCCCAGTTGCGCAGGCGCTGCGGGTCCCAGCCGGTGATGGCCTGATGATTGGCCGGCATGTGCTCGGTCAGCGTGGTGTGAGCGCCGCGGCGATCGCTCTTTGCGTGCGCGGCGATGCGCGTGCCGCGACGGAAGACTTCGACGGTGGCTGTGGTGTAGCGGACGTCAACCTGTTCACGCGCGAAGCGGTGAGGGACCGAGTAGTAATGGCCGACGAGTTCGATGTGATAGTCAATGCCGACACGGGCGACCTTCCAGTCGGCGTATTGATAAGGGTGCGCCGGTAACGGCTTGAGTGCTGCGCGCTCGAGTTCTTCAAAGGCGGTTCGCCGCGAACCGGGTAGTTTCTTGAATGCCTTGTCGTTCAGGCTCACAAGCAGCGCGGCGATCGCCCGGTTGGCTTCGGCAAGACTGAAGAAGCGTTGTTTGCGCAACCGGGCGAGAATCCATCGTTGTACGAGGAGCACTCCCTGCTCGACCTTGGCCTTGTCCCGGGGCTTTTTACTGCGGGCGGGGATGACTGCCACGGAGTAATGCGAAGCCATCGCGCCGTAGGTGCGATTTACGATCGGGTCATAGAAGCTCGGTTTGTGCACGCCCGACTTGAGGTTGTCGGGCACGACAATTTCTGTACAGCCGCCAATGAATTCGAACGTGCGCACATGCGAACCGATCCAGTCTGGCAACTGCTGCGTCCAGGTCGCTTCGGCGTACGTGTAATTCGACGCGCCGAGAACAGCAACGAACAGCTCGGCGTCGCGGATCTCGCCGGTCTGCGCGTCGATGATGGCGATCCTGTCGCCGGAGTAGTCGACGAACAGCTTCTCGCCGGGCGCGTGCGTCTGGCGCAAGGTCAGCGGCAATGCGCTCGCCCACCGGTTGTAGTGGGTGCAGAACCACGTGTAAGCGTAGCCGTCGGGGTGTTCGGCCTTGTACTCGTTCCACAGCAGGTCAAGCGTGACGCCCTTGCGCGACAGCTCGCGCCGCACAGTAGGCCAGTCGGGTTCGGGGCGTTGCCCTTCAACCCGGGGCGGCGGTGGGTACAGCAGCGCTTCGAGTTCGTCGTCAGAGAGAGTCGTGGGCAGCGGATAGCTGAGTCCGGCGCGTTGCATGCGCCGAACGTACTGTCCGACTGTGGTCGGCGACGCGCCAAGAGCTCGGGCGATCTCCCGATGGTTGAAGCCGCTTTCGAAATGCAGGCGCAGCACTTCACGAATTTTACGCATGGTCAACTTTGGGTATGCCATGTGGCTCCCGACAAAGTGTCGAGCGTGCCACGGTTGACCCGCGTCGCTACCTCATGCGGCTACTGTCCAGCTTCGCGTGAAATCGCTGTCCAGCTTGCCGTGAAATCCGTGCCCACCTTCGCGTGAAATGCCTGTCCAGCTTGGCGCGAAATCGCTGTCCAGCTTGGTGTGAAATACGCATTCATGGCAACTAGATGTAAAAATCCAATTGCACTGTCTCGCGCAATACAATTACTATACAAAGCGGCTAATGGGGAATGCCATGAAAGAAAAAAAAGACACGCCTATGAGTTTCAGGGCGTCAGCTCGATTCAAGCTCGCCTTGACACTGGCGGCTGCGCTCGAAAACAGGAGTCAATCAAACCTGATTGAAACGCTTGTTTTCGACTTCTGTCGCCAGAAAGGGATTGAGGTTCCGGCCGAACCAATCCTCCAGAAAGATTAAGCGGACGTTAACATAAATGAATATTGAGACCATTCTTCATGCGCCGCTGATTGCGCGCGTCTGTGCGGGCTTTATTGCACTGCTTGTCTGTCTTTTCTTTTTTCATTTCGGATGGCGAAGCCGCACCCGACGCCTTACGCTGGATGAAATTATCCGGGGCCTGAAAAAGCTTGGACCCAACGATGACCCGGGGACGCTTTTTTCCCGTTATCCGGACCTCGAGCACCTCTGGAAAGAGTTCGACGAAACCCTGCTCGCAGAGACGGAATTCGACTCGACCGTCGGTGAATACAAGGTCACGCAAATGCGCGCAACGCTACCTGCCGAGCAGTATTTCAGTAATCAGGCTGTCGTTGATTCGTATGTGTGGGCGGAGTTTTACAAGCATCTGCCCGGTATCCTGACGGGCATCGGTATTATCGGTACGTTCTTTGGCATCCTGCATGGTCTGCAGACATTCAACATCAGCGATAACGCAGACCTTGTTCGTAAAAGCCTTGGCGGACTGCTCGGAAGCGTGTCGGAAGCCTTCCTCGTTTCGGCATGCGCGATTACCAGCGCAATTGTCATCACGTTTTTTGAAAAGGCGCTGCTCTCACGTCTTTACAAGAAGACTGAAGACCTTGTCGTGGAAATCGACAAGCGCTACCAGGCAGGAGCGGGCGAGGCGATGCTGCAAAATCTCGTGCACTCTACACGCGAGTATGTCTCCAATAGCAAAGTACTCAAGGACTCTCTTGTCACTGACCTCAAGGGCATCCTGACAACGCTTTCCGAAAGCCAGATTCAGGCGCAACAGGCCATTCTCGAGAAGCAGATTGCCGCCCAAAGCCGCACGAGCGAAGAACTGGGCAAGCAGATTGGCGAGCAGGTCTCGCAAGGAATCAAAACCGCGCTGGAAGAGCCGATGAGGGACATCTCAGACGCGCTTAAGGGCGCTGCCGGCGACCGTTCGACCGCAGTCCATTCGCTGCTGACCGAAGTTGTCCAGGGGCTGAGCCAGAGTCTAAAGGACCTGTTCGGGGACCAGATTGCAGGCATCAACACCATGCAGCAGCAGACCATCTCGGCCTTGCAGAGCGCCGTCGCGCGCATGGAACAGATGTCGGCCTCGCTTGAGACGGCCGGCACGCGAGCTACCGACACGATGGCGAAGAAGCTGGAAGAAGCCATTACGTCGATGAATACGCGTCAGGAGCTGATGGCGCAGCACATGGCGCGCATTGTCGAGGAGATGAGGTCGTCGGTGGCAACCTCGCAAACCGAGACCAACACGCGATTGCACGAAGCATTGACGGGTGTGAGCACAACCATCGAAGCGCTTATCGCGAGCCTCTCGAAATCGGTTGCGAGCTCGCAGGACGCGACGAACGAGAAACTCCAGAGCGCACTGACTGGCGTTACGCAAACCATCGAAACGCTGGTCGCGACGTTGTCTCAAAGCGTAGCCACCTCGCAGGACGCCACGAACGAGAAGCTGCAAAGCACGCTTGCCGGTGTGAGCCAGACGATGGAATCGCTGGTGGCTACGCTGTCACAGACCGTGGCTACCTCGCAAGACTCCACAAGCGAGAAACTGCAGAGCACGCTCGCGGGCGTCAGCCAGACCATTGAGACACTTGTCTCGACACTCTCCCAATCGGTCGCCTCGTCGCAGGACACCACGAATGACAAGCTTCAAAGCACGCTCGCCGGCGTGACCCAAACGGTTGAAGAGCTGGTTGCATCGCTCTCGCAAAACGTGGCAACGGCGCAGAACCAAACGAACGGCCACCTCCAGGAAACGATGTCGAACGTCAGCAATGCGGTTCAGACACTCGTCTCCGGACTGTCGACGTCGGTGGCTAACACGCAGGCCGAAGCCAGCAGCAAGCTGCAAGAGGCGGTGTCCAGCGTCGGCCAGACAGTCAATTCGCTGGTTTCCGGGTTGAGCGACCAGGCGGCCACCGCAGATGCAGCGCATCTTGCGCGCCAGAACGAACTCTCTGCACAGGCGCAGGCCGCCGCGAACGGCGTACGCTCGGCCGTCGACACCCTGACGGGCGAAATCAGGACTTTGATAGCCGGCACCCGCACCGCTGTGGACACGATGCGCCTGAGCGTCGACTCAATGCGTACTGGCGTCGATTCGATGCGCTCCGGTGTTGATTCGATGCGCACCGTCACCTCCGACACGGTCACCCGTATGAACTCAGGTGCCGAAACGATGTATGTCGCATCGAGCGAGTTTTCAAAGGCGGGCACATCGGTGGCAGGCGTGTTGCAACAGGCCACGAACACGACGGACAAGCTCGCGGCAGCCGCCGGAAATGTCGGCACGGCCTCGCAGGCCATGCAGAGCGTGGTCAACGACTACCGTGCATCGCGGGACCAGATGGGCCAGATGCTCACCGAACTTACCCGTGTCGTGGAAAACGCCCGTACCGACGCTTCACTCACAAGCGACGTGCTGTCCCGTATCGCAGATGCGACGCGTGCGCTGAATAATGCACAAGTCGATGCCCAGGAATTCATGGAAGGGGTCACGGACGTCCTGAGCACATCGCAGAAGCAGTTCCAGCAGAGCTTGACGCATTCCATGTCAGAAGCGCTGCGCGAGCTCGTAGGTGGCACGACCCGGGTGACGGGCCTGCTCGGACAGACTATCGAGGAACTGCAGCGCGCGGTTGAACTCGTTGTTCCGAGTCAGGAGGCCTGATGCTAACCGTCCGGGTAACCTCAAAGCGGGGCGGCAAATCCGAGGCAGAGAAACCGTTCTGGATTAGTTATGCCGACCTCATGACTGCGCTGATGGTGCTTTTTCTGGTCACGATGACCGTGACGCTGCTCGCGGTCACCAAGCAGGTAAGCGAAGCTGAGCGGTTAAAGGCCCAGCGTGACAAGGACATCAGCGAACTGCTCCGTCGGGTCGAGGTCGCCGCGTCGAAGTATCCCGGTATCAAGGTCGACCGCGAGCGCAACGTTATCGACTTCGGTGACAAGGCTCACTTTGACAAGAACAGTTCCGGGCTGAAACCTGAGCAGGCCCGTCTGCTTCGCGCGTTTGTTCCTGAAGTGCTTACCATTGCGCGCGACCCGCTCGGGCAGAAGTGGCTCAAGCAGATTGTGGTGGAAGGGTTCTCCAGCCCGGAAGGCGACTATCTTTACAACCTGAATCTGAGCCTCCAGCGCAGCCAGCGCGTGCTGTGTGTCCTGCTCGCGAAACCGTTCGCGGATGAGCAGACCATGACGCAGGATGACCTTGAGCAGATACGGGACCTGTTCCTTGTCGGCGGCTATTCGTTTAATGCGGCAAAAGCCTCCTACGAAGACAGCCGGCGTGTTGAGTTGCGGCTCGAGTTCCTCGGGATTGGCGAACACCGTCCGTCGACCTCAAACGTACCGCGCGGAAACTTCGGCACCTGTGCGCTGGGAGCGGGCTGATGACTTCGCTGGAGCGGCTTCTTGCAAAGTTGCGGCTCGGACCTGAGCTCGTCATCCACCAGTATCCCTGCACGGAACTCGAAGAGCAGGAAGTTGCGCTGACGAGCCGTCTGAAAGGACGCGACGCCAATATCAGACCCCCTATGGACGCCATCATTGAAGCGGTCGAGCTGTTCAGGCAGACGGGACGTTTCCAGGATTCCCGGGATGCGAAGCTGGTTTCGTTCGGGTGCGAGGAACCGATTGGGCGCAGCCAGTACCGCCTCATTGAGGACACGGAGAAATTTCCCCTCGTATTGCGCGGCGTCGAAAGCTTTCGCAAGCACCGGCCCGTTTTTCGTGGCTGCTACAAGGGGTTGCTTGAAACGTATCTGAGCTATCACCCGGACGAACACGGGGCCAAGTCCGGTGCGCGACTGAACTGGACCAATCTTCGCGAGTGGCTCAGGTCGAATCTCATTAGCGCGCAGGAGCCAGAGGGGGTAGACGTCGCTTGGGTTTCTGAAATCAAGGACAATCTCGCGCTCTTCTCGGATAACCCCGTGCAGGCTTTCGGGCGTGAGCTTCTCGACGGTGCGGAGGCCTCGTTTGCGCGCTTCAAGCAGGCGGTCGGTATCAAGGAAACGTCGTGGCTTATCGGACAGCTTGTGCTCCAGCAGGTTCACATCGCGGGCAAGGCAGGCAATCCGATACTCACACGCAGCCTGCCTAAGCTCTTCACGCTGCTCGAAAAGCTCACGAGTCACAATGCCACCGTATTCAATGAAGCGTTGCGCCTGATGCTCACGTATTACGAGAGCACGCCGCCGATTGAAGTCCATTCTGGACTACGGGACTTTTCGGTTCGGCACTGGGGAAACCCGTGGCTTCATGGTGGTCTTGATGAATGGGACCTTGTTGAGCCCAACGTACGCAAAATGGTCGTCTCCTGGCTCAAGCTCGACAGTATCCAGAAGTTCTTCGGAGTACTGGCGCAGGAAGGCGCAGGGGATATGCGACGCCTGAAATTCTGGGAAAAATACAGCGACGCCGTGGACGATGTCCGGTTCGCGCTGGGTTCGCATGCGCGCTCGAGCCAGGATGAAGACATGAAAAATGTCCGCCGGAACATGAAAGAGCTGATGGTGCATCTTGCAAACGGCGGCACGGCCAAAAACAATGCCTTTATTATGCGCTTTGGCGAATGGGTGCTGGTCGAGTTCGGGTTTACTGGCAACGCCTGTTTCTTCTTCCGCAATGACGACCTGCCTTTCGACCCGAAAGGAGACACCATCTCCGCGACGGCAATCAAAGGGCATATTCGGGAAGTGCCTCGTTCTGCGCGCGACCCCCTTCGGATGCGGCACGACGACACCAGCGAGGGAACCTGGGAATACCGTATTGCCCGGGAGATGGGCAAACGAGGCATCTTCCCTGAGCGCCGCTCGGCCGACTCGAACGCACGCTGGGCGACAGAGGCCGCCGCCAAAAAAGACGCAGAGTCGCGGGTCATGCGTCAACCGATTGATAGCGACGCCGGGCGTGATACTAAAACCACTACACAAAGCTCTACGCATAACAGCAACCACTCTGGCGTGCGTTTTCCTTTCGGACCTAACCAAGAGGCTCAGCTGCTGGCTCAGTGTCGCCGTCTGGGCATCGTCGTGCGCGACATGCGCAAGCAGGAGGGCAACCTGCTCGTGATGCTGGACAAAGCTGAAGACACGCGACTCACGCCCCTGTTGCAGTCGTACGGGTTTCAATACAGACCCGGCCGGGGCTGGTGGCTAAAGAACTGACGCTCAAAAAACAGAACAGGACGTGACGCATGTTGAAGTGGCTAAAGAAAGCGACATCGGGGACACAGGGGCGGGAAGGTCGGGGCGCCGAAGTTGCGGAAGTATGGCGGGCCTTCGGGCCTCAAGGTATGCAGCTGGGGACATTCGAGACGATTGGGTCGCTTCCCGGGTCGACTCCATTGGGCACGCCGACCGTCCCGGCGCTTGTCACCCAGCTTCATGACGAGGGTTATGCACTCGCGAGCAGCGAGGGCGAAGCCCTGTTGCCATGGGACAGCCTCTACAACCTGCTTGAAGCACCGACTTTTCGGGAAAGTCTCGCTCAGCTTGAACTGCCGGTGCTCTGCGACCTCGTGCCTGAACTGGAAAGCCACAATTCGCTCATTGACAGCGACTTTTCCATCCGTGTTGCCCGATGGCGGGACCCGGACGGTGCGGTGCCTCCCAAGGTCACGCGCAACGGCGCACTACTGACGGTTAATGGGCAACATCGGTTGCTTCGCCGGCGCGCATGGGACACAGCAGAGCAGGTGGCCCGCTTCCAGACGCGCCCTCAAACTGAGCGCGATGAAAACGCCCAACGCATGAGGTGGGGGCAAATTCGTCGCAGCGCCATGGCGGCCAATGCTCGCCTCGACCAGTTTCTGTACAAGAGCGTTGTGCTCACGCCGGACACGATTGATATCCAGCTCCGCAAGACGGATATCGACGGCACGCGCGTCATTGAAGTGATGCCCGGTTTCGAAGGCGCCCCGAAAAACTGGCTCGAGGTGTTCGATTCGTACCGGACAGTGCCAACCCGTTACGATATCAGCGCGCCGGAGGGCATTGTTCAGGTGCTCATCACACCCGAAGTGCGCACGGTGCTCTCGAACTTGCGCAAGCTCGACGGCCGGCGAGTTGCCGGGTCGCGCGCGGAAGCCTTCCTGCTGAATCCATACGCGGCGCTTGGCGAAGACGCCAACGCGGTTATCGATGAGGCGCAGTTCGAGCGTGCCCGCATTGAAGCAGACATTTTCTTTGACCACTTCACGGCGCTTGTTCGCAGGGACGCGCTGGCGTATCCCGAAAGCGTTGGCCTCATCATCGAATCGAATCTTCGGGACGGGGTGTCTGCAGAAGAACGGTTCTTTGCAGACGATGCGGAGCTGGAGAGCTTCATCCGTGGCGCAGAACGGGCACTCACGGCAGAGCGGCAGCTCTATGGCTGGGAGGGGTACGACTTTGAATTCCTCGGCAACAGCGCCGGCGAGCTCGAACTTCTCGCCGTTGCCCTTGCTGAGCGTCAGAAGCCTCGCATTCTGGTCCGACACGCAGACATCTACGACCTGAGCGCCTACACGAACCGGGTCAACGAAATCGGGCTTGAGCAGCCGTACTATTCGCCCTATATCGCCAAGAAAGGCGACGAGTGGTGGCCCGAAAACCTCGTCAACGTCATCGTGTACACGCCGGAGGGCAGCATTGAATCGGTTGCGGTGCCTATCACCGATGATGTGCGCGATGAGCTTCGCGCCAAGGTTGAAGAAGCCTCGTCCTCGGGCAAAACCGCTATTGAACTGCCCGGGTTTCAGAAACCCATACCGCTCGCCGAAGCGCGTGACATCCTCGACGCGTTCGACCAATTCGGCAAAAGCGTGAGGGACGGACACGACAAGCCCCCTCGCACGAAAGATGGTGACGGCGGCCTGGTCAAGCTTCCGACGGCGAAGCGTCTGCTCATCAAGCCGAATGTCGACGCGCTCGACTATGAAGAAATCCGTCGCGACATCCTGACGACCTTCTCGGCGGTACCGGCGCTCCCGGTAGGTTTCCTGGCCTCCACGAAACTGCTGCCGCACCAGAACGAGGGGGTGGCCTGGCTTCAGCATCTCTTCCAGCACGCGCCTAACCACTGCCGGGGTGCGGTCATCGCTGACGACATGGGGCTGGGCAAAACGCTGCAGCTCCTGACTTTCATCGCGCGCGCGTTCGAAGACGACCCCTCGCTGCCACCCGCGCTCGTGGTCGCCCCCGTCTCGCTTCTTGAAAACTGGGAAGAAGAGGTGGGTAAATTCTTCAGGCAGGACGCCTTTCGCCCGCTCATTGCCTATGGTGACAATCTCGCGAACCTACGGGTGCCGCGCGCGGCCATCGATGAAGAGTTACGCAACGAAAATCTCGTACGCTTTCTGCGGCCGGGCTGGCTCGGCGACGCCAATATCGTACTGACGACCTACGAGACGTTGCGTGACCTCGAGTTTTCGTTTGCGGCGCAAAAGTGGTCCATCATGGCTTGCGACGAAGCGCAGAAAATCAAGAATCCGAACGCGATGGTCACGCGCGCGGCCAAGAAGCAGAACGTCATGTTCAAGATTGCGTGTACGGGCACTCCTGTCGAGAACACGCTCGTCGACCTCTGGTGCCTCTTCGACCTCGTGCAGGCGGGCTTTCTAGGTGCCCTGAACGACTTCGGCAAGCGCTACCGCAAACCCATCGAGGCTGAAACCGACGAAGAAAAGGCGCGCGTGGAAGAATTGCGTCAGCTCATCGAGCCACAGATTTTGCGTCGCATGAAAACCGACGTCGCACAGCTTCCCCCCAAGCATGTGGTCTCGCGCCTCATCCCAATGTCGAACCTGCAGCGCACCTACTATACGAGCGCGGTCAACCTTTTCACAGCCAGCAAGGACAAAAAGCGAGAGGAGCCTGTTGTCTCGCCGTTCAAGAATCATCTTGGACTGCTGCAATATCTGCGCTCCATTTGCACGATGCCGCACGCGCCGGGGCTTGGCCGCTTCAAGGCCCAGCCACTTGAGCAGGCTCGAACCGAGGCGCCGAAGCTTTCGTGGTTGCTCGATACTCTCAGTGATATCAAGACGAAGGGGGAGAAGGCAATTGTCTTTGCGGAGTTCCGCGAAACGCAGCAGATGCTCGCGTATTACATCGAAGAGGTCTTCGGGTTCCGGCCGGACATCATCAACGGTGATGTGACCGCATCGGCCAAGCACATTGCCAGCCGTCAAAAGCGTATCCGCGCATTCCAGGATAAGCTCGGCTTTGGTGTCATCATCCTTTCACCCGTGGCTGTCGGATTTGGCGTAAACGTGCAGGAAGCTAATCACGTCATCCACTACACGCGCAACTGGAATCCGGCCAAGGAAGACCAGGCCACCGACCGGGCGTACCGTATTGGCCAGAAACGCGAAGTTTGGGTGCATCTGCCGATTGTCAGCGCCGACGACTTCAAGACGTTCGAGGTGCGGCTGAACGAGCTGCTCGAAGCCAAACGCAAACTTGCCAGCGACATGCTCAACGGCTCCGGCTCTGTTATGCCGAGCGACTGGAACCTTCAGGACATCACCCCCGGTGGCGCGAACGACCCGGTGTTCAATCGCGCGCTGACGCTGGACGATGTACTCCGCATGGAATGGGACTACTTCGAGGCGTACATTGCGGCCGTCTGGCAGAAGAAGGGATTTCGTGGTGTATATCGGACACCGGCGAAAGACGGCGGCGTTGACGTCGTTGCGTTCACGGGCAATACGGGCGAGCTCATCCAGTGCAAGAGTTCTGGTACCGAAAACGCGAGCCTAAATGACGAAGGCATCAAGGACGTGGTGACGGCGGAAGCCGAATACCGACTGCGACACCCCGGCATCAACTTCTCAAAATGGGCTGCGACGAATCAGTACTTCAATGCTACAGCGATGGAGCGAGCTTTTCACAATAACGTCAAGCTCGCGACTCAATCCGATATCAAGAAATGGTTGACGCAGTATCCCGTAACCGAAGGCGACTTGCAGCGGTTTCTCCACGCATGCTGGGATGATGCAGCCTGAAGATGCAAAAATACTTGCTGCGCAAGGCATTGCTGAGTGAAAAATTCTCCTCGCTACCAACCTTTCAATTTACGTGTTGAGCGGTTTGGGGGCCGGGCCGAAAGGCGCCAAATGCGGTGCGGCCGAAGTGCCGAAGGCCTCTTATCAATTGACTGCCGGTGGGAATTCGACAGCGGGGCCTTCCGGCACCCCGCGTCGGACCTTTCCATCGCGGATTTCAGGCCACGGCGATGGTCAAGTCTGCCTCGTCCGTTGCTTCTTCCGATTCGTAGTCTTCGCCTTCTTCACGAGCGTCACCCGTGTAGGCCCGCTTGCCCATCGCATCTTCAATCAACCCGAGCAATTGAGTTTGCCGGTCAGCCATGAAAGGCTCGAACGAGTCGGTACGTAGAAGCTCCGGGTTAATCAGATGGGAGCGAAGGTGTTCGTCGATGCGTGCGGCGCTAATCGACGGACTGGTCGAGTTTCCGGCCTCGAGCCTCCCAAGATACTGGGACGGAGCAACTCCGCCAATGATGCGATTCGTGCGGTACGACAATGGCGTCTTATTAATAATCGAATCGAAGACGGCTGGCTTGATGCCTTGGGATTTGCACCAGTCTTGGGGGAAGATGTGGTGGATGTCAACATTCTCCCCAAAAAACACGATGTGGTCGAACTTCTGACCGGAACGAAAATCCTCCGCGCCCTTCTTCATCAGGAGCGCGTTCACCCCCTTGTACGCGGCTGACAAGCGCATGCGCATTGTCTTTAGCCGGTCGGCGCGGAACGTAGTCTCACTGACCGTCGTCGGCTCGGGTCCTCCATTGAGCCAGGCTGGCACTTCTAGGAAGTCACGAGAGAAGCGTGAATCAACCGCCGAGCCATACAGCTCGCCAAAGACGCCGTTCCAATACCACTGAACCAGTTTCGCACGGATGGTGTCGTGCTCCCATGCGCTTCCGATATCTGCCAAGATGGCCGCGAGCGGAACAATTTGCGACTGGTACGGAAGGTCAAACAGGCGATAGATATGCAGCATGTGCAGGAACTTCGCTGCGTGAACGAACCCAGTCTCGACCTGCGCTTCGTATTTCTTGTATGCGTCGAGCGGCAAGCTCAAAAGCGCCTGACGATTGCCGCTGACTGCAGGGAGGTCTTTCCCGGACTTGCCGGCCCTCTCAGCCTCTCTACGTTTCTCGCGTGTGTAGAACAATGAGATGGCCTGGAGGAAGTCGGTGTTGGTGACGTTGGCGATGATGCCTGATGTCGCACCGGCTGGACGGAGAGTCTCCGCGAAGCGACTCTGCCGACCCTTCTCCTTGTCCTTGCCGAACCAATCCCTCCTGAGTTCGTGTCCGTCAGCAGCGTACATCGCAGTGACAAGCTCAAACGCGTCGAGCGGCTTTCCGCCTGTGTTCACTTTCTCGAACACGACGCACACTGCTTCCTTGGAGGTTGACCTGTCGAGCGCGATTACAGGAACACGGTACTGTTTGAAGTTTTCCAGAATTGTCTGTTTGAACGCACGAAACAACGCCTTCTGGGTGTCGGCGTTTGCGTCGTTTTTCCAGTGGTCGTCGAAACCGTCTTGCCAAGAATCCCAGTCAAAGACTTGAGAAACCGGATACATGAGAGTTTCGTACTCTCGATATGGCGTCGTCAGGTCGAGAACCTCAGAGCGACCGAAGTCCTTGCGAATCACCCGGTCTTCCGGAACGCCGACAATTGCGTCTTCCCGGTCGCACGACGGGTCCATCGCTTTGGCGATGTCGATGTAAAACCAACGTTTAACTTTCTTGTTCTTAGGTGTCACTGTCTCCACGACTTTACCGCGCAGTGTGACTTGATAGAGCGACGTCATGCGCTGCTGGCCGTCAAGCAATAGGGAGCGTGGTCGAGCCGGTTTTGCCTCATCGGGCGCCCCTTCAACCGGCCGCGGTTTGAACTCAATGTCGCCCCCGGTTTCTAATGTCATCAGGGCTCCGACAGGGAATGCGCGTGAAATTGAAGCGATTAGGCTCTTGATGCGGTCCTCGTCCCAGACCCAACTGCGCTGAAAGTCGGGAAGTTGCAAGGCGCCATCGTGGCAATCGTCGAGGAGTTCCCGGAGGAAAATCGGATTCGTTTGGAATGCGGACCTGGCCATAGTCGTTTTGGTCTTCCGTTGTTATCGCGTTAGGTAGCCGGAGTGTATCTGGGCGTAAAATTTCTTGCACCGACTTACTACCGACTTGTCATTGCTGGACAGCACGATTAGTTTCGGTTAATTCGTGCTCCAATTATCGGTTAAGGCGCTTGTCGATTTTGCTTGCCAGCACCGTCGGAGCTGGCGCGAAGCGAAACTTATGGTCAGTCTGGCGGTCGTATTCTCTTCGCGGACGGCACAGAGAGTCGACTTGGCTCAACAACTTAGCTGCCCGCGTATTTGCTATAGGTTGCGACCGTCCAGAAGCAGCCACTCCACCGCCCCGGCGGGATAGTCCTCCGGCCACCACCCTCTTGCCAGCAATCCCACCGCTTCCCTCATCCGCAACTCGGCCGCTGAGCCGTCGATTCCTGCCGCTGTGCCATCTGTCCTCATTGATTCCAAGACGCTTTGTGCGCAGGCCATCCGGTCGAGCGCACGTCGCAGGCGCTCACGCATCTCTCCTCGCAGGCCGAGTTCTCGCGAAACGACCTCGACGTCGTTCCCAGCGCCTGATATCAAAAGGTCTAGTAGTTGCCGCTGGCGTGGTGCCCGGGCTGAGTTGGGCAGGTCTGCAGCGTTGCTGTTGAGGGGTAGCGAGTCCATCCGCTGTGTAGCGGAACGCTTTATCCGACTGAGCGAAGGAGTGAGGGAGGTTATCAGCCCTTGGGCGGCTCGTGCCCATCTGCTGGCAAGCCATCTCGACCAATAATCCTCGGTCTGGCCAGATAGGAAGGTCTTCGCCGCAGCCTGCTGCTTCGACTTATATTCGAGCACATCGGACTTTTTAAGCATTCCATCCGTCGCAGTCAGGGTTTTATCCGCGATGAGTTTTGCAATGTGCGGGCGGGCAACGAAGAGCAACTGCGCCGCCTCTTCAAACATGATGACTTCTTCCGGCATGCTGGTCAGGCTCCGCGACCAAAGGATGGTGTAACCCAGCTCTTGAGTAGTGTAACGCTGCCGCTTTCCTTGGCAGCAACTCTACCGTTTCCCCAATGCGCATCCGCAGCGCTTTGCCATCACTTGCACCGAATTTTTCTGCCCTCATTGGCCCAAAAACCGATTGCGCGCAACCAACCCGGTCCATCGCCCGGTGTAAGCGCACGAAGCTGGCGTCAGAAATCCCAGCGTCTCGTGCCGCTACGCCCGTGTCGTTGGCGACGTCGGTCAGCAGAACCGATAGCCGTTCAATCGCACGACTCTCTATGTCAGTGGGCGCTAACTTGTTTGCTGACGCATGCGGGTCGGTAACCGGATTCGCGCATTGACCGGAATCGGCTACGAGACTATTTCTTCCTGACCGTTCAAGGCTCACCCACTGCGACGCCGTGCGTCGCAGTCCGCTCCCCTCCTGTCCGTAGCGGGCGCTCTGGCCGAAAGCCAGCTTGACAGGCGGCGACTGCAATAACTAGGTTGGTCTATACGGAATCGTGGACGACACGAGTTTCGGCACGAGGACTCCTCGTCCAATACGCTCCAGCATACGTGCCACCGATAGTCGGTGAATATCAGCAGCAGAGGTTGGTCCAAGAATAATCTTGTGAACAATCTTGTCGATTAGCACCGTCTCGTCCGTCACTCCCTTGAGAGGTGCGATGTCAAACTTCAACTTCGGCTCAGCACCGCGCGGACCAATGTGATAGTCGAGCATCTTGGACAACAATCCCTCTTGGTCGCGATGCTGCATATAGACGATTCGCCACTCCTGCTCCTCATGGAAGCCGGTATGTTTTGTGTACAACGTGAAAATCAACAACCTCTCAAACAAAGTCCAAGCAGCGAATCGTATTTCCTCGTCCGGAACGTGAATTGCTTTCAGCAACTCGCAGAAGACCGAGATGATTCCGTCTATCCGTTCAATCCGCTCATCGCGGCTCGCGTACTCGACTTTACCGATTATGAGAGGTGAATCACCGACCTCGTTTAGCTCACTAGTGTCGAAAACAATGCATGCGCCATTTCCGTTGGCGCCATAACCACGCCACATTGACAGCAGACCGTCATTGTCTTCGTGCTCGTGTTGCGCAAAGCAGGCGATATATACATCGAATGCGCCCTCCCGTGCGAACCCGTCAAAAAAATTCTCCAGGAGGTTTTTGAAGTCGTTGTATCGCGTCTGTGAACCTAGCGCCCTTTTCAGCTCCTCGTTACTGCGAAATCGCTCACGGCCGGCCAGCATGCCGAACCGAAGCTCTTCGAGGTCGTTCATCAGCAGCGGGTTCGAAAACCAGATTTGCCGATATTTCGGTATCGACTCCAGGGTGGATGTCGAGCAATAGTGGGAAATAAGTGGCTTAGTTGTGGGAAAATTCTCGCCTCTCACAGTCCGCTCGAATAGGCGCGAACGTATGTCCCGCAGTCCGGCTTCACTCATCGTTGACCCTTATAATGTTGCAATCGCTCTTCGTCGACCGCGATTTCGTGATAGATGTTGCGCTCAATCGCCAGATTCATCGCTGCACCGTGCCCAATGGACCAGACGTGTCGAGTGCACTCGATGCCATGCGGTCTCGGCATACGCAGAGTATGTAGCAAGCCGGGAAATCCCCTTCTTCGAATAGTCCGCACAGAAAGACACCACCTACTCTTGGTCGCTCGGCTGAGATACAACTTTTTCAGGCGCTGCAGTCTCGGTATCCGACTTATTCTCTACCTTCTGGTTCGTCTAGTTCGACTGGGGCTTCTGTGTTTGCGCAGTCTCTTTTCGTGTTCGTGACTGGTCGATGCCTACATGGCTTGCGCACGTGTACCGTCGTCCAATGCAACCACGCTTAACGTCCTATCCTGCGCTTCGCCGCCTGCACGTCAAGTTCGTCCGCCATCTGTTTCCACGAGGTCGCTATGCGCCGGCATAGTTGCTTCGCTCGTTGCCATCGTTCAGGCAGTATCCGCGCGCGCAGAAGCCACTCTCCCGAGAGCGCGTGTTCCTGTTCTCCGCCATCAAATACTCCGCGTGTAGTTACTCCGCGACTATTGACAACCTCCATGGCCAGTCCACTTTCTATATCTCGCGAACCTAACTTCTCGAGTACACCCGCTACTGCGTCACCGGGCCAACGACCATCTTTCTCAGCCGGCGTATGTAAGAGTACGGCTCCGATATATTGGTCAGCGACTGCAGTCCGGTCCAATTCTTCTGCAAGCTTTCGCGCCTTCAGAATCCACTCCATCAATGGCCCCTCGCGCATCACGCCTGACTGACTCAGGCCCGGTGGCGTACGCCACGCCCGAAGCACACGCCAAGCGACAATTGCCCTCGCCTGGTCTGACGAACTGACGCCGTCAGGCGCTTGCTGTTCGTTGACACTTTTTGCCGGAGCGTAAGCTACGCAAATGACATCGATGAAAGCATCGGGCCTTTCGGCCATTGTCCGATGAAAGGACAATTGCTCGCCGTCGCGAAGCTCGGCCAACAATACTGGCAGACAACGCAGCTCGATATCCTCTATCTCTCCATGTAAGACACCATCCTGCTCTTTCAACCAACTTATTGCTTCTTTAACGTTATAGCCCAATAGAGGTATCAACTTCGATTGTTCCGACAAGTCTGCAACTGCGGCTTTCATCACATTCATTGCGACGGCACTGCTTAGCAGCTTGATGCTCTGATTGACTAGGTCAAGTCCGCGGCCGTGCGCGACGAACTCTGTCGCGATTCTGTCATTCAGCTCTTGGTCCGAAGAACGGAGGTATGGGCTGCGAGTTTCCCAGTAGCGGGTCACTGCGGCGGGCGATACTTTGTCTAGAGTCTCGAGTAGCGCTCGACTGTCAGCGAAGTCAGCCAAACAAAGTCCGAGAGCCCAATCTGGCCACTTTCTGGATGTAGCGGCCTTCAAGAGTTCCATCGTCCAAATGTCACCTGCAATATTGGAGCGGGAGGCACATAAAACGGGAATGCCTCGCAAATCACGAGCCGAACGCCGTTCGAACCATCGGTCAATCAGAGTAAGCAGCTGCTCAGTGTCGTCCATACTCGCTGCGGCTTGCTGCGCAACCAGGTGTGGCTGGCGTACCTTACCGAAGAGGTCGTCGACCGAACCGACTCCGCCGTTCATGACCTTACGAAGTGCTTGGTCGCGCAAGGCGTTCGCTCTTTCTAGCGCTGCAGAAACATCGGTATCGACGTCTGGAAGGTCAGGAAGATATTCGTCAAAAAGCCATTGGACCTCATCCACAGCCGACTTCGACTGGAATCCGCGCCCCACCTCCTCAAGCGAGTCCACTTCATTCGCTGGCATCGCCCAGACAGCATTCGAAAATCGCCGATGCTTGCCGACCAGTTGCCGTATTTCATTCCAGATAGCGTCCTTCGTTGCAGAAGGCAAAAGAGGGTCGTTTGCGGTCTCCGTCAGCTGTTGCCGCAGGATGTCGCGATGCTCCAGCGCGAACATCGGATAACTCTCAACGAGATTCAGTTGCCGCACAGTGTCACCATTGCTCATCTCGAGTGCAAATGTCACGTATGCAAAAAGCGCTTCCCGGATGGCCGCATCATTCAGTGGCAAGCGCGTTGAACGTCCAAAGTCCTTCCAAACCGGTTCGCGGCTTGAAAAATGAGTGTCGTATGCTTTGGGCAGAATCGCGCAAGCAAGTTTCCAAGCGACCGACGGATACTCATTCGCGAGTAGACGCAGAACGTCGAGACGCTGTGACAGGGTTGCACTTGTACCCGGACTCCAAGCCAGAAAAATCGCACGGAGACTATTTGACGGTCTGTTGATGACTTTGCCGTCGTCTTCAAATTGGACCAGACGCGCAAGCAATGTGGCAACGCGAGCTAGATAGGACGGCTCCCACGCGAGACATTCGAGCGATGCCAAGAGCCCAGTGTGAAGGATTGGGCCAAAGAATCCCTTGTCCTCGAACAGCGGTTTCAGTGCCGATGAATAGCCCTGGAGGGCTTGCTCCAGGGCTTCAACAAAAGGGATAGGAGCAGCCTCGGCCATGGTGGGCAGATTAGACGAGAGCGCCGCAAAGAATCGAGGCTCATCTCGAAAACGCGCAATTTTCTCGACGACACGGTCGACAAAAGCTTGGCATCCACCATATTCGTAGGCGACATGTTGCGAATCCAAGACCTCCTTGAAGGCCGAGATTCTCAGTATCGTCTCCAGAAGACCTTCTCGAAGCCAATCCGAATGGTCTTGCACCATCGCCGAAGTCGGATACTTTAGAGACCCGTCCCATCCGGAAACAATGTCGGGGTCCATCTGTGCAAAAACAGTCTCGATACACTTCTCTAGCGTTCTGAGCAGCGCCTGTGGAATCCTCTTCGCAGATAAGGCGAAAGCGACCGTCGGCGCGACGACTGACAGTACGCTATCAACCCGCTCGACGAACGGTGGGTCGCTACGCATGTGCTCGCAGACTCCTTGAACGAAGATATCGTAGTCGACACCACTCAGCGCCTGAAGAATCTCCCGGTCCTCTTGAGCACGCTCATCCCATCCAGAGGCCAATACTGCGGGGAGCGTCCTCGAGAGATGCGTAGCATCGCACCATGAAGGGAGATTGCCGAGTGCATTTCCCTCAAGCCGGTTCCACACAGACCAGACAGAGACGCTAGCGCCACATGCACGCGCCTCTTGCTCTGCACGTTCGGCGTCCATTCCCATCGATTCTTGAAGTGCATGCGCGAAGTCTCGTCGCAGCGCTCGCTTGATTATTGTCGGCTTATGACTCGGCGCCGCGTAACCAATCGCGCTAATGACGTAATGCCCTTTGCTCACCAGCGCGTTCATTGCCTCGTTCGCGGGCGGTAGCAGCACCGTCACCGGGACTTGAGACTCTGACACTGGTTGCAACGCTAACCTCTCTGCTGCCTCAAGCGTCGAGACAACGAGGCAATTGTCCAACACATTTTGTACGCCCGCGCGGTCACTACTTTGCTCCAAATATGCGTACAGATATGCTGCCGTTTCCGAAGCAGAGTCGGTGAGTAGAGTGACCCTTCCACTCCTAACCGGCTTAAACTGTTCGTCCATTACGCTGCTAGGCCTTCCAGCCGTCAGCAGCTGGACGGATATCGGCGGCAAGTGTTTGCTTGACCAAGTCGTCCAAAACGACGTCAGCGACACGCCGTATACGCCTAAGCCAATCTCCAGGTGTTCGGCGCACCATGCCTCTACCGCCGGACACTTCTCAATCCACTGCGCCAGAGCTGGGGCGTCAATAATCCGTACGTTTCCCCAAGGATTGCCTCGCAGCTTCGAAATTTCCTCCTCTAGCTTTTGAACGCTCTTCAACTTCCTCAACGTAACGGCCACGTAGACTGTTCGCTCTTTACTCCATCCCGGAGGTACGTCCCTTTTGAATGACTTTTTCACGTCCGCGAGTATCTTGCTTCGCGTCGCATTCTGGGTGCTCAGTTCCCAAAGCGAGTAGAACGCCGGCTCCCCTAGGGTCTCCTTGAGCTGAACGTGGCCATCCCACCCGGGGAGGTTATTAGCGGTACCTGAATGGAAGCCCATCGTTGCGAGCCGATTAGGAACCCAGCAATGCACTAATCGGCGAATAAGTTCGCCTATAAGTGTGGGCCCTTGCTCAGAGGTGGCGAAGCGCTCAAGGTGCTCAGTTTTGACTGTCGACATCAGCGTTGAATTCTCTGGTTAAAAGGGAGTGGGATATCGTTGTGACGGAACCGGTGATGGAAGTGCACCGTTTTCGCGCGTTCGATTCACCAAATCACTTGTTCGTTATCTGCTGCCGAGTACCGCGCGCTTTCGCCGTTGGAGGGCCGACCGCAATTCGTTGAAAACTCTGATGAGGCCATTCGCGACGCGTGCCGCCATCATTCGCTACTATCAGTTACCAAGTCCATCTGCAACACGGTCAGCGGTTCCATGAACTTCTCGAGCTCCTTCTGCTGCGAAACTAGGAACGGCGCGTCTTTTACACGACTGTGCAGGTTCAGCAGCCTCTTTTCCGCCCTGACCAAGATGGTGTCGTAGAGCAACGGGGAAATCTTTACTTCGTCCCCATGCTTGGTAGGTTCGTTCTCACCTTCTTCAATCTTGTCACCGAGAACAAAACCATCGACCTTCGTGAACTTCTTGATATAGCCGCGTGACCGCAACTCCTTCACGTACTTCCAGACCTGGTCTCTCTCCTTGCTTCCAAGAGGCAAACCGGTTGTCTTCAGGTCGATGATGACCAGGTGGTCAACCCCGTCCTCATCGTGATTCTCGTCATAGGACGGACGGGAGTAAAAGCCAACACTGGCGTCCGGGAGAGCTACGAAGTCCGGTCGATTGCGACTTCCTTTTCCCGCGACGTCTTTGAATATCGTCTTGATGACCTGCGTCATCCCGACATTCGACGTAAAATCAATGGACTCGAACTGTGCGCCGAACATCCAGAGACCGCGCTCGAACAGCGGCTGCAGTTCGTGAACCTCGTCGATGCCTACCGTCTTAAGTTTGGTGCGTAATTCGCCGATGAGCTTTAGTCGATTCTGAATTTCATCCAAGACGAGCTTCGCCATGCTGACGCTCCACTCCGTCAAGATTTCGTGCAGGCTGTCATAGTCGCTCGGGTCGCACTTCTGCAGGACGTCGAGCAGCCCATAGCGGGACTTTGACTTTTCGAGCTTGGTCAGAATCGTCGTAAGCTGGACAAGCTCGTTCTCGCCGAAATTCGGGCACGTCTCGACCACTTCTTCGATGAAAGACGAGACGCGGTCCTTGCTTACAGGAGATAGGGCGTTGATGGCATTACCGACCCGCTCGATAACTGCACTCTTAGTTGCCTCACGCTCACTTCTACTCGCCTCATGGATTATGTTTCGGATTCGGTCTTGAACCGCTTCGCGAGTCCTCAACCAAGCCGGATTGTCCTCATCGAAACCGCTCCAGTCTTCAGTCACCGCATCGTGGTCGTTCAAGAAGTCCGCCTGGACGATGAATGTGTAGCGCTTCGCCTCGGAAGTACGGCCGTCAAGCACACGCTCGTAGTCGCTCGGACTCCAGCTACACTGGCCAACCGCACGGCCCCGCACCCACCAAGCGATACCGTGCTGCTTCGTCGTCTTGTCGGCTTTTTTTGTATCGATGTGCAAGATTCGAACGATTCCGAGGTCCTCTACGTTGAACTCTTCTTGCGACAGGTAGGTCGGGATGTCATTAAAGCTTATCTGCTTTGAGTCGATGGACACCTTGAACGCGGGGTTTGCGAGAAATCGGCTGCCGATAATCTCCCGGGCCTTCTCATCCGTGAAGAGAAGTTGCGGGATGTCACCAACACCTTCAATTATCGTCCCGTGCCCCTCCACACCTTGAGCGGTAAAGGAGATTTCATCAAGAACGAGGGGCTTGGTGCTGGTTCGCCCGACGCGACAAACAAACTCCTGTCCATTCTTACGGGACCTGACAATATATTCAGAAGCGAAGCAGAATGAAGCAAACCTGCCCTTTCCGTTCTTCCCAAAAACCTCGCGCGGAAGGCCTGCGGTACCTTGGGGCGGCAAGGACTTTTTCCCTTGAGCCGCAATGCGGTTGTACGACCAAGTCCGCCAGATGTACTCAAACTCGTCGCGCGTCATACCGTTGCCATTGTCTTCAATCCTGAAGTGGCGTTCATTTCTCGCGCTTGGGAGAGTAATGCGAACTTCTGTGGCGTAGGCATCCCAACAGTTCGCGACCAGTTCAACAATGGCGGTCGGCGGGTCGGACACAATAGCCCCCGCGTAGTTGTTCAGAAACCGTTCGTCAAATAGCGGCTCTTGTTCCATCTGGTCCCCCGATACTCTTTTTGTGCGGCCGCTCAATTGATTGTAAATTCTCGGCCAGCACTCGCTAACGACCTCCCCGTGTCCATTGCCCACAGGGTCGCTTGTCCGTTGTATGTGCCTCATATTGTAGACCGGAACCGCCTTACCATTGCGGCCCGTGAACTGACGACGCAAGCGAGATTTTGCTGTCCAAACAGGCCATGCGCCCAGATATGCCGATTAGATATCCGCGCGGATTCACGTCGGAGCGATGCCCGACACGAGCGCCACCTCGCCCTCACTCGGGGCCGGGCATCGCTCCGGGCGGCGCCCATCTCTCGTCTTTCCGCCACAGCGTGATGAGGTCAAGCGGTGGGTCATTGCCTGGACGAGGCTGTTGCCGTCTAATTTGAAGCCGCCTTAGTCCTGACCGCACTGGGTTCGCCGGTCTGCTTGAACATGTCGTCCATCAAGCCCTGGACGACGCCGTCGGCATTTGGAAATTGATGCAACACGGAATTTTTCCAGTGCCCCGAAGCGACAAGGCCTCCGCTTGGCGCCTTGTAAAAGCGGATGTCCATCGACCGCAGGTACATGACGATGTCCCAGAACCAACTGTCGGTGTAGGTGACGTTCATGTCGGCTTTGTCGCACGCGGGCGCAAGCGACACGGACACGCCGTGGGTTTCCAGATTGCGTTGGATTGCTGCGTCCATATCCGCCGACCTGCCTCCAGCGCGGTAAAGCATGCGGTGGTCATCGGCGAGCCTTTCGCCTGCGGACCAGCAGTGACGCTTTGAGTTGTGGAGCATCCGGAAAGGTTGGCGAGCGCCAACACAGCGGCGGCAGTGAAGACGAGAGTGCGCATTTTTGTTTTTCCTGGTTAAATGCAAAGACGGCACTCTGAATATCGGCAGCTACGTCGCGAACTTGAGCAAGCGAGAGGAAGACCCCGCTCGCTGTTCGCCCGCTGCCTATGCGACTACGCGCTCACTGCAGTCCTGTTTTTTTGCGCAGCATTTCCACCTCAATTTCGCTAGGCACGCGCGGCGCAAATGTGCCCCGGCCGCTTTTATAGAAAAGCACTTTGCGCCAGAAAGTCCCGTTTTTGCCGCCAAGACTGCCGCGCGCAGCGCGGAAATACACTGTGGTACCCATTTTCACTGCTTCCAGCTCAACTTGCGTCAAGCCGCAGACTGTTCTATAGCTGGTCTCTGACCCATAACCGTTCTGCCAACCAGTCGTCGAAATAAGGTAGTCGGTTAGCCTTCGGCCGTCTTTTTCTGCGCAGGCGATTTCCATGATTTGCTTCTAAAGTTGATTGATGGTTTGCGTGCCTACAGCTAGAAACGAGGTGAGGATGAGTACCAGCCTGAGTCCATCGGTACCGATGTCACGACGGCACACAGCGCTCCGTCGCCGCAACGCCCGACCAAGGGTCTCTATTGTTAGGGTTTGGCGCTGGCGGGCAGCGCGTACCTTGGATAGCACTACAATTTATATTGCAGGCACTCTTATACGCAGATTTGCGATAGAACGGTGACATGCATTGTCGGGCCGGCCGGGTAGCCGCCCCCGGAGTAAATGAGACAGCCGACGGCATCTTCTATGGCTCAGTCATGGTTTCTCCAACCCCATGCCCTATCTCCTCTCGCGAACAGCGAATTCAATCGTGCGCTCAAGCCAACATATCGCCTCTCTCCGACTTGCCCAGTTCCATCCCGATGTGGCCATTGCCGAAAGTCGAGATGCCCGCTGGCGCTCCCGACGTTAGCGTTGCCGAACAAAGGCCTCACCATGCGCGGGACAGTAACGGTGAGGTATCATCGTCCTCATCACTCACCAAAGGACGCGAAATCTGATGTCGGTAGATTCCAGCTGGTTGGGCCAAATTGAACGCGAGAGTGGGCACTACTTCGGCGGAACGACCCGTCACTCGACATGGAAAGGTTCTTCCGGCACGTTGTATCAGCAAACAAGTTTGGTTCACTTGAATCTATCGCGGCTATTGCGAATGGCTTGCTCACAAGCCCGCTTCTGGGCGCGCCTTACCTCGGACGGCGTCTGCTTGAACGGGTTGGCCCTGGCCGCCATCCCTCCCTTCGGGTCGCGCTTGCACTGTCTTCTGTCACGGAGACAGGTGGGCCTGCGGATTACGAAGGCGGACACGTCATTCTGGGCGACGTGCTGAAAGGACGATACCGCGAGCGAGCCGCTGCGCGGCATGGCCGCAGCGGCTATTGCGGACAGTACGCGGCTTGGTCGCGGCATGGAGCTCGTCCTCGAGATTGCCAAGGGCATGTATGCCACGGCACTGGAGCTTGGACACCGGTCGGCCGCATATAACTTGCGGCTTGTACTGGGAGGGACACTGGGAGACGAGTGCTCCCGGCGACGTCGTCCCCGACAGTACGAAGGCGGCACAGGCGCGGTGGTTCGAACGCAAAATGTGCCGCCCGTCTGGACGCATTGCGGACACGGTCGAGGTAAGCCACGTCAATCGCACCCGCAAACGAAAAGCGAGCTCTATGTGCTCGCTTTCACGGTCGCTTAAGCAACCGCGGCTTCCGGCGCGGCCCCGCGCGACTGCCTAGATGGACTGGCCAATAAACCGTTAGCCGATGCCGAGCCAGAGCAATGTCACACGAGCTCGAGTACCCTAGCGCATGAGCTTTTGTTACCAACGCTGGCGCAGTTGCAGAGGCTTCTCGCGGCGTGGGGGCTCGAAGCCAGAGCGCGCGACAAGCACGCCGCAGGGCGGCAGGTCGCGAAACCGGAAGGCCATCGCAATGATGTCTTGGTTGCGCCGGCGCACCGACGAAACGCGCAGGGGCTTCGGGCCGATGGAATTATGCGGTGTTCGGTGAAACTTGACATGCAAATTGAATAGCGGGCTACGGCGCTAATCAAAGGGGCTGTACGAAGCGCGCAATGGCTGCGCATACGCCGGCAAATCTCTTGCCCCACAAACCTACGGGTGAGTTACGCCTCGGCAGGCTGCGGCTGACTATCAAAGACTCGCGTATCTCGGGCTCGACAGGTGGTGCAAACTTGCTGAACTCCGGACGACCGTCAGGGTTGAGACGTACCAACTCTAGCATCACTAGGTTCGCTAGAAGACCGGCCTCGGAGCCATTTGACAGCGATAGGTCGGCGGCGGCTCAGCATACATGGCGCCTTCGACGTAGAAGCGGTAGTCTCCATTCAGTCGATTTAATGTGTGCACCTCCCCACTCGCGACACCATTTCCGGGGTTGCGGTACGGTGTACTCCATCGTAAGTCAGTAGGCGAGACTTGCGCCCTGACACCGTTCACAGTCCTAGCATCCAAGTCGACCGACAAGCTCTCCGAGATTCGCTGGCCTCGCACCGTCGCATCGCACAAAAGTGCGAACTGACGCGGCGGGGCCATTTCGACCGGCTTCGGCGCCTCCGCAGCTTGCTTCCTGACCTCAAAACCTGCCGCCTTCACAATGGAGACGGCTTCATCAAGCGGGACTGGCCGCGGTCTACCCGCGACGCAGTCCTTGATGTCATTGAGATTGTGGTCGCAAGCGCTTAAAGCTAGTGCTGCCAGTGCGACAAGGACTATTGTTCTCTTCATTGTTCGTTTGCTTCCGAATGGACTTCGCCCATCAACGCTCGAACCGAACGGTCCTTCACTGGTGCCAACCACCCCGGCGCCCGTTGGCTCCAAGTAGCACCACTCTTGGGGTCACCGTAAAGCGCCGGCTACTGCCCGGGAAACGGGAGCGGGGCATCGGGACCGAATCGAATGCGGACTCGTGACATCTTGCGGGTGACGTTCCGACCGATTCGACGGGCCGTCACTGCGGACTACGATAAAGTCATCGACCGTTCAAACTATCAAATACTTCGACCGGTCCTTGACGTTAGCAAGCCAAGCTGGCGCTCTCCCGCGGCCGCTCCATGTCGCGCCACTCTTTGGGTCACGATAAAGCGCAGGCTGCGGACCGCGGACGTAATTGCCAGCAGCCTTCGCTTTGCTGACAGGAGCCGGCTTCGCCGTCACCGTGCCTCCGTCCACCAAGAACCTGTCGCGATTCTTTGCCGTCGCAATCCAACCGGGGGCGCGGCCACGGCCAGACCACGTAGCTCCGCTCTTTGGGTCGCGGTATTTCGCAGCGGCATCACGCGTCTTGTCGGCAGTCTTCGCTCCAACCTTCTTCTCACCTCGCTTGCCGCCAGCATGCCCATCAATATCCGCAGCCGTCAGGCCGTGTTCTGCCATCAGTTTGCGAATTTTCTCGATGACGCCCGATGACTGTTTCGCAATCAGAGCCTCGGCTTGCTGCTCAAGCTTTTTAATTTTTGCCTGCATAGATTCCAAAGTTGTCATTTTTTCTCTCCCTTTGAGATGTCCGCACTATGCCATGCGTATCAGCCGTCCGCTAGCTGTTGTCGATTACGTCTTGAGGAGCATTGGCGGAAGGTTCAAATAGCAGTACTGTCTTCAAGGGTCGACGCACGCAACGTCCCCAACTGGACGAGATAGTTTCGCAGGCGCTATGACTTGTGATGCATCCAAGTCGATGCTTTGCACGGCGCATTCCAGTCGTAGAAACCGCCATTCACGTTTGTCGCTCAAGGACCGCTACGTTGATGCCGTAATCAACGCTAGCCGGTCGCTCAGACCGCTAGAAAACAACAATCGAAATCGAGGACTTTGATGGCAACGATTAACGGATACATCCCGCAGGTCACCCCGCTTATGTTTGAAACCGAAGAAGGGCAGCGGATGGCCAGCGCTTGCATCGAGTACGGCGGTTGGGACCACATGAACAAAACGCTGACGCCAATCAAGCTTGCGGAACTGCTGGCAAGACCTCATAACCCGGGTCTGTCATGGGTGATGGATAGCCTCGCTGCCGTGGCTGAAGCCGGCCGACTGGATGCAGACAAATACATCGAGCAGATTTTTGCAGGCAAGGAAGATGTGCGCGCTTTCCGCCATGTCTTACGAGAAGCTGGCGGCGACCGGTGGCTCACAGACCGTCACCATAATGCTCTTCGGAAGCTAGGCAATGCCGAATGCGACGTGACCGCCTACGTCGGAATTACAGCGCTGTTTGACCCTGCTGAGTAAACTCGAGGTGTGCATGCAGGGTTGCCGGAGGGTGACCCTGCGCTCAAGCCATAGGAAGATAAACATCCTTAGCAAACACCAATCACCTTAAGCGCTCGCATGCATCATTGCCGATTCCGGCACCCGACGCTGGACTCGCGCGAGTGGTTTACCCCTCTTGTCCCTGCGTCAAACCCTGTCGCGTAGCCGTTTTCGTGAGTGCAGCCTCCTCTGGAGGGCTACAGGTCGCCGTTTTTGCGTTCCTTCTGCACAAAACCCCTTGTTTTATGGCCTCGCCCGTTGCGGATTCAAATGCGAATTGCTACGCTAGCGCCAGCCTGAGGATTTGGACCTTTGCGCATTGTCGGTGACTACGCAAAGGCAAGGGCCCCGGGCCAACCTTTGACCAATGACGAGGAATCTATGGCAACGAAAGCTGCAGCAAAGCCGGCTCCGAAGAAGGTGACGACCCCGGTCGAGAAAAAGGCGAAGGCGGCGACTCCTGCCACCAAGAAGGCGGTCGCTGCCACGCCGCTGAAGCCCATCAAGGATTCGTTCACGAAGGCTTCGCTTGCTACCCATCTTGCCGAGCGCGCAGGTGTCGAGCCGAAAGCGGCGAAGGCATTGATGGCCGCTCTGGAAGAAACAGTGCTCGCATCGGTCCACAAGAAGGGTGCGAAGGAGTTCACGCTGCCGGGTCTGCTGAAGGTTGTTGCTCAGGACGTGCCGGCAAAGAAGAAGCGCTTCGGCAAGGACCCGTTCACGGGCGAAGAAAAATGGTTTGCCGCGAAGCCCGCTTCGGTGCGTCTGAAAGTGCGCCCGCTGAAGAAGCTGAAGGACGCCGCGGTCTAAACCTGACCACCGGAAAGGGAGCCCCTCGCGACGGAAGTCTGAGGGGCTTTTTACTTTTTGTGCCTGGGGGCACGGCCAAAACATTCTGCAGATTCTTCGCAACGAGGCGTACATCGGCACCAATGTGTGGAATCCAACCCGAGACTGGGTATTTGCGGCTTGCTCAATGAGCGATATACGGATGGAAGCGCCCTGGTCGAGTTGCGCGCGGACCTTGTCACGGGTTGAGGGACCTATGAGTCAACGGGTCCCCTTGGCGTTACCTCTGGGAGAGGTCAAGGCTCTCCCTCCAATCAAGATGCTGGGCGCTCAAAGGCCAAAAATGAGCGACCGGTGCGCCGCGACACCAGCCGCAACGCCCGCCGCTGATGCGAACGTCGCATTGGTCCAGAAGGATGCCGCGTCGCCTGCCGCGAACACGCCTGGAACGCTAGTTTGTTTCCACTCGTCCACACGAATCGCCGGCCCCATAGGCCCGTCATCAAATTCGCATCCAAGTAGCTCGGCGAAGCTGCTCGCCATACGAGTCTGAGGAGCAACAAAGAGCGCGTCGATTGCGACCACCCGGTCATTGACGAGACGCACGCCTGTTATTGACGGCGCGTCGCCCAAGACCTCTGCGACGGGTACTCGCTCAATCTCCACATTCCTAACTTCAAGCAACGCCGCTTCCTCCTGGCTCGGCTCGGTGATGCCTTGAGTAAACCATGTCGTTGGCCCCCAATCTGAGACAAGCAGCGCCTGATGGACTGACAAAGAATGTGTTGCGAGCACGCCCAGCCTCCGGTCAGCAACCTCATACCCGTGGCAGTACGGGCAATGGAGGACGCTGACGCCCCAGCGCTCCTGCAGGCCGAGCAGGGAGGGCAGTTCGTCGCGCACACCTGTGGCAAGTATCAACCGGCTTCCGGTTACCGCGCGTCCATCGGCTAGCGTCACCTCGAAACGAGCATCGGCCTTTCGCGCAGAGAGCGCGTCGGTCGTCAGCACTTCCGCGGTTGGATAGACGGACAGTTGCGCGGTGGCCTCGCCAATGATTTCAGCGGGAGTCTTTCCGTCCTGGCTGAAGAAGCCGTGCGAGTGCGCGGCAAACCGGTTTCGGGGACGCCTGCCATCAACCACGAGAACCCGCCGTCTTGCCCGTGCGAGTTGCATAGCCGCCGATAATCCGGCGAAGCTGCCGCCAATCACGATAACGTCGAAGTGAGTGTTCAATTTTCTCTCCTTTGGGTCAACGACACACGGCCTCTGGCTCCCATGGTGCTGGTGACCGGTGCCCATCACGTAACAACATAGGTTGCATGATAGCCATGTGGTATGCTTTTACGCAACTTCATAAGTTATTTGAGACGGTTGAACGGAATGAGACCCGATAGCAGGATGTCCCGGACGTTGCACGCGCTGATGCATATGGAGTACGCCGATGGGCCCATGACGTCGGAGACGCTTGCAGAGATGCTTCGCACTAACCCGGTTGTGGTGCGCAGGATGTTCAGTGGTTTGCGGGATTGCGGCTATGTGACCTCGGAAAAAGGCCACGGGGGCGGCTGGGTGCTCGCCAAACCCCTCGCGGAGATTACCCTGCTCGATGTGTATCGAGCCGTTGGCGAGCCGCCTCTATTTTCGAATCTTGTGGCTGTTGACCATCCAGAATGTCTGGTCGAACAGGCAGTGAACGCACATCTCTCCGCCACATTTAAGGAAGCGGAAAGCGCGATGCTGGCGAAATTTGAACAGGTTACTGTCGCGATGCTTGCCCACGGTTTCAAGGTCGCAATCAAGGATGGACGGAAAGGTCGTTAGTGCTACCAGCTCGCGCCCCTCGTTTCCGGGCCTATTTTCGAGCAAGCGTTTAGGAAAGGCTTCGCGTGGAACAACAAGGTGAGTGTGGCGATGGGCAGGCGTTGCTCCGCAACCCGCCTACGCTTTTCCACGCAACGGCACTTAGTCCATCGTCCTGTTTCCACCAGCAAGAACCGCGAACACGGTAACCAGCGCGCTCCGCTACTACGAGCGTCCCTAGCGAGTACGTCCAGCGAAGCGAAGCCTCATGGAGCGGGCCGAACAGAACTGGTCCGAGTGAAGCACCGGTGTATCCGACAAACTGGGCCATTCCAGACAACCTCGCAGCGTGCTCGTGAGTTGCCGTGCGAAGCGCGAATAGGGACAAGGTCGTCGTCATTGAGAAGCCTGCGCGGCGACTCGATAACTGGACAACGCTCGCGCTGCAATCGACTGGTCGTTCAGAAATCCAGAGAGTCGCGGTCTCGGGATTGCTCTATCGGTGAGAGCGACCTACCCGATGTTGAATGCGTCAATGATGGAAGAGTGTGCGGATAGCCGCACACCATTCGGGAGAGCTTTTACATTCTGGAGCTGCCGCTGCTCGCGACTCATTCGAGGTCCCTGCCTCATCGCCTGCGAACTTGCCGCACAGGGTTTAGGCGTGGCCTTAGCTGACCCTTTTGTAGCATTCTCGTCTGGCGCACCGAACCTTGTCATTCGCCCGCTCCCCAATCAGCTTGTCGTTCGATATACACGCGCCTCGGCGCGAGACTCCGCTGACCGCGGTCGTTCAGCTCACTGATGGACAGGAGGCCAGCGACATCACGTCACGGCAAATACTGGATGTTCTCAATCAGCGGATAGGCATTCTTTGTCTGTCTCGTGCCCCCAACTCAATCTTGATGTGGTCGCATTACGCTGACCAGTATCAAGGCGCGGTCATCGCCTTCGACGCCGACCACGAGTTCTTCGCCGGCCAAATCGAGGTCGAGTACGTTGAAGAGCGCCCGAAGAAACACATCGACTCGTATAAGTCTGAGCCTGTTCCGTTGGCAGAGCTTTGCGCGAAGTCTATGGAGTGGCAATACGAGCGAGAAGTGCGGATTGTGCGCTTCCTGCAAGACTGCAAGAAGACGGAAAAGACCGACATAAGGGGATTCCCCGTCTTCACCGCAGATATTCCTCGCGAAGCCATCGTTTCGGTCGCGCTTGGCGAGCGGACACCTGTCCCTCAGCAGCAGGAGATTTACCAGCTCGTAAAAGACACCAAAATCGGGCTAACGCTGTCCGCCGTCGACAATTCGGGTTATGGGTTTCGCCAGGAGGCCATTGTTTATCCCGGCGACCTCCGGAATCCCACACTGTCGCCGCGGACCGCTCACATATTTCTCGGCACCAGTGGCGTCCTTGCCGAATTGGCTCGCTCGATGATTGACCACCATCCCATGAGCCCTATCGTGAACAAGACGGTCTAGTCGCAACGACCACGTGTCGCTATGCAAGGCGAGCCGCGCGAAATAGTGGTAGGGAGCGGTACGGAAGACCTACAGGGTCAACAGATGCAAACCGAAAAATATCGTGGATACACGCTGTGGGGCCATGCCATCCTGCAGCAGGAAGACATCTTGCAACCAGAAAGGTTTGCTGGAAGCGGCACCATCATGCGCGACTTGAAGGTGGTAGAGGCGTCCGGTGTGCTTGGCGCATGCGATACTGATGAAGATGCAGAATTAGCAGGTCTCTCATGGTGTCGCGCGTGGGTCGATAGCCACGGGTAGTGCCTCGCCGTCTTGTCGTCGGCGGGTATTCGCGCGATTGGATTTCAGGCTCTTTCTCATGCAGACCGCAGTACTTGGACAAAGCTGCGCGAACTGCGTGCTGGCCTGAAGTCCGGTCGGCGCGCTCGGACGAGCGACGGGTAAATAGCCAGCCCGCCGAAAAAAGTCTGCGGCCGTCGTCGTGAGCAGCCATAGCTCTGATACGCCCGAGGTGAGCGCCATGTATTCCGCTTGTGCGAGCAGCTTGCTTCCCAAACCGGCCTTGCGCTCAGGCCCCGCAACCGCCAGTGACCGCAGCAGCGCCTCAGCTCCAAACTGCTCTAGGCCAACGCCGCCAACTACTGACCCGTGGGCATCTTCTGCGACGGCAAAATCGCGCAACAGGTCGGGTGTTACATCGGAAGCCGGCAACTCGTTCTCTGCGAGCAATGCCGCAATGGCATCGAGGTCTTCGGTTCGCGCGGCACGTAGCTTCATAGTCGGTGTTGTCTTTTACGATTTGGACGCGACATCAGGCGGCTCTAGTTGCCGTGTGACGGCTGACCCGAACAGCCACGAAGAACGCGATTGCTGACAATATCGAAACAAGGAACACGGTCCACTCAACAGCTAAATAACCGCGCGTGAAGGTCCAGATACTGGCCGCCGCAATCGGCGCTATTCCCTTGGCGACATTCGACGGGAACGAGAGCATGCCGCTGACTGCGCCATATCCCTCAGTCCACATCAGGTCCTGGACAATTGTGCCTCGCAGGATTGTCATCATCCCGTTTGCCGCGCCATAACAGAGCGCAAACAACCACAGCAGCACGGCCGTGTGACCAGCGCTTATGAGGACAATGGTCGACAGCGGGAAGAGCGTCACGACGATGATGCCAACCGTGCTCACGTGAACGGTCCGACCGAAAGTGAACCACACCGCACGGGCGGCAACCTGAGCCGGGCCAATAAGCGCCATGGTTGTGACCAGCACGGCGTTCGATACACCGCGCTCGACCATCAGCGGGACCAGATGAAATGTGAGCGCTGCGAACGTCGCGTAGTAGGCTGTGAAGCACACCGCAAGCGCCCAGAAAATTGGAGAACGGAGCGCGCGACTCGTGGCTGCGTCGTTGGCCAGCTTTACTGCACCATTGGTTGGCCGGGAGCCCGGGTCCGCGCGTGAGGAGCGGATTGCCAGCACATGAATAGGCAAGCAGATAGTCAGGTTCAGCGCCGCGAGGACAACAAGCGACGTCCTCCATCCGACCGAGCCAACCAGTACCTGGGTCAGCGGTATGAAGACCGTGCTGGCGAATCCGGCGACCAGCGTGATGAGCGTAATTTTGGTTCGATAGCTTCGCGGATACCGATGCGTCACAACGGCGAAGACCGGGTCGTAGAACGTGGCCGCCATTGAAATGCCGAGACCTATCCACGCGACGAAGAGCGCGGTCAGGGATTGCGCGTCAGCCCAAAGGAGCAGCATCGTCGCCGCGATAACCGAGCCGACAGCCATCACCCGGCGCCCGAGTCCGTGGTCAATCCAGCGGCCGATGGGGTAAGCGGCGAAGCCGGAAACCAAGAGTCCAACGGAAAGCGCGCCGTTCGTGGCTGTCCGGCTCCAACCCATTGTCTGCTCCATCGGCACAACGAGGAGCGAAAAGGAATAGTAGACGGAGCCCCATGAGACAAGCTGCGCCAGCGCCAAGGCCCATGTAACCAGTCGGTCACGGCTGTCTGCCGGCGCGTTATCTTCGCTGGCGTTCTCGGTTCGACTCGACATCGTGCTCATTTATCTGGCCTTTCAACTTCATCGTTAGGGTGCGGGCGCCACCCAAGGGCAGGCACGCACATCAATCATTTCACATTTCCAGAATACCGGAAATGTAGTAGAATGCAAGTGTCGAGTGAGGGCCTCTTTCGAAAAACCTTGGAACCTCGTCTCGAACAGGCTCAATACCTCCATATAATTGGAAATATCAAACCGCAGGAACGCAACATGACAGTGCATGCAATCAACGGCGACGCCAGCTTCCCTGCCGCGAAGCCGGATTTTTTCGACACAGACATTGCCGCGCGCCTCGGCATGGACGGACAGCAGCCCGTCCGGATACTCCTGCTCTACGGCTCCCTTCGCGAGCGTTCGTACTCGCGCTTGCTCGTTGAAGAAGCCGCGCGCCTGCTGCAGACGTTTGGCGCCGAAACGCGAATTTTCGACCCGCGCGGTCTGCCGCACGCCGACGATGTTGACGTGAAGAACCATCCGAAAGTGAAAGAGCTGCTCGAGCTGTCCCTTTGGTCGGAAGGACACGTCTGGTGCAGCCCTGAGCGTCACGGCACCATCACTGGCCTGATAAAGACACAGATTGACCATCTGCCGCTGGTCAGCGGCGGTATCCGGCCGACGCAGGGGCGCACGCTTGCCGTCATGCAGGTCAGTGGCGGCTCGCAGTCGTTCAACTCTGTCAATCAATTGCGCCAGCTTGGACGGTGGATGCGCATGTTCACCATCCCCAACCAGTCGTCTGTTGCCAAGGCCTTTGAGGAGTTTGAAGAGGACGGCCGGATGAAGCCTTCGTCCTACTACGACCGGCTGGTCGACGTGATGGAGGAACTCATCAAATTCACGCTGCTGCTCCGCGGCCGCGCCGACTATCTCGTCGACCGATACAGCGAACGCGTGAAGGACGAACGTCCGCTCGACCCAGCGACCGACCTGGCCTCCGCGGCAATTGCCGACTATTCCGTGAAGGAAGCGAAGGCGGGTAACCAATAAAGGATTGTGATGGCAACTCTGGATTCGAAGCTGGCAGTCAAGGCGCTCGCGGCGCTTGCACACGAGACCCGTCTCGCGGTCTTTCGCCTTCTGGTGACAGCCGGACGCTCGGGCATGAGTCCTGGCGCCATCGCTGAAAAGCTTGGGCTCCCGGCGCCCACGCTGTCATTTCACCTGAAGGAGCTCGCCCACGCGGAGCTCATTGAAGGCAAGAGTCAGGGCCGGTTCATCATCTACTGCGCCAGCTATGACCACATGCAGACGCTCATGGATTTCCTGATGGAAAACTGCTGCGCGGCGGAGCAAGCAGAGCAATGCGGCTGCGCGACCAACGAAACGGAGGCGTAAATGAAGCGATTTCACGTGCACGTTGTTGTCCCGAAGCTTGACGAAAGCGTGCGTTTCTATAGCAGCATGTTCGGCGCGGAACCGTCAGTGCTCAAGGACGATTACGCGAAGTGGATGCTCGAGGACCCGCGCATGAACTTCGCCATTTCGGCGCGCGGCGGTGAAACTGGCGTCAATCACCTCGGCTTTCAGGTCGACAGTGACGAAGAGCTGGCTGCTCTTCGCGAACAGGTCGTTGCCGGTAGTGTCGCGGTACAGGACCAACCTGGCGCGCAGTGCTGCTACGCCAGCTCGAACAAGTACTGGACGCAGGACCCGGCCGGTGTGCCCTGGGAGACGTACCACACTCTCGGCGGCATCCCGATGTTCGGAGCGGACAGCCGGGAGTCGGCCGCTACTGAAGCGGGCGGGGCCTGCTGTGCCCCGGTAACCTCGATTCCGGCTGCGATTGAGAAAAAAGTCGGCTGCTGCTGATTCGCGACAAAAGAAAACGGCCGCCCAGGGTTACGAGGCGGCCGTTGCAGTTGGATACTGATGCGGATGATGCAAGTGTGTTCCTGCGCGACTTACCGCATTAAGCGCCTGTTCATGCGGTCACGGGCTTGCATTTCACTTTCCTGGCGGGCTTGCACGCAGCCGAGTCCACTCCCTGGCAGCAGTTCTCAGTCAGAAAGCCAACCAGGTCGTTCATGTGCTCGATTTCGGGCCCGTAGTACACGAAGCGCCCTTCCTGGCGAGACGTAACCAGGCCAGCATGCGTCAGCTCCTTGAGATGGAAGGAGAGCGTCGCGCTAGCCAGGTCAAGATGCTCCTGGATGACTCCGACGTTGAGACCCTCCGGCCCGGCTGTGACGAGCAGGCGAAAAATAGCCAGGCGCGTCGGCTGTGCGAGCGCGGCCAAAGCTTTGATGGCGTCTTTTTCCTTCATAAGGCTCTGTCTTCAAGGTTATGTGCCGATTCTAACGCGGCGGCGCCGGTGGGGGTGGAACAGTCGACCCCAGACTTCACCGCTGCCAGCGACGAACGACAGAGCGCGCCCGTGCTTGCTGCGTCACGACGTTTCCATTATATTGGAGATATGGAGTAATTCGAAACCGCCTCGACCAAACGTCGCCAGGAGAAGTCTGTGACCGAACACCGAAAATACAATGTCTTATTCCTCTGTACCCACAACTCCGCACGCTCCATTCTGGCGGAAGCGGCGTTGAATGAACTCGCGAGCGACCGCTTCGTGGGGTACAGCGCAGGCAGTCACCCTGGCAATGCTCCGAACCCTTTTGCGCTTGACCTGCTGCGTTCACAGGGGATTTCGACCGAAGGGCTACGCAGCAAGAGCTGGGACGAATTCGCTGAAGACGGCGCACCGCAAATCGATTTCATTTTTACTGTCTGCGACAACGCAGCCGGCGAGGTGTGCCCGATTTGGCCCGGTCACCCTGCGAAAGCACACTGGGGCGTACCCGACCCCTCGACGGTCGAAGGCTCTGACGACGCCAAGCGCAAGGCATTCCTGCAGGCCTACGTGCAGATGAAGAAGCGCATCGAGCTCTTCGCGAATCTGCCGCTCGAAAAGCTGGACCGTGTTGCGGTCCAGCAGGAAATGCAGAACATCGGGACGTCGCTGCGCGAGAAGGGAGAGTAACAATGGCAGGCAGTCAAACGGCCGCGAAGGCCGCTCGGCGGGCACCGAGCGGCATCGGTTTTTTCGAGCGCTATCTGTCCGTGTGGGTCGCGCTGTGCATTGTGGTCGGCATCGTTCTCGGCAAGCTGTTGCCCGGCGCTGTCCACACCGTATCCACGCTGGAGTTCGCCCACGTCAACATCCCCGTCGGGATTCTGATTTGGGTCATGATTATTCCGATGCTGTTGCGCATTGACTTCGCATCGCTCGGCAAGGTTCGCACCCAGCTGAAAGGCATTGGCGTGACGCTGGTCATCAACTGGGCGGTCAAGCCGTTCACGATGGCGTTTCTGGCATGGGTCTTTGTGCGGCACGTATTCGCGTCGCTGCTGCCCGCTGACCAGCTCGACAGCTACGTCGCCGGCCTGATTCTTCTGGCTGCAGCGCCTTGCACAGCGATGGTCTTCGTCTGGAGTCAACTGACGAAAGGTGACCCGTACTTCACACTGTCCCAGGTCGCGTTGAACGACCTGATTATGGTGTTCGCGTTTGCCCCGGTCGTAGGTCTGCTGCTCGGCATCTCGAACATTGCGGTGCCTTGGGATACATTGCTGACCTCGGTGGTGCTCTACATCGTCATCCCCGTCATCATTGCGCAGGTTATTCGCAAGACTCTCCTGCGGCAGGGCGAGCAGGCCTTCCAGAAAGCGCTCTCGAAGATTGGCCCGTTCTCCATCGCTGCGCTGCTACTGACACTTGTGCTGCTCTTCGCGTTCCAGGGTGAGCAAATCATTGCTCAGCCTCTCGTCATCCTGCTTCTCGCGGTGCCTATCCTGATTCAGGTGATTGTCAACTCGTCGCTCGCCTACTTGGCGAACCGGCAACTGGGCGTATCGCACGACGTTGCTGCACCGTCCTGCCTCATTGGTGCGTCCAACTTCTTTGAACTTGCTGTTGCAACGGCCATCAGCCTGTTCGGTCTGAAGTCCGGTGCTGCACTTGCAACAGTGGTCGGCGTGCTCATCGAAGTGCCCGTCATGCTGGTCGTAGTCAAGGTCGTCAACTCGTCCCGTAACTGGTATCAACGGTCGTCGTGACTGACTCAGCCGCTTTCCGCTGCGAAGACGGCACCGCGTGAATGCGGAAGGACGGCTTCTTTCATCGGAGCGGTTTGCTTGCCTTTATAGCGTGGGCAAACGCTCGAAGTTGTCAAAGCGGGCAAACGGTAGCGGCACCTCGGTTACCTCAAGCGCTTCGACAAGCGCTGCGGACATGCCCTCGCTGAGCCAGGCGCACATTTCCGCCAGCTGCTCCGGCGAGCCCTGCAGCATCGTCTCTACCGAACCATCCATCCGGTTGCGAACCCAGCCTGTGACGCCTAGCGCTGTCGCCCGGCGTACACAGGCCTCCCTATAGCCGATGCCCTGTACCTGACCACGTACCTGGACCAGCCGGGTCTCAAGCGGCTCGTCCTTTTCGTGAGATTCCATGGGCGTACTCCGGTTGCAGGTTGATGCGCTTGCGAGGGTAGTTCAATGAAGCGGCCCGGCTCCAATCGCATGCTTGCGCATCTTCTCCCAAAGACTCTTTCTGGAGATGCCAAGGGCGTGGGCCGTCTCGGAAATGTGCCCTTGGTGCTGCAGCAGCGCCGCGCGGATGAACGCGTTTTCGCACGCTGCCATGTAGCCATCGAGCGGCGCGTCCATATCCAGTGCCGCTGCGACCTGAGCCCCGTCTTCCTCAAAAATATCTGACGAAAAAAGCATGTTGCGGGAACACACGATGCATGCGCGCTCAAGACGATTCTGTAACTCCCGCACGTTCCCGGGCCAGCCGTAGGTCGCCAATCGCGCTTCGGCCGACGGATGAAACAGTTTCGTGGGTTCACCAAGCCGGCCCGCTATGTCGCGTACGAAACGATGGGCAAGCCAGAGGACATCGTCGGGTCTGTCGCGAAGTGCCGGGACGCGTAGCTGCAGGATGTTGATGCGATAGAACAGGTCCTCCCGAAACTTCCCGACCCGGACCAGTTCCGCGAGGTCCCGATTCGTTGCGCAGACCAGCCAAAAGGTGGTTTCGAACCCTCTCTCACCGCCGACTCTCGTGACGTGTCGCTCCTGCAGCGCCCGCAGCAACTTCACTTGCATCGACAGAGGTAAGTCGCCTATCTCATCGAGAAAGAGCGTGCCACCCTCGGCCTGCTCGAAGTACCCCTTCTTCTGCCGCTCCGCACCGGTGAAGGCTCCTCTCTCGTGGCCGAAAAATTCGGATTCGAGAAGCGTCTCCGGGACGGCACCACAGTTGACGGCAACAAACGGGACGGCGTCACCGGGCGCGTGGCGATGAATGAAGCGTGCGAGCACTTCCTTACCGACGCCAGACTCACCTGTAATTAGAATCGATTTGGCTCGACCCGCGACTCTCGGCACCAGTTCCGCAAGGCGCCGCATCACTTCGGACACACCCAGCTCGCTCTGTGCGGGCATGGCCTGGTCGGGTATGCCCGTTCCTGTAAGAAGTCTGACCTTGTCGACCAATGCGCCAATGTCGAACGGTTTGGTGATGTAGTCAGCCGCGCCGCTCTTCAGGAGAGACACTGCCGTGTCGACTGAAGCGTAGGCTGTGATGAATACAAATGGCGGCACGGATACGTGCGTGGCCATTGAACGTGAAAACAGGTCTTCACCCGATATGTCGGGTAGCCGGATGTCGCTGATGACGGCCTGATACGGTCGGTTCCGAAAGGCATCCAAGGCGGATTCGCCGTCGGTATGCCAGTCCACGTCGAAACCTTCCAGACGGAAGCGGTCGGCCAACGACTCCCCCATGATGGGGTCGTCCTCGACGACACAGATAAGCGTGGTCGACATGATGCTCTCCTGCTTCATGGAGAAGTAACCGGTAACAGCACAGCAAAACACGTTCGCCCCGGTGCGCTATCTACTGAAATTGTGCCACCAAGTTGGGTCGCGATTTGATAGCTTACCCACAGGCCGAGGCTGTACGAGCGCCGGCCCTCGGCGATGGCAACCGACCCAAAAGGCTCGAACAGGTGCTCCATCGCCACGCCGGATATGTGCTGACCGGTGTTCGATACCGCGATTTGCAGTCCAAGTCCGTTGACTGCGACCAGGCAGTCAACCCGTCCGCCAACCTCTACGGCCTTCACTGCGTTGAGCAGCAGGTTGAGAACGAGCTGGCGCACCAGATGCGCGGGCAGTCCAATCGCCTCGTCCAGTTCTATTTCCCAATGAAACGCTGCCTGCTTTGCCTGTATCTGCGGCGCAATCAACAGCTTCAAATCCTGCCAGTCCGACAGGCTCATTGCCGGCGAGTCGAGGCGAGCCTCAAACAGTAACGCGCCGACCGTGGCGCGGATTTGTGCGAGACCGCGTTCGAGCAATCCCAACGTCTTTCTGGTTTGGGCGTCGGGTTCACCATGCGTGTTGAGTGTATCGATGGCGTTCAGCATGCCGCCCAGCGGGTTGTTGATTTCATGCGCGATGCCGGCCGCTACCTGGCCTACCGCCGCGAGTCTCTCGGAGACAACCACTTCACGTTCCAATGCCTGTTTCTGCGCAAGTTCGGCGAGCATGGCCTGGAACTGCTGTTCCAGTTGACCTATCTCGTCGTTCCCTTGGGCTGTGATACCCGCGCCGACTTTTTCAGGGTGCTCCTTCCCAATGCGGCCCATGGCGGCTGCGAGGCGTAGGAGCGGTTTCGCCATCCGGTCGCCCCAGACCCAGCCCAGCGGTATGAGCAGTAGCAAGGCCGGCACCGTAGCCATGGCTAGCTTGAGCAACGTCGACCGTACACGGTCGTAAAAGGTATTGGCGTCATAGACCAGCACCACATAGCCGAGGCGGCTTCCGTCATCCGAATTCACCGGCATGCCGGCGGTGACGTCGCGGCTCGCGAGTAATCCCGGAAAGTCGAAAAAGAACGGGTCACCGGCGCCACCCAGATGGGAGATGACCGTACCGAACTGGGAAGGAAGCTGGGCGACCGGCCGCTGGACAGGTTCCTTTCGGGGAGAGGTCGAGGCGTACACCCGAGCCTTCGAGTCGAACAGAACGATTTCCTTCAGCGGATTCGAGGGCTCCCTGACCGCCACCGGCGTCCGAATCACTTCGAAGGCGCGCCACAGGTCGTCCTTGACCATTGGGTCCCGAACCGACAGTGCGAGAACGCGGCACAGATTCTGGGCGCTGCTTTCAAGGTCGTTTCTGGCGTCCGAAACCGCTACGCTTACAAGCGCGAAGGTCACGAGTATTTCCGTTAGCAGGATGACTGCGCTCAGCGCAAGCGGAATCTTGTAGCGGTAGCTGAGATGGGACAGCATCTGCGCGGCCCTAAACCGGCCCGGAGTTCAGGATGGCAACCAGGCGGCGTATGCCGTCGAACACCTTGTCGTCGTCCGGCACGAAGCCGTCCAGGTTCAATCGCTGTAGCACATCCCGAGCTGCGGGCCTGTCTTTCATCCCAAGCAAGGCGCGCTGGATGCGAAGAAACGATTCGTCGTCGAGCGAGCGGCGCGCCACAATCGGTGGAAAGCCATACTGGGGAGAACGCCACGCCACCCGGACGTCGCGGGTGCGTTCCGGGTACTGCTTCTCGATAGTGTCGTAGACGTATCCATCAATCTCGCCCGCATCCGCAAGTCCGGTCGTCACTGCGTCAACGACTTTTCTGTGCGCATACGTGAAGAAGGACTTCTTGAAAAAGCGGGTCGGCCGGATACCCGCACGTATCAGTTCGGTCGTCGGAACGAGAAACCCCGAATTGGACTGTGGGTCGCTAAAGGCGAACACGCGGTTTCGAAGCTGCGAGATGTGGGTCGTCTGCGTATCGCTTCTGGGGACAATGAGATATGAACGATAAAGCGGCTTACCCTGGTAGTCCGGTATCGCCATCAACCGCATCGTTTGTGAGTTGGTGACGTACGGAAACCCGCAGACCCACGCCACATCGAGCCGGTTCTCAGCCAGCAGGTCGTCAATCTCACGATAGCTATTGCGCTGCACAAACCTCACATCAGTGTTGCACACCTCGCCGAGCTCCCGGCTCCAACGGTCGAGCAGGCTGATTTCGTTATCGAGGAACACGGCAGTCGTACCAAACGCAACCGCCGGGCTTTCGCTTGCTAATGGAAGTCTGAAAGACGAGAGGAGTGGAACGCCTAGCGCGAAGCGCAGAACCCGCCGCCGCCCGATGTTACGAATTGGTGACATAACGGCTCTCCCCCAATCACGAACCGTTACCGGATGGTAATGGCGTCCATCAGGTCTGCTGAATTCCTATCCGCAGTGCGCAAGGCTCTCGGCGGACGTTTGACCGCATGGCATACGTCTTGCCATTAAGTCGATGCTAACGACAACGCGAGCAAGATTCAAGCGAGGAGGAGACCATGTCAGACTTAAAAGTCGCACGCCGTACATTTCTGAAAATCAGTGGCGGCTCGATTGCGGCGACTGCCGCGTCAGCGCTTGCTCCGAACGTGGCTTCTGCTGCGAACACAACGGATACAAGCAGGACAAAACTTCCGTATCCGAGAAAACCCGTAGCCCATGTCGCGGGTATGGCGCTCAACGCACCAGTCTCGTTTGCCTACCCCGATGCCGCGTCGCCCTGCACCGCACTCAAGCTAGGGAGCCGGGTACCGGGCGGCGTCGGACCGGATGGGGACATCGTCGCCTATAGCGCCATGTGTACCCACATGGGGTGTCCTGTCATGTACGAGCCCACGACGAAGGTCTTCAAATGTCCTTGCCACTTCAGCATGTTCGATGCGGAGAAAGCCGGCCAGATGATTGCCGGACAGGCCACCGAAAATCTGCCCCGCGTGCGGCTTCACTATGACGAGAAGACGGGCACCGTGTCAGCAGTCGGCGTGGAAGGGTTGATATACGGCCGCCAGGCTAACGTTCTTTGAGTTCGAGGAGCTGAAAATGCCTACCGATAAGGACCGCATTGCGCTACCGCCGGTCACGGCCCAGCGAACCAACATGACCTGCCATTTCTGCATAGTTGGATGTGGTTACCACGTGTACAAATGGCCGGAAGACCAGGAAGGTGGCCGCGCGCCGAACCAGAATGCGCTCGGTGTTGATTTCCGCAAGCAGCTGCCACCGCTTACGCTCATCATGACGCCTGCCATGGAAAACGTGGTCACCGACCGCGACGGCTCGCGCCACACCATCATGATTGTTCCGGACAAGAGTTGCGTTGTGAACAGCGGCTTGAGTTCGACGCGTGGCGGCAAGATGGCGACGTACATGTACACGCCAGACGGAATCACCCAGGAACGGCTGAGACAACCGCGCATCTACCTTAGCGACCAGTGGGTCGATACGACGTGGGACCAGGCTTTGGCGCTCTACGCGGGCCTGATGAAGAAGGTGCTCGACAAGGATGGTCCGAGCGGTATTGTCTTTTCTGCTTTCGACCATGGTGGTGCGGGTGGCGGGTTCGAGAACACGTGGGGTTCCGGCAAGCTGATGTTTACGGCGCTGCAAACGCCGATGGTGCGAATCCACAACCGGCCGGCCTACAACTCCGAGTGCCACGCCACCCGTGAGATGGGTATCGGCGAGCTGAACAATTCGTACGAGGACGCTGAACTGGCCGATGTCATCTGGTCCATTGGCGCGAACTCGTACGAAACACAGACGAACTACTTCCTCAACCACTGGGTGCCGAACCTGCAGGGCGGGACGCTCGACAAGAAAAAACAACGCTTCCCAGGTGAGGCGTTCCCGAAGACAAAGGTCGTATTCGTGGACCCGCGACGTACGCCAACTGTTGCCATTGCCGAGCAGGTAGCCGGCAAGGACAACGTGCTGCATCTGGACATTCAGCCGGGCACTGACATCGCATTGTTCAACGGGATTTTTACCTACGTGGTCCAGCAGGGATGGATTGACAAAGATTTCATTGCCGCCCATACGAATGGCTTTGATGCGGCTGTCCAGGCCAACAAGCTGTCACTCGACGAGTGCAGCAAAATCACAGGCGTGCCTGTTGAGAAAATTCAGACAGCAGCGGAATGGTCATATAAACCGAAGGGGCCGGGGCAGCTTCCGAGAACGATGCACACCTACGAAAAGGGCATCATCTGGGGCAACGACAATTATCTGATTCAGTCGTCGCTACTGGACGTCGCTGTGGCCACTCACAATGTCGGACGGCGAGGTACGGGTTGCGTGCGGATGGGCGGACACCAGGAGGGATACACGAGGCCGCCGTATCCCGGCAACACGAAAATATACATCGACCAGGAACTCATCCACGGCAAGGGGCGGATGATGACGTGGTGGGCGTGCAATAACTTCCAGACGAGCAACAACGCGCAGGGATTGCGCGAAGTAGTCTTGCGTCGCTCGCAGATTGTGAAAGATGCGATGCAGGGCGCCCGTGGTGCGAGCACGGAGCAGATGGTCGACATCATCTACGACGCGACCAGCAAGGGTGGTCTGTTCGTGACGAACATCAACATCTATCCGACAAAGCTGCAGGAAGCTGCGCACCTCATGCTGCCAGCGACACACCCCGGCGAAATGAATCTGACGTCGATGAACGGCGAGCGCCGCATGCGCCTGTCCGAGAGGTTCATGGACCCGCCGGGAACCGCGATGCCTGATTGCCTCATCGCCGCGCGCGTGGCCAACACGCTGCGCGACATGTACCGCAAGGACGGGAACACGAAGATGGCCGCGCGGTTTGACGGTTTCGACTGGAAGACCGAGGAAGACGCTTTCAACGATGGATTCCGTAGAGCCGGGCAACCGGGAGTGGAAAAGATAGACAGTCAGGGCGGCGACACCGGAAACCTGGTTACCTATGAACGTCTCAAGGTGATGGCTAACAACGGAGTGCAACTGCCGGCCAAGGCGTGGGAAGGAGGCAAGCTGGTCGGTACCGAAATGATGTACATGGATGGCAAATTCGATACGCCGGACGGCAAGGCCCAGTTCAAGCCTTCGCCGTGGCCCGGTCTGCCGAAGACAGTCGCCGACCAGAAGGGGAAATACCGCTTCTGGATTAACAACGGCCGCACAAACGAAGTATGGCAGACGGTGTACCACGACCAGTACAACGAATTCGTCCGTGCCCGGGACCCGATGGCATATATCGAAATCAACCCCGCCGACGCGCAGGGGCTCGGGATTGGCGCCGGCGACATCGTCGAGGTCTTCAATGACTTCGGGTCAACGTACGCGATGGCGTACCCGGTCGCGGAACAGAAGCATGACCAGACCTTCATGGTGTTCGGCCACATCAATGGCATCCAGGATAACGTCACGACTACATGGACGGACCGCAACATCATTCCGTACTACAAAGGCACGTGGGCGAATATCCGGCGGGTTGGTTCAATGGAGGATTACAAGCAAACGGTCAGCTTCAAGAGTCGCCGTTATACATAGGTGACGACGGCCGGCGCATTGCCGGCCGTATTCTCTCTTCCTGAGCCGGCGACTATCCGCACGTAGGAGTGGAGCTGCGATGAAGGCATTTACGCTGGGGCGAGTCATCCCGCTTGTCGAAGTCAGCGCCGCTGACCCGGCTGAGCGCAATTTGCTTGCGTCAGACTCCGCGGTGATTGAGTTGCCGCTTCGGGACACGCGTCTGCGGCCGTTGAGAGACCTGCGTATCTCAGTCACGGACCGCTGCGATTTCCGTTGTGTCTACTGTATGCCGAAGGAGGTATTTGGCAAGGACTATGCGTTCCTGCCTCGTCGCGAGTTGCTCAGCTTCGAGGAGATTGAGCGCATTGCCCGCGCGTTCGTTGGGCTCGGTGTTGAAAAGATTCGACTTACGGGTGGAGAGCCGCTGTTGCGGAAAGACCTTGAATTTCTTGTCGAGCTATTGGCCAGGTTGCGGACACCTCGTGGCGAGGATGTCGAATTGACGCTGACGACCAACGGTTCGCTGCTCACTCGTAAAGCGCAGTCTCTGCTGGATGCGGGACTGAAACGCATCACAGTCAGTCTCGACTCGATAGACGAGGCTGTGTTTCAGCGGATGAATGGTGTTGGCTTTCCCGCCGCGCTGGTGCTGGAGGGAATTGACGCAGCACTGCGCGTCGGCCTCGCTCCGGTCAAGGTCAACATGGTGGTCAAGCGCGGCGTGAACGACACGCAGATTCTGCAAATGGCACGCCACTTCCGGGGAACTGGCGTGGAAGTCCGTTTCATCGAGTTCATGGATGTGGGTGCGAGCAACGGCTGGAACATGAAGTCAGTAGTCCCGTCGTCCGAGATTGTTCGTCGGGTTGATGCGGTATTTCCGCTGGTACCAACGGGGCGGGAAAAGCCGTCGGACACATCGGTTCGATTTCGGTACGCCGATGACCAAGGAAAAATCGGCGTCATCTCGAGCGTTTCGCAGCCTTTCTGCGGCGACTGCACCCGGCTACGGCTGTCTGCGGACGGCCAACTCTTCACCTGTCTGTTCGCCTCTCGCGGTCTGGACATCCGCAAACCATTGCGGAACGGGTGCACCGATGGTGCGTTATGCCAACTGGTTGCTGACCTGTGGACGCGGAGGGCTGACCGCTATTCAGAGCAACGTGATGAAAGCAGCATCACGCTTGACCAGTCCAAAGTCGAAATGTCGTTCATCGGCGGTTGATGCCATTCCTACGGCCGTTCTTTGTCCATTGGGAATGACGGCACCGCCTCACCGTCCGGTCACCGCTTCAGGTTTTACTTCGCGCGACGCCCGTGTTCGTCGATAACAACCTCTCCGTCCTCTTTCGTGAACGGCACATTCTGGGCCTCCGGCAGGATGTCCAGAACGACCTCGGACGGACGGCACAACCGGACGCCATGCGGAGTCTCCACGAATGGGCGATTGATGAGTATTGGGTGCTCTAACATTGCATCCAGAAGCTTGTCGTCGCCAAGCAAGGGGTCATCCAAACCAAGTTCCGCGTAAGGCGTACCTTTCTGTCGCAATGTTTCGCGCACGCTGAGGCCGGACCTGTCGATAAGCTCCACCAGTCGTTCGCGCGTTGGTGGTGTCTTCAGGTATTCAACGATGGTCGGTTCGATACCGGCGTTGCGAATCATGGCCAGCGTGTTCCGCGAGGTGCCGCATTCCGGGTTGTGGTAAATCGTGACGTTCATGGTGCCGAGTCCTCAAGAGAAATTAAATATTGGCCAATCTGTGTTGCCGTCGACCTGGCAGAGCGCATCACGCCGATGAGCGTCGCGGATGCGAAGCCGCACCATTCGCCGTATCCGACCAGCCAGAGCCTCGGCTCCAGCACCGCACGACCTTCGAGTACGTCGACGCGGCCAGCGTCGTTAAGGACGTGTAGAGGCCGCAGATGTTCGAGTGCCGGGCGGAATCCGGTGCACCAGATAACGGCGTCGACACGTGCGTGCGAGCCGTCTTTCCATACGACGCCATCGACCGTGAAATGCGAGAACGGTCGCACAGAATGCAGCACTCCCCGCTCACGAGCCTCGCGCACGGGCGGGACCATCACAATGTCGCCCAGGCCGCCCGTAGGCGCGGGGTCCGCGCGACCTTCCGCACGGGCTTTCCAGCGTTCAGTTGCACGTTCGAAGAGCACGCGTCCGTCAACATCATCCGGCAATAAAGTGGGCTCTTCCAACGTAACCCATGTTGTATGACAGACCTGCGACAGTTCGGCGAGTATCTGCGCACCTGAGTTTCCACCACCTACAACGAGTACATCCTTTCCATGGAATACCTCGGGTTTTCTATAGTGAGCTGAATGCAGCTGCTCGCCTTCGAAGCAGGCTTGTCCCGGATAGTCCGGGATATATGGGCGCGCCCACGTTCCGGTGGCACTGACCACGGTCTTTGCAAGCCACTCGCCGCGGTCCGTTGAAACAAGCAGCCCGCCTTCGCGGCGCGACACCGACGTCACGTCCACAGGACGACGGACCGGAATTTCGTAGCGCTTCTCGTATTCTGTGAGGTAGCGAATGACATGGTCTCGCGACGGATATTGCTCTGATGTAGCGGGCATCAACCATCCGGGCAGTGAGCTCCACTGTGCCGGCGAGAAGAGGTTAAGCGAGTCCCAGGTATGTTGCCATGCTCCGCCAGGGGCGGGCTGGTCATCAAGCACCACATAGTCGATTCCGGCTCTGCGCAGGAAATACGCGGTCGCAAGAGCTGACTGGCCGCCGCCGATAATCGCGACGTCGATTGAAACACTCGCCGAATTGTTGTTATCGGGCATAGCAGGAGCGGGTCAGTTGGACGACACTTCCATAATACCGGAAATATCGCACCTCTCCGGCTTCCATAGAAGCCCCACGCAAGCTTCGGATGTTCAGCAAACCTTGCGGGGTTTGCGATGTCCTCGAACGATAGGCCGTGGTGAAGCGCCGGATAGGCGCGCCAGAAGCCGTCTCGGCCACTGAAGTCGGGAAGGCCCGAATCGACGCCCATGTCCCCACCCGCGGCGATGAGAAAACCGTCTGCTTCGCGCAATTCGCATCCCAGCAAATTTTTTTCAGGCAAATCTCCCACGCTCGCGGCCAGATTTCTGCTCGCAGCGTGTCCGATGCTAAATCATCACCCCTACCGCGCGGTATACATATTTGCTGCCCGCTCCGCGGTGCAGCCGCGCGACTGGTCGGACATCAACGGCAGCGGTCATGGGACAACCGGTACTGTGGGATAGTCTTGAGATACCGGACAGGGTGGCGAAGTTAGCGCCCTGAGGCGAACGGCTGACCGGCGACGCTGGCTCCGAGGGGCATCTAACGATGCTTCGGAACGTGTCTGAAGGCCTCGCTCAGGATAAGGCGAGGCTCAACTTCACCAAGGGGCATTCTCAAAAACAAGAGATGCACGCTAGAGAGAATGCGCAAACGTAGTGAAACAAGAGGCTTACGGCGTTGGAGCGCTCGCGCCGCGAGACCATGCCAGCACTTCGGCCGGTGCCGCGTCCATGGTAGCCTTCGGCGACGCGAGTTCCCTCGGGTCGGGACGCAACCAGACTTCGCCGTCTCTGGCGACAGCGCGCGTCTGGAGCCGAGTATCACGAGACCATCCGACGCCTGATATTTGAGGCCTGGACCCCGAGCCTCTTAGTCCGACAAACGAGCGAGCTCGTCAATGACCACGAGGACTTGTGCCCGAGCGCCTGCACGACTGAAAGCAGCGCAAGCAACGCCTCCGCCAAGTGCGCTCGCCGGAAGCCGGCAGTAAGGCCCGAAAACTTCGCGCGGTCGTTGATGAGCGTCCCTCGCCACGAGCAACAGTGATAGCTACCTATGGCTTGACCATGACTTTGCCAAGTCTGCTCCGCTCACCGAGCATCGCAAATGCTTGTTGCGCGTCGTCCAACGAATGCTCGATGTACTCCACGGGCTGCAACAACGTATTCGCAAATTGCTGGAACAACGCGCCGGCCGCGGCAAGCGCCTCCTGTTTGTGAGCGCCGAAAAAATGCCGGACATCCACTCCGATGAGACTCGCCGATTTAAGTAACGCAAGATTCGTCGGCAGCTTCGGTATGGTCCCAGACGCAAAGCCCACAACGAGATGTCGACCGCCCTTGCCAAGTGAACGAAACGCCGCCTCCGAAGATGCGCCTCCGACAGGGTCGACAATCACGTCAATTGCCCCATCTACAGCCATTGCGCGGAGTTGGTCACGCAATGCAGGACCGTCTGGCTCCAGCTCAACGGTCTCGGCGGCACCAAGTTCCAAAACCCTCGCCGCCTTATCTCGCGACGAGACAACGGCTAGCACTCTGGCGGATTTTGAGGATGCAAGCTGAACCGCAGCCTGCCCGACTCCGCCTGCGGCTCCCAGCACCAGCACCGTTTCGCCGGGCCGTAGGCAACCACGCACGAACAAAGCATAGTGAGCCGTCAGGTAATCGACGAGAGCGCAAGCTGCCATGCTGTCATCAATCCCATCGGGCAGAGCAATTACGTCGTCGGCCTTCGCGACTGCGTACTCGGCAAGGCCACCACCAAACTGCCAAACCGCAATCCTGCTTCCTGTAGCGATGCCTGTCACGCCCTCGCCCACATCGACGACGACTCCGGCCATTTCGCATCCAGGCACATACGGAAGGTCGGGCTTCAGCTGATACTTACCTTGGACAATCAGTCCGTCAACAAAGCCGAGCGCCGTGGCAGTCACGCGCAATACAACCTCGCCTTCCGCCGGAGCAGGCCTCTCGGCCGTTTCGAGAGTTATGACAGGTGGACTTTCGAATGCTTTAACGACCGCTCGATGCATTGAAGCCTCCAGAGGCTGCGAAGTTTGCACACTCGCTATCGGAGTTCGATGTGCCGAAAAAATGTTCCGCGATGTGCGCTCAGCAGTTGCATGCGGCGTGCGCAGGTTGAACGCAAAAGCATGGACGGCTGTGCGTTGAGAAAATGGTCCTCCATGGCCAGCTTACTTCAAAGTAGCGGTAACCAAGGGGTAAACCGTGACCGGAATCGGCTGATGCTGGATAACTGATATAGATTGATTGCATAACTGGCACGGACTGTCCTGCTGTAACTTGTCTCCCATAGCCTGACGGGTGCGAACGACACTTGCGACTCGGCGCCCGCACATTGCCGCGGACCTCGTTGCGGATGCAGCTTAGCTTGCCGCCGCGTACCCGCGCAGAGCAAACAAAACGAAAAGATTGATTTTTAAAAATATCTTCGTTGACTGCTTAGGAGACAAGCATGAAGACAATGCGCGCCGCGCGTTTGCATAAAGTCGGGCAACCTTTTCAGGTTGATGAAATCCCGGTCCCGGAACCTCGCCCCAATGACGTCCTCGTGAAGGTACAAGCATGTGGTGTGGTTCCGAATCTGCACAATGTCGTTGCCTACTACCCCGAATGGTTTCCATTCTTGCCGCTGCCCAAGCTACCTGCAATCTATGGGCTGGACGCTGCTGGTATCGTCGAAAGCGTAGGAAGCCACGTCATCGGCATCAAGCCGGGCGACCGCGTATACGTTAACCCCGGACTTTCCTGCGGAAGCTGTCCTGCTTGCCGTAGGCGCGACAATACAAACTGTCCTGCGTATACATTCCAAGGGTACTTCGGCTTTGGCCCCGGCTCGCAGGGCCTTTTCGAGGACTATCCATACGGTGGATTCAGCGAATACATGACGGCCCCGGCCACCAATCTGGTCAAGTTGCCCGAATCGATTTCTTTCGAGCAAGGCGCCCGATTCGGTTACATCGGCACTGCTTACGCGGGATTGCGTCGCGCATCCCTGGAGGCGGGCCAGACACTCGTCATCGACGGCGCAACCGGCACGCTCGGCTTGGGCGGTACGCTCTGCGCACTCGCGATGGGCGCTCGGACAATCTTCGCAACCGGACGCAACCGTGAGTTGCTCGCGCAGCTCAAAGCCCTGGCACCTGACCGGATTCACCCGGTCCCGCTCGGTGAACGCAGCGTTCATGATGTAGTGATGGAAGCCACTGACGGATATGGCGTCGATGCCGTCCTGCAGTGTCTCGGACCTAATGCGCCAGTGTCCAACGTGCTCGACTCGTTTTCTGCGTTGCGCCGCGGAGGCAAGGCTGTCTCCATAGGTGGTGTATCCGACCCGATTCCCCTTGAGCCGTTCCCGCTCATGTGCCAACAGAAGTCACTCATTGGCTCGCTGTGGTTCACGCCCGCAGAGGGCGAGAATATGGCTGCAATGGCCGACTCGGGGACGCTCGACCTCTCCGTTTTTGAGCACGAGGTGTTCAAGCTGGAGCAAATCAATGAGGCGCTTCATGCGGTTGACCATCGTCATGGCGGCTTCACAAACGTGGTTATCAACCCGACGCTGATTTAAGCGGGAGGTTGCAATGACCAGACGTATCGTTACAGGGCACGACGCTAATGGAGCTTCGACCATCATCAGTGATGGCGAGTCCCCGTGGTGTGCTTCATTTAGCTCGATTCCGGGCTTTCAGGTCTCCATGCTGTGGGCGACTAACGGCACCGCTGTTCGTGCGTCCGACGTGCTTCCCGATGCGGGTGCGTGGCCAGATTCATGGGTGCCTGCTTCGGGCGGCAGTCGCTTGCTGCTTGTCACTTTTCCGCCGGACAGCGTCATGGCGTCCGACGGCTTCGATGGGACGGCTGCGCACCGCGAGCAGATGGAGAAAATTCCGGGGCTCGCCGAGGCTTTCGAGGCCGATAACCCCGGCATGCATACAACTCAAACACTTGACTACGGTGTCGTGCTTTCAGGGTCAATCGTGCTTGAGCTTGATAACGGACAAACTCGCGAGCTTAAGGCTAATGACATCGTCGTCCAGCGTGCAACGCGCCATGCATGGCGAAATCCCGGCAAAAGTGCAGCGACTGTCCTGTTCGTTTTAATGGGCTCAGCTTCTTAAAGTCCAACGCCAGACCTACCCCGGACGTAGAGACGTTCGGGGTAGTCGCCAGCGCGGGCAGTTCCAATTCGCCCCAAGTTCATCGGAATTAGTGCCTCCACTTCTCATGTGGCGGGCTTAGCCACGTCTGTGCCCAATATAAAAAGGAAAGTCCATGGTTAAGAGATTACTTATCGTCGCGCTGGTTGCAATGCCACTGCAGTCTCACGCGCAGAGCTCCGTAACGTTATTCGGGCTTCTCGACGAAGGGGTTACATACGTTAGCAACGCAGGTGGGCATTCGCTCGTACAGATGGCATCTGGCATTCAGGCGCCGAATCTGCTTGGTCTGCGAGGTGTCGAGGACCTCGGAGGCGGTTACACCGCCTTTTTCGTATTGGACTCGCAGCCGGACCTGAATAACGGCAAGCAGAACGGAGGCGCATTCACTGGCCGGGAGTCGTATGTCGGTCTCGCATCTCCTTACGGAACGTTGTCGATGGGGCGTCAGTTCGACTACATGTTCGACAACCTTTCCGTGGCTCGCTGGGGACATCAGATACCGTTCGTCAGCCTTTACCAGTTGCCGGGAGGCCCATTTTCCAAGCTCGGTACACCGCTTGGTACGTTCGACTACACACGTATCGCCGGCGGCGAGGCTACGCCGAACTCAGTCAAGTTCACTTCAAAAAATTACGCGGGTTTTAATTTTGGCGCGATGTACGGTTTCAGCAATATTGCCGGCGCAACGGGCAGCAACAATCTCATGAGCTTTGGCGCGAATTACGACAGCGGTCCGCTGCGCCTTAATGCTGCCTACACCTACTCGAAAGAAGATGGCATCGACGATGGCCACTCAGGCATTCGAAACTTTGGCGCAGGCGGTCGCTACGATTTTGGCCGATTCGCTCTCGATGTGCTGTACACGAACACGCGCAACACATTTACCAACGGCCACGTGGACAGCTACGAAGTGGGCGGCCTGGTCACGTTCGCGCCAGACCTGTTTCTATACGCGAACTACATCTACGCAAAGGGTAATGAGGAGGTCGACAATAGCCACTCAAACCAGGGCGGGCTGACGTTCGACTATCTGCTTTCGAAGCGCACCGACGTCTATGTGAACGCCATCTATCAGCGCGCCAGCGGAACCGGCGCAGTCGCATCAGTCAACGGCACATTCGCAACGTCATCGGGACAGAACCAGACCGTTCTCCGACTTGGAATGCGAACCCTCTTCTAAAATGCGTCGGCGAGGACGGCCTTGCGCCAGAGCTCCGTCCCGCGATTTTTTTCATCCGCGCCTTCATTACGTTTCTTCGAGAAGCTCTTCTGCAGAAGTTTCCTGTGTCTTCTTGAGTCGCTCCGCCCCGAGCCAGACACCACTGCCGACGATTTCGTCAACCAATTGGAATATCAGGCGCTGCCCTTCGCGCACCGCCTGAGAGTGGGAGCGCGCGGTGTTCTCGCACAATGCCCACGACATGTACGCGCCGCGAATTGGGCTCCACGATAAAGACTCTTCCCAATATGGATTGCCACTGACGGCGCAGCACGGAGTGATGGTGTCAGCCACTCCTTGGCGCGCAAGCTCCATGGAAAGATGCATAGCGTCGATTTCGAAAAGGGTCTTTAAATCGTGCCCGCGGCGCGAAAGAGCATTCTCGATGGTCGTTCGAATCACGTTGGGCTTTCCCGGCAGCGCGAACTGCAACTCTTCGAGCCGGGAGAGGGCCACAGGCTTATCTGGCTGGAACCCCGCCTCTTTACGCCCGACAACGATGAGTGGCTCACGAATGAGAGGCGTGTGCACGTATCCCTGCGGAGGCGACCCTTCGAACGGAACGATAGCGAGGTCCAGCATTCCTGAATGCATGACTTCGCGAAGTTCGTGGCTGGCACCCTCGTGAACGCGCAACGTGACGCCCGGATATTCGGCAACCAGACGAGGAACGTATTTCGATGTGAACAGGTACCGCCACGATGGCGCAATACCGATGGACAGCTGGCCTGCTGCGCGGTCACCAACCTGTTCAACAAGCTTCGTAAGTTGACGCAGAATCGGGCGCGCGCGCTCGAGCAATAGTGTCCCGGCGTCGGTGAGCATCACGCCACCTTGCGTCCGCGTGAACAACTTCGCGCGCACCTGATGCTCCAGTAAAGCGATATGACGCGAGAGCGCAGGCTGGGACAGCCGCAAATCTGTCGCGGCCTTGTTGATGCTTCCAAGCTCCGCAACGCGCAGAAAGTATTCAATCAGCCGCGAGTCCACATTCGTCTCCGTTAGGCTCTTTTCGTTCAACATTGGCCTAGGTTATCCATAAAACGATTATATGGCTGAACGGTGCAATGGCTTGCATCAGTGCTTTCCCTAAGACCTGATTTCGCCGGAATCGTACCCTTTGAGTGGTCATAAGCCTATGAATTGTAACGACAAATTATTTCTAACCTAGGGTTGCACCCGATAAACAGAAATCGGATGGAGTCTATAGAAAAGACGCATTATCCGGATAACGACCGTCTCGCTAACATTCGTTCAACGCTTCGCCGACACCGATGCAAATCGCAGGGCACGAGGGAGCGGAATGACCAGCCGTTGAGCTGGCCGTGTAGGCCGCACGGACGATTGACTAAAGGAGACAGACGTGCCACTGGCTGTGCTGAGCGCATCTCATACCCCATTGATGCAAGACGGAATCGCTGAAGACGAAGTCCGGGCGGAAGTGAAGCGAGGATTCGCAGCTCTCGCAAAGCGAGCAGAAGAATTCGCGCCTGACCTTCTTATCCAGTTCGCCCCAGACCACTTCAACGGCTTTTTTTATGAGCTCATGCCGAGCTTCTGCATCGGCATGAACGCGACTTCGATTGGCGATTGGGACACGGCGACCGGCCCCCTGCCCGTCGCCTCCGAGGATGCCGTGCAGTTGAGCGAGGCTTTGATTGAAGACGGCCTGGACATCGCGGTTTCCTACCGCATGGAGGTCGACCACGGATTCGTTCAAATCTGGGAGCGTATGTACGGCTCGTTTAGCCGCTTCCCGACGATTCCCATTTTCATCAACTGCGCAGCTCCGCCGCTACCGACGTTTAAACGCGCCCGATTGCTTGGCGAAGCGGTGGGACGTTGGGCCGCCGCGACTGGCAAGCGAGTGCTGATTTCAGCCTCCGGTGGTTTGTCACATGACCCGCCAACTCCGAGCATCATCACCGCCCCCGATGAGGTCAAGGAGCGACTCATCAGCGGCCGTCATCCATCTCAAGAGATGCAGCGCGCCCGAATCGAGCGCGTACTCGCAGCAGGAGCGCGCGCAGTTCACGGAACCCCGGAAATTCTTCCGGTTGACCCTGACTGGGACAAAGCCTTCATTGAGCGCCTACAGAGCGGGAACCTGAGAGATTTTGATGCTTTGACCACCAAAGAAGTCCGCGAAAAAGCAGGCCGTGGTGGTCCCGAGGTTCTGGCGTGGGTCGCCGCTCACGCAGCTCTTGCTGTGAATGGCGACTACAAGGCCGACCTTATCTATTACGAGGCAATTCAAGGATGGATTGCCGGTATGGCAATGATGTTCGCCGAATCAAAAGCTTCGCGTGTTTAACGTCGATGCGATTTTAGGAGATTGAGTCATGAGTATCAGAACCGGCAAGCAGTTCATCGAAGGATTGAAAAATCGCCCTCGCGACGTATGGGTACGCGGCGAACGGGTCGACGATGTGACAACGCATCCGGCATTCAAAGGTGCTGTTGAGCAGCTCGCTGCGCTGTACGACACCCAGCATGACCCGGAGTTGCAGGACAAGGTCACATACGTCGTACCGGAAACAGGTGAACGTGCCGGTCTCGCATTCATGCCCGCGAAGTCCGCTGCGGACCTTCGCAAGCGTCGTGAAGCCTACCGCATCTGGGCTGAGACAAATTTCGGCCTGATGGGCCGTTCGCCGGATTTCATGAATGTCACGTTGCTCGCGTTCTGGGAAGCTCGCCACGACTTCGCTAAGGGCGGCCAGAAGTTCGCGGACAACATCGTGAAATATTACGAGTACATCCGCGACAACGACCTGTTCCTTAGCCACGCGCTTATCACGCCGCAGAACGACCGCTCCAAGCAGTCGTCCGAACAGGCCAGCATGCACCTGCGCGTCGTGAAAGAAACCAACGAAGGCATTTACGTAAGCGGCGCTCGCATGATTGCGACGCTGGGTCCGGTGTCGGACGAGATGATTATGTACAACCTGCCGCAGTTCAAGGCAGGCGACGAAGACCATGCGCTCATCTTTGCCGTCCCGACTGACGTAAAGGGTATGCGCCAGATTTCACGCGACCCGTATTACGTCGAAGCGCATGAGAGCTACGACCATCCGCTGTCGACGCGCTTCGAAGAAAACGACTCACTTCTCATCTTCGATAACGTCTTCGTCCCTTGGGACCGTGTCTTTTGCTATCGCCAGGTTGAACTCTCTAACCAGCTGTACACGCACACCGGCGTACGGAATCACACCGCACATCAGACGAACACCCGCGCGCTCATCAAGATGCAGTTCTCGGTCGGTCTGGCCATCGCAGTAGCGAAGTCCATCAAGGCTGACCAGTTCCTGCACGTGCAGCAGATGTTGGGCGAACTGCTCGGCTACATCGAACAGGTCAAGAGCGCCCTCGTGCGGTCCGAGTATGAATCGGAACCGACCGAAGTCGGCACGGTACGCCCGAGCCTTGCACCGCTGCAGGCAATCCGCACGATGCTTCCTACCGCATATCCGCGCGTCATCGAAGTGCTACAAACCATCGGTGCGGGTGGCTTCATGCTGATGCCGAGCGGAGCCGACTTCCGCGCGCCGGAGCTGTCCGACGACCTCGCGCTGTATTACCAGGGCGCCGGCGGTATGCCGTCGGTCGAGCGCGTGAAGCTCTTCAAGCTGGCATGGGACCTTGCCGGAGAGGCATTCGGCCAGCGCCTCGTGCAATACGAGCGCTACTACGCGGGCGACCCGGTTCGCAATCTCGCATTGAACTATCTCAGCAACCGCAATCCCGACATGCAACGTCTGGTCGACAAGGCACTTGCGCTCGCCGGTGACCCGAATGCTCCGGCGACAGTTGCAGAGCCAACCAACAACGAACTCGCAACGGAAGTGAATTCATGAGCGATACCCGCCCCTCCAATTTTTCGAGCGTGTGGGCCGACCTGCGCGGCGTCACTTTCAGTCAAGGCTACCTCGACGCTGGCGGTATCAAGACCCGGTATATCTCGTCTGGCTCACCGGATAAGCCGTTGCTGCTCTGCCTGCACGGGGTTGGTGGCCATGCCGAAGCTTATTCGCGGAATTTTGGGCCGCATGGTGAGCACTTCTGGGTCGTGGCCATCGACATGCTCGGCCACGGCTGGACGGACAAGCCGGAAATCAATTACCAGGTCAAAGATTACGCCGACCACGTACTTGCGGTGTTGAAGGCGCTCGGCCGCGAGCGTGCGCATATCACCGGTGAATCGCTCGGTGGTTGGGTTGCGACGTATCTTGCGGTGCACCGCCCCGAGGTTGTCGACCACCTGGTGCTGAACACCGCCGGCGGCTGGACGGCACACCCCGAAGTCATGGCTCGCCTGAAAAGCCTATCGAACCAGGCTGCTGAAGACCCCAGCTGGGAACGTATCAAGACCCGCCTCGAGTTCCTGATGTGCGACAAGAGCACGGTCAGCGATGACCTCATCGAAACCCGCCGCAGCATCTACTCGCAGCCTGGGTTCGCCGACACGATGAAGCGAATCATGTGCCTGCAGGAGATGGAAATCCGCCGCCCGAACATGATTACCGAAGAGCAGTACCGGTCAATCAAGGCTCCGTCGCTGGTGGTGTGGACTTCGCATGACCCGACGGCAACACCGGCGGAAGGTAAGGAAATCTCGGAAATGATTCCGAACTGTAAATACGTCGTTATGAATGAGTGCGGTCACTGGCCTCAGTTCGAAGATGCCGAGCTGTTCAATCGACTCCATATTGATTTCCTGCTCGACAAGTGAAGGTGGGTGGTCCCATCGACAGGACCACAAGCCAACGACCAAAGCCTGCGATTAAGGATTTAATCATGTCAGAAACCAACCGGGTCGCCGACCCGCAACCGGCAGAAGCAAGCGTCCCAGCAGACGCCTTTCGCCACGCGCTTGGCCATTTCGCAACTGGCATTACGGTGATTTCCGCGGTCGACGCTCAAGGCAAGCCTTACGGGGCGACGGTCAGCTCGTTCTCGTCACTGTCGCTCGACCCGCCACTCATCCAGTGGAGTCTGACGACGAAGTCGTATTCGTATCCCATCTTCAGTCAGGCGAAGCACTTCGCGGTGAACATTCTCGCGTCCAACCAGGAAGACGTCTCCCGCACTTTCTGCAAGCCGATTGACCGATTTTCCCAAGTGGAAACGCTGGTCGGCCTAGAAGGTTTGCCTCTCGTAGCGGGTTGCCTTGGCTGGATTGAATGCAGCCTTGAGCGCGACATCGAAGCCGGCGACCACACCATTTTTGTTGGGCGCGTGATGCGTACCCGAGTGGCCGACAAATCGCCGCTGGTGCACTGGCGCGGCTGCTATCACCCGCTTGAGGTCGACCCTGTCTGTTAGTCGCCACCAACGCAAGCATTGAGAAGAGGTTTTCATGTCTGACGCAACCATTGAGCGACAGCCAGCCAGCGCGACAAGTATCGAAGCGCTGGCAGCTGAGATTCGCAACTGCTACGAAACCGGGCAGACGATTGCCCCCCTGCGCTCGCGCACCTCGTCTGACGATGTCGACACGGCGTACGCGATTCAGGACGCAAATACGAAATTCTTCGAGGCACAAGGCCGGCGCCTCATCGGTCGAAAAATCGGATTGACCTCGAAGGTCGTGCAAGCTCAACTCGGCGTCGACCAGCCCGACTTCGGAATGCTGTTCGCTGACATGGCTGCGGGGGAAGGCGAGCCTATCGCGGTTAGCCGCCTGCATCAGCCGAAGGTGGAAGCGGAGGTGGCGCTCATCCTGGCCGAGGACCTCGACATTGAGACGCCTACGGTTGCCGACCTGATTCGCGCGACTGCGTATGTCCTGCCGGCACTGGAAATCGTTGGGAGCCGTATTTCCAATTGGGACATCCGGTTTTTTGACACGGTGGCTGATAACGCTTCATCCGGAATGTTTGTGCTCGGCGGCCCCGCACGTCGTATTCAAGACCTCGACTTGCGTGGCCTGCAGATGACGATGCGTCGCGAACACGATGGTGTAACGACCGGGCCGAACGTTGTATCGACCGGCTGCGGCGCAGCGTGTCTCGGCCATCCGCTCAACGCAGCTGTCTGGCTCGCAGGCGAAATCGCCCGCCGCGGCCGCCCTCTCAAAGCCGGTGATGTCGTGCTGACCGGCGCACTGGGTCCCATGGTCCCGGTCACCGCTGGTGACACGTTTGTCGCCCAACTGTCCGGACTCGGCGAAGTCACGGCGAAATTCGTTTAAGAGGTTTCTATGTCCAAAACCAAGGTAGCCATCATCGGTTCCGGCAATATCGGCACTGACCTGATGATAAAAGTGCTTCGCTTGTCTGACGTTCTTGAAATGGGCGCCTTCGTTGGCATCGACCCCGAGTCCGACGGCCTGAAGCGTGCAGAACGTATGGGGGTGCCCATCACGGCAGAAGGCATCGACGGACTGACACGTCTGCCCAATTTTGAAGAAATCAAAATCGTTTTTGATGCGACTTCGGCTGGTGCTCACAAGAAGCACGACGCGGTACTGCAATCGTTCGGGAAACGCGTCATTGACCTCACGCCGGCGGCGATTGGGCCTTTCACTGTGCCGTGCGTGAATGGCGAACAGAATCTCGACGCCCCGAACGTGAACATGGTGACATGCGGCGGCCAGGCAACCATTCCTATTGTTGCTGCCGTCAGCGCCGTCTCGAACGTCCCCTATGCAGAAATCGTTGCATCGATTTCGTCGCGTTCGGCAGGCCCCGGTACTCGCGCCAACATCGACGAGTTTACAGAGACGACGTCACAGGCAATCGAGAAGGTTGGTGGCGCAAAGCGCGGCAAGGCAATTATCGTCCTCAATCCGGCAGAGCCGCCGCTCATCATGCGCGACACGGTTTACTGCCTCTGCGAAAGCACGGACGAAGATGCAGTCACTGCGTCGATTGAGGCAACTGTCGCCAAGGTTAAATCGTACGTCCCTGGTTACCGGATGAAGCAGAAGGTCCAGTACCAGCATTACACCGACGAGAACCCGCTCTTCATCGCGGAACTCGGCCGCTCGTTCACCGGGATGAAGGTCACGGTGTTCCTCGAAGTCGAAGGCGCCGCCCACTATCTGCCTGCCTACGCCGGCAATCTCGACATCATGACTTCGGCAGCGTTGGCCACGGCCGAGAGCATTGTCCGTCGCCAGAAACACGAAAGCACCGCCGAGGAGGCTGTATGAACAAGGAAGTCAAATCCAAGCTGTACATCCAGGACGTAACGCTGCGCGACGGTATGCACGCCGTGCGCCATCAATACAGTCTTGACCACGTCCGTGCAATCGCCCGCGCGCTGGATGCGGCAAAGGTCGACGCCATTGAAGTCGCCCACGGTGACGGTCTTTCCGGCTCGAGCTTCAATTACGGCTTCGGCGCCTGCACCGATTGGGCATGGATTGAGGCAACCGCTGAAGTCATCACGCACGCCAAGCTGACCACGTTGCTCATTCCGGGCATCGGGACTACTCATGACCTCAAGCGCGCATACGAATCGGGTGTCCGTTCGGTCCGCGTCGCCACGCATTGCACCGAAGCAGACGTCTCGAAGCAGCACATCGAATACGCCCGTGAACTCGGCATGGATGTCTCGGGTTTTCTGATGATGTCGCACATGCTGGAACCGGCCAAGCTCGCCCAGCAGGCGAAGCTCATGGAATCGTACGGTGCGCATTGCGTGTACGTCACGGACTCCGGCGGAGCCATGACCATGGATGACACCGCGGCACGTTTTCGCGCGTACGACGAAGTGCTCAAACCCGAAACGGAGCGTGGCATCCACGCACACCACAACCTCTCGCTTGGTGTGGCGAACTCGATTGTTGCCGTTCAGAACGGCGCAATTCGTGTCGATGCAAGCTTGGCCGGCATGGGAGCAGGCGCTGGTAATGCACCGCTCGAAGTTTTCATTGCTGCGGCCGATGTTTATGGCTGGGAACACGGCACTGACCTGTTTGCGCTGATGGACGCAGCCGAGGAACTGGTGCGTCCGCTTCAGGACCGTCCGGTCCGCGTGGACCGGGAGACGCTGAGCCTCGGATACGCAGGCGTCTACTCAAGTTTCCTGCGACACGCCGAGACGGCGGCAAAGCAGTATGGACTCGATACGCGAACCATCCTCATCGAGTTGGGCAAGCGAAAAATGGTCGGCGGCCAGGAAGACATGATTGTCGACGTTGCGCTCGACCTGGTTGCGCGGCAGAAGGAAGCAGTCTGAAGCAACGGCAATACTTCACCGGGCCCTTGATGGCCCGGTGACGACCAACAAAAAAATAATCTATCCACGTTTGGAGGAAGACATGCACGAATATCTCGCTTCGAATTCCGATTCCAGCCTGCTAAAAAAGCGGGCATACCGAAAAATCTGGTGGCGCATCATCCCGTTGCTCTTCGTGTGTTACGGGATTGCATTCATCGACCGTATCAACCTTGGTTTTACCAAGCTGCAGATGAGCGATGCCTTGGGCATCAATCCCACGTGGTATGGCATCGCGGCGGGGGCATTCTTTATCACCTATTCGCTGTGCGAGATGCCCAGCAATATCCTTCTCGCCAGGTGGGGCGCCCGCCGCACTTTCGTCCGCATCATGTTCCTCTGGGGCCTCGCTACGGCGGCCACGGCGTTTGTTCTGACAGTGGGACACCTCATCACGCTGCGCCTGCTCCTTGGCGCATTTGAGGCTGGCTTCCTGCCGGGCATTGTTCTGTACCTGACGTTCTGGTTTCCGGCCAGCATGCGTGCCCGAGTGACAGCTGTCATTTTCGTAGCCAACGCCGCTGCGGGCTCTATCGCCGCACCATTAAGCGGGTGGATTCTGACGTCGCTGAACGGTGCCCTCGGCCTGGCAGGATGGAAATGGGTGTTCATCGTGCAGGGCTTGCCAGCGTGCGTGCTCGGCATTGTCTGCTTCCTCACGTTGCGCGACAAGCCGGATGACGCTGAATGGCTGACCGCTGAAGAAAAGGCAGCGGTCAAGGCGGACCTCGCCTCTGAAGTTGTGGTCTCGCCCGACCACTCCTTCGGCGTCTTTCGCCAGGTATTGGGTAACCCGGTGAACTACCTCGTCGCCTTCCTGTTCTTCACAGCAATCTGCAGCAACTATCTGCTGTTCTTCTGGCTGCCAACGATTGTCAAGGAAAGTGGTGTTGCGTCGCTCGTGAACGTCGGATTGCTGACTGCCATTCCGCTCGCCATGGGATTCATCGGTGCAATCGTTCTGAGCTGGAGTTCGGACTGGTTGAAGGAACGTCGCTGGCACCTCGCGCTGTGTTTTTGCCTCATTGCACTCGGCCTGATTGCCAGCACTACGACCCGTTCGCTGCCGTTGATGCTCATCTCGTTCGCGGTCGCGAGCTTCGCGACCGGCGCCAGTGGGCCGCTCATCTGGGCCATCCCGCCCGCGTATCTCGGCAAGAAGGCTGCGCCCATTGGCATCGCTTTCATTAGCACCCTCGGGAACATTGCCGGCTTTGCGAGCCCACCGCTGCTTGGTTACATCAAGACCACGACGGGCAGCCTGACCAATGGCGTGTTGTTGATTGCTGCTCTCTCTGCGGTCGGCGCAATTTGTATTGCCTTCGCGTTCCCGGAGCGCGTTGTGCGAGTTGCCCGGAAGGACGCCATTGAAGCGGCGTGAGTGAAACGGGTCGGCGACATTCGACTACGTCGGGCCGAAATCTGATTGCACTGGAACGGACGTGGTGGCCGAAGTGGTCTCCGCGTCCCGGCGCCCGAAAAGCGGGTGCGCGGCCCGCAGCCAGTGCCCATGGATGCTGTTTGTTTGATTATTAAAAGCCTAGGAAGCAATTATGGGAACCAACACTGAATTCGACACCGACGTGGCCATTGTCGGCTCTGGCCCGATGGGCGCCACCACAGCACTTGCACTGGCGACGTACGGGGTTCGCGCGCATATCGTTTCGCGGTTCAACTGGCTGGCCGACACACCACGCGCGCACATTACCAATCAGCGAACGATGGAGGTCTACCGCGACCTGCAGATTGAAGAGGAAGTGCTTCGCCATGCCACGGCGTGGGACCAGATGGGCGATAGCCTCTTCGCCACAAGTCTGGCCGGCGAGGAACTGATTCGCCTGCGTGCGTGGGGTACTGGTGATGCACGCCACGGTGACTATGTTCAAGGGAGCCCTTGCAACGTCGTCGACATCATCCAGCCGGAGATGGAGCCAATCCTGTTTAAAAACGCCGCACAGCGAGGGGCTACGTTTTCGACCAATACCGAGTATCTGTCGCACGAGCAGGACGAGAGCGGCGTGACTGTGCAACTGCAGGACCGCATTACCGGGCGCGAATATTCAATGCGCGCCAAGTACCTCGTAGGTGCCGACGGTGCGCGCTCTAAAGTCGTCGAGGAGCTAGGCCTGCAAATCGAAGGTCAGATGGCAAGAGCAGGAACCGCCTATGTCATATTCAATGCTGACCTGACGCGTTACGTGAAGCATCGCCCGAGCATTTTGCACTGGATTGTCAGCCCGGACGCTGCATTCGGCGAAATCGGCCTCGGATTGCTCCGCGCAGTTAAACCGTGGACCCAGTGGATTGCCGGCTGGGGATTCGATATATCCAAGGGTGAACCGGACCTCAGCGAAGAAACGGTACTCAGCAAGATTCGAATCCTGGTCGGCGACCCGGACCTCGAGGTGGAAATCGTTCGCAAATCGGTCTGGTATGTGAATCAGGCCTACGCGACGACGTATTCAAGAGGTCGCGTCTTCTGCGGCGGGGATGCCACGCATCGCCACCCGCCATCCAGCGGGCTCGGGCTGAATACCTGCGTGCAGGATGGTTTCAATCTCGCCTGGAAGCTTGCATATGTGCTGAAAGGCTACGCGGCCGACACATTGCTCGAGACATATTCACCTGAGCGGGCGCCGGTCGGCAAGCAGATTGTTTTGCGCGCGAACCAGTCGCGTCTCGACTATGCACCTATCAAGGCGGTATTCAGCGTCGAAGGCGCAGAAAATCCGGTAGCAGCCGGCATCGCCCGGTTCAAGGACCCCGGGCCCGAAGGCGCCAAGGCGCGTCAGGCGGCTCAGGAAGCTCTGGAACTCAAGAACCGTGAATTCAACGCGCAAGGCGTTGAGATGAATCAGCGATACAACTCCTCGGCGGTCATCCCGGATGGGCAGGTAGGCGAGGAGGAATGGAAGCGCGACCAGGAGCTTTATCTACAGGCGACCAGCCGGCCGGGCGCCAAGATTCCGCACGCGTGGCTCATTGATAAAACCGGGCACCGTTTGTCCACCCTTGACGTTACGGGCAAAGGCAAATTCACGCTTGTTACTGGCCTGTCTGGCGGCGCATGGGTTAAGGCCGCCGACGAGCTCGATTTGCCTTTCTTGCAAACGGTTGTCACCGGCGCGAATGATACGCAGGACCCTTACTGCGACTGGCAGCGTGTTCGCGAAATTTCTGAAGCGGGAGCGCTTCTCGTTCGTCCCGATGGTTACATCGCGTGGCGCCAAGGCGAGAACGTATTCGACGCCGCGATGGCGAAAGAACTTCTTCAGTCCGCACTTTCAGCCGTTCTCGGCAGCATGAAGTCGGTCGCTGGACACGCGGTTTGAACCAGGCATTTCGAGCGATTTTAATCATTTTGTAGGAGCAAGGATTTCACCATGAGCGCGAACACTCAATTGACGGAAGCGGGAACCAGCAAGCTTGTGCGAATCAAGGAAGGCGACCTCGACCTTCAGATTCACTACAACGACATGGGCAAAGGCGGCGAAACCGTGGTGATGCTGCACGGCTCCGGGGCCGGCGCGAGTGGTTGGGCTAACTTCAATCGCAATCTGGAGCCGCTGGTCGAGCAAGGCTATCGGGTCATCCTGATGGACTGTCCGGGCTGGAGCAAGAGCGACCCCATCGTATGTACGGGCTCCCGTTCGGAGCTCAATGCCCGCGCACTGAAGGGTCTTCTCGATGCAATCGACGTGCAGGGTCCTGTACACATCATCGGCAATTCGATGGGCGGTCACAGTGCGGTTGCGTTCGCACTGGCCAATCCCTCGCGCGTCGGCAAACTCATCCTGATGGGCGGCGGCACAGGTGGGCCGAGTCAGTTCGTTCCGATGCCGACCGAAGGCATCAAGCTGCTACAGGGTCTGTATCGTGAGCCGACGATTGAAAACCTGAAGAAGATGATGAACGTCTTCGTGTACGACACGAGCAATTTGACTGAAGAGCTGTTCCAGGCGCGACTCGACAACATGCTCGCGCAGAAAGAGCATCTTGAAAACTTTACGACGAGTCTCGTCGCAAATCCCAAGCAGTTTCCTGATGTTGGCCACCGCCTCTCCGAAGTAAAGGCGCCGACTCTCATCGTCTGGGGGCGCGACGACCGCTTCGTCCCAATGGACGTTGGTTTGCGGCTGCTGTGGGGCATGCCGAACGCCGAGCTCCGTATTTTCAATCGTTGCGGGCACTGGGCGCAGTGGGAACACGCCGACAAGTTCAATCGCATGGTGCTGGACTTCCTTACGCACTGACGGAACGGTAGCGCATGGACTACAGCACTAAGGTCTAGTGGGAGCGTCCACCGAGCAGTCGGCGGGCCAGCCATCCTCTCACTGGACTGACGAGCCGTCCCCACCGCATGAAGAACACCCGGTCGTGCGGAAGAGGTAGTGTGCTGCACGTGGGCTCAAGCCGCCACAGTATGGATGTCGCTAGCGCTCCCCTCCGATATATTCAATCGCTCGTAGCAGCAATCCGCTTGGCGAACGTCGGGCAGCGGCCCCAGCCAGCAGATACGCGATGTCATGCGCAGACGCGGAGCAGTGGCCCATGCCCTTCAGTTATCGACAGGGCAGCCAGGCAGTGCGCTTTAGCGCCAAGTGACTTGAAGTAGGGAACCGCATCCCGAGTGAATGAGCAGGTACCCGCAGCGACCCGAAGCGCTATGCGGCGAGACAATTAATTCTGAAGCGCAATGGGCGTCAGAAATCGCACTTCCTTATCGGCAACGAAGTCTTTGGTTGCATCGCCATAGACGGCTCGGTATGGTTTCTGCGGCTGCGCGCTGAGCCATTCATCCAGGGAGCCGTTCCATACTTCGAATAGAACCAAATCATCTGGTGCGTCCGGGTCTTCGCTGAGCACGGCGCGCACGAAAGTTGGCTCTTCCGACATCGTCTTCATGAGCTCGGCGAGGTGCGGCACGAATAGCGCCTTCGTCGACGGAAAAAGCTTGAAACGGACGTAGAGAGATAACATCGGTCTGCCCTGGTGTCGTTGCATTGCAAGCGTGTCACGTTGCGCGCGTGTCACGGAGATACGTCTCGCGAGCGCGCGGCGTGACCAACTGCGCGAAAGAAAACGGCCGCAAACACTTGGTCGCGGCTGTTCGGCTAATCATTCCCGGTGCTTCGATTTAATTATCGAACTGGCGAATCGTCGCGTTGTACGCACGCGTGGCCATCTCTTCGAGCGGCAGTTTGCGCTCAACTTCGGACAGGATTTCCACGCCCCACGGACCTTCAAAGCCTGTCGCCTGGACTGCCTTGATGAAGCCCTGCACGTCGAGTACGCCTTCGCCAGGCAGACGGCGTTTGTGGCAGGTGTCCATCCACAGCGGCTCGATTGCGTACCGGTCTGCGTCGTCGAGTTCGATGCCCTTGATGAATTCCGGCTTAATCGTGGCAATTTCCTTGAAGTCGACATTGCCGCGGCACAGGTGCCATATGTCGAGCAGCAGGCCCGCATTGGCCTTGTTCGCGCCTTCGACAATAGCTTTGCCGGTTTCGATTGTTCGCACGTTGCTGAAGGGCATGATTTCCAACATGACTTGCGTACCGCGCTTCTCAGCGTCATCTGCCAGCTTGCCGAATTCTTCGACCATGAGGGGGACGTTGGCGGTTTCTTCGCCAATGCCCGGACCGACCTTCACGATGCGCGCACGAAGTTCTTCCGCAGCCTTCAGGTAGTAATACCGCATGCTGTCCGACGTGCGGCGGCGCTCGCCGGTTTGATACCAGTCAACCAGGAACTCGAACTCAACGTGCCTCATGCCGTTGGCTTCGAGGATTCGGCGCATTTCCGGGAAGCCAATCTTGTCGGCCGTAGCGTAGATGTCCGAATGAATCAGGCCGATGCCGTCCCAGCCTGCTCTTGCTGCCGCTTCAACGCGGTCCTTGAAGCTGAATGGGCTGATTTCGGTCGGCCCAAACGGAAAGACGTCGCCCGACAGAGTGAAGTAAGCAGCAACAAGTTCGACTTTAGATTTGGACATGAGAACCCTCGTTAAGGAAGCAGCGACCAGCCCCGACGGGCGTCGCAAGAAGACCATGTCCCGAACTATCACGTAGAAACGGCAGCGGATAAACAGCCCTGCAATCGCCTCACCGTAGAGTTTAAATCTACAATTCGGCGTTTTGCGGGTTGCCGGGCGTGTCGAAGTCCCGCTAGAGCGGCACGCAGCTTGATTGTTCGGAAGCCGCGGGCTATCGCAGTCCGAAAGCCGCAATTTTTCCGGTGAGCGGAAATAACTTTTCGTTCTGTCGCATTTTTCTTTCGCATACCAAGCCTTACTGTGCCTCCTCGAGAACACTAAAACCCGGCTCACCCATCTCAGGGGCCTTCAGGAGACACAGCATGAACATCCGCAAATCCGTTATTTCTTGCCTTGCTCTCAGCGCTATCGCCAGCGCTTTCTGCAGTGGTGCCCAAGCCGCAGACCAGCCGCGCGTCGCGTTGCTTATGCCGACGCAGAGCGTTGAATATTGGGCGCTCTACGTCAAAGGCTTCGAAAAAGAAGCTGCGGCACAAGGCATCAAGCTTGATGTGAAGGTCACCAACTATGACCCGAACGAGCAGGCAACCCAGGTCGACCAGACGCTCGCGCAGAAGCCAGATGTCATCGTCCTCGTGCCTGTGGACTCAAGCGCGATGGTCCCCTCGATTCGCAAGATTGACCAGGCGAAAATCCCGCTCGTCATTTCTAACTCGATGCCCGACCAGAAATACTCCCGGTACTGGAAAGTCTTCACTGGGCCGAACGACATCAGCAACGGTCAGGTTGCCGCGAAAGCGATGATTCAGGGATTCAAGGACAAGGGCTACGGAGACAAAGGGAAGGTAATCGTCATCAACGGACAAATGGGTACGCCCCCCCAGATACAACGCTACCAAGGCTTCGTTGATGAGCTGAAAAAGGATGCACCTGGTATCGAGGTAGTTGGCTCCCAACCTGCGGACTGGGACGCGGTGAAGGCGGAAGCAGCGGCGTCTGCGCTTTTCACTCAGTTCAAGGATGTGAAAGGCGTCTATACAGAGAATGATTCTCAACTTCGTGGCACGGTGACTGCCGCTCAAAGACTTGGACTCGACCCTTCGAAGCTGGTGATTGTCGGACACGGATGCGACTCCGGAGGCGTCGAGGCTATCTCGGCAGGTAAAGCCTACGCAACAGTCGAGCAATCTCCCTTTGACGATGGTGCTTATGCCGCGAAGGCCGCCAAGGAACTCGCCTCCGGCAAGGCTCCGAAAGCTGTGCAGTACCTGCCGAATCCGGCGGCTACCAAAGCCACCATCAACGTCTGCTATTCCCAGAAGAAGTAGGTCGCGCGTCGGCTACCGAGTTACTGCGTAGCCGGCAGGACGCAACGGCGACCCTGCGGGGTCGCTTTCGCTTTGAAACGGAGACAGGAATGAGACGAGAGATTGGCGTTGCCGTGATTGGAACTGGTTTTATGGGAAAAGCGCACGCGCTTGCGTACCGAGCGGTGCCGAATGCTTTCCCTAACTCGTTGACGCCACGATTGGTGGCCGTTGCCGATGTCAGCGAGACGGGCGCGAGGCAAGCGGCAGAGCAATTTGGCTTCGACCGTGCGACAAGCGACTGGCGGTCGCTCCTTGACGACCGCGATATTCAGGTCGTCTCAATCACGACGCCATGCAGTCTGCATCGGGAGATGGCATTGGCGGCAATCGCTGCCGGGAAGCATGTGCATTGCGAGAAGCCCATCGCGCCATCCGCATTTGACGCTCACGAAATGATGAAGGCGGCCGAGTCCGCGAACGTCGTCACGCAAGTGGGCTACAACTACATCAAGAATCCCATTCTCAAACTGGCGCGAGAGATGATTGCGTGTGGCGAACTGGGCGAAATCACAAGCTTTCGCGGCATCCATGCGGAAGACTACATGGCCGACCCCGAGATTCCCTACAGCTGGCGTGTCGACCCTCAAAACGGGGCAGGCGCGCTGGCTGAAATCGGCAACCACATCGTCGGAATGTCGCGATTCCTTCTCGGTCCGGTTACCCATGTGAACGCGCAACTCGAGACCGTCAACAAGTCGCGCCCGGTGTCGCCTGGTTCGCCCGAGCGCCGGGAGGTCAAGGTCGATGACATTGCTAGATTGATGGTGACCTTCGACCGCGGGTGTTCAGGCTCAATCGAAGCAAACTGGACCGCAACTGGCCGCAAGATGCAGCTTGAGTTCGAGATTTATGGAACAAAGGGTGCATTGTGCTTTTCCCAGGAACGCTTCAATGAGCTCCGCTATTTCAACGCCGGCGGCGACCCTCGGACATCGGGATTCGCTCGAATCGAAGCCGGACCCGCTCATCCCCCCTATGAAAACTTCACGGTAGCTGGCGGGCACCAACTGGGTTTCAACGATTTGAAAACCATTGAGATGGCGGAATTCATCGCGGCAATTGAACATGGGACGCCTACGTTCCCGGACTTCCGGGAAGCGTGGGAAATCCAACGGATTGTCGACGCCGCCATCCGGTCTTCGGCCGAGGCACAGCGAGTCTCTCTGTAACAGACCAGCAGGCTCCAAGGTTAGCGCGCGGTTTGGCAGGCATCACGTCCTGACTTCCGCGCGTTTTTTTCGACTGCAGCCGGACGCTGATATTTCCGGTGACTGGAAATATCATTTCGCGGCCACGCATTTTTCTTTTCCTGGCGAACGAATAACCTGTATCTCAACGATAACGAAGCCGCTGAAGCGAGTTTCTGCTGGAGACGACATGCATTCCTGCGCACGCAGCGATTCTTTTCGAATCCTCTCCTGGTAGACCAACAGCAGCGGCATCACTGATGCGGCAACGCCCCACGGTTCGTCGCGAACCATGGCAATGCGTCCGCTTCAGCTTCGATGCAAGGCTTCGTTATTCGAAATGTATGCGTCACCCAGTGTGAGCAATCACGCGGATGAGCCAGGTGACGGTGACGGGCATCGACCCGTGGCAGCGGACGACCGGAGAGTGTCCGCGTATGGAGGAAGACAATGCTGCAAGACGCTAAAACAGGCGGCGAGACGCTCGCCACTCAGAGTCTGCTCTGCGCTCGCAATCTAACCAAACACTATGGTGGCGTGAAGGCGCTCACCGGTGTCAGCCTCGAGTTGGCACCTGGTGAGATTCACGCGCTGTGTGGCGAGAACGGTGCAGGCAAAAGCACGTTTATCAAAATTCTCGGTGGTCTGGTGCAGCCGGACGACGGTGAAATTACCGTCGACGGACATCAACTGAAACTCGGGCATCGTACCGACCCGAGACTTATCTCCATCGTTCACCAGGAGCTTGCTATCGTCCCGACGCTGTCGGTGCTCGATAACATCCTTCTCGGTGGTGCGGACCAGAGCGAAATCTACCGTCGCAGCCAATACCGGGGCTCTGTTCGTGAGCACCTGGATTCGGTCGGACTGTCGCATATCAAGCTCGATGCGCCTGCCTCGCGGCTCAGCCTCGCCGAATGCCAGCTCGTCGAAATCGCTCGGGGCATGTCGCGCCAAGCGAAGGTCCTGCTCCTGGACGAACCTACCGCGACCTTGTCGGATGCGGAGATTGTCCGAGTATTTGACGTTGCGCGCAAACTGCGTGACCAAGGAACCGCGATGATTTTCGTCAGCCATCGACTCGACGAAGTGTTTGCGCTTACGGACCGGGTAACGGTCTTCCGCAACGGACAGCATGTGCTCACGCAGCGCACCGCGGATATGACGACCGCAGAGGTGGTCAAGGCAATGATTGGTCGCGAGCTGGTGCATAGCAAGGTCATGCCGCCGGAGAACCGCGCCAACGTGGCGCCGCGTCTTTCGATTTCCAACCTGACGGTCGCGGACAAGGTCAAGGAACTCTCAGTCGACGTCGCGCCGGGTGAAATCCTCGCTGTGGTCGGCCAGTTGGGTTCTGGAGCGGAAGTCTTTGTCGAGGCCCTTGCTGGCCTTCGCGGTGACATTTCCAGCGCTGTAAAAGTGGACGGCCAAACCGTCAAGCTCGACAGCATTCGGAACTCGCTGCGAGCGGGAATCGCGTACGTGGCAGAAGACCGCGCTGACAAAGGCGTTTTCCTGGATGCGCCAATTGCCATCAATATCACAGCGTCCGTCATGGCGAAATTCACCCGAGCGGGAATCATGCGACGAGCCGGTGAACAGGAAGAGGCCCGACGCCTGGCCTCGATGTTCACCATCGACCCGAAGCGTCTTCCGCACGAAGTATCCACGCTCAGCGGCGGCAACCAGCAGAAGGTCTCTCTCGCGAAAGCAGTGGCACTGGCTCCTCGTCTGTTGCTGCTGAACGAACCCACCCGGGGCGTTGATATTGGCGCCCGCAGCGAAATCTACGCGACGCTGCGCAAGATGGCGGATGAAGGGCTAGCGATTGTCTTCTACTCGACGGACCTCGAAGAAATCCTGGAGCTCGCGGATACGGTTCTGACGGTCTTCAGAGGCCGGATGGTCCGTCACAAGCCGCGGTTCGAGATAAACGGCGACACGCTCCTGCACGACATCGTGGCAGGCGACGGCGATGCATCTCATGGCCATGTCTCTTTCCGAGACCAGACTGTGGAGGTGGGTAATGCATAAGACAGCTCTCGAGCCGACCGCGCAGGTATCAACGACTGCGCTACGACGTTGGGCCGCAGCATTGTTTGGCACGACGAGTATTCACGCTGCGTCGATTCGCATCGCAACCCTTGCTCTTATCGTAGTCGCTGCGGCTATTGTTCCGCACTTCACCGAGTTCGGAAACTTGCAGTCCCTGATGTACTCGGTGGCCGCGGTCGGCATTGGCGCTATCGGGATGGCGCTAGTGACCCTCAGTGGAAATCTGTTCATGCTGTCGATGGGCGCGACAGCGGCAGTCTCCACGGTGATGTTCGCTGCGCTCATTCATCTGGGTCTCGGCGCAACGCTGCTGCTCGTCGTGTTGAGTGGCCTTCTGATGGGGGCTGTCCAGGGTGGAATCATCGCATTGGGTAAAGCGAATCCCATCATCACAACGATTGCTACCTCGTCAATCATCATTGGTGCTGGCGTCATCTACACCGGAGGGCTGACAGTCATCGGAAAGGGGGACGCGACGTGGCTCGGTCAGGGACGGTTGTTTGGCTGGCTGCCGAATCAAATCCTGGTGCTGGCAATCTTTGCGGCCATTGCAAGCTTCATCCTGCAGAAATCCCGTATCGGGCGGGAAATCCGACTGATTGGCATGCGAGCGGAAGTGGCACGCATCGCAGGACTCCGGTTGATGGCAGCAACGCTCGTTTGCTACGGATTCGCGGGCGCCGCAGCTGCGCTGGCCGGTTCGTTGATTGCTTCGTCGTCGGCCCAAGGCAACCTGACCTACGGCATTGACCTGGACTTTAACGCAATCGCTGCCGTGCTCGTCGGTGGAATCTCGATTCGTGGCGGACGCGGACAAATCTCGGACGCGGTCACGGGCGCAATCTTCCTCGCCGTTATCAGCAACATCCTCCTGGTCAGCGGCGTGAGTTACGAGTACCAGCTGGTAGCGAAGGGCATCGTGGTTCTCGCGGCAGTCGTGTTTGGAGCGTTGCTTGCCCGACTCGGTCCGGGCCGGAAATAACAGGAGATTTGAAAATGGAACAGTCTCAACGACTTCTCAATCTGGCCATTCGCCTCGTACTGCTCGTGGGAATGCCAGTTATCTTCGGCCTCTGCGTCGACCACTATTTCTCGCAGGCGAACCTCTACGCAATCTTTCAGGCGTTTGCGTTCCTCGGCATCATTGCGCTCGGTCTTTCAGTCACGATGATTGCGGGTGAGTTCGACCTGAGCGTTGCTGCAATCTCGACAGTTGCCGGCCTAATCACTGTGAAGTTCGGTGGCGATAGTGCGATGCTCGGCATGCTCTACGCAATCATCTTTGGCGTGGTGGTCGGCATCGCTAACGCGGCGCTGCTGCCTTGGCTCGGTGTCTCTTCGCTGGTGACGACGGTCGGCTCCATGATGTTCCTTACCGGCATCGGTTACTGGATTGCGGGTGGTCGCGTGTTGAGTTACGCCAACCTTGATGTCAGCGACTTCCTTGACCAGAACATTGCCGCAATCTTTTCTCCCCGTAGCCTCATCACAATTGTCTGCTTCGTCGTCGTATCGCTTTTCTTGCGTTACACCACCCTCGGACGTGACATCTACGCATCGGGTGGGCATCGGAAGGCAGCAATTCAGAGTGGCGCGCGTGTAGGTAAGGCGCTGACAGTCGGTTTCGTCATCTCGGGCGGACTGTCGGCACTGGGCGGCGGCCTTCTCTCGCTGAGCCTGGCGACTGCGTCCGCAACGATGGGAAGCAATATCCTGCTGCAGGCGGCTTCTGCTGCGATTGTTGGTGGTGTTGCGTTGGGTGGAGGTATCGGTTCGCCGCTCGGCGTAGCAATGGGCGTTCTGATTCTTACTGTGCTGAACAATGGGCTAGGCCTGCTGAGCGCTACGTCTACCCAGATTCTCCTCGTCAACGGCCTGTTGCTGCTGATTGTGGTTCTGCTTGATGGGCGCCTGGGCGCAGTCCTGGCGTCGCCGCTCGAGCGATTTGCCGGGAGAAAGGCAACCCCTACGACTTGACTGACCACATGTACTGATACGGCCGACGCGTCAGAAACGCCTTGGCCGCAATCGTTTTCAGCAAAATTGATGCATCAGGACGTAGCGGCGCGCAGCTGCTTACTTCTCTCCAGGATTGAACTTCGCCAGGTATCCAGCTTTTCAATGTCTGCGCTGAGCTCGCGTCCGGGTGGGGAACCGGCAATGGCCGTTGAAAGTGCGTTGCTCTGTTTTTATTCTCGAGCCTATGCGTTTTCTTCTTGCATTCATTATGGATACTAATATAGTATCCATTAATGGCTTCAGTAAACACTCAGTTTTCGATTGCTGTCCACGTACTGGCGGCAATCGTACATCACGAAGGAATCTTCACGTCGGAAGTTCTCGCAGGCAGCGTGAATGCGAACCCGGTTTTCGTTAAGAGAATCCTCGTTAAACTCTCGAAGGCGAAGCTGGTTACGACGACTGTTGGTAAGTCGGGTGGTTATGGCCTGGCACGAAACCCAAAGAGTATTTCTCTCTTGGACATCTATTCTGCGGTAGACCCTCCAAATGCTTTTGCCATCCATGCCTATCCCAAAAGGGACGAGTGTGTCGTGAGTTGTAACATCAAAGAAGTCATGAGCGACGTGCTGGCTGGTACTCAGGAGGCCGTCCGTAGTGAGCTGAGGCAGACGACATTGGCGGACGTGGTGTCCAAAATCAGGGCCATGTCCGGGTAGCATTTTTTTAACCTAAATAGATACTTTTATAGTAGCCAATATACAGCGAAAGGGATACAAAATGACCAAGCTGAATGGAAAGAACCCTAGGACCAGCGGCGACGCCGCCGGAATCGGCCGCGCCGCAGCAGAGCGGGGCATGGAGCCGCCCACCGCCGTGCTCATCGGGGTGACCGGAGGACTTGGTCACGCCTTGGCCAGGCTCCTCGCGGCCGAGGGCTTTCGGATGGTGCTCGCGGCGCGGCGCGAGCACGACGCTGCGGCGCTGACCGGTCGGAACGACGGCTCGGCGATTTACCTGCGCGCGGACGTCACCGACCCGGCGAGCCTTGAGAACCTGGCGGCGGGGGCCTTTGAGCACCTCGGCCGAATCGATGCGGTGGTGAACCTCGCGGGTATCTCGCCGCGCAAGGCCATCGAGGACTACACGTCGACCGACCTCGACGCGCTGCTCGCGGTCAACGTGAAGGGGCCGATTTGCGTGACCCAGGCATTCCTGCCGGGGCTGCGCAAGCAAGCCGGCGGCGGAGTGGTGGTCCACATCGGCGGCGCCATGGACGGCCGGGTGGCGCTGCCGTTTATGAGCGCCTACGCGGCGACCCGCGGCGCGCTGGCGAGCTACGTGCAAGGCGCCAACCGAGAGCTTGCCGGGACCGACGTGGTGCTTTCTTTTTTCGGGCCTGCGCCCTCCAACACCGAGTCGGAGTCCGCATATTTCGACATGTGGCGCAAGATGGGCGTCGTCCTTTGCGAGCCTGATGCGGTCGCGCGCGATATTCTCGCCACCATCCGCCAGCGACGTCGGGCCCACATCATGGGCGGCTCGCTGCTCAGGATGCTTACGCTCGTGAACGCCGTGTCGCCGTCTGCTGCCGACGCTATCGGTCTGCGGCGGTTCGGGAAGCTCATCCAGCAGCATAGTCCACGCTGATTTCCGCTCCGGGCACCAGGCGCCTGTCAGTTCGATTCGCTCCTGAGCCGCGGTATTGCCCATTATTGTTAACCAGCCCTGTAGAGTTATAAATCGCACTGTAAAAATGTACCGCTGCAGCGCACTGGAGAAGCGAAATAAAAGTGTGCCGGTACCTAGCCTTTATCCTTAGTTCACAGGATGACGGCTTTTCTCGCCATGCACCCCACGGCCAGCTCAGACTGACGACTGGGGCATTTCGGCCAAGGAAAGGCAGATTGCGGCGTCCGAAATAGTCTTCGCGGGGACCAATCTGGGTTGTACGGAAACTCGGTCGCCCGGTGAGACGCTCGTCACGGCGTTGCCAACCGCGAGGACCTCACCAGAGAATTCATGGCCAAGAATTTGCGGAAAGCGCGGCGCCGCTGTAGGGATTTGATTCCGCGGAGGTCCGGGTGGGTCCGTGGTCATACTCGTGTAGGTCCGTGCCGCAAATCCCGCAGAACGTTGGACGTACAAGGGCCTGGTCGGGACGCAGTTCGCCCGGCTCTTCGACGTCATCAATGCGAAGCTCGTGCTTGCCATGGAATCGGACGGCTTTCATCTTTATCCTCAAATTCAAGACAACAAATCGCCATGCCGACAAGACCGAAGTGGTCTTCCGCAATCGCAACGCGTTCGGTTGTAGATGTGCTACCAAACCACTTACTGGCGGAAGGGTCGAAGAGGAAGCGCTCGGTGTCGAGGCAATAAAGATGGGTAATTCAGAGGTGTCTCCTCGGCATCATGGGCTCCGGTTCCCTGAGCGGGATTTTGTTTTTATAGGGTATGGCTGTCCTCTATAGAAAAACATGCGCTAAGCCGAAATCATATTTCCGCTGAGCGGAAATATCGGTGCGCGTCGACGCTGTTCATGACGGCGAGGCCTCTGTTGTGTGATTTCTTCAAGTCGCAAAGGTCATCCAGCGTTCTTCGAGATTGAGACTTTTCACGCGTTCAATGAGGAACTCCGTGAAAACTCTAATTTTCGCTGGCTGGTAACGCCTGCTTTGATAAGCCAGGTTGATGGTCAGACGCGGCAATTGCCAGTCCTCGAGCACTGGAACGAGGCGTCCCGACACGATGTCCTCGTGGATGATGTAAAGAGGCTGAGCAACAATCCCGAGTCCCGCGCGTCCCGCAGCCACGATGACCTGACCTTCGTTTGAATCGAGGGCACTCGTGATGGCGACATTGCGTTCTTCCTCTCCTCGACGTAGATGAAGCAGGTACGGGTCAACGGCGAGGTTGTAAACGAGCATCTTGTGCTGCTCCAGGTCCTCCGGGTTCCGAGGACGACCGTGAGCCGCGAGGTAGGCCGGCGATGCAGCCAGGATTCGCCGGGTCTCAGCAAGACGTCGAATGGTGATGCCTGAGTCCCCCTCATGCTCTTTGGTACGGATGGCAACGTCTATTCCGGCTTCGATGAAGTTCTGATACTGATTCGTCGCGACGATTTGAACAGAGAGGTTGGGATAGCGTTTGAGGAACTCGGAGAGCGCCGGCGCGATGTGCATCATCGCGAACGACACCGAGCTGGTCACGCGAAGCACGCCCCGAGGACTGACTGCCTCTTCGGAGGCAATCGAGTCGGCCTCGGACAACTCAGAAATGACTGCAGTGCAGCGACGGTGATATTCACGACCGGCGTCAGTGAGCCACATGCGCCGGGTCGTCCGCTCTATCAACCGTGCGCCGAGGCGCTCTTCCAACGAGCTCAGAGTGCGACTGGCCGCAGCGTTCGACATGTCGAGTTGCTCGGCCGCCTTCGACAGGCTGCCCAAATCGGCAGTGAGCACAAACAACTGCAATTGCGTCCAGCGGTCCATCGTCTACCTCTTCGCATCCAGTCGGAAAAATCGAAAGGGATTCTTCCACCCCTTCGGAGCCCAATATGCCGTAGAAGAGGTGATTGATAAACCGACTCGGAATCGCCGATTTGTAGAATAAATTTCTACAATAAAAAGGTGTCAGTGGGCGATTCTGTGGGCCTTAGAGGACTGAATTGCGCGCTTACAGCTCGATTCTTCCGGGGGGAGGAAATGTCATTTCACTTCGGGGCATTTTATTTACTCGGGCGACCCATTACCTTTCGTTTTCAGACGCCTTGAGCGCACAACGGAGACACGCACGATGCGCAACATCAACGAAGACACCATCACTCAAGCCGTTATCGCCTCGCTCGCAGACTGCAAGAACGCGAGACTGAGGACCGTAATGACGAGCCTGGTTCAACATCTCCACGCTTTTGCCCGCGACGTTCATCTCACTGAGGACGAGTGGTTCAAAGCAATCAAGTTTCTGACGGAAGTAGGACACATCACCGATGACAAACGGCAGGAGTTCATTCTGCTGTCTGACACGCTTGGCCTTTCGATGTTGGTCATGTCGCAGAACAATCGGAAGCCCTCAAATTGCACGGAAGCAACCGTGTTCGGGCCGTTCTATGTCGAGGGAGCGCCCCTCTATAACAACGGCGACGACATTTCGAACGGTGCGAAAGGCGCGCCCTGTTATGTGAACGGGCAGGTTCGCGGCGCGGGCGGCGAGAGCATCGCGAGCGCACAAATTGACGTTTGGCAATCGGACGAAGATGGCTTCTACGATGTCCAGAACCTCGACGAGGCAGGCAACGCCATTCATCGCGGCCGTGGCCGATTGAAGGCGGATGCAGAAGGGTTTTTCAACTTCCGCTCCATTCTTGCCGAGGCGTATCCCATCCCGCACGACGGGCCCGTTGGTCGCATGCTGGCCGCTGTCGGTCGTCATCCGTGGCGGCCAGCCCATCTTCACTTCATGATTGAAGCGCCCGGTTACGAAACGCTCATCACGCATGTGTTTCGTGATGGAGACCAGTATCTCGACTCGGACGTCGTATTCGGAGTCCGCTCATCGCTGATTTCCGAGTGGAAGCGTCACGAGCCGGGCGTGGCACCGGACGGCCGGGAAATGACGGTCCCCTGGTACTCGCTCGAATACGACTTTGTGCTTAACCCGTCGGAGGTCCACGCATGATTCGGCATATCGTCATGTGGCGAGTCAGAGGTGACTCGCCTGCGGAGCGGCTAGCTGCTTCCCACCTTGTTAAGACCAGTTTCGAGGGCTTGCGTGGCTGTATCCCCGGGATGCGGCACCTTGAAGTCGGACTTGACTACAGCCAGGTCGATTACGCGTGCGACGCCGTTCTCATCACGGAGTTCGACTCGCAGGAAGCGTTGGAAGCATATGCGTCTCATCCCGAACATCTGCGCGTGCGAAACGAACTCGGTGACCTTCGCACCGCGCGGTTCCAGGTCGACTACCAGTTGGAATCTAGGCTGAGTTTCGAGCGTACAGCGGAGTTACTTAATGCAAAAGCGTGAGTTTGTTTATCAGGCACGTGCTGGTCGAGTTGTCTTTGGCCCGGGCAGTTTGCAGCACCTTGAGCGTGAAGTGCTTCAGCTGAATTCGGAACGAGCACTCATTCTGTGTAGCCCAGAGCAAAAAGAGACGGGCGAAGCCCTCGCTGCGCGCTTGGGGTCACGAGCCGCCGCTGTTTTCGACCGCGCGGTCATGCATGTGCCGCTCGAGTTGGCCAAAGAAGCTCGCGCACTGGCGAGGGAACTGAAGGCCGATTGCGCCATAGCTGTTGGAGGCGGCTCGACAATAGGTTTGGGCAAGGCAATCGCGCTCGAATCAGACCTGCCGATTCTCGCCGTACCGACGACTTATGCCGGCAGCGAAATGACGCCTATCTATGGCATCACTGATGCGGGCCTGAAGAAGACAGGGACTGACCTGCGCGTGTTGCCAAAGACAGTGATTTACGATGCGGACCTGACGATGTCACTTCCGGTCGCGCTATCGGTCACGAGCGGCATCAACGCAATTGCCCATGCCGCTGAGGCGCTCTACTCGCGGGATGAGAATCCCGTAACAAGCTTGATGGCGGAAGAAGGTATCGCTGCTCTGGCGCGTGCTTTACCAGCTATCGTTGCCGACGCCCAAAACGTGGAAGCTCGCGCTGAAGCGCAGTACGGTGCCTGGCTCTGCGGAACGGTGCTGGGTAGCGTGGGCATGGCGCTTCACCATAAGTTGTGTCATACGCTCGGCGGAAGTTTCAACCTGCCGCATGCCCAGACACATACCATCGTTCTGCCCCATGCGCTCGCATACAACCGGCAGGCCACTCCGAAGGCGATGCAGCGGATTGCACGCGCTCTTGGTTCTGAAGATGCTGCACTGGGTGTGTACGAGCTCGCTAAGCGCTGCGGGGCTCCCCTCGCGCTGAAAGACATCGGCATGTCCGCTGAAGACGTTTCGAAGGCTGCTGATATTGCCAGCTCGAATCCGTACTGGAATCCCCGTCAAATTGAGCGTAAAGCCTTACTTGAGCTTCTGCAGGATGCCTTTGATGGCGTCGCGCCGCGCGCGGTGACGACCTGATGCCCCGAAAGAAGGGAGAAGTGGTTCGAACCCCTGAATTGAAACAAGGAGACGAAAATGAACTTCACTGTCTACTGTCTTGACCACCCGAATATGGTCGAACGCCGCCTTGAGAACTATGACGCACACAAGGCCTATCTACAAACAGCACCTGTAAAAACTCTCATCTCTGGCCCGCTGACGAAAGCTGACGGCCAGACGATGATTGGCAGCTTCTTTCTCTACGAAGCTGACGGCATCGAAGAAATCAAGACTTTCGTAGAGGCGGACCCGTTTAACAAGGCAGGAATTTGGGACACGGTCGACATCCGGCCGTTCATCAAACGGGTCGACAACCGCTAAATCCGTCGTATCACGGCATCTTTTAATTGCTGCCTTGCAACCGCGTGGCGCGGCTCGCGCTCGGCCTCAAAAAGCAGACGACATCAATAAAGGAAAACGTTGTCGATTTTTTGAGCGCTCGCAAAGTACACAACATCAAACGGAGACATCATGGAGACAGGCCTCGAAGGAAAGATTGTGCTCATCACGGGCGGGGCGCAAGGCATCGGACGTGCGACAGCATTGGGTTTCGCACGTGAAGGCGCGCGTCTTTGCCTCATCGACATCGACGCGAACGCTCTCAAAGAAACCGAATCGGAATTGCGCTCGCTCGGCACTAACGTCACGATTGCTCAGGCGGATTTGTCCACGGCCGATGGCGTCAAAATTGGCATCGATTCGGCCCTGCAGTCACACAACGGCCAGGTGGACATCCTCGTCAACAACGTTGGCGCAGGCAAGGTTCGCACGTTCGAAGAACTCTCGGACGAGGAATGGGATTTCACGATGAATCTCAATTTCATGAGCTACGTCCGGACGTGTCGATACCTCCTGCCGGTGCTGCGAGCTCGTGAGAAGTCGGTGATTATCAACAACGCATCGGACCTGGCCCGCCAGCCGGAGCCTGTTCCGATTGACTACTCCGCATCCAAGGCGGCGGTGCTCGCGCTGACAAAGGGTCTCGCCCGAGCCGAAGCTCCCAGGATTCGTGTGAATGCTGTTGCGCCGGGGCCAGTCTGGACACCGTTCTGGACGAAAGATGGGGGATTTGCTGACACGATGGGCAAGTTTCACGGCATGGCTCCGAAAGACGCGGTCGAGCACGAACTTTCTCTGCGCCAGTTGCCGCTGAAGCGCCTCGGCCAACCGGACGAAGTGGCCAACGTGATTGTTTTCATGGCTTCCGACCTCGCGTCGTTCGTGACCTCTGCGGTCTGGGGCGTCGATGGTGGCAGTATCCGCAGCCTGATTTGAAGGCTGCCAGCCCTGGCTGGCACTTCATTTCCACGAGGGCGACAAATCGGGCTGACAGACCGCGTAGGGATGTCTTTGATTGCCGCATTGTTCTGAGGACCAGCGTATGTCTGCTTACGACCGGGTGATTGGAGCGAAGGTATCGCAGAGAGAGCGCGCTTTTCTAGTCGAGGCGCTCGAGCTGTTGATGCGCGAGCGCTCAAACGCGCTTCGCATCGCAACGGCCGTAGCGAAAGCGCGCGGTGACCGTGTGCCGGAAGTCCAGGAGTTTGGTCTGGACGACATCTTGCGGCTCAGCCGACTGATTTGCGAGGCTCCTTCTGCCGAACCAGGTAAGAGCAAATGGACCGCTTCTCCACCGGAGATGCAAATAACGAGTGTCGACGGGCGAAGGCCGTATCGACGCTTTCTGAATCAAGAGTGAATCGTTGGCGTTTTGATGTGCCGACGGGATATAGGAGACTAAGATGTTGCGTATCGCTGTTCTCGGTGCTGGACGCATCGGAAAAATTCACGCGGCCAATGTTGCCGCCGACCGGAGAGTGAAGCTCGTCGCGGTCGCAGACCCGAACAAGGAAGCGGTCGAGGCGCTCGCAGCAGAGCTCGGTTGCGACTCATCTCTTGATTGCAAGTCTGTAGTTGACCGAGAAGATGTTGACGCCATCATCGTCGGCACGCCGACAGACACACATATCGACCTGACGCTGCAGGCGGTCCGGCTGTGCAAGCCGGTACTCTGCGAGAAGCCCATCGACCTGGACATGGACCGTGCGCTCGCCGCGGTCGAAGAAATCGAGCGTCTCAACGGGCGCGTGATGCTTGCCTTCAATCGACGCTTCGACCCGGACGCCATGAGGCTCAGGCAGGCCATCGAAGAGGGTGAGGTCGGCGACGTTCGCCAGGTCGTCATCACGAGTCGCGACCCTGGCCTTGCGCCACGTGAGTATCTTCGGCACTCCGGCGGAATCTTCCGTGACATGACCATCCATGATTTCGACACTGCTCGCTGGCTACTCGGCGAAGAACCCGTAGAAGTGATGGCTATGGGAAGTCGGCTCGTCGACCCGGGCCTGGAGGAGCTTCCGGACTTTGACAGCGTGATGGTATTGCTGCGCACTGCGTCCGGGAAACAATGTCATATCAACGGTTCCCGACAGGCGGTGTATGGATTCGACCAGCGTGTCGAAGTGTTCGGCTCGAAGGGGATGGTGCTGAACGAAAACCATCGCCCCTCCAGCCTGCGTCGCTGGACGAGCGAAAGGACCGAGGCACGTGAACCGTTGCTCAATTTCTTTCTTGAGCGCCATGCGGACTCGTACAAGGTCGAACTGGACCGCTTCCTGAACGCACTCGAAACCAATGCTCCGATGCCTGCGACGCCCCGAGATGGAATTCGCGCTTTGCGAATCGCGAATTGCGCACTCGAAGCCGCCAATCAAGGTGGCGCCGTCAAAATCTAATCTATCGGCTATCGCCTAGTGCAACTCTGAGTTGACAGTAAGGAAATTTCTGTCCTATATGAAGAGTAAAATTCTTCAATGGGGCAGAAAGTGGCGCAGGTCGAGTCGTTCAGCGGAATACTTATTTTTGTCACCGCCGCGAAGTCGCGCAGTTTCACCGATGCCGCCGAACAGCTTGGGCTGACCAAGTCGGCAGTTGGGAAGGCAATCGCAAAACTGGAAGAGCGCCTTGGCGCGCAATTGTTCCACCGCACCACCAGAAGCATCTCCCTCACGGCCGACGGCGACGCATATTTCGCTGCGTGCGCTTCTGCGCTTGACGAAATCTCCGTGGCGGAAACCGCTCTTGGCCCAAGCCTTCAGCGGCCTGTAGGTCGCTTGCGGATTGACATGCCCGCGGCCTTCGGACGACGGATACTTGTTCCAATCCTGCTGGACATCGCCAAAAAACATCCTGACCTGCAGTTCACGATGACTTTCTCGGACCATCTGATTGACCCGATTGAAGAAGGCGTTGACCTTGTCGTGCGCTTCGGCGAACTCGAAAGCTCGAGTGGTCTCGTCGCCCGTCGCCTCACGAGCCAGCGCATGGTGATTGCCGCATCACCCAGCTATCTTGCGCAGCGCGGAACGCCCCGCACGCTTGAGGACCTGCAAGGGCACTCATGCATCCTCGGCTATCGCCGTGGCCAGCCGCTTTCGTGGCGAGTCAACGCCAATGGCGAACACAGTCGGATTTCGCCGCCTGCGACCCATCAAATCAGCGACGGTGACTCGATTGTAGAGGCTGCTATCGCCGGCATGGGCCTCTGCCAAATGCCAATGTCACTCCTGCGACCCCATCTGGAGTCAGGCGCGCTAGTTTCAGTTCTTGATGAAATTTCGAGTGACTTCATTGACGTGCACGCGGTCTGGCCGAAGGTGGCTCATCTTCGACCGAAGGTGCGGCATGTCGTCGACACGTTAGTGGAGTTGGCCGCGCAAGGCAAACTGGATTGAAACGCCGCAGCCCTATCGACCGAGGCGGAGCCTTGAAGTCGTGTATCCGAAGCAAGGGCTGCAGAGTCGAAACTTGTCGACGCCCTTTACAAGGCCCGTTATCTGATTTCGATGCACAACGGCATGACCGTGCGGTGCGACGGCGAGGAGTGGGCGCTTGATTTTTCCCAGGAACTGAACGTGATTGACGCTACGTTGAAAATGGCAGGAGTCGACACTACGCGACTGAACAGCAAGCGCTTGTCAAGCCGGCCAAGCGGAGCCAATCATTAATAAAGAGCGATAGAGGACCAGGTCGACAGATGCAACTTGACCAATACCGCGGATATACGTTGTGGGGCCATGCCATCCCCCAGCACGAAGACGTCGTGCGCCCAGAACGATTCGCCGGAAGCGGCACAATCATGCGTGACTCGAAGGTTGCAGTGGCATCTGGGGTGCTTGGCGTATTCGATACCGACGAACAGGCAGAATCAGCAGGCCTTTCATGGTGTCGTACGTGGGTCGATAACCACGGCTAGCTCCGAAAGACTAGTATCTCGACAGACAATCCGCCATTGGTTAACGCTGGCGCCGTCGAGGCTTACTCGGTCCGCCCGGGGGAAAAGGCATGTCCGATGCCGCGTTCAACCAACCAGCCGACGATAGGCACTCAGGTGTCGGACGAGCCCCTGTTTGTCGCCGCGAATCTCGCTCAGGCGAGCCAGGTTGAAGTGAGCGTCGGCATGCGTCGGGTCAATTTCTATGCACCGCTGGTACGCCGCTGCCGCCGCGTCATTGCGTTTCAGTTCCTCCAGGACGACTGCGCGGTTGAAGTGAAGCAACGCGTCGTCGGGAAAATGCTCGAGTGCGCCATCGAAAACGGACAGCGCCTCATCGCAACGCGTTTCCGCCTCGCATAGCAATACGCCCAGATTGGTATATGCGTCGTAGTGCGGTGATGGCGCAAGCTCAAGCACTTTCCGGTAGGCCTGCTCCGCACCGACCGCATCTGTTTCGGTAAGCTGCTCGGCAAGTGCGAACCATTCTTCTGCCTGCTCTTCCCGGCTCGCCAGGTTTCGCGGTGCCGCGTCCAGAAACGCAACATCACCTCGGATAGGTGCAACCTCGAAATCGAGCAGGTGCTGGCCCGAGGCCGCGTCCCATTGAGACTGTCCTGACCTGACAGCCACCGATTCACCGACCGATGTAATTCGGATTCCAGACAGCGGAAGTTCGTCAGGGAGTTCGGCTTTCAGCTTGGCAAGCGCCTTCAGAATTTTCCGTGATGAGACTTTCGCGGACTGCAGTTGGAATGCGGTGCGAAGGACCACGACATCCTGGAACGAGAAACGAAGTTCGTTCCGCCGGCCGCGCGCGGGATGAACAAACCCCGCGTCAATCAGTCCAGATAGAACTCTGCGCGAAACGCCCAGCAGTGACTGGAGGCTCCGCAGCGAATAGTCGTGTGACAGATTTCGTCTGTTCACTTGCGAGCTCGAACCTTTGCCGGCGGCGCTTCTTTCACGTCAGCTCTCGGCGCGGCTCGTTTGACAGGCCGTCGGGGTTTGGCTGACAGTCCTTCAACGTCATCTGCCGAAGCCTTTTTTGCCGGAGCCGTCTTTGCAACCGATTTGGCAGGTGCGGCTCGCTTTGCCTTGCTGGTGCTCAGACTTGCTCGCAGCGCTTCCATCAGGTCAATCACCTGGCCACCGGATTCCTCTGCTGGCGTCTCTGGTGACACAATCTGTTTGCCAGCAATTTTCCGGTCGATGGCTTCGAGAATCCGCTTCTTCTCTTCGTCTTCGTACGCAGTCGGGTCGTATGCGTCTTCCGAAACCTGGTCGATGATTTGAAGGGCGAGCTTCAGCTCCGTATCACTGACACTCACCTGTTCGATGTGCAAATCGCTCAGCGCGCGCACCTCGTCGGCAAACAGCAGTTGCTGGAAGACCATCCCGTCTTCAGCCGGCCTTATCTGAACGATTCGGGTCTTTCCCTTGTACGACCATTTTGCCAGCGCGCAACGTTCGCTTTCTCGCATGGCCTGTTGCAGCAGGCTATAGGGTTTGCCTCCCCGTTTGTCCGGGGCGATGAAGTTCGCCTTGTCATAGTAAAGCGGGTCCACCGACTTTTCCGGGACGAAGGAAACAATCTCGACAACGTGGCTCGCCCCTTCCTCGAGCGCCTTCAATTCGTCAGGAGCAAAAACGACAAACTGCCCCTTTTCGAATTCGTAGCCTTTTTTCATGTCAGCGCGGGCGACGACATCGCCAGTAGCCTCGGATATGTATTGCTGCTTGACCCGGCCGCCTTCCGGCGTCAGCAGATTGAAGCCCACGCCAGCAGCGCTGTCCGTAGCCGAATAAAGCTTCACCGGTATGGATACCAGACCGAAGGAAAGCGTCAGCGATGCAATGGAACGGGCAGCCATGTGATTCTCCTGATAGCGGCGGGCGAACCGTCGCGGCGCTGCTTACACAGTATCCGCTTCGAAGGGACAGCCCTTCGCGTCGCACAGCATGAGCTGTGCCCGTCGCCGACGGGTTCTCGCCATGCACTTCCCGAGACCGTGTTCAGCCGGACGGACTTCCTAGCGCAGGCGCTTCACGGCTGACGCCAGCGATTGGCGCGTTGTCCAATACTCCGCCCATGGGTCCTGCGTCTGGAAGCTAAGATACTCTCTCGCCGTTTGCACCGTCCAGTGCGCGCCGCTTTTCAGGTCGGGCAACTGCTCCCACAACACTGGCATCGACACACCCATTCCCGGCCGTGCCCGCGCAGAAAACGCCGTGGCAGTCGTCTGCGCCTTTCCATTGCGCAGGTAATCAACATAGATTTTGCCAATTCTGTTGGCTGCTCCCGACGTCGCCGAAAAGCGGTCGGGGATAGTCTTCGCCAGATGCCGGACGAAGGCCTGCGAAAATGCCTTTACCGATTTGTAGTCCAGGCGGGGCGTAAGCGGCACGACTACATGCAGTCCTTTACCTCCACTCGTTTTTAGCCAGGCCTTCAGGTCGAGCTCCGTCAACAGCGCATGCACAAGCACAGCCGCTTCCTGAATCTGCTTCCACTTGACCCCTTCGCCCGGGTCCAGGTCAAAGATGACCCGGTCTGGTTTGTCGATTTGCAGGACCGTGGAATTCCAGGTGTGAAACTCGACGACATTCATCTGGACCGCCGACATCAATGCGTCAACGGTATCGACGGTCAGCACCGGCGGGTGGTTCAGCCACAAATCGCGGTCACGGGCTTTCAGCCCCGGCATGGCAGTCTTTTCGGCGTGCTTCTGGAAAAACAGCTCACCTGAGATGCCGGTGGGCGCGCGGACCATGGCCAGCGGGCGTTCCTTGAGGTGCGGAAGCATCCATGGGGCAACGCTTTCGTAATACCGAACCAGGTCCAGCTTTGTAAGGCCGCTTGTCGGGTCGACGATACGCTCAGGGTGCGTGACCTTCACCTGAGAAGTGGGCGCTGGCGTCAGAGTCTCACCGGCTTCCCGGACGACAAGGCGCGCGGGCTTATCGACACGCAGACCCTTGAACGACGCCTGGCGCACAACACCATCCGCGGTCCACTCGGCAAATTCGACTTCGGCAACGAGTCCGGGCCGAACCCAGCGCTCGGTGCCCGCCGCACGCCTCGACCAGCGGCTGGGCTTCGATACGGCTACGTCAAACGGAGATGCATTCAGCTCAAGCGGCGTCAGGCGCATCCATAGGTCCCGGCCCGTGCGGGCGTTCCAACCGGTGCCGACGCTGCCGGCGTCATGGAGCTGGTTGCCGACATAGTATCCAAGCAGGAGGCTGCCAACCTCGCCGTCCTTGCCGCCCCGAGCGGTGAAGCCGCAGATAACCAGTTCCTGTCGCAGCCGGCACTTCGCCTTCAACCATGTCTGAGTCCTTCCTGACTCGTATTTCGCGTCACGAGCTTTCAACATCAGGCCTTCGAGACCCAGCCCAGCCGCCGCCTCAAATATCTGGGCCACCGGCGCGTCGAAGTCCTGACTGAACCGGATGCGGTCGCCCTCATCCTTGAGCAGTTGTAAAAGCAGCGTCCGCCGCGCCCACAGCGGGACGTTCCTGAGGTCCTTCCCATTGAAGTACGGGACGTCGAACAGAAAATAGATGATTTCCTGATTTCTCGCGCTATCTATAGCGTTCTGGAGAGCGCCGAAATCGGGCAGGCCGTCTCTGAGCACGACGATTTCCCCGTCCAGCCAGCCACTCGAGACTGGCAGCTTCGCAACATCTGCAGCCAGAGTTGCGAGCTTCTTCGTCCAGTCGTGGCCGCCACCCGTGAACAGCCGCACGCGCCCTTTGTCGACGCGGGCGAGCATTCTGTAACCATCGAGTTTCGATTCGACTATCCAGTCACCACCCGTCGGGAGCGACGACGCAAGGGTCGCGCGCTGCGGCTCAAGTTTGATGGGAAGCGCCGCGCTAAGTGCGGCACTGAGGTCTAGCTCAACCTTATTACCGCGCACGGGCCGCACGCTTTTCGGCTCGCGTTCCTCAACAGGCCCGAGCGGATTGGTGATGACGCTGTCGGGAAGCGCCCTGATGACATCGTATTTCGCCAGCGCTTGTGCCCACTCGTCGCGCTTTTTGAAGAGCATCCACTGGTCTTGCCTGTCCCCAGGCTTTGATATTCGGACCAGTTCCCACAAACCGGCGAGCTTTTCGCCATGCAGGCGGAAGACCAGCTTGCCGGCCTTCATTCCCTCGCGCGGGTCGCCGACCGCCTCCCATGTCCCCCGGTCCCACACTATGACGGTGCCGGCGCCGTAATGCTTCGGTGGAATCATTCCTTCAAACGTCGAATACTCAACCGGATGGTCCTCCACGTGGACGGCCATCCTCTTTTCCTTCGGGTCGTAGGAGAGCCCTTTGGGTAATGCCCACGAAACCAACACGCCGTCGAGTTCGAGCCGGAAATCGTAGTGGAGCCGGCTTGCCCAGTGCTTCTGCACGACGAAACCCGCATGTCCGAGACCGACGGATGCGTACGCAGCCGACGGCGCGGGTTCGGGCGTGACCCGGAAGTCCCGCATTTTCCTGTAGCGGGAAAGAGGTGGAGATGTCGGGTCGCGCGCTGAGACCATAACTGTGGTCCAGGAGGAACCGTCTCCCGCGGGATGTCAAACGAGATGCCGGAAAATATTTCGTACAGCAATCTTCGACGGCACGCTTGCGGTAGGGCCACGCATACGCGGCGCCTATTTTGAGGCACCTTTCAGCCGCAGGTAGCCGGTAACCAGTTACATGTCGGTTCCGGCTCGGTTAGCCGCCGTCGTCCGGGCCGGGGCAGTACAAGGTTTTTTCGCATTACACCTTGTGTAGCAGGCGGTTTGTCAGCCCCATCCCCTATAACAAACCTGCAGGGGCGAGATGCGTCGGCGAGTTCACAAGCCCCGTCGATATCGCGATTTCGCGCCCCGATGAACTGCGCTCCGTACCGCGGCTCGGCGCATTGCGCATCAGCTCAGCATCAGCTACCCAATAGTGCCCGCACCTGACCGTATTCGTCGCCCTCCCAGGGGCGTGAATCCGGTGGAAGGGTGCGCGAATAGCGCAAACCCTCGGGGAATTACTGAAGGTGGTTACAAGGAGTGAATCATGAAATCACGGTTGATGGCCGTGCTTGCTGCTGGCGGATTGCTGGTCATGCCGGGGCTCGCAAACGCCCAGGACACGATGCCGGCGCCGCAGGCCCAGCAGCAGCAGAACCCCGCGACGCCGGCCGCGTCCTCTGACATGAACTCGCAGTCGTATGGTGGAGTGCCCGCCACAAACACACAAAGCGGCAGGCGCGCCGCGGAGAAGTGTAGGATTGACCCGCAATGCAATATCTTCTTCGGTAGCTGAGCGATTTCTCCGCTGTGCATCGTCTCATCAATTTGACCCGTAGGTGCTCCCGGTCGCCGGATGCCTGAAGCACTATCAGTTATCGTGTCGGCGGGAAGCCCCCGAGGGTCGTCCGAATTTATAACAACGACGGCCCCAAGCAGACACGCTACATTGATAACTTCTCGTACACTGCAAACAGCAATAGCCTGTCGACGACGGGATTCGAACTATATGCATTCAACGCCTCGCTATCGACGCCAGGCTACGACCTGCAATTGTGTTCAAAAAAACATTGGCACGCTGGGCGGATACATCGTGTTGAACGGGACAGCGACGGCCTGGGGCGACGCCACAAAATCAGTCAGTGCGACGCTCACCATCACGCTTCAACCCCACGTTGAGGGGCCCAGAGGTGAATAGGGAGGTGGTGACCGTTCCGCCGTTCGCGGTCGACGACGATTAGCCTCGCTTGACGCGCAATCAGGCTCTGTCGGCTCCTGCGCATCGACGCCTGCAACGCATATGCAATTCCTGCCTTGCTGTTTGGCTACATACAGCGCGCGGTCGGCGGCTCCGACGAGCATCGCAGGGTCGCTGTCCTGTCCGGCCTGCGTTGCAGCGACACCGACGCTAATCGTGACGATGGCCGAAGTTGCAATCGTCAAGCGCTTTGTCAGCGCCAGCTTCAACGTGGCAATGATGCTCGAACGCCTGGGTGACCATCTGAAGCAGATACATGCGCTACATCGGCATTCGGTGTCGCTGGTCGGCTGGAGCTTTGGCGGTATCTGTGCCCGTCAGGTGGCCGCGAAGTATGCAAAACTGTGCGCCAGGTCATCACGCTGGCGACACCTGTGGCAGACAACTCAGACGCCACGCACGCCGGATGGCTGCTGAACATGCTGAGCAGCGGCATTTCTCCAATGAACCACGTTTCAACGCGGCGCTCGGATGCAACTACTTCTGTCCCGTGCGCGTCGGTCTACTCGAAAACGGACGGAATTGTTGCGTGGGAAGGATGCGTCTCGGCCGAGTCAACCAACCATCGCAACGTCGAGGTCGCGGACGTGAGCCATCTAGGCATGGTCCACCATCCGGAAGTGCTGCGCGTGGTGGCGGAACTCCTCACCCAGCATCGGGGCGGCTCCGGGCAGGCAGTCATGCGGGCCGCAGGTCGGTAGTGCTGACTAGCAATCCAGCGCAATGAGCGTTGATTGACTTTAACGGCAGCGCGTCTCGCGTTTGTGATTGGCCTGAATCGGTCATAGCATCGCGACATCCTCCGGTCCCAAACTATCACGTTCCTGCGCCTTATTGCCTGCGTGGAATCGTACCCTCGAATACTGAATACTCGACCGGCCGGTATCGCGATGTGCCGTGCGCGCATGCACCCAAGAATGCCTTTGATTTTGAGCTCGTCCTCTTGACCCGCGCGCGGCTTGTGCATACCGGGGCCGCCTTGCCGCCGGAGGAGTCATCCGTCGTGAGCGGCTCTAACTGTCAAAATCTCTTAGTCACAACGCGAAGTCCTGAGTCGAATCTCTGTCGTTCGTCCAGTAAATCATCACCTATAAAAAACACTATACGGGATGGAATTCCTTCAGGATATGACAGCAATGGAGAGAGAACGAGTGAGCAAGATTGATATACATGGTCGGGGTGAGAACTTCGGTACGTTGGTGCCTCTTGGGATTTTTAAGCCCAGACCACGCAAGCTGGAAAAATTGGGAGAAAACACGCCAGTTCTCACATGCTTAGCGCCGGCTTCTATAACGGACCTCCTGGCCGACGGCCAGGAAGAGGCTCATCTGACGTTTGGGTCTTATGAGTTCGCTGCAAGCGTTTTCATCCGACTGCGGGTAAGAGACGTAGAACTTTATTGGCTGGTCGACATTTCTGACCCGGAAGTCTGGGAAGCCATCGACATGTGGAAAACGGCGGGGTGCGTTCCTATACTCTTCGAGACTGGCTGCGCAGGTCAGGAATGTCTCACGTTAGGCGCATTTGACATGCCGCCGGATACTCACCCTTTCGAATATCACGGGTGGTTTGGCAAGGGAGAGAAGCCAGACGCTTTTTATCTGGGATGGAATGGTCGCATTGGCGGAGGGCGGCCCCTTGCAGTCCGACGAAATTGCCGAACTTCCGGTAGTTCCATATCGAGCCTCCTTCACTATGGTCGTGCTCACGCAGCGCTGGCAAAAGTATCTGAACGAACGGAGCGCTAGTGAGTTTTAGGATGAGGTGAGTGAGGAATCGTTCGATACGCCGTCATGGGCGGCTCCGGTCCACAGCACGCATCCGCGCTGCCTCCACGACCAACACCAATGGTTGGTCGTGGCCAGCACCTACGCGCGTTGCCGTTTCCACGTCTGTGCGCAGATGGACGGCGTGCCTGGTCCGAGGCGTCAACCCCTCATCGGCGATACTCGCCCAGTTGCTCCAGGTGGTGCCGTGATAAAAAACAGACGGTGGCCATCGCGGCATAGCCAAGGTCCACACCTACCGAGCGGCCTTGCGCCGCGCGTATTCGCTTGCCATCCGGTGAAACCGGAAAGCGCCCTTTATCGCTCGTGGCCACGACCGCGAGAATTACGTCTCTGGTGGTTGTCGGCAGTGTCCTCAGTCGCTTCGGCACACGCATGTTACGCGCGGTACCGTCGCCACTCTTTCATGTCCTCGATGGTCACCCCTTGGACCGGGGATTCCACGGTTCCCGCCAGCTCCAGAAGCGACTTCGACTTTGCCCGTACCAGGACTTCGCCATCGGGCATGACATGCCATACCAGCAGCGTGCCCGGTTTCATGCCTAACGCTTTCCTGACCTCGGCAGGCACGGTGGTACGGCCTGCGGTTGTCAGTCGCGATTCAGCCATGAACTTCCCCTTGAATGCTCGGGTAGCTACGCTCGCAAGTGCCACTCATCGAGGCCGTATTTCCCGCTCCGGGTATCAATGTCTCGCTTGTAGCCCAGTTCTTCCACGAAGCCCAGTGACCGCAACACATCGCGGGCACGCATGAGGTCGCGCCTATCGGCCCAATCGCGCGTGTAGACGCAGATGACGTGCCCATCGCGGCTCATGCTGCGCAGGGCGGTAGACACCTTTGCACACATTAGCTGGTCGTTCTCGATAGCGTCTCTAATTTTGCTCCATTCCTCGTCCACTTCGGCGGGGCTTACAAAGATGCACCATTTCCCTGGCGCAACTACAGAAGCAAACTCGTTGTAGCTCGGAGATTTCTTGTAGTGCCAGTTGCAACTATAGTCCTCAGAGGGCTTGTCCGATTTCCGGAACAGTCGCTCTTCCACACCAAGTCCTTCCTTCATTGAAGCCTCCTCGCGCCTGGCGATGCTTTCGTATCAATTCGCTTTGCTGAGCCTCGCGCGACATTGTTCCAACTCCTTGCTGAGCGCGTCTATTTGCGCTTGCATGCCGGCCGCTCGTTTCAGTAGCTGCCCCACATCGTTCCAGTAGGTATATCTTGAGCCCCCGTTCTCTAGGCCCAACTGGTCGAACGTACGAAGAGCAACCGTGAGGTCGAATGTCCTTTCCGGTTTCATTTCATCCTCTTCCGCCGATTTGACGGCGCCGTCGTCACGCTGACGCGGTGAGCGTCGAAACAAGATTCCCTCATTCACATATCTCTTTTTGACGCGCAACACGACCAGCGCGAGGACGAATGCGCACGCCGGCACGACCAGCAACGCCGGATTCCTGAGAGCTAATTGCCAGATTGCTTCCATGGTCTCTATAGGTGTGAACCTGTCGCAGCCAGCGCACGGCAACGGATTCTCACCGCTCGGCGAATTCCGCAGCGGCGCGCAACACCTGCTTCCTGTCGCCATAAAAAAGTGCCTGCAACGGTGTCAGGTCCTCCAACGCACCATTGGGCGTTGTGAAAAAATGCCACTTGTTCCAGCCTGCCAAGTCACCGAGCGTTCGCACAACCTTCGCCAGGTCCTTTCGGCGAATTTGCTCGACCAGGAAGAATGCCGGGAAATACGGTTCATCCTCGATGTCGACACTGAAGATGCGCTGCGCAGCGACTTCTTTGCTGACCCTTTGGGGGGTGAACCCAATGGCTGCACAGAAATGAGACTTTTGTAGTAATTTTGCGTTGGCAACCAGGCGTGCCGGCGTCGGCTCCCCTCGATTTGAATCAAGCTCCTTCCGCCCTTGGGCGCTTTCTTCGCGAATCGAACGTTGTTCTATGTTCAGCACTGTGGCTAGCCCCGCAACTCTCACAAGCGCACGTTTGAACCGGCGCCCGAGTTCGGCAGCCGGAATTTCAAGAAGCGCGCGAGCTCCCACAGGGTCGAACAGGGTCACCGCGACCGCGGCGCTCCGCAAAAGCTCTGATACGTGGGCATCAGGGGACGAAGGTTCACTTGTTGGGCTATTTCGACGGCGCACCATGGTCTTCCTCGCTCGATACGCTATTCGTCAGTCCGCGTCACGAACAACGGAACGACGCGAGCGCGCGCTGTCAGTTCGTCAGTCCGCTCGACGGTCGGCTGCGCCCAGATTCCCGGAAGCGCGCTCGCTGACCTGTTCAAGTCGACGTCCGAGGGGTAGTGCCTAAGAAGACCAATGGCGACTGATTGCACCAGGCCGCGTATTGTGACCTGTTCTGCAACGCTCAGCATTTGCAGAAATTCGCGCGTATCGACCACAGCCTTCGTTCGGTCCGCTGGCGTTGTCATGTCTTTCCCTCCACGAGCACATGCGTCGTGACGTCGGCGTATGACGCGACCCCGTTGACGACGCACCAACGCTCCCAGATGTATTGACCGTCCTCTGAACAACCGCGAGGGCCGACCAATTGATAGACGCGACCGGAAGAGGTGACGCCACGTAGCGCGGTGGGGTCAAACTGTTGAATCGCAGTGCTGACTCGTCCTGTGTAGTCGCGTACATCGTTGCCAACAAAGTGCCTCGAGCCTGTCTGCGTCTCTAGGATTTGCCAATCGGAAAGTGACATTTCAGGCTCGGCACCTACGCCCGGAACACTCCAACAGGCATGACTACCCTCCACTTGTCGAACAGTCAGGTCGACGCAAGGTCGATTGGCGTGGTTATAGCAGGCAGTGTCGGATTCGATGCACATGTCGGTGCACGTGTCGATGCGCAGACAATATCTCATCTCGCCGACGACCATCACACAGCTCCTTCAGGCCTTGGCCGCAGAATCCGCGCTCTGACCGCGGCCAGGCGCACCGTGCGCCGGGAGCCGTACGATTTGACAATCTCGGGCAGGGACGGAATCGGCCTCCTATATCGATACAAATGTAGCGATAATTAAGTCTAGTCAGGCGCTGCAAAAAGGCAAGTTCAACAGGCGGCAATCTCAATCCGCCGTGTCGAAGTTTCGCGTCTGACGAACTGCGGATGCGAGGTCCGGGAAGTCAATGTACCGGTCAAGACTCGAACTTCCCAGTACTACGACGCACTGGAGAAAAAGAGAGAGGGGTATTGCGCCCGAAGACAGTTGCGAGAGAAGCGTCTTCGCGTTGACGTCAACGCCGATGTCGGCAAGGAGCGCCAACAGCTTATTCGGGGTAACCCATGGCTTTCGCCCGAGCTCTGCTGCCAGGACCAACTGGGCGCGCTCTTCCCATGAGCCTCGATTCCTAACTGCGTCTATCCACAAGTGAGGAGGAAGCGCGCGGGTCACATCAATAATTTGTAACAGCAGTGTCAATTTGACGGTCCCGCGCGAGACACGCGAGATGAGCGAGCGCTCCGTTTCCTTCACGCCGATGGACGTCAACGTATCAGCAAGCTCCGCATAACTGACGCCCTTTCGTTCGAGCGCGACACGGATAATTCGGGAAGCCAGGTCAGCCCACAGCGTATCTGTCTCGCTCACAAAAAGTCCCTTGTTTTCTTGACGAAATGAGCTACCATTAACGCGACAAATGTCGCAATATCACGGCAAAAAACTGCCGTACTCGCGACGAATCTCTAGCGCCCACGTCGTCAGCGCGGGCGTCGATATTCGATGGAACGTCGCACTATATTAATTCTTACGCTGCAAAGTGATAGCCACCGGGGATATACCGGGAAATGCTAACAATGGATGTCGCTACTGATGCTGCTGGGCTTTTCGCAACATCTTGCGCTCCGGCCATTCTGCCTGATGAGACGGTTTATAGCTGGTGCGCCCGCTTTCACCGTCTAAACGGCGGCGGCAACGTTCAAGCCACCAGTCAATTGTTGTTTGGACACCGCACCGCAGGCCTGCGGAACGATTTCCCATTTCATTTGGCCCACCTCCATGAGTTAACGCGTGGGGGCGTCGGTACGCTATCCGACTTGCTCATGCGCGGTACACTGTATGGCTTTCGCGCGCCATTTCTGCCCCCTCATGCTAGAGACGATATTCGTCGTTATCTGCTCTACGGCGGACGCTCCGGCGAGATTCACCGGACACTTGGGCTGTCGAGGGCCGGACTCGGCCTCACCAACCGTCTCAAGTTTTGTGCTGATTGCGTCAGCGAGCAACAGCGTCAGCTGGGATTCGCGTGGTGGATAGCATCTCATCAGCCGCCCTTTAGCTTTTCCTGTCGCGCCCATTACCAGTGGCTAAGGTTGGGCGACATATCGCTGCGACCGGGTTTGACGGATACGTATTGTTTGCCTGAACTGCTCGCCAGCGTAAGCGTGGCGAATGGCCTCCATGGGAGGATGAGCCGCTGCAGTCAGTTGATACGGCTTGATAAGTGGGGAAACTACATAAGTCAGCAAGAGAATCTACAGTTAGCCGGCGAATTGCTACGCCAAACCTATCGGCTTCAGGCCAAGACCCGCAGGTGGGTCACCTTTGATGGGTATATTCGGCCGCAGCAGCTTCGGGACGCATTCCTTGCTTACTATGGGGACATCCTTCAGTTGTTCCCTAAGAGGTTCCTCGGAGACCTTGCGGGGGTCAACGGAGGATTTCTTGCGACCTTGCTCACAAAAAATTCTCCACTGCATCATCCGATGAAACATCTGTTGCTATTGAGTTTCCTTTTCGAGACACCAGAGGATTTTATGGCCGTCCAAGCAAAGGTCATGGCCGTGCATGCGAGTGGCGGCGACTTGGCAGTACGGTCATTGCTGCGAGACAGGGCAGCGTGCTAGTCCAACTGGTCAACGGCGGCGACCATCCGGCTGCGGCTCAACATTGCGTACCTGAATATAGGCATACAAGACACACTGGGAAAAGACGACCAATTCTCATCATTTGCACTGCCAAGTAAAATAGAATCTGTGACAAGTTGCAATCGGGACGGTCCCGCAATGAAATCGCGAACGTTGCCGGCGTCAGTTTGAGTTTCATCAAGACCTATCTGGCAACTACGCCCAGACCGAATACCGGATGGAGCGTGATAAGCCGAATTTAGCACTGAGACATTCTCCGACAAGGACTCGGCAACGCGCTACGCCGGCATCCTGCCTGGAAAATAGTGCCATGCAACGCGTTCCGCGCAGGCGATTCCAGGGCTTCACGAAAACGACAACGCTTGGTCGCAGGGAGCTCTCGCCGCAAGAACTCCACGACTTCCCGTTGTAACTATCGCCCGGACCGATGTGTAGATTCATCCAATACTTCAGCTCGCTCTCGAGGCGAAAGCAACAAAGAGAGCGCCAATGCGTAACTTACTGAAGGTGCCCGTCCGCCACGTGAAAACACGCGGTTGAGGGCCGAACGGCCCTTACCGGCCGTCGCACTTTGCAGACCGAAGACTTCGTCAAGCCACCACGCAGGGCATTCGCCAAAAGCAAGGTCACTTAGAAATGGCGAATCGTCCGGTACCCTAGGCACATCGCCATCTTTGGTATATAGACCTCTCAAGATTGCCTGACGTCGAAGGCAGTCCTCAATTCGCTCCACGCTCCGCCATAAGGGACGCCGCAAGAAACCAATCATGATTTCAGAGAAGCTTCGAAGAACCGGATAATTTTCATAATCGTCCGCCGTGGCTGGCGTTCGCAATGATGCGACAGCTGCCACCGGAACCAGCGCATCTTTGGTAAGCCAATCGTCGAGAGCCAGCAGCGCAGTCTTGTGAACAGGACACCAATAAAGCCCGTCTAATTGATGCTGTCTATGCCAAAAGGGGATGCCGAAGTCGAGCGTTTGCTGCGAAATGCACTCGCGACAAAGGTAGGGACGCTTGCTCTCTGAAGCGTGCTTTCCCTTGCTTCGACGCATCCGCCAATTTAGCCAACCGGGCGCGGCTTCCGGCCTCAGCCCCTCAGCTGGAAAGTTGGAATGGTAGAAAAGAAATGCATCGACGGTTTTGCCGGACACAAAAGCGAGAGCCTGAAGGTGCCGCTCTGCCTGATAGTAGTGCTTTCGATACGGCATCTCCTCCTGGTCTAGCGCGAAATGGACCACGAGGTTACGCAATGTCTCGAAGCAAGAACTTTCCAAATTTACATGGGTGATTCGGCCGATGAAGCCCAGGACAAATTCGTCGTCAACCGGCTTGGGCAGGATGAGCATGAGTCAAGCCGTGGGAACCTTGCCGGATGGCTGCACCGCAAGACCAATGGAAGACAGGGCCATTGACGTCGCTCACAACGTTGTCAGGGCAAAAATTCCAGGAAATCTATTTGCCACAGCTCGCCTATTGCAAATCATCCGTCGGCGCTCTCAAATGAAATAAGCCGGGCCTCTTCGGTCAGCTTCGCCCTGAGCAACTGAAACATTGCAAATCGCCCTTCAGCGCCATACGTCGCTTCAGGCTGCGTGCTAACGAAGTCTTCCAGCAACTCAAACGCGCGCGCCTCTATACGTCTCACTTCAGCGGCCGAGAGCAAGCCGCTATCACCGCGACGGTCGAATAGAACGTACCTGAGGTCGATGCCAACGTGCGCGACACCTTGCAAGTAACGCACGGAGGGCATGCTTGTTCCGGTTTCGTATTGACCCTGCGCGAGCCGTTTGACGCCGCCCGCAGTCGCGACTTCGGTCTGGCTGAGCCGCAGGCGTTTTCGTTCCTCACGCAGGCGCCCTCCAAAGCCATCGGGAATCGCTTGCACGCCCTCGGTGCCGTCAGCATGGGCACCGGCAAAGCTTACCGTTTCCGCCATTTTTGTGCTAGAATGCATGAAAATAAATACAAACGCCAGCAGCATGGACCGATATATGCATTGTATACCATACAATGGCGCATCCGTCAATATTGGGCCTGCTCAGTCGCTTGAGGGCAAGTTTGACTGACGAGTCAAGCTTGTGTTTTTCGTCGGGGATGACGCAGGGGGCGGACATGGGACGAGCCCGTGGTCCATCGCTCGAGCGACTCAGGGCCATCCTGAAGCGCCAGACCAACCCCGGTTGGGGAAGCGACTATGAACCTGCCATACGAGCGGTTCGTGGGGAAGCCCCCAAGTTCTCCCATGCCTTCACACTTAGAAGCTGTTGCGAAATTAGTTAAACCAAGGCTTGAGGCGCGTCCAGCAAATCAAGGCGCAAGCTAACGAGAGGAAAGCCTCGTGGATATGGGCGTAGCGTTCATAGCGAATCTTCAGGCGTCGAAACGAGTGAAGCCAGGCAATCGAGCGCTCGACTTGCCAACGCGTTTTGCCGAGTCCGCTGCCATGGGGCGAGCCAATTTTTGCGAGCACGGGCGTGATGCCACGTTCGCGCAAGCGCTGCCGATGTGGCTCGGAACTGTAGCCCCGGTCGCCCTGAACGATTTGCGGCTTGTGCAGGGGACGTCCCCGTTTGCCCCGGATATGTGGAATGGCCTGGACCAGTGCATCGAGCTGCGTAATGTCGTGGCGGTTTGCGCCGGTCAGGATGACCGCGAGCGGGATGCCTTGCGCGTCGACGATGAGGTGGTGCTTGCTGCCGAGCTTGCGCCGGTCCGTGGGATTCGGGCCGGTTTTTTTCCCGCCAGCATGGCGCGAATTGATGAGCTGTCGACGATGGCACGCGTTAAGTCGATTTCGCCACGGCGGCGCAGTTCGGCCAGCAGCGTTTCGTGGATACGTTGCCAGACACCGGCCTTCTGCCATGCGACGAGCCGTCGCCAGCAGGCGGTGCCTGAGCCGCAACCCATTTCCTGCGGCAGCAGGTTCCACGCAATGCCCGAGCGCAGCACGAACACGATGCCAGTCAGCACTGCTCGGTCTGGCGTCGGTTTGCGGCCCGCGTACTGGCGATTGCGCGGTGCTCGCGCGGGCAGAAGCGGTTCGATGAGTGACCACAATTCGTCGTCTATGAGTTCTTTAGGCATTGCTTCCTGTCAGGCAAAACAAGACAAGAAGTTAACACCAAGTCAGAAAAGTTAACAGACCCAAAACTTAATTTCGCAACAGCTTCTTAGTGCGAGCAAGGTGCCGGGGCGCCATATTCACCTGCTATCACAGCAAGAAAGCTTCGCCGCGTTTCTTGGCCTTTACCACCCGAACGTCGTGGGACTGCAAGAGCAACGCGCGCTCATGCCTGACGTGAGCCCCCACCCGCTACATAACTTCCCGGGCGTTATCGCCGGCACGCTGTCGCCACTCAGGGGAATGATTGACGTTGCACAGCGCCTTGGTTATCTGGACAGGCTACCGCGGGTGTGGGCACCGGACACTGAATATGCGGGAGGCCGACGCGAATTGGTCTTTCCTTTCGTCGGAGACTTGCTTTGGGCAATCCGCGGGGACCGCGGCCGCTTCTACTGCGTCAATTGGTCGGTTAAGGATAGCGAAATCGCATTCAAGCGTCCGCTCATGACCGAGCGTTTCACTCAAGCACGCGAGCAACATCCGATAAGTGTGCTCCCGCGGCATGAGATGGAATGCACCTATTACGCGGATGCTGGAATCCGCACAATTCCTTTAGCGGCCGATGGCATCGACGAGGACGTTCGCTCAAACCTTCGTCACCTGTTTGGTCATCACAGCCGCATCGTAGAGCTTCCCGACGAAGAGCAAGAGGAGCTACTGGCCCGATTCCATCATTGTCTCGAGACAGGGGTGCCACCCATTGAATTGATTGTCCGATTGACCGGCGCGGGAAAGTACTCCGAAGATGATTGCAAGAACGTCCTGTTTCAGGGCATCTGGTTTAGGAAGCTTAGAGTAGACCTCTTCCGGCCCATCTTGATTAATCGACCGCTGAAGCCGGAGACGCAAGACATTCTTGTCAGATACGCCGACTGGTTTTCGGAGTCACCGTGCTAACCGGCGCGCAAATCGGATCCCCAGATGGATTTGGCCCGCTGCGCGAGGGAACCATCTACTATTTTTTAGGAAATGTTAAGCAGCCCAATCTTATTGCGCTCGCTTACTTCGATTGGACTAAGCCTGGACAACCACTCTCTCTCGCTTTCACGATGGAGCGTGACGAATTTGAAAACGGGTTGGCTCTTGGGAGAATTGTCGCTTCCAAACGCGACCAAGATTTGCCGCCATGGCTGGCGCAACTAGACGGCACGCACTTCGACAAGCGTGATGCCGAACGCCAAAAAGCAAAGAGGCCGTATCGAGACTACGTCGATTCCCGGCTCTTACACATCCAGCCAGCCGTAGACAATCTTGACGAAATTCTTTCGGCTGAAAATGTTCAGTCTTCCATCAATGCTTGGGCAAAGCGTTGCACGCCGCGACAAAATGAGACCCGGTTCCGGACATGGCTTCTCAGTTACCTTTGCTTTGGACGCAATCTCTGGACCCTGTTACCGACGTTCCACCGCTCTGGTTGCTGGGACAGAGAAACACACGCAAGGCAAAAGCAAGGAGCCGCATCCCTAGCTTACGGAAAGGGACACGGCTATAAGATGACCCGCGAAATGTCCGAACGTTGCGTGAAGGGTTACTACAAGTTCGTCTTGCAAGGCAAGCTGATGACCCATATCTACTCGGACACGATGAACAAGGTGTTCGGGTGCATATCCATTACCGGACGCTCCAACGCCAAAGAATTCCACCATCCACAAGGAAAGCCGTTTCCGAGTTTAAGACAGTTTCGGTATGCAGTCGAAAAAGCCATTGGAGTCGAAACAGTTCAATTGAACCGCTACGGGTCGACGCGACACAGACGAAGCCTTGCACCTTCCCAAGGTCGATTCTCTCAAGACGTAGCTTATCTGTTAGAGAAAGTAGAGTTCGATGCCTACTTCACCGAAGAAAGGCCACGCGGATATTTGGAAGGCAGCGTCTTGCCCCCGTTATGTGTCGTGGTAGCACGTGACGTGCTGTCTGGAGCAAAGGTAGGCATTGGCTTTTCTTTCGGGGCGGAGCGGATGACTGCTTATCTGATGGCATTGTTCAGCATGGCCGTCCCAAAAGGCTACTTCTTGAGTCTCTTTGGGATTGAGCTTGAGTCCGATATGTGGGAATGCGAAGGTCTGCCGCCCCATTACAAGGTAGACCGCGGCGCGGGCTCGAGTGAAGCCCTGATTGCATCCGACGAGGACCGACTGCCCATCCGAAACATGACACCCGCGTATGCAGGGCAGTCGAAAGCGACTGTGGAGTCTTCGCATCCTCGCAAGTGCAAATCCGAGGGTGAACCACACTACATAGCAAGCAACTTAACTCCCGTCGAGTTAGCGAAGCGAGAGATATACGCACTTATCCGATACAACCATACAGCGGATATGTCGGCGCGCATGCCAATGGATAGGGAACTGGCCTCTGTTTTGCCGACACCTCATGAGTTGTGGAAATACTATGCAGGGAAACTACGTAGTTCAGGGATACCGATGAGCATCCCCAATGCGGTACGGGCATTCCTGAGACAGGTTCCCATGACGGCCAAGAAAGACGGTGTCTATCTCGATGATAGGAAATACAGTTCGAACGAACTAAGAGCGTGCGGGCTGCTTAATCGGGTTGCGCGCTCATCTCAAGGAAAGATGCCCATTGACGGCTATATCTTAGACCTCTGCCTTCGGCACGTATGGGTTGAGGTGGAGCGCAAAATTATTCAGTTAGATGCACAACTGCCAATTCGCGACGACCCTGAGCTGCTTTTCGTATCCATCGCCGAGCTCCGCGAGTGGAACGCCGCACGGGCGAAAGTCGGCTCGATATTCAGGGAACACAAGGTAGCTGCCTATGCGGATTCGTTGCGACGATTCGAGACCGAAACTGGGAAGAGCTGGGACAGCGGGACTCGCAAGCCTGGTCGTGCCAAAAAGACTCCTGCGGCTCGTCAGGAGGCACGTGAGGCCAATCAACATACGTCCAAGAGGAAATCGGCATCATGACCACTATTGAAACCCCGTGGGTTAACCGCTTTACCGCACTCATGAATCTCGAAGTAATCCGTGACCGGGTGGAGGTGCGGCCCGAGCCCATTCCCAACTTAGGCAATATGGCACAGCTAGAGGCGTGCGAGCGCGTTGAAAAGGCTCTACAGCGAGTGTTCTATCCTAGCACTCAGTGCCTAGGGTTTCTGTTGCAATGGGTGAGGATAGCGTGGGCTCACAGTCTCGAAATGTACGAGAACCATCGCGTCTTTGTGCAAGGAGTGTATCAACACGAATCGCCGCTTCCGGAATTTTGCTTCCCCTGGTGCCTGACAGGCCTCGCTGGTACGGGAAAAAGCGCGTTACTCAGCGCACTTTCACGTCTCATGCCGCAACCCAGCACAGTGATAGCTTCCGACGGGACTGAATTCCCACTGGTGAGCTACCGAGCAATCACGGTGCGCGCATGTAGCACGCCCAGAGACATCCTTACGCAGTTCGCTCAACGCGAAAAAAGTGCCCGGCTATTGTCAGAGTTCCTTCGTCGATTGGCGTACAGGGACGGCTGGGCACTCGTATTGCAAGATGAGTTTCAGTTCGCCACACAGAGTGAAAAAGCCAGCACCCGGGTTACGCAGATGATTTTGGCAATGTGTTACATAGGAGTTCCAGCTATCTACATTGCAAACTACAGTTTGCTGCATAAGCTTAACGCGCGCAATCAGGAGGAACGACATCGTTTACTCGGGAAGGTTAAAAAACTACATCCAGATGCCCACACTAGCGAGGATTGGCGAATCCTGCTTAGTTGGTATCGGGACATTGCTCCAGACGTGTTCACCTTCGACCCTGAAAGTGACGCCGAGGCGATACATATTTTGACCGCAGGTGTAAAGCGTCACGTCGCATCGCTGCTGGGAATTGGTTTTTCATTGGCATTTTCGAAGGGCGGAGTTGTCGATTACTCAGTCTTGGAAAAGGCTTATCAGAGCCAAGGATACGCGACGTTCCGCGACGATGTGGAAGCTCTCCCTAAACTGTATGGTGCGTTTCGCAATAGTCGCAAGGACCTCTGGTGCCCGATTGATGCAGTGGTGAACCCGAGCGAAGACGTGTACTGGCAACGCCAACGGCAGACGCGCGCGGACAACAAAGCGTTGGACGACTCCATGACTGTCAACGAACGCAACGCGCTGGCCGGGCTATCGAAGAAACCCGTGGCCTCTTGCATCAAGCGGAGCGAGGCAAAGGTTGCTTTGATGCGTACCAAGAAAGCTGATGCCGAACGGCTCCGAGAAAACAACTCTTGGTTTTCAGACAAGCTGTAGTGCTCGCCGCCCCGTAACGTCGCATAGCTTGATACGTGTAATGCGCAGTCACTAGCTGACTTGGCCTGGCCACCACGTAAAGCAGCGAGGTCTCGCCGAAACCAATGTTGGCCGAGCCGCGACAGACTTTCACGTAATATTTCGATGCGCGCCCTACGGCAAAGAGGGGTTCGACAGACTTTCGGCACAGTTTGTCAATTTTTGACCGATACTCAATTTACGGACGGCGCGCTCATCGGAGCTGACACTTCGTCTCGGGCTTCGACAGCCTTAATTGTTTCCTATCACAACTGCGCGCGTTCACCGCCATTGCCGAGCACGGCAGCATCCGCGCGGCGTCGCGAGCGCTCGGCATCGCGCAGAGCGGCATCACGCAGCAATTGCAGAACCTGGAATCGATGCTGGGCGCGACCTTGTTCACGCGCACGAATCGCGGCATCGCGTTGACCGCGCTCGGCCAGCGCCTGTTGCAGCGGGCCGGCGCCATCATCGGCGAATGCGAGCGTGCGGAGCAGGAAGTGCGGCAATTGCGTGGCGACTACATCGGCGAGGTCACCTTCGGCATGACCACCGAGCCGCTGGTCGACGCGTTCGCGCCGGTGCTGATGGAATTTCGCTCACGCTTCGAGCGGGTCGCGGTGCATCTGCGTACCGGCACCTCGCGGATGATGATCTCGTGGATTCGCGAAGGCTCGCTCGACTTCGCGGTCGCGCTGGTGTCGAAGCACACCGATACGGCCGATCTGTCGGTGACGCCGCTTTATGCGTCGGATCCGGTGATCGTTTGCCGCCAGGGTCATCCGAAAGCCGGTGCGACGTCGCTGGCCGAACTGGTCGATTGCACGTGGGCGGCGACGCGCTCGCCGAATCTCACGGACGATCCGCAAATCAACCGGCTCAGTCATCTGTTTGAAAGCCACGGCCTGCCGCCGCCGAAAATCGTCGCGACCGTGGAAGGTTTGTACGAGACGCTGCATCTGGTCGGCGCGACGGATTGCCTGTCGCTGGAAGCGTCGGTCGTCGCGAAACGCGGGCCGTTCGCAAGCACGCTCACGTCGATCGATGTGCGCGAGCGCGCGGTCGAACAGAACGTGTGCCTGCTGCAACGCGCGGCCATTCCGCTCACGCCCGCCGCGCAGGAACTGGCGACGATGATTGCGTCGTACACGCGCACCGTGCGGGCGCGGTGAGTGCCGGCTTTAATGCCTTATGTTGGTCGAGTTCAAAACTCGACCAGCGCGAAATCTTCCTTGCCCACGTCGCAGAGCGGGCAGCGCCAGTCGGCCGGAACATCCGCCCAGCGCGTGCCGGGCGCGATGCCTTCATCGGGCAGGCCCGCGGCTTCATCGTAGACCCAGCCGCAGATCACACAGACCCATTGCTTGAAGTCATCCGCCGAGGCTGCGGTTTCGCCCGCTGCATCCGGCGCATCGGCTGCTTGCGATGCGGGCGTCTCATCGAGGCTCACCACGAGCGGCGCGGCAGTGCCCGCGCCACTTTCCGCAAGGCGCGCTTGCAAGCTCTGCAGCAACCGCTGCGCTTCGGCCCGCGTCAGATCGATCCAGTAGGGATCGCCGGCGCCGTCGTTGAGCCGCTCGGGGGAAAACTGGATCTCGACGGCTACGCCCTTCTTGTACATGGCAAATCGGAATAGCGATGAAGCCGGCAGCGCGTGCCGGCGTGCGTCTTAAGCGTGGACTAGAGCAGCTGATTCAGCAGGATGGAAGCAATCAGGCCGGCGGCGCCGATGATGCCGAGCACTTGCAGCAGAGTGAGGGATTTGCGGGAGGCGGTGGGGATGTGTTGCGTCGTCACGAGGTGTTCTTGAAAAATGAGGAAAAGCGAAATGGTACACGGGCGCGCGGCTTGCGGATGTCGAATGGCGCAAACCTTCACGCATGAGATGCCATTATCGCTGCCCGAAGGTGGCCGAAGGTGGCCGATTGCCTACCGAACGGAGATGGATTAATTCATCGCGGGGTGCAAAGTTCGCTGTCGTTCGCTTATGCGCGATTGCCGCTATTCATTGCATTGGCGTGGCGCCGCGGCCCGCGGCGCCGAAACCACCTATCAGCTTTTCGCCAGCGGACTGCCCTGACGCGAATCCCAGAAGCGAATCACGGCGGTATCGCCGGTGCCGGCGCCCACCCGTTGATCCGGCGCGCCGCGCTCGCGCAGCAAAGCCCGCAGTTCGTTGATAACCGGAAACACCTCGTGATTCCAGTCGGCGCCCTGTAAATCGTGCGCGCGCTGTTCGGCTTCGACGATCTCGCGGTCTTCCTTGAAGATGCGCTCGGTGAACCACACGAGCAACGGCCACGCGAGATTCAGCACACCGGGAATCCCCGGCTTGCGGATCGACAGCAGCCCGAACGTGCGATTGGTGCGCTGCTCGCGATCGAGCGGCACGTAGACGATCCACAAATCCATCACCAGCGTCTGCTCCGACGTGCGGATTTGCAGCGTCTGATACGGATACTCGGTGCGGATCGTCATGACGTCCTTGTCGTTGTCGCCGCCGGTCTTGCGGCTCTGGCCGAATACGATCGCCTCGCCGATCGGCTGCTGGCCGGCCATGCGCGCGAACGTGTAATCGACCTCGACCCAGCCGTCGCCGTGCCGCCGCCCCAACGAACGCGCGCGCATCTGCCCCATTTGCCGGCGATGCAGGAACTGATGGTTCATGTCCATCAGGTTCTCGTGCATGAACGAGTAGTGGCAATTCACCGGACGGCCGAAACGGCGCGTCTTGTACTTCTTGTCCGACACCGAGCCGAACGCGGGCAGCGGCCTTTCATCGGCCAGCTCGGCATTGCCGGGGAACACGAAAATCAGCCCCTCGACTTCGCGGCATGGATAGGAACGCACGCCGTTCGGCAGACGCTCGCGGCCCAGATACGGCACGTCGATGCACTTGCCCGAGCAGTCGTAGGTCCAGCCGTGATAGCCGCAGCGAATCGACTCGCCATCCACCACGCCCTGATGCAACGGCACCTGACGATGCGCGCAGCGGTCTTCCAGCGCGAACACCTTGCCGCCCTCGGTGCGCGCCAGCACGATCGGATCGCCGGCGAACGTGACGCCATGCGTCTTGCCTCGCTTCACCTCATGCGACCACGCGAGCGGATACCAATAGTCAGGGTGAATACCGACGCGGCGCAGATCGCGCACCGGCGCCTGATTGGCCGCCTGACCCGGCGCGTGGGCGTTCGCGGGTGCGTGGGTGGAATTCGGCGCGCCCGCATGAGCGAGCGTCGCGTCAGCCGGTGCATCGACCGCATCTTGTTCGAGCGGGGGAACAGCATGCATAAACGGAGCCTCCGTGCACGAGCGGGTAGAAGGTTGCCGCCCTGCTAGTCGCGGGCGGCATCGTCGCACAGTCTACTCGAACCGGAAGCGGCATGGGGTCGATGCGGACCGCGCGGGCCAGCCTTGGCCGCGCCTGCTTCTGGCGCGAGCGCGTCGGCCTGCCGCTTTGCGCGCCGCCACGAACGCGCGCCGCGGCGCGCTCTGGTCGCCCGGCGCGGGAGCGCCAGGCATCGCGCTCCGGGTAGCGGTATCGTGTCGGCATCGCCCGTTTCCACTCGAATCGTCCGCTTATGCCTAGCCGTTCCAACGCCGCCTTCACCGCCTTGCTCGCCGCCGCCCTGTTCGGCGCGACTACCCCGCTCGCCAAGGCGCTGCTCGGCTCGCTGTCGCCGTTTCTGCTCGCCGGCCTTTTCTACCTGGGCAGCGGCATCGGTCTCGCCGCGGTGATCCTGGCGCGCCGGCTCAAGGCAAGCGCCGCCGCGCGGCAGAGCGATGGTGGGCATTTTCCGTTGCGCGAAGTGCCGTGGCTCGCCGGCGCGATCGTGGCGGGCGGCGTCGCGGGGCCGGCCCTGCTGATGCTGGGTCTGCAAACCACGCCGGCCGCCACGGGCTCGCTGCTGCTGAACCTCGAAGGCGTCTTTACCGCGCTGATCGCGTGGATCGTGTTCCGCGAGAACGTCGACGTGCAGGTGTTCCTCGGCATGGCCGCGATCGTCGCGGGCGGCGTGGCGCTGTCGTGGCAGCCGGGCGCGGCCGGACTGCCGCCCGGCACGCTGCTGCTGGCCGGCGCATGCGCGTGCTGGGCCGTCGACAACAATCTCACCCGCAAGGTGTCCACCCACGATGCGATGTTCATTGCCTGCGTGAAAGGACTCGTGGCCGGTTCGGTCAACGTCGCGCTTGCGCTCTCACTCGGCGCCGCCTGGCCGAATGTCCCGACCCTCGCGCTCGCGATGCTGACCGGTTTTGCGGGCTATGGCGTGAGCCTCGTGCTGTTCGTCGTCGCGCTGCGCAATTTCGGCACCGCGCGTACCGGCGCCTATTTCTCGGTCGCGCCGCTGTTCGGCGTGACCTTGTCGTGGCTGCTGTGGCCGGACATGCCGCCGCCGCTGTTCTGGGTCGCCGCCGCGCTCATGACGCTGGGCGTCTGGTTGCATATCCGCGAACGGCACGAGCATCCGCACACGCATCACGCGCTGGATCACACGCATCGGCATCGGCACGACGCGCATCATCAGCATGAGCACGACTTCGCCTGGGACGGCAAAGAGCCGCACAGCCATCCGCATCGGCATGCACCGATTACGCACACGCATGCGCATTTTCCTGACATACATCATCGTCACACCCATTGATTTTCCGCGTCACCGCGTGGCTCGCGCGTTTGCCGCACTGCAAGACAAAAATCTCTGTGGAATGAGTCCTGCGATAGACCGATTCAATTTGCATCGCCGCCGATCGCATCCTCTAATGACTGCTGGTGTCCGAGCGTCCTGGTGTCCAACCCGCCTCCCTTGCGTGGAGAAGTCCTATGTCACAACCCGAGCCTAACGTTGACGAAGTGGTGAAAAGCATCGCCGAGGAAACCGACACGCCCCCGGAAACCGTCTCGAAGATGTACGCGGACACGCTCGCCGACTATCGGCACGACGCCCGCGTGTTCGATTACGTGCCGCTCTTCGCGGCGAAGAAAGTGCGCGACCAATTGCGCCACGGTTCGAATCGCAAGCACTGACACGGCGGCGCGCGGAGACCACCGCCTGCCCGATTGGTGTTTGCACCAGGCTGGTTCATTCGAGTGCCGATTCGCACGAACGCGCACCGATTCTTTATTTTCCGCTGCTAGACTCTGACCCGGAACCATCGACTCGGGGGAGCTGGTATGCGAGTGACAATCGTAGGCGCGGGCATCGCCGGCTTGAGCACGGCGTGGTCGCTCGCAAAACTCGGACACGACGTCACGCTGATCGAGCAAGGCTCGATTCCCAATCCGCTCGCCGCGTCGGGCGACCGGCATCGCATGATCCGCCGCGCATATGGCGATGCCGATGGTTATGCGCGCAACCTCGCCGAGGCATTCGATAGTTGGGATCTGGTGTGGAACGACCTGGGCGTGTCCCACTATGCGAATTGCGGCGTGCTCGGCATTTCGCAATACGCGGGCGATGGCGCCGAACGATGCCGCGCCGGCCTCGACCGGATGGAATTCGAATACGAACGGCTCGAACCGCGCGAAGCAGCCGAGCGTTATCCCTTTCTCGACCCCGAGACGTTTCGCTACGGCTACCTCGATCGCGAAGGCGGCGTGCTCTTTAGCGAACGCATCGCGCGCGACATGAAAGCGTGGCTGAAGATGCGCGGCGCCGATATTCGCATGCACGTCAAGGCGCTTTCCGTCGATCCGCATGGCGCTTGCGTGCGGCTCGATGATGAGACCGTCGTGCGCGCCGACCGGCTCGTGGTTGCTGCCGGTGCCTGGACGCTGCAACTGTTCCCGGAGCTTGCGGAAGAACTCGTGACCTATCGCAATGCCGTCGCGTATCTGGAACCGCCCGCGGATCTGGAGGACGCGTGGTCGAATGCGCCGGCGATCGTCGATATTGGCGGCGATAGCGACGGCTATGTGCTGCCGCCCGTCGATGGCGTCGGTTTGAAAATCGGCGCCGGCGTGCATAAGGTGCGCGCGCCGGACCCTGACGTCGATCGTGTGGCGGGGCCCGGCGAGGGCGACAGCTTGCTTAGGCTGTTTGCGCCGCCGTTCAGTCGGATCGACGAATATACCGTTGCCGAAGTGAAAACCTGCGCGTACACCTTCACGGCGGACAAACGCTTCTTTTCGAAACGCATCGGCAATACGCTGGTGGTGTCGGCATGCTCGGGCCACGGTTATAAATTCGGCGCGGCGGTGGGGCGGCGCGTCGCGCAGGCCTTGGAGACGGGTGATGATGCGATGCTCGCGCGGTGGTTGAGAGCGGAGAGGGTTTAGGTCATGGTGGCGGGGCGTGTTGGCGGATCAGTCGGCGTACCGCGAAACGCATGCGCTTTGTGCGGCTCGATGCCCGCGTAGTTGAGCGTGAACCCCGGCGATAGTGGCTCCAAGTTTCCAGCACATGCTGGAGCTAACAATAGCGCCGCAAATTTCTTATGCTGTCGGAGCTAAAGCCGTCGCCTGGATACCGCCAGGCGCGAAGGCGCTGAAGGGCGCAAGGAAGCGTTGAGCGCGACCGTCTACGTCTGCGCCCGCTCAATTCGCCCTTGGCAGAAGCATGCGGCGGCTGCCCGCCACCATCACCCACAAGGAACCGCGCTGATGTCCGACTCGATTCAAATCCGCCCCGCCACGCCCGACGACTTCGACGCATGGCTCCCGCTCTGGGACGCTTACAACGCGTTCTATGGACGCTCCGGCGAAACCGCATTGCCGCGCGAGATCACGCTGATTACGTGGGGCCGTTTCTTCGACGGTTATGAGCCGATGCACGCGATGGTCGCCGAACGCAACGGCCAATTGCTCGGCCTCGTGCATTTTCTGTATCACCGTCACACGACGATGGCGGGACCGACCTGTTATCTGCAGGATCTCTATACGCTTGAAACCGAGCGCGGCAAAGGTATCGGCCGCGCGCTGATCGAAGCGGTGTATGCGCGGGCGAAGGCCGACGGTGCGCAACGCGTGTACTGGCAGACGCATGAGACCAATCAGACGGCGATGAAGCTTTATGACCAGGTTGCTGAACGGTCGGGGTTTGTGATTTATCGGAAGGGGTTGTGATTGACCCGCACCCCAAAAGTCGAACACCGATCCGATCTTTGGGGCGCAGTTCACCACCAACGCCTTCGCGCCGAAAACATCAAGCCTCCAACTGCTCCAACACCTTGCCCTTGGTCTCGATCCCAAGAAAGTGCACCACCACCGCGGCAAGAAAAGGCACCGCCGCCAGAACATAAAACGCCACCTGCAAATTGCCGCCGATCATCGTCTTCGACACGATGGCCGGCGCGAAGATCGCCGCCACCTTCAGCCACGCGCCGCCGATACCGCAGCCCGTCGCTCGGATACTGGTCGGATACAACTCCGGCGTGTACACATAAGCCGTGATAAAGCCGCAAGCGAGAAAGCCCAACGAAAACGCACAGAACGTCGCGACCACATACACCGACGATTCATGAAACACGCCTGCCAGCAGCAACGAAAGCGTGCACGCAAGGAACGACAGGTTGATGATCGGCTTGCGCCCCACCTTATCGACCAGCAACGCGCAAGTCAGCGAACCCAGCACGCCCAGCACCGAAGCCGCCACCGCCAGATTCAGCGCCAGTTGCAGCGGCGCGTGATAAACCGTGCGATAGATCGTCGGCAGCCAGGTCGAGAGACCGTATTGAATGAACCCGCAGGTAATCCACAGCATCGCCACCGCCAGCGTGCGCTTCAAATAAGCCGGGCCGAACAGATCGCGCATGCGGCGCTTCGGATGGCGATTCGCCATTGCTTCGAATTCGGCGGAATGGGTCACCGGCGGCAGCGGTCCTTTCGCGGTGCGTTCGAACGCGTGCACGGCGGCGTCGGCATCGGCCATGCGTTCGCGCTCGGCGAGCCAGCGCGGCGATTCCGGCACCAGCTTGCGCAATACGAAGAACAGAATCAACGGCATGCCGCCGATCCAGTACATGGCTTGCCAGCCGAAACGCGGCACGATCCACGCACCCAACGCATTGGAAGCCAACAGGCCCACCGGAAACACGATCTCGTACAACAGCACGAAACGCCCGCGGCCATGCGCACGGCTGATCTCGTTGATATACGTCGCGGCCACCGGCAATTCGCCGCCGAGTCCCACGCCTTGAATCACGCGCAACGCCACGAACGCCGCGAAGGTCGGCGCGAAACCGCACGCAATACTGGTGATGCCGATGATCCCCGAGCTCAATGCAATCGCGCGCACGCGGCCCTTGCGCTCGGCGTACCACGGAAACAGGAATGCGCCGAGCAATTGGCCGACCGACCCGGAGCCGATCAGAAAGCCGATTTGCCACGGCGTCAGATGCCACTTCGCGATCAGGACCGGCAGCGTGGCCGCGATCGCGATCACGTCGAAGCCGTCGAAGAACGTCGCGAGCCCGATCAGAATCCGCGCGCGCACCTGCATCGCGTTCCTCGGCAGGCGCTCGAGCCGCGCGATGATCGAGCCCCGGGTCACAGGGCCGGAGACACCGGCGCTGCTGCGGTCCCCCATGATGTTGTCGATGGTTCTCATGCCGTTGTCCCGTCCGTAGGTGTAGTTAGGCAAGCGCCGTGGTGGCGTCGGTCAGTGTGGCAAGGTCGATGGTCCGGCCTTGGTTCATCCACTTGCGCGAAAGCTTCAGTTCGCGTGGATTGTTGATGGCGATCACGCCGCGAATCGCGTTGTCTTCCAGATGGAAAAGCGTGGCGTGCTTGCCCGGCAGGTCGCCGCGTACAGCCAGTTGCGCGTCGCCCGGAATGTCGCCGAGAATTTGCAGATTCACGTCGTACTGATCGGACCAGAACCACGGAATGTCCGCATACGGTTCGAACGCGCCGAGCAGCGCCTTCGCTGCGGCGATCGCCTGGTTCTGCGCATTGGCCCACGATTCGAGCCGCACGCGGCGCTTGAGCCACGCGCTCGGATGATTGGCGACGTCGCCGCACGCGAAAATGCGCGGGTCGTCGGTCGCGCCGAAATGATCGACCACGATGCCGTCTTCCACCTTCACGCCCGCGGCTTCCGCCAGCGCCGTGTGCGGCGTGAGACCGATACCGGCGACCGCGAAATCGGCATCCACGGTCGAGCCGTCCGCGAATGTCGCGCGGATGCGGCTGGCGTCGTTCGGATGATCCGCGATCGACACCAGCGATGCGTGCAAACGCACGTCCACGCCGTTCGCGCGATGCAGGTCGAGCAGGAAGTCGGACACCATTGGCGGCAACGAGCGGGCGCACAGACGCCGCGCGCCCTCCACCACGGTTGCATTCACGCCGAGCTTGCGCGCGGTGGCCGCGACTTCGAGACCGATCCAGCCGCCGCCCACGACGAGCACGCGCTTGCTGGCGCGCAGCCGTTCGCCTAACGCGACGGCTTCGTCGAGCGTCCGCAGATAGGCGATGTGCGAGGTCTTGACGAGCGAGTCCGGCAAGCGGCGCGCCGCGCCGCCCGTGGCGATCACCAGACGGTCGTATTGCACTTCACGGCCCGCTTGCGTGCGCACGATGCGTTGCTCGCGATCGATCGACGTCGCGCGATCGGGTTGCCATGCCTCGACGTTGAGCGCGGCGAAATCGTCGGGCTTGACGAGCCGCACCGTGTCGATATCCGCCTCGCCCGCCAGCACGGCCTTCGACAACGGCGGGCGCTCGTACGGCAGATGAACCTCGTCGGCGATCATCACGAGGCGGCCGTCGAAGCCTTCCTTGCGCAATGTCTTCACGACCCAACCGGCCGCCTGGCCGCCGCCGATCACCACGATGGTGCGCGGCGCTTCGAGTCCGGCGTGCGCGGCCTGGGCCTTTTCCGTGGCAGCGTCAGTCATTTTTGCGCTCCGTCATGAACTTGCCCTCCGGCGCTTGCGCGTTTTTCTGGCGACGCGTATTGCCGTCGATGCCGCCGTCGATCGCCCATTCGGCGAACACGGTCGGGCCGGGTTCGAAATCGCGCGGCTGCCATTCGGGCGTGAGCTGGTCTTCGTCGGCGTAGTACTCGATCAGGCCGCCGGCCGGATTCTGGAAGTACCAGAAGTACGCCGACGAAACCGGATGACGTCCCGGCCCGAGTTGCGTATCCCAACCGCAACGGCTGATGTGCATGCCGCCGCCGAATACTTCGTGGATATCGCGCACGGTGAACGCGACGTGATTCAAACCGCGTTTGCCGCCCGGCAGCGCCAGCAGGAAAATATCGTGGTGGCCGCCGTGCGGCGCGCAGCGCATGAATGCGCCGCGGCCCGGATAGCGATCCGACGTCTCGAAGCCGAGCAGGTCCTGGTAGAACTTTTCCTGTTCCGCGAGACAGTTCGTGAAGAACACGACGTGACCCACTTCGACCGGTTCGGCACGCTCGTAAATCGGCGACGGTTGATCGACGCGCAGCGTTTGGCCCCATACGTTCGAGGGCGAACCGTGAATATCGAGCACCCGTTTGCGAGTCACTTCCACGCGAATCGCCATGCCGTTCGGGTCGATGCAACCGACGGCGTCGCCGGTTTCGAAGTGGCCGGGCTGGCCGGCGAAGCGGCCGCGCAGTTCGTCGAGTTCCGCTTGCGTCGCGACGCCCCACGTCACTTCGCGCAGCGTCGGCCCTTCTTCGAACGCGGGCGGCAGCGAGGGATCGTTCGCATCGGCCACGAGAACCGTGCAGCCGTTCAGCGTTTCGAAGCGCGCATGCGTTTCATCGTGCGCGACTTCCTTCAAGCCCCAGTCCGCGAAAAAGCGGCGACAGGTAGCGAGATCCGTCACGCCGTAAATAATCTGTTCAATGCCGAGAATCGTCATAACGTGCCTCTTGCGTATCTTGCGTATCTTGCGTCTTCAATTCGCCCACGCCAGCGGCGCGTCGTTCAAGCCCCAGTAGAGGCTCTTCTGCTGCATGTATTCGCGGATGCCGAGACGGCCCTTCTCGCGCCCCATGCCGCTCTCTTTCCAGCCGCTGAACGGTGTGGAGATCGAGAACAGCTTGTAGGTGTTGATCCAGATGGTGCCGGCTTCGAGCGCGCGGGCGACCCGGTAAGCGCGCTTGTAATCGCGCGTCCAGATGCCGGCGGCGAGACCGAATACGCTGTCGTTCGCTTCTTCCAGCAGCGACGCTTCGTCGTCGAACGGCATCGCGACCAGCACCGGGCCGAAGATTTCTTCCTGGCAGATGCGGGCGTGATTCGTGAGGCCTTCGAGAATGGTCGGCTGAAAGTACGTGCCTTGCTCGCGGCCCTCGCCGACCGGACGCTCGCCGCCGCACAACAAGCGGCCGCCTTCCTCCAGGCCCAACGCGACGTATCGCTCGACCGTTTCGCGATGCGCCGCGGTAATGAGCGGCCCCATCTGCGTTTCCGCACGCGACGGATCACCCACGCGCAGCTTGCGCGCGCCCTCGACGAGACGCTTCATGAACGCGTCGTAAATCGAGCGCTGCACGAACAGACGCGATCCCGCGATGCACGCCTCGCCCGACGAACTGAAGATGCCATACAGCACGCCGTTCACCGCATGATCGAAATCGGCGTCGTCGAACACGATGGTCGGCGACTTGCCGCCGAGTTCGAGCGACACCGGCATCAGCTTGTCCGCCGCAATGCGCGCGATGCCGCGGCCCACTTCGGTGCCGCCCGTGAACGACACTTTCTTCACCAGCGGATGACGCACCAGCACGTCGCCGATCACCGAGCCCTTGCCCGGCAGCACGCTCACGACGCCCTTCGGCACACCGGCTTCCTCGCAGAGGCGAGCCAGCGCCAAAGAGACCATCGGCGTCACTTCGGCGGGCTTCAACACCACCGCATTGCCACCGGCCAGCGCCGGCGCGAGCTTTTGCGCATCCGATGCGATCGGCGAATTCCACGGCGTAATCGCGGCGATCACGCCGATCGGTTCGTAAATGCTCATCGTCAGATAGTCGCCGCGCGAGGGCGTGACTTCCTCATCGAGCGTTTCGAGGCATGCGGCGAAGTAGCGGAACGTGTTGGCCGCGCTTGCCACCAGCACACGCGTTTCACCGATCGGTTTGCCGTTGTCGCGACGCTGCAATTGCGCGAGCGCTTCGTGACGCGCCATGATCAGATCGGCGATGCGGTACAGAATCAGCGCACGCTGATGCGGCTTCAAGCCCGACCAATCCGCCTTGCGCCACGCGGCGTCGGCGGCTTCCACGGCTTCGCGGGCGTCGTCGGCATTGGCCGTCGAGATTTCCATGTTGACCGACTGATCCGCCGGATACAGGCTTTGGTAGGGCTTGCCGCGCCCTTGCCGCCATTCCCCGCCGATGAAAATATCGCCGCTAGGCACGAGACGGGTATCGAAGTGAGTCATGTCGGTCGTTCCGGTTTGCTTCAGCCAGGGTCTTAAATCACGCAGCGCGCCGCGCGATTGCGCAACGCACGGATCGCGCTGTACGCGGTCAACGCGGACGTCTTGGGGTTGTCCGGAAGCGGCTTGCCGCACATTTCCAGCGACATTTCGCCGAATGCGCCGCGCGCCACGATGCGATGCACGTTGCGCGTCACCTTCGGATCGGCGATCAGCCGCACCGAGGTGTGGTCGAGACCGAGGCCGGCCAACGCAATCGTTGCGGCGACGTTGGCGTTCTTCGGGTACAGGCGCGCCGCTTCGCGTGCGCTGCCTTCGAAGATCACCTGCTGTTCGCTTAGCGCATGCAGATCGCAGACCTGTTCCGCGGGCGTGCCGAGCCAGCCGGTGGGCGGCTTGCGCCCGGTGTACAGCACTTCGTCGAGGCCGCCGAGCCTGGCCGCCGCCAGCGCATCCATGCCGCCGATCGCGCCGGAGAGCAGCGTCAAGGTTGCGTCGCCTTCATCGGCGGCGGCGGACAACGCGTCCAGCAGCATCATGTCGGAGAGCGCGCCGATCGACGCCACCGCGCAGTCCGTGCCGCCTCTGAGCAACGGCACCACGTGATCGATCAACGCGCCATGTCCCGCGCATTCGAGCGCGAAGTGCGGCTGGCTGCTCAATGCGGAAACGGACGCCACCACATCCACGGATGCGCCCACCACTTCGCGCACCGCCGCCATGTGCCGCTGCGGCACGATCACGTGCGACACCCGCACGGCCGGGTCGGCTTCAACCGAGCGGTACACCGCCTGGCCGATCGCGCCGAAGCCGATCATGGCGACATCGACGGGAGCGTGGCGCCCGGCGTAATCGGCCTCACGCATGCTGCGGCTCCTGTTCCTTGACCGGCGGACCGGCGAACGCGCTGGCGAACGAACCGACCGACAGCATGTCCACCTCCACGAGCACGGGGCCGGTTTTCGCCATGCCCTCGCGAATGATCTCCTCGGCCTGATCGAGCGATTGGATGCGGTAGTGCGTGAGCTTCAGGCTCTTGCAGAACTGCGCGAAATCCGGCTGGTGCAGATCGACATAGCAGCGGCGGCCGCCGTATTGCGCGTCCTGAATGTTGCGGATCACGCCGTAGCACTGGTCGTTCATCAGCACGATCATCACGTTGGCGTTTTCCTGCACGGCCGTCGCGAGTTCGCCGACGTTCACCATCAAGCCGCCGTCGCCGACGAGGCACACGGTTTTCGCGGCGCTGCCCGCGAGCGCCGCGCCGATGCCCATCTGCATGCCCTGGCCGATACCGCCGCCGAGCGCGTGAACGCCCGCGCGCGGCGAGAAGATCTTCAGCATGCGGTTGCCCCACGTGCTGTTCGAGATCGTCACGTCGCGCACCCAGTTGTAGTCGCGGCCCACGGCCTTTTGAAGCGCGTCGACGAGGCGCTTGTACGGGCCGAGCCCTCGCGCCACATCGGCGAGCGCGCTTTCGCGCGCCGCCGCGAGATCCTGTGCGAAGGCCGGATCGACCTTCACGCGCCCTTCGAGCAGCGTCGCGAGTTCCTCCAGCACCGCCGACGCATCGCCGTGCACGAACATGTCGTTGCGGTAGCCGCGGTTGTCGGCGAGCGCGTCGGCGTCGATGCGATACAGCGGCTGCGGCAGCGCGAGCCTGTACTTCAGCGTTTCATTGCCACGCAGACGCGAACCGACCACCAGCAGTGCGTCGCACGTCTTGTAGAAGCTTTCGACCGCGGCATGCACGTTGAAAGCGCCGAGCGTTGCCGAATGATCTTCCGGCAGCACGCCGCGGCCCTGCACGCTGGTCACGACGCCAAAGCCCAACGCGACCATGCGCTCGACCGCCGCGCGTGCATGGCGCGTGCCGCCGCCGAGCCACAGGAGCGGACGTTTCGCCTTCGCCAGTTGCTCGGCGAGTTGCGCGACGCGCTCGCTGGAATGCGTGAGCGTGCTGACGTGCGGCGCGGCCAGATCGGCGGGCCATTCGATTTGGGCGGCCTGAATGTCGATGGGAATCTCGACGCTGACCGGGCCGCTCGGCGCGGTTTGCGCGACGCGCACGGCTTCGCGGATGGTCGGCAACGCGGTTTCAACGGAACGCACGCGAAACGCGGCCTTCGAGATCGATTGCAGCATCGACAGTTGGTCCGGCGCTTCGTGGATATACGCGAGATCTTTATCGAGGTATTCGGTTTCGATCTGACCGGTGATGTGCAGCAGCGCGGTGCCCGCGGTCAATGCTTCGACCATCGCACCCGCTGCGTTGCCCGCGGCCGTGCCCGTGCTGGTGAACGCGACGCCGAGTCCGCCGGAAACGCGCGCAAGACCATCGGCCATATTCACCGCGCCCGCTTCGCCGCGCGCGCCGACGTAGCGGATCTGGCCGCGTTGATGGATCGCGTCGAGGATCGGCATGTTGTGAATCGAGATCACGCCGAATGCGGTATGCACCCCGCACTGCTGGAGAAAAGCGGCGATCAGTTCGCCGACGGTGGTTGTGTTAGACATGTCGTGCAACGCCTCCAGAAACATCGATGTGGCTGCCCGTCGTATAGGACGACAGCGTCGTAGCCAGATAAAAGAGCGCTTGAGCGGCTTCTTCGGGTTTGCCGAAGCGGCCCAGCGGAATGTTTTTCTTGCGCGCCAGTTCGGCGGTCCAGTCGTCCCAGCTCTGGCCCGGCTGCGCCTCTTTCGCGTAGCGGCGGCGCCATTGCCCCGATTCGACGATGCCGATCAAAATCGAATTCACGCGGATGCGTTGCGGCGCGAGTTCCGCCGCGAGCGACTTGATGAGGCTCAGCACGCCCGCACGTGCCGACGATGTCGCGACCATGTGCGGTTCCGGTTGCAGCGCGAGCAGCGAGTTCACGCACACCACCGAAGGGTTGGCCGCGTCGCGCAGCATCGGCAGGAACGCGCGAGTCGGGCGGATCACGCTGAAGTACTTCAGATCGAGCTCTTCGCGCCAGGCTTCGTCGGTGGTGTCGGCGAAGGTCGACACGCGGCCCTGGCCCGCGTTGTTCACCAGCATGTCGGTGCGGCCGAAGCGCGCTTGCACGGCTTGCGCGAACGCGTTCACGTCGCCGGCATTCAGTACGTTGCAGGCTTGCGCCAGCAGTTGCGCTTGCGGGAACCGGGTGTTCAGCGCGGCTTCCGCTTGCGCGAGACGTTCGGTGTCGCGGCCGCAAATCGCAACCGATGCGCCTGAGCGCAGAAACAGTTCGGCGGTTGCGAGGCCGATGCCGGACGAACCGCCCGTCACCACCGCGACCTGCCCGGTCAAATCGATTTCAATCATCGGAGCCCCAATGCCTTCATGTATTTGCTGCCCGCATCCGGCCCGCTCTTGGGCCGGTGATTGAGCCGCTGCGAGAGTTCGCCGGCGGCGCGGCGGACCTTGTCGATCAACCCGCTGTCGAGCAGCGACGCGCCGATCTCGTGGCGCGGAATCGTTGTCGTGATCACGGCGACGATGCGGCCCGTGTCGTTGCGCACCGGCGCGCTGACCACTGAAATGCCGCGCTCGAACGACGACTCGCTGATCGCGAAACCGCGCCGTGCGTCGTCGCGAATGCGCTCGTATAAATCGTCGACGGTAACGGGCGTCTGTTTGGTGAAGCGTTCGAGTTCGGGCTCGGGATAGAGCTTCTTCAACTCGTCGAGCGTCATGTCGCCCATCAGCACCTGACCATGCGTCGTGGCGTGAGCCGGCAAACGGGTGCCGACGTTGACCTTCACCGAACTGAAAATCGGCGCGTGGCTTTGCGCCTTGGCGACGAACACGACGTCGCGTCCATCGCGAATCACGATATGGCTGGTCAAGCCGGTTTCGTCGCGCAAGGCTTCGATGATCGGCAGGCCGAGGTCGGTCAATTCGAGCGAGCTCAGATATTCGAAACCGAGCCGCAGCACCGCGACGCCGAGGCGATAGTTGCGGTCCTTATCGGCGCGCTCGAGAAAGCCGAGCGATTCGAGTGTTTGCAGCAGACGGAACACCGTCGTGCGAGGAATCTTCAGGCGCTTCGATAGTTCCGGTGCGCCGAGAACGGGCTCGCGCGGCGAAAACTCCGTGAGAATCCTCAGGCCGCGTTCGAGACCGGGCACGCGATAGCCGGTGTCATTGTTGGTATCGCTGTCGTTGCCGATGCGGTCGTCGTCCGCAGCGCGGCTGACGTTCGTTGTGTCGGGCAGGTCGGGCTTCATTCATTGGCTCCGTTGTCCGTCGCTCGCGCGGCAGAACGTGTCGATGATCGCGGTGTACGCGGCGGGTGCTTCGATATAGCCGGCGTGCCCCGCGCGTGGCACGACTTGCAGTGGGGTGCCCGCCGCCAGTGCGAGTCGTTCGCAGGCTGCGGGCGTCGTAATGGTGTCGTCGGCGCCGACGGCCACGTTGACGCGGCCGCTGTAACGCACGAGGTCGGCGGCGAGATCGGCGTTGGCGAGCAGATGGGTCGCCTGGGCGTAGCCATGCGGAATCACGCGCGACATGTTCCAGCGCACCCACGCGCGCGCTTCGTCGCTCGCGTAAGCGGACAACATAGCGGCGCTGCGTTTTTCGGCGAGTCCTTGCGGGCCCAACGCCTCGATCATCGCGAGGCGTTGAGCGCGTTTCGTCTCGCGTACCGCCGCGGATGCCGCGCCATAACCGCCCGCCGGCGACAGCAACAGCAAACCGGCCACACGCCGCGGATACGTCACGGCGAACGCACCCGCGATGATCGCGCCGAGTGAATGGCCGAGCAGCACACAATGTTCGATGCCGAGCGCGTCGAGCCATTCGTTCAATACCGCTGCGTAATCTGCGGCCGCGGGCGATTCAGGCGTGACCGGCGTGGAGGCGCCATAACCCGGCGCATCCCACGCAATCACGCGGCGCGTGTCGCCGAGCGTTTCGAATTGCTGCACCCACGAAGCCACGCCCGAACCGATACCGTGCAGCAACACGAGCGGCAGCGCGTTCGTTGCGGCGCTGTTCGCTTCGCGATAGCTCACCGCGCGTCGCGACGCGAGCCAGATCTGCCGCGCGGGAAAGCGCGCAAGACGGGCTTCGAGCGGGGCGTTCTGATCGGCGGTAGCGGACGGGACTGCGGACATGGTTTCCTTCGCGAGTGAATACGCACTATGTTGACGGCTTAGCGCTTGAGCGCGGCCAACGGCGAATCCGGCGGATACGTCGGCGTGACCGGCTTCGGCGAGCCGAGCATCACGCACATCAACGCGTCTTCCTGGCCGATGTTGATTTCCGTGCGATACACGCCCGGCGGCACCGAAATCAGATCGCGTTCGCCGAGCACGGCTTCCCACGTTTCGCCGTCTTTCTCGCAGATCACTTTCATCTTGCCGCGCATCACGAAGAAGATTTCCTCGACGTCCATGTGGATGTGGCTCGGGCCGATGTTGCCGGCGGGGATCAACATCGTCGAGAACGTGAAGCCGCCCGCGGGCACCGTGTTCACGTCTTTCGCGACGCCGGTGCCGCCCGTGCCGACATAGCGCATTTGCGCGCGGCGATACTTCGGGTCGTAGTCGGCCTGGAACTTCAGCGCGTCCCAGTCATAGCGACGCGTGGCGAGCCGCGCGACGCGGCTGTCCAGCCACTGGGTAAAGGTCTTGTCCGCGGGTTGGTCCCACGATTTGCGTTCGATATCGACATCCGCCATCTCTTTCTCCTTTCGATTCGGCAAGATCAATTCATCACGAAGCCGCCGTTGACCGGCAGCAACTGGCCGGTCACGAAGCGCGCGGCGTCGGACAACAGAAACAGCACGGGCCCGGTTACGTCCTCGGGCAGTTGGGCGCGCGCGAGCGCGCGGCCTTGCTGGTAGTACTGGTGACGCTCGGCGGGCACGTAGGCGGTGGCTTCCACTTCGGTGAGGCCCGGCGCGACCGCGTTGACCGTCACGCCATGAGCGCCGAATTCGCGCGCGAGCGAACGCGTCATCGAAATCACCGCGCCCTTGCTCGCGACATACGCGAGCAGTTTCGGCGCGCCCCATACCGCCGTATCCGACGCGATGTTGACGATGCTGCCGCGCCCCGAGTCACGCAGATAAGGCAGCGCGGCCGTACTCATCAGCCAGGTGCCGCGCACGTTGACGTTCATCACGGCGTCCCATGTCTCGACCGACAATTCGTCGGCCGATTTGCCGCCCGAGTTGGTGATCGCCGCGTTGTTGATCAGCGCATCCAGACCGCCGAGCCGCGCCGCGCCCTGCTCGGCGAATTGCCGGATGCTGGCGGGCTCGGCGAGATCGAGCGGCAGATACGTGACCTCACGGCCCTGCCCGTTGAGCGATGCGGCGAGCGCTTCGCCTTCGTCGTGCAGCACGTCGCCGAACACCACGCGCGCGCCGGCTTGCACCAGCGCGCGGACGAACGCCGCGCCGAGACCGCGCGCGCCGCCCGTCACGAAGACGCGCCGGCCGTTGAGTGCGACGACCGCTTCGTCATGCATGGCTGTGGCCCGTGGCAGAGGTGGCGGACGCGGCGCCGGCCGCTTGTTCGCGGTAGGCGTCGAGTTCGGCGAAATGCTGTTGCGCGCGCTGGCGCAGCATGCGGCGCACACGCGTCACGCCGACGTCGTGTTGATAAAGGAATTCATGTTCGCGCGCGTTCGGCGCCATGCTTTCGAGCACGTAGCGGTCTTGTTCGAGCACGGCCCAATGCAGACCTTCCAGCCGGTTGCGGTACAGGAAGCGCCACGCGTCGCGCTGCCAGCCCGACACCTTGCGAGCGCGCCAGAAGTAAACCTGGCAGTTGTTTTCGTCGACGGGCACGGCGAAGCCGACGATCCCGAAGCTGCCGCCGGGGCCGAACTTCTTCTGGTACGGAATCGCGAGGCGCATCCACAGCGCGCCGGTTTCGCCGAGTTCGACCCAGTCGAAGTTCACGTCGCGCTGGCCGATCTTTTCGAACATCAGGCCGGTCTCGGTCTTGCGCACGCGCATGTCGGCCTGCTTGTCGCCTTCGGCCATCGAATGTGACGTCGCGTGCAGATACGCGCCGTGCATCGGGTCCATCACGTTGTCGATCGCGTACTGGTAATTGCACTTCCAGTTCGACATGCACACGAAGTTCGCGTATTCGTCACCGACCAGTTCATCCGGCAACTTGAGCGGCGCGGGTTCCTTGTGCGCGTCGTCGCCGAACCACAGGAAAATCGCGCCGGCGTGTTCTTCGACCGGATACGACTTCACGCACTGCTGGCCTTCGAGCGGGCAGTTCGATACCGCCGGCACCTTGACGACCGTGCCGCCGCCGTCGACTTCGATGCCGTGATACCAGCACGCGACGCTGCCGCCGAGATTCCAGCCGAGCGACAAACGCGCGCCGCGATGCGGGCAGCGGTCTTCGAGCGCGCGGACTTTGCCTTCCTTGTCGCGCCACAGCACGATCTGGTCGCCCAGTCGCGTGATGCCGATGGGCGCGTCGCCGACTTGCCAGCTCGGTGCGACGGGATACCAGTAATTGCGCAAGCCTTTGTCCAGATAAGACTGGATCGGATCGGCCGCGCCCTGAGTTGTATTGGGGGACGTCATGAAAAGACTCCGGATGCGAAAGCGGTGAGACGTGTTCGGAAAGCGCGCCTATTCGGCGAGCAGGCGGAATTCGGCGGCGAGGCGTTCGGCGTTCCACGCATTGCCTTCCGGCGTGCGGAAACCCACGCGATTCAAACCGTCGACCACCTCGTGCAATTCCGTCGCGCCGGCTTCGAAAACTTTTTCGAGCGCGTCGCCGAAGTCGTTCTCGTACTGGGTCGGCTCCGCCTTACGCGTTTGCCAGATGAAGTTCTCGCTCTCGCCCGGCTTTTCGATTACGCCCTTGCCGGCCACGTTGTTGGGCTGCGGCGCGAGCCACGGCTTCAGGAAGGGATTGAAGTTCACGGCTACCTCTCGCATGTCATTCCACCTTGATCTGGATTTCTTCGCCGGCGAGACGCACCGAGTACGTCTTCAGGTCGCGGCCACCGGGCTCTTTCAGGCATTTGCCGGTCGGGATATGGAACACGGCTTCATGCAGCGGGCACTCGACGGTGTCGCCGTCGACAAACCCCTGCGTGAGCAGCGCATACGCATGGGGGCAGACGTTTTCGAGCGCGTACAGCGCGTCGCCCACCTTGTAGATGCCGATCTCGGTGCCGTCGAGCTTGAACTCGAGCGGCGCGTCTTCGGACAGATCGCCGGCATGGCCGGCGCAGCGCCATTGGTCAGTCATTTCTCGCCTTTTTCCTGAAGCCTTATGTTCCATATAAGGAACAGTGGTTCGTGTATGGATAAGTATAGAAACGGCTTCGACGAGAAGAAATAAAAATTTCCACTGGTAGGGGAAAACACCGAGCGTGACACCCCGGAACACTGCGCCGCGTGGATTGCGAAGACGCCATTTGTGGCTGTGTGCCTTGATGGGCTTGGCTTTACGGTGACTCCCGCACTCCTTGCGACAGCCTTCATGCGGGTTTATCCCGAGCCCGAAAATTTTATTTTGACCGCTGTTTGAGTCACTATAATTTTCCATAGGCGATACAAACGCCCATATATGGAACAAATAGCGCAGTAGTTTGGCGTATGAGCCAGAGCTGCATTCAATCCAAAAGCACGGATCAGGGACGGCGAAATCGGCGCGCGCCATCCGCCGCGCGATCAGGAGGACCAACGGTGAAGCACATCATTGCAGCCGGTTTGACGGCAGCCTGCGCAACGACAGGCGCATGGGCGCAAAGCAGCGTGACGCTATACGGCAGCCTGGATGCCGGCGTTGCGTATATCAGCAATGCAGGCGGTCATTCGAAGTGGATCATGGAGCAAGGCAACATGCAGCCGGACCGCTGGGGCCTGAAAGGCGTGGAAGATCTGGGCGGCGGTTTGAAGGCGGTTTTCCAGTTGGAAAACGGCTTTTATACGAACACCGGCAACTTTGCGAAATCCGGCACGCTGTTCAATCGCCACGCTTTTGTCGGCCTGAGTTCGGACAAGATCGGCACGGTCACGTTCGGCCATCAAACGCCGTTCAGCTTCGACGTGTTGGGTCCGTTGAGCACGGCCTATCTGGCGGCGAGCTGGTACGCGTTTCACCCCGGCAATATCGACGAGCTCGCCGACACCGGCGTCGTGCCGTTCGACAATTCGATGAAATTCCGCTCGGCGAGTTTCTACGGCTTCACGGTCGGCGCGATGATGGGTCTCGGCAACACGACGAACTTCTCGACGGGCAAGACGCTGAGTTTCGCGCTCAGCTATGCGAACGGCCCGTTCAAGGCCGGCGCCACGTATGCGAACGAGCACAACCGCACGCCGTCGATCGTCACCACCGGCATCACCAACTTCCAGGGCGTGGCGGCAGCGAACTACAGCGCCAGCAAGGTCGAAAACATGGGCGCGGGCGCGTCATACCAGTTCGGCAAACTGCTGGTGCATGGGCTGTACACGCGTGTGAAGCTGGAATCGGCGGGACACTCGGACACCTATCAGAGCTACGACGTGGGCGCGAATTATCAGTTCACGCCGTTCAACAGCGTTTCCGGCGGCGCCGCGACGACGACGCTGGCCGGCCGTCGCTGGACGCAGTTCGAGATCGGCGATATCTATGCGCTGTCGAAGTCGACGCAGCTCTACGTGAATGCGCTGTACCAGCATGCCAATTCGAATGCGCATGCCGCGTTCTTCACGGCGGGCGTGTCGAGCGGCCGGAACCAGACGATCGTTCTGACCGGCATCCATCACTCGTTCTGATGTGAACGAAGCCGGCCAGGCAAACGGCCCGGCGGTGAAAACCGCCGGGCCGTTGCACGACATCCAGCGGAATCAGTGCGCCGCGACCGGCTTGCGGCGCGCCAGAACCGCGGTCGGATCGTCCGGCCGCGGGCGATAACTGAGTCGCTCGGACAGTTCGAGCGCCGCCTGGCAAACCGCGATGACGAGCGGTTCGCGCTCTTCAGCCTCGCCGATATCCGAACGCGGAATGGTGACGGTCAACGCGGCCGCGATCTTGCCGCTTTGATCGCGCACTGGCGCGCTCACCACGGAAATGCCCCGCTCGAACGATGCCTCGCTCAACGCGTAGCCGAGCGCCGCGCTTTCGCGCACGCGTCCATAGAGTTCTTCGACGGTGGCCGGCGTGCGTTCAGTGAAACGCTCCAGTTGCGGCTCGGGATAGAGTTGACGCAATTCCTCGAAACTCATATCGCCCATCAGCACCTGGCCGTGCACGGTGGCGTGCGCGGGCAGACGCGTGCCGACATGCACCTTCACTGAACTGAACATCGGCGCGTGGGTTTGCGCCTTGGCGACGAATACCACGTCGCGCTGGTCGCGAATCAGCAGATGCGTGCTCAGACCGGTGGCATCGCGCAAGCGTTCGAGGATCGGCGTGCCGACGTCGGTCAGTTCCAGCGAGTTCAGGTATTCAAAGCCGAGCCGCAGCACCGCGACACTCAGGCGGAAATAACGGTCGCCGTTCACCCGTTCGAGAAAGCCGAGTGCTTCGAGCGTCTGCAATAAACGGAAGGTGGTAGTGCGCGGAATGCCGATGCGCTTGGACAATTCGGGCGCGCCGAGTACCGGTTCGCGCGCGCTGAATTCGGCGAGGATGCGCAGGCCGCGCTCGAGGCCCGGCACGAGGTAGGTCGAGCCACCAGTGTTGTCTTCCTCCGCGGAGTCGGCGGCATCGGTGGAAGCGACGCGCTCCGAATGGGACATCGCCACGTCATCCTGCGAAGCCGGGGCCGCCGCGTTACGCGGCTTCGCACGCTTGCGTCCCGCTCCTGTCTGCTCTTCTTTTGCCATCTTGGCTGCCGTTTCTACTGTCATCGTCGTTAGATCAGCATGATAGCGCGAAGGAATCATGGATCACGCCTCGCGTGCGACGTTGCAATTCGCGTCACGGATGCACAACAATCGTGGGTCCCGGTGCTATTCTTTCCTCCGGTCGGTTGCGCGAGGTCTCACCGCCGCGCTTTCGCTCACCAGCGTTTGGAGGCCACGCCCATGTCCGCATCCATTCAGGTTCAGGTTGCCGATTCGCACCTTTACCCCGGCTGCTCGGTGCGCATCGCGCATCTGCCCGAGCCGGCCCGTGCGGCCGAGGCGATCGTCGAATTCGCGGACGGGTCCGGCGCGCATGCCACCTGCCATCGGCGCGCATTCGACGAACTCGAATTATCCGTGGACGGTTACGCCACGCAAAAACGCCATCCCGTCGACGCAAAACATTGGCTTCTGCTCGCCGTTGACGCAACGCACAACAGTTGGCGCGTGAAGCGTCGATTGCCTTAGCTGTTCGCTTGGCCTACCCCTCGCCGGCGTCTTCCGGCCACCTCTCGAACCCGCAACGCGTACCAGGCGCGCCGCCCCCGGCGGCGATCGATGTCTGTCACGCACAATTCGAAACCTACCGATGAACGACAACGACTCCACCCTGCCGCCCAACCCCGACGACGCCCCCAACGATCCCGAACGCCGCCGCGTCCTGACCGGTCTCGCGGCAGTCGGCATCGGACTCGCGCTGACCGGCTGCAAGACCGGGCAAACCGCGGCGGGCGACGCGACACGCAGTGCCGCCGACTTGCGGCTCGACGCGGCGTTGCGCGATCAGGTCAAGCATATCGTGGTGATCTACGCCGAGAACCGCAGCTTTGCGAACCTGTACGGTAACTTTCCAGGCATTCAGCATCCGCTCGATGCGGTCAGCGCCGAGCGCTATCTGCAACTCGACCGTGACGGCAGAACACCGCTGCCGCGCCTGCCCGCCATCTGGGGCGGGCTCGTGCCGCAAGCGCAGGAAGTGGACGGCAAGCGCTACATGATCGGCCAGAAGGACATCGGCAATCTGCAAAACGGGCCGTTCCATCTCACCGACGCGCAAGGCGCGCCGCTGCCGGCCGGCGTAATCACGCGCGACCTCGTGCATCGCTTCTATCAGAACCAGATGCAGATCAATGCCGGCCGCAACAACCAGTTCGCCGCATGGGGCGATTCGGGCGGCCTCGTGATGGGGCACTACCGCAATTCCGCCGACACGTTGCGGCTGTGGAGTCTCGCGCAGCAGTACACGCTGTGCGACAACTTCTTCATGGCGGCCTTCGGCGGCTCGTGGCTCAATCACATCTTTCTGATCTCGGCGCAGGCGCCGTTCTATCCCGACATCCACAATAGCCCGGCGAAGAAACTGGTGTCGGTGATCGAAGGCGACGATCCGACCGGCACGCGGCTGAAGCAGGCGGCCGACTCGCCCGCCTCCGCGCTCGACGGCCCGCCGAAATTCGTCAATGACGGCACGTTCACCGCCGACGGTTATGCCGTCAATACCATGGCGCCGCCCTATCAGCCGAGCAACGTGCGGCCGGCCGAAGGCGGCAATCCGGCCCTTGCGGACTTCTCGAATCCGCGCGTGCTGCCGCCGCAACGCTATGCGACGATCGGCGACCGTCTGACGGACAAGGGCGTCGATTGGGCCTGGTACAGCGGGGCGTGGCAATACGCGTTGGAGCATCAGGACACGGGCGCGGTGCCCGACTTCCAGTATCACCATCAACCGTTCAACTACTTCGCCAATTACGCGCCGGGCACGGCGGCACGCCGCAAATATCTGCGCGACGCGGGCCTCGGCAACGACGCGTCGAGCAATCACCTGATCGCGGACATCGACGCGGGACGTCTCCCGGCCGTCACGTTCTACAAGCCGCAAGGCGATCTGAATATGCATGCCGGCTACGCGGACGTCGAATCGGGCGACCGTCACATCGCGAACGTGATCGAGCATGTTCAGCGCGGCCCGCAGTGGGCGAATACCGTGGTGATCGTCACCGTCGACGAAAACGGCGGCTGGTGGGACCCGGTCTCACCGCCGAAAGGCGACCGCTGGGGTCCGGGGTCGCGGATTCCCGCGCTGGTGATTTCGCCGCTGGCGAGGAAGGGGTATGTCGATCACACGGTGTACGACACCAACTCGATTCTTCGCCTGATCAGCCGCGTGCATGGACTGGCGCCGCTCGAAGGCGTGGCCGCGCGCGACCGGGCGTTTGCGAGCAACGGGCTCGCGCCGCTCGGGGATTTGACCGCGCCGTTGGATCTGCTTTAAGCGCTCGTCGCGCGCAGTGTGTTCGCGGAGCCGCTCGCAGTTGGCGGCGGCTCTGCCGCGGCTAGCTGGTGAGTCCCGCCAACCGCCGCGAATCGCTGAGCCGCCGCATGCACCGATGCGCTGTCCGTTGCGCGCAGAACGTTGCCGTAGTCAGGCATCCCATGCATGCCGCGAGTTGTAGAAATCGATGCCGCATGGCTCGGCTGCGCGAACGACGATGACCGCGCGGCAATCGTACAGCCGTGCGCTTCATGGCGTCCGCATTTTTTTGTGCGCCGCTCACACACCCGGCTTGCATAACACGCGCAGCGACATAGACTCTTAAAGCCCCACTCTGTAATTGCACGGAACTGCCATGCGACTGACCATCCTGATCAACGGTTCCGATCCCACCGTGAACCACGATTACGCTGTGCTATGGCTCGATACCGACGAACATCGGTGGTCGAGAGAAGCACATCAGGGGATCGATCTGCCCCCGTGGGGCGAGTTGCACGATGAAGACGGCGTCACCACGCTCTGTGCGCCCAGCACGGATGCGCCGCTGTGCACGCTGCGCGGCTTGCACGTCGACCGCAAGCAGCGCGTGAGCGCGGCGCAAGGCGCCGCCGCATGGACTGCCTTGCCGACGCGCGCAAAAACCAGCGGCTTCTGGCGCCTGCAAGCGGTCGATCGTCAAACGGTCCACGCTGAACACAGCGTATTCGGAAATTAATATCCGGCGCTTTCTTCCATTCGGTCGAAATTCCCGCTCACGTACACGAATGCGCGCAAGCGCGCGCATTCGCTCGCCGGCCGATACGTCATGCTCCGTTCTCCACGTGTTTAAGCTCGACTTAAGCTGACGTGCGTAGAGTCGGAAATCCACGCATTGGGGTCGCTGAAAAGCGGCCCGTTTTTTTTGTGCGGCGCATGCGCAGGGATTGTTCGCGCCGCACGCCCGCTTCCCTTCGCCGCCACCGCGTCCCCCCGCGTTTTTTCCGCGTTCAGCGCCGCTCGATTCGGAGTCGCGACGCTATACTTGCGCCCCCAATCCCCCTGACTGACTGACACATGAAGAAGTGGTTTGCCTGTCTGTTATTCGCCGTCGCCGCTCACGCGAGCGCGGCGTCTTCCTGCACCCAGTTCACACCGAATGCGCAATGGCCGGTTCTGATCAATCAGAAGATGGCGCCGAAAGCGCGCATGCTTTGCTATAGCGATTTCGCGGTTCTGCATTCGGGCATCACGCACGGTCCGCTGTGGTCCGCCGAGCTTTTGACGCGCGACCACATCGAAGCCGCGAAAGACATGGTGCGCACCAACAAATTCTTCGAGGACAGGCGTCTGCCCGACGGCGAAGGCGCAACGCTCGCGGACTACAAACGCAGCGGCTTCGATCGTGGTCATATGAGTCCGGCGGGCAATCGCTGGAATCAGCAAGCGATGGCACAATCGTTCTCGCTGGCGAACGTCGTGCCGCAAAACCGTGAGAACAATCAGCGCTTGTGGTCGCGCATCGAAACGGCGGTGCGCAAGATCGCCATGTCGTATGACGATACCTACGTGGTCACCGGGCCGATTTTCAGCGGCCAGCAGTTGCAGACCATCGGGCCGACGCGCGTGTTCGTGCCGACGCAGTTATTCAAGGCCGTCTACGTGCCTTCGCGGCAACTGGCGTTCGCCGTGGTGGTGGAGAATGTCTCGACCAGCCGTTACGAGATCAGGACGATTCACGAACTCGAAGCGGCATCGGGCATCCGCTTTCCGGGCATACCGGAGAATCTCAAGGATCAGCGACCGGGAGGACTGAAAGGTGTTTAAACCCTATTCGAACGATGACGACGTGCTCAACATTCAGGGCGACGCGCTGACCGTGAGCAACGGCACCACGCGCGTCGTCGTGAACGGCACGCTCGAACTGACCAGGGACCAGCGTGGACTGAAGGCGGCGCTCGCGCTGAAGGACGCGGTGGACGCGATCGTCGCCGCATTGCAGGCGGACAGCCAATTGCCCGCGAAAGTGAAAGACGAGCCGGATGCGAAACCGGGCGTCGTGCGGAATCCGTTTCAATAAGGCGCCCGCCGCGGCTGTCACGCGAAGGCGGAAAGACGCGCGCCGCCTTCGCCCTGATCCAACCTGTTTCATAGCTTACGTTTTGTCACCACGGCGCCGTCAACTCCTGTCTTCCGGTCAACGTTAAACCGGCAGCGCTGAACATTCCAGTTCGGCCGCCGAAGACGAAACCACCGTAAGACCGAAGAACCAATCGGTTAGATCGGTTAAAACAGGAGTTACACCATGAAGACGCTTTTCGCCGCTGTTGCTTCCGCCCTGCTCGTGTCGACCGCTTTTGCACAAACGGCCGCACCGTCGACCACCGAATCCGCACAACCCGCGCAAACGCAAGCCGCCGGTCAGGCGAATCTGAAGGCGAACACCGCCGCGCAAACCGGCGCCGCGGACGAAAGCACCGCCACGAGCAAAGCGCCCACGAAGGCCGCGAGCAAGGCGCATGTGAAAAAGACCTCCACCACGCACAAGGCAAAGACGCATAAAGCCACGAAGAAGACCGTTGAAACCGGCGCTGCCAAGGACAAGACGGAGAGCGCGAACGAGGCCAGCACTGCCCCGGTAAAAACCGACGGCGCAACGACCGACACGACGAAAACGCAATAACACGTGTACGGTTTCGGCACGCAGCGGCCACGCAGACGTAAATAACTCAGGCTGAGCTGTGCCGTTCAGGGAGGGGCGAGTCTGACGACTCGCCTTTTTTCATGCGCGTTCGACACGCAATTCCGTGAAGCCGACCAACGCGGCGACCGCATGATTTTTGCGGCGAGCCCCGCAATTTTTGCGCTGCGTTTACTCGCATGCATCTAATCTGACACTGTCTCGACTCACCACGGCGTCAACCCATGCCGCGTCATATGGCTCTCACCCAATCGAACAACAGCTTCGCCGCGCAGCCGCTCAGCGCGCCGCCGGTTCAGCATAACAACGTCATTCCCTTCCGCTCGTCGCGCGCCCGCTTGCAGGTAACGCTGCCGCACTCGTCGCGCGATCTTCCAGCAACGCTTCTGCGTGCACTGCTTCACTCCCCGCTTGGCGTGTATGTCGTCGGCATGGAAACCGTCCGCGAAGAAATTCGCGTGGAGCTCGACATTGCGCTCGACGACGTCGATTTCACGCTGCATACGCTGATCTCGACGCTTCCGGCAGCACTGATCGGACCGTTGAGGCAGCGCACGCTCGCAAAGGCGCGCTGACGAAGGCGATGCTCGCGTTCGATCACCCGCTCACCGACGAAACGCGCATGCCGATCACGCGCGCCTCGGCGCAACTCATCGAACGTCTGGGCACGGCACGCGACAAGCTGCAAGGCCGCCTCTTCAATGGCATCGAAGGCGAGCGCAGCTTTTGCGTCAGCAGCAAACCGAACGCGTGCCAGTACTCGGGCGTGCGTTCGAGCAATGCGCCGAGCGCGGCGCACGGCACATGAAACAGCGCGGAATCGCGTTCGGCATACGCATCGTGGGTTCGCGCGCGATTGTCGAACAACGCGATCTCGCCGAACCAGTTCACCGGCTCGATCACGGCGAGCAACGCTTCCTTGCCGCTCGCACTGGCCGCGCCGATTCTCATCAGGGCGTCGAGCACGCAATAGAGGCCATCGTCGGAATCGCCGCGTGTGAAGAGCCGCTCGCCCGGCGCAAGATATTCGACGCGGCCCGCTTCCAGCAACGGTGCCCGCATGGCGGCAGGCGCGGAGCGAAACCACGCGCTGCGCGCAAGCAACGCGGCAAGCTCATTCGATGCAAAACTCGCAGTCATGCGACGGCATCCTGTCCGATTGTCGGCTAACCGATGGTTTCAAATTCCGCCGCCCGCGATTATGCTGACTTTGACAAAGGAGCGGCATCCATGAGAACGCTGACGCAACAGCTTACGCAATACGCGGCCTATCACCGCGACCGGCGCAACATCGCCACGCATTTCATCGGCATTCCGCTAATCGTGCTGGCTCTCGGGGTGTTGTCGAGCCGGCCCGCATTCGCCGCCGGCGCGCTGCCGTTTGCGTTGTCGCCGGCGTGGATCTTGTTTGGCGCGGCGACCGTCTATTACCTCGTGCTCGACGCGCCGCTCGGCGCGATGATGGCGCTCGTTTCAGTGCTGTGCGTTGCGTTCGGCCAGTGGCTCGGCGCGCAATCCACGCTCATGTGGCTCGCCACCGGCATCGGCCTCTTCGTGATCGGCTGGGTATTTCAGTTCGTAGGCCACGTGGCCTACGAACATCGCAAGCCGGCGTTCGTCGACGACGTAATCGGCCTGTTGATCGGCCCGCTATTCGTTCTCGCCGAAGCGCTGTTCGCTTTCGGCTGGCGGCCTGCGCTGCGCGAAGCGATCGAGGCGCAAGTCGGCCCAACTCGCATCAATGCGGATCATGCGGCGGCGCATCGTTGAGCAACGCAGCAGGACCCGGCCAAGTCCTAGGTCGGCGCGAGCCGAACGAGCCGCACGCTATGCAAGGCGGTCAGCGCGACCGCGATCCAGATCGGAATATAGGTGGCCAATTGCTCGGCGCGCAGTGTTTCGCCGAGCAACGTGATCGAAACGAGCACGAGCAACACGGGCTCGACATAGCCGAGAACGCCGAACAATGCGACCGGCAACAGACGGCTCGCCTTCAGGTAGGAAGCCAGCGCAAGGGTGCTGAGCGCGCCGAGGCCCGGCAAGAACAGGCACCACATGTCGAGGCGGCTGCCGATCACCGTCAGCGAATCGCCGCTGAGGATAAACACCACCGCCGCCGGCAACAGAAGCGCCATCTCCACCGTGAAGATCGCGAGCGAATCGTGCTGGATCTTGCGGCGCAACACGAAATACGGCGGATAGCCGAGCACGACGAGCAAGGTGGGCCACGAAAAAGCGCGTGTCATCCACAGTTCATGACCCACGCCCACGGCGGCGCAGATAACGGCGAGCCACTGCAAGCCGTCGAGACGCTCGCGATAGTAGAAGCGCCCCACCAGCACCATCGCAAGCGGCAACAGGAAATAGCCGAGCGAGACTTCGAGCATGCGGCCATGTAACGGCGCCCACAGAAACACCCACAGTTGCGCGCCGAGCAGCGCGGCGCTCACGACCATCGCGGCGGCAATCTTCGGCTCCGTCACCATGCGGTAAACAAGTTGCCGGAAAATCGGCATGCGTTGGCGTAGCACGATCAGCAACAGCGCGCCGGGCACGGTCCACACGATGCGCCACGCGAATATGTCGAGGCCGCTCAGCGGCGCGAGCAGTTTCGCGTAAACCGAGAGCAAGGCGAACATTGCCGATGCCCCCACCGACAGTGCGATACCGCGTCTGAGGTCGTACTGGTTCATCGCGCGAACCGTTGCGCATGCGATGCGCACGCAGGCGCGAATGCGGATGTGTGCAGCGCAACATCGCGCGGTGCGGCGGCTATTGTTGTCATTGGATGTATTCGACAGATCACGAGGCAAGCGGCATTCTAGACGGGTTATCCGCTTGCCGCTTCGCGCGTTGTCGAGCCGCAGGCCGCAATTTATTTCGTGCGCATCGCGCGTCGATGCACTAGAACATAACTTCACGCGCGATGGGCGAATCGGAGACATTTCACCCGCAACGTCGCGCGCCATGCCTCAAGCGCGAATCTTGCTAGACGGTCTGTCGCGGCATCGTTTGCCGACGACACGCTTCTCGACTTCGTTTGCAACGCCGTTTGAACGCATTTGCCACCTCAACGAGCCGGGCCGGCTACAACATGGTCAACACGGACCGAGCCCCCTTCTTTCCCTGCGGCATGCATCAACGTTTCGTCGAATCCGCATGCCGCCGCCCGGCCAGCAATCCTGCTCATCGAATGTGACTACTGGAGCCAGCATGACCCAGCCAGCCCTCTCGCACGACGCATCCCCCGACCTGCGCTCAGCCTTCGCCGCCGAGGTTCGCGCGGGACTCACCCATACGCCGCAGAAAGAGCTGCCGTCGAAGTATCTGTATGACGAAGTAGGCTCCGCGCTGTTCGAAGTCATCACCGTGCTGCCCGAATACGGCGTGACGCGCGCCGAGGAGCGACTGCTCGCGAGGCATGCCGCCGACATCGTCGCCCATTTGCCGCATGACGTCACGGTCGCCGAACTCGGCAGCGGCAGCGGCCGTAAAACACGGCGCATTCTGGAAGCACTGTGTAAAAAGCGCCCTACTTCTTACTGCCCGATTGAAATTTCTCGCAGCGCGTTGCAGTTGTGCAGGCGCGAACTCGGCGACATCGAGCGGATTTCGATCGTCGGTTATGAACGCGATTACCTGGCCGGTCTCGCCGAAGTCAGCAAGAAACGCGCGGCGGACGAAAGGCTGCTCGTGCTGTTTCTGGGCAGCACGATCGGCAATTTCGGCAGACTCGCGGCGACGCGTTTTCTGCGCGACATCCGCACCATGCTCGCGCCCGGCGACGCGTTGCTGCTCGGCACCGATCTGATCAAACCGACGCCGGTGCTGATCGCGGCCTATGACGATTCGATCGGCGTGACGGCATCGTTCAATCTGAATCTGCTCGCGCGCATCAATCGCGAACTCGACGGCGATTTCCCGCTCGATGCGTTCGAGCACGTCGCGCGCTTCAACCCGGACGCGCGCAGCATCGAGATGCATTTGCGCGCCACACGCGACCTCATCGTGCGCGTGGGCGCGGCCGAATTGACGGTGTCGCTCAAGGCGGGCGAAACCATCTGGACCGAGAGCAGCCACAAATATCGCGCGGAAGAAATGCACCCGATCGCCGACGACGCCGGCTTTGCATGCACCCATCAGTGGGTCGAAAAGGAATGGGGATTCGCGGAGAGTTTGCTGGTGGCGCAATAGGCCAATAAGCGGTCAGCGCCCCGAGACGCGAGACGCACAAACAGCAAGGCGGCGGGCCATCAACCCGATGGCCCGCCGCCTTTGCCTTTACGGATCTTCGTAATGGCCGCTCAGTGCTGCTCGAAACGCTCAAAGCGTTTTTCGGTCGCGCGCTCCTCGCCGGCCACCTCGGTCACGCGCGCCGCCGGCGGGCCGTGACGCAGCCACGACAGCATCCGGTCAACCTGATTGGCCGAACCTTGCAGCATCGCTTCGACGGAACCGTCGTCGAGATTCGCCACCCATCCCTTGATACCGAGCGCGTGAGCCTGGCGCACGGTCGCGTGGCGAAAACCGACGCCCTGCACGATGCCGCGCACCCGCACGTAATATGTTTCGATCCGCTGATCCAGATCCGGGGCCATGCCGTCCTCGCTACACGAAACTTTCAAGCCGGCATTCTAGTCGCGTCGCGGCGAGCTTGCTCGGCGGCTTGCGGGTTTGCCTTGCGCACGCGCCCGGCACGCGCCCGGCACGCATCGCGCGACACGCGGCGCGCGCGCCACGTACAATCCGTCGACTGTCACGCGGGAAATGGAAACAGAATGTCCGAACAGAATCGCGATCTCGTGCTCGTGACCGGCGCATCCGGCTTCGTCGGCTCGTCGGTGGCGCGCATCGCGCAACAAAAGGGTTTCAAGGTGCGCGTGCTGGTGCGCGCCACCAGTCCGCGCAAGAACGTCGAGGCGCTGGACGCGGAAATCGTCGTGGGCGATATGCGCGACGAAGCGTCGATGCGCGTCGCGTTGCGCGGCGTGCGTTACCTGCTGCACGTCGCCGCCGACTATCGCCTGTGGGCGCCGGACCCAAGCGAAATCGAGCGCGCGAATCTGGAAGGCACCGAAGCGACCATGCGCGCGGCATTGCACGAAGGCGTGGAGCGCATCGTCTATACGAGCAGCGTGGCGACGCTGAAAGTCACCAGTTCGGGCCAGTCCGCGGACGAGACCTCGCCGCTCAAGGCCGATCAGGCCATCGGCGTGTACAAGCGCAGCAAGGTGCTGGCCGAGCGCGCGGTGGAGCGCATGATCGCCGAGGACGGCCTGCCGGCGGTGATCGTCAATCCGTCCACGCCGATCGGTCCGCGCGACGTGAAGCCCACGCCGACCGGGCGCATCATCGTGGAGGCGGCGCTCGGCAAGATTCCGGCGTTCGTGGATACGGGGCTGAACCTCGTGCACGTGGACGACGTGGCGGCCGGCCATTTTCTCGCGCTCGAACGCGGCAAGATCGGCGAGCGCTACGTGCTCGGCGGCGAGAATCTGCCGCTTCAGCAAATGCTCGCGGACATCGCGGCGCTGACCGGCCGCAAGGCGCCCACGCTGAGCTTGCCGCGCTGGCCGCTCTATCCGCTCGCGATGGGCGCGGAAGCGGTTGCGAGATTCACGAAGCGCGAACCGTTCGTCACCGTCGACGGCCTGAAGATGTCGAAGAACAAGATGTACTTCACATCGGCGAAGGCGGAACGCGAACTCGGCTATCGCGCGCGGCCCTATCGTGAAGGCTTGAGTGATGCGCTCGAATGGTTCCGGCAAGCCGGCTTCCTGAAGCCCTGACAAACGCGCTGACGCGTGCATGAACGATCACGCCCGCGCCGCACGACCCGGCGCGGGCGTCAGCATTTTGTTACAACGTCAACGTGGTTGCGACAGGTAAAAGCCTACGCGCAGCAGGTAAAATCGCGGGTCTTACCAGAGAAACCTCGCATGAACCTTCACGAACAGCTCGGCGCACTGGAAACGGGCGTCGATCAGCTCATTCAGGCTGTCGTGGCCCCGCAGGCCGAAAACATCCCCGAGACACCCGCACCTGCCGCCGTGGAGCAAGCGCCGGCGTCCGTGGAGGAGTCCGCCGCGCAGCTTCAGCCCACGCTCGAAATCAATCGCCCCGCGCAGAACGAGATCACCATGACGATCGGCGGCCAGACAGTCGCGTTGCGTGCTGACCAGATCGGCAAGCTGATCGAGGAATTGTCGAACGCGCGCGCGTCGATGACGCCCGAGCCGCCGCCCGGCATCCCGCCGGGTTGGCGCTTCGTGTCGACCAGGAATCCGGTCATGGCGGTGCAAAAACAGTCGAATGGCGACCGTTTGCTGGTCATGCGCCACACCGGCCACGGCTGGGTGCCGTTCACGTTCTCGCCCGACATGGTGATCCAGCTTTACATGATGCTCACCAAGGGTTGAGATGAAAAAGCGGCGCTCCCGGGCGCCGCTTTTCGTTCAAGCCGTTCTTCGCAACACGCGGCGCGACGCCTCAACGCTCCTGCACCGGCGCCTGCACGCGCGCCTTCCATTGCCCGCCCTTGCCACGCCAGTAGCGCACCGCCGACGCGAACGTCGCGCCGACATAAAACAATGCCACCAGCGGCAGAAACGGCGCCCACAACGGCGAGCGGCGATAGTAGCCGAGCATCGGCGCGTAGGCGCAGCACATGGCCGCCCACGCCAGCCACGCGGGCCAGCCCACCGGACCGAGCACGAGCGCGGCCACGGGCGGCATCAGGTAAATGATCGTCATGCCGGCCAGCGTGCCCGCCAGCAGCAGCGGCGAGTAATGCAACTGCGTGAAGGCGGTGCGCGCGATCATGTTCCAGATGTCACGCCAGCTATCGTACGGACGCAGCGACACGCTGCGCGCCGCCACGTCCAGACGAATCGGATGACGCCCCGTGCCGCGATGCTTGATCCGCGCGGCGAGACTGCAGTCGTCGATCAGCTCGGCACGGATCGACTCGATGCCGCCCGCTTCCTCCAGCGCGCCGCGGCGCACCAGCATGCAGCCGCCCGCCGCCGCCGCCGTGCGATTGCGCGGGTTGTTGACCCATGCGAACGGATACAGCTTGGCGAAGAAAAACACGAACGCCGGAATCAGCGCCTTTTCCCAGAACGAATCGCAGCGCAGACGCACCATCAGCGAGACGAGGTCGCGCTGCTCCGCATCCGCGCGAGCCACGAGTTGCGCGAGCGCATCCGCCGGATGGCCGATGTCGGCGTCGGTCAGCAGCAGAAAATCGGCGGGCACGCCGAGCGTGCGCACCGCCTCGATGCCTTGCGACTGCGCCCACACCTTGCCGGACCAGCCAGGCGGCAGCGGTTTCGCGGCGAGCACCGTCAAGCGGTCGGGGCATTGCAGTTGCAGCGCGGCGGCACGGGCCGCGTCGGCGGTGCCGTCGGTGCTGTGGTCGTCGACGACGATCACGTGGAAATCGCCCGCATAGTCCTGCTGAAGCAGCGTGCTGACCGCCTGGGCGATCACGTCGACTTCATTGCGGGCGGGCACCACGGCGGCGACCGCCGGCCAGGTTTCGCGCGGCGCGAGCGCGAGCGGCGCGGCGGGACGCGCGCGCCAGAAACCGCCGCGCGCGAACAGCAGCACACACCAGATCAACAGCGAAAGACACGAAAGAAGAAACAGAACCGCCGCCATTAAGCATTACCCTCGATTGAACGCGCTTGCCCGCCGACGCGCCGCGACAGGCGCATCACCACCGTGCGTACCGCGACGACGCACCAGTCGAACGTGTTGAGTTCGGGGCGCGCGCGAAATACGTCGTAGCCCGCCCCCTCGATGCGCTCCAGAAAACGCAGACCGCCGTGGACGGCGCCGCACAGCTCGATACCCAGCCGCCCCGGAATGCGCAACGCGAGCGGCGCGCCGCGCACCAGCATCTCGCGCGCGAACGCGACTTCGTGCGCCATGAGTTCGCGCCACGCGTCGTCGACGACGCCGTTGGCGATGTGCGCCTCGGTCACGTTAAAGCGCTGCAGGTCGGCGAGCGGCAGATACAGGCGGTCCTGTTTCCAGTCGGCCGCGACGTCGAGCCAGAAGCTGATCAACTGCGACGCCGTGCAGATCGCGTCGGCGTCGGCGAGATTCTCCGGCGTGGCGGCGTCCATCAGATGCAGCAGCAGATGCCCGATCGGGTTCGCCGAATGCCGGCAATAATCGAGCAATGCGGCGCGGTCGGCGTAACGGTTGGCGTCGATGTCCTGCCCGCACGCAAGCAGCAGGTCGTACAACGGCGCAAGCGGCAGCCTGTATTGCGCCACCACGCCGGCCAGCTTGCCGAACAGCAGCGGATGCACGCGAGCGGCGCGGCGCGCCGCCACCGCGTCGAGACCGGCGCGGAAGTCGGCAAGGCGCGCGTGCCGCTCGGCCGCGCTCCAGTCGCCTTCGTCCACGATGTCGGCGGCGGTGCGCACCACCTGATAGAGAATGCCGGCGGGCGCGCGCAGCGCCTTCGGCAGCAACACGCTCGGGACCGGAAAGTTTTCGTATTGATCGACGTCCATCCAGCGAGCCTCGATTCCAGTCTGTAATGCGGCCGCGAAACCGCGCCGCAGGACCACGTAGTTTAAGGGTTCCGATAATCCGGTGCAGCGTGTAATCATTGCCGCGCATTGCCGCGCATTGCCGCGCGCGCAGCCAATATGCCGCCTGGCGGCAACCGCTCCACTGCGGCGTGCGCCCAACGCCTGGCGGGCCTGGCAAAGCAAAGCCGGCCTGATAGCGTTAGAATGCGCGTTTGGTTTTGCTACCCGGCGGCATGGCGCCGGCGTTCAAGACGTCAACTAATTAGATGATCGCGGCGATAAAGTCAGATTTACCGGCTTCTTCGAATCCCGCGTCAGTCGGAGTTCGCCAACTTATGCGAGTCATCCTTGCTCAACCCCGGGGCTTTTGTGCGGGCGTTGTTCGTGCAATCGAGATTGTCGATCGCGCACTACAGCAACACGGCGCGCCCGTGTATGTGCGCCACGAGATCGTCCACAATCGGCACGTGGTCGACAATCTGCGCCAGAAGGGCGCGCGCTTCGTCGAGGAGCTCGATGAAGTGCCGCAAGGCGCCGTGGCGATCTTCAGCGCTCACGGTGTCGCGCAAACCGTCGAACGCGACGCCGAGGCACGCGGCCTCGACGTGCTCGACGCGACCTGCCCGCTCGTCACCAAGGTGCACGTGCAAGGGCGCCAGTATGTGGGCGCGGGGCGCACGCTGATTCTGATCGGCCACGCCGGGCATCCCGAAGTGGAAGGCACGATCGGCCAGATCCCGGGCAAGGTGCTGCTGGTGCAGAGCGAAGCCGAAGTCGCGCATCTCGACCTGCCGCTCGACACGCCGCTCGCTTATGTGACGCAAACCACGCTGTCGGTGGACGACACCCGCGGCATCATCGACGCCCTGCTGCGCCGTTTTACCGACATCGTCGGTCCCGATACGCGCGACATCTGCTATGCCACGCAAAATCGCCAGGCGGCGGTGCGCGAGTTGAGCAAGCAGGTCGACGTGCTGCTCGTGGTGGGCGCAACCAATAGTTCGAACTCGAACCGGCTGCGCGAGATCGGCAGCGAAAGCGGCGTGGCGAGTTATCTCGTCGCCGACGGTTCGGAAGTGAAGCCGGAATGGTTTGCCAACGTGCAGACCGTCGGCATCACGGCGGGCGCTTCGGCGCCGGAAGAGATGGTGAAGAACGTGATCGATGCGCTGAGCGCATTGGGGCCTGTCGATGTCACGACGATGGCGGGCCGTGAAGAAAAAGTCGAATTCAAGTTGCCATCGAAGCTGATGCAACCACTCGCTGCACGCGAAGTTTAAGGAGGACGTCTTGTCTATTCCGCTGCTACAGAAAGTTCGGGTCGGCGCATACATCATGCGTCAGCATCTCTCAGGCAACAAACGCTACCCGCTCGCATTGATGCTGGAACCGCTGTTCCGCTGCAATCTCGCCTGCAATGGCTGCGGCAAGATCGACTATCCGGATCCCATCCTGAATCAGCGTCTCTCGCTGGAAGAGTGCCTGGGCGCAGTCGACGAATGCGGCGCGCCGGTGGTGTCGATCGCAGGCGGCGAGCCGTTGCTGCACAAGGAAATGCCGCAGATCGTGAAGGGCATCATCGCGCGCAAGAAGTTCGTGTACCTGTGCACGAATGCGCTGCTGATGGAAAAGAAAATGGACGACTACGAGCCGAATCCGTACTTCGTCTGGTCGGTTCACCTGGACGGCGACCAGCAGATGCACGATCACTCGGTCTCGCAAGACGGCGTCTACGAGAAGGCGGTCGCGGCGATCAAGGAAGCCAAGCGCCGCGGTTTCCGCGTGAACATCAACTGCACGCTGTTCAACGACGCCGTGCCGGAGCGCGTGGCCGCGTTCTTCGACACGGTCGGTCCGATGGGCGTGGACGGCATCACCGTTTCGCCGGGCTATGCGTATGAACGCGCGCCGGATCAGCAGCACTTCCTGAACCGCGACAAGACCAAGCATTTGTTCCGCGAGATTTTCAAGCGCGGCAACAACGGCAAGAACTGGTCGTTCAGCCAGTCGGCCATGTTCCTCGACTTCCTGGCCGGCAACCAGACCTACGAATGCACGCCGTGGGGCAACCCGGCGCGTACCGTGTTCGGCTGGCAAAAGCCGTGCTATCTGGTCGGCGAAGGCTATGTGAAGACCTTCAAGGAATTGATGGAAACCACGGAGTGGGAAAAGTACGGCACCGGCAACTACGAGAAGTGCGCTGACTGCATGGTGCACTGCGGCTTCGAGGCAACGGCCGTGATGGACACGGTGGCGCATCCGCTGAAGGCACTCAAGGTCAGCTTGCGCGGTCCGAAAACGGAAGGCGCGTTCACCAAGGACATTCCGCTGGACAAGCAACGCCCCGCCGATTACGTGTTTTCCCGCCACGTCGAGATCAAGCTGGAAGAGATTCAGCGCAGCGGCAAAGGCAAGAAGGTGCAGACGGCTACTGCGCACTGAGATGGTTCAGGGGCGGTGTTGCGCCGCCCCGTATAGCGTTATAAAGGGTTATGAAAAAAGCGCGGTGGCAATCAAAGCCACCGCGCTTTTTTATCTGCAGGCAAGGAAGAGGGCTTACCCCGCGCCGCGCGCATTGTGCGCGGTCAGGAACTTGATCAGCCCGTCGACCCCGCCCTTCGAAAGCTGATCGGCGAACTGCGTTTGATAGACCTGAATCAGCCAGGCGCCCATCATGTTGATGTCGTAAATCCTCCAGCCGGAGGGGCCCTTGGTCAGCCGGTAGTCGATGGCGTCGTCGCCGCCGCGACTGAGTACATGCGACTGCACCACGACGTCCCTGGCGCCGGCCGGAACATTGGCCGGCAAGAACTTGAACTTCACATCCTGATCGCGCAGTTGCGAAAGCGAGGAAGCGTAAGTGCGCACGAGCAGCAGCGTGAATTGCTCATATAACTGCTTTTGCTGCTCGGGCGTCGCGGTGCTCCAGGCCTTTCCGACAGCAATGCGCGTGGTGCGCTGAAAGTCCGTTGCCGGCACGAACCGCGTTTCGACCAGTTGCGTGATCTTCGCCATGTCGCCGCCGCGCGCCTGCGGATCGGCCTTCATGGCGCTCACCGTGCCCTCGACGGCACTCTTCACCAACGCATCGGGCGCGCTTTGCGCATAGGCCGCCGTGGACACCACGGCCGCAGCCAGAAAAGCAGACAGATAACGTTTCATACGCTCGCCAGAACTGGAAGAAGTCAGCGCCGCGAAGTTCACAAGTCCGCGGCGAAAGCAGGATAGACCAGTATACCGATATTGCGTTCCCGCTCGGCATGGCCGGACCGGGAGCCGCGTTTGCTACCTCGATTTGTTACGCCCGGTTGCCGACGGTTGCCGACGAACCTGAGTCAGATCGCCTCGGCTCTGTATACTTGTGCTCTTTCGTCAAGAACAACACCCGCGATAAGGCCCGTCTCGCCTACATGCTGAAGTCATCCATCGTCCGTCTCGTCGCCTATTCGGTGCGTCATCCGCTATGGATCATCGCCCTGTCGCTCGTGCTCGCCGTTTTGAGCGGCATCTACGTCGCTCATCACTTCAAGATCAACACGGACATCAGCCGCCTCATCGAGACGGACCCGCAATGGTCGGCGCTCGAACATGCCATGAGCGAGGCCTTCCCGGATCGCGGCGAAACCGTGCTGGTGGTGGTCGAAGCGCGCGCTCCCGAATTCGCCGACGCCGCCGCTGGCGCGCTCACCGCCGCGCTCAAAGCCGATCCGAAGGAGTTCGTGGCGGTTTCGCAGCCGGCGGGCGGTCCGTTCTTCGAACACAACGGCCTGCTGTTTCCGTCAACCGAAGAAGTCCTGTCGACCACTTCGCAACTCGTTCAGTCGCGCCCGCTCGTCAACGCTCTTGCGCACGATCCGAGCCTGACCGGCCTCGCCGGCACGCTCACCACGAGCCTGTTGCTGCCGCTTCAACTCGGCCAGGTGAAGCTCGCCGACATGAGCCATCTGCTGGCGCAAAGCGCCACCACGCTCGATCGCGTACTGGCCGGCCAGCCGGCCGCCTTCTCGTGGCGCGCGCTGGTCGACAAGAGCGCCGCCACCAATCCGGCGCGCGCTTTCGTCGTCGTGCAGCCGGTTGTGAATTACGACGCGTTGGAGCCGGGCGCGAGCGCGTCGAAGGCGATCCGCGACACCGCCGCCTCGCTGCACCTCGACTCACGCTATGGCGCCACGGTCCGCCTGACCGGCGAACAGCCGCTCGCCGACGAAGAATTCGCCTCGGTCAAGGACGGCGCGGTGCTCAACGGCATCGGCACGTTTATTGTCGTTCTCATCATCTTGTGGCTCGCGCTGCGCTCGGGCCGCATGATCGCGGCCGTGTTCATCACGCTGTTCGTCGGGCTCGCGATCACCGCGGCGCTCGGCCTGATGCTGGTGGGCGCGCTCAACATGATCTCGGTCGCGTTCATGGTGCTGTTCGTCGGACTCGGGGTCGATTTCGGCGTGCAGTTCGGGGTCAAGTATCGTGAGGAGCGCAATCGCGACGACCGCCTTTCGGCGGCCCTCATGCACACGTCGCACAGCATCGGCGTGCCGCTCACGCTCGCGGCGGTCGCCGTCGCGTTGAGCTTCTTCTCGTTCCTGCCGACGGCTTATCGCGGCGTGTCGGAGTTGGGCGAGATCGCGGGCGTCGGCATGTTCGTCGCGTACTTCACCAACATGACGTTGCTGCCCGCGCTGCTGAAAGTCTTCAGTCCACCGGGCGAACCCGCTTCGCCGGGCTTCAAGCAACTTGCTCCCGTCGACGATTTCCTCGATCAAAACCGCAAGCCGGTGTTGATCGGCACGCTGATCGTCGTGCTCGGCGCGGCGCCCTTGCTCGCGCATTTGCGTTTCGACTTCAACCCGCTGCATCTGAAAGATCCGCATACGGAGTCCATGGCGACGCTGATCTCGCTGAAGGATTCGCCGGAAGCCGCGGTCAACAACGTGCATGCGCTCGCCGCCTCGCAAGTCGACGCCGACCGCATGGCCGCGCATTTGCGCACGCTGCCGGAAGTGGGCCGCGTCACCACGCTCGACACGTTCATTCCCACCGAGCAGCAGCAAAAGCTGATGCTGGTCGCGAGCGCCGCGCAGCAATTGTTGCCCGCGTTGCAGCAGACCCCCGCGCCGCAAGCCACGGACGCGCTGCGCGTCGCGGCGTTAAAGCGCGCGTCGAATCAGCTCGCGCTCGCCGCCGACGACCATCCCGGCCCCGGCGCCGCCGAGGCCAAGCATCTGTCGGCGACGCTGCAAAAGCTGGCCGCCGCCGACGCCGCCGTGCGCGAGCGCGCCGAAACCGCGATGTCCGAGCCGCTGCGCATCGCGCTGAAGCAGTTGGAGAATCTGTTGCAGCCGACTCAGATCACTCGCGAGAATCTGCCCAAGGAAATCTCGGCGGGCTGGGTCTCGAAAGACGGCCGCGCGTTGGTGGACATCGCGCCGAAGGTCCAGGCCGGCACCGATCCGAACGACGACGCGATGCTCGCCCGCTTCGCTCATGCGGTGAAGAAGGCGGAGCCCAGCGCGATCGGCGGGCCGATTTCGATCCTGCATTCGGCGGACACGATCATCAAGGCGTTCCTGCAGGCGGCGGGCTGGGCGCTGCTGTCGATCGCGATCCTGCTGTGGATCGCGCTGCGGCGCTTCGGCGACATGCTGCGCACGCTGGTGCCGCTGCTGGTGTCGGCGCTCGTCACGCTGGAACTGTGCGTGGTATTCGGCATGCCGCTGAACTTCGCGAATATCATCGCGTTGCCGCTCATGCTGGGGGTCGGCGTCGCATTCAAGATCTACTTCGTGATGGCGTGGCGCAACGGCCAAACCGGCCTCTTGCAATCGAGCCTCACGCACGCGGTGCTGTTCAGCGCGGCGACCACCGCGACGGCATTCGGCAGCCTCTGGCTGTCGCATCATCCGGGAACCTCGAGCATGGGACGCCTGCTGGCGCTCTCGTTGTTTTGCACACTGATCGGCGCGGTGGTGTTCCAACCCGTGCTGATGGGCAAGCCGCGCGCCCGTCGCGCGAAGCACAAAGGAATATCAGAATGAAGCTGCGTACCACCGTGCTGGCGCTCGCCGCCACCGGTCTGATCTCGGGCTGCGCGACCGGCCCCGACCGCAAGCCGGGCGACCCGTTCGAACCGGTGAACCGGGCTGTGTTCAACTTCAACGACGGGGTGGACCGCTACATCGCCGTGCCGGTTGCAAAGGGCTATCAGAAGGTCACGCCGCAGCCGCTGCGCACCGCCGTGAGCAACTTCTTCTCGAACCTGGGCGACCTGAGCAACGCCGCCAACGCCCTGTTGCAATTGAAGATCACCGACGCGACCGAAGACCTCGTCCGCTTCGCGTTCAATTCCACTTTCGGCCTGGGCGGCCTGCTCGATTGGGCGACGCCGGCCGGCCTGCCGAAACACCATCAGGACTTCGGGCTGACGCTCGGCCACTGGGGCATTCCGTCGGGCCCGTATCTCGTGCTGCCGCTGTTCGGTCCGAGCACGGTGCGCGACAGCATGGGTCTCGTGGTCGATGTGAAATTCAATCCGTTGAACTACATCGAGCCGGCGGAGCGCAATCCGCTGTACGTGCTGCAATTCGTGAGCGTGCGCTCCGATTTGCTGGGCGCGACCGATCTGCTGCAACAGGCCGCGCTGGACAAATACTCGTTCGTGCGCGACGCGTACACGCAGCAGCGCCGGGCGCGTCTACGCGGCACGGGCGACAACGCCGCGCCGCTGCCGGACTACGAGGACCAGGGCGATTCCGGCACGCCGGCGATCCCGGCCAAGGGCGCGGCCGCCGGTGCGCCCGCCGGCCTGCCGAACTACGCCGACCCGGGCGATACGGCAGAAGCCCCGAACGCAGCCTCGGCAAGCGCCACAGGCGCTCCGGCGGGGGTGCCTAACTACACCGATCCCGGCGACGCGCCTGCGCCCGCCAGCGGCGCAGCGGGCGTAACGCCGGTGACGCCGGCCGCGGCACCCGCGGGCGCGTCAGGAGCGGTTGCGCCGGCACCTCAAGTTGCGCCGGTCGGTGAGAAACAGCCGGCCGCCACGCCTGCGGCGCAGTAGCGATTCGGTAGCGGAGTGCAATGCGCCGCCGTGGTGCGCTTCACATGAGCGCACCACGGAGACAGGACAAGACCTAGGAAGAATTGCGGCCTACGCATGCGAGGCGCAGCGTGGGAAAGAAAATGCGCTGGATCAGCTCGACGTAGCGGCGGCTCGGCTCCGGCTCGCAGCCGCTTCAGCCTGCTGTCGGCAGCAACGCGCCAGCCACGGCCATCGCGCGCCGGGCTTGCACCAGCGAAGTCCGCGCGGCCCGCGCATCGGCGGCGACCTGGATCAGCGCTCCGATCTGCGACGGTTGGCGCATCAATTCCCGCAGAATCGGCGCGAGCGCGGTGCTGCCGTCGTCCCGCAGACCGGCCGTGGCGGCGGACGGCAGCGTGCGCCACGCCGGATCGACGATGGCCCGGCACACGGCGAACGGCACGCGATGCGCGGCGGCCGTCGCGCCGGCAATGTGCGATTCCATATCCACCGCCAACGCGCCGCTCGAACGATGCAGCACGCGCTTGTCGTCCGCGCTCACCAACGGTGCGGTGACAGCGGCCACGAGGCCGCGCCGTAGACGCGCCGCCAGCGGTCCGTTGGCGAATGCGGCGGCGAGTCTGTCAGCCCACGGACGATCGGTCGGCAGACGTCCAAACGGTCCCTCGACGGCCTCGGCGACGATCAGCGCGCCCGGCTCCAGATCCGGCGCCAAACCGCCCGCCGTGCCGAAACTGACGATCCCCGAACAGCCGCGCGCGACCGCCGCGCTCAACGCGCGCTCGAGCAGATCGGCGCGCGCCGCATAGACCACCTCCACGCCCTGGCCGCGCGCGATGCGCGCCTCGAACGCCATCCCCGTGACGAAGATCACCGGCAAGCTGCCGCCGCCCGCCTCGGTTGACGGCGATGTCGAAAACGGCATCCGTCAGATCCCGACCGCGACGCGCGTGAGCCCGTTGCGCTTCAAATGACGGAAGCGCGCCAGCGCCCACAGCGGGAAGAACTTGCGATAGCCGTGATAGCGCAGATAGAACACGCGCGGGAAACCCGTGGCGGTGAAACGTGTTTCGTCCCACAGGCCGTGCTCGCGCTGTTCGCGCCGCAGATAGGCGACGCCGCGCGCCACCGCTTCGTGATTGACCTCGCCCGCGGCCATCAGGCCCATCAGCGCCCAGGCGGTTTGCGATGCCGTGCTCGGCGCGCGCTCGTAGCCGCGGTAGTCGAGCTTGTAACTCTCGCCGCCCTCGCCCCAGCCGCCGTCTTCGTTCTGGATCGACAGCAGCCACTGCACCGCGCGCTTGATGCGCGGGTCGTCGTGCGGCATGCCGGCGGCGTTCAGCGAACAGAGCGCCGTCCACGTGCCGTAGATGTAGTTCAGGCCCCAGCGACCGTACCAACTGCCGTCCGATTCCTGCTCTTTCAGCATGTAGGCGAATGCGCGCTGCGCCGGCTCGCTGCCCTGCGGCAGTTCGCCGAGTTGCGCGAGCATCGACAGACATCGGCCCGACACGTCGGCGGTCGGCGGATCGAGCAACGCGCCGTGATCGGAGAACGGAATGTTGTTCAGGTAGTACTGGGTGTTTTCCGGCTCGAACGCGCCCCAGCCGCCATCGCTGCTTTGCATGCCGACCACCCATTCGCGCGCGCGCGCAATGGCTTCGCGGTCGACGTCGGATTGCGTGAGCGCCGCCGAGCGATGCATCGCCATCGCCACCACCGCCGTGTCGTCGACGTCCGGGTAATACGCGTTGTTGTACTGGAACGCCCAGCCGCCAGGCCGCACGTTCGGGCGGCGCGAGATCCAGTCGCCGCGCACGTCGAGAATTTGTAGCGGACGCAGCCACGCGAGCCCGCGCTCGGCCGCCTGTTCGGCACGCGCCTCGCCGGTTTCGAGCAATGCGTGCGCGGCGAGTGACGTGTCCCATATCGGCGACAGACAAGGCTGGCAATACGCCTCGTCATCCTTGACGACGAGCAGTTTTTCGATCGACTGGCGGGCAATCGCGCGGTTCGGATGATCGGCCGGATAGCCGAGCGCGTCGTACATCATCACCGAGTTGGCCATTGCCGGGAAAATCGCGCCGAGGCCGTCCTCGCCGTTCAGCCGTTCATCGACGAAAGCGACCGCCGCGCGCACCGCGCGTTCGCGCTGCGGATGCGGGAACAGGCCGTCGACCGCGCGCAGCAGCACGTCCACGCCACGGAAAAAGCGGAACCAGCCGACATGCTGATGCGGCGCGCGCGCCGGCATGCCGGTGTTGACCGGCGCGCCGCGGAACAATTCGTCGATGCGCACGCGGCGCGGATTGCGCGCGAGGGGCCGCTTCGCGTTCAGCACCAGCAACGGCACGATCACGGTTCGCGCCCAGTACGACACCTTCGACAGATGGAACGGAAACCACATGGGCAACAGCATGATTTCGACGGGCATCATCGGCACCGCGCGCCACGACACCACGCCGAACAGCGCGAGCAGAATCCGCGTGAACACGTTCGCCTGTTCCGCGCCGCCGTGCGCGAGAATCGCCTCGCGCGCGCGGACCATGTGCTCGGCGTCGACGGGGTCGCCGATCATCTTCAGCGCGAAATACGCCTTCACGCTCGCGCTGATGTCGAGCGCGCCGTCGGTGAAAAGCGGCCAGCCGCCGTTGGGCAACTGGATGCGGCGCAGATAACGCGCGATCTTCTGCTCCAGTTCCACGTTCGGCGTTTCGCCGAGATAGTGGACGAGCAGCACGTATTCGGCGGGAATCGTCGCGTCGGCTTCGAGTTCGTAGACCCAGTGGCCGTCGGGTTTCTGCGCGGCGAGAATCGCATCGGTGGCGCGCGTGATCGTGGCGTCGAGGGCGGCGTCGAGCGAAACATCGGGCGAGGCATGCTCTACAGCCGCTTGCGGCGCGGCGGCGGGCGCATCGAGCGCCGGCTCCGTGGCGAATTCTGGCGGGACGGCGCCCAACTGCTGGGCTTGGGATAAATCGTTCATCGGCGTTCCATCGGTTGATTCAGCAGCGTGTCCGCGGCCTTCTGGCCGGAGCGGATCGCGCCTTCGATCGTCGCGGGCAGGCCGGTGGCCGTCCAGTCGCCCGCGAGCATCAAATTGTTCCAGCGAGTACGCGTGCCGGGACGCAGCGTTTCCTGATCCGGCAGCGCGGCGAATGTCGCGTGTTTTTCCAGCGTGACTTGCCACGGCGGCATCGGTTCGGCCGGCAGGTTGGCGGCTTGGGCCACTTCGGCCCAGACGGTTTGCGCCAGCGTTTCTTGCGGTGTGTCGAGCAGGCGGTCAGCGGCGTAGACGGTCGCCGATACGCGGCCGTCGAACGCAAACAGCCAGTCGGCCGTGGCGTTCAGCAGCGCCGTGACCGGCGACAAGCCGAATGGCGGCTCGACGGCGAAGTGCACGCTGAGCGTCGCCGCGAAGCGATTCGGCGTGCGCACGTTGGGCACGAGCGTCTGCGCGGTCTGCGGCGGCACCGCGAGAATCACGGCGTGATTCGCTTCGATCGCGATGGTCTCGTCCGCGAAATTCAGCGCGTGCACGCGGCGGTTATCGGCGGCAAACGCGATGTCTTGCAGACGCGAGCCGAGCCGGATCGCCGCGCCGCCGTGTTGCAGCAGCCGCAGTGCCGGATCGACGAACGCACTGCCGAGTCCGTTGCGCGCCATCAGAGGCCGGCACGCGAGGCCGCCGGCAAGCAGCGTTTCGCGAACCATCGCGCTCGTGAGTTCGGCCGACGCCTCGCGTGGCTCGACGTTCAGCATCGCGAGAAATAGCGGCCGCAGCAGACGGTCCCACAACGGGCCATTGCAGCACATGGTCTGCACGAGACGGCGTCCGGGCTTGGCGAACAGCAGCGGTATCAGCGACAGGTACTCGCCCGGCCCGGTATTGGGCACGCGCGCATTCGGATCGAAGATCCACCAGGGCAGGCGTCCCGGCGACATCCGCACGGTCCAGCGCGCCCGCGTCGCGAGATCCACGAACGGAAAGTCGGGCTGCGCCGGGCCGACGAGTTCGTCGGCGGCGCCGATCGCGCGCGCGTAGTTGAGCGTGGCGGCGTTGCCCGACAGCACCATGTGATTGCCGCTGTCGAGGGTCGCGCCCAGCTTGGCGTCGTAGTACGAACGGCAGCGCCCGCCCGCCTGGCCGGCGGCCTCGTGCAGCACGACTTGCGCGCCGCGCCGCTGCAATTGCACCGCGGCGGCGAGGCCGGCGAGGCCCGCGCCGACCACATGTACGAGCTTTTGCATCAGGTCAGAAGAACGCGTAACGCGCGACGATCCACAGCATGCGCAGCTTCGGCTTGCTGACCTTCGTGCGCGGAATGTCGAAGCCGCGATCGAGCGTGCGATCGAGCAGTACGCGATAGACGCCCGACATGATGCGCGGCGCGCGCACCTGAGCGCGCGGCTCGCGGTTCATGATGGCGTCGGAGGCGGCGAAGTGTTCCTTGGCGCGCTCGGCGAGCGTCGCGCAGACGCGCGGCAGCGACGGGTCGTCGGCGATCTGCGCCGGGCTCTCGATGGCGATGCCTTCGCGCGCCAGCAACTCACGCGGCAGATAGCAGCGGTTGATGCCGGCGTCTTCGTCGATATCACGCAGGATGTTGGTGAGTTGCAGCGCGCGGCCGAGATGGTGCGCGAGCAGGCGGCCCGGCTCGTCCTGCATCCCGAATATCCTCACCGATAGACGGCCCGCCGCGCTTGCCACGCGGTCGCAGTAGAGGTCGAGCGTGGCTTCGTTGGGCGCGCAGAGGTCGGCGGCGGCGTCCATCGCCATGCCGTCGATCATCGCGTGGAAATCCTCGCGTTGCAGATGGAACGTGTGAATGTGCCGCGTCAGCGCGCGCAACGAAGCGCGCGGCGCGCCGGCGTAGCACGCGTCGATGTCGGCGCGCCAGCGCTCGAGCGCGGCGGCGCGTTCGGCGCGCGGCAGATCGCTGTCGGCGATGTCGTCGACGGCGCGGCAGAAAGCGTAGACCTGATACATCGCGTCGCGCTGCGCGGCCGGCAGGATGCGCATTGCGATATAGAACGAGCTGCCGGAGGTGGCGGCAGCGGCGTCGATTTCTGTATCGTCCACGACAAGATTGGAAACAGCCAAGACGATCTCCGCTGGAGGCGCCCGCTGAAAGGCGTTCAAGAAGTTTTAATGCCTACCCGCAGGGCACGCGGCCCGCGCGCGCGGACACGCGCGAAACACCCGGCAGGGACGCCGGAAACGGCGAAAAGTATAGCAACGTTTCTGAGATGCCGCAGAATCGCGGGGTCAATACAGGGCTTGAAGCCGGGCACGACCGAAAGCCCGTCCGGCCGTAGCGCGATACTACCCTCGTGCAGGGTGTCGGCTTGCGACACCCGCCACGCACGCAAACGCCGCGCCGTCAGACGAACGCCACCGAGCGGTTGCGCCCTTGCCGCTTCGCGCTGTAAAGCGCGGCATCGGCTTCGTTGATGAGCACGTCGTAGGCCGGCGCGCCCACGCGCGCCGCCGCCACGCCGACGCTCGCCGTCACCGGCACGCTCGTGCCCTGCACTTCGACCGGCGTATCGGCGATCGTGCAGCGGATTTTTTCGGCGACCCGCATGGCGTCGTCAAGCGGCGTACAGGGCAACAGCAACGCGAACTCCTCGCCGCCGAAACGCCCGAACGTGTCCTGGGCCCGCACCACCCCGGCGACCCGCTGCGCCATGACGCGCAGCACCGTATCGCCGACGCCGTGGCCGAACTGGTCGTTGATCTTCTTGAAGTGATCGAGATCGAACAGCAGCACCGACATGTCGCCGCCGTAGCGCTGCCAGCGCGTGTATTCGTCGCGCAGGCGCGCTTCGAAGAAGCGCCGGTTGGCGATGCCCGTGAGACCGTCGCGGTCCGCGTATTCCTGAAGCTTGGCGACCGCCTCCTCGCGTTCGCGCTGCACGATGCTCACGTGCGTGACGTCGGAGATGGTCACGCACACGGCCACCACTTCGCGATCACGCATGAGCGGCATGAAGGTGCAGTCCTGCTGCATGAAATCGACGCCGCCCGTGATCGGCCGGTCGTGATCGAACTTGAACAGATACGGGCGCTGCTCCCACGAACTGAACGCGAAGCTGCCGAGCTGGAACACGCTTTCGATCTTGCGCGCGAGCCACACGCGCGGCAGTTCCGGAAAGTGCGTGAAGAGCGACTTGCCGACCATCTGCTCCGCGGGCAAGCCACTGTGGTCCTGCATGAAGCGGTTCCACATGAGCACGTTCATCTCGCGATCGAGCACGAAGATGCCGAAGCCGACACGTTCAACCACGAGATCGCTGAGCGAATCCACGGACACAGTCATAGGCTGGACAACAGCGCGTCGAGCGCTCCGTTCATATGGCGAATCGATTCTTCGGCCATCAACATCACGAGGTGCGCGCGAAAACTCTGGTCCTCGAGCGCGAAGTTCACTTCGACGAGCAATGCCACTTCCCATTGCAGCACGCCCGGCTGAAACACTTCCTCGAGCGTCATGGCCTCGCCGAGCAGGCCGGGCGCCGAGAACACCGGCGTGCGGCCGAGCTGGTCGAGAATGCTGGACACACACGCGCCCGTCAGCACGTTGGCGACGTCGAACACGAGTTCCTGCTGGCTCACCGCCTCGTAGGCCGAACGCGAGTACGGATCGCTGACGAGCGAACACAATTGCTCGATGCTGTCGCTGCGGCAGATCACCAGCGCCTCGCCCTTGATGTCCGAGCGAAAGCCCTGGCGCACCGCGCTCACCGTGTCCTGAATGCCGGTCATCTCGCGCAGCGTTTGCGCCGCTTCGCTGACGCCGACCACCCGCACGCGCGGCACCGATAATTCGATGAACGCATCGAGCAGCCGCGCGAGACGCGTCGCGGCCTGGCCCATCGCCAGATTGGCGACCTCTTGCAGCGCGTCGCGCTGATCTTCAGTGAGGGCTCGCTCAGACATACAACCCGTACTCCTTGAGGATCGGAAGTACCGCCGCGGGCGTCACCGGCTTGGCGATGAACGCGGCGGCGCCGAGCGCGCGCACGCGCGATTGGGCCATCGGCTGAACATCGGCGGACACGACGATGACAAATGTGTTGAGATCCTCATGCTGCAACGCTTCGAGCACCTGGTAGCCGTTCATGTCCGGCATCGTCAGGTCGAGGAACATCACCGACGCCTTGCCTTCCCGATAGAGGCGCAGCGCTTCGCGTCCGTTCGACGCGTACGACACGTCGACATCCCAGTCCGGCGGCAATGCCTTGGTGAGCACTTTGCGGGCAAGCAGCGAATCATCGGCGATCACGATAGGCAAAGGCATGGGCGGTGGGAGTGCGGTATTAGCTCTTGCGTGTTATCGGCGGATGGGGCGTTTTCTTTAGCGCGTGATGTGCCGGTCGGCGGCAAGATGCGCCGCGGCTTGCGGGAATGCACGTTGCGGGCGAGCGGGGCGCGCGTGCGGCGGGATGCGCATGGCGGAACCGTCGGGCATGCAGGGATGCGTGCGCGCACGGTGGACGACGGCGATGACCGGCATGTTCGAAGCCTACCCCGTAGAGGAATCCCGCGCGGCTCGATGGATCGGATGGTCTCTTGCCGCGCGCGTGTTTCCGCGAACGCCTTCCCTCACGCGTTGTACGCATGGTGCGGCGGCCCTCGCGGCAGATGCGTCCGAACATGGCGGGCGCATTTTTTATCGTGGCGTCGATTTTCGAAGCAAATCAGCGGAAAGGCAACACGACAATTCGATGTTCGCTAATCGTTTTTTCCTGCTTCAAGCGAATTTTGAACATATTTTATTAGCATCGGATGCCAATTTTTTATATTTATACTTTTGTGTACGTTTGCGCTTCTCGATTCGTCACTGTTTAAAAAAACAGACAAATAGGTGGGGGCCGAATGCATGCTGGGTCATCGCGGTAACTTCTACCGCCGTTGCGCGTCTATGCTTCTCGTATCATGCCGACTCACCGCCTCCTCGCGCCGAACGCATTTAGCACGATCGAAAAATGACACCTGACCGGTTCGACCCGTCTCAAGCGAGCCGCCTTTCCGCTAACCGGCAGGACGAGGCGTTGTTCCCCGCCGTGCCGGAACAGAACTTCCAGGTGCGGCGCCTCACCCTGATCGCGCTTCTGATCGCCGCGATCGTGTTGCCGTGCGTGTATGTCGCGGCCATGGCGTTCAGCGACTTCCGCGCGCGCGAGGCCGACGCCACCGACATGGCGCTGCGCACGGTGCGGGTGGCGGAAGAACATGCGCTGAAGGTGTTCGACATGAACGAAACGCTCGACTCGCGCATCGTCGATCTCGCACAGGATCTGGACGACGACGGCATCAGCGCGCGCGAGGCCGACATTCACGAGAAGCTGCGCGTGATGGGCGGCGGCTATCCGCAGGTGGCCGCGGTGTCGATCTTCGGGCGCGATGGCCGCTTGCTCGCGAGCAGCCGTTTCTATCCCGTGCCGACGCTCTCGGTGGCCGGGCGCGAGGATTTCACCGGCATTCGCGACGGGCGCGACCTCGAACACGTGTCGAAGGTCATGACGGGGCACGTCGCCGGTGAACAGGTGTTCAACATGGGCGTCGAGCGGCGCGGCGCCGACGGCGCGTTCGCGGGCATGGTCTCGGTGGCGCTGCGGCCCAGCTATTTCAGCGCGTTTTACCGCGAACTGCTCGGCGGCAGCGACGGCATGGCCATGACGATGACTCTGGTGCGCACGGACGGCGCGATCCTCGCTCACTATCCGCGCAGCCCGCGCGAGCCGAGCGCCATGCCGGCGCAATCGCCGCTCGCCGAAGCGTTCGCGCAGGGGCGGCGGGCCGGCGTCGTGCGCACGCATTCCGACATCGACGGCGAGAAATTGATCGTCGCTTACCGGCACGTCGGTTCGTATCCGGTGTACGTGCTGTGCGGCTATCGCGCGTCGGCGATCTGGGCGGCGTGGTACCGGCATCTGAGCGTGCTGCTGCTGTCGCTGTTCACGCCGTCGATCGCGCTGTGGTGCGTGATCTGGCTGTCGCTGCGGCGCCTGGGGGCCGAGGAGGAAGCGTGGGAGCGCTGGCAGGCCGAAGCGTCGATGCGCCGCTCGATCGAATCCGCGTATCGGCAATCGCGCAAGATGGAAGCGCTCGGCACGCTGGTCGGCAGCGTCGCGCACGATTTCAACAATCTGCTGATGATCGTCTCGGCCAACCTGCAGATCGCGCGGCGGCGCGGCGCGCCCGGCCTCGATCGTGAACTGTCGGCGATGGAGCGGGCGCTCAAGAGCGGTCAGTCGCTAACCCGGCAATTGCTCGGCGTCGCCCGCAAACAGCCGTTGCGCAACGAGACGCTGGCGCTCGAACGCTGGCTGCCGGCCTGCCGCGAATTGCTGCGCGCGTCGCTCGGCGCGAAGATTTCGCTGGTGATCGACGTCGCCGCCGGCATCTGGCCGATGCGCGTCGACGTGGCGGAGCTCGAACTGGCGCTGATCAACATCGCCGTGAATGCGCGCGACGCCATGCCCAACGGCGGGCGCTTCACCGTGCGGGCCACCAACATCCATTTCCGTCACGAAGACGGCTTTCCGCTGACCGGCGACTTCGTGCAACTCTCGCTCGAGGACACCGGCGCCGGCATGGCGCCCGACGTGCTCGCGCGCGCCTTCGAGCCGCTCTTCACGACCAAGGCGAAGGGCATGGGCACGGGCCTCGGGCTGCCGCAGGTTTTTGCGTTCTGCGAGCGCTCGGGCGGACTTGCCGCGATCGACAGCGCGGTCGGCGCGGGCACCTCGGTGCGTCTCTATCTGCCGCGCGCGACGGCCGCGCCGGAAGCCGAGGGACCGGCCGAAGCGCGCGCCGAGGAAAGCGGCGCGCCGCATGGCTTGCGCATTCTGCTCGTCGAGGATAACGAGGAGGTGGCCGCGGGCACCGAAGCCCTGCTGCAGATGATGGGCCACCAGGTCACCTGCGTCTTCAACGCCGATACGGCGCTGCGTCTGTTCGACGACGCGCATGCGAAGCAGGCTCGCACCGGCGAGCCGCTGCCGTTCGATCTCGTGCTGTCGGACATCCACATGCCGGGCAAGATGAACGGCATCGATCTGGCGGAAGCCGTTCTCGCGTTCGATACGCGGCTACCGGTCATTCTGATGACCGGCTACGCGGAAGAACTCGACCGCGCGCGTCATGTGAACGTGCGGGTGCTGTCGAAGCCGTTCGATATCGCGTTGCTGGACCAGCTTTTGCAAGCGATCCAGCGCGACCTCGCGCAACCGGACACCGATCCGGCGGCGCATCCGGCGCCATAGAACCGGCTCGAGCCGGCGCTAGCGCCATTTACCGGGCGTTGTAAAAGCGCGGAAGCGGCATGGCGTGCCCGTTTGCCCGACATGTTGATCGGCGGGCTCACAGCGGGCGCGCGGCCGCATCGGCAGATGCCGGCACGATCGTTGCAAGGCAGAGGAAATAGAAGGGCGGCGCGTTCCGCCGCTCGCCTCAATATGTCGGGAGACAGCCATGCGACACGCCGTGATTGGTTTATTCGACACCTATTCTCAAGCGGAAGCCGCCCGCGACACGCTCGTGCAAACCGGCTTCGCACGCGACACCATCGAATTGCAGGCGAACGAGGGGCCGTCCGTCGGATCGGCCACCGGCGAAGTCGCGGGCTCGGGCGTGCTCGCCAACATCGAACGCTTTCTGTCCAGCCTGTTCTCAAGCGGTTCGCGTGAGGCAGAGAAGTCGCGTTACGCCGAAGCCATTCGGCGCGGCGCAGTGCTGGTCTGCGTGAACGCGGCGAGCGAATCGCACGCGGAACTCGCCCGCAACACGTTCAGGCGGCTCGGCGCAACCGACGTCGGCGAACGCTCGCCGGATCAGGATGTGTCACCGGAGGCCGCGCGCGAGCATTCGGTGCTCGACGAACTGGGCATCGGCACCGCGGCGCGCGGCGCGCAGCGTACACCGAACGCATCGGGCACGGCCGCGCCCGGCGTGACGACGCCCGGCGAAGCGATGCCGGGAAGCACCGCGCGGTCCACATCGACGGCCGATCCGATGTACACCTCGCCCTCGCGCAGTACCGAGGCCGAACGGTTCGTGCCGCCGCCGCCCAACGAACGGCCGACGGCGGACCCGGTCAACGAGCCGATCAGGGAGCCGCTGACGGGCGACGCGGGACGCAGCGCGATCGCCGCCGGTTCCGTGCCGGGTTCGGGCGCGGTCATGCGTCCGTCGGAGGTGATCCCTAACGCTGATGAGCCCACCGCCGGTTTGGGCGGCCAGATTCCGAACGAGTATCTGGAATACGAGGAAGACTTCCGCAACCACTACGACGAGCAATACGCGGCCGAAAATTCGCGCTACGAAGACTACGTGCCCGCCTATCGCTATGGCGCGGAGATCGGCAACGACATGCGTTTCCGCGACAGGCCGTGGGACGACATCGAGCCGGAGGCCCGTCGTCATTGGGAAACCACGTCGACGGAAAGCACGTGGGAGCGCTTCAAGCTCGCCGTGCGCCACGGCTGGGAACGGGTGACGGGGCATCACCACGTATAGAAGACGGTCGCGGCGGCGTGCCTGAGATGCGGCAATGCCGCCGCATCGGTCAACGGCGGGTTTGGCGCTGGCGGAATCGTCAGGCGGCGGTATGCCGCTTGACCCACGCGACGTAACGGTCGACGAAGGTCTGCAGGAACTTGCGGGTGCCGTCGTTCGGGATCTCGCCTTTTTCGTTGATGACCGCCGGGTCGTGCTTGATGAACACTTCGGGCTGACCCAACGTCGCGACGTCGAGATACGCCAGTACATTGCGCAGATGCTGTTGCGCAAGCGCCGAGCCGGTCGCGCCGACCGACGTGCCGATCACCGCGCCGGGCTTGTTGCCCCACGAATTGGTGCCCCACGGCCGCGATGCCCAGTCGATCGCGTTCTTCAGCACGCCGGGTATCGAGCGGTTGTACTCGGGCGTGACGAACAGCAGGCCGTCGGCGGCTTCCACGCGCTGCTTCAAGTGCTTGCCGGCCTCGGGGTAGTCGGCGTCGTATTCCTGGCTGTAAAGCGGCAACGAACCGATGTCGATGAATTCGAACGTGAAATCGGCCGGCGCGAGGGACACCACCGCTTGCGCCAACTGGCGGTTGAACGACTCGCGGCGCAGACTGCCGACGACGACTGCGATGTGATAGGCCATGTTCACTTCCTCAACGAAAGGCGCTTGACGCGCGAAAGGGATGAACTGTCCATCATAGGCAAAGCCGCGCCGGATGACGTCGCCAAGGGCAAAAAACGCGCGTTGTTGACGGCGCGGGAAGGTGTCCTGCAAGACCACCGGTGGATAACCCCGCTGCCGATAAAGTTATCCACAGATTTACTGAATAACCTTGTGGATAACTCGTACTTTTGCCTTGTCAATCAAGCGTGCTTTCGGGGTTGGACGATTCGAGGCAAATGGCTCGATCGGCGGCGGATGGGCGCGCGGCAAGAACGGCGCTTGCTGGATGGTTGCGGTAAGCCACTCAATGGAGGAACCCACGATGACTCGGGACTACGCGGGTAAGTCGCACGATGAAGCGTTGGCGGCCCGGAAGAAGCAGAAGCAGCGGTCGCAGGAACAGCCCGGCGGCGACATGGCGGTCGAAGATACGCAAGCGGATGCAACGCACAGCAGCGGCGAGCTGTCCGAACGCGGCAAGGAAGTATGGCGGCAGGGACACGGCATGGACGGCGGCGGAAAAATCTGAGCGGCGATGACCCCGCGCGAGTGTGCTGCGTGCGACGCGGGATCGATGAAACCGCAAGACATGCATGCCGCGCGCGGGACGCCAGGGCAGGCGCCGGGTTCAGGCGCGGGCGTTCGCGCTCACTCCGGAACCGCGATGTCGCCATCCACAAGCTGCCAGCCATAGGCTTCCGCATAGGACTGCGCCGCGCCGGCTTCGGCGAAAAAGGGCATATCCGCATGACCCTGGAACGGGTAGATCACCCGTTCGTCGCTCAAGCGGAGCACTTTGAGCGTCGGCACCGTGCCGCTCGAGGTACGGCGTGACGACGCCGTCACCTGATAGTTCGCGCGGCCTGTGAGAGCGGGAAGCGGCGCGCTCTGGGAGCGCCTGGAAACGGGACTTGCCATTGTCGCGCGCATCAAAGGCCGGCGATCGACTGGCCGGCTACCATGCCGTCGATCACCTGTTCAGCGTAGTTGGCGGAGGCAATGCGGGCGTCGCCGGCCGCGCCGAAAGGCGAACGGCTCGGCACGCGAAACACCCGGCTGCCGGTCACCGTGTCGTCGGCTCCGCGCCGGCTGATTCGCACGGCCGCATCGAAGCCCGCATCGTAATGGCGAACGCGATCGAGACCGCTCGGCTGGTGCGGATAAACCAGCGGATAAATCTCAAGGCCGCGGTAACTTCTGATCGTATTGCTCATGTGCGGATCTCCGTAAAGGCTTTCGTGAACCGTGTCGCAGTGGCGTAACGCCGGCCGGATTGCGGCGCTTCTGCAAAAACAATGTGAGCGACGGGTGCGTGTGAACAGCAGCCGCGTCAGTTGGGCCGGGCTGACGGCACTGCAAACCAGGTAGGAGGAAGGGACCTGCTCGATCCAGGGCGCCGTGGCGAGGGACGTTTGCGTCGGTGACTGCGCGAGGCGCGCAGGAGAACTGCAGGCTGTTGGCCCACTGTAACACGTTAGAGGACGAGTGTTAGGCGCATTTACGAGACGGGCGCGCCTGTTGCTTCAGCCCGCTCGCGGCGTCGTGTCTCGTGGAAGCGCTCTCTATCTCTTTGCTCTGTTCTTGCGCGGTGTCGGGCGAGTCCGCGAGGCGTCGCGGGCTGGCGCTTGCTGCGTAGGGCAGCGTCGCATTTCGCTCCACGGTGGCTTGAATGCACGAAGGGCGCCGATAGCGGCGCCCTTCTTCCAAGGCTTTCTTATCCTAGCGCTGCGCGCCGGACAAGCGTCCGTGCAGCGCGCAGCCGGCCGGATCAGTTACCGAAGAACACATTGCAGTAGGATGCCGGGCCGTTGCATTGCGCGGGAGCGGCGGCGTGAACTGCGCCGGAGGCGGCGGCGAACAGAGCAACCGAAGCGATCAGGGCGGAAAGAATGCGTTTCATGGTGCTACTCCTTGGCATTGGGTTCGCGATCTGGGCGATCGAATGAGCGAAGGATAGCGATTCAGCGTCGGCCTAAAAACCGCGAAGCCAAGAAGACATTTTTTCAAGGAATGAAATAATTGCCCGTCCGAATCGATTGGGGGTGCCGCTCTGGCCCGCCAATGGCCGCTTCGCTTACAGCCTGCTGACGTGTATATGCCCCACACGCCCGTTTTTCGATTTGCGCAATAATCTATTTTCGATTGTCATAACGTCCCGTCCGGCGCGACCAAGCTCATCGGTCAGCGCTTGTCGGCGGGAATATGCTCGATACCGTTTCGCTTGTGCAAGGACGTGCGGGAGAATGGCGCACGATCCCGGAGAACGCGCGAGCAAAAGCACCCCCTTATGAACCGCAACGATTCAACAAGAAATGCCCGGCCGTGGAGCATGTCATGGCGCGTATAAATGGGCCGGCGCTCGACGATCCCGTTTATCTCACGCAATTGCGGCGCGACCTGGTTCGCTTCGCCCGACTGCAATTGCGTGATGCCGCCGCCGCCGAAGACGCCGTGCAGGAAGCGCTCGCCGCCGCATGGACGCAAGCCGACCGGTTCGCCGCGCAATCGGAGCATAAGACCTGGGTGTTCGGCATCCTGCGTCACAAGCTCGTCGACACGTTGCGAGCACGGCAACGCACGGTGAACCTGTCCGCGCTGGAGTCTGAACTCGACGGCGAGGCGCTGCTCGATCGCGAACTGTTCAAGGACAACGGCCACTGGTCGAGCGAAACCAAGCCGCGGCCCTGGCCCACGCCCGAAACCGCGCTGCGTCAGCAGCAGTTCTGGACCTTGTTCGAGATGTGTCTCGAACATCTGCCGGAACACATCGGACGCGTGTTCATGATGCGCGAATTTCTCGACCTGGAGACCGAGGCGATCTGCGCGGAACTCAAGATGACCGCCAATCATTGCAGCGTGCTGATCTACCGCGCGCGGCTGCGCTTACGCACTTGTCTGAGCGAAAAGGGTTTGTCGAGGGAGGATGCGAATGGGGAAGTGTAAGAACATCACGCGCCTGTTGTCCGACGCGCTCGACCGTCCTCTAAAAACCGGCGAATGGGTGGCGATCCGGCTGCATCTGCCGACCTGCAGCGGCTGTCGCAATTACCGCAAGCAGATCCGTCTGTTGCGTGTAGCGGCGCGTTCGATGAGCGGGATTGCGACGCCGGACTCTACGGGTAGTGACGATTGAAGTGCGTGACCGCGCATCGAGTGTTGATCATCGACTGTTGAACGCAATTGGCGGCGCAAACGCAGGCTCTTTTAGCGCTCGCCGGGCGGCGCGCTCCGATAGCGTTCGAAGAAACTAGCGTGCGACGCTTCGTCGATGGAGACGGGATGCGGTTCGGTACAAGCCGGATGTTTCGCGAGTTGCTCGCGGGTACGGATCGGCCGGCGCTGGAAATTGCCGCCGCAATTCGGACATACGTTGCGCAGCCTGGTGAGCGCGCACATTTCACAGAACGTGCATTCGTACGTGCAGATCATTGCGTCGGAGGCGTTCGGCGGCAGTGACTTGCCGCATCCTTCGCACGATGGTCTCAGTTCAAGCATGATGGCTCCGCGTGACTAGGGAGTGAGGTACGGGTCGTACGCTCATGTACAGGGCTGCAGTGTAAGCGGCGCGGGTCATGCGGAATGGACAGCCAGGCGTCAATTCCTGCCACGGCGGGGGCTGGTGCTGTGCTGTCGGGTTCAGCACGGTTCGCAATCGGCGCGGCGCGGTAAGGCCAGCGGTGGGCATGATTTGTTTGTATATCGGGCGCACGAGTATTTGTCGTGCTTTTTGAAGAAACCCGAAATGTTTTCGCATAGTTTGGAAGTTTTCGCATCGTTCAGAACGCTGGATCGATCATGTCGGGTTGGCGACCACCGGTGCGACGATGCCGGCCGTCGCGACTGGGGCGATGGTCATGCGGAGGGGCGCCGAGCCGGCAGCCAGCCGTGTGCGGCAGGAGTCAGCGAAGCCGACAGAATCAGCGGCATTGGGGCGTCGGCCGCGACCTCGGTAATCGTCGTGCGGATGCCGGCAACTATCAGCGCTGTTTGTGACCGCCGCTGGCGACGATGGTGAGCACGCGCACCGGCCATCGACAGCATTTTTTTTTCGCGCCGAATGCCGTCTCCGGTCATGCGTCATGCCGGCGTCAGCAACCGGGTTCACCGCGTTGCGGTGAGCGTGAGCGCGGCCAACGGCTCACCGCAGCGTATTGAAAAGGACGTTCTGCTTGAAGCAGCAATCTGGCGACCGATAGCGGGGTCCGGACCGATACGGGTAGACCGCGCGCCAGCAGGTTCCTCGTTCCGTCCATGGACATGATTTGCTTATGCGAATTTGTCGGTTCATCTAGGCTTGCGGACGAATTATCGTCGCGGCCAGTCGGACCGTTTTGCGCCCGTCTTTTTTGACGAGCATTTTTATGTCCCATCGTTCGCTGCTCACCCGCCGTTCGTTTATCGCCGGCGTGGGTGCCTCGCTAGCCGCTGCCGCCCTACCGCCATCTCCCCTTCCGTCTTTGCCGACGACTGTCCACGAAGGATTTTCGCATCGGCTATCGGAAAGCCGCCAATACGCCTGAGCTGCTGAAGTTGCACGGCACGCTCGAAAAGCGGCTCGTGCCTCGCGACGTAACCATCTGGTGGACCGAGTTTCCTGCGGGACCGCAGTTGCTCGAAGGACTGAACGTGGGCGCCATCGGCTTCGGCTATGTCGGCGAGGCGCCGGCGGTGTTTGCGCAGGTAGCCGGCCCAAACTTCGTCTATACCGCCTATGAGATTCCGACACCGCGTGCCGAAGGCATTCTTGTGCATCGAGAGACGCCGATCAAAACGCAGGCCGATCCGAAAGACAGAAAATCGCGCTCAACAAAGGTTCCGATGTTCACTGGTTACTCGTCTCAGCACTACAGAAGAGCGGCGTGAAATACAGCGACGTCCAGCCGGTCTTTCTGCCGCCCGCGACGCGCGCGCCGCTTCAGCGAGGCGCAATTGAAGCATGGGCGATCTGGGATCCGTTCCTCGAAGCGGGAAGCGGCAGTCGAATGCGCTCTTGCTCGTCGACGGAGTGGGAATCGCGAATCACCTTGCGGACGGTACAACCGATTGCGCGTTGAGTTGCGCCAGTTGGGCGACCGTTAACGGCTGCTTCAAATATTCGATGACTTCGATCACCCCTCATTGGCGGTGTTGTAGGTGCTGGCGACGAAGTCGCATGTGACGCGCGATTTTGAGCAGCGGGGGTCGTGGTAGATGGTGATCATGCGTTGTTTGGCGTGGCGTCGGATGGATCGATGGAGCCCGTGGCCTTTTCTTTATGTTTTAGCGCCGAGCTGAAGCGCCGGCTTCGCGCCCACCTGCGACCGTTGGCAAGTTGGCTGCCTCAACATCGTTGGGATATCCACGGTTTATGCGCATAAAGCGCTTGCGGGGGTTTCCGATGAGGACGGGGTTGGGCATTCCTAGTAGGAGATCGCGGACGGCTTCCACGTCAGCGTCATCACCGAGTTGCTATCAGCGCCCTTATGGCGTTCGCCTACGCGTTGAGCCATAGACCTTCCTGTTGACGCAACGATATACAGCAGCCGACCCAGCACAAGCGAACGGGCAAAACAATCTCTTCGTCCGAAGTTTATGCGCATAAAGCTCCCCGCGCGAACCCTTGCGGCGTGCGCGTGCGTTAGGGGCCGCGGCGATGATATGAGGCCGCCCAGGAAGTGCACCGTCAACGAACAGCAATCAAACGTCGACTCGTCCACACACAACATGCGGTAGCCCTCAGCGACGCGTCCATGGCGCTCAGCTAATCTCGGCTTGACGCATTGACAGGCCAACCCGCCGGCATGTGCCGGACCGGGATCATCGCAAAGGGGAGTCTAATCACCCGATCACCTTTATGCGCATAAACCTAGGCCAAATGGCTATTTCTTCTCGAGTTTACACAAATTGATTGAAATGCCAATTCATCCAGGTAAAATCCATTTGCGTCTAAAAAGAGGAGGTGAAGATTGGCAGCAGAAATCATCGCGGTAACTCAGCAGAAGGGAGGAGTCGGGAAAAGCACAATCGCGATGCACCTGGGCGCCGCATTCCATGAGAAAGGGAAACGCGTCCTCGTTGTAGACGCAGACGGTCAAAACACGCTGATCCATTGGGCCAGTGCATCGTCAGACGGCGACACCGGCATCCCGTTTCCAGTCGTCAATCTTTCCGAAGCCGGTAGCCAGATCCATCGCGAGATCAAGAAGTTCGTGGCTGACTACGACATCATCGTCGTCGATTGCCCACCCTCTATCACAGAGAAAGTCTCCGGCGTCGTATTGCTCGCAGCTAGCGTCGCGGTAATTCCGACGTCGTCATCGCCTGCCGACTATTGGTCGAGCGTTGGATTGGTGAAGCTGGTCCAGCAAGCTCAAGTAATGAACGAGGACCTCCGGGCGGTCTTTCTGCTCAACAAGACGGAAGAGAAACGGATGCTCACGCGCGAACTGAAGCGTGCGTTGGAAGAGCTTGGATTCCCGTTGCTCAAAACCCAGATTCCGACACGCGAGGCCTACAAGCAGGCAATGGCGTTAGGGCAGACAGTGCTTCAAATGAACGATCGCGGTGCCAAGCTCGCCGCCATCGAAGTACGGGCGTGCGCCAACGAGATCGCCGCCCTGCTCCCGTGAATTTATGCGCATAAAGGACCCTGAATGAAACCCTCCCAATTCGCCAAAGGCTTTCAAGCACGTCCTGACACGACCAGCAGCGAAAAACGAACCGCGCTCGACCGTCTGAATGCAATCGACGGTCTGGTCAAGAACGGCCCGACGGGCAACCAGGCAGCGGGGCGCCCAGTTTCACCGGTCGTGCCGCAAAGCGACGTAGAAATCGACGCTGACGAGGTGTCCAATGAATCCGCAGCCTATCGCGCATGGCGAATCGAGCATGGCTATCGGCCAGGCCAGGTAATCGACCTCGCGCTCAAAACGATCAAGCCGAGCCCCTTCAATCCCCGGCATTTTTACCTAAAGCCGTCCATTGCCGAGCTTGCCGTCAATCTCGCAAGGCAGGGGCAGCAGCAGGCGATTCACGTCATTCCCGATTACGACAATCCCGGCACCTACTTCGTCAGCGACGGAGGGCGGCGCGTGCGGGCGCTGAAAGAAGCGAACAAGGAATCGGTCAAGGCGGTCGTCATCGACCTGCCGATCGGGATCCAGAGCTATAAGCTTGGTTATGACCTCAACGTCCAACGCGATTCGCAGACGGTATTTGACAACGCAGTCGTATGGAAACGCTTTCTCGATGATCGGCATTTCCAGAGCCAAAAGGAGCTCGCCGAACATCTCGGACTGGACGAGTCGACCGTTGCCGTTGCCTTGTCGATCGCCAAGTTGCCAGAGGCCGTCATGCATGAAATGGTCGCGCGGCCTGACCGTTTTGGCTCGAACATGGCGTATCAGGTGGGTCGCTATCACACCGCTCGCGGCGCCGATGCAACGCTGCGCCTGATCAACAAAATCATTTCCGATGACCTTAGCACGCGGCAAGTCGCCGACATCGTGAAGGGCCGAGCCACCGCCCAGGAAAGCAGCAAACCGGCGGGCCGGCAACGCTATGCTCAACGTCTCGAAATCAAGCTTGGGGGCGTTTCGGTGGGCGATCTCAAATCGTACGGTGACGATCGAATCGAATTGCGACTGAAGGGGCTCACGCGCGAAAAGCGCGACGACATCCTCCGGCAGATCGAAAAGATGCTGAAGTAAGAGATGCCGGAATGAGCGCGGAACACGATACCGCGGCACATGATCGTGTCCGCCGTCTCAATGAATGATTACGCCGCGCGCGATTGACTTAGCGTAAAGGCGAGCAAATCGCCATCGGTTGGCTCGCCCCAGGTCTTGCGCGCCAGCCAGTCGAAGAATGCCGTCTCGACAATCTTCGAGTCCAGGCCGCGACGGCGCCAGTCGTCGCGCATATGCGTGCCGAGCCCCGGCAGCTCGTCTTCTTCAAACGACTGTCGCGCGATCTCCCGCTCAGACTCACCCTGCTCGTCGTACAGCTCGCGTGCTTCCTTGCGACGGTATGCCGAGTATTCACCAAGCAGCCGGGCTTTGAGGTCGTCGGCCGGCGCAGTCATCGCGGCCTTGCCGCCACCCGACGGCAGTGCCTCGACCGGCGGCGCGTAGCCTTTTTTCAATGCGTCCTTGAACAGTGCGGGCGCACTACGCACAGGCGGCAAGGATGTGCTGCGCATGCGCTGTTCGGTCATTTGCAAAGCCGCGCGAATACGGTTTTCCTCGCTATCGGCATACAGCGTTTGCGCTTCCTTCAGCGGGATGCCGATCTTCACCATCCGGTCGACCAGTGTGCTGTCGAACACATTCGGATGCTCATCGAGTGCAAGCATGGGCTGCTTGCGCTCGGTCACGCGGAACTGGATCTCGGCAACGCGCCGTCCTTCCCGGTGCTCGATCAATTCGACGAAGATATTGGTAACCGCGTTGACTTCCGCGATCGCCGGGCGCAAGTAATCACGTTTGAAGTACTTGTATTCGCGCTTCGCCTCGTCACCGGCCTCCGTATCCGGCGTGCCGGACAGGATAGGGCGCCACCATTCCCACGATTCCCGCATGGTCAGATGACTCGGGTTGGTCAGATAGCGCACGCAAATCTCATACAGCGCAAGCCCCGCGCTACTGCGCAACTGGCTCTGAAACTGGAGACTCAGACGCGCGTATTGAACGGGATCAAGCAGTTTCTTCTTGATCTTCGGCGCGAAGGAAAACTCCACCCAAACGCGGCGGGTGGTGGGATCTTCGAGAATTTCCGCGTCGGCGATCAGCGTGGAGATGCCCCATTTCCGGCCCGGCTTCTGACTCGACGTGCCGGTGCTCCACTCAACCTGTACCGACACCATGCGCCGCAAGTGCTCCTTGACGAGCGCGGTATCGTTCGAGTCGAATGCGGAATTCGCGACGATGTCGGACAGCAATGCCCGGTAAGTGTCGCCAGATTCGTCGGCTTGCTGCGCCACGGCGAGCAGCACGTTGAACAGCTTGCGGGTAAGCAGCGTGATTTTGCCGCTTTTGGGCTGAATCGCTATCGCCTCGACGGCCTTGCGCAATTCGGCGGAGCTCGGGCTGACAACGTCGGTCTTCTTCGCGCGCTTCGTGGCCATGCGTCTGAATCGAGGAGGGGATTTGGCGAGAGCATACCGACTGTGGTGATACGCGTCTATAGCGTCAATCTCACCGTTCGGGGTGAAGCGAGTTTACGAGGCGAAACTCACCTCGAGTAGCTCCCGAAAACCCTCACCTCAACCGTCTGGCGCCAGGTTCGGGCCATCCTTGCAGGCTGCGGCCTGGAGAAAATAGGCGCTATTTTGGCGGGGAAACGAACAGGAGCCAACCAATCCCGAATCTTCTCACCTTAAAAAAATTTTGGATATTTCGCGACCCTGACGTGAAAGTCCGATTGATTCACGCCGCCCGGAGGGAGAGAACCGCTCGGATTGTCTGCAAACGAACGAGAGCACGGGCAAACCGGCAGCGTGGCAAAACGCACTGTCGAACCGCCACCGCGCTGACAAGCAGCGTCCGAATTCGGGCGCCGAGCAAGGAACGCGTGTGCCGAGCCGGCGGGAACGCCCGCTGCCGCTTTGAACAATGGGCAGCAGATCGCACGCAGGGGCGACACGCCTGCAACCGCGGCCTGCTCGACAAGATGGGCATATCAGAATGCACAGGCGATACAAAGCGCGAATGCCGCTCGCCAGCCGCGCGGCCATGAAAACCGTGCTCGCATGAATGGTCCTGAAATCCTTTGCGCGGAAGTCGCCACATGGACTGACCGGGGCGCCCAGGCGATTGCATCAAGTCAGCCGTCAAAGCTCCCGAAAAGGCTCACCTTAATCCACAGCCAGCCCTTGCAACGGCGCGGCCTTCCGACCGTCGTTGCAAGTGAACCGCCGAAAAACCCTCCCGAAAAGCCTCACCTTTCCTTCGCGTGAAGTTCCAACCGGGCGCAATGATACGCTCCTGAAAAACCTCACCTCAACGAACATCGCTACAATTTCTCAATGATTTCATGGGCTTGGATCAACCGCATTGCGTAGATCTCGCCTGGCGCTCCCGTAGATCCTCACCTCAAGCAGCCTTTCCATGAAATTCTGGATATCAACCGCTGTCCCCAGAGTCCCGAAAAACCTCACCATCGCAATCCGGCAGACAATAAAGACCGGACTCTCCGACGGCCTCCGTCGCGCCTTTCCGAGCTATCGCAGCTAGTTTCTTCCCGTATTGACTCACCTGATCGATCAGAATGCTACGCAACAGCTCCCGAAAAACCTCACCTTTTGCCTCGAGCCAGAGGATTTCGCCGACCGATAATCGACGCGATTTACTGCCTCCCGAATTTCCTCACCTCTGGCGACGACAACAGTAGCGACATCGATGTTCCCATTTGAACCGCATCCCCGATACGCCGCCCGACTCCCGCAAACGCTCACCTTAAGCCCTGGATGCCCTTAATCTGGGCAAAAAAACCACGCACGCCCTGTAAAGTCTCACCTCCGGCTCCCGTTTTCTCCCGTCTTGACTCACCAATCGCACTGCCAGGATCGAAATGAGGGTAAAAACCGGCGTACAAGGCTGTCCCGAAAGCGCTCACCTTCGGCATTCCTCCCTTCCAGGCGAGCGTCGAGCCCTGGCGGGCAGTCTCCCAGATCCAGCTCCCGCAAAACCTCACCTTTGGAAAGCCGGCATTTTTAGGCGGTTCCTGAACTCGCTCACGTTCTGTCCCGCACCTGCTCACCGAGTCCCCCGAACCTCATCACTCAACGGTCCCGAGATACCTCACCCTGGCTCCCGAAAAGCTTCACCTCATCGGGCGCGAACGCCCGTCCCGCAAGGGTTTGCCGTGGCGTTAACGTCTTTAACTAGGGTTCAAGGGTGTTTACTTTTATTACTCTCTAGCTTTACCCCGCGTGTCCATGGACAAAACAGATCGACCCTGGCCACCACCCGGCGCTGGATCCGTGAAACAGTGCACAATCGTTTGGAAACGGATCAATTCTTTTATACAACAATGACTTATCGGCTATTCTTCGTTTTGTTTCACGGAAAAACCCCGTTAGGCCTAGTCCATCAATCCACCTTCACCCCAAAAGCCGGGCAATTCGCCTCACAGCGTTGGTTAGCGCTAAATACGTAGCAAATATTACGTAAATTGTTATGATTCATCCCATTTACGCAAGATCGGGGGCACATATGAATCTGGACGAGGAAAAGCAGGCCATCCGCAATGAGCTTGAAGCGATGCGAAATACCGGGGCTCGACGGCAAGAACTTTCGCTGCATGCATGCAAGCGACTTTTCTTCGATCTGGGCATCCGTCCGTCGATGGCCGCAGTCCGCGATCTGACCCAGACCGGCAGCGCAAGCGATATTCCAAAAGACATCGACCATTTCTGGGAGCGCCTGCGCAACGTATCGCGTGTCAGGGTCGGCGCCGGCGCCATCCCGAAAGCGCTGGAAGATCGTGCCGGTGAACTGCTAGGCACGCTCTTCGAAGAAGCGGTTGTCCATGCACGCACGGCGCTCGACGACGAACGCGCGGAAATTCGCGCCCAACTTTCCGCCGCCGACCAGCGAGCGCGAGATGCGGAAATTCGACAACATGCGTCGGAGGAAGCGATCCAGCGCAGCGAAATGCGGGCCGAGGCCGCATGGGAACGTGTCCGCGCGCTCGAGGCCGAGCTATCCAGCACGACCACGCATGGCAACGCCCACCAGGAAGGTTTGCAGGCAACGGTGCGGCGACTCGATCAGGAAAACGAGACGCTTCGTCAACGCCTTGATAATGAATTGGCGACCAATGCGACGCTGCGTGACCGGATCGACGCATTGCACATGGAACTGCGGCAAAGCACGGAACACTATGCGCAACAGATCAAAGACGCGGTGACCGAGGCCGAGCGGCGCGTGAAACCGATGCTGGTCGAACTCGACTCATTGCGAAGCATGGCGGCGACGTATCAGTCCGGGGTACGTGACGCGAGCCGCAAGGAGTTCGAGTTCATTCAACAACTCGCCGCGGCCAAGGCGCGCGGCGACCGGCTCGATGCCCAATTGCGCGAGCAATCCGACGAAGTGGATGCATTGACAAAAGAAGTCGCCGTGCTGCGCGGCCAGCAAGGCATCGATCCGGCAATTGCAACCCTGCTTTGTTCGCTTGTCGAAGCGGGCCGGCTCACACACGACGAATTGAAGGCAATCGGCACGGCAGCGGACGGCCATGTCAGATTGCCTCTGCGATGCCCGAAATGCGCGGAAGGCGAGCCGGAGTTGTCGCAAGTGGATCGCCACTTTGAATTGCAGTGTCCCGAATGCGACCATTCATCGGGACCGGGCGATTCCAGGCTGGAGGCGGTTAGCCGATTCCTGTCGAAGGGTTCCATCGCGGCATCCGCATGACGATTCATGTGATGCAATCGCGGACAAATCGTCAAAGGTGAGGAAATTCGGGAGCCAAGGCGTGGGGCTTTCAGGCCTTGCGCGCTGCCGCTTTCCTCGTCAAACGCCCATCGCGCCTGGGTGCCGGTAATGGCGAGGATGCGGGATCCGGCTCATTCACGTTTAACGAATCCTGCTGATCCGTCCATATTTCCCAAGCACGATACAAGCGGTTCGCCGAAACCGCCTGTACAAAGCCCAGCCATTGCCCGACCAGTTCAGCCTCCACACCGCTCTCAAACAGATCCGCGGCAAAACTATTGCGCAAGGTCTGCGGACTCGCTCGTGACACCCGCGATTTCGCGATTCCGGCTGCGTCGATCAATGCGTCGACCGCGCGCAGCATGGTGGCTTTATGCATGGGCCGCCCACACGACGACGCTGGAAAAACCAGGTTCCCGGCTAATTCGGACAAACGCCGCTCGGCGAGCCATGCGTCCAGAATGGCCACCGCAAACGGCGCGAGGCGAGTGCGCCGCATCAGCATGGGATTGGCCGACTCGATTCTCACCCAGGGCGACCCGCCCCTCACGCAACTCATCGTTAGCGCCGCAGCTTCGCCCGTCTTGAGCCCGCCGCCGAGAAACACGGCGATCAATGCGCGGTCACGCCGCGCTCTCCGGCGCCGCGTCGCGGACAAAGCCGGCAACGGCGAAAACAGATGCGCGACGAGCGCGGCCCGTTCGGCATGATTCAGAAAACCGGTGGGTTCGTTGTCCCGGGCATTTCGCCATGCCGCTTCGCCATCCTGAGCAATGAAGCGGGCCGGATTGGTCGACGCGGTTTCGATTTCGCTCACATGATCGAGCACTCGCTCGATCAGCCGCAAATACCGGACGCGCTGCGGTTTGCGGATGTCGAGGCTGGCGACGAAGTCCGCAATGGTCTGCGTATCGACGCTAGTCAAATTCTTTTGCCGCACGCTCAACCAGTCGAGAAAAAGCCCCCATTGAGCCTGATAGACCTCAGCAGAAGAGCGTCTGAAATGCTGTTTGGCGAGCCATGCGTCGAAAGCGATTTGCGGGTCACGACGCCAGTCCTCGCGCTTCTGATCGAAAAGATCGGTGGAAGGCGCTGGGCGCGGAACCGGATCAGACAGATGGGGAGGCGACATGAGCTGCTCTTCCGTCGTTGCGCGGGTAGATGGCAACCGGTCAAAAACGCAGCATTCAGTCGCCCCAAGCGCGCGCGCGTTTCAGAGGCGCGTCTTTGGCAGGCGGTTGCGCTGCGCGACGCGCTGCTTCTTCATAAGCGGAGACGGCGAACGCGAATACCGCAGGCAAGGCGGTGGATGTGCCGAAGTCCACCGCCTCGTCCGTCTCCGGGTAAGGCAGATCGGATGGCCGTTGAAAGAGGCCCAGCATCAGCGCGTCGTGCCGGCTTGCAAAGCCGAGATCCGCCAGCGCCTCGGCTTCGACTGCATGCAGCAAGCGCCAGGTGAGCGGCACCTGCTGCACGATGTAGCGCGCGGCGATATTGCGCACGATGCGTTCGAGATCCCGCGCCGCGGTTTGATAGCGCAGCGCGGCCAGAGCGTGGTCGGCATGGTCGGTTGTCAGGTCGTTCATTGTCGGCTCCAGTCGATACCCTGTACTGTACAAATATACAGTGACGGACGCAACCTCCGACCGACGGCGCGGTTCCGCCGACGCACGCCAATGGCGCATCCGCGAGTCAGCCGTGAATCACCACCAGCAGCGCTTTCGCCTCGCCCTTTCCCGCATTGCGGATGGCATGCGGCTCGTCCGCGACATAGCGCGCGGTGTCCGCTGACTTGAGCCGCTTCGTCGTGCCCGCGGCCTCGATCTCGATCGATCCTTGCAGCACGGTCAGATGCTCGCGCGTGCCAGGCTCGTGCGCATTCGACACTAGCGCTCCGCCCGCCTGCAGCGTCAGCTCGTACCACTCGAACTTGCCGGCCAGTTCGATCGGCCCCCACACACGTAACTGATATTTGGCGTCGTGCCCGCTCAAGGTGGGAATGTCATGCGGACCGGAGACGGCGATCGCTTCGGGCGCCTTTTGTGGCGCGAACAGCGAATCGAGACTGACGCCGAGCGCATTGGTCAGACGCCACGCAACCGCGATGGTTGGATTAGCCTTGTCACGTTCGATCTCGGAGAGCATCGATTTGGACACACCGGCCGCGCGCGACAAATCGTCGAGCGTCATGCGCCGTTCGGCGCGCAGACGCTGAATCTGCTCGCCGACGCGCGGCGGCGCCGCGGTCCCCGCGACGGACGTTGCACCGGCGGTAGGCGCCGCGTTGGCCGCGGCACGGCGGATACCCGAACTTGCCATTTGCTGACCCATCGTTTAGAGTTGTTCGATATACCGGATTTTAGTTCGAAAAAACGAAAATATCCGGTAAAACTGGTAGCCGACTATAACAGGCCGCCCCGTGCCGAACCTGCACGATACGTTGACGCGGGCGCCTCCACTTCTCAGGAGTCTGGTTCATGCGTGACCTTTACCTCGCTCATCTGCGTGGCACTCTCGAGCAGATCCGCGCCGACGGCTTCTACAAGAACGAGCGCGTGATCGCCAGCCCGCAATCGGCGGACGTGCGGCTCGCCAACGGCCGCGACGTGCTGAATTTCTGCGCGAACAACTATCTGGGCCTGGCCGACGACGCACGCCTGATCGAAGCCGCGAAACAGGGTCTGGATAATGACGGCTTCGGCATGGCCTCGGTGCGTTTCATCTGCGGCACGCAGACCGTGCACAAGGAACTCGAAACCGCGCTCGCCGCGTTCCTGCAAACCGACGACTGCATCCTCTACTCGAGCTGTTTCGATGCGAACGGCGGCCTGTTCGAAACGCTGCTCGACGACAACGACGCAATCATCAGCGACGAGCTGAATCACGCGAGCATCATCGACGGCGTGCGGCTTTCAAAGGCAAAGCGCTTACGCTACAAAAACAACGACCTCGCCGATCTCGAAGCCCGTCTGAAAGAAGCCGACGCCGCTGGAGCACGCTTCAAACTGATCGCGACCGACGGCGTGTTCTCGATGGACGGCATCATCGCCAACCTCGCCGGGATTTGCGATCTCGCCGACCGCTACGGCGCACTGGTGATGGTCGACGACTCGCACGCGGTGGGCTTCGTCGGCGAACACGGGCGCGGCACGCCGGAACATTGCGGGGTGCTGTCGCGCGTGGACATCCTCACCGGCACGCTCGGCAAAGCGCTGGGCGGAGCATCGGGCGGCTACGTCGCGGCGCGCAGGGAGATCGTGGAATTGCTGCGGCAGCGTTCGCGTCCGTATCTGTTTTCAAACACGCTCACGCCGAGCATTGCCGCCGCGTCGCTGAAAGTACTCGAACTGCTGGCAAGCGAAGAAGGCGCCCAACTGCGCGCCCGCGTGCGGGAAAACGGCGCGCATTTTCGTAGCGCGATGAGCGCGCTCGGCTTCACGCTCGTGCCCGGCGAACACCCGATCATTCCCGTGATGCTCGGCGACGCGCAACTCGCGTCGAACATGGCCGATGCGCTGCTGAAGGAAGGCGTCTACGTGATCGGCTTCTCGTTCCCGGTGGTGCCCAAAGGCCGCGCACGCATCCGCACGCAGATGAGCGCAGCGCACACGTCGGAACAGATCGATCGCGCCGTGAATGCATTTGCGCGCGTCGGCCGTCAACTCGGCGTGATCTGAAGCAGAGGCGCATATGAAAGCATTGGCGAAACTCGAACGCGCACCGGGCCTTACGCTCACGGACGTCAAGAAACCCGAAGTCGGCCATAACGACGTGATGATCCGCATCACGCGCACGGCGATTTGCGGCACCGATATTCACATCTGGAAATGGGACGACTGGGCGCAAAAAACGATTCCCGTGCCGATGCACGTCGGGCACGAATACGTGGGTGAAATCGTCGAAATGGGCCAGGAAGTACGGGGCTTTGCGATCGGCGATCGGGTGTCGGGAGAAGGACATATCACATGCGGCTTCTGCCGTAACTGTCGCGCGGGACGCCGGCATTTGTGCCGCAATACGGTGGGCGTCGGCGTGAATCGCGAAGGCGCGTTTGCCGAATATCTGGTGATACCGGCGTTCAACGCATTCAAGATTCCGCCGGAAATCTCCGACGACCTCGCCGCGATTTTCGACCCGTTCGGCAACGCCACGCATACGGCGCTGTCGTTCAATCTGGTCGGCGAAGACGTGCTGATTACCGGCGCCGGACCGATCGGCATCATGGCGGTGGCGATCGCCAAACATGTGGGCGCGCGTAACGTGGTGATAACCGATGTCAACGACTATCGCCTCGAACTCGCGCGCAAGATGGGCGCGACACGTGCGGTGAATGTGTCGCGCGAATCGTTGCGCGACGTCATGGCCGATCTGCACATGGCCGAAGGATTCGATGTCGGGCTGGAAATGTCGGGCGTACCGAGCGCGTTCACGAGCATGCTCGAAGCGATGAACCACGGCGGCAAGATCGCGTTGCTCGGCATTCCGCCCGCGCAGACCGCGATCGACTGGACCCAGGTGATCTTCAAGGGCCTCGAAATCAAGGGCATTTACGGCCGCGAGATGTTCGAGACCTGGTACAAGATGGTGGCGATGTTGCAAAGCGGTCTCGATCTGTCGCCGATCCTCACACACCATTTCAAGGTCGACGACTATCAGCAGGCATTCGCCACGATGCTCTCGGGCGAGAGCGGCAAGGTGATTCTCGACTGGACGGCCGCATAGAACGAAACGGCCACGAACGGCTAGCGATCAAACGCCCGCACCGCGCTCACCCGCCTGCGGGCGTTCTTCCGAACTCGGCCTGAATCCGCACGTGGATATCGTCGCCGACGGCCGGATACCACGTCGATAAACCAAACTTCGCGCGGCTGAAGCGACCGTCTGCCGAAAAACCGAGCGTGTCTTTTTTCGTGAGCGGATCGCGCGCGAAGCCGTTGAAAGTGACATCGAGCGTGACCGGCTGCGTGACGCCGTGAATCGTCAGATCGCCGGTCAATGTGCCGCGCGATTCGCCGGTGCGCTCGAACCGCGTGCTGACAAAACGGATCTCCGGATAACGCACTACGTCGAGCATGCTGGCGCTTTTCACCATTTTGTCGAGCAGCGGCACGTTCGTATCGATGCTCGCGGCGTCGATCGTTATCGCCGCGGTGCTCTTCTGCAAACCGCCTTCGTTCCAGTCGAGCTGACCTTGCTTGCGATCGAAGCGCATCGTAAAGCGCGAGTACTTGAAGTGATCGACGTCGAAGGTGATGCTGCAATGATCATGGTCCAGATCGTAGCGCCCGGCCGGCACGCGCGTTTCGTTCTGGCTGACCGAGTGCGTGAGCACCTGTACGGGGGTGCAGGCCATCGCCGTCAGCAACGCTGCGCCCAGCAGCGCGCGCACGAGCGTGGCGCGAAGGATAAGGAGGCTCATGAATGAAGTCCGTTCCGGTTGACCGATCCTGCTCACGATAGCAGTTCGCGTGCTCGATCCGCAAAACCCGCGGAAAAACTTGACGAAGGAGAATGATCGTTCTACCCTTCGGGCATGCCTACCGAATCTCATCCTGATCCCGTGGCGCCCGGCAGTGCGCGTGATCGTCTGCTGGACGCTGCCGAAGCGCTGATCTACACCGGCGGCATCCACGCAACCGGCGTGGATGCGATCGTCAAGCAGTCCGGCACCGCGCGCAAGAGCTTTTACACGCATTTCGGATCGAAAGACGCGCTCATCGCAGCGGCACTTGAGCGGCGCGACGAACGCTGGATGAACTGGTTCATCGCGGGCACCGAGCGGCAGGGCAAGCGTGCGCGAAAACGCCTGCTCGGCATGTTCGATGTGCTGCGCGAGTGGTTTGCGTCAGCGGACTTTCATGGCTGCGCGTTTCTGAACGCCGCCGGTGAAACCGCTTCCGCCGACGATCCGATCCGGATCGTTGCGCGCGACCACAAGGAGCGCTTGCTTGCTTTCGTGCGAACTCAATGCGATGCATACGCTGCGGAGTCGCAAATGGACGCCCGCCGCGCCGCGCGTGTGTCGCGCCAGTGGTTGATCCTGCTCGACGGCGCTATCGCCGTCGCGCTGGTAAGCGGCGAGGCCGACGCCGCGCTCGACGCGCGCGCTACCGCCGAGGTTCTGCTCGACGCCGGGTGTCCCGGCGAGTCACGCCGATCCATAAGCAAGTCCCGAGGAAACCACCGCCATCACGGCGAACCGCAACCAGACTGAGGAACCATCATGGCCGATCCAATCGACACCCGCCCGCCGCTGCCGCCGTTCACGCGCGAAACCGCGATCCAGAAAGTGCGCGCCGCTGAAGACGGCTGGAACACCCGCGACCCCGAGCGCGTGTCGCTCGCCTACACACCGGACAGCGTGTGGCGCAACCGTGCCGAATTCACGCACGGCCGCGCGGAGATCGTCGGACTGTTGCGCCGCAAATGGGCAAAGGAACTCGACTATCGCCTCATCAAGGAATTGTGGGCGTTCACTGATAACCGCATCGCCGTGCGTTTTGCCTACGAATGGCACGACGATTCGAACAACTGGTTTCGCTCCTACGGCAACGAGAACTGGGAGTTCGACGGGCACGGGCTGATGGCGCGCCGCCACGCGAGCATCAACGACCTGCCGATCCGCGAAGCGGACCGTCTCTATCACTGGCCTCTCGGCCGCCGCCCCGATGATCATCCGGGGCTGACCGATCTTGGCCTTTGAACCTTTCCTGAACGATTGGAGGTGAACGCGTGCCGCGCGTTCATCGCTCTGCCATCGGTTCTGCGTCAATGTTGTGTTTCCAGACTGAGGGCACGTCTTGTGCCCGCGTTTCCGGGCGCGTCCTCAACCTCGCCCATGCGGCTTGAGGTACAGTGCGCGACGGATGGCACGCACTCGTACCCGTAACATAGATGACGCCGGCGCGCGACCGGTGGCGGAGAAAACATGCATTTCCGGCAAATAAGAAAGCACATTCGACGCACGGCTCTCGCGCTCGTCGCAAGCGTGGCCGGCGCGTCTGCCGCGCATGCAGGCAACTGGTGCGAGGGCGGCGTATGGGTCGACGCCATGATCGGCTCGTATCACATCAAACCGGACGCAGGCACCGATTTCGAACCGTTCAATCCGGGCCTCGGCGTGGAATGCTGGCTCAACAATCAATGGGCGCTGACGGCCGGCGGCTTTCGCAACTCGCTGCGGCGGCCTTCCTATTATGGCGGCGGTGTGTGGGCGCCGGAGTTCGCGCACTGGGGCATCGTGCGAATCGCGGCGATGGGCGGAATCATTTCGGGCTACAACTACGGCGACTGGGGCCTCGGCCGCGACCATACGGTCGGACCGGTGCTCGCGCCACTCGTGATGGTGGAATACAAGCGCGTCGGGGCTAACTTAATCGTGATTCCACCGATCCCCTCGGACAACCTTCCGTTCACGATCGGGTTTCAGTTGAAGGTGAAGTTCTGAAGGCTGATCCCGATTCGCAAAACAGGTCGCGAGTTCTGGAAAACACTGGCGCTGGGCGTGGTCAGTTGTGATCGCCCATGCGCTCAGGCGGTAGATCTTTTGAGTAACGGTTAGTCTGTTCGCCGACTACATCAATCACGTCGTAGACGGCCCACGCGTGGAAGCCCCAATGAAAGAACGTGATCAGCATGGCTTCACGCGTCGCCGCGGGCGTGTCGCCAAGTGCGGTGGGCGGCTTCAGATAGTGCTGCATCGGCTCGCCGACACCGAAGTACATCAATCCGATACCCATACCTGCCGCAAATAGCATCGCGGTCCATGATTCAAAACTGAACTCTGGCCCGGCATCATCGGGGCCGAGGCGGATGTCGCCAAAACGGCTCGCGGGCACCACGATCAGGAATACGAGGAAGAGGGTGACGGCCAGCGTATAGAACCAGTCGAACTGACGGCTTATCCAGGCCCTGCGCATGCGCCCATAGCACGTTGGCTTCCTCTGGCCAGACAGCGCAGCGCAACAGCAATCCGCCGATGACCAGCAGCGAGGGAACGACGACGGATGCGGACAGCGTAGTCGTGATACGCGCATTTTTGATGCCCTGATTCTGCACGATGAGCGATCTCCGTATGATGCCGTTTCGGACAGACAGCACCAGCGAGTTCAAGGCAGTCCAAATAATCTTGGATGATAGTGCTTCTGCACTACGTAAAAAGCATGGCAAGCGACGATATTAATTTGAGGTATACGGGACTCGTTGCGCCCCCCTCGGCTTCCCAAAGGTGAGCCATTCCAGGAGGTGAAGAATCGCCGCGATCGGCGCGCACCTTCGATAAGGTGAAGATCTCCAGGGAGTGCGCCTCCCAGCCGCTGAGGGTGATTCGCCGCGCGTTCAAAAACGCACTCGAGCGCGTCCCGGTGCACCGCCGATATCGTTGTTCCCCTTACATCCTCTTCCATATGCAAACAAAGCGTGAGTGCGCCGCACCGCGCCGAAAGGCGCACCCATACCGCCTGCGCTTTGCTGGACGCCGACGCTTGCCGCAGCCGGTTGCCACAACGATCGTTTTTCACACCGAGGTTGTAACGGCTCCGTAAAACATGATCTTTCGCGGATTGATACGTTGCGGGTGACACGTGCCGCCGCCAATCGGGAGACGGGTTCGCGTGACTATAGATATAGCGAAGGAGCAAAGCATGAAGAAGCTGTTGGCAATTGCGGCCCTGGCCGTGTTGAGCGCAACCTTGAGTGGATGTTGGTGGGGACCGCCGCCGGGTGGTGGCGGCGGTGGGCCTGGCGGCGGTGGCCCGGGCGGCGGCCGCGGCGATGGGCCGCATGGCGCGATCGTTATTCCTGACAGAGTTGGCAACGTCGCTCAGGGCTAGCCAGTCGGTAACCGATAGCGAGGGGTGTTCCGGTTCAAACGGAAGCTCAAAGGTGAGAAGGTTCGGGAGTCCGCGCGGTGAGAATAACGCTACCTGTCTGCGCACTTTGAAGTCAAAGGTGAGGGAATCCGGGAGCACTTGCCCGTCTCGATCAAATCGGCGATCGTTAACCGCAAACAGATAGACCATGCGATCCAACGCGGTTCAGATCGGGCAGTCATCGCGCAATGACACCCCACGCTTTCGGCAAGGAAATCAAGGCGGCGCTCGCCCCGCACGCCGACGCGCAGCGCTCGCTCGCGATGCGCGCCTGCATGCGAAACCAGTTCGCGTTCATCGGCGTGCCGGCGCCGTTGCGGCGGCAAGCGGTATCGCCGGTGTTCAAGCGGCTTCCCGCGGACAATGCCGGGCACTTGCTGGCCTGCGCCAATGTCTTATGGTCCATGCCGCAACGCGAATACCAATACGTTGCCACCGACCTGTTGGCGCGCAAATGGCAGGCGCTCGGAATTGCGGATATCGCGCATCTACTGGCAATCGCTCAACGAAACGCCTGGTGGGATTCGATCGATCCGCTCGCGGGCGTGGTCGGCGACGTGTTGAAAGCGGCGCGAGCACAGACCCCGCAGGCGCAGGCCGCGATGGACGCGGCGCTCGAGCATGAATTCCTGTGGGTTCGGCGCATCGCGATGCTTCATCAACTCGGCTGGCGCGAGCATACCGACGAAGCACGTCTGTTCGGCTACGCCCGTTCGTTGGCATCGGAAAGCGACTTCTTCATCCGCAAGGCGATCGGTTGGGCTTTGCGCGATTACGCGCGGCACGCTCCGGAGGCGGTGAGCGGCTTTCTGTCCGCTTCGCGCGACCTCATCTCACCGCTCACTGTGCGCGAGGCGTCGAAGCATCTGCCATCAATCCGCTGACGCCTCGCGTGCTGACCCAACTCAATCCGCGCCGTGCGCCAACGCGACGCGCGCCTTCGCCTCCGGGCTATCCGCGACGAAGTACTTCTTCGCCCATGAGCCGTTCGGCGCCAGCATCAAGCGCTGATGGGTGCCGCTGTTCTTTTCACGTATCGCCAACGCGCGCGCCCGATAGTGCTCGTAGAGCCGCAGGAATTCGGCGAGATAGGTGCCGGCAAGGCGGCGGTCGCGAATTTCCAGCAGGTTTTCGTCGTTGAAGTGTTCCGAGTTGTTGCTCATATTGGCGGAACCCGTGTAGACGACCGGATTCGCGCCTTCGGCGTCGATCACGAGAAACTTGTGGTGGATGATCACGGGCGCGTAGCCCGGCGCGCTCTCGCCGGGAAAGAGCCGCAGTTCGGGTTCGAATCCAGCGGGCACGGTGGCCGGCGAAAAGTATTCGGCATCGATCACATCGCGCTTATCGCGGCCGCGGTGATAAAGCTCCATGTTGGCCAATGCCGTGCTCGTGACGATCTGCCCGTTCTGCTGAGCCTTTTCCGCCGCTTCGGCGGATTGCGCGCTGATGTGATTTACGAGGCCGAACATCATTCGCCCTTTGTCGCCTGCCGCGAAACAGGCATCGCGCATCGGCGCGTCGGTCGGCATGAAGAGACAAAACAACACGGAGTGCTTCGCCTTGCTGATTGCGTCGACGATGGTGTCGATCTGCAAACGCGAGTCCTTCGGTTCCGGCGAAAAACAGACGCGGACCTTCGCGGTGCCGATTTCGATCGAATCGGACCAGCCCGGCGCGAGCTTCGCCGTGGCGGCGATACTCGGGTTGGCGGCGAGGCTCTTCGCACGATCGCTGTAAAGCGCGGCGAGTTGCGGCGAATCGAACAGATGAAGCACGTTGGCCTGCTCGGTGATGCCTTCGGTGGTGAAGTTCGCCGACCCCGTCAGCACGCGCGCCGGCGTTGCCTCGCCGTTGCCGTCGTCCACGGCGACGAACTTGTCGTGCATGATGTGCGTCTTGTCGCGCGGCGCGAAGGTGGCGAGGTCGGCGAGCTGATCGACCGCTGGCTGATTCGGCGAAGGCGCGGGCGGCTTGCCCTTGCGCGCCACTTCATGCGAATCGTAGACGATCGCGAGCGACGCCTTGCCCTGCTGCTTGCCGAACGCTTCGAAAGCAGGAATCGCCCATAGCGGATCGGTGAGGTGATACACGGCCGAAGCCGCACGCCGCGCGTGAGCGAGCGTCAGGTCGAAAACGTCCTGCAAATCGTTCGCGAGCCACGTGCGCAGGCGCAACGCCTGGTCCGTCGTGGGAGCCGCATGCGGCGCAAGATGCAGCGCCGCGACTTTGCGCGCGAACGCCTGCGAACTGACCACGGCGCGGTTGAACCAGGTGCCGACCTTCGATTCGATATGCGCGGGCAGCGTTAACCTGCATTCGCCCTTTTGCGTGTCGAGCAATTGCGGCGCATCGGGCGTGCCGACAAACGGATAGACGAGATAAGTGAATGACGTTTCCCGATCGGGCTCGTCGATGCGCGCGTCCCACCACATGAATTTCTGAATCGGCGCCTCGTTCGAAGGCGCGTCTTTCTGCGTGTCCGGCACGGCGCCCTGGAACGTCAGGCGGTTCGGCAACCAACTGCTGGCTTCGCGCTCCTGTCCGTCGGCCGCGAAAAAACCCGGGCTCCGTTTGATTGCGAAGCCGAGGAAGTCTTCACGCGTGCCGCCTTCCGGCCAGTCGAAGGCAAGCAGCACGAGTGTCGGAGATAGATAGCTGCGAACGCTGACGCTCATCATTAGGCTCCTCGGTGACGGATGGTGAAGCTTTCAGTCTGGGCGCGCATTTTGTTGGAACGGTGACAGACACGAATAAAGCGGCATCCATTAACGGCGCGGCATGCGAAAACTTTAGAAATTTATTCGGCGCTTTCGACCGCGCGCAAAACTCCGTAGTCATCGCTTAGTAACATGCGTCAGCAATACTCGGCGACGCTGCAAGTACGACCCATTTCGTAAAAAACGCGCTGCTCCGACGAGAGCCGACGCAAAGGCCACACCCCGGGGGTTTCACATGACTATCCGTCATCGCATCACGCTATTGGTGCTGTTGATGTTCGTCGCGTTGTCCGCGATCGGTGCTTACGCCGTCTATCAGACGCGCGGCAGCGCAGCAGAAGTGCGCAAGGTAACTGAAGGCGTGGTGCCCAGCGCGCTTGCCTCCGCCGACCTGGTATCGCAGGTCAAGGACGTGCAACTGGCCACGATGACGCTCGTGTATGCGCCCGACGGCGACGTGGTTGCGCAGGCTCGGGACGAACTCAGTAAGAAAAGAGTCTCGCTGCAACAGGCGCTCGCGCTCCAGGCCAGGGACGCCGCGAGCCACGCGCAAAGGGGTCTCGTCGACCAGGCCAACGACAGCCTGCGGAATTACTTTTCCGCCATCGCCGAGACGGCGAAAATGAAGGCCGCCGGCAAGAACGAACTCGCACAGGCGTATCTGTTCGCGAACGTCGCGCAGTATCGCGATGAGCTTGAAGGCATTGTCGAAACGTTGCGGGTCGAGAAAAACCGCGAGAAAGACGAAGCGATCACCGCGCTGAGCGCCACGCTCGCGACCACCACGACGGCCATCGCGATCGTTACCGGCATCGCGATCATTCTGCTGACTTCGATCGGCTCGCTGCTTTACCGTCAGATCACGCGCCCGCTCAGCCGCATGCAGGCAATGATGAGCGAGATCGCATCGAGCCAGGATTTCACGCGGCGCGTGCCGGTAGGCCGGCTCGACGAGATCGGCCATTCGATCGTCGCCTTCAATGGAATGATCGAAAAGATCCGGGAAAGCTCCGCGCAACTCAAGCAGAAAACTGCCGACATTCAGGCGATGTTGCAGAACATGCAGCAGGGCATTCTGACGGTGATCGACGGCGCCGTGATCCACGCGGAGTACTCCGCGTATCTGGAAGACATCTTCGAAACGAAGGAGATCGCCGGCCGTGGCCTCATGGATCTGGCGTTCTCGGAGACCGATATCGGCCTGGACGCGCTTTCGCGAATCGATGCCGCGGTGCATGCGTGCCTTGGCGAGGATTGCATCAACTTCACGTTCAATCAGCATTTGCTGGTAGGCGAGATTTCGAAGCGCATGCCCGACGGCCGCGTGAAGATTCTCGACCTGAGCTGGTCGGCGATCACCGACGAAAACGACGTCATCGTGCGCCTGATGCTCTGCGTGCGCGACGTCACCGAACTGCGCAAGCTCGCGGCTGAAGCGAGCGAACAGCGCCGCCGTCTCGACATGATCGGCGAGATTCTCGCGGTGAGCGAAGAGAAGTTCCATCACTTCATTGAAAGCTCCGCAGGCTTCATTAGCGAGAACGAGCGGATCATCCGCAAGCATTCCGAGGCGGACCACGCGGCGATTGCCGAACTGTTCCGCAACATGCACACGATCAAGGGCAACGCACGCATCTACAACCTGCAGCATCTGACCAACGTCGTTCATGAAACGGAGCAGAGCTATCACGAACTGCGCCAGCCGGATGCGGACCGCCCGTGGGACCAGGAGCATTTGATGCGGGAGTTGACGCGCGCGCGCGAGGCCATCGAGAGCTACGCGAGGATCAACGAACAGAGTCTCGGCCGCAAGGGCAAAACCGGCGTGAACGATGCCGGTCACGCCGGACGCTATGTGATGGTCGAGAAGGAGCACATCCAGCGCACGCTGGGCATGCTGGATCGAACCGACGCGAACGAGCTTCAGGAATTGCAATCGATGCGCGACGCGATGCGCAAGACCTTGCTCGCGCTAGGCAGCGAAAGCGTGCGTGACGCGCTGTCCGGCGTGCTGGATTCGCTGCCGTCGCTCGCGAGCGAACTGGGCAAGCCGGCGCCGGTCGTGCACATCGACGACAACGGGTATCGTCTGCGCGGCGCGGCGGGCCGCACGCTGAACGACGTGTTCATGCACCTGCTGCGCAATTCGATGGACCACGGCATCGAAACCGCCGAGACTCGCAGCGCTCAAGGCAAGACACCGGCCGGCACGATCGGCATCGACGTGGGCGTGGACCGCGGCGCCCTACAGATCACACTTAGCGACGACGGCCGCGGCCTCGCGCTGGAACGCATTCGCGGCATCGCACTCGAGCGCGGCTGGATTCGCGCGGACGAACCGCTGGGCGACGAAGCAATCGCCGAATTCATTTTCCGGCCCGGCTTCTCGACTGCGGAAACGATCACGGAGGTTTCGGGCCGCGGCGTCGGCATGGACGCGGTCCGCGATTTCCTCGAGCGCGAAAACGGCCGCATCGAATTGCGTTTCACCGACGATCGAAAGGGCGCAGCGTTCCGCCAATTCCAGACGATCGTGTGCCTGCCGGATAGCGTCGCCGTCGATACGCTCGGCGCGGACGCGCGCGGCGCCGCCAGCGAACTGCGACTCGGTGCGATCGCCGGCTGAGCGCCCAATGCGATTGCGTCGCGACGAACTACAAAAGGATGAGCGGTGATTCAACAGTATGTATTGGCGACCGTGGCAGGCAGCGCGGTGACCGCGCTGTTGGCGTTGGCCGCGCACAAGCTGCAATCCGCGCGGCTGATAGCCCGCCTGCGTGCCGAAGCGCAAGCCAGCGCCGATACGCTCAAGGCCGAACAGTCGGACCGCGCCGAAGCGATCCGCGAACCCGAGCAGGCCGCGCAACACCTGGAAGCGTTGGCCGCGCAATTGCGCGACGAGCTTGCGCAGCAGTCCGCAAGCGCGGACGAACTGCGCGCGGCGCTGAAAGCCGCCACCGACGATAAGGACCAGTGGGCCGGTCAGGCGCAACGGATCGCGGGCGAAGCGGCGCGACTGAAGCATCTCGGCGCGACGTTCGAGCGCTGGCACGAACAGATGATCTCGCTGATGACGCAGAACCACGACATGCACGCGAAGAACCAGGAGCTGTCGTCGATCGTTCGGCATGTGGTGATCGTGTCGCTGAACGCGTCGATCGAAGCCGCGCGCGCGGGGCCGGCCGGCCGTGGCTTCGCGGTGGTGGCGAGTGAGGTGCGGGCGCTGGCTGCACGCTCCGAAGAACTTTCAAAGAGCTATCGCGACAGCCTGCATCGCAACGATTTGACCATCACGTCGACGTTTCAGGACATTCAGGCGGGCGGCAAGATGATCGCGGCGTCGCTGGCCAGCGTCGAGTCGCTGGCCAACCGGTTTAGCTCGACCTTGCATTAGGGGCGGATGTGATTACGGCACAAGCCAGGGACAGCTTCGAGCGCATTTTCCGCAAGGCCGCGCAGGCCCGCTTGCCGATCGAGCCGGGCGATACGTGCGAGATCGCGCCGGTCGGCGCCGGCGACGCCACGCGCACGGATGCGATGAAGGGCGCTCAGGTGGTCGTGCTGACCATCTCGTCGATCGTGTTCCGGCTGCTGCTGATCCTGCACTTCGACGAAAACGACGCCACGCGCGGCTATTACCTGAAAGACGACGTCGAGCGGCCTTTCCAGGAAGTCTTTCTGGAAATCTGCAATCTATGTTGTGGCGCGATGAATCAGGAACTGCTGCGCTATTTCCCCGACCTCGGCATGTCCACGCCCTATGTGCTCAGCGCGCACTGCTTGCCGTATCTGCGGGAATTGAACCCGGACTTCGTGTCGGCGTATTCGGTCACGCTCAACGGCTCCATGCAACTCGCCGCGACGATCTGCGTGTGCGCCGATGCGCCGGTCGACTTCGTCGCGGATACGAGTGCGATGGAAGAAACCAGCGGCGAGCTGGAGTTGTTCTAGGTGTAGTCATAGGAAAAAACATGTCGAAAATTCTGGTGGTGGATGATTCGAGCACGGTGCGCGATGAAGTGGCCGGCTTCCTGAAGAAGAACGGTCTGGACGCCGACACGGCGGTGGACGGCAAGGACGGCCTCGCCAAACTCAAGGCGAGCCCCGGCATCAAGCTGGTGATCAGCGACGTCAACATGCCGAACATGGACGGCCTGACGATGGTCGAGAAGATTCGCGGCGAGCTCGCGAACAAGACCGTCAACGTCATCATGCTGACTACCGAAAGCAGCCCGGCGATGAAAGAGCGCGGCAAGGCGGCCGGTGTGAAAGGCTGGATCGTGAAGCCGTTCAAGGGCGATGCGGTGTTGGAAACGTTCCGCAAACTGGCGAGCTAAACGCCGCTGGCGCGGCGACGCGGCGCAAAGGTGAGAGTTTTCGGGAGCCGTGCGCCGAGGGGTCTGCAACACGCGGTTCCCGGTGACGATAGCCGCTAAAACACGCTGATTGCGTGGATAAACCGGCTCACGCGATCGTCATGGCCGGCCTTTGTATTGCGTCCGCTCGCTCAAAGGTGAGGATATTCGGGACCTGCGAGTGATCGGCCAATCCGTGAGCCGCGCGCGCCATTCATCCTCACCTTCCAGATGTGAACAGCGCCGGCTGACACATCGTCCGATTCATCGTTCGACGAGCCGCCGCTTACCTGGGGATGCAGATTACTCACGCGGCCTTAAAGGTGAGGGTTTGCGGGAGTGGCCCGTTTGGAACCATCGGTGCCCAGCCCAGCATGCCTTTGCGGCCTGCCACCAAGTTCGAAAGGTGAGGGTTTTCGGGAGCGGTCCGATGCACGGCTTGCGTCGGACCCCAATCGCCGCGTGCCAAAGGTGAGGGTTTTCGGGAGCACGTTCGGCGATCGGTTTCGAACTTCGGAAGCCGCCAGGCGCGACGCGAATAGTGCGCCCGGCGTGTTTGGTTGTCGGCATGTCAGCCGGAAGGTGAGGATTTTCGGGAGCGCTGCTTGCGCTCTTCAAGCCTGCTTCGCGAGCTCGCGAATGTCGGCCACCGGCGTTTGCCCGAATGCATCGCTGAATGCGTAATCGAGCAATTGCATCGCGCATTGCTCGGGCGTCGACAGTTGACCGTTGCGCTTGAGGTCTTCGAATTTTTCGCGCATGGGGAACTGCTCGGTGCCGCTATCGCGAATCTGCGCCTGCATGTTCGTATCGATCACACCCGGCGCGAGACTGCAAATACGCAGCGCGCGATTCCTGTCGAGTGCAACAGCGCGCGCGTGGTGATCGAGCGCGGCCTTGGTCGCGCAGTAGATGCTCCAGCCGGCATACGCGTTGCGGGCCGCGCCGCTGGAGATATGCACGATGCGCCGATCATTCGCGTCGACGCTCGCCGCGGCCAGCGCGCTCGCGAGGATCAGCGGCGTAGCCACGTTCAGGCTCACCGCGCTTGCGATGACCGCTGCGTCCTGCCCTTCGAGCGGACCGATCGGCTGCACCATGCCCGCGTTGTTGATCAGCAAGATGGATTGCGCGCCGCTCACGAATGCACGTAGCGCATCGGTTGCGACCCATTGCGCGACGCGGACCGGGTCGGCCAGTTCCAGTTCGATTTCCTCGAGTTGTGCCGGAAAGCGCGCCTTGAGTGCCGCGTGACGCGAGCGCGACAGGCCCAGTACCGTGACATCGCGCGCGAGCAGTTGTTCGGCAAGCGCCGCGCCCAGACCACGCGTGTGGCCGGTGACAATCGCGCGAATCGGAAAAGAGGCAGTCATGGCGTTCCTTGTGATCGATGGCATGAGGAGCCTGTGATTTTCTCATGCAACATCGGGATGCGTGCGGCGGCGCTGCGCATCGATCCGCGCGTTCATGCGGCATTCATTGAGAGCGGAAGCGCTCGCGATACTGCATTGGCGTTACCCCGCGGCGTTACCCCGATGTCAAAATAGACGGATCGCACAACCGCCCGGCGCTTCGCCATGGTCATCAAAAACCTTCTACGAAAGCTCGACCTCACCACGCTGCAACTCTTCCTTGCCGTCTATGAGGAAGGCACGCTCACGCGTGCCGCCGAGCGCGAAGCGATTGCCGTCTCCGCCGCGAGCAAGCGCCTGCTCGAGCTCGAACAGGCCGTGGGCGCCACATTGTTCAAGCGCAACGCGCGCGGCATGACGCTCACGCCGGCCGGCGAAACGCTGCTGCATCATGCGCGCCGCGTCATGCGCGACATCGAAAATATCGGCATCGAACTGGCCGGCCATGCGAGCGGCGTGCGAGGCTATGTGCGGATGATGGCCAATCTGTCGGCGATCGTCGAATTTCTGCCCGAGGACTTGCGCGCGTTCCAGTTGCAGCACGAGCGCGTCAAGCTCGACCTCGAAGAGCGGCCGAGCGGCGGCGTGGTCGAAGCGGTCGACGACAGCCTCGCGGACCTCGGCATCTGTTCCGGCGACGCCGACACGCGCGATCTGCACGTCGTGCACTATCGGCGCGATTCGCTGGTGCTCGTGACGCGCGACGACCATCCGCTGGCCGCGCGCGCCAGCGTCGCGTTCGCCGAAACGCTGGACGGCGACCACGTCGGCCTGCACGCGGCCAGTTCGATCAATGCCCGCACTCACATGGCCGCGCGCCAGGCCGGCAAGCCGTTGCGGCTACGTATCCACGTGCCGGGTTTCGACGCGGTCTGCCGGATGGTGCAGGCCGGCATGGGCGTCGGCGTGTTGCCGCTGAAGGTGTATCAACTGATGGGGCGTTCGCTAGGACTGGTCGGGGTGCCGCTCGAGGACGACTGGTCCGAACGCAGCCTCGTGCTGGTGGTGCGCGACGTCGAGGCGCTTTCGCCGGTGAGCCGCCTGCTGTTCGAGCATCTGCGCTCGATCGAAGCCTCGGAAGCCACTGAAGCCCCACCCGCCGACGCTGCAAGCTGAGCGTTCGCCGTTCGCGAACGGTCGTTGGCGAATTGCGGTTGGACGCCGCCGCGGCGTCGCTTCTAAGCTGTCTCTCAACACGAAATCAGCTTGGGAGACAGCACAATGGGTGGACCCCTCCAGGGTATCCGCGTCGTCGAGATCGGAACCCTCATCGCCGCGCCGTTTGCCGCGCGTCTCATGGCCGAGTTCGGCGCCGACGTCATCAAGATCGAAGCCCCGCAAACCGGCGACCCCCTTCGCAAATGGCGCAAGCTGCACGAGGGCACCTCGCTCTGGTGGTATCTGCAGTCGCGCAACAAGAAGTCCGTGTGCGTGAACCTGAAGTCGGCCGACGGCGTCGATATCGTCAAACGGCTCGCCGCCGATGCCGACGTCGTGATCGAAAACCTGCGCCCCGGCGCGCTCGAAAAGCTCGGCCTCGGCTGGGACGTGCTGCACGCGATCAACCCGAAACTGACGATGGTCCGCATCTCCGGCTACGGCCAGTCCGGCCCGTATCGCGACCGGCCGGGCTTCGGCGCGATCGGCGAAGCGATGGGCGGCATCCGCTATACGACCGGCGAAATGGATGGCGCGCCGGCGCGCGTCGGCGTGAGTCTCGGTGATTCGCTCGCGTCGCTGCATGGCGTGATCGGCGCGTTGATGTCGCTGCTGCGCGTGAAGACAGGGCAGGGCGAAGGCCAGGTGGTGGACGTCTCGCTCGTCGAAAGCGTGTTCAATCTGATGGAAAGCCTCGTGCCCGAATACGATCTGCTCGGTCACGTGCGGGAACGCAGCGGCGGCGCATTGCCGGGCATCGCGCCGTCGAACACGTATCGCACGGAAGACGAGGGCTTCGTCGTGATCGCCGGCAACAGCGATCCGATTTTCAAACGCCTGATGCATGTGATCGGCCGCGCCGATCTCGCCGACGATCCCGCACTGGCGCATAACGACGGCCGCGCGAAGCAATGCGCGATGCTCGATCAGGCGATCACCGCATGGACCTCGCACCACGCCACCGACGACGTGCTGGCCGCGCTCGAACGCGCGGAAGTGCCGGCGGGGCGCATCTACTCGGTGGCCGACATCGTGGCCGACCCGCATTACCAGGCGCGCGACATGTTGTTGCAAGCGCAATTGCCCGGTGGCGCATCCGTGAAGATGCCGGGCATCGTGCCAAAGCTCTCGGACACACCCGGCGAAGTGCGCTGGTCGGGCCCGGCGCTCGGCGAACATACCGGCAGCGTGCTGAGCGAACTGGGTTTCGCCAGCGATGACATCGAGCGGCTGCGCCGCGAAGGAGCCGTGCAATGAACGACGCAAGCCATGCAATGAGCCATGCAATGAGCGCCCCGCATTTCGACAAGCTGATCGTGCAGGAAGTGGCGCCGCGCGACGGCTTGCAAATCGAGCCCACCTGGGTCGACACCGCCGACAAGATCGCACTGATCAACGCGCTTTCCACCGCGGGCTTCACGCGTATCGAGGCGGGCTCGTTCGTCTCGCCGAAAGCGATTCCCGCTTTGCGCGACGGCGAGGCCGTGTTCCAGCAGATCGGGCGGCATTCGGGCGTGATCTATGTCGCGCTGGTGCCGAACCTGAAGGGCGCGGAACGCGCGCTCGCATCGCGCGCCGACGAACTCAACCTCGTGATGTCGGCGAGCCAGGCGCACAACCGCGCGAACATGCGGATGAGCTGCGAGTCGTCGCTGATTGCGTTCGGCGATATCGTGCGGCACGTTCAGGGTTCCGGCGTGCTGCTGAACGCAACGGTGGCGACCGCGTTCGGCTGTCCGTTCGAAGGCAGGATCGACGAAGACCGGGTGATCGGCATTGTCGATGCCTATCGCGAGATGGGCATCGAGAGCGTCACGCTGGCCGATACGACCGGCATGGCGAACCCGCGCCAGGTGGCGCGGCTCGTCGCGCGCGTGCTCGAACGGCTGCCTGCCTCGGCGCTCACGCTGCACTTTCACAACACGCGCGGCCTGGGTCTCGCCAATGTGCTGGCCGCGTATGACGCGGGCGCGCGCCGTTTCGACGCGGCGCTCGGCGGTCTCGGTGGATGTCCGTTCGCGCCGGGCGCGTCGGGCAACATCTGCACGGAAGACCTCGTGAACCTGTGCGATGAAATGGGCATTCCCACGGCGATCGACCTGGAAAAGCTGCTCGTGTTGTCGCGCGCATTGCCTGCCTTGCTCGGCCACGATGTGCCCGGGCAACTGGCGAAGGCCGGCCGCAACCGCGACCTGCACGCGGTGCCCGAATACGTTCTACAGATCTAAACCCCCTAACCGATTACACGACCGGACGGCATCGCCGAATCCGGCATTGGAGACAAACATGAGTGACCTTGGCGCAGTCGCAACCGGCAACCATGAGTGCAACGCGGACGATGCCGCAGCCATCATCCGCAAAGTCGCGTGGCGGCTCATGCCGCTGATCATGATCTGCTATCTGTTCGCATTCTTCGACCGCATCAACATCAGCTTCGCGAAGTTCCAGTTGCAGAGCGACCTCGGGCTGTCGGATACCGCCTATGGTCTTGGCGCGAGTCTGTTCGTGATCGGCTATGTCCTCTTTGAAGTACCGAGCAACCTGTTTCTCTACAAGGTCGGCGCGCGGCGCTGGATCGCGCGGATCATGATTTCATGGGGACTGGCGACGGCGGCGATGGTGTTCGTCAGCAACGAATGGCAGTTCTACGGGCTGCGTTTTCTGATCGGCGCAATGGAAGCGGGCTTCGCGCCCGGCGTGCTGTATTACCTGACGCTGTGGTTTCCGCCGAGCTATCGCGGGCGTATTACGTCGATGCTGTTTCTGGCGTCCGCGTTTTCCGGGTTGGTCGGCGCGCCGGCGGCGGGTCTCGTGATCGGCCATATGAACGGCGTGCTGGGCATGCCGGGTTGGCACTGGCTGTTTCTGCTCGGCGGGCTGCCATGCGTCGTGCTGGGGTTCCTGGTGTTGAAGGTGCTGAAGGATCGTATCGACGAAGCGGGCTGGCTGTCGCCGAAAGAGAAGTCTTTTCTGACGGCGCAGATTACGCAGCAAAGCCGTCATCCCGAGACGGGGCATTCCTTGTTGGGCGCGATCAGGACACCGGGATTCCTGACGCTGGGCCTCGTGTACTTTCTGATCCAGGTGGGTTCGTATGGCTTGAATTTCTGGGCGCCGCATCTGATTCGCGTGGCGGGAACCCACAATCCGACTGTGATCGGCTTGCTGACGGCGGTGCCGTATGTGTGCGGCGCGATTTGCATGGTGGTGGTGGGGCGCTTATCCGACGCGAGCGGCGAGCGGCGCAAGTTTGTGTTCGGCTTGCTGGCGATGTCGGCGATCGGGTTCTTTGCCGCGGGCTTCTTCGACAAGCAGACTGCGTTGCTGATCGTCGCGCTGGCCGTGATGGGAGCGGGGGTGGTGGCGTCGATCCCCGCGTTCTGGGCGCTGCCGCCCAAGCTCGTGACGGGCGCCGGCGCGGCCGGCGGGATTGCGTTGATCAACACGCTCGGGCAGTTGGGCGGGATCGTGAGTCCGATCATGGTGGGGCGCGTGAGGGATCTGACGGGGAGTACGACGCCGGCTTTGTACGTGATCGGCGCGATGAGCCTGGTTTGCGCACTGATTGTGTTGTGTGGCTTGCCCGAGTCGCTGCGTCAGAAGGATGCGCGGCATTGAAGCGACCCTCTGCCTGCGGTTGAGCCGGGGGGCAATAGGCCTGCCGCATCAATCACTTGGCATGGCTGTGCGCAGGTTGTCCACAAGCTTGTTCCCAGTTTGTGTGGATAAATCGGTCCAGAGACGCACAAGTCCAATAAAGGCGCAATGCCGACGAGTTCGTCATGCACAGGCGTTGCATCTGACAGATGGATGACGAGCGCCAGGTCATTTTCCTACGTCACGTGTAGGTGCGGGCGAAGTCCGACATACGCTTGCGCAAGTGAAGTGTCATTTTAGGAATTTTCGGATCTTCTGTTCATTGCGGTCCCTATAGGGTGCTTGGGCTTGAGCCAAGTACAACCAATAGGGACAACCATGACAAGAAACGGAATTAACGAAATTCCTGCGGGGATGGCGGCCCGCTTACTGGCCGCACTCATGCTGCTCACGATGGCGTTTGGGGCGAACGCGGACGATTGCTTCACGCTTTACTCGAAGTCCGGTGCAACGCCGGGCTCCGCGACTTGCCAGCTTGATGTCACCAGCAATACCCCGGGCGGGATGGGCAACTATGCGTGTATCAATGACCTCGCTCTGATTAATCAGTGGTGTAACTCAACTGAAACCCCGCCTGACGATAGCTGCCCCGTGGCAGACCCGGTGTTTCCGGCGAACGGGATTGTCACGCTGTCTGAAACTGACTTCGCAAGCGGTGACACGTCGCCGCTCGTGTTCAGTCGTAGCTACCTTTCGAAGCCGTTCGACAAAGCACAGGCGGCGATGGGCGGCTACTGGGTCAACAACTGGCAGCGAAGGCTTGACCTGACCTGGGTTAATGCGAGCACGCCAAAAATCGTCGCCTATCGGAGTAACGGACAGCCTCTGACATTCAAGTGGGTTAGCGGAGCGTGGACTGTGCCGGGAACGTCAGGTTTTTCGCTGACGAAAGCAGGGGACGGATATTACTATCTGAAGGACGAATTGCTTGGCACGACGGAAGCTTACTCGGACAGCACCGGTAGGATTTATTCCGAGACCACCCGCGCGGGTGTGATCCGAAAGGTTATTTGTAAGCGGTAAATTAAGCACACATCGCCGGACATTCCGTTACCGGGTAACATCATTACAAGCGTCAGTTACCGGGTAACGAGAGTGGAGAGTGTGAGATGGCATTGACGACGGCACAACGGCAAGCTGCCTATCGGGCAAGGAGAGCCACAGCGGGCGAGAGCGGCAACGGGGATCGGCGGCTCGACATGTGGATGAGTACGGAAGCCGACCTTGCCCTGGCTCGCCTGGCACGACGCTATGCGATGACCAAGCGTCAGATGCTGGAACGATTGATCACGCGGGCGGACGACGCGATCGTGCGCCGGCTTGAGCCCTCCTCGCCGCAGTGGGATGCGTATTTCATCGCCGAACGATAGTGTCACCGCCCGAAGTTACCGGGTAACTTCGGATGGGGTGCGAGCGATCTGCCGTTGAAACGCTCAGGGAGGCATCGCCGCGCTTTTCTGTTTGGCGAAGTTGAATGGCAGCAGGTCGGTGGCGTCGGCATCCGATGCGCGCTGCGGCAACTCGGTCAGAACGTGCAGCAGGTATTCATAGGGCTCGACGCCGCAGGCGCGACACGTCAGCAGCAGGCTATACACCATTGCGCTTGCCTTAGCGCCAGCGACAGTGTCGGCGAAGAGCCATGACTTCCTGCCTGTACAGAATGGCCTGATGTCCCGTTCGATGACGTTGTTATCGATTGGGGCCCGACCGTCCATCGCATAACGGCTTAGGTACGGCCATTGATTGCGGCAGTAGCTGATTGCCTTGCCCAGCAGGCTTTCGGGCAGTACCTTCGGCGCCAGTTCGTCCAGCCACGCCTTGAAGGAGTTCAGCAACGGCACGCTATGCTGCTGTCGAAGGCGGCACGTGTAGCCGACGCGCGTCTCGCCGTCAGGCAGTTCGCCTTTGGCGAGCGCCTCGACCTGATACAACGCCTGGAAGTACTCGAGCGCTTTGGCCACGCGGGGGCTGGGCTTGTTCTTCTGCCCCTTGAGGGCGTCGGTGAATGCTCTCCTCGCGTGAGCCATGCATCCGAAGTGCGTGGCCTTCCTGAGCGTGCGCCAGGCGCTATAGCCATCGGTCATCAACATGCCCTGGTAGTCGCCCAGGAATTCCTTCGGGTATTGCTGGCCCCGGCCAGGCTGATATTGAAACAGCACGACCGGTTCGGCACTGTCTTCGGCGCTGCGGTAGCACCACATGTAGCTCTTGCTCTGCGCGGATTTGCCGGGCTCCTTGAGCACCTGAACCGTCGTTTCGTCACCGTGGATCAAGCCCTGCGACAGCAGCGTTCTGTGCAGCGCTTCATACAGCCGGCTGTAGTGCAGTTCACTGGGGCGGATGATCCAGTTTGCCAGCGTGCCACGGCTGACCGGTGCGTTCGAGCGCGCAAGCACATCGGCCATGCGGTACAGCGGCGTGCCGTCAACGAATTTGCCCGCAGTGACGGTGGCGATCATCGCCGCGCTGGCATGGCTGCCCGGCAGCGGTTGGGCGGGCATGGGTGCAAGCACGACCGGCGTGCGTTCGGCATGAGTGTCGCAATGCCGACACGCGTATTTGAAACGTGCATTCTGGCGAACCGTGACCTTCACTTCGATATGCAGTTGCTCGCTCACGTCCTCGCCGATGCGATGCAGTGCGTTGCCGCAACACGAGCAAACCTTCTGATCTTCCGGCAGATCGTATTCAACGCGCTCGCGCGGCAGATCCGCTGGAAGCGGCCTGCGACCGCGTTTGCCCGGCGCAGGGGCGCCTGTATCAGGTAGTCCCGTATCGGGCAGTTCGGGAAGATCGTCGTCTTCCTCAGCCGGCTCCGTTGCGGCAATCTGTTCGGCGTCGTTGAACACGCGGTCCTTGCGCTTCTCGCTCTTCGGGGCGAAACGCTGGGCCAACGCAAGACGGTACTGCTCTTCGAGCGTATCCAGGCGCCTGGTTAATTCCGCAATCTGCGCGTCGCGCTCGGCGATGCGCTGCGCATCAGCCGCTGCACGCGCTTCGAGCTCGTCGATGTAGGCCTTGGTGGCCTTGGGCAGTCGGGACGGATCGGGGATGGTCATGCGCTCCACCATAGCGAAGCGCGAGGCCCGATGGGTTTACGTGAATTTGTAACCGTCGCCCCCGCCGTTGTTTACCGGCAACAAGGTCAGGCTCGCTTCAGTCCACGTGAAGGTACTGCCGCTTGGGATGGCGGCGAACGGCGTCGATGTCGATGCCCTCGAGCAGCCAATGAAGCTGCTCCGTCGTCAGCTCGACCACGGCCTGCTGACGGCGAGGCCAGACGAAATGGTCCGCCTCGAGCCGTTTCAACATGAGCCAGAAGCCGGAGCGATCGTAAAGCAGGAGCTTTACACGGTTGCGCTTGCGGTTATGGAATGCGTACACGGCGCGCGCCAGCGGATCGAGCTGCATCGACTGCTCAACCAGCGTGACCAGGCTATTGATCCCGGCCCGGAAGTCGATTGGCTCACGGTGCAGGTAGATCCGCAGGTCCGCGTCGAAGCGGAACATCAGCGCGCTCCCAACGCTTCGATCATCGCCTTCACGAGAGCACCATCGTGGGCGCCGCATTCGAGTTGTAGCGTCACGCCGTTGGGCAACTGCGTCGACAGTCGGGCCGGTGTCGCGGGCTTTGCCGATTCGTATCTCCTGGCCGGCTCCCGCACTGCCACGGCCTCGCGGTTCACGCGCACCGGCGCCGCCTCGTTGACCGTGACGACCGGCACGAACGCCGACGACGGCAAAGGCGCAACGGCCACCGTCGCTGCGGCAGCATTCTCGCGTTCGCGCAACTGAATCCACTTATGCAGTTGGTTCGCGTTCACACCCGCCTTCAACGCCAGTCCGGCAATTGACGCACCAGGCTGCAGGCAGGCGTCAATCAACCTGCGCTTGCCCTCGGCGTCAAACTTCCTCTTGCCTGCCGCAGTCACGCCGGTCACCCGCAGCGGAAAGAAATCAACTTCGTTCTCTGTCATCGGTTGCGTCCGCAAGTTGTAGTTGCGGACGCAAGCCTGCGCTCGTTCAGCTTGGAATTCTAGGTGCGTTTAAATTCGCGCTTACGGT